>WLWS01000004.1 GCA_012103475.1 Gammaproteobacteria bacterium | reverse complement strand
CTTTTGCGTAGTTTAAAACCTTCAGCTTTTTGGCTATGTCATGCTCTGCTCTTCGATTCATTATACTCGACTCCTTTATAGCTCAATAACAGTATAAACTGTCTACCTAAGTCGAGATTTTCATAAAATCGCTGCCGGAGACGGAGCAACTTCTACGATAATGAGTGTCAACAATGCGCCTGTTTGCGCGGCGCTTTTAAAAAAAGGGAGCGATGAGCAGAAACAGGAATTCCTTTTGCCACTTGCCAGAGGGGAGATAATCGGCGCCTTCTGCCTGAGCGAGTCGCAGGCTGGCTCTGATGCTTCAGCCTTGAAAACGAAAGCCGTGTACAAAAATGGCGCCTACACCGTTAACGGCAGCAAGCAATTCATCACATCAGGTAATATAGCCGGCGCGGCCTTGTTGTTTGCAGTGACTGATCCCAATGCCGGCAAAAAAGGAATTACTGCCTTTATTATCCCGACAAACTTGAAGGGTTATAGAGTCAACGGCATTGAAGAGAAAATGGGCCAGAAAGCGTCAGATACTTGCTCGATAACGTTTGAAGATATGCAGGTTGAAGAAAAGTATCGGCTCGGTGATGAAGGAGAAGGTTACCGTATTGCTCTTGCCAATCTGGAGCAGGGACGAATTGGTATCGCTGCACAAAGTGTTGGAATGGCCAGAGCGGCTCTCGATTTTGCCATTGCTTACGCCAATGAAAGAGTCAGTTTTGGAAAACCAATCATTCAACATCAGGCGGTCGGTTTCAGACTTGCCGATATGGCAACCAAGCTGGAAGCGGCTCGTGAACTGGTGTTGGCGGCTGCGGCCCTGCGCGATGCAGGTCGCGTCTGTTTGCGTGAAGCCAGTATGGCGAAATTGTTTGCGTCCGAAACCGCAGAAGAAATTTGCTCCGCTGCCTTGCAGACATTGGGTGGCTATGGTTATTTGAGTGACTTTCCAATAGAACGCATCGCACGTGATGTGCGTGTGTGTCAGATTTATGAAGGCACTTCTGACATACAACGACTCGTCATCAGCAGAGGTTTGACTATTAATAATTAGACTAAGGAAGAAACTATGATCATAGAAAATTGTGCAGCTATTGTGACAGGCGGCGCTTCCGGTCTCGGTGAAGCCTGTGCACGAAAGCTATCGGCAGCCGGTGCAAAAGTAAGCATATTTGATCTGAACGAAGAACGCGGTACGACCGTCGCTAAGCAGATAAAGGGGCAGTTTGCGAAAGTAAACGTGGCCGATGAAGCCAGCGTGGCAGCAGGACTTGATCTTGCTGAGCAGGGCCACGGTGCCAGTCGTATTCTGATTAACTGTGCCGGAATTGGTCACGGTGAAAAAGCCACCAGTCGTGGTGAGCCGCATGCGCTCGATAACTTTGAACGTGTAATAAAAATTAACCTTATTGGAACATTTAACTGCATACGTCTGTTTGCGACACGTGCAGCCGCCCTTGAACCAGTAAATAGTGAAGAGCGTGGTGTCATAATTAATACAGCTTCGGTTGCGGCCTACGACGGACAGATTGGACAGGCTGCTTACTCTGCTTCAAAAGGTGGGATTGTCGGAATGACTCTGCCGATAGCCCGCGATCTGTCCCGTGATGGGATCAGGGTAACAACAATAGCGCCTGGATTGTTTAAAACACCGCTTATGGACTCTTTGCCAGAGGAAATACAGGAATCATTAGGTCAGAGTGTGCCATTTCCTCCAAGACTGGGTGATCCGGGTGAATTCGCAGCGCTGGTGCAACATGTCTGTGAAAACGCCTATATGAATGGAGAAACAATACGACTTGATGGTTCACTGCGCATGGCGCCGAGGTGAGATGCGAGTAACTATTAGAGCATAAGGATATAAAAATCCTTTATGTCAGCCTGAACAACAATAGTCGTTATAATGTGCAAAAATTATCTGAATGCACTGATTAATGAACATTGCTTTAACGATGCCTGGCTGGATCACACTAGCAGTACTGCTGGTGGTTCTGGTTTTTTTAGTTCGATCTAATCGAGCACCTGATCTGATTCTATGGGCAGGTCTTGCCATCCTGATGGTGATTCCGGTCCGAAAGGAATCCGGCTGGGAACTAGGTGTAATTGTTCCGACTGAGGCTCTTTCAGGGCTGGCGAATGAAGGTGTCGTCACAATTGCCGCCATGTTTGCTATAGCGGCAGGGCTCAAGGAGACCGGTGCACTGCGCTGGTTGAGTCAGAAAGTAATGGGTATTCCAGGCTCCCTGAGTTCAGCACAGAACAGAATTATGTGGCCAACAGCCGTGTTCAGTGCCTTCATGAATAACACACCGCTGGTTGCAATGTTATTGCCAATTGTTGATGAATGGTCAAAACAACATCGTTTGTCAGCTTCAAAACTTTTAATGCCTTTATCCTTTGCCTCAATCCTCGGTGGTGCGTGTACATTGATAGGAACCAGCACAAATCTGGTCGTCAATGGCTGGATAATTGAAGAACTGGAGCATCCCGGATTGGGGATGTTTGAAATCAGTATTATAGGAATACCGGTTGCACTGATGGGAATACTCTACATTCTCTTTGCACAACGCTGGCTATTGAAAGATCGTAAACCAGCGATCAGTGATACTGACGACGCGCGACAATACACTGTAGAGATGATGGTCGAGTCCGGGGGGCCACTGGTGGGGAAGAGTATTCAGGATGCCGGCTTACGCGGCTTGCCTGGTCTTTATTTGATTGAAATAGATCGGGCCGGTGAGATATTACCTGCAGTGTCTTCAAATATTTCTTTATTGGCTGAAGACCGGCTGATCTTCGCCGGAATAGTTGAATCGGTTGTTGATTTACAGAAAATAGCCGGTTTGCGTGTGGCTACGAATCAAGTGTTCAAGATGAACGAACCCTTAAGCAATCGTATTCTGATAGAAGCGGTTGTCAGTAACAGTTGTCCGCTTATAGGTAAGTCAATTCGTGATGGTCACTTTCGAACTATTTATAATGCAGCGATTATCGCAGTTGCCAGAAACGGAGAACGCATCAGGAAAAAGATCGGTGATATTGTACTTCGCCCCGGTGATACTTTGCTATTGGAAACCCGGCAAAGCTTTGCAGAGCAACAAAGAAATAACAGTGATTTTTATCTGGTTAGTACGGTGGCTGGTAGCCGACCTCTGAACAACAGAAAGGCCGGTTTGTCGCTGGCCTTGCTGGTGAGTCTGATTCTGTTGGTGACTAGTGGTGTGATGAGTATGTTGCAGGCGGCTCTGCTGATATCGGGTGCGATGGTTCTGAGCAAATGTTGCAGTGCCAGTGTCGCCAGACAATCTATTGATATGCAAACATTGCTGGTAATTGCCGCTGCGATTGGCCTCGGTAAGGCAATGGAGCTCAGTGGTCTGGCACTGGCGATAGGTGATTCCCTGCAAACGGTAGTAGGCATGAATCCGGATCTGATGCTGTTTGCGATTCTCTCTTTGACGATGTTGCTCGGAAACCTGATCACTGCCAAGGCTGGCGCGGTATTGATGCTGCCGATAGTTGTTGCCATCGCCGGCGAGCTTGGCGTCTCGGAAATGCCATTTATTATCGCGGTTATGTTCGCTTCGGCAACCTCTCTGGCCACACCTATTTCATACCCGACCAACCTGATGGTGTATGGTGCCGGGGGCTATCGTTTTCAGGACTACCTCAGACTCGGTTTACCTTTAAGCGTCATGATGATTGTAGCGGGCACCATGATAATTCCAAAAGTCTGGGTTTTCTGACTGACTGAAACCTGCCTTAGAGTTTATCCAACAGTCCTTCTGCTTCTTTGATTAGTGCACTCTGATGGGCTTGCAAAGATTGCCCGCCGAGCCCGCTGAGTAAGGCATCAAAAGGATCTTCGGTGCCACTATCAATACCGGACAATGCTTCCATCACAGCGAGACCAAAGAAAGGCACGGTCGAACCGTTGTAACCACCTTCGTGACACAATATCAGGCGACCATCACAAACCTCATTCGCAACTGCCAGCATCTTCTCGGTCAAACTTCGAAATCCACTACTGGTCATCATCTGTCTTCCTAGTGGATCCCACGAACCGGCATCAAAACCGGATGGTACGATTATCAAATCAGGTTTGTAGGCTTGCAGGGCAGGTACAACAACGCGATCGAAAGTCGCCTCATAAGCGCCGACACCGGAGCCAGGTGGTAGTGGAACATTGATATTGTAACCTTCGCCCGCACCTTCGCCACGTTCGTGCATGTGACCGGAATCAGGCGGAAAGTTATTGTCCTGATGGATGGAAATTGTCAGAACGTCGGGGTTATCCCAGAAGGCGGATTGTGTGCCGTTACCATGATGTACATCCCAGTCGACAGTTGCGATACGTCCAAGCTTTTTCACTTCAAGCGCATGCATAGCAGCGATAGCCGCATTGCCGAATATACAAAAACCCATACCCATATCGGCTACCGCGTGATGACCGGGTGGTCGAACCAGCGCGTAAGCATTATCGATTTTCCCGTCGAGAACTGCATCCACCGCTTCGATAACACCGCCGGCTGCCAGTTTGGCAATTTCAAAACTGCCGCGACCCATAGGCGTCAACATGCCGGTCTCAAAGGCGTAGTCATCATTATGCGATCGGATTTTTTCGAGATACTCTTTCGTATGAAAACGCAGAATTTCCTCGTCGGTAGCCTCTCTCGCTTCAACAATATGTAATTGCTTTAATAAGCCACTAGCATCGAGAAGGTTACGAAAGCGTCTTTTAGTTTCCGGATTTTCGGCATGCTCATAGGGTTGAACGGGGTAACCGTAGGGTAAGGCGCCGGCAAAGTTTCCGGTGTTATGCCACATATAAAGTTCGTGATAGACAAATCCTGTTTTCATACCCTTACTCCCCCTCAAGATGACGGTTAATCAGTGGTGCAATTTGTGGCCAGGGTGAGCTAAGTTCGAACTGTCTGGCCAGTTGCAGAAGTGTGCTTTCGTTGCCATATCGTCCCACAAATTGCATACCGATTGGTAGTCCGTATGCAGATTGACGCAGGGGCAGTGATACGGCTGGTTGACCGGTCGTATTAAACAGCGGAGTGAAGGGGCAATAATTGAAAACCTGTGTGGACCAGCCCAGCGCATCCAGATTTGCATCATTGGCATTCATTTCACCGATTTTCAGTGGTGCTTGAGCGACTGTCGGTGTCAGCAGGAGATCGTAATCCTGAAAGAAATGACCGACAGTTCTGCAAATTGCATTAGCCGTCATCTGCGCGTTAAGAAGTTCTTCGGCTTTTACCTGTTTACCATAACGATAGCAGGCGAGTGTGGTCGCTTCCAGAGTTGTCTCATCAGGTTTACGACCACTCATAGAGGCGGCAAAATCAACCAGCGGTGCGATGTTGGCAGTCCACAGAGTATGTGTTGCTGCAAAAAACTGATCCCAGTCAATTTCAGGTCTGGCTTCGATCACATGATGACCAAGTGCCTCACAGGCTTTTGCGGTATCCACAGTTGCCTGCTTAACTTCAGGGTCAACCGGCGCGTCTGACCACGCATCTGTCATGTGCGCGATTTTTAATTTGCCGGGTTCTTGCTCAAAGATTTTTGAATAAGGTTCTGCAGGCGAGCCTATTTCAAAGGGATCGCCAATGCCGGCTCCCTCCACCGCATCGAGTAAGCGCGCCGCGTCTCGTACCGTTCGTGTTACGGCGAATTCTATGGCCAGACCACTCAGTGGTTCAGCGATGTCCGGTCCGTTAGGGACTCGACCACGCGTGGGTTTTAAACCAAGCAGCCCGCAACAGGAAGCGGGAATACGAATTGAACCACCGCCATCATTGGCGTGGGCAAGAGGAACGATACCCGCCGCAACTGAGGACGCGGTGGCACCGCTGGAGCCACCCGGTATGTGCTCAAGGTTCCAGGGGTTTCGTGATGGTCCGTTCGCGACCGGCTCAGTTGTCGGGCAGTAGCCGAATTCCGGTGTAGAACAACGACCAATAGTACGTAATCCGGCTTGACGAAAACGTTGCATCAGATCAGTGTCATGCGGAGTGCGCAAGCCCTGCGTTAATCTGCTACCCATTTCGTAGAGTACGCCTTCTGCATGCAGAGCCAGATCCTTTATCAGAAAAGGTACGCCCTGAAAGGCCGAATCTTTTATAGCCGAACCTTGTAATGGCTCTGCAAAAACTTCCAGAATGGTATTGATTTCCGGGTTCAGTAATTCAGCTGCCTGCAGCGCACAGGACAAAACTTCATCTTCACTCACTTCATCGTTTTGAATCAGTTCGGCTAAACCGGTGCCATCATATTGGATATAGTCATTTAGTTTCATGTGTGAGTTCCCTAGACAATAAAAAAGGGCAATGAGATGCTGCTCACTGCCCCTAAGATAAAAGAGTGACGTTTGTTACTCGAAGTTATATCTGATATTAGCGCCAAAGGTGCGCTGTTGACCAAAGATATCCAGCTTGAAGAAACCAATATTGTTCACATAGGTCAGGTATTCTTCGTCAAACAGATTTTTACCCCAGACAGCCACTTCCCATTTCCCATCCTGGGAAGCAACAGCCGCTCTCATGTTGACCACCCAGTAGGCTTCCTGTTTTTCGAAAGCCTGATTGGTTGCTTCAAGAAAACGATCATCAACCCAGTTGTAGTTGGTCATGAGGATGCCATCCCAGCCGTCAAAAATTGGTTGTTGGTAACGCACCATGCCGCTGTAAGTCCATTCCGGGGTATTCACTGGACGCTTGCCTTCCAGAGGAATCGGCCCTGCGTAGGTAGTGACAGAGCGAGTTGTGTCATTGAACTCGGAATCGAGGTATCCGACATCCTGCCTGATGGTCCACTTCTCATTTGGCTGCCAGGTGACATCCGCTTCAAAGCCTGTGTTGAGCTGTTCACCAATGTTACGGGTGATGGGTACCAGCGGCGAAACCGGATCATCCACGTTTACCTGCACATCGTCGTAGACATAGCGAAACACGGAGGCGTTTAATTGCAGCGTGTTGTTCAATAACTGGCTCTTGAAGCCAAGTTCGAAGGCCAGCAATTCTTCGGGTTCAAATTCGGTGGCGGCTCCGGCAAAGGGCAGACTGTAACCACCACTTCGGTAACCGGTCTGAACATTGGTATAAACAAGGAGGTCATCCATTGCCTTCCACTCGAGACCAGCGCGCCAGGAAAAATCCTGATCAGTGCGACTGTCATTAAATTCCGGGGCCAACGGGCCGAGGAAAGGACAAGCCGCTGAGCCAGCTGGACCTGCAGGAAAGGTGGTTATCAGACATGGTGTGACAAAGACTTCTTTTCCAACCTGAGGGAGTAAACCAATACCGAGCAGGGCGTCGTTAGCAGCAATGCTGTCAATGGTGTAGCGGAATCCGAGGTTGATAGTCAGGTTGTCCGTCATATCAAACTCGTTATGTGCATAAAGCGCATAAGAGTCGGTATCGATATTGAACTGGGCAAAGAACTGGTCTGCAAAAGGCGGCGCAACACCCGGCAGTTGTTGTTCGCTCAGATCCGAGCCATCGACCTGATCAAGATCATCATGTTCATAAAAAGCTCCCAGCACAAAACGCCACTGATCCACAATCTGTCCGGTGAGTCTGAATTCCTGACTGAACTGATTCATTTCATTGTAGTAGTGAGTACTGGTCGAGTTGAAAATATCTGCCTGGCTGTCATCGCGGTGAATACGCTCATAGTATTCATAGGCACTGACGGAGGTGAAGGTAGCCCAGTCCATGTCATATTCAACACGCAGGTAGCCGCCGTAAAAGGTATCGTCCACAGTCGGTGGCTTGTTCTGGTTAATTGTATGAATATCGTTGGGTTCAAATTCTCCCTGTGGAAATCCATTCAGGGTGGCGAAGCCGGCGGTCTTGGGACAGGTGCCGGGGTTGCGGGTAACTTCTCCTGTGAACGCTTGAGGACAAAGGCCGGGTGCGCCAAAGTTAAAAATTCCCGGGCCTTTCCAGGCCATCATCTCGCTTTTGTCGATGCCACCATGAACCAGTGCGCGTACGGTCAGATCTTCACCTTCCCAAAGCAGCTGACCACGAAGATCGATCACGTTAGGTTTACCATGCTCCTCACCGCTGAACAGATTATCCTGCGGTCCACCTGAGCCAATGGCAGTACGAAAGGAAATCCGGCTGTATAAATTTTCTGCAAGGGGCGTGTTGACCATGCCTGTCGCTGTATAACGTTCATGTTCATCGATCTCAATGTCGATATTGGCACCGAATTTTTCCGTCGGCCTGTGGGTGTAGTAGTTGACTGCACCGCCAGTGGTATTACGACCGAACACGGTACCTTGCGGGCCTTTCAATACTTCCACGCGTTCAACATCGTAGGACTTGCGAAATTTCATCCAGGGCTTGGCGATATAAACCTCGTCATAATGTTGCGCGACAGGAGAGTCGAACTGACCCTGGAATTCGTTCAGGCCGATACCCCTGACGTGTACACTCTGCAGGTAGGTATTGCTGGAGTAAGCAGCTACATTGGAGACCATGGCGGCGAGCTCTGACAATGAGCCACCGGTCACTTCGCGTAGTGTGTCGTCATCGAAGGCGGTGATGGTGAGACCGACATCCTGAGCTGATTCGGCCCGTTTTTGTGCGGTGACCACGATCTCTTCAATTTGAGCGCTGGCGTTTTGTGCAGCGCAAATAAATAATAAGAGAGTAGATGCTAAGGCTGGTAAAAAGCGGATGTTTATCATTACGAATCCCCGAAAGTAGTCAGATTATTTATATCGCCGGCATCTTCCCCGGACGCCGAACGGATAATATACGCCTGTCTTCATTTTACGACACCACCCGAAAGGGTAGAAAGACTCCGTCAGGATGAAATTATTCTACTATAAGGCTAATCAAGCAAGTTCATTTGTTGTGCTACAACAACAGCAACGGCGCGCTTATTTACATTAAGCTTGGCGAAGATATTTTTGACGTGCC
The DNA here is from genome assembly GCA_012103475.1 of Gammaproteobacteria bacterium. Classification (GTDB taxonomy): domain Bacteria; phylum Pseudomonadota; class Gammaproteobacteria; order Eutrophobiales; family Eutrophobiaceae; genus WLWS01. The sequence continues at coordinate 588,467 of WLWS01000004.1, read as the reverse complement.
ACTTCACGGTGTTTTCGCTGATTGAGAGTTGTTCGGCCACGACTGTATTGGATTGCCCTTCAGCGATGAGTTTCAGAATATCGATCTCTCTTTCATTCAGTGTATCAAGAGAGTTTCCAGTCGATTCAGTTTGCGTCGACAAAGTCTCTTTTTTGCGTTCCGATTGACTTGCACTCTGAATCTTTTGCAGAAAGCCCTGGATGTCGCTGCTGTCTCTGCTAAGCATAGAGATGTTTAGATCGGAAAGTAAATCGCCGATATTGTCGTCAGTAAATGCTTTAACTAGACCATTTGAATGACTCAAACAAATTGTCTCCAGCAGTAGCTCTTGTGCTTCTATTCTGCGTGCAAGCTTTTCAAATGCCATGGCTCTGAGGATTTTACATTCGATTACACGTTTCGTTCTCTCAGCCCGGGCTGCCGAATTCTCAAGTTGCTCTAGCACTGTCAGACTTTTCTCAGCACTCCCAGCTGCAATTTGCAGCCTTGCCCAACTTAAGAGATTCAGGCTATTCACGCGATTCCAGGGCTCGGTGTGTTCGGCCGGAAGCTGATCAATATCGATGCCCAGAGATTCCGCAATATCAATTGCCTCATTTATATGCGCATGGCGTATCAGATAGCGGATACGCTCTGATTCAATCAATGCCTGTAAACGACTATAGGGCGCACCACGACGTTCAGAGAGCTGATAGACACGATCAAAAAAGCGCATCGCATTGGCATGATCGCCTCGGCTGCCATATATTTTTGCCAGAGTCATATAGCCTAGTGACAATAGTTTTATATGCCCGACTTTTTCGATTACCGGCAGGCTTGGCAACAAGAGCTGGTACGATTTATCCAGATCTCCCCATTCATAAAAAACGATTCCGTGCATTATTGATGGCACGGGGGCGACATAGGTATCCAGCGTTTTATTCGCTTCATTCAGGTAGCTGGTAAATCTTTCATAACATTTGTGCAGTTTTGCCTGAGCAAGATCAATAAAACCCAGAAAACAATCAGCGTAAACAACACCAAAGGTTGATCCGTTCAGACCATGATAGTAGCGGGCATCCTGCAGTGCTTCGGTGGCTGCCTTGAAATCGCCGGCCGAAGCAAGGGCATAACCTCTGTCATTACACACGGTTCCGTTGTCAAAGTTTGAGGAGACCATTCCTATTGATGAGAGTGGCGGTAGAATCCGGTCAATATCATCTCTGCATATCGCGATACCGGCTTCTATTCTTAAAACACTTTCCTGCAATTCGCTCTTGTTCACATCTTTACACTTGCGCATCAACTCCAGAGTTTCTTCAGCCTCCAGTGCTCTGTTCATGTGGTAGAGGGCAGTACATTTGGCAAACAATAATTTTGAATGTGACAAACAAACTCTGTCTGGGATCCGGTCTACCCAGTTGTTTACACGAGGCATTCTGCCCGCTTTCATCTCATTTTCGACCTGGGATTCAACCAGATTCACCGCTTTGTCCATATTCCCCGACAGCAGTGCGTAGCCGGCAGTTTCAAACCAATTAGCGGCCCGACTGTAGAGGCTGACAATGTCTTCCGGGTAGGTCTTTCTTAATTGTCCAAGCAGGAACTCATGAAATAGATGATGGTAGCGATACCATTGGCGATCCCGGTCGAGCGGAATTACAAAGAGGTTTTGTTCTTCCAGTTTTGACAGCAAAACCTGGCTTTCTGTCATTTTCGTAAGTGCGTTGCAAACCTCAGCATTCATGCGCTCAAGCACAGCTGTTCGCAACAGGAAATCCCTGACTTCTGCTGTCTGTTGATTGAGAACATCGGCAGCAAGGTATTCTGCAATATCGCGCAGATTGCCGGAAAAGGAATCAATAAACTCATCGCGTCTTTCAATATCCCGCAAGGAAAGAGACGCCAGTTGCAAACCGGCGATCCAGCCCTCGCTGTGCTCGATCAAATTATCCAGTTGTTTGTCAGAAAGACTCAAAGACTGTATGTCATTCATAAACAGTTTTGCTTCATGAGTATCGAAGCGCAACTGACTGGCCGTGACTTCAATAAGGTGGCCGTGAACTTTGAGGGCGGACAGTGACAGTTTTGGTCGAAGCCGAGATGAAATGAACAGTCGGAAATTTAGTGGTGCCAGATTGATGAAAAGCTCAATGAACTGATTGATTTGCTCTGAATCTGAAAAGTGATAGTCGTCGATGTAAAGACAGATGTCCTTTTTAGTATCGACCAGATCGTTTATCAGATAAGCCAACGTGTCCGAGATATCGGCTATCAGTGTTGTCTCTATCAGTTGCAGAATTCTCTTGCCAAAATCATCATCAACGGTTCGAATACTGGCGATAAAATGCAGTAGAAATCTGACGGGATCGTTGTCAGTCCGATCCAGTGAATACCAGCAACAGGACCAATCTGATGACATCTTTTCGAAGAGTTGAGTTATCAATGTTGTCTTGCCGAAACCGGCCGGCGCAGCGACAAGGATCAGTTTCGCCTGCTTGTCTTCAACGATCTGTTTAACAAGACGGTTCCTGTAAACCAGCGCCAATCGGTTTACAGGCGGGGTAATTTTGGTTTTGATAACTGTTTGGTTGTTTGAACTCACAACTCAGCTTCACTGCAAATTAGAAATTTATTTCAGCGGAATTTCGAAAGCCAGTAGTACATTACCGGGCATGCCGGCGGCAAGATGACCATAACCTGAAGTCTGGTACATCATACCATTGACTATAGTCGGTCCGTTGCGGGCGATGGAACCACCTGAACCTGTCAGACCATTCACACCGCTAAACTCTCTGACTGTGTCATAGCTCCAGATAATTTTCCCGCTGTTAATGTCGAAGGCGCGTAAATGACCGTCTGTCGATCCTGCGAAGAGAATGTCGCCAGCAAGAGTCGGCGCACCCATATAACCGTTATTACAGGATACAGGTTTGTTGTCGCAGGTATCTGCTGCGGCCATTACCTGCCATTTGAGTTTGCCACTCTCAAGATTAACGCTGGACATACTGCCATAAGCTGTTTGCTGAAGCGGACTCATATCGGCAACCGGCACGTAGGCATGTTTGTCATCTAAGGCGATGCCATGTTCAATTCCGCCCAGTATAGGGCCACGTCCTGCTTCTATTTTACTGAGACGAATCTGCCAAAGCACATCACCTTCTTTATCCGGGTTCAGAGCATATAAGATGCCATCTTTGGTAGCAACTAGCAGTACTTGTTTCCCGTTTGCTAAAGTTTTGAGAACCGCTGGTGCTCCAATTTCTCTGTCTCCCTCATTATCGCTGTTAAGCGGTGGGCAGTTTTCAGTTGCATTGCTGAACATGGTTGTTGCTTCGCAGCCCGAATGCCAGATGTCTCCCTGTTCAAATTCATCCGGAACAAATGATTTAGCCCACTTCTTGCTTCCACTAGTCAGGTCAAGAGCAACAATTGCATCTGTTGAGTCGACTCGCGGTTCTGTATATTGATTGCCTGTAGTGATATAAAGCAACTGACGTTTGTCATCGACTGTCGGTATTGACCAAACGGCAACTCCAGAGGGACCATAGCGTTTTAAGCCTGCGGAATTAGTTCCGATTACGGTCAGAGGTTCATCAATTAATGAGGTCTTCCATATACTGTCTCCGCTTTCGACATCAAAGGCCACGACACTGCCCTGAAAACTACAACATGACGTTTCCGGTCGCCACGATACGGTAAACTCCTGATTGGAAGAGATTGGTACATACACCACTCCCTTGTGCAGAGTCACATTGCCATTGACTCTGGCTGAAGGTTGTTCGTCCGCGCGGCTTTGCCAGAGCAGGGCTCCATTGTTTGCATTAAGGGCATAAACGTTTGTTTCGTAATCAGCAAACACAAGGGTATCTTTCGACATCACGATGCTGCTTCTGATATGTGTTTTTGCTTTGAATGACCAGAGTGTGCAACCAGATTCAGCGTCCAGCGCATAAACCATTCCGTTCATGTTACCGATGTACAAGCGACCATTCGCCACGGTCGCCTGATTACCGGCACTGGTAAAAGGCGCGGTATCCGGAAAAACAAATGCCCATTTTAACTTCAGGCCGGAAAGCCTGGAGCGATCAATGGCTATATCGCGTACATAACGATCATTTGTGTTATCGGCAGACCATCCAGACCAACTCATACCTTGTCCGGTTTTTTTAATATCATGAGCGGAGCACAGTCCGCCACTGCTAAGAGAGGGTTTTTCTGGATTAAGATTTCCTACATAAGTGGCTATGGCTTTTTTCTCAGAATCATTCAGTCCGTGAGCCAGTTCACGCATCAAACCGGCAGATAGCACACGGTAGACTTCTTCGCCGGTCAGTTTTGACAGACCGATTACATCCGGCCATGGACCGGGCAGGGCATGACAAGTCAGGCAATTATCGGCAAACAAGCCAGCTCCATTGATTGTTTCAGTATCGTCGGCATGGGTCATGTTCTGGCCTGTTAATGAGAAAAAACAAAGTGCTATAACATGACAAAAAGTACGAGAGCTAACTAAGTTCGGAAAATGCATGACGGACCCCGTTGAGCGGTTGGTCAATCAATGTAGCGGATTAGCTAGTGAGGGTCTAGCCCGATGGAGAAAAGCCGCAACAGTTCTCATTGATCGTCAGGATCAATGAGAACTGATTTGAAAACTATAAGACTGATACTATCGCATCGCTCAGATAAGCGATATTTTTCTGACTGATACCAGCGACATTTATACGACTGGAGCCGACCAGATAAATACTATATTCATCACGCAGACGCTGAATCTGTTCTTTGCTGATACCCAGGAAAGAAAACATTCCATACTGATTCTTGATGAAACTGAAGTCTGTGCCAGCACCCCGTTCATTCAGTGCATCAGCAAAGGTGACACGCAATCCGTTTATACGTTCGCGCATTTCATCCAGTTCCAGTTTCCAGTTTTGATAGAGCTTTGCGTCCTGCAAGATAATTTTAACCAGTGCGGCGCCATAAGCGGGTGGCAGAGAATACATCTGCCGGGCAATGTTAGTAATATGACTGCTACTTGCTTCTGCAGCTTCAGTATTTTTTCCGAGAACAATAATCGCCCCGGTACGCTCACGGTAAAGACCAAAGTTTTTCGAGCAGGAATAAGCGATCAGCATTTCATCGACAGAATCCGCCATTTTACGAATACCATAAGAGTCTTCCTCCAGGCCTTCGCCCAGACCATGATAGGCAGTATCCACAAAAGGTAGAAAACCATTTTGTTGTGCGAGGTCAGCGACAGCATCCCACTGGGTTTTCGAGAGATCAACACCAGTCGGGTTATGGCAACAACCGTGTAACAAGACGATGTCACCTCTACCGGCATTCTTTAGTGACTCCATCATGGCGTCGAATAACAGCCCGTGAGTGTCGCTATCGTAGTAAGGGTATTCCTGAATCTGTAGACCGGTACTACCTAGCAAGGGTATATGATTACCCCAGGTAGGCGTGCTTACCCAGAGTGCTGCGCCTTCATTTGCACGATTGAGCATTTCGGCACCGACACGAAGTGAGCCACTGCCTCCGGGTGCCATCACAGATTTCAATCTTTCATTTTTTACCGCTGCATGAGACTCGCCAAAAATATGCTTAATCATAGATGAATTAAAATCAGCAAATCCGGACTGGGCAATATAAGCCTTGGTGGTTTCTTCCTGCTGCCAGACTGTCTCAGCATTTTTTATCGCCGCAAATACCGGAGTGTTGCCGTTTTCGTCTTTGTAAACGCCGGCTCCCAGATCAACCTTATTCGGGTTCTGGTCCTGATTGTAGGCAGCAGTCAGACCGAGAATCGGGTCTGCCGCCATTTTTTCGAGTGATTCGAGCATGATTGTAACTGTGTCCTGATTTGTATTAATGCTGAGCGAGAATCTGAAAAACGGCGAGATTGTACACCCAATATGCGGCAAAGTAAGTGCTTCAGCATCAATTATACTGGCATTATTATTATTGTCTGAAGAGAGTGTATACGGCAGCTCCAGACTCCATTTGTGCCCTACTCTTCACATAACTGGACAAGCGTACTAAACTGAGCTTTATTTCGACACACAAATGCGATTCTGAAATCAAAAAAAATGAGTGGGGACAGTTCAAATATAGACAGACGCCAGTTTCTCGGTCGCTGTGTGCAGGCGGCGGGATCGGTGAGTATTATCGGCCTCCTGCTCGGAACTTACAGCGAGCAATCCAAAGCTCTGCCGGCCTGGGCCATCCGGCCGCCGGGTGCAATCGACGAAGAAGATTTTCTCGGTGCCTGTGTTCGTTGTGGTTTATGCGTGCGTGATTGTCCTTATGACACACTATCACTGGCGGAATTTGGTGATGAAGTTGCGACCGGCACGCCCTATTTTATTGCTCGCGATATACCCTGTGAGATGTGTGAGGATATTCCCTGCGCAGTAGCCTGCCCGACTGACGCATTATCAAAGGAACTGACGGACATTGCTGATGCCGATATGGGTCTGGCAGTGTTTACCGGAATGGATACCTGCTACAGCACGACCGGAGTTGCGCATTGCCGTGCCTGTTATCTTGCCTGCCCGATAAAGGATGAAGCCATCACCATGGAGCGTACCGAGTCAAACGGTCGCTGGTATTTTGAACCGACAGTACACAGTGAAAAGTGTACGGGCTGTGGCAAGTGTGAAAAAGATTGTGTTACTAAAGAAGCTTCGATAAAAGTATTGCCACGCGATCTGGCCAGACACGATCGAGCGACTGTCTGAATACAATGAGTCAGATTAGCAGCGCTCAGCCATTGCCGTTGAAGCGAAGCTGGTTTCTACGTCAGCGTTATTTACTACTTCGCCGCGGTACTCAATTCAGCTTTCTGGGACTTTTTCTGATTGGCCCCTGGTATGGCTATTGGGTGTTAAAGGGTAATCTTGCGTCCAGTATTTTTCTAGATAGCTTCGCGTTTACTGACCCTTACATATATCTACAGTCGATTGTCGGCGGACATGACATGGGCAGGGTCGCCACGATAGGTGCCCTGACTATTTTAGTTTTTTATCTGGTGGTTGGCGGGCGCGCCTATTGCTCCTGGGTCTGTCCAATCAATGTTGTTAGCGATGCCGCGTTCTGGCTGCGTACGACTCTCGGCCTGAGTCATAGCTGGCAGCCAAAGAAAAATATCAGACTCTGGCTGTTAATGATGACGCTTATTGTATCTGTAATGACCAGCAGTATAGCCTGGGAAGTGGTCAATCCGATTACCATGCTGCAACGGGGACTGGTTTTTGGTATGGGTGTCGCATGGGCTATTGTGCTGGCCGTATTTTTATTCGATCTGCTTGTCAGCCGGCGTGGCTGGTGTTCACATATATGTCCGGTTGGTGCCTTCTATGGTTTGCTTGGTAAGGCCTCACTGGTCAGAGTGAGCGCCATTAATCGACAGGCCTGCACGGATTGTGGTGATTGCTTCAGAGTTTGTCCGGAACCTCATGTAATTACCGACCCTCTTCTCGGAGAAGAGAAGGGTATTCAGCCGCTGATACTCAGCGGTGACTGCACCAATTGCGGACGTTGTATCGATGTTTGTGAGGACGAGGTATTTCATTTCGCCACACGTTTTGAAAGACATTTACGAAAGACAAAAGGAGGCTGATTAATGGCTGATTCTATTGAAACCGTACGCAGCAACTGCCCGCGGGACTGCTATGACGGCTGCGGGATGATCATTAATAAAATAAACGGTGAGATTCAGCAGGTTCTGGGAGATCCAGATCACCCTGTCTCGCGTGGTCGCCTGTGTAGCAAATGTGCGCTGGCCTATAACGGAGTCTGGCAGGATGAAAAGGCAAGATTACTTTTTCCAATGAAACGTGTTGGTACAAAAGGCGAAGGTAAGTTTGAACGCATAGACTGGAGTGAAGCCATCGAGACTATCTCCACTAACTTTAAAAAGATAATTGCTGAGCACGGTTCACAGAGCATCCTCACCACCCATTATTCCGGCACGTTGTCACTTGTTGCACTGTTATTTCCCCTACGTTTTTTCTTTCGGCTTGGCAGTACCGAAGTCAGTGGCGATACAATTTGTAATGCCGCCGGACACAAGGCCTGGGACTTATTGTTTGGAGTCCAATGTCGGTTTCGATCCAAGAACGGCAAGAGACAGTCAGTGTATTCTGGTCTGGGGTGCGAACCCTTCGCATTCTGCACCTCATGCTCATAAGCATTGGTTACCTGATTCACCGGCAAAGGTCATTGTTGTTGATCCGGTAAAAAGCGATACGGCTGCCGCAGCCGATCTTCACTTGCAGCCAAGACCCGGAACGGATGCGGCTCTGGCTTACAGTATCTTGCATGTACTCAAACGCGAAGATTGTTTTGATGATGCCTTTATCAATTCACATGTTGAGGGTAGCGATGAAATTGCGGGCTTTATTGCTCAGGCGACCCCGATCTGGGGTGAGAAGCAAACTGGCGTACCCCCGACCCTTATTGAGGAAGCGGCACTTATTTATGGCAAGGGTCCTTCACTGCTTTGGGCCGGGCAGGGCTTACAGAGACAAACCATGGGCGGCAACATTATGCGTGCAATTGGATTGCTGCCAGCGCTGACGGGTAATGTTGGTAAGGCAGGGGCAGGTTTCTGTTATTTGAATATGACACCGGCAATCGCAGGTATTGATCTTGATGCTCTGGTCGGCGCTGAGTTGATCAAGTCAGAGCCCCACACGATCAGTCATATGGATTTTGCGGACGAGTTATCTGATTCTGATAAATATAAGGCCTTGATAGGCTGGAACACCAACCCGGTTGCCTCGGTCCCGAATAACAAGCAATTTCGATCTGCCATGCAGCGTGAGGATTTATTTACCGTGGCAATTGACTGTTTCGATACCGACACGGTCAGCTATGCCGATATCGTTCTTCCGGCCGCGGGCTTTCTCGAGTTTGATGATCTGACTTTCAGTTACTTCCATATGCTTATGGGTGTACAAAGCAAGGTCAGAGAGCCGAAGGGTGAGTCTCTACCCAATCAGGAAATTTTCAGACGGCTTGCCAAAGCCATGGACTTTGAAGAAGACGTCCTGTTCGAAAGTGATCAAAGCTTGATTGAGAGCATGATGCAGCAGATGGGTCTGGAGTTTGATTTTGAAGAATTCAAAAATAAAGGTCATATTACAATCGGTGATGAACCTGTTATTTTTTATGAAGATTTGAAGTTTGAAACTGATAGCGGAAAAATAGAAATTGCCTCGAACAAAGCTGAAGAGCAGGGTTTACCAAGAGTACCTCAGGCAACTGTGGACCAGCCAACAGGTCCTGACAAGCTGCGTTTGCTGACGCCGGCATCGAACTGGCGCATGAACGATTCCTACGCTAATGATCCCGGCATTATTAAACGATCAGGTCCCGCCACAGTCAGTCTTCATCCCGAAGATGCAAAGCGCTTCGGTATTGCTCAGGGTGATAAAGTTCGTTTGCATAATGAAATGGGCGAACTGATTTTGCTGGCACAAATTGAAGAAAAAACACCTGTCGGAGTGGCTCTTTCCTACAAAGGACGTTGGCCAAAAATAGAAGACGGTGAAAACGTGAACATACTGCATCGGGCACAAAAAACTGACATGGGAGAGAGTACTTCAGTTCACAGCACCGAAGTCAGTGTCTCAGCCTTGAGCTAGTTTTTATGTGGCGCGACGAATATTGCCGCGCGCGAGAGACAGATAAATTCCGGCGATGGTCAGGCAGGTGGTAATTGAAAGGCTCAGTTTTATCGCATTGAGTAGAAAGCCGTTATTCTCCGGCACAATCGCGAGTGGTCCCATCACGACTGCAAAGGCCATGGTAACTACCGCCATACTGAACATCTGCCCCAAGACTCTGGTTGTGCTGACTGCACTGGATGCGACACCCAGATTTGCTTTATCTACCGAAGACATAATCGCATTAGTATTTGGCGAGGAAAACATAGCAAAACCTAGACCGGTGAAAGACAGGCAGAGCAGAATATAGCCGACGGCTGTCTCCGGTGTCAGCTGTGTCAGAAGCGCCAGGCCAATTGATATGGATAACATTCCACCTGCGGTCAGATAACGGGGTTCAAGTTTGTCTGATAGCTTTCCGGCCGTGGGCGAAAGTAGTGCCATGAACATTGGCTGGCATATCATGATGGCACCGGCAAATTGCGGTGACAGGCCTTTAATAGTCTGTAAATACAGACTCATGACAAAGGTTAAGGCGAAAGTACTGGTATACAGAGTCAGTGAAGCCAGGCAGGAAAAATTCAGCGCACGATTGCCTTTGAATATTTTCACGTCGAGTAAGGGATGTTCCAGCCCGCGTTCAAAGCGAATGAAAAAAACCAGACTGGCAACACTGGTTAGCAGCAGCACGACGCCCTGCCATTCAGGTAGTTTACTCAAGCCGGTCATCAGGCTGATGATTGTCAGCGCGTAAATAAAGGCGCCTGCTACATCCAGTTTCTGACCGGGTTTGCCTTTGAATTCCCCTGCCAGTTTTAACTTCGCGAGTACCAGTACCACGATAGCTATTGGAACGTGAATAACAAACACCGCACGCCAGGAAAGGTGCTGGGTAACCCAGCCGCCAAATAAAGGCCCGCAGGTCAGACCGAAATATATTGCAGAGACATTAATACCGAGCGCTCGTCCACGTGCTTCCGGTGGAAAAACGGTGCTAAGAATCGCGACCCCGGTTCCGAACAACATCGCCGCACCGATTCCCTGTAACACACGCCACATAATAAGTACTTCTATGCTTGTAGAAGTTGCAGCGAGTATGGAGGCGATGATAACTGTGCTCATACCGTATAAATAAATTCTTTTCCGACCTTTCATATCGGCAAGCCTGCCACAGGGCAAGAGGAAAACGGACGAAGCCAGAAGGTATGCTGTGCTCACCCAGCTTATTTGAATGGCGTCGGCATTAAAGGTAGTCGCAATTGTGGGGATAGCGACATTCACACTGGATAAAATCATGGGCATGATGAATGAACTCATGCAGACCACGGTCAGAGCAGTTCGCTGATTTGCAGGGAGTTTACTCACCGGCCGGATTACGGTGTGTTAATTTTGAGCCTTTAGTGTTTTCGATGATATTCATAAAATTTTCAATACTCATCTGAGTCAGAGCAGGTAACTTGCCTGCCCAGGGTTTCTGGTAACCTGCGAAAACCGTCAGACCTTCCATTGAGGCACACATTAACAGGGCAATCTCTTCAGTCTCCTGCTGATTCAGTGTTGGATTGATTTGCGGAATCAATTCGATTAATGGTTGTCCGCTTTTTTGTAGAGATCATCAATCAACTCAGCGACAAAAGGATTGTGATTAGCCAGAGCCCAGCATTCTGGAAAAAAACCGGTGGTCTCGGCTGTGCCAAGATCGGACATCCAGAATCCCAGAACAGCACGGATTTTTTCCCGAGATGATTCACCTGCTTCAGACTGAACCCGATCAAATTCTTCAAGATAGGGGTTTATAACGTATTCCAGCAGATCCCGAAGCAGGTCTTCCTTGGTACGATAATAATAATTCAGGTTACCAATTGAAATGTTGGCCTTACTGGCGACTTTGCGCATAGTCAGACTGTTGTAGCCCTGCTCCATGAAAATATCTCTGGCAGCATCGAGAATACTCAGCAGTCGTGACAGTCCTTTTTTCTGTGTAGCCGTTCCGGGGCGGTTCAGGGTGTGACCTTTACGGAGAATCATTTGGTGTACAGCTTGTCCTATTTTCGAAAATCAATAAATACGTTGTATATAAGCAACAAAAATAAAGGGTAAATACGGCTATTAAAGAAAGTTTTTATGTTATCCGACCTAATTTTTGTACTTTACCAACAACTAAAATGCGACTACATTTAGACAGTCGTCCTAAAGTGGACGAGTGTCCTAGTTCTAATGTCGCAAATTGTGTCAATTAGGGCAAATGAAAAACTAATGAGTGGAAAGAATATTTTCTATTCGGATTTTTAGACTCCAGGAGAGAATTACTATGAGTTTACAGGTTTCAATATTCAGGAAAAGTTTACTGACTTTGTTACTGGCGCCTTTTGTTGTCCAGGCTGCACTGCTTGAAGAAGTGGTGGTAACTGCGCAAAAGCGTGAGCAGAACGTACAGGATGTCGGTATCGCAATCACAGCCTTTACAGGTGATCAGATGCGCACGCTCGGCTACTCCAACGCACAACAGATAACAGCTTTAGCGCCGGGCGTTTCGACTGTGCAACCTAACGGCGAAGCCAACTACGGTCTGGCTATTCGCGGTGCGGCCAACAGTGACTTTGTAGCCAATCAGGAAAGCCCTGTTTCTCTCTATGTAGATGAAGTTTATATCTCGCAGATGTCCGGGGCGGGCTTCATGCTTTTTGATATGGAGCGTGTTGAAATATTACGCGGCCCACAGGGAACACTGTTTGGTCGAAACGCGACCGGAGGTCTGGCGCATTTTGTTACTCGTAAACCGGAACAGGAATTTAATGGCTATGGTCAGGTTACCGTCGGTGAGAATGATCAGGTCAAATTTGAAGGTGCTGTGGGCGGTGCGCTCAGTGATACCGTGGCGGCCAGAGCGTCAATATCTACTCACCATAATAGCGGTTATGTTACCAACCGGCTTGATCCCGGTAACGATTTGAATAACGCTAATGATTACGCTGGCAGGGTGCAGTTGTTATTTACTCCTAATGAAGATGTGGAGTTTTTACTCAATGCCCGTTATTCACTGCAGCAGATTCGCACAGGTTTTTTTAACAATGTGGACGGCTCGTTTGATCCGGCAACCGGCCTGGGGTTTAAAACACCGGGTACCGGCAATTTCAATGGTTATAGCGATCTGGACGGTGATGTATTCACTGGTGACTACGACCGACTGGGTTTCAATGATCTCGAAACTTACGGTTTTAGCGGAACCTTGAAATGGAGTCTGGACTCTATGGACTTCACCAGTATCACTGATTATCAATCAGTAGAGCGGGACTATATTGAAGATTCCGATGCAAGCCCCTTTAATGATTTCAACTTTTTTCTGAATACTGATGCAGAACAATGGTCGCAGGAATTTCGCCTGAACGGTGAGAACGAGCAAATGAAGTGGGTTACTGGTTTGTATTACCTGAAGATAGATTCTTCAGATGCGAACGGCGCGGAAATTCCGGTTTTCGGTCTTGGTGGTCTGCCGCCGATAACCGGCCTCGACACCCCTTCAACACAGGAAAAAGATTCGTTCTCAATATTCGGACAGGTGGAATACAGTCTTAGCGACAACTTTACCCTCATCGGTGGGTTTCGCTGGATTGAAGAAAGCGTTGATATCAGATACGCCAACAACGCTGTCGAATTTCCAAGAGACGGTTCTATAGAACGCAACGGCAACCCGAACATTCTGGCAACACTGGGAACCTATACAGGTAAATATGACGAAGGTTTATGGTCGGCTAAAGTTGAGCTGGACTGGACACCTACGGATGATTTACTCGTGTACGCAAGCTGGAATCGTGGTGTAAAAGGAGGGGGCTTTAACTCTCCGTTCGATTTAAGTGCTCTGGATCCTACTGTTTCACCTGATCAGAACGCGACTGATGCTTTTTTCAGATTCAATGAAGAAGAACTGGACGCTTTTGAACTCGGATTCAAATCAACTCTGATGGATGGTCTGGCACGTCTTAACGTGGCCTTGTACTACAATGACTATAAAGACTATCAGGCCTTCGACATTATAGGCCTGGCGACCAACGTAGTCAGCGCACCTGATGCAAAGAACTACGGTTTTGAAGCTGAATTGTTTGCCTCACCCATGGAGGGTCTGGATCTGATGTTTGGTGTTTCCTACAACGACAACGAAGTTACCTTGCCTACCGGCGTTAAGACCCGGGCTGTACAAACGCCAAAATGGAACCTGAGCGGTCTGGCCCGATATGAGTGGGCAGCTTTTAATGGCAGTATGGCGATACAGGGTGATTTTCACTATCGTTCCGAGCACTATCATAGTCTCACAAGGGCGCCCGCTGTGACGGAAGACGGATATCATGTTGCCAACGCGCGTCTGTCGTATACAACCGCTGATGAAAAATGGGAAGTGGCGGTTTTTGCCAATAACATTACCGATGAAGAATATATTGTTCAGTCTTTCGATCTGGCCGCCGCTCTGGGCTGGATTGAAGAGTACTACGGCCGTCCACGTTGGGTCGGAGGTAGTGTGAATTATAATTTCTAGTATCCCTTAAAGATCTTGTCTGTCAGGCCAGTTGTCCCGGAAGGACAACTGGCTTTTTTATAAGTTGTTTCTTGATTTTATGTGATAAAGGCTTATAGTTTAGGACATATGTCCAATATCGGTCGTGCTAGAATGCGCACGCTAGTAATCGTCGGAGTATATATATGAAGCAGCTTTTGATTGGTGTTCTTGTTCTGGTTTTCAGTGTCCTCGTGCAGGCCGAGTTGCCGGTAGACGAAATTGGCATTATTGAAAAATTACCTGCCACTTACCCGGATAGTTGGGTCTACGCACACGACACAAATTTCTATTCCTTGCTTGATGGCAAAGTAGTCATAGTTGACGTAGCAGCCGAGAATCGCCATTACAAGGGTTCGCTCGGAGTTGGTCAATTCGGTTCTTTTCTGCCTGCGAACACCCGTCCTGAGCTCTACGCAGCAGAAACTTTTTACTCCAAAAGATTGCGCGGTGAGCGTACTGACGTCATTACCATCTATGACAGAGTCAATCTGAGTCCAATTGATGAAATTGTCTTGCCCGGCGGTAAACGCGGGCAGTTCGTTACTTTTAAAAGCAGTTTACAGTTTCTTAATAATGAACAGTTTTTATTGTTGATGAATTTCTCACCAGCCACCTCGGTAACAGTCATTGATATCGAGAAAAGGAAAATTGTCTCGGAAGTACAGATACCGGGCTGCAGTATGATTTATCCGACAGCAAAGCTCAGTTTCGCATCCCTGTGTAGTGATGATCTGATGCTGGTTTCCCATCTTAATAAAGACGGCAGCATTAACAAGCAGGAGCGTACGGCAAAATTTTTCAGCGGTGATGATGATCCACTGTTCATGTTCAACGGTAAGATAGGAAATACTGCTTATTTCCCTTCCTTCAAGGGGCAGATTTATCCTGTTGACCTATCTTCGGCGAAACCGAAGGCAGGAAAAAGCTGGTCGATGCTTTCGAAAAAAGAGATGGCGGAAAACTGGCGGCCCGGTGGCTGGCAGATTGTCAGTGCACACGCTAATGGCCAGCTGTATGTACTGATGCATAAAGATGGTTTCAACGGCTCTCACAAAAACGGAGGAAGTGAAGTTTGGGTTTTTGATACAACTATGAAAAAACGAATCAAGCGTGTAGTTTTGAAAGAATGGGGTGTGTCCATAGAAGTAACGAAGGGCGACAAGCCACATTTGGTGGTAACCAATGGTAATTATGATCTGGATATTTATTCCGCTACTGACGGAAGCTGGCAGAGAATGATAGGTGGGCGCGCGTTTGAGATGCCGATGGTGTTACACGCTGCCAATTAGACTATGCTATGAAACTTGATCCTGTCTTTATTATTACCTGTTCACTGATTCTCAGTTATGTCTTTCTCGTTGCCAGTTTTCATAAATGGCAGAACCTCGACGAGTTTACAGAAACCCTGCGTAATTATCGTTTGCTGCCTGAAGCTTCGTTAGGGCTCTTTAGCTATGCAATACCAGCGCTGGAATTATTCTGTGGTCTTGCATTGCTTGTTCCACAAAGCGCGGCAGTAGCTGCAATTTTAGCCGGGGCTCTTTTGTTGATGTACATTTTCGCCATCGGTCTGAATTTGCTTAAGGGACGTCGCAGTATCGATTGTGGTTGTGGAGGAATTGATCAGAAGCAGGCTATCAGTGAATGGTTGATTCTGAGAAACAGCGTACTTTTGTTTTTTTCCTACTGTGTAATTGCCGCCATACAATCAAGAGAGCCCTTCTGGCTTGACTGGAGTATTGCTCTGCTGGCTGCGATTGTCGGTTGTCTGTTTTACAATATTGTTAACCAGTTACTGGTCAACAGGGATTTACTAAAGGGTTTAAGAAATCATGGTTGAAACTTTAATCGTCTCTAACATCCTGCTCTGGATAGTCGTGATCGCCATGGGCGTCATGATTTTTGCTCTGGTCAGGCAAATCGGTGTGCTCTATGAAAGAGTTGCGCCAGCCGGGGCTCTGATGGTCAATCAGAACTTAAGCGTGGGTGGGGAAGCCCCGAGCCTCGATCTTCAGGACATTGATGGGAATCTGATTACTATTGGCGGTGTACCGGAGAATAAAAAAAGCAAGCTGGTATTTTTTGTGTCACCTACCTGTCCTGTATGCAAAACATTACTTCCGGTGGTTAAATCAGCAAAGAAGGGTGAGAAAGACTGGCTGGACATTATCCTTGCCAGCGACGGCGAACATAATGACCATAAAGGTTACATCAGCGAGCATGAGCTGCAGATGTTTCCCTATATTTCATCGGAGATTCTGGGTCGTTCATATGGTGTGTCCAAATTACCTTACGCGGTATTAATCGACGAAGAAGGTAAAATTGCCTCGATGGGGATTATTAATTCAAGAGAGCATCTTGAGAGTTTGTTTGAATCGAAAGAGCGCGGGGTGGCTTCCATACAGGACTATGTTAAGTCTTATTCCGCCAATGAAAAGAATGATGATCTGTCACAAGAGGCACAGTAGGAGAGTTCACTTATGAAATGGCTTGATATGTTTGTTGAGAAGTCTTCCCGAAAAATTGCCAGAGTCACCTCTCGCCGGAGTTTTCTGACCGGGCTTGGTACGGTGCTGGTCGGATCCACCGCGATTCCCTTATTACCTGTCGCACGTGCAGCTGGAGGTGGGGACTCCGAAGCTGGCGGTAATGGCTATCCCGGTGTTGCATCACAAACAACCGGGAATATTGAAGATCCCGGTGATCCTACTTCCTGCGATTACTGGCGTTATTGTGCGATCGATGGTTTTCTCTGTAGCTGCTGTGGTGGCAGTCATACGACCTGTCCTCCGGGTACGGAAATGTCACCAATGACCTGGATAGGTACCTGTATGAATCCGGTCGACAAAAAGCACTACATCATTTCCTACAACGATTGTTGTGGGAAAACCAGTTGTGGTCGCTGTCTGTGTAATAAGAATGAAGCTGACAAGCCGCCTTACCGTGCTTTTTCCAATAATGATACTAACTGGTGTCTTGGTACAGAAAGCAGTATTTATCATTGCTCGACGGGTATTATTGTTGGGGTAGCGGTAGACAAACAGTAACTCTACTTTCAATGCGTGTTTTACTATTACTGCTCGTCAGTTTTCTTCCCTGTTCCGGCCTGACTGCGCCACCTGAATTCGAATCCTATGCTGACAGAGCTCGTGTGAACTTCGCCTTGTATTGTGCGGGCTGCCACACCATGAGTGGCAAGGGTGCAGCAGGCATTGTTCCCGATCTGGGCGAATACCTTGGTCAATTCGCACAAAATGCTGAACCAAGGCCATTTCTTGTACAGGTGCCCGGGGCATCATCTTCTCCACTTAGTGACGCCGAATTAGCCGAGGTCACAAACTGGATTCTATATACGATGAATGCTGATCAGTTGAATAAGGATTTTCAACCTTATACAGCAGCAGAAGTTACGGAATACAGAAAAACTCCTCTGCTTGATGTTATTCCGGTGAAAGATGCGCTGGTGGAAAAGATAGTCGGTTCATACTAATGACTGAGAAAGAATTCAGAGACTTGTATCCTTTTGTCATTGAAGACAATGTTGAATGGGATGATATGGACGCCTTTCAACACGTCAACAACAAAGTCTATTTTCGTTATTTCGAAAAAATCCGTATTCTTTATTTCGAAGACAACAAGCTGTTAGATTTGGTCAAAGAAAAACAACTGGGACCAATTCTTGCTTCGACCCAATGTCGTTTTAAATTCCCACTGACCTACCCGGATAATATATTGATCGGTACCAGCATCAGTGATTTGCATGAAGATCGTTTTCTCATGAATTACGCTGTTTACAGTCTTGGACATCAGAAAATGGCGGCAGTAGGAGATGGCCTGATTGTTTGTTACGACTATGCGAAGGGTGAAAAGGCCGTGCTTCCCGAGGAAATCCACTCGGTGCTGGCAACTCAGGCTGTTTCGAACGCCGGTAAATAAAATGGCCCCCGTTTAAGAGGGCTTTTTACTAATTCTGTTCCAGAGTGGACTTCAGATAATCCAGAACTTAATCCAGAACCTTCTGCTCACCGATATGGTTGGCGAGCATTAGTATCATCTAGGCATTCAGCTTCTGGCTTTTTTCGGCGGACAAGCCTTCATGCAGATCGATTAGCCTCGCACAGAAAGCATCCGGATCAATTTTTCCTATTTCAGTTCTGAAATAATCCATGCCCGGATACCAGAGTGAATCAATACATACTTGACCGGCTTGTCGGTAACAGTACTTATTTTTTCAATGACACGCTCAACCATCATTGGCGTGGCCTGAGTATCGACTACCAGAACTCTGTCATCACCAATGACAACGCCTGTGTTGGGATCGCCTTCGGCTGTATAAGCGTATGCGTTTTCGGAAAGTTTGCTGAAAGTTACCTGTTTTTCTTCCTTATCAGCCTGGGAAGCAAAAGCCTTAGTCATGTATCGATCATCCCTGTTGAGATTACGTGTTAAAAATAAGACAGGCATTTGGACAGGAAAACTAGGGAAAATCTGTCCCCCCTAGGTGTGTACACGGGGGAATTTATCTAATGTTATGTAATACAGGTACTTAGCGATTGATTTGTGAGAGCTGAGGATTGTGTCTAAAATCCACGCGGGGTGATCGCAACTAGTTTTACAGCGGCCTGTCTAAAGTAAGATTTTTAAAACAATAACCGTACACAGGAGCAAAAGAATGAAGAAATTTGGAGAATCCAGTATCAGAAAAATATTGTTTGGGCTGATTTGCGGCCTAAGTATGAGTTTTTCTGCCAGTGCTGCTGAATATGGAATCGATATCAAAGGCATGCATGCTTTTGTTCAATTTCGAATTGTCCATCTCGGCTATAGCGTGTTGTTGGGGCGCTTTAACGATTTCGGTGGTAGTTTCAACTGGGATAAGTCAAACCCGGGTTCCGCTTCAATCAATGTTGAGATTAAAACGGCGAGTATCGATAGTAATCATGCGGAACGGGACAAGCATTTACGTGAGGAAGACTTTCTTGATGTTGAAAAGTATCCAACAGCGACATTCAAAAGCACGAAGTACCATGGCGATACCAGTGGAGGAAAGATGGATGGAGTATTAACCCTGCACGGAGTCAGTAAGCCCGTCACACTGGATGTTAAAGTGATTGGAGAAGGGGACGATCCCTGGGGTGGTTACAGAGCTGGTTTTGAAGCCACTACCAAGATTCGTCGCGCCGATTTTGGTATGGATTATAATTTGGGTCCTGCAGCAGAAACGATGGATTTTGATCTTTTTATAGAAGGTGTCAGAAAGTAAAAAGTAATTTGCTTAGCAAGAGTCAGCATCAGTGTGCTGACTCTTTTTTTCGTATTAACGCCAGAGCATTTTTGTCAAAGTACTGTCCTTGTTAATGAACTGATGCTTGAGCGCTGCAGCAACATGACCAATAATGAATATCGCCGTCGCGTAGGCAGTGTAAAAATGAATTTCAATCGCTATATCGCGTATCTCACGGTTTTTTGATATCAGTGCCGGAATTTCAAACCAGCCGAAAATATCGACCACTTTGCCATTCGATGTCGAAATCAGGTAGCCCGTGAATGGAATCAGAATCATCATCGCCAATAATAATTTATGCATGAGGTAAGCTGACATACGTTCCCATTTCTTCAGGGCTTTGGTCGTATCCGGTGCAGGTGAATGCAATTGCCAGCCAATTTTAAGCAGAGCCGCACCAAGCACCAACATACCCAGAGATTTGTGCCAGGTCAGTGATTTGTTATACCACTTGTCGTAATAGGTGAGATCTACCATATACCAGCCGAGCCAGATCAGGGCGATTATGGATATTGCGATAGACCAGTGAAATAGTTTAGTGATCAGTCCGAATTTTTCTTTGGTGTTTTTAATTTGCATATTGACTCATTATTTAAGTTTGTTTAGCGCGAAAATACAGAGTGAAAACAGTTCGTTCTGTGAAGCTATCCCAAGTTTTTCATAGGATCTTCGACGATAAGTGTTAACATTTGATTCGGCAATGTCCAGATCCAGAGCAATGCCGGTAGAAGTAAAACCAACCAGAATACGTTCGCAGACTTCTGACTCTCTGGTAGTGAGTTTATCGAAAGGTTCGGTATGTGAACTAATTATCGAATGCACCAGACTTCTGGCACTGCTTTCTTCACTGGTGTTTTTTTCTCCATGAAAACGCAGGATTTTGAAGTGACATACAATTAAATTCGTGATCAAGGGCAGGATCTTGTCGAATAGTAGTTTCTCATGCTCACTGAATTGGCCGGACTCTCCTATTCGATAGAAGTTGCAGTAAATATATCCTTCATCCACTTTGCGGGTTACAGAGACTTTATCGACCAGATCGTGTTGAGTGAAAAAATGGTCTCGATATTCCGGGTCGTATTCATCGGGTAAACTCGGATGCACTGTTTCGTTATTGTGTTCAGCGAACTGTGTTTGTGTCTGTTTAAAATGCGGATCACGTTGGTGATACTCATCAACATAGTCTTTCGCCAGTTCTTCAGCTTCAGCAGCAGGCATGATACTTCTGGTAAATAAATGACCTGCGCCTTCTTCATTGAAATAGGTAAATACGGCAAAGTGATCGATATGCAGACTGGTATTCAGAAAATTGAAAAGAGTCTTATCGAACTCCGTCTCACCGATGTAATTACTGACTGCAGTCAAGCCCGGTAAAAACAGGGACGTGTCGATCGATGGAGTCATTTTCAGGGGAATTTGATATTAAGCAAACGGGCCCTTGATTTTTGGAATAATTGAATCAAACAAACTGCCGATAGCCAGAACTTCATCATCGAGGCCTTCGGGTCCGTCTATGGAGAGTCCTACTGGTAATCCATTACTTGCCAGTCCAGCCGGAATTGAAAGACTGGGAATACCTGCATTGGAACTAGGATCGCCATTGCGAGTGTAACTTGGGAATGTCGGTACCTGTTGTCCGTTTACTTCTACCATTTCATCCTGACCGATTGGCCTTGCTGTAAGCGGTGCGGTTGGGTAGATCATGGCATCAATCTTGTTGTCGCTAAAAAAGTCAGCGTACATTTTTATTAATTGCGGGCGGTGAACCTTAATGGCTTCGAGATAGATTTCTTCCGGCACATTTTGCTCACCGAGAGCAGCTTGCATAATATGTTTCACATCAGGGCTGGCTATGTTATCGGTTAATTCCTCTAGTGTGATACCGATCTTGTTTACTTGCAGATATTCTCTGAGTTCACGTATGTTTTCGAATAAAGCTACTGGAAAGCTGATCTTTTCGTTTAGTAAAAAAACATCTGGCATATCAATTTCTATCAGATTTACGCCGGCATTATTCAGGGTAGCGAGAGTTGTTTCCATGACTTTGGCGGTTTCGTTTTCAAGATCCTTGAAAAACGGATCTCTTGGAACGGCAATGCGTAATGACTGCAACTCAGCATGAACAGGCTTAGCATTTTCAGCCAGAACAGCATCCACAGGAATAATGTCATCTACACTCGCGGCAAAAATGCCTACCGTATCCCGGGTTTTCGAGAGGTTGACCAGATGATCGTCGGGATAGCGAGCAAGGCTTGGGCGGAAACCGCATACACCGCACAGTGAAGCCGGAATGCGATTGGAGCCGCCTGTATCAGAACCCAGAGCAACAGGTACAATGCCTGCACTCACTGCTGCCGCACTACCGCCACTGCTGCCGCCTGGTATGCAGGACTCATTATAGGGGTTGTGTACGGCGCCCGTGAAAGCGTTATTACTGGTAATTCCGAAAGCCAGTTCATGCATATTTGCCTTACCGACAATCAAGGCACCTGCTTCTTTCAGTCTTCGTACGACACCAGCATCAACTTTGGGCTGATGCTCAGACAGAGCCGGACATGCGGCGCTGGTTGGGAAATCCTCGGTATCGATGTTGTCTTTTACCAGCACGGGTAAACCGTGCAGTGGCAGAATATTCTTGTCCGATAGTTTCTGCTGGAGGGTCAGTGCATTTTCTGCCAGTAACTTTTCATTCGAACTGATAATGGTATTCAGGTTTTTCCTGTCTTCGATTGCAGCGCTGGTTTGTTCAGCGACCTCAGTAATTGATAGTGAGCCGGATGTTACCGCTTGTAGAAAATTGGTCACAGAGAGTTGTCTAGTATCCATTTTTATTACTCAGCCTCATATTATTTTTATAGCAGTGAGGCGATGTAATATACACCCTAAAAGAGTAATATTCGATAGAACAGACGAAACGCAGGCTTACCTGCAAATATCAGGAAATGACTGGAAAATTATGCTCGATCAGAAATTTATTAGCGGTATTGTTGAGGCCTTATTAACTGCAATTGATAATCAAGACTGGGATTCGCTGGCAAAATTATTCAGTGATGACGCGGTTTATGAAGTGACCGGATTTCCGCTTTATAAAGGCCGTAAAGCGATTATGACTTATTATGAAAAAATTCGTCCGATACAGTCAGGCGTTCACACCATCGAGTCAATTTATACGAATGACAACGCGGCAGTGTGTTGTGGAAACTTTACAGGATTGAAAAATAACGGGGAGCGTATTGATCTGAGATTTGCAGATGAGCTTGAATTCGAAAACTTCAAAATTAGAAACCGGCGCGTGTATTTCTGTCAGTCTGATTAGATATTGGTAGCAAGACTTTTTTGTTTAAAGACCGGTGGCAGAATAAAAACCAGTGACAGGGTGAACAGGGTTATTCCGAGCCAGATAACATTAGAGAAATCACCTTCAGTAAAAACCCGTGCGGCAATCCAGGGGCCATTCGCAATACCGAGCATTTGCACAGCAACGGCATAAGTGACAACTTTACCTGATTGATCGAAACTGGCCATAGCGCCGAGCAGGTAGGGGTGTGTAACATTCCAGAAATAATTGTAAATACATACTGCCACTCCATATACCAGAGCACCTGTGCTACCGAACAACCAGAATAGCGGTATCAGTGTTCCCAGTATACCAATGGATAAAGGTAGAGGGCGTCCGAAACGACTACCAATCATCGCTGCGGTAAAAGCGCCTGCCACACCTAAAAACTGTGAGGCGGTCAGGCCGTTAGCCACTTCCTGTTCAGTGGCGCCGCCTGTCAGACCAATAAGAAAAAGATAGGCCCACACTACACCCTGTCCGAGGAAATAGCAGAACATTGCCAGTAACGCGATATATTTAAATATGCCGGGCAAATTTACGGCATCAGCTTCCAGCTGCATGTGTTCAGCACCAGATTCAGGAAGATTACGAATGAAAAATAAACCGAAGGCAGGTAGAAGAGCGAGAAAAACAAGCACGCCGGACATGCCAATTAGCTGATAAGCGGTCGGCATTGCCAGTAAAACTACGGCACCATAAACCAGAACCCACATAATCATATAACCAAAATTCCGGTCTGGTTTATCCGTTAAACCGACAATCGTAAAACTCAGTGATACCAGTCCACCTGCACCTAAACCGACTATGAAGCGCCAGAAACCGAATAGCAGTGGACTAGTGGTAAATATAGAAGCCAGATTGCCAATCACCATAAGCAGCAAAGAAACAAGAATTACCCGGCGCCAGTTAAATCGGGCTGCACAAAAAGTCATTAGCACAGTCGTTAGCGCAATACCCCACATTTCCGCTGAAGAAATATCCCCCGCCATTTTTTCACTAAAGCCCATGTATTCGACCATGCCCTGCACAAAGCCGGGTTGCACGATGAATACCTCGGGGCCGATGACTGCCATCAACATTGCCGCTATCAGTGTTTTTGAACTGTTTAAATCTATCTGAGAGTTGTCACCGAGAATGAAATGAAGGAGCATGATTTAATAGGCTGTCATTGTTTGTGTTGACCTGTCAGCTTATCATTAAACCCTATAATGTGAAGAAATAGAGTGGACGGGGGGACGTAATGGGAAACGCACGACTGAAAGGGAAAGTAGCGATCATAACAGGTGCCGGCCAGGGGATTGGCGAAGGCATTGCCAGAGTCTTCGCCGATGAAGGCGCAAAAGTGGTGGTTGCCACCCGTACCGAGAAGAATGGCGCCGAAACTGTTAACAGGATCAAATCGGCAGGCGGTCAGGCACTCCTGATTACCACAGACATCGGCGCAGTCGACAGCGCGAAAGATGTTGTCGAGCGGGCAGTGGCCGAGTACGGACAGTTGGACATTATGGTACATAACGCAGCCTCTTTTGCTATGGGCGCAATCGAAGACTATAATGAAGAAGATATGGAAGAATCTTTTTCGGTTAATCTTAAAGCCTGCATTCGTCTTTCATCCGCCTGTATTCCGCATTTCAAAAAGCAGAAAAAAGGACGTCTTCTGTTTACCTCTTCCGTCACCGGGCCAAGGGTGGCTTATCCGGGTCTTACTTACTATGCCGCTTCCAAAAGTGGTGTGAATGGTTTTATTCGTAATGCGGCGCTTGAACTTGCTCGTGAGGGTATTACCGTAAACGGCGTTGAACCGGGTTATATAAGAACACCGGCAATGGAGCTGCTGACTGACGCAGATGGAATTAAACAGATGGAATACTACATTCCCAATGGTCATCTGGGTGTGCCGGAAGATATTGCTTACGCCATGCTCTATCTTGCCAGTGACGAAGCGGGCTATGTTACCGGGCAAACTATTGTCGTTGACGGCGGGTCAACGCTGCCGGAAAGTCCGATCTGTATGGACGAAATGAATAATCAGAATAATGAGTGAAGAAACTATTCTCGAGCGCCGCAAGCGTCTGCTCGGAGCCGGGGCACCTTTATTCTACGATGAACCGGTGCACATTGTCCGTGGCGAAGGCGTCTATCTTTATGACGCCGACGGGAAAGAGTATCTCGACGTATATAACAACGTTCCTAATGTAGGTCATTGCCACCCTCATGTTGTTGAAGCTCTGCACAGGCAATCAACACTGCTCAATGTTCACACCCGTTATTTACATGAAACCGTGCTTGACTATGCGGAACGTCTGACGGCTTTACATGACGAAACATTGTCGATGGCATTTTTCACCTGCAGCGGTACGGAAGCCAACGAGCTGGCTCTGAGAATGGCACGCTTCATTACCGGCGGGCAGGGCATAATCTGCAGCAATGCCACCTATCACGGTAACTCTGAGGCCGTTGATGAACTGGCCACGCTTTTTCATGATGGCAGGACGGGCAGTAAACGGGTAAAAGCCGTGCCTTACCCGGAAAGCTATCGGCCGATTTCCGATACAGAAGGCGCTGCGCTGGCGGATGAGTATGCTGAGCTGGTGAGAAAGGCGATTGAAGAATTTAAAGAAGAAGGGATTGGTTTCGCCGGTCTGTTGTTTTGCCCGATTTTTGCTAACGAAGGTTTGCCGAAGGTGCCGGATACTTATATGGCTAAAGCCGTTGCCCTTGTTCGTGAAGCGGGTGGCTTATACATTGCTGATGAAGTGCAGTCTGGCTTTGCCCGTACTGGTGAACACATGTGGGGCTATCAGGTTTCCGCTGTGGCACCCGATATCGCGACGATGGGGAAACCAATGGGTAACGGACATCCGCTTGCCGGACTGGTTGCGCGGGCCGATCTGGTCAACGATTTTCGAAAAGAGGTTATGTACTTCAACACCTTTGGCGGGAATCCGGTTCAGTGTGCCGTGGGTATGGCGGTGCTCGATGTTATCGAAAAGGAAAATCTACAGGAAAACTCTAAACTGGTTGGTGAGTACATTCGGAAGGGCTTGCGCAAGTTAAAGGATAAACACGAGATCATTGGAGACGTGCGTGGACATGGCTTGTTTAACGGTCTGGAGCTGGTCAAAGACAGAACGACGAAGGAAGGTGCCACAGCAGAAACCAGTCGAGTGGTAAATGAGCTTAAGGAACGTGGTATTTTACTTAGTAAGATTGGTATTCAGGACAACATCCTGAAAATGCGACCGCCTTTACCTTTCAGTACCGAGAATGCCGATCTCCTCTTATCAACCCTCGATGATGTGCTTCGTGGAATATAAACGGACAAAAAAATGACAGATTTCTATCAACTGAGTCCCGACCAACAAGCGGGACGTTATCAAAAACTGGCTGAGCTGGTACTTCCAAACTGGGGTTTGCAGGACGCTACTTTGAGCATGATCAAAATGCGTGAGAATGCGGTTTTCAAAGTAGAGAAACAGAATCAGGAGAAGGTGATTCTGCGTATTCATCGGGCCGAGTATCATTCTGACGAGGCATTACGCTCGGAGCTGCAATGGATTCGGGCACTGGCTGAAGAAGGTATAGATACACCAGCGGTGATTCCTACACTGGACGGAGAACTATTCGTCGCTCCAGATAATGATATTGCCGGCAAACCGCGGCAAATTGATATGTTTGCCTGGGTTGATGGTGAGCAATTGGGCAGCATCGAAGGTGGTCTGGAAGGCGATGCCGAAACTCAGAGTAGTAACTTTCGCACTATCGGCGAACTGGCCGGACGTGTGCATAATCAGGCCTGTGCCTGGCCGCCACCGGAAGGCTTTCACCGGCATGCCTGGGATGTTGAAGGACTGATGGGAGAAGAACCGTTCTGGGGACGGTTCTGGGAACTGGAAGTATTAACGCCGGGACAGGTCGATTTGATGTTACGGGTGCGTAGTAAAGTGACAGAGGAGTTGAACGCCTTTGGCTACGCTCCTGACAAGTACAGCATGATCCATGCTGACATGGTGCCGGAGAATGTGCTGGTTGATGGGGATAGAATTCGTTTGATTGATTTTGATGATGCCGGCTATGGCTGGCACCTGTTTGAAATGGCGACTTCGCTGTATTTCAGTAATCCCGAAGGCAGTATTGAGCACCTGATATCGTCTTATATTGATGGTTACCGGACGCAGCGTGATTTGAGTGACGAAGATTTACAGTCGTTCCCGGCCTTTCTTATGGCACGTGCAACTACCTATCTTGGTTGGGCGCATACGCGCAATGAGACGGAAACCGCGCGCGAGTTGACTCCAATGATTGTCGCTATGGCCTGCGAGAAAGCCGAGGAATATCTTTCGGCGTGATACCTTTATTTCCTGTTCAATAACTGGACTTCTTCGCTTTTAACAAGTTTTGTGCTGGCAGTGAGTTCAGTACATGGATATCTTGTCGCGCCATTTTGTGTTATTAAAAGCGTCGCATCGTGTCAATTACAAGCTAAGCAGAGGATAAAGAGTTGAAACATCAGAAATTACTTATTTTGGGATCAGGGCCGGCCGGATATACAGCTGCAGTCTATGCCGCCAGAGCTGGACTTGAACCGGTTATAGTCACAGGTATTGAGGTAGGTGGGCAAATGACTACCACCACGGATGTAGATAACTGGCCAGGTGACAATGAAGGCGTACAGGGACCCGATCTTATGGTGCGTATGCAGCAACATGCGGAGCGCTTCGGCACCGAGATCATCTACGATCATATTAATGCGGTAGATCTGAATAAGCGCCCTTTTCAGCTTAGCGGGGACAGCGGTGAATATAGTTGTGATGCCTTGATCATCGCAACAGGTGCCTCTGCCATGTATCTCGGCTTGCCCTCTGAAGAAGCGTTCAAAGGCAAAGGTGTGTCCGCCTGCGCGACCTGCGATGGTTTTTTCTATAAAGGTAAGGCCGTTGCAGTGATTGGTGGTGGTAACACTGCCGTGGAGGAAGCACTTTACCTTGCTAATCTGGCCTCACATGTCACAGTCATACATCGGCGCGATCAGTTTCGTTCGGAAAAAATACTTAGCGATCAGCTAATCAGTAAAACCGGCGATGGTGGTAATGTCCGCATAGCCTGGGATCATGTGCTCGACGAAGTACTGGGCGATGATAGTGGTGTCAATGGTGTACGTATTAAAAACGTCAAGAGCGAGGAGACCGAAGAAATCGACGTGCATGGTTTATTTATTGCCATTGGCCATAAACCCAATACCGATATTTTTTCAGGTCAGCTGGAGATGGAAGATGGTTATATCAAGGTAAAAACAGGAAGTACTGGTCTGGCAACGCAGACCAGCATTGAAGGCGTCTTTGCTGCTGGTGATGTGTCCGATCCAATCTATCGACAGGCCGTTACCTCCGCAGGAACCGGTTGTATGGCTGCTCTTGATGCAAAAAAATTCCTTGAAGAACCCTCCTAGGCGTATTCAAGCCTGCAGGCAGGTCCATAACTCACAGAGGTAGATGTAGAGTTCTTTAGCAAGCTGAACTTCGTCGTGCGAAATACTTAGCGGTAGACTGAGTTTTTCTATAGCGATATTCCATTCAACAGATAGCGCAGCATAATCAAAAGCTGGCCAGCCAGGTGCGGAATATTCCCAGTCGAGAAAAACAAGCTTCCCGTCTTTTTCAATAATATTCAAGGGTAGTGGATCATGGTGGCAGGTCACACTTCGCGGCGGGATATTATCGATTATTTCCAGCACCCGGTTTCGGTCTTCGGCAAGCCTTTCCGGAATATCAGCATTTGCCAACTCAAGTTGTTGCCAGTAGTGTTCTGCGTGTTGACGATAGCCAAACTTAGTCGGCGTAGCTGGTAAAGAGTGCAAAACGGCAAGACTTTCTGTCAGCAAGGTAGCTTTTCCAGGGTCTTTAAGGTCATCTGGCTGCCAATGCTGGCCATCGATGTATTCTGTAAGCAATAGTCCGTGATGTAATGAGCAATAGTGTACTTTCGGGGCAATGCCAAAAGCACCCGCCATCTCAATTATGGTTTTTTCCCTTTGCCGGTTTATGCCGAGGATGTGACTATTATCCGCGTTTATTCTAAGAATATAACGCGTATTTCCTGATCTAATCAGATAACTTCGATTGGTCCGGCCAACACTTAGCTCCCCGAGAAGCTCAGGTTTCGACTGAAAAGGCAGACCGAGTTCGTACCAGTTGAGCAGAGGATCTGCGGATAATATTTTTGACTCAGATTTGTGCTTGATAACGTCGTCGCCAGTTGAGAAAACCTGCTACCACGATAAACAAATAGATAAAGAAAAGAAAGGCGGTCAGATAAAGACCACGATCAACGTAGAGCGGAATGGAAATACTGTCGATGACCAGCCAGTAAAGCCAGTTCTCCAGAATCTTTTTCGCAACCATGAAAGTAGTCGCTACGCTGCCCCAGGTGGTAAAGGAATCAAGGTAAGGCCAGGCAGCCTGACTATGTTGTGAAAGCAGCCAGCCGGAAATACCGGCTGCAACGAACACAGCGGCAATGATAAGCAGGTTTGTTTGCAGGGTGAGTCGTTGAATTGAGAGGGAGGATTTTTCTCTGCCCCCGTATTTCCACTGATACCAGCCAAACACGGCCATGGCCAGATAATAGACATTGAGTGCTGATTCCATAAGCAGGCTCACATTCCAGAACAGCTGAGTATAAATAGCCGTACTGAACAGGGCACAGTACCAGCACAGAATATTCTCCTTCATAGCCAGTAGCAGATAAGCGATGGCAAGAATAACCGCCACGGCTTCCCATGCCCTCATTGCTGTGGCATCAGCAATAATGCCCTGAACAATTTCAGACATTAACTTTCAGGATCGTAACCGGGAATAAGTTTGGCAACGAAAACTGCCATTCCATAATTCTCATGACTCCAGACTAAAGTCTGTGAAATAGCATTCATGACTTCGTCAAACTCGCCGATTAAGGTAGTTGCCGTGGCAAAGGTTGTCACCTGAATACCAGCGAAACTGTTGAGTTTCTCAATTACAGCTTTAATTGGTGGAATAAAATCATCTTTCAAAGGATACATACTGAGTTCTGCGGTCATTTTCATTATTGGATTCCTCAATCAAAATGTGTAAGAGACGTTGACACCATAAACACGGGGTTCACCGAACTGATAGTATGAGCGATTAATCGCAAAGCCATCACGAGGGTCATTGGCAAAATAGAGCCCATGTATTTCAAAATCTTTGTCGAAAATATTTCGTACCCATCCTTGTATAGTGAACCTGCCCAGATCATAGCTGAGGCTGGCGTGAGCAAGCGTATAGCCATCAATCTTACCGTTATGGTAGTAACCGAAAAAACTGTCGTCTCGCCCTTCTATTTCAATGCGACCGTGTAATCGTTCATTGAAATCCATATTAAGACCCAGGTTGTACTGCCACTTTGGAGATTTAGCCTGATCCCGGTCCCGCCGGCTAATGAATTGGCTGGTATCCAGCTCGAATAGATTCAGTTCGTCTACACTTGTTTCAAGATAACCAAGATGTGCGAAGAAAGCAGCTCTGGAATTAAGTCGATAATTCAATTCAAGTTCAAGGCCATAGTTTTCTGCATCACTGGTACTGTCAAGAAAACTGGTGAAAACGAACGAACTGGCATCGAAAATGAAGCTTTCCAGCTGGGCCTTACTTTGGTTCATGTGGAAGAGGGAAAGACTCAGTGACAAACGATCATCGAAAAACCGGCTTTTCAAACCGACTTCCTTGTTAAATAAGGTCTCAGCTGAAAAAGCCTGCCTCGATAGGAGAAAGGTCTGAAACATTGGGTCGACTATCGGAAAGTTGGAACTGGTGTCAGTATTTACGCCACCCGGTTTAACTGAGCGTGATAATGTTGCATAGAAAAGCGTGTTGTCGCTGTAGAAGTATTCAAGATTAAGCTGACCACTCCAGTATCCATCACTGGAATTCGTGATCAGATTATTGGAGTCCACATAGTCATCTTCAAAGTGTTCGTAGCGAAACCCCGTGGTCAAATTCCAGTCTTCGCTGAGTTCCCATTGCAATTGTGCATAAA
The DNA here is from genome assembly GCA_012103475.1 of Gammaproteobacteria bacterium. Lineage (GTDB taxonomy): Bacteria > Pseudomonadota > Gammaproteobacteria > Eutrophobiales > Eutrophobiaceae > WLWS01. Next base: position 557,586 of record WLWS01000004.1, on the reverse strand, counting down.
GCGCATAACGTCCGGTTTCGTAGTCGTTTGAAAATGCAACAAAATGTTGCCGTTGCAGATCTTCATCACGTTTTTGAGCATAAATACCGGCCACCCACGAAAAAGAACCCGGATCGGATTTGAGCCTGAAGTCGAGAGCAAAAACATCACGCTCACGAATCAGAGAATCGGTGCTGCTAAACTCGAACAGTGGATCGCAACGGATACCATCGCAAAAACCGGAGAACACCCAGTCTTCGTCAAAGGCATAATCTTCATCACTGTTGATCCAGCTGAGCATGGTTTCGAGAGTGAGCCCTTTTAACACCGGCCAACTGCCTTTGAGCGCAAGACTCAGAGTTTCCTGTTTATCATTCCCCGGATTATCAGAGATAGTGGTTCGCACATTATCCAGTGAGAAGGCATCGTAACCGCCGTCCAGATCCGAATAGGCGGTAATAAGAGTCAGCTCGGCATCATCATTGCCTGACCACTTTAACTTTCCGCGAAATGAGAGTTCATCACGCTTGTTGGTATTCTCTCTACCAACAAAGGAATTCCTGTAGTAGCCATCACTTTTATTCTGTTGAATAGCAAGACGAGCTCCCACAGAGTCGGATAAAGGACCGTTCACTTTTGCGCCTACGTGCCAGCTGTCAAAATTACTGTAACCAGTTTCTATTTGTGCGCTCGGACTGTCCGTAGGTTCTTCAGTCTGGATGTTGATGATGCCGGCAAGGGCATTGGCACCAAAAGCTGTTCCCTGAGGACCACGCAGCACTTCAATCTGGGCAACATCCATTAACAACGCACCGCCGGCTGTTGTGCCGATTTCGATGCCATCTATCGTAATCCCAACAGAAGGAAAATGTTTTGGATCAACGAACTGTTCCAGATCACCGACGCCACGAATTTGTACGAAGCGCGCGCGGGTACCGCCACCGGAAAAACTGACATTGGGCAGAACATTAATAGTGTCTTCAAAATGATGAGCGGCGCGGTCTTTAACTGTCTGCTCATTGAGTACGCTGATACTGCCGGCACTTTTCATCAACTTGCTGTCACGAAGGCCTGCAGTAACTACTATCTCCTCCAGTACTTCCCCTGCACAGATGTGCGTAGAAGACAGCAGAAACAACGATAGTAAAAAAACATGTTTGAAATACGAGTACATTTTAAGTCTCCAGTAGCAATTAGCTTAATAGAGACCCGGAGCGGTGAAGAGAACTAAAACAGAATAAAGAGTCCTATTCCTACGCCGGCATTATCCGGATCAGGTTATCAGGGTTCATCCAGTGGATATCTCAGGCCGTAAGGCCACCCCTTAGGTTGTCTCCGTCATCAGGAGACACACTCAGTCTAGCAAAGAATTATGAACTTCGGAGAAATATTTAAGAGACTAGTGTCCGATAGCTCTCGCCAGAGCGTTTTACACTTTAGACAGGTCAAATTTTCGCCAGCGAGCCGCGACATGTTGATCGGGTCGAATAAGATAAAAGGTGCCTGGCTCAGCATCGTAGTGTTCACCAAGCAAACCTTCCTTGTCGTGAATATTGTCAGTGTTCTCTCCGACAATGAGGCGATTGATTCGTAAATCCGAATGATTGATTCCAGCTCGGTCAGAACGTCTTTATTACCGTCATCGAAGTATAGTCCGATAAAATGGGCTCCCAGTTGACTCAGGAACCAGTTTTCCTGTCCATCAATAAGGTCGAGCTTCCAGACCTGGTTATCTACCTCCTGCAGTCCGCCATTTGCGCCACGCGCACCAAAAGGTGATACGAGATGGGCGGGGTCTCCTGCAAAAATGACACGGTCGTGAACGAAATTCTTCATTCTGCGACACTGAAAAGTGTAGAGGCAGACCCAGTCGTACTCAAATTCGATATCCAGACCGAAGAAGGCGCGCACCATGGTGTCGATATTGTCTTCCTTCATGACTTGCTCTTTATCGAGGTCTCACCCCATCTGGAAATCGATATGCCAGATTTCATCAGCCTGCTTGTGTATGAGTGAGGTCTGTCCCGGGTTAAAAGGCGGATCAAACCAGAAACGCCGTATTGCCGGGAAGTCAGTCTTCATTTTTACATCGGCAATAAGAAAATGGTTTTCAAAAACCCGTCCTTCGAAATCAAGTCCCATCATAATTCGTACAGGACTTCGACGACCATCGGCCGCAGTGACATAATCAGTGTTGATGCTGTATTCGCCGGCCGGTGTTTTTACTTTTACTGCATATCCTGAAGCAAATCAAAACTGTAGATCGGTTCAGGAACTTTGCCGAAGTACACTTTCCCCTGATTCCAGGTAACGCCCTTTTTCAGCATACACAATCCTTACAAGACTTACCGTTCATAGAGCTGAGGACAAGATGAAATTTCCAGGTTTGTGCTGACATTAGACGACTGTTATTCTCGAACGAATTGAGATAACGGGAAGAGACAGTAGCTGATGACTAAGAAAGATAATTACCACATGGATCCAGAGACCTTTCGTACCCAGGCTTACGCCGCCATCGACTGGATTGTTGATTATATGAAGAACATTGAGGACTATCCGGTTCTGTCCAGCGTAAAACCAGGTGATATTCGCAAACAGTTACCCGACGCGGCACCCGAAAAAGGCGAAGAATTTGAAGCCATGCTAAAGGATGTCAACGATATCGTTATGCCTGGGATTACTCACTGGCAGTCGCCGAATTTCTTTGCGTATTTTCCCGGTAACAGTTCAGGCCCTGCGATTCTGGGGGAAATCCTTTCCGCCAGTCTGAGCGTTCAAGGGATGTTATGGGCAACCAGCCCGGCTTGTACTGAAGTAGAAACACAGGTGATGGACTGGCTGGTGGGGATGCTGGGTCTACCGAAAAAATTCAGATCAGATACCGATGGAGGAGGTGTCATACAACATTCTGCGTCTGATGCGACATTGTGTGCCTTATTGGCGGCAAGAGAGAAATTCAGTGATGGGAAGGTCAATAAGGCAGGAGGGCGAGGCAATCTTGTCGCGTATACCTCCGCACAGGCACACTCATCTATAGAAAAGGGTTGCATGATAGCGGGAATCGGAACTGACAATCTGCGTCTTATCGAAGTTGATGATTTGTTTAGAATGCGCCCTGAAGTTCTGGATGCGCAGATTCAAAAAGATATTGAGGCCGGACTCACGCCGTTTTTTGTATGCACTTGTGTTGGCACAACCTCAACTCTGGCACTGGATCAAGTTGCAGAAATGGCAAAAGTAACCAGGAAACACGGTCTCTGGTTGCACGTTGATGCGGCCATGGCCGGACCTGCTGCAATTTGCCCGGAGTATCGTTTTATCAATGAGGGAGTTGAAGACGCCGACAGTTATACTTTTAATCCGCACAAATGGTTGTTCACAAATTTCGATTGCAATGCCTTTTTTGTCGCCGACCGCGCTGCCTTGATTAATGCGCTGAGTATTTTGCCTGAATATCTTAAAAACGAAGCGACAAACGCCGGTGCCGTATTTGACTACCGGGACTGGCACATACCTCTGGGGCGCCGTTTTCGGGCTTTAAAACTATGGTTTGTGATTCGTCATTACGGCATTGAAGGTTTGCAACATCACATTCGTAAACATGTGTCGATGGCACAGCAATTTAAACGCTGGGTGCAAGATAGTGAGGTATTCGAGCTGGTTGTGGACAATCCGCTTAATCTTATTTGTTTTCGCCACAGTAATGGTGATGAAGCATCAGAAAAAATATTGCAGGCAGTTAACGATAGCGGTGAAGCCTATCTGACTCATACAAAACTGGACGGTCGTTATACATTGCGCCTGGCCGTTGGACAAACACATACGGAAATGGAACATGTGGAAAAGGTCTGGCGATTGTTAAACGACGAGGCAAACAGAATCTGAGCAATGAGTTCAGACAGGGTGTCAGGAGAGTACCTGGTTTGATCTAGTCATATTCTTCATACTCATAGCCTTGTCCGTCAGTTTATCAAGTAGTTGTTTCAACAATTTCTGCTCGTCTGTGTCCAGAGCGGCGAGTAGTTTTCTTTCAAACGATTTAGCCACCGGCATAACCTCGACGTAAACAGACATTCCGGTTTTAGATAATTGCAGGCGGGAGCGCCTTTTATCTGTGTTATCAATATTTCTTTCCAGAAAATGACGCGCCAACAATCTGGCAACGGCTCGGCTGACTACCGATTTTTCGATCTGTGTCCTTTGGCAAACCTCATCTGCAGAGATACCCGGATATTCCGCCAGAATAGCCATTATCCGCCACTCAGCCATGCCCAGTTTGAACTTATCGTGGTACACGGCGGCGATATTGCTGCTGATTGTATTCGACAATAAAGACAGTCGGTAAGGTAGAAAATTCTCCAGTTTCAATGGTTTGACGTCTTTCATTTATTGCCTCTCCTGTGTCTTGACATTAGTTGCTAGTGCAACTAATATTCTTTTAATAGTTGCGCTAGCAACTAAATTATAAACAATTTAAGTTATTTCACCAGTAAGGAGCGGAGCATAGCATGGCAGATTTATTCGAAAACCCGATGGGTCTTGATGGTTTCGAATTCGTAGAATTCGCATCCCCGAAGCGCGGAGTGCTGGAGCCACTGTTTGAATTAATGGGTTTTAGTCATGTTGCCAGACATCGATCCAAGGACGTGGATCTTTACCGGCAGGGTGAAATTAATTTCATTATAAATAACGAACCACGTACCTACACTGCGTATTTTACTGAGGAACATGGCCCTTGTGCCTGTGGCATGGCCTTTCGTGTTAAAGATGCGCAGCATGCGTATACAAGGGCGCTGGAACTTGGTGCGCAACCGATTGATATTCCGGTTGGTCCAATGGAACTGAGATTGCCGGCGATTAAGGGTATTGGTGGAGCGCCGCTTTATCTGATTGATCGCTACGCAGAAGGCACATCGATCTACGATATTGATTTTGAATATTTATCCGGAGTGGAGAAGAAACCTGCTGGTTGCGGGTTTAAGGTCATCGATCACCTCACTCACAATGTCTATCGCGGTCGAATGGATTACTGGGCAAATTTTTATGAAAAAATCTTCAATTTTCGAGAGATTCGGTTTTTTGATATTAAGGGTGAGTATACCGGCCTGACCTCAAAAGCGATGACCGCACCAGATGGTCGTATTCGCATTCCGCTTAATGAAGAGTCTTCTCAGGGAATTGGCCAGATTGAAGAATTTCTGATGGCCTATAACGGTGAGGGCATCCAGCATATTGCGCTTGAAACCGACAACCTGCTTGAGAGTTGGGATAAGTTAAAAGAACGGGGCATGCCCTTTATGACACCGCCACCGGAGACGTATTATGAAATGCTGGAAGAGCGTCTGCCCGGGCATGGTGAGCCAGTGGCAGAACTACAGTCCCGCGGTATCCTTCTGGATGGAAGTGCTGACGGCGAGCAACCTCGGCTGCTGCTGCAGATCTTTTCCGAAACAATGATTGGACCGGTATTCTTCGAGTTTATTCAACGCAAACAGGATGAAGGTTTTGGTGAAGGAAACTTCAAAGCATTGTTTGAATCAATCGAGAGAGATCAGTTACGACGCGGGGTACTTGAAACCGCCTGAGTCATTGACTTTGCTGTCATGACTTACTTACAAAAAGCGGCATCGACAGGCATACTACATGTATGCCTACCAATCAATTTGATCTACCGACACCGCTGTATAGTGAGCGCCTGAGTATACGCAAAGTAGAAGAGACCGACATAGAAGACCTTTTACTGGTCAATGGTGATGAACGGGTTACGCGCTTCCTTCCCTATGAAACCTGGCTGAATCAGGCTGATGGTAAAGCCTGGTTAGAAAGAATGCTTGGTTTTATGTCTGAGGGTAATACCTTGCAGTTCGTAATTATTGAAGTAGCAACGGAGCGGGTTATCGGAACCTGTATGTTGTTTCGCTATGATGAAGGAAGCAGACGCGCAGAAATCGGTTATGTCATGGGACATGCTCACTGGCGCAAGGGTTACAGTCTTGAGGCGCTCACGGCTCTGATAAAATACGCATTCTCAGAGTTGAAACTGAGACGTATTGAAGCGGAAGTTGAACCTGATAATGTCGCTTCGAATAACCTGCTGCTGAAACTTGGATTTACCTGCGAGGGCTTATTGCGCGAACGCTGGAGTGATTACGATACCAATATTTATGGTTTGTTGAGCCATGAATGGAAGCCTGCAGATTAACATGAGTGAAATTCTGTCATTAAGCGATATTCGTAAGGCGGCCGCAAGAATCCAACCTTATCTTCATCGGACGCCGGTGATGACCAGTCAGGCGATTGATAAGCTCAGCGGTGCCAGATGTTTTTTCAAATGTGAAAATTTTCAAAAAGTTGGCGCGTTCAAAGCTCGTGGCGCTTTGAATGCAGTGCTTTCCCTGCCTGATGAGTCGCTTAAAAATGGCGTGGCGACGCATTCTTCAGGTAATCACGCCGCAGCACTCGCAATGGCGGCACAGATTGCAAAAGTACCGGCCTATATTGTCATGCCCGGGAACGCGCCGGTGGTCAAAAAAAATGCTGTCGAGTCTTACGGCGCCAACATTACATATTGTGAAGCGAATCTGCAGGCCCGCGAAAACGGCCTGGCCGATATTGTCGCGAAAACCGGTGCAGAATTTATTCCCCCATTTGATGATGATCGAATTATCTGTGGTCAGGCCACCGTTGCTATGGAACTGATTGAGGATGTAAAGAACCTGGATCTTGTTATCGCCCCCGTAGGAGGCGGCGGCTTGCTTAGTGGCACAGCCTTGAGCACGCATTATCTGTCACCGAATAGTAAAGTGATTGCGGCAGAACCCGAGGGAGCAAACGACACGTTTAATTCTTTTAGTGCCGGGAAGCTGATTCCAGTTGAGGACCCTTGTACCATTGCTGACGGCCTTTTAACTTCTCTTAGCGAACGCACCTTTGCAATAATCAAAGATTATGTTGAACAGATTGTTACTGTGAGCGATGACACCATTGTTTCGGCAACGCGACTGATTATGGAAAGAATGAAAATTGTGGTGGAACCTTCTGCCGCCGTGGCTCTGGCTGCCATTTTGGAGAAACAGCTTGAGGTCAGCAAATTGCGCATCGGAATAATTCTGTCCGGTGGTAATATCGATTTCGACAGTTTTTATTCAGGAAAAAATGGTGTCTGAGTATCTGGCAAAAATCGAATGGCAGCGTGGTGACCAGGTCTTTACTGACAACAAGTACAGCCGTGCGCATACCTGGGAGTTTGACGGCGGTCTCGTTGTGCCGGCTTCCGCTTCGCCGGATATTGTCCCTTTGCCTTATTCGCTTGAATATAATGTGGATCCGGAAGAGGCCTTTGTCGCTGCAATATCCAGTTGTCACATGCTGTTTTTTTTGTCAATAGCAGGTCAGAAGGGTTTGTTGATTGACCGTTACATCGACAATGCTTACGGGATCATGGAAAAAGATGAGTCCGGAATAAGCAGCATTAGTAAAGTAGTATTAAGGCCGGAAGTTACGGGTTCCGCGCTGACTATTAGCACAGAGGATTTGCAAGCCATACATACTAAGGCACATAGTTTGTGTTTTATTGCCAACTCTGTGAAATCCGAAATCAGTATAGAAGTAGCAAACTGATGCAATCCTGTTTACATGCCAACAATTAAATCTAATCAATATAGTCTTGAATATCAGGATAGTGGCAACGGTCCGGTGGTTGTGCTTATCCACGGTGCGGCAAGCAATAATCGCCAGTGGCGACAATTACATGAAGCTTATCGCGATCAGTTTCGTTTTCTTGCCCCGAACCTGTTTGGTTATGGTGAAACATCAGTGTGGCCCTCGGATCGGACGCAGACGATATTAGATCAGGCTGGTTTGATAGAAACGCTGTGTTCCCTGGTTGATGGGCCGCTCAGTATCGTCGGTCATTCATTTGGTGCTTCGGTCGCAGCAGCGGCTGCACATTCGCTTGGAGAAAAAGTTCAGAAACTGGTATTGCTGGAGGCGAACCCCTTTCCTCTGTTAAAAATCGAAGGTCAGGAAGCCGGGCGGGAAGAAATTGAAGCCTTGTGGAAGTATATTCAAAAGCACTCTCCACGCGGTGAGTGGACTCTGGTAGCAGAACGCTTTGTAAACTACTGGATGGGGGAAGGTAGCTGGTCTGCTTTGAGCGAAGAACGTCAACAGGCATTTTTGCTTGCCTTGCCTAATAATGTCCATGAGTGGGATACGATTATGAATATGGATGTCTCAGAAAGTATGTGGCAGGGTATTAAGGCCGATACTATGTTTATGCGGGCACAGCAGACAAAGCAATCAATAATCGGAATCAGCGCCGTGCTGAAGAGTTATTGTCCGCACTGGCAGTTTCAGGAAGTGGCCGAAGGCGGGCATATGGCCCCTATGACCAGACCTGATCTGGTTAATCCTTTAATCATCGATTTTCTAAACGCTTAACTCTGCATTTATATTCATTTAACTTTTGCCGGACTTTTCAGGACCAGAAAATTGCCCAGTAGCACCAGCCCGAATCCGCATATCGCGGCCAGTGTCCAGCGATAATCTTCGAGCAAAGTCGATATTGAAAGAGCGATGACGGGGTAGAGCACTGCGGAATAGGCGCTTTTGTTGGCACCGATACGACCAATCAGAGTCAGGTAGCTTCCAAACGCGAAAACAGAACCAAATATACTCAGATAAAGCAGAGACAGACTGTAACTCAAGCTCAGGTCATAGCTTATTGTTGAGCCCTGCGAAAGTGCATAGACGGCCATAATCAAAGATCCGTAAGCCATACCCCAGGCATTCGTTTGCACAACCGGCAAATCATATTTCTGATTTCTTGCTGAGAGGATATTTCCAACGGATGCGGAAAATGTTGCCAGCAGGCATAAGCATAAGCCCAGCCAGGTTGAATCATTGTTCTGCATACCGGCAATCTCCGACCAGAAAACAGCGGCGATACCGGCAACTCCAGTCAGCGAACCCAGAATAACCCGCAGACTTACGCTCTGACGAAGAAAAATTGCGCCGTTGATCATATTCATGAGAATAACGGTCGAAAAAATGAGGGCAATAACTCCGGTAATGAGCATATCGGTTGCCCAGTAAACGACAAGATAGTTAGCGGAAAATAGAAATAATCCCTGAAGAAAAATAAAGAAATGCTCTGACAGATTGAAGCGGAGGTTTCTTTTTTTGAGCAGACAGAAAACGAACAAAATAACTGAAGCTAGCAGGAAACGATAGATCAGTGATATTTCGACAGCAACCGGTCCCAGCTGGAACTTTATTGCATAAAAAGTTGAGCCCCAGATAAAAACGGTGATGAGATAAAGACTGCTAGTGCGGTTTATAAAATCTATCATTAGAGTGAACAAGGATCCAGAACAGACACGATCCGGTAAATCGGGGACTGTTCAAACCAATTAGAATACCATCTCCGGTACCTTACCCGGTACCTGCATTTCACCTGCAGTCAATTTAACTATTTCATCCACGCTTACAGCCGGCGCACGTTCCTTCAAATGAAACTTACCTTCTGCAATCTAATATAGGCAAGATCGGTGACAATTTTATTAATACAGCCAGCACCAGTCAGTGGTAGTGTGCATTTAGGTAGCAATTTTGACTCGCCATGCTTACTGGCATGAGTCATGGTGACAATAATGTTATCTGCACCGGCAACCAGATCCATCGCACCTCCCATTCCTTTTATCAGCTTTCCTGGAATCATCCAGGAGGCGATGTTTCCTTCGACATCAACTTCAAAAGCGCCGAGAACCGTCAGATCAACATGACCACCACGTATCATGGCGAAGGAATCCGCAGACGAAAAAATCGATGCTCCGGTGATTGCTGTGACAGTTTGTTTGCCGGCATTAATCATATCGGCATCAAGTTCTTCTTCAGTGGGAAAGGGGCCCATTCCAAGCAAGCCATTTTCTGATTGCAGCATTACGTCCATTCCCTCAGGAACATAGTTAGCAACCAGTGTTGGAATACCAATGCCAAGATTCACGTAATAACCGTCTTTGAGTTCACGTGCGACGCGCATTGCCAGTTGTTCTCGAGAAAGTGCCATGTTATCTATTCCTGTTATTCGTTACTTAAGGTGCGTTGCTCAATTCGTTTTTCAAAGCTGGTTTCAATCAAGCGATTAACGAAAATGCCCGGAGTGTGTATCTGACTGGGTTCCAGTTCTCCCGGTTCGACGATCTCTTCTACTTCAACAACAGTAATTTTTCCGGCAGTAGCCGCCATCGGATTGAAATTCTGTGCAGTGTGTCGATATACAACGTTGCCGTAGCGATCCGCTTTCCAGCCGCGGACGATGGCGAAGTCACCGGTTATCGACTCCTCAAGAATATATTTACGCCCCTTATACTCACGAACTTCCTTACCCTCTCCAACAGGAGTCCCATAGCCGGTTGCAGTATAAAAAGCCGGAATACCAGCTCCCCCGGCGCGCATTTTCTCTGCCAGAGTTCCTTGCGGGGTCAGTTCAACTTCAAGTTCATCGCTAAGAAACTGACGTTCAAATTCGGCATTTTCACCTACATAAGAGGAAATCATTTTTTTGATCTGCTTGTCTTTCAGCAACAGCCCGAGACCGAAATCATCGACACCGCAGTTATTGGAGACTATGGTCAGATCCTTTACTCCTGATTGGCGAATATGTTCAATGCAACCTTCAGGAATGCCACATAAACCAAAACCGCCGGCGAGGACGGTCATTCCACTTTGCAGCCCATCCATTGCTTCGTCAAAGTTACTTACCACCTTGTTAAATCCGGACATTAGAACCCTCTGTATTTCGCAATTTCAATTCTGTTTTGCTGGTAGTTTAGCAGCAAAAAAAACGCATCGTAAGTTATAACACTGGCAGAAAAACAACGTTAAGTTGCTCATAATGATAGTCCTGAGTTACGGGTGGTTAGCAAATTATTGCGTCAACTTATTACTGCAGGAAAAACTGCAATCAGATAGCGTCAATCTGCTGCTCGGGACTTGCCCTGGCAAAGGCCTGCAATTGCAGACAGTTTTTTTCTATTTCACACAAGCGCGGAAAATTATCGAGATTAATGTTAAAACGGTGAGCGTTATACATCTGAGGAATCAGACAAAGGTCCGCTATACTGACGGCATCACCCAGGCAAAAGCCGCCGGTGGGAGAGTTCTTATCAAGCGCGGATTCAAAGGCGGCAAATCCGAGTCTTATCCAGTGTGCATACCAGTCGTCTTTAGCAACGTCAGACACCGCAAGCTCATTTTTCAGATACTTCAGAACCCGCAGGTTATCCAGAGGATGAATATCACAGGCAATGATTTGCGCCAGTTGACGAGCCTTTGCTTTTTGTTCCAGATCAGCTGGCAGTAAGGCTATCCGCGGATATTTTTCTTCAAGATATTCCAGAATGGCCAGTGATTGCGTGATAGTCGACTTACCGTCCTGCAGAGTCGGGACCAGGCCCTGCGGATTAATCGTTTTGTAGGCTTCGCTGTGTTGTTCGCCACCATCCTTTAGCATATTAACGGGCACAATTTCATGTTCGAGTTTCTTCAGGTTCAATGCGATACGTACACGGTACGCCGCAGAAGAGCGCCAGTAAGAGTATAGTTTTATCATTGCCTGATCTGCTTAATCAGCTTGAAGGGTGATACTGTTTTGTGATCTGATCGATTTTACCGAAGATCGAGTTATTGTCTTTATCAAACATTTCAATTTCGATGCGATCACCAAAAGACATGAAAGGAGTAGAAGGTTTACCGTCAGCGATTGTTTCCAGACAGCGAATTTCAGCAAGGCAGGAGGAGCCGTCCTTACTTCCTACATTGGCAATGGTTCCGGAACCAATCACAGTGCCAGCCATCAGATCTCTTGATTTGGCTGCATGCACTATCAATTGTCTAAAATCGAAAACCATGTCGACCCCCGCATTTGGTGTACCGATCTTTTTACCATTCAGGGTACTGTGCAGAGGCAGGTGAAGTTTTGCGCCATCCCAGGCCTCACCCAGCTCATCAGGCGTGACGGCAACTGGTGTAAAAGATGTCCAGGGTTTTGACTGATAAAACCCGAATTGCTTGGCTAGCTCAGCCGGAATCAGGTTACGCAGAGAGACATCGTTGACTAAAGCAATGAGTTTAATATGCTCACCGGCGGCCTCTTCTGAGACGCCAGCCGGCACATCATCGGTAAACACGACGACCTCCGATTCAAAATCAATTCCCCATGCCTCATCTTCAACAAAAACATCGTCACAGGGACCAATAAACGCATCTGATGCGCCCATATACATTAAGGGGTCGGTCCAGAAAGACTCTGGTAGTTCAGCACCTCGTGCTTTTCGAACCAGCTCAACATGAGTTACATAAGCACTGCCATCTGCCCAATGATAACTACGTGGTAGAGGCGCTGCCAAAGTAACAGGGTCAAAGTCAAAGGTTTTATCGATTTCACCTTTTTGAAGTTTTTTGTAAACCGCTTCGAGCAAAGGTGAGATCTCAGCCCAGTTATCGAGGGCATTTTGCATGGTGGCTGCTATTTCGGGAACGGCAATTGCCCGGCTTACTTCGCGATTAACGACGATAAGTGTACCGTCACGGCCACCTTCTTTTAGACTGGCAAGTTTCACGTTCCTCTCCTTTTAATTGAAAGTCGTATTCCAGGTAATAGAACACGCTTTGTATCACCTGTCGGGAATCATGCAGAACATCCCGCTTATTGAAATTAGTTACAAATGTAACTATACTGATTTTAAGTAATTCGTCAAGCAGAGGATAAGACAATGGCCAGCGTATTAGAACCCGATGTGAACAATGACCCGGAGCAGGCCGAGCAGCTACAGTACCTGTCCGGTTTTGGTAATGAACATCACTCAGAGGCAATTCCGGGTAGTTTACCTGAAGGACGCTTTTCGCCGCAGCAGGTTGCCCATGGACTATATGCGGAAAAGTTTACGGCCACAGCTTTTACGGCGCCCAGAGCAAGCAATTTCCGTAACTGGTTTTATCGTATTCGGCCTTCTGCGGTACACGGTGATTTTCAACGCATCGATAATGGTCTGATTAGAAGTGGACCAATTACCGAAATTGAAACCCCGCCGAATCAATTACGCTGGGATCCCCTGCCAATCCCTGAGAAAAAACAGGACTTTATTGATGGTCTGGTGACAGTAGCCGCCAACGGCAATGTGGGCGTCATCGGTATTGGTATTCACATGTATCTGGCCAATCAGTCGATGGAAGATCGGTTTTTCTACAATAGTGATGGCGAATTACTAATCGTACCCCAGCAAGGCAGCTTTCGCGCTCATACGGAGTGTGGCGTTCTTGAAGTCGCACCCGGTGAAATTTGTGTGATACCCAGGGGAATGAAATTTCGGGTTGTATTGCCTGACGGGCCCAGCCGTGGCTATGTCTGTGAGAATTATGGTGCACAGTTACAATTACCCGAGCGCGGACTCGTTGGGTCCGATGGTTATGCAAATAATCGCGATTTTCTGACACCGCTTGCTGCATTCGAAGACAGGGAAGGCGATTTCAAACTGGTGAATAAATTTATGGGAAATATATTTAGCTGTGAAATCGCTCATTCACCTTTGGATGTTGTAGCGTGGATAGGCACAGCGCTTCCGTACAAGTATGATCTCTCGCGTTTCAATACGATGAATACGGTCAGTTATGATCACCCGGACCCGTCTATTTTTACTGTCCTGTCTTCACAAACGGACACAGCCGGTGTTGCCAATGTCGACTTTGTGATTTTCCCACCTCGCTGGATGGTGGCCGAGAATACATTTCGTCCACCCTGGTACCATCGGAATCTAATGAGTGAGTTCATGGGGCTCATCTCTGGAATGTACGATGCCAAACCGACTGGTTTTGTCCCCGGTGGTGCCAGTTTGCATAACTGCATGAGTGCACATGGACCTGATGGCACAGCTTATGAAGGCGCTTCCAGCGCAGAGCTTAAACCGAGTAGATATGAAGACACCATGGCTTTTATGTTCGAATCGCGTTTCATTATTCAGCCAACAAAATTTGCCCTGGAATGTATCCAGCGCCAGCAGGATTATGTCGAATGCTGGCAATCGCTGAAGAAGAACTTCAAAGTCTAGTTATGTCGAAAACTGCTCCAGAATCAATTGATCTACAGAGTTTTCTTCCCTATAAACTTTCGATAGTGACCAACAAAGTCAGCAGCAAGCTGGCAAGTTTATATTCTGATCGTTTCGGTATAAGTATTGCCGAATGGCGGGTAATGGCGGTACTTGGGCAGGAATCCAATTTGAGTGCGGACGAGGTTTGCGCAATGACAGAAATGGATAAGGTCAGCGTAAGTCGGGCTGTGACGAAATTAATTAAAAAGAAACTATTGGTCCGAAATTTCTCAAAGGAAGATAAACGACGTTCAATTCTGAAACTGTCACGCTCAGGTTATGCGATTTATATGCAGATCGTGCCGCTTGCACTTTCTTTTGAGCAGGAGATTGTGAAAAAACTGACAGCTAAAGAACAATTACAACTTGAGAATCTTTTAAATAAGTTGAATCTGAGTGCAACAGAAATTTCTGCCTTAAGTATCGAATAAAAATTCAAGTGTCAGCCTGTATTTGCTGTTCTAGTAAGTCATTAATTTCTCTGCTGTGAAAGCGCGCTTGTTTAGCGGTGGGTTGCAAGGCTTCCTTGTAGAAAAAATCCGGTAACTCATCATCGATTTCAGTAAATCCAGCCTTGATATTGAATTCTGTTTCAAATTTCAGGGTTTCGCGTCCGAGTTCGGCAAAAAAGCTGCTGTCCAGGTTGGTCTGGTGAGCATCGTTAATTGCTTGCGCGAGGAACTCCAGTTCAGCAGTAGTCACGCTACGGCCGAATATGCATAAACCGAGAGAATCAGTGGCGGCAGTTTGCACCTGCGCCTGATAACTGGCATCAACCAGATCAGTCAGACTTTTACCTTTAGAATCAAAACGCGGGACATTACCTGCGGTATGATCAGCTCCCTGCGCGGTGACCATCATGGTGATGCCTGTGACTTCAACCACCCGAGGATCGTAGGCACTGATAGCCTGCTTCTTGATTACCGGTATTCGCTCTACCTTATAATGTTCGCCGACACGTGCCGTGCCCTGTGCCCAGAGCTTTCCATCTTCGCTGCCTTTCGAAATTTCATCCAGAACATGAACGATAAATTCATAATCACCAAAGTTGGCAAGTCCGGCTTCCATTAATACACCAATCATCGCGCCGGTTTCTATTGTGTCTATGCCGAGATTATTGGCCAGATAATTCACATGAGCGAGTTGATCAGGATCGGAAAGACCGCAATTGGTGCCCATCAAACCGATGGTTTCGTATTCAACCGGCGATACAATTTCCTTGCCATCCGCGTCTGCATAAACATTGCTGCATTTGATCAGACAACCCGGCATACAGGCATGAGATGGGTCACCTCCGCGTGCGACATTTTGCTCACGGATAAAATCACCACCCATTTTTAAACGCTCTTTGTTGGTGTCCACCAGTCGCCCAGATGAGAAGTTGCGTACTGGCAGGCCACCAATATGATTCATGTAATCGGCCATCATGGCGGTTCCGAGTTTTCGGTAACTGTCGACAGTCTCATCCTGATTAATTTTTTCAGCGTATTGTCGAATTGCGCCAATTACTTTTTTTCGTTCGTGCAGGCTTGGCATTTTGTACAGATCTGCAACGATGGCTTTGACTTTTTTACTTCCCATTACCGCACCGACACCACCTCGTGCAGCGAGACGGGCAGGGCGCAAATCGGAATCACTGATGGCGATACCAGCAAGCAGTCCCTGATATTCTCCAACCGGACCGCAAAGTGCTACGCTGACTTTCTTACCGTATTTTTCATGTAAGAGAGTAGCAGCTTCAAAGTTGCCTTTACCCATATAGGCATCAGCACTATCAAAGGAGATGCTACCGTCTTTTTTCAAATGAATAACGAGCCAGTCATCGGCGCTGCCATAAAGAGTGAAACCGGCAATGTGTAGCTGGCCTAGCGCAACGCCGAGCGTGCCACCGGCATTAGATTCCTTGATGCCGCCCGTTAGCGGGCTTTTGCAGCCAACGCTGGTGCGGTTGGCATTGGAAAAATTGGTTCCGGCAAAAGGGCCTGCAGAGAAAATCAGCGGGTTATCGGCGCTCAGTGGATCGACGGTAGCGACTTCTTTTTCGCAAAGTGTTTTGGCTATCAGGTAGCGGCCTGAATTGACGATATCTTCGCCGTGTAATTCCTCTTCTTTTACCTGTTGTGTATCAAGTTCGATGTGCAGATATTTGCGCATTACATACTCCAAAATAAAAACTCACGCTGTTAATGATCACCAGGCGATTCCATAATCATCACCAAAGTTACTTGCCGCTCCCCACATGCTGCCATGTACATGGTCAAACCATATTGCAGTAATCGGGCCGGATGTTCTTTCTTTTAATTCCAGATGATAGCCCATGGACACAAGTTTGTTCTGTACCCATGATGGTACGTCATTACGCAGCCAGAGTTTTCCGGGCTCTGAAGGGTGATCTTTAAAAGAGCCCCGCATCTGGAAACTATTAATGTTAGCGGCTTCAGCTGCTTCCTGCGGATTCATATCCCATTCCACCATATTCAATAGAAACTGTAACAGGTTCTGATCCTGCGTATCACCGCCCTGCACAGAAAAGGCAAGGTAGGGCTTGCCCTCTTTCATGGCCAGACCCGGCGTCAGTGTGACTCTCGGACGTTTACCGGGTTCAACAACATTGTAAGGATTCTCTTCAGGGTTGAGAACGAAGCTTTGCATGCGTTGTGACAGACCTATACCGCTTTTACCGGCAATAAAGGCGGGCACCCAACCGCCGCTTGGTGTAATAGAAATGATCCAGCCTTCAGCGTCTGCTGCCTGCATAGAAGTAGTGCCAGCGAGAAACGATTCTTCGATTTCGCGTTGATCCAGTCTGACGGTGTGACCATCATTTCCACCCTGCTTTCTTTTATTCCATTTTTTCAGATAATTTTTATAAGGATTCCGGCCCTTCTGAAAAGCATAGGGATCGCCGGGACCGACTGTGGCGTCATTGCTTTCCCAGTTAATTTGTTCATAGCGTTTCTTTGCATACTTTTTGGAGAGTAGTCCCTGCATCGGTTCCTCTGGTTCGAAATAGGGATCGCCATAATAAAAATCCCGATCTGCAAAGGCCAGATTCATCGCCTGATAGAGAGTATGGATATAGCTTGCACTGTTGTAGCCCATCGCTTTCAGGTTAGTGTTTTCAAGAATGTTGAGAGTCTGCAATAAAACCGGGCCCTGTACCCAGGAAGTCAGTTTGTAAACATCAATACCGCGATAATTGGTGTGAACGGGTTCTTCTATGTGGACCTGCCATTTATCCAGATCATCCATAGTAATAAGGCCGCCGGCTTCCTGTGTACTGCGGACAATTTCTTTCGCAATGTCGCCTCGATAAAAACGATCATAGGCTGCATAGATAGCCTGTTTACGTGTTAGACCTTTCGCCAGTGCTTCAGATTCAGTACTGACGAGTTTGCGTAAGGTATTGGCCAGATCAGCTTGACGGAATATCTCACCGGGTCTTGGCGCCGGGTTTTCCCTGTCTTCGGGATGAGTCAGAAAAACCGCTGCTGAATAAGGCCACTTACGAATGTCGTCGGCAGAAAGTCTGATGCGTTTTGCAGTGTCGTGTTCAATAGGATAGCCCTCAGCCATTACTATCGCCGGAGCCAGAACATCAGCAAGCGATAATTTTCCCCATTCGGCAAGCATCGTAAATAAGCCACCGGGCGTACCAGGAGTAACCGCGGCAAGCGGACCCAGATACGGAGGATATTGAAGGCCTTTATTTTTAAAAAAATCAGCCGTTGCTCCGCTCGGTGCGACGCCGAGCGCATTGATACCTATAATTTTTTTTGTATGCGGATCGTAAATAAGCGCCTGAGTTTCTCCACCCCAGGCAAGGACATCCCACATTGTACTGGTAGTCGCCAGCATCGCCATCGCGGCATCTATGGCATTACCATCTTTCTGGAACATCATGGCACCGCTGGTCGCTGCCAGAGGTTTGCCGGTAATCGCAACCCAGTGTTGCCCATGCAGAACGGGTTTCTGAGTGCGGGCGGATGTTTGGTTCGATATGCTCAGGAATGTAGCAACTATTAATACGAGCTTAGCGAGGATTTTCATTTTTCTATGCATTTTGCGTCGACTCAATTTTAGCTCTGAGCCCTTATTATGCATGTTACTATAATAAATACATCAAGCTTATATCGGACAAGTGAATAAGATGTCGGAATCTTTCTGGGACTTTTCAATCCGGACCTACAGTTGCGAGCAGGTTCCTGAAGCCTGTCTCACACTACAGAATAACTACGGAGTGGATGTGAATATTCTTCTGTTCACGCTGTGGTACGGTCACACGCGAGGCCCGATAGCTGAACCCTTGTTCAGGGAGGTTCTGGATTTTTCCGGGTCCTGGTCTGCTCAGGTTGTTGTACCCTTGCGTGGGGTTCGAACATGGCTGAAGACAGATGGATGTGAAGATTCGCGAATGCACAAGGAAGACTGTCAGATGTATCGTGAAAAGGTGAAGAAATTGGAACTGGCAGGTGAAAAAATTCAACAGGAAGTTCTGCAGTCGATGGTGCTAGGACTTGAAGAAAATGCTCAGTCCTTGTCAATGCAACTGGAATTCATGTTGCTCAATAGCGCAGCGTATTTTTCTTTTCTTGAAATAGAGATGGGAAAAGAGCTAAAAGATCAATTATCCGTAATTGTCGGCGCGGGTATAAAGCAACTATCTGAAGCGGAAGTTCTCGCAGAGCTTGGCTGAGCGTGCGCGCACCTGTTTATTTCTGTTTCTTCGTACCAGCCCAACGTTTGACAATACCGGATTCGAGCTCAAACAAATCCAGTACCCGACCAACGGAATGGTTGACGATATCTTCAATCGATTCCGGCCGGTTGTAAAACGCCGGCATTGGCGGTGCAATTTGTACACCCATTTGGGCAGCTTGATACAACATGCGGCAATGGCCTACATGCAGAGGTGTCTCTCTCGGCATTAGCACAAGCTTGCGACCTTCCTTGATAACCACGTCGGCCGCTCTGGCTAATAAATTGTCAGCGAAGGAATGCACGATGGCGGACAGAGTCTTCATCGAGCATGGTGCGATTATCATTCCGTCAGTTCGAAACGAACCACTGGATATATTGGCGGCTACATCATTGAAGTTGTGGACCTGATCGGCGAGAGCTTCCACGTCTTTCGCTGACATATCGGTTTCAATGGGAATGTTCATTTTGGCGGTGGGTGACATTACCAGGTGTGTTTCCACATTGTCCTGATCTTTCAACACTTGTAACAGGCGAATACCATAGATGACACCGCTCGAACCTGAAATTCCTATAATCAATCGCATTTGACACGCCTCAATGACATTTAACGAAAATTAGTATATCAGTATCACAATTACTTGAGTATCAGCGGCGTTTTGCAGCGCGAAAACCATGAAAACGCTCTGCAATAAGCTGTCTATTCCTTGTATACTTACTTCCCAGTTTCGACATCGAAACCAGATAAACACTAAAGGAAAAGAACATGGATCTCGCGAAACGAAACCTCATCGATCTTCAGCAATACATTGGCTTTCTCGAAGAAAACAATCATCTTGTGCGAGTAAAAAGCGAAGTTGATCCCTATCTGGAACTGGCCGGTATTGCCAAGAAATATGAAGGTGGCAAAGCCGTGCTTTTTGAAAATGTGAAGGGCAGCGACTTTCCTGTCTTAATCGGTTTTTACTGGCATCGAGGCATCCTTGCTGATCTTTTTAATACCGATGTTGGCGAATTGCCATTTGCTATTGCCAATGATATCCGCGCCTGGCGTCAGGCTCCTATGGAGTCACCTACGCTAAAAAAGGGCCCGGCTAATGAAGTAGTCGAAAAAGAAGTTGACCTGTATTCGTTGCCAATCCCACATCATTCCGAAGGGGATGGTGGCGCTTATTTGACGTCCAGCGTAGTTATCGCAAAAGACCCGGACACGGGGGTGCGTAATTTATCGATACATCGAATGATGGTAGTGGGTAAGAATCGTTTTACCTTATTGCTTGAAGAACTTGGTCATCTGATGGATTACTACAAGAGAGCTGAAGCCAAAGGTGAAGCTCTGGAACTGACGGTTAGCAATGGTATTGATTTTCCAATGCTAATGGCGGGAGCTGCACCAGCTTCAGCAGCGCCAATCGAAATGGATGAACTCAGCATTGCCAGCCAGTTGCGCGGTGAACCAGTTGAATTGCTGGAATCACAAACGGTTGCCGTCGAGGGTGTGGCCAATGCCCAGTTTATTATCGAAGGAAAAATCCTGCCCAATATTAGAGAGCCGGAAGGTCCTTACGCAGAAGTCACCGGATATTATGCAGAGCGGGAAGATCGCTGGGTTTTTGAAGCCACTGCGATCACCCGCCGTAAAGAACCGGTATTTCAATCTATACTTTCCGGAAAGGAGGTCTATAACGCTTTCGGTATTGGCGCAAGTGCCTCAGTGTTCGATAAAGTGCATTCCATTGTTCCTGATGTCACCGCGGTTCATTTTTCAAATGGCTCAGTTCCTTACCATCTGGTTGTTCAGATAGACAAGAAACATGAAGGCATACAGCGCAATGCAATAATGGCCTGCTTTGTTGCACACCCTTTTGTTAAGACTGTCACACTGGTTGATACGGATGTGGATATTTATAGCGTTGATGATGTTGAATGGGCAGTACAAACACGCTGTCAGTTTGAAAAAGATGTCATTATGGTAGACGGAATAGGTCATCGTTTAAATCCGAGTGTCGAAGACGATAAGTGGACTCGTATGGGCTTCGATGCAACCGTTCCGATGCCACGAGAGGACAAGTTCGTGAGGGCGACTGTTAAACAGGTCAACCTTGAGGACTACGAAATCGAAGGTGGCTGAGAGATAGTTAATACTTAAATAAAGGAGAGCAGTATGCGTTGTCACGAAGTCGATTACGAAATCATCGGTCACGATATGCAGATAGTGGAGGTCGAGCTGGACCCTTCAGAAACGGTTATAGCTGAAGCCGGTTCGATGACCTACATGGAAGAAGGCGTTGATTTTGAAACGCGTATGGGAGATGGCGCAAAAGCGGATGAAGGTTTGCTGGGGAAAGTGTTCAGTGCTGGCAAACGTATGTTAACCGGTGAATCCATGTTCACGACGCACTTCAGCAATCGGGGACAGGGTAAAAAACGTGTGGCTTTTTCCGCACCTTATCCCGGCTCCATTGTGGCACTGAATATGGCCGAACTCGGAGAGAAAATTACCTGTCAGAAAGACGCGTTTCTTTGCGCTGCGCTTGGTACCAGTATTTCAATTACCTTCAACAAACGTCTGGGTGCCGGCCTGTTTGGTGGTGAAGGATTTATTTTGCAGACACTTGCAGGTGATGGCATGGCTTTCATTCAGGCCGGGGGCACGGTAATAAAAAAGGAATTGAAGGGTGAAACACTTCGTGTCGACACTGGCTGTCTGGTTGGTTTTACGCCAGGTATTAAGTACGACATCCAGCGTGCCGGTAACTTAAAATCCATGATTTTTGGTGGTGAAGGCGTTTTCCTTGCCACTCTATCAGGCACCGGCACTGTCTGGTTACAGAGCCTGCCCTTCTCTCGAATGGCTGACAGAATTCTTGCACACGCGCCGAGTGTCGGTGGTAGTGACAAAGGTGAGGGGTCAGTATTGGGTGGTATTGGTCGTATTCTCGATGGAGATTGATGTCCTTTCCTGAAAATAAACAAGATATTGTCAAGTCGTAATGGTAAATTCATTATCAAACTACTACTGGCCTGTTTAAAGTTTTTTGATAATAGTAAAGTGAAAAAATATCACTGATTATGTTTTCAATGCAGCATTGAACACACAAATCGAGACGAGCAAAGTTTCTTCTGAGCCAGAATTATATTGGTATTTAGGTGTTGAGAATAATTAAAGTGTTCTTACCTGCAATCATCACGCTAGTCATTCTTGTGTTTCCTGTTCCCGGGTTGGCAGATGTATCTGCTCTGGGACGAGTGGAACCCCATAATGGTGTATTTAATATTACCGCGCCGATTATTGCAGAGGCTGGAAATGGTGCGATTTTGAAATCATTGCATGTTTCATCCGGTGATGCAGTAGAGAAAGGCCAATTGCTCGCCGTAATGGAAAGCGACAACGTTTTGCGTGCATTGCGCAATGAGGCAGCTGCTGCGCATCAGTCGGCATTGAAAGACGCGATGGCGTCTGTTGCTGTTGCGGAAGCTGAATGTACACGCGCAGGAGTGACTAAACGCGAAGCGGACCGTCGTCAAAGTCTGTTAAAACAGAAATTATCTTCCGAGGAAGAGTCCGAGCGCTCATCCGCAGACGCCATCTATCAGATGGCAAATTGCCATGCTTCAGAAATGAATGCTGAAGCCATGATTAGTCGCGCCGATCTGGCAGCCGAAAAACTCATATCAAGAGAATCCCTGCTGGCACGAGCTTCTGTATTTTCTCCCGTCCGGGGGCGCGTTCTGAATATTCTGAAATGGCCAGGAGAATCGATAGACGCCGAGGGCATTCTTGAGCTAGGTGCAACTGACAATATGTACGCGATCGCTGAAGTGTATGAAACAGATATATATAAAGTAAAAGTAGGACAATCTGCATCTATTTCTAGCCCCGCCATTTCCGGAGAACTTCATGGGAAGGTCGAATACATTCGGCCTATGATTAGAAAACAGGATGTGACGGGAACAGATCCTGCCGCTCGTAAAGACGCGCGCGTTGTCGAGGTGGAAATTAAGCTTGGCGACGTTGCGAAGATTTCTCAACTGACAAATCTTCAAGTAGAAATTATCATTGAAGAATAGCGTCGTATATCCAATTTTATTCAGGTATCTCAATTAATGTCTGCACCCTTAGGCTGGCAGCAGTTACGTCATAAACCGCTGAGGATGTTCGTTGCCATTCTGGGCATTGCCTTTGCTGTGTTACTTATTATGATGCAACTGGGTTTTCGTCAGGCGCTTTTTGACAGTGCTGTGCGATTCCATGAACGATTTAACTATGATATCGCCTTATTCAGCCCTAACAGTGTGTTTATTGTGAGGCCTGAATCATTTTCGATTCGTCGTGTCTACCAATCACTATCCGATCCAGACGTGGAAGCAGCAACACCAGTTTATATATTCCCTGCGGTGTGGAAGGATCCCTGGGGCAAAGGCAGGCGCAGCTTAAATGCAGTTGGTTTTGATCCTTCACGCTCTGTACTTGATACACCAGGGCTTGATGAATCGCGGAAATTATTAAAACAACGTGATGTTGTGATTTTCGACTCCTTGTCAAGACCAGAATTTGGCGGAGTTGCGAACTACCTGAATACTGTTGGCCCTGTTAAAACGGAAGTCAATAATCGCGAAATCGAGGTTGTCGGATTATTTGATATGGGAACGTCCTTTGGTATTGATGGCACCATTATGACCAGCATTGATAATTGGCTTCGAATCTTTCCGGACAAAAATAGAAATGATATTCAGCTTGGATTAATCAAAATCAAGAATGACGTCAATGTTGATGAGGTAACAAACCGTTTAAGAGAGTACCTTCCAAAAGATGTACTCGTTATGAGCAAAAGTAGCTTTGTAAAAAGGGAAACGAGCTATTGGAATCGCGCCACGCCCATCGGTTATATCTTCGCATTCGGGGCTATAATGGGTCTGGTTGTAGGTGCCATTGTTGTTTACCAGATTTTGTTTGCCGATGTTACCGAACATCTGAATGAGTATGCGACGCTCAGGGCAATCGGTTACGACAACTCTTTTGTCGCAGGTATCGTTTTACAGCAAGCGGCGGTGCTCGGTGTATTAGGGTTTTTGCCTGGCGTTACGGGGGCATGGTTTTTATATGGTCGAGCGGCGGCAGCGACATCGTTACCGTTATATGTAACGCCCGAACGTGCCTTATTCGTTTTTGCGCTAACTCTTGGTATGTGCGCATTTTCTGCTTTGCTTGCGGTTCGCAAAGTTGCGCGAATCGATCCCGCGGAAGTTTTCTAAATGAGTGCCATCCTGTCCGATTCACTCAGCCATTTTTACGGGCATGGGCCTCTGCGTAAACAAATTCTGTTTGATATCGATCTTGATATCCCCGAGGGAGAGATTGTTATCGTTACCGGCCCATCTGGCTCTGGTAAAACAACCTTGCTAACGTTGATAGGCGCTCTTCGTTCTACTCAAGAAGGGGATCTTCATGTGCTGGGTAAGCAGCTAAAAGGCTGCAGTCAAAAAGTGATGGCCGAGTTGCGAAGAAATATAGGTTTCATTTTTCAGCAACATAATTTGATTGCGGCAATTTCGTCGGTGGAAAATGTCGAACTTGGATTGCGGGTTACCGGACGCTATAGGAAGAAAGATCTGAGAGATCGAGCTGTTTCAATTCTTGAGTCAGTAGGATTGAGTGAACGAATTTTTCATAAACCGGAACAACTCTCTGGTGGCCAACGACAACGCGTAGCGATCGCAAGATCTCTGGCCGCTGAACCGGCAATGCTGTTAGCTGATGAACCGACTGCTTCACTGGATAAGAAGTCTGGTCGTGAGGTTGTTGAGCATATGCAACGTTTGGCCAGGGAACAGGGCACAACCATACTTCTGGTGACTCACGACAACCGGATTCTTGACGTTGCAGATCGAATTGTTCATCTGGAAGACGGCAGACTAATGTCATTTACAGATTCCGTTATTTCAAACAATGACCAAATGATGGGATTACTGGCAGGGGTAAACGAAAAGCAAAATACTCAAACGGAAATTGATAACCTGAGCGACCAAGAGTTTAAAAGTATGTTACAGAATATCTCTGAAGAGTCGCTACGATTTCTCGAAGCGACGAGTCTTGCTAGTGATCACGCTTTTCAAGCGATGCTGGAGCGCAGTCTGTTTGCGTTTACGCGTAAGTTAGCGCAAATGATTCGCGCTGATCGAGCGTCATTGTTTCTTGTCGATAATACCAGTGAATCATTGGTTTTGAGAGTTACTGAGCAACTCCCCGTTCACGAAGATATACGCATTCCGATTCATTCAGGCATTGCAGGGGCCGTGGTTAAAACCGGAGAACCTGTGATCATTGCCGATGCTTATAAAGATGATCGGTTTAACGCCTTTGTTGATAAGAAGTTTGGCTATCGAACCAAATCTATACTTGCCATACCCATACGAAATCGCGGTGGGGCTATTTTTGCAGTTGTCCAACTGCTCAATCGATACGATGACAATAGTTTTACCCAGGAAGACCTGAATAAAGTTAACAATGTGTTAAGTGAACTGGCTTTAATCCTGGAAAGCTGGACGGGGTTGAATGACTAAGGATATTGCAATTCGCAATACAATTTCCCGTGTACTTGAGAACTATTTCGAGCTCCTTCATGGTCATAGAGGTCGTATAGAGGCTGTACACGAATCTATACATGAATTTAGCTCATAAAAAAACCCTATTAAAATCAACAGGGTATTTTTATATTTGGTGGAGGCGGCGGGAGTCGAACCCGCGTCCGCAAGTACTCCGCCTTCGGTTCTACATGCTTAGCCGACTCTATTAGTTTAATTAACTGCTACCCGAACGGCAGGGACAACAATTAACGATTCCGTAAGGTTTTAACGAATCAACGCCGGACGAGAATCATCGCGATCTTATGTGAGTCGACGCCTGGGACCGGACGCATAAGCACATACCGGGCAGACGGCACCCTTACAGGGTATTAAGCTGCGAGTGCGTAGTTGTCGTCGTTGGCAACTAAAAGGTTGCAGATGGATTTACGAGGTATTCTGCACCTCGGCATGCCCCTTGGGTTTTGCTACCCACGTCGAAGCCAAGTACGCCCCCGGGAACAATAAACAGTATAGGCTCAAAAACACTCCGCTTCCAGACAAGATCTAGCTGATTTCTCTAGTCACTGTCAGGAATGACTACAAGAATGTCATGACTGGTGCCCTTAATCAGTCCATCGACAATACTTCCGAACAAGCGGTTTTTCAGCGTAGACTTGGTTGAGAGTCCAATTACAATAATCTGCGCATCTATTTCATTGGCAACTTCAGAAATAGCCTTTTCTGCATCACCGCCTTTTACATGAACTTTATCCGTTTCAATACCGATAAGTTTGGCGACATCGGTAACATGAACAAAATCGTCCTGAGCTGAGTAAGCGTGTACTGCGTGCAGTTCCCCGTTTTCATTGGTAGAAGCAACGGTTTTGCCATATGCAATTACAGACTCAAGAATTTTTCTGTATTTTTCATCTTCTCTTTTCGCATCTACTGCTACCAGCACTTTATATAGATCGTCTACAACTTCGGTAGACACCAGTTGCACGGGGCATTGTGCTGTCTCCAGCAGAGCGAGATCGGAAGACGTCATCATCAGGCGCTCTTTGGTCGAGCGTTTACGTGACGCTTTAACAATAAAGTCACTTCCTGCTCTTTTTGCAGCTTCACCCAGCGCATTACGCCAGTCACTGGACCATTCGAGTTCGACCTCAACGTCAAAACCTTCTGAACGAGTCTGCTCAGCTATACTTTCCAGCCAGTTTTGATATCTCGCAATTTCCACTCGTTTGAGGGCTTCAGGATCGTGTGACTCCATGTCTGAAAAGATGCACAGATAAGCATGAATTTGAGCATTACTGACCCGGGCAATTCGCATTGCGCGCTGGAGGGCGAGTTGCTGGTCTGTTGATGGATCAATTACTGCAAATATTTTATTTATTTCACTCATGGTTTTCGCCTGTTGTTTTCAATATATTGAGAATCGGGTGCCTGTTTGTCAATGCTTCTTCAAAATGCGTTGTTTCTGACGTTGCCAGTCACGGTCTTTGATGCTTTCTCTTTTATCATGACTCTGCTTACCTTTTGCCATACCAATTTCTACTTTGGCGCGACCATGCTTCCAATACATGGCAGTGACGACAAGTGTATATCCTTTGCGTTCAACCGCACCTGTGAGGCGGTCAATTTCCTTTTTGTGCAAGAGAAGTTTGCGAGCCCTGTTCGGCTGAGGTGAGATATGGGTTGATGCTGTTGGCAAGGGAGTAATCAGAACACTCAGTAGAAACGCTTCCCCGTCTTTCAGATGCACGTAATTATCTCTGATCTGTACTTTTCCGGCACGCAGACTCTTCACTTCCCAGCCTTCCAGTACCAGTCCGGCCTCAAAGCGGTCTTCAATGAAATAGTCGTGCTTTGCCTTTTTGTTCAGAGCAATCGTGTTGCTATTTTCTTTTTTCTTTTTTCCAGACATGGTGGTCTACTAATTATTCAGTTCGCGAGTATAGCAGCACATAAGCACGAACAAGCTATATTGAAGAAGATTGTGCCTATCTGCTTTTTACAGGTATTAGCGCATGCGATATGAAGTCAAAAAATATAGAATACGACAAACGAAATGAGAACAAGCTAATGGCTGAAAAACGAACTTCGATTCATGGTCAGTGGTCGTCCCGCTGGGCATTTATTCTGGCCGCAACCGGTTCTGCGGTAGGTCTCGGAAACATCTGGCGATTTCCCTATCTCACCGGAGAAAACGGTGGCGGTGTCTTCGTTATGGTCTACCTTGTCTGTGTTTTTATGGTCGGTATTCCGATTTTGATGGCAGAAGTCATGCTCGGCCGGCGCGGCCGTCAAAGTCCGATCAACACCATGAAAGCGCTGGCTGCGGATGAGAAAAAGGTCAGGGCTGGCAGATAATAGGCTGGATTGGAATGTTGACCGGGTTTTTAATTCTTTCATTCTACAGTGTCATAGCTGGCTGGACTCTCGCCTACATCGTCAGAACCGCCAGTGGCTCTTTCGTCGGCGCCGAAGCGGAATATGTGACTTCGACCTTCAATCAATTAGTTTCAGATCCAGAACGTTTGCTGGCCTGGCACACCATATTCATGATGATGGTCATTATTGTCGTGTCCCGGGGGGTAAAAAGCGGGCTCGAGAAGGCAGTTAAATATCTAATGCCGGCCTTGTTTGTTTTGTTACTGGTAATGGTTGCTTACGCGATGACCACTGAAAAGTTTATCGAAGGATTGCGCTATCTGTTTGTTCCGGATTTTGATTTGATTGATCAGAAAATTGCTGACGGACAGTTTTTCGGAGACGTGTTTCTTAATGCACTTGGTCAGGCCTTCTTCAGTCTCAGCCTTGGTATGGGCGCGATAATGGTATATGGCTCTTATCTTTCCAGTGAATCTTCAATACCCCGTACCAGCGTTATTATTGCCTTTTGTGATACCAGTGTGGCTTTACTGGCAGGTATCGCTATTTTTCCGGTGGTCTTTACTTACGGTATGGAACCATCCAGCGGGCCGGGATTAATATTCGTTACCCTTACAGTAGCATTTGGGCAAATGCCTGGCGGCGCTTTTTTCGGCACACTATTTTTCTTTTTACTTATGTTTGCGGCCTGGACTTCGGGAATTTCAATTCTTGAGCCGGCAGTGGCCTGGCTGGTAGAACACAAAGATATGAGCCGGGTTAAAGCCGGTGCGCTGGCAGGCTTTGGTGCATGGTTCCTGGGTATTGGCACCGTACTTTCATTCAATCACTGGGCCTTTTCCTTCAGTTTTGCCGGGCAGGAAAAAACCTCAGGCTTGTTTGATGTTTTTGACACACTTACGGCCAATTTACTGTTACCGCTGGGTGGTTTGTTGATCGCCATATTTGCAGCCTGGGTGATGGCGGATTCTTCTTCTGCGGAAGAACTGGGGATTAGTCACAAAGCCTTTAAGTCCTGGCAGTTTGCTGCTCGATTTATTGCGCCGGCAGGCGTCCTTCTGATTTTTCTTAATGCTATTGGAATCGTTTAGAGGCAGCAGGTAGCTGTCTTTAAGGAGTTAATTTGGAGTCGATAAATAAATCGGTTGTGGTCTCATACACAGCAGAGCAAATGTATGATCTGGTTAACGATGTTGAATCGTATCCGGTATTTTTGTCCTGGTGCAGTTCGGCTATTGTGCATCAGAACGACACGCATTGTATGAAAGCGTCGGTTTCGCTGGCTGTGGGTAGTGTTAATCAGACTTTTACCACGGAGAATACCTTGCAACCCGGTCGCCGAATCGATGTGCGCCTGCTCAATGGACCCTTTAAAAAACTGCAGGGATTCTGGTCATTTGCTCCGGCCGGGGATAATCTTTGTAAAGTGTCTTTTCAAATGAATTTTGAGTACAAGAATCTGCTTGTAAAACTTGCTCTTAATAAGGTGTTTCAACGTATCGGCGATACCATGGTTGCCAGTTTCGTGGACAGAGCAAAACAGATATATGGAGAATAAAACAAGTCGTCTGGCTGTTGAAGTTGTCTATGCATTAAAGGATCAGGCTTATGTACAAGCTGTTCTGGTAGAGCCGGGTACAACGCTTGAAGAAGCTATTAAACAATCTGATGTGTTGCAGAAATATCCCGAAATAGATTTGTCACTCAACCGGATCGGGATTTATGCAGAGTTAAGAAACCTGCAAGATATTGTTGATGACGGTGATCGGATTGAAATCTACAGACCTTTGCAGGCTGATCCCAAGGATGCCCGTCGTCTACGTGCCGACAAGGCGAAAAAAGAAAAACTCGCCGCGGGGCGAAAATAACAAGTTTATGATTCGTTCAAGAGGGCAATTGATTCTACTGTTTGGCGCATTGTTTTTGCTTGCTCTGGCTTGTATAAGCTTATCGCTTGTCAGTGGCAGTATTGATATCGGTTTTTCACAACTGATTAAGATTTTTCTTGGCGAAGACAAGGGCATGCAGGCCCGGATTATTATGGAGTTGCGCCTGCCGCGAGTACTTTCGGGTTTTATCGTAGGTGGTTTGTTGTCGCTGGCGGGAGCATTGATGCAAGTCCTGTTAAAGAATCCTCTGGCTGAACCCTATGTGCTGGGTGTCTCAGGCGGTGCATCGGTATTTGCCTTGCTGGCAATGGTGGCCGGCGTAGCTGGTTTGTGGCTGAATCTCGCGGCTTTTTCAGGTGCCCTCCTGTCAATTGCCATGGTATTCGGTCTTGCCCGGCTTGGCGGCAGCTGGAGTCCTTTAACGGTTCTACTTACCGGAATTGTCGTGGCGGCCGGTTGGGGTGCGGTGGTCAGTTTCCTGCTTGCGGTCAGTCCGGCAGCACAAATACATGGCATGTTGTTCTGGTTGATGGGTGATCTTGAGTACTCCAGTAATCTAACAGTAGCTGCATCTGTTTTGATCTCGGGTTTTATTATTACCATGGCCATGGCCCGTAACCTGAATCTTATGGCAAGAGGAGAACAGCAGGCAGCAGCTCTTGGCGTTGCTATCATCAAACATCGTTATTCCGTCTACTTTCTTGCCTCAATGCTGACAGCTACGGCTGTCATGCAGGCTGGAAATATTGGCTTCATTGGTTTGATTGTTCCACACCTGGTTCGCCTGCTTATCGGCAGCGACCATCGATTACTTCTGCCTGTGTCACTGTTACTGGGAGGTAGTTTACTGGTGATAGCAGATGCCCTTGCACGGATTATTATTTCTCCACAACAATTACCAGTTGGTGTTTTAACTGCGATGATAGGCGTACCTTTGTTCCTGTTCCTGCTACATAAAAGTAAGCTCAGGAGTCTGCAGTGAGTCTCATTCAAACCCACAAGCTATTTGTCTCTGTCCCTGGTAAAAAAATATGCAGTAACCTAGATTTTGTTGCTGCCAGCGGCGAGATATGGGGTGTTCTTGGTGGTAACGGTGTTGGTAAAACCAGCCTGTTGAATGTAATAGCAGGTCTGCAAGATTCGGATTCGGGCCAGATTAATATTGCTGGCGATCTTTTACAGAACTGGAAGCGAAAAGCGCTGGCAAGAAAGCTGGGAGTATTATTTCAAGACAGTGTTGATACTTTTCCGACGAGTGTTTTCGAAACCGCCATGATGGGTCGTTATCCTTATTTGTCTTTTCTGGCAAGTGAGGGTGCCAGAGATGAAGAAATTGTCCTGAATGCACTTAGAGATGTTTCTATGGAAACAATGAGAGAGCGACAGGTAAATACCCTTTCCGGCGGAGAGAGGAGGCGACTCGCACTGGCAACGCTGATGGCACAGGAACCATCATTGTGGCTGCTCGACGAACCGACCAATCATCTGGACCTACATCATCAAATCAGCCTGTTGGATTTAATTACAAACAGAATTCGCGAGAAGCAAGGGTGCGCTTTAATGGTGTTGCACGATGTTAATTTGCTTAATCGATTTTGTACCCATGCAATGCTGATGATCGCTCACGACAGAATAATTTGTGGTTCACTGAAGGAAGTTCTGAGTGATTCAAATCTGGCCGATCTTTATCAGCATCCTGTGCGGAGAATTAAAAATGCTGAAGGAGATTATTTTTTCCCTGAATAGGGAAAGAGTAGTTGTTTACTCTTCTTCTGTAGTCTCTACCTCAGGTGGCGTTTCATCAACAGGAAGTTCAACTTCATCGACATCATCTTCTTCAAATACTTCATTTCTTTTCGGTGCATCGTCGCCGACAAAGGGCAGAACATTTATCAGCTTGCTGAATACACCATCTTTTTTCTGCAGTTTCGAAGGAACATCTACTGTTTTTCGCTCCTTGACATAATCTTCCGGAGGTCTTCGAATACCGCGGACTACACCGCCCTCAATATAGGTGAGTTTGTCTTCTTCAAAATAAATGGTGATGTGACGTTGATCACGTCGCGCACCGGCCTTTGAATACGTGTAAAGATATTCCCAGCGGTCGTTGTGAAAAGGATCAACGATGGTCGGTGTACCCATAATAAAATGAACCTGATCTTTCACCATGCCGGGTTCGAGCTTATCCAGCATCTCCTGCTCAATGACATTACCCTGCTGTATGTCAATTCTGTAAACACCGGGAAGTTTGCGAGTACCCTCGGCACTACATCCGGCCAGACTGATTAATATAAGCAGGTAAACTGTAAAACGCATCGACATATCAAGGACTTAAAAGGCTGTAATTTGCCGCGCATTGTAACGCATGATGGCTTCCAAGCACACCCGTGTTTGATCCTCAAAGACAAGGATGTGAGCTTTCGTTATACTCCGCTGACTTCGTAAATTAATATTCACTATCATGGCCTGGCTGGTCAGGCGCGCTAAACTCTTAATAATGGAACCAAAAGATCTAAAAAAAGCTGGTTTAAAAGCAACCTTACCGAGATTACGAATTCTGGAAATTCTGCAGGAATCCGACTCCAAGCATATGAGCGCAGAGGATGTATACAAGGCCCTGCTTAGCGCTGGCGAGGATGTCGGACTGGCAACAGTGTATCGCGTTCTGACGCAATTTGAGGGTGCCGGTCTGGTTAGTCGTCATAACTTCGATTCCGGTCATTCTGTTTTTGAGCTTGACGATGATGAACACCATGATCATATGGTGTGCCTGCAAACAGATAAGGTTATCGAATTTCACAACGAAGAGATTGAGGAACTGCAACGGAAAATTGCGGATAAACATGGCTATGAACTTATCGATCACAGCCTTGTGTTATACGTAAAACCAAAACCTGACTAAATCAGAATGCGGCTAGTTAATCAGCATTTCCTTTGCGTGCTTTCGACTCTGCTCGGTAATTTTTACACCACCTAACATTCGCGCAATTTCTTCGATTCGCTGTTCATCATCCAGCTCTGCAACCGCTGTTGACGTTGTTTTCCTGTTTGAATGCTTCTGTACCTGTAAATGATGATCGGCAAGAGAGGCAACCTGGGGTAAATGAGTTACGCAAAAGACCTGATGTTTATCGGACAGCTGGTGTAGAAGTTTTCCTACTATCTCGGCGATACCGCCACCAATACCGGAATCAACTTCATCAAACACCAGCGTTGGTATGATTTTGTCATTATTACTTATGACCTGAATGGCCAGACTGATACGCGATAATTCCCCGCCCGAGGCCACTTTTCGCAGTGCCTGTGGTGACTGACCCGGGTTGGCCGAAACCAGAAACTCAATATCATCTTTGCCGTGTACAGTTGGCCGGGCATCTTCCTGTTCTTTCACACTGACCAGAAACTCGCCATCCGGCATACCAAGACTGGCCAGCGTTCTGCTTATTTCCACCGCTATGTCTTTGGCTGCTTTTTGCCTTTTGTTGCTAAGAATTTTGGCATGCTCATTGTATTTTTTCAGGCACTCTGCCTGTTTAGACTGAAGTTCATCCAGCATTTGCTCACTATTTTCCAGTTCATATAATTGCTGTTGTAGCTCATGCAGATGAACAGCAATTTGTTGTGATGGAATGTTGTGTTTACGCGCGACATCGTGAAAATCCGATAAACGTTTTTCTACTGTATTCTGACGTTCCGGCTCAAGGTCAACCTTGTCGAGGTAGAGCCTGAGTTCATCACTTGCTTCCGAAAGTTGAATGACAGCGCTATCGAGCAGCTCTGAAATACCCTGAAGACGATCATCAAATTGAGATGCTTCCTGCAGATCACGCAAAGCCTTACCCATGCTGAAGTCCGCAGAATGTTCGCCGGCACTCACAAGGTCGAGGGCATTTTGAGCAAGAGAAATTAATCGTTGTGCATTATCCAGTCGTTTGAACTCCTCGCTGAGATCTTCATATTCATTTTCCTGTGGTGATAATGCTTCCAGTTCCTGTACCTGATAGCGGAGCAGGCTCAGTTTCGCATGGTGATCTTCATTACTGCCACTGAGAGTGCTTATTTGCGCCTGAATTTCATTCCACTCATGACAGTCATCGGCCACTGCTTTTAAGGCAGTGTTGTATGCGCCGTAGTCATCCAGCAATGTACGCTGGGCGTCTCGTTTGGTTAATGACTGATGTGCATGTTGGCCATGAATATCAATCATAAACTCACCCACTTTGCGTAGTAAATTAACTGGCACTGGAGTGCTGTTGATAAATGCTCTTGAACGACCATCGCTGCTGATGACTCTGCGAACCAGTACTTCGTCATCATCCAGGGTTATTTCCTGCTCAATCAGAATGCGCGCCACTTCTTTTTGATCACTGATTGTGAAGGTAGCGCATATCTCTGTGCGCTTGCAGCCAGTGCGAATAATTCCGGTATCAGCCCGATCGCCGAGTACCAGACCAAGTGCATCGATGAGGATAGATTTACCAGCCCCGGTTTCTCCGGTGAAAACGGTCATACCGGCATGCAGAACCAGTTCCAGTTCTTCAACGACGGCAAAGTTCCTGATCAATAACTGCCTAAGCACGCTTCAGCCCCAGTTCAGTTTTTCACGCAGGGTATTGAAATGGCTGTGATTGGCCGGATGGATCAAACGAACCTCCTTGTCTTTCTTGTGAATACAAACGCTGTCGCCGGCCAGTAATTCAAGTAGAATTTCTCCGTCACAACTCAGGCGGGCGTGGTCGTTTTCCGGCGAGCCGACAACTATTTCGACTACATCGCTGGCATCAATGACAATCGGGCGATTACTCAGGGTGTGCGGACAAATAGGAACCAGCACCATAGCGTTAAGTTCCGGATGCAGAATCGGTCCGCCCCCGGACAGCGCGTAGGCGGTGGAACCGGTTGGCGTGGAGACGATCATGCCATCCGCTCTTTGCGCGTGAACCAGAGTCTGATTGACGTAGGTCACCAGCTCTATGAGTTTGGCGATGTTCCACTTCTGAATAATGACGTCATTAAAAGCAGTTGCCTGCAGAATTGTCTTTTCTTCTCGCCGGACTTCACAGCTCAATTGAAAGCGGCGACCTTCATAATAGCGCCCATCCAGAATTTCAGCGAGGTGAGCTTCGACATTGTCAGCCGGTATGTCAGTTAGAAAGCCCAGCCTGCCACGGTTTATACCGAGCAGGGGAATATCATGTTCAGCCAGCAGACGGGCTGCTCGCAGCATGGTGCCATCACCACCAATAGCAATCGCCAGATCACAATTGATGGACTGCCCTGTCATATCGACCTGTTCATAGCCGGAATCGGGCATTAGTTCAGCGCAATGTTGGTCCAGAACGACATCGGTGTCGCGCGAAGACAGAAAGCTGCTCACTGACTTGAGCGTATCGATCATGCCTCTGGCATCATTATTGGTGATGAGTGCGATTTTCTTAAACATGGGCTGATAATATAACTAGAACCGACTTGAAACTAGCCCGCATCGGGGAAGCTGCCGGAATCATGAGTTTTGTTTGCTGTTTGTGGCCTGGTTTAACTATCGTCAGCCTGAATTTCGGCTTTTCGGTATAGTAGAGAAAAGGAAGCTGATTTTTATTGAAAAATGATGGAAAATTAGGCCATGTCGACCAACTCCTTTAATGATTCAATACAACTGCCTGAACGGAGCCTCCACCTGTTTAAAATGCTGGTCGAGCATTTCATTCACGATGGCCAGCCAGTGGGCTCGCGTACACTTGCCCGGGACAGCAAAATGCAATTGAGCCCGGCGACAATACGTAATGTCATGGCCGATCTTGAAGATCTGGGTCTGCTGCATTCAGCGCATACCTCTGCGGGTCGTGTCCCCACGGTTAAAGGTTACCGTTTATTCATTGATTCTCTGATGCGTGTTGGTAGTCTCGATAAGGAAGAAATACAGCGTATTGCCGAGGATCTTGATGCCGGGCAGAGTATGGATTCACTGATGGAGCGGGTATCTTCTACCCTGTCCGAAGTGACCAAGCTGGCTGGTGTGGTGACTTTGCCAAGAACCGAGCACAAGGCATTAAAGCAGGTGGAATTCGTGTCTTTGTCTGATAATCAGGTGCTGGTGATACTGGTTGTCAATGAACATGAGATTCAGAATCGGATTATTCATACTGCGAGAAAGTACAGCCCATCCGAATTACAACAGGCCTCAAATTACCTGAGTCAGGCTTTTGGCGGAAAAGATTTGCCCTCGGTAAAAACTGAAATTCTGAGTGAGCTGGAATCGATGAAAACCAAGGTTAACCTGCAGATGCAAACTGCTATTGAGATCGCGCAGCAGGCATTTGTCAGTGGTAACGAGCATAATAAGAAAGATTATGTGCTTTCTGGTCAGACCAATCTGATGGGTGTGGCGGAGCTCAGCGATGTCGAGAAACTGAAAAAGCTGTTTGATACTTTTAACCAGAAAAAAGATGTACTCCACCTTCTGGAGCAGGCTGTTAACGCCAGTGGCGTTCAGATCTTTATTGGCGAGGAGTCCGGTTATGACGTATTTGATGATTGTAGCGTCGTTACCTCCCCATACACCGTAGATGGTGAAATAATCGGTGTTCTGGGCGTGATTGGCCCCACCAGGATGAATTACGAAAAAGTGATCCCGATTGTCGATGTCACGGCAAAAATGTTGGGGTCGGCCTTGAATTCTCTGAACTAATCCCAATCTAGCCACACCGACTGTAATTACCGTCGCGTGTATGTTTTTGTCCAAATTTTGAGGGAAACCCATGGTAACAACGCAACAGGATAACGAGGAAATAGCGCCCGAAGCAGAAGCGCTGGAAGGTGAACTGCTTGAAGAGAGCGAAATTGAAGACGGTCAGGCAACAGAAGACAAAGCTGGACCGGGATCAGAATCAGAACAGGAAGAGTCTGGAGGACCTGAGCAGGAAATTGAGCTATTGAAAAAACAACTCCAGGAAAGTCAGGATAAGGCGGTCAGAGCGCAGGCTGAACTCGATAATGTCAGAAAACGCACTCTGCGAGATGTGGAAAACGCACATAAATACGCCCTGGATAAATTTGCCAATGAGCTCTTGCCAGTGCTCGATAGTATGGAAATGGGAATCGGTGCTGCGGATGAGAGTGAGGAGCAGAAACCCCTGAAAGAAGGTATGCAACTAACCTTGAAAATGTTTCGTGATGTGATGGAGAAGTTTGGAATTACGGAAATAGAGGCAGAAGGCAAAAAATTTGATCCGGAGAAGCACGAAGCGGTGTCTATGCAGGAGATCGAGGGCAGTGAGGCTGGTTCTGTTGTTACCGTATTTCAGAAAGGCTATGCCCTGAATGGAAGACTGATTCGTCCCGCGATGGTGGTAGTCGCCAAATAACAGGCCATTATCGAAGTATTTTATGTGTTTATGCGTGTTTTGGGCTTGAAAAGGACAAAGCCGACCCAAATATAGGCAGTCACAAACAATTTTGGAATATTAATTTAGTAGCAGCACCTTGATAACCCCCGTTTTGAGGTGTTCTTGAAGCGTACGTCTGGAGAAGAATTATGGGAAAAATAATTGGTATTGACCTGGGAACCACCAACTCTTGTGTGGCAGTACTGGAAGGTGGACAGGCAAAGGTTATAGAAAATAGTGAGGGTGGTCGCACCACACCATCTATCGTCGCATTTGCCGAGGATGATGAAGTATTGGTGGGTATGTCGGCCAAGCGCCAGGCGGTTACAAATCCGACTAATACTCTTTTCGCGGTTAAGCGTTTGATCGGGCGTCGTTTTGAAGACGATGTTGTACAGAAAGACATCAATATGGTGCCTTACACGATTACCAAGGCCGACAATGGCGATGCGTGGGTCGAGGCGCGCGGCAAAAAGATGGCACCACCAGAAGTTTCCGCCCGTGTTCTGCAGAAAATGAAGAAAACGGCCGAAGATTATCTTGGTGAAGACGTCACAGAAGCGGTTATCACTGTGCCTGCCTATTTCAACGATTCGCAGCGCCAGGCAACTAAAGATGCCGGACGTATTGCCGGTCTCGACGTCAGACGAATTATCAACGAGCCGACAGCCGCGGCACTGGCTTATGGTATGGACAAAAAGCATGGTGATGCGAAGATTGCTGTCTACGATCTGGGTGGTGGTACTTTCGATATTTCCATCATTGAGATAGCCGAGATTGATGGTGAGCATCAGTTCGAAGTGCTCTCCACTAATGGTGATACCTTTCTCGGTGGCGAAGATTTCGATCTGCGTATTATTGATTTCCTTTGTGACGAATTTAAGAAAGAGCAGGGTGTCGATCTGCATAACGATCCGCTCGCTCTGCAACGTTTAAAGGAAGCTGCGGAGAAGGCCAAGATTGAATTGTCTTCAAGCCAGCAGACAGACATCAATCTGCCTTATGTAACAGCAGATGCCAGCGGACCGAAACACCTGAACATTAAAATGACCCGTGCCAAACTGGAATCTCTGGTCGACGATCTGGTTACCCGAACAATTGAGCCCTGCAAAGTGGCATTGAGTGATGCAGGTCTGTCAACTTCTGAAATAACCGATGTTATTCTGGTTGGTGGTCAGACACGTATGCCTAAAGTACAGGAAACGGTTGAGAAACTGTTTGGCAAAGAGCCGCGCCGCGACGTTAACCCGGATGAGGCGGTGGCTTCTGGTGCCGCAATTCAGGCCGGTGTTCTCGGTGGCGACGTGAAAGACGTGTTATTGCTGGATGTGACACCATTGTCTCTGGGTATCGAAACCCTTGGTGGTGTCATGACCAAGTTGATTGACAAAAACACCACTATCCCGACCAAAGCTCAGCAGGTTTTTTCAACTGCGGAAGACGGACAGACAGCAGTGACCGTACACGTCCTGCAGGGTGAAAGAGAGATGGCCGGTGGCAATAAATCGCTCGGTCGTTTCGATCTCGCTGACATCCCACCAGCAAGCCGGGGTGTGCCGCAAATCGAAGTCGCCTTTGATATCGATGCCAATGGTATTCTGAATGTGTCTGCGACAGACAAGGCTACCGGTAAAGAACAGTCAATCATTATTAAGGCTTCCAGCGGTTTGTCCGATGAAGAGATTGACAAGATGGTGAAGGATGCCGAAGCCCATGCTGAGGAAGATCGTCTGGCAAAAGAGATGGTCGAAACCCGTAATATGGCGGAGCAGATGATCCACGCGACCAGAAAGTCCATGGAAGAACTGGGTGATAAAGTCGAGGAACAGGAAAAGACTGACATCGAGGCCGCCATTGCCGAGCTTGAAGAAGCTATCAAAGGAGATGACAAGGCAGTCATTGAAGAGAAAACCGGTAAACTCACCGAAGTGGCAGGTAAACTGGCAGAGCGGGCTTACGCTCAAACTGCAGAGCAGGAAGGTGCTGCAGGGCCGGAAGCTGCCGGTGCAGAGACAGAAGCTGCTGCCGATGAAAACGTCGTTGATGCTGAATTTGAAGAAGTGGATGACGACAAAAAGTAAATTTTAATTTGCGCAAGATAAGTCACCGATAGGGAATTAGCCTATCGGTGGCGGTCGCGAAAAACGCGATATGTTTTATTATTAATCTGGCCCGGAAGGAATCTGATTTTCTGACCGGGCTTGTTTGTGACTTAAGGTAAGAAAAACAGGATGGCAAAAAGAGACTATTACGAGGTACTGGGCGTATCAAAGAACGCCAGTGACGCAGACCTGAAGAAAGCTTATCGCAAGCTGGCGATGAAGTTTCATCCTGATCGAAACCCTGACGATGATTCCGCAGAAGAGAAGTTCAAGGAAGTAAAAGAGGCGCACGACATTCTCTCCGATGCACAAAAACGCGCCACCTACGATCAATTTGGCCACGCCGGCGTAGAAAACAGCATGGGCGGTGGCGGTGGTGGTGGCGCAGGTTTCGGTGATATTTTTGACAGTGTCTTCGGAGATATATTCGGAGGCGGCGGTGGAGGCCGGGGCGGTGAACGGGTCTACCGTGGTGCCGACTTACGCTATGAACTGGGCCTGACTCTGGAAGAAGCAGTCGCCGGTACGACAGTAAAGATTCGTGTGCCGAAACAGGTTGAATGCGAACCCTGTAATGGAACCGGTGCCAAAAAAGGCTCGGAGCCGGTGAGCTGTACAACCTGTAATGGCGTCGGCCAGGTGCGTATGCAGCAGGGCTTTTTTTCGGTACAGCAAACCTGTCCACAGTGTCGCGGTGCCGGGAAAATGATTAAAGATCCCTGCACTGCATGTCGCGGACAGGGTCGTGTCAGAGACAATAAAACAATATCGGTAAAAGTCCCGCCCGGAGTTGATACCGGCGATAGAATTCGTCTTTCCGGTGAAGGTGAAGCAGGTCAGAACAGGGGCCCTTCAGGCGATCTTTACGTCGATGTGGCGGTTAAGGAACATTCTATTTTCACACGTGATGACTCTGATCTGCATTGCGAAGTACCCATAAGCTTTGCCACAGCGGCACTCGGCGGTGAATTCGAAGTGCCTACGCTTGATGGTCGGGTTAAACTGAAAATTCCTGCAGAGAGCCAGTCAGGAAAAATGTTTCGTCTGCGTGGGAAAGGTGTGAAATCTGTGCGCGGTTCGATGAAAGGTGATTTGCTCTGTAGAATCGTTGTGGAAACACCGGTTAACCTGAGCAAGAAGCAAAAGGAACTACTCAGAGATTTTGATAAAGCCATGGGTGCTGATAGTGAAAAGCACAGCCCACAGGCTTCTTCCTGGCTCGATGGTGTAAAAAAATTCTTCGATAGCATGACTCAGTAACAGGGGATAAATCCTATGGTTAGAATAGGCGTATGTGGTGCCGCCGGGCGAATGGGAAAAACCATTCTTGAGTTGTGTGACAAGAATGACAGTCTCGAAATAGGAGCCGCAATTGAACATCCGCAATCGCCTATGTTGGGTCTTGATGCAGGTATTCTGGCTGGCATTGGTGAAAAAGGAGTGTTAATTGTCGATGACATTAACAACGTTAGTGACGATTTCGATGTCCTGATCGATTTTACCCTGCCGGATGCGACTATTGAGAATCTTAAAAAATGTCAGGCTGCCGGAAAACGCATGGTGATCGGCACAACCGGCTTTTCCGATGAGCAAAAAACTGAAATAGAACAAGTCAGCAAGGACTGCGCTCTGGTTTTTGCTCCGAATATGAGTATCGGCGTGAATCTTTGTTTCAAGCTCATCGAATTAGCTGCGCAAATAGTTGGCGATAGCACTGATATCGAAATAATAGAAGCTCACCATAATCAGAAAAAAGATGCCCCTTCCGGCACTGCTGTGCGCATGGGAGAAATTGTTGCCGACACTCTGGATCGCAATTTGAAAGAGTGTGCCGTGTATGGTCGTCAGGGCATTGGTGAAGCCCGGGACCCAAAAACAATTGGTTTTGAGACTATTCGTGCCGGTGACATTGTTGGCGATCACACTGTGATGTTTGCCTCGGCTGGAGAACGTATCGAAATCACACATAAAGCCTCCAGTCGCAGTACTTTTGCCTCCGGTGCTCTACGTGCAGCGAATTGGCTTAGTCATAAAGAACCCGGTCTTTATGATATGCAGGATGTACTCGGCCTTTAAAAAAACAACATTGTTTACATTTGATCATGACTATTGAAGCCCCTCTGAGTTTGCACAGGGATTCGGTAGTGCCCGAGTGGATAGATTACAACGGGCATATGAATGTGGCTTATTACCTCCTGGTCTTTGATCATGCTACTGATGCTTTTCTGGATTACCTTGGTATGACGGATTCGTTTCGTAAACACAATAATTCTTCGACATTCGGTGCAGAAATCCATATTACTTACCTCAAGGAAGTTGGTCTTGGCGATGAACTTATTATTAATACTCAGCTAATAGATTTCGATGAAAAACGTTTCCACTATTTTCATCAGATGCATGAGTCGAAAACGAACAATATTGTCGCGACCGCAGAAATGATGGGTTTGTACATGGATATGAATATCCGGCGTGTTGCCGCTATGCCGGAAAGTATCCTGCAACGATTGAATGAGGTTAAAACCGCGCACTCGATTTTATCTGAACCCGAACAATTGGGCAGGAAAATTGGCATACCCCGGTCGCGGAATTAGCGTCTAGATGCGCATACCTTTCTGGCTCAAGTTGTCCATACTGCTTGTTTTTGGTATTTCACTTGGAGTCTGGTTTAGTGGTGAATCCACTCGCAAACTCAATTCTGAATATCTCGTACAAACTATACGACAGGATATGCAGCGGACTACTGGTTTGCTGGCAGGAATAATCGTAGATTCTGTGATCGTCAGGAATCATGAAAAAACCGAATCGTTGATCAGACAATACGCT
Source organism: Gammaproteobacteria bacterium (assembly GCA_012103475.1). Classification (GTDB taxonomy): domain Bacteria; phylum Pseudomonadota; class Gammaproteobacteria; order Eutrophobiales; family Eutrophobiaceae; genus WLWS01. The sequence goes on along the minus strand of WLWS01000004.1, from coordinate 515,599 downwards.
TCCAGCTGGGAGAATTTTACTTACATCCATGTACTCGACGATGAAGGATTATTCGTCGCTGAGTGGCAGAAACGACCAATAAAATTCGGGCCTGGCATCAGAAAGTTCGAGCAGGAAATTGAACATGGAGGTCAGATATTCGGGATCCTTTCTGTCTATGTGGATATGGGTGCAATGTATACGTCTATTGATAATCACATTAACTCCAGTCGCCGGCAATCTGCCTTGATCTTGCTGTCTCTTACGATGTTTATTGTATTTTTCATCAATTATTTCGCGCTGAAAGAAGAAAACGAAAATAAATAGCGTAATTCTGAAGGTTTTATAACCTTAACGGAGAATTAAAATTCCCGTTAAATCAGCCTTATGCAACTTTTTGTGTGAAAGTACATCGAAAGTTCAGGAGCTGATTACAGATCGTTCGAAAATAGGTTTAAGATTAGTGCACATCCCTGAAAATATTTATTGATTTGAATCCAATGCCTCTATTTCACTTTAACGCAAAATCAACAATTCGAATAGAATTTCGTTCTTTTTTGCTTCTGCTGTTTATGTGTTTTCCTATGGCTTTGATGGCTGCCAGTGATTTATCTTCAAATTCAAATACCTGCTCTGTTGAATCTGCTACTGCCTTTGAACATGTGAGTCTGGTTCCTGATACCTGGTTTAACAGCGATAGACGCAATGCTGAAGAATACCGGGAACGAATAGCGAACATAGAAACCAATTCAGGTGTATTCGCCTATGAGATGGTGCCCGAATTACTTGGTTTGGGAATATCAAGTCTCGAGCAATCAGATCTGGCGACATCTTCGGGGGCATTTGAAAGAGCCTTATACATTATACGTGTAAACGATGGTCTCTATAGTACGAAACAATTAGCTGTACTCGATATGATGATTGCCGCAAATAGTGTCAATGAGCAATGGAAAAAAGTAGCGCAAAACTATGATTTAATGCGTTGGTTGTACAAACGTAGTTTTACTGATGACGATCCAAGACAGTTAGCGACATTAAAGCGCTTGCGAACATGGTATATGGAGTCATATAACAAGGATACTGGCCAGACTCTGGAGCAATTATTCACGAGTTCTGAAGAAATATACGAGCAGGCCATCCGGATTATGTGGAACTGCACGGGTGGAAATGAAGCAGACACTCTCTGCTTCTGGCACAGGGCCTGTTGTGATGATTCTGAGCTGGATCGAAATATGTGCCCGCTTAAAAACGGTTAGAAATATTTTTGACTGCTTTTCATGAAAAATATTAGAAAACAGTTTCATTTTCTTTTTTTCGTTGTACTTATCTGTAGTTTTTCTTTTGCTGCCAAAGCTGAAAATCTCGATGCTCAATGGGAGGTGTTTCAGATAAGGTTTGTTTATGTTGGAGAGTTTACTCAGTACAGTTGCGACGGCATCGAGCGTAAAATCAGACGTTTACTTATACTGCTTGGAGCACGTAACGATGCCCGGGTTGAAACAGACTGCTTTGGCGGTGACAACCTGCGAAGACGAGGAGCGCAAAGGGTACACCGAATGCGCCTTGCGTTTTCATTACCGGTTCCCGTAGACAAAACAGATTTTGGCAGAGAAATATTTCCTGCAGAATGGCAGGAAGTAAGTCTTGGTGGCGGTTTGTCGCGAAAGCTTGATGGCGGTGATTGTGAACTTGTCAGGGAATTTCAGCGCTATGTTGTGCCACGATTGCAGGTAAAGCAGATCAACTCAGATTTGAGCTGCTTTCCAATCAATAGAACAATTTCAAGATTAAGGGCGAAGATGAAAATTCTTAGTCCTGCAAAAACGAAAGAGCTGGAACCTGAGCCTTGACGCCAAATGGTTTTATCAAGGTCTAATTAATAATTTTTCAATAATTAAAAAAATGCATAAAACAATATTTTTAAATTTGCTAATTGTAAGCAATATATTTTTTAGCATGCCTGCAAGTGCAGAAACAGTTGAGGCTCAGTGGAAAGTGCATCAGGTACGGTTTCGCTTTGTTGGATTTTCTACCGCGTACACATGTGACAGTATCGAATATACATTAAGCCGTTTGTTAAAAATCCTTGGGGCTCGAGATGACGTTAGGGCAGAAGCCAGTTGTACGTCTGGCAGGAACCCTAATCGGGTTCAGAGAGTGAAACTGGCCTTTGCCTTGCCTGTTCTGGCGAATGACACTGATGTATCTGCAGAAGTTTTTCCGGCCAGATGGGAGGAGGTTAAAGTGGTCGGACATTCAAGTCGCTATCTGGATAGTGGTGATTGCGAATTGCTAGAGCAGTTTGAGCGAGAAGTAATGCCTAAACTTCAAGTGAAAAATACCGGTCGTAAAATTCGCTGTGTACCCTATCGTTCAGAATTAAACCGGATTCGGTTAAAAGTTTCTGCTCTGAAAATTCTTGAAAAAAAAGAACTGGAAACTAATAGAGAACAATAAACTATGTCTACTGCAATCGTAACAGGAGTGGGTCCGGTACAAGGTTTAGGCGCTCAATTAGGTCGTCGATTCGCACAACTGGGTCTGGATGTGATTGTCGCCGGGAGGACCGAAGCAAAACTCGAAGAACTTGCTGTTCTGATTAATTCAGAAGGTGGCAGGGCTCATGTAATGGTCGCAGATGCCACTGATGAAGAACAGACTATCAAGCTATTTGATAAAGCGGAGACAATAGGTCCACTTGAACTGGCAATCTACAATGTTGGAAATGCAACACCCGGCAGGATAGTGGATATGGAGGCTGACTATTTTCTGAGAGCCTGGCAAAGTGGGTGCTTCGGAGGGTTTTTATTTGGAAGGGAGGCGGCCAGACGTATGCTTGAAAGCAAACAAGGGAGCATACTATTTACAGGTGCCAGTGCTTCGCTACGTGGTAAGGTGAACTATGGCGCATTTAATTCAGCTAAATCGGCATTAAGAACCTTTGCTCAGGCGCTGGCCAAGGAAGTCGGACCGGAAGGTATCCATGTCGGGCACGTCATTATTGACGGCGGAATCAGCGGCGAGAAAATACAAAAAGAAGCTCCCGATTATTTTGATAAAATGGGAGAAGAAAGTCTGCTCAAGCTGAATGGAATAGTTGATGCTTATGAATACCTGCATAAGCAGAAAAAATCAGCCTGGTCGTTTGAACTGGATCTGCGAACCGCAGTTGAAAACTGGTGAGACAAAACCTTATTAACCTTTAAGCAGGAAGTCTATCGCCTCTCCGATTCTTCGTTCAAATCCCTGAAAGCTATGATCACCACCTTCTTCAACAAGTTGCCGACTGGTGGAATATTTGTCTATTGCCAGCCTGTAATCAAGCGTTTCATCACCCGTTTGCACCATCAGCCAGTAATTCTCAGCCAGTTTAATCTCACTTACGTTAGCAGCCAGTAATATTTCGGCGTCAACCTCAGTCAAAGTGTAAGAATCTTCTGAATGATAATTTTTCAATTCAATATTCAGGTATTCTGAACCAAGTAGCTCCGGTTTAACGAGAGGATTTATTAGCACAGCGCGCAATCCATATTTTTCTACCAGCCAGGTGGCCCAGTATCCTCCGAGCGAACTTCCCATTAAATATACTGGTTCGGGCAATAATGATTCGACCAACCTCTCCAGGCTGTGTTTAGTTTGTCCCGGGTAAGCTGTCAACGCAGGGCAGTGATATGTGATATCCGGTCGATGATTTAACAACCAGTCCCTGACCTGCACAGCTTTGAGAGAGGCAGGCGAGCTGAGAAAGCCGTGAATATAAACCAGGTGCGACATTTCAGGGCTCTGCGGCGCTTTGGCCAAACTGCCCGAGTTTTTCAATAGTTAGTCTGATGTCCTCATCACTGGTACGTGGATTAATGGCACAAATACGCAGTACGGTTTGACCACGCAAACTTGTGGTTAGAATGAAAGCAAAACCATCGTCGACAATGGATTGAACAATGCGCTGGTTTAGTTCAGATAAAGCAGACTCGTCCAGTCCGGCGATGACATAGCGGAAAGTTATGATGCCTAATTGAGCAGGCGTAATAATTTCCCAGTGCTCAGATTTTTTTAATTCCGTTTCTACCAGTTCGGCAAGTTCAATACCCCTTTCTATGGCTTTTCTAAAAGCAGCTAAACCAAAGGTTTTAATAGATAGCCACATTTTCAGGGCGCGAAAGCCCCGCGTCATCTGAATACCGTAGTCGAAAAAATTTACTTCCTGACTATCGGGGCCCTGAATATCACGTAAATAAGAAGCATTGGTCGCAAAAGTCTTTTGCAGATGATTCATATCACGAACAATGATTCCGCCTATCTCATAAGGCTGAAACAGCCATTTATGTGGATCGAAAGAAAGTGAGTCGACATTTTCCAGTCCTTTTAGTACTTCCCGGCCTTTATCAGTCAGTGCAGCTGCGGCACCAAAGGCGCCATCAACATGCAGCCACATTTGTTCTGTATCTCGTATTGCAAGCAATTCCTCGAGTGGATCAACCGCACCTGTGTTGGTTGTTCCGGCATTGGCAATGATACAAAATGGTTTAAAGCCTGCGTCACGATCCTTATTTACGCATTCCTGTAACTCGTCTGGCTTAATGCGGAAGTCTTCATCAGTACTTATCGATGAAAATTGCTCAGCCTGAAAACCCAGAAGTTTTAGCGCTTTGATATTGGACACGTGAGTCTGATCGGAATAGTAAATGCGGGCTGATCCGATATCATCATTGAGTATCAGATGACGTGCCGCTGCAAGACCTGTCAGATTGGCTGCTGAACCTCCGCTGACAAATAGACCACCCGCACTGTCCTCAAAACCGAAAATCTGTCTCAACCAGTCAATCACCTGCAACTCGATAATGGTGGCAGCACTTGAGGTTAGCTGGGCTCCGCTGAAAATATTCAGACCTCCAGCAATAGTATCGGCCATGACGCTGACAAAGTTGCTGGGGCCGGGGATGAAGGCAAAATCCCTCGGGTGAATTTTGTGCTCTAGATCGATAAGGATTTCTTCCTGGAGCTTTCTCACCAGAGCAGAGGCATCACTACCAGATTCCGGCGCGCTTTCCCGAAGTAAGGCTTCCATATCGGCCTGCGCAACTTGCGTTTTGACGGCTTGCCCGGCAACGCTTGTTTGATAGTCAACCAGCATGTCGATAACTTGATAACCAAGCGCTTTCATCTCTGTCGGCGACAATTCCAGTTTGTAGTTTTCTTCTTTATTCATGATAAAAACGAGTCAATATTTTTGTGATTAACAGTCAGTATACACTGCTCTATAAGAATCATTATGCGACTAATTCTCATTCAATAAATGTTGCTGGCGAGTTCAATCACAAGCATTTATCATGCGACCAATTTTTACGAAAACACTCAAGAAGGAAGTAAAATCATGCAAGGTGATAAGAAAGTAATTCAATACCTAAATAAGGTTCTTAAAAACGAGCTAACAGCAATCAATCAGTATTTTTTGCATGCACGCATGTATAAGAATTGGGGCCTCGAGAAACTGAACGAGCACGAATACCACGAATCACTTGATGAAATGAAGCACGCCGACACTCTGATTGAGCGTATTCTGTTTCTTGAAGGTTTGCCGAACCTGCAGGATCTGGGCAAGCTTAGGATTGGCGAGAATACTAAAGAAATTCTGGCTGCTGATCTGGCACTTGAGCAGGATGCGATACCTGATTTGCGTGAAGCAATAGAATACTGTGAATCCTGTAAAGACTACGTCAGCCGTGAGCTTTTCGCTGATATTCTGGAAAGTGAAGAAGAACATCTTGATTGGCTGGAGACGCAACTGGAGCTGGTAGAGAAAGTTGGTATCGAAAACTATCTCCAGTCGATGATGTAATATCACATTAAAATCAATTAGATAGAGGTATAGACAAAAACCGGAAGGTTCTATTTGATAATAATTCTCATTTGTATTAGGATTCGTAATAACTGGTTTATGAGAATTATTAGAAGATAGAGTTTTCCATGTATATCTGTATTTGCAACGCAGTAACTGACAAAGACATCAAGCAGGCCGTTGACGAAGGCGCGAACTGCCTGAGTCACTTGCAGGAACGTCTCAATGTTGGTCGCTGCTGTGGCGCCTGCTCTGATGCAGCGGGCAATTGCATGGATAAGCATATGGCCAGACAGTTCGATCAAAACGAAATACTATCCTTCTAGACCAATCTTTTTAGTAGTAAGCCTTTTCCCCAGCTAGCACTTCCCTTAATTCCGCAGCTTTGCTGTGTTCTTAATATCCCTGTAATGAATTTTCTCTAATGTAGAGTTTCAAACTCAAAAAGATTAAATCACATGAATACCGGCAGAGCTTGTTCCCGAAGAGAATTTATTCACTTTATTGGAGGGATAACAGCAACAGTATTTACGCACACCGTAGCTGGAAAAAATAAGACTGATATTCCTTTCATACAGGCCAGTTCAGAAGATGCGGTAATTTTAGCTGATGGTCTGGATTATCAGCTACTTGTTTCGTGGGGTGAGCCAATCAATAGCGGCGGAGATAAATTCGGCTTCAACAATGATTACATTGATTATGTTCGTATCGATAACAATCCTGATGATTGTCTTTTTTGGATCAATCATGAATCTGTTTCACAAGGCTACTTTCTGACTTCTTCCGAAGGAGCACTGAAAAGCAGAGAGGATGTGGAACTAGAAAGACGTGAAGTGGGTGGTTCCATAGTGCGTATATCAAAGAGTAATGGTCAGTGGAAAGTAAATCGAGATGATAAATATAATCGACGGATTGATGCGAATACACGAATACCGATTATAGCGGATGCGCCAATTCATGGCGAAACTGAAGCACTGGGTACCTTCGCTAACTGTGCGGGTGGAAGAACCCCCTGGAACACTATTCTAAGTTGTGAAGAAAATTATCATTACTATACAGGTGAAGTCAGTTTAAAAGGTAAGCGTACTTTGATACGAGAACCGAGTGTTGGTTGGGATCGTTTCTATCCTATGGTTCCTGAGCATTATGGCTGGGTAATCGAAATTGATCCTTTTAGCGGGCAAGCAAAAAAACACACCTCTATGGGACGTTTTGCACACGAATCAGCAACTGTGATTGTTGCCAAAGATGAGCGCTGTGTTGTCTATAGCGGTGACGACAAGACGAATCAGTTTTTGTACAAATTCATAGCCGATGAACCCGGAAGTCTGGAGAAGGGGGCATTATATGTCGCTGATACCTTGAATGGTAGTTGGTTATTGCTTGATGTCAAAACCAACCCTAAGTTAGAAGGATATTTTCGTAGCCAACTGGACATGTTAATAAGAACCCGAGAAGCTGGCGCTTTGGCTGGTGCGACGCCGCTTGACCGGCCTGAGGATATAGAACGTGATCCAGAAACAGGCAGTATTTTTGTTACGCTGACAAAAAATAAAGGGGCTAACAGACCTTATGGATCAATATTGAAAATCGAAGAAACGAATAACGATCCTCTATCGCTTACTTTTCAGGCATCCACTTTTATAAACGGCGGTGAAAGTACGGGATTCGCATGCCCCGATAATCTGGCCTTTGATGTGGCCGGCAATCTCTGGTTTACCTCAGATATTTCCGGAGAACAATTAAATTATCCACCGTATAGTAAATTTGGAAATAACGGGTTATTTATGATTCCGATGAATGGTCAGCAGTCGGGGCAGGTCTTGCAACTTGGTTCGGCACCGGTTCATGCGGAATTTACGGGTATCAGGTTTTCAGAAGACGGTCGTAGTCTGTTTATTTCGGTTCAACATCCCGGTGAGAACTCAGCAGATAAAAATAACTTGCTGAGTCACTGGCCGGATGGTGGTAACAGTATGCCAAAGCCGAGTGTCATTGTTATAGAAGGAGACTTAATCAACCGCTTCTGCGTTTGATCGCCATTTGAAATCTGCTGTAATAAAAACTTCATATTAAAATCTAAAGTGTCATAAAAGCATAATTGTCCTGTAACGAAGTGTCATTAGCATGTCGTTCACTTTAATGAATGACTAAGGATTTAACGCAATGACATATTTTTCTCGATTAGTTTTAAGCATCACGGTAACAACAATTGGTTTCACTGGGAATCTGGCTGCTGAGGGCAGACTGGAAGGCAGAATAAGTGATCAAACCAGTAAAATATATTTCGACGGGGCTATAGTTCGTATTAAAGAAATAAATCTTGAGACCCGCAGTCAAAATGGCGGTCAATTCATTTTTCCACTGGTTCCGGCCGGGACGTATACAATGGAAGTCGAGTATATCGGTGCTAAAACAGTCAGTAAATCTGTCGATGTTGTGAACGAGCAGATATCAGCGGTTGATGTTGCCATTGGTGAAAACGTGAGTGTTCTGGAAAACATAATCGTTTACGGTCAGGCTGCTGGTTCGGCAAATGCTCTTAACCAGCAACGAGCTGCCGACAATCTGATATCCATCGTTTCCGCCGATTCAATTGGTCAGTTCCCGGATGGAAACGTCAGTGAAGCCCTGCAGAGAATACCGGGTGTCTATATAGAAAGAGACCAGGGAGAAGGGCGGTTTGTTGGTATTCGTGGTATCGACCCCAATCTGAATACTTCCAGAATTAATGGTGTCAATATTCCTGCACCAGAGCGGGACAGGCGTTCTGTCGCTCTGGATGTAATTCCATCCGATCTGCTTGAAGGCCTGGAAGTCACCAAGACAATAACGCCGGACATGGACGGAGACTCAATCGGGGGTTCAATCAATGTAAAAAGCCTTACCGCTTTCGACCGGGATGGAATGAATTACAAGTTCAGTACCGAGGGTAATTACAATGAACTTGAAAATAAAGTAGCCCCGAAAGTGTCAGGGACTTTTTCCAATATCTTTGATGTCGGCACTGGCGAATTGGGAGTTGCTTTCGCGGGAAGTTGGCAGGATCGTAAATTCGGTTCCGACAATATAGAGACCGATGGTGGTTGGGATCCTGACATTGAGGATTCTGGTTTTGCTGGTACCGAAGAAATAGAGCAACGTGATTACGTAATCAGTCGTGAACGCCTTGGACTCGCTTTCAATCTGGATTATAGGCCAAACGAACTGGCAGAGTACTATGTAAGGTCGCTATACAGTCGCTTTGAAGATCAGGAATTCCGTCGTCGGGCCGAGTTCAAACTATCCGATGGCGATCTGGCACAAATAGACGACAGCAGCGCAAACTGGACCGATATTGAAATGGATCGGGAACTCAAGGACCGTCTGGAAAAGCAAAATATACTTTCTATAGTAAGTGGCGGAAAAAACCTGATTGATGACTGGACGCTTGAGTATAGCTACGGATATTCAAAGGCCGAAGAAAAGGAACCGAACAGGAGAGATACTCAATTTTCAGAAGATGTCGCGATCGCCAATGCTGGATATACAACTATCGGACGAACGCCCGAACTTTTTGTTTCCGCAAACGGTCTGGACATGAGTAATTTTGTGTTTGATGAATTAGTCGTCGAAAATAATATAACTGATGATGAGCAACATTCCTTTCGTCTCGATCTGACCCGGGACATGGAGTTTGGTCGCTACAGCGGATATGTCAAAGCAGGCGTCAAATATCGTGATCGGGAGAAAACGGATGACGTTAATGCCACTACCTACGACGGTAATTTTACTGGTGATCCAAGATTGGCTGACTTTGTTGAAGGGGATATAGATTACGGTCTTGGAAACCTCGGACCGAGAATTAGTCAGAACATGCTTAACAACTATATCGATAATAATATTTCCAGTTTTGATATTGATGCAGATGAAACCTTACTCAGTTCTGCCCGTGACTATCAAATATCAGAAGATGTGCTTGCGGCCTATGTAATGAGTCGTATTGATTTCGACGATTTACGAATTGTCTATGGTCTGCGTTTCGAAGATACGAGTTTTGAGGCGAATGGCTTTAATGCTGCCGAGGTAGACGGTACGCCAGTTGTCGTCGCCAATAACTTCAGCAATGATTACAGCGACCTTCTACCCAGTATCAATTTGCGTTACAAAGCGACGGACAATGTAATTATTCGTGCGGCTTACAGTAAAACAATTTCTCGACCATCTTTTGGTTTTCTTAATCCGTCTCCGGCCGCTATTGAACTGGATGGAACCGATCTTGAAATTGAGGCAGGTAATCCCTCACTGAACCCGTTCAAATCCAGCAATTTTGATCTGGCGCTTGAGTTCTACCCGGATACGATTGGTGTGCTTGGCTTTGGCCTTTTTTATAAAGACATAGATGACTTCATTTTTAATGCCGATGTCAGTTCCGATATCGACGTCACGCAATTTACTGGAGGTTTGGATATTACGGCGGTAAGCAATCTTGAAGTGTTGCAACCTCGTAACGGTCAGAGTGCGGAGTTATGGGGTGCGGAATTTAACTGGACTAAAAACTTTAGTAATTTGCCCGCACCCTGGAATGGTCTGATGTTAATGACTAATGCCACCTACACCGACAGTGAGGCAGACCTTGGTTTGGGTGTTAATGCGGGTCGAGATAACCTCATTGATTTACCAAGACAGGCAGATTGGGTGGGTAATGTTGTGCTTGGTTATGAATATGGTCCTTTCAGCATCCGGTTTTCAGGTGTCTATCGAGACAAACGATTGCTGGAGCTGGATCTCGCTGATCAGGCAAACGATCTCTATCAGGATGATCACTTACAGCTCGATTTGAGTGCCAAATATGACCTCAATGATAATACACAGTTGCATTTCAATGCTATTAACCTGACAGATGAGCCGTTTTATGCTTATCGGGGCACGACCAGATTTAACGGGCAATATGAAGAATATGGTCCTTTCTTTATATTCGGCCTTACCTATCGTAACTAATATGAAAACCTTATCTTACATGCTTGTTATCGCAATACTCGGAGCCTGTTCGTCACCTGACGCTGGTCACTCCACAGTAAAACGGGTGGAAGCTCTGATTGAGACAAGACCAGTCGATAATGATGAAGACGCGGCCGATGACCCGGCGATTTGGGTACATCCCGAAGATCCGGATCGAAGTCTTGTGCTTGGCACTAATAAAAAAGGGGGTCTGGAAGTTTACGACCTGAGAGGAAATCGCTTACAAATATTGCCCACTGGTCGTTTGAACAACGTCGATATTCGACAGCATGTTATGCTAGAGGGAGAGCTTGTTGATCTCGCCGTAGCGACTAATCGCACTACCCGCACGCTTGACGTCTTTCGAATTAACAGCAAGGATGCCTCAGTAGAGTTTCTTGAGGATAAGCGGGTATTTCTGGATCTGGATGCTCCCTATGGTGTCTGTCTCTATCAACCCTCTGAATCCAGTGAACTCCATGCTTTCGTAAATGATAAGGATGGTCGTTATCAGCAGTGGCGCATAAATGAAGAGTCTGTGTTGCTTGGAGAATTCATGCTCAGCTCCCAACCCGAAGGCTGCGTCGCTGATGATGATAAGGCTGTGCTTTATGTGGGGGAAGAGAATCAGGGTTTATGGCGTATCAGTCTGAAAAAAGCCGATGTTGAAGGTATTACACTATATAAAAGTTCATCCGATACAGGCTATTTGCTGGTATCCAGTCAGGGTGATAATAGTTATGCGGTCTACGAGAGAGAGGAAGGTAATCGCTATGTAGGTTCGTTTCACATCGTTGATAACGGACTAAAAACGATAGACGGCAGTTCGGAGACTGATGGTATTGCTGTATCAGGTAGTCTGATTACCACGATGTTCCCTGAAGGCTTGCTGGTTGTGCAAGATGGTGAAAATACCCGGCCCAGACAAAATCAGAACTTTAAATATGTTTCCTGGAAGGATATAAGACTCGCACTCGAGCTTAAAAACTAAGCAGTGCAGTAATTGTAACAGCATACTCAGGCTTATGCTTTAATGGGACTTCATTTCTTGCCAATAGGAGAAATCATCGATGAATTCTTTATTAAAGCGAGGTTACTTGCTGAGTAGGTTATTATTTGCTGTGGTCTTTTCGCTAATATCAGTTTCTGTGCAAAGTGCTGAAATAGATGTTCTGATGACGAAAGAGTTGGCAGGAATACCTGATAAAACCGGTTTGATGTTGACCGTCGAATACGCACCTGGCGAATCTTCAGCGCAGCATCGGCATAACGCACATACTTTTGTCTACGTACTGGAAGGAAGTGTGGTGATGGGTGTTGAAGGTCGCGATCCAGTGACACTTAAAGCGGGTGAAACCTTTTACGAGAGCCCGGATGATATTCACAACGTTTCCAGAAATGCGAGTGACACGGAACCTGCCAAAATACATGTTTTTCTTATCAAAAAGAGCAAGGCGCCAGCGATTGTACCGCTAAACTAGCGAAGGTCTGTTTTATAGATTGGGTAGCACGTGGTCGAGCGCCTGTCCGACGAAGGCTGCGCCATGATAGTCAAAATAATCGGCGACTCCCATTAATCTGCGTGAACCATAAACACCAAGCCAGCGTAAGGGCTCTGGCTCCCATTTCCGATTAACGTAGCTGGGATTTACCCAGGGAGTTGTCAAACGTTCGCTGTCTTCGCCACAGACCAGATCGGCCAGCGTTTGTCCGGCGAGATGGGTCGCTGCGACACCACTTCCAAAAAACCCGCCGGCCCAACCGAACCTCGATTTTGTGTCAAAATGGATAGCAGGGTGCAGTGAACGGGCGACACCCATCGCCCCACCCCAGGCATGAGTGAAATTTATACCTCTTAGATCAGGAAAGAAACGCAGCAGGGTTTCCTCTACCAGCCTGAAGTCCGAATCATTCTTATCGAATTTTTGACGGATGTTTGAGCCGAAGCCGTAACTGCCCCGGCAGCCGAAGGCAATACGCCTGTCCGCCGTAATCTGACCATAAGTGGTCACACGGTCGTAATTGGCAAAAGTGCAGCGTTTGTTAAACCCAATAGTATCCAGTTGTTGCTGACTAAGTACTTCGGTGGCAACCATCATTGAATGAACCGGTATAAGAGATTAGGCATGCTTGTGTCCTGTCAGATTCGCAGTATAGCCTTCAGTGGTAATAAGCACTGTTTCCCCTTTTGCATTTCCAGCTGCTGTTGTTACAAGCTGCCCCTCTATCTTTTCTACCGGACTGTGCTCGTAAATTTTTACACCGAGAGATTCAAGGCAATCAGCTAATCCGCGAGCCAGGCGAGCCGGATGCACGGCAGCACAGTGCTGCAGGTGTATTCCGGCAAGGGCTTTATCGATATTGAATAGATTGCGTACTTCTTTTTCATTGAGCCAGTTGTAGTGTTCACCTGCAAGGCCGAGAGAATTCAAATGAGCCCATTCATTTTGAAGCCGTTTCAGGTGGACAGGTAGTACGGCAACTTCCAGACAGCCGGAGCGTTCGTAGTGACAATCAATACCTTCTTTTTCTGTGACAAGACCAATCTGTTTTACGGTGTCGAACATCAGATCTTTGAGATGCAGGGCACCAGCTCTGGTTTTTTCATTAGCCAGCCAGTTATCCAGTCCGCTGAGATGCGAAGAACACCAGCCACCATTTCGGCCGGAAGCACCAAAGCCGGCTATTTCAGCTTCGAGAATGCAGATATCCAGATCTGGATTAATCTGTTTAAGATAGTAGGCAGTCCACATGCCCGTATAACCGGCGCCGATAATGACGACCTCGTACTGAATATCAGTCGTCAGCGCAGGACGTAGCTTGACTGAATCTGCAATGCTGTCGTGCCAGAAGCTTACTGAGTGGTAGTCTTTGCGCATGAAATCTCTCAACCGAGCAAGTCGTCTATGGCCGCATAGGCGGCATCGATGGCGCCATCAACATAAGCAAAGGCCGAGGCGTCGGAATTGGCAATGGCAATATTGCCGATGGACTGACGCGCGATAAGATGTGGAGCGGTATTTTCGTTCCAGTCCGGATCCTCGCTACTGATGTATTCATAAGCATAGCCGTGTGGCCATCGGTTAACAGTGATGGCTTTGATATCCCGTGCCGGATCAAACCCGTAAGCACCGTAGGCACCGGCAAGATGTTGACGGACTTCCTTCTCGAAATCCGCAAACGTCATGCCAAGTAAGCGATGTCTGCCAGCCCGGTATTGTTCTTTTGCAGTTTTACCCGTATTAGCAAGACTTGGCGATCCGAAAAACTGAAGCACAGCAGGTTTTTCAGGCTTCCAGCGACCATCATAATTTCCGACGTTGATTCCGGCTGCCATAAAGCTATGCGCATGCAGACGCCCGGGTGAGGTCAGGCTGGAAACGCCGGATGCAGCCATGGCCTCACCATTTCGCAATAAAATATTAGTGGCGATCATGGGTGCTTTTTCCGGGTAAGCGATGGCGTCAATTTGAGCTTCTGGTAATTCAGGACAGAGATGCGGAATAATATTGTGATAACAGGCCAATACGCAGTGCTTAGCAGATACGCGTTTTGCTTGTCCGTTTTGAACATAAATGACGCTGACACCATCTCTGTTTTTTCCGAAAGATATGTTTCTGGTTTCGATTGCGGTACTGTTCAGACGAATACGAATATTGCTATCAGCTTTATCGAGCTTATCGTAGTGAAAGCGAGTACTGACAATATCATCCATACTATTGCCGCTAGCTGTGTCAGGAATTAGCGAACGAACCAGTAGTCTGGCGACAGAGGCATTGCCATCCGGGAAAATGCCATAGCCGTTTTCCTCTTGTTCCTCTTCGAATACGGCCGGTAATTCACCGATCACATGATACCCCGGCAGGCCAAGAATAAGGCACTCATAAACGGGCAGGACATCGATACTCGCGCCCCAGAGGCCATGGGTCCAGTTACTGAAAATTTTCAAGACTTCATCGGACAAACCAACTTTCTGTTTCAGGAAATCGGTGTAAAGGGTTTGTCTCAGATAACGGACTCGCCCCTCATCATTCATCGGTGCAAGCAAGTCTTTGTCGCTGGAAAGAAACGCGATGAGAGACTGTCGGGCGGGGTCGCTGATCGGAATTTGATCGACGACCTTCAGAAAATTCGTTTCGTAGTTATCGGACCAGAGATCAAAACCCTTGATTAATACGTCCTTACCAAAACTGTCAGCATCGAAATAAAGGCCGCTACCCATGTCGTCAAGTGATGAAAAAGTGAACTGCGTATCTTTGACAAGTTTTTTAAAATCAACACCGAGTTTTTTTAAAAGACTCAGTGCATTGCTGCTGTAGCCTGGATACTCCAGATTAATACTGCCACCCCAGGCCAGTTTCTGCTGACCATCCAGTTCAAATTCGTTGCGTTTCGCGTGCCCACCAAAATCATCATGGTTATCCAGAATAAGAATTCTGGCATCCTCTCCCATTGCCTCGCGGTACAACCAGGCACTACTCAAACCGCTGATGCCGCCGCCCACAACAACAAGATCATAAGGTTCTTCACTGCTGGTACTGACATTGGCCCAGCGCCTGGCTTCGCGGGCCAGTGCGTGCGCGACTTCAAATGAACCGCTGTGACTGCCTCGCAAACCATTTAAAAGAGGAGGATAATAATTAGCATCTAGCGGAGCAGAAGACGCCTGTTTCGCGGCGACGGACATGGAAGGAAGGAAAGCCGCGCTGCACAAAACGGCGCTGCCCTGCAGAAAATCCCGGCGGGTTATGTTGGCGTTCAGCCCCAGATCTTTATCTTCTTTTGACATACTTAATTAAACGATTTAACACTCGCTAATAAAAAACAAAAAAGCAAAATTCATACAGGTATGCGTAGTAAGATAGCATATTCAACAATCAGGAAGGACTTGTTATGAACTTTGTCAGCCACTTTGTTTTCAGTTTTTGTCTTATCTCAAGCAGTATCGCTTTTGCAGACTCTCCTGTTCTGCCAACCAGGATGAGTAAAGCGGAAATAGCTGGCAGTATCTTTTCAAGTAAAGAACTGCTGATAGAAGAACATGAAAATGAGAAAGGTCCTTATGTAACAGAAGACGTAGAACGTTTTCTTAGCAGCGACAAACACTTTGACTCCGGTATGTTTCGTTCCGGTGCAAATCGTTATGTGATCAATGAACCTTATGGTGTTGATGAGTTTATGTACTTTCTCAAAGGCGGAGTGACCCTGACTTCATCTAATGGTGAGGTGATGGAAATTAGAGCCGGCGATGCGGTGACGATTCCCAAAGAGTGGACTGGTATCTGGGAGACGGAAGGCTATACAAAGATTTATGTGATTTACTCAGCGGATAAAGAAATCGAGTAAGTGATCTGAAGGCGTAAAACGACATATGTCAGCCGAACAAGTCGCCCAGCATCAAGCAACCATCTTCGATGGTTGGAAGTCCATAGGCATTGCGCTTTATATGACTCTTGTCGGTTACGGAGTGCTGGTTGGTATTCCGGTGATCAGCACCGCGTGGGTCAACTTGCTTGGATTCACTGAGGTTCAGGTAGGGCGAGTGGCCGGTGCCGATCTTGGCGGCCTATCGGTTGGCGCGGTTGTGACCTCCCTGATTATTGCGAAAATGAACCGGCGGGTGCTGGTACTGATTGCTGCTGGTCTGGCAATTCTTGCAAACGGCCTCTGCATATTTACGGTAGTTTATGAACAGGTGCTCTGGCTGCGTCTGCTGGCCGGTTTTGGCAGTGGTATGTATACATCAGTCGCGGTGGCCTCTCTGGGAGCCACTTCAAAACCTGCGCGAGCCTTTAACATGATGTTGTTCGCCTTTGCTTTTTCCCAGGCACTTGAGATGCAAGTTCTACCACAACTATCGATGAACGGTATTTATCTGGTGTTCATCGGCTGCTTTGTTGTTTCGCTTTTCTTTATCAGCTGGGTACCGCCACGAGCGGTGGAAAAAGGGCTAGATATCGAAATTGATGCGGAAGATGAAAAGGGACAACATCATCTTGAGCACCGGCATGTACCAGCTTATGTCCCCTGGTTGGTGTTAATTGCGATAGTCTTTACTTATATAAATATCGGTGCTTACTGGACCTATATTGAACTTGCCAGTGCCGATTCAACGATATCCAGCGCCAGTTCTGATTGGGTGGGCCGGGTACTGGTCTGGGCTTCATTTCTAAGTATTGCCGGGTGCCTGTTTGCCACGATTTTGAGTAATCGTTACGGTCTCGCACGCCCTCTGCTCATAACCCTGATAACTCAATCCATCATAGTCTCGATGCTGGCGATGGGTATTACCAATACTAATATTCTTGTCAGTGTTTTTATGTTCAATTTTCTCTGGATATTTATCGATGTCTATCAGATGTCGACAATCGCTAATGTCGATCACTCCGGCAAGTTTGCTTCTTTGATTGTGGGAGCACAGGGGCTCGGACAGATTATCGGACCGAATGCAGCGGCCATGACACTGGCCGCTGGTTATGGTTATCGAGGTGTTTTTATAATGTGCGCCTGTGCCACACTAACAGGAATGTGCATCTACGCGTATATGTACATCATGCTGCGCAGAACTATTCCGGCTTTAGCTGACTCGTCCTGAGTAAGACGCTATTTCTTCAACAGAAAGTTTGCCAATGCCACAGCATCCTCTGGTTCCATACGTCCGATAGGTGAGCTGCTGTAGGTCGAGGCGATGACTTTGCCATCACCAGTCATAAAAAATTCACTTGGCTGAATGAATTTCCTGTCTTCATCCCACCAGGCACCGAACTGCTCTCCGCTTTCCCGACTCATACCATAAGCAACTGGAAAATTCAGGTGCTCCGATATTTCCAGTGTTTTATATTCGTCATCGACACTACCGGCAAAAATACTGACACCCATCTCTGCCAGAACTTCTCGTTGCTGCTCATAGCCGTCTAACTGACGGCGGCAGAAGGGTCACCAGTGTCCGCGATATATCAGAACGAAAGCGTGTGTGGTTTCAATGTCTCCGGGAAGACTCAGTTTGCCGCCACCCGCTATCTTGAGCTCGACCTCAGGAAACTGGCCACCTTTATCAATTTTATCTGCCATGTCTTTACCTTGGTAAGGATAATGTCGTTTATCATACTTGCTGTTAGAAAATTTAGAAGCAGAAATATTTGGATTTATAAATGGATATATTAGAAAAGCAGCGAGCTCTCAAGCTCTCACATCGCCTGGCCACAAGGGATGATCAGCCGGCTATTATCAAACTCATGCATGCGGCGATTTCGCAAAACATGAAACCATTTCTATCGAGTGCTGAAATCGAAGCGGCACAGGAGACTATGGGTCTGGATACGAGTCTGCTTGAAGACCAGAGCTATTTTATTGTCGAAACAGAACATAAAAATAATATCATCATGGTAGGCTGCGGTGGCTGGGGTAAACGCAAGACTTTATACGGTAGTGATGAAACCATTGGTCGAGACGATCGTTTTAGTGATCCGACTGTCGATCCTGCACGCATTCGTGCCATGTACACGCATCCGGACTGGATTCGTTGTGGTGTTGGCACGCTTTTGCTGGATCTTGGTGAAAAGGCTGCGCGTGACGCCGGTTTTAAGTCAATCGAGTTGGGTGCGACATTATCCGGCGAGCCGCTTTATCTGGCGCGCGGTTATATCGAGTCGAATCGGGAAACCCAGATAGCGGCAAACGGTTCAGAGAATATTATCATTACCATGCTAAAGCGGCTCTGACTGACGGTAATGGTACAATTTGGTTTCTTTAATGTGGGAATATTTAATGAAAACTCAAACATCAGTTACCTGTCTTGCCTTACTTTTATTTTCTTTTAGCGGTTCTGCTTTGGCAGAAACTCAATCAAATCGGGCGAGAGACCTTGGCATTCCATTCAACGGTCAACCTGGAGTTCTGAACGCGATCACAGATATCAAAGGTCTTGAAGTTGGTCATCAAACAATTGTCAAAGGTAAAGGTTTACTAAAAGTGGGCAGTGGCCCTGTGAGAACCGGTGTAACCGCGATTCACCCACGAGGGAAGAATTCTAATGATCCAGTTTTTGCAGCCTGGTTTACACTGAATGCCTCAGGTGAAATGACTGGAACGACCTGGCTGGAAGAACGCGGTTTGATTGATGGTCCGATTGCCATTACTAACACCCATAGTGTTGGCGTAGTCCGTGATGCTTCAGTTGCTTTTATGGTGGAGAAGGGCTGGCCTGCAATTTGGCACGCACCGGTGGTTGCTGAAACATATGATGGCGGATTGAACGATATAAATGGTTTTCATGTGACGCGTGAGCATGCACTTGCCGCTATGCGAAAAGCAAAACCGGGCAAGGTAGAAGAAGGTGCAGTCGGTGGTGGCACCGGGATGGTATGCAATGGTTTTAAAGGTGGAATAGGAACGTCGTCACGATTGTTTGAATTTGAAGAAAAACAATATACCGTCGGCGTACTGGTTCAATGTAACTACAACTGGAATGGCGATGACTTAAGATTGGGTGGCAAAGTTGTCGCAGATGAACTTCCCGTTGGTCAGCATTGCTTCACCGACCGATCAATAAAGCGACACGTCGACTGGTATCCCTATTGTGAGTCTGGCGAGAAAGATACTCAATCCGAACCATCCAGAGATGGTTCTATAATTATAGTTGTGGCCACAAATGCGCCTTTACTCCCGCATCAGCTACGGCGACTAGCGAAACGCCCGGCATTGGCGCTGGGCAGACTAGGCTCAATCAGTGGTGATGGCTCCGGTGATATATTTGTTGCCTTCTCGACTGGTAATGTTGGCAAAATCAGTGAAAACGATTCCTCGAAATTGGAATTGTATCCTAATAATAGGTTATCTATTGTCTTTGAGGCAGCTATTAACGCAAGCGAAGAAGCCATAGTTAACGCCATGGTTGCAGCGAAAACTGTTGTTGGTGTATCGAACTTTCGTGTCAATGAGTTACCCGAAGAAACAGTGCGGGCAATATTTGCAAAATAGTTGTCTTATTGTCCGTCCGGCACAGTTGCGGGTGCCCAGAAGCCTAGGTAACATGAGCGGATGAGCATTGAGGAACTTAACAGGGCGCCATATCCGATTCGCGAGGATCTGAAAACTGCTTTGGCCGTTGCGGTCAATGAAGTGGCACAAGTCGGTGCCTGGTTGAGCGGGGACCAACGACTTGCCGTTGCCAACGAAGCCCGCCATGCCTGGGATTGCAAACTCTGTCAGCATCGAAAAGAGGCCTTATCACCTTATGCCATAGAAGGTGAACATGACCATCATGGCGACTTACCTGAGCCCTGGGTGGAAGCTGTACATCGCATAGTCACTGATTCAGGCCGAATTACTGAAAGCTGGTACGAGTCAATGATTGTGGCGGGTATTATTGAAGATGAGCTGATCGAAATTCTGAGTTTAACCACAATGGTCACATGTATGGACACTTTTACGAATGGCATAGGCATGAAGCCCTTAGCTTTACCTGAAAGCGCAGACCAGAATCTACCAGCTAGAAAACGACCGGAAGGCGCGAAACGAGGTCCTGGTTGGGCACTGACCGTCGGGCCTGATGATGCCGGACCGGAATTCGGTAATTTTTACGACACCGGTCATCAGTTTATTCGTCGTTCTCTGACTCTGGTGCCGGATGAGTTGAATCGGTTCTGGAATCTTATGAACCCACTGTACATGGCCAACCCGGCCATGAACGAACTTGATGATATTGAACGAGCTATTTCCCGCGCTCAGATCGAGTATGTTGCCACACGTGTGTCTGCGTATCTCGATTGTTTTTACTGAACTACCAGTCACGCAATGCGGCTCAGTTTGAGTGGCGAACATACCGGCGATGAGTACGAACTTGAAGCCGCGATCGGTGGCAACAAAAAGGATGAAGGACTACCGCATGCAGAACTCTTTGATGAATTTGTCGATGCAGTTTGTACGCGCGATGAAGCTCGTATAGCGAAAGGCAGACAACGACTGGTAGATGAACTGGGTGAAGCCGCATTGATTGATACTGCCGCCGACATTGCGGCATTCAACGGCTACCCCCGGGCTGCTGACACCACAGGTATTCCACTCGAGGATTATAAAGACGAAGCTACGGAGGAGATGCGGGTCGAACTAGGGTTGGATTCTCTGAATCTTTCAACTTCACGGCCAGTATAACTGCTCAGGAGCTTGCCAATGTATTTTAAATATATCGTTCTCGTCTTTATTCTTTGCCTCTGTTCTTTTACTTCAATAGCAGAAGCCGATGTTGAGTATTTTCGTTCTGATGCCTTCAAGGAAAAAAACCTGCCACTTTCTGAAGCCGTACGCATTGGAAATCTGGTATTCGTTTCCGGCAACCTCGGTATAGATTTTTCCAAAAAGGAGCTAGGCCTGGTTCCCGGTGGTATTGTCGCTGAGACGAAACAGACCATGGCAAATATCGAAAAAGCCTTAATCACCAGCGGTTCATCTTTGGATCAATTAATAAAATGCACCGTTTATTTGTCGAATATGGAGGAGTGGCCGCAGTTAAATAGAATTTGGCCTTCTTTTTTCAAAGAAAATTACCCTACAAGGACAGCCATCGAAGTCGCCCGGCTCTGGCGTGGTGCTGCGGTTGAAATCACTTGTACAGGCTACGTCGATTAATCCGGGCTAAGCTTGGAACGGGCTAGTTTCTGAGATTCAGGGTCGAGGGCTGTTTGCTGGGCAATTTCCGCTTCTATTTTCAGGGCCGCTTCTACCTCGTCACGCAAGCCTGTCATCATTACTTTTTTTAACTGCCGAAGTGAATTCTGAGGCATTGCTGCCATCTTCTCAGCCTTCTCTATTACTTTCTGCTCAAATTCATCGCTGGGTAAAACTTGCCATGCAAGTCCGAGTCGCAGCGCGTGTTGGGCGTCAAATTTATCTCCACTCATCATTAACGCCTTAGTCTGAGAAAGACCGATTAATCGGGGCAATAAGGCTGTCACGCCACAGGTCACAAATAGGCCCAGTGACATCTCCGGGAAAAACATGCGCGCATTTTCATCGAGTATAACCAGGTCGCAATTAATCATTAGCTCCAGGCCACCGCCCGCGGCCCAACCATGCACAGCGGCGATGACAACTTTTTCGCCAAACATAATTTCCCGACTGACATCATGAAACAGGCCAACCTCTTTCTGCACAGACTTCTGATCCTTACCGCTTACCTGATGATCTTTCAGATCTTTACCTGCACAGAAAGACGGGCCTGCTCCGCGTAATACTATGATATGAGTTTCTGAATCGGCATTGGCCGCTTTTAAGGCCGACTTCAATGATTCAAGTAGTGAAATAGCCAGTGCATTACGGCGTTCGGGACGATTTAGAATAAGAACCCTTACCTTGTTATGTTGTTCACTGACTACCAAATTGTCTTCATTCATAGTCAAAACTCAGTTTCCGATCGACTCGATCTTTCAAGGTGAATTTGCGCTACACTCAAACCAGAGTATTACTTATTATTGAAAAGACTCTGCCATTTTTGAGTCAGCTAAACAAGGAGTACAGCATGCCCATAGAAGAGAGGCCCGGAGAAACTCAGGTTTGTGTGATAGGAGGGGGCCCGGCGGGAGTGATAGCGGCATATTTATTTGCTTTGAGAGGTATTTCAGTTGTGTTGCTTGAAGGTAAAAACGATTTCGACCGCGACTTTCGTGGCGATACGCTCCACGCTTCCTCTTTGGAAGTACTCGAGCAGCTTGGAGTCGTGGATGAAATTCTTGAGCAGGCTACCAGTAAAATTCAAAAGTTAAGTTTAACATTTGCAGATACTGAAATTGACATCGCCGATTTTTGTGCAATGCAGACTAAGTATGCTTATGTCGCCATCATTCCACAGGTACTTTTCCTCAATCATATAGTCGAGAAAGCAAAAAAGTTAGACTGCTTTTCAGTGTTGATGGGCGCACAGGTCAGAGCACTCGAAGAAATAAATGGAAAGGTAAGCGGTGTTCACTATACCCTAAATGGGGAAGAACAGATTTTACCTGCAAAGCTGGTTATCGGTGCAGATGGCCGAGGTTCCAGTGCCCGGCGTCTGGCCAATATTAAGCTGGGCAAAACATCACCACCGATGGACATTGTCTGGTTTCGGCTGGCGCTACCTGACGGTGAGAAAATAGAAGATGTAAATGGTCGGATTGGCGCAGGTACTATGATTGTGATAATTGGTCGTAAAGACCATTTGCAAGTGGGCTTTGTCATAATGAAAGGTGGATACAAAGCCTTGCGAGAAAAGGGTATTGACAGTTTTCACCAGACAGTAAGTCAGCTAGCTCCGGAATTATCGACAGTAATTACTGCTATAAAGGACTGGTCAGAAATGGCCATACTCTCTGTGGTCACCGGTCGAGCCGAGCAATGGTATAAAGATGGTCTGCTCCTGATTGGGGACGCAGCTCACATCATGTCTCCGGTTGGTGGTGTTGGTATAAATTACGCTATCCAGGATGCTGTTGCTGCCGTTAACCTCCTGACTGATCCGATAAAGCAAAACCATCTTGACACAAACGATCTTGCTCGTGTTCAAAAAAGACGAGAGCCGGCGGTGATCGTAATTCAAAGTTTTCAATCCTTGATACAAAGACGTGTTATTAGAGCAGCATTGAAATTAGATGCCTCACTCAGTCCGCCATTGCCTTTAAGAATTATTTCGAAATTTCCTTTTGCCAGAAAAAAGATTGCTCATTTTCTCGCTTACGGGAGAAACCATGAGAAAGTAGATGGTTTGTGATTTACGATGTAGTACGAAACCAATAAAGTGACTCGATAAAACATAAACTAAAGAACCGGAGAAACAAGAATGAAAAAAAGATACATAGCTATTCTTATAGCTCTTCTACTTTTGGCCGGAGCAGGCTTCCTGATTTACAAGTCACTTGGTTCTCTGGACAAGATTATTCAGACTGCGGTTGAGACTTATGGAAGTGAGATGATGCAGGCTGAGGTAAAACTCGGTGGAGTATCGTTGGATTTTGAACAGGGACAGGCCAGCTTGAATGGTCTCTATGTGGGAAACCCAAGTGGTTACGATACCGAATACGCCGTGAAACTTGAGCACTTGAATATGACACTCGATCTGGGATCTCTTACCAGTAATACTATTCTGATTAAAGAAGTGCTGGTGCAATCCCCTGATCTTATTCTCGAAAAGAAAGAGGGCGTCAGTAACTTCGATACATTGATGAACAATATTAATACTTATATCGGCCTGGAGGATGAAGGAGAAAGTACTAAGGATGGAGACGAAACATCAGTGAAAATGATTATCGATGATCTCTACATCAAAGATGCAAAGGCGGGGATCAGCTATCAGCTAATGCAAGGCAATGCACTGTCAGTGAGCATGCCTGATATTCATCTCGAAGACATCGGCAAGAGCGAAGGGGGCATCCCGCCGGGAGAAGTCGTTGGCGAAATAATGAGTAAACTCAGTGGCGGTATCAGTTCCGCTCTTGGCGGAATTAAGGATGGTGCCGGCAAAGTAATGGATAAACTAAAAGGTTTATTTGACTAATAACCCTATATAGCGATTTTTTTCTACAAGCAAATATCCTATTCTTGTGAATACTCATGCAATTCACATTGAGAAAAAGGAGATGAGAACATGACTAAAACCGATTTAGGCCGGGATGAAAGTTCACTCTCAGACGAAGAGCTTTATGGTATTCCAGATATTAACTCACTAAGTTTTGATGATTTAAAGATTTGTCTGGCTCAAGGTTTTTCTGATTTTCGCCGGGCTCCCCAGTTCGGTTTATTCTTCGGGGGCATATACGCCTTTGGCGGTATTCTAATCGTGCAGTCATTCATCGCGTTTGAAAAGGGCTGGATGATCTATCCGGTTATGGTTGGGTTTCCACTCATTGGTCCCTTTGTCGCGGTGGGCTTATACGATGTGAGTCGCAGGTTGGAAGCAGGAAAGCCTCTTGTCTGGAAAGAAATCCTGACGGTCATTAACATGCAGACCAGCCGGCAATTGCCTTATATGGCTTTCGTTATGCTGTTCATCTTCTGGATATGGATTTATCAGGTCCGGCTTTTGATTGCCCTTTTTCTCGGGCGCATGTCTTTTCCGACTTTTGAATCATTTTTTCAGGCAGTTACAGGAACTGCCCAGGGCTGGGCTTTTATCGGAGTCGGTCATATCGTAGGAGCAGGTTTCTCTTTGCTTTTGTTTTCTCTCACGGTTGTGTCCATTCCCCTTATACTGGACCGTGATGTCGATTTCATAACCGGTATGATAAGCAGCGTAAAGGCAGTGCTAAAAAGCCCAATCGTGATGTTGTCGTGGGGTGTATTTGTCACACTCTCGGTAATGGCTTCATTTATTCCCCTGTTTCTGGGATTACTGGTTGTCCTGCCCGTTCTCGGCCATACCACATGGCATATATACAAGAAAATCGTGGTCTGAGTGCCAGTAAATAGCGGTACTGTCTGGAATCATAAAAGTTCAGCTATTTGTCTATAGGAAGCGACACTAACACAAGCGTTTGTGAACTGGTGCGCAATAGCTTTATTGGTAAAACAGGATGATGTTCCTTTCAGTTGTGATACCTGTCACAGCCTGTAAGTCTTTGATGAGAGCCAAATCACAGATTACCGGGATTACATCGATGAGCAGGCGTTATGGTATATGCCTTGCAGCTTTCCGTTAAAACTCTACGGAAAAGAGAAATAATGAAATTTTCGACTAAAGAAACAAAGGCGACTGCTAACGGAATTGCCTGTCTGGCAATTGTAAAAACGTTATTGGAAATAATGCAAAAGAAAGATCTTCTTTCGGAAGAAGAGATCGATATAATTTTGAGTTGCGCAATTGTCGAAACAAATGAAGCAGATGAATTCGATGAAATGATCGAAGCAAAAGGTCTAATTGAAAACCTGCTGACTAATCACGATCAACTAGTGCCTACCGGACCTCGAGAGTTCTGCTAGATAATATCAAGAGTAAATTACCGAAAAGCTGTCTGGAAGTTTATATAATTTCAAGAACTTCAGTTAGAATCTGGTCCCTATATAAACGAATTTGCTTAGGCAATCCTTGATTCGCGACGACAGGGGTAAGAGATGACTATAGTTACGCGCAGAAAATTCTTAGGCTCTTCTGTGGCCCTACCTATTGGTTTTGGTCTGGCAGTAAACAGTTCAGGTGGTTGGGCCACAGCTATACTGGGAAGAGCGGACACCATAGTTATCGGTGGAAAGTTATTGACCATGGACCCGGCACAACCAGTGGCTGAAGCCATGGCGATTCGAGGTGAGCGTATTCTCGCTGTTGGTTCAAATACACAGATAAGGCAGCTTGCTGACTCGAATACGAAAGTGATTGATGCCAGTGGCATGACCATTACCCCCGGTTTCATAGACTCACATAGTCATCCATTGCTGGCTATGGAGGCAATTGGTGTAAATGTGAACTTGCCTCGCATTTCTGACGTTAAAACTGCTCTGGCTCAAAAAGCAGCCGAAACCCCAAAGGGTCACTGGGTGCGCGGTAGCATGTATGACGATACCAAGTTTGAAGATGGACGACCCTTGAACCGCAGGGATATTGATGAGGTCGTTCCCGATCACCCGGTCTTTGTTCAACATCGTGGTGGGCACACCGCGGTGGTGAATTCAAAAGCATTTGAGATAGCGGGCATTACGATCGATACGCCTGACCCTTCTGGTGGTAAGTTCTATCGTCGCGATGGTGAATTTACGGGTAAGGTGGCCGAACATGCGACCGATGTTTTTCGAGCCGCTGGTACCTGGCCGGTGATGGACCGTAAGTTGTGGCAGAAGAGTGTAGCAATTTCAACAAAAAGCATGGCCGCGTCCGGATTAACATCGACGACTGACGCTTTTGGTGGTTTCCCGGGATTTGCTGACAAGCATGAAGATTTGACAGCTTATCAGGATGCCCGAGTGGCAGGTGAGTTGTATCTGCGAATTTCCTATATGCCGGGCGGTATTAGTCAAGTTTATAAAGGTATGAAACAGGCCGGTATTACTTCGGGTTTCGGTGATGATATGCTTCGAATAGGCGCCGTGAAATACGGGGCCGATGGCTCAGCTTCTGAACGCACTATGCGAATGAGCACTCCATATAAGGATCGCCCTGATGATTATGGAATTTTAACGATGAGTCAGGAAGAGATTGATGACGCCGTCGACGATGCCGTTGCTCATGGTTTCAGAATCGGTATCCATGCCAATGGTGATGTCACTATCAATATGGTGCTAAATGCTTATGAGCGAGTACTAAAAAACTGGCAAGGACCTAACCCGCGTTTTCGTATTGAACATTGCTCCCTGGTTAATCCGAAAATCCTGAAACGTATTAAGGCGACGGGTGCTATTCCAACACCCTTTTATACCTACGCGCACTTTCATGGAAATAAGTGGCCTGAATATGGTCATGACAAAATGCAATGGATGTTCGCTCATCGAAGTTTTCTCGATGCGGGCATCCCCGTCGCCCCCGCATCCGATTTTACTCCGGGGCCTTATGAGCCGATGATGGCAATCCAGAGCATGGTTACTCGTAAAGATGTAAAAGGCAGGGTCTGGGGGGCGAAGCAACGTATAAACGTTTCCGAAGCTTTGCGTATTTGTACAATGAACGGTGCTTACGCTTCTTTTGAAGAAAACGACAAAGGTTCACTCAGCGCGGGCAAACTCGCAGATTACGTAATCCTGGAAAAGGATCCAAATAAAGTCGACGTAGACAGCATAAAGGATATTAAAATATTAAGAACAGTCCTCGGTGGCCAGACAAGTTATGAGGCATAGATTTCAAAACGATCGAATGCTTTACCCGATACCAAGTACAATTGGAGAATCAGAATGAAACTAGCAGTAATGATACTAAACTCGATGATATTGCTTATGTTTATCAGCACCGTTATAGGTGAATGGGGCAAGTCCCCTGCCATTATTGCGGGTATCGGTATATTCGGAACTGTGATTAATTCTTTTTTTATCGTCCTCAAAACCAAAGGAGATTTTGAGAGTTAAGACGTAGTGCTGAATGCCCGCCGGTGACTACCTGCAGGTTGATCTATACAGCAGAGGCTCTGGCTGATCGCGTGGTTCGTGATCGTGCGCCGGGTTTGGCATTCTTGTTCTTCTGACGGAATGAATTACGTTTTTTCGAAGACGATTTACCAGGTTTTTTCCCCTGCTTTTGTCCCTGTTTCGGCTTGTTCGAAACCGATTGAGGAAGATTGTGCAGGGGTTCAAAATCTTCAATTTCGTCACGTTCGATTTTTCGTTTTATCAGACGTTCAATACCCAGTAACTGCTTGATTTCATCTGCACTGACCAGAGAAATAGCGGCCCCACCTGCTCCGGCACGACCGGTACGACCTATTCGATGCACATAATCTTCCGGTACATTGGGCAAATCAAAATTCACCACGTGTGAGAGCTGGTCAATATCGATGCCTCTTGCTGCAATATCAGTCGCCACCAGAACCTGAATCTTATTCTGTTTAAAACCCGCCAATGCCCTTGTTCGTTGTGCCTGACTTTTGTTCCCATGAATCGCCGAAGCCTGAATATCATCGCGTAACAGGCGTTTGACCAGTTTATCTGCGCCGTGTTTTGTGCGACTGAAAACCAATACCTGATACCAGTCGCCAGTACGAATGAGGTGGCTAAGCAATTCAGCTTTACGCGCTTTATCCACCGGATGAATGGTTTGTGAGATCAGCTCCACTGTTGAATTACGAGGCGCTACATCTATCTCAACGGGATCATTGGTGATTCCGCGAGCGAGTTGGCGAATCTCTGCTGAAAAAGTCGCAGAGAACATCAGGTTCTGCCGTCGCTTTGGCAGCAAGGCCATAATTTTTTTAATGTCATGTATGAAACCCATATCTAGCATACGGTCTGCTTCATCAAGGACGAGTATTTCAAGCGCATCAAACTGGACGGCATTTTGCTGATACAAATCGAGCAGACGTCCGGGTGTGGCTACAAGCACATCAACGCCGCGGCGTAGTTTCATCATCTGCGGGTTAATTTTGACACCGCCGAAAACGACGGCTGAGCGCAATTCCAGGAAACGACCATAAGTGGCGACGCTTTCCTGAACTTGAGCCGCAAGCTCTCGTGTTGGCGTTAATATCAAAGCACGAACGCGATTGTTCTTTACCGGCTTTTTGATATCGAGGCGCTGTAGTAGGGGCAGGGTAAAACCAGCGGTTTTGCCGGTGCCGGTTTGAGCGGCGCCCATAAGGTCGTGGCCTTTCAATATAGCAGGAATGGCCTGCAACTGAATGGCGGTGGGTGTTGTGTATCCTGACGCGTTTAGCGCGCGCAGTAAGGGATCGGATAATCCGAGTGTTTCAAATGTCATGCTTTCAATTCCTTAATGTAATGACGGAATTGTGCGGCATGCAATAATTGGTTCTCTGTAGGGAGGAACAGCTGGACTCGAAAGGTTGTGATCTAATAATCAGCAACAGAAGTGAGGCGAACTAACAATTAAAGATGACGCTCCGGGCTCTCTTCGAAAGCCAACGGTGCGCGCACACTAACACAGTTGTAGAGTAAAACAACAGTAAATCAGATATTTATCGATAGAGTTTTCAGATATTTATCTCGTAGCGTCGAGAAAATCGATCCCAGCGAAGCCAAACTATCTCTATAATGATGGCATTAATGACGCTGTAATGGAGAACGCTAAATGAGCAAAACAACCAATATTAACGGCAAAGAAATCAGTATAGATGTAGATGAAAGTATGCCTCTGCTCTGGTTTTTGCGGGATGAGCTGGAATTAACCGGTACCAAGTATGGTTGTGGGATTGGTTCCTGTGCAGCCTGCACCGTGCATATGAATGGTCAGGCCATTCGTTCCTGTTTGACGCCAGTAAGTAGTGTGATTGGCAAAAAAATCACCACCATTGAAGGCTTATCCGAAGATGGTAGTCATCCTCTGCAAAAAGCCTGGTTGGCGAACAATGTGCCGCAGTGTGGTTACTGTCAGGCTGGTCAGATAATGGGGGCCGCCGACTTCCTGAGTAAAAATCCGTCTCCAAAGGAACAAGACGTCGAAGCAGCAATGTCGGCTCATATCTGTCGTTGTGGTACCTATCAGAGGATAAAGAAAGCCGTATTGGATGCCGCTGCAGAAATGCAGGAGGCCTGAAATGAATATACATAAAGTAAGCCGACGCGAGTTTTTGAAGGCCACCGGTATGACGGCCGGCGGTATGATCATGGGTGTCACGCTGCCAGTAAGCCTGAGTGCAGAAGATAGTGAAAGTGCATTTCATCCCGATGTTTTTATTCACATCGGCGAAAATGGCGATACAACTCTCTACTGTGGTCGTGCCGAAATGGGGCAGGGCATTAGCACCGCTTTGCCCGCTGCAGTCGCCGATGAGTTGGAAGCCGACTGGTCAAGAGTCAGTGTATTGCAGGGCGATGGTGACAAGAAATACGGCAGCCAGGCAACCGGTGGTTCCAGAAGTATTAATGAATTTTTCTTTCCCATGCGTACAGCCGGTGCTGCAATGCGCGAAATGCTGGTAAAAGCCGCTGCTAAAAGCTGGGGCGTTTCTGAATCAGACTGTTACGCAGAACTGCACTATGTTCACAATAAAAAGAACAAGAAGAAAATCGGCTACGGCGAACTGGCTGATGAGGCAGGAAAATTACCATTACCGAAGAACCCCGTATTAAAAACCAGAGAGCAGTTTCGTTACATCCGTAAACCGCTGGCAAGGCACGATCAGGGAGAAGTTGTCGTCGGTAAACGCACCTACGGCATAGATACGAAAATTCCCGGCTTAAAATACGCCGCTATTGCACACGTTCCTGTCTTCGGAGGCACACTGAAGAGTGTCGATAAAACCGAAGCGATGAAAATGAAGGGGGTAATCGATGTCGTCGAGGTCAAACCTATCAAGAACCCGTTTAGTAGTGTCGGCGGTGTTGCAGTAGTCGCAGACAATACCTGGGTAGCGCAGCAGGCACTGAAGAAACTCAAGATTGAATGGGATCCTGGTGCGAATAAGATTCACAACAGTAAGGAGTATCTAGAACAACTGGTGAAGAACGTCGAGTCACCGGCAGAGGAGATTTTCAAGCGCGGTGACGTGGATAAGGCATTGAAAGCGGCCGAGACCACACATTCAGCCAGCTATACCGGTGGCTATCTGTCACATTCACCTATGGAGCCCAATGCCAGTCTCGCCTGGGTACAGGATGGCTCCTGCGAAATCTGGGCAGCCACGCAAAACCCACAGGAGATTCAAAAGGTCGTTGCTCAGTTTCTTGGACGCAAAGAAGAAGACATCGTGGTTCATTCAACGGCAGCCGGTGGGGCCTTTGGTCGAAAATCAAAATGCGACTATGTACACGAGGCCGCCGCCATTTCCAAAGCAGCTGGGGTGCCTGTGCAGCTTAGCTGGTCTCGCGAAGAGGATACGCGCACCGGTTTTTACCACTCTATCAACGCCCAGCATCTCGAAGCTGGTCTGGATAAAGACGGAAATATCAACGCATGGTTACAACGCGTGGCCTTCCCATCCATTGGTTCCACCTTCAACCCAAGTCAGGATCGGCCCAACGCAAGAGATTTTCGCGGTCCTATCGCACACCCCTACGGTATTGCGAACCTGAAACTGGAATCGGGGCATGCTCCGGCACACACCCGTATCGGCTGGTATCGTGCTGTGTATGACATCTTCTACGGTTTTGCCGTGAATGTGTTTACCGATGAGCTGGCGCAAAAATCCGGCATGGATACGGTAAAATTTCTAAACAATATTTACGACAACAACAAAGACTCTGAAATGAGCAGTGTGGTTAATCGCTGTCGCGGTGTGCTTAATCTTGCCGCTGAGAAAGGTGGCTGGGGCCGGACGATGCAAGAGAATCATGGCCTTGGTATTGCTGTACATCATAGTTACAGAAGTTTTCTCGCCATGCTGGTGCACGTCGAAACTAATGGTGATGACGTAAAGGTACACAGAGTTGATTGCGCAGTCGATTGCGGTCTGGTACTTAACCCTGATATCGCCACC
This sequence comes from Gammaproteobacteria bacterium, assembly GCA_012103475.1. GTDB lineage: Bacteria > Pseudomonadota > Gammaproteobacteria > Eutrophobiales > Eutrophobiaceae > WLWS01. The sequence goes on along the minus strand of WLWS01000004.1, from coordinate 483,769 downwards.
GCACAAATGGAAGGTGCCGTTGTAATGGGTCTGTCACTGTCGCTGAGAGAAGATATCACTTTCAAAGACGGTGCAGTGGTCAATTCGAACTATCACGATTACCCCGTACTTCGCCACAATGAAATGCCGGAAGTCCATGTGCACTTTGTGGACAGCCCGGAAAGCCCTACCGGCCTCGGTGAGCCCGGCGTGCCTACTTTCGCACCGGCTCTAATTAACGCAATTTACGCTGCCAGCGGTAAGCGTCATCGTTCGATTCCGATTAAACCGATGAGTGTTTGATTCGTAAAGGAAGGAGGTTTCCATGTGTGATGAACAAACAGAAAAAGATATTGATGACTTGTTAGACAGTGAGAGCAATCTTACTCGACGTGACTTTGGCAGACTCTCTGCTGCACTGGGTATTACCGCGATACTGCCTCGAGTAGTCAACGCGATGGAGGTCATAGAACAAGATGTAAAAGTCACCACAGCAGACGGTGTGGCTGATTGTTATTTTGTTCATCCGACCACGGGCACACACGCAGCTGTCCTGGTCTGGCCGGATATTCTGGGATTGCGCCCGGCATTTCGAAGTATGGGAAAACGACTGGCAGAGTCCGGGTATTCTGTTCTGGTAGTGAACCCATATTACCGAAACGAGCCATCGCCGGTAGTCGAAGTAGGTGCTAGTTTCAGGCAGCCTGAGACGAGAGCCAAAGTTCTACCTCTGGCGCGAACACTCAATGCGCAAACGCATTTTTCCGATGCAAAGGCTTTTATTGCTTTTCTTGACCAGCAGGATTCGGTCGATACAAGTCGTAAGATTGGAACGACAGGTTATTGTATGGGTGGCCCCATCGTCATGCGAACGGCCGCTGCGGTGCCGGATCGCATCGGCGCCATTGCCTCCTTTCATGGTGGTGGTCTGGCAACTGAGGCGGAAGATAGTCCACATCTGCTTATTCCGAATACCAGGGCTCAGGTCTTGCATGCTATCGCTGAGAATGATGATGAGAAAAACCCTGAGGCAAAAAATATATTAAGAGAGGCCTATGCCGCTGCCGGAATTCCAGCTGAGATTGAAGTCTACAAGGGAACACTGCATGGCTGGTGTCCACCGGATTCAGTCGTTTACAACGAAGTTCAGGCAGAGCGTGCATGGAACCGACTGCTAAACCTGTTTCAAACTGCGTTGGTATGAATGTTATTCATAAAGATGGGAGTCAGAATGATGAAATCTAGATTTGTCTCTGTAAGCAAGCTGTTTCTATTATCTACTTTATTATTGTTTAAGCCCGTGGTGCAGGGGGAAACCGTCAGTAATGAAGTGTCCAAAAGCCCCTGGGGACCTAAAGATGAAATTGGCACGCTCAATATGATGAGCGAGATCTCCAGTTTTGAGATATTGAAACGTATTGCCAGCGGCAAGGTTTATGATCTGGGTGTGGATCTTTTTACCGGCATGCCAAATTGTTGTGCAATGTTGGGTGCACCTGATTATCACTTCTTTACCACGCAACGCCCCGCCAGAGGTGATAATAAGGAACTGGTGTCCTTATCTGGCGATACAATTAATACTTCTACTCACATGGGTACGCATCTCGATATGCTTAATCATTTTGGACTGAAGGGAAAGATCTGGAATGAGGTAAGTGCCGATGATGAACTGGGTTCACGAGGCTGGAAGAAATCCGGTGCAGAGAAGTATCCGCCTATTATTGCCAGAGGTATTCTTATCGATGTCGCAGCCGCGATGGAAGTTGAGCAACTTCCTTCTTCCTACGCTATTAGCGCCGGAGATTTACAAAGAGCATTGAAAAAGCAGGGTAGCTCTCTGCAGAGTGGTGATGTGGTGTTGATACGTACAGGTCTTATGAGGAACTGGCCTGACCCTTCCAGTTATCAAATGGGCAATCAGGCAGGACTTGGTCTTGATGCCGCCAAATGGCTAGTGGAAGAGAATGAGGTCATGTTATTGGGTGCGGACAATTTTGGTCTGGAGAGTTTTCCTTCAACAAACAAGCAAAATTTCGCACCATTACACACGTATTTGCTTGGCCAACGCGGTGTGTCTTTTCTGGAAGTGGTGTGGCTGGAAGATCTGGCAAAGGACAAAGTTTATGAATTTGTTTTCATTGCCTCTGCATTGAAATTGACTGGTGCCAGTGGTTCACCGGTTCGTCCTCTGGCAATTCCTGTTCAGTAGAGACGTGAAGTTTAATGGTTATGAGTACAAGCCCTGAGCTCAAGATTCGAGATTCTGCTACAGGTCAAGTGATTGATGTGCAGGCCGTTCGTAGTAGTAAACATACGAAGGACTTTATTCGACTGCCCTGGCATATATACGCCGATGATCCGGCCTGGATACCACCTCTATTATTGGAGCGCCGGCTTCACTTTTCTTCTCTAAACCCTTTTTTCAAACATGGTAGCTGGCAGGGCTGGGTGGCCTATATTAATGGAAAGCCTGTAGGCAGGATCAGTGCGCAAATTGATGAGCTACATCGGGAGCGCTATGGTCAGAACACAGGCCATTTCGGTCTGGTAGAGACGATAGAGGACAGGCGCGTTTTGGAAGCATTATGCGTCGCCGCTGAAGCATGGTTGAGAGAACGTGGTGCAACAGAAATAAGCGGGCCTCTTGGTTTTTCACTAAATCAGGAATGTGGCGTGTTGGTAGATGGTTTTGAGCATCCACCGGTTTTAATGATGCCACATTCTCGACCCTGGTATGGAAAGTTACTTGAAGAGCAGGGTTATCTGCCAGCCAAGGATCTTCTTGCCTACTGGGTCAATGTCGATTTTGAACCGACTGAAGTACTGCTCAGAGTATTAAAGCGTTGGGATGGCAGGATCAAACTACGTACACTGGATCGTTCCCGTTTTTCTGAAGAAATGGAACTTCTTCGTGATCTATTCAATGATGCCTGGTCAGAAAACTGGGGCTTTGTGCCATTTACGAAAGCCGAATTTTCAGAACTGGGTACCAGTCTGAGATTACTGGTGCCGGATGAGTTTATTCAAATCGCGGAATTTAACGGAGAAGCAGTCGCATTTATTGCCGCATTGCCTAATATCAATGAATTAGTTACCGATTTGAATGGAAGTCTGTTCCCCTTTGGCTGGCTCAAGCTGATCTGGCGAATAAAAAAGCAGCGTGCGGTAACCGGTCGGGTTCCGCTAATGGGAGTGCGAAAAAAGTATCAGAAAAAAGCAATTGGCTCAGCTTTGACATTTCTGATCGTGGATGCCGTTCGGCATAAATTATTTGAACGCGGTATTAAGGAAGTGGAGATGTCCTGGATCCTGGAAAACAACACTGGCATGCGTGCGTTTCTGGAAAATGTGATCGAATGTTCGGTATACAAGCGCTACCGTCTTTACCACAAAACACTCACTGACAAAGTGACCTAATATTTATCGGAGCAAAAGCAGGGGAGTATTGGTGTTGAGTAGCATTTTCGTTGTCAGGCTACCTAATAGAAAATCGTGTAGTCGTGTATGACTAAATGCCCCCATTATGGTTAAGTCTATATCCTGACTTTTTTGATACTCACACAATTCATCTTCCGTAGTTCCCTGTAAATCAGCGCAAACAATCTCTTTCCATGCTGCATTTTTCAGTCTCTCTGCTGCATCCTCGATACGATGGTTTTCAGTGTTCTTTTCATTAACACGTACCAGATGACAACTTAAGCCTTTGTAAAGCGGACTATGTGCAATCATTTCAATTGCCTTTTCACTGGCCTCGCTACCGTCATAAGCAATCATAATTCGCTTTGGTGTTGTAAAAACTTCATAAGCAACCAGAATATGTCCGTGTAAAGACCTGATAAGTGGCTCCAGCTTTGCGCCGATTTGGTCAGATTTATTTTCGTGTATTTTTCCACGCGCACCGATAACAAGAATGCGTAATTCATCTTTAAGCTCAACCAGAGATTCAATCAGGCTACCGTGTTGCAGGCAGACAATCGGATCGGCGAAACCATTTTCAAAAACGCGTTCTTTTGCGACGTTCAGGATCTCTTTGCCTTGCCGTATGCGTAACTTGCTACGCTGATACTCACTATTGGTTATATCTTCTAGTAGATGATCGCGACTATCCACACCCAGGTTTCCGGACAAATCAACTTCTCTTGCCGTTTCCGGATGGTGATCAATTGTGTACATCAACTTTAGCGGACCTTTAATACGCTGTGCCAGCCAGACTGCGTAATCGCAGACCGCCTCAGACAGTTTGGAACCATCAACACAGGCCAGAATCAATTTTTTATCATTAGTCATTAGTGCTCGCCCATCATTTTTTCAATCTCTTCTGGATTGTCATGCACACCGAAGCGGTCAATTATCGTCGAACTGGCTTCGTTTAGTCCGATTAATTTTACTTCAGCTCCCTGCCTACGTAATTTAAGTACTGATTTATCCAGAGATGATACCGAAGTGATATCCCAGAAGTGAGCACGATGCAGATCAATGACCACGGTTTCTACTGCCTCTCTGAAATCAAAAGCGGCGATAAATTTGTCTGCCGAACTAAAAAATACCTGTCCAATCACGTGATAGGTCCGGGTATCAGTATCTTCATCCAGCTCTGATTCAACATACATTAAGCGACTGATCTTGTTTGCAAAGAATAAAGAGGCGAGTAAGACACCGACAAAAACACCCAGAGCCAGATTGTGTGTCCAGACTACAACTAACACGGTCATAATCATCACCAGATTAGATGACAGCGGATGATGTTTTAAATCTCTTATAGAACCCCAGCTGAAGGTCCCAATCGAGACCATTATCATAACTGCAACCAGCGCCGCCATTGGGATTCTGGAAATCCAGTCTCCGATGAAGACCACCATAATGAGTAGAAAGCTACCGGCGAGTAAAGTAGACAGTCGCCCTCGACCGCCCGACTTTATATTAATAACCGACTGTCCGATCATCGCACAACCGGCCATGCCACCCAAAAGACCAGCGCCTATATTGGCAATACCCTGGCCCTTACATTCGCGGTTCTTGTCGCTTTCCGTATCCGTTAGATCGTCAACAATTGTGGCTGTCATTAGTGATTCCAGTAAACCGACTACAGCAAGAGGTAGCGCGTAGGGAATAATAATCTTTATTGTGTCGAAGTTTAGAGGCACATCTGGCCATAGAAAAACCGGGAGCGTATCAGGTAGATCACCCATATCACCTACAGTCCGGATATCGAGTTTCAGAGTCAGGGCAAGGGCAGTAAGGGTGACAATACATACCAGTGGTGAAGGTATTGATTTTCCGATCAGTGGAAGATAGGGAAATAAATAAATAATACCCAAACCACCTAAAGTCATCGCATAAACGTGCCAGGTCACATTTACTAACTCGGGTATTTGCGCCATGAAAATCAATATAGCCAGAGCATTTACAAAGCCGGTGACGACTGAACGCGAAACAAATCGCATCAGACTGCCCAATTTTAAATAGCCGGCAACTATCTGAATAGCACCAGTTAGCATGGTTGTAGCCAGTAAATATTGCAGACCATGTTCTTTAACCAGTGTCACCATCAGGAGGGCCATTGCACCCGTAGCCGCACTGATCATACCTGCCCGTCCGCCGACGATGGCAGTCGTAACGGCAATACAAAATGAAGCATATAGTCCGACTTTCGGATCGACGCCGGCAATAATGGAAAAGGCGATAGCCTCTGGAATCAGCGCCAGAGCGACAACGAGACCAGCCAGGATGTCGCCACGAATATTGCCTGACCAATCCTGTTTTTTTGAAAGTAAAAGCATATAAATCCTGTAAATAGTGAGCAATTGACCACACTCTCGTGGTCAATTTAAAAATGAACGCGCAACGATGCCGGTACTGGGGGTAGATTGATTGTCCGAGTCACTATTACAAGTTGAAGGGTGAAATAACCACAGATAAGAGGCCAACGGGCGCTATTATAGTGCCTGATTCGAATCTTACCAGAGCTTAAATACAGTAATTTTTACGACTTCAGGGATTAACACCGAAATGGCTGAATTATAGTCAGACTGTAATCGTCTCTTTTGTGAGACGAAGGCTGGCAACTAATCCATTTGCATGCTGAGTATGACCATGGACATTTTTATACCTTGAATCAAATTACCGATTCTCAGATTTTCATTGGGGTTATGCTGGTTGTTGTCGATATTTACCATCGGCACAATAACGGCAGGAATCTTCAGAGTATTGATAGCGGGAACGATTGGCACAGTGCCTCCCATTGTTCTTATCGTGACCGGTCGCTCTCCATAGGCGGATGTAAGCTGACTGATTAAGTGCTGACCTATTGGCGTATTCATATCTGTTCGAAAAGCATTGATACCAGAATGGCCATCAAAGCGGACAATTTTACTGCGCAGCAGTCTCTCGGTATCAGTCGGTTCTCTGTCTAGTACCAGATACCCTTGCTCCTCGATGTGTCTTCTAATTTTCTCAATTTGTCGGGCACCATCTGTTTCGGCTACCAGTCTCACATCGATATGCGCGCTAATCGACTCGGGAATAATGGTCTTCACACCGGGTCCTTTCCAGGAAGTCTCGATATGTCTGACATTCAGTGATGGGTATTGCAGCGCCTCCTGGTAACTATTGCCAACGTCATCGGCCTTCTTGATGCCGAGGCCTCTGCGAATCTCAATTTCGTTGTCGGGCACATTTTCCAGTACCGTTCTGATCTCGCGATCTATTTCGATGTCATCATAGTATCCCTCTATAGTGACTCGGCCCTGTTCATTTTTCATGCTGGCAAGCAGGTGCGACATTGCAAAAACGGGGTTCGGTGCATAGTTGCCGTAATGGCCACTGTGTTGAGGTAATTTTGCGCCGTATACAGTCATGCTGAACCAGGCGATTCCCCGGCAACCAAAAGTTATTGTCGGTTTGTTTGAACTGTGAGCCGGTCCATCCATGATGATCATGTAATCTGCCGCATAATATTTTTTATACTTTTCAAGCGTCGATAGAAAATCTTGTGAGCCAGCTTCTTCCTGCAGATCAAGAATAATTTTGACATTGTATGCAGGTGCCGTCCCGGCATCCTGTAATAATTTTAATGCGCTGAGCATCATTGTAATCGGGTCCTTATCATCCGCCGAGGCCCGGCCAAACATGCGCCAGTCAAGGTCAATTTTCTTATTGATATCTTGCCAGTCTATTGTTATCCAGCTTCCTTTATCGTCCTGTTTCTTTAGCATCGGAACAAAAGGGTTTTCCTGATCCCAGTTAGCCGGGTTTACGGCCTGGCCATCTAGATGCAAATAAAAGAGGATTGTTCTGGCTTCTTCATCAACAATTTTCTCGGCAAAGAACACCGGAAGAGTTGATGATTTCAGTAATTGAACATTGAAACCCAGTTTTTCAAACTTCGGCTTCACGAATTCAACATTCCTGTACATATCTTCATGCACTGACGCTACATTTCGTATAGACACAAATTTCCGGTGCATTTCCAGTACCGAGGGGAGTTCACGAATAATAGATTTATCCCAGCTATCGTCAGCCCAGACTATGAGCGGTATCAGAAGGAAAAAGGTTAGCAGCGAATACAGCAATGTTTTTTTAATCGTAATATTTAACATTAGTTTCTATTTCCGTTTCCTCAACTCACGTTGGCTACTTCAATGCCCGATACAAAAACGGCAGACTCACATCCATGCGGTAATCGACACCGGAATGGGTGTCGTTGAATTCTTCGTAACGATGACCGACACCGGCTTTTGTCAGTTGAGCTGACAATTGACGGCAACCATAATGAATGTGGTACTGGTCGTGCCAGCCGCAATCGATGTATATACCTTTAAGGGACTTCAGTTCTTTTTTGTACTTAGATACCAGCCGTACCGGATCGTGTTCAAGCCATTTACGCCAGCGTGCTTCAATGCGCTGACCGGTTTCCAGATTGAACGGCAGTTTGAAACCGTTCGGCGCTGATGGTGAGGGATCGTAGGTTGCGGCCATACACAGGTTCATCAGGCAATGCACTTCCGCTCCCGTTGGCTTACTGCTTGTCCAGATGTGCTCCAGAAAGCGACGTACACGTCCATCATCATATCCAGGTTTGAGCATGGTTTTTGGCTTGTACATGCCTGGCTTAAAAGCCGGTTTGCGATACTTCGCGAGTTCATTCAGCGTGTTAGGCCAGTCGTGCTGATAGACAAAGTCAAAATAAGCATCACCGGAGTGATCCGCAACTGCACCCCAGTACTGGGGATATTTCATGCCGTGCACGATGGCACCAAAGCCACCAGATGACTTGCCAAAGCAGCCGCGATGATCGCGCGATGCCAGAGTGCGGAATTCTTTATCGACGAAGGGAACTAATTCGCGCGTCAGATAATCTGCGTAGCGACCAATGGCTGATGAATTAATGTACTGATTGCCACCAAGAGCGGTGTAGCAATCTGGAAAGGCAAGAATGCAGGGACCCATTTTGCGCTCATGAATCAAACGCGCCGCACGCTCCGGCAGATTTTCTTCAAAGCTTTTCCAGGCCACGTGCGACCATCCTGAACCGGTATAACCCACCAGATCATAAAGCACAGGAAAACGTTTACCACTGTGACCCGAAGAATACTGAGGTGGCAACCACACAGGCAGTTTACGCACATAGGGGTCCCCCAGTGGATTATCCCGGAGCACACGCGACTCATGTTCAAGAATGATTAGTTCGCCTTCGTTCGGATTCGATTGCTTTCGTGTCATGAGTGTTCTCGTATTATCATTTAGTTTTAGCGCATGGACTTCCATTCAGGAGATTTCTTTGTTCCCGGTAGCGATAATAAAAATTCTTCTACCGCGATGCTTGCCGGGTGGTCCGGGTCACCGATACGATCATTGGCGCCAAAGTGCTCTACGCCTTCAAGCGCGACTACTTCAGCCCGGATATTCGCTGACCAAAGGGCTTTGGCCAGTGTCGTGGCCTGCTCTTCAGTGTTGGTGCCCAGATTGGATCCACCGGCCACATGCATTAACAGAAAGGGAGGAGTGTTCTTGTCGCTAGCTACATTTGAGGTGGCCTGCGCAGTTCGCCACTGTTCTCCGTAATAGGCTTTTACTCCAGGGTTTATATCGTCTTCCTTCAGATCGTAGGCATTGCCATCCACCAGAATTACGCCTTTCAGCAGATCCAGATTCTTGCCACTACGCTTGAGAAATTCATCATTGGTGGCCAGCTGGGCTGCCATGTTGGCGCCTGCCGAGTGCCCCATCAGATAAATTTGACTGGGATCCCCGCCAAATTCGGCTATATTATCTTTCACCCAGGCCAGCGCATTCGCCAGATCCTGTACGCCATGAGGATAGCGTCCTGCCGGCATCAGGCGATAATTGGTGCTGACGAAAATGAAGTCCATGCGGTTGCTAAAAAATTCAGGTTTGGGATCCAGCTCCTTGGAATGGGCTTTGTCGCCGGCCATGTAACCGCCACCATGAACCCACACCAGCACCGGAGATGCCGCTTCCACAGGATGATTAACATAGATATCCAGACTTGTTTGTGAAGTGTCTGCTGAGCTCGCATCATAAACAATGTCCCGATACCAGGTAGTCATAAAAAAAGCATGTGGTGGATGAGAAAGTCCACCACCTACATGAGCATGACTATGCTCATTATCGTGAGCGTAAAGTGTCGATGTGAATCCGGAGACAAACAGTACAACTAACAACAACATATAGAATTCATTCTTAAGCATTTTATTTCTCCGCAGCTGCAGGTCTTGAGCTATTCAACATAAGGAATCATTCGCCCACACACGATAACAGAAAACCACAGCAGTAAGGACAGTGCCGCGACTGTCTTCAATTTAGAGTCACCCTTGCTGGCCAAATCTGGGTGTCTATGCGCTGTGACCATAAAATAAAGTGCGTTAATTCCAGCAAGCAGAATGAGCACTAGCTTTATTCGAAAGGCGATATTCGGATAGTAACGAAAGGGGTCGTTGAAAAAAAACAGGATACCGGTGAGTAGATTAATAAAAAAACCAAGCACAGCGATGGGTAAAAATTTATATACCGCATCCATTGACACCTCATCGGCAAGGCCAAGCAATCTGATATCTACGATCAGCAGGGAACCTATCAACAGGCACAGGCCGATAAAATGAAAAATTTCAGCGCCTGGAAACAGCCAGCCGACCTGCTTCATCAGTTGCGCCAGAGTGGAGCTTTCAATGCTTAGTAAGAAGTCATTCATTCTGGCTAAAATAATTTGAAATAAGCTATCAAGCGACCAGCCACAATGGCACCGAGCCAGAAGAGCAGCGACAAACCAGCAAGCAGTTTGCCTTTGTTGCTGAGGAGCAGAGCAGGCTTATCTGTCGTTTTATCCTGGCTGGCCGATAAGCCCCACCACAGGGTCAGACCACCGAGCACAATCAGGGAAATTTTGATCCAGAAAACCGGATGAAAGAAAAATTTAACAGGGTTGCCGCAAAACAGCGCCAGTCCGGATGCAATATTCAGCAACACACCTGCCCACAAAACCCGGGATAGTTTGTTGAGCATGCTGAGTGGCACGCCGCTTGAGAAACCCAGTAGTCTCAGGTTAATCATAATCACGATACCGACAACAATGGACATACCCAGGGCATGAGTGGACAGCACCAGGGGATAACCCCAGGACTGCGCCACCCAGACACCAACGGTGGTTTCTTCCAGCCAGTATAAAAAATCCATGTCGAACTCGAGTTTATTTGCCCTGAATATCAGGTTCATACTATCAAAGCAGGGCAAATTTCTATACTTGAACAGTGCAGATATGTTATTAATCTCAACTGGAGTACATCAGGTAAATTAGGGCTAATGACAAAATTACACAGACTTATAATACTGCTCGCGACTTTGCTGCCAATCTTACTGGTCAATGTATCTGCCGACGACGCTGGCATGGCAGAAAGAAAAAAAATGATCGCTCTGGGCTTGCAGTACGGCAGTGCAGAAGCTCTGTATGAGGCTCTGGTGAAAAAAGCAGGCGGTGGCCAGCCACTGGCCTGGAATAATATGCCGGACTGGGAGGGAGTCTATGGTCGAACAAAGGGCGGTTTACGCTTTGATCCGGATGGCCCGAATGTCGGCGAACTGCCCACGGCAAAGTTCACCCCTGAATACCATGCCCGTCTCTTGCAAACCATGGAAGATCGTAAGAACGGTATCGAATACGATCCACTCAGCCAGTGTATTCCGCCGGGCTATCCACGCTGGCTCGATTTGCCTTTCCTGCGTGAATTTATTGTTACTCCGAAACAGACCACCATGTTTGCTGAGGCCTTCAACAGCGTGCGCCGTATCTATACTGATGGTCGTGGACATCTTCATGAGGATTATCACTTTCCAACAGAGAACGGCGACTCCATTGGGGTCTGGGATGGACACCGCCTGATTACCCACACCAACATGTTGATGGCGCATATGTACGAACGCAGCCAGGGTTTTTACAGTGAGGAAGTGGAGGGCGTCGAAATCTGGGAAAAGGTAGATGAGCGCACGATGATAGCGCACGTCTGGATCTACGATCCACCAGCTCTGGCAGAGCCCTGGTACACGCGCCAGAGTTACACCAGATTAACCAATGATGACAAGGCGATTCGAATAACGCATTGGGCCTGCAAAGGCAACGACAATAATGATGTCATTGAAACGGAGATAGGTGGTTCCAGTCACCGGGATTTCACCTTTGATGATTAGACGCTGAGGAATAAAGAAAATGAAAAAATTACTTACCATTAGCACGGCCGCTTTAGCGGTGATCTTGATGTCACTATCAACTATTGCACATCACTCGATTACCATGTTTGACCGCGATAAAACTGTCACGGTAACCGGTGTAGTTAAAGAATTTCAATACACCAACCCTCATTCCTGGCTGATTGTCACGGTGACTGATGAAGACGGAAAAAAAGTTAACTGGGGTTTTGAAGCGGAAGGTCCCAGTACCCTGATTCGTGCGGGCATTAAAAAGAAGGATTTTCGCCCCGGTACTCGCATCACCATCACCGGCAATCCGATTCGTGACGGTCGCAAGGCCGCCTACTGGGTGAAAGCAGTACGACTGGATGACGGTAAGGAGTTTGAACCGCGTCAGGGTTTTATTCCCAAGTAAAAAAGTATGGTTTTGTTAGAAATACAGGGCAACCACAATGAGGAATTTGGAAATGAAAGAACCTAGTTTGACACAGACCTTTTTATTCATCTGTTTGTTGGTTTGCACTAGCGTCAGTCTGGCCTGGGAAAAAGATGCTCTCGAAGGCACCTGGCGAATAACATCTTATTTCAATGCTCCAAATCAGGTTCGTTATGACAAAGCTTATGGATATATGATGTTCGACAAGAGTCACTATATGCATATGATGTATCTTAATCGCGATGAGCGTCCGCTTGATTTTTCAGAGCATCACCATGGAACCTATCTTATAACGGGGCCCGATACCTTCGACATGGGTGTTGATGTGGATATGCACGTGGACCCCAAGCGTGAGTTCCAGAAGGAACCAGCATGGTATGGACCGGTAAACAGTATCAGTGGTTTGAAATACCGCATTGATGGTGATCAGGCAATTCTCGATTTCCCTTCATCCACTCAGATAGTGATGGAACGAGTTGAGTAGGGAAAGCGATTTCAATTCCGTAATAATCAGTCGCAGGGATATTTTTCTGCCAGAATAGTATTCGATGATAGCTCAGCGGATTGCGTTTGAAGTTCCGGCCGTAGTTTTAAACCTTCGATAACTTCTCTGGCCAGCGCCTCAGTGTCCTCACCATCTGGTAAACAAACACGTGGAATAGCAGGGTCTTTTCCATAAGTGCAATCACAAGGTGTGACATACCAAACGCACATCATGCCTTTAATACCGTCAAATCCCTTTGCCAATGATTCTTCGCATACAGCGACTACATCTGCGCCTGTGGGGGATGCGATAACCTGAGAATTGAGGCTCAATAATAGAAAATAACCAAGGTATTTTACTTTTATCATCAGAAATACTGAATACGGTTTGAATTATAGAAAGTATATACGCATAGTAAGGTAAATCTCCTTTTTTAAAATGTCTAGTTAAAGAAGAATATCCGCAAAATGAAATCACTGATAACAATCGTATTTTTAATAGCCACAGTTCTGATATTGTTTTTTAAACCAACCTGGTTACCTTTTTTCTCTAATGGTTCTGCATTCGATTCCGAAGGAAATCCGGAAGTCTGGCTATTCTCTTTTCCCCGATGCGGCAACCCATGTAGATATGGGAGAAAAGAATTAGCTGAACGTAATGTTGACTATAGTGAAATCGACATAGAAAAAAGTAAAGATAACTACAAATTGTGGAAATCATTTAACCGGGATCAATTTCCACTAATTGTTATAGGTAAACATATAGTAGAAGGTTATCAACAAGCAAATATTGCGGCGGCTCTTGCGCAGACTTATGGGGAAATTCATTTAAAGCGATCAGAACAATATTATATGGCGAGACATTTTCACGACGATGGCTCACCACGTATCGTTATGTATGGTACTGACTGGTGTCCTTACTGCAAGAAACTGCGTGATAAATTCAGTGATAACAATGTAATATTTGCCGAAATAAATGTAGAAAAGCCTGTCGTTAAAAAGGAATTAATGGGCACACTAAGTATTTCCTCTTACCCGATTACTTATGTAGGGTACAAACGTTTCGAAGGTTCAGAAGTATACGGGGACATAGTGTCTGCAGCAGGATATTGAGTCAGGTGATTTAGATGTGCCAATAGGAGTCTACGGAACCTGCCCGACCGTTTCTTCGCGTTCCCTCACCTGGTCATCTATTTCTGTCAGGAAATCGAGCACTAGTCGATTGAACTCCTTCGGTTCCTCGAGCATTAAGAGATGATCGGTACCGGGGATCACATGGTGGCGCGTGTTGGGCCAGAGGCGATGTGCTTTTTCGGCGCCTTCAATAAAAAAAACGTCCGTCAGCTCACCGACGATAAGAAGGATAGGCTGGTGGATCTGCGACATATCCGGAAAATCGCGCATGTTGTAGGGACCAAAATCCATGGGACCCCAGTCCGCTCGCTGCGGATTCATGCCGTTGCGGGGACTGTATTGATCGACCATGCGTTCCAAAATCACTCTGGTATCATCACGCGATTGTGCCACTTTGGTGAAGGACGACTTCTTGGCCCCTTCTCGTCTTTTCAAAGTTTCTTTCAAGGACGGCGCCGGTCCCTTGAGCGCAACCACTGCGGGTGCGAACGCGTCCGAAATCTTCGCCAGTGAAATAGTGGCATCAGCGAAAGTGATACTGCGAACCTTGTTCGGGTACATGCGAAGGAATTGCATAATGACGGCACCGCCTCGCGAGTTCACCACGAAGTGTGCCTCCCGTATCCCGAAATGCTTAGTGAGCGCATTCAGGTCCTCGGCGTGCGCTATAGGTGAATAACCAGTAATGGGATCTTCCGATTGTCCATGACCACGACGGTCGTAACTAATAAACAGGTATTTCTTTTCGAAGGCCTCTATCTGTCGCGTCCACAGTTCATGCGAGTAGCCTTCGCCATGAACGAAGATGACCGGGACTCCGGAACCTTCCATCCGATAGGCAAGACGGACACCATTGACGCGAACGTATCTCAGGTCTTCAGCCGGGCTACGATACTGCGCCATTGCTGAGGAATCCTGGGCAGCTGCAGCCGAGATTACGAACAAGAGGGATAGAGCGAAGAATAATGCTTTCATTTTGCAAGCTCCTCGTACTTTGTTACTAGACGTCAGAGAATATCCCAGTCCCAAGAAAGTCACAATCTGACTTCGACGAAGGTTTTTTCGGAATGGGACTAATTAAACACGTTTCGTACAAAACTATCATTGGAAGACGTTAGAACAAACCCTGCCCAGTAAATTGGGTCTTTGTATCGACCTGTAGAGGCCATTTTATTCCTCGCCCTGTATAAAGCTTTTGAGCTGTCGCCACCATTATCCTTGAGTGCTTCGTAAAAGTATTTCATAAATATAGAGGTTGGACGATCGGCAATTTTCCACAAGGTCCCGATCACAGAACCAGCTCCCCTTGACAGGAGTCCGGCTGTCATACTTTTTGTACCAACGCTACTGTAGTTTTTACCAAGCATCGTTTCACAGCCACTGACGATGATTAGTCTGGAATGAAAAGGTGCACTCAGTAGTTCAGAGAGTGACAAGAAACCGGGCGCAACTGCGCTGGCGCTATCTATAGAGGTGGCTATACCAACAAGCTCGGGATATTCGTGGTCAAAATAGCCGTGAGTCGCAATATGAAGAATTTTTGCATTACGAGTTTCGTCTTTCATTAACCATTCGCTTGTGGCATTCAGACCTGTGGATACCTGAAGATTGTGCCCAAGGTGAGAAAACAAGTTAGAAATATTTTCTGCTTCTGAGGCAGTAAACGGCAACCTGGTCAGAGATCTCTCCCACGAGCGAAAGTTAGAGGAAGACGCAGGTGTTTCGTTCAGAGACAGTTGCGGATTAGAGCTAAAAGCAGGGTCTGCGAATATAGCAATATCCAGTTCACTGGAAGTAAGGTCATTTACAGCAATTGGCCCGGAGAAGTAAATACTGGCTGCCGGGGCTCTGACAATTCGTAGTTTTTCTGCTAGAGGTTTATACGGTTCATTAGTATTGGCGATATTTAATGCGGAAAACGGAATGCGGTGCAATATATTGTCTGTGACAATTATCAATTTTGACAGTTCTTCTTTTCTAAGGTGCTTGAGTGGTAACAGTTGATTGAGTAAAGTTTTCTTCATTCCGGCTGCGATATTGTTGTTCGATATGTCTGCGTCCAGCATGTTGAAAGCCTTCTCCAATTCCCTATGAGAAGGGAGATTTCTCAGATACCATTCATCTTTTGTTATAACGATAGATAAACTTGCCGATTCATTTACAAAGCAGCGAATAAAAATATCTTCATTACGCATGTTCTTTTGTAACTGTAAAATATTCAGTAAGGGTGGGGACGAATTGACGTGATCTTTCAATGATGCTTCAAACATCATTTGAGCATCAACAGAATTGCTGACAGAATCCAGTTCTGTAATTGCATCTTTCTTTTTTTCTTTTTCTGAAAATGCGACAGTTTCAGTAGCACGAAATAGATTTTCACAATATGAATTAGAATTACCTCGAGCTTCGTTCCTGAAGTCACATATTGAATTCATATACTTGTGTTCTGAGAAATTGGCGGTAGAGAACCTTTCCAACACACTAAATATTTTCTGATAATTAGCATTATCGGCATTATCATTCAGAACAAATAATGCATAAATATATTCGTTTAAAAGGTGCTGTTGAGCCGCGAGCCAGGCCCATGAGTCTTCGAACCGAAGGCTTTGCTTGGCATCCTGTAAGATTGTAAATGCTCTATCGGCGTAATCATCGATACCGGAATCTACAGCTGTTACCCGGATAAGTTTGATTAGTAATGCGTATTTTTGAATTCGGCGTGAGCTAAATGTTGCATCTTTTTCGGTTTCGCTATTTACATTGAGTTCGTGGTCAATTTGTTCTACATACGCCATACTTTTGGCAATGTCTTTGTTATTAACAGCAACCTGTAGCAATGTAATCAAGCCATCCAGTTTTTGTTGAGAAAGAATGCGTTCATCAGACAATGCAAGTTCTGCGAAGAACTTAGCCTGAGCATCATCACCGATAACAAGGTAATCAAGAGCAAGTTCAAGATACGCGTAGATCTCATAGTATTCATTGCTCCCTTTGAGTATCTCCAGCGCACATTGATGTTCTTGCAATGCTCTTTCACTGTTACCGATTGTTCTATCCAGGCTACCAATATTGATAAGAGATTGAGCTGAATATATTGAGTTATAAGGACATTCCTTACTGTCACCAAATTCATTTTTTTCTTTGCTGGAATCAATAGAAAGAGCCCGTTCAAAGTACCTTCTGGCCGCAGCATATTCGCCCAGTTTTTGATATGTAAAGCCCAGAGAAAAATAGGCATCAGATTGTGCGTATATTGGATAATATCTTTTTGCAATCTCCAGTTTTCTGGCAAAGTAATACCTGGCTTCAGCATACTTGTTCAGGTTTATCAGGGAAGTCCCCAGAATTCCGTACAGATGAAAAAGATATTCATCCTCCCCAGAGTTTTCATATAAATTCACAGCATCTCGAGCAGTACTAAGAGCGAGACTTGTCTGGTTGGTAGCATTTTCGTAAAACCAGCGTGTTGCCAGATACTTCGCACGAATTTGGGGAATATTTGATATATCAGCTTCTACGGGAGAGTTCTGCAGAATAAGAATGGCGTCGTTAATAAGAGAGTTATCCTCATTCAAATAGCTGGAAATTAATAAGTTTTTGACTATAGTGTTTTTCCCGAGTACGGAATCACACTGATTAAGATACTGAGCGATAAATTCAAGACGTTCATCACCGCTAAGTTCGTTGATATTTCGGGACGTCTCAGCTATGAAACCAGCTAGTTCTAGTCTGGCAAAATACAACTGTGCACTAAGTGATAAAGTCTGAGGAGATAGCGAATTAAGAGTGTTTATGTATTTGCAGGTAGAAGTCAGGGAATCAGAAAATCGACCGGACTCGAAATAAGCTCTCCCCAATAAAAGCAGATACTTTGGATTGGACGAATCTTTCCAGTTAGCTGGAATAGCGTTCATTCCATAATGTCCTGTTAATAACTTAATCGCATCATCATATCGTTCCAGTCGTATTAGCATGTCAGCAAGTATTAGTGATACTTGTTCTAACAAATCGTCATTCTCGAGGTTTGCCTCAAGAATTTCATATAAAAGCTTTGTTGCTTCTATTTGTTGTTCTTCTAAGCGTGAGTTCCATAAAATGGAAGAGGAATAGAGTTTTTTGTAAGCATCTATCTCTTTAGACGAAGTTGTCAGAATGCTATTAAGAGCCGGGGAGTCCAGCTTCGTGAAGGGATGACTGGAAGAAACGACAATTTCGTATTCGCTAGACTGACCGGTATTTTCCAGTACAAGAAACTCACTTGGCCAGCTCGTTTGGGGGCCGTTCTGGATGGAGACAGTCGACTCACCAGATCGAACTTCTAAAGTGACGTCGGAATATAGGCCTTCAAGCTTCAGTACTAGCGGGTCAGCTTGAGTCGCAACTATGCTAAATATGCGTGTAGAATTCTCTACCTTATCCTGCCCATTAGCGCAGAGAGAACATAGTAAAAGGACGCAATAGTAGAACCATTTTACTCTGTTAAACCTTAGATATTTACTCTTTACAGAAAAGTAAAACGGAATTACTACTTCTTTTTATACGGTCTCCAGCCATAGAATGAAATAATATTATCTCTGCTAGCATCTTTTAGATGGGCCCATATAATAAATTCGATAAACATATCGTCACCCTTAGCGTCTTTTGTTTTAGATACCCGCCATTCTGTGACTTTCCAACCGCTGAAATTGCCTGGAAATGCGGGGGCAGTGTCAATCAACATAATAGTTTCATCACCGTCTTTTACTGGCCTAAGCTCTAAGTCCTTGACAACAAGTTGCAATTGGTCGTTCCAATTATCACCTATCAATACAGACTTCGCAAAATCACCTCCGTCAGGGTCATGTACTAATTGTAATTCATAAGAATCAGCAGGATCAGGATGATAGCTGCGTAATTCCTCGCCCCGTGGGTCGACAAATAACGGTTCCATTACTTCAGTCGGATTTTCATCGGACTCGATCACCCATCCCTTAAGATTATCTGGTATTGATGTATTTGACATTAATTCTTCTCCTTTAGAGTTCAAGTGTTTCAAGTAAAAGTTTCATACAAAATCGTCTATGCTCTAATTTGTCAGCATTTCTGGCCACTACTGTTGATATATGCTCACCTAATTTGCCCAGGCGTTGAATAACCTCATCATAGTGATACTCCCCATCTCTATATATGGAATAACGGGAATCTTTCATGGAGTTAAGTAGGACTTCTGCGCAAATTAAGCTACCAAGCACTCCCAGACCATTACCTTTAGCTTCACTCTTCGCTTCAAGCAGGAGATAAGGCCACAATGGCATATTATCAATCGCCAAATTAGGTACTGAGGCCAATTCTTTATCAATAATTGAACGTAACGGCATCAGACTAAAGAGTCTTTGAATCTTCTTTCCTCGCTTCCCTTTCAAGTACTTATTACAAAGTTTCATTCCTGTAGGAAGTTGAAGTTTTACACCAGCTATCAAGTTCAATTTGGGAATATTGAACACTCGACCAGAAGCAGAACCGGGTATTTCGAACATCGATTCATCTATTTTGGTGTCAATCCAATTGGCATTTTGTTCGTGTCGACTGCCAGGCCAGCCAAAGAACATGTTCCAGTCAATGTGAAAATCGTCAGGTAATTTTTGATTTGCTCTTATAAGTTCAATCAAACCTACACCAGAAACATGGCCGGCATGTAATCTATAACTAGGTCTAGTCATACTATGACCAAAACGAAAGGCAGCATGCGAGAATACTGATGGAATAGCACTTGTGTCCAACGATAAGTAGGTTTTGTTTTTTCGAAAATACTCGTTATACACTGAATAGTTGAGTAACTGTCGAAGAAAGTCTTCAACGACAATCAGCTGAAACAACAATGTTGTTAGATTACGAGCATGAGCCCAGTTGTATGCGTACTTATTCTTATCAAGAAGTTTATTGTGTATACGCTGCCAAAGAAGGTGCAATTGAGCAATAATAACATTTTCATCATTTCGAGATTCGGGGATGAGGGCAACACCGCCTTGTCTAGCTAGGTCTTTGTCATTATTCGTTTTAAATTCCCCTATATGATCAAAATACCTCGCTTCCTCATTTCCATAGAGACTGTCAAGGTTCAGTTCTTTTGTCACATTACGAGTTTTATGTATGGGATTAGTTATCGGGACGATATCGTGGGATATCATTTGACCGATATAGGTATAACCTGCATCGATAGAGCCGAATCTGGAAGACCCTTTCATGGCGTTTGTAATATCCGATATTAAGTCCATTTATATCTCTTCTTTTTTCCCTATTTGTTGCTATCGAAATTAAGAATATAGCCTTTTGACAGTACTCTCGTACCACTTCTATAAATATTAAGCGCGTATATATCTTCGCTAATCACCTCAACCGGAATATCAATAATTAATTCACCTGTTTCGGAACCGGAAATATTTTTGATACTGATTCTGGATTCATTTCTACCAGACTCACTACTGATGATGACATCGTAAAGTGAATCACTAATCTCCCCGGTATCAATAGATAAAATCAGTCGTTGGGTTTCACTTTCAAGCAGAATGTTTCTGGTTTGAACAGTTTCTGAGTCAATATTTCTTAACTCATCAAAATATTCAATCTGCGCGATTCCGTATGAATCAAACATATCCTTCTCGGTCAGGAATAAAGGAGATATTAGGGTCATCAGTAATGCACCTGCAGCCATCCCACTTGCAATTTGAAAAAATCCACGCCATTTTTTGTTTTTTTGTTTTTTATTAATTTCTTCAAATGCTCTTGTAGAGTGTTTAAAAATAACTGAGTCAAGCTCGAGTTGCTCAAGCATATCTCCGTCTTCCATCAAATACTCTTCAAATGCACTGCTCTCTTCTGGCACGAGCTCACCACGAAGGTACTTACCTCCAATATCGTGCTCTTCTATATAGGTCTTATCCATTTACACAAATCTCAACTGGTCATTGGAATGTAATTCGTATTCCTCCCCCGAGTTGAAACATCGTCCATAATTCGATGTCACGCTAGTAAAGTGATGCGGGAGCCTAATATCTCTCACTGACTTTGAATAATTTTTTGATAAGGGAGCTTTATGGGAGGATAGAACGATAATACTGATCATCAATATCAAAATAATAACGTTGGCAAGACCCTCTCGTTCAATGCTTTCATTATTACTACCCAGTTTGAATATTATTAATTGTTTTAGACGATTTCTCGCGCGATGAAGTACTCGGTCGAAATGTTCTGGTGATAAATCCAGCGCGTTGCAAATAGCTGACTTTTCTTGTTCATAAAGGAAATATGACTTTATAATTTCACGATCTCTCTCAACTTTCATCTCTTCCAGTAGTTGTAACACCAGCTCGAAGGACTGCTCGGATTGAAGTTTCTGAAATAGCCCGGGGCTCTGATCCGCAATATGCAAATCCATTTGACTATCAGGATCCGTTGCTTGTCTGGTCTCTTTACGAAAGTGAGCAATCATGAGGTTGATGCCTGTTTGTCGAATAAATGAAACGATGGCGGCGGGATTGGTAATTTCACCACTTCGAGCCTTTTTGATAACTATGATGAAAGTATCTTGCGCCAGGTCTGCCGCAAGCTCCGGATCATTAGTGCGGCGCTGGAGAATAAAATAGAGGCCACGCCAATATTTTGACACGAGCTGTTCTTCAGCCAGTCGCTTACCCTGGCCAACTTGTTGAATCAGGACTTCAGGTGAGAGTTCCTGATCAGCTATTCCGTTCTTTTCCCCATGCGCTAAGACGCTCCCCACAAACATAGTAGTTGTTTGGAATCCCTTGTTATTCTAATTATTTAATATCGCTACGATATTCGAGCAAAGAATCAGCTATCGTCTGGTGTCCCTGAAGCCCACAACTCCGGGAAGAATCATGAATGATAGTCTTAAAGCGATTGGGCTTGCAAGGAGAGACGTATTTTCAGGCGGTCTGATATCAAACTATTGGTTTTTGACGCACAATAGTTCGATATCATCCATACATCGCTAATCGTTGTTGGTCATGGTCAAGCTAATTAAATTTGCATTTAACCTGATTAAAACTTAAGTTCCCTTTTCGTAAAAGGTTTCGTTGCAGCCTTACCTAAGATGGTTTTGAGAATATAGTTCATGGTAAAAGGATCATTGTCGAACCCGCCATGACTCTTGCTACGAGTGACGTTACCTGAAGTCCCGTTAGAATAACGAAATAGAGGCATTCCTTTCGCCCTGGTAACTTGCGAGACGAATCGTTCCATGCCGAGTAAAGGATAACCACGACTCGGTTCAAAGGCGTTTGAAACCAGATAAAGCAAAGATTTCCGATATGCCTTAGCTACATTGTCGTCCTTTTCAAGCTCGTTCCGCAGGTTAAATATTTGCAATTCCTTAAGCTTAACCTTGGTTTTTCCCTGTAGCACAGGTAGATAGTGAGAGTTATATAAGTCCACTCTGCAGGCTGGTGCCATAAGGCTACAGCTTTCAACTTTGATGTTCGTTCTACTCATACTTTTCAACAGATGACCCAGTAAAATTGCCCCGGTACTGTGACCTGCAAGGTGAATCTTTTTATTAATTGCAGAAGCTTTTCGTAAGTGATCGATAAACAAATCAAGTGAGACTTTTCCGGCACCCTGGGTTTTGAAAGCATCTTCCGCATCTGCTTTCATCTCATTCCATACCAGAGTGCCAGGCAAGCGAAGCAAGCCTTCGAGAAAACGATCAGACAGATCACTAAAACCTCCTACACGTCCATCTGAGACCTTGCCTTTACGAAATATAAGGTCCTTCAGCTCCTCCGCCAAACCAGTGTCGTACATGATGTGATAAGGATAGATACCATTACGTTTGAAACCATCTTTCATCGCAGCAATGCGTCGAGCTGAGTCTTTTGGCGAATTCAATCCGCCATGCGCATAGATAAGTAAGTGTTTGTAATCAGGACTCGTAGCCACGTGCCCGGCAGTCTGAGCAACATCCTTCTCATTACTCCAGTAGCGACCGCTATCGTGAAAATGACCATCATCAACATGAACAAAGTGGCCAGCAATAGTAGCCCTGTCTACAGTCGGCTTTTTCTTTTCAGTTGCATCGGATTCATTAACTAGGCTAGAGGACTCGGGTTTCAAGCCAAATATCTGCGGCGTCGGCAAGGCTAGACGAAACACCCAGGCATCCATGACATTCTTTATCCAGTCTTCATAGGTCCACAAAGCGATACCATTGTCACCCCAACCTGAACCCCAGGAATTCTGGATCCAGAAACCTTCCTTGTTATAGCCAACAATTGTAAATGCATGACCACCATTATTCGTTTTTCTGAACTTGATGAGACCGTTTACCGGGTTATCCCAACCCTTATGTACCAAAGCAGAGACAGCAATAGCTCCTGTCTCGTTAAGTGCAGCATGGAAATCAGCGATATTGGGGCGAACTCGGTAGTAAGCGCCAATAGTATTTCTGCGCGCGTCTTTAGCCCTTTTTATTGTCAGATAACTCGGCGATGTTGCTCTGTAAGGCCACGCAGACTCAGAACACACACCCATATTCTTCCAACCGTGAATAGCACCACGCAAGCTGGAACCATCGTAATCTTCCCCGGGCCATTCATCATGACGCTTCGCCATTTCATATAACATGCGAGCGCTAACTTTCTCGGGATTATCGCGACGAATGTTCAGGGTGTTGATAACTCCTGCAATTGAGAAGCCAGTACATGCACCTTCATAGCCTTGATCGAGAATATGCAAGTCATCTGGAATACCCATAGCAGGTGGCAACTTGATTAACGCAGGCTGATATAACCAGTCTCGGGAGTCAGGCACATCCGCCTGGATGTTTTTAACACGGTTTCTAGCCGCTCTCATTGATTTTTGCACTTTCGATTTAGCCGACATTAACTTCTCCTTGTTCACATTTTTAACCTACAAACAGAAGTGATAAGTAAATACTAATTCTCTCACTTGTATTTTTTAAAATTGGTGGGAGGAAATATTCATTCATCACACTTATCTACTAATACCAAGCGAAGGATGGTTGGATATTCCTAGACAAAGGAATTCAATTGACGAACAGAATCGACAAATTCTTATTTGGCGACACTGGAGGAAAGGAAATGACAAAGGTATATATACAACAAAATAAAGATAGTGAAGGTGTAACCGTTGCATGTCGATTAGTGACGGATGATGATCCGCAAGTGCAGTTAATCCCAGGAGAGTGGGTAAAGGTTGCTACTTGTGATAATGGCAATCATATCTTGCGAGTTGGTACTATGCATAGATCGGGAAATAAGAAAGTTACGTTTAGTATGAAAAATGCTAAACGCAAAAACAAAAATAGTTTCGACGATGAATTTATTGCTCCTTCGGACGGTAACTCATATCAACTGAAGGTAGCGGGAGAATGAATCACATTTTTTTAAAAGCTATATTGTTCGTAGTCTTTATATCAACCTCTACTATTCCTTCTACTGTCTTAGCTGCCAGTTCCGCAGCAGAATTGATTCGATATAGAATATTCTCAGAGTCTATACAGAATCTGGATTCAGGATTAATAGATAATGAGTTCACAAGCCATAACACACAGGTTAATTTTGAATTATCAGAAGATAAGAAAAATGGAACCCTGAGAATAGGTGGCTGGAATAACCCTTCCAATAAGTTCCAGTACAGTCTCGAGTTCAAGACGCCTCTGGAAAAAGAACAAAATGCAGCAGTTCTTGGGGATCTAAAAGGTCTTTTTAATGCGACAACTATTGCAGTAAAGCTTGATTATCGTTCTATTAACAAGTTGACTTTTGATGACCAGAATATGTTTAATCTGTGTGAGAAATTTATGCTGCCTAGCTATACAAAGAACTCTGGTTGTAGCGCAACAGAGGTTGAGGCCGCTGCGAAGAAATATATTAGTTCACTCAGTGGGAACGAAGGCAAATTGATCAAGGCCAAATTGTGCAGTGAGATAGATATTTATGGCGATGATTGTTCTGCTGATAACTATAGTAAGAAATGGAAGAAAATTTATCAGTCGAAAAGAAGCATAACGGCTAATGTCACTGGAACTATCTTTGGAGTACGAATAGAAGGTGGGAATGAAAAATTTTCATTCTTGGTCCCTGCAAATCTAACAAAATCCAGTGCAGATGAAACCCCATACGCTATTTCGATAAACGGGGGCAGGATATTTGGCAAAAACTATGTAGGTGGCGGTTATCGCTATGAAAGAGGCTATAAAGCACAGAAAAGCATACAAGTTTGTCAACCCCTTGCAAATGCGAGTACTACCACCTCTTGTGAATCGGGTGCATTTGGCAGCCCTTTAGAACAGGAAAGGCATAATGTATATGCTGAATGGCGATTTAAGCTACCAAACGAGAAGATAGCTTTCAGCCCTAGAGTAACAGTCGATCTTGAAGAAGGAGAATATGGATTTGATATGCCTATTTATCTGACAACGACTGAAAAACACGGGCTGTCGGGTGGCGTGCGTCTTGGCTGGAGTTCTGAGTCTGATGATGTAACAGGAACTGTCTTTTTTGGTTCTACATTCAAGTATTTTGATTAATGAAAAACAAAGTCATGATCGATAAAAAGGTGCTGGGTTCGAGCCAAAGTAGTCATATCAAAAGCAAGTGCTTTTTTAATATTGAGAATAATTATTTAGAGCTAGAAAATTAGTTGTGATTGAGAAGGAACAATGGGCATCTGGTCCCGCTTATCTGTAATCAATAAGGAGCACAATATCTTATCTATAATATTGGGTGGCTTGGCAGGCGCAATCGTATCTGCGATTTATCAAAGTTGTACGACAGAAAGTCGAGAACAGAAGGCTCTCTCAATTAAGTTAATAACAGACTTCTTACATATGTCTGATAATTGGTCAAATGTCTTGCATTTGCTGGATCACCCGGTTCTGAGTACGGGGACAGATGAAAGTTCAAAAAAAAATTATAATAAAATAGTTCAGATGGGTAACTGGTTTGACATCACGGCAATGTTGTACTGGACTAATTCGCTTAATAGATCACTTATAATTGATGCAGGCATTAGAGATGCCATGGCGCAATTTGTTGAAAAAATAAACTCGCATTATCCAGAGTTGAAACCATCTGAAAGTAAATGGAGAAATATTCGTGATGTTAATAATATGCATAAATATCGGTAACTAATATGACAGGTATAGAAAGGAAAATCAGCCAACTACAGGCAATTATACTTAAATCCAATGATGAAGTCATAAGAACACAATTAGAAAATTTAATTGATAGATTTATTGGAATATGTGGGGCAATTATCGATCCAAAACCAACAGGTCCAGAAGTTGCTAATTCGGGTAACGATAATGGAGATTCTTCCAATACGTCTCGTACTATCTGCCCTAAATGTGGCAACTCTTTGACCATTAGTTAAATCAATTAACCCCGACGAGGAGTCGAATCTCAAATTGCAATCCCATGTTAAGTGTAAAACCCACCCTATAAACTCGGGATCATACAGTGTGTATACGGCAGAACAGAATTAGATGAACTTAATATTAACCAAAATAGACATAGAAAAATCTGTCGGTAATAAAGATTTAGTGAGCGTAGTAAATATTTACTCTTACCCGGTTACTTCTGTCGATTACCAACGTTTTGAAGATTCAGAAGTATACGAGGTCATGGTTTCTGCAGCGGGATACTGAAAAAATTGAAATAAAATATAAAATCTGACTTTAGTGTCCTAGTGCTGAATCATTTAGCGACCAGACGCATTTAAAAAGAATCTCTCGGTATATTAACCCTTCTATTTTTGACCGGGATCAATATTCATTTCCCGACTGCCATATAGCATATTAGGTATTCACCCTCGGCAAGGAACAAGCCATGTCAGCCAACATACAAACGCAGATGGACTGCGTTTTTGAGACTCGTGGTATCACCAAGATTTACAAGATGGGTGAGGTCGAGGTGCACGCCCTGCGTGGTATTGACCTCAAGCTCTACCGCGGCGAACTCGTTGTTCTTCTGGGAGCTTCAGGTAGCGGTAAATCGACCCTGCTCAATATTCTTGGCGGCCTGGATGTGCCGACAGCGGGCGAGGTGCGTTATTCCGATCACGATCTCAGCGCTTACGATGACAAGGCACTGACCGAGTATCGTTGTGATCACGTGGGTTTTATTTTCCAGTTCTACAATCTCATTGCCTCTCTCACCGCACGTGAAAACGTTGCTCTGGTTACCGAGATCGCCCGCAACCCGATGCCCCCGGAAGATGCCCTGGCGCTGGTGGATCTGGCCGAGCGTGTCGATCACTTTCCGGCCCAGCTCTCTGGCGGCGAACAACAACGTGTTGCCGTTGCCCGTGCCATCGCCAAGCGCCCCGATGTGCTGCTATGTGATGAACCTACCGGTGCCCTCGACAGCCAGACCGGTATTACTGTGCTCGAAGTCATTGCCCGCGCCAATCAGGAACTCGGCACTACTACAGTCGTCATCACCCACAATGCCGTGATCGCCGACATGGCTGATAGAGTTATCGAGATGAGCGATGGCCGCATCGTCAGAGAACAGTTCAACGAGCATAAACTCAGTGCAGACCAGTTAAAATGGTGAAACCACTCGACCGTAAACTGTTTCGTGAACTCTGGCGTTTGCGTGGTCAGGTGGTGGCCATCGCCCTGGTGGTCGCATCCGGTATCGGTGTCTTGATCATGTCGTTGTCCACCTCGCAGGCACTGGATGAAACCACCCAGGCATACTACGAGCGTTACCGTTTTGCCGATGTCTTTGCCAGCCTCGAACGTGCGCCCGAACGGCTGATAGAACGCATTGGCGCCATCCCCGGTGTGCAAACAGTCGAAACACGAATCATTAAATTCGCCACCCTCGACATCATTGGCTTTGAAGAACCAGTGATCGGTTTACTCGCTTCACTTCCGGAGCGCGGCACACCCAGATTGAATCGTCTGGCCCTGCGTGCAGGCCGTTTTGTCAGTGCGGGTAATCCGGATGAAGTCGTCCTCAACGAACCATTTGCGAAAGCCCACGATCTAGGCCCCGGCGATCAGTTGCAAGCGATCATCAACAATCGCAAACGCACCCTGGACGTGGTCGGTGTGGCTTTATCTCCTGAGTACATTTACGCCATCAGTCCCGGTGCCCTGATACCGGACGACGATCGCTTTGGCATTATCTGGTTGGGACGTGACGCTTTGGCCGCGGCCTATGATCTGGATGGTGCCTTCAATGACGTGGCCTTGTCCCTGCGGCATGAGGTTGCGCCCGAGCCGGTCATTCAACAACTTGATCGTCTGCTCGAAGCTTACGGCGGAGTCGGTGCACTTGCCCGTGCAGATCAACTCTCGAACTGGTTTTTAATGAACGAGCTCGAGCAAATGAAAACTTTCACCAGCGTACTGCCAACGATATTCCTCGGCGTCGCGGCTTTTCTGATTCATATGGTGTTGATGCGCCTGATAGCAATTGAACGTAACGAGATTGGCTTGTTAAAGGCCTTCGGTTATTCGCGCACGCAGATCGGTTGGCACTAGATCAAGCTGGTCATGGCCATCACCTCTGTCGGTATTGTGCTTGGCTGGGGTGTCGGTGCCTGGTTCGGTCGCTTTAACACCGAGATGTACACCACACTGTTTAACTTTCCGCTTCTCATCTACCGGCCCAGTCCCGACATTTTCATCATCGGCGCCCTGATCAGTCTCGGCGCCGCACTCACCGGCACCCTCAGCGCTGTAAGCCAGGCGGCAAACCTGCCAGCGGCGGAAGCCATGCGTCCACCGTCACCCGTAAGCTTCAAGCACTCGGCTCTGGCCGACACGCGCCTCGCACGTTGGCTGGATCAACCAACCCGTATCCTGCTACGCCAGCTTGCCCGTCGGCCAGTACGATCAACAGTGACGGTTTTCGGAGTCGCCAGTGCCATTAGCGTATTGATCATGGCCATGCACTGGATGGATTCTATTGATCATCTGGTCGAGTCGTATTTCTTCGACTCCCAGCGTCAGGATATGATGGTAGGACTGGCGTCGCCAAAGGCAAGCGATACCCTGCGCACCTTTGAACACCTGCCCGGAGTACTGGCGGCCGAACCCCTGCGCATCGTCGCTGCCAAATTCCGCAAGGGCAATCGCATGCATCGCGGTGCCTTACAGGGCGTAGAACCCGATGCGCACCTGCAGATCATTAACGACGTGCGTAAACAAAAACAGCTACGCGTGCCCGCCGAAGGCCTGGTGCTGGGCACCGAACTGGCTGCCAAGCTGAATGTCGGTATTGGTGACAAGATTCAGGTGGAAGTATTAGAAGGGCGCAGGCCAACCCTGACCTTGCCCGTCACCGATCTGGTGGAAACCTATATCGACCTGCCGGCCTATATTGATATCGCCGAACTCAACCGTCAGCTGCGCGAACGTCCCAGCTTTGAGTTCGTCAACCTGCTGGTCGATCAGAATCAATTGCCAAGCTTGTTCACCGAACTGAAAAACACACCCTCTGTTGCCGCAGTGATGCTACGCCGTGCCGCCATTGACGGATTTGTCGACACCGCCGGTGAGCAGATTCTGATCTTCACCAATATATTTGCCATGTTCTCCTGCGTACTGGGTTTCGGAGTGATCTACAACAGCACCCGAATCGCTCTCTCCGAACGTGGCCGCGAGTTGGCCAGCCTGCGGGTACTTGGTTTCAGTACCGCGGCCATCTCCTACATCCTTATCGGCGAAGTGGCCTTTTTGATCCTGCTGAGCATACCGCTGGGTTGCTTCGGTGGATGGAGCATTGCCTGGCTATTGATCACAACGGCATTTCAGAATGAACTCTATCGCATGCCGCTGGTGATCAACCCATCGACCTACGTTAATGCGACGCTGATAGTGGTGATAGCAACACTCGTTTCAGCAGCGATAGTACAACGGCGAGTGAAACACCTGGACCTCATCGCCGTATTGAAAACCCGGGAGTAAAAACAATGACAGCAATACAAAGAAGAATCACTTTCTGGGCGGTCTTAATCGCCTTCCTCATGATCGGTCTGGTCTATGGCCTCTGGCCACGAGCCGTACTGGTTGATCTGTTGACACTGGAACGCGGCGAACTGCGGGTCAGTATTGATGAAGAAGGCGAAACACGCGTGCGCGATGTCTTTACGCTTTCCGCACCGGTAGCAGGGAGAGTAAGACGCATCGAACTCGATCCCGGCGATGAGGTCATCGCCAATGAAACCATCATCGCCGAGATTGAACCCATCGATCCCGAGTTCCTTGATCCAAGAAGTACCGCCCAGGCCGAGGCTGGGGTAGAAGCCGCCAAGGCAGCAAAGACCCTGGCCGAAGCCTCGGTACAGGAAGCAAAAGCCGAGCTGGAATTTGCCGAGGCCGAACTGCAACGTAACCGCAAACTGTTCAACGAGCACACCGTCGCCGAGCGCACACTCGATGACGCCGAACGAACTTTCAAAACCCGAAGTGCTGCTCTCGGCACTGCCCGGGCCATGCTGCAAATGCGCATATTTGAACTCGAACATGCCCGCGCACAATTGATGACACCCATCGACACTCAGGATCAACACGGGCTTTGCCATTGCATCCCCATTCGCGCACCGGTCAACGGCCGTATATTACAGGTGCTTCATGAAAACGCTGGCGTGGTCAGAGCAGGCGAAGCACTGGTAGACATCGGTGATCCAACAGCACTCGAAATCGTCGTCGACCTGCTATCTTCCGACGCCGTAAAAGTCAGATCAGGCCAAACAGTGATCATAGAAGAGTGGGGCGGCGAAGGAGAACTTAAAGGACAGGTACGCCGCGTCGAACCCTTCGGCTTCACCAAGGTCTCCGCACTCGGTATCGAAGAACAACGCGTCAATGTCATCATCGACTTTAACACTCCCGCCGAACAATGGGCACGCCTCGGCCACGGTTATCAGGTTGAGGTAAAGATCGTTATCTGGGAAGGCACAGACGTACTCAAACTACCATTAACCGCACTGTTCCGCGACAACGAACGCTGGGCTGTGTACAAAGAAGAAAATGGCCGCGCGCAACTGCGTTACATACAGCTGGGCAGACGTACTGGCCTTGAAGCGAAGATCATTGATGGACTTGAAGTTGGTGATCAGGTTGTGGCTTATCCGAGTGACAGGGTTATGGATAAGGTACGCATTAGTGTACGGAATCCATGATTTCAGTTTCATTCAAAAAATAATTAACTACCAAATACGTTAATCTGACCCCAGTTTTCTTACACTACAATTTAGTAGTAGATATTGATTAACCGAAGAGTAGTATTATGTCGTACTACGAATATCTATTTACCTGTTTTTACGCATCCGAATTGGAGATAGACAATGTCATATTTCATCGGTTTACTCATTCTATTCATTTTTTGTTTCTATGGTGTTTTCAAGGAGATTAATAGAACTTTATGGAAAGGAAAAATAGGAACTGTTAAGGAAAATCAATATAGATATCGATACAAGTGGGGTAGTGATAAATTATTAGTTGGGGTTACTGCCCCAACTGGATATGACTACGCCTTTAAGAAAGAAACTGCGACTGACCGTTTTTTCAAATCAATTCGATTCTCCATAGAGCATCAAACAGGAAATAAAGAATTTGATGACTTGATTTATATCATTTCTGATAATGCGCAGCTTCACAGACAGATTTCATCGAATAGCACTATCATTAATGCAGTTCTTTCAATATTCAAACTAGCTGAAGAGCATAGTAGTGATGAAAATCAAATCACTATTGATGAGATTCGTAATCACTCCGGGCGTTTGTGGGCAGATATCGATCTGGGTGATCCTGAAGAGGAAGGCAAGAACTTGTATGGTGCGTTGCCATCTGAAATAGCACTTCTATTGAAAACTGTAGCGGAAGAGCTGGAGCGTTTACCGCAAAAAGCATCAAGTAAGTGGAGAGAGACTTATGTAGTAAAAGCAGCAATAGTTACGGGGATAGGTAAGGGTCTGTGCTTTTTTAGTTTTATTCAATTATTAAGAGGTCAGCATATACCGTTTATTGTTGATACCTGGCAATTTAAAATATTTTCAGTTTACGTTACAGCAGGAATCTTAATAGCTCTGGTTATGATAAGTCTCTATTACTTAGGTCGTTCTGCGAGAACGCATTTGGCTGTGATGAACCTGGTAATTTTTGGCATGTTTGGAGTTATTGTTACATCGTATTACGAGTTGCGTGACATTAATATGAATTTTGATACATCGGAAAGCATAGAATACGAGACACAAATACTTAGGAAATTCAGGGGCGGTGGACTCTCCACGACTAGACAACTTTTTTTAGAAGTGAACGACTGGAATAATAACGGAGAAACAGTAAATATTAGAGTATCACCGGATAAGTATTCCTCAGCATCACGCGGACGGTATATAGTTATTAAACAGAGGCGAGGGTTCTTTAATTACAGATGGGTAGAGAGTCTGGGTTACAAGTAGAAGAATTATCCCTGAGTTCAAGCAGAAATCTCAAGACGGAGAATTGTATTCCAATATACACTGTGGCAATGCCTGTCAATTGAACTATCCAGATAATAAAATAATAACAGCGTCACGCGAAACTATGCAGATTCCTACCCAAATTAATCGCTGTGCCCATTATGCGTAGGCTTGCCCGGTTCGCCATAACACGTGCGCTTCTCGTCTATGGCATAGGCTGTTTCGTCGTCTTACAACTGCTCGATGTTCTGCGCGATGCACTTGCCATTCCCGTAACTGCTGATCGTTGGATAATGCTGCTGATGCTAGCCATTGCACCATTACTCGCGCTCGGGCTTGCACTTAGAAATTCGCGAGTGCATTTTATCGCCAACAGCAAGGTCGCTGAACTAGACGAGGATACGGCAGTTTTTATGATGGGCGGCGCAGAAATTGATACCGCGACAAGGCAAATCCGATTTGATGGTAAGGCCGCTGATGTTCAACCAAAGGTTTTCGACTTAATTGAATTCCTGATTCGAGCGCGTGAGCGCGTGGTAAGCAAAGATGAGTTATTTGATGTTATCTGGCCCTCAGTCGTCGTCAGCGAGGCATCGTTAACGCAAACCATAAAACGAGCTCGAGATTTGTTTCGTCAGAATGGTTTCGACAACGATGTAATTCGAACTGTGTCGCGCAAGGGTTACCAATTCGATTACCCGATTACGGGTGTGGCAGAAAGTGAGAACCGCACATCTAGACACTGGCTAACAGTCGTCATGCCTACCGGTCTGGTTACAAGCGTCTCTGCCATGCTGGCCTTTTTGGTTCTGAACTCTACTGATGTTCAAATTCCTGAAGTCACACTCGAAAACGAAATCAGAGCAAACTCTCTGGCAGTCCTGCCTTTCACTAACCTGACCGCTGATGAGCAATTCTCTTATTTCTCAGACGGGCTAACAGAAACAGTGACTAACTCACTAACAACAGTGCGAGGGCTGCGAGTCATTGCAAGAGCCTCCTCATTTAGTTTTCGTGACACCGAGAGCGACTTTGCAACAATTGGCAACGAGCTGAATGTAGCGCACGTCGTGCAAGGCACAGTGCAACGAGACGCTGAGAATCTGCGAATAACCGCTAAACTTGTTCGCGTGCGGGATGGCTATCAGGCCTGGACACAGGTTTATAATCGCCAGTTCGATGACATCTTCTCTGTTCAAGACGATATCTCCCGCTCTATTGTTGAACAGATGTCTGCTGTTCTGACCGCTAGCCTGACTCTAGCCCAGCCTGCTATTTATAATGAAGGCAGTGCCGATTATTCAGAAGCCTATCGCTTACTGCTGCTCGGTAGAGAACTTCATCGAAACGGGAGCAATGAGGGATTACTTGCCGCAGAAGCAGAGTTCAGAAAGGCCCTGGAGCTAAGACCGGAGTATCCGGAAGCACTTGTTGATCTCTCCAGTATAATTCGTTATCGCACCGTTACCGGTGACCTTCCGCGGGAGAGTGGGTTTTCTGAGGCAGTTTCTCTGGCGAATCGTGCGCTACAAATTAACCCGGACTACGCTGCAGCCTACGTGCAGCTTGGCGAAATTCAGCATCGCCACTTCTGGGCATTCGCTGAAGCAAAAAGCTCCTACCAGAGAGCGCTCGAACTTAATCCGGGCAGTGCATCCGCACATTCTGCTTATAGTCGCTTCCTAAGCAAGTCAGGGGAATTTGCAGCAGCCGTTAACGAGGCCACTGTCGCGCTAGACCTGGACCCACTTTCTTCGAGTTCTGCGACCTCTCTTGCGATTCGACTTATTCGTGCCCGCGAGCTGGAAAAGGCACGCACGGTCATCGACGAAATCAGAAATCGTTTTCCGGATCTTGCTGATCTGCCCTGGCTAGAGACGAATTGGCATATTCGCAATCAGAGTTATAGCGAAGCGCTGCAGTGGATTGCTCTTGAGGAGCTTGATTATCTGCGACTTTCGCTAAGCGCTGTGACTTTGTTCTATTTAGAAAGAACAGAACAGGCGAGACAAGCCCTTGATGACCTGATTGAATCTGACCCTGAAGGTGCCGCTTTTCAAATAGCCGAAGTGTTTGCGCATTGGAATCAGCCGGATGAGGCCTTTGAATGGCTGGAAAAAGCATTCAGCCTGGGCGACCCTGGCCTGGCTGAGATGTACTCCAGCGTAAACCTGGAAAACCTCTATGCTGACGAGCGATTTTTCGCTCTCGCGCTTAAAGTTGGATTGCCGCAGCCACCTGCCAGCATGCTATAAATTTTACCCATTATTTAAGCCACTTCTGCGCCACCCCCTCTGAAACGCCCTGTTTACGTTGTTCTGACTTCTCATGTCATGGAAAAGTCATGGAAATGTTGCTGCCTGGTTAGGACTTCGCCCTGTCCTTAACCGAATATTGCGTCCACGCCGAAAGGCCAAAACACGTAAATCACAACACTGGAGATTCACATGAAACGCGGACTAATTTTTACATACGGCGTACTCAGCTACGCTTTCTTTTTCATCACCTTCCTCTACGCGATCGGTTTCGTGGGCAATATCGGGGTACCGATATCTATCGACTCAGCGAAGACGATGCCACTCGGCAAAGCAATACTTATAGACCTGGCCTTGCTCACCCTGTTTGCGGTACAACACAGCGGCATGGCAAGACCGGCATTTAAACGCTGGCTAACACGCTTCATACCAGAGGCAGCAGAGCGCAGCACCTATGTGCTTCTATCTACTATCTGTATGGCGCTATTGATGTTCTATTGGGCGCCCCTGGGTGGTGTTATCTGGCAGGCAGAGAGCAGTTCGCTACAGACATTGTTGACTACATTGTATATAGCCAGCTGGGGCCTTTTGTTATACGCGACATTTCTAATCAACCACTTCGATCTGTTTGGTCTGCGTCAAGTATGGTTTGCACTACGCGACAAACCATTGCCCGAGCTGAGCTTTGTAACACCAGCTCTCTACCGCCTGGTACGTCATCCGATCTATGTAGGCTGGTTAGGCATATTCTGGTTCACACCTACAATGACTATCACACATCTGGTATTCGCGGCAGGGACATCTGCTTATATCTTTATTGGTATCAAGCTTGAAGAAAGTGACCTTGAGAAAGCCCACCCTGAGTATTCTCAATACAAGAGGAAGGTTCCAGCCTTGATTCCTTCTTTCACAAAGCGATTGAGCCGTACACCAGTCAGTCAACCAGCATAAGGAACTGGCCCCAGCCAAGCGCTGGGGCCAATACCATACTATCTATCTAAGCGATTTGTGGGAGAAGAACATGAAAACGAACGACGTCGAACAAATTACACCACTTTTCTACCGAGCGGGTTATGCAGGAATCATATTCTTTACGGTAAAAGGATGCCTTTGGATTCTGCTACCCATCCTGGCTTCGGATTACTTTTGGAATTGAAGGAGGCAAACTTAAAGTACTCTAACAATGAATGTGCAATGTGAGAACTAATCATCGAGTTTGTGTACGTGTTACTATTTTTTTATGTTAGTTGATACCGTTCTTACTATTTACCCGAATATTTAAACAGACAATACTATCAATAGATGAATGGTCATAAGGTTCACCACATTGTTCTCCACTAATTCTCCAGACAGCTACGGCAGGCTCTCTTTGTATTGATGCTATGGTACATATTAGTGAAAATATTTTAGGGCCGAAAGGAATATATATAATTCTAGATGTATCGATAAGTCCTGAAGTAAGAGAGTTAAGTTTAATATATAGATCCATCGGTTCAGTAAGCGAATAGTCAATTATTCGACTACTAGGAAGAACATCAAGTAATTGTTTGTTCACAGTCCTGACGCTTGAATCGAATTTTTTATCAATACCATTAGGAAAAAAACACCATATATCATTTGGTTCAAGTTGTTCTATAGCGCCAATTGCATAATCATATTCATAACCAAGACCAATTATTGCAGTAACTGGTTCATCAGGTTCAATACTCCAGCCTGATAACTGAGGTATCACAGGTGCAGAAGAAGTGACTGGAAATAGTTCTGACTCAGGCTTAATAAATTTTGCGCTTGTATAAACGAAATCAATATTGCAATCTAAATTAACATTTCTAATTGCGAAACAGACATTCGCAATCATGGGTCTCGACATTGAAGAAATATCAATCATGATATTAACGGTTTTTTTAGAAAACTCATCAGTGACATTTTTCAGCAAATCCAAATAGTCGATATAGTCATATAAAGATGATGAGTCGACAATTAGAAAATTATTTTCTTGGAACCACTTTTTATTTGATTCAAAGCTATGTACTTGTCTATCGTTAAACTTTATTGCTAATTTCTTTGTCGATCTTTCATAAATTTTCTGAGCTACGCTTATAGATCTTTTTTCATACCCAAGTGAACATATAAATATGTCAATATTCGATTTTGTATCTAATATCGAATTGTTAGTTACAATTAAATCAGTCATTTTTATTCTGTTCAAAAAGTGGTAGCTGGGAGCTCAATATTTGATTTAATGATGCCGTTCTTCCCATTAACAATGGCAATTTATAATATGGCGCTAACAAATATGACAATCTCAATCTTTTGCCTTTCAAGGACGTTATAATAAATTCATCGCTATCTTCTGGTGCGAATACCAGTGCCCCTACATTCAAGGCTCTTCCTATAGATTCTTGTAGCTCAATTGGCGAGTAAGAATCAAGCTTAAAAGACATATGTGGTTCTCCTTGGAATTCATTTACAACAACTTGATGAAAATAGTATTCACCTATTTTATCTAATAAACCAAGAAGCCCCTTCGGATCAGATACCCCTTTTTCTTTTTCATATGGAACGGTTTTCAATAAGGCCCTAAACCTTGATGCTAAAGTAGTAATTTCTTTTGCCTGTCTAACAAAATTAACAGACAATTTTTTATTTTTATCCCTAGATTTTAATTCCCTTACAAGAGGAGTCATAAAACCAATTATCCATCTTGGATTACCCTCTGTGATAGATAAAATGCTTCCCAGACCAGAATAGAGAGAAGAAGTTTTTCTTCCCGCCCTAGCAGTTTCTATTCTTGCATTTTCAGATTTTTGGACTTTTAAATAGTTATTTCTAACTGCGACAATAGATGAAATTTTTCGAAGACTGGAGGCTCTCTCTTGATCTGTTAATGTATGCATTTTCTCGATATTAATATTATTACTACTTAGATACCTCCGAAAACTTGGATCTTTATCAAAAAGTGACTTGAATCTATTGTATACTGGCTTATCTTTACCTGGCTTGTATACATCGGGCTTATTCCTGCCTTCATCAAAAACTGAAACACCAAACACTTTTGCTAAGTCATCAAAAGGCAATTGATTTCTTTGCAAAAAAGACTTTATTAACTCTTTTGAAAAATCGTAATTTCCGCTTTTTGTTGACAACCAAAGTCGTATTATAGAGTAATCATTTTTATCATTAGGACCAAAAACCTTATCTAATAAGTTCATATCAGCAGTGTATGGGGTAATGGATAGCTTAAATATCAACTTGTCATCTGAATTACGTAAAGCATTAAATAACTTTTTTCTAATGATTTCTGGAGCAATTTCCAATTCATCAAACAAAAATGCCCAGCGCATCTCGGAACGATTGGTAAAGGAATTAAAACAATGTACTCCGAAAGTAATTGCTGACAAAAAATCTAAATCCAAATAAAGCTTAGTATTTAAATCGTCTTTTATCTGATCTTCAGTGTACCTTTCCCATCTGTTTATTAAGATACCAATTTCATTCAATCGCGCTTCAATAGACAACTGTAAACTAGAAAAAGTATATAAAGTAGTATTCAACAACCATGACTCAGAGAGATTTTTAACAATGTTTCTCTCAAGATCCCTATCTATTTTAGAGTATATGTGAGGCATTTTTTCTTTCACCACTGAAATACCATTACTACACTCATGCATAGAATACAGAAGGGAGCGTAGCACGTGAGACGTGAACGCTGCATATCCTAATTTATCGGCCCAAATCTTCGGGATTCGTCTTTTTCCTATAGAGCTTAATTGAGAACCCCAACTACTGTCTGCAAGAATGAATACTGATGGGTAATCAATTTTCTGTCTATATGATTCAGATATTTTTTGCTTCCAAGAGCACAATGCTGTTGGTTGCAACATTTTCAACAATGTTGTTTTCCCACTACCTCTAGGTCCGACTATTAAACTATTATTTCTAGACACTAATTCTTCAAAGTGCTCAGAACAAATAAATGTTTCCGCCACTTCAATAGGCGACAAATTTCTAGCATTAAATGCTTCTAATATACTTGGTACTGAAAATCTATCTGTCATTATTATTTTTTCCCAATTTCAATAATTCTTCCAAACTTATCTTCAGTGATCTCAACATTATTTTTTGCTAGTTTACTTACTATCAACTTTAAGTCTGTATGTAACACATAGTTTAATTCAGGTATTTCCGTTAACAGTTCATCCCATTTATAATAAGTTTGATCATCGCCATTAAGTAGTTTATTGATTTTGTCGACTAAAGAATTAATTGTACCTCTAAAACCAAAGCCTGTTGGGTTTGGAAAGACACTTCCAGCGAGTGATTCGCTCCACCCCATTCCGTACGTCCAATCCCAACAATGAATATTGCCCGCAATATTGGAAATATTTCCTAAATTATTACGCATTTCTAAATCAACTAAATATGCTTGGTTATTCGTTTTTGTTGCAGACTCCTTATCTAAAGTAACACTAAAACTTCCTGCGGTGAAAATGAGCGGCGCTACAGAACCTCCAGCTGAGTAATTAAGGTTTGGTACATGCATATGTCCGTGAATCACAAGCCATTCGCCATACTCGCCGCTAGACAAGTTTCTTAGTAATTCATCTGCACCTTGCATTTCACTATAATTATTTTCATGAATTTCAGTGTTTCTCATTAGATGGTGATGTGTTAGTAATATGTTTATTTTCTTTTCGTCTGACTTTCTCAACTTCTCAAGCAAATCTTTTACTGTTTGTGGAGATATTCTCCCATGTTCAAATTCAGCTCCCTGATCTTTGCCTCCTCCGTGATAAGCAGCACTATTTAACAATACCAATCGCCAATTTTCTGCTTCGGTTATTACATATTTCCTCGCCCAATAATGATTGAACATAGCCTCATCATCTAGCGGAAATTTTGTCACCAGAGACTGGAGCATACCTTGCGCATTATAGTTACTATTTTTGTATCGTGAATCCATATCATGATTGCCGGCGGTAGCATACACATGATTAGTATTTGCTGCTTTTCCCAATTCATGAAATTTTTGCCAGGCATACTTCATTCCAGCGTAATCTCCTTTGTCGCAGATATCACCAGCACATAACAAAATATCCGCGCTAATCTCTTTTTCATTAACTAATGAAATAAAGCCTGTAAATGGATTTTTCGTAGGTTCTTCTTCTGCCATACTGGATAATAAGGAAGGAGATTCTTTATCTCTTGGTGATAGTGAGTGTGCATGCAAATCACTTATTACTAATATTTTTAAATTATCATCCATATAAAATCAATACATCCTATTAGATTGTGATTAAACGCAATTTAATTCAAATTTGCAATATCGAGATATTTGATGATGTCTTAAAAAGAAGAGAAATCTAAACATGGAGATTCCATAACATCAGTGACATTTAAGAAGTATAAAAGCCATATTGCCATCTTACAAGTTTAGAAGCTCTGACCATCAATTTCCTAAATATGATTACGTTCACCATTAATAGCAAGAACTTAGAGATAGCTTTGACAATGCGTGTTGAGTATATGAAGCATCGTAGAGATTAAGATTTAATTAGAATAATTAAACTTAGTCTGAATAATCCCCGTAGGATTATATTTTTTCGTCAACAAGTTATTAATTTCCCATTGCTGATTGTCATTAACTTGCTGCAGATATTGAATATCACTATTCAATTGTTTTGCAACCGGCAGGCCGTTTTTAAACAAGATACGATTCGTGTGCAGGGCGGGGATGCGTTCGCCGGGTAGGATAATGCCCATTAGATTGAGTGGGTCTGTTGCTGAGATCACTGTTGTTGGAAGTGTGTTTTTATTATTGCGTTGTTTTCTGAGCAAACCAACGGCTTCTGGTAAGGCGAATTGTTCACCGCTGAAACCTTCTACGAATCTTCCACCGCGTAATTCGCCTCTTGCTTCCATCCTTCTATACACATAAAGCAGTTCACGCCAGGGTGGCAGGGCGTTTTCTCTTTCTAGTACTTTTCTGAATACGACGCCGTAGCGTTTTAGTAAGGTGTAGGCGATGTGCTTCAGTGATTCTTCATCGGTCTTTATCCAGCCTGCTTGTATTGTTTCTTCCTTGTCTTCATCTTCGTTGGCGATGATGGACCATCTGCCGGCATCATCGATGCTGTTTGCTGATGCTGTGCCGCGTCTTCTTCTGTGTTGCCTGCCGAAGCCGGGGCGTTTGTTTGTTGGTGTTATTAATGCGCGTAAACCAGCGTAGCTGTCTGATGTAACGAGGCCATTGGCGGCGAGTTCGGCGAGGACTTCTTCGCAATGGGTGCGTAATATACTGGCATGCTTGACGATGTCGATAAAAAAACAGGCGCCTTTTTCCTGCAAGCTTGTAAGGATTGCCTTTGCAGTGGATGAGAGATGCTCATTGTTGGTGTTTGCTGTGTCCTGCAGTGCGTGCCAGTAATCGACATCTTGTCTGTCTATTAATGAGATGGGGGTATTACGTAAGAGGTTGGCTTTGTTTGTATTGTGTTCACTTTGATTCTGCTTATACAGTCGGGTCCAGATGATGCGGCCGCTGCTGCAGAGTTGATCGAGGGCGTTGGATAAATAACCTTTTATGCGTGTCGGTAAGATATCCCGTTCCCAGGCTGCGGCGGGGATTGGGAAACCTTGCAATCGATCAATGGCATTTAATAAGGCTTCGCTGCCTTCGGGGCGTATTTCGCCCATGCCGTGCCAGTTGAATAGAAAACGCATGAACTCCGCTGTTGTTGCGGGTTGAATTTCCTGGCGTAGTGACTTCATGGTGTAGCGATGCATACGTGCCAGCAGGCCGCGTTCACACCATTCTGTTTCTTCATGCTGGCTGGTGAAATGACCGCGCATGGCATAGCCTTCATTTTCCAGTGCCAGTAAGGCGGCTTGTATCTCGTTTGCGGTGCATTCAAATAATGTGGCTAGCTCACCTTCCCTTATCGGACCTAAGCCTTCGAGTCGGGCGCGTACCAGTTCTATTAAGGTGTGTTCTTTGTTCCAATCCTTCGTTGCTGCTGCTCCGGCAGCTTCAATTTCTGGATTCAGTTTGGCTTCGCTGAATATGGTTTGTGCCAGTGGCAGGCGTTCGGCGCAGACCCAGAGTGTTTGTTTGCCTGTTGTTAACTGTGTGGCGCGTTTGTCCTTTAGCAGTGTTTGCATAAAGGTTGTTGAATCTTGTTGTGTTGGGTTGTCTCCTTTTACTTCCGCATCGGTCATGATGCCAAGTACCATCAGGGCATCATGCAATTCATCTGCGTTTCTTATGTCTGGCCAGGCTTCTATGCATACTTGTTTGATGGCTTCGGGTTTTAGTTTGCCTAGTTCTGATGCTTCTGTTGGATCCATGAAGCGTCTTGCTGTGACTGCCTGTGTGCGCCGTTCTTCTGCTGGTGCATCATCAAGAAAGGCATAAGGACGGGCGGTGAGTATTTCCGATGCCAGTGGTGAGGGGCCGCTTAGATCGCAACAATGAATGTTGATTTCCTTTGCCTCTATCTTTTTTAGGATGTTTGTCAATGTTTCAATGTCCATCAGGTCATTCAGACAATCATCCACTGTTTGGTCGACTAATGGATGCTTTGGTATCTCGCGTTCACCTGTGATGTTGTCCTGACAGGCAATTTGATCGGGAAAGACAACGGCCATTAAATCCTCGGCATCTGAACGTTGAAATATGGGCGGGACTTTTTTACCCGCGTTGTTGCGTCTCACGGCCAGTGCCGTTGTCGCGTTCCATCGCCAATGAGTTGGGAACATTGGTGCGGGTAACATGGCCTGGGTGACAACCTCTTTAATCGAATTGGAATGGACAAAGTGGGTTGCATCTTCCAGTGGGAAGCTGTGGGTGGCGCCGAGCGAGATGACGATGGAGTCTTCCAGCGCGGCGGCCTGCAATTCAAAATTGAATTGTTTGCAAAAACGTTTGCGCATGCCCAGGCCCCAGGCACGATTGACTCTTGAACCATAGGACGAATGGATGACCAGGTGTTGGTCGCCGGTTTCATCAAAGAAGCGTTCGAAAACGATATCCTTTTGCGTGGGGATACGTCCGAGTGCTGCCTGTGTCGCGGCAAGATAGGTAACCAGTTGTGAGGCCACGGCTTCGTTCAGGTTGACATCGTCGACTAACCAGTTTTGTGCGGCGTCCATACCGTGTTGTAGCTTGTCATTGATGGTTTCTCTTAGACGCGAGACCGCATGGCTTAAAGCATCGGAGCGTCCGGGTGCTTCGCCGAACCAGAAGGGGATATTCGGTGGCTGGCCCTGGGCATCTTGTACCCGCACTTTGCCCTGCTCGACTCTTAGGATTCGATAGGAAGTATTACCCAGCTGAAAAATATCACCGGGCAGGGATTCAAAGGCGAAGTCTTCATTCAGCGTACCGATGAAGTGACCTTCCGGTTCCATGATGACCTCGTAGTCAAACTGATCCGGTATCGCGCCGCCATTGGTAACGGCGGTCAGTTTTGCGCCTTTTCTGGCCTTTATTTGTTTGTTGACCGCATCGTAATGTACATAACGACTCTTTCGTCCTCTTCGAGTGGAGAAACCTTCTGCCAACATCGTGATCACATCACTGAATTGTTCACGTTGTAATTCACGGAAGGGATAGGCGCTTCGAATCTGGCTATACAATTCATCTTCCTGCCAATCCTGACAGGCGACTTCAGCGATGATCTGTTGTGAGAGCACATCCAGATGACCGCTCGGTACCTTCAGTTGATCCAGTTCGTCTCTCCGAACTGCATCGAGTATCGCCGTGCATTCGAGTAGATCGTCTCTTGTTAAGGGAAACAGACGAGCTTTTGGAGTGGCGTCTACCTGATGTCCGGCGCGACCTGCTCTTTGTAAGAAGCCCGAGATGGATTTGGGTGAGCCTAGCTGGCAAACCAGATCAATGTCGCCAATGTCGATGCCGAGTTCTAATGAGGCGGTTGCCACTAATGCTTTTAGTTCACCGCGCTTTAGTCGTTGTTCAGCATTCAGACGATGTTCTTTGGCGAGGCTGCCGTGGTGAGCGGTGACATGCTCTTCACCAAGGCGTTCAGCGAGGAAACGGGCGGCACGTTCTGCCAGTCGGCGGGTGTTGACGAAAATTAATGTTGTATTGTGTTCTTCTATTAACTCCTCAAGACGCTGATAGAGTTCCTGCCAGACTTCGCCGGACATGACGGCTTCAAGCGGCGAGCCGGGGATCTCGATAGCGAGATCTCTTTTGCGTACATGACCACTGTCGATGATGTTGCAGTGTTCCTCTCTATTACCGACCAGAAATCTTGCCACTTCTTCAATGGGTTCCTGTGTTGCGGATAAGCCTATTTTTGTTATTGGCTGATTACTTAGTGCTTGTAGACGCTCCAGGGACAAAGACAAATGGGTGCCACGTTTGTTTGCGGCCAGTGCGTGGATTTCATCAACGATGACAGTACGAACAGTCTTTAACATCTCGCGGCCGGAGTCACTGGTGAGCAATATAAATAATGACTCCGGAGTGGTGACTAATATATGCGGCGGTGTTTTACGCATTTTCGTGCGTTCACTTTGCGGCGTGTCGCCGGTGCGAACGGCTGCACGGATATTTACCGGCGGTAATTGTTGTTCGAGTAAGTTATCGGCAATGCCTTGCAAGGGTTCCTGCAGGTTTTTCTGTATGTCATTGGATAGTGCTTTTAAAGGCGAGACGTAAAGCACATAGGTCTCATCGTTAAGGCCATGTTGCAGTCCTTCTTTGACCAGATCGTCGATGGCAGACAGGAAAGCTGCCAGCGTTTTACCGCTGCCCGTAGGAGCTGCAATTAAAGTATGTGTGCCGTCTTTAATGGCTGGCCAGGCCTGCGCTTGTGCTGGTGTTGGCTTGCTAAAGGTTTGTTCAAACCAGCTGCTGACAGCAGGGTGGAAGAGGGCAGTTATCATTTACTTATGATATAACACTGAGGCCGGTCGATCCCGTGAAAAGGGGCAGGAAGGTGAATATTTTGAAGCTAAAGATGGGAAGGAAAAGACATTAATACTACCTGGCAGGAATTCCGCTTAGACGAGCGTCAGCACTGGATATTTGATATGGACGGCACGCTGACTAAAAGCGTACATGACTTCGCTTATATCCGTTCGGAACTAGGTCTTGAGCCCGATGTGCCCATACTGGAGGCACTGAATGCTATGCCAGTAAAGCAAGCGGCTCCCCTTTGGCAACGCTTGAACGAAATCGAATCTCACTTTGCCGCCAAGGCAACGATTATGGATGGCAGTCGGTCTTTGCTCGAGAAACTGGCATCGCGTGGAGCGCGGCTCGGTATTTTTACCCGTAACGTGATGCCGGTCGTTATTGAAACACTAAAGGCCTGTGAAATTGACCATCTGTTTTCGCTTGAGCATATTGTGGATCGAGATGTTGCCACACCAAAACCCTCGCCCGAAGGGATTCATTATTTGCTCGACTTATGGCAGGCAGATGCGGAAGATACAGTGATGGTAGGTGACTATCTTTATGATTTACAGTCCGGCAAAAGCGCCGGTGTGACTACTATTCATCATG
Organism: Gammaproteobacteria bacterium; assembly: GCA_012103475.1. GTDB lineage: Bacteria > Pseudomonadota > Gammaproteobacteria > Eutrophobiales > Eutrophobiaceae > WLWS01. The sequence goes on along the minus strand of WLWS01000004.1, from coordinate 438,804 downwards.
CCGGCGGAGGTGATCAAACCTGGCCGGAGTATACGGATATATATATCCGGCATTTCTCGGAGATTGAGGGCATGGTGGGATAATTACCTGTTCTCTGAAAGATAATTATATTCTTCAAACCAGGCAGCCAGGAGTGAAAAATCAATGTCCAGATTAACTCAAATACTATTGTTTATGAGCTTGTGTATCGGAGTCGCAAATACGCATGCGGAAGAAAGTTCAACACAGCAGCCAGAGAATGTTCAATACACACGAATCGTTGTCGATGAAAACGGTGATTCTCATTTTTCATCCGGCGAGATACCCATGGCGCTGGGCAGTTACGCACAGCCGGAACCGAAACTTGGTCTTTCAAAAACCTACCAGGCTGCTACGGCAACCTTATTTTCTGCACCACCCGGGTATTTTGGCGACTGGCACACTGCTATTCGTAAACAGTTTCTGTTTCATCTTTCCGGGATTTCTGAAATTGTCGTAAGCGATGGTGAAACAAGGAGATTCAAAGCCGGTGATATCGTTCTGGTTGAAGATACCACTGGAAAAGGACATACGGCTCGAAGTGTGGGAGATGAAGATATATTGATTCTTGCGGTCCCATTTGATGTGGATGAATAAAGAGTATCGGACAAAGCACCTTGTCGGGTTAAGGAGCTTTGCCTGATACTCTAAAGATCTTTGCTATTTTTTAATAAAGTCGAGCAGGCTGGAATGTGAAAACAGGTGATCCTGACTGCTTAGTGGAACATGACAGCTGGCGCAATCGAGTTTGTTTTCTTTGACAGTTCCGTCTGTGTTGTAGATTGCAAAACCCCAGTCTCCTGAGCGGTGTGCCGCATCAAAACCGGCATCCCAGTTTGCGCGTTTCTCCATCACCGCGATGGCGGCGAACTTACCTTTTTCAAATAAACCATTGGCGTCCATCATTGCCTTGCCGTTTTCATCCATTTTCTTTTTATAGATTTCCATGATGATGGTTGAACCTTCAGCAAGCGAAGAATCAGATGCGGAATCAATTGCCGCTTTGTTTGCGTAGAGAACCGCTACCTGTTTGCCATTACTGCGAGTACGTGTGTCATAGTTTGTGTATTCGCTTTTATAGTCTTGTGGTAGTTGCACATGCTCTGGATTTCCTCCGGCGACAGCGATAAGACTGATTCCAAGTGTAAGAATGGCTGCGATTATCTTGCTCATTTGTCTGGCTCCTCAATTATTTTCAGTAATATTATTTCGTGCACGAAATATTGTAAAGCGAAGTATAGGCGAGCTAAAATCAGAATACAAATATTTAGTGTACGAATTAAACTCAAAAGGATGGCTAAGTCATGGGGCCGAAACTTAAAGAACAGCTGTGCTACAGCCTGTATTCCACCTCCAGAGCAGTTACTCAGGCCTATAAGTCTTTGTTACAGCCGCTAAATCTGACTTATCCCCAATATGTGGTGATGATGGCTCTGTGGGAAAACGATGGTCTGATGATCAGCAAAATTGCCGAAGAAACCGGTATTGGCAACGCCACACTGAGCCCTTTGCTGAAAAGACTGGAAACAAACGGGTATATTGAGCGGCAGTCTGAAGATGTGGATGAACGTAAAAAGAGAATCGTTCTGACCAGTGCGGGTCGCAAGATTGGACGACAGGCGCTCAAAGCCAGCGAGCGGGCCTTTTGTGCGACGGGTCTCAGTGATAAAGAAGCGATTCGCCTGATGGTGCTGTGTGGAGCGATAAAAAAAGAATTAGCGAGTGTTTAATTAACCTGGAGAGTAAGTTTATGCGTTTAGTGTCGTGGAATGTGAATGGGATTCGGGCAGTAATGAAGAAGGATTTTCCGTCTTCTTTGAAGGCAATGAAAACAGATGTGTTATGTCTGCAGGAAACCAAGGCGCAGGATGATCAGGTGCTCGAAGCGCTGGAGACGATCGATGGTTACCATATTTATTCAAACTCGGCAGTCAAGAAAGGGTACTCGGGAACAGCAATCCTGACTAAAAAAGAACCCATAGCGGTCAGTTACGATATTGGCATTGAGGAACACGATCAGGAAGGCCGTGTTATCGCAGCGGAGTATGACAATTATATTCTGGTGACAGTGTACACGCCAAATTCAGGTAGTGAATTGAAACGTCTTGCATATCGTCAGCAATGGGATAAGGATTTTCTGAGCTATATCCGGAAACTTGAAAAACAAAAACCCGTTATTGTCTGTGGCGATCTGAATGTAGCGCACCGGGATATTGATCTGGCTCGCCCCAAACCGAACTACAACAAAAGTGCGGGTTACATGCAGGAAGAGATAGACGGAATGAATAATATTGTCGCGGCTGATTTCATTGATACCTTTCGTTACAAAAAACCGGAAGATGTGAAATACAGTTGGTGGAGTTATCGTGCCGGAGCCCGGGCCAAGAATGTGGGATGGAGAATAGATTACTTTTTGAGTTCACCGACACTCGCCGGAGAGATCAAAAAGGCCGATATTTTGAATGATGTGATGGGCTCGGATCATTGTCCGGTGCAACTTGACCTTAAAAAGTGAGAGCAGCGATGAAAATGTTGAGCAAGTACGTTAGTGATTGATTAATTTACGCTTTCAGCGTACAAATACCGTTTTACCTTGGTAAAAACTATATAACTAAAGTATGGGGAATAAAAATATGAAAATTCAATTAGTTAGTATTTTCTGCATTCTTTGCCTGAGTGCATGTGGTGGAGACGATAAGGCTGCCGCACCAGCTCCAATGGAAAAGAAAATGGAAAGTGCCGCCGCTGCTGTTGAAACTGAGGTCGAAGCAGTTGTTGAGCAAATGGAAGAAGAAACAAGCGTGATCGATGGTGAAGTCGTGAAGACACCTGAGTCTATTGTTGAAGAGTCTGAGGGTATGATGGATGACGCTATGGATGCGGCAAAAGAATACATTGCTGAAAATGAAGACGAGATGATGGATAAGGCAAAAGAAATGGCAGAAGACACCGCCATGGAGATGACCGGTGAAGATTCGATGGAAGATGCCAAGAAGAAAATGATGGAAGATGCAAAAAATATGATGAAGGACAATATGTAAATAGTTGTATAAAGGCCGGGATGAATCAGGCGATTTCATCCCGGCTGTTTTTTTATTGCGGATAATATGGTCGCCCTCCAAAAAAACGGGTTTCGATCAAAACACCTCACGACCGATATCACTCTGGGCATTACTGACGGACTGGACATGTCCCTGTGGTGTTATGTTTTTGCCTCAATAATTTTTTCCGGCACACTTTCTGTTTTTCTCCCTGTTGGCATTCTCGCCTGCCTGCTGGGTTGGATTCTGGCCAGCCTTTCTGTTGCTTTGCTTAGTAAAGATCCTCTCCACATTGCCAATCTAGATGATCAGGCCGTTGTCATCATCGGCGCTATTGCGGCTATTATGGTGAGCTACATGGGCGCGGAGGCGGCTGGTTCACGCGGTTTGGCAACCTTGCTCTGTATTATTGCGTTGACCTCATCGGGTTTCGCACTTAGCTGTTACCTCGTCGGACGCTATCGTCTGTCCAAACTGCTTGAACTCCTGCCATTCCCTGTCGTCTGTGGATTTATGACCAGTGTCGGCTGGTTAATTCTGGATGCGGGTTTTGATGTCGCTGCTGGCGTAAGTATTGGCTCTTCGCTACTAAGTGATCTTGCAAATAATGAGCTCTTGCATCTTTCTCTGGCCATCGTTGCCGGTGCGGTGCTGGTCTGGTGTATGGACCGGTTTGACAAGTTCTGGATTCTGCCTGCAGCGATCGTTCTCGTAACGATTACTTACTATCTGCTGGTCTACTTTACAGAACTCTCCCAGCAGGAGCAGGTTGCTCAGGGCTGGCTATTTGATGTAGTCGAATCAGAAGGTGGTGCCTGGAGCATGCTTAGTGTGCTCTCACTCAATGACATTGACTGGACATTCATCGCGACGGTCTTGCCACAGATGCTGACTATTGTTTTTTTGACGGTGCTCTATGCCTCGATGACCTTAACTGCATTGAAAGCAGATAGTAGTGAGACCATTAGCATTGGAGATGAATTTCAGAATGTGGGCGTAGCGAATGGTTTTTCTGCAATTTGTTTTGCGCCACCTACCTACACCGACGTTGTCGCCACTTCGATGTATCGGGAATTTGGTGCAAGCAGTCGCTGGCTCCAGTTAACTTCCAGCGGAGTAGGCATGCTGGTGATTATATTTGGTGGAGCGATCGTCACTTTTCTGCCAAAACTTATCGTCAGCATCCTGATTTTCCTGTTTGCTTTTCAGACTTTATTCGACTGGGCTTATCGTAATACGCGAGGTTTTAATATCACTGACTTCGCGATTATCTATGTGATTCTGGGCACAGTAATTGTTTTCGGTTTTATGCCCGGCATTGTCGTTGGCATTATTTTAACGGTGCTGCTTTTCGTTGTTCGCTACAGCATGATAAGTGCGATTGAAGCCAGACGCTCTCTCAAAATTCTACGCAGTTCCGTCGAACGCGCGAATCAGAGTAATGAGTTGTTGAATAACAAGAGTGGGGCAGCAGTTGTTTATAGTCTTCGTGGTTTTCTGTTTTTTGGTTCTGCGAATGCGATTCTGGATAAAATTGTTGAAGATGAATTGACAGCAGATGGTGAACGACAATTCCTGTTAATGGATATGCGACGGGTCACTGGCGTAGACATTTCCGCGTTGAATACTTTTGCTCAGATTAAAACCGTTTGCGAGGCAAAGGGTATTCAATTGATGTTTTCCGGTGTATCAAAGCAGGTGACTGACAAATTAGTAAAAGTGGAAGCGGTCAGTCTTGCAGATGCCAGGCCATTGGTATTCAGCGAAGTGGATTTTGCGCTTGAGTACATGGAGGAGTTGATAGTAACGCAAGCAGGCCTTGCGACCAGAAGTTTGCGTATTCGGGATATTCTCGAAGAGCTTTTAAAAAATGAAGAAAAGGTAGAACTGCTGTTTTCTGCTATGGAAAAAATCACCTGTGAGGAGGGAGAGATACTTTTTCAACAGGGTGAACTGGATAGTGGGTTTTACATTCTGGAACAGGGTGCCCTGTCGGCTTACATAGACGATCAGCAAAAAGGCCGCAAGCGTATCAAGAAGTTTACGCCCGGTGCCTTGATTGGAGAGTTATCTGCTTATCTGCGCAGCAACACACGCTCGGCTACGCTTATTGCTGATGAGGCGGTGGTTCTGTATCACCTGAGCTCAGAAAGTCGTACCCGTCTTAATAGCGGTGATGAAAAACTCCGCGCCTGTTTGCACGAGCTGGTAGCCACCGTCCTCGCAGAGCGCGTAAATTTTATGAATACACGTCTTCTGCTAGAAGGTGTTTAAGCGGATTCCGTTTCTTCTTCGGCAGGCTCTGTTTTTCTGACATTCACCCTGGAATTACCGAGCAGAAAATCCAGTCCTTTGTCACCGCAACTTGCGACGATGAATATATTCTCGTCATTTACAGCAAGACTATTCTCTTCAAGAATTTTTGTGGCCTTTGGAATACCGGGTTCCGGCAGATCCAGAGGATCACCATCAAACTTGGGTTTTTTGCGTTGCTTCTCGGCTTTCTTGATTATTTCCGGATCGGCTGGAACCGGTGTGCGACCGAAATAACCGAGCACCATGTCACCGTAATCAGGTGTAATTCTTTTCCAACGACCCATCGCGACATTGGCGTAAGCCTGTTGAAAGTAAAACTGTGAGACTGGTGTGACAGAGGTACCGAAACCACCTCGTTTTACGACTTCCGGCATTTCCTTTAAGACTTTTGGAAACAAATGTAGAGTGTTGATGTCGCGCATCATCATGGTGTTGGCGGTTAAGGCGCCGCCTGGCATGGGTGCGATGGCAACCAAGGGTGTTACCTGTTTTGATTCGGGTGGTACGTAGTAATCTTTCATGCAATCTTCGAATACTTCCGTGGCCTCAATGACTTTTTCGTAATCAAGATCGAGTGAGAAATCCGTGCCCTTCAGGGCATGCCACATACTGATGATGTCAGGCTGGGAGGTACCGCCTGAAACCGGACTTTTTGCCAGATCGATGCCGTCTGCACCGGCTTCAATCGCGGCCAGATAAGAGGGAATACCGCAGCCCACTGTATCGTGGGTGTGCAATCTAATATGCGTATCCGCAGGCAGCATCTTGCGCGCACCTTTTATGGTGTTGTAGATCTTTCTTGGATTGGAAGAGCCGGTTGCGTCTTTGAAGCACAGAGAGTCAAAGGGGATGTCCATGTCGAGGATGGTTTTCAGACGCTCCAGATAGAATTCCGGTGTGTGCGCACCCTCACAACCAGGGGGAAGATCCATAATTGCGATGACGACTTCATGATTCAAGCCGTGGTGCTTAATACGTTCTGCGGAGTACTGAAGATTATGCATATCGTTCAATGCATCGAAGTTTCGGATGGTTGTGATGCCGTGCTTTTTAAACATCTTCGCATGCAGGTCGATGATGTCACGCGGTTGCTGAGCCAGAGCCACGACGTTGATGCCCCGGGCCAGAGTTTGCAAGTTCGCATCCGGGCCGGCGACTTTACGAAAGGCATCCATCATGTCGAAAGCTGATTCATTACAATAGAAAAACAAACTTTGAAAACGCGCACCACCACCCGCTTCAAAATGTCGGATACCAGCCGCGACACTTGCTTCAAGTGCCGGCAAAAAATCTTCTGTTAAAACACGTGCGCCATAGACAGACTGAAAGCCGTCGCGAAACGAGGTGTCCATTACTTTAATAACCTTGCTCAAAAAAACTTCTCCTGATTGTTACGATTATTGTTCTAATTATATAACCCGTTATGATGGCAGCGGGTATGAGTGATCGAGAGGCATTGTAATATGGATGTTGACGCGATTGCCAACTACCTTCTCCGTATTTAGACAGGCGAAACAACACGATAGTGGAAGCGTTCAATACATTCTGGGCTAATGTCGTCTCACTGATATGGGGACTGCCTCTGGTTATCCTGCTAACCGGTGCCGGGGCCTATTTCACCATCGTCACGCGTTTTCTTCCATTTCGCACCTTCGCACACGCACTCGATATTGTTCGGGGCAAGTATGATAATCCTGACGATCCGGGTGAGATATCGCACTTTCAGGCGCTTAGTTCGGCACTCTCTGCAACCGTCGGTATGGGAAATATTGCCGGAGTGGCCGTAGCTGTAGCGATTGGCGGGCCGGGTGCGATTTTCTGGATGTGGGTATCGGGGCTGGTGGGAATGACCACCAAGTTTTTTACCTGCTCGCTTGCCTGTATGTATAGAAAGGAGGATGAGGATGGTATTCCTCAGGGCGGACCCATGTATTTCATTGAAGTCGGACTGGGCGGGCGTTTCAAGTTTCTTGCTGTCATGTTTGCCTGCTGCGGCATGATAGGTACATTAAGTTTATTTCAATCGAACCAGTTAGCCAGCCTGCTCTATACCGACTGGAACATACCCCCTGTGGTTACCGGTTTTATCGCAATGGTTCTGGTTTCCATGGTGGTACTCGGTGGCATTACCCGAATAGGCAAGGCCACCGCACGTATCGTCCCGGCCATGTGTCTGCTTTATTTTCTTGCCTGCATGTTTATTGTGCTTTCGAATTTCCAACAGGTCCCGGGTTTACTGTTAAGTATCGTAAGCAATGGCCTGGGATTAAACGCGGCTTTGGGTGGTGCGGCTGGAGTGGTCGTGAAAGAAGTTATGGTGACGGGAATTCAACGCGCGGCTTTTTCAAATGAGGCTGGCATAGGCACAGCCCCTATGGCTCATGGCGCTGCGAAAACGACAGAGCCGGTACGAGAGGGCATGGTAGCCATGATCGGCCCGTTTATTGATACGCATGTTATTTGCACTCTGACTGCGCTGGTCATCCTGATCTCTGGTGTTTCCAGCGAGGGCGGCGGTATTGTCATGACTGCAGCAGCCTTTGAACAAGCCATGCCGGGTGTTGGCAGTTTGTTGCTGACGATGGTGGTTATTATGTTTGCGATCTCTTCCATGATCTCACTTTCCTACTACGGATTGAAATGTGCCCGCTATCTGTTTGGTAAAAAAAATGGAGGCTATTATATTTACGTCTACCTCCTTACTATTTTGCTAGCGGCAGTCTGGAGTCAGGGTGTCATTCTAAATATTGTCGATGCAGCCTATGGTTTGATGGCAATCCCAACGGTACTGGCCACTCTGGCGCTCTCACCAAAAGTAACGGTTGCACTCAAGGACTATATGCAAAGGATGAATCTCTAAAAATCATCACTGATATTTCAGGCAACACTGGTGCCGAATATATTGACAATGAATATGCCAATGATAGCGATGGGTGCGACGAACTTGATCAAAAATCGTAATCCGTTTAAGAGTAAAGCATTGTCTTTCCAGCCCAATTCGTCCGCTAGTGATTCTTTGCTAAGCGCCCAGCCGGCAAACAGGGCAAGCAGCAGACCGCCCATTGGTATAATCAAGTTGGCGACAAGAAAATCCATCAGATCAAAAATCGTTTTACCTTCAAATAACGCAACTTCATTGAGTGGTTTGAAGTCAGCAAGAATGTTAAATGAGAGTAAGGCAGGCAGGCCGCATATCCAGATCAGACTACCCATGCCGATCGCCAGCTGAGTACGGCTGAAGCGGCGTTTTTCTTCCAGATAAGAAACAACGGGTTCCAGCATGCCCAGCGCGGAGGTAAGGGCGGCAACCGCCATCAAAACGAAAAACAGAGTACCGAATATAATGCCGGCTGGCATCTGCCCAAAAGCGATGGGTAGAGTTACGAACACCAGACCCGGGCCCTCACCCGGTGTCAGACCATAACTGAACACCAGTGGAAAAATAATCAGCCCCATCATCAATGCCACGCCAGTATCGGCTAGTGCGATGACACCGGCGACTCTGGGAATGCGTATGTGTTTTGGCATATAGGCGCCGTAAGTAATCAGTGCTCCGACAGCCACGTTGACAGAAAAGAAAGCCTGACCTACGGCCATAAGTACGACATCCGCAGTAACCTTGCTGAAATCGGGTTTGAACATGAATTTAACTGCGGAACTGAAATCAGCAGTGAATGCGGTATAGGCAACTAACACAAGTAAAATTACAAATAAGGCTGGCATCAGATAGGAGATGGCTTTCTCCAGGCCTTTTTTAATACCTCGAGAGACGATGGCAACAGTGATGCCGATAAATACACTATGCCAGAAAATCAATCGCACAGGATCTGAGACGAGAGCACCAAATTTTTCCGCCGAGCCTGTTGCGTCAAGCTGGGTCATACCGCCGATCAGGTTGGTAACCGCATAGTCAAGTGTCCAGCCGGCCACGACGCTGTAATACATTAAGCCAACTGTCGGAGCCAGTACTGCTTGCCAGCCGAGGCTGTGCCAGAATTTACTGACTTTCTCCTCTGCAGTCAGTTTATGCATGCTACGAATCGGGCTTTCACCTCCGCGACGACCAATTGCAATTTCTGACATGAGTAAAGGCAGAGCTATTATGAATATACAGGCACAGTAAATCAGAACGAAGGCGCCACCACCGTTGACGCCGGTTATGTAGGGAAATCGCCAGACATTACCAAGGCCGATCGCACTGCCAATAGCGGCAAGTAAAAAAGCCCTGCGAGAAGACCATTTTTCGTGGGTAAATTCTTCTGACATTATTATCCCCCTCGGGTCGAGATTATCATCGTCAAGCAAGACCATCAGGTCGGTGTACGCTTTGAATCAGCGACAAAGAGTAGCATGGCAGCGGGAATATAAATAATGTGGGCTAAGTACAGTGGCCCTAATTGACCTGACTACAGCTTCACAGTTTAGACTTTCCAAATCGACTAGAATGGGAGACTAAACAAATGACTATTTCAGATACAGAACTAATTACCCGGTTTGAGGATTTGAGCCTGCCGCCCTCAAAGATCAATCATATCAGCCATCTGCGCATAGCCTGGCTTTACCTCAGGCACTTGCCATTAAGCAAGGCAATAGAAAAGATTACACTAGGTACGAAGTGCTTTGCTGAATATCACGGGGATTACGAAAAGTATCATCATACTGTTAGCGAGGCCTGCGCCAGGATCATGAAACAAAGGATCTCGGAGCAGGGTGAGAAAGACTTTGAGAATTTTCTGGTCGATAATATGGATCTGGTTGAGGATCTTAAATCGCTCTTGCAGGAGTATTATTCAGAACGGCTGCTGTGGTCGAAACAGGCAAAATCTCAGTTTATGAAACCGGATAAGCAACAACTTAATTAAATCAGATGGCGCATTCGACTTTAAAAACAATTGGACAGCTTGCCCGCGAATTCGGGCTATCGCGAAGCACACTGCTCTACTATGACAGGAAGAACCTGTTGTCACCATCGGCTCGAAGTGAATCCAATTACCGTCTTTATAGCCAGAAAGATGTCGAGCGACTGAAAATGATCCTCACTTACCGCAGTGGCGGACTGTCGCTGGAGGAAATAATGAAGTTACTGACCAGTCGTAAGGGAACAAGTGCTTCCATTCTGGCCAGTCGACTTCAGAGCCTGAATACTGACATTGCGCAAGCAACAGCAGGTCATTGTGCAGATTTTGGGACAGCCAGCGCACTTGAAAAATGCGCGTATCATGGACAAGGCGCAGTGGGTAAGCCTGCTCGAGGCTAGCGGGCTTGATGAGCAGGATATGCAACGATGGCATATTGAGTTTGAACAAGCGATGCCGGAAATGCACCAGGACTTCCTTGAGTCTCTTGGTATACCGAAAAAGCAGATTACAAAAATAAGGGAATGGTCAAAAAAGGGTGTAGACTGATACCTCGACCTGGTCTCAATTCAATATTACTGGTGTACTTATGAAAAAAGAATTATCTTCAAAAATATCCCTACTGGTATTAACACTCTTAGTTATGTGGCCTTTTAGTTCCAACGCAGAAAGCGAATTGACGGTTGGTGATCCCGCACCTGAATTCGAACTGATCGATCAGTATCGGAAACCACACAAACTGGCTGACTATGCCGGTAAATGGGTCGTACTGTATTTTTATCCGAAGGACGATACGCCTGGCTGCACCACTGAGGCCTGCAACTTTCGAGATGATATTTTCAGGATACGGGCATTAAATGCTGAAGTACTAGGAGTCAGTCTGGACAGTGCGGAAAGCCATGCCAAATTTGCGGAGAAACACGGATTGCCTTTCCCGCTGTTGTCTGATGCAGGCACAGAAGTTGCCAGCGCTTATGGTTGTCTGACCTCTATGGGGCCTTTGAAATACGCAAAGCGTCATACATTTGTTGTGGGACCGGATGGAAAACTGGCCAAAATTTACCGGGATGTAAAACCGAAGAAACATGCCGCTGAAATTATTGCAGATTTAACCAACCTGCAGGCAGAGTAGTTTCTCTATAAGTACACAGCCAGCCACTCTACCGGATAGCCACGGTCTCTGATGTAGTGAGCAACGGTCATGCTGTGCGCACTGAAAAAAGCATTGAGTACTATTTGTTGTAAAGGATCGTTTTCACGCTCAAAAGACCAGATCATCGTCTCATCACCAATCAGGTTGCTGACCCAATAACTGTCACGGGTCCGTGACAATTTACGTAAATTCTTTAACTCTATAACATCTCTCCTTGGCTTGAACCAGAAACCGGAATCAATCGTTATTTGATCACGGCTGACATGGATCGATTCATGTTTGAGAGAGGGGATAATTACGGTCGGAATGATTAGTGAAATGAGAAACAGGGCCAGACTGAGTTTTTTAACACTTTTAGGACGCGACATTAGAAATAAAATCAGGCTGGCGGCCGCCAGGAAACAAAACAGCATTGCCCAGATTATCAGGCGTTCCCGTGTGCTTTCGATCAGCATGGACCCATCCAGACCGATACTGATCGAAGCGGCATAAAACTTGTGTAGAAATTGCATGTCTGAAGTATATAGTTCTGTATGCCAATATGAGTAATAGAAATGACTAAAGATCGAATGTCAAATTTAACTACCGTGTTTATGTCTGTGATTATCATCCTGTCCGGTTTGTTGGCCTGGTTCTATAGTCAAAATACGGTTCTCCAGTCGAAGACTGAAGCAGCACGAAGTAGAATAAACGAGCTGGAAACTGAGGTGAGCAAACTACGTACGACAGAGTCCTATGTTGTACCTGCAAAATTATCCATGTCAAACAGGATCGGGCAAAATGAAATGGAGATGGCAGACACATCAGTTTTACCAATAGAAGTGAGAAAAAATGAAACGGGTTTATCAGAAAAAGATTTATCTGTCGACGATACCAGCGATGAGCCCGTACTGAATATGTTGCCCGATCCGCAGGCAGAGCCTGATGAGCTGTCTCTGGCGAAAGATGCGTTTGCTGCACTGGACTACAATTTGGCAATCGATAACTATACCCAAGTGAAAACCGACGCCGAGGAATATGCGCTTGCTCGTCTCGGACTTGCCAATGCCTTGTTTTATTCGCATAAATATGAAAAGGCTGTCGCTGAGTTTAAGAATGTTCATGCGCTTAAGCCTGATTCTGTTGATGCCTTGATAGGTCTGGCAAATTCACATCAACGACTGAATCAGCACGCTGCCCGAATCGCAGCCTATGACAAGGTCGTAGAACTGGAACCACAAAAGTGGCTGCACTATAACAGTCGAGCTAGTGCTTACCTGATGAGTAATGATCATGTGCGAGCCGAAAAGGATTTCAGACAAGCGGCAAATTTGGCACAGGCAAACCCGTCTGATGAGGCAAAAGCACTCGAGAATGTTGGTTTGATTTATTTAAAAGAGAAGCAGTGGCAAAAGGCTTTCGACCATGCCGACAAAGTAAACAATATTGATCGCCAGCAGAGTTGGAACTGGCTGGTTCGAGGTGTCGCTGCCGCTAAACTCGAACGTAACGTTGATGCCTATGTGTCCTTTGATGAATGGTATAAATACAGGCGAACTACCGACCCTTATTTACTCAAACAGCTGCTACCTGAGTCCCTTTATCAATATATAGATGTCTCACCGACGGCATTGGCAAGACTGGTCGATCCACCATTTATCAGTGGCGATCAATGTGAAAACAATTATCAGTGCAAAAGCCTGATGTGCCGCCCCGGACCACCCTCCAACAAACAGAATTTTTGTGTGGCTGAAGATAAAGTTTGTTCAGCACCGAACAGCAACGGTTACCTGCCCGGAGAGACACTGACGGTAGGCGATATGAGGGTACGCTGTTATCAGCCGGAAGCCGCAAATGCACGTTGGACGCCGGACCAGGGTGGACTGAATTAGTAGTCTTTCACGGATAAATGGAAAAACAGGCACTTTTTGCCTACACTTGGATGGTACCAGGGAAAAACAGGAGAAGCCGAATGCGTAACAATCTCTTCAAGCGAATGGTGGCATTGTCCCTTCTATTTTTGTTTATAGCGACGGATGTTTCAGCGCAATCAGTTACAGTTCTCGGAGATAGCGAAGAGGCACAGGAATGTTTTTATTCTGCGCAACTTGCTACTCAGATGCACTCGGCATCCCATTCAGAGCTGACTGCGTGTACAAATGCTTTAATCAGTCAAAACCTTCGCATGCGTGATAGGGCTGCAACCCTGATCAATCGAGGTATAATTTATGTCGCTTTGGAAGAATATCAGAAGGCGATTAAGGACTACGAAAGGGCAGAAAAGTTACATCCGGAATTTGGTGCCATCCATGTCAATCGCGGCAATCTGTTTTTTATGGGGCAGTCCTACGACAGCGCCATACTTGAATACAATAAGGCTCTTGATATGGGTTTGAACCAGAGTTACGTAGCGCATCTTAACCGTGGCATGGCTTACGAAAAACTCGGACAGCTTCATAAAGCTGAAGCGGACTATCGTGAAGCCATAGCGCTGGTGCCTGAATGGAAAACCGCTCAATCCAAACTGGAACGGGTGTTAGGCAAGCTAAACTAGCCTTATCGTAAGTTCCCTGTCCTCAAATTCGTTTATACTCAAGGTATATTCGGATTTACCGCACCTGCCTGCATATTTGCCGGCGTTTTTCTAGAAACTCTATGTTACGAAGACTAAAAATCAGCCTGTTTCTCTCGTTTTTGTATGCTTTGCCGTACTCTTATGCTGAAACCACTTATCCGGATCGCCTTGAACTGCTTTCGCAAATTGAAAACAGGCAATTCGAAATTCTTGAAGCCACTTTGGCTTCTTATCATGACAGATATATCAATGGCGGAGATGATGAGAGACTGTTGCAGTTTGCTCTCGAGACCCTGGCGAATTCAAATCCGGATTACGAGATTCTGATATCCGACTGGCTGCAGTTACAACCTGATAGTTTTGTGCCTCATCTGGTAAGAGCGTATTACTACTACGGGGTTGCATGGTCCTGGCGTGGTCATCGCCAACTCGAAGAGACATCCCGAGCGCGGCTGGAAAAAATGAGAAATTATCTGCGTCTTGCTGCAGCCGATATCTCTCAGGCGATTGAGCTCAGAGAAGATTTGTCAGCTGCTGATGCGCTTGCTCTGAAAGTATTAATGTTGCTTGGTGAAAAAGAGTACCAGGCGAAAACTTTGCGGGAAGCTCTGCGGATTCATCCCAGAAGTTATCTGGTCCGTTCTGCTTATATCTGGAGTTTGAAACCCGAATGGGGTGGTCGAGCTGAGGACTTGATGAGTTTTATAAAAACTATTGATAAGGACACTAGTGACCAGCCGCTATTAAAAAACCTGTCAGGATACGCTGATTATATTTTTGCAGAGTCTCTGGCTGAGCAGAAACGTTATGAGGATGCAGCCATCCATTTTGATTTTGCGATCGACAAGGGATCCGATCATATTATTTATAGAGAAAGAGGTATCAATCATTATCATCTGGCTGATTATGAGGCTGCCAGACGTGACTTCGATACTGCACTGGCGCTCTGGCCACAGGATCCAAAGTCACTTAGATGGCGCAGTCACGCGCTGCAACGTCTGGGCCACAATGATATCGCGCTCGGGGATATTGAATTAGCTAGCCGCCTGAAACCAATGAATCGCTATATCCTGAAAGCGAATGCTTTGCTCTCCCGAAAAATGAAACGCTTCGAAAGCGTGCCTGACAGTTATGAGAGGGCACTTTATTACAATCGGGACGACGCCGACATCTGGTATGAACGCGGGATGCACTATTCACATGAATTACTTAATTTCGAAGCGGCTCTAACTGACTTAAAACGGGCAACTGAACTTTCCCCAGACAAGCCAGCGTACTGGTACGAATATGCCGCAGTTTTACACTACCGCCTTGATTGCACTATTACAGAGCCCCTGGAGAAGTATCTTGCTTTATGCAATTCCGGCGGTAGTTGTCGAACAGGCGAATTGAAGTGGGCGCGTGATGCGCAGGATTGGCTTATGCAAACAGAACGATGTAGTTCTGGTTGAATTTGCTGACGCTAATCCTATTTGATTTTTTCTCGCATTTGGGACAACAGTCCGTCAACACCATGAGTTTTGATCGTTGAGCGGTATTCTGTACGGTAACGTGTCACCAGGCTGAGTGACTCGATTAAAAAGTCGTAGGCCATCCATTTGCCATCAATCAGTTCCATTCTATATGTAATCGGAATCTCAAGTTTGTCGGAAATAATGACTGTATCGACTGTGGCGAAACGATTACCCTCAATCATTCCCGTTATATATTCGACTTTTTCATTGTCATAATTCTTTATTCGCTGCCAGTACGTATTTAGTAGAATTTCGCGGAACAGGTTTTCAAATTCCTGTTTCTGCTGGTCTGTCGATTTTTTCCAGTTTATTGCCAGAATCCGTCGAGACATACCGGCGAAATTAATTTGTTTTCCAACAATGTCATAGGATTGATTCTTCTTCTCTTCTTCTGATAATTCATTATTTGTCAGAATATCGAGAACCTTATTAACCGTATCCTGAACAATCAATCCCGGCTTATCTTCTTTATCAACGGCGGTGGCAGATTGAATAAAAGAACAAAAAAGCAGGCTGGTGAAAAACAACACTCTTGTAGACATAACTTTCTCCATAGAATACTAAAAATTGATATCGGCAATCTTCGAGCTTTCTTTATTGCGATATTGGAGCATACTTGTGACTCTCTTGCTATTAGTGATTATGCAGTGCCCTTATTCTTCAGAGAGAAGAGCCATGTAGTCATCCTGAGTATCCACGTCAAATTCGCCGGCTGGCATGTTGACCAGAATCACTTCAGCAGCCTTACTCTCAATAATAGATTTTGCGCCCTTATCACCATGCAGTTTCATTATGCTTTGAAAAGCATGGCGGGGGATGATGGCCGGTGCACCCCTGGTGCCTGCGTACTCGCTGGCAATGATTTTTGATTTGTCATTCAACCATTGGTCCAGGAGTTGTTGCAAGTGATCCGCGTTGATGCGGGCCTGATCGCATAGAATCAGCAAAATACCGTTACACTCATCCGGAAGTGCTTCGATACCGGCCTGCAGGGATGTGGCCATACCATCTTCCCAACGTTCGTTAATTACAATACCTGCCTTAAGAGTATCAATATCCCGTTTAACTTTTCGGGCACGTGCGCCGAGTACGACCTTGATTCGCTCACCGACGATCGAGGATGCGGTCAGAATACTTCGCCGTAATAAGGATGTGCCTTCGTACTCAATTAATTGTTTTAAACCACCGAAACGTTTGGCTCCGCCGGCCGCGAGGATAAGCGCGTATAAGTCATCGTGACCAAAATCAGTTTCCGGGTGCAGTGGCTGTGACTTGGAATTCAACGAAGCACCATCTCTTTTGTGCAATACAGACTGGATTTCTGCGATCAGAGAAAGGGCGATTTCCTCTGGTAGTTCGCCGCCCAGATCAAGCCCGACAGGGCCGAATATTCGCTCTTGTATCAGCTTTCGGTCATCCCCCAGCTGATCCAGAAGTCGCTCGCGTCTGGCTATCGGGCCAAGCAGGCCGATATAGGATGCTGTGGTTTCCGTAAGTGAGCGAAGATATCGCTCGTCGTACTCAATTTTGTGGGTCATCAGCACGATGGCATCAATTCTTTGCAGATTGAGTGATTCAACCAGCTGCTCTGGTGTAGACAGGATTAGATTATCAACTTCACTGAATTCAGCCTGATTCAAAAAGGCTTCCCGATAATCAACGATACTGATCTCCCATCCCAGTAATTTGGCTATTTTAACAATTGGGGCTGCGTCTGGCCCTGCGCCTATTATAAGTAAGTGGAAAGGAGGGGTAATCTGGCTGGAAAAAACTGAAGCTGAATGTTCTGATGATCCAGTTTCGGAAAACAATGATTTGCCGGATTGCCAGGTCCTTTTGACAAGCTGAAGGTATTCGGAAGGCCAGTTTGTTGGTGCGCTAACAACTTCATCGTCTCTGAACTGAAGTAGAAAATTGCTTTCGTTAGGAAGCCCTTTTTCTTCAGATTCGCAAATAGTGAACAGCACACAATTCTGTTTTTCTGTTAGCGCGTTTTCAATCAGCGTCAGCGGGTTTTGCGGATCACCGGTGGAGAATAACTGTAGCAAAATACGCACGGCGCCATTGCAACCAAGGCCGAGGCCCCAGATTTCATCGTCCGGTGCGCGCATATCATAAAAAACTATTTTACTGTGCTGATTCTGGAACACTTCCTGTGCGTGTGCGAGTAGATCGGCTTCAAAACAGCCACCACCAAGTAAGCCGAAGTACTCCGCATCGGGAGTAATGAGCATTCTTGCGCCGGCTTTACGGTAGGTGGAACCCATAGTTTCAACAATGGTCGCGAGTACCAGTTGTTGATGTTGTGATCTCAGGGAATGGTAGGTGGCAAGCAATGCCGACAGGTTCGTGTTCATGACTTGAAAAACAACAGTGTTGGATCTGGCTTATTGATTCAGGCGTGCAAGCGCCCGGCCGGCTTGTTCGACACCCTGTTCGTCGGCAAGCTTGTACCAGACTTTTGCTTCTTCGATATTAGAGGGGACACCGCGGCCTTTTGCATAAATTACACCAAGATTAAACTGAGCATTCGGGTGACCGAACTCAGCAGCTTTTCGATACCAGTGGAAGGCTTCTACATCGTCACGTTCGACACCTTCACCTTTACCATACATGAAACCCAGATTAAGTTGTGCATTAACATGACCTTTTAATGCGGCCTTTTTATTCCATTTGAAAGATTCACTGGGGTTTTTTTCAACACCAAAACCTCTTGCATAAAATTCACCAAGGTTAAATATTGAATTCAGGTGTCCGCGTTTTGCTGCCCGCAAAGTCCAGTCAAAAGCTGACTTATGGTCTTTTTCCGTGCCGATACCTTTCATATACATCATGGATATCGTTGCCTGAGAATTAAAATCTCCTTTCTCAGCTGCCTTTTTATACCATTTAAAAGCTTCGGTATAATCTTGCTCAACACTTCGGCCTTTTGCATACATTACACCGAGGTTGAACTGTGAAATAGCATCTCCCTGCTCGGCAGCTCTACTAAACCATTTAAATGCTTCGTCGTCATTTACCGGGACGCCATCACCTTTGGCATAAATAAATGCCAGTTCAGCCTGAGGGCCGGCGTCACCTGCTTCAGCTGCGCGTATTTTTTCAGCGAGGAAAGTGTCTTCTTCTTCGACTGGCGCTTCATCAAGTTTGACCATGTTGTGCACAGGTGCCGGGCGAGCCTCCAGAAACATCGATTGCCATTCTGAAATAGTTTGCGGTCGATCCTGATGTTTGAATTGCATGGCTGAGTCAATGGCTTCAAGCAGGGCGGTAGAATAGCGGCCTGCACCGATTTCAACCGCAGGGACATAGGTGTCACGCGCAGCCAGACTTAGCGCCGAGCTACGGTTGATGGCGTCCGAAGGCGGAATACCGGCGATTGCCCGGTACATGGTGGCACCGAAAGCATAGATATCTGTCCAGGCCCCCTGTTGTTCGTCTTCGCTGCTGTATTGCTCGATCGGCGCGTAGCCTTTCGAGAAAATACTGGTCAGAGACTGCTGCTGCTCACTCAAGGATTGCCTGGCTGAACCAAAATCAAGCAAGACAGGATCGCCGTCGACCCGAATAAATATATTGGCCGGTTTAATATCTCTGTGAATAAAGCCATGAGCGTGGACTTGCTTCATTCCATCAATTATTGGAAAAATTACCGTACCAATATCGTCTTCATCCAGAATCTTGCGGCGATTGAGAATGTCCTGCAGGCTTTCACCCAACTCATAATCCATGACCATGTAGGCGGTATTATTAGTCTGAAAGACATTTCGGACACGAACGATGTTGGGATGATTAAACAGACCGAGAGTCCGGGCTTCTTCGATAAATCGTTCAAGACTCCAGAGGTAACGTTCGCTGTGCGCTGCTGAAAGTGACTCAAGCTGACCGTCTACGCCGCGCGCGGCAAGATCGATGGGCATGTATTCTTTTATAGCGACTTCGTGGGCAAGGTTTTTGTCATCGGCAAGATAAGTAATGCCAAAGCCTCCCTGACCGAGGATCTCTCGAATTTCGTACCAGTGCAGCTCCGATCCGGGCTGGAGGGAGTTGAGGTGGCGTTTTTTGCTCTGTTTGCTCACGACGGTATTACATCGGCTGATCCGCTTCGATTTGTATATTTAGTGGCAAGTCTAACGACATGGCCGCAGAATGCCCACTGCTACAAATAGTATAGAACAGCAAAAACTCTATAATTGCAATAGTTTAGGGCTAAAAGATAGACTAGCTCTTTAAATACAGGCTATATCACAATGATCTGGGTCAATATCTAACTCTATCTCAGAAGAATCTCAAAATAATCTTCATCCGTTTTCACCCTGACAGATGACAAGTTCTGACCCTGACAGGGACCTGAAATACAGTGACCATCTTCAATTTGAAACAGAGCACCATGCGTTGCACATTGGATAAAGTTGTTACTGGTGTCGAGGAACTGGTCGGGGATCCAATCCAGATTAACACCCATGTGCGGACATAGGTTGTGATAACAGAATATTTGCTTGTCCTTGCGCACTGCAATTAGCTTAATCTCGGCATCGCCACTTTTGACCGTGATGCCGCGACTGCCGTTGTTGTCGATTGAATCGATCAAGTAGCGATAAAGTAGGGGGGATGGCATTGCTAATTGGATTTTTGCCAAGGGTTATTTATGAAACAAGGAGATAAACGACAATAATGTAACAATTTACGCTCGCGGGCTATTTATAGATTTGATGGAAACAACTATAATGCTTATCTGACCAGTCAACAAATCTCAAACACAATATTTACGGGCTGGGTCGTCGAATGTCTTGAGGCGGGAGTAATCGAAAGATTACTCCCGTTTTCTTATGTGAAGGGTTCACCAATCGATCGATACCAGCTATACAACTGGTTTAATTTAGGGAGATATTTTTGAAGCACACGGCCTTACTTGCTCTGGAAGACGGAAGCATTTTTTACGGGCGCGGTATCGGTGTGAAAGGTCACACAGTTGGAGAGGTGGTTTTTAACACTGCGATAACGGGTTATCAGGAAATTCTGACTGATCCCTCTTACGCTCAGCAGATTGTGACCCTCACCCAGCCTCATATCGGCAATGTCGGGACAAATTTCGAAGATGAAGAGTCTGCAGTGGTTCATGCTGCGGGGCTGGTCATACGCGACTTACCACTGGTGAGTAGTAACTGGCGTTCTAACCAGGCTCTTGATACTTATCTGATCGAGCAGAATGTGCTTGCTATTGCGGATATCGATACCCGCAGACTGACCAGAATTCTTCGTGATAAAGGCGCGCAAAATGGCTGCATCATAAGTGGTGAGCAACTGGACGAAAGTCATGCTTTAGAGCAGGCCCGGGCGTTTCCCGGTCTCAAAGGTATGGACCTGGCCAGAGTTGTGAGCACGAGCGAGCCCTATAACTGGAATCAGGGAACCTGGTCATTAATAGACGGTTTGCCAGAAGCTGCGGAAAGTGATTCCGGCAATTTCCAGGTTGTCGCATACGATTTTGGTGTTAAACGAAATATTCTTCGCATACTGTCCCAGCTCGGTTGCACTATTACTGTTGTGCCAGCACAGACACCGGCATCGGAAGTGTTGGCGAAAAAGCCAGACGGTGTATTTCTCTCAAATGGACCAGGCGATCCCGATCCCTGCAAATACGCCATCGCTGCAGTCGGCGAGATTGTTAAACAGGGTTTACCAACATTTGGAATCTGTCTCGGCCATCAAATAATGGCTCTGGCGCTAGGCGCGAGTACGGTAAAAATGAAATGCGGACACCATGGCGCCAATCACCCTGTTCAGGATCTGGAAACCGGGACGGTAATGATTAGCAGTCAGAATCACGGTTTTGCGGTTGACCAAAAATCACTACCGACTGAGCTAAAGGAAACACATCGCTCATTGTTTGATGGGACTGTGCAGGGAATACATCATACAGAGTTACCGGCATTTGGTTTTCAGGGACATCCTGAAGCGAGTCCGGGCCCGCATGACGTTAAGCCCGTCTTTGACCACTTTATTGAATTAATGAAGAATAAAAGTGCTTAGCCCGGCGTCTTATACCACCTGAGAATCACTACCAGCAGACCCAGATATACGGAACAAAACTGAATGCCAAAAAGAACTGACATTAACAGCATACTAATCATTGGCGCAGGCCCAATAATAATTGGTCAGGCCTGTGAGTTTGATTACTCCGGAGCGCAAGCCTGCAAAGCCCTGCGCGAGGAAGGCTATCGAGTCATACTTGTTAATTCAAATCCAGCCACCATTATGACCGATCCTGAAATGGCTGATGCGACTTACATCGAGCCCGTCAATTGGCAAACAGTAGAGAGAATAATCGAAAAAGAACGCCCGGATGCCATTTTACCAACTATGGGTGGTCAGACCGCATTGAACTGTGCTCTGGATCTGGCCAGAGAAAATGTACTCGAAAAATATAATGTAGAGCTGATTGGCGCGTCTCAGGATGCGATTGACAAAGCTGAAGACCGGGAGCGTTTTCGTGAGGCAATGAATAGAATCGGCCTGTCTATGCCGGCCAGCGGCATCGCACACGATCTGGAGCAGGCCAGTAAGGTTTTGGAGGAGCTGGGTTTCCCCATTGTTATCCGACCTTCTTTTACTCTGGGTGGAACCGGTGGCGGGATTGCCTATAACCGCGAGGAGTTTGTGGAACTCTGCACTCGAGGCCTTGATAGCTCGCCAACTGATGAAGTATTGCTGGATCAATCCATTATCGGCTGGAAAGAATTCGAAATGGAAGTGGTGCGGGACAAGAATGACAATTGCATCATCATATGCTCCATAGAGAATCTTGATCCGATGGGGGTGCACACTGGTGATTCAATAACAGTGGCCCCCGCATTAACCTTAACGGATAAGGAATATCAACTCATGCGCGATGCCTCTATTGCCGTATTACGTGAGATTGGCGTTGAAACGGGGGGCTCCAATGTGCAGTTCGCAGTCAATCCTGAAAATGGTGAGCTGGTAATTATCGAAATGAATCCACGAGTATCCAGATCTTCTGCTCTGGCATCGAAAGCCACCGGCTTTCCGATAGCTCGTGTTGCGGCGAAACTCGCTATCGGATTTACACTGGATGAACTTGATAATGAAATTACCGGTGGCGCTACTCCGACTTCATTCGAACCGACCATTGATTATATTGTTACTAAAATCCCTCGATTCACCTTTGAGAAATTTCCTCGTGCTGATGATCGACTTACTACACAAATGAAGTCGGTGGGCGAGGTGATGGCTATAGGCAGGACATTTCAGGAATCTTTGCAGAAAGCTTTGCGTGGACTAGAGACAGGTATTGATGGCCTGAATCAGCGCATAGAAGGAGAGACCAGTGAGGACGTACTGGAGACGATTCGAAATGAATTGCGTGTCCCCAAAGGTGAACGTTTGTTATACCTTGGTGATGCCTTTCGTCACGGTATGAGCATCGACGAAGTGCAGCAGTTCAGTCATATTGATCCCTGGTTTCTGGTTCAAATTAACGATCTCATTCAGGAAGAACTGAAACTGGCGGAGGATGGTTTTGGCAGTCTGACAAAGGAGCGTCTGTATGATCTAAAGCGAAAAGGGTTTGGAGACAGGCGTCTTGCACAGCTGACTGGTGAGAGTGAGCAGACGATTCGCGAGCATCGTATTTCCAATGATATCCGTCCCGTCTTTAAGCGGGTTGATTCGGTAGCCGCCGAGTTTCAGGTAACGACGGCATATATGTATTCCAGTTACGAAGAAGAATGCGAGTCAAATCCGACTGAGCGGGAAAAAATTATGGTTCTGGGCGGAGGGCCAAACCGAATCGGTCAGGGGATCGAATTCGATTATTGCTGTGTACAGGCAGCCTTCGCAACGAGAGATGCCGGATACGAAACCATTATGGTTAATTGTAATCCGGAAACAGTTTCTACTGATTATGACACTTCAGATCGTCTCTATTTTGAACCACTGACACTGGAAAATGTTCTGGATATCATCGATATTGAGAAACCCAAGGGGATCATCGTTCAGTATGGTGGTCAGACACCTTTGAAACTTGCACGCGATCTCGAGGCAGCAGGTGCACCCATTATCGGAACCAGTCCGGACTCTATTGATCTGGCAGAAGATCGAGAGCGTTTTCAGAAACTCTTGCAGGATTTGAGTCTGGTTCAGCCACCGAATCGTACGGCAAGGGAAGCTGAGGAAGCGGTCAAGCTTGCTGACGAAATCGGCTATCCCCTCGTTGTCAGGCCTTCCTATGTTCTCGGTGGGCGAGCCATGGAAGTGGTCTATAGTGAGGCAGACTTGCGCGCGTACATGAATGAAGCTTTTGCCGTATCCAATGAATCGCCCGTTTTACTTGATCGTTTTCTTAGTAACGCTATAGAAGTGGACGTCGACGCGATCTGTGATGGTTCGGAGGTTATAATTGGCGGGATAATGGAACATATTGAACAAGCTGGTGTGCATTCAGGAGATTCCGCCTGTTCACTACCTCCTTACAGTCTAAGCGAAGATGTTCAGGATGAACTGGCTGAGCAGGTGAGGAAAATGGCGAAAGGCCTGAATGTTATTGGCTTGATGAATACACAATTTGCGATTCAGGATGGAGAGATCTTTGTTCTTGAAGTTAATCCGCGTGCTTCGCGAACGGTTCCTTATGTTTCAAAGGCGACAGGATTGCCGCTTGCACGTATTGCAGCTTTGACAATGGTTGGCAAGAGCCTTAAAGATCAGCAAGTGAAGGAAACGCGAAACCCGGACTTTTATTCTGTGAAAGAGTCAGTTTTTCCGTTTATCAAGTTTCCCGGCGTCGATTTATTATTGGGACCGGAAATGAAATCTACGGGTGAAGTAATGGGGGTAGGTGCGAATTTCGGTGAAGCGTACAATAAGGCTACTCTTGCTACTGGTGAAATCATCCCGCGTGAAGGTCTGGTTTTTATTAGTGTACGCAATGCGGATAAAGCAGAAGCTCTTATTCTTGCGGGAAAATCAATTAAACTTGGATTTAGTTTGTGTGCGACACATGGTACTGCGAAAGTGCTGACTGACGCGGGACTGGAGTGTCGCGGAGTGAATAAGGTTCGCGAAGGTCAACCGCATGTAGTAGACATGCTCAAAAATGATGAGATAGATCTTATTATTAATACGACAGAAGGCAAACGTACGGTGGCAGATTCCTACTCTATTCGACGGACTGCCTTACAACATAAAGTTTTTTATATGACAACAATAGCTGGAGCAAAAGCAATGGTCCTAACGCTTGAAGGTCAGGAATCGACAAATGTAAACTGTTTGCAGGAATTGCATCAGGGGGTAATCGCATGAGTAAATCACCAATGACCGCAAAGGGAGTTGAACGCTTGCGCGAGCAAATGGCTCGTTTGAAAAGCGTTGAAAGACCAAGAATTATTGAAGCAATTGCGGAAGCCAGGGCACATGGTGATCTCAGTGAGAACGCTGAGTATCACGCTGCGCGCGAGCAACAAAGTTTTGTCGAGGGTAGAATCAATACAATTGAATCAGCACTTGCAGAGGCGCAGATTATTGATGTGACCACTCTGGACGCTGGCGGCAAAGTTGTTTTCGGAGCGACTGTTGATTTAATGAATCTTGAGAACGACGAGGAAGTTCGCTATCAGATTGTTGGCGAAGAAGAGGCTGATATCGAACAAGGTCTGATTTCAATTACCTCACCAATCGCCAGAGCAATGATTAGTCGCGAAGTCGGTGACATTATCGGAGTCAATGCGCCGGGTGGTGTTAAAGAATATGAAGTATTGGAGATTCAGTACATATAAGCTCAGCATCACAGTCAATTCTGCTTTCGCCCTAAGTCCCCTGAAAACAACTGCAATAGTATTGTGGTCTAATTTAGAACTATTTCATCTTTCGTGATTCATAACTTTTGTGGCTAAACAAGACAAAAAATGGCTGCAAAGACAGGAGAAAGACCCGTATGTAAAACAGGCGCGTGAATCCAGTTATCGCTCTCGTGCTGTTTACAAATTGTCTGAAATTGATAAACGCGACCAACTTATTCGAAAGGCGAATACTGTTGTCGATATTGGTGCGAGTCCAGGAAGCTGGTCTCAGTACGCCAGTGAAAAGTTACATTCTCAAGGAAGGATTATAGCGGTCGATTTATTAACTATGGAGCCGATTAAGAAAGTTGAGTTTATTCAGGGCGATTTTACCGAGCCAAGTATCGTGAAAGCCTGTCTTGAAGCGCTCGGTGAGGAAAAGGCAGACCTTGTAATGTCAGATATTGCCCCAAACTTAAGTGGGGTGCGAAACACCGATCAGGCCCGCATTATTAACATGGCGGAACTTGTACTGGATTTTACGACGGATGTGCTTATCGAAGGTGGTGACTTATTGATTAAGTTGTTTCAAGGTGAAGGTATGGAGCAGTACCAAAAGGAATTAAAGCAATTATTTCAAAAGGTTATGGTAAGAAAACCAAAAGCATCGAGGTCAGAATCACGGGAATTATATGTTCTGGCAAGAGGCTATAAGGTATAGTGCGGGTCAAAATAAGGCGTTTTTACTGCTCTGGATCGATGAAAGCTGCTCAGCGGCTTTTAATTGTAAGAAATCCCGGGCTGGATTGAGTTAAAGAGGAATAATTTTTGAACGACATGGCGAAAAATATGCTGCTCTGGATCATCATTGCTGTTGTACTGATGATGGTATTTCGGAACTTTGGTGTAGAGGGATACAGCAGCAAAGTAGATTACTCGCAGTTTTTAACGGATGTGAAAACCGGCAAGGTTGAATCACTCGTATTTGATGGCAGTAGCCTCAGCGGGAAGTACACTGATGGCGAAAATTTCGTCACCTATAGCCCCGAAACGAATAATTCACCCTTGATAGGATTACTTGAAGAGAACCGGGTCAAGTTTGGCAGTATTGAACCTGACAAAAATTCTTTCTGGGCACATGCCCTGATATCGTGGTTTCCTATTCTTCTGCTACTTGGTATCTGGATATACTTTATGCGTCAGATGCAGGGAGGTGGCGGAGGCCGGGGAGCATTGTCTTTTGGTAAAAGTCGTGCCCGTCTGCTTAATGAAGACCAGGTCAAAATAACTTTTAGCGATGTTGCGGGTGTTGAGGAAGCAAAAGAGGAAGTTGCCGAATTAGTAGAATTTTTACGTGATCCCGGCAAGTTTCAGAAACTCGGAGGCAAAATCCCATCCGGTGTTCTGATGGTTGGCTCTCCGGGTACGGGTAAGACCTTGCTTGCGAAGGCAATCGCCGGAGAGGCGAAGGTTCCGTTTTTCACAATTTCCGGCTCAGATTTCGTTGAAATGTTTGTCGGTGTTGGTGCGTCACGAGTTCGTGATATGTTTGAACAGGCCAAGAAACATGCGCCCTGCATTATTTTCATTGATGAAATTGATGCAGTCGGTCGACACAGGGGCGCGGGTCTAGGCGGCGGTCATGACGAACGAGAACAGACTCTGAACCAGTTACTGGTAGAAATGGATGGTTTTGAAGGCAATGAAGGGGTTATTGTCATCGCCGCAACAAACCGACCAGATGTCTTGGATCCAGCTTTATTACGTCCAGGTCGATTCGATAGACAGGTAGTTGTCCCACTGCCGGATATCCGTGGTCGTGAGCAAATTCTGAAAGTACATATGCGCAAAGTTGCTGTGGCCGATGATATTAAACCCAATATTATAGCTCGCGGTACACCCGGGTTTTCCGGGGCCGATCTGGCTAATCTCATAAACGAGGCAGCATTGTTTGCAGCGCGTGGCAACAAGAAGCTGGTGGATATGGATGATTTTGAGCGCGCAAAAGATAAAATTATGATGGGCGCTGAACGTCGCTCCATGGTAATGAATGAAGAAGAGAAAAAACTCACTGCATACCATGAAGCGGGTCACGCTATTGTTGGCCGATCAATTCCCGGGCACGATCCGGTTTACAAGGTAAGTATTATTCCCCGAGGGCGGGCACTGGGTGTTACCATGTTTCTGCCTGAAGAAGATCGACTTAGTTACAGCAAGAGTTTTCTTGATGCGCAGCTTTGCAGTCTTTACGGAGGACGTATTGCCGAAGAATTGATTTTTGGCAAAGATGCCGTAACCACCGGAGCAAGTAACGATATAGAACGAGCCACGCAGTTAGCCCGAAATATGGTGAGCAAGTGGGGCCTATCGGAAAAAATGGGGCCACTTGCTTATAGTGAGAACGAAGGCGAGGTGTTTTTAGGACACTCGGTTACTCAACATTCAAGTATATCGGGACACACGCAAAAGGATATTGATGAAGAAATTCGCAATATTATCAATGTAAGCTATGAGCGTTCGGAAGCAATTCTGAAAGATAATATAGAAAAATTACATTTAATGGCTGATGCTCTCATGAAGTACGAAACCATAGATACCGATCAAATAACTGACATTATGGAAGGACGTACGCCACGAGCACCGTCTGGCTGGAACGATGATGACAGCGATAGCGATACTTCCGGATCTGTGCAAATTGCCGATGAAGATGAAACTGTTAGAAAGAAAGATACCGACGCTGGTAGTGAGCCACCGGTAAGCGGACCAAAACCGGCTTAGCTCGTCAGCAAGTCCTAATTTTATTTATTTAGTGTCCTGATAAGAATTCTATAAAAGTGACGAAGAAGAAGTATTTTGGAACAGATGGAATTCGCGGTGAAGTTGGCGTCCACCCGATTACACCGGATTTCGTCATGCGGCTCGGTTGGGCAGCCGGACGGGTTTTGGCGAAAGAAGGTAAAGGGCCGGTCATCATTGGTAAGGACACTCGAATTTCCGGTTACATGTTCGAGTCCGCATTGGAAGCCGGTTTGTCTGCGGCCGGGGTTGATATCCGGCTTATCGGACCGATGCCGACTCCAGGCATTGCATTTCTGACACAAAACACGCGGGCGCAAGCAGGCATAGTCATAAGCGCCTCTCACAATCCCTTTCAGGATAATGGCATTAAGTTTTTTTGTACCGATGGTAAAAAACTACCGGATGATGTTGAACATGCGATAGAGGCGGAATTAGACAAGTCTATGCAGGTGACAAGTCCGGCTGAGCTTGGAAAAGCAAAACGTATTGAAGATGCTCCACGTCGCTACATCGAATACTGCGAGAGCAGAGTTGACTCAAACCTGAAATTTAATTCTTTACGAATCGTGGTTGATTGCGCACACGGCGCAACTTACCAGATTGCGCCGCAGGTATTTGAGGAACTGGGTGCAAATGTTCATTGTATTGGCGTTGAGCCTGACGGAATTAATATTAACAAGGGTTACGGCGCGACAGCACCGGATAATCTTGCCCAGGCCGTATCCGATTTGCAGGCAGATATTGGTATCGCGCTTGATGGTGATGGCGACAGGCTGATAATGGTCGACAACAAGGGAGAGATTGTCGACGGCGACGAGGCCTTGTTTATTATCGCCTCGACCAGACTTGATAGTCTCAATGGAGCCGTTGTTGGTACGCAAATGAGTAATCTTGGATTGCAACGTGCACTGGAGGATTTGAATCTTGGTTTTCTTCGCTCAGCGGTTGGCGATCGATATGTTATGGAGTTACTTGAAAAACATGATTTGAAATTGGGCGGAGAGTCATCCGGTCATATCATAAATTTAAATCTAGCCTCTACAGGCGATGGAACTATCTCGGCCTTACAGGTGCTCGAAGCGATAGTAAATAGCGAACGTTCCCTGTATGAATTGAAAAACGGGATGTTCAAATATCCTCAAAAACTGGTCAACGTTAAACTCAAGAAACGAGTTAATCTTGCTGATTACCCTGCTATTGAAAGCGCAGTCAGTGAAACAGAAAAGGAACTGGGGACTACCGGGCGGGTATTATTACGACCCTCTGGAACAGAACCTCTGGTAAGGGTAATGATTGAGGGTGAGGATCTGGTTCAGGTCGACAGTCTGGCCCATGGTCTTGCCAGCCGTGTAGAAGAGCTACTGCAAAGCTCTGCCTGAATTACTCTGTGTTCGTGCTTGTATTGTGTAATTGAATCATTAGAATAGCGGCTCGTTTTATACAAGCATGCGTGCTGGTCGATGGACACACGAGCAATCCGAACTATTAAGCGAATTTTAGCTCACTATTCCAATTCGGGTATTCTCATTTCTGTTTATCTCTCCACAAATTGTTTTCATACGCATCATATATCGCTAGTTGGATCAACGATTAACGTCGTTAATTGAATGACTTTTTATAGGTGGAATTATTAAGATGGGAAAAAATATTCTCATAGCCGACAAAATTGCCCAATCAGGTATTGACTATCTGACTGAACAGAGAGGTTTCGAGGTTGACCATATTACCGGTCTTGATGAGGCGGGGCTGTGCGAGATTATCAGTAAATATCATGCCGTTCTGGTTCGCAGTGCGGTAACAATCACTTCAGCTGTAATGGATCTTGCTGACAATCTTCAGGTAATCGGTCGAGCGGGTATAGGCGTGGATAATATTGATGTTGCGCGGGCCACGGAAAGAGGTATTGCGGTACTGAATACACCCAATGCAAACGCAACGACAACTGCTGAGCTTACTATTGCTCATATTCTGTCATTAAGCCGAAACCTGCCACAGGCAGATCGTTCTGTGAAATCGGGAGCTTGGGAACGGTCCAGTTTTATGGGGGCAGAGTTGGCAAATAAGCGGCTTGGTATATTCGGATATGGAAATATTGGCCGTATCGTGGCCTCACGGGCAAAGGGTCTGGGGATGCAGGTGCTCGCATATGATCCTTTTGTCAACGAAGAGGTGTTCACTGCCGATGGCGTCAGCGGCATGGAACTTGATGAGCTGATTAGTGTCGTTGACTATTTTACCTTCCATTGTCCGGTAAATGACAAAACCCGCGGTATTATGAATGCCGAGCGTATTGCGTCTATGAAAAAAGGTTCGCGAATAGTGAATTGCGCGCGTGGTGGACTCATTGATGAACATGCGCTGTACGAAGCTTTGTCTTCAGGACATCTCGCCGGTGCGGCGCTCGATGTATTCGAAACAGAGCCTCCGGTAAATTCTCCTTTACTGGGTTTGGACAATATTGTTCTGACTCCTCATCTTGGCGCGTCTACCAAAGAAGCTCAGACTACTGCCGGCAGTGAAATTGCACAGCAAGTTGCGGTGTACTTACAGACTGGCGAGCCGATCAATGCCATCAATCTGCCTCCGGTGTCTGCGGCAGAATTGATTCGAATCGGGCCGTATATGACACTGGCGCAACGACTGGGTAATCTGCTTGGTCCCATGATCAGCGGGCCGGTAAAGAATCTTGAAATCGCACTATGTGGCGACGCTGCTGAGCGTGATGTGAATACGGTTTGTACCGAAGGGCTGGTCGGATTCCTCAGTGCACATATGTCGGCACCGGTTAATCGCGTTAATGCCGGGCATATCGCCAAACAACAAGGCATCCTGGTTTCAGAAACAACCTGCATGGAACACCCTGATTATCATGCGACTATTCGAATTTCTGCCACTCATGGGGACCAAATAACAACCATCGAGGGTACACTGTTCGATCATCGTCATCCTCGCCTTGTCAGAATCAATGATTATGAAATTGAAGCGGCGTTAAGCGGGCACCTGTTGATTACCAGACACAAGGATCAGCCTGGAGTTATTGCTGCGATCAGTAGCATTATGGCAGAGCATCAGATTAATATTTCCCGCATGCAACTTGGTATTGTGACAGGCTCTGATAAAGCAGTTGCTGTCATTGAGGTATCTCAGTCTCTGGAAAACGAACAAATGATGAAACTGGAAGCAATTGAAGCAATCAATCAGGTTATGCAGGTCACACTCTGAGTCGGAAAATGAAATGAAAATCAGAGCATTCAGAGGATTAAGACCATTACAAAACAAGGCCGCACGGGTCGCCTCTCGTCCCTATGATGTACTGAGTAGTGATGAAGCCAGAGAGGAAGTGCGCGACAACCCGCTATCTTTCCTTAATGTGGTGAAACCGGAAATCACCTTGCCGGTTGAAATTGATCAATATGACAAACAAGTATACGAGGCTGGTAAAGGTAATTTCCGCAAACTCGTAGATGACGGTGTTTTTTTTCAGGATGATAAACCTTGTTTGTATCTGTATGAATTAACAATGGATGGTCGTTCGCAGACCGGTATCGTTGCTTGCGCTGCTGTTGAGGACTATATGAACAACAGGATAAAAAAGCATGAGTTAACTCGTCCGGACAAAGAAAATGACAGGAAAAATCATGTTCGAGTTTCTATGATGAATGCGGAGCCTGTGTTTTTTGCCTATAAATCGATGACTGTGTTAGATGAACTTAGTGATTCTATAAAATCAGCAGAGGCTGAATACTCTTTTACAGCAGATGATAATGTCGAACACAAACTCTGGCTGGTGGCAGAAAATGAAAAAATTAATCAGATAATCGAATGCTTTGCGAAAATGCCAGCGACATATGTAGCAGATGGACATCATAGAACCGCTGCCGCAGCCCTGGTAGGTGACGAGTTAAAAAAAGAAAACCCGCAGCATAATGGTGAAGAGGAATACAATTATTTTCTGGCGGTGCATTTCCCTGATAATCAGCTGGAAATTATTGACTATAACCGTCTGGTAAAAGATCTGAATGGACTGGATAGCGAATCATTTATTGTGGCGGTTTCCAGCTCATTCAAAGTCGAAAAACTGGGTCAAAATCTAAAAAAACCAGAGCGATTACATGACATCACGATGTATCTGGATGGCGAGTGGTATTCTCTGTCCGCGAATAGTGATACTTACGATGACAGCGATCCTATCGATGTGCTCGATGTGACCATATTGTCCCGGCAAATATTTGAGCCTGTATTGGGCATACATGATTTGCGAACCGACAAGCGTGTCGAATTTGTCGGTGGCATTCGTGGGCTGGATGAGCTTAAAAACAGAGTGGATAGCGGGGAGATGACAGTAGCTTTCGCTATGTATCCGGTTTCAATGAAACAGCTTATGGATATAGCCGATAATGATTTGATCATGCCGCCTAAAGTCACATGGTTTGAACCAAAACTCAGAAGCGGGCTGGTCGTGCACTCATTAGAGAACTAGTTGAAAATTTCAGAATAAATCTCTTCTTTGAAACCAATATAAATATTCTTTTTATAAGATAAAACCGGTCTTTTTATAATGGCAGGCTGTTCGAGCATCAGGGCGATAGCTTTTTTTTGTTAATGCTGGTTTTCGTTTCATCATCCAGTTTGCGCCAGGTTGTTCCGCGAGTGTTGAGCAGGACTTCCCAATCTATTTCCTTTAGCCATCCATTAATCAGTGACTTGCTAATACCGTCACTACGAAAATCATGGTAGTTATATTCAACCTCGTTTTTGTCGAGCCACTTACGGGCTTTCTTTATGGTATCGCAGTTTTTAATACCGTAAATCGTTGTGGTCACTTTTACACATCTCTCAGCAGTTCGTTAATGCCTACTTTACCTCTGGTTTTTTCATCAACCTGTTTTACTATTACAGCGCAGTAAAGGCTGTAACTTCCGTCCTTGCTCGGTAAATTACCGGAGACGACCACCGAACCCGGAGGCACGTATCCATAGCTTATTTCTCCTGTGTCGCGATTATAAATTTTCGTACTCTGACCAATATAGACACCCATAGAGATTACTGAACCCTCACCAACGATGACACCTTCGACAATTTCCGAACGTGCACCAATAAAACAGTTATCCTCAATAATAGTTGGATTGGCCTGCAGAGGTTCCAGTACTCCACCAATACCGACACCGCCGGACAGGTGAACGTTTTTACCAATTTGGGCACAGGATCCGACGGTAGCCCAGGTGTCTACCATGGTGCCACTGTCAACGTAGGCGCCGATATTGACATAACTCGGCATTAATACAACGTTGGCACCAATGAACACACCGTAACGTGCCACCGCAGGAGGAACGACTCTGGCACCGACATCAATAAAATTACTTTTCGCATAACCATCAAATTTTAACGGCACTTTATCGTAATAATTTGTATAGCCACCCTGGATAACACGATTGTTGTTAAGAGAAAAATAAAGCAGTACTGCCTTTTTTACCCATTGGTTAACCCGCCATTCCTGACCATTCTTTTCTGCTACCCGGTACAGGCCATTATCAAGCCCTCTGATAACTTCATTCACCGCATCCATTGTTTCCGGACTGGCATTTCCTGCGTTAAGTCCTTCGCGATTATCAAATTGTTTATTGATTGTTTCTTCCAGATTACTCATTGTGCATATCCTGCATAGTTAGATTGAATTTATGTAATTTCTGATTCTGTATCCCGCTTCTTCACACTCGGCCAGAGATGCGACAAGTGCCATCCTGATTCTGTTAGCTCCCGGGTTTCTACCACCCACTTGACGCGACAGGTAGCTGCCGGGAAGCACAGTGACATTCTGTTGCTGGAAAAGTTCGAGAGCAAATTTGTCATCGGCTATCGGGGTTTCGGGCCAGAGATAAAACGTTGCTGCCGGTATATCGATATTCATCACCGGTTGCAATATAGCTGACACTTTATCAAATTTTTCACAATACAGGCGCCTGTTTTCTTTGACATGCTCTTCATCCTGCCAGGCGACAATACTAGCCTGCTGAATAAAGGGCGCCATGGCGCAACCCTGATAGGTGCGGTATTTGAAATAACTATTGAGCAGATTCGCATCACCGGCGACAAAGCCAGAACGTATGCCTGGTACATTCGAACGCTTTGAGAGGCTGTGAAAAACCACACAACGTTGATAATTTTCAATTCCGGCAAGCTTTGCAGCCTGCAATAAGCCAATGGGAGGGGTAGATTCGTCCAGATAGATTTCCGAATAACACTCATCTGCCGCTATGACGAAATCGTATTCCTCGGCCAGCTCAAATAACAATTTATAAGTTTCCAGACTACAGACGTTACCGGTCGGATTGTTGGGTGAACACAGGTAGAGAAGCTGACAGTCTTTCCAGTTTTCCTCACTGACACTGTCATAAGAAATAGCAAAATCAGCGTCTGAATCACAATTAATGTGAATGGGAGTAGCGCCAGCCAGCCAGGCTGCACCTTCGTAGATCTGATAAAAGGGATTCCCACTTAATACCAGAGGGTTGTTTTTCCGTGTATCAATAAGACATTGGCAAAATGAAAACAAAGCCTCGCGAGTTCCGTTAACTGGAATAATATTTGTGTTTATATCAAGACTATTTCCGGGCAACTCAAAACGCTGAACCAGCCAGTTTTTGATCGTTTCTCTTAGTTCATCACTGCCCCGGGTTTTGGGGTAATTCGCCGATCCCGACAAACTTCGAGACAGTGTCTCAAGGATGAACGCCGGTGTGTCGTGCTTGGGTTCACCTATAGACAAGTTTATCGGTGGCAGCCCGGCATTCCTGCCAGCCTGAGAGAAAAGATCGGCCAATTTCTCAAAGGGATATGGCTGGAGTTTTTCAATACCTGAATTCATTCAATGAAATCTGTTTCTAAAGGCCGGCCAGTATAAGGTAAGCATTCTCATATAGTCACAAAAATAAGCGCTGAAATAGCCAATTCCGGCTAGTAATTTGATTATCCTGATTTCACTTATGCTATGCTTTGCGCCCTTTAAAATCAGGCCAGACAGGATACTAGAGAGTAGGGAAATGAGCAGGAAATTTAATATTGCCGTCGTTGGAGCAACCGGTGCGGTTGGAGAAACCATGCTATCCATACTTGAGCAGCGGGATTTTCCGTTCGCTGATGTTTATGCGGTAGCCAGCAGTCGTTCTGCCGGGAAGGAACTGGAGTTTAATGGAGAGACGCTCACAGTTGAGGATCTGGCGACATTCGATTTTTCTAAAGTCGATATTGGATTGTTTTCACCAGGTGCATCTGTATCAGAAATTTACGCTCCGGAAGCTGCGGCTGCAGGTTGTGTCGTGATCGATAACACCTCCCGTTTTCGTTATGAACAGGACATACCGCTGGTGGTTCCGGAGGTTAACCCTCATGCGGTGGCGGACTATCGCAATCGCGGGATTATCGCCAATCCGAATTGTTCAACTATTCAGATGCTGGTGGCACTAAAACCCGTGTATGACGCGGTGGGTATCACACGAATTAATGTGTGCACTTATCAGGCCGTTTCCGGTACCGGTAAACCGGCAATCGACGAGTTGCAAAAGCAAACTACTGATTTATTGAATATGCGCACAGTGAGCAGTTCCGTATACCCGAAGCAGATAGCCTTCAATGTGTTGCCACAAATTGATGTTTTTCAGGACAATGGTTACACCAAAGAAGAAATGAAAATGGTCTGGGAGACCCGCAAAATCTTCGAAGATGACAGTATTCTGGTTAATCCGACCTGTGTTCGTGTGCCTGTGTTTTACGGTCATTCCGAAGCGGTGCACATTGAAACCCGGGAAAAGATCAGCGAAGACAGTGTCCGTGCGCTCTATTCCGACTCAGCATCCGTAATTCTGCTTGATGAACGCGAAGATGGTGGATACCCAACGGCCGTAAGCGAGGCTGCGGGGGAAGATCCGGTCTATGTGGGGCGTATTCGGGAGGATATCTCCCATCCACAGGGGATAAACATGTGGGTGGTCTCGGATAATGTCAGAAAAGGGGCTGCATTAAATAGTGTTCAAATAGCGGAAATTTTGGTAAAACACTACTTGTAAGCTATAGTTAAGGGGTTATTGTAAAGAACATTCGCAGGTTTTGGGGCCAATTCCGGAAGATTCCACAGAAACTTTCGAAATTACTTTTGTGTTGAATATCACAAATTTGCGCTGATTCGGTAATGTTGTGTTCTAAAACATGCTAATTAAGTATTTGTTTTACCAACAATATTTACATTATTTATGGTGAATGCCGAGATGAGAATGAAGCAGTTGATGTTATTGACCCTGGTGGTCATGTTGCCAAAGCCATCTCCGGTGTTCGCGTTGGCACTTTCAGATGTTGAATTGCAGTCTCACCTGAATCAGAGATTGTCAGCCCGGATTATGCTGACAGATGTTCAGGCGGAGGAAATTAGTGAGTTGAACATCGGCGTGAAAGAAATCGCTGATGAGAACAGTGCCGCCAGGCAGGTGGTTCTGAAGCACGAGGTGGTGGCAGAAGGGTCAAAATACTACCTCACAATTACCAGCAAGGACGTTATTAGAGAGCCCATACTGAGCTTTGTAGTCGAGCTAAACTGGTCTTCGGGCCATTTACTGCGTAATTACGCATTAATCATTGACCCACAGTAGAAATACCAGGGGAAACAGAAATCGAATGAAACGGAAACTCTTATTGGTACTGGCGCTTATCGCACTACCGGGTCTTGCCTTTGCTCTGGGTCTGGGCAAGTTACAGTTGAATTCCGCCTTGAATCAACCCTTCGATGCCCGCATCGAATTGTTATCCGCAAGTGCTGATGAATTAGATAATTTAAATGTTGGGCTTGCTGATGCTGAAGCATTTCGTCGTGCAAAGATTGACCGGCCCTTTGTACTGACTAATCTGAAGTTCGAAGTAGTCGATAGCGAAGCTGGTTCTGACTATATCCACATCACGAGTCGCGAAGCAATACGTGAACCCTTCCTGAATTTTCTATTGGAAACCAACTGGTCCAGCGGACGCTTGTTTCGCGAATATACAGTGTTACTCGATCCTCCCCTTTACGATCCAAATGCAAGAAGACGCACGCAAAGCGAAAGTTTCAGTTCTGACGTGTCTGAATCTGAAACTGAGAGTTATATCAGTACTGACGATGACAGCGACACTGGGCAATCGAGTAGCCCTGTCGTGCGCTATAGCAGCAGTGAGTATGGCCCGACAGATTCTTCTGACACACTTTGGTCTATCGCTTCGCAGGTACGTCCGGATAGCTCCGTGAGCGTACAGCAAATGATGATCTCACTGCTTCGTGCCAACCCCGAAGCTTTTATTAATGGCAACATAAACGGATTAAAACGCGGACAAATTCTAAATATACCAAGCAGTGATGAGATTGGTAGCTTGTCCGCGGCGGAAGCGGTCAGCGAGGTCGGTTCACAGAATTCAGCCTGGCCGGGTGCGAGTGCTGCGGCAAGTTCTTCAACTATTGATGAACGTGCAGATAGCATGGATGTCAGTAGCGATTCTATCGAGATGGATGACAGCGAAAGCTCTCAGATGATTGAAGATGATGAATCTGAATTGAGACTCGTTGCGGCTTCTTCAGAAGGCGCCGGCATTGGTCAGAGTGGGGGCAGCGGCAACGCTAACGATGCAGATCTGGTTCTTGCAAATGAGCAGTTGCAAGCCACAAGTCAGGAAAACGCGGAGCTTAAAGACAGAGTTCAGGAAGCTGAGACGATAATCAATGATTTGAAGCGTTTGATCGCACTTAAAGATGATGAGCTAGCTGCTCTGCAGCAACAGATGGCTGGTGGTGGAATCGTTGAAGATGTCGAGTCACTTGATTCGATGACAGTAGAAGAAGAGATGATCGAAGAGCCGGTCATTGAGGATGAGATGGATGCTGTCGACGATGAAAGTTTCGATGAAATGTCGACTGAAGAAGACGACTTTGCATCAAGTGAGTCTGACATGATGGAAGAAGATTCTGCCTCCGAAATGATGGAAGATGAGATGGCGGACTCTGGTGACGACGCGATTGATGAAATGGAAGAGGAAATGACTGAGGTTTCTGAAGAGGAAACTGAAGTGGCGACTACAGAAGTTGTTGCCGATGTACCAGCTCCGGCCGGAATAGTAGAGCAGGCACTCTCTTTCATAATGGGTAATCTGATTGTGATTGGCGGGGCACTGGGTGCGCTGATTATCGGTATTATCGGATTATTATTCATTTCCAGACGTAAACAGAATGCAGCTACTGAGACGGATTCGGTTACAACAACTGAATTCCCGGATTTCGATGAAGCCGATGTTGAGGACGCTGAATCCGAAGCAACAGCTGAATCTGTGGCAGATTTAGCTGTAGATGAATCGGAGGAGGAAACCATCCTTCCGGCCGGTTCTGAAGAAGAAGTTGAAGATGCGGACGACAAAACCGCATTTGTTGCCCCGGGAGATGCACCTGAACCCGAAGCTGCACCTGAACCTGAAGTCGAAGAAGAGGAAGAGGAAGAGGAAGAGGAAGAAGATCCTCTGGCTGAAGTAAATGTTCTGATTGCCTATGAGCAGTTTGATCAGGCTGAGGAGTTTGTTCGAGATGCTATAGCTAATAATCCTGAGCGGGCTGATTTTCATTCCAAACTCCTTGAAGTGTTTTATGCAGCTAACGACAAAAGAAAATATGAAGATGCCGCTCAGGTCTTAAGTGGACTGGTGAATTCAGAAGGACCTCATTGGGAAATGGCGCAGGCAATGTGGCAGGAAATGTCACCGGGACGAGCCTTGTTTGAAGAAGGTGATGATGAACCGGCCGAGGTTTCTGCTGACAGTGGCGGTGGCATGCTTGATATAACTGCAGAAGAAGACGAACCGGAAAGTGCAGCGGATGCCGGTGTCGATTTCGATCTGGGTATGGACGCTGTGGAAGAGCCTGCTGCGGAAGAACCTGCAGAGGAAGAAAGTGTGCTCGATATTACCTCCTCGGATTCTGAAGATATTAGTGTGCTGGATGTAACTGCTGCGATAAGCGTAGACGAATCTACAGCAGATGAAGATTTGCTGGATGTCACTTCTGCTGTTGGTCTGGAGACTGAAGAATCTAGTTTAGAAGAAGAAGCCAGCATTGATGATGAGGCTGTGCTGGATATAACTGCTGGAACAGATGTGCCAGCCGAAGCAGATGACGATGTTCTGGATATATCACACAGTGGTAGCGATGATCTTCTTGATGTGACGGCAAATGCCAATCTTGAAGCTGAAGGAATGGAAGAGGATCTGCTCGATGTTACCTCTGCCGGAAGTGCTGAGGCTGATGGAGAGGAATTGCAGGAGCTTTCTGTGGACGAGGCTGTTGAAGACGACGATAACTCATTAGATTTTGATATTGGCGGGATGGTAGAGAGCGATAGCAGTGTTGAAATTGATGAGCCAGTGGGTGAGCCAGTCGACGAACCAGCAGATGATAACGCACTTGATTTTGATATTGGTGGTATGGAAACCGAGGCTGATGTTGACGACTCTCCTGACCTGGATATCGACAGCAGTGAAGATGACAATGCGCTTGAAATTGATCTGAATAGTGATACTGCAGATGAGAATGACATATCACTGGAACTAGATAGCGACGAAGACAGTTCGATTGAAGACGATGGTGTCGAGCTTGATCTGAGTCTGGGAGATGATTCTGATAGTTCAGATGATGAAATAAGTCTGGATGAAAGTGATGATGCACCGGAAATCGATCTCAGTCTTGATGAAGACAGCGCTGATGATGTACCTCAGTTGGAATCTACAGGTGCTGACCTCGATATGGACCTTACACTGGATGAACCTGCTGAAGATGATAGCAGTGCCGATGAAATAGAACTGGATATGGATTTCGATCTGGAAATTCAGGACGATAGTAGCGACGATCTGGATATCGATATGGATGGCACTGTCGAGATGCCGAAAATTGATATTGATAATCTCGGTAGTGACGACGTCGGTATTGAAATAGACGATGACGACGATGATGACGATGATGACGACCACACGGTTTTTGTGCCCAGAGCAGGCGCAGCAGATGAACAAACCGCGGAAGATGAAATCGCGACCAAACTCGATCTTGCCAAGGCCTATGTAGAACTTGGTGATAAGGACAGCGCTAAAGGTATACTGGATGAAGTACTGGCCGATGGAAGCGATGAGCAAAAACAAGTTGCTCAGGACTTGCTCAATCAACTTGGCTAATACGATCTAGCAGCGTCTTCTGTAGCCTGTTTATCAATCATCGCTAAGCTGTCGAATTCGAATTTTCCTCTACCCGGTTTTTCAGAATGAAAATTGCCGCTGCCGTTGAATATTGCGGGACAGATTTTCATGGTTGGCAACGCCTGAAAACCGAAAGAAGTGTGCAGCAGTGTGTAGAGGAAGCCCTATCTGTAGTTGCTAATCATTCAGTGACTGTTATCTGTGCTGGTCGAACTGATGCAAGAGTCCATGCACTTAATCAGGTGATCCATTTCGAAACTGATGCCGAACGTGAAATGCATTCGTGGGTATTTGGTACCAACTCGAATCTGCCAGATGGTGTTAGTCTACTCTGGGCAAAAGTCGTTGAAGATGATTTTCACGCCAGATTTAGTGCGCTTTCCAGAAGTTATCAATATCTGATATCAAATCGACCCGCACGACCGGGCATTTCTCAGCATCTTGTTACCTGGGAATCCCGTCCGCTAAACGTCTCTCGTATGTCGGATGCGGGAAGCAGGCTGACGGGCAAACACGATTTCACTTCGTATCGTGCTCAGGCATGTCAATCCAGGACTGCAGAACGTGAAATCCATGAGTTGAGAGTGGAACGGCGGGAAAGCTACGTTATTCTCAGTATTAGAGCAAATGCCTTTCTGTATCATATGGTTAGAAATATTGCGGGTGTTCTGATGGAAATTGGACAGGGTAAAAAGGAGTCGATATGGGCAGAAGAGGTACTGATGGCGAAAAACAGGGCCATTGCGGGTGTCACAGCTCCTCCACAGGGTTTATATCTCACCGGGGTTGAATATCCTCAGCGCTATCAACTCCCGCGGGCTCAGACTGGACAGGTAATTTTGCCGTTCTAGCTGGAAGCGCGATATGATTTGGGTTTATGGTTTTGTATTTTCCCCTCACAAACCGGAGGACATAATCTATGAATAATCGAGAGCGCTTAATGGAAATAATCAGCGACAATGGTCTTGAGCGTCGAGATGTTGCAGAAATGCTTATGGTCAAACAAGATGAGGTTGATAGCTGGCTTTTATCAACAGAATCGAAAAATCACACAGCGATGCCAGATATGGCAATAGAACTACTGGAATTGAAAATGGCAATGTCCTCATCACCCGGTACTTCTGAAGATTAAGTAGCTGATATTGTGGATTCGTCCAGCTATCGTAGTTATCGAGTCTGCGGTAAACTAGAGAGACCCTATTTACAGTCGAAAACGACAAAATGAGCTGGTTCAAGAAACTCCTGCCTTCCCGTATTAAGACTAACGCGTCATCAAGACGCTCCGTGCCTGAAGGCGTATGGACAAAATGTCCTGTTTGCAGTGCTGTACTTTATCGGGCGGAGTTAATCAGGAATTTTGAGGTGTGTCCGAAATGTTCCCATCATTTGCGAGTTGGTGCCCGGGTACGTCTCGATCAATTTCTCGATCCTGAGTCCAGAGAAGAAATAGGTACTGCAATCAGTCCAGTTGATAAATTCAAATTTCGGGATACGAAGAAATATAAAGATCGCCTGACACAAGCGCAGAAACAAACCGGGGAAACTGATGCGCTAGTGGCAATGCAGGGCAGCGTTAAAGCCCTGCCTGTTGTGGCTTGCGCATTTGAATTTAGTTTTATGGGCGGTTCAATGGGGTCAGTTGTGGGAGAACGCTTTGCACTCGCAGTCGATGCAGCCATTGAACAACGTTTCCCATTGATTTGTTTTACGGCAAGTGGTGGGGCGAGAATGCAGGAAGCTATTATTTCTCTTATGCAAATGGCTAAGACAAGTGCTGCTCTGGGTGTATTGAGACGTCAAAAAATACCCTATATTGCCGTTCTGACCGACCCAACAACAGGTGGTGTATCTGCAAGCCTTGCGACACTCGGAGATATCATTATTGCCGAGCCGAACGCACTTATCGGTTTTGCGGGTCCAAGAGTGATCGAACAGACAGTACGGGAAACTTTACCGGAAGGTTTTCAGAGAAGTGAGTTCCTGCTTGCCCACGGTGATATTGATATGATTGTTGACCGTCGAAATATGCGCGATGAAATAACTGCATTACTGGCGATACTGACCCATCAGCCTGTAGTTGCCCGCCGCTAACGCAGGGAAAGCCAGAATCAGCGAGTTAAGGTAATGATAAGTGTGAATACGCCAGTTGTCGTTCAGAAAAACCAGACAGATAATTTGGCAAGATTTGAATCGCTTGAAGATTGGCTTTCCTGGCAGGAAGCGCTTCACTTTACAGCAATCGATCTTGGACTCGATCGTGTACGAACTGTCGCCGAACGAATGGGGTTACTTGAGCCCTCTTTCGCTGTTCTGAGTGTGGCTGGTACCAATGGAAAAGGTTCCAGTGTCACGATGCTCGAATCGATATTGCGGCGCTCGGGTTATCGTACTGGAAAATACACATCTCCACATTTAATCAAATATAATGAAAGAATATGTGTAGACGGTGAGAGTGTAAATGATGACTTGATATGTTCTGCTTTTGCCAGAATTGACAATGCACGCAAAGAAATTTCACTGACATATTTCGAGTTTGGAACACTCGCTGCTCTGGATATTTTTCAGCGGAGCAAAGTCGATATAGCAGTACTGGAAGTCGGGTTGGGAGGACGTCTGGATGCTGTTAATATTCTTGACGCAGACGCGGCGCTGGTAACCAGCATTGACATAGACCATGAAAATTGGCTTGGTAGTGATCGAGAGTCAATTGCTCTGGAGAAAGCGGGGATATTTCGAAACAATAGCCCGGCAGTATGCTCCGATCCCTGTCCTCCAGATTGTATTGCCGAGTATGCCAATTCTATCGGTACCGATTTGCAATTACTGGGTCACGACTATCATTATTCTACCAATACAGACAGCTGGAGCTGGCGGTCGAAATCTCTTGTTTATAATGAATTGGTTAGACCCAGTTTACATGACGATTGTCAGATGCAAAATGCAGCCGGTGTACTAAAGTTATTTGACATGATTTCTGAGAAATTCACTGTCACTGAAGAGGCAATAAAAAGCGGTTTACAGGAGTTTCGTCTGGAAGGTCGTTTTCAGATCATTCCTTCAGTTGTGCCCTACATTCTTGATGTTGCTCACAATGCTCAATCAGCAAGAATGCTGGCAAATAATCTACGAAAACTGGCGACTGGAGGTACTACTCACTGCATTGTTGGCATGCTAAAGGATAAAAACCACGAAACAATATTCAAAGAACTAAGCTCCATTGTGGACATATGGTATATCGTCGATCTGGATAGCGAAAGAGCTGAAAAAGCTGAAAAACTAATGGAAAAAATAGTCGCATCTGTGAATGTTGCAAAGGTCAGAAACTATAATAGCGTGAAGAACACACTGGATTATCTTGCCGGGCACGCGAAAGCCGGTGAAAGAATAGTGATTACAGGTTCATTTCTTACTGTCAGAGATGCATTGCTGTATCTGCACTCGGATTTGCGATAACGATGGAAAGACGTTTAAAGGAAAGACTGATTGGCGCCGCCGTACTTGTGATGCTGGCTGTGATTTTAATTCCTATGGTGCTCGATGATCGCTCAGAAACGGATATGAAAATTACCGAATCAAACATACCAGCACGGCCTGACGATGGCTTCAACTCGCGTATTGTGCCCTTGCGAGAGTCAGAATTGACGCCAGTCATTTCTCATATGCCTGAAGAATTGAAAAGTGATGAAGAAGTCGCAGCAGCTCAAGTGACTAGTAGTACCAGCGAGCCAATTGTCGTTGAAGAGGAAAAACAGCAGACAATAAAACCTGTCGAGCCAGCCAAAACAAGCGATGTGTTGATGGATGAGAAGCAAGTAGATATACAGAAAGAACCGGCGCTGGATAACAATCAGCTAGCAGCTACGGCGTGGGTGGTTCAGTTAGGAAGTTTTAGTTCACAGGAAAATGCTACAGCCTTGAATTTAAAATTGAGGGAAGCTGGTTACCCGGCATTTGTTGAACCAGTAAAACGGCAATCTGGAATTGCTTACAGAGTCAGAGTGGGACCGGAATTATTGAGATCGGATGCCCGTAAATTAGCGGAAAAACTTCTGAAAAATATGCAAATTGAAGGCATAGTGATTCGCTATCCATAGTAGTAAACGCCCAGCAGAGACTCTTGAACAATGCAAAGTGTCGATATAGGAATTATAGTTTTACTGGCCCTACCAGCTCTGGTCGGGGTTTTATATGGTTTTCTGAATATCCTGTTCTCAATTGTGGCGTGGACATTAGCCTCGGTAATAGCAACGAAGTTCGGTAGTCACGCTATACCAATGATCGCCAATATTACTGATGCTTTAATATTGCAGAAAATTCTTGCCTTCGTCGGTGTATTTATTATCAGTCTGATGATCCTGACCGGAATCTCATTTCTGATTACCAAATTGCTGGGTAGAACCGGTCTCACTGGCGCAGATCGAATACTTGGTCTGTTTTTTGGTTTCGGTCTGGGTGGTTTTATAGTTGCTGTAATCGTCTTTTTAGCGGGGTTCACAGCATTGCCTGAAGAACAAT
This sequence comes from Gammaproteobacteria bacterium, assembly GCA_012103475.1. GTDB lineage: Bacteria > Pseudomonadota > Gammaproteobacteria > Eutrophobiales > Eutrophobiaceae > WLWS01. The sequence goes on along the minus strand of WLWS01000004.1, from coordinate 393,998 downwards.
GGTGGACAGAGTCTGTTATGCTTGAACCCTTCCAGTTGATTGCTGAATGGGGACATCAATACTTGCCCGAGGATTTTTCCAGTCACCATGGCTACGAGATCGCACCTGCTGACGTAGAAAGCCCTGACACCCCAGAGAGCCCGGGGGAATCCGTCTAGTGTGCGGGATTACGGGAATCGTTTCAAAATCCAACGTCAATCAGGCTATTTATGACAGTCTGACCATGCTCCAGCATCGCGGTCAGGATGCAGCAGGGATGGTGACCTCAGACGGTCAGCGTTTATTTCTCAGGAAAAACAATGGTATGGTTCGGGACGTGTTTCATACTCGTCACATGCTGGATCTCAAGGGCCATATGGGTATCGGACACGCCAGATACCCAACCGCTGGTTGCTCCTCATCGGCCGAAGCACAACCCTTTTATGTCAATTCTCCCTACGGCATCACTCTGGCCCATAACGGCAATCTGACTAACGGTGAAGAACTGAGTCGCGATTTAAAAAATGCCGATCTGCGCCATCTCAATACTGGTTCAGATTCGGAGATTTTACTGAATATTCTTGCTCATGAGTTACAAAAGTTGGGCAAGCCGCGTGAAATTTTAACGAGTTCAGATATCTTTGAAGCAGTAACTCGGCTTCATCAACGATGTCGCGGCGGCTATGCCGCTGTAGCGATGATTACCGGAGTCGGGATTCTGGGTTTTCGAGATCCTTTCGGCATTAGACCGGTCGTATTCGGAGAACGCAGTACCGAATCGGGTAAAGAGTACATGATCGCCTCCGAGACTGTCGCAATTAACGCACTTGGTTTTACAGTGATACGGGATATTGCACCGGGCGAAGCTGTATTCATTTCAGCCGATGGTGAACTACAGACTCAGAATTGCGCTAAAAAAGCTCGCTATGCACCTTGCATTTTTGAACACGTTTATCTTGCCCGACCGGATTCCATTATTGATGATATATCAGTCTATAAAACCCGATTACGTATGGGTGAGACATTGGCAAACAAGATTAAGCGTGAATGGCCCGATCATGACATAGATGTTGTCATACCAATTCCTGAAACCGGACGAACCTCTGCCTTACCTCTGGCTTTCGAATTGGGTGTGAAGTACCGGGAAGGTTTTATCAAGAATCGCTATATCCCGCGAACCTTTATTATGCCCGGACAGAGTATTCGCAAAAAGTCCGTTCGTCAGAAACTGAATGCAATCGAACTCGAATTCAAAGACAAAAACGTCTTGCTGGTGGATGATTCGATAGTAAGAGGAACAACCTCAGGAGAAATCGTGCAAATGGCCAGAGAGTCGGGAGCGAATAAAGTTTACTTTGCTTCCGCCGCTCCACCGGTACGTTATCCCAACGTCTATGGTATCGATATGCCGACTGTTGAAGAACTAATTGCACATAATAGAACCGAAGAAGAAGTAGCGGATATCATTGGCGCTGACAAACTTATATATCAGGATCTCAATGATTTAGTCGAAGCTGCAAAAGCGGGAAACTCACAAGTCAGTGAATTCGATACTTCCTGTTTTACAGGGGATTACGTTACCGGAGATATCAGTAGCGATTATCTTGACAGGGTATCTATAGCAAGAAATGAAGCTGCAAAAATGGTGAGGGAAATGTCTGAAGAAAGCCTGATTGACTTATCCATTGCAGAAACCAGTAACTGAAGCGGAAAAACAATTAAAAGCAGGTTTTTTAACCTGTAAACAAACCACCATTTATCGCCAGTTCAGTGCCTGTAATATAAGCACTTTCTCTTGAAGCCAGAAAACCAACTGCATCGGCTATTTCTGCTGGTGTTGCCAATCTACCGCAAGGAATCTGTGAAATAATAGCCTGTTTTACGTTTTCTGGAATAGCTTCCACCATACTCGTACCAACATATCCCGGACAGACGCAATTAACAGTTATTCCTTTGTCCGCCAGTTCAATTGCCAGTGAACGACTGAAACCAATCATTCCAGCCTTGGCTGATGAATAATTTGTCTGCCCAAACTGGCCTTTCTGACCATTAACGGATGAGATGTTAATGATCCTGCCGTAATTGCGATTTATCATGCCATTGATAAAGTTTCTGGAGACATTAAATACACTGTCAAGGTTTGTATCAATTACTGCGTCCCAGTTTTCCTGTTCCAGCTTTTTAAGCATAGCATCCCGGGTGATACCGGCACAGTTCACCAGTACATCGATTCTGCCGGCTTCATTTTCAATAACTCCTGCCATTTTTTTACAGGCATCGAAATCGCTTACATCGCACTCGTAGAGGTCTACCTGCAGCCCTTCTTTTTGACGTTCTTCCTGCCAAATCAGAGCGTTTTCTTTTTCAAACTTGATATAAGTCGCGATAATGCGCGCGTTGTCTCTGGCGAGACGTTTACAGACTGCCGTTCCAATTCCACCTATTCCCCCCGTAATCAGAGCAACACCTGTAGTGACACTTTTGAGTTCCTCCGAGGAATTTCGACTACTGGTATCCTCAACGTTTTCAGATGTTCTTCGTGCAGGAAAGTAAGTGTTCAGGTTTTCCTTTTGCATTCGGTTCAAGCTACCAATAGTGCTGTTGCTGAGCTTTAAAAAGTGCGAAATTGAATTGAAGGCGTTATCGACAGAATAATGCCAATTCTTCAAAGTCAATTCCTGAAATTTTTCCAGATCTTTCATTCCAGGTGGAAGATGCATAGCCAGAGTTTTGTTTTCAGAGCTCATAGTCAGTTTTTATTATCAGGAAAGCTGTTGATTATTGAATTCGATTCTTGTTATTACATTAATTACTTGTTGTCTTTCGAGGAATTACCGGAAGCAGTGGCTTTGAAAAAGTTTTCCTGTACGTCCTGCCACATTTTCAAATTTCGTTCTGTTAAATCATTCATTGCAGTAAAAGGGTTTGTGGCCACAGTCTCTTGCAATTTATCCTGAAATTCTTTTTGTTGTTGAGTAAAAATATCAATACTGTTTTGCAGGTATTCCGAAATTACATTTTGATAAGTTTGCCCGTAACATCGAATAAGTTGAGTCAGTGCCTGAGTAGAGAAAAGAGGTTCTCCATTATGTTCTTGTTCCGAGATTATCTGCAGCAATATAGTTCGGGTAAGATCTTCATCTGTTTTTACATCTTTCACACAAAATGAAGTGCCTTCCATAACAAGCTTTTTAACATCTTCCAGCGTAATGTATTTACTTCGTTCAGTGTCATATAGACGACGATTAGGGTATTTTTTTATAACACGTATATCACTCATAATTCTGCTCAACTCTGATTTAGCGGTTAATTTGTTGGTCTTATGTCAACTCAATAAATGTGCTGGCCACCATTGATAGCTATATCGGTGCCTGTTATAAAACTCGCCTGCTCGGAACAGAGAAAGTCGACCAGAGATGCAACTTCGTTGGCCTCACCCATACGTGAAGCCGGGATGCCGGCAATAATCTCGTTGGTATCAGCCTGTGACAATTCCTCTTCCTTCTCTGTTTTTATATGACCAGGTGAAACGGTATTTACTGTGACGCCTTTGCGTGCCAGTTCCTGAGACAGAGCCATAGTGAATCCATGCAGGCCCGACTTAGGAGCAGCGTAGGCACTTTTACCGGATACACCTTTTTTCGCATAGACTGAAGATATATTAATAATACGGCCATAATGGCGTTCGCTCATTTTTTCACTAATTTGCCGGCAGAGGTTATAAACGCTATCCAGGTTGATATGAATAGAGTCCTGCCATTGCTGTACTGACATTTCATTGAAATTTCCACTGTAATTGAAATCAGTATTGTTAATCATGATATCGACCATAGCGCCGGCCTGTTCAATTTCAGCTATAAGCTTTTCACATTCGGCGAAGTTGCCGATATCGGCTCGGTAAATAGTTACATCAAATCCTTTATCACTGAAATATTTCTGGCACTCACTTTCAGTTTCTGCTGAGGAGGTCAGGCAGCTTACTCTGGCTCCGGATTCTGCCAGCTGTAAACAAATTGCTTTACCAATGGCACTTGAACCGTCTGCAACAAGCGCAACTTTATTTCCAAGATCAATTTTCATAAGGACTTATGTTCTCCGCAAACTGCGTAAGCGTGATTCAAGAGTGTGGCAGCTAACAAAATACAGTATTTCGCTGCACTGCACAAAATAATTGTTGCATGGTAGCAAAATCTCTCAGGGGAGACCAGCTTGCGCAATTAGTTAAGGGGAGGGGGAAGGCGTCTTAATGTATCTCATTGATAAATAAAGATATAGTTGAGTAATTTGAAAGCTAGGGGCTTTGTTTTGGCTAAAAATGGATTGCCCGTTTGTCTACTGCGAGAGCTGCTTCATGCAGCGCTTCGGCGAGGGTAGGATGAGCATGTATTGTTCTGGCGATATCTTCAGAGCTGCCATCGAATTCCACCGCCAACACAGCCTCGCTGATAAGTTCAGAAGCATTTGGCGCAAGAATATGGATCCCCAGGATACGATCACTGCTGGCGTCACTCAGCATTTTGATCACTCCGTTGACCTCACCCATCGCTCGCGCCCGGCCACTGGCAGCTATGGGGAAACTTCCCCGTTTGAAATCTATACCTGCAGCTTTTAGCTCCTGCTCGGTTTTGCCTACCCAGGCTATTTCCGGCCAGGTATAGATTACCCAGGGAATGGCGTCGTAGTTCATATGTGACTTCTGACCGGCAATTCGCTCCGCTACTGCAACACCTTCTTCTGATGCCTTATGTGCAAGCATCGGACCACGAACAACATCGCCTATGGCATAGACATTTTCCAGGCCGGTCTGGCAATTTTCATCAACTACAATGAAACCACGTTGGTCCAATTCGACACCAGCGTCATTCGCGCCCAATCCGGCTGTGTTGGGCTTGCGGCCGACGGCGACGATTAGTTTATCAAAGACAATCTGCTGTTTACCCTCGGCATCCTCATACGTAACTGACACTTCTCTGTTATTACAACCGGTACCGGTGACTTTCGCTCCTAGGCGAATATCCAGCCCCTGATTGCGCAACAATTTTTCAGCTTCTTTTGCCAGTTGTCTGTCGACCGGGGCGAGAAATTCATCCAGTGCCTCGAAGATGACAACTTCTGCGCCAAGTCGATTCCAGACGCTACCAAGCTCCAGACCGATAACACCGGCACCTATAACACCAAGTCTTTTTGGTACGTCTGTAAAAGCCAGGGCTCCTGTTGAATCAACTATCATCTCATTGTCCACCTGAGCCGGGGGAATTGACATGGGCACAGAACCTGTGGCGATAATTATATGTCCGGCACCTACCTGATACGCCTCACTGCTATCATCACCGACTGCCTGAACTTCAATTTGAGAATTCGAAATTAGTTTCCCATGACCTTTTAGCCAATCAACTTTATTCTTCTTAAACAGGCCTGCGATTCCCTGAGTAAGGGTGCTGACTATATTTTTTTTCCGTTCAATCATGCGATGTATATCCATCGCCGGGCTCGAAACATTGATACCGTGTTCTTTCGCTTCGTTTTTTATAAAGCTGAAATGATGGGAGGAGTCGAGTAGCGCTTTGGAAGGAATACAACCTACGTTCAGACAGGTTCCGCCAAGTACTACCTGCTTTTCATCATCCAGCCAGCTCTCAACACAGGCTGTCGACAATCCCAGCTGGGCACAGCGAATTGCGGCGACGTAACCGCCGGGCCCACCGCCTATAACTACCACATCATAATTTTTCATAGCGTCTTATCTCTGAATTCAGACCAAAAAAACAGTCGAGCATTTGTAGTCTTATTGGAATTGCTGTTTGCTCTGTTACCTATAATTGCAGCAGAAGCCGTGCAGGATCTTCAATCTGTTCCTTGATCGATACAAGGAATTGAACGGTTTCGCGACCATCTATAATGCGGTGGTCATAGGACAAAGCCAGATACATAACGGGGCGTACGACAACTTCGCCATTTTCTGCTACAGGACGATCCTGTATTTTGTGCATACCCAGAATTGCACTTTGAGGAGGGTTGATGATCGGAGTCGATAGCATTGAGCCGAAAATACCACCATTGGTGATGGTAAATGTACCGCCAGTCAGATCTTCCATAGTGAGTTTGGAGTCGCGCGCTTTAACTCCAAGTGCTCTGATATTTGCTTCGACATCCGCAAAGGACAACTGATCGGCTTCTCGAAGTACCGGAACAACAAGCCCGCGGGGTGCACTGACTGCAATGCCGATGTCAAAGTAACCGTGATAAACGATGTCTGTTCCATCAACGGAGGCGTTTACCAATGGAAATTTCTTTAATGCTTCGACTGCCGCTTTGGTAAAAAACGACATGAAGCCGAGTTTCACTCCATGGGTTTTCTCGAATTCATCTTTATAGCGCTCACGTAAATCCATTACCGGCTGCATATTGACTTCGTTAAATGTTGTTAGTAATGCGTTTTCGTGCTGGGCTGAAAGCAGCCTCTCCGCAGCGCGTTTACGCAATCTCGTCATCGGTACACGCTCTTCCGGGCGTTCACCAGAGGCTATATCGGCTACTGGTGGTGCTGAGGGTTTCTCTTCTTCGTGTGCCGGAGCAGGAGCCGGACTTGATGTTTCCGCAGTGTTTTCAGGTTTGCCAGCCGAATCAGCGCCAAGATGATTTAGTACGTTCTCTTTGGTCAGGCGATCGCTATTTTCAGTTAGGGGTATCTGATTGGCCTCAAGACCATGTTCATCAAGCAAATGACGCACAGCCGGGCTCAGTTTTGGTTCGTCCTGCGGCTCATCCACTGGTAAAGACTGTTGCTGTGGTTCATCTTTATCTTGTTCGACTGCGCCCGTTTTTGCCGCTGTATCGATACGAGCAATGACTTCATTACTTTCAACGAGTTCTCCATCACCTTTGAGGATTTCAGTGAGCACTCCGTCATTCAGAGCGGCAACTTCAAGCGTGACTTTGTCAGTTTCAATATCAATCAGGCTGTCACCTCGACTCACAGACTCACCTGCCTTTTTATGCCAATTCATTAATGTAGCTTCAGCTACTGATTCTGCCAGTACCGGGACTTTGACGTCGACTTGCACGATGAGAGCTCCTTATTTTGCTATACGTTGAGTAATTATCAGACGCTTTGAATATGTGTGGTTACTTCAAGTTTGCTTAGTTGCAGGGCATCACTAACCAGTTGTTTTTGCTGTTCCAGATGCAGACTCATATAACCCACTGCTGGCGAAGCCGAATAAAACCGACCTGCGTAACCAAAGGTATGCTGTCTGCTCAGGCAACCGATCATGGTTCCACGCGATTGCATGTAATACCAGCTGCCCTGATTCTTCGGTTCTTCCTGAACCCAAACGACTTCTTCCAGGTTTGGATAAGAATTGATCACAGCTTTCATTTCCATGTGTGGGAAAGGGAACAGTTGTTCAATTCTCGCAATCGCAATATTTTCCAGGTTGTTGGCTCTGCGTTGCTCGAGAAGGTCATAATACACCTTGCCACAACAAACCAGTAAACGCGTCACTTTGTCGTTATCCATATTATCGATTTCGCCAATTACCGTTTGAAACTTATCGCGCAGAGTTTCGACCGGCGATGTGGAAAGCTTGTGTCTGAGCAAGCTTTTAGGGCTCATGATAATGAGCGGCTTACGATAAGGACGATTTACCTGGCGACGAAGCATATGAAACATTTGAGCCGGTGTACTTGGCACACAGACTTGCATATTTTCCTCCGCGCACAACTGTAAATAGCGTTCCAGTCGGGCTGAAGAATGTTCGGGCCCCTGGCCGTCATAACCATGAGGTAGCATCACAGTAAGTCCACAGTACCGCCCCCATTTAGCTTCACAGGAGCTGATAAACTGGTCAAATACTACCTGAGCACCGTTTGCGAAATCTCCAAATTGCGCTTCCCAGATAACCAGAGCATTCGGTTCAGCGCTGGCATAGCCGTATTCAAAAGCGAGTACGGCTTCCTCTGACAGCGTCGAATTAATAACCAGAAACTCAGGTTGCCCGTCTTTAATATGCTGCAGCGGTAAATGTGTGTCGCCATCAAGTTGATTATGAATTACTGCATGGCGGTGAAAAAACGTACCTCGGCCACTATCCTGTCCTGAAATACGAATAGGCGAGCCTTCTTCAAGCAGCGCTGCATACGCCATATTTTCTGCAAAACCCCAATCCATCGGCAATTCCCCTGCGCCCATCCGTTTGCGGTTATCAATAATTTTTTTAACCGTAGGATGTAAGTTGAAGTCGTCAGGGATACTGGTTAAGCGCTCAGTCAAACGGGCTATGGTCGCATCATCTATCGAGGTTACGCCTTCATCGGTCCAGGCTGTATTCTTGAAAGGAGCATAGTTAATCAGGTGTGTGGTATTGATGTTATCCGCTCGGGGACCGGCAACGGCAATATTGGATTCGAGTGAATTAATATACTTATCAGCCATTTCCTGAGCTTCAGCCTCTGTAACGACTTGCTCTCTTACCAATTTTTGTATGTGTAATGTTCTCACATCCGTGTGTTTGCGAATTTGCTGATACATCATTGGTTGGGTGGCCGCCGGCTCATCGGCTTCGCTATGGCCGTGTTTGCGATAACAAACCATATCAATGACAACATCTTTTTTAAACTCTGTTCGGTAAGCCAGAGCCATTTCCGCAACAAACACTACTGCTTCCGGATCGTCGCCATTGACATGAAAAATAGGAGCCTGAACCATTTTAGCCACATCAGTACAGTACAGTGTGGAACGTGAATCAAGCGGATCACTGGTAGTAAATCCGATTTGATTGTTAATGATTATATGTACTGTGCCTCCGGTTGAATAACCGCGTGTCTGAGACAGGTTAAACGTTTCCATAATGACGCCTTGTCCGGCAAAAGCGGCATCTCCGTGTAGCAAAATGGGCAATACCTGATCGCGACTTTTATCCTCGCGTCTGTCCTGACGAGCACGAACCGAACCTTCTACCACCGGATCAATGATTTCAAGGTGAGAAGGATTAAAGGACAGAGTCAAGTGAACATTATTGCCACCTTCTCCGGTTTGAATGTCGGAGGAATAGCCCAAATGGTATTTAACGTCGCCCGAGGAGCTAATTTCTCCCGGTTTGCCTTCAAATTCATCAAACAATTCATGCGGAAGCTTTCCGATAATATTAACTAGCACATTCAGGCGCCCCCTATGTGCCATCCCGATCACAATCTCTTTTACTCCACCATCACCGCTTTTCTGAACAATTTCATCCAGCATTGCGATCAGAGATTCGCCACCTTCCAGTGAGAATCGTTTCTGACCCACATAACGTGTGTGTAAATACGCTTCCAGAGCATTCGCGGCGATCACCCGATTGAGAACATGTTTTCTTTTTTCAGGACTGAAGTCGGGTGTTGAGGAGCAACTTTCAAGGTATTGCTGGATCCAGCGCTTTTGCTCGGTTTCATTGATATGCATGTATTCCGCACCAATACTTCTGCAGTAGGTGCGTTGTACAATTTCAATAATTTCTCTTAGCGTCGCTTCATCTGCAGCAAACAGGGATCCGGTATTGAATACTGAGTCCATATCTGCCTCTCCAAGACCGTGAAAAGCCGGATCAAGTTCTGGTACCGCGGGTCTTTCGTATTGCTCAAGTGGATCGAGGCTGGCCTGAGAATGACCGCGAAAGCGATGTGCGTTAATCAGCTGGAGAACTGCCACCTGCTTTTGAAACGAACTGCTATCGGCATTTGCCGCAGGAGCTTTTGCAGTTCTGCCTTTTTTGGCGGCCTGATAAAACGCCTCGCGAATAGGAGAATGCGCAATATCCTGACCGGGTTCTGCGTTTTCCAGCTGTGCGAAATAGTCACGCCATTCGCTTGCGACACTATTCGGGTCCTGCAGGAAAGATTCATACAGCTGTTCGATAAAGTCAGCATTGCCGCTATACAGATAAGATGCTTCGTATTGACTCATTGTTTTTTTATCCGTGAATTTAGTTGTGTCAATAATTGGTCGTAGGAGATATATCGACGAATTCTGATATTTCTCAATAGCTTAATCCATAATATTTTATGTGATTCACTCAATTGTGCATACAAGTTTAGACGATTAGTGCATTTTGTCATGTAAACATGCATTTTTTGCGCCGGAATTAAGGCAAGAGGCTTGCCTGCGATTCGCATAGGCCTGTATGCTAGAAAAATAAGAAGAATAAAAACAATAATAAAATCAGTAGTAATCGAAGAATTAACCTTGCTTTGGAGGCATTAGATGTCTGATACAGTTACGATCACGGACAACAGAACCGGTAAACAACTCGAATGTCCGATATTAACCGGTACTTACGGTGAACCGGTCATTGATACCAAATTGTTGCATAAAGAACTGGGTATGTTCACTCAGGATCCTGGATTTGGTACGACATCGAGTTGTCGTAGTGCGATCACTTATCTTGATGGGACTAACGGCGTTCTGCTTCATCGCGGATATCCCATTGAGCAATTAGCCGCAAAGAGTAATTTTATGGAGGTCTGTTACCTCCTGATTCACGGGGAATTACCAACGCCAGCGGAAATGGCGGAATGGGATAATGCAATCAAAATGCACACCATGACCCATGAACATCTCTCGCGTTTCTATACCGGCTATCGGTATGATGCCCATCCGATGTCTATTATGGCAGGTGTCGTCAACGCACTGGCTTCTTATTACCATGATGCCACCGATATTCAGAACCCGGAACATCGCATACTCACTGCAAAGCGGGTAATTGGCAAGATGCCGAATATAGCGTCTAAATGTTACCGCTATGCGTCCGGATTGCCTTTCGTCTATCCGGACAATGGCCGCGGGTTTGTCGAAAACTTTCTATACATGACTTTTTCCTGGCCGAGTGAAGAGTATACGCCTCCTCCGGTTGCTATACGTGCTCTCGAATTGTTATTCATTCTGCATGCTGATCATGAACAAAATGCAAGCACATCTGCAGTCAGATTAGCAGGAAGTGCAGAAAGTAACCCCTTCGCCTGCATTGCTGCAGGTGTAGCCACTTTATGGGGTAAAGCGCATGGTGGCGCGAACGAAGCTGTAGTTCACATGCTGGAGGAAATCGGCGATGCGAGTAACATTCAAAAGTTTGTGAATCGTGCCAAAGATAAAAACGATTCTTTTCGACTGATGGGTTTTGGACATCGCGTTTACAAAAACTTCGACCCGCGAGCCACTATCATTCGTGAAGCATGTCATGAGTTAATTAGCGAAATGAATCTCAATCAGCCCATGTTTGAAGTGGCGATGGAGTTGGAAAGAATTGCCCTTGAAGATGAATATTTTATCGAGCGTAAACTGTATCCGAATGTCGATTTTTATTCGGGGCTGATCTATCAGGCACTTAAAATTCCAATTAGTATGTTTACCGTTATGTTTGCCATGGCTCGGAGCGCAGGCTGGATTGCGCAGTGGATAGAACTGATCGAGGATCCTGAGTTTCGAATCGGTCGCCCGCGTCAGCTATACATAGGCGCCGAGCAAAGAGATTACGTGGATTTGGAAAAACGCAGCTGATTGAAAATCTGATAACTGAATCTGAAGGCCAGTAAGTTCTTTACTGGCGTAATGCTGAAACAGAGCATGCATTGTTGTTGCTTTGCCTGTCCGTTTCATCACTATATATTTTAAATTTTAGGGAGAGTATGTAAATGAAATCACCTGTTCGAATTGCTGTTACCGGCGCGGCTGGCCAAATTGGTTACGCACTGCTGTTTCGGATTGCTTCCGGACAACTATTGGGTAGTCAGCAAGCGGTCATTTTACAGTTGCTTGAAGTCACACCGGCTCTCGACGCATTGAATGGTGTGGTGATGGAGTTGCAGGACTGCGCCTTTTCCACATTGGCCGGAATTGAAACCAGTGATGATGCGAACATTGCCTTTAAAGATGCCGATTACGCTTTTCTTGTTGGTGCCAAACCCCGCGGGCCCGGAATGGAACGAAGTGACTTACTACAGGGCAATGCTGAGATATTTAACGTTCAGGGTAAAGCACTTAACGACCACGCAAGCAAAGATGTAAAAGTGATTGTGGTAGGTAACCCAGCAAATACCAATGCCCTGATTGCAATGAAAAACGCACCCGATTTAAATCCGGCAAACTTCACAGCAATGACACGCCTCGACCATAACAGGGCACTGGCGCAAATCGCGTTGAAAACAAACAGTTCGGTTAACGATGTCAGCCATCTATGCATTTGGGGAAATCATTCAACCACTCAGTATCCAGATGTCAGTCATGCAAGTATCGATGGCAAGCCTGTGTTGGAGGTGGTTGATAGTGATTGGTACCGAAATGAATATATTCCCCGAGTCGCCAAGCGCGGTGCAGAAATTATTGCCGCACGAGGCGCATCCAGTGCCGCCTCGGCTGCCAATGCTGCTCTGGAACACATGCGTGACTGGGCTTTGGGCAGTAAAGAGGGTGACTGGGTTAGTATGGCTATTCCCAGTGATGGTTCTTACGGAATTCCAGAAGGACTGGTGTACTCATTTCCGGTCATCTGTGAGAATGGAAAATACGAGATTGTCCAGAATCTGGAAATTGATGACTTCAGTCGGACAATGATGGAAGCGACGCAGAAGGAGCTCGAAGAAGAGCGGGATATGGTAAAACACCTTTTTCCATGATTGATAGTTTAAGATTCCCTTTCTTAAAAATAAGCATTTGCGCATAAATATTTAATAATCGGCTTATGATTGATTCGGAGGGGTATCGCGCGAACGTCGGCATAGTGCTGAGTAATGGTCAGGGGCAGTTGTTCTGGGCCAGACGTATCGGCATGGATGCATGGCAGTTTCCCCAGGGCGGTATCAGGAAAAATGAATCCAGCGAAAATGCCATGTATCGCGAATTGCAGGAGGAAACCGGTCTCCTGCCCGAACACGTGGAATTGATAGGTTGTACCAGCGATTGGCTTCGTTATCGATTGCCAAATCGCTTTATTCGAAAAAACTCCTCACCCAAATGTATAGGACAGAAGCAAATCTGGTATTTGCTGAAATTAATCGCCGATGAAAATGAAGTACGGCTCGATGCCTGTCAAAAACCCGAGTTTGATCACTGGAGATGGGTCGATTTCTGGGATCCGGTTCAGGAAGTTGTTGATTTTAAGAGAAAGGTTTATGAAGCTGCTCTGCAAGAGCTGTTAGAAATTGGTTACCCGCAATATCTTCCAAAAATCTCAAGGCGCCAGACCTAGTTTTAGTCCCAACAAGTAAGTAATTTATTCTGTTGTCTCGTTATCGCTAGCCTGAGCCGATTTGTGATACATCAGCTGCAACAGAAGCTTTTTTATTGCGCGATTCTTAATATGTCTTTCCAGCCCGGAGAAGGCAACCGGGTTCATTTTTGTAGCCAACTGATCTCTTAATTGCTTGAGTTCAGGATCACAATGGCTTACTGAATGGCCGGCAATTTCTTTGACATCAGCATAATTGTTGAGTTGTTCAGCCGCATTCTGTTGAACACAAACATTGAAATTCAGTGTCGTCATATTAATGAGGCGATGATCCTCGTTGCTCAAAGATCCATTTTCCTCGGCATTTAAGTCCGCACTAAAAGCAACAAGCACGATACAAATTTTTATCAGGTGATGCATAATTAGGCTTGGAGTTTCCTGTGAAGTTGCATGCTGGCATAAAACTACGGCAAACACCAGATTGACAGAGACAGAATAGACACTGTGCTTATCTGCGAATAACCTGAACGATTGACTTACTCAGCTTACAAATAAAACTAAGGATATATTGTGCTCAGAATTCTCTGGCAATCATTTTTTGCGATTTGCTGCTTTGAGAAAAAGCCGCAGGATCTGCCTGCATCAAAGGAGCTCTGGTTTGTCACACTGCTAAGTTACCTGACAAGCAGTATTATCCTGACCCTGACAACACAAGCTGTCGAAACATCATTGATTTCCGGAATTCTTGACACCACCATACTGGCAACACTGACTTTGGCGACGCTTCGCTTTAAGGGAGTATCTGAACGCTGGCTTCAGGTAACGTCGGCGTTGTATGGGACTGGTTTTCTGTTTGGCATTGCCGCCATTCCACTTTCCTATTTACTGTCAACTTTGCCGCAGGAAAGTCCGGTTGTTTTTCTGGTATTTCTATTTGTAATTTCACTGATGCTCTGGAATATTGGTGTTATGGCTCATATATTGAAACATGCTTTGTCATCAACAATGCTTCTAGGCGTCATGCTGGCGCTAAGCTACGTGTGTGTAATTACCATGATAGTCACATCGCTGTTTCCGGAAATCGCCCCACAATGAATATCCATATACTAGGTATTTGTGGCACTTTCATGGGCAGCGTTGCTGTTTTGGCAAAGGAGCTTGGGCACACTGTCAGCGGATCTGATGCGAATGTTTATCCACCAATGAGCACGCAACTGGAAGCTCAGGGCATAGATTTAATGGACGGCTATCAGGCTAGTCATTTAAAAAACAATTATGACGTCATCGTAGTTGGTAACACTGTTTCACGGGGGAACCCGGCCGTCGAATATATGCTGGATGCGCGCATTCCCTATCAATCAGGACCGCAATGGCTTAGTCAAAATTTACTCGGAGCCAGACATGTTCTTGCTGTATCGGGTACTCATGGGAAAACTACCACCAGTAGTATGTTGGCATGGATACTTGAAGCTGCTGAGAAGAAGCCTGGTTTTTTGATTGGAGGTGTTGCAGAAAATTTTGGTGTTTCAGCGCGCTGTGGAGGGTCAGAGTATTTCGTTGTAGAAGCTGATGAGTATGACACCGCTTTTTTTGATAAGCGTTCGAAGTTTATTCATTATCAACCGCAAACACTGATCATTAATAATATCGAATTTGACCACGCCGATATTTTTGACAGCCTGGCAGATATACGCCGGCAGTTTCATCACCTTGTTAGAATTGTACCGGCGAGTGGTCTTATCGTGAGACATGGAGATGATAAAGAAATTGATACAGTTCTCGAGAAAGGCTGTTGGTCGACCTTGACCAGCTTTGCCGCTGAAAATGCAGAATGGTCAGTCATTCCACTTGCAGAGGATTATTCGGAATTTGAAGTAGTCTTTGAAAACAGTTCAAAGGCCAGAGTCGTGTGGAATTTGATAGGCAGACACAACGCTGAGAATGCAATCGCTGCAATCGCAGCGGCTGCGAATGTAGGGGTTTCAATTGAGCAGGCATGTGTCGCGCTTGGGGAATTTAGAAGTGTGAAGCGTCGTTTGCAGGTCCTCGGCCTTGAGTCTGGAGTGACTTTGTATGATGACTTTGCCCATCATCCTACTGCCATTAGCGCCACTTTATCAGCTCTTCGGGCCAAAACAGGTAGCGATTCACGTATTATTGCAGTTCTTGAACCACGTTCTAATACAATGAAGATGGGAGTGCATAGAGATGCTCTTGCAGGGAGTCTTGACATAGCAGACGAGGTTTTTCTGTTTGAACCACCCGGTTTAGCCTGGGATTTAAGAAATAGCATGTCAGATTCCACCACAGACTTTGACATTTTTAACGATATAGATCAGCTCGTTGCCAGCTTGATTAAACAGAGCCGGGATGGTGATCATGTCGTGGTTATGAGCAATGGGGGATTTCATGGAGTACATGGCAAAATTCTCGACGAGTTGGCAAAGCGGTGACTGAATTGGAAAAAATCCCCCTGTTTCCCCTAAACCTGGTTTTATTTCCGGGGTCTAGCTTGCCGCTGCAAATATTTGAGCCAAGATATACAGACCTTGTCAGTGAATGTCTGAAGTCAGATAGTGGCTTTGGAATATGTTGCATCAGGGAAGGTAGTGAGGTTGGCGAGCACGCGAATTGTTTCGAAGTTGGCACTTTTGTCAAGATTACCGACTGGAGTCAATTGGATAATGGCTTACTGGGTATCACAGTCGAAGCGCAAAAACGATTTCAAGTACAAAGTTACTCAAGACGAGAAAACACTTTGCTAGAAGGACAGATTACCTGGCTCACTGATGAGGATGGTGGGGAAATCACCCAGGAATATCATGCTTTACGAGATTTCATGACTCGTGTGTTTGAACATTACGAAATAATTTTTGACGAAGACAGCTATAAAATAAATGAGTCGCTATGGTTGGGTTACAGGTTGGCAGAATATTTACCCCTGTCAGTCGAGGAAAAGCAGGCGCTACTTGAGCTTACTGACAGTGAGCAGCGTCTACAACGGATTCAGAAAGTGTTGGAAGAAAACAAATTCGACTACGGAACGCAGGCATGACTGTCAATTCGCCCAATTTTGAATCAGGTGCGATCAGTATAATTGGTATCCTGCCTTTATTGGCAAAATCAACCAGTCTGGTCACCGCATTCGGCATAGGATCCGCGTTTGTGATAGTTGCCCTGTTGTCAGCCATTACTATTTCTTGCTGTCGTCGTCTAATCACTAAAGATATGCTTTTGCCGATTGCACTGATAGTCAGCGCGACCTGGGTCATCGTGGTTGATCGTTTTATGCACGCCTCTTTTTACGAACTTAGGCAAATTTATGAGTTTTATATTCCTTTACTAGCAGTCAACGCCAGCCTGTTAGTATTTATGCAAAAAAATGCGATTAGCCTTTCTCCGCTTTCGACTTTAAAAGCAATGAGTGGTCCCTTGTCCTTAATGATGAGCCTGCTTTTCATGACGGCAGGTTTACGAGAATTGTTAGCACCTGGTCCGCTATTTAACGATGTCGGCCTGATTCTTCAGAGTGTCAATGGTCCGGGAATCGGCCGGCAGAGCGGTTTAGGCGTGTTTGCTCTGGCACCCGGAGCTTTTATCAGTCTTGCGCTTGTACTCGCCGCAGTAAAAATATTTTTTAGTCAGAAAGACGGAGCTACTATTGAATAAGAGCAAGCGGACTGAAATTTTTGAGATATTGCAGAAGGCCAATCCTAGTCCGACCACAGAACTGAATTTCTCCAGTCCTTTCGAGTTGCTTATATCCGTTATCCTCTCAGCTCAGGCCACCGATGTTGGTGTAAACAAGGCGACTGCTAAACTTTTTGCCCTTGCCAATTCACCGCGAGCAATTCTTGAAATGGGACTGCCAGCGTTAAAAGCAACGGTCAAAACGATTGGGCTGTATAACACCAAGGCCTCTAATATCATGAAGACATGTCAAATGCTTAATGAAAAGTATGGTGGACAGGTCCCGGAAAACCGGGAAGCTCTCGAGTCCCTGCCGGGAGTCGGAAGAAAAACAGCAAATGTTGTATTAAACACAGCTTTTGGTCATCCTACGATAGCTGTTGATACGCATATATTTCGAGTCTCCAATCGAACTGGCCTTGCGCCCGGAAAGGATGTCGTGGCGGTCGAGAATCGATTGATGAAATTTGTGCCAGAGCAGTTTAAACAGGATGCTCATCATTGGTTGATATTACATGGACGTTACACTTGTAAGGCACGGACCCCGCTTTGCGGAGAATGTAGTATTTATGATCACTGTGAATGGAAAGAGAAGAAGAATTTTTAGCGATGCTGGTTGAAAATCGGGAAGAAGCGCGTCGTTTTTTTGTCCAGGTCAGGCAAAAATTCCAGAATAATCAGGTACTGGAGCCTCTGGAACAGCTAATTCTGGACGTAATATTGGCGCATCCAGAGTATGATTATATTTTGGAAAAAGGCGAAACTATGCTTGATCAGGAATTTAGCCCGGATCAGGGGGAGATGAACCCTTTTTTGCATATGAGTATGCACATTGCAATTAAAGAACAAATTCAATCCGACAGACCCGCTGGGATTAGGCGCGTTTGTGAAGAAATACTCGCAAAAACCGGAGACACTCATGAGATGGAACACTCGGTGATGGAATGTCTGGGAGAATCATTATGGCTTGCCCAGAGAAATAATTGTCTGCCTGATGAGAGCGCTTATCTGGAAAATCTCAGGGCGCTCAAATGACGTCGGGTGCGGTATTAGATCTATTTGAAAAGAGTGAAGAGCATTCTCTTGAAGAACAGCTAGGACTGTTGGCGGAAATTACCCAGTCCTTTGCTTTATCACTTGATATAAACGAGACATTGCAGAATGCACTGGAACGCTTTCTGGAATATTTGCATGCAGAGGCAGATTCAATTTTTCTGCTGGAAAACGATGACACCGAACTGGTTTGTCGTGGCTGTGCGGGTCCGGTGGATATTACCGGTCTTAGGTTGCCGGCGGATGCTGGAATAGTCGGTAAGACCGTGACCAGTCGTAGTTGTCAGATTGTTAAGGATGTAAGTAAAGACCCGAATTTCTCTCAAAATGTTGATAAGGATACCGGTTTTGTTACCCGTTCCATTTTGTGCGCACCATTGATGGTTAACGAACGATGTATTGGCTGCCTGGAGCTTATTAACAAACGAACAGGCGATGGACTTTTTGAAGAGCGTGATCAAAACCTGTTGATGGCCCTCGCAGCGGCAGCAGCTCTTGCTATTCACAATGCGCGGATGGCTGACAAGCTGGTTGTGCAAGAGCGCATGCAAAAAGAACTTGAATTGGCCAGAGAGATACAGGAAAGCCTGCTACCCGATCCGGTGGGAAGTAACTTCCCCGTATTTGGAATGAATCTGCCAGCGCGGGAAGTCTCAGGAGATTTTTTCGATTTTTTTCAACGCGAAGATGGCTTGATTTATTTTAATCTTGCGGATGTTTCCGGAAAAGGTATGAATGCGGCCCTGTTAATGGCAAAAACAACCAGTTTGCTCAGACATGCAGCCAAAGGAGTTTCAGATGCTGGTAAGCATCTGGCAACGGTAAATGATGAAATCTGTGAAACTGTCTCTCATGGCATGTTTATTACCATCGTTTCCGGTTTTATTGATACTGAAAAGAAGATTATTGAGTTTGCCAACGCAGGTCATCAGCCGCCGCTTTATCATCATAAAGGAAAATTTGAGGAAATTGATGCTACGGCGCCTCCACTCGGTATAATATCAGGTGCTGAGTTTCCGGTATCGACTTTGCCACTGGATGAGGGGAGTCTGTATCTATTCACTGACGGCGTAACCGAGGCTGAGGGTGACGTAAACGGACAATTGGATGTGAGCGGACTTATCAAGTTGATTGAGGCGAGAAGTGAATTGAATGGAGCCGAACGATTGCAAGGTATTGTCCATGAAATTTATAAGCCTGATGTTGACCAGCACGATGATATTACGATTATGCTAATTGAAGATCAGCAATCATGAGCGCTGAAAAACTATTTGAGTTGCGGTTTCCTTCCAAGCCTGAAAGATTGTGTCTGGTGAGGGCTCTGGTAAAGCGTTCAGCGGAACAGGTCGGCTGTTGTGACGAATTAACTGATAAACTTGTAATTGCCTTGAATGAAGCCTGCATGAATGTCATACAACATGCCTATCAGTTCGATGAATCAGGTGAAATAGTTCTTGAAATTCACGCTGGAGAAAACGAGATTCAATTTCGTCTGACCGATGGAGCAAAATTGATTGAACTGGAAAAAGTTGAACCTCGTGATCTTGAAGATGTTCGCCCCGGAGGTCTGGGAGTTCACTTTATAAGAGAGATTATGGATGACACTGATATGGGGCATTTACAGAATGGCGAGGGTAATTATCTCGCGATGAAAAAAACGATTTATTAGATGATCCAGATGATGAATAATCTCTAACATCGGGGGTAGAGAAAAGAGTTATGGGGACAAAATACAATACCAGAGAAGAACAGGGCTTTGCCATCGTAGAACTTGACGGAGAAGTCGATTTGTCATGTTCGCCGGATGCAAGAAAACAGATTCTTGAGTGTCTCAGTGCCGGTAAAGATTTGCTGGTGGATCTGTCGAAAGTCTCATATATCGATAGTTCAGGCGTTGCCAGTCTGGTGGAGGGTTTCCAGACGGCAAAAAAGAAGTCATTAAAATTTGGGTTGGTTGGTGTGAGTCCGGCTGCAATGAGTGTTCTCCAGCTTGCCCGCCTTGATAAAGTTTTCCCCATTCACGATAGTGTTGACGCACGGGCACAGGAGGATGGCTAGCACGCTCACAACCTGAAGTATTTAGCATGGATAAGGGCAATGGATAATCTTTTAACCAGACTTAAGCGACAGTTACCTCTGGTGATCCTGACATTACTGGTCACCACATTTTTTCTTCTTCACACAGCCGATGCCTTTAAGTGGCGTTTTATTACCCAGCTTGAAAATTTTCTTTATGACTCTCGTGTAGTGTTAACTATGCCGGGTGGTATTGATCCGCGAATTGTTATTGTAGACATCGACGAGAAAAGTCTGGCAGAGATCGGGAGATGGCCCTGGGGCCGGGACCAGGTAGCAAGACTGGTCGGTCAGCTGTTCGACAACTATGAAATTCAGATACTCGGTTTTGACATAGTCTTTTCGGAACCCGATAGCAGCTCTGGCCTTGAGATGCTGGATAAACTGGGACGAACCAGCCTGAGTAATGTAGACGAATTTCTTGTTACCGTGGACGAAATGAGAGAACAACTGGATTATGACCTTGTCTTTCGCAATTCTCTATTACAGCGTGACGTGGTTCTAGGTTACTATTTTCAGCTGCAAGGCGATGAAGAGTCGGCGCGAAAAAACGGTATTTTGCCTTTGCCTGTTCTGAGTAGTGAAGATTTTACCGGCACAAATAAGGTTCTGGCACGCGAGGCGCCTGGCTATAGTGCGAATTTACCCCGTCTACAGGCTGTCGCTGGTGGTGGTGGCCATTTTAACCCCTGGGTAGATGACGATGGTGTCGTTCGACGTGTACCGTTGCTGATCGAATTTGAATCAAATTATTACGAATCACTCGCAATGGCGATGGCACGCAAAGTACTGGAGGTTGACAAGGTAGTACCAGTTTTTGAAGAGGCTCTGGGTAATAGTGGTTATCCTGCTCTGGAGTGGTTGCGACTCGGAGCAAATAAGCTGCCGGTTGATCAAAATGTACAGGCACTGGTGCCTTACAGAGGTCGTTTCCGCAGTTTCAATTATGTCTCCGCCAGCGATGTAATCAATAACCGGCTTGATAAGGATGTACTCAAAGAAGCCATTGTGTTGGTCGGAACCACCGCTCCTGGTCTGTTCGATCTTCGATCTGTACCAGTTGGCAAGGCCTACGCAGGAGTTGAAGTTCACGCTAATCTACTTGCCGGTATGCTTGATGGAACGATCAAGAAAAAACCTGCCTATACGCTCGGCGCCGAATTTATACTCTTGCTGGTTCTCGGTTTGTTTCTTGCTACCTGCTTGCCTCTCTTGAGTCCGATAGCGGCTTCGCTAACGACTCTGGTGTTACTCATAGCCCTGACATTGGGAAATTTCGCTTTTTGGCAGTTCGCCAACCTGGTAATGCCTCTGGCCTCGACAATTTTAATGATTCTCATCGTTTTTTTGTTGAATATGTCCTACGGTTTCTTCATAGAACGGCGGGGTAAAAAACAAATTGCCAGTATGTTCGGCCAGTATGTACCTCCTGAGCTGGTTGACGAAATGAGCGATAATCCTGAGGTTGTAAGTTTTGACGCAGAAAACCGTCAACTGACGGTACTGTTTTCCGATGTTCGCGGGTTTACCACGCTTTCTGAGAGTCTGAGCCCGGGCGATTTGTCATTGTTAATGAATGAATATCTCACTGCCATGACCAAAATCATTCATGAAAACAGAGGCACCATTGATAAATATATGGGTGACGCGGTGATGGCTTTCTGGGGTGCACCAATCCGTGATGAGGATCATGCCAGACATGCTCTGGAGACAGGTATGGCGATGCTTGAACGCCTCAATGCCATTCAGGATGATTTTAAAGCACGCGGCTGGCCAGAGATCAAAATCGGAGTTGGCCTGAATTCGGGCATGATGAGCGTTGGTGATATGGGATCCGAATTCCGGCGTGCGTATACGGTTCTTGGAGATGCGGTAAATCTTGGTTCCCGCCTGGAGGGCTTGACGAAGAATTATGGCGTCGAGATTATTGTAGGAGAAGCAACCAAGGATCTGGTTGAAGATTATACTTACAGAGAACTGGATGTCGTTCGGGTAAAAGGCAAGGATGAACCTGTTACGATTTATGAGCCCATTGCGCCTAAAGCGGAAATATCGAAGGAAGAAGCCAAGGAACTCAGTCTACACAAAGAGACGCTGAAACTATATCGGGCTCAGGACTGGGACAGAGCTGAAATGCAATTTCTAAACCTTCAGAAAGTCTCTCCTGACAGGCTGTTATACCAGATTTATGTTGACAGAATAATGCAGTACCGACAGTCACCGCCGCCTGAAAACTGGGATGGAGTCTTCACCCATACCAGTAAATGACAAAAAAGCTGTAAAACTACTTACAGCTGTCAGGAAGAAGAAAACTCCATTTTTATACCGGCTAACTCAATCAGATCGCCGCTCTTTAACTGATAGGCTTTTGGGCCGATGGGCTCACCATTCACCGTCGGATAACGCTTCCCGTCACCATCGCTTTCGATATGAGTGAGAAAATACCCTTGTGGACGCCGTGAAATTACCGCTACCTGCGTTCCAGGTTTACCCAGGGTAATCAGAGCTTTGGTTAATTCAAGCTCTTTACCGGCAATTGGGCCGTTTAAAACAGTGAGTCGACCTAAAGGCATGCCACCTGAAGCCGGAGCACCACCGCTTGCCGCCGGAGCTGCTGCTGGCGCGGCGCTTGCTACTGCCTTTTCAGCTGCAACAGCTGCGCTGGCTGAACCTGGTTTGATGATCATGGTTTTTTCAAACTCATCATCATCAGCGGTCGCCAGTTCGTTGACGTATTTCAGCTCATGCTTACCGATGGCAATCACATCGCCATCTTTAAGTGCATGTTTTTTTGATTAGTTTACCGTTTACGTAAGAACCATTGGTACTGCCAAGATCTTCCAGAAAGGAATCATCCAGAATGGTTATTACGAGCGCGTGCTTGCCGCTGACCGCCAGATTATCTATCGGGATGTCATTATCGGCTTTGCGACCTATTGAAAGGCGCTCTTTGTCTAACTGATATTCCCCTTGAACGACACCATTCAAGCTCAGGACTAACTTTGCCATAACGCTGTTCTATTTCCCCAAAAGTTAACGAAATCGATTAATTAGTTTTTTTACAAACCCTTCAGAGTTATTAAACCCCTCAAGAGCCTTAATTAGTACCACGGAGATATTATCTTTACCCCCTTTTGCGTTGGCTAAATCGACCAAAGCATGTGCAGCTTCTGCAAGATTAACACTATATTTACTTAGGGTTAAGTGAATTTCTTCATCATCTACCATATCATTTAATCCGTCCGAACACAGCAGGAAAATATCGCCGGCTTCGACCTCGACTTCCATCACATCAACTTCGACCTTCGCCTCAATGCCCAGTGCACGTGTAACCAGATTTTTTGGCGTTTTCGCGTGCGCTTCCTCGGATGTGTAAAGCCCTCTATCGATAAGCTCTTGAATTAATGAGTGATCTTTTGTTATTTGTTCGAAATTGTTCGCTCTTTTCCGATACAGCCTTGAATCACCCACATGAGCGATGGTGACCAGACCGGAATGAAACAGGGCGACGACAATTGTTGTACCCATACCCTGACACTCAGGATCGGCCTCGGCAGAGTTGTAAATATTTGAATTTGCATTGATTATTGCATTCTTCACCACATCAGATTCGGCATGCAAACCGCTGACTTTATCAGTCTGTCCGGGCTTGATTTTCTTCAACCCGGAGAGAATATCGGTATGTGATGAGGTAACGGCTATTGCACTGGCCACTTCGCCTGCCTTATAGCCACCCATGCCGTCAGCAAGAACGACCAGACCTTGTTCCAGATCACTTAGCGTGCTGTCCTCATTGTGCGGGCGACGACGACCGGTATCGGAAATATTGGCAATGTCGAGTTTGTCAGAAAGGCTCATTTTGCATTATTTTTTATAATTTTTAGGCACTTACGTAAATCAGCCGCAAATTTTTCACCACTTTGATAACGCTCTTCTGGCACCTTGTGCAAGATTTTGTCTAACACAGCGCTAATCTCCGGTGCTTTGTTGGCCAATTCAGGGCGTACTGCAAGAATATCAGGATGTGGGTCATTGGCAATCTTAAACATCAGGCTTGCCATGGAATCGCCCGTGAAAGGCAATTCTCCGGTGAGTAACTGATAAAACATGACTCCCAGTGAAAACAAGTCTGAACGCCCGTCTACTTTGTGGCCGGCCAACTGCTCCGGTGACATATACGAAGGTGTACCGAGGACCATGCCCGTTTTTGTTTTACTCGAATCCGTGATCCGGGCTATGCCAAAATCGGTAAGTTTTATGGTCGAAGATTCCGATACATACATTATGTTGGCGGGCTTAATGTCGCGATGTACAACGTTCTGCTCATGGGCGTAAGACAGCGCTTCGGCCGCGAGAACAGTCAGTTTAAAAACGTTTGCTATCGGCAGGAGTTTATCGGCTTTGGTATAGCGTCCCAGGTCATGCCCTTTCAGGAACTCCATAGCGATATAGGCCAGATCATGCTCTTCTCCGGCATCGTATATCGTCACGATATTCGGATGTACGAGACGGCCGGCCGTTTCAGCTTCACGGAAAAAGCGTTCTTTGGCTTCGTCCAGCTCGTCACCTTCGAATTCCTGCGCCAGAGCCATGGTTTTAATGGCTACTGTGCGATTAATTTTTGGATCTTTACCAAGGTAAACCACGCCCATGGCGCCTTTGCCTAACTCTTTTTCAACTTCATAACGGCCGAGCATTGGTTTTTCAACGCCATCGCCGTCCAACATCATCGTACTGTTAGATGCTGAGCCGCCGGCGGCGCCAAACATGAAGGTGTCCTGTAATTGCTTATTACGTTTTATTTTCTCCTTCACATCGCGATAGTCAGCTGCGAAGGTCGCGAGAAGTTCAAGAACAGATTGCGCTTTATTGAACTGACGCTTTCTCTCAAAATCCAGAGAAAGATTGTAAAGTGGTTCCCGCATGGAATCGTCCATAGGACAGTTTCGAAATTTGTCAAAAGCCATATCCAGTTGTCCTTGCTGCTGATAGGCCAGACCAAGGGTACGGTTGCTCTCTGCAGATGCCTCATCAGCTTGCAACTTGCCACGTTCTGTCACCAGATATCGCTTAGTAATGAGTAATAAGTAGCCACCGGACAGGAGACAGGCGGGCAGCATTAATTGAAGCCAGATTGCCTGACTGATGAGCATGTACTGACTGACTCCGATAAGAATTGTAAAAAGTACAGCGCTTACAATCGCAGCCAGGGCCGCAGACAGGCGTGGAAGTATCAGAATGAGGAATAAAGCTATCGTAAGAAAGACGAGGTTTTCAAGTAAATACGCCCAGTCCGGTACCACGAAAAAATTCTGTTTAAGTATACTGGCAACACTGTTAGCCAGGATAAAAACCGGCTGCATTGCATCTGAGACCGGAGTGACAAAGGTAGTTCCGACCCCCAGCGCTGTTGCTCCAATAAGCACAATCTTGTCTTTAAAAAAGGCCGGGTTGATTTTGTCTTCGTAAACGTCAAAAAAAGAACTACTAGAAAATTGCGTGGTGCCATTTTCATTAACGTAATAAAACGGATACATGTGTGAAAGAGGACTGGTAATGATTTCCAGATTTCCCAGACTGACGGACTTTCCCAATTCGACCTGAATATCGTCGACATTCAGGTTTAGACTTTTCGCCGCAATTTGCAAAGCGAGGGAAGGAAAGGTTGTGCCGTAATAATCGGCGGTGAGAACCTCCGAACGAATCCCTCCATCCACATCAAAAAAGATTGATAGATGACCTAGTGCGGCGGCTTGTTCTCCTAATACTGATATCGGAGGAGTGGCAGATATGGCCGGATGCGGGAAGCCGTCAGCAGCGTTGCCGCCAATATTCACCAGACTGTTTTTCTGCAAAAACTGTGGCAATTCCTCATCTGGATTTCCTAGAGGCTCGCCAAGTTCAAACTGCATACCAAGCACCACATTGCCGGCGTTTTTATAACTCTGCGCTAACTTTTCATCACGGTTTAATTCTATTTTCGCGATATCTATCAGCTTCTGTAATTCCTGATTTTCATTCACCAGGTTGGACGACTCTACGTACTGAATCAGATTGTCCACAGATTCCGGTGCAGTTTGTGCCTCGGACATAAGAATAGTGTTACCGATTACTTTGGCGCCGGCAGCAGATAATTTGTCTACCATATTGGCGAGAATGTCCCTCGGCCAGGGCCAGCGACCGAGACTATCCAGACTTTGATCATCAATCGCGATAATCACAACCTGATCGCCGGGGTCTTTTTGAGAAGCTTTCACGCCAAAATCATAGGCACTGCGCTCGAGACCCTGAATTAGTTCGTTTTGAGCGAGGAAGAGAAATAGCAGCGATATGAGCACGCCTGCAAACCAGTCCTTGCGCCAGAAAGCCTTTTTCATCAGAAAGAGTTATAGCTCTTCATTGAGTAGGGTCGAAGATAATACTCTGATTTTATTAGACTTGTCTAACAATATCAGATCAAAAGCTGCGCTCAGTCACACCATTTTTTGATTTTATCAGCGACTCGTTGGCTAGCTTCCGCGCGCTCTGCTTCGCTATAGATTATCGGATTATTTGGATCGTCGGATTTCTTGTATAGAAATGTCGCTTTGGCTATATCAAGTTGGTCTTTACGAGCTTTCTGACACTCTGTTTTACGTTTGAGTTTTTCGTTTGCGATTTCAGCTTTGCGCTGTGCATTTTCGGCTCGCTCTTCACTGTAGATTTCAAGCAAACGACGTTGCTTGACTGTACGGGACTCGTGATCCTCGTCGAGTTGCGGCTGCTTTTGCAAGTTAAGTGTTTCAGTGTCCTTGCCTGGAGCTTTGTCTCCATAATGAGTTTTACCATTTTTATCAACCCATTTATAGACCTGAGCCGAAGCCGGAGGTAACACAATAACAACACTGAAAATGAACAAGCGTAAACACCTTAAACCGTTCACGCCTGAATCGGGTAGATATTTATCTTTCCAGATACTGCAACTTATCGCTGACTTCTTTCCAGTCATCTGCATCAGCTGGAGCATCTTTCATTTCATTGATTACCGGCCATTCTTTGGATAAGTCGGCATTGAGCTGAATGTACTGTTGTTGCTCTTCAGTAGCATCATCCTCAGACATGATAGCCTCGACCGGGCACTCGGGCTCGCAAAGAGTGCAATCTATACACTCATCGGGGTCGATAACCAGCATATTCGGTCCTTCGTGAAAACAATCAACCGGGCATACTTCAACGCAATCGGTGTATTTACATTTTATACAGCTTTCTGTAACGATAAATGGCATGGTATTTTACCTGTCAGTTTCCTTCTTGTTTAAGCGGAGGGATCATACCGCTTTCGCAGCCAATGAAAAAGAACGATTTGTACTTTCCATATACTGTTTGCCTTATTTCGGACTAACAAGATCCATCATTCCATCAATAAGTGCCTTACCGCGGCTAAGGTCAATAATCTGATAGCCCTGTTGCATAATCAATTGTTGAATTTGCAGTTGTAGCTCATCCGCAGAATCTTCTCCAAAGTTAATAATGAGTTTTTCCTGATTGATGTTGTCCTGCTCGATTGAGATGTCTTTGGAGAGTTTCTCAATCATGCCTAATAGAGGGGAATCAGCTTTTCGATCCAGCGTCAGGTTCAGTTTATTTTCTTTTCTCGCCAGTTCAGAGATAGCATTACAGGCAACCAGCCTGCCGTTGTCGAGAATAATCACGGATGAACAGATGTCTTCGATTTCATAGAGATTATGAGAGCTGATGATAAAGGCAGATTCACCTGATAATTTTCGGATTAGTTGTCGTACATCATTGGCGATCACCGGATCCAGACCGGCCGTAGGCTCGTCGAGTATCACCAGCTCAGGTTTACCGAGAAAGGCCTGTACTATCCCCAGTCTCTTGCGTTGCCCGTAACTCAATTTGTCTATGCTTTTATCAGCAAACGACGCATCGCCGAGTTCCGCTAATAGTTTGTCAACAGCTTCATCAGCATGTACCTTGCTCATACCCTGAAGCCGTGCAAAAAGCCTTAACTGTTTTCTGACAGGAATACCTTTTTTAAAAGTGGCATCTTGCGGCAAAATATTGAGTTTCCCAGTTGTTGCGATTGTCTGTGGGCTTTCTCCAAGAATCCGAATATTGCCCGTCCTGGTTCGTAAAGATCCGGACAGCAGAGAGAGCAGAGTAGTCTTGCCGGCCCCATTTTTACCAACCAGACCGATCGCGGCTGGTTTCTCTATAGTCAAACTTATGTCGTCGAGCGCAAGATTAGAACCATAATGCTTGCTGAGCCGGGAAATTTGTAATAGAGCCGGCATAAATCAAAGATTCCTGCGATGAAATATGAAATAAGCCAAAACAGTGTAAACAATGAAATACACAGGCAACAGAGCGATTGATTTCCAGAAAAACTCAGACTGTAGCGCGAGGATGTTATTCATTACTCCAATAGGCAATAAGTAAGCGACATTACTTGATTGCTGGGTCGCCAGAGAAGAAATGTAAAATAGATAAATTACACCACTTACGGTCATCCCTAAAAAAATCACCCCCAGTTCAGATTTCACCAATGCTGACAATAACGACATAAAAGCAACAAATGGCAAAACGTATAGCAGGAGTGTCATAAAGATTCGAACTGAATAGTTTAAAATATCAAGATTCGAGAAATCACCATCTTTCATCGACATGAGTGCAGCAATAATAACGACAACTAAAAAAGTGGTTGTTATTAATATTGAAGCACTTAAAAAGCGTGCGATAAATATTTCGATTCTATGACAGCGGGCGATAAGAAATCTGAAAAAACCGTTTTTCAAATCACTGCAAAATTGACCGTATGAGGCAAGAACAGTAAAAAAGGGTGCTGTAATAATTAAAAGTAAAAATGACAAAGAAACAATAACCGGATTGTTTACAAATAAATTGAAAGTTGTGTCGCTTCCAAAATACTCCATTGCCGAAATTGCCTCTTGTGATCTAAATCCCTTTACTACTTCCGGGTGTGAGTCCAGATAGCGAAAAACTATAACCCAGTAAATGGAGAAAGGAACAAGAAACACCCAGCCACGAAGTCGTGTAACAGTGTGGTAAAAGTCAAATTGCAGCAGCAGGGCAATTCTTTGCCAGTTCATTATAGCAATTGATTCCTGAGTGATTACTTTAGCCTGGACTTCAAGCTATAGAGTACTTCATGCGCCTGTCTTGGTGTCATCTCGTCCGGATTCATCGCCCGCAGTTCTTCAATGACAGGGTCATCCGTGTCAAATAAATCATTTTGTGGTTTTGCTGGCAAGGGAACTGATGGACCTGATTCCATCTCCATTAATCTTTGCTTCGCATGTTTAATGATTTCCAGGGGGATGCCTGCCAGTTGAGCAACCTGCAGACCATAACTTCTGCTTGCCGGGCCGTCTTTCACTGCATGCATAAAGACTATCTGATCGCCATGTTCGACAGCATCAAGGTGAACGTTGGCTACCGAATCACAATGTTCCGGCAGGGTCGTCAGTTCAAAATAGTGTGTCGCAAATAGCGTATAGGCGGTGATTTTTTCGGCAAGATGCATGGCGCAGGCCCAGGCCAGAGCAAGCCCGTCAAAGGTGCTGGTACCGCGTCCAATTTCATCCATCAATACAAGAGAATCGGAAGTTGCATTGTTCACAATATTGGCTGCCTCTATCATTTCCACCATGAAAGTAGACTGGCCCTGAGCGAGGTCGTCCCCTGCACCAATTCTGGTAAAAATCCGATCAACAGGGCCAATGCAGGCGCTTTCTGCCGGTACGAAACTTCCGATATGAGCCAGCACTATAATCAAAGCCGTTTGCCGCATGTATGTCGACTTTCCGCCCATATTAGGGCCGGTAATAATCAGCATACGACGAGTCTCGTTGAGGGTGGTGTCGTTTGCGATAAAAGGCTGTGTCTGAACCTGCTCTACTACAAGATGACGACCTCCCCGAATATCCATGCCCGTGTTCGGACTGAATTCAGGCTGACTTAAATCGAGAGATTCTGCCCGTTCACTGAAACAGCCGAGTACATCAATCTCCGCAATAGCATTTGCGGATTGCTGGAGTGTCACCAGTTCTTCTGTGATTCGTTCCAGTACCTTTTCGTAGAGATATTTTTCCCTTGCCAGAGCCTTACTTTTTGCACTGAGCACCTTATCCTCAAAAGATTTCAATTCTTCCGTAATAAAACGCTCGGTCGATTTAAGGGTTTGTTTTCGATGATAATCGACGGGTACTTTGTCACTCTGCAGACGACTAATTTCAATGTAATAGCCATGAATTCTATTGTAACCAACCTTTAGATTGGACAGGCCACTTCGACGCTTTTCACGGTCTTCCAGATCCTGTAAAAACTGAGATGCATCGGCGCTTAGCCTGTTCAATTCATCAAGCTCGACGTCAAAGCCCGCTGCAATAACACCGCCGTCGCGAATGGTCACAGGCGGAGAATCAAGCAGCGCACGACAAAGATAGTCATACAAATCTGGAAATTCCCCGAGGTTCTTTAGTAGCTCTTGTAAATGCGGGCTGTCGATCTCTGCCAAAATCTGGCGAAGAGCAGGTAGTGCTGCAATTGAAGTCCTTAACTGCAGTAAATCGCGAGGGCGAGCAGATTTATAGGCAATTCTGGTAAGTATCCGTTCTATATCGTTAATTGAATTCAGGCAGATACGCAGATCGATAAAGCGTCGGTTCCGGAGTAAATTCTCTACAGCGTTATGTCTCAGGCGCAGTAGCTGTTGATCGCGAAGAGGACGATGTAACCAGCGACGTAAGAGTCGGCTTCCCATGGGAGTTGTCGTGCTATCGATAACGCCTAGCAAAGAATATTCTTTCCGCCCCGATAAATCCTGTTCAAGTTCCAGATTACGCTGGCTGATCACATCCAATACAATATAGTCACCTTGCTGATGCCGTTTCAGAGTCTGCAAGTGCAACAAAGAACTCCGTTGAGTTTCTTCTGCATAATCAAGTAAGGCACCAGCGCAGGCAAGACCAACTGAAAGCTCTTCACAACCGAAACCGGATAAACTGTTTACCCCGTACTGGTTCTTGAGTTTTTCCCTTGCCGAATTTTCATCAAAATGCCAGGGCGGACGTCTGCTGATACTTTTACAACGCGATTCCAGCCAGTTATCAAGACTGCTATCCTCATCAATAAGAATTTCAGCAGGTTTCAGGCGACGAAGTTCGTCATCCAGTTCTTCCTGATTCGCAAGTTCAGTGACACTGAAACGACCACTGGTCAAATCAAGTATTGCCAAACCGAACTCAGAACCGATCTGGTGAACGCTGATCAACAGATTATCAATGCTGGCATCAAGCAGGGCATCATCGGTGATGGTGCCGGGAGTGAGTATACGTACAATTTTCCGTTCGACCGGGCCTTTGCTGGTTGCGGGGTCGCCGATTTGCTCACAGATTGCAACTGACTCACCTAATCTAACCAGCTTAGCCAGATAATTATCAGCAGCATGGAAAGGTACGCCCGCCATTGGGATCGGATTTCCGGCAGATTTACCACGCGCCGTTAAAGCGATATCCAGTAGTCGCGCTGCTTTTTTAGCGTCATCGTAGAATAATTCGTAGAAATCACCCATTCGAAAAAACAGGAGCATTTCCGGATACTCAGCCTTGAAACCGAGATACTGCTTCATGACGGGGGTATGCTGCTGAGCGGTGATAGGCATGTCGCCTATTCTAATCAAACAACTGCGGCTTTGCTATGGCGAAGCGGGGGCGCAGGTGTCAGTAGTTTCGCACTGTACAGCTGCAGATTGCATACGCATTATTGACTGGGAGTAGAGAACAATACTGCGGCGGCCTGTATCCGCTGGATTGACAATACAGGAGCTGGCAAAACCTGCATAGGGTGGGCCGAAGAAGCCGGGTGGGGTTGCTGCGGGATCGGCCCAGTAATTGGCAAATCCTGTTTCAGAAGCAGGAGCAGCACCCGGGCCGTAGCGTTGCATGGCCCATACCATGCGATTGATAAAAGGAATTATTAGCTCATAACAATAACCCACATGAATTTTCAGCAGGTTAGCATCCTGAATTGACTGGGTTGATATACCGACTCCGACAACCTGTGGGTTTCTGTACATGAGATTGTCATTGGGAATCATGTTGACGATTCTTATATCGTCATTTCCAGTGACGTCATGATAACCGTCTACACCCAAAATATTGAATGAGGTTATGGTTGGATTAACCACGCTTATGTTGACGTAACCATCGTCAATCTGTTGCTGCACAATACGTCTGGCACACAATACCTTTTCGGAGTCGAAATTACCGATCCTTGAATCCAGTACGCCACGCAATCCATCTTCGGTAATCTGAGCTCCACCCAGTCTGGCCAGACGCGCACCATCAGTGGCATTGAAATCGCTGGTGCAGCCATCGCTACCGTCAAAGCGCAGGTAACTGCTGGTGAACATGGGCGCCATATTACTGGTGAAAGCCTGTTCCATTTCTGAAAGGCTGCCATTATTCAGACTACCAGCTCGTACTGTCTGAAAAGTCGCGTAATTCAAAGTTATTTTTGCTTTGTATATCAGAGCGAACTGAACTATGGCTAACACTAGAGTGAGCATCACCGGTAATATTATGACGAATTCGACCATCGCCTGAGCCGAGCTCTTACGTAAAGATTTTCTGGTAAATATTTTACTCACTGTCGTTAGCTTCAAAAATTTCAGGAATCACAAGTTTTCAATTTTTCTGAATAATCGCCTGAATACCATTTAGCAGCTCTTTGGCTTCGGGATAAAGTGGCTCGTTTTTATCAACATAGATAAGCATTTCACTAAGAGTGTAAGCGCTTTGTTTTAGTTGAACGATACTCAGGTTAAACCAGGCCTTGGCAAATTTCGGGTCACGCAAAACGGCTTCCCTGTATAAGTCAATCGCGGCAACGGGGCGATTGGTACGAACATATATATTAGCCAGTCTGAACCAATGTACGGGGATTCCGGGGAGTTCCTGAACCAGAGTCAGATAGGCACGCTCACTGGTTTGCAAATCGTCTTTCAGATAGGCTTCTTCAGCGCTTGCCTGCAACTCGCGTAGATCCGGTTTGACCTCATCTTCATCGTTTTTCTTTATACCTAGCTGATTGCAGGCACAGAGACTTAGTAGCAATAAAATTGAGGCGACACATTTTGTATAATTAAGCAGGTTCATCTTGCCATTCCAGTTGTTGACCGGTTTTCAGCTGCAGTTTACGAATACTATCTTCCGCCAATTCGAGTACCAGACTGGAAAGACCGGAAGCAGCTACTCGCCACGGTTTTAATGATTCAACTGTTTTCACTATAGTCAGTTGCTTGTCCAGAAAAAGAACATCGATAGAATATCGCATGCCAAAGGTGTGAACCGAGGAACACGGAGTAATTAATAAACCTTCATTCTCTTCCAGTTTGGCGGAGCCAAGCAAACCGATCATTCTATCGAAAAAATTAGTGGTTTTACGAACCCTTCTTACTACACATTCAGCTTGAGTATTTGCCAGACTGCCTTGAATCACAGCATTCTTTCACTGATAAATTTCATGGCTATCGGGAATAACAAAACAATAAAGGTGACGGGAAAGATAAATAACACAAGAGGGAACACCAGCTTAACCGGAGCTTCCATCGCCTGTTTTTCTGCTCGTTGAAAGCGCTCATTACGGCGTTGATCAGATTGTACCCTGAGTACAGTTGCAAGTGACGCGCCCATTTTTTCGGCCTGAATAATGGAACTCACAAAGCTGGTAATCTCCTGTATTTCGAGGCGTTCAGCCATACGTCTGAGTGCATCAGAACGGGAAAGACCGGAGCGCAAATCACGTAGAACTACAGCAAACTCGTTGCGTAGCGGGCCAGGAGTGGCTTTTTCCATGGCCTGACCCAGAGCGCCCTGTAAGTTTAACCCACCTTCGACACACATCGTTAAAAAATCGAGATAAGTCGGTAAGGTTCGTATTACGCCTTCATCGCGACGCTGGCGCGTATCGGACAGCCAGATTACTGGCAACATGAATCCAACCAGTGGAGTAATCACAAACCAGACTGGTTGATAGTTGTCCAGACAAATCATTACGAACAGCGCAAGAGCTGGTGCAATCATGGCGGATATTATCCTCAGCGCAATAAACTGCTCTGCATTCAGAAGGTAGCTGACTCCGGAACTGGAAATTTTCTTTTCAGTATTTTCCAGCATTTCGTAAGGCAGGAAAACGACAAAAAAATTGGCGATGATTTGTATAAAAGGCCAGAGCAGTTTCAGTTTCCATGAAAGAGGATCCATATATGTGCGATCTTCTTTATCAATCATGGAATATAGAACCGCAATTAATAGAAAGAAAAGAATGCTGGCTACAGCAATGGAGAGTAGGCTGCCGCTAAAATAAATATTATTCATTATTCATCACCGGCTAGACGTCAATGCTGGTTATTTTATTAATTATGAAGTATCCGATTGCTTCCATAATTATGATAATCGTCAGAACAATCCAGCCTATGGTGGTTGTCCATAACTTACTCATTGCCTCAGGTTCCATGAAATTCAGCAGGAAGCCCAGAAAAATCGGCAGTCCCGTCATAACGATTCCCTGAAGCCGGCCCTGTGCAGTCAGACCCTGGATTTTTCCTTCCATCATTTCTTTACGACGTAGTGTTTCTCCAAGTGTTTCCATAGTTTCTGCCAGATTTCCACCTACCTCTCTGTTAATCAACAGCGCCGTGACCAGCATGTTGAAATCCTGGATGGGAATACGCTGCTCCATATTTTTCAGGGACACTTCAAATTCGACACCCAGGCGTTGTTCTTTCAGGAATAATTCAAATTCCTGAGAAAGCGGTGCAGGTTGTTCCTTAACCATGCCTTCAAGCGCAATGTTCAAGCTTGCGCCGGCACGCATTGCACCGGAGATCATCGCCAGACCGTCCGGCAGCTGCAATTCAAATCGTTTTAAGCGTTTATTTCGTATCGAACGATAAATGAATGCTGGCAGGAGAATAATTATTACCAGTACAGTCAGAGTTGCTGGTATATCTCCGGTGATAAACCAGGTGATTATGGGGAGCATGACCATGGCAACAAGGTTCAGCATAAACAATTGATTAGGATCGACCGACATAAACATGTCGGACATATTCGTGCTGGCGGTTGAGGTAACGTTTCTTTATAGCTCTCCATTGATGTCTGTACTTTTTTCGCAAATACAAACCAGAGAAAACTTATCATCAGAAAAACGGATATCAGGCTCAGATAAAAACTGAGTTCAGAGCCTAGAGAGCGAATGAAATCCATGTCGTTTAATTTGAAAAAATTGACATATCAACAGGCAAGCCGCGTTGACGCATTTCTTCATAGAAATGGGGGATGGCACCGGTCGCTTCGAAATGGCCTTTTACCTTGCCATTCTCATCAAAGCCTTCCTGTTGATAACGGAAAACATCCTGCATTGAAACAATGCCCGATTCCACGCCGGTAATTTCAGTTATATTGGTCACACGTCGACTCCCGTCTGAGTAACGGGATATTTGCACAATAATGTGTATGGCAGAGGCAACCATTTCTCTGATTGCGCTAACAGGTAGGTCCAGCCCTGACATCATGACCATGACTTCCAGACGTGCAATCATATCTCTCGGGGTATTGGCATGTGCAGTGGTTAATGAGCCATCATGACCTGTATTCATAGCCTGCAACATATCCAGTGTTTCGCCACCACGACACTCTCCGACGACGATCCTGTCAGGTCGCATTCGCAGACAGTTCTTCACAAGATCGCGAATAGGTATGGCGCCTTTACCTTCCAGGTTAGCCGGGCGTGATTCAAGGCTGACCAGATGCGGTTGCACGAGTTTGAGTTCAGCCGCGTCTTCAACGGTGATAATTCTTTCTGATGGTGGAATAAAATTCGAAAGTACATTCAGCAGTGTGGTCTTGCCACTACCGGTGCCGCCGGAAATAAGAATATTCATGTGGTTGTTAACGGCGGTTTCAAGAAAGTTAACCATCTTGTGATTCAAGGCACCAAAGTTCACCAGATCTTCGGCCTGCAGTTTTTGCTTGGCAAATTTTCGAATTGTCAGGCAGGGACCCCGTAGCGCAAGTGGTGGAATGATGGCGTTAACACGCGAGCCATCTTTTAAACGGGCATCCACCAGAGGAGAGCTTTCATCGATACGTCTGCCTAATGGTGAAACAATTCTTTCTATCGCTGTCATCACGGCATCGTCACTGGAAAAGGTAATATCGGAAAGTGTTAATTTACCGCTTTTCTCAATGAAAATTTCATCAAACTTATTGACCATTATCTCGGTCACTTCTTCATTTGCGAGCAAGTCTTCCAGTGGACCAAGGCCAACTGCTTCATTGAGCACATCTGTGAGCAACTTTTCCCTGTCGACATCACCAGGCAATTTCGCATCCATCTCAGCAATAATTTCACGCACCAGTTTCTCAACATGCTTGCGCAGACTATCTTCGTCCATACTGCTGATATCGGTCCGGCGTAAGTCCATCGCTGCCAGTAGTTCATCATGAACCCGATTACGCCATTTGAATTTTTCGTCATGCTGGATATTTATCAGCGTTTTACTTATTTCTTCAGATTCGCCGAGGACCTGATGTGAGGGCACGCCAATTACCGTTTTCATGTCCTCAAATGCGTCTTCATCATCCTCATCAACTTCATCAGAGGTATCAGAGCTGATGCCGGCCTGAATGTGATAACCGCCGATGACTATTTGATCGGAAGTCCGAATTGGGCCATGGTGTTCGACATCTTCACCATTGACCTCAACACTGCCTTTGCCCGTTTTATCTTCTATAAACAAACCTTCAGAGGTACGGCTAATAACCGCATGATGATTTGCCACTTTCCAACCGCGCAATTGAATAAAATTATCGCGTGACTTTCCGATCGTGCACTCGTTCACCGGGCAACTGAAATTCTTAATCCGCTCACCTTTGCTATTGTTTACTAATACATCAAACATAATCTTTTTCTTATCCTAATAAACTATATCCAGACGTTCTTCATCAATTTCATCAATCGAATGCTCTATGCCTTCATTCGCATAGTCGATGGCTTCTTTGTTGATGTCTGAATCGGCATTAAATACTGTTGGTGTTACAAAAATTACCAGTTCACTTTTTTGATCGCGGAAATTTTTAGAACGAAACAGATTACCCAGTATAGGAATATCTTTCAGGAACTTAATACCAGAGATATCTTTCGAGGCCTGTTGGTTTATCAAGCCAGACATAACCAGCGTTTCACCCGAACGCATGCTGATGTCGGTGCTGGTTTTACGAGTAAGTAAACCCGGCACATCGCCAACGGCAACCGAGCGATCAATGGCACTTATTTCAGTCGCCACATTTGCGCGAATATTATTATTTCGGTCGACTACCGGGCTGACACTCAGGGAAACACCGAATTCCTTGAACTCAATGGTAGTACCGTTAATAGTGGACAGTTCGATTGGAAATTCACCACCAGCCAGAAAACTTGCTTCACCGCCGCTTCGGGTAGACAAACGCGGCTCTGCCAGAATTAGCGCATTACCGGAATTAACCGCAAAATTGATACGTGAGGTAATCTCGGAAGCGATACCAAAATAGCCGAAGGCATTTTTGGCCTGGTTAACCAGAGTGGGCACTGGCGTACCTCCATCATCGAGGTTCAGAGCATCATTGAAGCTGGGGGGTTCTTCTGGAATTGGGCGAAACGAGCGGTTTGTCACTCCATCAATGGCGAGTGCGGCTGCTGGACCCGCAACGGCTGTTTCCCAGTTTATGCCGAAATTTTCCAGATAGTTTTTATTAAACTCAGTAATCTTGATATTCATGATTACCATTTTGTTATCCGGCGCAGAATCATTCAGGACCGCTTTTTGAGTCAGATCCATTAGACCGGGAATGGCTTCGAGTACGGTAGTGATGGCATCGGTGTGACCGCTGTCTATCAGACCGGATAGCACGATTCGCTCGCCAACCACTCGAACATTCAGTCCTTCAACATCAGCTAGCAGTGTCCTCACTTCTGCCGCCGTTTTCTCTGCTGTGCTGAGTTCTTTTTCGATATGAACGCTATAGTCTTTTTCAGAACCGTCTTTGAACCAGATATGCACATTACTGTCACCGTCTTTTTCTGCGATAAGCAGTAGCTGGCCATTATTCAGCATAGAAGTGCTGAGCAATCCTGAGTTTCCAACAGCTATACGTTTAATGTCTCCAACTTTGAGAATCTTAATTTCGCCGATATAGAGATCTATTTGTTCATCGGCAAAAGACGATTGCGCGGCTGAGAGCAGCATAAAACAGACTATGAATATTTTTTTTATCATGATTTTGTTATTCCTGAAACTTTTATACAAAAAATAAAGCCAATGGTACCCAGCACAGCATGTTTACTAAATTTTTATTCTTCAATTACAAGCGCGCCTCGTTTAGCAACGCCATCTTCACCGTTGCCACCTATTATTAACTCAATCTGCTTGCCGCCATATTGTTTTCGCGAAGTTTTCGAGGTTTTCGACGTCTTTGAGCCTGTCGATTTTTCTTCCTCGAGTTCAATAATGGCGCCTTTACCACCTGCCTCAACCGAAGCATTTTCCAGAAGCTTCAGAGTCTCAGCATCATCAGCAAACAGGCCTCCTGAACTCAGAAGCCCAAGCAGTATTGCTAATCTGCGTTCAATCATGACTCGGTTTACTCGGCAACAGGAGCAGGAGAGTCTGACTGGATGTCGACATCAAGAGACTTGGCGACACCATCTTCACTTGCGCCACCGATAATCAGATTGAAGCGTCCTGCGCCTCCGCTGCCCAGGATGACCATGTCTTCTGCGACAGCGGCGACTTCGGCATCGGAGAGTACGACACCATTGGCATCCACTATCTCGCCTTTTGCATTAACAGAAAGACCTTTCTCAGCCAGCGCTTTCTTTGACAGGATTGTGCCGTCAGGCCCGGTCACGAGATCGTCCTTGTCAACAATATTGCCATTTCGGTCAACAATATTACCGTTCTCATCAACGCTAAGTCCGGCGGCTGCCAGTTGCTCTTTGCTTAATACACTACCATCCGCAGAGGTAACGAGACTACTCGGGTCAACAATGTTGCCATCCTTA
Organism: Gammaproteobacteria bacterium; assembly: GCA_012103475.1. Lineage (GTDB taxonomy): Bacteria > Pseudomonadota > Gammaproteobacteria > Eutrophobiales > Eutrophobiaceae > WLWS01. The sequence goes on along the minus strand of WLWS01000004.1, from coordinate 354,876 downwards.
TCAACCAGTATGTTTTTCGGGTCAACAATATTGCCGTCTTTATCGACAATCTGACCATCGGCGTTGACGGTGTAACCGGCTGCTTCCAGCTGTGCTTTGCTCATCAGAACATTGCCATCAGCGTCGACAAGATTGCCACTAGAGTCGGTGCCAGCAGCTGCAGTGATGCCGGCAGCAGCAAGTTGCTCCTTGCTTAATATTGAACCATCTGCAGAGGTGGCGAGACTATTTGGGTCGACAATGTTGCCGTCCTTATCGACCAGAATATTTTTCGGGTCAACAATGTTGCCGTCTTTGTCGACAATCTGGCCATCTGCATTGACGGTGTAGCCGGCTGCTTCCAGCTGTGCTTTACTCATCAATACATTGCCATCAGCGTCGACGAGATTGCCGCTGGGGTCAGTGCCTGCAGCTTCTTTGATGCCGGCGGCAGCAAGTTGGTCTTTAGTAATAACGCTACCATCGGCTGCTACGATCATGTCGTCGGCAGAGACAATTTTCCCGCTGGAATCGACAATTTCACCATTAGCATTGACAGACAGGCCAGCTGCTGCCAGTTGCTGTTTTGTCATCACCGTGCCATCTGCGGCTACGACAACGTCATTCACATCAACCACGTTGCCGTCTTTATCAATAATCTGTCCGGCTGCGTTAACGCTTAGACCGGCAGCAGCGAGTTGTTGTTTGGTCATTACTGTGCCATCTGCTGCGACCACAAGATCTTTAGGATCGACAACGTTGCCGTTCTTATCAACAATTTGGCCATTTTCATTTACGCTGAATCCGGCAGCAGCTAATTGTTCGGCGCTCATGATCTTATTGCCATCCGCATCAACAAGGTTGCCGTTCAAATCGACCCCGCCTGCGACAGTCGCACGGGAAGCGCGTTCTTTTTCAGCACTGGCCATTTTTGCCGCATTGCTGAATAAATCTGGTGAGCCAACTGTGGTGAAGGCTGAAGCACTTTGATCATTGCGATTACGTAAGAGGGCAACTATGTCACCTTTGTCTTCTGCGAGAGTGATCAGGGCAGCCTGTTGTGGATCGACTTCGAGTGTAATATGAGAAAAAGTCGTTTCCGTTCTGCGCTGTGGCTGTCTCAGAGCGTCCAGGGTCTCCCTATAAGGGTCTCGGCCTGCGGCAAGCACAGTGACGTTTTGTGTTACCGGAATAATGACATCATCAGGAGCCAGCATACCTAGGAGTTCAGTTGGGTTTTCGGCGCCATCAGCTGCTGCTAATAGTTCCCCCGGGATAGAGGTCAGGATATCGGTAGGTAACAGTGCAAGCATTCCTGCTTCTTTGGCGGCCTCAAAAAGCTCAGGACTGAAACCGGAGGCACTGAATGGAATGTTAACAAAGATATCAATACGGTTACCTGGTCGCAGAAAGCCTCCGATCGAATTGATGTCATCGACAGTTATTGTCATAGCACGCTTACCAGCAGGGATAACATCAGAGAAATCACGAGGAAAGTCTTCATCCATAAAGCTCTTAAGCAGGGTTTTTCCCCGACCCAGATTTGCTATCAGAGAGCGTCCGATGTAGCGATCAAATTCTCCCGGGTATATAGCATCATCATGCACGAAATCCCCTGGCACAGCCCGCGCACTGAAAAGATTCTTGGTAATCTCCTGACCCTTGCGCAAGTCCTGATTGGCGACAACAACTCTCAGCGTCTGTGCCTGATTCTCCTCATATTTGGCTTTTAATTCAGCCTCTTTGGAGTTCAGGTAGAACATAGCCAGTAATGCGGCGAGCACACCAAAACCAAGGGCACCGGCAATTAAAGGAATAGCGTTGTTGTCTTGTTTTTTAGCCATAATTATTATTCTTCAAATTAGAAATTATTTTGATAAAGCTCTGAATCGCTCAGAAAAATGATAAACCATCAGTTAAATCAGTGGCGCTGGGTGGTATTTCAGATGGAAATTCAAATGTCGGTGAGCTTGGGACTGCACTATATAGTTGATTCAGCTTGTTCTCCACAGCAGTAATGTCTTCACCGTTGGCGTCAAGAATGTATTCACCAAGGTTATCGAATTGCGGCAGTGTGGAAAGCGACGACGCATAGGAATAACCCTGATGGTTATCGTGCATTACGGCGAGCAGATCGAGCAAAACGTTTCCACCCGGACCGATGGTCAGTAACATCACGCCGAACATCAGTACGACAACGTACTCGACCATACCCTGACCATATTGTTTTTTTTATTCTTATCGTCGAGCCTGACATATCCGATTGCTATCCCCAGTAATCAGAAAACCGAATTCTTGACAGAGTTTACTACAACTCTTGTATAGTTTTTATCTTTTAACACCATTATGGTGACTCGGCTTCGTCTATTTTTGAAAACCAGAGAATGACCTTCATTACGACCCAGATGTCTATCTGTTTCCGTTGTCCAGCCTTTAGACTGGTAGTGCTGTCGATAGTAGTCGGCATTACTAATAACTGAATGCTTATTGGAAATCACCACAGTGTTGGCGCGCTTACCCGGATCCTCGCTTTTCATTTCATTGAGGACGTAGCTTCCGGCTATTTTCGGAACACTTGCGCCCAGTTGAGTGGCCTTGCTGGAGTCTTTTGGCAAAGGACTTAAAGACAGGTAACCCCAGGATCCTGACTTGTCATTTTCCTTGACCTGAACCTGTGCACTAAGCATGTAACCATCTTCAATCCGACTGATGATGTACCAGGGATAGGCATCAATAGACTCCATATAGCCAGGTATATCCTTCTCGGCAGGTCTTTGCCATTCCCGGCGGTAAAATTTGATCACGTCTTCAATAGACTTTTTACTATGAAAAGCGCGAATGGCAGAATTTATGCCATTCACCTGAACGTTTTGGCCCACCCATTCGACCGAGGCACCTGGAGGCGCGGGAAAATCCGGTGGTCCGGCGGTTACAGAAGCGGAAAATGAAAACAAAAAAGCCAGAATGACAATTATTGACCATGGTCGAAACCGGCAATGATTCCTGATTAATGGCATGTTACTGACAACTTCGATCTGCATCAGTGCGGGCATTAGCAGGATCTGTGTAAGTAAAGTTACTCATACCTGCAGCATTCACTTCGTGAGCACCTATTCTGTCGTCCATATTGCTTGGATCTGCCACCAGTCTGTCCGGGTGTATGGCGTCAATATCTATATGACCCAGCCATAAACTGCCCTTGTCACTACTGGGCCAGGGGAAAGTGGGATTACACAGTCGTAGTTCAGGTGCAAGAACAGAGGCAATACTCCAGATAGTAGTAAATCCCGGTATGGCATTAAACAGTTCGTTCAACAAGGTGGTGGGTACCATACCGCCTACCTGATTATAGGTGTGTTCTTTTCCGCCCGTATTCCAGGCATCGGAGAGTACGGCTGCGGACGAAATCATATTAAATTGAGTCACGCCTGTGGCTGTATCAAACAAATTATCGTTTCCACCTTTCATGTAGCTGTAAGACTCTGGAAGGTTAACACTCATGGATTCGCTTACGTTTGCGTAGCCTTCAGTGGTAATAGCATTAAATTTAACGTCAGAGCCCACCAGTGACATAAGGTCGCCGACAACACCAAAGATTAAGCCAATGCCTTCCAGAAGCAGGTTAATAATATCGCCGATAACCGGTAAGGTTGGTGTATCTGTCGAACTGGTGAGATTCGCATTGATGCCGTTTGCACCGCCATATAAAGGGGTGTTACCACGGTCATCCCAGAATGGATTTCTCTGTGCTACGGTCCAGCCCGTTGTGCCATCCATAGAGGTAATCTGAGGTGTGGTCAGTTCAGTGCCCGGTGAGGTGTAAAAGCGTTGCTTGCTTTCATTGAGGGTTTCGGTGGTTGTTTTTACCGGCAATTCAAAAGCGTTAAAGCCACTCATGACTTCACCACCGTTGTTAATCCGGCCTGAACTGTAATCAATTCCTCTTTCTGTATCGTTGGCAAACCAGACGGTGTATTCCCAGGCCTGATAGCGGGCAGCCTGAATATTGGCCTGTTTAATATCGATGTACTTGGCCACATAATAAGTGCCCAGAAACAGAGGTATCAGAAAAAAGGACGCGCTAATAACGAATTCGGTCATTGCCTGACCGGATTGAGCACCTCGATTTTTTCTCCTAATATTCAAATTACACCAGGCCGTCAGGGAAGAAACGACGAAAGCTTATTGAGAATGGTCGAGAAGGAGTTGCTGAGGCTGACAAAATCTTCTTTTTGCTGTATAGCCAGACCTATGGTCCGGTCAGCATAAGTTGTATCAACCAGTCTGGCCTGCCAATAAGGATTGAAGGCGCTGCCAACCTCTGTCTTGCCGTCGCCGCGGTGAAAATGGGTCGCCAAAGGGTCAGTGGGTCTTGAGAAATACAATTCTGATTTTGACAGGACAGCAAGCTCCTGATCGGCGAGTGCTTCATTCATCCTCAGTCGTCCTCCGGGTTCGACTGAGTTAACAACGGTATCGTTGTTATTGTAGTAAGTATCAAAATCAGCTTCATCCTGAACCAGACCGACCAGCAGGTTTGGCGCACCAATTCCAAGAAACGGACCTTTGCCAGTCGTATCAACGTAGTAGGGCAAGCCGGCATAACTTTTGTTAACCCGTGAATTTAACAGGGTCTCATAAACCTGGGCTGCCCGGCAATACCAATAGGCGGGATTGGGCTGGGTCCGGGTGATAACCAGGCCAGCATGTTATTGGCGGCTTCACCATAGTGGTCGGTCTCTATATCGCCACCCAGAGATGCCAGCAGCATATCCTTGGTCGCCAGATTATTAGGTGTGTTCTTACCCACTTCTGCAAACCCTGAACCAAAAGGCATCGCAGTAGGAAAGGGGATTTCTGGAATGACTTCAATATCTTCACCGAGAATAGTCAGAAACATGCTGGCTTTGGAATCACCAAACTTGAAGCCACCACCGACGCTGGCGTCTTCGCATATACCGAGGGCACAGGCCTCGGCCCAGGCCCTGAAATAAACATCGAGAAACACAAAAAGCCCGGTAGTGTCTGCACTAGACCAGTTAGCGACTTGTCCGGCTCTCACCTTGCCTGAATTAGGTAATTTAAAACGCAGCTCACTGCCACCTTTGCGCTTCAGTGCCAGATCAAAAGTTAATTCAAAGTCGAAACCAAAAGTTACGGAAGCGACAACAAGATCAATCCCGAAGCTCGGGTGCATTTCAATATGCAACGGAAAACCGGGAGGGCGCATTTCCCAGCCGCGACCGCTAACAAAAGAGGAACAATCGGGAAGAATACAGACTTTGGAGCCTTCACCGCTTGTAAAAGGGTCACGCGAATCCCTGATCAGCGCAGCGAGTCGGGCGTAACCGCTGTCCTGACCGCCGAATTGTCCGTCGGCATCGCCTATATCGAGTCTTTTTCCACTCATATAGCCGGTGGCGAATTGTTCGCCGGGCAGATTGGGCAAGACGCCGTAGGTTGCAATGTGGGCTATCAATGAAATGATGCCGAAATCTGAAATCTTGGTGCCGGGCGGGCCGTTTTCCCGCATTACATCATCAAGTACACCAACAGCTGAAAGGACGCTGACTGTGTGATAGCCGAATTCGGCAAAACCATAAATTTTGTTGATGTTGTGAAACACAAGTGTGGCGACATTGGCGAGTTTACCAAGCGCTGTAACAGCGGTCTGACCGGCGCCCCGCCAGGGGCCGGTTATCGCAGTGACAATCGGTGTGGAGACACCTAATGTTGCCGGCGACAGGGCGATTTTGTCGTAAGTATCCAGATAATCCGCGAAAGATTTAAAATGATAGGCCCACGACGCGAGGCCTACGAATTGCCCAATCGCGACCTCATTCGCGACGATAGCCCGATTCATGTAGGAGGCGAAATTCAGGTCTCTGGCCTCGACTGTGGACATGCTAAAAGCCGCAGCATCAGCGGCATTTTGCAGCTGCATCTTATTATTGGTCAATTTACCCGCCTTGAACATGGCGAGGGTGGAGACAACTAAAATAGCAGAAAATAAGATAACGAACACAGCTGCCTGACCGTGCTGTTTAGAACCGAAACTTCTTAATTTTCGAGACAATGAGTAATCACAAGTCTTAATCGAAATATTGAAAGCTCTGGTTTAAATTAGCAGGGCTTTCGGGTAAAAAACCTACGCTCTACTGATCAGAGGTAGTGAAGTCGTCCATACCGCGGGATTCTGTAATACTGGCGTCAAGCGCTTGCCCGGTTTGATTGGCCACATCACCACCGGTTAATTCCGTGGTTACGTCACCGATAGTGTCTTTCAGGCCGTCACCAAAAAACGTAAACGCGCCGATACCAGCGATGGCAATTAGCGCAATAATAATGATGTATTCGGTCATACCCTGGCCAAGTTGTTTAAACTGTTTTCTCATCTTAATTCTCCACCGCAGATTGAATGTAAACTTGAACTACACTGACTCTGAAGTATGGCGCTACGGGATTTTTAAATCAATAAGATAAGCGTGATTCTATGTACGGGTTCCGAAACAATCTGATTTGAAGCTTGAAATCTGAATCAACGACCTCACATAAGGCTGACGATAATTTACGAGCTAATAATTTTCACTCTAGGAACAAAGACATATGACTGTTGAAACAAAGAAAGAAACCCTTGGTTTTCAGACCGAAGTGCAGCAATTACTGGATCTAATGATTCACTCGCTCTACAGCAACAAGGAGATTTTCCTCCGTGAGTTGATTTCCAACGCCTCGGATGCAGCCGACAAACTTCGCTTTGAAGCGCTTAAAGACGACAGTCTTTTTGAAGATGACGCAGAGTTAAAAATTCGAGTCGAATTCAATAAAGATTTGAAAACTATAACAATTATCGACAATGGTATTGGTATGTCCCGGGAGGAAGTCATTGATCATCTGGGCACCATCGCGAAATCCGGTACCAAGCAATTTTTCGAATCGCTTACCGGTGATGAGAACAAGGACAGCCAGCTGATTGGTCAGTTCGGCGTGGGTTTTTACTCGGCTTTCATCATAGCCGACAAAGTGGAAGTGATAAGCCGGCGGGCCGGATTGTCTCGTGAAGAAGGCGTGCGCTGGATTTCGGAAGGCAAGAATGATTACACCCTGGAAACCTTTGATCGTCCGAAGAGAGGCACAAAAATTATTCTTCACCTTCGCGATGACGCTGATGAGTTCCTCAACAGCTATCGTCTGCGTTCTGTCATCACAAAGTACTCAGATCACATTTCTCTGCCTATAGTTATGGACAAGGAAGGCAAGAATGAAGAAGGTGAGGACGAAACAGGTGAGGAAACGGTTAATAGTGCTACTGCGCTCTGGACACGTTCAAAAAAGGACATCAGTGACGAGGAGTACGACGAATTTTACAAGCACGTAGGCCACGATTTCGAGGCACCGCTTGCCCGTGTACACAACAAGGTAGAAGGCAAGCTTGAATATACCAGCTTGTTATACATACCGGCGAGGGCGCCATTTGACCTCTGGGATCGGGAAAAACGTCATGGCATTAAACTCTATGTTCGACGTGTGTTTATTATGGACGATGCCGAGCAATTGATACCTCCCTACCTGCGTTTTGTAAAAGGCATAGTCGACTCCGATGACTTGCCATTAAACATCTCACGTGAAATATTACAGCGTAATAAAACCATCGATTCCATCCGTTCTGGTTGTACTAAAAAGGTACTGGATTTACTCGCGTCGATGGCCAAAAAAGACGAGGAAAAGTACAACACCTTCTGGAAAGAGTTTGGACGGGTGTTAAAAGAAGGCGTTATTGAGGACAGTGACAAGAAGGAGGATCTGGCAAAACTGTTTCGATTTTCAACGACTCTGGATGATAAGGAAGAGCAGCTTGTCTCGCTGGAAGATTACGTCGGCCGTATGCAGGAAGGTCAGAAGGCCATCTACTTTATTACCGCCGATAGTTTTTCTACTGCCAGAAACAGTCCGCATCTGGAGATTTTCCGTAAAAAAGGGATTGAAGTACTGCTCCTGACCGATCCGATTGACGAGTGGTTGACGACTCACCTGAACGAATTTGATGGTAAGCCGCTGGCTTCCGTAAACAAAGGTGAATTGGATCTGGATGATCTTAAATCTGACGATGACAAGGACAAAAAAGAAGACGACAGTGAAAATGAAGCCGACAAGGAGTTTGCAGATATAGTCTCGCGTATCAAAACTCTACTCGAAGAGAAAGTCAAAGACGTCCGTCTGACGGATCGCCTAACTACCTCGCCGGCCTGCCTGGTGGCGGACGAACATGATATGGGCCGGCACCTGGAACAGATTCTCGCCGCCTCGGGACAGGCTATTCCCGGAAGTAAGCCGATTCTTGAAATCAATCCCGAGCATATGATTTTACAGCGTCTGAAAGACGAACAGGATGAGGATCGTTTCGCTGACTGGTCGCATATCATTTTTGATCAGGCTTTACTAAGTGAAGGTGGCAAACTGGATGATCCAGCCAGTTTTGTGCATAGACTGAATAGCATGTTCGTTGACCTTGGCGCGACAAAGTCCTGAAGCACTGACTCCCTGGTATATATTTACCTGCTAAATCGACTAGAATGAGGATTGGCCCTGATAAATAATAAATAGAAACTGAATATGGAAATCTCGAAAGTTGATTTTTCCAGTCTGTTAAAAGAGCTGACAGACATTGGCGTGGCGTTGTCGGCAGAGAACGATCATAGTCGATTGCTGGAAATGATCCTGCTCAAGGCCATGGATATAACCAATGCGGACGGTGGTTCTCTTTATACACATACTGACGATAAGCGACTGAAGTTTGAAATTGTCATCACCAAATCGCTCGGCGTGCATAAAGGCGGTACCAGTGATGAAGAAATCGAGTTCTATCCGATTGCGCTCTACAGCGAAGATGGCAAGCCGAACAATCACATGGTGGCTGCCTGGGCGGCTATCAGCGGTGAAACTGTCAATATAGAAGACGCATACACCAGTGAGCAGTTCGATTTCTCCGGCACGCGCAGTTTCGATGAAAAAAACGGTTATCGTTCTATGTCCTTCCTGACGGTGCCAATGACCAATCATGAAAACGAATTGATTGGTGTGCTACAACTCCTGAATGCTCAGGATGAAAAATCTGGTGAAGTAATACCCTTTTCGAGTTTCGAACAGCAGGTGGTCGAGTCTTTGAGTTCTCAGGCAGCCGTCACGATTACCAATCGCAGCCTGATAGATGCTCAGAAACAGTTATTTGATGCTTTGATTCAACTGATTGCAAACGCCATTGATGAAAAGTCTCCCTATACTGCTGGCCATTGTCGCCGCGTACCGGTATTGACCAATCTACTTGCTGACGCCGCATGCAGAATGAATAGTGGTCCCCTGAAAGATTTTCAAATGACTGATGTGGAGAAATATGAGCTGGAAGTCGCGGCCTGGTTACATGACTGCGGAAAAATTACGACTCCTGAATACGTTGTTGATAAAGGCACCAAACTAGAAACAATTTTTGATCGAATTCACATGGTGAATACGCGATTCGATGTGCTTCAACGCGATGCCGAAATTGAAGCCTTGCGCCGCCAGTTGCAAAATGATGACGGCAAAGTCGTCAACCTGGAAAACGATCCGGTTTACCAGCAAAGATTGCTTTGGCTTGAAGAGAATCGCGAATTCGTTGCCAGATGCAACATCGGTGGCGAGGCGATAAGCGATACTGACATCAAACGAATTGATGCTCTTGCCAGTGAAACATGGCATTCAAATGGCGATAAAGAACGTACCTTATTGACTGAAGAAGAGTCGCAAAATCTTCAGATTGGGCGGGGGACCTTGTCAGTAAGGGAAAGAGAGATCATAAACAATCATGTCAGTGTGACTATAAAAATGCTTGAGTCCCTGCCATATCCCAAACATCTGCGTCGCGTGCCGGAATACGCCGGCGGCCATCACGAGAGAATGGATGGCACCGGTTATCCTAATCGCTTGCGCGGTGAAGATATGTCACTGCAGGCACGCATGGTTGCTATTGCCGATGTATTCGAAGCGCTGACTGCAAGTGACAGACCTTATAAGAAGGCCATGCCCTTGTCCCAGTCATTATCTATTCTAGGACAGATGAAAGTAGATGGCCATATTGATGCGGACTTGTTTGACATTTTCCTGCACGAAAAAATTTACCTTCGCTATGCTCAAGAACACCTCAGTGAAAAGCAGATTGATGAGGTCGATCTGGACAAGATACCCGGTTACCAACCACTACATTAGCTTGAGGAAGTAAACTTGTTTTGAAGCCAGGCCTTGATGTTCGTACTCCTTACCAGTTCATTCTTTGGGCAGAGCAGAAATTCGAAGATGCTGATTTGTACTATGGCCATGGCACTGATAACGCCTACGACGAAGCTGCCTATTTAATTCTCAGAGGCCTAGGCTTGCCTTTTGATCTGGACGACGTGGATCTTAATCAGGAGTTGCCAGCAGAGAAGATCGAGTTTCTTGTTGAGCTTATTCGATGCCGGGTTGAGAAGCGCCTTCCGGTGGCCTACCTGCTGAATGAAGCCTGGTTTTGTGGTCTGTCTTTTTACGTTGACGATTCGGTATTGATACCGAGATCGCCTATAGCTGAACTGATCGCTGATCGCTTTTCACCCTGGTGCGAGGTAGAGCGCGTGTCTTCCATTGTTGATATTGGCACCGGCAGTGGCTGTATTGCGATTGCCAGCGCGCTGTCGTTTCCGGCGGCACGGGTCGATGCCGTAGACATTAGCCGAGACGCTCTCGCGGTCGCTGAGGAAAATGTTCGGCGTCATGAACTTTCAGACAGAATTAGATTAATTCGCTCCAATCTATATGAAAGTCTGGCCGGACAGCACTACGACATTATAATTGCGAACCCGCCTTATGTTGATGAATCGGATATGGATACATTACCAGAAGAATACCGGCATGAACCGGGTCTGGCTCTAGCAGCTGGGGATGATGGTCTGGACATTGTGCGACACATATTATCCGATTCCCGCGAGTATATGAGCGATAACGGAATATTAGTCTGTGAAGTCGGAAACAGTCAGGAGGCGCTAATGGAGGCCTATCCGGATTACCCTTTTTTCTGGTTTGAATTTGAGTTTGGTGGGCACGGGGTATTTCTTTTAACGGCCGCCCAGCTTGATCAGTTATAGTATTAAGAAGCTTCAGAAACAGCACGATTACCATGTCAGATAAAGATGCCAGTGAGATAAACGATTCTGCCTATGTCGCCGGAAATGGCTTGCTCGACAGACGTCTGCTGCTGAAATCAGGCCTGAGTTTCGCTGTCGCCGGTATTAGTTCGACAGCCTCAAGTGCCTCCGCCGATTCAGCCAGTGATGCGCGGCCGGAGTGGATGCAAAAACCGGGCGATGCATTTTCTAATTACGGTAAACCATCGTCTTATGAAGAAGAAGTGGTACGTTATCCGGCCGCAAATTCGCAAGTTGATGGTAACGGTTCTTCCTGGACTCCCCTGCATGCCATGGAAGGAATGATCACACCAAATGGTTTGCATTTTGAGCGGCATCACAATGGTGTCCCGCAAATTGATCCGGCAGAACATCAGCTGCTGCTGCACGGTATGCTTGATCAGCCTTCCTTTTTTACAATTGACGATTTACTCCGCTATCCGATGCGCTCACAAATTTGTTTCCTCGAATGTGGTGGCAATAGCAACGCGGGCTTTAACAAGCGTCCGATAGGTGCCAGCGTAGGTTATTTTCATGGTCTCGCCTCCTGCGCGGAATGGACTGGCGTACCTCTGTCGGTCGTTCTCGATGAAGTGGGTGTAGATAAGAAAGCGAGTTGGCTGATTGCCGAAGGTGCCGATGCTTTTGCAATGAATATTAGTATTCCGATGGAAAAAGCCAGGGACGATGCTATTTTGGCGTTGTATCAGAATGGCGAAAGGTTGCGCCCGGAAAACGGTTATCCCTTACGATTGATTTTACCTGGCTGGGAAGGCGTGATGAATGTGAAATGGCTACGTCGCCTGACTGCCACTGATGGGCCGGTGATGGCTAGAAACGAAACCGCACGCTACACAGAGCTTCTCCCATCCGGCAAAGCGAATATGTTTTCAACGGTGATAGAAGCTAAATCGCTAATAACTTCGCCTTCATCGGGTATGCACATGGGCGAGCCGGGTCTTTATCAGATTTCCGGTCTGGCCTGGAGTGGTCGCGGTAAAGTCAGTCGTGTTGAAGTAAGTGCAGACGGAGGTAAATCCTGGGCAGATGCCGCACTTGATGAGCCGGTTTTATCAAAAAGTTTTACCCGTTTTCGCTTGCCCTGGCAGTGGAAAGGGACTGAGTCGGTTCTAAAAAGCCGGGTTACCGACGAGAGCGGTTATCGACAGCCTGAACGGCAAGAACTTATTCGAAAAAAAGGCCGGCATGGTTTTTTTCACTACAATGCTATTGTCAGCTGGCTGGTTGCCAGTGATGGCGAAGTGACGCATACCTATGATGAGCAAAAAAATACTGAATCTAAGCTTCCTGATCTTGACGCTGACTGGGATTAACGCGGCTGCGGTTGAGACGGCGCTCGGCCCGAAACTGGGGCGAGCTGCCAGTGCCGAAGAGATTGCCCGATGGGAAATCAGTGTTATGCCCGATGGCAAAGGCCTGCCAGAGGGGAAGGGCACGGTAGCAGAGGGTGAAAGTGTTTACATGAGTAAGTGTTTGTCCTGTCACGGTCCGAAAGGCGAGGGCGCGAGCGCGGATCAGCTGGCTTTCGCACAGATGGAATTGACTGATGACTGGCCTGAAAAAACGATTGGTAGCTATTGGCCTTATGCCACCACCTTGTTTGATTTTAATCGTCGTTCTATGCCTATGCAGGCTCCGGGTTCTTTGACTGATGAAGAAACCTATGCGGTAACAGCCTATCTGCTTTATTTAAACGGTATCATTAGCGAAAATGAAGTGATGGACGCCGATTCACTGGCTAAAGTCCGTATGCCAAATCGTTTCGGCTTTATTGATGTCTACGAACAGGAAAAAACCGCTAAATGAAAGTGGCGGATATTCTCATTTCAAACAAGTCCCGAGCAGAAAACTAAATTACCCGCTAGAATACGCGCCCATGTCTGGAAATAGTTTTGGAAAACAATTTGTTGTCACCACCGCCGGCGAAAGTCATGGCAAGGGCTACCTGTGTATTGTCGACGGCTGCCCTCCGGGTTTAGCGCTGAGTGAAGCTGATCTACAGGTCGATCTGGATCGACGTAAACCAGGCAAATCTCGCCATGTCACACAACGACGTGAATCGGATAGCGTAAAAATCATGTCTGGTGTTTTTGAAGGTGTCACCACTGGGACACCTATCGGCTTATTGATAGAAAATGAGGATCAACGCTCTAAAGACTATTCGAAAATCAACTCTGTGTTTCGCCCCGGTCATGCCGACTACAGCTACCAGCAGAAATATGGTCTTCGCGATTATCGCGGTGGTGGTCGGGCTTCTGCACGAGAAACCTGTATGCGGGTGGCAGCGGGCGGCATCGCCAAAAAATATCTTAAAGAAAAATGCGGTCTGTTGATCAGAGCCTATCTGGCCCAACTTGGCCCAATCGAACTTAAGTGTGAAGACTGGTCCGAAGTCGATAACAACCCGTTTTTTTGCGCCCAGCCGGAAAAACTTTCCGAGTTAGAGACTTATATGGATGCGCTGCGCAAAGAGGGTGACTCGATTGGAGCCCGCGTAAATATTTGTGCTGAGAATGTTCCTACGGGTCTTGGGGAGCCGGTTTTCGACAGACTCGATGCCGATATTGCCAAGGCGATGATGAGTATCAATGCGGTTAAAGGTGTCGAAATGGGTGCCGGTTTTGCCGCAATAACACAAAAGGGTACAGAGCATCGTGATGAAATAACACCCGATGGATTTCTCAGCAATCACGCTGGCGGTAGTCTTGGCGGAATATCCAGTGGTCAGGATGTGCTGGTCAGTATTGCTCTAAAACCTACTTCAAGTATTCGCATTCCCGGACAGACGATAAACTTACAGGGCGAAGCGGATGAAGTTGTCACCACTGGTAGACATGATCCCTGTGTCGGCATACGTGCGATACCGATAGCTGAAGCTATGCTGGCAATAGTGTTGCTGGATCATATGCTCAGGCATCGTGGCCAGAATGCTGATGTAGAATCCGGGCTGGCACCGGTTCCCGCATCCACTAAATAAGACAAGAATTGTAGCTTCGCCTCAGGTACTGGTTCCACCTACCGTCAAATCGTCAATACGAATAGTGGGTTGACCTACTCCAACCGGTACGGATTGGCCATCTTTACCACACACGCCTATACCGGAATCCAGTTCCATATTATTTCCAACCATAGAGACTCGGGTCAGCACATCCGGCCCGTTTCCGATAATCGTGGCGCCCTTGATTGGTGCGGTGAGTTTCCCGTTTTCAATAAGCCAGGCCTGACTGGCACTGAACACAAATTTTCCGTTTGTGATATCAACCTGACCACCGCCAAACTGGGATGCGTAAATTCCTTTTTCTACTGAGGCGATTATTTCCTCGTGTTCGTGGGATCCACCCAACATATAAGTGTTAGTCATACGCGGCATTGGCAGATGCGCATAAGACTCGCGGCGGCCGTTGCCGGTGACCGGCATGCCCATCAGACGGGCATTCATTTTGTCCTGCATGTAGTTTCGTAATACACCGTTTTCAATAAGAGTTGTGCACTCAGTGGGTACACCTTCATCATCAATAGAAAGTGAACCTCGGCGCTCGTTTATGGTGCCATCATCAACCACCGTGACTTCTGGTGTGGCGACTTTCTCGCCGATGCGATCAGAGAAAGTTGAGGTTCCTTTACGATTGAAGTCACCTTCCAGCCCATGACCAATAGCTTCATGTAATAGAATGCCCGGCCAGCCGGGACCAAGAACAACATTCATAGAACCCGCCGGAGCCGCAATGGCTTCGAGATTGGTAAGCGCCTGAGTTATGGCATCGTCAATATAAGACTCGATTAGCGCATCATCCTGAAAATACTCATAACCGAGACGACCACCGCCGCCAGCTCCGCCTTTTTCTATCCGGCCTTTGTCTTCAACAATGACATTGACATTCATTCTAACCAGAGGACGTATATCACCAGCATAGGTACCATCACTGGCAGCAATGAGAATAGCTGTATGTGAACCGCTGAGACTGGCAATAACCTGTTTTACTCTGGGGTCTTTACGTCGGCAAATTTCATCTATTTTCTTTAGTAGAGCGACTTTATCCTCAGATGAAATAGAGTCCATTGGCGCATCTGGAAGATACAGTGGGGAGATGTTCTGCTGTTGCCAGGCTGGGAGTTTGCCATCACCACCACTTTTGGCGATGGCGCGTGCAGCCAGAGCAGCTTTACTCAAGGCAGGCAGTACGATTTCATCGGAATAGGCGAAACCTGTTTTCTCTCCGCTTATAGCGCGCACACCGACTCCCTGATCAATACTGTGTGAGCCTTCCCGGATAATACTGTCCTCCATTACCCAGGTTTCGGCACGCGAGGCTTCAAAATACAAATCCGCTGCATCGACATCGTGAGCCATTAATTTGTCCAGAGTGTTTTGAATATCTTTACTCTCAAGACCAACCGGATCCAATAAATGCTGTTTTGCCGTTTCTAAGGCCTGACTCATAATTCCACAATTCCTTTATTATCTATTTTTGATGAAGAGTTAATCAAAGCACTCGATGATCCAGAGCAGGAAAAGAACTACGCAGTTCGTTAAGCCTCGATAAATCGATATCTGCACAGGCAACACCGGGCTTGTCTTCAAGTGAACATAAAACATCACCCCAGGGATCGATAATCATACTATGTCCCCAGGTTCTGCGATTGGCGGTATTTTGTCCGCACTGATTTGAAGCTACGACGAAACACAGGTTCTCTACGGCACGAGCTGAGAGTAACATTTGCCAGTGTCGCCTGCCGGTACTGAATGTAAAGGCGGATGGAACCGTAATGACCGTTGCCCCACGACTTATCATCTCCCGGTATAATTCGGCAAAGCGTAGATCATAGCAAATGGAAAATCCTATCTTTGCCAGCGGGGTTTCCGCGACCACGATATCACTCCCCGCTACTATGGTGCTGGATTCGTTATAAGCTTCCTTCTCGTCCTTATTCACACAAACGTCGAATAAATGCATTTTGTCGTAACGCGCGAAACATTTGCCATCCGGTGCATAGAGCAGGCAACTACTGGCCACTTTGTTGCTGTTATTCGTACGAATCGGCAGACTGCCTCCCATTATCCATAAGCCAAGTTCCGTCGCTTTGTCGGAGAGAAATTTTTGTAAGGGTCCATTGCCAAACTCTTCCTGTATGGCGAGTTTGTCAGTTTCGACATCACTGATTATCGGAAAATATTCAGGCAGGACGGCCAGATTTGCGGATTCTTCGGCGGCCTCTGTTAATAACTGAGAAGCCTGACGCAAATTGTCTTCAACCCTGGCGGTTGAGCACATTTGGATTGTCGCAATACGTAGCATTGCGCAAGTATACGGCAGACTGAAGCGGGCAGACAGTCATCCGTAAGACCAGTCACTCAAGTAACAGCGTATTCTGCTTACTGTTACCTGTGTGTCAGATACCGTATACTTTGCCGCTTTTTAAAGTAAGCAAACAGGAAGATCGCCGTTTTGGAGACAGAATTTCCGACAATTAAACGTTTACCTCCTTACGTTTTCAATATTGTCAATGAATTGAAAATGCAGGAGCGCCGCAAAGGCGAAGATATTATTGATTTTGGCATGGGCAATCCCGATCAGCCAGCTCCATGGCATGTGGTTGATAAACTTGTTGAAGCCTCGCAACGTAAAGACACGCATCGTTATTCCATGTCCCGAGGCATTCCTCGTCTGCGTCGCGCTATCTGTAACTGGTATAAACAACGTTATGACGTAGAACTTGATCCTGAATCTGAAGCGATTGTTACTCTCGGTTCAAAAGAGGGCCTGGCTCATCTTGCCATGGCTATTATGGATAAAAGGGACGCCGTGCTGGTTCCCAACCCGGCCTATCCGATTCACCCCTATGGTTTCATTCTTGGTGGTGCCGATGTCAGACATGTACCTATTGGCCCGGGCATCGATTTTTTTGCCGAACTGGAAAGTGCAGTTAAAAATACCTGGCCCCGACCTAAATTACTGTTACTGAATTTCCCGAGTAACCCGACAGCGCAGTGCGTCGAGCTGGATTTTTTTGAAAGGGCTGTTGAATTCGGACGGGAGCACAAACTCTGGATCGTTCAGGATTTTGCCTACGCCGATATTGTTTTTGACGGTTACAAAGCACCTTCTATTTTGCAGGTGAAAGGGGCGAAAGACGTTGCCGTGGAGTTTTTCTCGTTATCAAAGAGTTACAACATGCCCGGCTGGCGAGTTGGTTTTATGGTGGGCAACGAGACGCTTGTGCATGCTCTGGCGAGAATAAAGTCATATCTGGATTACGGTATGTTTACGCCGATTCAAATTGCCGCAATTAAGGCACTTGAGGGGGACCAACAATGTGTTGAGAACATCGTCAGCCTGTATCAGGCCAGACGCGACGTTTTGTGTGAAGGTCTCGATAGTATTGGCTGGCAGGTACAAAAACCCAAAGCTACCATGTTTGTCTGGGCAGAAATACCTGAGCAATATAAAGCTATGGGGTCACTGGAGTTTTCCAAAAAACTGCTATTGGAAGCAAAGGTGGCCGCCTCTCCAGGAATAGGTTTCGGTGAATATGGCGATCACTATTTGCGTTTTGCCCTCATCGAAAACGAACATCGGACCAGACAGGCTATTCGAGGTATCAAAGCGATGTTTCGAAAAGATGAAGCGGCGATGGCGACGACAAGTTAGAATCCGACAATTAACCAAGAATCAAACATAGGCATGAAACCAATAAAAATAGGTTTATTAGGACTGGGAACAGTTGGCGGCGGCACTGTCAGCGTGCTCACTGGCAATATGGATGAAATTGCACGACGTGCCGGCCGGGAAATTGTTATTAGCCATGCTGCTGCGAGAGAGTACAACGCGGATGAGATTCAGGGTCTGGATAAAATAGGCCACATCAGTGACGATGCTTTTGCTGTTGTTAATGAGCCAGAGGTGGATGTAGTCATTGAGCTAATTGGTGGTTATTCACCAGCGAAGGAACTGGTGCTTGAAGCGATTGCCAATGGTAAACATGTGGTCACTGCCAACAAGGCATTGATAGCTACGCACGGAAACGAAATATTCAGTGCAGCACAGGAAAAAGGCGTCACGGTTGCTTTTGAAGCGGCGGTCGCCGGTGGTATTCCAATAATCAAAGCGATGCGTGAAGGCCTGGCTGCAAATCAGATCCAGTGGGCAGCCGGAATTATCAATGGAACCGGTAATTTTATTCTCAGCGAAATGCGGGATAAAGGTCGTAATTTTGATGATGTCCTTAAGGAAGCGCAGGTGCTTGGCTATGCCGAAGCCGATCCCACCTTTGATATAGAAGGGATTGATGCTGCCCATAAACTGACTATTATCGGCTCCATTGCCTTTGGAATTCCTCTACAGTTTGATAAAACCTATACCGAGGGCATCACGCAGATTGAACAGGTCGATGTGCTTTATGCCAGTGAACTTGGTTACCGGATTAAGCATCTTGGTATTACCAGAAAAACAGAAAAAGGGATTGAGTTGCGCGTGCACCCGACAATGATTCCAGAACGCCGGCTGATTGCCAATGTAGACGGAGTAATGAACGCCGTGCTTGTTTATGGCGATGCTGTTGGCCCGACACTTTACTATGGTGCCGGCGCCGGGGCTCTGCCAACAGCCTCTGCAGTTGTAGCCGATGTGGTTGATACGGTCAGGGCACTGACGGGTGATCCTGAGAATCGCGTACCGCATCTCGCCTTTCAGCCGGATGCGATGTCTGATACTCCCGTGCTCGATATAGCAGATGTTGAGACCGCCTACTATCTTCGTCTTGCGGCTGTAGATCGCCCGGGTGTGCTGGCCGATATTACGGCAATTCTGGGTGAATCGAATATCAGCATCGAGGCCATAATTCAAAAACCTTCGATTGACGGCAGTAGTCATGTACCAATAATATTTTTAACGCAGCAAGTTCAGGAACGCGATATGAACGAGGCCATTGCTCATATCGAAAACCTCGACTCAGTCAGTGGTAAGATTGCCCGTATCCGTCTCGAGAAACTCGCCTGAATCGGCAAGATAATTAAAGAAAAATGACCCGCTATACCGGACTGATTGAACACTATCGCGAGCGTCTGCCTGTTGAGCAGGACACACGTATTATTTCTCTTGGTGAAGGCAGAACGCCGCTCATCAAACTCGAAAATCTGCCTGAGATTGAACAATATGAAATCGATCTCTATGTAAAGTATGAAGGACTCAATCCAACCGGCTCGTTTAAAGATCGCGGTATGACCATGGCTGTCACTCAGGCAGTAGCACAGGGTTCGAAGGCAATCATCTGCGCCTCAACCGGAAATACCTCGGCCTCAGCTGCGGCCTATGCAGCACGTGCCGGTATCACGGCCTTTGTTCTGATTCCCGAAGGGAAGATTGCTCTGGGTAAACTGGCTCAGGCAATGATGAAAGGTGCAATTGTTATTCAAATAGCAGGTAATTTTGACGACGGTATGCGTCTGGTAAAAGAGGTTGCGAAAGAAGCGCCATTGGCAATTGTAAATTCAATTAACCCCTATCGTTTGCAGGGTCAGAAAACAGCGGCCTTTGAAATTATAGATGATCTCGGTCATGCACCGGACTATCACTGTCTGCCGGTTGGAAATGCCGGCAACATTACGGCTTACTGGATTGGCTTCAGTGAGTATGCCGGAGAACAAACTAGGGCCTGTACTTTTTGTGAGCAGGAGTGTCGCTATGATTGTCGCAAACCGGCAAAGACCAGACCACAGATGCTTGGTTATCAGGCTGAGGGAGCCGCGCCTTTTCTCAGAGGCGAAATGGTTAGTAATCCTGAAACCGTTGCAACGGCAATTCGTATTGGTCAACCGCAATCCTGGGATTACGCCTGGCATGCCAGTCGTGAGTCAGGCGGCTGGTTTGACGAATTTTCCGATATTGAGATTCTGGCAACACAAAGATTGCTGGCTGAGAAAGAAGGAATTTTCTGTGAACCTGCCTCTGCGGTCTCTGTTGCCGGCGCGCTCCGGGATATTCGCTCTGGACGAATCAAAAAGAATAGTACCGTCACCTGTACTCTTACGGGTCACGGCCTTAAGGATCCGGATACAGCGATTGAGCAAAGCAGCAGACCAGTTATTAGCACCGATACCAATATAAATAGTGTCAAAAAAGCTATTCTCGATAATATCGGCTGATATCGGTAATTCAAAAGCTTGAGCAGCTTCTTTCGGGGAAAACCGTCTAATGGATATTGTTCTATTGGCACCAGCACTTCTGGATGCAGAAGGTTATTTCGATGCGGAAGGCGTAAAACGTTTTGACGCACTTGAGATGCTTCTGTCAAGGGCTTCAAAGTCGATCGTAACAGAGGAATCTTTATCGGCATTGCTTGCCAATCAGTTTGCCTACACACAGGAGCCTGACAGGGATATACCGATAGCCGCAATCGGTCGCCTGATAGACGATGAGAAGCGACCGGAAGCTTACTGGATTCGAGCCGACCCGGTTCATTTGCGCGCAGATCAAAAGAGTCTGAATCTTCTTGATGTCAGTTACCTGTCGTTGACGCAGCATGATGCTTTGGCGATTGCAGCAGTCGTACAGCCTTCTTTTTCCGAGTTGGGCTGGGAACTCGAGGTACCCGTTCCATCTCGCTGGTATCTGAAACTGGATAAAAAACCGGCTATACGAACGACCGAACTGCATTCTGTTCTGGGGAAAGATATTCAGAGTTTTATGCCTTTTGGTGAAGATGCTCCTACCTGGCACCGGCTTATGAACGAAATACAAATGCGACTGCACAACGCCGATATAAATACAATGCGCAGTGAACGCGGTGAATTGGCTGTGAACAGTCTATGGCCATGGGGCGGAGGCTGTTTACCCGATTTACTGGAAAGAAAATGGAGTCGGGTCTACAGCGATGAAAACTGTACTATGGGCTTTTCGATGTTGTCGAACACACCTTGTCTGGCGTTACCGGAAACGGCGGACACTTTGTTGCAGGAGCAGAGCGATGCCGCGAGCGTGTTGGTCGTCATGTCGGATTTCTATACTCGTATTCTTGATGGCGGACAGGCAGGGCGCTTGCTCGAAAAATTTGAAAAAAACTGGTGTCGTTTTTTATTGCAGGGTCTGCGTGATAATTCAGTGCATTCATTACGTATTATTACAAGGAAAGCTGAATTCAATTTAAATCGAAGATCACTTTGGAAATTCTGGAGCAAAGTAAACAGTCTTGATCAATTTACCACTTAGAGTTTTTTCATGCTAAGTAAATCAATTGTTCGCCGTAAGGTGTCCCCGTTGACATCTGCTTTTTCTGATTTGCATCCGGTTATGCAAAAAGTATACGCGGGACGAGGTGTAAACAAACAGGAAGAAATAGATTATTCGCTGAAAAACCTGCTCGGTTTCAAGCAGATTAAAAATATTGACGCCGCCGCCCGCTTGCTTCGGTCTTCGCTCGAGCAACAACGACGTATTGTTATCGTTGCTGACTATGACGCTGATGGTGCAACAGCCTGCGCGCTTGCAATTCGCGGACTCAAATCGATGGGAGCAGCTAATGTCGAGTTTATAGTTCCAGATCGCTTTATACATGGCTACGGTTTAAGTCCGGAGATCGTCGAGCTGGCCTCCAGGCTTGAGCCGGATTTATTGCTAACTGTGGACAATGGAATTTCCAGCGTTGATGGTGTCGCGTTGGCAAGGTCAAAAGGCATCGATGTTCTTATAACTGATCATCATATTCCAGCTAAGGAGCTACCTGATGCAAATGTAATAGTAAACCCTAATCTGATCGACGATGTTTTTCCAAGTAAATCTATCGCCGGTGTTGGTGTCATGTTTTATGTTCTGGCGGCATTAAGAGCCTCTCTCTCGGAAACCGACTGGTTCGAAACGAAAGAGAGACCGGCGCCCCGTTTATCTCAATTTCTCGATCTGGTGGCTCTCGGTACAGTCGACGATGTGGTCAAACTTGATTTGAACAACAGAATTCTGGTCGAACAGGGTCTACAACGTATTCGTCAGGGCCAGTGTACGCCCGGCATTTCAGCCCTGCTGAGCATGGCGCAGCGATTACCTGAATCAGTTGTGAGCAGTGATCTCGGTTTCATCGTTGGGCCGCGACTCAATGCAGCTGGCCGTCTTACTGATATGCGTCTCGGAATAGACTGTCTTCTATGTGATGACCATATAGAGGCCACCAGGATGGCCACTCGTCTGGATCAACTAAACAAAGAGCGAAGAGAAATACAGTCCGAAATGGAAGCGGAGGCGAAACTGGAATTAAGAGATTTCAGTTTCGAATTGAATAATTCATCGACCTTCGGGATGTGCTTGTATAAGGAACACTGGCATCAGGGGGTGATTGGTGTGCTTGCGTCAAAAATCAAGGAAATGACTGGCCGGCCGGTAATTGCTTTTGCAAAAGAATCGGAAAGCAGTCTGAAAGGCTCAGCTCGTTCTGTAAAAAACGTACACATTCGTGACGTATTTGATGCTATTGCTACAAACAGCCCCGGATTGATCAATACATTTGGCGGGCATGCTATGGCAGCAGGATTATCCATAAACACTGAAAACTATGATGAATTTTCGGCTTTGTTTAATCGGGAAGTTCGCTCCTGTTTCGAGAAATCAGGAATTGATTCTGAACTGGTTTCCGATGGTGAGTTGAACAGTGAGTATATAAACCTCGATCTGGCAGGAATAATCAGGCGCTCGGGCCCCTGGGGACAGGGATTTCCTGAACCTGTGTTTGATGGAAAGTTCAGAGTCGTCGAATCTCGGCTTCTCGCAAAAAAACACCTCAAGCTATTACTGTCTACTGACGATAACAAGGGACAGGTAGAAGCAATAGCATTTAATACGACTGATACAGATTGGCCCAAAGATTATCAGTGGGTAGAAGCTGCCTACCGACTTGAGGTAAATGATTATCGAGGTCATAGAACCCCGCAGTTGATCATCGAATATATTGTACCTTCAGAAAACGACCGTTAATTTATTTTAACGGGAGCGGGGATTCATTGCGCACCCGACAACTTTTCGAGATTGTTGACTGACTCTAAATACACATAAAGCAAAGTAAGAAGATGAAGCGCTTTTTAAAAAACGAACAATTTCTCGATAGAATATTTGAAAACTCCAGCGCAGGCGAAACGATTAGTGATCTTAATGGGAAATGGCTCAGGGTAAACAAGGCCTTTTGCACGATGATCGGCTATACGGAAGAAGAAATTTATGAACTCGATTTTTCCCAGCTCACCCACAAAGATGATCGCGAGAAAGATATTGCCGTTTTCGAAAAATTCATGCGAGGAAAAAATGATTCAGCGCGTCTGGAAAAACGCTTTATACACAAAGATGGACATAGTGTATTTGTATCTTTGGTCGCCACTTCCGTTAAAAACAATGAGGGTGAAATAGAGTTTTTTTATACGCAGTTTCAGGATCTCACCAATCTGCACCAGACTAAGGAGAATATGGCGACGGCCGAATCTCTGTTGCACGCATTTACCAAAAATGTACCAGCAATAACAACATTGAGGAGTCTTGATGGCAAATACGTTCTGGTGAATAGTGAGCTCGAAAAAATACTAAATATGCCTTCTACTTCGATAATTGGAAAATGCGTCGGAGATATCTGGCCGGCAGATTTTGCGGCTGAGATTGAAGAACTACAAAATCGCACCCTCGCTTTAAAAGAAAGTGATTCAAAAGTCATCAAATATGACAATGGCTGGCTTTTGGTAACCATGTTTCCGCTTCATAACCAGCACGGTGAAATACATTTGTTGGGCGAAATGGTTTTGGACATAAGTAAACAGAAATCTCTGGAAGACGCACTGATTGAAAGTGAAGAGCGTTTCAGTCTGGCCAGTAAGGCCTCGAAAGACGGTGTTTTCGATGCAGATATTGGTCGAAACCAGGTCTGGTACTCGGAAAACCTCTATACCATGTTGGGTCATGAAAATAATGATCATGTGGCGAATACGAACACTTTTTTCGATGAGCTTGTACATCCTGAAGATAAAGAAAGGGTGGTAGCTCAATATCGTTCACAAATAGCAAATGGCGAACAGATAAGATTCGACTGTCGTATAAGAAAACGTGACGGTGGACTTTTATGGGTTGAATTCCGCGCTGATTCGACGAAAGACAAGCAAGGTAAACTGAAACGGGTTATTGGCAGCATCTCAGACATATCGATACGAAAGGAAGCGGAGTTACAAAGACATATGATTTTTGATGCGGCGACCTGCGGAATGATAATGGTCACAGAAGCTGGCACGGTTATTCAGATGAACTCCATGATGACGCAGTTGTTCGGCTATGCCGAGAGTGAATTACTTGGTAAGCCGGTAGAGATGTTGATACCTCAAAGGAACCGTGGAGTTCATGAGCATAACCGGAGCACTTTCTATGCCTCACCAACATCTCGAGCCATGGGGCGCGACACGGATTTGTACGGGCTGAGAAAGGATGGTACTGAGTTTCTTGTGGATATTGGCCTGAATCCAGTTCAATTTAACGGAGAAACCAGAGTCATTGCCACCATTGTCGATATAACTACACAAAAGCGAACTGAGTCAGAGCTTCAACATCGTGCTCAGGAACTGGAAAGATCAAATAACGAACTTGAACAATTCGCTTACGTGGCCTCACATGACTTGCAGGAACCTTTACGCATGGTCGCAAGTTTTACCGAGTTACTGGCTGCTCGTTATAAGAACGAACTGGATGATCGTGCACAGGAGTATATTAGCTTTGCTTCTGATGGCGCTAAACGAATGCAGGTGCTTATCAATGATCTCCTTCAGTATTCGCGTGTTGGTAGCAAAAGTCAGGATTTCAGCTTTGTTGATTGTAATCTGATCTGCCGAAATCTTATTATAAAAGATCTTTCTATTGCCATTAGCGACTCGAACGCAAATATTGTTATTAATCAATTACCAAAGCTGAGCGCAGACGAAGGCCAACTGAGGCAGCTTTTCCAGAATTTAATAGGTAATGCTATGAAATATGTCGCCGATAATGCTAACCCCAAAATAGAAGTTTCGGCTCTGGAGGATGATGACAATTGGCAGTTTTCTATAAGAGATAATGGTATCGGTATCGATCAGCAATATCATTCCCGAATTTTCGTTATATTTCAAAGATTGCATGGAAAATCAGAGTTTTCCGGTACCGGAATCGGCTTGGCAATATGCAAAAAAATCGTCGAGCGCCATGGTGGCAGAATCTGGGTTGAATCTAGCCCTGACCAGGGTAGCGATTTTAAGTTTACGATAGCGAAAAATGTGTACTCATAAGCGGAAGGAAAGCCCAGATGCCTAAAAACTTCAATGGTAACCCGGCGATAATCCTGCTGGTGGAAGATAATGATGCAGACGTTCGTCTGACCCAAGAAGCACTGCTGGACGGCAAGATTAATAATCAGATACACCGCGTTGAAAATGGCATAGACGCTTTGGCATTTTTGAGACACGAAGCGCCTTATGAGGATTCGCCGCGACCGGACATTATATTGCTGGATCTCAACATGCCGAGAATGGATGGGCGGGAGCTTCTGAAAATCATAAATGATGATCCAGCCCTTTCGATTATTCCAGTTATTGTTCTGACTACCTCTGAGGCGGAACAGGACATCAGCAAAAGTTATGCTCTGAGGGCTAACTGTTATATCAGTAAACCTGTTGATTATCAGAATTTTACAGAAGTAGTGCGTTCAATTGAGCAATTCTGGTTCTCGATTGTGCGATTGCCTGAACCCAACTGACTGCCACAGTCAGGCTAAAGTCAGTTCTACTTTCTGCCGATACAAAACTGAAGCTAATAATGTAAACCACCATACCAGAGAAAGCTCTCTTCTCATGAGTCGCTATGAATATCCGCGTATAAATGAACATACAATCATCACTTGAGATTCTATTGATTGAGGACAACTCTGGAGATGCCTTGCTGGTTGAAATGATGTTGTCTGATCTACCGCTAATCACCTACTCCTTGACCAGAGCCGATAATCTGGCGGAAGCGATAGAGCTTCTGCAAAAACATGAGTACGACGCAGCCTTGCTTGATATGTCCTTGCCGGATGGAGAAGGGCTGGAAATTATCACCCAGTTGAAACCTTATGCACCAGGTTTACCGATAATAGTAATGACTGGTCGGCAGGATGAGGAGTTTGCGCTTCAAACAGTTAAAGAAGGAGTGCAGGATTATCTTATCAAAGGAAGGATTGATTCATGGCAGCTGACGCGCTCACTTTCTTATGCCATTGAAAGAAAGCGACTTGAAGATCAAATGATCCATCTGGCTCACCATGATCAATTAACTGGTTTGACAAATCGGGTCCTATTTCAAGACAGATTGCAACAGTCAATAAACCGGGCTGAACGTCGTCAGGAAAACTTCGCTCTTCTGTATCTGGATCTGGACAACTTTAAATCCATAAATGATGCCCTAGGCCACCATGTTGGAGATAAATTATTAAAAGGCGTGGCAGATCGTTTGCTGGATTCAACACGTGAAAGTGATACCGTTGCCAGACTCGGAGGCGATGAATTTGCGATTATTCTCGACAATCTGGTCGATACTGCTGTGGTTACGCCAGTTGTAGAAAAAATTATGGATACTATCGCGAAACCCTTTTTAATTGGCGAACATACCCTGCATGCCGGCATAAGCATCGGAATATCTTTGTTCCCGGATTCCGGGCGAGATGCAGAAAACCTAATCAAGAATGCTGACAGCGCCATGTATCGTGGAAAAAGAGCAGGACGTGGACAATACAGTTATTACACCAGTGATATGAACGCCAAGGCCCTGGGTGACTTGCAAATGGAAATGGAGCTCCGCGATGCACTCGAGAAAAGAGAACTTGTCTTATGTTATCAACCGAAAATTGAACTGCTGACGCAAGAGATTGTTAGTGTAGAAGCATTAATCCGCTGGCAACATCCCAAACGTGGGATGATCCCGCCAGCGGATTTTATTCCACTTGCTGAAGAGACTGGTCTGATTATACCCATTGGTGAATGGGTGCTTGAAGAGGCCTGCAGGCAATTGGCGGGCTGGCAAAATATGGGGTTTCGTTCGCTGCGTATGGCCGTGAATATTTCGGCGAGGCAGTTGCGGAATCCAGACATTATCAAGGTTATTCTTTCAGCGATTGACAAAGCTGGCATTAGTCCTGGCGAACTTGAGATTGAGATCACAGAAAGTATGTTAATGGAAGACACAGAAGTGAATAACCTGATTTTGCGAGAATTGAGGCAACACGATATCAGAGTATCAATGGATGACTTCGGCACCGGCTATTCGTCTTTAAGCTATCTGAACAGGTTTAATATTGACACCCTGAAAATAGACCGTTCATTTGTCAGAGATATTCCAGTAGATGCCGATTCGATTGCCATTGCCACCGCAATAGTAGCGCTTGGAAAGAGTCTTAGATTAAACGTGATTGCTGAAGGTGTTGAAACAGAAGAACAGTATGATTTTTTCACCAAAATGGATTGTGATGGCGCTCAGGGCTTCTACTTTAGTAAACCACTTCCAGCGAATGAATTTCTGCAATTTTTTGAATCCTACAATGAAAAACAGATCATGGAATTAAGCGCCTGATTTCTGAGTTTCCTGCTTTCTTCAGCTTTTTGGATCGCTTTGTCTGTCTGTAGTAGAATCCGCGCTCACAAAAATTCAGAGCAGGCGATTATCATGCTGGAAATTAATTCAGTCGTTTTACAAATAAAAGACCAGAGAGAGCGTACGGATGCTCTCAGGGGGTACCTTTGATTATGCTGAGCGCGCGGAGAGACTCACCGAAGTACGTCGCGAACTAGAAGATCCGGAAGTATGGAATACGCCAGACAGGGCACAGGAGCTTGGTCGTGAAAGGGCTTCTCTGGAACTGGTTGTGGAAACAATCGATGTATTAACTTCGAGTCTTGATGAGGCTGAAGAATTATTATCTCTGGCAAAAGAAGAGAATGACACTGAAACTGTTGAGGTTGTGGTTTCTGATCTGGAAGGACTGGAAAAACAACTTGCTGAAATGGAATTTCGACGCATGTTCTCTGGTGATATGGATGCCAATAACACCTTTCTTGAAATTCAATCTGGCTCCGGGGGGACTGAAGCTCAGGACTGGGCAGAAATGTTATTGCGAATGTATTTGCGCTGGGGAGAGCAACATAATTTCAAAACCGAGCTCGTTGAAGCCTCACCCGGTGATGTAGCCGGGATCAAGAGCGCGACTATTCGCTACGAGGGAGAATACGCCTTTGGCTGGTTGCGGACTGAAACAGGTGTTCACAGGCTGGTTAGAAAGTCGCCCTTTGATTCCGGTAATCGTCGACACACCTCATTCGCCTCTGTGTTCGTCTCGCCTGAAATTGACGATAATATTGACGTAGATATAAATCCGGCTGATTTACGCGTTGATACCTATCGTGCCAGTGGCGCAGGTGGTCAGCATGTTAATAAAACTGATTCTGCTGTTCGTCTTACGCACATCCCAAGTGGTCTGGTGGTTCAGTGTCAAAGTGATCGTTCTCAGCATAAAAACCGGGATCGGGCAATGAAACAATTACGTGCAAAGTTGTACGAAATGGAATTATTAAAGCTGAACTCGGAAAAACAGGCAATGGAAGATTCCAAGGCCGATATTGGCTGGGGTAGTCAGATACGTTCCTATGTCCTGGACCAATCCCGTATTAAGGATCTGCGTACCGGAGTAGAATCATCCAACACTCAGGCCGTGCTTGATGGCAATCTGGACAAATTTATCGAGGCAAGCCTGAAAAGCGGTCTCTAAATACGGTCATCAATAATTAAAAATTTTCCCTGAATGACATTTTAGCAAGCACAAGTGATAATAACTGAATGACAACTGAACAAAATGAAAATGAGTTGATTGCGCAACGGAGAAATCAGTTACAGACCCTGCGTGGAAAAGGTAATGCGTATCCAAACGATTTTCGACGCGATTCTTTGGCAGCGGATTTAATCGCACAGTATGGAGAGCAAAGTAAGGAAGAGCTGGAACAGGCAAATCTGCGGGTGAATATCGCTGGTCGGATGATGACACGCCGGGTTATGGGAAAGGCTTCTTTCGCGCACATACAGGATATGTCCGGCAAGATTCAGATTTATCTTCGTCGCGATGATTTACCTGAGGGTATATATAACGAACAATTTAAAAAATGGGATATTGGTGACATTATCGGTGCCAGCGGCGTGATGATGAAAACCAATAAGGGTGAACTCAGTGTTCATCTTGACTCGATTCAATTGCTCAGCAAGTCCTTACGACCACTGCCGGAAAAATTCCATGGTCTCACGGACCAGGAAACTCGCTATCGCCAACGCTATCTGGATTTAATTACAAACCCTGAAAGTCGCGAGGTGTTTAGGGTTCGTTCTCAGGTTATCGAATTTATTCGCAGCTATCTGCATGCTGAGAATTTTGTTGAAGTGGAAACACCGATGATGCACGTTATTCCGGGTGGAGCAACAGCGAGACCGTTTATAACTCATCACAATTCCCTGGATATGGAGCTTTTTCTAAGGATTGCGCCGGAGCTTTATCTGAAACGACTCGTTGTCGGCGGCATTGAGCGTGTTTTTGAAATAAACCGTAGTTTTCGAAACGAAGGTGTGTCACCAAGACATAATCCGGAATTCACTATGCTGGAGTTTTATCAGGCATACGCCGATTATCATGATCTGATGGATTTAACTGAGCAACTTGTGAAGGATCTGGTGCAAAAGATCAACGGAAGCCTCAAAATCAGCTATCAGGATGAAGATTATGATCTGCAGGGAAAATTCCGTCGAATGACGGTGATTGAATCAATTCTTTTTTATAACCCGGACCTGAGCGCAGGTGATCTTGAAACAGAACAGGGTCTCAGAGGAATTTTGTCGGAACTCGGAGTGACTCTTGAGAGCAGTTATGGTTTAGGTAAATTACAAATTGAATTATTTGAAAAAACCGTTGAATCGAAACTGAAAGAGCCGACATTCATTACCGCCTATCCGACTGAAGTCTCACCTTTGGCTCGAAAAAATGATGAAAATCCTTTTGTCACCGATCGCTTCGAATTTTTTATTGGTGGCCGCGAAATCGCAAACGGTTTTTCCGAACTGAATGATCCGGAGGATCAGGCCGAACGCTTCAAAAAGCAGGTTGAAGACAAAGATGCCGGGGATCAGGAAGCGATGCATTACGATGAAGATTATATTACGGCGCTTGAGTATGGTATGCCGCCAACTGCCGGTGAAGGAATCGGTATTGATCGCCTGGTTATGTTTCTTACTAATGCGGCTTCCATCCGCGATGTCATCCTCTTTCCGCATATGCGTAATAAAGAGTCAGACTAGAGAAAAATACCCTATCTGGTTGTTTTTTAAAAGTAATAAAACCAGGGAACAGTGACATGTTGAATTTGGCTGGCGGCAGATAACACACTCTATAGATAAGCTCAGAAACTTTTCCAGTCAGTCGTTGTCCACAGTTGTGATCGTTTTGGTTATGTAATACAGATACACTGGGCATTAACCGATACCCGGGATAATTTTAACAATCGGTCAATGACGATAAATACAAACTGGCCCGTTAAGGGCTTTTTCAATTAACAGTAGTTCAGGAGGATCCCCTGATGTCAAATAAGTCTAATTTAAAACCAATTGCTGCAGCTCTGGGCACCACTTTCGCAGTTTCGCTGGCTTTGAGCCCAATTGCTAACGCAGCAGAAAACCCTTTTGCTATGAGCGAGTTGTCAAGCGGGTACATGCTTGCTGACGCTCATAGTGCCGAGGGAAAGTGTGGTGAAGGCAAATGTGGTGAAGGTAAAAAAGACGCCGAAGGCAAGTGTGGTGAAGGCAAATGCGGTGAAGGTAAAAAAGACGCCGAAGGCAAGTGTGGTGAAGGCAAATGTGGTGAAGGTAAAAAAGATGCCGAAGGCAAGTGTGGCGAAGGCAAATGTGGTGAAGGTAAAAAAGACGCCGAAGGCAAGTGTGGTGAAGGCAAATGTGGTGAAGGCAAAAAGGAAGCCGAAGGTAAATGTGGCGAAGGCAAATGCGGCGGCAAGTAAGCCGTTTTTTGCTTTAAATACACTGGCAAATTTCAATTTTGAAATCTTGTTCTTATGTCTAGTCAGTACCCTGTTCAGGGTGCAGGTTTAGGTCTGCGGCGAGCCTTTATTGGCTCGCTTGCAGACCATATTCCTGCTCATATTGAGTTTATGGAAGTGGCGCCGGAAAACTGGATCGATGTTGGCGGTCGGTTCGGACGTCAGTTCCATGCGCTTTGTGAACGAATCCCCTTCGTCTGTCATGGCCTGTCTTTAAATATCGGTGGCCCGGCTCCTCTGGATGAAGCATTTCTTCGAAAAGTAAGGCAGTTTCTCGACACTTTTAATATACGTTCTTACAGTGAACATCTCAGCTATTGTGGTGACGATGGCCATCTTTACGATCTTATGCCCATTCCGTTTACTGAAGCCGCTGTGGACTATGTCGCAGAAAGAATTCAGCGTACGCAGGATATTATTGGCCGACCTCTAGTTATCGAAAATGTCTCCTATTATGCGGCACCGGGCGCTGAGATGAGTGAGGCCGAATTCATTAACGCGATAATTGCAAAAGCAGATTGTCAATTGTTGCTCGACATAAACAATATTTATGTAAACAGCATCAATCATAATTACGATGCGGAAACTTTTCTGGCTGTTATGCCAGAAGATCGAATAGCATACGCGCATATTGCAGGCCACTACGAGGAAGCTGAAGACCTCAGAGTTGATACTCACGGTTCGAATGTGATCGATCCGGTATGGAAGCTCCTTGAGAAAGCCTATGAGTTATACGGGGTTTTCCCGACCTTGCTTGAACGGGATTTTAATATTCCCTCGATGCAGGAATTGTTCGACGAGGTTGATATGATTCGACAGTTACAGCTGCAGCACGGGGAGTCGCAAGATGCCAGCATCGCACAAAGGGGATAGCCTTCCTCACGATTTCAGGGAAATTCAATACCAGTTCACCCGCCATATACGCGATCCACAGAACGCTCCTGCACCGGAGGATATCGAAGACCGGCGGATGCAGATTTACCGCGACCTCCTTTTTAACAATATTGAAGATTTTCTGGCCAAGGGCTTTCCGGTGCTTAGAAAAATACTGAGTGATGATAAATGGGAGGCAATGACAAGGGATTATTTCAAGAACCATCAGGCCAGAACGCCGTTGTTTCCCAAGATGACTCAGGAATTCCTGCAATATTTGAATAATGAACGTGAAGTTCAGTCAGACGATTATCCTTTTATGAATGAGTTGGCCCACTACGAGTGGCTCGAGTTGGCGATTGCGATAGATACGCGCGAGCTTGACGATGATAAGGTCGACCGAGATGGCAATCTGCTCAGTGCAAATCCGGTTCTTAGCCCCCTGGCCTGGCCATTTGTCTATCACTATCCGGTACACCGGATATCACCCGATTTTCTACCCAAGCAGCCCCCTCAGCAGCCCAGCTATCTGGTGGTTTACAGAGATCGACAAGATGAAGTCGGCTTTCTCGAATTGAATCCCGTTTCAGCACGTCTGATAGAAGTATTGCAGAATGATACTGAACGATCCGGCGAAGCGATATTGCTGGATATTGCTGAGCAAATCCAACATCCTCAGCCACAGGTAGTAGTCAATGGTGGCAGAGACATACTTCAGGGCATGCAAGAAAAAGATATTATTCTTGGCAGCAGAATCAACTGATTCGGCGCTCTGCGCGCCCAAATTTGCACAATCCGGGGGAAACTTAATATGAACACGCAGCAGATTCAGAGCTTCCTGTTGACCAGTCTTGAGGTCATGACGGCCCTGTTCATTTTTTTTATCGGTCTGGCAGTACTGGTGATCATTATCGTTTTCATTCTGGATGTCACTCAGACCAAACACGCTATACGTCGGAATTACCCTGTAGTCGGTCATTTTCGATATCTCTTTGAACATCTCGGTGAGTTTTTTCGACAGTACTTCTTTGCCATGGACAGGGAAGAACTTCCTTTTAACCGGGCACAACGTTCCTGGGCTTATCGTGCGGCTAAAAATCTGGATAATACCGTGGCTTTCGGATCCAGCCGTGACTTGCGTCCCCCCGGAACAGTGCTTTTCGTCAACTGTCCGTATCCCACACTC
Organism: Gammaproteobacteria bacterium; assembly: GCA_012103475.1. Taxonomy (GTDB): domain Bacteria; phylum Pseudomonadota; class Gammaproteobacteria; order Eutrophobiales; family Eutrophobiaceae; genus WLWS01. The sequence continues at coordinate 321,530 of WLWS01000004.1, read as the reverse complement.
GGCAAAGACGCAGTAGAACCTGAAGCAGTTACAGTTGGTCCTTATTGTGAGCATCCCTATACGCATTCATCTTTTTTCAATATTTCCGGCATGAGTTATGGTGCAATTTCAAAACCGGCCGTACTGGCATTGTCCAGGGGTGCGAAGATGGCTGGATCCTGGATGAATACGGGAGAAGGTGGTCTGTCGCCCTACCATCTCGAAGGCGGCGCAGATATTGTTTACCAAATTGGAACGGCTAAATACGGTGTACGAGATCAGGACGGTAATCTTGATGATGAAAAATTAAAACAAATTGCTGCTCACGAACAGGTCAAGATGTTTGAACTGAAAATGAGTCAGGGAGCGAAACCGGGTAAAGGGGGCATTCTGCCGGGGGCCAAGGTGACAGCCCAAATAGCCAGTATCAGAGGCATAGAGGAAGGCAAAGATTCAATCAGTCCGAATCGACATCCCGATATTAATAGTAATGAGGACTTGCTGAATATGGTAGCTCGTATTCGACGAGTGACAGGAAAGCCGGTCGGATTCAAAGTGGTGATCGGAGCATATGGATGGCTTGATAATCTGTTTCGCGATATTAACGAGATTGGAATTGAAGCAGCGCCGGACTTTATCACCGTTGATAGCGCTGACGGGGGCACTGGTGCGGCGCCGATGCCATTGATGGATGACATGGGATTACCTTTGCGTGAAAGCTTACCGCTTCTCATCGATAAACTAAATGAACATGGTCTTCGTGATCGAGTAAAAGTGATTGCATCCGGCAAATTGATCACACCGACTGATGTTGCCTGGGCCTTGTGTGTCGGTGTTGATTTCGTAACTTCTGCCCGGGGATTTATGTTTGCCCTTGGCTGTATACAGGCCCTGCAATGCAACAAAAATACCTGTCCAACAGGAATCACCACTCATAATAAGAAACTACAGAGGGGCCTAGTCTCTGAAGAAAAGGCCCAGCGTGTCATGCACTACGCAAAAAACATGCAAAAAGAAGTTGGTACAATTGCCTATTCCTGTGGGGTGAAGAGACCACGTCAACTGCGTAGGTTTCATGCCAGAGTCGTGGGGCCGAATGGTTTATCCAGCGGTCTGGATGAACTGTATCCGGTTCAGGACTGAATATCAGTAATTCTGTCAAAAAAAGCGAAACTCCGACAGATAATCTTTGTCGAAGTAATTCAAATTACTCACAGTACGGCTCACAGATCTAAGCGGTTTCAGGGGGAGAAAGATGGGTGCACTAATTACACTTGCCAATATTGGACAAGACTTATTGGATAAAATAAGGAATTCCACAGATATGCTCGGTTCGTTGTTGTTACGTGCCTATCTTGCTCCGGTGTTCTGGTTTGCTGCTAATAATAAGTGGAACCCCTTTGATAAAGACAGCTCACTTGATCCGATTATTGAATGGTTTGGCAATTCTGACTGGGGACTGGGGCTGCCTCTACCCGCACTGAATGCCTACATGGCCTGGGGTGCGGAGTATTTCGGAGCAATTGCTCTGGCGCTTGGGCTCGGTGTTCGTTGGGTGTCGGTTCCACTTATGGTTACCATGATAGTCGCGATGGTCACCGTACACTGGCAGCATGGCTGGCAGGCCGTACACGATCTAAAAAGCCCCTTTGCTTCTGAAAATGCTGGCGATGCGCTCGACAGACTATCTCGTGCACGTAGTATTCTTGAGGAGCACGGTAACTTCAACTGGTTGACAGAACACGGCAGTTTTCTTGTCTCCAACAATGGTATTGAATGGGCGGCGACCTATTTTGTCATGCTTATAGCATTGTTTTTTCTTGGTGGTGGAAAGTTCATCAGTCTCGATTACTGGATTGCGAGAAAATTTAGACAAAATTAGCTATAAGAGCTGTTGCCTGATAAATGCTAAGTTCTCAGGCTGCACTGTTTTTTATCGCTTTACTTACTCTGGCGATCGCCTTTGATTCACTTGCTCAAAAGCTTCGTGTTCCGAATTGTATTCTGCTTATCGTTCTCGGTTTTGTCAGTTCTGAATTACTGACCAGAGTTTTCGACTTTGATACAGGAATAAGGTGGCAAAGTTTTCAGTTTGTTATTCTTCATGTGTTTTTGCCTATCATTATTTTTCAGTCGGCGCTTAAGCTGAACATACGAATTATTCTGAAGGACTTTATTCCTTTATTTTTACTGTCTCTGCCTTTAATGTTAATTGCAGTGTTGATTACGGCAACAGTACTTTTTTATGGTATAGATTTTCCGGAATTCTTTTCCTGGCATACGGCATTGATATGCGGAGCTTTGCTCTCGGCAACAGATTCATCGTCAGTTGTTCAGATCTTGAAGCAAATGAAAGCACCAAAGAGACTGATAACACTCCTGGAAAGTGAGAGCCTGCTCAATGATGCGACGGCAGTGGTTTTATTCACCTTCCTGCTATCAGTAACAACAATTTTTGGTGAAAGCGACAATTGGCAATCAATCGGGACATCTTTTATTGAGGTTTTTTCCGGTGGAATTGCGATTGGCGTGCTGACCGGACTAGGCGGATGTTTAATACTAAGTCGTTTTAAAACGGAATTCGCAACGACCACGGTATCAATACTCGCAGCCTACGGAGCCTATATTCTGGCCAGCGATATACTACAATTTTCCGGGGTAATGGCAGTACTGAGTGCTGCATTGACCTTAAGTAAAATACCGAGGCTCGACGGGGAGCCGCGAGTCGACGATTTCACTCAGAACTTCTGGCAGTTTGCTGCACAATTGACAGATAACATGGTGTATTTGCTCGCTGGTATCAGCATTACCCTGATCATGTTCAGGGAACAGTGGTTAACCATGCTGCTTGCAATCGTATCTGTTTTAATTGCACGAAGTATCATAACTCTGATCTTATTGCCGCTGATTTGCCGTTTGTTTCCAATCTCCGCGATCCCATTCAGACAGTTGCTAATCCTGAACTGGGGCGGAACCCGCGGCACTGTAACCATGGCTCTGGCGCTGTCATTACCACTATCGCTGGACGCCTGGTTCAGCGTCCAGTCAGCCGCTTATGGCGTTATCCTGTTTAGCCTGTTCTTTCAGAGTGGCAGCATTGCTTATCTGACAGAAAAACTTCAACTGAGTTGATTAACTGCCAGGTTAAACGCTTTTTTTGTTTTGCAGCCTGAGTCTGAGCGCATTCAGCTTTATAAATCCTTCTGCGTCTTTCTGATTATAGGCACCATCATCGTCTTCAAAGGTTGCGATTGACTCATCAAACAGACTGTCAGTTTCAGATTTTCTACCGGTTACGGTGACACTACCTTTGTACAATTTGAGGCGAGTAGTACCATTTACTCTCTTCTGCGTGTCGTCTATCAGGCACTGCAGAGCCTGACGTTCGGGGCTCCACCAGTAGCCATTATAAATCAGCGTTGCATAGCGTGGCATCAACTCATCTTTCAAATGCGCCATTTCTCTGTCCAGGGTCAACGACTCCATGCCACGGTGAGCTTTCAATAGAATACTGCCTCCCGGCGTTTCATAGCAGCCTCTTGATTTCATTCCGACATAGCGATTCTCGACAATATCAGCTCGACCGATTCCATGTTCACCGCCAAGCTGGTTGAGCTTCTTCAGTAATTGTCCGGGTGTCATGGCCACTCCGTCGATGGCAACCGCATCGCCGTTTCTAAACTCAATTTCGATATTCAGTGGCTGCTCAGGTGCCTGTTCGGGAGAAACCGTCCAGAGCCACATATCATCATTTGGTGCGCACCAGGGATCTTCAAGTTCGCCACCTTCATAGGAGATATGCAGTAAGTTTGCATCCATTGAGTATGGGGAGCCGCCTCCCTTCTTACTTTCAATAGGAATGTTGTGTTGTTTCGCGTAGGCGATTAATTTTTCGCGGGAACTGAGGTCCCATTCACGCCATGGGGCTATGATCTTGATATCCGGATTTAAGGCATAAGCTCCCAGTTCAAACCGTACCTGATCATTTCCTTTACCTGTTGCACCATGTGAAATAGCATCTGCGCCAGTTTCCGCTGCTATTTCAATAAGCCGTTTGGCTATAAGGGGCCGGGCGATTGAGGTTCCAAGTAAATATTCACCCTCGTAGATGGTATTCGCTCTAAACATCGGGAAAACAAAATCACGTACGTATTCCTCAGTCAGATCTTCAACAAAAATTTCTTTTATGCCAAGTGACTGAGCTTTGGTACGAGCCGGTTCGACTTCCTCACCCTGACCAATATCGGCCGTAAAGGTGACGACCTCGCAGTTATATTGGTCCTGCAGCCATTTCAGAATTACAGAGGTATCCAGACCTCCAGAATAAGCCAGTACGACCTTGTTGATTGATGAGGAAGACATAAATTGCTGTCCAGATAGTAAAAAGGGCGCACATTGTAACTTCCCACCCGGACATGTTGAAGCATTTGTTAATTAAATACCTGCAGATCAGGGATTCAGGAAGCGGGTAATTACTTCTAGAACTCGTGTCGGCTGATCAGCATGAAGCCAGTGACCTGCAGAAGGAATCTCAACAATACTGGATGTGGGGAAGTAGCCCTTAATCGTCGGATGATATTCGGACTGAACATAAGAGGATTCCTCTCCACTAAGAAAGAGTGCCTGCTTCTTGTACTGTATGTCTTCCCGGAAAGCGGGAAAATCACTAATATCTGCGATTCCTGATTTGATTGCTGCAAGATTTATCCGCCAGTAGAATTTGTCGTTCCGGACTAGCAAATTTTGTAGCAGAAACATTCGAAGTGTATTGTCGGCAATATCCGTTTTTAGCAGATCATTTGCCTGACTCCTGCTGTTGATGGAGCTCAAATCGAGTTTCATCATTGCATCAATAAAATGCATAAATTCGTTTTCATAGCGAACGGGTGCAATGTCCAGCACGATAACTTGTTCTACCAACTCTGAGTGACTCAGGGCAAAAGCCATGGCGACTTTTCCCCCCATACTATGGCCAAGAATAGATACCTTACTCAGCCCGTTTACAGTAAGAAAGTGGTGCAGATCGTCGCTCATGTCCTTGTAGTTCATCGACTCAGCGTGCTCCGAATCCCCATGATTTCTAAGGTCAACACAGTAAACTTTAAACTGGCTGGACAGTTTTCTGGCGATGCTTCGCCAGTTTCGACGCCAGCCGAAAAGGCCGTGTAGTATTATCAGAGATTCACCTTCGCCAAATGTTTCAGAATGAAGTTTTACAGGCATATCTAGCGTTGCAGAGAGTGTCTTGAAGAGTTCTGAGGTGCCGGTAGTTTGTGTTAAATCAAATTAGTGTATAACTATAAAAGTATGTGACGGATATCAGTCAGAACTGTGCCGAGATAACGGGTAAACTCAGCGGCAGCAACGCCATCTATGACGCGATGGTCGTAGGAGAGCGAGAAGGGAAGAATAAGGCGTGGCACGAATTCACCATTTTCGTAAACTGGTTTCATTTGCGAGCGTGAGACTCCCAGAATGGCAACTTCCGGCGTGTTGACAATAGGAGTAAAACCGGTGCCGCCAATGTGTCCGAGACTTGATATCGTAAAACAGCCACCCTGCATTTCATTAGGCGACAATTTTTTATCTCTTGCTTTCTGAGCCAGCTCCGCCAATTCTCTGGCTAAATCGTAAATTCCTTTTTTATCTGCGTCGCGCACTACCGGAACCATCAGGCCCTGATCGGTGTTGACGGCAATACCGATATGAAAATACTTTTTCAAAATAAGATTTTCAGCATCCGGGCTGAGTGAGGCATTGAATTCAGGGAATTTTTTCAGTGCGACCACCACTGCTTTGATAAAAAAGGTAAGTGGAGTCAACTTCACACCTTCTTTGCCTGCAGCTTCGGATTTGGACTTTCGAAAGGCTTCCAGTTCCGAAATATCAGCTTCGTCAAATTGAGTGACGTGGGGAACGTTAATCCAGCTACGATGAAGATTCTGACCACCCAGACGCTTTAAGCGGGACAGGGGTTTTGATTCAACCGGTCCGAATTTGGAAAAATCAACAGGTGGTATTTCAGGCAAAGAAAAGCCGCCAGATTTTTCAAAGACTCGATCACTGGACATTACCGCCTTTGTAAAGGATTTGACGTCCTCTTTTAAAATTCGACCTTTCTTGCCACTACCTCTGACCAGACCGAGGTCGACACCCAGTTCTCTGGCGAACTTCCTTATTGCCGGGCTGGCATGGGCTTTAGCCGAGTGACTACTACCGACTGTTTCTGCACTTTGTGGTGTTGCCGGTGCCTGTCTTGGCATCGATTGCAAAACCTGACTTGCTTCCTGTTCCACAGAGTCGTTCTGGACTTGCTCGTCCATGCCTGACTCGCCTTCGTTGACGGGAGAGTTATTCTCTGTAGAGCCAGCAGAATCGGTTTGTTCCACTTTGCTCACTTCTTCTTTTGACTCATCCTGAGTCAGCACCATTATAATTGCACCCTGACCAACATTATCACCAAGGCTGACTCGTATTTCCTTCACCACGCCTGTAGCAGGGCTGGGAATATCCATAGTTGCTTTGTCGCTTTCAAGGGTCAGTAAGGTATCTTCTATATCGACTGTATCCCCGGCTTTAACTGCAATATCTATGACTTCAACAGTGTCGAAATCACCAATATCCGGTAGGGGTATTTCTTTGTCCATGCTCATTTAAACGGTGACCGGGTTGGGTTTATCGGGATCAATCTGATACTTTTTAATTGCCTCGCTGACTTTCGATTTTTCAATCTGGCCTTCTTCCGCCAGAGCATTGAGAGCGGCAACGCAAATGTAGTAACGATTCACTTCGAAAAACTCACGCAGCTTTTTGCGTGTATCGCTACGACCAAAACCATCTGTACCTAACACTTCGAAACGAGAGGGGACAAAACTTCGAATCTGATCTGCGTAGATTTTCATGTAGTCGGTAGCAGCTATTACCGGACCCTTCTGTTTTTTCAGACAGCGCGTGACATAACTTTCCTTAGGTTTCTTATCCGGATGCAGCAGATTCCAGCGTTCGACATCCAGTCCTTCACGTCGTAATTCATTGAAGCTGGTAACACTCCAGATATCAGCGTCGACTGAAAAATCCGTTTTCAGTAATTCTGCAGCGGCAATGATTTCACGTAAAATTGTGCCGGAGCCAAGCATCTGAATTTTAACTTTTCCTCTGCCACCTTTATTAAGGAGGTACATGCCTTTGAGGATTCCTTCTTCACAATCCTTCGGTTGAGGAGGTTGTTCATAATTTTCATTCATTACCGACAAATAGTAATAAATGTCTTCTTTGTCCTCATACATTCGTTTCAAACCGTCGTGAATAATGACAGCCAACTCATAGGCGTAAGTCGGATCGTAGGAAACGCAATTTGGAATCGTTGACGCATTGAGATGACTATGACCATCCTGATGCTGCAGGCCTTCGCCGGCAAGAGTCGTGCGGCCAGCCGTGCCACCCAGTAGAAAACCGCGTGAGCGCAGATCACCTGCCGCCCAGGCCAGATCGCCGATGCGCTGGAAGCCGAACATAGAATAATAGATATAAAATGGGATCATCTGAACGCCATGATATTTATAAGCAGTGGCTGCAGCGATCCAGGATGAAAATGCACCCGCTTCATTTATGCCCTCTTCAAGTATCTGACCTTTCTTATCCTCCCGGTAATACATAACCTGATCGCTGTCCATGGGTTCATATAGCTGGCCAACAGAAGAGTAGATGCCTAATTGTCGGAACATACCTTCCATACCAAAGGTGCGGGCTTCGTCGGGTACTATCGGTACTATGTACTTGCCAAATTCTTTATCTTTAATCAGAGCATTCAGTATGCGAACGAAGGCCATGGTAGTGGATATTTCGCGGCCGTCTGTACCAGCGAGTAACTTCTCGTGAATGCCTATATCAGGCACTTTCGCAGAAGGTGCTTTAGGCCACTTTGACAATAGAAAACCGCCAAGCTCTTCTCGTCTTTCATGCATATAGCGCAATTCAGGACTGTCCTCAGCAGGTTTGTAGAAGGCAGCTTCAGCAACCTGCTCATCGCTAAGAGGGATATTAAAGCGATCACGAAATGCCAGCAGGGCCTCTTCGCCCATCTTCTTTTGCTGATGGGAGATATTCTGGCCTTCTCCGGCCATTCCCATGCCGTAGCCCTTTACTGTTTTGGCCAGAATCACGGTAGGCTTACCGGTGCTTTTCATCGCCTCCGCATAGGCCGCATAGACCTTATGCGGATCGTGTCCGCCGCGGTTCAAACGCCATATATCGTCGTCCGACATATTGGCTACCATGGCTCTTAATTCAGGATACTTACCGAAGAAATGCTCGCGGACATAGGCGCCGTCTTTGGCTTTATAAGCCTGATACTCCCCATCGACAGCCTCTTCCATACGCTTATAAAGTAAACCGTGAGTGTCTCTGGCGATCAGTGGATCCCAGTAAGAACCCCAGATCACTTTAATTACATTCCAGCCAGCTCCTCGAAAATCGGCTTCCAGCTCCTGAATAATTTTGCCATTACCCCGAACCGGTCCATCTAATCGCTGCAGGTTACAATTGACGACAAAAATCAGATTATCGAGTTTCTCTCTTGCGGCCATGCCGATGGCGCCCATGGACTCCGGTTCGTCCATTTCACCATCTCCCATGAAGGCCCAGACTTTTCGATCGCTGGCTTTATTTAGCTCCCGGTGTTCAAGATAGCGCATGAAGCGGGCCTGATAGATTGCCATGATCGGGCCAAGCCCCATGGATACGGTCGGGAACTGCCAGAAATCCGGCATCAGCCAGGGATGGGGATAGGAAGACAGACCGTCGCCATCTACCTCCTGTCGAAAACGACCCAGCTGGTCTTCAGAAAGCAAGCCGTACATGTAAGCTCTTGCATAAATACCAGGGGCAGAATGACCCTGGATAAAAACCAGATCACCACCGTGTTCTTCTGTCGCCGCCCGAAAGAAGTGATTGAAACCGACATCATATAATGTAGCAGAAGAAGCGAAACTGGATATATGTCCACCAAGCTCAGAACTTTTTCTATTTGCTTTTACCACCATGGCCATGGCGTTCCAGCGGACTAATGAGCGTATCCTCCATTCCATGCCGGGATCACCGGGTGAACGAGTTTCTTTTGAAGGCGGAATGGTATTCAGATAAGCGGTGTTTGCCGAGTAGGGTAGATATGCACCGGCGGAGCGGGCTCTGGCGATTAATTTTTCTAGCAGGAAGTGGGCTCGGTCAATGCCTTCTTCGCGCATGACCGAATCAATTGCTTCAAGCCATTCCTGTGTTTCCTGAGCATCGTTATCGTTCGTTTGGCTGGCCATCTGTTCCACCGTCAGTGAGATTACAATAAAGTCGCAATACGTTAATATAGGCCGAGAAGATTTTCAAAAAACAGGGAGTATCCTGCTGATTGTAGTCAGATACGGCGAGTTAGTCCGGGTAATTCTACCAGATAACAAACATCAATAAATGTCGTTAAAAGTTGTAATACAATGATAAAAAGTCAATTAAAACTTCTCCAGAACGAAAAGCTTCCGAGCAGAAAAGAGCTAAACAGCAATCAACACTGGCTGATTCTCTATTCTTCCTCTGAAAAAACAAAGCGACTGGCATATTACGATTTGCTTAATGATCGCCGTAAACAGCTGGGTCGGAAAAAATATGATAGCGAGCCTGTAGAAATCGATCTGCCTAATTCAGTGCGTAGTCATACAGTCTATGCCTGCGTTGATGAGAAAATTAGTGCGTTTGATTTGCTGACCTTGTGTCGTAAGTTGGTTGGCATCCAGAAAAATTACAAAGTGAGGAAACTCGGCGTCATTCTTGCCGGTTTTGATATTGCGCAGTCGGAACGACTGGCTGAAGCTGTTGTTGCTGCGGCCGCTGCAACCGCTGCAGTGATGCCGAATTACAAAAGTAAATCAAAACAAAAAGCAGGTTTGAGCAGACTGGAACTGTTTGGGCTGAAAATCGACCATAATTTTAAAAGAACACTGGCCGAAGCGGAAGGAAATGCACTGGCACGTTATCTCAGCATACTGCCACCAAATGAATTGACACCTGGAAACTACCTGACCCGGATCAGAGGACTGGCAAAAGAGAATAAGTGGAAACTCGAATTTTATGATCAGAAAAACCTGACGAAGAAAAAAGCAGGTGCTTTTCTTGCTGTTGTTCAGGGAAGTCATGAGGAGGACGCCGGGATTGTAAGACTACAATACAAACCTGGTAATGAAAAATCTCGAAATACGGTATGCCTGGTTGGCAAGGGAATATGTTACGACACCGGTGGAAACAACCTCAAACCGGCGAAGTATATGTATGGTATGCATGAAGATATGCAGGGCAGTGCAGTGGCGCTGGGTACATTTCTGGCGCTAAGTAAAATGCAGGTTGATTTCCCGGTGGAATGTTGGCTGGCATTAGCGATGAACCACATTGGTCCCAAAGCCTATAAACCGAATGATGTGATCACAGCGTCCGATGGTACAACAATCGAAATCGTGCACACCGATGCGGAAGGAAGAATGGTATTAGCGGATACGCTCGCCCTGGCTTCTATGAGTAAACCCAAATTGATTATCGATTACGCCACTCTTACAGGCGCTTGTGTCTACTCACTAGGCTCTTCTTACAGTGGTGTGTTTACCAACAGGGAAGATTTGCATGCTGATTTAATACAGGTCGGTAAAGACAGTGGTGAGCGGGTCTGGCCCTTTCCACTGGATGAAGACTACGACAAAGGTCTGGAAAGTGATATTGCCGATGTGAAGCAATGCGCGCTTGAAGGCGACGCTGATCATATTCTTGCCGCGCGTTTTCTGCAGCGTTTTGTTAAAAACAAGTGCAACTGGGTGCATATGGATTTGGCCAGCAGCAACCACAAAGGCGGACTGGCCCACATTCCAACCGATACTGCCGGGTTTGGAGTCCGATACTCTGTGAGTCTGTTGATAGATAAAGAGCTGAAGCTGTAAAACATTAAAAAAAACCGTCGCCAGGGGATAGCGACGGCAAAGTTTGGGGGTTGTTTTGAACTGGCTAGCAGGGCGGGGAAACCCTGCCAGCCGACTACTAGTTTATGTTGTCTACTTTTTTCTCCTCCTTGCCATAAACGGCGTTTTGATCGAGAGGTAATACGAACCCAATGTTGTCGGTTCTGCCAGCGATTCGAGCGCTGGTGGCTGTATCAATATCGGGTACTATCAGATAACTGTTTCGATATAGACTCTTAACATTGGATGTCAACTCCAGAAAAACCTGCTTTCGAATTGATTCATCAAGTGTAAAACCAGCGTCGTCCGCATTTGCTGTTAGACTAGTGAACGCTAAAATTAGGTTCAGTAGTGCTGTCAATAATATTGTTTTGTTAAGTTTCATTATCTTTCTCCTTTTTACTTTGTAAGTTTACTAACTAACTACATATGCAAATTTTTTAAACTGATTTTGCAACAGATGTTCTGTCTCAATGATGCAAATACAGGGTAAGCACTCTTTAATGAATCACTTATTTGTCTTCGCTTCATTAGCATAATGTTAGTTACCTAACTAATTGTCGTTTAAATTTTTTTACTAATTTAAGGCAACACGTCTTTCTTTATTCTTCGAATCAAGAGATTCTACCCAGTTGATCAACGATTTTAGTTGAGCCTTTATTTGTTTCTCGTCATGTAAAGAATTGCCGACCAGAATAATTCCCTGTATTCGTGAAACAAATTCAAAACTCATGTCTTTTGCATTTCGATATCCCATGGCTTTGAATTGATCTCGCGACCATTCCAGCAATACCTTCAAACAATCGTCTGCAGAGTTTGTCAGCCCGATGATCTCGTTGCTCAGTTCGTTACATAACCTTCCATGGGGACAACCGGTTTCGGCAATTTCATTGCTCGCTTCCATAGTTGTATTCAATAATTTAAGTAACGCTTTCTTTGGGTTCGCGGACTGACAACAATCATCCAGTGTCGTTGTAAGTTCCTTCTTGCGCTCTTCAATTACGGCGTCACATATTTCTTCCTTGGTCTTAAAGTAATAATAAACATTACCAAGGGGTACGTCTGATTCAGTAGCTATATCTGCCAGGGTTGTCTTATGGAAACCCTGCCGGTGTATTAAATTGTTTGCAGCTTCAATCAGGCGTTCTCTTTTATCACTCGTTCTAGGCATAATTAATGTCTATAGTTAGTTGGATAACTAAGTATTATAGTGGCGAAAATTCAGATAGCAAGTCTGAATTGAAAAAAAAGTGAAATGAACTAAGGCTTGTTCTATATCTTAATAAAAAGCTATTTGTTTTCAATTATTTACTCGATCGCTCTTTAAGCATCTTTCACTGCCGGGGTGGGGCAACAGTCGGCCAGCTGTCTTAATACTTCTGAAGCCGGTCTTCGAAAAACCATTCCGCCAGGACTATTAACCGCAATCTCACTGAAAGGATTGTCTTCCGGGTTGATATCAACGATACAGGCATTGTTCCGGAGAGCCAGATTGGTTACATGATTGGGTAAGGTGGTTGATCCCGAAGTGCCGACAATAATTAACAGATCCGTTTTCGCGGCAATATTCATGCTACTGTCAAAGCGGAAGTATTCTTCATCGTAACACTCATCGAACCAGAGTACATGTGGCCGTAGCCAGCTTTTACAATAATGACAACGCAACATTTTCTGCTCTGTCTCAGAGAGGGACTGATTTTTGCAGGCAGAAAACAGGCTGGCCGGAAGCTTGAAAAGTTCTGGAACGCAGGACTGACTGCAACGGCTTAGTCCAATGTTGCCATGAATCTGAAAAGTTCTTTGGGGGCTGTTGCCTGCGCGTATATGCAGGTTATCTATATTCTGCGTTATCAGGGTGAAGCGATTTGACAGCGATTTTTCCATCGAAGCAATTGCGAGATGACCCGCATTGGCTTTTGCCCGAAAACAAACGCCTAAACGATAAAGATACCATTCCCACACCAGCAGCGGATCTAGTTGAAACATTTGCCGGGTGGCCATTTTTTCCGGCATATAAACTTTTGAACCGACGGTCCAGTATCCTTCAGCGCCCCGAAAGGTAGGGATGCCGCTATCGGCTGAGATTCCGGCACCCGTCAGAACACATATATTCCTGGATACATCCTGCAGACAGGCAAGAACGGAATCGTTAAATATTTGAGAAAATTGCTTTATTCGACACGTTCCTTACCGCAGTTCCAGCAACTGCCAAATTGTCCTTCAATAGATTCGCCACATTCACAATTCCAGTTCTCTGATGATACTGGAGTCGATCGGACAGATTTGACAATTTCTTCAGCCCGAACCAGATCCTGGTCAGTGGTAATCCAGATTTCAGGCCAGCATTCAAGCGGTGGAATTTCACCCAAAGCACCCGCCAGAGTCTGATTTTTGACAAGGCAGGCAATTCCTTCACTATCAAGCAAGCCCTTAATGAGTCCAACTTCTATCGGGTTCTCACTTACGTATAGCTTCTTCATTTACAGCACAACTATCACGAGCGCACTTAAAGAAAAGATCACGCTGATACCGGCAACCATGGTAAGCATCCCAAGCTGTCTGCTTAATTGTTTGACCGATTCCGCCAGCATCTCGTTCTGTCTGGCGAGCTGCTCAATGAGCTTTATTTGTTCTATGTTTGACTCATCAACCGATTGCAAATGCGATTCAAGTCTTTCGACATCAGATTTCAGGCTTTCCAGACTGAGACGACTTTGTTCCTCCGGTTCATTTTGTGCCGAACCGCCTTCTTTTATCAGATCGATTAGCTTTCCTGCGCCCTGAATCACAAGTGGGGCGGAGTTAAGAATCGTGCTCAGCGTAGATGGAGTCATTTTGAGTTTTTCAGAGAAATAGGGACTTAGTATGCCTGAAATCAGTTTTTTATTTTAGCCTCAAAAACGTACAATATCGGGTTGCGCAGTTACTCATAAGTACTTGAAATATTTTCATGAATTCCTATGTATAGATGGAATTTTACTGCATTTAATCAGTCAACAAACAGCGATAACAATAATGGAAGGTAATCATGTCAGCCAGAGAAGATTTACAGAAATTAAAACATTTTATAAGTGAGCACATTATTGGTCAGAAAACGCTGGTTAACAGGTTGCTCATAGCTTTACTCGCTGATGGACATCTGCTTGTTGAAGGCGCACCCGGTCTGGCCAAGACCCGAGCGATAAAAGTTCTGGGTGAAGGCATCCAGGGTGATTTTCACCGGGTTCAGTTCACCCCGGATCTGCTGCCGGCCGATTTGACCGGTACCGAAATTTACCGGCCTCAGGATGGATCCTTTGTTTTTCAACAAGGCCCGCTTTTTCATAATCTGGTACTGGCCGATGAAATCAACAGAGCACCGGCGAAGGTGCAATCGGCGCTTCTGGAGGCGATGGCCGAACGACAGATTACGGTTGGACGTGAAACTTATACACTGCCGCGCCTGTATCTGGTCATGGCTACGCAGAATCCGATTGAGCAGGAAGGCACCTATCCGCTACCGGAGGCTCAACTGGATCGTTTTCTCATGCACGTCCGAATTGGTTATCCCGAAGCCGGAGAGGAACAGACAATTTTACAACTTGCGAGAAAGGAAGCGAATGCTCCGGATACAAATCCCTCTGTGAATTTCACTGCGCTAAGCGAAGAGTCAATATTCGAGGCCAGACAGGAAGTTCTCGATGTATATATGGCAGACAATCTTGAGCAATATTTATTGCAGCTGGTTCTGGCAACACGAAAACCAGAGGCCTATGGAGAAGATCTTGCGGCCTGGTTGCAATTTGGCGGGAGTCCGCGGGCTACCATCACACTTGATCGCTGCGCCAGAGCTCACGCCTGGCTTGAAGGTCGCGATTTCGTGGCACCAGAGGATATTCAAAGCGTGGCGTTTGATGTACTCAGACATCGACTGATACTCAACTATGAAGCGGAAGCGGAAGGAGTGACTGCTGATAAGGTGATTGAAGAACTCATAACCAGAATCGCAGTGCCCTGAGATATCCCCTATGCAACAAAAGCAGAAAATCAATGAAGCTGTGCAGATATCTGTACCTGCGTTAGTACGCTTGAGTCGTTTTGCGCCTTATTTGCCACTCAGTTCTGAAAAAATTCTGGCTCGCCAAAGCGGCGATTATCAATCTCCCTTCAAGGGACGGGGAATGGAATTTGATGAGTCCAGACTATATCAGGCTGGTGATGACATCCGTAACATCGACTGGAGAGTCACTGCGCGAACGGGCAAGGCACATACGAAACTTTTTCGGGAAGAACGTGAGCGACAGGTATTTGTCTGGCTGGATTTACGCGCACCAATGTTCTTCGCTACCCGAGGTATGTACAAGTCGGTACTTGCGTCGCACATGGCAAGTTTGCTTGCCTGGAGCGCTGTCCATCACGGGGATCGCGTTGGCGGCGTCATATTTTCTGATGATTCGCATCATGAACTGAAACCACAAAGAGGCAAAAACGGTGCTTTGCGCCTGATCAATCAGATTGTGGAACATCAGAGTTGGCATAATTCAGGACAAGGTCAGAGGGATAAATCATCGATGCTTCGATCCCTGATAAGATTGCGGCGTGTGGCGAGACCCGGAAGTCTGATTTTCATGCTTAGTGATTTCAGAAGTCTGGATGAAAAACTGGAATCGCAATTGATCCTCTTAGGGCGACATACCGACATTGTCATGGTTTTTATCTATGACCAACTGGAACAGGAATTGCCAGCAGCCGGGATGTACCGTGTCAGTGATGGTAAACAGGAACTCATGCTGAACACCTTTGATCGACAAGGTAGTGAATCGTATCAGGCACATTTTCAAAATCATCGAGACAAACTGCAGCAACTTGCTAAAACCAGCAATATTCATTTGATAAATTGTACCACTCAAAACGATCCTCTCAGCATGCTGCAGACTGGATTGAGCAAGAAAGTAAGACGATGAATGATCCGCAGCAACTTCCATTGAAGGACATTCATTTGCCCGAACCCATAAGCTGGTGGCCACCAGCTCCGGGCTGGTGGATTTTACTCGGGCTTGTAATTTTAGGAACACTTGGCACTTTTTACTGGCGTCGCCGCCGAAGGCTCCTATTTCTCTCCGCTGTCAGTATGTCTAAACGTGAACTGGCTGCTTTACAAGAGTCATATCGATCCCATGAAGATGCCGGTCAGTTTGTGTCTGAATTGTCAATTTTACTCAGAAGGCTGAGTATCAGTGCTTTCCCCAGAGAAGAAACAGCCGGTTTAACTGGCGACGCATGGTTACGTTTTCTCGATTCCATTATGACAGAAAAGCTATTTAGTGAGGGAAGTGGTCGAATCCTTATTGAAGCACCTTACCGCGCTAATATTGATTTAGAAGAGGTACAACCACTTGTTGATGCTTGCGAAAAATGGATCGATAACGTTGCCAGACAGGATAAGGTCTCAACAAAATGATTCACTTTGACTGGCCCTGGATGTTGTTGTGTCTGCCTTTACCTATTTTGGTACGTCGCTTTATGCAAACGGCGGTAAACGCCAGAGAAGCGGCTCTTCGTGTTCCCTTTCTCGAAGACTTTGAACTTGGTGATTCAAGCGCAAGAAGGCAATTTAAACGTTGGCCAATATGGCTTGCTGTGCTGGCCTGGTTGCTTCTGATATTTGCCAGTATGCGCCCACAATGGTTAGGCGAGATGATTGAAATACCTGTCAGTGGCAGAGACCTGATGCTGGCAGTAGATTTGTCCGGCAGCATGGAAGAGAAAGATTTTGTCCTTGAAGGAGAGAGAGTTAACCGACTGGTTGCGACCAAGTATGTAGCTGGTAATTTCATTGAGCGGCGTGTCGGGGATCGTATCGGTCTGATTTTGTTTGGTGAAAACGCTTATCTTCAAACACCATTGACCCTTGACAGAGTGACAGTAAAAACCTTGTTGTATGAGTCGGCGATTGGTCTGGCAGGAACATCAACTGCTATCGGTGATGCGATTGGTCTTGCGGTAAAAAGACTTCGGAAACACGAAGACAGCAACCGGGTACTGATCCTGTTAACCGATGGAGCCAATACTTCGGGAGTCGTTGAACCTGTCGAAGCTGCTGAATTGGCAGCCAGTGAAGGATTGAAAATCTACACAATCGGAGTGGGTGCAGATGAAATGCTGGTACGAAGTTTCTTTGGTAACAGAAAAGTGAATCCTTCAGCGGATCTGGATGAAGAAACTCTGACTGCTATTGCTGAGAAGACCGGCGGTTTGTATTTTCGCGCTCGCGACACTGAAGAACTGGAGAAAATCTATCAGGTTTTGGATAAGCTCGAGCCTATAGAACGTGACACAAAACGCTTTCGACCACGACAGGCTTTGTATTTCTGGCCTCTCGCTTTCGCTTTGACACTGGCTTGTTTGCTTTTGGCGTTCAAACATAGCGGCAGGATATAACTATGGATTTTCAGTTATTTCATTTTCTGCGCCCGCTCTGGTTGTTACTTCTACCTGTACTCTTGATACTTTTGTGGTTAATGATAAAACGTCGTTTAGGTAGTCGTAGTTGGGAGGCGATTTGCGATGAAAATCTTCTTCCCTATATGTTGATTGACGGCAGGGAAGGCTCACGTCGATGGCCTGTTTTCCTGTTGGGTGTTGCTGGTTTTCTGACCATCATTGCACTTGCCGGGCCGGTCTGGGAAAAACTACCACAACCGGTGTTTAACAATGAAACGGCGCTTGTCATCGCTCTGGATTTGTCGCGTTCTATGGATGCCAATGACATCAGCCCTTCGCGATTAGGCAGGGCACGTTTTAAGGTTGCCGATATTCTCAATCAGCATGACGAAGGTCAGGCTGCACTGCTGGTTTACGCTGGTGATGCATTTACTGTGACACCACTCACTGATGATATGGCAACGATTGCCTCGCAGTTATCCGCTCTGACAAGCGATATCATGCCAGGCCAGGGTAATCGAACTGATCGCGCGCTTGAAAAAGCGGAGGAGTTATTGAAAGGGGCAGGACATAGTCAGGGCAATATATTGTTGATTTGTGATGATATAGACCTGGAAGAAAGTGAAAACAGCATTCGTGATCTCGCCAGTCAAGGTTATCGGGTCTCAATTCTCGGCATTGGAACTGTTCAGGGTGCACCCGTTGTTATGCCCGATGGAAGCTTCCTCAAAGATAAAAAGGGTGAAATTGTTATCCCGACCCTGAACGAGGTCGCATTGCGACAAGCCGCACAATTTGGCAATGGTTTTTATAAAAGAATGAGCCAGGACGACGGTGATATTGAATACTTGTTAAGCCGTGTTGCTGGCGATCAGTCTGGTATTGAACAAGCGGCCAGCGAATTTGAAACTGACACATGGAAGGAACAGGGGCCCTGGCTGCTTCTGCTTATTATTCCTATCGCGGCACTTTCTTTTAGAAAAGGATACTTACTGGCATTGACCATATTGGTGTTGCCCTTTCCAGAACAGGCGAATGCCTTTGAATGGGACGATTTATGGCTTCGTTCTGATCAGAAGGCACTACGGGCTTTGCAAAATGGTGATGCCGGCGCCGCCGCAAAATTGTTTAAAAATCCGGCATGGAAGGGTGCGGCTCAGTACGAAGCGGGTGACTTTCAGTCCAGTCTGGAATCTTTGCAGGATGTCGATGATATCGAGGCTATTTATAATCGAGGTAATGCCGAGGCACGTCTCGGTCAGTACCAGCAGGCTATCAGTTCATACGATGAGGTACTGGAAAGAAACCCCGAACACGAAGATGCAAAATTTAATAAGGAGCTAATTGAAAAGGAGTTGGAAAATCAACAGCAGCAGGGTCAGCAGGGGGATAACGAGCAGCAGGAGAAAGAACAGCAACAGCAAGACCAGCAGCAACAAGACCAGCAGCAAGACGGAGAACAGGGAGAGGAGCAGAAACAGGAACAATCAGAAGAGTCGGATTCTGAATCAGACCAACAAAAGGATGCCCGGAATCAAAATTCGCAACAGGACTCAGATGAAAAAAAGGAATTTGACAACGCTCCACAGAATGATACTGACAAAGAAGTAGAAGAAGAAAAAAATCAAAACAAGCCTGAGAAGGAGCGTGAAGGCGAGGAATCAGAACAGGAGCAAGCAAAACTTGCCCAGACGAGTGATCAGGAAGCTAATGAAGAGCAGCAAGCAACAGAACAATGGTTACGAAGAATCCCGGATGATCCAGCCGGGCTTTTGCGTAGAAAATTTCTTTATCAGTATCAAAAAAGTCAAAATCGAAATAACGAGGAAGAGAAAGCATGGTAATTCTCGACATCATGAAAAAAACCACCAGTATCTCTATTTTGATCATCATGCTGTTCAATATAGCTGAGGCGGCAACGATTACTGTCAGTTCTGATAGAAGCCCGGTGGGATTGAACGAGTCCTTTGCTCTGGTTTTCGAGAGTGATTCAAGTGTCGATGATGAACCGGATTTTTCGCCCTTGAACAAGGACTTTCAGGTCCTGTCCAGAAATAAGAACAGTAGTATGAATATTATAAATGGCAAAATCAGTAGTTCTACAAAATGGCAACTAACTGTACTCGCACGCCGTTCGGGTAAACTAATCATTCCTTCCATTAGTTTTGGCAAAGATAAAAGTCAGGCATCTTTTATTAATGTTACCAATGCCGGACGTACCGGCAAAAGCAAAGCGCGCTCTGAGGATGTTTTTATTGAAGTTGAAGTGATGCCGGGGAATATATATGTGCAGGCTCAACTTATTTATACTGTTCGTTTATTTCTCAGTGTTGCCACCTCAAATGCCAGCCTGAGTGAACCCGGCATAAGCGGGGCGAGTGCAGTGATTGAAAGACTCGGTGAGGATAGTAATTTTCAAACCAGTCGTCGCGGAAAACGCTATAACGTTGTTGAGCGGCGGTACGCGATTTATCCTCAGGTTAGCGGTGACTTAACGATAGAGCCGGTAATGTTCCAGGGACAAATAAGCCGTAATGCATTTTCTCTGTTCGACCCCTTCGGACCGCAACCAAAAACGATTGTTGAGCGTTCTGAATCTTTTACGCTGGATGTTAAGCCGATACCAGACGGGTTCAGTGGCAGCCACTGGATACCTGCGCAGTTATTAACCCTGACTGAGTCGTGGTCTCCGAATCCACCGGTTTTTAAAGTAGGTGAGCCCATAACGCGGACGCTCACATTGAATGCAGCAGGTCAGACAGCAAGTCAACTTCCTGAATTGCCTGCCTGGGTTCCTGATGATTTCAAACAGTATCCTGATCAACCAACTTTGAATGATAGTCAGACTGCCAAGGGAATAACTGCCAGTCGACAGGAAAAGGTTGCCATTATTCCAAACAAGGCAGGTGAATTTGTGTTGCCCGAGATTTCCGTAGCCTGGTGGAATACGGCAACGGATAAGATGGAATTTGCAAATCTGCCTGAGAGAAGAATACAGGTAGCCGCGCTTAGCGCACCAGCGGAAGTCGCAGGGCCAACTGCACCTGAGTTAAGCAGGCCAAGTGCTGGTGTTGAATCAACTGAAGGATCCGCAAGTATTGAGTCAATCACTGTGCAAAGTGACTCGAGTGTCCGGTTCTGGCAAATTGTTAGCGCTGCTCTCGTACTGCTGTGGTCCCTGACTTTGATTTTATGGTGGCGCAGTCGCATCAAAACAAGCGATTCGCAAAGCAGGGATTCGGAAAACCTGAGTCTGAAGCAAGCTGTCAAAGCTATCCAATTAGCCTGCCATGAAAATAATCCAGAGCAACTGAAGTCGGAATTGCTGGGTTGGGCAAATTTGATATGGCCGGAAAGACCTGCAATTAATCTTGGAGAAATCGCTAAACGCAGTTCCAGTGACGTAGCTGAACAATTAAATGAGCTTAATAACTTTTTGTATAGCCAGCGAAAATCGAACTGGGAGGGTCAGGCTTTCTGGAGAGTTTTTCATGATAGTCAATCGACAGTTAGGGAAAGTAAAAAAGTCGAGGCCGGTAAACTAGAACCCCTGTATCGGATATGAGTGGACTAATTGGTCAACAGTGCGACGACAAGTGAGCACCATGCAAGGATAAAAGCTGTTCCTCCGAGAGGCGTGATAGCACCAAGCCATCGAATATTACTCAAAGCAAGCGCGTAGAGACTGCCTGAAAAAAGCAGTATTCCCATCAGCATTAGCAAACCCGACGCTTTCAACCAGTTTGAAGACGGCAGATTTAAAGCCAGAATACCAAGCAATAATAATCCCAGAGCATGATAGAAATGGTATTGAATACCAGTTTGAAATACGCCTAGCATTTGCTCGGAAATTTTCGTCTTCAGCGCATGAGCTCCGAAGGCGCCAAGTATTACGGCTAATGCAGCGTTGGTACTTCCCAGCAAAATGAATAACTTAGCTGTTGCGTCCATTTTCTTTTCTATGACTCCTAATCATCAGTTGACCAGTATTTTTGCATTTCAAAAAACATGAAAGATGCTGTCCAGGTAATCAATACCAGACCTGTCAGAGATTCCAGACCGGTTAAAAAACGAAGTTCACCATGAGGCACAATATCACCAAAGCCGAGCGTGGTATAAACGACAAACGAATAATAAGCACAATCGAATAGACCGGCCTCTTCCATTCCCTGAAGATGGCCGAATTGTCCGGATTTAATCAGGAAAAAGTAGGCAATAGCAAATATCCAGACCTCAATAATATGGGCGACAAGAGCGCCGAGGATACCTATAGCTATACGAAATCGGTATCGAAGTGTAAGTCGCGGCATAAATCTGGATAATTGGGAGAGCATTTCAAAATGAACCAGTACGGCCAGCATCATAATGAGAGCGTTAATTACAAATATCAGAAACATGTTTTTATCCTGTTTAGAGTCCCTGCCATCGGTATTCTTCCAGATTTATTCTGTCCTTCTCATTGAAAACAATTCCCTCTGCTTCCAGAATGATCCTCTGTAAAGTGTGACCTTCTGTACCGTCCCTGACACTAATACGACCCTGACTGTTTATTACTCGGTGCCAGGGCACATCACTTTCATCTCCCAGAGAAGACATGGCATAGCCCACCTGACGTGCACCACATGCGCCAAGCATTTTTGCTATTTGCCCGTAAGTGGCAACCTGACCTTCCGGAATGCGTTTTACCAAAGCATCGATGCGTTGGTAGAGTGGGCCACGTTGTGTTTTCCTGGTCGGATTATTAAACAATGCTTTTTCTTCAGGTTGATATCCCTGAGAATTCAGCAAATCGCGGAGGATATATCCTGTCGCTGAATCGTGAGTATAAAGATCTTCTTTTTTCACATGTTTAAAGTGACGTAATTCTTCGTTCAGGGAAACCGTACCGGAAGCCCTGACATAGTAGCCCAGAATAATCTGATTCATTCTGAAAAAGGGATAAACCTCGATCAATTCAATATGCTTTGTCTTTAAGCCAAGTTCTTCTTCAACTTCACGAATGGTACCGTGCTCTGCTGACTCGCCTTTTTCAAGAAAACCGGTAATGACAGAAAAAATATGCTCTGGCCAGGCCATGTTATTAGCCAGGATAATTTTGCCTTTGTGCTCAACAACCGCGGCGACTACCGGAGTAGGATTATCCCAGTGTATAAAATCACAATCGTGTGATGCACATATCAGGCGTTCTGTTTCGTCTAATAATGCTGTGATCAAATCTGATTTGCATAGCGGGCAGTATTTCATTTCTGATAACTTTCTTTATATATTTTTAATGATAAGAGCGAAGGCACTGATAGTTGAGATTATCAGAATTATCCGTCTTGAGTGACCCTGATCTATATACGCTGCCAGTTTACCCGACGCCAGATAGCCGAGGAGAAATCCGGGTGTCAGATACAAGCCATAAATCATTTCTTCATAACCAAAGCGACCGGCTACGCTAAGAGTGCCAAGAGTCAGGATGCAGCCGAACAGATAAATTAACGACAGAGTTGCGCGAATAGTAGCGCCTTTTTCGTGCTGGTACATCAGCGCGACAAAAGGTGAGCCACTGGCAACGGTTATCCCCATAAAGCCGGATGCAGCGCCGAGGCTAAGCATATTTCTTCGAGTGTAGGGCAATTTACGTCCGCACAGACTGATTACCACAACACTTAAGAGAAGAACACCAAAAAACATTCCCAGTTTATCAAGCGGTACCAGTGTCAGGGTATATCCGCCTAGTAATGTGCCCAGCAGAATACCGACAATAAGTGCCTTCATACTGGTGAAGCGTATATATTTTCGGCCTGACCAGGCCATATAAAATGACAGAAAAAAAGTTGAAAAAATAAGCGGTCCGGGTACCAGTTTGAGACTAATAAGAGCAATTAAGGGGAAGGCAATCATTCCCGCGCCGAGACCGGTAGCCGCCTGCAACAGCGCGCCAAAAGTCATGGCCAGAGTGGCCAACAGCAAAGCTTCGTAACTTAAAGTCATCAGAACTTTGTGTCTGCAGAGGGCACCGGAAAGCTCTTCTAAAAATTAAATGCATATTCACTTGCTCCATTTTCTTGCAAAAAAGCCAGACGCTGTTTTGCCTCTTCCAGTGTCGGTTCCGTCCCCGCCGGTATCCACCATAGTACCTGAAAAACACCTTCAAACTGGTTAAACCATTCCCTTTTTTGCTTCAGAAGTTCCAGATGAAAAGTTTCGTATACAAAAACTTTCAAATGTTCAACACTTTCCCAGACGGACATATTTACCAACAGCATGCTATCGTCAAAAGCATCAATATCAGTTGCATCACCTTCCTCAGTTTGCAGACGCCAGACAAACCCGGGACTCTTATCTGCAATGGCATTAACCGTATCAAGCTGATCGACAAAACCTTTCATAACAGGTGAACCTAAATCCGCCTTCATTCTGGCGATGTTCAGTTGTGCTAGTTGATAATCAGACATCATTTGCGTTTCATATAGTCATGTGTTGACTATCTAGTTTAACAGGCGAATAGAATTGAGGAAGCCCTGGCGGGCTGTATATTCATTTGAATCAGGATTTACTATATAGTTGTACCGGCAAACCGCCATGCCAGTATCTTGATGATAAAATGATAACCAGAAAAACGCAGATTAGTTATTTTGTGGTCACTGTACTATTGTGTTTACCGACGATTTCCAACGCGGATATTTATAAGTACGTTGATAAGCATGGCAGGGTTATTCTTACTGATAAGCCGAGAAACAGTAATTACAAGAGGCTGGTTAAAACCTGGAAGGGTTGGGAAGAAAAGAAAAGCAGTGTCGCATATGACCAGTTCAGTCTGAACAAAGAAAAATACTCCACAACAGTTGCCTATTACGCCAGTCAGTTCGGTCTGCCGAAATCTTTGCTTGATGCGGTGATTACGGCCGAATCAGCGTTCGATCCGAATGCGATCTCAAAGGCCGGCGCGGTAGGACTTATGCAGTTGATGCCGGAAACAGCCAAACGTTACGGTGTTAGTAATCGACGAAATCCTGCTGCCAATGTTAAAGGTGGTAGCCGTTACTTACGTGATTTACTGCTCATGTTTGATAATAAACTCTATCTGGCGCTTGCAGCTTACAATGCCGGGGAGGGTGCGGTAAAAAAATATGGCAATAAAATTCCACCCTACAAGGAAACTCAAAATTACGTTAAAAAAGTTATCAACTATTACAGGGAGTATAAAAAAGACGCATCCTGAATGTGTTTGTTATTGAGACTCAGCCTGATTCTATTTCAATAATGATTTTTCCTCTGGCTCGACCGGTCTCAGAATATCGAATGGCATCGGCAACTTCAGCAAGGGGGTAAAGTCTGTCTATTACTGGAACGACTTTTCCTTCCGCCATCAATTCGGCAAGATAGTTAAGATCTTCCTTACTAATTTCTGCCAGAAGCTCCACAAAGTTTTGTTCGACAAACAGGGATACGAGAGGTGCTTTCAGCAGCCCTATGAGCGGGGCAATCCAGTTGCCTTTTGGCCCTCCGACCATCACCAGCGTAGCGGAAGAGCTCATAGCCTTTCGATTGGCAAGTAAGCTGTGATTTCCGACCATATCCAAAATCAAATCGTATTGCTTGCCGGCCGTGGTGTAGTTTTCTTTCTTGTAGTCAATGACATAGTCGGCACCAATTGATTTGACCATCTCTACGTTTCTGCTACTGCATACACCGCTGACTTGTGCACCCATTGCCTTGGCAATTTGCACCGCAAAAGTACCAACGCCACCGGAGGCACCGTTGATCAGAACTTTCTGTCCGGCTCTGAGCTGACCTTTATCTCGCAGTGCCTGCAAAGCAGTGATAGCGGCAATCGGCACCGAAGCCGCTTGTTGAAATGTAATATTTTCAGGTTTTTTGACGACACCGCGATTTTCATTCATTGTCAGATATTCGGCAAAGGCGCCGCTACTTGCTCCTATCACCCCATCTCCGATTTTGAAATTCTTGACTCCAGGTCCAAGCGCCGTCACCGTTCCGGAAAAGTCGACACCAAGTCGATTATCTTTTGGCGAGCCGATTCCGGAGAGAAGCCTCATAATATAAGGGGAACCACGCAAATAATGCCAGTCGTAGGGATTAACGGCTGCTGCATGAACTTTAATCTGAATTTCACCATCTTTTGCAACTGGTCTGATGCTGTCTATCTGCCTGATGACATCCGGTGAACCATAGCATTGGTAGTCAATAGCTTGCATGAGCGTTTTCTCAGTAGCAGGCGCTGGTGCAGGATTACAGGGGGAGGTGTAACTGATAGTCAGAGCCAATACAATTATGGCGAGTGACGCTAAAATGAGCAGACCACTAAATAATTTGTAACGCAGTTTCATAAAAACATCTCCGCAATGTGTTTCTAACTTATATACACCGCAGGCCTAAATCAGGTTGACAGGATTATTCAGGTCTCGTATTTGTGAAGAACCGCTACATTTTATTCCCGCTGTCGAAACAATAATAGAAAACCCGCCAGATAAGTAAGAAAGCTTGCTGCGACGACAAGACCGATAAAATTCAGCTGCAGCGGCTGAAATAACCACTGGGTCCAGTCCCGGGTCCAGAGTGCAAACAAATTAAATACTGTTGAACGTCCGTTAAGTAATTCATAACTGTACATACACAAAGTCGTGGCAAAAGCGGCGACAATCAAGGTAATCGGCCATTCACCCCTTTGAGCTGCAGACACATTTTTCGCAAGAAACTCAGGTCTTTTTTGCTGTCTGACAATTGCCATAACCTGTGGGCTTAAATCATAATCAATAACAGGTTCAGGCAGCTCTCTTAACAAACTGTCAATCTGACGTTCTCCAATGAGCAGGTTTTTACATTCGAGGCACTCCAGAACGTGCTCTTCGGCTGACTCTGCCTGACTCCGGGAGAACTCAGTAATTGTCTGCACCTTGAGCAAGTTTCTTAGCTGATTACAATTCATATTCATTCCTCCGCCAGTTCGCTGTTTCGGCCAGACCAGCACAGGGCCTCTCGTAGCTTCTGTCTCGAGCGATACAGCATGGTTTTGATTGTTCCATCGCTTACATCCAATGCCTTTGCAATGTCCGCCACTTTCATGTCCTGTTGGTAGTATAGCAGTGTTGCTGTGCGTTCTGACGGGGCCAAGGCGGCAACAGATAACCATAACTGGCGGCTGCTTTCATCTTCTATCAATTTCCCCAGAAAGTCGGTCTGACTTATATTTTCGGCGTCTTCGTTCGCTACTTCAACTCTGGCCCGCGCCCGTTTCTCGGTTCTCAGCCAGTTTTGTGAGAGGCGCACCGTAATGGTGGCGAGCCAGGGGTAAAAATCCTGCTTGTCATCATAACGATGTAATTGTGTATAGGCGCGAACAAAAGCATCCTGTGCCAGATCTTCTGCTGCAGCAAAATCCCGCACTATTATCAGTGAAAGTGCAATTACGCGTTTTTGGTACAGTTTCACTATTTCACTATATGCCTCAATTCTTCCTGCGCGTAACTCACGAATCAGGCTCGAGACCTCAGCGATACCTGCAGTTTGTTCGGCTGACATCCTGGCTTGTTTCAGTCTTAATTAAACTCTGGAAAATTCAATTCACGAATCAATTCGTTCTGGCTCTTCATCAACACCAAGTCCCATGCAGGCATAAATGGTTTTTCTGGTGCCATAGAACAAGGGAAACAAGCCGACTAATAGCAGAGGGGGAAACATTAAGGCCAGCAAACAGGTTACCAGACCCTTGCAGGCCTGATCGACGGCATCTCTTTTTTCATCGTCGCTTTTTGGCGAAGATTTCAGGTATTCGGC
This sequence comes from Gammaproteobacteria bacterium, assembly GCA_012103475.1. Taxonomy (GTDB): domain Bacteria; phylum Pseudomonadota; class Gammaproteobacteria; order Eutrophobiales; family Eutrophobiaceae; genus WLWS01. Next base: position 294,357 of record WLWS01000004.1, on the reverse strand, counting down.
TCTTGAATCATAGCCGAAGCGATAAGCACGATTGCCGTAATAGCTACGATAAGCGATAACGAGAACAGGAATAATGATTATCGTAAAAAGCATAAATAAAATAAAAACAAAAATCTCTTCTTCTGATGACATGGCAGCAACTCCTGATTAAAAATTGTACATTCTATATAGGTATACACCTGAGCCCTGCATAAGGTTGACAGTAAAGCCAAAAATACCCTTTTCAGGTTCAATAATGTTTTGTTCAAGACACTGGTACATTGAGTCGTTTATAATATGACAACTACAACAACAAGTAATAAAGGAGTTCGTTATGTCAGCGTTTGCAAATGCCACTGAATTTTTTCACGCCTGTGAGGGCCTGAAAGGCTGGGAAGGATGTCAGCAATATGTTGCCTCAGGCGCCAAGTTTGTCGCCCAGTCCGAGCCACTTGTCGATATTGATACTGTAGAGGCATATACAGAATGGATGGCTGGTCTGGGTTTACAGGTCATGCCTGGCTGTGCTTATGAATTGCATGCTTCTTCTTACGATGAAAGCACCCGAACCGCACTGTTTTTCGGTACCTTTATCGGTACTCACAGTGGTGAAGGCGGGCCGGTGGAGGCAACTAATAAGCAGACAAATTCACATTATGTCTACTCGCTTGTCATGGATGAAAATGATCAGGTATCAAGCATGATCAAAATATGGAATGCCCCGTGGGCAATGAGGGAACTGGGCTGGGCCTGACAGCTGTTGCAGCTGACTAACTAACTATTCGTTCTTTGGCCTTGTTGACAAGGTCCCGTCCTCTTGCTGTATTGGCCATAGTGCTGGAATCAAACTCCCAGTACATGGCCAGTTCGGCATTCACCGTTTCCCTGTCCTGCTCTATAATTTGCTGATGATAAGCATTAACCGATTTATGTCTTTTTGCCAGTGTCTCAACATCCTTAATACTGGTATTTGCAATAGGGCTCAGGCCTACCAGGTCATTTTGTAAGCCAGATATGCTGTTTGCGGCACTTCTGAAACCCGTCGATTTGGTTATACCCAGTAAGCTCAAAATCGTACCGAGGACAGGAAAGACAGCGACAGACATCCCCGTGTAGCGAAGATTACCGGTTTGCCAGAAGACAATAAGTCCGAGAATGACACTAGAGAAGGTCATTATTACAAATGTAGTGATGGTGTCGCGTAAAGTCAGGCGTTTAATCTCAGCCGTGAGCAGATTACGCTCCTGCTTCAGGATTTGAGCAGATGGTGGAGGCTCATCAATAATAAAATTCATTTTAATTGATTTTCCATGTTGTCTGGCATGAGTCTAGGAATAACCAGGGTGAATTGCCAGATTTATCTTTAATATTGAGAACTGGGTCTTGATTAGCTACCTGAAAGAATGCGACACCGATGGCTAAATTGTCAGTTTTTATTACAATAAAAACCTGAATGCTCAGATTAAATACATTGGCGAACCTGCATCAGCACAATGCGGAAAAAATACCCGAAAAGACAGCGATTGTATTTCGTGGTGAAAATGTTTCCTATAGTCAACATTTTCACAGAGCAGTTCGGCTGGCAAATGCCTTATCTGATCAAGGATGCCAGGTGGGTGACCGGGTGGCTGTGCTTGCGAAGAACTGTCTTAACTATCTTGAAGTCTATACAGCATGCGAGTTAGCGGGCTACATCATTGTCCCGATAAATTTTCGTCTGGCCATAGCGGAAATTCATTATGTCCTTGAAAACACAGAACCCCTTGTTTGTTTTTATTCAGACGAGCAAAGAGCAATTCTGAGCACACTATTCACGGATAGTTCATCCGATCGAAAATATATTGCATTTGACGGGCAGGGGAGTGCTTATGAAAGCTTTCTGCAATCCGGTAAAGACACAGCACCGGATTATTCCCCCGCCGCAGATGATCCCGCCTGCATAGTCCATACTAGCGGCACGACCGGCAAGCCAAAAGGCGCGATATTGACTCAGGGTGGTTTGTTCGGGATTGCTCACACTATTGGTGAAGACGCTGAAATAGGAAGTGACGACTATGGTCTGGTAATGCAGCCCTTGTTTCATGTCGGTGCGAAGTTTTTACAACTGGCACATCATGTCAAAGGTGCCAGTATCAATTTGCAAACAAATTTTGAACCGGAGATGGTCTGGCGTGTTCTAAGCGAAGAGAAAGTGACGACCATGCAGCTGGTTCCAACTATGCTGGCAATGGTGCTAGATCATGTGAAAGATGAGGCATATCCGCAAACCAGACTGAAACTATTTTTTATTCTACAGCGCCAATACGCGAATCTCTGTTACGGCGAGGTCTTGATGTTTTTGGTCAGGTCTTTCTTCAGCAATACGGATCGACTGAGGCTGGGCAGGTGACCAGTCTGGCAAAAGACTTACATATCAAGGATGGCAGTAAGAAACAACAGAAGTGGCTGGTTTCAGCCGGCAAAGCCAATGCCGGAATTCAAGTGGCGATTCTTGATGACGATGGAAACAGCGTGGGTGTCGGTAAAGCAGGCGAAATAGTTGTCAGGCATAAGCATATTATGCAGGCTTATTGGAATGATGAAGAAGCGACGGCGAAAACTATTAAAAATGGATTTCTTCACATGGGCGATATTGGTTTTCTTGATGAAGATGGTTTTCTCTACATTGTTGATCGTAAAAAGGACATGATTATCTCCGGCGGTGAGAACATATATCCCAGAGAAATTGAAACCGTTCTTCAGCAGCATCCGGCGGTTAAGGAAGTTGCAGTCATTGGTGTCCCGGACGATGTCTGGGGCGAAGCTGTAAAGGCAATTGTGGTCAACAATAATGACGTAAGCACTACTGAAAATGAATTGATTGAATTTTGTAAAAAGGAAATCGCCAGCTACAAAAAACCAAAATCGATCACCTTTGTTTCAGAACTGCCGAGAATAGCTACCGGTAAGGTAGATAAGGTGAGATTGCGAGAACCGTATTGGCGCGATGAAGCGCGGGGTGTAAGTTAAAGACTAAGTAGGGACTCTGGGTTCAAGGTGCTTCTGATGGCTCTTCATGAACAGGAAAATTGTCATAAAGAGAGTCCAACAAGTCTTTTTTCGAACTATGTACCGCCAGAACATTACGAATCTGTTTTGAATCAATGTCTGCTATCCTGATCAATTCCAGTTTTTCATGACTTTTACCAGAATAGTTCAGCAAGCCAAAAACAAGATAATCACGCTGCCAGAGGAATTCGAGTATTTCATTCCGGTTGACTGAAATTTCGATCAACAGAGATGGTTTGTGTTGCTCGATGGAGTGTTCAGCGCCGCACAACATTTGATATTCATAACCTTCAATATCAGCTTTTATTAATGACAACGTATAGTCGTGGGCAAATTGTTTGGTCAGTTTATCAATGGTGGTAACGGATATAGTTTCTTTTAAAACGGTATTCCCGTTGTCATCGGACCCATCATTATTGATTTGTGACAAGCCAAACCGGACAACACCGCTGCTCTTCACAGGTGTATGCAGAGAGGCTTCTCCCTGTTTTACACTTATACCCATCTTGATCGTCTTAACTATGGAGAGTTTGTGCAGGAACTTTACAATCTGTAAAATCGAATAGGGATAGCTTGCCGGTTCAAGCGACAAAACAAGTCCTGCTCTTGTATTCCGGGAAAAGATTTTTGAGAGCTGCCCGACATGGGCGCCAACATCAATTACCAGATCTCCCGGTTTAATCAGAATAGGAAACAGCGGCAGCAGTTGGTAGTGGTAGTTGCGAAATACGGCTTTGTAACAGTGAATCAGCCAGCCGATTCGACGACGAAGGCTATTCACACGAGTCATTCATCTGTAACGCAACCCTCGGAGGCGGATTTTACGTTCTTGATAAATTTATAAAGGGTGCCTCTGCTAGCCTTGTAAGCCGGCATTTGCCATTCTGCTTTTCTCCGCCTCATTTCGTCATCGTCCACATCTACATCAATAGTATTATTAACCGCGTCAATGGTTATTCTGTCTCCGGATTTGATCAAAGCAATGGGACCACCTTCCTGTGCCTCCGGAACCACATGACCGATAATAAATCCATGGGAGCCGCCGGAGAAACGACCGTCGGTAATCATAGCAACATGGTCTCCAAGTCCGGCACCGATAACGGCAGAGGTAGGCGTAAGCATCTCCGGCATGCCAGGACCACCCTTTGGTCCTTCGTAACGGATAACAACTGCGTCACCTTTCTCTATGTCGTCTCTCTCAAGTGCGGCCAGCATATCCTCTTCAGAATCGTAAACCTTTGCCGGGCCGGAAAAGTGTTCGCCTTCTTTACCGGTAATTTTCGCCACTGAACCGCCGGGAGCGAGATTGCCTTTTAAAATTCGAATATGACCACTTGATTTAATGGGTTTATCCAAGGGCATAATGATCGCCTGTCCGTCGCTCAGGCCGGGCAAGTCAGCGAGATTTTCCGCAATGGTTTTTCCCGTTACTGTCATACACTCGCCGTGAATGAGATCATTTTCCAGAAGAAACTTCATCACCGCAGGTGTACCACCAATATTATGCAGGTCTTCCATGACATATTGGCCACTGGGTTTCAGATCGGCCAGAAACGGGTTGGCATCACTAACCGTCTGAAAGTCGTCAATAGACAGTTCTACTTCAGCCGCACGTGCCATGGCAAGCAGGTGCAGTACGGCGTTAGTTGAGCCACCAAGTACCGTCACCAACACCATTGCGTTTTGAAAAGCCTGCCTCGTCATTATCTCGCGTGGCTTCAAATCAAGTTCAAGCAAGTTTTTTATGGCAGCACCAACATTGAAACATTCTTCCAGTTTCTGTGGATCGACAGCAGGTGTCGAAGAACTGTAAGGTAAAGACATACCCATAGCTTCAATCGCTGATGCCATGGTATTTGCGGTATACATTCCACCGCAGGCGCCGGCACCCGGACAGGCTTTCTTCACTATTTCACGTCGGCCCTCATCATTAATACTGCCACTGATGAATTCACCATAGCTTTGAAAGGCGGAAATAATATCGATTTTTTTCTCCTGAATATGGCCGGGTTTTATGGTGCCCCCATAGACCATTAGCGAAGGCCGGTTCAGGCGAGCCATGGCCATAACGACCCCGGGCATATTTTTGTCACAACCGGGAATGGAGATATTGGCGTCGTACCATTGTCCACCCATGACGGTTTCGATTGAATCTGCTATCAGGTCTCTGGATTGCAGTGAATAACTCATACCGTCGGTACCCATTGAAATGCCATCGCTGACGCCAATCGTATTAAAACGCATGCCGACCAGACCAGCGGCTTCGACGCCTTCCTTAATCCTGGCGGCGAGATCAAGCAGGTGCATGTTGCAGGTGTTGCCTTCATACCAGACGCTGGAAATACCCACCTGAGCCTTATCCATATCAGCGTCTGTCATGCCAGTGCCATACAGCATGGCCTGAGAGGCGCCCTGAGATTTGGGCTGAGTAATACGTGAACTGTAACGATTAAGTTTGTCTGTCATAATTATTCCATAAAAATTCTTTAATTCAGCGGCCTGTTAGGTCAAGCTGCGATAGAATACCTCAGGGTATCCATTTTTTCAGTTGGAAATTAACAATAAAGCAATGACAACATCAAATCCCGCATTCATGGAAGCATTTTCCAGATTGATAGCAGCGCCATCGGTTAGCAGCATTGATCCCCTGCATAACCAGAGCAATCGGGAAGTGGTGGAAATGCTCGCTAACTGGTTTTCCGACCTTGGCTTTTCATGTGAATTACAGCAGGTTTCCAGTGATCCGGATAAGCTCAATCTGATTGCCTGTCGCGGCGAGGGCAGCGGTGGCCTGGTACTTTCCGGACACACGGATACCGTGCCTTATGATGAGCAACTCTGGAATCAGGATCCTTTTAAGTTGAGTGAGATCGATAACAAGCTTTATGGTCTGGGCAGTACTGATATGAAAAGTTTTTTTCCAATCGTGCTGGCCAGTCTGCAAAAATTTGATCTGGATAAACTGAAACACCCTGTATTTATACTGGCGACCTGTGATGAAGAAAGTACTATGGCCGGCGCCAGGGCTCTGGTTAATTCGGAGCGTTCCTTTGGACGCCATGCTCTAATCGGTGAACCTACCGGTCTGCAACCGATCAATATGCACAAGGGCATCCTGATAGAGACAATCAAACTGACCGGTCAATCCGGGCATTCCAGTAATCCATCACTGGGGAAAAATGCGCTTGAAGGAATGAATTGCGTTATTAACGGGCTATCGGCGTGGCGCGATAAGTTACAACAGAAGCAACAGAACCCGAATTTCAAGGTTCCGTTTCCGACTATGAATTTTGCCAGTATTCAGGGAGGTGATAACCCGAATCGCATATGTGGCGATTGTGAAATGACAATAGATTTAAGATTGTTACCAGGTATGAATAAAGATGAGTACCGGGCCGGCATTAGACACACGGTGATGCAGTCCGTTGACGGACGCGGCCTGACGATCGAATTCGATGCGGGGCCTACTGCAATGGATGCCATGCAGACTGATGAAAATGCGGAAATTGTCAAACTGGCAGAGAAGCTGGCGGGGGAACCGACCGGCACCGTGGCCTTTGGAACCGAGGGCCCGTATTTAAATTCAATGGGTATGGACACCGTTGTGATGGGACCGGGTGATATCGATCAGGCACATCAGGCGAACGAGTTTATTGTGATGGATAGAATCGATCCTATGATTGATATTTTGCAAAAGATGATCAAGCATTTCTGTTATTGAGTTCACCTTATGACCGAATCAGATTCACAATTTATTCACTGGTTTCGCTCCGCAGCGCCCTATATTCGGGTTCATCGGGGTAAAACCTTTGTTGTCCAGTTTGACGACGCTCTGGTTTATAGCGACAAGTTCAGCGAGCTGGTTCACGATCTTGCCTTGTTAAATAGCCTTGGCATTCGTCTGGTACTGGTTTTCGGGGCGCGTCAATCGATAGAAGTCTGGCTGAATGAGAATGGGCAGGACTCCAGTTTTCACCATGGCGTCAGACTTACCGATGCCGACACCATGGAATTGGTCAAAACAGCTGCTGGTAGGTTGAGAGTTGAAATTGAAGCGCGTCTTTCTCTCGGTATCGGCAATACGCCAATGTCGAATGCCAAACTACTTGTCAGTTCTGGTAATTATGTCAGTGCCAAACCTGCAGGCATAGTTGATGGTGTTGACTATCAGTTTACCGGCAAAGTCAGAAGTGTTGACCATGATTCAATTCAATTAAAACTGGATAACAATGAGATCGTTTTGATTCCCCCACTCGGTTATTCGGTTACCGGCGAGGTATTCAATTTGAACTCAGTCAGCCTGGCGGCTGATCTTGCGGTGGCTCTGCAAGCGGATAAATTAATCTATCTTATTGAAGGCAGTGGGCTGCTGGATTGTAACAATGAACTTATTGCTCAATTGATGCATACGGAAGTCAATTCTTTACTGGTAAAAGGTGAAATTGAAGAATCGAACTATCTCGATGCGGCACGTCAGGCCTGTCAGCAGGGTGTTAAAAGAGTGCAACTAATAGACAGGGAGCAGAGTGGGGCAATCTTGCAGGAACTATTCAGTCGTGATGGTACGGGTACGATGATTAGCGCAAGCTCTTACGACATAGTGCGTCAGGCTGCCAATGAGGATATTCCGGGGATACTTGCCTTAATCGAGCCCCTTGAAAAACAGGGTGTGCTGGTGGAACGTTCCAGAGAAAAACTCGAACTTGAAATTGAATCCTTCCAAGTAATGCTGCGGGACAATGTGATTATTGGCTGTGCGGCTTTGCATCGATTTTCATCAGTTAGAACTGCTGAGCTGGCCTGCTTTGCCGTCCATCCTGAATATCATGGGCAGGCTATGGGAGAGCAGCTTTTGTCGACCATGGAGTCTCATGCAAAAGCCAGTCAACTTGAAAATATCTTTGTGCTTACCACACAGGCCGAGCACTGGTTTATTGAGAAAGGCTTTGCTGAAAGTACGCTGGAAGCTTTACCAGTAGAGAAAAAGGAACTTTACAACTACCAGAGAAAATCGAGAGTCTTGATGAAGACTCTCGTCTGAACTTTAATGAAGTTCTTTTTCCCGTTCCTTTTCTTCCACCACAATATTTAAATCATCTGCTTCCGTACCAACCAGAATATGGCCGCCATGTTCGAGTTTGCCAAACAATAATTCTTCTGCCAGTGCTCTTTTGATTTTATCCTGAATCAAACGGGCCATTGGCCGTGCGCCCATTACTTTGTCATAGCCGTGCGTTGCCAGCCATTGCCTGGCATCTTCATCCACATCCATAGTGACTTTTTTATCGTCAAGTTGAGCCTGCAATTCGACCAGAAATTTATCCACCACATTAAGAATAGTTTTTCTATTCAGCGGGTTAAATTCAATGATTGAATCGAGACGATTGCGGAATTCAGGGCTGAATGTACGCTTAATCACTTCTGTCGCATCCGAGCTGTGATCCTGAGGCGTGAAACCGACAGAAGCTCGACTGATTCGGTCTGCACCTGCGTTAGTGGTCATAATAATTATCACGTTGCGAAAATCCGCCTTACGTCCATTTGTATCGGTAAGCGTACCGTGATCCATTACCTGAAGAAGTAAATTAAACACATCTGGATGGGCTTTCTCCATTTCATCAAGTAAAAGTACGGAATGTGGTTGTTTACTAACCGCATCAGTGAGTAATCCGCCCTGATCAAAACCGACATAACCCGGAGGTGCTCCGATTAATCGTGAGACTGTGTGTCGTTCCATGTATTCGGACATATCAAAGCGAATTAATTCAATACCCATTGTCAGGGCAAGCTGCCGGGTCACCTCGGTTTTACCGACGCCGGTTGGCCCTGCGAACAAAAACGCGCCGATTGGCGTTTGCGGATTACCGAGGCCGGAGCGGGCAGTTTTAATCGCTGTCGAGAGCGTTTGAATTGCTTCATCCTGCCCAAAAACGACCATTTTCAGATTACGTTCAAGATTCTTCATGACGCCTTTATCTGAGGAATTGACCGTTTTGGGTGGTATTCGCGCAACTTTTGCTACGATGTTCTCAATATCATTAACACCAATTGTTTTCTTTCGTTTTGAAGGAGCGAGAAGACGTTGCGATGCGCCTGCTTCATCAATTATATCTATGGCCTTGTCGGGTAGATGACGATCAGTCATATAGCGATCAGTCAGTTCTGTAGCCGAACGCAGTGCCTGCTGTGTGTACTTGACCTCATGATGTTCTTCGAAGCGCGATTTTAATCCCTGTAGTATTTTTACGGTCTCATCTATAGACGGTTCTTCTACATCAATTTTCTGAAAGCGTCTTGATAAGGCCCGATCTTTCTCAAAAATCCCTCGGTATTCCTGATATGTCGTTGAACCAATGCATTTCATATCGCCGGAAGACAGAACCGGTTTGATGATATTGGATGCATCCATTACCCCACCCGAAGCGGCTCCGGCACCGATGATGGTGTGAATTTCATCTATAAAAAGAATTGATCCTTCGGTTTTTTTAAGTTGGTTGATGACACCTTTAAGGCGCTTTTCAAAATCTCCGCGATATTTCGTGCCGGCTAACAGACCACCGAGATCGAGTGCGTATATGGTGCAGTCCTGCAGAATTTCGGGTACGTCGCCATCAACGATTTTTTTAGCAAGGCCTTCTGCAATTGCTGTTTTTCCGACACCCGCTTCACCTACATACAAAGGATTGTTTTTACGCCGTCTGCACAGGATTTGAATAGTACGTTGCACTTCGTGATCACGACCGATAAGCGGATCAATTTTTCCAAGTTCTGCCTGTTCGTTCAGGTTGACTGCGTAGGCTTCAAGCGGATTGTTGCCAGCTTCATCAGATGACGATTCTTCGTCAGCAATCGCTTCATCGTGTTCATCCTGCTCATCTTCCGGAATTTTAGCGATGCCGTGTGAGATATAATTCACCACATCTAGTCGGGCGATGTTCTGTTGACTAAGAAAATAAGCGGCGTGTGATTCTCTTTCACCGAAAATAGCGACAATAACATTGGCACCGGTTACCTCCTTTTTACCGGACGATTGCACATGAAAAACCGCACGTTGAAGGACACGTTGAAAACCCAGTGTTGGTTGAGTTTCGCGTTCATCATCTTCGGGTAATAGCGGTGAATTCTCTTCTATAAACTTGCTTAAGTCAGAGTGCAGGGCATTGAGATTAGCGCCACATGCTCTTAGCACTTTTATAGCCGATCGGTTTTCCAGCAGGGCCAGTAGCAAATGTTCAACGGTCATGAATTCATGTCGCTGCTCACGAGTTTTACGGAAAGAATCGTTCAGCGTTTGTTCAAGTTCTTTATCTAGCATCAGTCGTTCCTCGCCTAATTAATAAGCTTTTTCCATCGTACAAAGAAGGGGGTGCTGGTTTTCTCGTGCATAAAGATTAACTTGCGATACCTTGGTCTCCGCGATTTCGTGAGTATAAATTCCACACACACCTTTACCACTGGTGTGCACCTCTAGCATGATTCTGGTGGCGGCTTCTCTGTCTCTTGAAAAAAATACCTCAAGAATATGAACCACAAATTCCATGGGTGTATAGTCATCGTTGATGAGGATGACTTTGAACATCGGCGGGCGTTTAAGCTTGGGTTTGGCTTCCTGTAGTGCCAGGCTATCATCATGCTGGTTGTCAGTGTCATCTGACATGACTTTCTTCTCCATAAATTACGACTTTAGTAGACTTGTGTAAGTATACCCAAAAGTGTGCCTCAGGTGTGGCACCTGATAAGGACTTTGGCTTATCTGAGAATCGCTGCACAGATTATTCCAGAGTGCTCTTTTTATTGGACAAGCTATTGTTAGGAAAAGTGCCCTGTTGAAAATTATTAAAGGCATCCTTGTCCAGCAGTTCGATAAACTTTCGGGAGGCCGGAGAGATGAATTTTCCGTGTCTCAGGACCAGACCGTAACTTCGTTCAGGAAAATATTCTCTTAGCGGTATTCGGGCCAGTTTTTCCTTTCCAGTCAGACAGATACTGGTAACAATGGATATTCCAAGATCAAGTTCAACATACTTTTGGGCTATACCATATTTCGTCAGGTATCTGTGTTATCGGGCCAACGGCCATGTCTACGTCGCCACGCATGACCATCGCCAGACCTTCTCGACCCGGCACATTATGCAGTTTCACCTGAATCTGCGGGTAGAGTCGGGAGAAATGGTCAACAATTTTTGGCAGCAAATAAAGCGTGGTCGATTCGCCGGCGGCAATGTTCAACAGGCCACTGACGGTGTTGTTACAGCGGTCGTGAAAGGTTTCAGGAAGGCTTTCCAGACCTTCTACCAGAGGCAAGGCCAGCTCAAGCAGCATTTTACCTTCGTGCGTAAGCTGAATCTTCGGACCCTGCCTCTCGAATAAGCGACTTTGCAGATCTTTTTCCAGAGCCTGTATCAGAAGCGAAACGGATGGCTGACTGAGAAACATTTGCTCTGCCGCTCTCGACATGCTGCGCGATCGGGCTGTGTTGCAGAATGCGCGCAATTGTTTCAGCCGGTTCTGTTTGTAGTAGTGGCGCTGCATTATTGATATCAGGGTGTTTCCGACCGGAAATTTAAGCATTAAAAAAGTTAATATTTAATATTGAAATAATTAACTTGTCAAATGGTGCGTTGCAACGATAAATTGCCGCTGTGATTCGTTATGACGCTGCAGCGCGGAGTCGGATCACTCGGGGCAACATATTGATTTGTGTATCAACTACGCGCTGGATATGGGGCATGGCAAGTAATTTTGGAGAACAAGATCATGGCGAATGATGCTGAAATAAAAAAACTGGAAAAAGACTGGGCGGAAAACCCACGCTGGAAGAATGTTAAAAGAGATTATTCCGCTGCGGATGTGGTGAGATTGCGTGGCAGCGTCCAAATTGAACACACTCTGGCCCGTCGTGGTGCAGAAAAGCTGTGGAAGCTGGTAAACGAAGAAGACTATATTAATTGTCTCGGTGCCCTGACCGGTGGCCAGGCTGTGCAGCAGGTCAAGGCAGGTGTGAAGGCTATTTATCTCTCCGGCTGGCAGGTCGCCGCAGACGGTAACACCAGCGAAACCATGTATCCCGATCAATCGCTTTACGCTGTTGACTCGGTTCCTACTATGGTACGTCGCATAAATAATGCTTTTAAACGTGCGGATGAGATTCAGTGCTCCAAAGCTAATGGCGATATTGATTTTTTTGCACCGATTGTTGCTGATGCCGAAGCCGGTTTCGGCGGTGTTCTCAATGCCTATGAGCTGATGAAAAATATGATTGAAGCAGGCGCTTCAGGCGTACATTTTGAAGACCAGCTAGCTTCGGTTAAAAAATGTGGTCATATGGGTGGAAAAGTACTTGTACCGACACAGGAAGCCGTACAGAAACTGACAGCCGCGCGTCTGGCTGCCGATACCATGGGTGTGCCGACTGTCGTTCTGGCCCGGACGGACGCTAATGCGGCATCCCTGCTGACCTCTGACGTTGACGACTATGACAAACCATTTGTTACCGGCACTAGAACTCCGGAAGGGTTCTACGAAACCAATGCTGGCATCGATCAGGCAATATCTCGCGGCCTCGCCTATGCACCTTATGCTGATTTACTCTGGTGTGAGACTGCCGTACCGGATCTTGACGAAGCCAGGCAATTCGCTGAAGCCATTAAAAAGGATCATCCTGAACAATTGCTATCTTATAATTGTTCACCTTCTTTTAACTGGAAGAAAAACCTTGATGACGCCACTATCGCAAAGTTTCAGAAAGAGCTTGGTGCGATGGGTTACAAGTACCAGTTTATCACTCTAGCTGGTATTCATAACATGTGGTACAACATGTTCGACCTTGCTCACAACTATGTGGAAAGAGGCATGACGGCCTATGTCGAGATGGTGCAGGAACCCGAGTTTGCGGCGGGTGATCGTGGCTATACTTTTGCTTCGCACCAACAGGAAGTGGGTGCAGGCTACTTCGATGACGTCACAACGGTTATTCAGGGCGGACAATCATCCGTGACAGCACTTACCGGATCGACAGAAGAGGAGCAATTTGACAAGTGAGCAGGTTTTATCTTTTTACTGAAAGCCCGATCAGACAAGGTCGGGCTTTTTTTGTTTCAATAACTGCCTGACTTATAAAATTTAATCTTTCCGTCACAGTCTTTTCATAAAAAAGTTTCAATATTGCTATGAATGAAGCATATTTATCACATGGCGTTTCGAGACTACTTTTATGAAAGACTGGGTTCATTATCCCATCGGCGTCCTTTTGAATTTCCGCCGGATACGCTTCCTGTCGAACATAGAACCGCTGCTGTCTTACTGGCCTTCTGGCCCAACGGCGACAGTGTAGAGGTCGTCTTTACCCGCCGCCCTGAGACCATGTCCAGTCATCCGGGACAGGTGTCTTTTCCCGGTGGGCGTGTTGATCCTGAGGATGCGAGTATTGCGGATGCGGCTTTACGTGAAGCAAACGAGGAGTTGGGTATCGATCCCACCAGAGTCAGCCTTATGGGGAGACTGGATGATGCCTGGAGCATTGCCGGTCATCATGTCATCCCCTATATAGGCTGGTTGAAAGAGCGACCTGAAATGATTGCAAATGAAGCTGAAGTCGCCGAAATAATGGTAGCGGATGTCGAATTGTTAATGCAGCCCGAAACATCATGTCTGCATGAGCACAAAATGGATGGAGAAACCCGACACACGCAGGCCTTCAAATGGGACAACGGTTATGTGTGGGGACTGACAGCTGATCTAATGTTTGAACTTCTGCTTTGGGTCAAAAATGAGCCATCCAATCGTGGCCAATTGCGACTCGAATTTGTCAGGAAGATGCTTAAAGCTGAGGCGAGTTAGGCATTTTTGAAAATAAGAGGTAAGTAGTAGTCTACGATGGTTGGCGGATAGCCGATAAGGTCAACCAGACGCCGGCGACATTCTGCTTCGTCAGCCTTACGCTGTTTCCATACAGGTACTCGCTTTACCAGTGTTTCGACGCGTTCCCTGGGAGTGATAATCCAGGTGTCCTGCGGAGTATTACCAAAGCAGAAATCAATGGCGCTCACTTTTTCAGCGGCGGGTTTGATGTACATCGCCAGAGTCAGCACTTTGCGCGCACCACTTTCGATGATGTACTTTTTCAGAAAATTCATGGTGCCACCATAGTCAGCAAGGTCATCAATTATCAAAACCGTTCTGCCACTGACGGGAATTGATATACCGTGCTGCACCAGCGGGTTGTCATAGCGCTCTCCCGGGCCTTTATAAAGCGATACGCCAATAGTGCCAAATTCAATTTTATCCACGGTATCCAACCGGCCTTCGACCAGATGATCGAAGAGCAGAACACTGGGTAAGAGCCCACCCATTGTTACCATCAAAGCGCTGCTAATCTGATCCGGTTTGTCCGAGTAGGATTTTTGATATTCATGAACCTGTTTGGCTAACTCAAACATCGCCGCAGACTCCACTGCGTCAGGAATAAGCAGAAAGCGTAATTCGTCATCGGGAATTTCCACGCCAGTTGGCTTGCGCCAGAAATTGAGATCGATTTGGTTCTGCGGTGAACTGAGTTGCTTGTTGTATTCATTCATATCAGTTTGTCAGCCGAAAAATTTATGTCTGGTAAGAAAAGAGATTGTTCAGAATTTCATGATAAATGTCAGTCAGTGTTTCAAGATCGCTTACTTTCACACACTCATTTGTTTTGTGAATCGTTGCATTGACAGGTCCCAGTTCAACAACTTCTGCACCGGTAGGTGCTACAAAGCGTCCGTCTGAAGTGCCGCCGGACGTTGACAGTTCTGTTTGTCTGCCCGTCACCGTGCTGATTGATTTTGTCACCGCAGATATTAGCTCTCCTGATTGAGTTAAAAAAGGCTGGCCGGAGGTTCGCCACTCAATGTCATAATCAAGATTATGCTTCTTTAAAACCGCCTCGGTTTCCCGCATAAGTTGCTGATCGCTCGATTCAGTTGAAAAGCGAAAATTAAACAGGACTTCAAGTTCGCCGGGGATGACATTAACAGCGCCGGTTCCCGCGTTAATATTCGATACCTGAAAACTTGTCGGAGGATAAAATTCGTTTCCTTGATCCCATTGAATTGAACAGAGTTCAGTCAAAGCAGGGGCCAGCTGGTGGACTGGATTGCGAGCCAGATCCGGATAGGCAACATGACCCTGGATACCTTTTACGACAAGTTTTGCTCCCAGGGAGCCACGTCGACCTACCTTGACTACATCGCCGAGATTGTCCCGACTCGAGGGTTCACCAACGAGACACCAACTAAGCTTGATATTCTCTTTTGCAAAATGTTTCATAACACGGACTGTGCCATTTACTGCCTCACCTTCTTCATCACTGGTGAGCAACAAAGCCAGAGTGCCGGGATGCTGAGGCTGTTCACTAACGTAGCGTTCCAGTGCGATAACCATGGCCGCGACACTACCTTTCATATCAGCAGCGCCACGCCCGTATAGATACTCATCACGTTCTTCAGCAACAAAAGGGTCTGATTGCCAGTCCTGCAATGGTCCTGGTGGAACCACATCGGTGTGCCCCAGAAAGCAAAATACAGGATCGCCCTTGCCGTGAGTCATCCATAAGTTGTCAACATCGGAGTACCTTAGCTTCGTGGTCACGAAACCGCATTTTTGAAGGCGGCTTGATATCACAGACTGGCAGCCGCCATCATCAGGACTTATTGAAGGCAGGTTGATAAGGGTTTTAGTGAGTTCTATTGTCATAGCTTAATTTTCAGCCAAAAATAGCTAATAATTCTTTCGCTTTTTTTCTGTTACTGGGATTACAGCTTATTGTCCGTTGTACATCAAAAATCGTGATTTTTGCATTCCTTTCTTTATATAGTGATCGGGTCTTTTTCGTATCGTGATTGGATATCACAACACGAACACCCTGTTTTGCCAGATGTTCGGCTTTCTCGGCCAATAAAATCTGGTCATCCCAGTTGAACCCTCCGACATGATAATCAGTAAAATAGGATGTTGCACTAAGCGGGACATAGGGTGGATCACAATAGACCACGTCGCCGCGCTTCGCTTTATTCATCGTATCCTGATAGTCAGCGCACTCAAATGTGGCATGCGCAGCCGTTTCGATAAAATGCAGCATTTCTTTTCGAGGCACGCGTGGTCTTGTATAACGGCCAAAAGGTGTATTGAATATGCCTTTACTGTTATACCGGCAGAGCCCGTTGTAGCAATGACGATTCAGATAAACGAAGAGAGAAGCGCGTCGTTGTTTGTCGGTACATGAATTAAATTCGTTACGAAATTCATAGTACTTCTCTTCGCAGTTGTTCTCATCTGTAAACAAAGACTCCGTAGCCTTGATGAAACGTTCTTTGTTTCGTAACAGTTGTTTGTAAAGTGTGATCAAATCGGGATTACTGTCAGCGAGAAGATTGTCGCCAAATCCTGCATTAAGAAATACCGCAGCAGAGCCCAGGAAAGGCTCTATCAGGCGGTCACCACCATTGAGTGCCTCGATAATTCTTGTTCTCAGGCGAAACTTACCTCCCGGCCATTTTAGGAAGGGTTTTAGTCCTTTGTCGATTCGAACTCTTCCGGCGTCAGGGCCTTGATGCTTAAGGCGTGAATTTCAGCCGGCATCAGTGCATCAACTGCCAGATAAACCAGACGATGGCGAGCAATCGGGCTCTGCTCCGAGAACTGTCCCGACACTATCGTGACATTGAAATGCCCTGCGCCGCTGGCTGCACCCGCATGGCCGGCATGATGATGAGATTCATCAATTATTTCGAGATGAAGTGGTGAGAGTGCGTCTTCCAGCTTCTCTCTGATCGTGTCAATCCTGTCCATGTTTTATTATTTTGGCAAAATGAGTTTAAACGGTTTTACACTGACTTTTTCATAAACACCGGTTAGTTGAAAAGGATCGTTTTTCGCCCACTCCTGTGCTTCTTGCAGTGAAGCGAATTCAGCCACCACCAGACTTCCGGAAAAACCGGCCGGGCCCGGTTCGTTACTGTCGATGTTCGGATGAGGACCTGCCAGAAGCAGACGCCCCTCTTCATATAAGTGTTCGATTCGAGCCATGTGCTCTGTACGTGCAGCTTTGCGCTTTTCCAGGCTGTTTTCGCAATCCTCGGAATAAATGCTGTAGTACATACTTAACTTTTCTCTTTTTCTTCTACTTCGATCATATAGCGCGACAGGTACATCACCAGTCCGAGTATAAAAACGAAATTTATCCCCATAACTCCGAAAACCTTAAAAAACGCCCAGGTCTCTGTAGCATAGTTGTAGGCGACGTAAATATTAATCAGTCCGAGAACCACGAAAAACAGAATCAGTGATATATTCACTTTCAGCCAGACAGCTGACGGGGCATCAAACATATGACCCATGATTTTTTTGGGAATATTCTCTTTGCCGATAAATTCGCTACCGAGGCAAATCAGGGAAAATATCCAGAATACAATGGTTGGTTTCCACTTGATGAAGCGCTCATCATGTAAAAATAATGTCATGGAACCGAGAATCAGAACAACCAGAAAAATCAGAACGTATTGTTTTTCGATGCGTCGAGTGAAAAACCAGGACACAATTATCTGAAGGAAAGAGGTCACAATGATCACTTTTGTTGCCAGATAAATTCCCTCTTCACGATTCTCTGGAATAAACATCGCGATCAGAAATGCAGCGGCTGGAAAAAAATCAAAGAGGAATTTCATGCTTTAGTTAGATATATTGAAAGACTTTATATTAGCAGAAAATCCACTAAGCCATATGACCCAGTATTTTGAAATACATCCTGAAAACCCTCAGGCAAGATTGATAAGTCAGGCAGCGACAATTTTGCGTAAGGGCGGGGTCATGGTCTATCCGACTGATTCCTGTTACGCCTTAGCCTGCCATATTGGCGAAAAATCGGCGATGGATAGAATAATCCGCTTGCGCCAGCTGAGTGACAAACACAATATGACGCTGATTTGCCGGGACTTATCAGAAATCAGCAGTTTCGCTATTGTCGGTAATCCGGAGTATCGCTTGATAAAATCCCTGACCCCTGGCGCTTACACCTTTCTACTCAAGGCGACCCGGGACGTGCCGAGACGCTTACAGCATTCAAAACGGAAAACTATCGGTATTCGTGTGCCGGATAATGCCATTGTGTCAGCGCTGCTGGAGTCTCTCGGCGAACCCATATTGAGTACCTCTCTGATTATGCCTGATGATGAGTTGCCCCTGAATGAGCCGCAGCAAATTCGTGAACGCCTCGATAGTCAGATCGATCTGATAATTGATGCCGGAAATGGCGGACTTTCGGCGACCACGGTTCTGGATTTGACGCAGGATCCGGCCACTGTGGTGCGTGAGGGACTTGGCGAGGTTGGGGATTTGCTGGATTTATCCTGATCTCTGAGTTTCCTGATAAATAAGCCCACAACTTCGACAGTCCGTTGATATAATCCGGCTTTTAAATATCAGGAAGGAGACTTTTTTGGCAGTTTCAGGAAACCAGCGCGTGATGTCGGGAATGCGCCCCACCGGACAACTTCATCTAGGACACTATCACGGTGTTCTCAAAAACTGGATAAAACTACAAACCGAGTATGAGTGCTTTTTCTCTATCGTCGACTGGCATGCATTGACGACTGATTATGAAGATCCGGGCATGGTTGCGGATAACGTCTGGCAGATGGCGATTGACTGGCTCGCGGTTGGAATCGATCCGGGCTCGGCAAAGATCTTTATCCAGTCAAGAATCCCTGAAATTGCGGAATTGCATCTGCTTCTATCTATGTTTACCTCCCTGAGCTGGCTTGAGCGTGTACCTACTTATAAGGATCAGCAGGAAAAACTCAAAAACAAGGATCTGACAACTTACGGTTTTCTTGGTTATCCCCTGTTGCAAACGGCGGATATTATTGTTTGTAAGGCGAATTTCGTACCCGTCGGAGAAGATCAGGTGGCTCACGTGGAAATGTCCCGCGAAATTGCCCGGCGTTTTAATTATCTTTATGGCCGTGAAGCCGGCTACGAAGAAAAAGCTGAGCTCGCTGCCAAGAAAATGGGTAAGAAAAACCTGAAACTTTATAGAGAACTATTGACGAGTTACCAGGAGCAGGGTGACGGACAAGCGCTGGAAAAAGCACAGGCTCTTATTGAATCTCAGCAGAATATAAGCATTGGTGATCGAGAAAGGTTGATCGGATATCTGGAAGGTGGCGGCAGAATGATATTTCCGGAACCACAGGCCCTGTTAACGCCGGCTTCCAAAATGCTGGGGCTGGATGGTCAGAAAATGTCGAAATCCTACGGTAACACGATTACTCTGCGTGAGAACCCAAGTAGCGTCGAAGACAAGATACGAACTATGCCAACGGATCCGGCCAGAGTAAGACTGAGCGATCCGGGCGACCCTGATAAATGTCCGGTCTGGTCTCTGCATGAGGTGTACTCTGACGAGGATCAAAAGAAGTGGGCGAGTGAAGGTTGTCGCAGCGCCTCTATTGGCTGTCTCGATTGTAAAAAACCGGTTATAGACTCGGTGCTGAAGGAACAGCAGCCTATTCGAGAAAGAGCCAGGGAGTATCAGAATGATCCTGAGATGGTCAGAGGCATTATTAACGAGGGTTGTGAAGCAGCTCGTGATGCGGCCAGAGAAACGCTTGAAGAAGTCCGACAGGTCATGGGCATCTCCTACCGATAATTCGACGATGACAAGTCGCCAACGACAGATGATAATGAGAGGCCGTGACTACTAATACTGACTCAAACGAACCGACCACAAGCGAACAGGCTGAAATGCCTTTTGCCATTGTACAGGGTTCGCCAATTACTGAAGTCCCAAAGGATCTCTATATACCACCGGATGCTCTGGAAGTTTTTCTTGAGGCTTTCGAAGGGCCGCTGGATTTACTCCTGTATCTGATCAAACGACAGAATCTGGATATTCTGGATATTCCTATCGCGCTGGTGACGGCACAGTACATGCGCTACATCGATTTGATGGAAGAACTCCAGCTCGAACTCGCTGGCGAATACCTGCTTATGGCGGCAATGCTCGCCGAGATAAAATCACGAATGTTGTTGCCACGACCTCAGAGTGAAGAGGATGAGGACGATCCTCGGGCAGAACTTATCCGTCGTCTGCAGGAGTATGAACGCTATAAACAGGCGGCCGAGGACATCGAAGCCTTACCCCGATATGAGCGTGACGTGTTTGGCACCATTGTCGAATTTCCCTATAGAACCACTGATCAGGAGCCACCAGAGGTGCCGCTTGATGTCATTCTAAAGGCCTTCGCCGATGTATTAACGCGGGCAGAGATGTTCTCCCAGCATCATATACAACGTGAAACCCTGTCGGTTAGAGAACGTATGAGTCTGGTGCTTGAACGTGTTCGTGGTGATGAGTTTAGTGAATTTAAAGATCTCTTTACCATGGAAGAAGGACGGGGAGGAGTGATAGTTGCCTTTCTGGCCATACTTGAATTGCTTAAAGAATCGTTGATTGAAATGGTACAGAATGAAAATAATGGACCGATTTACGTAAAGGCGGCCGTATGAACCCGGAAAAATTAAAAAACATATTCGAAGCGGCATTGATGACCTCAAACGGCACGATGAACGTAAATCGCTTTGTCTCTCTGTTTGAAAAAGATATTGAGCAACCAGAGAAAGACGAAGTGAAGGCCGCATTGGCGCAATTACAGCAGGATTATGAAGACAGAGGCATAGAACTCAAAGAAGTCTCCAGTGGTTATCGTTTTCAGGTGCGACAGGAATACGCTGACTGGGTCAATCGTCTGTTTGATGAAAAACCACAACGCTACTCGCGCGCACTGTTGGAAACACTGGCCATAATTGCCTACCGGCAACCGATTACGCGCGGTGAGATTGAAGATATTCGAGGCGTTAGCATCAGTTCCAGCATTATTAAGACCTTACAGGAACGTGAATGGATTCGAGTAGTGGGCCACCGTGACGTACCGGGCAAACCTGAGCTGCTGGCGACATCCAAACACTTTCTGGATTACTTTAATCTGAAAAAACTATCAGACCTGCCTTCACTGGCTGAGATCAAGGATTTTGATAAACTCAATCCCGATTTATTTGAGGGGCTGGAAGAACCAGCGCAAGAAGTCAGTGACTCTGGCGAGACTGAAGGAGCTGTTGCTGAGACAGAAGATGACGAGTCGACTGTTGTACTTGAACTTGTTGATGGCGATAACCTTGACGATGAAGAAGTAAAATCTGCTGCGGAGGAAGGCGACGAAGAAGACGTCGCCAGTAGCGCTGATAATGTCGTTCCTTTCTCTAACTGATATCTCAGTCGATCAGTTTTCAGTTACACATTCAGTATGAAATCTGAACCTGCAGCAGAACGCGTCCAGAAAGCGCTGGCACGGGCCGGTATTGGTTCGAGGCGACAAATTGAAGGCTGGATAAAAGAAGGCCGTATTAAGATAAACGGTAAGACAGCGATACCCGGTGCGCACGTCAGTAGCAAGGACAAAATAAAATTTGATAACCGCATAGTTCGTTTTTCTGAATCAGGTCAGGAAAAAACCAAAGTGCTGGCTTACTACAAGCCTGTCGGGGAAATTTGCGCACGCTCAGATCCAAAGCATAAGAAAACGGTTTTCGATAAGCTGCCAAAATTGAGCAATGGTCGCTGGATTAACATAGGCCGTCTGGATATCAATACCATCGGACTTCTTCTGTTTACTAACAATGTCGAACTGGCCAATCGCCTCATGCATCCTTCCAGCCAGGTGGAGCGGGAGTATGCGGTCAGAGTGTTGGGCGAGGTAAGCAATAAACAACTGCAGGCTATGCTGAAAGGAGTGCGACTGGACGACGGTTATGCCAGATTTTCAGATATTGTTGATTCGGGCGGCGAGGGTGCGAACCACTGGTATCACGTTGTGCTCATGGAAGGGCGCAATCGCGAAGTTCGCAGGCTCTGGGAATCTCAGGGAGTGAAAGTCAGTCGACTCATGAGAGTTCGCTTTGGCTCTTACATACTTCCCCGTTCGAAGCACCCCGGCGAATTCTGGAATCTGAACGAGTCTGACATAAAAGCACTAAATAAGGATGTCGAGAAGTAGTTCGGTAGTATGGCGACTACTTCACAATTCTGAGATAAAAAAACAGACCGCCGGGTTGCTGGCACAAAACCTGCGTTATTCACCCTGAAACTTAAATACAGGGCTTAGTAAAATGAAGAATACGCGAGTCTATATTACCAACCTGCAAAGTGATGCCTGGGTTAAGCATCTCAAAAAAGTGGGCCAAGGTACTGGAAAAAAAGAAGTTTCCCATCCGCAGTTGAAGTTAGGATTCGAGTCACCATTCCCTCATGTTGAGCAGAACAGACAGCGCAGTCTGGCATCGCGATAATTTCTTCTGTCGCTTGTGGATGACAGGATTGTTAATGCCTGACGACCAGATTAGTGGTGATTGTTGAAATGGTCTTCTTTTTCAAATTGATGGTGCTGATGGCTCTATGCTGGCTAGTCGCCAGTGTATTTCGCATACTGGTTAGCCTAATTGAGCGATTCATTGATATTTCGAGGCAAATTCATAGTAATGGCCAAAGACTGGATACCTCGATTAAACAGACATCGACTCTCCCAGTTGATAGAAAAGCAGCTTAACGCCTGCTCAGAGATAGATTAATTCTCATTAATCTATAAAAAACAAGGTATTACAGCAGACTGAGCAGTTTCCCCAGAATCCGCTATTAGTAGTGAGACAAATCCGTCGAGCCTCTTACTTACTTCGGCTTTTGTAAAAATCATACAAAATTCTTAAGGCCAGAGACTGCTTAAGATCCTCACAATAAGTTTCCAGTTTATGTATACTTTAGCCATGTATTTGTGAATAGGAAGCAAGCTCATATCGAGATTTTCCTGAATCGAGGGGATCATAAATGAACAAATTACAACAATCTGGTGCGGGCATCGCATCGTCCTTACTGCTTATCACAGGGTTTCTTTTTTCAATACCCATTCAGGCGCAAATTGAAGAAGTTGTGGTTACGGCGCAAAAACGTAGCGAGGACATTCAGGATGTACCCATTTCCATTTCCGCATTTTCCGGCGCCTTTATGGAAGATTCCGGAGTCAATACCATACAGGAGCTGGGTGCCTACACGCCTAATTTAAGTCTGACTCAATCCAGTCAGGTGGCTAACAACAGAATTATTATTCGCGGTGTCGGTTCAGTTGGCAACAGCGCTATCGAACCCAGCGTTGCCGTTTTCATCGATGGTGTTTATTACCCGAGACCTTCCTCAGTCGTCGGAAGTCTCACTGACCTTGAAGCAGTCGAAGTTCTGCGCGGTCCACAAGGCACACTGTTTGGCCGGAATGCTTCGATGGGAGCTTTGAATATTCGTACAGCCAAACCCTCAGACGAGTTTGAAGGACAGATTCGCGCCAGCTATGGCAATTATGATGCAATGCGTATTTCCGGTAATGTCAGTGGTCCGATGACGGACACAGTTGGTGGTCGACTCTCTTTTCAATATTCCGATCGGGATGGTTTTGGTAACAACACATTCACCGGAGCCGGAAACAGTTCGGAATTCGGAGACTGGGAAGATGCCACGGTGCGCGGAAAATTATATTTTACGCCAACCGACGATCTGGATATTACTCTGAGTCTTGACTATTCCGAAGTGAAAAACGAAGGTCCCATCGTTGAAGTAATCAGCGACACAGTTTTACCAACATACGGACCAACCATCAGTTCCATTCTCTCGCCAACCGGACCTTTCGCACCGACAGGCCCGACACCTGAACTGACAAATGGCACGGATTACACAGTGAATCAGGATCATCGTGATACGGCCGATGATGAACAGTGGGGTATTTCCGGTGATATAAACTGGGCAGTCGGTGAATTCACCATTCGCTCGATCACCGCTTACAGAGACTGGAACAATGACACCTTTGAAACGGCGTTGCGTTTGCCAGCCGATTTATTCAACCGTGTTACTACTTATGAAGTGGAATCTTTTTCACAGGAACTACAAATCATTTCACCGATTGGTGAACGCTTTGAATACGTTGCCGGTGTTTACTATTACGAAGAAGAATACAACATTGATCAGAATTTCGATCTGGGTGCACAGTTCTGTGGTCCGGCAGTAAACAATCTGGTACAGGGCAGGGTTGCACAGGGCGCGATTCCGGCTCTTGTTCCCGGTTTCGCAGCGGCACTCGGCGGAAACGTGGCACTCGCAACAACAGTCGCTCAGGCAATTGTCACCGGTGCCGTTCCTGATGGAGCGACCCTGGACGCAGCAATACTTGGACCGGCAGGTTTTCCCGCTGGCACAGGTGCTGCCTTGTTCGCCGCTGTTCCTCCAACAGCATTCGCAGGTGCTCTCGGCCCCGCCGCCTCAGGATTTTGTGCAGCGGGACCACAAACGGCAGCAGTGGATACCGAATTTGGCCAGGACGTTGAGAGTATCGCCTTGTTTGGTCAGGTGACTTTTAATGTCAGTGACGAGTTACGCCTAACCGGTGGACTGCGCTACACACGTGACGACAAAAAGGGCAGCTTCGTCAGCCTGACACCTAACCCCATCGTCGCACCGGCATCGCCCACCAACCCATTCGGGCTGGATTTACGCGCACCGGAGAATCAACCTGATTTGAATTTTGAAGAGAACAAGATTACCTGGATGGTGAATGCCAGCTATGACCTCAATGACGATATGATGGTATTCGGAAGTTATTCCACAGGCTTTAAGTCCGGTGGCTTCAACTCAGATGGTTTTAATTCAATTGGTCTTGCGACGGGTGCGCAGAGAGTATTCGATTCAGAAGAAGTTGATAATTTCGAATTTGGCTTAAAGAGCACGCTCTTGGATAATCGTGTCAGAGCTAACATCACCTATTTTCACACCGAAATTTCCAGCTTTCAGGACAGACAGTTTGACGGTGTAAACTTTCTGGTGCAAAACGCCGGTGAATTGACCCAGCAGGGAGTTGAAATCGATATTCAGGCACAACCGATGGATCAACTGTTCATGCTCTTTGGATTGAGCTATCTGGATTCGGATTTTGATACATTTACTAATGCCACCAACCTGCCAGCGGTAGTCGCTGCAACTCAGGCCGCCAACAGTACGTTACTGAGCATGGGCATGGCACCAATGACCGTTCCACCACGCGATCTGACTGGTCAGCGCAATCACTTTTCACCTAAGTGGCAGGTATCGATGGTTGCCGAGTGGTCAGACGCATTACCGAATATGGACCTTGGTTGGTTTCTGCGTGGTGAATTTCAACATACCGGAGCGCAGAACATTGGTGCGGAAACAAACCAGAATCCGCAATCAGTTCAGTCCAGCTATGAGGTTTTTAATCTCCGCGGCGGTATTCGAGCAGAAGATGATAAATGGGAACTGTCCGGCTTCGTGCGAAATGTCGGCGACGAAGAGTACTGCCAGACCATTTTCAACCAGCCTATAGGCACAACGCTCGGTCTGGTTGATCCTGCCACAGGTGGCGGTATGCAGCGCTGTGTACTAGGTGCTCCGCGCACTTATGGCATAGAAGCAGCTTATCGTTTTTAACTGAACGACTTAAACTGTTTTTTAAAGCCCTCCATATGAGGGCTTTTTTTTGGGGGAATTACGAAACTCTAGTTTCTTATAGTGCACATTCCTCGGAGTGGTGCCCTGCAAGGGCAATCATACCAACCGACTCGTTGTCATTAGTGGAACTCTAAAATCAATATTGAAAAAAATACTACTAAAGTTTGAACTTGATGATTATTAAATAGCATCAAATGCTATAAATTACTTTATTTCTAATTGAATGACATGTGGTTATACAAAGGAGATTGCCGATCATGGCGACAGAACTAAAAGGTAAAACAGCACTTATTACCGATGCCGCGCAGGGTTTAGGGACAGCGATTGCTCAGGCTATGTACTATGCGGGAGCACGAGTGGTATTGACAGATATTAGTGAAACTGTGAATAACACAGCAGCAGCTTTGGATAAAGATAATAAATCGGTACTCCCGTTACAGTTAGATGTTAGTGATATCAATGCTTTCGAAAAAAGTATTCTCTGAATCAATAAATAAGATGGGAGGCATAGATATTCTGGTAAATAATGCAGGAATCACAGTCATACAGGCAATCTGGGATATTAACCCAGAAGAGTAGGATACGGTGCTTAATACTAACCTGCGACGTGTGTTCTTCGGTTGTCAGATTGCAGGTAGGCATATGCGAGAGCGAGGCTAGGGATGGATCATTAATTTGTCTTCCATATCGGGTCAACAGGCTAGCATGATGGCAGGTGCCCACTATGCGGCATCAAAAGCAGCCATTATTTCTGTAACGAAAAATTTCGCACAAACTTTGGCTAGTGAAGGGGTTATGAAAATCTGCGGATGCACAGAAAAAGGGAGCAGGCGTCTGTGATACCTCATTGTTTTTTTCAGTCACGTTCTCATTTTGTCCCATTAAACGAGTATCACTTTCCCATCATAATCCATTTAATCTAAGGAACTGATATGGCCAGAGAGAAAAAGCTAGTCGTTGGAGCTGTGAATATTACAATCCAGCCACATTCACCACAGAAATATCTGGAACTATTTCTGTGAGTATACAAGTTAAAAAACCCAGTAAATATTACGGGCGATCAATTTGGACTTCTTACAGGAATGTTCAAGCTTGAGCGTGATCAAAAAGAACCTGGCCCAATTACTGGCGATATATTTAGATATACAGATATCGATAAAAACAGTCAGTGGTTCAATACAACTACAAACGATTTTGCTAGCGAAGATGAAGTAGGAAGAGTACGCATCCCTGAAAACTTGAAGCCCAATTCATCTCGATTTTCATATATATTTTACCCACAACAACATCTTCTGTTTTATGAGGGATACTATGATGGAAGTTCGATTGGTCCTCGTAGTGCAGAGCGTTTTTTTGATCGCTTATTGAATGATCCCCATATAGCTGAGGAATATGGAAGAGTTGATGTCACGCATATTCCGGAAGTAGATGCTTTATCTAAAGCGTTAAAATTACGGCATAAAGAACGTATCGAATTGACCGTCAAAAGACCAAACCCAGATGATCATGCGGATGCTGAGAGGCAGGTCTTAGAAAGAATGCGTGCCCAGAATGTTGAATTGTATGAGCAGAAATATAAAGCAGTTCATGGGCAATCAATAGAGATGGATAATGACCTAAGCACTATGGCCTATGTTTCTGCAAAAAATGGTAGCTTCTACGTTAAAGGAAAAGATGAAAGTTTTAGACCAGTTGAATTTTCAACAGTTAATCACCCACTCAAGATAATTGAGTATTACGATCCAGATGTTGATTTAACTTTTAATGTATTCTCAAGAATTGCCTCATCAATGAAAGATACTTTGGTCAAGCTGTTTAAAAAATGAGTCAAAATATTGTTAAGAGATACTGGCGTGCATATGGAGGATTCTCTGCATTAGTTAAGAGTCAGTATCTTTGGGCGTCTCTTATTTTAACTGCAATATTGTATCCCCATTGGTCAACCCCATATTGGTGGGACGATGTTCTTTCCATTATGCCCAATTTGCTTGGTTTTTCACTTGGTGGGTATGCAATGTGGATGGCTATTGGCGATGATAACTTTAGAAAACTAATTAGTGGTGAAGGTGAAGACAATAAACCTTCGCCATATATGGCAGTTAACGCTGCCTTCGTTCATTTCATTGTCCTTCAAATATTATCAGTAATACTGGGTCTTATAGCTAAAGCTTATTATTTTACACCTGAACCAAGTAATACATTCGTATCATTTTTTGGAGAGTATTTCAGACTTGTTTGCTTAGTGGGTTATGGGTTTTCATATTTCATTTTCATTTATGCCTTGCTTGCTGCTTTGGCTGCTACGCTTGCTCTGCTTAGGGTTTCATCATGGTACGACATGAATCAAACAAAAAAGTGAAAAATGTAAAGAAAATTGCTGGCGTTATTATTCGTCGAATACAGAAACAATAATCAAATTGCCTCGCCGGAAACACTATAATCGAGATAAACAGCGCTCATATACCATAGAAGTACAAGACTGGTACGTGAACGTATCGTTCAATGACTATGCCTATATCAATATATTTGATATGCAACAATTTGAAGAAAAGATTTATATGGTCATTGAGGGTGAAATCATTGACTCAGATTCTAAAAAACTAAAAACGGGGCAAGAATCACAGATTGTTCTTCACCCTGCGGAATACTGGGATAACAGGATGAACATTAGAGAAGATACTGAGACTATTGGCGATATTGCAATGGTAAAACAGCAATACGATGACATATCTAAAAATGTGCTTATGTTCAGAATGAGTGTCCCAGTAAAATCGTATGAGAACATTCGTGCTTATCTTACTTACAAGCAACGTGGCGAGATGCATATCATTGGTACTGACTTGAAATATAGAAAAGGTGAGATTTACTATTTTCGTTTCAGTGGAGGTTGAAGTGGGTATTCTGCTTTTAAAAAAAGTAGTTGTTTTACTATATAGAACCAAGTTCGGTCGATATAGACACGGGCTCTAATATTTTATATATGTTTTTATAAGTGCTTATAGAGCGCTTTTGGCTAGTTCCTGTTCCGTTTTCGATACGAGCAATAAGAGATGCACGGTCAGGAGCGCTAATGCCTTTCCACCAGGTAATATTAAAATATGTATTTTCTAGCTGTTCAACAACCAGATGAAGCAGGGCATTTGCTTTATCAGATGATGAAAGTTCCTTAAAAGAAGACACGAATTGTTCTGCTGGACCTTGAAGTTCTCCATCCCAGCCAAACGATACAAATGTTTTATTCTGCATTACTGACATACTAATAGATACGTGTTCCCTTTTCGCTGACCCCCGCGTAATTATTTGCACCTGTTTTCCATTAAAATCGACTTCGGGGTGAAATGTACCACAACAAACAAATGGTAATACTTCATCAAATTTGATCGCATAATGTGGCATTGATATAAAATCTTGTGAAATAAACCTTTGGTCGTAAAGTTGTTTCCATTGTTTCAAATCCTCCATCCCGATTTCTAAGCCAGTTTTATAAATATGAATATGGTTTTGAATATTTTGTTGCATTTCATAGTCCAATCCTTTATCCGCACCGCGCTGTATATCAAATGTTTTCAATGCTTCTTGTTTCGTGAAGTATTCATATGAAATTGCTCGAAAAGATAAAAGAAAAGCTGCTCTCTCATTTAATTGAAATAATTGTTGCTCAACTGGTTCAAATAGTTCGTTATCATGCTTCCCGCAAAAACCCATGAAAGTAGAAGCATCATTTATTCCTATCTCATCAGGAACAACCGCTCCATTATTTTTGTGTATATTTTTTAAGCCTTTCTTAATAGAAATTACATGACCATTTTCTGCTATTACACTTAATCCGCCTCCCTTTTGTACTGTGTGAGCTTTTATGATCTTGGAACTACATTCACTGACAGAAGCATTTGGATGTAGACAAACTCCTTGCCGTCCTTTTTTGAGCATCTGATTAATTATTTTTTCAATCCTCTCTGGCTTTTGTAAATGTCTGTCCTTGTGACATTTATTCCATTTTTTCCCAGATTCACACCAACAAAGCTCATCACGTTTCATTGTACGCTTAGGGTTTAACGGTTTAGGTGGGGTAAATTTAGCGTTTAATGACGGGTGCATAATTGTAGCTAATTCTTTCTTTGAATCTTCCATCTAGTCTCTGGAGATAGGATAAAGTCATCGTCGTGTTTAAGAACGAAAATTGTGGGGTGTATATTGTTGGCAGATATCACTCTGTAAAGAGGAAGACCTTGAAATAATCTATCGTGAGATGTCTGACTGGAAACTTTTAGTTGTGACCATGCTATATCGGCTTTCGTCGTTCCCTTTATTTCAATTTCGAAATCAAAATCACCACAGACAACTTTCAGATCAGCGCCTTTTGAAGCTTTACTAAATTTATAATCAGAATTAATTGAGAGAAAATGATATTTGACTATTTCTACTGCTCTGCGACCAACTGTGGCACTCTTTTCTGAAGGAGGAAAGAGTTCATTTAATCTCTGAAACTCCTCTTCCGTCAAATGAACTTTGATTTCTTCCATGGTTAAAATTGTAGGACAAAAGTTCTGATTAATATACTTAAACGATTAAGCTGCCTCCAGAATCTTATATACGCTACCTACTCCAATCTCCAATTGCCGCGCAATTTTCCGTATAGACATACCACGCTCACGTAATAGCTTTACTGACTGTGATACCGCCCCATTTATCTTTGAAGGGCGCCCAAACTTCACACCCCGTTCCTGAGCTTTGCGAATACCTGCCATCTGTCGTTCTTTGCGCAGATTGTTCTCCATCTCTGCGAAGATGCCCATGATCTGCCAGAACATGCGTCCCATGTGAGTTTCTGTGTCCAGTGCCTGTTTGTATGCATAAATATTGATATTCAAGTCGTGAAGCTCTTGAAGCACTGAAGTCAGATGCACCATTGACCGTCCGAGACGATCAACGCTCCAGACAACAACTTTGTCGAATCTTCGTTTTCGAGCATCATCAAGCAAAGATTTAAGTGCAGCTCTTTCATCAACCGATTTTGTACCTGAGATTTTCTCACGATACTCAGAAACGATTTGCCAGTTTGACCGTTCACAGAGTGAACGAAGCTCGTCAAGCTGCATAGAGTCATTCTGGTGCGCTGTAGATACGCGAGTGTAGAGTGCAATGCGTTTAGTCATGATATCTATTCTCCAAAATTAATGGGGTATAAATAGACATGTAAGTGTCTGATTTATTGGAATATTATATCACACACTTCTCTGCACACTTATGTAGAGATGTTATAAAGAACTGAAAAACAACGAAAAAATTATAAGACATTTCTGTCAGAGTCCGCAGTCCTACCATTAGACGAACCCCCAGTAATGGGTCAAATTGTAACGCGAAAAGAGGACTGGAAACTAAAGCTGCATCGCAGCCCTTGGCTGCGATGCAGATAACAGATAATACAGGCTGATTCTAACGCTTGCTGAACTGAGGACGTTTACGGGCTTTATGCAAGCCAATCTTTTTACGTTCAACTTCTCTGGCGTCTCTTGTGACGAAACCAGCTTGACGTAGTACTTTACGAAGTGTTTCATCGTATTCAATCAGGGCACGAGTGATGCCATGTCTGATGGCGCCGGCCTGACCTGATATTCCACCACCGGACACGGTAATGTTGATGTCGAAATTACTGGCCATATCAACTGTTTCCAGTGGCTGGCGAACGATCATTCTGCCGGTTTCACGACCAAAATATTGATCCATGGTTCGGGCATTAATTGTGATGTCGCCTTTGCCCTTTTTCAGGAAAACGCGGGCTGTGGAGCTTTTGCGGCGTCCGGTGCTGTAATAAATTTGTTCGGCCATTATTTATATTTCCAGAGGCGTTGGTTGTTGGGCAGTGTGGGCATGTTCGGCACCAGCATAAACACGCAGTTTACGGAACATATCACGACCGAGAGGGCCTTTAGGCAGCATACCCTTGACCGCTTTCTCAATAATCATTTCCGGCTTTTTGTCGCGCAGCTTATCGAAGCTTATTGACTTAAGACCACCCGGATATCCGGTATGATGATGATAGATTTTATCTGTCGTTTTGTTACCTGAGACTCGAATCTCTTGTGCATTGATAACCACAATATAATCGCCGGTGTCCATATGTGGTGTATATTCAGGTTTGTGTTTTCCGCGCAGACGGCTGGCTATTTCGGTCGCTAATCGGCCCAGGGTTTTGCCCTTGGCATCGACCAGGAACCAGTCGCGTTTAATGTCCGCAGGAGTGGCGCTAAAAGTCTTCATTGGTATCTGTTCTGACTGCCGGTAAAAAAAGAGGGGCAATGGTACGGATTGCCCTCTGCAGTGTCAATATTTGCATGCGCCCAAACAGCGAATATTACCCATATTTTCAGCCAATTAGTGCAATTTCGAGTAAAATCAGCGGAATGACCGACAGACGTTATGACAAGCTGGACCAGATTATCATTGAATTCGATAAATCGCTGGCTGCGCTGTTTCCCAGTCGGAGCAGGCCAAACAGGGCAAATCCCGCCGCTGAAAGTGACTCATCCGGCATGAATGAGACGGAAATAAGGGTCTCACAGGGCTTTATGCGAATAAATCATGCCGGTGAAGTGTCGGCCCAGGCTCTGTATCAGGGACAGGCTCTGACCGCCCGTTCAAGTCGTGTTAAGGCGCTTATGCAGCACGCTGCCGATGAGGAACTCGATCATTTGAGCTGGTGCAAGACAAGGCTGGATGAATTGCACTCCTATACCAGCCACCTTAATCCCATCTGGTATCTGGGTTCGTTCAGTATCGGCGCACTGGCCGGTCTGAGCGGAGACAAATGGAGTCTTGGTTTTATTGCTGAGACAGAGAACCAGGTTGAGAGCCATCTTCAGAAGCATCTGGATAAGTTACCTGCCGCCGATACCAGAAGCCGGGCTATTCTGGAGCAGATGCAAGTGGATGAAGCAGAACATGCGCAAAGCGCACTTGATTCCGGTGCTGCCGAATTGCCGGCACAGATAAAAAAGATAATGTCACTGTGTTCTAAAGTGATGACGACAACAGCTTACTGGATTTGAATTAGTTCCTGAAAACGCTGGTATGAGCTTTGATTGATTCGGTAAAGCGCTAGAGGACAGCTTTAAATATAAAGAAAAATATTATCGCCAGAATGGCGCCGATTGGCAGGGTAATAATCCAGGACATCAATATTGTGCCAACAACCCGTAGATTGAGCGCGGATATCCCTCTGGCAAAACCCACACCGAGCACCGCACCAACGAGGGTATGCGTCGTTGATATTGGCAGGCCGGTACC
The DNA here is from genome assembly GCA_012103475.1 of Gammaproteobacteria bacterium. Lineage (GTDB taxonomy): Bacteria > Pseudomonadota > Gammaproteobacteria > Eutrophobiales > Eutrophobiaceae > WLWS01. The sequence continues at coordinate 261,455 of WLWS01000004.1, read as the reverse complement.
AGATGCCAGAACCACTGTTGAGGCCGCTGCCATTTCACAACAGAATCCCCGGCTAGGAGTGAGTTCGGTAATACGTTGCCCGACGGTGGCAATTACTTTGTGCCCATAAGTCATTAATCCGGCAACAATACCCATACCACCGAGTAATAGAACCCAGGATGGCAGAGCCATTTTCTGACCAATTACCCCGCCACTGTTGATCACGCCGACTACCGCCGCCACCGGTCCAACAGCATTGGCGACATCGTTTGAGCCATGCGCGAAAGCCATTGCGCAGGCAGTGAACAACATCAGCACAGCGAACACACGTTCAACGTTACGATAATGAAATTCTTTATCGAGTGAAGTGTCAATTTTAATCCGGCTTATTAGTACTGTTCCTATAAGCGCGATAACGGTACCTACAGCGAACGCTATGAGGTAACAGTCAGCTTTGGACATTTCCAGACCGACATGCTTGAGGCCTTTAAATACTGTCACCAGCGAGATGACGAATCCCGTTAAAAAAATATAAACCGGGACATAGCGTTTTGCGTATTTAAAGGGATTCTCAGTATTCAGTATCAGGACCTGAACGCTTTTGAATAACAAAAAGGAGAGAGTACCTGCCAGAACCGGTGATACTACCCAGCTGAAAACAATAGAAGTGACCTTGTCCCATTTTACCGCTTCTATGCCAATTCCAACCGCGGCGAAACCAACAATGGCGCCGACAATGGAATGTGTTGTTGAGACAGGCAGACCAAAGCGGGTAGCGATTAACAACCAGACACCGGCTGCGAGTAACGCAGATAACATACCGTAAACCAGTAACTCCGGCGTACCACTAAGCAAACTGGCATCGACCATGCCTTTACGAATTGTTGAGGTTACTTCACCGCCGGCCAGATAGGCGCCGGCAAACTCAAAGATAGCAGCAATGATAACAGCAGTTCTGAGTTTAATGGCCTTCGATCCGACAGAGGTCGCCATCGCATTAGCGACATCATTAGCGCCAATTCCCCAGGCCATAAACAAACCAAAGGTTGCTGCCAGAGTCAGCAGTAAGGTCGTATTTTCCATTGTTTATTATTTTTATTTTGCCAGCATCAATTGCAGGCGATTACCTGTGCTCTGGGCGGTGTCGGCCAGATCTCCTGTCCACTTAATGATTTCGTATATGAACATTACATCGACCGGCGGCAGTTCGGCTTCCAGTTTGTAAAGCTGAGCGCGGATACTGATCTGAATCTTGTCGGTGTCGTCTTCGATAACATGGAGTTCTTCAATCATCGCCTTCACCCGTGTTGCCTCATCTCCGCGAAATCCGGTTACCACCAGTTCATCAAGTTCATTTATAGCGACTTGTGCTTTTTTGGTAGCGTCAATGCAGCGGTCCAGAAATTTTCGATAGGTGTCGTGCAGCTCAATCGGAAAAGCCATTTTACGGCCAAGAATCAGGCCGGAGATGTCTTTTGCGCGATTGGCGAGACTGTCCTGAAGGTCAAGTACTTCAAGAACATCGCGTCGATCGACCGGCATAAACAGACCCGATGGCAAATGCATCCTGATTTCGTTCTTTATGTTGTCTGCTTCGTGCTCGAAATTTACTAATTCATCCTGTATCACACTTGCCTGTTCCCAATTTTCAGAGAAAACGGCATCGAAATAGGCAGGCAGGGTCTCGACACAGGAAACTACCTTGTTGATGTGGTTCTGTAGAGGAGTGACCGGAGAATCACCAAATATCTTCGAAAAATAATTTTGTTCGGCCATTTCCCGATTGTCCGATATTTGAAAAAAAAAGCAAATTCCATTGAAAAATATTTTGCCAGCCCCATATCCCTTGACATGAATAAACAATTTGAATTGGAGGTGTAATATGTCAGTAGTCAGATATGAGCCTTATGGCCTGATAAACCGGTTTCAGAATGAACTAAATCGCCTGGGCTGGCTGGACCCGCTTGCTAGCGACGAACTTAATGATGATCAATCCAACGTGGCGGTCAGTCAATGGCGTCCTTCTGTCGATATAACAGAAGACGAGAACCAGTTTACTATCTATGCGGATATACCTGGCGTTAACCCGCAGGAGATCGACGTCACGATGGAAAATGGTGTTCTCAGTATCAAGGGAACACGAAGCAAGGAGGTCGTGGATGAAGGCAAGGGCTTCAGACGAGTGGAAAGAAGTACTGGAAGTTTCTACCGGCGTTTCAGTTTGCCAGATACCGCAAATGCGGAAAAAATCGAGGCCAACAGCAAGGACGGGGTATTGAAAATCGTTCTGCCGAAACACGAGAAAGTTCAGCCCAGGCGAATTGCAATAAACAGCTGATTTTTAGTTATACATTTATTAGGGCGGGTAAACTCCGCCCTTTTTATTGGGCGCGCTGTGGTTTTCAAAACTGAACTTTTGGCTTTTTACCTTTCTAAAAAACTCTAACTGATAAAAAAAACGAATAACAAGGAAATGACCCGCAAATGAATATAAAGCGACTGAATGCACTCTTTGGCTCGATAATAATGCTATTTAGTTCTTATCTGGCTTACGCTGCGCTACCAATGGCGGTGGAAGATGAACCATTACCCAGTCTGGCCCCGATGCTGGAAAATGTTACCCCGGCTGTTGTTAATATTGCGACAGAAGGGCGAGTGCAATTGAAACAGAATCCGCTGTTCAATGATCCTTTTTTCAGGCGCTTTTTCAATATTCCAGAGCAGCAGCGGCCGCAGGAGCGCAAAACGCAAAGTTTGGGATCGGGAGTGATTGTTGACGCTGAACGTGGTCTGGTACTGACAAATAGTCATGTGATCGCCAATGCTGTAGAGATTACGGTGACCATGCGCGATGGACGACAATTAAAAGCAGAAGTTTTGGGCACAGATCCGGAGACTGACGTTGCCGTTATCAAAATTCCTACAGAAAATCTTACCGCCCTCAAACCGACAGACTCAGACGCCTTGAGAGTTGGCGATTTTGTCGTAGCAATTGGTAACCCCTTTGGACTTGGACAGACAGTAACCTCGGGCATCGTCAGTGCCCTGAGCAGAAGTGGTCTGGGTATCGAGGGCTATGAGGATTTTATTCAGACTGATGCTTCCATAAACCCCGGTAATTCCGGAGGTGCTCTGGTTAATTTAAAAGGTGAACTGGTAGGAATCAATACCGCGATATTTTCGCAAAGTGGTGGAAACATCGGTATTGGTTTTGCCATCCCAATCAACCTTGCTCTGCAGATTACTGAGCAGTTACTGGATAAGGGAGAAGTCAACAGAGGCTTCATCGGTATTCAGGCGCAGGATCTGAACCCGGATCTGGCCGAAGCATTTGGTATTAAAGATAAAAGAGGTGCGATTATCAATAGCGTCATGCCCGACTCTCCGGCAGATGATGCCGGGCTCAAGCCAGGTGACGTAATAACTTCAGTTAATAAAAAGCAGGTGAAAAAGGCAGCCGATGTACGTCTACATATCGGTTTATTACCAGTCGGTGAGAAAGTGGTATTCGAAATACTACGCGAGGGCAAACGTAAAAAATTAACTGCGTACATTGCGCCAAGAGCTGAAGTGGCGAAGAATCCTGCCGCTATTAATCCCAGACTTAAGGGCGTTTCTATAGGCGATATCGATGAAGACAGCCCGTATTTCGGCAGGCTTGAAGGCGTCGTCGTCGTTGATATAGAGCGAGCGAGCCATGCGTGGAACAGCGGCATGCGTCAGGGCGATATAATTACCTCGGTCAACCGTAAACCGGTAAAGAACCTGTCATCGTTTCTTAAAGCCGTGGATGGCGAGAAAAATTCATTGTTGCTCAGAATCGTGCGGGGACGTTCAGCGGCTTTTCTGGTAATCAAATAAAGAACGTAGAACCTGCTCGGCCAAAACTGCCTGCATGTCAGGCAGTTTTTACGTTTGGCAGATTACAATCGACAATTACCTCGCGCAGCAGGTTGATCAGTTTTTTTCGCGGATAACTATTGCGATAAGCGATAGCAATTTCTCTTTCGGGCACAGGTCGGGTAAATGGTCTGAAGGAAAGCAGGCTGTTTACGCCCTGTTCATCAATTATTGAAGTGCTTGGCAGGACGGTTACGCCTGAACCGGCAGCAACCATTTGTCTTATCGTTTCAATGGAACTGCCTTCAAGTGTTTTCTGTATTGTGTTTCTTGAAAAGGTTTCGCTTTTGCAGGCCGGACAGGCTTCCATGACTTGATCTCTAAAACAATTTCCGCTCCGGAGAAGCAATAAGGTCTCTTCAATCAAATCATCAGCCTTGATACTTTTTTTCTTCGCCAGTGGGTGATCCTGAGGTAGTGCAACCATCAATGGTTCTATATAGACAACGCTTGTGGTAATACCTGACATCTGAAACGGTGTCGAAATTATGATGATATCAAGCTCGCCACTTTTTAGTTTTTCCGAAAGTTTGTGAGTGAAGTCTTCCTCCAGAATCAGCGTCAGTTCCGGGGCTTTGGCATTTAGCAAGGGAATGATTTTTGGTAAAAGATAGGGACCTGTTGTGTATATTGCGCCGACTCGCAAGGTTCCTTTCAGCTGGTCTTTCCCTTCTTCAGCTATCTGTTTTATAACCGTCGATTGTTCCAAAGTGTGCTGAGCCTGTTCAATAATCCGCTGACCCAGAGGAGTGACAGTCACATCATGCTGGTGGCGTTCAAAGATGGCAACACCCAGCTCCTCTTCGAGCTTCTTTATTGCAACGCTTAGAGTCGGTTGGCTGACAAAACACGAAGCAGCAGCTCGACCAAAATGTAACTCGCGGGAGACAGCAACGATGTAACGTAATTCAGTAAGAGTCATAATGGACTAATTAAGCCACAGAGAACTATGTTTTAGCAACAGTGAAGATTTAACTACAAATCAATCTAAGTAGTTCGACATCAACGAGGTCTTTATCGTATGCGTTTCCGGCTTTTACCGTGAAAGGTGCGTTCTGATCGCCAAGATGTCCCAGTACGAGAGATGCACCGCTAAAATCATCATCGTTGGTGTAAATGTGAGTTGTAATAATAGTCTTTAAATTAGCAGCGAGCGCAGCCCGATTGCCGTTCGAAGTATCTTCAAGGGCAATACAGTTTTCTGCGGGAAGACCGAGTTCTCTCAAAGCAAAGTCATATACAGCGGGTGAGGGTTTCTTTTCAGTGACCAGATCACTGGTAACGATCACAGAAAACAGCTCAAGCGCATCTTCGCCAAGTGCGTTTTGAAGTAAAGTTTTGACGTTACTAAAACAGGAGCTGGTTGCGATGGCCAGGGTAATATCGTTTTTCATCGCATCGTCAAGCAGGCGTTTTACACCTCGACGCAACTGAATATCACCAGCCACCAGCATGTCACGATAAATATCTGACTTTCGTTTATGAACTGCCAGAGTTAATTGCCAGATTTCATCAGTGTTCATGACGCTGGTCTGAAGTTGCTCAAGGTTCAGACGGATTCGTTCTTTACCACCGGATACAGATAACTGCTGTTTGTATTCTTCAACTGACCAGAACCAGTCAAGCTCAAATTCGGAAAAAGCCTGGTTAAAGGCCAGACGATGTATACCTTCCGTGTCAGCAAGGGTGCCATCCATGTCGAAAATTATTGCCTTGAGCATCAGGGGTAAAGCTTTTATCAAATGAGTTGATTTTGTTCCCTTGGCATTTGATCTACAGGGAAAATACAGCGGAATACTATGGCATTTCTCTGCTATCGTCTATTGATATCGCAGTGACTTTCGCTGGCTTATCATTTTCAATTTCCACGCGTTCGATTTTTTCAAAACGAGAACTGATTTTTTTTGCCGACTTATTCACTTCTTCAACATCTGAATTGGCTTGCTTGATATGCTTGGCCAGATTATCCATTCTTATCTGAAAACGATCGAAATCTTTGGATAAATAACCGAGGTGTTCCTGGATAATGTGCACTTGTTCTCTGGTTGCGGCATCTTTCAAAACGGCACGAGCTGTGTTTAGGGTTGCCCAAAGTGTTGTTGGTGACACCATCCAGACTCGTGCGGCGTGCGCTTTATCGACCAGATCTGAATGATGAGCCTGAATTTCTGCGAATACCGCTTCTGCGGGTATGAACATGACAGCACCATCCGATGTTGTACCGGGTAGAATATACTTTTCAGAGATATCCTTGATGTGTTTCTGAATATCCTGTTTGAACTGTCGTTCCGCTGCTTTACGGTCAAATTCGTTCGCATCAATATCGGTCATTCGCCGATAGGCTTCCAGTGGGAACTTTGAATCAATCGCCACCATACCGGTCGGCTCAGGAAGAAACAGGACACAGTCGGCTATCTTGCCATTTGGGAAAGTGTATTGAAGCTGATAATTCGCATCCGCCAGCACATTACGTACAAGAGTGTGCAGTTGTACTTCGCCAAAGGCGCCACGAGAGCTTTTGTCAGCGAGAATTTCCTGTAAGTTGACTACGTTAGTTGACAGCTCGGTAATTTTTTTCTGGGCTTCATCAATCAGGGCGAGACGTTTCAGAATATCACCAAAGGTAGCGGTCGTTTTTTCGAAGCCCTCAGTCAGTCGTTTTTCAACCTGTCCGCTGATTTCCTGCAAACGGTGATCGGTTTTTTGAGTCAGGCCTTCCATTTTCTTACCAATTTCATCACTGTTTCTAGTCAGGTGTTCTCCTACCTGCTTCTGAATATTGGTCATGCCGGTTTGCAGTGATTCAAGTAGTGTTTTGACTGCTTCGGCCTGGCGTTGTTCAAAACTGGTATTGTGTTCTGAGAGTATTTTTCTTAACTCTTCCCTGAATTCAGAAAAAGCCGTAACCAGTCTCTCTCGTAATTGAGAAATCGCCTCCTGCTGCTCTAATCTTAGTTCATTAAGTTTATCGTCCAGCTTGTCGAATCTTTTGCTGTACTCGTCCAGACGTAACTGAAGTCGAATAATTTCCTGATTATCTCCTGATTTATCATTGAGTCGTGATAAGAGCCACAGTATGGCCAATAAAAGTAATAAAGGTAGAACTTCGCTGACGATAGGAGGTAGCATTTTTATATGAGCTTTGGCACTAATTCAGGCTGTATAATATTATAGACTCAAGCAAGGTGCTTATGCATGTATAAAATGCTTTCCATGCGCAACAGTCGTTCAAGGCAGAGATAATCTCATGACAGGATCTACGAGAAAGGTAAGAGGTCGTGGCACAACAGAAAGCCCGGATGGGCGCTATCTTGAGTATAAACGACAGGCATTTGAGGACGACTGGGGTAGGGGCGAAGAAATTTCTGCTGTCAATACCAGCTACTCGATGGAAAGCGCTCGTTCTATTATTTCGAAAAACAATTCTCCCGATATTCCTTTTGAGCTGTCAATCAATCCTTATCGCGGCTGTGAGCATGGTTGTAATTACTGCTATGCAAGACCCAGCCATGCCTACCTCGATCTTTCTCCCGGGCTCGACTTCGAAACCAGAATATTTGTAAAGCATAATGCTGTTGAATTACTGGAACAGGAAATAGCTGCCAGTTCCTATATCTGTAAACCAATCGCAATGGGGACAAATACTGATCCTTATCAGCCCATAGAGAGAAAGCAGCGCATCACCAGGGGCATATTAGAAATGCTTCTGGAGCATAAACACCCGCTTACTATCGTTACCAAGTCACATTTGGTGTTGAGGGATATTGATATTCTCTCAAGCCTGGCTGAAAAGGAACTAGTCCAGGTTTTTGTTTCAGTCACCAGTCTTGATCCTCAGTTGACTAGTAGCCTCGAACCTCGTGCCAGTGCACCATTTCGAAGACTTCAAACTATAGAAAAACTGAGTTCTGCGGGTATCCCGGTCGGATTGATGTTCGCCCCTGTGATTCCCATGATTAATGATGCAGAGATGGAGAAAATAATAGAATTTTGCGCAGAGGCGGGTGCAGAGACTGCCGGTTATGTCATGTTGCGACTTCCACATGAAGTTAAAGAATTGTTCAGGGTTTGGTTATCAGAACACTTCCCGCTCAGAAAAGATCGCGTAATGAGCATAGTGAACGATATGCACGGCGGTAAAGATTATGATTCAAAGTATTATGATCGTATGCGAGGTCAGGGTGTATTTGCCTCGTTGTTACGGAAGCGTTTTATTCACAGTTGTAAGTTATATGGCTTGAATAGAAAACGGAAAACTCTCAATAATACTTTATTTGAAAAACCGGTTTTGAGCGGAAGTCAGCAACAATTGTTTTGAATACCCGATAAAAATTAGCGTTTTAAAAAAATCAGCCAGCGGTAAAAATTTAAAATACTGGCAAGGGATGCCGAAAGATAAGTTAGTGCTGCGGCCAGTAATAATTTTCGTGCGATCGGAAGCGCGGATTCTGGCAGGTAGTGACCGTTTTCGAGGATTGGCAGGGCGCGATTGAAACTGGCATCCAGTTCGACCGGCAGAGTCAGTAAATGAAAAAAGACCGGTAAAAACAGAATTACAATACCGCAAAACAGCAATATTCCACCAAGCTGAGGCAATTTGGTGAGAATGGCTGCGAAAGGGAAAGCAACCAGCATCATCGCGGCTATCTTCTCACTGAGGGCAACAATATTTGCCAGACGAGTACGTATATTCAATGGCTTATACGCACTTTGATGCTGAATTGCATGCCCGACTTCATGAGCCGCAATGACAACAGAGCTAATTGACTTAGTGTTAAAAATATCTTCAGAAAGACGTATTTTCCGTGACAGAGGGTCATAGTGATTATCTCCGGGTTTCGCCATTTCAACACTAACGCCCTGGAGACTAAACCGTGTAATGAGGTGGTTTGCCAATTCACTTCCGCTGCCAGGAAGTTGGGATAATTCGACGTTATAACGTTTGAATATGTATCGGGTCCATAACTGAGGAGCAAAAACTATGAGCAGAAGTAAAATTATGATGATGACAATTGACATGATTCTTACATGATACTATTGCTGTTAATCAGATATAGAAAATATTTTCATCTTCAATTATTCGTTATTTCAAATAAACCCGAACAATGAGTAAATCGAGCCCCATAGAGAGTTATCAGCAAGATATTGCTGCAGGTAAATTTGCTTTTAATGAGAGTCAGCAGGCAGCTGTAATTCAAATTCAGACATTGTTTGAAAAGCTAATAATAAATAATGAAAATAATTCTGGAGTATGGCACAGATTAATTTTAAAACTGTCGAAACAAGATGAACGTGAGTTGAAAGGTCTTTATATATGGGGTGGGGTAGGAAGAGGAAAGACCTGGATAGTTGATACTTTCTATCACTGTCTGCCATTTGAAAATAAGATGCGTATGCATTTCAATCGTTTTATGCGCATGGTTCATAATGAATTAAATGCACTAGCCGATATTCAAAACCCTCTGGATGTGGTCGCGCAAAGTATCGCTGAAAAGGCCAGGGTGATTTGTTTTGATGAGTTTCACGTTTCGGACATTACAGATGCGATGTTGCTTGGCGGCTTGCTTAAAGCATTGTTTGACAGAGGCGTCGTGTTGGTAGCGACTTCGAATGAGCATTCGGATAAGTTGTACTGGGATGGGCTTCAGAGAGAACGGTTTTTGCCAGCTATAGATTTGTTAAACAAGCATACGACAATAGTTAATGTGGACAGCGGGATCGATTATCGCCTGCGTTACCTCGACAAAGCGAAGACATTCCACACACCGCTTGGTGATAGTGCAGAGGGCCTGATGCAGGATAGTTTTCAACAACTAGCCACTGAAGCCGGACAAGCAGAGCAAATAATTGTTATTGAACACAGAGAGATTTTGACTATTCAATGTGCAGATGGCGTGGTCTGGTTTGATTTCCCGGATATTTGTGACGGACCACGAGGACCAGCTGACTATATAGAGATTGCTCGTCTTTACCAGACAGTATTGATCTCAAACATCCCACAAATGAATGCCTTGAACGATGATGTTTGTAAACGTTTCATTACTCTTGTCGATGAATTTTATGATCGAAATGTTAAATTGATCGTGAGTGCGGCCATGAAACCAGAACAGCTGTATATCGGACAGGGCCTGAGTCGTTCCTTTCGTCGTACTGTGAGTCGCTTAATTGAAATGCAAACCCACGATTACTTGGCCCGACCCCACTTGAGTGACTAAGTCCAGACAACGATCCACTTCCCAGCTTCACCTCTACTAAGAATAAATACTATTAATTCATATAGTTATCTTATATTATCTATAATTAAAGTTAATTATACGAGCTAAGTGCATTATAGATTGTGAAAGAATCACCTCTTTCAGTCTTATAATCCAAATAAAATCAGTAAGATATGAAAGACGAAGGCGTGACAAATTCAGGCTCTGGTCAAAATTCTCAGGCAGTTCCAGAAGCTCAAATAGCCGCTGTGCTTGAACACCAATTTGGCGCCGGTATTGCACAACTGCCGCGACAGCGCCCAGCCAAATTGCTGGAATTGGCCCAAAAACATGGCTTCATAGATGGGGCCGGTTATCTGACACGTAAAGGCAGGGCTTTGCTCGCCCGCTATCATTAATTTACCTTCCGAAATGTGGTGCTTAAGAGCGCTGAATTTTTACTAAATTAATTCTAAAATGGAATATCTATAGTTTAATCCATTATTTTTTAGAATAACGCAGTGTGCTAAGCTTGCCGACCCAAAAAGACTGGCTCAAAGGTGAGTGATTAATGTATCAGTACGATCAATACGATCAAACTATAGTCGATGAACGCGTCGCCCAGTTTCGCGACCAAACTCAACGTTATTTGAAGGGCGAACTTTCAGAGGATGAGTATCGCGTGCTACGTCTGATGAACGGACTCTACGTGCAGCGCCATGCACCAATGCTTCGGGTTGCTATTCCCTACGGTTTATTGTCCTCTGAACAGCTACGCATGCTGGCTCTTATCGCACGCAAGTACGATAAGAACTATGGCCATTTCAGTACACGACAGAATATTCAATACAACTGGCCAAAACTCGAAACCGTACCGGACATTCTAGCCGATCTCGCAAGCGTGCAGATGCATGCGATTCAAACCAGTGGCAACTGTATTCGTAATACAAGCTCAGATCATCTGGCCGGTGTGGCAAAAGATGAAATCGAGGATCCACGACCCTATTGCGAGATTATCCGGCAGTGGTCAACTTTACATCCGGAATTTTCTTTTCTACCGCGTAAATTCAAGATTGCAGTAAGCGGTGCGAGAAACGACCGTGCTGCTGTATCGGTTCATGATATCGGCCTGTACCTTGTAGAAGGAGCTAATGGTAATGTTGGTTTCAGGGTGCTTGCCGGCGGTGGCCTTGGACGAACACCTTATATCGGCACAGTAATCAGGGAGTATCTAGACAAAAAAGATTTATTGTCCTACCTCGAAGCCATTCTCCATGTTTACAATCGCTTTGGCCGCAGAGATAACATTTACAAAGCCCGTATTAAGATCCTGGTGAATTCTCTGGGCGCAGAAAAATTTACAAAACTGGTGGAAGAGGAATGGCAGCGACTCAGAGAGGGGGCCTTGCTACTGGAGCAGAAAGAAATTGATCGAGTCAGGGCCTATTTTCAAGCACCGGAGTATGAAGATAATGCGCATCATGACGATAGTTTTGCCGAGAAGCTGGAGACAAATAAGGATTTCGCAGCCTGGGTCAAACGCAATGTACATGATCACAAAATGCCGGGTTATCGGGCGGTTTTTGTGTCCTTGAAGTCGAGGAATCTTGCTCCTGGCGATGCAACGGATGAACAGATGGATGCAATCGCTGACATTGCTGAGAAATTTAGTTTTTCGCAGATAGTGGTCACTCACGATCAAAACCTTGTTCTCAATAATGTTAAACAGGCAGATTTGTTCATGGTCTGGCAGGCCTTATCAGCCGAGGACCTCGCAACGCCCAACATTGGCTTGTTAACAGACATGATTTGTTGTCCGGGCCTGGATTTTTGTTCGCTTGCTAACGCAGGCTCTATTCCTATTGCCAAACAGATTAACGATAAGTTTGATGATATGGATTACCTGCATGATATCGGTGAAATTAAAGTCAAGATGTCAGGTTGTATGAATGCATGTGGTCACCACCACGTCGGCCACATAGGTATTCTCGGCGTGAGCAAGAAAGGCGAAGAGTACTATCAGTTAACGCTGGGCGGCACAGCTGAAAACGAGGCCTCGCTCGGTGATCGACTTGGCCCTGCCGTAGAGAAAAGTAAAGTGGCTGACACCATAGGAAAAATTCTGAATGTCTATATTGAGCTAAGACAAGAAGATGAAAAATTCCTTGAGACATATAAACGAGTAGGAATCGAGCCGTTTAAAGACCACATTTATCCAAAGAAACAGGTTAAAGAAAAAGAGTTAGCCCATGCGAGTCATTAAAGACAATAAAGTTATCGATGACAACTGGCAGATTGTCGAAGGGAGCGCTATTGAGTCAGGACTACCTGCCGGTGATGTCATTTTGCCGTTTAGCGTCTGGCAATCTAATCGGGAAGCTATTCTTTCCTGGAATGACAGGAAGCTTGGTTTACTTATCAACGGTGAACATGACATTGATGATTTGGCAGGTGATTTAGATCATTTCAATATCATTGCCATAGAGTTTCCCGCGTTTAAAGATGGTCGTGGTTATTCTCAGGCCCGGATTTTGCGCGATCACTACGATTATTCTGGTGATCTGCGTGCGGTGGGAGATGTGTTGCGTGATCAGTTATATTTTATGCAACGCTGCGGTATCAGTTCATTTCTGATTAAAGAAGAAAAGGATATTGAAGATGCAATTCGTGGCTTTTCGGATTTCAGTGTGAAATATCAGACTGCTGCCGATGGTGCAGAGCCTCTATACAAACAGCGCTGAGTGCATAGTTAAACAATAATAGTGGTGATCGTCGGGGTATTTAGTTTCGGATCGCTATTAAAACCTCTCACAAGTAAAACAAATTCACCGGTATCAGCCAGCCCTTGCTGCTGAGCAACTCGACGGGCCAGTTCGTTGGGGTTTACCGACCCGGTTTCCTCATCCAATACCGGGATGACCCCCCAGAGCAGGGCAATTTTACGACAGACCGTAGGGTTTGAACTTATCGCCAGTATCGGTGCGGCTGGTCGCGCTGAACTCATTGTCGCCGCAGACATACCCGATTGAGATATTACTAAAACAGCGTGAGCATTCATTTGTCTTGACATTATTGATGTCGCATTGGCAATAATGTCCCATACTGTATTAGTTGAAGCGTCAATTTCCCGACTGGCACCATAGTCACCGCGCTGCCACATATAAGATTCAGTTTGCCTTGCTATGCGGTCCATCATTTTGACAGCTTCGATAGGAAATGCTCCGGCAGCGGTTTCTGCGGAAAGCATTACCGCATCAGTGCTGAGTGTTACAGCATGTGCGATATCTGTCACCTCCGCGCGTGTCGGGCGCGGGTTAGTGATCATCGATTCGAGCATCTGGGTGGCTACAATTACAGGTTTGAAGCGCGATTTGGCCATGTCAATTAACTGATTCTGCGCGACCGGTACCTGCTCCGGCAATAGTTCAACTCCAAGATCGCCGCGTGCGACCATAATTCCATCAGAAGCATCGAGTATTGCACTGGCGTTTTTTAAAGCCTCTGGCTTCTCAATTTTAGCAATGACATGTACCTGTTTACCCGAGCGCGTAATAGTTTCTTTTAACTCATGAATGTCATCTGCAGTTCTGACGAAGGAAAGAGCAAGAAAATCAACGCCCAATTCCAGAGCGAAATCGGCATCTATTTTATCTTTGGCAGTTAGTGACGGTGCAGATACATTAACGCCTGGCAGATTAATTCCTTTATGATTTTTCAGGATTCCGCCATATACAACGCGACAGTTGATTTCTGTTTTATTGATTGCTTCAACTTCAAACTCGAGTTCACCATCACTGAGCAATATTTTGCTACCAACTACGACATCTTCAGCAAGAGCTGCATATTGTGAAGGGACCAGTTTTTCCGAGCCGATTATGTCACGAGTCGTTACTACTATCTTAGATCCGGATTTTAACTCAACTTGTCCATTCTCGAATTTTCCAGTTCGAATTTTTGGCCCGCATAGGTCAGCGAGAATTCCTATCGTTCGATCCATAGACCTGGCGAGTTCTCTGATTCGATTATATACGTCACTGTGACCAGCGTGGTCACCGTGCGACATATTTAATCGAAAAATATTCACACCTGCGTGGATCAAGTTTTCGATCATTTCAATTGAATTCGACGCGGGACCTATCGTTGCTATGATTTTGGTACGTCGCGTTTTCAGCAAGTCCACTTCAGTTATGACAGACATTGGTTGTTCCTTGAATAAATCAGTAGATTTCCGGATTTTCATACACTAACAGATTGCAATGAGCTGGCAAAAGGGTGTGTCATTAGATTGGCGAAAACAAGTCATTAAAGAACGGAAAATTGGCTGATCGAAAAACGGAAAGATTAAAATTGTTTATTATCAACAATATAGTTGCTATTTGATTACTGGAATGATATTTGCTACTTAATTTAATGTGTAAGGGGCACTCAAGGACAAGCATCCAGCGGAAATTAATAAAAAAACTAATAATGAGAATAAAGTCAATCGATCCCAAATCAAGTCGCGATACTGATGATCTGCCGGATGCCTTGTAGGACATTTTTGCCAGCACTTACGAATGTGTTGCACGTGTCGATCATCAGGGCTGTTTTCTTAGCGTGAATGGCGCCTACGCCGATGTCTGCGGTTACTCTCAGGATGAAATGCTTGGCATGCACTGGCGGGAAACCATTCATCCTGAAGATCATAATCTTATAGAAGATAAATTCGAGAAAGTCCTAAGTTTTGGCAGGGCGGAAGCTGAAATACGGGGGATGCGTAAGAACGGGTTTGTTTTCTATAAGCAATTACTAATGGTGAAAGGTCTTGATTCCGACACATCAACCGTCCACCACTATTGTTTCATTAGTGATATTACTGAAAAACTCCTTGACGAACTTACTGTACTAAAATCAGTAAAGTTAAGTCTTGAATCTCAGGAGCAGCGTTTTTATGAACTAATCAAGGATATTCCAGGCATAGTTTTTCAGAGTAATGTTAATGAACACTGGTCATTTGAATATCTGAGCCCCGGAATAGAGAAGTTGCTTGGTATACCAGCATATCAACTGCTGAAAAATGGTACTAAAAAATACGAATCATTTATTCACGAAGAGGACCTAGCTTATGTAAAACAGGTAGTCACAGAAGCTGTAGCTACGCGACAGGATTACAGTGTTGAGTATCGAATCAGGACCAAAGAAAATGATATTCGTTGGTTTCGAGAACGGGCCACTTTCTCATCGGAAGACGCATCTCAAAATAACTGGTTTGGTGGAATAATACGAGATATAAGCAATGACAGACAAGTTGAGAAACGACTCAACATTGCACAAACCCTGATCAACAATGCAAATGATATAATTATCTGGCTGAATGAAGCAGGTAATATCGTTTATGCTAATGATGCCGCAAGCGAAACTCTTGGCTATACCAATAGAGAATTACTCTCATTGTCGGCATTCGATATTGATCCCAATTTCACCCCGGAAAATCGTCAACAATATTTAAAAACTCTGGATAACTTTATTTCCAGATCACTGAAGTTTGAAACGCTTGTCAACACGAAGGATAGAGGTGAGCTAAGAGTCGATGTTATTTCCAGCGTTATCGACATCGATAATGAAAAATATACCTGCGTAGTAGCTCGCAGTATCGATTTTCAAAAAACACTTGAACTAAGTTCGCATCTGTTTCATTCCCTCTCGCTGAAACTACTATCCTCAGAGTCCCAATCAGAAGTATTGAGAGAACTTTGTGTTCAAGTTTCAGAAGTAATTCCCAATTCAATTGTTTCTGTGCTTTTCCCCAACGATTCCGGCGAAGATATCGATACTAATTTTTCTATTCTTAGTAATGACTTACCGGCTTACTCAACATTCAATGAGATATCTTTTCCTCTTGCAGACGATAGCAATATTACTCGAGTCGGACTCGTTGAAGGCTTTGGTATCGGACATTGGCGGGTTCCGGTATTGTTTCCTGATAGAACTCATCTGGGATTTTTAGTAGTTATAAATAATGAGAGAGAATTGTTACGTAAAGATGAAATAGATTTACTGGAAAAAGTAAGCACGCTTGTTTCATTGACATCCGATACAGCAGTCACCAGGCGAGAAATTTTAAAATATGAAAAATTCTTTGAGTCAGGAAATGATTTGATGACCTATGTCGATAAGGATTATCGAATAGAAGATGTGAATCGTCGATATGAAAAATTCCATGGTTTTACTCGCAAGCAACTGATAGGCAGGAGTTTTGAGGAAATCGTCGGAAAAGAGAGATTTCATGAAGTAATTAAATCCAATCTGGATCGTGGGCTAAGCGGCGAACATTTTGAATTGAGAGACTGGGTTTCAACTACTCAGGGAGTACAAGGTTTTTTTCATATCAAGATAAGACCTGTTAGCGATGGTGAGAAGGTTCTGGGTATCCTGGTGGTTATGAGTGATATTACTCAGTTGTTTAATTTGTCAGAGGCACTTCGAGAGTCGAGAAACCGATACGAGACTGTCGCTAACAATAGCGCTGATGTCATGCTTATTACCAGACTCAGCGATGGAAAGATTATTACCGCAAATAGCGCCTTCAGCGAGGTTACGGGCTACTCTGTAAAAGAAATAATCGGACAACGAGCAATAAGTCTTTATTCTAACCCGGAAGACCGAGAAAAACTCCTGAATGAATTGATGACATCCGGTTATTGCAAGAATTTCAGAACTGGCATGAAATCCAAAGATGGAAAAGAAATACCGGTAATTCTGAGTAGTAATTTAATAGAGCATCAGGGTGAAAAGTGTATTTTTACCATAACTCGAGATCTCTCCGAACGAGTAAATTCTCAGATTGCTTTGCGTAACAAAGACAAAGCTATTGAACTTCTGCAGCAGGTGACCATCGCGACTAACGAGGCAAAAAATCGAGATACCGCATTTAGAAACGTTCTTGAAATGATTACCGATTATTGTGGCTGGGAACTGGCGCATATCTGGTTACTAAATAGTAATGATGAAAGTCTGTATAGCAGTCGAATCTGGAGTGTGAATCTGAGTAGCCCGGAAGAGATTGCTGAATTTGTAAATATCACGGAAGAAACGTTGTTTGAGAATGGTTTAGATCTACCTGAGCAGGTATTGAAGAACAGAGGTACTGAATGGGAAGGAGACTATTGTGGGGAAAGTAGTCGGGCAAGAGTTCAAGCGGCAAAAAAAGCGGGTATTGTTAGCGGGTTCGGATTTCCGGTTTATATAGAGGATAAAGTAGTTGCGGTTGTTGAGTTATTCAGTTTGGAAAAACTGGAGCGCGATGAGGTTTTATTGGAAGATATGATTCCAGTTGGCATGCAGCTAGGCCGAATTATTGAACGAAGTCAGACAGAGTTAGCCTTAGAACAATCGAGGGTGAATTTTGTCAAAGCCATAGATGCAAGCCCGGATAGTGTGGTAATAATTCGGCTCGATGATGGAAAAATTCTGAATTTTAACACTGCTGTATCTGAAGCGACTGGCTACAGTCGAGAAGAATTGGAAAACGGTAATGGTATGATGTTCTGGGTTGATGAGCAGGCTTGTATAAATCATGCAAAAACGATAAAGAAACGAGGACAAGTATCAAATTATTCAATGTTGACCCTATGTAAAGACGGCAGCACTATCCCCTGTTTGATGTCGTCAACCCTGATAAAGATTGATGGACAAAAATGTAGTTTCAGTATCGTTAAAGATATTTCAGAACTCACTCTGGCTCATGAAGAAATTCGTGTAAATTCTTCCGAACACAACTACACAGAAAGTGTCTTGCTAAAAACCAACAGGGCACTGAGGGTTTTGAGCAATTCGAACAGAAAACTGGTTACCGAAAAAATGAAGAGAAACTGGTCCAGGCTATTTGCGATGTTATTGTCAATGAAGGAGGATATGAGTCGGCCTGGATTGGTTCTTGTGATCAATTAAATAATAATAAATTCAGTTCTGAGGCATTTTCAGCAAGGATGAATAATGGCACAGAGACAGAACTGAAGTCCGGTCATAATAGAGTCATTCAATATCTCTGTAAAAAGGTCATGTCATCATCCAGACCAGTATTGGTGCAAAGTGCGAATGGAAATAACGCTTATCTGGAGTGGCCGAAAGAGTTTATCGATGAAAAGTTATCTATGGTCGGACTACCATTAAAGTCAAAAGACAGCATACTAAGAGTGATCGCTATATCTTCAGGGGAGTCTGAAAAATTCGATGAGGAAGAAATTTCTCTGCTCGTCAATATGACTGAAAATCTGGCTCATGCCTTAACCTCCATTCGCGAAACCACTCATCGCAAGCGAGCAGAGGAACTACGGGCACTCGAGAATCAAATGTTTCAGGTGATTGCCAACGCAACAGACATATCGGCATTGCTCAACGAACTGGTGAAGATAATTGAAGCAAGTCTGATAAATCATACTTGTTCAATATTATTGCTGAATGATAAGGAATCTTTATTTTATAACGGGGCTTCTCCAAGTATTGATTCAGAATACATTGACGCTATTTTGGAGGATCAGAACAACAGCCTGCTTAAAGAAGTATTGTCTACTAAAGATAAAATTATTATCAAAGATTTGTTTGTGGATACGCACTACTCAAAGCAATGTCAGTTCGAGCGACAATATAATTTTCACTCCTGTTGCATCATGCCCGTTTTAGCCGCAGATGGTAGACTGATCGGCAGCCTGTCAGCCTACTCCGAAAAAAAGGTCGAACTTGATTCATGTACCCTTGAGTCTCTTGAAAGGATGAGTCTTATCGCTGGCGGAGCCATTGATAGTCTTCTTACACAAAACGCCCTGATACAAAATGAAGAACGTTTGAATCTTGCAATAAGAGGCAGTCAGGATGGCTTGTGGGATATTAACTTTGAAACAGAGGAAGTTTACTGGTCGCCGGGCTGGAAGCTTATGTTAGGTTACGAAGATCATGAGTTAACTCCATCTCTTGAAATTTTCATTGATTTGTTGCACCCGAAAGATAAGGGGGTTCACGAGACTATAATAAATACAATAGGTGAGAATTTAGAAATTGAGTTTAAGCTACAGCATAAAAATGGCCATTATATAGATGTATTGTCGCGAGCAACCGGATTCCGTAAAAATGCTAATGGTGAAATAGTCCGGATTGTTGGTACCCACATTGATATAACTGAACGGAATCGTGTTTCTGAAAGAATTCGCGAAAGCGAAAGTAAATTCAGGGTTTGTATGATGATTCGCCATCAATATTCATTACCCTTGATGAGAAGGCTACAATTTTGTCCGTTAATAAATATGGTGCCGATAATTTAGGTATTCCGGTGGAGAATTTGATAGGTCGATCTATTCTGGAAACGACACATCCTGATGACGCAAAGATTCTTACCCAGAAATTGCAAGCCTGCGTTAATCACCCTAGTAGAATTCAAAGATGTGAGTTTAGAAAAATACATAAATACGGGGATGTCATCTGGATTCGAGCAACTATGCGCCTGACGAGTCTTGAACAGGAGCGACATGTGATTCTGGTTACCTGTGAAGATATTTCTGAGGCCAGAATCCTGTCAGAGCAACTTGAATATCAGGCCAATCATGATGCGCTGACAGGTTTAATCAACAGGGTGGAATTTGAGAAGCGAATGCGCAGGGTTTTGAGCAGTGATGAAGAAGACGCCGATCATGCTTTGTGTTATCTGGACCTTGATCAGTTCAAGATCGTGAATGATACCTGTGGTCACCTTGCTGGTGATGAATTGCTACGACGGGTTGGCGATGTGTTGAATACAGTGGTCAGAAAACGGGATACGCTTGCAAGAATGGGAGGAGACGAGTTTGCTGTCTTGCTCGAACATTGCCCGCTAGCTCAGGCAAAGCGCGTTGCCAGTGAATTACTACGTTCAATTGAGTCTCTACGCTTTACCTGGGAAGGTAAACGCTTTGTGCTGGGAGTAAGTATTGGTCTGGTACCCATGCGAGCGGGAAGCGGATCGCTCACGGATATACTCAGTGCCGCAGATGAGGCCTGTTATGCAGCCAAGGACAGTGGTCGCAATCGGGTCCATGTGTATTATTCGGATGACGCTGAATTGTCCCGTCGTCGTAGTGAAATGGAGTGGGTATCAAGAATAAATCAGGCGCTGGAAGAAGATTTATTCTGTCTTCATGCACAATCTATTGGCAAACTACAATCAGGTACATCTCAGTCTCGCGGGAATCATTACGAAATACTGTTACGTATGCGCGGAGAGGAAGGCGAACTAATTTATCCGGGGGATTTTCTGCCAGAGGCCGATCGATATAATCTCTCGGAAAAAATCGACCAGTGGGTTGTGGAGAAAACACTTGAGTGGCTGACGAACGAAAAAAACGAGCTGGACTCACTTGCAGTTTGTTGTATCAATTTGTCCGGGCAATCCATGAGTGAACGGACATTTCTTGATTTTATTTTACGGCAATTCAAAAAATACCCGGTGCCGGCAGAAAAAATATGTTTTGAAATTACAGAGACCTCGGCAATTGATAATTTCGGAGCAGCTATGAAATTCATCAAGGCTCTCAAAGACATAGGTTGTCTTTTCGCTCTGGACGATTTTGGAACCGGAGTATCTTCGTTTAATTACTTGAAGAACCTTCCTGTGGATTTTCTGAAAATCGATGGTTCATTTATCAAAGATATAGATAAAGATCCGATAGATTATGCAATGGTGCGTTCTATTAACGAAATCGGCCAGGTCATGGGTAAAGAAACCATCGCAGAATTTGTCGAAACTGATGAAATTCTGGAAGTCATTCTCGAAATTGGAATTAATTACGCACAGGGTTATACGATTGGCAAACCGGTAGCCATTGAAATACTAAATATCTAAGAGAAGTATCAGAACGGTATGTCGTCATCGACAAAATCATTGTCACTCGCAGCAGCAGGTGCAGGTGCAGATTCTGACATTGGCGCAGAAGCTTGATCATTCGCTGGCATTGCTCCGCCACCACCACCACGACCACCCAGCATTTGCATTTCGTTTGCAACGATTTCCGTTGTATAGCGATCGTTACCGCTTTTATCCTGCCATTTTCTGGTTTGCAGGCGACCTTCGACATAAACTTGCGAGCCTTTTCGCAAATATTCACCAACAACCTCAGCCAGACGACCAAAAAATACGATGCGATGCCATTCGGTGCGATCCTGTTGTTCTCCGGACTCCTTATCTCGCCATGAATCTGTAGTTGCCAGAGAGATATTTGCTACTGCCGCACCGCCTGCCGTGTAACGAATATCAGGGTCATTGCCAAGATTCCCTACCAAAATAACTTTATTAATCCCTCGTGCCATTGCCGTCTCCTGTAAATTTTTTAATCTCTGATTCCTTTAGTCTTAGGACTGGCTTAATATTACCAGTTTACTCTTGATTCGGCGAAAGACTTTTTTATGGACACAATACACATCCGCGGCGCTCGTACCCATAATCTAAAGGATATTGATCTTGATATCCCGAGGGACAAGCTGATTGTTATTACGGGCCTGTCAGGATCGGGGAAATCGTCTCTCGCCTTTGACACCATTTATGCCGAAGGCCAGCGTCGATACGTCGAGTCCCTGTCTTCTTATGCCAGGCAATTTCTGTCGATGATGGAGAAACCTGATGTCGACCATATCGAAGGTTTGTCACCTGCGATATCAATAGAGCAAAAATCAACCTCACATAACCCCAGGTCAACCGTAGGCACAATTACTGAGATATACGATTATTTAAGATTGTTATATGCACGTGTGGGTGAACCCCGCTGTCCGGATCATAACATTATATTGCAGGCTCAGACTGTCAGTCAGATGGTCGATCAGATTCTTGAATATCCGCAAAATGCTCGTTTGATGTTGCTCGCACCGGTCATGCAGGGCCGTAAAGGTGAGCATGTGCAGTTAATCGAAAAACTGCGCAGTGAAGGCTTCATTCGAGCACGAGTGAATGGCAAAGTTTACGAATTGGATGAAGTTCCCAAGCTTGATCTTTATAAAAAGCACACAATTGAAGCGGTTGTAGATCGTTTCAAGGTCAACAGCGATCTAAAATTGAGGCTTGCCGAGTCGGTGGAAACCGCCATACGACTGTCGGATGGTCTGGTTATTCTCGCTTCGATTGATAATGACGATGGCGAGGATAAAGTTTTTTCCGCACGCTTTGCCTGTCCCCATTGCGGATACAGTATTAGCGAACTCGAACCAAGATTGTTTTCATTCAATAATCCAGTCGGTGCCTGTAATCAATGTGATGGTCTTGGAATTATTCAGGTGTTTGACCCTGAGAGAGTGGTACAAAACGGAGAATTAAGTTTGCCAGGTGGTGCCATTCGAGGATGGGACAGACGTAATGCTTATTACTATCAACTGATTAAATCCCTGTCACGACATTATAAATTTGATATTGACACTGCTTTCGAAAAATTACCGAAAAAAATTCAACAGGTAATTCTTTATGGAAGCGGCAAGACTGAAATTGAGTTTGAATACATAAACGGGAAAAGGGGTTTCATCAAGAGAAAGCATACCTTTGAAGGTGTTATTCCTAATATGCAAAGGCGCTATCGCGACACCGATTCCGTGATGGTTCGAGAAGAACTGATTAAATATCAGGCCAACCAGAAGTGTTCGGAATGTGAAGGTACTCGTCTGAATCAGGCGGCACGTCATGTTTTTGTCGAAAATCGGGCTCTGTCTGATATAACAGCTCTACCTGTTGCCAGGGCTCGTGAGTTTTTCTCCGATCTGGTGTTACCGGGAAGACGTGGTGAGATTGCAGCCAAAGTTCTCAAAGAAGTGGACGAACGACTTGAATTTCTGGTCAACGTAGGTCTGGAATACCTGACGCTGGATCGGAGTGCTGACACTCTTTCGGGTGGTGAAGCACAGAGAATAAGATTGGCAAGTCAGATAGGCGCAGGCCTGGTAGGGGTTATGTACATTCTGGATGAACCTTCGATCGGTTTACATCAGCGTGATAATAGTCGTTTACTGGCGACCCTGAGGCGTCTGCGGGACATTGGCAATACGGTCATCGTGGTCGAACACGATGAAGAGGCGATAACTGCGGCTGACTATGTCATCGACATGGGGCCCGGAGCTGGTGTACACGGGGGAAATGTTGTCTTACAGGGCTTGCCGAAAGATATTGCCAGCCATTCTGACTCGCTCACCGGGCAGTATCTATCCGGACGTCAGCAAATTCACCTGCCGGAAAGTCGTAGTCAATTCGATCGGAAAAAAATGGTGAAGCTGAAAGGGGCTAGCGGAAACAACCTGAAAGGAATTGATGTGGAAATCCCGATGGGAGCCATGGTTTGCATTACCGGCGTGTCGGGCTCCGGCAAGTCGACTTTGATTAACGATACATTTTACCGAATTTGTGCGAAGGAGATTAACGGCGCCAATGCGACACCTGCACCTTATAAATCGATCTCGGGAATCCAGCACTTCGATAAAATTGTTGATATTGATCAGAGTCCGATAGGACGTACCCCACGATCCAATCCAGCCACTTACACAGGTTTATTTACTCCTATACGGGATCTCTATGCGGCAACTCAGGAAGCCCGGTCGCGAGGTTACAAGGTAGGACGTTTCAGCTTTAACGTAAAAGGTGGCCGCTGTGAAGCTTGTCAGGGTGACGGCGTCATCAAAGTGGAGATGCACTTTTTGCCGGACATTTATGTCGCCTGTGACCTGTGTAAGGGCAAACGTTACAACCGCGAAACACTTGATATTCGTTACAAAGGTAAAAGTATTCACGAGACTCTGGAAATGACTGTAGAAGAAGCACGGGAATTTTTTGACGCGGTACCGGTGCTTGCACGAAAACTTCAGACTCTAATTGATGTCGGCCTGTCTTACATTCGACTTGGACAAAACGCCACGACTCTTTCCGGTGGCGAAGCACAGAGAATTAAACTGTCTCGAGAACTATCGAAAAGGGATACCGGCAAGACGCTCTATATCCTTGATGAGCCAACTACGGGGCTACATTTTCACGATATAAAACAACTTTTGCAGGTCTTACATCGACTACGTGATCATGGCAACACGGTAGTTGTTATCGAGCACAATCTGGATGTTATTAAAACCGCAGACTGGATAATTGATCTCGGTCCGGAAGGGGGCGAGGGCGGGGGTGAAATTGTTGTTAGCGGTACCCCGGAAGAGGTGGCGAAGTACAAAAAATCCTATACTGGTCAGTATCTTGCACCGGTTCTCAAAAAACACAAAAAAATAAAAAACAAACCCTTGCAACTGGATGTGCTTGACTAGTTTATTAGAAGTTTATGTCAAGCTAACTGTCTGCCCAGAGCAGCACTATAAAGCAGAATGGCAGGGCTCTGCGCAAACAAAACGAAGGCCTGGGAAGTCAGTGCTGCGCTATCAGAAACATTGAACCTGCGATCAACTATTTCGCCGAACTTATACGACAATCGAATTGACAAGCAATAGCTGACTAAGGCGAGAACGCTGATGCAAATAATGGTAGCCATTCCCGGCCAGTATTTTATTTCAGTAAGCCCTTTCGCCCGCGCCAGCCAGGAAAATAAAAGACTGCAGGCAACGATTGCCTGAATTGGGAGTACCAGCTCGTTCCGTTCTCCGATTACCGGTAATAATGTGAAAAGCAGAGTGATCAGAAACAGAAAGTTAAGAAGTAAGGTAAATCTGTTGTCAGAGTCAAGAAGTAGCTCTGAAAAGGCAGGGGCTTCGCTCAGGCCAAATATGGCAGGATAGGATAGACTGATGAATACAATCATCAATAAGGTTCTTAGTAAGGGCGCCGCAATATGTTCCCATCCCCATTCGAGCACGGAATTTCCGAGCACCCTGTGTATTTTGTGAAAGCAGGGTAGCGTCAGCAGAATTAACAAAGCGTATACGAACAGTGCAGTGAGAAAGTCTGCGCTAAGCATGATTTGAATAATTGACATGCTGGCACCGGGATGTTCAGTTTTGCTTATTGAACGGCTTCAGCCCCTGCGATAGCACAATCATGGTCTTCCTGTGGTGTGCCACCGCCAATTCCGACTCCACCTATTACACGATCATTTCGAACGACAGGGAAGCCACCAGGGCTGGGTAGTGCCTGTGCAGGTACGACACTTGGAAGTGAATACCATAACAGGGGATTAGAGTCTTTATGCTCGGTAATTTCCATGGTGGAACGTTTAAAGGATGCTGCTGCCATGGCTTTTGCTCTCGAGGTATCGAAAGTAAAAAAACCTGCATTGTCTGCTCGCGAAAAATACACCAGTCTGCCGGATTCATCGACAACAGATACACTCATGGGCTTATTCAACTCTTTAGCCTTCGCATGAGCGGCGAGCGCGATTTTTTCAGCTATTTCCAAAGTCATTTCAATCATTGTTGATGTCTCCTTAAGTGCGAAAACTGCTATTGTGAAAATCTGCAGACAATCGGACTCTTCCTGATTGAATGATCGATGAGAATATGAATCAATACAAAGTAGTAATATCTACCTTCCTGTAATTTTAGCTTATGGCGCGATTTTGAATACCATTGCTACAGTAAACCGCTAAGCTACAGCCTTTTTCGCACTTTCCAGTTGCTGTTGCAGGCGTATAACTTCTTTTCTAAGTTGCTCAGGCAGCTTTTCGGCAAACTGCTCGTAATAATCCAGAATCAGGGGTATTTCCTGTAACCAGCCGTCAATATCAACGCGCAGTAATGTGGCTTTTGCATTCTCGTCAAGTTGCAGACCATCGAGATCAAGATCATTGATCCCCGGAACATTCCCTATAGGCGTTTCTACAGCACTCGCCTTGCCTTCGCAGCGCTCAAATATCCATTTCAATACACGACTGTTTTCACCGAAACCAGGCCAGATAAATTTACCGTCCTCATTTTTTCGAAACCAGTTTACATAGTAGATTCCGGGCAGATTGGCTCCATCGTGATTCCCCGTTTTCAACCAGTGACCCCAGTAGTCAGCCATGTTGTAGCCACAAAACGGCAACATGGCCATGGGATCCCGTCTTAACTCACCAATTTTACCGGCAGCAGCAGCGGTTTTTTCTGAAGAGACAATCGAGCCAAAAAAAGTGCCCTGTAGCCAATCTCGTGCTTCGTTGACCAGCGGTACAACACTGGCGCGTCTACCACCAAACAAGATCGCGCTGATAGGAACACCTCTTGGATCTTCCCATTCTTCGGCGATAACCGGACACTGGCTTGCTGGCGCCGTAAATCGTGCATTCGGGTGGGCTGCCGGGGTATCCGATTCCGGTGTCCAGTCATTGCCTTTCCAGTCAATCAGATGAGCAGGCGGTTCGGTGGTCATATCTTCCCACCAGACGTCACCATCGTCGGTTTCAGCGACATTGGTAAAAATACAATTTTTAGTCATGGAATGCATGGCGTTGGCATTTGATTCCATGCTAGTGCCCGGTGCAACGCCAAAAAATCCGGCCTCCGGGTTAATGGCGTATAGCTGGCCATCGTCGCCGAATTTCATCCAGCAGATGTCGTCCCCTATGGTTTCAACTTTCCAGTTAGCAACAGTTGGAGTTAGCATCGCCAGATTCGTTTTGCCGCAGGCACTCGGAAACGCGCCGGCGACATACTTAATCGTGCCAGCCGGGTCGGTGATTTTAAGAATCAGCATATGTTCTGCCAGCCAACCTTCATCCCGCGCCATTGCCGACGCGATTCGAAGTGCGAAACATTTCTTGCCTAACAGAGCATTACCACCATATCCGGAGCCAAACGACCAAATTTCGCGTGTCTCGGGGTAGTGAACAATGTAACGATTGTCCGGGTTGCACGGCCAGGCCACATCGCTTTGCGTCGGTTTCAGCGGCATACCGACAGAATGAATACAGGGTACGAAATCACCGTCCTCACCAAGAGTCTCAAGCACTCGGGTACCGACGCGAGTCATAATATGCATATTGGTGACAACATAGGGGGAATCGCTGATCTCAACGCCAATATGGGCTATTGGCGATCCGATAGGTCCCATGCTGAAAGGTATTACGTACATGGTACGACCTTGCATACAACCATCATAAAGCTGATTTAGAGTGCCCCGCATTTCCGTTGGATCGACCCAGTTGTTAGTAGGGCCGGCGTCATTTTCGTTTTCTGAACAGATAAATGTGCGATCTTCTACCCTGGCAACGTCAGCGGGATCTGACCTGACAAGAAAGCTATTCGGGCGTAGTTCCGGATTTAGCGGTTTGGCTGTGCCGGAATCCACCAGAATCTGCCACATACGTGCATACTCCTGATCAGATCCGTCACACCAGACAATATTATCTGGTTTACACAACCCGGCCACTTCATCGACCCAGGATTGTAATTTTGTGTGTGTCGTCATCGACAATTTTCCTCGAATTGCTTCCGTTTTGCAGGGCGAAAAATGTAACAGGCCCTGATAATTAAGGCCGCCATTATGTCATCTTCGTTGTATCAATCAAGCGCGTAATGTGCAGGCTGGATAGTGCTTTCTGAGCAAAACTCCGGGCGTATGCGAGTGAATAGGAAGAGGAAATGTTATAGCAGAAAAAAACAGAACAGGGCGTGCGGTCCAGTCTCGCTAATAATATCTTTAAGTATTGTCAGAAGCTTCTTTTAAATTGTGATAAAAAGTAATTTGATTGCGACCATTACTCTTACTTTGATATAAAGCGTCGTCAGCTTCGCGCACAAGAACGTGAACGATGTCATTTACATAATTGAGTGAAGTATGGTTACTGGCAGCGACCAGTTTCAATTGAGAAATACCCATGCTGAGAGTGATACCAAAAGTGACATCCTCGTAAGTCCAGCGTAGTTCAGAGACCGCATCCTTAATTCGCCGGGCGAGATTCTGAATGCCTTCGAGTTCGGTGTTCGGTACCGCCAGTGCAAACTCCTCTCCACCCATTCTGGATAGAATATCGCCTTTTCGAGATTGTTGTGACAATACTTCGGCAACATCTTTCAGGACATGGTCACCATTTTCATGACCATAAGTATCATTAATGATTTTGAAGTGATCAAGATCAATGAATAACAGGCTAAGTGGCTGACCGTGACGCAGCGAGCGAGCCAGAGCGGAAGGGACTTCAGAAAAAAAGTAACGGCGATTATTGATCTGTGTCAGGTCATCAATAATAGATAGTGCTTTATATTTTGACTTCAATGATTCGGTTTCGGCAAGAGAGATTTGTAACTCTCTGGTCCGGTTACTAACCTGAGTAGTCATATCTTTCACCAGACGATGATTGTAGAGCATTTGCGCGAGAATATTAGCGTGAATACTTACCACATGTTCCTGCCACTGATGAAAGAAATAGGGTTCTGGATGACTCAGGTTGAGGACGCCTAATAGTTCTTCTCCTATCATTATCGGCATACATATCATTGAACCGGAGTTGTTTTCAGTTTGAGGGTTGATTATGGCGAGATAATTCTCGTCCGCCTTACAGTCACGACAGTGATAAAGTTTTTTGTTCACTACAGCTTTACCGACTATTCCTTCACCGATTTTGAAAACATGACCCAGAGGTGTATCTGGCGTGCTGTATTCCCTGTGCGACTCTTCGTTTTTAAAGGCGACGCAGGTAAGTTTATTATCCTTTAATAAAAATATTGAGCAGCATTCCACATCGAGATTGTCTTTGATAACTGCTAACACATCTTCGAGTAAGTCAAGTTCATCTGATTTGTTCATTGTCAGCGTGGTTAGGCCTCTGATTCCGGACAGGGCCTGAACTAACATAAGAAACCTCTGGCTGATCGTGCCAGCAGCGTCAGTGAGTTTTTCTTCAATGCTATTGAGCGTGCTCATGAACTTATGAACTCATTTCCTGGGCTATGCTCTTAATGCCTTCGAGTTTGTTCTGACATTGTTTGGCGACTTTTGTCAGTTTTTTTCGGTCTATATTCAACTGTTCCAGTATTTCCGGTTCATCAGGAATCAAAATATCAACATCCAGAATCCAGTTTCTTGCCATTCGTGAGGCAAACCCAACGAGCATAGCCTCCTGCCAGAAGCCTTCCCGGTATTCAGGGTAGTGATGGTGCTCAATGACTGTACTGACGTCTTCAGGCAGCTGCCACTTTCTCGCCAGCCAGGAACCAGCCTGATGATGGTCCATTTCTAACAATGATTGCTCTGTATGAATCAGTCGCCTATCGGGATGATTCTTAGCGATTGTAAAAATATCTGTCATCAATTGTGGAAATCGGTTGACCAGAATCAAAATGCCGAAATTATGAAGTAAACCATACAGAAACATCTGGTTTCCCTGCATGTCTCGGTCAGTTTTGACAAGCGAGACCAGACGCATGGCGACTTCTGCCGTCATAAAGGCGTGACTCCAGTGTCTGACAATGTCAAATTGACGGCATCGACTGACATCAAAAACTCCACCCATCACCATAGTCAACCCAAGCGCTCTGACCATATCCAGTCCAAGCACATTTACGATAGCTTCAGTGAGGTTATAAAGACTTCGTCGAAAACCGAAAAAGGCGGAATTTGCAAGGCCGAGTATGCGAGATGTCAGAATCGGGTCGGATTGAATTATCCCGGCGATCTCGTCAATACTGGTGTCGTCGTTATTTATCGCTTCGAGCAATTGCTGAGCGATGACAGGCAATGGTGGTAATTCCTTAATCTTCTGAATTTCCAGCCTGATACTGGTCGATGTTAAAGCCGTAGACACTGCACGCCCCTTTTTAATCTTTATCAGCATAGGTATCGACTCAAAGGCGAATCTCTTTAGCGGCAAAGAGCAAAATACACCTCACTCAGCAATCTTTGGCAAAGCAGTTTGACTGGCCGAAACATAGACAGCGGTCCGGCTTCAGGCTAAATTGCCAGAATGCTTAAATTTCCAGATATCGACCCGATCGCCCTCGATCTGGGCGTCCTGCAGATACGCTGGTACGGTATCAGTTATGTTTGCGGCATTATGCTGGCCTGGTATTTACTTGCCTATCGGGCGCGAAACAAGGTCGAACTGGGATGGTCGGCCAATCAGGTTGGGGATTTAATCTATTACGGTACTTTGGGAGTCATTGTCGGCGGACGACTGGGTTCGGTTATTTTTTATAATTTGCCTTACTATCTGGCTAACCCGCTTGATATATTGAAAGTCTGGCAGGGCGGTATGTCTTTTCATGGCGGCTTAATCGGCGTCATGTTTGCCATCTGGTTTTATGCGCGTAAATTTGAACGCCGGTTTTTCGACGTCAGCGACTTTCTTATTCCGGTCGTTCCGGTAGGACTCTTCTTTGGGCGAATCGCAAATTTCATTAATGCTGAACTGTGGGGAGCGCCAACTACCCTGCCATGGGGAATGGTATTTCCAGGTGCTGGTGATTTTCCGAGGCATCCGTCTCAACTTTATGAAGCTGCGTTGGAAGGACTGGTGCTGTTTTTTCTATTGTGGTTTTATTCAGCCAGACATCAGCCTAGAATGGCTGTTACCGGCTCGTTTTTACTGGGCTATGCCTTTTTTCGAAGCCTCGTTGAACTGGTTCGGCAGCCGGACGCGCATATTGGCTATTTGATTGGTGACTGGCTAACCATGGGGCAGCTACTTTCCCTGCCGATGTTGCTTGCCGGGTTGACTATGTTGATTATTGCGTACCAGAGAAAAGGAACAACAACAAAATAGTATGAAACAATATCTAGAACTCATGCGTTATGTGCGTGATCATGGCACAGAAAAATCAGACCGTACCGGCACAGGTACACGCAGTGTTTTCGGATACCAGATGCGTTTTGATCTTGCCGATGGTTTCCCGGCCCTGACAACAAAAAAACTTCATCTGAAATCCATTATTCATGAGTTACTCTGGTTTTTACAGGGTGACACCAACGTAAAATACCTGCAGGACAATGG
Source organism: Gammaproteobacteria bacterium (assembly GCA_012103475.1). Lineage (GTDB taxonomy): Bacteria > Pseudomonadota > Gammaproteobacteria > Eutrophobiales > Eutrophobiaceae > WLWS01. The sequence continues at coordinate 230,512 of WLWS01000004.1, read as the reverse complement.
AGTTAGCATCTGGGATGAGTGGGCGAGAGAGAATGGGGATCTGGGACCGGTGTACGGAGCACAGTGGCGTAGTTGGACAAGGAGGGATGGTGAAACAATCGATCAGATTAATCAGGTAGTTGAGCAAATTCGAACAAACCCCGATTCCAGACGACTTATTGTCAGTGCCTGGAATGTTGCTGAGTTGGAGCAGATGGCACTAATGCCCTGTCATGCTTTCTTTCAGTTCTATGTTGCGGATGGAAAACTTTCCTGTCAGCTGTATCAGCGAAGTGCTGATATTTTTCTGGGTGTGCCATTTAACATCGCGTCCTATGCCCTGCTGCTAATGATGATAGCGCAGGTTACTGAACTCAAGGTTGGTGAATTTGTGCATACTTTCGGCGATGCGCATTTATATCTGAATCATCTTGAGCAGGTCGACGAGCAGTTATCCCGTGAGCCTAGTAATTTACCAACAATGAAAATTAACTCTAACGTGAAAGATATATTTTCGTTTACCTTTGCGGATTTCGAACTTCTCAATTATCAGGCTCAGGCGACGATAAAAGCCCCTATCGCAGTCTGATAATGAATCTTTCAATTGTCGTTGCCATGGCCAGTAATGGAATAATTGGCAGAAATGGTGATTTACCCTGGCGGCTTTCGGCGGATCTCCGGCATTTCAAAGCGATTACCATGGGTAAACCAATAGTAATGGGCAGACTCACTCATGAATCCATCGGTCGGCCGCTGCCGGGGCGTGACAATATTGTGTTGACCAGAGATCACAATTACACAGCAGTGGGTTGCTCAGTGATTCACGATTTGCAATCGCTCGAGACTCTTTTTGCAGAGCAGGAAGCCATGATTATTGGTGGGGCTCAAATCTATGCTGATACGCTTCCATTCGTAAAAAGACTATACCTTACTGAAGTTCATGCAGAGGTGGAGGGTGATGTCTGTTTTCCAGTTTTCAAGCGCGATGAGTGGACGGAGACCAGTCGTGATTTTCATCTGGCAGACGAAAAAAATGATTATGACTATAGTTTCGTTACATTGGCGCGGCTGTAAATTCTTCAGAAAGGATAGCGAAGCGTTCGTGGTCCTGCCAGATGCCGTTGATTTGAAGATATTTCTCTGAATGTCCCTCATGGCGAAAGCCAATGGAGCGCACCAGATTTATTGAGCGCCCATTACCCGTCTGGATATTAGCTTCAAGACGATGCAGTTTGAGCGTAGAAAAAGCTTCATTAATTACCAGACGCAGCGCTTGTGACATGAGCCCGTTACCTTCATAGGGAGAAAAAACGTAATAACCCAAGTAGGCGGATTGTAAGACGCCATATACAATTTCATTCAAATTGATACAGCCGATTAGATTTGTATTTTCATGCATAGCGACGAAACTGTAGTTTTTGTCACTTTTGTACTTTTCGAGGTGTTTATCAAACCCGGCGTCGTCCAGTGGAGGTGTAACCCAATCGGCATGTAGTTCAATACTCTGATTCGACGCTAATAAAAAGGCCTGACGATGTGTCGGATTGATTTCTTCAATTCTGAACATTGTGTCAGTTATTCGCTCCACTTTTTTTGTTCTGAAGGCACACTGAACCATTGTTCGTCTTCGAGTCGAAGAGCAGATAATCTACCTCCCCACAAACAACCCGTATCAAGAGGAAAAACGTTATGGGCCTTGTAGTCGGTGTGATAATTTCTCAGTGCTGCCCAATGCCCGAAAATGATTTTTTTTTCAGCACTCGCTCGCCTGGCAATTTCAAACCAGGGTAAATATGGAGCAGCCTGATGTCCCGGACTGTTTTTTTCGTCAAAATCCATTTTTCCTTTTTCATCGCAAAATCGAAGTCGCGTAAAATAGTTCGTGATGGTTCTAAGCCTGTCCCACCCGACTAAGGCTTCTGACCACTTTGCCGGTGTATTTCCATACATGTGGGCAAAATATTTTAAATAATCCTTGCCCCTGAGTTTTTCTTCAACTTCATTGGCATAGCTTTGTGCTTCTTCAACGCTCCAGTCCGGGGCGAGGCCAGCATGAACCATCACAAACCCGAGTTCCGTGTCTTCGTGCATAAGAGGAAGGTATCTAAGCCAGTTGAGTAATTCATTCCGATCATGAGCGCCGAGAATGTCATCAATAGTGTCGCTTTTATGCAGGTATTTCTCCTGACCGTTGGCAATTGCCAGTAAATGCAGCTCATGATTACCCAGCACAACGACCGCTCTGTCGCTGAGGCTTTTCACGAAGCGCAGGGATTGCAGGGATGCTGGACCGCGATTGACGATATCACCGGTAAACCAGAGTCGATCCTTAGCGTCGTCAAAGTTGATTTCGTCGAGTAGTGACAGTAACTCACTGTAACAGCCCTGAATATCGCCTATTGCATAGTTAGACATAGTTCAGTCAGGGGCAGTCTCTGGATACTTGAGGACTCAAGTATGTGATATTAATGCAGAGTATGTGGTGTGGCCAGACTGAAAACCGGAATCGTCGCATCAAATTCGAGCTCATCGTCGGCAATCATATTGTAAGTGCCTTCCATACAACCAACCGGGGTTTCCAGCATGGCACCGCTGGTGTACTGAAAGGACTGACCTGGCTTGAGGTGTGGCTGCTCACCAATTACCCCGTCACCATGCACTTCCTGAACTTTGTTATTAGCGTCGGTGATGATCCAGTGTCTGCGTAACAACTTTGCCGGCATCGAACCCGTATTGGTGATTGTTATTGTATAAGCGAAAACGTAGCGGTTTTTTTCGGGAATTGATTGTTCCTGAACGTAGTCCGTTTCAACCTCGACTGCAATTTCATACTCTGATTTTTCCATACCTTATTTGACAATAATGTGAAGCACGACGCAAGTCACCCGAATTAGCAGGCTTAAGATTAACGGGCTGAAGTCAGGTCTGAATGCACATTGATTTTATCCAGTTTTCGATAAGCTATAGCTTCGGCCAGGTGGGCTGTGCTGACGTTTTGAGATTCTGCAAGATCGGCGATGGTTCTCGCCACCCTTTGAATTTTGTGGATTGCACGTGCCGATAGCCCGAGCTTATCAATAGCACGTTCTAACAAGCTTATTTGAGATTCCTTGAGTTGACAGCAGGCAGCGATTTCATCCGGGTATAATTTACTGTTAGGTTTACCGTAACGTCGTAATTGTCTGTCGTAAGCCAGGCAGACTCTGGTTTTAACTAGGCCGCTTGTTTCAGTTTCTTCTGTTTTCGATTGACGTAGTATCCCGCCCGGCACATTTTGTACTTCGATATGCATATCAATACGATCCAGTAAAGGGCCGGATATTTTGGCAAGATAGCGGCGGATTATTTCAATATTACAGCGGCATTTTCCCGAAGGGTCGCCATAGTAACCGCAGGGGCAGGGATTCATTGCAGCTATCAATTGGAAGTTGGCAGGAAAATCAACCTGATTAGACGCGCGGGAAATAGTGATTCTGCCGGATTCAAGTGGCTCTCTAAGAACTTCAAGGACGCGGCGTTGAAATTCCGGCAGTTCGTCCATAAATAGAACTCCATTGTGTGCGAGTGAAATTTCCCCCGGACGTGGCTGGCTGCCACCACCCACCAGCGCATTGGCCGAAGCGGTGTGATGGGGGGAGCGATAAGGTCTTTGCTGCCAGTTCTCCGGCCGAAACCCCTGAGAGCTTATCGACGCAAGAGCAGCACTTTGCAGGGCCTGAGTGTTTGTCATTGGCGGCATAATTCCCGCCAACCTTTCTGCCAGCATGGTTTTGCCGGTGCCCGGCGGACCTACTAATAAGATATTGTGTGCTCCGGCTGCCGCGATCTCCAGCGCCCTTTTGGCATGATGCTGTGCTTTTATATCGGACAAATCGAGTTCAGTCGGGCTGTTTTCGATTTTTTTTAATGCAAGCGAATGAGGCAGAATTTTCTCGCTGCCATTGAGGTGAGCGCAGACTTCGAGTAGATGCCGGGCCGGTAATACGGTTAAATCACCCACCAGAGCGGCTTCGTCAGCATTATTCGCAGGTAGCACCAGATTACGTTCTGACTGGCGCACCGCATCTGCAATAGGCAGGCTTCCTTTTACCGGTCGTAAATGACCGGTCAAGGCGAGTTCTCCAATAAATTCATAGTGTTCCAGGGAGCTTGAGGAAATCTGTCCGGAAGCGGCCAGAATCCCGATTGCGACTGCGAGGTCGAAACGCCCGCCTTCTTTGGGAAGATCGGCGGGAGCGAGATTTACAGTGATGCGACTAAGTGGAAACTCGAATTGATTACTGAGAATGGCGCTGCGAACGCGATCCTTGCTTTCTTTTACAGCCGCTTCGGGTAAGCCGACCATCGACAGACCTGGCAGGCCCCTGGTAAGGTGGACTTCAACCGTAACTGCAGGTGAGTGTATTCCTTTCAGCGCCCGGCTGAATACAATTGCAATATCCATTTGCATTTCCCTGTATTGTTGGGTGGAGAATGTTTAACTATCCTCTTTGTTAATTTGAGATTCAAGCTCCCGCACTGAATTTTCGAGTTCTTCAACAATCGCCCGCGTCCTTGAAAGAAGTTCTGCCTGAATATCAAACTCTTCTCTGGTAACCAGTTCCATTTTTACCAGACCGCCATTAACAGCAGCCTGTATGTTTTTCTTTAAATCTTCTTTGTGCTTACGAATATCTTCAGGCAATAGTTTAATTATCTCCTGAACAAAGTCGGCACTTTTGTTTTCTTTTTGCACGTCTCAATTCACTCTCGTCTTTCCCCAATAGTATGCAAGCAATGGCATAGGATGCAAATCTATCATTATTGTAAATAAAGATAATCATCAGTGCTAAAGCTGTTTTGATTGCAGGCACTAGAGCAGTGCAATCTAAGCAAATTACGCACGTTAAGCGTGCGCGATGATGCCTGATATGCCTTAAAAAAACACATATGGATCAGCTCAATCGTATTAAACCCTTGTTCCTCATAGCTATTCACAAGCTGGCACGATTGATGCGATGAACAGACTGTTTTTACCTGACGAATTTTTATTCGATTAATTTTGCCCAGATGATTTTGGAGGCGGGTTGTGGAAAATAATATTTATGAATTGCAGTACGCAATAGACACTTTTTACTTTCTGGTTTGTGGTGCGTTGGTAATGTGGATGGCAGCTGGTTTTGCCATGCTCGAAGCAGGATTAGTACGTTCCAAAAACACGGTGGAGATTCTGACAAAGAATGTTGCCCTGTTTGCTGTTTCCTGCATCATGTATATGGTCTGCGGATATGCCCTGATGTACGGAGGTGATTTCTTTCTGGTTGGAATTGCAGGTGGTGAGACTTTGGTGAGCGACGCGCTTGCCAGTTCAACTGAGAACGGGTTTGATGGAGATTCTGTGTATTCACCTGCATCGGATTTTTTCTTTCAGGTGGTATTCGTTGCTACGGCTATGTCCATTGTTTCCGGTGCAGTTGCTGAACGAATGAAACTGTGGTCATTCCTGATATTCGCCGTGTTTATGACCGGGGTAATATACCCAATTGAAGGGTCGTGGACATGAGGAGCTGAGGGCCTGTTTGGTTTGAATCTTGACGATAAATTCGGTTTCTCTGATTTTGCCGGCTCCGGTATCGTTCACATGGCAGGTGCTGCAGCTGCCTTGTCAGCAGTATTGTTACTTGGACCACGTAAGGGAAAATATGCCGCCGATGGGACTATAAAGCCGATCCGGGGGCCAACTTGCCGCTGGCTACTCTCGGTACTTTTATTCTGTGGATGGGCTGGTTTGGCTTTAATGGTGGTTCAGTGCTAAAACTGGGCGATATCGCCAGTTCGAACTCAGTTGCCATGGTTTTTCTGAATACAAACACTGCCGCCGCTGGCGGACTGGTGGCGGCCCTACTGGTTTCGAGAATTAAATTCGGAAAAGCCGACCTGACAATGGCGCTAAATGGTGCATTAGCCGGTCTGGTTGCAATCACAGCCGAACCCTCAACACCATCGGCGCTTTCAGCAACGCTGATCGGAGCGGTAGGTGGCTTAATTGTGGTGTTCTCAATAGTGCTGCTAGATAAAATTAAAATTGATGATCCGGTTGGTGCTATTTCTGTTCATGGCGTTGTAGGCCTCTGGGGCTTGCTTGCGGTGCCACTCACTAACAGTGGGGCGACTTTCATGGGACAAATCACAGGAGCTCTGGTGATTTTTGTCTGGGTGTTTTCAGCAAGTTTCGCGGTCTGGTTTGCCCTAAAGTCAATTCTGGGCATTAGAGTAGACGCCGAGGAAGAGTACGAAGGTGTGGATTTATCCGAGTGTGGAATGGAGGCTTATCCTGAGTTTGTGAATCCATCCTGAGTACAGATAAGGTATAGGGCCAGATTACTGTCTTGTGATGGTATCGGCCTTACTGTTCTGATAGATAAATTTAGCTTATCAATGTTTGATATAATGACGAGGACGCGACCAGAACAAGTATTATAGTCGAGAAAGCGTAATTAGATTGACTGATGGCTGACCAATGATAAATGAGGTGTATTAGATGAAGCACGTAACGGCAATAATTAAACCCTTCAAACTGGATGATGTACGTGATGCCCTGGCTGAAATTGGAATCACAGGTCTGACGGTTACTGAAGTAAAAGGTTTTGGTAGACAAAAGGGCCATACGGAGCTGTACCGTGGCGCTGAATATGTCGTCGATTTTCTACCTAAAGTAAAGGTAGAGGTGGCAATGGAAGATGAGCTGGTCGAAACTGCACTGGAAGCGATATGCAAAGTGACCAACACCGGCAAGATTGGTGACGGAAAAATATTTGTCACCAATCTGGAACAGGTTATTCGCATTCGTACAGGGGAGAGCGGTAGCGACGCCCTCTAATGCACCACTTTAATTACATTGAACTGTTTTGATTGAAGCGATGCACCACTCAGGTGCATCGCTTCATATTTTGCACTTATCTTGTGCTTCAGCTATCTCCTCTTTTCTCCCCCGAAGTAGCTCGATTTCCTTAAACCTCTGAAAATCATAGTTTAATCCGTTCTGGCACATATTCTGCTCAGGCAGTGCACATAAAGACGAGAAAAGACTCGTCCTGACCTAGATCTATTGAATTTTCTGCAATGTAACAGGGGGATGGATTGAAACTAATAAGCGCAATAATTAAACCCTTCAAACTGGACGATGTTCGCGATGCTCTGGCGGAAATCGGGATTCAGGGCTTAACCGTTACCGAAGTAAAAGGCTTTGGCAGACAAAAAGGTCACACTGAGTTATATCGGGGCGCCGAGTATGTAGTTGATTTTTTACCCAAGGTGAAGATTGAAATCGCGCTCGATGACGATATCACTGAGGCTGCAATCGAAGCCATTCGTAACGTTACCAACACTGGGAAGATAGGTGACGGTAAAATCTTCGTTACCAACCTTGAACAGGTCGTCCGCATTCGCACCGGAGAAAGTGGTGTAGAAGCCCTGTAAGTTATTACTGAAGGAAAATATAATGTTTTTTAAAATCAATCGTATTAATTCGCTGTTACTTGCTTCTTGCACCTTACTATTCTCTCCGACCTTACTAGCTGATGAGCTCAATGGTGCTAATACCGCCTGGATTCTTACCTCAACGACACTTGTCTTGTTTATGACTTTGCCCGGTCTGGGCTTGTTCTATGCCGGACTGGTAAGAAGTAAAAACGTTCTGTCTGTATTGATGCAATGCTTTGCCATCGCTTGCATGGTGTCAATTTTGTGGATGCTTTTCGTCTATGGTCTGGCCTTTGGCGATGGTGGTAGCGTGAATAAAATCATTGGCTTAGGTAAGTTTATGATTAGCGACATGGGCACACAGAGCATGAGTGGTGATATTCCGGAAACTGTCTTTTTTATGTTTCAGATGACTTTCGCCATCATTACACCTGCATTGATAGTCGGTGGCTTTGCAGAGCGTATGAAATTTTCGGCAGTAATGTGGTTTTCCGGACTATGGCTAGTGCTCGTGTATGCACCGGTTTGTCACTGGGTCTGGGGTGGTGGTTGGTTAAACGACATGGGCTTCATGGATTTCGCTGGTGGCGCAGTCGTGCATATCAATGCCGGTGTCGCGGCGATTGTAGCGGCGATTATACTTGGAAAGCGTAAAGGTTTTCCGCAAACCATGATGCCACCGCATAATATGACCGTGACTGTCACCGGTGCGGCCATGCTATGGGTTGGCTGGTTTGGCTTTAATGCGGGCAGCGCTTTAGCTGCCGATGGTAATGCCGGTATGGCTATGCTGGCAACGCACATATCGGCAGCGGCAGGTTCTCTTGCCTGGATGGCATGTGAGTGGATCAAACATGGTAAACCGAGTGTGCTTGGCATTGTCACTGGCATGGTCGCAGGACTTGGTACCATTACACCGGCTTCAGGTTTTGTCGGCCCGTTTGGCGCGCTTATCATTGGACTTAGCGCAGGACTGGTCTGTTACGCGGCGACCCAATATATTAAACGCGGTTTAAAAATTGATGATTCCCTGGATGTATTTCCGGTTCATGGCGTTGGTGGCATTCTCGGTACATTTCTGACGGGTGTATTTGCGGCTGAATCCTTTGGTGGGCTGGGTCTAGAGGTATCTATGGGAGAGCAATTGTTGACTCAAACAATCGGGATTCTGGCTACCGCGGCGTGGTGTGCCGTGGTCACAATCGTATTACTCAAGCTTCTGGACGCCTTGATTGGCCTGAGGGTCACTGAAGAAGAAGAAAATGAAGGCCTGGATCTGGTGCTACATGATGAGCGTGGGTATAATCTGTGACTATCTAGAACCCTATCTGCTTCAAGTGAACGGGCGCTTTGGCGCCCGTTTTTACATCCGCAAATGGATTTCAAAATATGTGTTTGATTCGCAAGCAAGTCCGCTTAAAATCTAGTTTTAAGTCAGAATAGTGAAAATAAGAGTGCCTTGCTGAGGCATAGAGGAAGAGAATGTCGAATAATCTGGTAGATAAAAGCGTTTTAAAGTCTTTTGTACCTCCAAGTGCATTAAACGCAGAAAATTTTCAGGAACTCGCGGGTAAAACCGTAGTTGAGGAAGTTGCGGCCGGGAAAACAATTTTTAAGGCTGGTGACAATGATCGAAAAACAGTCTATCTGATTGAAGGTGAGCTTGAAATTATTGCAGATGGTGGTACCACAAGCCTCAAATCAGGCTCCGACCTTGCCAAGCACCCTGTTGCCAACCATCAACCACGCAAACATCAGGTAGTAGCCAAGACCGATTCAAAGATCACGCGAATTGACAGTGATTTACTGGATATTTTACTCACCTGGGATCAATTGTCCGGCATTGAAGTAGATGAGATATCAGTCGTTGAAGATGAAGAAGTTGAGGACGACGGCGGTGACTGGATGACTCGAGTTTTGCAATCCAAGGCATTTTTACAGGTTCCACCTGCCAATATTCAGGCGATGTTCATGCGTATACAGGAGGTGCCTGTAAAAGCCGACGAAACTATTATCAAACAGGGTGATGATGGTGATTATTATTACATTGTTAAAACTGGCAAATGCAAAGTTACCAGGCCTTCCAAAACAGGCTCCGAATTAATTCTAGCGACGCTTGGAGATGGTGATGCTTTTGGTGAGGAAGCTTTACTGTCGGAAGCCAAGCGCAACGCAAACATTATTATGACGACAGATGGAACATTGATGCGTCTGTCCAAGGAAGACTTCAATGAACTGCTGAAAGAGCCGATGTTAAGCTGGGTGACTAACGAAGAAGCCGATAAGTTGGTGGCTGAGGGAGCCGTGTGGATAGATGTCAGACTCGACAGTGAATTTAAAAATAACGGTATTGAAGGCAGTACCAATATCCCATTATTTATGTTGAGAATGAAAGCGGACTCGCTGGACTCAAGCAAACAGTATATCTTGTATTGCGATACCGGCAGAAGAAGTTCAGCTGGCGCCTTCCTGCTAAGTGAGCGTGGTCTCGTGACCAGTTGTTTACAGGGTGGCCTGCAGGGCCGGAGCGCATAGCCACCCCACTCGATTCGCGTTTATTTCCGGTGGTGTATACGTGACTTTTTCCAGTTCTTTTACACTTGCTGAAGACGTCGATAACTATTGCGTTATCGGCGATCCCATTTCTCATAGTAAGTCACCACAAATTCATCAACTGTTTGCGGAGCAGTCTGGTCAGATCCTGCACTATCAGGCAATCGCTGTTACTGCTGATGAATTTGATGAGGCCCTGTTACAGTTGCACAGGCAGGGGATCAAGGGCCTGAATGTCACACTTCCGCATAAAAGCAGAGCCTGTTCCTGGGTGAAAGCCCCGACTGGTCTTGCTGAGCGGGCCGGAGCAGTCAACACCATCTGGTTCGGTGAGAATGAGCAGACTTATGGTGATAATACCGACGGCAAAGGTCTGGTGAAAGATTTGCTGGCTAACGCGATTACTCTGTCGGAAAGAAACGTACTTATTCTGGGAGCGGGTGGCGCTGTCTGTGGCATTATTGAAGCTCTGTTTGATGCCGGAGTTGCTCGAATTACCATTACCAATCGAACTCTGACGCGTGCTGAAGAAATACAGAATCGATTTTCAACTATCGGAGAAATTCAGGTCTATTCCTACGATTCAGTGCCTGCAAATTTGGCAGACATTGTAATCAATGCCACTTCAGCCAGCCTGCAACAGCAGGTTCCGCCCCTTGCAGATCAGCTGATAGCTGGCAGAGATTGCTATGATCTTGCTTATGCAGATAGCGACACTGCCTTTATTACCTGGGCAAAAGTCAACGGGGCACGAACCGCCATTGATGGTTTGGGAATGCTGGTAAGACAGGCTGCGGAATCGTTTTTTATCTGGAGAGGGATCCGGCCGGAAGTTGAACCGGTTATTGCTGAATTACGATGAGTTTATTAATCGCTGCGATGAGGTAAATTCACTCTCAAGAAGTCTGAGTTCATATTCATAAACCTTGCCATTCATCCATCAAGTCAGGTAGCCAGAGTACCGTTTCAGGAAAAAATAAAAGCAACAGAATTACTATAAGTTGTATTCCAACAAAGGGCAGTATTCCTCTATATATGCCGAATTGTAATTTCAGGAGGTGCCACAGCTTTCAGATAGAACAAGGAAAATCCGAAAGGAGGGGTAAGAAAAGAGGTTTGCAGATTGATGCCAATCAACACTGCCAGCCAGAGTAAATCGATGTGCAGGACCTGAGCAATCGGTTGAAGAATTGGTACCACGATAAAACAAATCTGCAGGAAATCGAGGAAAAAACCGAGGGCGAATATGAGTCCCATACTGACCGCGAGAAAGCCCCATTCGCCACCTGGCAGGCTGAGCATAATGTCCCGCACCAGAACCGCGCCCCCCATACCTCTGAAAACCAGCCCGAAGGCGGTCGCACCAATAAGGATCATAAAGACCATACTTGTCAGACGTGTTGTTTGTTGCAAGGCTTCTTGCAGGTTTTTCAGACTAAGGCGGCGGTGAGCCGCTGCCAGCATCATTGCGCCAATTGCCCCAATTGCGGCTGATTCGGTTGGTGAGGCAACCCCGAAAAAAATCGATCCAAGTACCCCAAGCACCAGAATTAATGGCGGGAAAAGTGTAAATAGTATTTTACTAAGTGGTTTTTCTTCGTTAACACTGACTGTGAGTGCTGGAGCCACCTTAGGCTGCGCCCAGGCATAAATGGAAATATAGGCTAAAAACAGGGTCACCAGTAGGATTCCAGGAACGATCGCGCCGATAAACAAGCGACCGACTGGCACACCCATCACATCACCGAGTAGGATTAAAACAATGCTAGGTGGAATAATCTGCCCGAGAGTGCCTGCCGCTGCAATGGTGCCAGTTGCCAGTTGCGGAGAGTAGTGGCGTTTTAGCATGGTTGGTAAAGCGATAACGCCCATGGTTACCACAGTAGCTCCGACCACGCCGGTTGTTGCCGCAAGCAATGCACCAACCAGAACAACAGATATTGCAAGCCCGCCCCGCATGCGGCCGAAAAGCTGACCCATAGTCTCGAGTAGATCTTCGGCCAGCCCTGATTTATCCAGAACAATACCCATCAGAATAAAAAGCGGAACGGCCAGCAGAGTGAAATTGGTCATTACTCCCCATATTTGCAAAGGAAGTAAATTAAAAAAATCGACACCCATAAAAATACTGCCATACAGCAAAGCTGTAGCACCAAGAGTAAATGCTACTGGATATCCCATCAGTAACATGAGCATCAGAGTTAAAAACATGAGGGCAATCCAGACGCTCATTGCGGCTTTTTCAAAATGAGGCAAAGGTTTTTCAAAATATCTGCGAAGCCCTGCACTAGCAGAAGAAAAAACCCGAGAGGGATAATACTTTTCAGTATCCAGCGATTGGCTAAACCTCCCGGGTCCGGAGAGCCTTCCATAGATGAAAAAGACAGGGACACAAAAGGCCAGGCACAGTAAATAATCAGTGCAGAAAAGGGCACGAGCATAAGAATGCCACCGAGAAAGTTTACCCAGGCTCTTCGGTAGTCGTTCATGAACCTGCTCTGATAAAGAAGGTCGAGCCTGACATGATCATCGTGTTTGAAAGTATAGGCGGCGCTGAGAAGAAATATTGCGGAGAACAAATGCCATTCCATTTCTTGCAGGGCTATTGAGCCGCTACTGAAAAAATAGCGCATGCTCACGTCATAGGTAACCAGTATTACCATAGCCAGTACCAGCCAGGCGACTGCTTTGCCGAAATTTTCACTGAGAGTATTCAGCGATAGTGACATTCTTGAAAGGATTTCTAGCACAGCACAAACCGGGTAAATTTCAAGGTCAGATTATAAACCATTCATCAGGCAGAGGTGTCATTTCATAATCGATAAAGTATTGCACAACAAAAACTTAAGAGGGTTTTCACGATATAGTCTCGGGAGAAATCTGACGTAGGATCTTATGCACAGAGAACCAGATCAGATAAAAGATATTGTTAGTGAGTACTCACAATATGAAAATTAATAGTAATGTAAGATATAACTAATTGATTTTAAATAAGAAAGAAGAATTCCTTTGTTTTTCAATAACTTCAGGCGAATTTGGATTGAAGTTGACGAGCAGGATGGGAGTAAGCAAATAACTCCCAGACTTATCCACAGCCAGAAGAGAAAAATCAGGGCTTACTGAGCATATTCGCTATAGCTATAAACTGTTCCACGCTGATGTTTTCTGCACGAGAGCTGGAATCGACGGATACTTCGCTTAGATCGTGGGCGAGAAGCAGTTTTTTTAAGGCATTTCGCAGGGTTTTTCTTCTCTGTCCAAAGGCCTGACGAACCACTTGTTCGAATACTTTAGGGTCAGCGAGTTTCTTTCGTCGGGTTTTATCGGTCTGTATTTTTACTACAGCAGAGGTTACTTTGGGCTGAGGGCTAAAGGCCTCAGAGGGCACTTCAAATAATTTTTCAACGCGACATTGAGCCTGCACCATTACTGACAATCGACCATAATCACTATGGTTGTGCGAGGCGCAAATACGATCGACTACCTCATTTTGCAGCATGAATAACATCAGACTCCCATCAGGTATTGTCTTCAAAAGGTGAAATATGAGGGGCGTCGAAATGTTGTAAGGGAGATTGCCACATATCTGCAATTTTCCTTCAGTAACTAGTGTGCTTACATCCAGTTTCAAGGCATCACCAAGGTGTAGATGCAGTTCGCCAAGGTCAGCACATTTATCTTCCAGATGCTGAGCCAGTTCTCTATCTATTTCAATAACGTGCAGATGTCCGTACTTTTTCAGCAAGGGAATTGTAAGAGCCCCTTTACCCGGACCGATTTCAATGATGTCCTGCTTTGGATCGACTTCGAACTCAGTCAAAATACGTTCAATATAAAAGCGATCATGCAGAAAATTCTGACCAAAGCGTTTTCTTGGCCTATGTATGGGTTCAGGGCACATAGAGTTCAAGCAGCCGAAGTTGAGGTCTTTTGATTAGCCAAATCAATTGCCAGATCTACTGCGTATTTGAGGCTGTCCGGACGAGCTTTGCCACTGCCGGCGAGATTCAGGGCCGTACCGTGGTCAACTGAAGTCCGAATAATGGGTAGGCCCAGAGTGATATTGACAGTCTTACCGAAGCCCTGGGCTTTCAGCACAGGCAAGCCCTGGTCATGATACATTGCTACAACAGCGTCTATTCCCTGTAGGGATTCAGCTGTAAAAGCTGTATCTGCAGGAACCGGCCCGATGATTTGCATACCATCATTGACCAGTTTTTCAAGCGTAGGTTTAATGATGTGAATCTCTTCATCACCAAACTCGCCTTCTTCTCCGGCGTGAGGGTTTAATCCGCACACGAGAAGCCGAACCTGATTTAGCCCAAATTTTTCTTTCAAGGCTGTATGGGTAATACGCAAAACTTTTTCGAGTCGCTCAACGCTTATTTCTTCTGACACTTTCTTCAGTGGTAAATGGGTAGTAACCAGAATCACGCGCAATTTTTGGTTGGCAAGCATCATGACTGTTTCAGGCGTGCCGCAAAGCCGGCCTAAATACTCAGTATGCCCGCTGAAAGGTTGACCGGACTGACTAATGACAGCTTTATGCACAGGCGCGGTGACCATGGCATCGAACTGACCGGACAGGCAACCATTTGCGGCAATCTCAATTAGCTTAAGCACGAAACTGGTGTTTTCTACATTCAACTGACCGCAAATCACCGGGACTGGCGTCGATACAGGATAAACAGAGAGTGTGCCAGGCTGGTGTTTAAGAGGTCCAGTGCTTGCCTGATAGGATCTAATTTCGGTAGGGATACCAAGTAGTTGAGCGCGTTCAGACATCAGCTCCGGATCGCCAAGTACCACTAATTCAGCTTCAAATTCCTCTCTGCTGAGTTGCAGACAGATATCCGGACCGATGCCGGCAGGTTCCCCTACAGTAAGGGCAATACGAGGCAGGGGCAGATTATGATCCTTCTAGGCGGTATTCAACGTAGGCGTCATCGCGCATTTCACGAAGCCAGTTCTGATGGGCCTCTTCCAGTTTACGTCTGCGAATGGCCTCTCTGGCTTTTGCTCTTTTCACATCTTCCGTACTGTCGTGCTCACGCCGCTCAAGTACCTGAACAATGTGATGACCAAATTGGGATTTGAATGGCTGGCTCACCTGTCCGGGAGCGAGTGCATTCATGGCCGCCTCAACTTCTGGTACCAGATCACCCGGACTAACCCATCCCAGGTTTCCACCATCGGCAGCGCTGAGGGCGTCATTTGAATGTCCTCTGGCCAAATCGGCGAAATCGTCGCCACCTTTCAGGCGCAATAGAAGTTGCTGTAATCGCCGGCGTGCATCTTCGTCGTCAATCAGTTCATCGGTAACAATCAGTATATGTCTGGCAGATGTCTGAGTCACCACAACCTGCTCTGTGCTGCGTACGTCCAGCAATGTAATAATATGGTAGCCGCTTGAACTTCGGATAATATCGCTGACATCGCCTTTTTCCATATCTGCTACGGATTCTGCGAATAAGGTAGGAACCTGTCCGGCTTTACGCCAGCCGAGTTTGCCACCATCGAGTGCATCCTGACCATCAGAATAGGTGGCGGCCAATTGAGAAAAATCCCCACCGTTCTTTAAATCAGCCAGCACTTTCTCAGCTATTTTCTTGGCATCTTCTCGCGCCGCCGTGGACATACCTTCTGGTGTAGCGACCAGAATGTGAGCGAGATTGTATTCGGTTTCGACTTCCCCCTGATGCTCCTGATTGTCCATAAAATTGCTGATTTCGCGATCTGTGACAGTGATTCGATTATCTACCTGACGTTGTCTTAGCCGGGAAGTAAGTATTTCCTGGCGAATATCTTCGCGAAATCTTGCATAGCTGTAACCGTCACTTTCAAGGATTTCTCTGAATTGAGCCAGACTCAGCTTATTTTCAGCGGCGATATTACTAATGGTGCGATTTAGTGATTCATCATCAACGCGAATACCGGTTTTCTCAGCCATCTGAATCTGTAGTTTGGTCAGAATCAGTCTATCGAGCACCTGTTTTTCCAGAATAGATGAGGGTGGAAGTGTCGTACCTTGTTCTTTTAACTGGTTTTTTACGGTTCTTACCTTGTCATCCAACTCGCTTTTCATAACGACATCATCATTGATGACAGCAATAATCCTGTCCAGTTCCACCGCTGAGTGGGCGCTCTGGATGATGCAGAATAAGCCTATAAAAGTCGTGATTAGCTGATTTAGATGTTTATACATAGGTCTAGAATCCACGTTTGTATCCCGGTATTTGTTTGGTGAGAAAGTCTACCGTCATCTGGCCTACTCCGGCTAGTCCTTTTAGCTCAAATTGGAGAAAAAATCCGGTCTGGAAATCACCATTGATGTTGGTGAGGAAACGCCGCCCTACGGCGCGAAACGCCCAACAGCAGCTGTTGTATTCGACACCACCGAACATTTCTATCGATTTTTTACGTGGTAAATCATAATTCCAGCGACTAATTGCGTTCCAGTCCTTACCAATTGGCCAGCTGAAAGAAACATCCGTCTGTTCAATACTGGTATTGGCCTGGCCAACAGTGTTGGTAGGTATGCGCACTACACGATAGCCCAGATTAATCACTTTTTCAGACGTTGGGCGATATTGCGCGGAAATTGTAAATTTGCGAGTGATCTGGTTTTCGTAGTCCCACTGATAATCGCCACGTATGAGTGCGTGTCTAAATGGGGTCAATTGGTAGGCAACAATAATAGGGGAGTAGGCTTCGTCCTGTATGGCGCGGCCAGGCAGGTTCACCTCCCTGTCTTCCAGAAAAAATGCCTGACCTACCGTCAAGACACCGTTTAGGGCAGAGCCAAGGACGTTAAATCGCGAAGTCAGGGATAAGGTCAACTGATTAGCATCCCCCATTCTGTCCGGGCCACTAAAGCGATCTTCATAAAATAGAGTGCCATACGAAGACGAGAGATCGTAAATACTGGTATCAAATACGGGTAAGTTACTTTGATCTTCTTCAGGTATATACAAATAGAATAAACGAGGTTCCAGTGTCTGCGTATATTTCTTGCCCAACACTTCACTTTGCTTATCGAAATACAGACCGCTATTCAAACTAAACATTGGTAACAGTCGACTAGGTGATTCTTTGAATCTGGTATTTTCGTTTAGTTGATATTGAGTATAACGTATGCCGAGTTTAGGGGTCATGTACCCCGCGATTGATCGCATCGGATAAGTTAACGAAGGAAACAGGTCAACACGCAGGCCTTCCACATTGTTAAGTAAGGGATCATTACCTCGTTGAAAATAAACCAGTTCGCTTTTCAAGTGGTAATTAAGCGCATTATTGCCAGCCAGGGAATTGGCGTTTAGTCGAAACTGAGGAAGTCGTTTATAAGGTCTGGAAGTAATAGCAAGATTTTCATTTAGAATCTGAAAGTCCTGAGCATTAGTGTACAAGTTCCAATTGTAGTTGCTGTTAGCGCCGTGCATAGTAAACCTGCCGTGTCTTTCCAAAAACTGAATGCTGGTAGTTGTAAGACTGCCACCAAAGTCTTCAAAATAACGAGCGTCAGAAACACGGTTGTATAATAAATCAAGTTTGCCACTGCCAAATAAATTCTGTTTATGAACAAAATTAATGTAATTTCGATCCTGTCCCTGGAATTGATCATCACCCGGCAGGTATTCCACATTCAGAATCCCTGCGCCTGACTTCATCAGGTAACGATACTCTCCCATTAACATCGGGCCGCTGTCAGACAGGTATCTGGGCGTTATGGTCGCGTCCATATCGGGAGCAATATTCCAGTAATAAGGAGTTCGAAATTCGAGCCCATTTCTTGATGAGGATCCATAGGTCGGTGTCAGGAACCCTGATTTTCTTTGCGCATCGAGCGGGAAAGAAAGATATGGCGTATAAAATACAGGTATATCTTTTATTTTTAGGACTGCGTGTTTAGCTGTACCACGAGCGGTCTCGTGATTAAGGGTCAAAGATTTTGCGCTGATTTTCCAGATATTTGTTGAAAGGTCCCAGAATGTTTTCTGAGGCTCACAGGTTGAAAAATCGATGTTATTGCCCTGCGTCAATGTGCCAACATCAAGGAAAAGCTCTTTTGCATGGCCGCGAGCCCAATTACTGATCAGTTTATAATCTGCGTCCTTAAAACTACCAGTGCCATTGTCCAGATCCAGATAGGCTTCCGGTGAATTCAGATAGAGAGATTCATCCCAGTAATTTACATCACCTTTTAAATCTGCAGTGTCATCTGGTTCATAATAATCCACCACATCGGCTGTAGTTTGTTGATTGTCTTTGGTTAGCTGCACATTTCCCTCAAGATGGGAAAGGCCTTTTTCAACAAGGTCAACTGAGTCGGCGGTAACATGGATATCACCACTTTCAAGTTCATCTTCAACAACCGGCCGCGCTGGTACACCCAGTCCGGCAGGACATAAGGCAGGATCTAGCGGGATACTAATAAAACTGGTTTCTTGCGAATTTACCTGTGCAGATAAAACTAATGTGATGACGACAACGGCAAGTTTAAATGACAGATGCATTATCAGGATTTCGAACTACAGCGTGCCGGAAAGTAGGGAGGGCAAGAAATAGATAGACTCAGCCAATACATTTATCTGGATCAGGAATCATCCGCTCGATCGCGAATCTCACCCAGCAGGACTATAATTTTGGAGAAACCGAATAATAAAATAATGCCAATCACACAAGTGAAGAAGGCGCCCAGACAAAAGGCCCGGTAAATTTCACTTGCCAGCAGGAATGTGCCACTGAGAAAGCCACCTGCGAGTAATACCGCCAAAAATCCCATAAGCTGCAATGATCGTACAATTTCAGGAACGGATGCTTTCATATCTTTTACTCTGGAGGGCGTATGAGTAATTATCGGTGTTCTGGTTAGATGGGGTCAAGCGACTTGTCCAGGGACGAAGGTATTCTTTAGTTATTCAGCTTTTTGGAAAACTGATACGTGCTTCCTTTTTATTTGCTCTGTACACAGTAAGTGTATTGCCTATTTTCTGCACCACCTCAGCGCCGGTAATGTCGCACAGGCTCTGTGCGATAGTATCGCGCTCATTGCGTTCACCCACGCGAAGTTTGATCTTGACCAGTTCGTGGTGATCAAGCGCCTGTTGTAGTTCTTCCTGAACATTGGCACTGAGGCCATGCTGGCCTATCCAGATGATTGGGCTGGCCTCGTGGGCAAGACTACGAAGAAACTTAAGCTTTTGTTTATTAAGCATAAAAATTAATTTACTTTTTGTATATAGAGTTCGTTGCGGTGTAATTCATAATAATCGAGGATGGACTTTACTGCATTAATTACTGCGCGCGGACTCGTTGTGGCGCCACTAAGCGCATCGAATTCACCATTTTCAGATGCCACCGCCCAGGCGGTTTTCGCGCTATTGGCAAGTGACCGACCGGAAAATTGTGCGGACCAGTCCGTGATCCTGGAATCGATTTGATCACCCAGTCCGGGAGTTTCATTCTGTTCGATAATGCGAACCCCGGTCAATTGCCCGTTAAAAGCAAGCCCAATCGCCATACTGATGTTGCCATTATAGCCTTTGGCGTTCACTGGCATAAAAACCAGACCGGTACTTTCATGATTTGTCCGTGCCCGATAGGCGCGAGTAGATAATTCCGGGATATCAAGCCAGTCTTCATAGATATTATTGTCAAATGGCAAGGGCATCACCTCAGAGATCACGCGTAGTGCGCTCAGCTGGCGCTTCCCTTCAATTTTCTCATGCGTAAAGTGGTTCGAGAAATAGATAAGCAGACAGCAACTCAGAAAAATTAAAACAACTACTGAAGGTTTACAAACCGTTTGTAAATTAATACCTGGTTTACTCACTTGAATTCTCCAAGCACTCTGGGCCGCGTGTAGTGGTCAATGAGTGGGACACAGGCATTAGCTACCAGTATCGCAAAAGCGATGCCATCAGGGTATGAACCCCAGGTTCGAATAGAAAAACAAAGGACACCAATCAGCCCCCCATACAATATTTTTCCTTTTGCGCTTGTTGATGCAGAAACCGGATCAGTGGCGATGAAAAAAGCACACAATATGGTGCCCCCACTAAATATATGGAACAAGGGTGAGGGATAAATATCTGAATCGTATAAGTGGAAAAACAGGCTGAAAAGAAAAATTGCCAGCAGAACTGCCACGGGAATGTGCCATCTGATTAACCCTAGAATGGTCAATGCCAGGCCACCAAAAAGATAAGCACACGCTATCCATTCCCAACCAGCACCGCCATACTGACCAAATGCCGGTTCGAGTTTGATTTCCGATACCATCCCCATGGATCCCAATTGAGTTTTCATCTGGTCCAGTGCCGTTGCGCCGCTTATTCCGTCAATAAGATTTTCCGGCGTAGTAAATATATAAGTGAAGTATGTAGATATAGCAGGTGGCTGGGTTATCGTGAGGGGCCAGTTAGTCATGTCTGCAGGAAAACACAATAGCACGAAGACATATCCGACCATTGCCGGATTAAAGAGATTCTGCCCAAGCCCACCGTAGATGTGTTTAGCAAACAGTATGGCGACAAGAATGCCAAAGAAGCTGATATACCATGGACTAAAAGGTGAAATGCTCAGTGCAAACAAAAGTCCGGTGAGAACGGCGCTTCCGTCTTTCAAAAAAAAAGTAACTGGTCTTTTACGTAAACGCAGAGCCAGATATTCCGCGGCAAGGGCGAAACCAACGGCCAGCAAACATTGAATAACGATTCCCCAACCGAAAAACCATATATAAGTCAGTAAACCCGGAATCAAAGCGAAACAAACACTAAGCATGAGGTGACGTACAGAAGAACCATCATGTCTATGAGGTGAACTGATAAAGTATTTATGCATCTTTATCGTTAGTAGAGGGCTTTCGGGATTGTGTCTTACTCTCTTCCCGTTTTAGCCGGGTACGTTCAAGTGCTGCTGCAATATAGTCCTGCTTGTTTTCTGTTGAATCTGTGTTGCCAAGCACTTGCTGCTCTTGTTTTTTGTTCTCCAGTTTTTTCCCCAGTCTGCTGTTGCGCTTCAGGAAACGCACATGAGCGTGATCGGCTCCGTCGCGACGACGTTCCTCTGCGGCGATTTTAGATTTGGAGTAACGATAGTACTGGACCAGAGGTATGTTGCTTGGGCAGACATAGGAGCAACAACCACATTCGATACAGTCGAAGATGTGGTACTGCTGAGAGGCTTCCATATTGTCGGTTTTAGCGTGCCAATAAAGTTGTTGGGGTAACAGTTTGACCGGGCATACATCCGCACAATAACCGCAGCGAATGCAGGGCATCTCGGGTGGACGCGGTGTGTTCTCCTGAACCAGAATACAATTGGTAGTTTTGATTACCGGTACATGCGGGTTGCTTACATGCATACCCATCATAGGTCCGCCAAGGATCATCTGACAATTCTCGTCGACATCAAAGTTGCAGGCTTCTATACAGTCTTTCACACGTGTACCAAGCAATACCTGTAGATTGCGTGGTTTATCAACCATACCGGTAACCGTTACATAGCGGGAAATTACCGGCTCGCCACGTGTAACAGCTCGATAGACTGCAGCTGCGGTCGCCACATTATGGATTACGACGCCGACATGAATTGGTAAACCTCCGCTGGGCACTTCCATTCCGGTCAGAACCTGAATTAACTGTTTTTCACCTCCGGCCGGGTAGCGGGTTGGAATTTTCAGTAGTTCAATATCATCGTCTATGAGCTTTTCCAGTTCAGCATAAGCCGCGGGCATATCGTCTTCAACAGCAATAACACAATGTTTTGCCTGAACCGCGTGTCGAATCATTCGCGTGCCTGCGACAATATAGTTGGCTTTTTCCTGAATCAGGCGATCATCACAGGTAATATAGGGTTCACATTCGACCCCGTTAATGATGAGTGTGTCGACGGAATTTTCAACGCCCTCATTTAGTTTGACGTGAGCCGGAAACCCGGCTCCACCGAGGCCGATAATTCCGCATTCTTTGATAAGTTCCTGGAGTAGCTTCGGATCAACAGAGTGATACTCATGAGTTGGTTTGATATCGAACAGGCGATCTTCACCATCAGCCTCGATGACAATGCATGGGGCTTTCAATTCCGATGGGTGCGGAACAGGATAATCGCCGATATCAACTATTTTTCCCGAGGTGCTGGCATGCATGGGCACACTAACGTAGCCATTCGCTCTGGCTATGATCTGACCTTTCAATACTTTATCGCCAATTTTGACTGTCGGCTCGGAAGCGATACCAATATGCTGCTGCAAAGGTAAAAAAAGTCGTTCAGGTATGGGTTGCAATATCGACATTTCCTGATCGGAGAGCGCCTTGTATGTTGGCATTTGCAAGCCGCCCGGGAATGTATGCAGTTCACGGCTCATGCGTGAAGCCTGTAGTCATTAGCAGGTTTGGTCCATACCCATTGTTTAACATCTAAATGAGCCGCCTGCATACTAATGCAATCGACCGGACAGGGACTAAGACAAAGCTCGCAACCGGTACAGTCTTTTTCAAGCACGCTGTGCATTTGTTTTGCCGCGCCGACAATAGCGTCAACCGGACAGGCACGAATGCATTTAACACAGCCTATGCAGCTATCTTCATCTATCCTGGCGACTAATTTGACTTCAGGTGAAGACAGCTGCGTCGATAGCGGCACTTCGTCTACACCAATCAAACTGGCAATTTGTCTGACGGTGTCTTGACCACCCGGCGGACAACGATTGATAGCAGCCCGGTTTTCCACGATAGCCCGGGCATAGGGCAGACAACCTTGAAAATTACATTGCCCGCATTGGGTTTGCGGCAGCATGGCATTGATTCGTTCTTCGAGCGCATCTGAATAGTGCCCGCTTCTTGCACTAAATTTCGTTGTTAGCCAGACAAGCAGGCAGAAGGAAGCAAACAGGGAAAAAAACGGAAACATATTCTGCATCAGCTGAAACCTGAAAACCCCGAAAATGCCATGGAAATAATGCCCAGAGTCATTAACAGAATTGACGGGCCGCGAAAAGGAAAAGGCACATCGGCGTACTCAATTCGTTCGCGCAAGGCAGATAAGGGTATTACCAGCAAGGCGAAACCAAGAGCCGCACCCAGCGAATAGTATATGCAGACAAGCAGGCCTTCATTAACAAGAGTGTCTATCAGTGCGATGCCAAGCAGGCTTGTGTTGACCAGTAGCAGTGGAAAGAAAACAGCAATGCGTTGGTGCAAAATTGGCAGCTTCTTACGCAGAAGATTTTCCAGCAATAGTATTTCAAAAGTTATGCAAACTATGAATGCGAGTGTTTGTATATATTCAAGCTTGAAAGGAATTAGAACAAATTCATTAAGCAAATGTGTGGATAAGGTTGTGAGCGGGACGAGTACCAACAAACAGAGCGATAATTCCCTTGCAGCTTCTATACTGCGAGAAACGGCAAGAGTCGGGCCAAGGCCTAACAGATAGTCCAGTACAAGGTTATTAGCCAGGCAGGCGGCAAAAAAAACCAGGAAAATTTCACTCACTCAATGTTCTTCCACTACTGGAGGGGATATAAGCTAGTATGAAATGAATTCAGCGAAGCGACAAGCCAAATTGCCGCGTAATACCGGCTTTGCTTACTTAATCCGCATTCCCGGCTTCGCGCCATCGTCAGGTGTGAGGATGAAAATATCACCACCACCTGGCCCGGCGGCAAGTACCATTCCTTCCGACAGGCCAAAGCGCATTTTACGCGGAGCCAGATTGGCCACCATCACGGTCAGACGGCCTTCAAGGGCAGCGGGATCATAAGCGGCCTTGATACCTGCAAAGACATTTCTTTTCTCACCGCCGATGTCGAGAGTTAGCTGCAATAATTTGTCAGCCCCTTCGACATGCTCCGCCTTTTCAATGCGGGCAACGCGTAAATCGATTTTGCTGAAGTCGTCTATGCTAATCTCATTCGCAATCGGGTTTGAGCTGAGTTCGTTACTGACAGTAGTAATTGCGGTGTCTGATTCTGATGACTCCAGATTATCTTTACTTTCTTCTACCATGGCTTCTATATTTTCCTTTTCAATTCGCGTAATAAGCGGTTTAAATTTCTTTATTTCATGGTCAAGCAATGGCGCTTGCAAGTCGCTCCAGGAAAGTGCGTCTATATTTAAAAATTCTTCTACCTGCTTTGCCAGATCCGGTAGTACCGGTTTGAGATAGATAATGAGTAAGCGAAACAGGTTCAGACCCATGCTACAGATCGCTTGCACTTCCTCTTCACGTCCCGCTTCCTTTATCAATACCCAGGGCTTGTTTTCATCTATGTATTGGTTTACCTCATCGGCCAGCTGCATTATTTCACGCATCGCTTTACTGTATTCACGCGACTCATAGAGCTCGGCAATATTTGTTTGAGCGATTCGCTCAAACAATTCGGGTTCAGATAGAGTGGGCGATAATTGACCATCAAATCGCTTGTTAATAAAACCTGCACAGCGGCTGGCAATATTGACTACTTTTCCGACCAGATCACTGTTCACGCGCTGAATGAAATCATCAAGATTAAGATCGATGTCTTCAACACGGTTACTTAACTTTGCAGCGAAGTAGTAACGCAAGTAAGCCGGATCAAGGTGATTCAAATAACTCCGGGCCTTGATAAAGGTGCCCCGGCTTTTAGACATTTTCTGTCCGTTGACAGTCAGAAAGCCATGTACAAAGACGTTTGTGGGAGCACGAAATCCCGAGCCCTGCAGCATGGCCGGCCAGAACAGTGTATGAAAGTACATAATATCCTTACCGATAAAATGATACATCTCGGTATCACTGCCGGGTTTTGTAAAAGTATCGAAGTCGATGTTTTCCCGGTCACAGTAATTCTTGAAACTGGCAAAGTAACCGATAGGCGCCTCCAGCCAGACATAAAAATACTTGCCAGGTTGATCAGGAATTTCGAAACCAAAGTAAGGAGCGTCTCGCGAAATGTCCCATTCCTGTAAACCGGCTTCAAACCATTCATTCAGTTTATTGGCGGATTCGCTTTGCAGGTGATTCGCAGTCCACTCTATTAACATCTGTTCGAAATCCGGCAATTTGAAAAAGAAATGCTCAGACTCTTTTTCCACAGGTGTCGCACCAGAAACCGCTGATACCGGGTTAATTAAATCGGTGGGTGAATATGTGCGGTCACAGTTTTCGCAACTATCGCCATATTGATCTGCAGTTTTGCAATAGGGGCATTCCCCACGAATAAAACGATCAGGCAGGAACATTTCTTTTTCAGGATCGAAAAACTGTTTAATTGTTCGCTGACTGATATGTCCGGCTTCGAGTAAGCGAGTATAAATAAGCGTCGACAATTCGCGGTTTTCCTCACTATGCGTGCTGTGGAAATTGTCAAAATTCACAGAGAAATCAGCAAAGTCCTGCTCATGCTCTGCACGCGTTCGCTCAATCAATTGTTCAGGTGTGATTCCCTGCTGTTCAGCACTGAGCATAATTGGCGTGCCGTGAGCATCATCCGCGCAGACGTAATGACATTCATGGCCGCGCATTTTCTGGAAACGCACCCAGATATCGGTCTGGATGTACTCCACCATGTGTCCAATGTGGATTGACCCATTCGCGTAAGGCAGGGCGCTGGTGACCAGCATTTTTCGTGTCTTGTTCGTCATTTAACGGGGCTAATCTGAAAAGGCGGCTAACTTAGCATTAATAAGGTATGACGTGAACTGCGAAATAGACGCTATTGACACTATTTTTGCACTGACAGACTGCCTACTTCCACAGCAAGGCAAAAAATATTGTAAACTGGCGCCCCGATTATCAAGGCGATTGAGTAAAACATGTCAGAAGTAAACAAAGAAACAATTGAGCAAGCACTGTCAGAAGTGATAGATGTCAATCTGAAGCAGGATTTAAAAAGCGCCGGGGCCATAAAGGATATCGCCACCAATGGTGTAAATGCGAACGTATCGCTCGAGCTTGGTTATCCGGCAGAGGGCTACAAGGCCGCTCTAAGTGAATCCGTAAAATCAAGGCTGACGCAGCTGGAGGGTATTGATTCAGTCGATGTCGACATCAGTTTTAACATCGTATCTCATTCAGTCCAGAAAGGTGTCAAGCCGTTGAAGAATATTAAAAACACCATTGCCGTGGCTTCAGGCAAGGGTGGAGTAGGTAAATCGACTACCTCTGTGAATCTCGCTCTCGCGCTGCAGGCAGAAGGCGCAAAGGTCGGCATACTCGATGCGGACATTTACGGCCCAAGTCAGCCGCGCATGCTGGGTTGCCAGGCCAAGCCGGACAGCGTAGACGGCAAAAGTATTGACCCTAATGTCAGTTATGGTATTCAGTCAATGTCGATTGGCTATCTGATCAATGATGAAACTCCGATGATATGGCGTGGACCCATGGTCACTTCGGCGCTTGAACAGCTACTTGGTGATACCAACTGGAGCGATCTGGATTATCTGGTCATTGATTTGCCACCTGGCACCGGAGATATCCAGCTGACTCTGTGCCAGAAAATTCCGGTCAGTGGAGCCATGATTGTCACAACCCCTCAGGACATCGCACTTCTGGATGCTCGCAAAGCTTTGAAAATGTTTGAGAAAGTCGAAGTTCCAGTGTTCGGGATT
Source organism: Gammaproteobacteria bacterium (assembly GCA_012103475.1). Taxonomy (GTDB): domain Bacteria; phylum Pseudomonadota; class Gammaproteobacteria; order Eutrophobiales; family Eutrophobiaceae; genus WLWS01. The sequence continues at coordinate 203,930 of WLWS01000004.1, read as the reverse complement.
GTGGAAAACATGAGTTTGCACATTTGTAGTAGTTGTGGCCATGAAGAAGCCATTTTCGGCAGCGGTGGCGGCCAGCAGATGGCGGAACAATACGCTGTTGATTTGCTTGGATCGCTACCACTGGACATCAGCATACGCGAAGGCGTCGACAACGGCAGACCCACAGTAGCTATGGATCCGGACTCTCGCATAACCGAGATTTATCGCGATATTGCCCGCAAGACTGCTGCGAAGCTGTCCTTACAGGCAAAAGATTACAGCGCCAAATTCCCCAAAATTGTTGTTGAAAACGCTTAATTACAGCAGTCGACTTTTATGACAATAAAATCCGATAAGTGGATTCGGCGAAAGGCTCAGGAGGAAGGCTTAATTGAACCCTTCGAAGCCGGTCAGGTGAAACAAAATGAATCCGGTCGTATCGTTTCCTATGGTACCAGCAGCTATGGTTATGATGTCCGCTGTGCTCCGGAATTTAAAGTTTTTACTAATATCAATTCTGCCGTTGTGGATCCGAAAGATTTCGATTCGAATAGCTTCGTCTCGGTAAATGAGAGCGTCTGTATTATACCACCCAACTCCTTTGCTCTGGCACGCACGGTGGAGTATTTTCGAATCCCTCGGAATGTTCTGACTATATGCCTGGGCAAGTCAACCTATGCGCGTTGCGGTATTATCGTTAATGTGACTCCGCTGGAGCCGGAATGGGAAGGTCATGTCACCCTCGAGTTTTCCAATACGACAACTTTGCCAGCGAAAATCTACGCCAATGAGGGTGTGGCACAAATGCTGTTTTTTGAGTCCGATGAAGTTTGTGAGACTTCCTACAAAGATCGCGGGGGCAAGTATCAGGGGCAGACCGGGGTGACTTTGCCGAAAACCTGAACTAGCCGCCTGTACCTGCCAGTCCTGGCAGCCATAAAGCAATATCGGGAAATAAAAGTAGCAGAACAAGCAGGAGCGCTGAGCATGCCATAAAGGGAATAGCGGCCAGCCAGATGTCCTGTAGTCGGGTACCGGGCGGTGCAACGCCTTTCATGACAAATAACAGCAGACCCATCGGTGGCATGGTCAGACTCATCTCCAGTGCCAGCAGGACAATGACACCAAACCAGATCAAATCAAATCCATAATAGTGCGCCAGTGGCACAAATATCGGCAGGGTCAGCATCATCATTGACAGCTGCTCCATGAACGCTCCTAGCAGCAACATGATGAAAAACATGCACAACAGAGCGGCGAGCGGTGTCAGTGTCAATGTACTGACCCATGCGACCAGACCGGTGGTGGCTCCTGAAAATGCCAGTACTTTGCTGAAGGTGGAGGCGCCTAGAATAATCATAAACATCATTACCGTCACACGCGTCGCGCCGAGGAAGGACTTGACGATTACCTCGAATCCAAGACAGCCTTTTATCGCGGCGAGAACCATTACTCCGGCAACACCACAGGCTGCGGACTCAGTGGGAGTAGCCCAGCCAAGTATGATCATGCCGACAACCAGAAAAACAATGAAACCCATTGGCAGGACATCACGAATCAGCAACAGTACTTTTTCCTTCATGCTTATTTCAGAAACGTCGTAAGCTGGTGCGGAGTCCGGATCGATGCGTATGCTGATAAGTATATAAAGAGCATAAAAGCTCGCCAATATCAGCCCGGGGACAATTCCGGCGATTAGTAACTTACCTATATCGATATGGGCGAGACTACCGAGCAAGACAGCCAGTGCGGATGGAGGTATGAGAATGGCCAAACCACCCACACCAAGTATCGGGCCGATGGAAAGGCGGTTCTTGTAACCTCTCTTTGACATCTCAGGCACCATCAGAGTGCCGAGCAGAGCCGTGGAGGCCATACTCGAGCCCGACAGGGCCGCAAACAGCGTGCCGCCTCCGACCGTGACAAAAGACAAGCGACCCGGTAGCCGGCCAAACAATTTGTCCAGAGCGTTAAATGCGCGAAAGCCGAGACCGCTATGAAAAAATAATTCGCCCATAATCAGAAACAGGGGTACCGGAACCAGCGCAAACTTGGTGAGTGCGTTCGCCGATGTTCTGACCAGCTGGGCAAGCCCGGCATCACCGCCCATGAACAACAGTGCACCGAATACATCAGCCGTGAGAAAGGCGAAAGCCACGGGAAGTCCCAGTGTTATCAGGAATATCGTGACACACAACATCAGAAAAAAAGCCGCAAACCAGACCATATACATGTCAGTGCCTGCCTGAGGTATCTGGACTATTCATGAATACCCAGCTCACCATCGTAGAGGTCGTCGAAACCAAACAAATAGCGACCGAATTCAATACTCAAAAGGGAAAATGAAACCGGCATAATCACAAAAATAAGCCAGCGCGGCATATCGAAGGATCGTACTTCGTGATCGCCACGGACAAAAGTTTCCAGAGTAACCTGAGCCGAATAATACGCGAGCAATACGCAGGTAGTAACACATAAAAGGTAGCTGAGTCTGGCGACGAGCGGACGAATCTTCGATGGCACGGCAGCGGTAATTAACTGCATGTAAATGTGATGTTTTTTCCTCGCCAGCCAGGGGGCGCCAAGTAAGGTGGTGTAATACAGTCCGTATTCAGTCAACGCCAGGGTATGTGTAAAAGCAGGAATACCCAGATTGCGTGCGAGCACGTCGTAGAGAATGAACAGGGTAATCAGGCCGAGGATGGCAGCTCCTGAGCAAAACAGCCCAAACAATAGTGTTTCAAAGCGACCGACAGGTTTCTCAATCATTGGAACGTGCCGTCTCAGGCTGGAAAAATTTGTCGCGAAGTGCGGCGTAGTATTTGGGTGAACGCTCTTGTAGACGTTCCCATATAACTTTGTTGGCCAGCCGTCGATATTTTTTCATGCCTTCCTCTTCCAGTGTGATAACGCGCATTCCATTTTCGCGCATGCGTTTATCAAGTTTTCTGGTTAATTTCTGAAAGCGCTCGTAACTCTCACTCTCGTATTCAATGGCAGCGCTCTGCAGAGTCTCTCTTGTCAGTGCGGATAAGCCATCCCATTTTTCCTTGTTAAAAATTAGTCCGACGTCGCTGGAAAATACGCCCGGGTCTATTCGATAATTGAGATGCTGACTCCAGGATGCATCTTCGAGACCGATAATAGGCCAGCCAATACCCTGAATCATGTTGCGCTCGAGCGCCATATAAACATCGGGCCCGGCAACATTGACGTAGTTGGCACCTAGACTGGTGATAAAGTCGCGCCAAACCGGCCCGCCACGAATTAACTGAGAACTCAGATCGGGGATGCCAACGTCATTTAGAGCCGGTTGCTCGCGGGTAAAAAGATGGAATTCGATAAACAGACTACGGGCAAGGTACTTCACTCCTAATTTTTCCTGATGAATGCTATCCATAAGCGCAGTTCCACCGTTTTTGCGGGTACGCAGCGGCGTGTATGGGCTCGCGAACATGGCCTCGACTTCGGGCAACAACCCCATGTAATAAGTTGCCGGGCCAAACACCATGTGAACTACGCCATTTCGAACGGCATCGGCCTGTTCGAAAGTCGGTATGGCCTCAGGGCCGCCGACAAAGATGATTTTGAATTTTCCATCCCCTTTTTTGTTGACCTGTTTCAGCCATTCTTCGAAATCACGAGTGTAGTCTGTTTGTCTGGGCAGCAAGCTGATGGCTCGAATAATCTCAATATCCGGCTGTGAATCGCAGGCGCCTGACAACAACATCGCGACTATAAGCAGGCATTTGCTGATATAGTCGATCTTACGGGAAAGTTGGATTGTTAGAGGCATGCTGTTATTTTTACGCTTCTGATCAATATAACATATGCAATTTTAACAGCATCAGTAGTTCAAGCAGGAACCAATTTATGCCTTACAGACTGGACGGACATAGCCAGCCGGATTTACCACAGAGTCATTACCTGGATAACCGTATCTATACTGATCCGGTCGTGTTCGAAACAGAGAAGAAAACCATTCTGACCGATAGCTGGCGTTTTGTCTGCCATGCCTCTGAACTGCAAAAGGCGTTTGATTATCGTTTAGTCCGTGTGGCCGGACATGAACTTGTTCTTATCAAAGGCGAAGATGAAACCATCCGCGCTTTTTATAACACCTGCGCACACCGAGGTGCGCGTCTCTTACGTCAGCCTGCGGGTAATCTCGAGGGCGGACGCATGACTTGTTTCTATCATCTCTGGAGTTTTGATAATAGAGGTCGTTGCCTTACCGTTTCTCAGCCAAGCGGATACAAGGACTCGTCAGTTAGAAGAGAAAGTACTGGTTTGAAAGAAGTCCGGCTAGATAGTGTTTTTGATTTGGTTTTTGTTTGTCTGGACGATGAGGCTGGATCATTACGGGACTTTCTAGGTGACAGTCTCATCGAGGCCATGCGGGTGCCTTTTGGTAGTGCCAGTCTTGAAGTGTTTCATTTACATCGCAGCGAAATTCAGTGTAACTGGAAATTGTTTGTTGAAACCAATTGCGAGGGTTACCACGAATTACTTCACTTGTTGAATCGCAACACAGCGGTGTCGCAGCAGGAATACCGTTCGCGTCAATGGCGCATGCATGAAAACGGGCACCTAAGTTTCGATCCGGCAAAGATCAGTTACGACAAGCTCGATTATGCCGAGAGGGCAGAGGGCTTGCTACCTGGAATGGAGCCAAACGGGCACGCAGTAGTTAATTTATTTCCCGACGTAATGTTGAATTGTCGTTCAACCGTTATTCGCATTGACTCGCTTATTCCTGTCAGTCCGGGCAAGACGATTCTTGAATGCCGTGGTCTGGGTGTTGCCGGTGATTCGCAATCTGTCCGCGATATGCGAATCGATCACCACAATGAGGTCTGGGGACCGACTGGCGTCAATCTGGCTGAAGATATTTGGGCGGTTCAGACGCAGATGCAAAACATGAAAGAAGGGAGTAGCCGTTTCTCTGTGATTGCTCGCGAGGAAGAAGGACCTATGAGTGACGGGTCACTCCGTAATTTCTATGCCGAGTGGAGTCGGATCACCAATCTTCAGCCACATCATGTCGAAGTGTAATTCTGGATAGAGACGATGACTGATAATAGCCGTGACACGCTAATTCAATTGCTACACTTGTCTGCCCGCTATCTGGACGACAGCAATCACACGAGTTTTCTGGAACTATTTACTAAAGACGGTGAATATTTGATCAGCAGCTATGCACCGGAGCTGGCAGACAAAATGATCTGGATGCGGCGCAGTCGAGATGAGCTTGAAGACCGACTGGCGGCTGTTAACGAGCATGAATGGGAAATAGCCGGTATTGAACAAACACGTGTTCTGTCTGTTGATGTTGTGAGCGTGACGGACAATTCTGCGCGTAGCTCATCGAGTTTTTCCTTGTTTCATACCGATGCGGAAGGACGTAGTGAACTCTACGCCGTCGGCCGCTATGAGGATGAGTGGGCCGCAACAAAGTCGGTCTGGTTACTTAGCCGCCGAGAAGTCCAGCTTAAAACGAGGCTGTTAAAGTTGTTGTCGCCCTTACCTGTTTAATCGACCTGAAGTATTGTGAAACTTAGAAAAATTGCCCACCGCTTTGCTGCTGATGTCCGTAAAGAAGGCGCAGGGACACATATCACCCGCTGGTTTGTACCGACCGATTACGAACTGACCAATCCTTTCCTCTTATTTGACGAAACCAAAAGCGACAAAATAGAAGAGTACGCAGGCGGCTTCCCGGAACATCCGCATCGTGGCTTTGAAGCCATCACTTACATGCTTTCCGGCAGCTTGAAGCACAACGATAGTGCCGGTTTTAGTGGCCATGTCGGGTCACTGGGGGCGCAATGGCTGTGTAATGCCAGCGGACTCACCCATGATGAAATACCGGATCAAAGCGATGGCCTGTTCTGGTGTATGCAGCTGTGGATCAATCTGCCGGCAAAAGATAAATTCTCCACACCCTTCTACAGTGAAACCAATGCAGAGCAATCTCCCTTACTATCTGATCAGACCGGCATTGGTATTCGCGTCGTTGCCGGAAGCTACGCTGGTCACAATGCTGACTTGCCGCCAAAGCCAAGATTCTCTGACCCCATTTATCTTGATATCGTTTTACAGGCAAATGCGGATTTTAGTTATTCGCCGCCAAAGCATTACACTGTATTGTTATTTGTAGTTGATGGCACAATAAAGGTCGGTGATGATGAGAGCGCAGTGGCCGGAGAAGTCGTGCTATTGGACAAGGCAGCGCAAATAGTGCTGCGGGCAAATCAGGCGGCTCGATGTCTGCTTATGGCAGGACTGCCAATAGACGAAAAAATCGCCTGGCATGGACCTTTTGTTATGAATAGTGAGGCTGAGTTAGAACAGGCTTTCACGGACTTTGCCCGCTTTGGCCCGTTCCGGGCAGATGCCGGTACCGGTCAAAATAACGAGTAATAAATATTTTTATGTGTTGTCGGGATACATTGCGATGACTCTTGCTGGTGCACCACTGACACCAATAATTCTCGAAGCACCAACAATCAGTGTTCCCTCTCCCTGAGGCATAGCAGCCAGTTGATCAAGATTCGCGCAATTTTCCACCAGTTTCCAGCCTCGTTGTAAGCCCAGAGCATGCAGATAGGGTCCGTTGATTCTGGCTGGCTGCACATCAACACTTCCGCCTTCTCCCAACAGACTTTCGCCCGACTCCACGGCAATGTTGTCGGCAGCCAGCCCATTGATACGAATTCCTTTTTCCTCTTCCAATGCAATCAGCCAGTCAACCACTTCAGGTGTGACACCGGGATGATTTAGTCCGTTGTTGTAGGGATGGTACCAGCCATTCTCCGGACCTTCTCCAAAGTAGGTCTGTTCCCAACCGGTGTTGAAAACGATGTAACAGCCATCACAAATATAGGCTTCCACTTTTTTAATATCTTCAAGTCGCACCGTTGCCTCGCTGGCGTTTCTGAAATCGGTCACGTTCACATCGGGCGAAGGTGTGCCGCCGTTTTTGTCCAGTTCAGCGCGCACTCGTGGACTGATATCGACATAGACGAGTGATCCTATCAGATCATCCAGAGTAAATTCGTGCGCATAGCGCCGATCCGGATTACTGATACTAAATTCCGGATCAGTGGTAAGGAAATGACATTGAGAGTCAATGTGCGTGGCAAAATGCTCATCCATGCTGAAAAGACCCCAGCGAAAGACACCGACGGCTGCCTGAAAATCCGGTTTTGGTATTCGCGCACCTAAACCGTGTCCACATACGGCTTGAGAATCCGCTATTGGCTTATTCAGATCGGGTCTGGATAAATCGTTTTCCAATGCTTCGAACATCGGGGCTGCGTGAGTCAGATCGACGTAGTGTCGGCCTTTGCTTGAACTGATGGTGTTTGTTTTGTTGTTCAAATGAAGGTCTCAACTATTGATTATAAAAAAGTTAAAAAAAAGGCCTGCAGAGCAGGCCTTTTTTAGCACATCTTTACGACAACTAACTAGAAGCGATATTCACCGGTGAGGTACCAGGCAAAATCACGTCCCAAGATATCGTTCTGCGTCGCTGAAGAACCGGATAGCTCCGTGTACAGAACGCGGCGCTTATCGAAAATATTATTAGCATGGAAAATCAGCGAATAATGATCGTCAGCACTATCCCAGCCTACGCTTGCGTTCATCAGGCCATGAGACTGCATCACGCTGCCCGGATCATTATCAGCAGCAAAGAAAACTTTTGTGCGATAGTTATAATCGACTCGAGCCGTAATCCTGCCCATTTCACCCAGACCAAACTCCTTAATCAAAGAAGTGGCCATGGTCCATTTCGGTACCTGAAGCAGTCTGTCGCCAACAGTCGGGAAACCCGTGTTAACCAGACCGGACTCGGTCCCGGTGATCTGTCCGTCAAGGTGGCCAAGCGCTGCTTCAAAGAACCAGGATTCAATCGGTGACCAGCGTGCTTCCAATTCAAAGCCCTTAATCTCAGCTTCACCAGCATTAGCCAGCTGTGGCGCGATACCGCCGGGAGCCAGTGTTTCCAGTTGAATATCAGTGTAGTCACCGTAGAAGGCCGCACCATTAAGAACGAAGTTGCCACTCGGGTGATTGTATTTGAAACCCACTTCAAAGGATTCTACGAATTCCGGATCGTAGGTCGGAGCAGAAGCACCAAAGCGACCGGCGTTACGTTGTTGCACACCACCACTCTTGAAACCTTCAGAGTAGGTGAAGTAAGTCATCAGGTCGTCATTCCAGTCATAGGCAATGTTGACCATCGGGGTCCAGTCATCTGCCTTTAGAGTAGTAGTACCGTCATCAATCAGCTTAATTACAAGGCCTGTTGGAGCAATAGCAGGAGTTACAACCTGTAAATTAACCGCGCCGATCAGGCCAGTAAATTCGCCATTGGTGACAATAAAATCCTTAGTGTCCTTGGTGTAGCGAATACCGGCAGTGACGTGTAACCTGTCAGTGACGTCGAAGGTACCTTGAGCAAAACCGGCAACCGATTCATGGTCAAATCCACCACCAGATTCGATATCCACCGCAGGGAAATCCACCGGGTTGTAGTTGAGACCGTCTTCAGTGAAATAGAAGCCACCGACGATCCAACTCAGTCGATCATCAAAGGCAGTACCGAGGACCTGAATTTCCTGAGAAAACTGTGATTGATTGTAGATTTCGTCTCGCACATAGGACAGATTAAAAGGTGAACTGTCACCGTCATGCGCAAAGGAACTATCTACTTCGCGCCATGCAGTGATTGACTTAACCTGCAGGTTATCGTTCACATTCCAGTTAATGCTGCCAGACATACCATAGACATCGACATCTGAAAAAGTTGGCAAGGTACTGGTGTTCTGACCGAGACCAAGCGTGTTGGCATTAGCACAGGCTGCATTCGTACCTGCAGGGTTGGCGAAAGTCGCGTCGCATGCGCTGAATCCTCTGATGAAGTTGGGGTCATTACCAAGATTACCGAAGGGGATAAAACCACCCATGCCATCAGGTATAACACTGCCAGGTCCTATGCCCTGACCACCATTAGCAGGATTAATTGGTGAATTCGCGCCAAGAAATACATTGTTCGTAAAAGCAGCATTACCAGTGCCCATTGGATCCGTCGGCGCGATAAAGTTAATGGCCCGGTTCGGGTCAAGAGTGGTCACACGAGCCTGGCCGTTTTCACGGTCCATGGAGTAATCACCGCTGATATTGATCTCAACATCTTCGTTCACCAGCCAGCGTACAGCACCGCGAAATGCCATGGTTTCATCATCGCCAGTGTCCATGCCGTTAAGGGGATTCACAACAAAACCGTCCTGGTTAAAACTTGCCAGTGATGCGCTCATGAACACGCTGTCGCTGATGGGCATATTCACTTTACCCACAACGTCGAGACGATCATCAGTACCGACTCTGACTCTTAGCTTGCCGTCGAATTCTTCATGAGGCTTAACAGTGTGAATGGCAATGGCTCCACCGGTTGTGTTACGACCGAAAAGCGTGCCCTGAGGACCACGAAGGACTTCGACACGTTCAATATCAATCAGGTCGAGTACGGAGCCGATGCTACGTGCGTAGTAAACGCCGTCGACATAAAGACCTACGCCCGGATCGGCTGAAGGTAAAAAGTCTCGTTGACCTACACCACGAATAAAGACTGCAGCACTACTACCGCCACCACCGTTGGTGTTGATGTTGTCAAAAGACATGTTTGGCGTTAGTTGGGCGATATCATCGATTTTCTGAATGCCACGTGCCTCGAGGCTTTCTCCACTGAAAGCGGAAACTGCAATCGGTGTATCCTGCAAACCCTCTTCACGTTTACGAGCGGTAACTGTCACTTCTTCCATGAGTGAACCTAAACCACTCTCTTGTGCATAAACTGGCATTGCCAGCGCAACACAAAGGCTGGACAGTATTGTCTTAATGCCAATGCCTGAAAATGAATAATTCTTCATTCGAAATCCCCTATCAATTAATCTTAAAGTTGCTGTTTTACAACAAAAAACAGCGGCTAGTATAATAGACTGTTGCGGTAGAAGCAATTCGTTAGCGTATGGATATGTTACGAGGATTATTAAAGGATAATTGCCTGAGTTTCGCAGTGCAAAATTACAACAGATGTGAATTATGATAGTTGTGCTTTGGCAACGAGATGGTCAGGAAAAGGTAAAATCACTTAATTTTCAAGGGCTAAATATCATATATATTGACTGCTTTGCTGACGCAGGAGAGTCAGGCAGCTGAAACGTCCGATTTCGAGAGCGTTTCTCCTTTCAGTTCGGCTTTTTCCCGTTTAATTTCACGCGCCTGTAATCTGAAGATATGATTGACTATACGGGCTTCATCTTCCTCGCTAATACCCTTAAATTCGACGGCAATTCTGAAACCGGCCAGACTATCGTCTTCTATCTGGTTACATTGGATTACTCTGGCGTACACTGGGATATAGTCGTGTTCCGGATAGGTGACTAGTTCTATCTTTATATATGTGTCTTTACTCAAAGGAGTGTCGGCGTCGAAGGCAATGCCGCTGGCACTTAGATTGATTTCTTTGGCCTGACTGAATGCGCCATCATCGTAATCATCCATTCCGAGCATGCGCTCATGCAAAGCGATTTTACGGTGAAACAAATTCAGTGTCTCACCGATCAGAGGATTATCCTGAGCCAGTTTATTGGTCAGCACCTCAATGCGAGCGTCAAGCGCATGTGTTGCATTTCTCAGCTCTGACATTTCTCTCTGGCGTCGGTTAGCTTTGTTTATTTCCCTGTCTATGTCAGCACTGGGAACAAGCCGGTAATTCAGAGAAACCTTATCATTAACACGGTAAAAACGCCGGCGATTCTGGTTTTCTTCGCTCATAATTTATCCTCGCGTTCAGTCTTCTTACTCTTGTCTGAGAATTTTTTAATACGCTCCTCAAGCGCTTTTTGTTGAGAAGCGCTGCTTTCTAGGACCCGCTTCTCACCCCTGGCATGCGCCGCAATTTCAACAAAAGGATCGTTGCTGTCATCGGCGAGCACGGAATCAATCATTTGTGTCTCATTGGTATCTGAGATCTTCGTTTCACTATAGTTATCGTCGACATTTGATTTTGCTTGAGGGTTCTCTATAAGAACTCGTGATTTCTCTTCATCTTCACCCTGCACAATAGTCAGTTCCACCCGGCGGTTTAGTGCGCGATTTCCTGCAGTGTCATTAGGAGCAATAGGATGAGCGTCACCATGACCTTCCACGACGAATCGTTTTTGATCAATATCGGTGCTTTTTAGAAGCTCATGCGCGACAGTAACGGAACGGGAGGCTGATAGTTCCCAGTTTGATCGAAATCTGACGGTGTTAATTGGTACATTGTCGGTATGTCCGGCAATTCGAAGTTGTCCCTCAATGGACTTGAGTTCAGTTCTTAATTTAACGATTACCGGCAGGAAGTCGACTCTGAAACTGGCCGAACCGGAAGGAAAAGATCCTTTCTCACGAATTCTGACCAGAATCTTTTTGCCTTCACTGACAATTTCAATCAGACCTTTTCTGACTTCATCTTCGAGCGCTTTAAGTAACTTTTGCGCATCCTCGGCAGTTTGCGGGTCAGTGTCGAGCGCTTGTGAATAGTTTTCAAGAAGTTCTTCATCAATACCCATTTCTTTCAGTTGCGAAACTTGTTCTGCCTCTGTTGGCCGTTGAATGGGAGCCTCGAGAGAACCGTCACCATCTAAGCCGGAAGTGTCGTCATCGCCGTCTTCGAGCTTGGTCGTGACATCAGTAAATTCAAGTGTTTGTTTGGTATCATCAATTGAATTTTGACGAATAACATTAAGCGGTGTCGGTGATGGTCGGCCCGGACTGAATTCCCGAGCGATAACGCTGGTACCCTTCGGCATGGCCATTGTTTTAATTTGTCGCTGCACGCCAAAGGCATTTTTCATCGAACCGGCGACTTGCTTGTACTTGTTCAAGTCCATTTCAGAAAACGAAAGAAGTAGAACAAAAAAGCACATGAGCAGGGACATCAGATCAGCAAAGGTCATGACCCAGGCGGGTGCACCAGCGTCTGCTTCTTTCTTCGGTATGGCCTCGTCACTCATTGAATTGTCACAACGCGTTTTTTTCGCTGTTCAGGCTTACGCAGCTTCAGCATCTTCTGCCGATTTACGTTTCGAACCAGGCAGATAGGTCATTAACATGCCTTCGATAACACGAGGGTTACGTCCTTCCTGAATACCACTGACACCATCGATTATCATCGACTTCACCAATCTTTCCTCATTGCTGCGTAGACCCAGTTTCTCGGCGATTGGCCCGGCAAAAACGTTAGCGATCATAGCGCCGTATAAAGTTGTTAGCAGAGCAACCGCCATTGATGGACCAATTGATTTTGGATCGTCCATATTTGACAACATTTGCACCAGACCGATAAGCGTGCCGATCATGCCCATTGCCGGGGCGACCTCGGCGATTGATTTAAAAATTTTCTGACCAAGATCATGTCTCTCAACGGTAAGAGTCATTTCACTGGTCATCATTTGCCGAACGACATCAGGCTCATGCCCATCGACCATCATTTGAATACCCATCTGGAAAAAAGGGTTCCCGGTATCTTTTTCTTCCAGCGCCAGCAAGCCACCTTTACGGGCGGAATTTGCCATATCTATCGTTGTTTCTATCAACTCTTCCGGCGCCTGCCCCTTGTTGAAAAATGCTTTGAGGGCAACTTTCACAGCGCCGAAAAACTGACCGATACTGAATTGCATCAGAACGGCACCAATAGTTCCTCCAACGACCACCAACAAAGACGGCACATTGAAGAACGTACCAGCGCTGCCGCCGAGAAAAATCGACGCAGCAATGATGCCTATTGCGGCCAGTAAACCTATCAGAGTTGCCAGATCCACACTTATGTCCTCCCGTTTATTAAACTCTGAATTTACAAGTTGCTGAAAACAAAGTGTAAATATTAAAAACCCGAATCCTTACTATCAGAACCTGTATCGGAAAAAGTTAAATAAACTTTAAATCTCTCCAGTATTTAATTACTGCTTTATTGACAAAAAACTTGTCAATAAAGCAGTACTTTCGCCATACAATAAGCTCATGAAATTTCTTCCCATATTTTTTGATATAGTCGATCGACCTTGCCTGGTTGTTGGTGGTGGTGAAGTGGCAGCCCGTAAAGTCAGGCAGCTGCTCAGATCACAGGGCAGGGTGCGAGTGCTGGCGCCCTCTCTATGCGTGACGTTGCAGACATGGCTTGAGGAGGAAAAAATAGAACATATTGCCGGGAAATTCGCAGCAAATGCACTGGAGGATTGTGTGCTGGTTATCGCAGCTACGAATGATCGATCAGTAAATGAGAATGTCTCCAGGCAAGCAAAACTCAGAAATTTGCCAGTCAATGTGGTTGATGATCCGGCGCTTTGTACTTTTATAACGCCTTCAGTTGTGGATCGAGATCCGATTCAAATTGCAATAAGCAGTGGCGGCGCATCGCCAGTACTGGCTCGTTTGCTGCGAGCTCGGCTGGAAACAATGATCCCCTCAGCCTATGGGCGGCTTGCCACTTTGATGAGAGACTTTCGGGAGAAAGCCAGGCAACGATTCCCTTCTATTACAGACCGACGCAGATTCTGGGAGCAAATCCTGCAGGGACCGGTCGCCGAGATGTTATTTGCCGGACAGGATACAGCCGCTCTTAAGTCGCTTGAAGAAAAGCTGGACGACCCGAATAGTCAGCCCGACCAAAGTGGAGAAGTTTATCTGGTGGGCGGCGGACCGGGTGATCCGGATTTATTAACCTTTCGTGCGCTCAGATTAATGCAGAAAGCAGAAGTCATTCTTTACGATCGTCTGGTGGCCAGAGAAATTCTTGAACTCTGTCGTAAGGATGCCGAGCGAATTTATGTAGGTAAGAAAAAAGACCAGCATGCCGTTGCTCAGGAAGATATCAATCAATTACTGGTTGATCATGCCCGGGCAGGCAAACGCGTGCTGCGTCTGAAAGGCGGCGATCCTTTTATATTCGGACGTGGCGGGGAAGAGATCGATACGCTGATGGAAGAGGGGATCACCTTTCAGGTAGTACCCGGCATTACCGCGGCCAGCGGATGCGCTGCCTACGCTGGTATCCCTTTAACTCACCGGGACTATGCTCAGTCCTGTATTTTCATCACCGGTCACATGAAAGATGGTTTACTGGAACTGAATTGGGACGTGCTTGCGCAAGAGCAGCAGACGATTGCGGTTTACATGGGTATTAATGGTGTTGAACATTTATGTCGGAAACTGATAGAGCATGGCCTGTCAGGGACAACGCCAGTTGCGCTTATTAGACAGGGCACACGCCCTGAGCAGAAAACTTTTATTTCTGATCTGTCGGCTCTGCCAGCACTTATTGCCAGTGAAGAAATCAGCCCGCCCTCAATGTTAATTATCGGTGAAGTCGTAAATCTGCATCATAAGTTGAGCTGGTTTAAGGAGACATAGTCAGGATTAAAGCTTAAGACTCGTTTTTCTTATCAAGTGATAGCGAAATAGAGTTTATACAGTAGCGCATTCCAGTTGGTGCCGGACCATCCGGAAATACGTGGCCGAGATGAGCATCGCAGGCTGCACACATCACTTCAGTGCGACTCATTCCGAGACTACTATCAGTTTCCGTAATAATGACGTCTTCATTATCCGGTGCATAAAAGCTTGGCCAGCCCGAACCGGAATCGTATTTCGTTTTTGAATCGAATAATTCCTGACCGCAGCTGCTACAGCGGTAAATTCCGTCGTCTTTACAGCTATTGTATTCTCCGGTAAACGCGCGTTCAGTACCTTTGTTACGGGCAATTTCAAATTGCTCAGATGTAAGTTCTTCTTTCCATTCGGCTTCTGATTTTTTGATTTTTTTAACAGACATTAATAATTCTCCTGGCTTACAAGCTAACTAGCTTACTTAGAGTGTTCAGCGATGAAATAGTTACATGACCATCTCTGGAACTTTCGACGCCATGCTTGCGCAATTCAGAAAAAGCGCGAGATAGTGATTCGGGTTGCATATGTAATCTTGAGGCCAGTAATTGCTTGCTGAAGGGCAGTTCGAGCGTTTCTGTTGAGTTGTCGTTTTTCCTGGCCAGTTCCAGCAGGAATGTGGCCAGGCGTTTTGCACCTGAAGCATGCTGGCTACTTTCAAACTCGACAATTAGTCCACGCATACGATGGGCAAGGCTGCCAATTACTTTCATAGCAAAACCCGGATCCTGCTCGATGAGTTCACGATAGACACTTGAAGGAATTGAAACGACTGTAGAATTCGTTGCTGCTTCCGCAGCTGCCGGATAATCACCTATAGCCATGGCGGCAACTTCTGCGAACGACTCATTTGCGCCAAACACGTGAAGTACGGTACGAGCACCACTTTCATGCAGACGCAAAACTGAAACCCAGGCATCAAGTACGAAATAAAAATGTGTAGCTGAGGTACCTTGCTCAAACAGAATTTCACCCTGCTCCAGATGAACGGTTTTGGTCGCAGTTCTTAAGGCAATTTTTTGTGAATCAGAAACACCCTGGAACAAGTCCAGATCGAACAGGCGTTCGAAATCCTCGTCTCCCATACCTGGCCCCTGATGATTGATGAATCAAAGGGCATTGTACTTGATTGGGGGAGCAGATCACCTTTTCAGGTGATCTGCCAGTGAAATGACTTATTTATGCGGACTAATATATATCCTTGACAGTATTCTTGATATTGAATTTGCCTGTCGGTGTGATCAGTCTTGGATGTTTGATGACCTTCTTCAGTTTTCGAGTCTTGTCATCCACAACGACCAGGGCAGAGTTTTGATCCTTGCCATTCCAGACCGAAAACCAGACTTCAGTGCCATCGGCGTTGTATTCAGGCTGGACCACACGTTTCGGTCCTTCTCCCAGATCAGCCCATTTGGCTATAGGTAGAATCTTGTAGCCTTTATCTGGTTTACGCACATCGAATACCGCAACACTCTGAGATATTTTTGCCTCCGGGTTAAGCGGCGCATCAACCCAGAGATTATTCGATTTTGGATGGGTTTTTACGAACAACGAGCCTCCGCCCATGCCTTGCTGAATCCGCACTACCTTCCATGCATGTTGTGGGTAATGTACCGGGTCGGTGGCAATGTAAGTTACGTTAGGGTTTCCCAATGCACTGGTTACCCAGACCGGTCCGAATTCCGGATCAGTTACGTTGGCTCCACGGCCAGGATGCGGGATTTTTTCAACATCTATCATGGCGGCCAGTGTTCGTTCTTTCGAATCTATCACGGCGACCTTATCGGATTGATTGGCTGCTGTCATGAAATAGCGTTTCGTCACATCCCAGCCACCATCGTGAAGGAAACGGGCGGCATTTATGGTCGTTACTGACAGATTGTCGAGATCCTCGTAGTTTGCCAGCAGCACCTTACCGGTTTCCTTAACATTAATAATGAACTCAGGGTGTTGGTGAGAGGCGACGATTGCGGCGACACGAGGTTCAGGGTGATATTCCTGAGTATCCACTGTCATTCCCCGGGTAGAAACCACTTTCAGAGGCTCAAGTGTCGGCCCGTCCATAAATACAAATTGCGGTGGCCAGTAGGCACCAGCGACAGCGAACTTATCTTCGTAGCCATGATATTTCGAAGTTTCAACTGAACGCGCTTCAAGCCCAATTTTAATCTCGGCAACCTTAAGCGGAGGACTTGCATAGAGATCGATCATATCAATTTTAGCATCGCGACCGATGGTATAAACATAACGACTGGAAGCCGATGGCCGCGAGATATGAACGGCATAACCGGTCTTGATAAAACTGATTATTTCCTTGGTATCGCCATCAATAATGGCAACTTCACCAGTATCACGTAAAGTGACCGCAAAGAAATTATCAATATTTCGATTATGTTGTGGTCTGGTCGGACGTTTCTCCGGAGATACCAGCAGTTTCCAGCTGGCACGCATTTCCGGCAGGCTGAACTCAGGCGGTTCAGGTGGCGGATGCTGCAGATAACGGGCAAGACCATCGATTTCTGCATCGGTGAGGTCACCTGAGGTTCCCCAATTTGGCATACCGGCCGGTGAACCGTATGTGATCATGGTTTTAAGATAAGCCGTGCCTTTCTCGCGGGTAATATCGGTAGTCAAGGGCTTACCAGTCGCACCTTTTCTCAGCACACCGTGACAGCCCGCACATCGTTGAAAGAAAATCTCTTTTGCATGTCCGAATTCATCCTCGGTCATCGGTGGTCCGCTGGATTCGATCATGTTTGCGGTTTGATCCGCGGGGATACCGCTTGGTGCACCTCGGTAGGCGTGTTCAATATCTGTACCTACGGGATGCTTGGCTTTCGGTTCTTTAGCTGCGGACTTTTTTCGAACCTCTGCAACTTGTGATATTTTTACTTCGCCACCGCCATTCCAGTTTTGCAGAATATAAGTAAAAGCGGCGGCAATATCGGCATCACTTAAATATCCCATAGGTGGCATTGCAGCGTTGTATTGCTCACCGTTAACTTTTATTTTCCCACTCAGTCCATTGACGACAGCATCAATAGCCCGTTCTATATCGGCTTTTAAATAATCAGAATTTTTGAGCGGTGGGAAAGCTCCGGCCATACCCATTCCATCTCCCCGATGGCAGGCAGCACAGACACTTTCGTAGACCTGTTTACCATCGGCAGAATTAGCGGACATCATTTCCGCTTTGTGTACCGGAGCTTTTGCTGCATGTAACACCGGGCTGAGCAGAGCAATACTGGTGATAAGACAAAGCCGGACTATCTGGATGATAATTTTCATTGTTTTCTCCTGTGAAGGATTAGCTTCGGGTTTATGTATCAAAATTGAATTTCACTAGCCTTGACTTCGGTCAAATCGAATTTGCACCTGACTCAATAACTCATTTGTAAAGTCAGTGCCGCGTTAATCCCGGGTTGAGAAACAAGTTCGACCCTGGGATCATTGGGTTTCAGGCGACGTACATTGCTATACCGCCAGTAACGCTTATCTCCGATGTTGTAAACACCAAGAGTCCAGCGCAAGGAATCAGATTGCTGCCACTGCAAAAGCAGGTCGCTGACGGTTGCGGCCTCTGGTACGAAAAATTCACCAGTGCTGAAATCGACACGAGACTGACTACCGTAATGTGTGACACTAAGTTCCGCAGAAACTGGAAGACCTTCAGGGTTCCAGCGCAGGTGACCGACAACTTTCAGTGGACTGACACTGTTCAGTGCACTGTCATCGGAATCGTTATTGCCATGTGCCCAGTGCAGGCCGGCATCGATAAACCAGTCTCTTAGTTTCGGACTGATGACTTCCAGTGCCTGACTTACGCTGGTTTCTACACCGTAAATACTGGCCTCTTCCAGATTCCGTGACTGGAAAAGCAATCCGCCGGTGTTTAGGTCCATACCAACTAAGGCTCTGGATTCAATGAAGTCGTCATAGCGTGAAAGGTAGGCACCGGCTGTGATGGATGTGCCTTCAGCCTGAAACCGAAACCCCGCCTCCAGATTCTGTGAACGTTCTGGCTTCAAGTCCGGATTGGGAATAGCGCGATAGTTAAAGAGTGTTATGTCGAGAAATAGATTTACATCCTCGGCAGGAGGAGCGCGAAACCCTTCGGCATAATGCCCATAAAGTGATAAGGAATCTGTAATGCGCCAGGTGGCGCCGAGTCTTAAAGTTAGATCGTCGCTCGAAAGATTAGTGAGTCTGGTACTGTCTGGAAAAAACTCGTCAGTACTTGCATTCAAATTATAATAATCCCAGCGTAGAGCCGGAATGAGCGTGAAATTACCAAAGGCGATTTCATCCTGTAGATAAAACCCGAACTTATCGGTGGTAGATTTAGGCAGATCACGTAATGGAAAAGTTTCACCAAGAACAGTATTGCTCTGTGTGTTGTTGCTCAAGTTTGTCTGTAAAGCATCTCGTGATTCGCGTAGTTGCTGGCGATCCCATTCCCGCTACGCTAATATGTGACAACCAGCCGGTTTCAAAATCACGACGCACTTTAAATTCGGCACCATAGTTTTGTTCGGTAAAAAAGAAGTCACGCTCAAGAAACACAGGTACGCCTCTACTGCTGCGACTTTGCTCGGTTAATTGCCTGGTGTTATTTTCCTGCCAGTATAAGGCTAATTTTGCATCGTCAAGCCATGCCAGTGGCGGCAAGGTGAACGCTGAGCTAAGTCGCTTACGGGTTTGCCGGTCATCGCCTTGCAGTCGAGTTGTGGAAGCGAAACGCTCAAATCCAAGTTGAGCTCGCAGGTCACTGTCTACGTCACGCTCAAAATAATCAAATGAGCTACGCAGCACAGCGCCATTTTTGAATTCATGAGTCCACTTGCTAAAAAACTGCCATTGGCCGTAATTCAGTCGGTCTTGCGCTACGTTTCGTGCCCGATTATCACTCTCCTGGCCATCGCGACGACTGAAGGTGACAAGAGCGCTGTCATTTTTGCCTGCCCAGGCCCAGGTTAATCCACCCAGTCGAGAATTGCTGTTGGTAAAATAGCCGACATTGGCGCCAAGATAATATTGCTTATCGTCTTCGACCAGATTCTTGCCATCCAGTGAGCTGATCACCACCACACCGGCAATAGCATCTGAACCATATAGCACTGACGCCGGGCCACGTAGAATTTCAGTACGTTGGATAATAGAGGGGTCAAGAGCGAGACGACTGTTATCAGCAAAACTACCCACATCAATCTGCTGTGGCAGAGGGACACCATCGAATTCAAAAGCCACCCGGTTACCACCGATCCCGCGGATTGATAAACCAGTAGAACCAAAACGCGTGCTACTGAAATCGCTCTCCAGAGCGGGCAGATAGCGAGAGATTTCTGCGAAGCTTTGCAACTGTTGTTTATCGAGCTCTTCCCGATCCAGAATTTCCACCATACCGGCAACGCTCCACATGGGTCTTTCAATCTTGCTACCAACCACAACGACTTCTTCAATTGAAGCAAGTTGTCCTGCATTGACCAGAAAAGGAAAGCACAGTGCGAGACAAACACCTGAGATGTGAGTGTTCGGTTTCATGATTATGAAAGGCATCCTAGTGCAGTAGCGAGACGATTAAATTGATATACATCAATTACATTTTGGACGGAATCAAATGCACATTTTCAGAGCAGCTGCGCTTTTTTACTTCATATTAACTTGACTTTAATCAATCAAATTCGGCCATTGAAAGAGTTAACTGTGTCGCAAGCAAACGATTACACATTGCAGGAAGAAATGATGAATATTTCAATGGCGAATTTTGAACCCGGACGGTATAAGCTTAGATTGCTGCTTTGGCTACTCGGTCTGACATTAACACAGCTAAGCGTGGCAGAAGAGCAAGGAGATCCATTCTGGTCGGCCCTGAGCAAAGGCAAATTTGATTTCTCGGCTCGTTATCGCTATGAGCATGTTGATGACGATAACGCTGTAAATGATGCCGATGCATCAACGATACGAACAACACTGGGTTACACAAGCGCCGGTTTCCATGGATTTGGTATGCGATTACTTGGTCAGGATGTCAGAGACGTCTTTGTTGATGACTTCAACGACGCGACGGGCAGACCGAGTTCAAAAACACAGTTTCCTGTAGTCGCTGATCCTTCAGAAACAGATTTTTTGGAAGCTTATCTGTCCTATTCAGGTTTACAAGACAGTGCCTTAGAAGGGACAACTTTCAAACTGGGTCGACAATTAGTGACTTATAGAAAGGCCCCTTTCACCGCTTTGTCGGTAATGTATTGTGGCGACAGAACTGGCAGAATCATGATGCACTTTCTTTTAAAAATACTTCACTACCTGATACGACTATCCAGTATGCCTATTCCTGGAATATAAACCGTATTTTTACTGATGAGGCGGTTGCCAGCGCACGCGCAAATTTTGATAGTGATTCGCATTTCGTGAACCTGCGCTATAAAGGAATCAAAAATGTAGAAATAGAAGCCTATGCCTACTTATTGGATTTTAAAAATGCTCTGGCAGCCTCGACAGAAACTTATGGTGTTCGTGCTTCCGGGGTTTATTTAGTAAATGAGAAAAGTAAAATTATCTATGTAGGAGAGTATGCGGCACAGAGTGACTACGCTGATAATCCGGGCAGTATAAGTGAAGACTATTACCTCGGAGAGTTGGGAGTAAAACTTCAATTGGGTGGTGTGCTAAAATCATTGGTACTGAAGGTCGATTATGAAGTGCTAACAGGTAATGGTGCAAACTCATTCCTCACGCCTGTTGCAACGGGACATGCATTCCAGGGTTGGGCCGATCGCTTTCTGCTTACTCCGCCGGACGGTATAGAAGATACATACTTTACTGCAGTCGCCTCGGCGTTTGGGGCCAGATTTATAGCGGCTTACCACATGATAAAATCGGACAATCTCAGCTATGATTACGGTAATGAACTGGATTTGTTAGTCACGAAAACGTTTAAAAAGAATTACACCTTTGGCGCAAAAGTAGCGTTTTATGATGCTGACAGGAATTCCGACAACATTGCCAGAGGTGGTGCGAGAGCCGCAGACGTCACTAAAACCTGGTTCTGGGTGCAAATAAAATTTTAAACACCACACGATCTGGATCTGTTTTTATGCCCGACGCGGATTTCTATCAATTAGAAATTCCCTCTGACTACCGTCGCCGACAGGTCATTGTCTGGTTATGGCTTGCAGTCTCAACTTTACTTGTAGCAGGTCTGTTTTCGGTCTTACTGGTACTCGCTCGTACTCCATTTATAGGTGAACTGTTTCCGCTTACCGATTTCTTTCATACTGCTTTGGTAATTCACGTAAACCTATCGTCCCTGGTCTGGATATTGGCGTTTGCCAGCGCTCTGTGGACGCTTAACAGCCGTCCGGTTTCATCTGTCTTAGGCAAAGTAGCGTTTTTTGTTGTGCTAAGCGGGGTATTGGTGATGACCATTTCACCGTTTACAGGTAGCGCCAATGCTCTCATGAGTAATTACATACCAGTTTTGGATGACAGAGTTTTCATCGGTGGCCTGCTGTTGTTCGCCATCGGAATGGGTTTTCAGGTTTTGATCAGCATGGGGATTATGCTTCGGGTTGGTCGGGTCATTAGCGCTGAAGCAGTGATTCGCTTCGGGCTGAACTGCGCTGCCGTTGGCGTTTGTCTGGCCTTATTGGCATTCACCTGGTCATATCTCACTGTTCCCAAACAACTGGCGAGAGAAATTTATTATGAAGTCCTGTTCTGGGGTTGTGGTCATATTCTACAATTCACTTATACCCTGCTGATGATGGTTGCCTGGTTATGGTTAGCATCGCTTGCCAGATTGTCTTTGCCAGTGAGTCCACGTGTCGCTCTGTTTTTATTTGCCGTCGGTCTTTTTTCCATTTTCTTAACGCCAATTATTTATCTGGAATACCCGGTTATCGATCCTTCTCACCGTAGCCTGTTTACTCAACTCATGAGTTTTGGGGGTAGTCTGGCCGTTTTTCCGCTCGCAGTTGCTATCCTGTTTGCATTATTTAATGGTCAGCTTCATTCAATACGTACATCAGTATCTTGGAACGCTCTTATCTGTTCACTATTTTTATTCGGCGTCGGTGGTTTTATGGGTTTCCTTATCGATGGCAACAATGTCAAGATACCTGCCCATTATCACGGATGTATTGTCGGTGTGACTCTTTCCCTGATGGGATTGTGTTACCAGCTAATACCTGCGCTCGGCTATAATAAAGTCAAAGCCATCTGGGCTATCTTTCAACTAAGGATTTATGCTGTGGGTCAATTTCTGCATATCAGCGGTTTGCTCTGGTCGGGCGGTTATGGTGTTGAACGTAAAGTAGCCGGTGGTGAACAGTGGTTAAACAGTGTTGAACGTATAACAGGTATGGCTCTTATGGGGTTGGGCGGCATGTTATCCGCCTTAGGTGGATTTCTGTTTATTATTTTGATTATCAAAATTCTTACGGCTCGTGATTTCGATACTTCATCTAACGAAGGTCTGCGCCAGTGGCGATAACTTTTATGTCAGTGCTCTTTGTTCTTATGGGCTTTTTTTAATTTCCAGTTAACAGGAGAATGTTATGAATCAGAAATCACTTTACAGTCGACTTGGAGGCTACGATGGTATTGCTGCATTTACCAACGAGTTACTTCCACGCTTACAGGCGGATTCTCAATTAGGACGATTCTGGCAAAACCGGGGAAGTGATGGCATTGAAAGAGAGCACCAGTTACTAATCGAATACATCAGTTCAAAAGCCGGTGGTCCTGTTTACTATACCGGGCGAGACATGAAAATATCGCATAAAGGTATGCAAATCAGCGAAAGTGACTGGAGTATTTTTCTTGAGCATGCCGGGCAAACGCTTGAGGCTCTGGCGGTTCCGGAGCAGGAAGTTAATGATGTGGTCGCTTTTGTGTTGAGCCTGAAAGACGACATCGTTGAAGCATAAACCGGAGGGTCGTTCTTTCTAAAAATAAGTGCCACTCAATAATTTTGAATTTCCATCGTTCTGCTTGCCAGATTTATCACGGCAAACAGTAGCCCGAGTGCCAGTAGATTATGCATTGTGTTTGGCCAGAGCGGCATCGCAAACAAAACATTACCGAGCCCCAGTGCAAATTCAGCGAGTGTCAGAACCACAATTACGCGCGCAGGTTTTTCCAGTGTTTTTTGTCTGTGTCTGATTTTTTTATAATAATAAATTACCAGTACTAACCAGATAACTGCCAGCAAACGGTGAGTCATCTGAATTATACTGGAAGAGGTATCCGGCACAGGCTGGTAAGTTGTGTTTAAAGAGAGTTGCCTGAGTGGGTTGAAACTATGAATCATTTTACCGTAAACGTCAGTTGTTTCAGAACAGTTAAACAGCCCGGAACAGGCGGCTCCGGTATAGTTAGCGCTGGCCCAGGCACCACTGGCTATTTGAATAATTAAGGCGAGCAGGAGAAAACGTAGTTTCAGAGTAAGACCTGCATGTTTTCGCTTCGTCTGCAGAAAATGAGCCCAGCCAATGCCAGCCAGAGCGATACCACCGAGTATGTTACCCATAGTAACGATAGGAAAACTACGCGTTGGTGTAGCGATACCAAGCGCAGACAGAAAGATGACGATTGTGAGCATCAGTAATGGCAAAAACAGTGAAACTTGTTTTCGCCGCCACAAGGCCATAACAAATACGGCAAGCACATTAAGGCCGAGTAGGCTGGCAATGCTGCGATGAAATGATCGAAACAGGCCAAACTTATTCTCCGGGATTGCCAGTCCTTTAACGTTATCAATGAACGGGAATTGCGCATAGCAATCCGGCCAGGGATTGCAGCCGAGTCCAGCCTCTCCCAGACGAATATGAGTACTGAGAAATATAATCAGTACGGCCATGACTATTATGCAGATGTTCAGTAATTGGTAGCTGCAATGAAATTTATTATCCTGGGTGGGAATTGGCATAGGTAAAAAATGTGTTAAGTCACAGTTGTTTTAAATGAAAACTCAAGTACATTATCGATCATGATTGAGATGCTTGCCTATACTCTAGCCGGTATTGTTTTATATTTATGCTCTGACTGGATCCTTAAGTTAATGGAACAGCGAGCGGGAAAACAGTTAGATGATCGCAATCTGATATTCTTTGGCATTATTCTGCTCCTGACCGTTTCGACTTTTGCTATTTTGCGACTAATCCTGCCAGTTCAGTAATCAAGTTGCCCTTATGCGCAACTTTTTAAGCTGACTCTATACCCGGCATTCTCCCTTTTCCAGTGCCTGTGAGGTACCGTGATTTTGTGAAATTGCAGCGTCTTGATTCAAATCAAGTACAAAATAGCGCTTAAGCTCTACATTCGTCTGGCATTCTTCCAATCTCTTTGAAGGGGGAGACAATGTCCGAAGAAAATCATCAGGAAGCAGCGGATTCGAACGAATCTGAACGTATTCCTTTCATGCAGCAACTTTTAGATAACCCGTTTCTATTACTCTTTCTGGGTGTGACCATACCCACGATTTTTTACATTATCTGGGGAGTAATGGAGATCGTTACGATACCTATCGCCAAGTAGTCAGCATCGGGAGACACGATAATGTCAGTTAGCCCTCCGCAACAAAAAATCTGGTGGAATGAACCGGTTCCAAAATCAGAACTCATTTGGGTAATTATCGCCTTTATATGGGGTTTGATTATGTTTTTCGCCATGGTCTGGTGGCACATCTACGGCGAGCAAAATCTGTCCAATGAGTCCTATCGTATTACAGCAGAAGATTTTTCTGCAAAAACCGAGGCCATGGTAGAGAAGTACAAAGTCCGTGAAGAAAGTGGTTATCCGGTCGTACACCCACCACCGGGAGAAGATATTTATCTCATTGCCCGGCTCTGGCAATGGTGGCCGATTCTGGAACTCGAAAAAGGGCAGAGTTATCGCTTGCACCTGAGTTCACTCGACTGGATGCATGGGTTTTCCCTGCAGCCAGTGAACATCAATGTCCAGGTACATCCGGATTATGAAATGGTATTGACCATTACACCTGATTCAGCAGGTGAATTTGGCATTATCTGTAATGAGTACTGTGGTATCGGGCATCACCTGATGCTGGGCAGAATGTACGTGGTTGACGAGAGAGGAAATTAGACATGCTTGAACAATATCGAATCTGTCAGACCACAGGACTCCGTGTATTCCAGAGTACCGAAAACCTGATCAAGGCCAATGCGGTGGTCGCGGTTATTTTTCTTGCCATCGGCGGGTTGTTTGGCTTGTCTATTGCGTTAACGCGTTGGAAGGCCGTTCATCTGTTGCCCGCAGACTGGTTCTATCTCGCACTCACCGCACATGGTCTCGACGTGCTGGTGGTGTGGATCGTCTTTTTCGAAATCGCTGTTTTGTATTTCGCTTCTTCAGTGATACTGGGTTGTCGAATTGCCACGCCCAGGTGGGCATGGGCAGCGTTTGCGCTGATGTTGATTGGCGCACTGGTGACCAATGTTGCGGTACTGATGGGTAATTCCAGTGTGATGTTTACCAGTTATGTGCCCTTAAAAGCTGATCCGTCGTTCTATGTCGGTATTATCCTGTTTGCAGTTGGAACACTTATCGCCTGTTTCGTTTTTTTTGGAACTCTGGTGATAGCAAAGCAGGAGAAGACCTATGAAGGCTCTGTACCGCTAGTAACCTTTGGTGCGACGGTGGCGGCGATCATTGCTGTTTTTACACTGGCTTCCGGTGCAATTATTCTGATACCGACTTTACTCTGGTCAATGGGTTACATTAGTCATATTGATACTCTGATGTATCGCACCGTGTGGTGGGGTTTTGGTCATTCCTCACAACAGATTAATGTCGCTGCACATATCTCGATCTGGTATCTGATCTCCGCAGTCGTGCTCGGCGCAAAACCTCTATCGGAAAAGGTCAGTCGTTTCGCGTTTTTATTGTATGTTTTGTTTTTACAGCTAGCCAGCGCGCATCATCTATTGGTAGACCCGGGCATTAGTTCAACCTGGAAGGTTTTTAATACCAGTTATGCTATTTACCTCGCAGTTCTTGGAAGTATGATTCACGGCTTGACTGTACCTGGTCAGATTGAAGCGGCACAGCGTAAAAAGGGTTACAACAACGGCATGTTTGAATGGTTACGCAAAGCACCATGGGGTAACCCGGCTTTCTCAGGTATGTTCATTTCTCTCATCCTGTTCGGATTTCTCGGTGGCATCTCCGGCGTGGTGATGGGCGTAGAACAAATCAATCTGATTATACATAACACCATTTATGTGCCCGGTCATTTTCATGCAACCGTAGTCGCCGGAACCACACTGGCTTTTATGGCGGTCACATACCTGTTAGTACCGTTAATTTTCAGACGGGCACTCATCCTGCCGGGATGGGCAAAAGCACAACCCTATTTATTCGGCCTTGGCGTCGCGGGTATTTCTGTGTTCATGATGGGGGCTGGTACTTTAGGCGTACCAAGGCGGCATTGGGATATTTCTCAGGCCGATGCCATTCTGCCTTACGATTTTCCCGGTGCGGCTAACCTGATGATGGGTCTGAACGGCATGAGTGCAATACTGGCGGCACTTGGTGGTTTTATGTTCATCGTGGTGGTGGTGGGTTCTATTCTTTTCGGAAAAAAAATCGATGCCAGTACCGAGGTACCGATTGCACCGCCAGAAGATGCCAGAGTGGTTGGCGAGTATGGTAACGAAGATCACCCTGCAATTCCTGGAACCATCGCGCTGGTCGGCGTATTTTTCGTCAGTTTCATTCTTTACTATTTTGTAAACTGGAAGTATCTGGCAGAAGTCTGGCCGCTCAGATAGATCAGGATATATCGATGAGCACCTTGATCAGGGAACTAGCCTCGGTCTGTAAGCTGAGGATAGGCTTTGCCATCATGCTAACTGGTCTTGCCGGGCTTGCAGTGACACCGGGTGAGCTACCGGCAAGCTGGGAAATTCTTCTTTTTTGTTTTGCTATATTATTATCGTCGGCAAGTGCCGGCGCCTATAATCAGTATGCAGAGCGGGATCTGGATGCGCGAATGCAGCGTACCCGTAACCGACCCTTTGTTACCGGAAAATATAAGGCTGACGGGGTCTGGTTGTTCGCCATCAGTCTGATGTTGGTTGTGCCGGTTGCACTCAGTGCCTGGTTTCTGAATTTCGTCGCTGCTTTATTTGTTTTTCTGGGTGCCTTCACTTACGGTGTGATTTATACGGTATGGTTAAAACGGCGCACCTGGTTGAACATCGTCATTGGTGGTCTGGCTGGTAGTTTTGCTGTTCTCGGTGGTGCCGCCGTCGTAGACCCTGGACTATCAGCAGAACCTGTTCTTCTCGCTCTGGTGTTGTTTTTGTGGACACCTCCACACTTCTGGAGTCTGGCTTTTATCTTTGCAAGCGATTACCGGGAGGCAGATGTACCGATGCTGCCAACTGTTTTTACAAGATCGACGGCGACCAGAATCATTTTCGCACATACCTTCGTTCTGGTAATTGTTTCGGTCCTGCCATTTTTCTTCGGACTTGGTTGGATATATCTAACTGGTGCGCTTTTTGGGGGTCTGTTTTTTCTTTACACGAGTTATAAGTTACTTCGTTCACCCTCATTACACAATGCCCGTATCAATTTTCGTGCTTCATTGCTGCAATTGACTCCTCTACTGCTTGCCTGTGGCCTGGACGCATTTTTCAACTGAGTATTAATAAGGCTGGCAATTATTATTGTGGTAACTAATCGCGAATTGCGTGGCTCGAAATCTTTCGGCTGCCTGGCGACCCGGCTGTTTATTCTCACTATCTTGTTGTCGAGCATGCCACTACATTCCACAGCAGTCGAAGCCACTTTATATGACCGGGAGCAGGCATTGGCCACCAGCCAGGCTGCCATTAATCGTCTTGTCACTAATCATAGTTTCATTGACGAAAACAAAAATGTTGTGTCGATTGATGATTTTCGCGGCAAACCCCTGGTGGTGAGTTTGATCTTCACCAGTTGTCATCACATTTGTCCGACTCTTACCAGGAATCTTGCCGAAATTGTCGACGTAGCGCAGGTGGCACTTGGAGATGACAGTTTTTCGCTTATTACCGTTGGTTTTGACAGCGCGAACGATAGCCCGGAACGCATGCGCTTATATGCGCGGGAACGCGGAATCGATGATTCTCACTGGCATTTTCTGAGTGCTGATGAGAAGACCATCAAAGCCTTTTCAGATGAACTTGGATTTCTCTTTTTTCCTACACCAAGGGGTTTTGACCATCTGTCACAAGTGTCGATTCTCGATTCTAAAGGGGTCGTTTACAGGCAGATATACGGGGTCAGTTTTAAGGCCCCTGATTTAGGGGAACCGTTGAAAGAACTGATTTTTGGTAACAGGCAGGATGTGAACCTGGTAGAAGGCTGGATCAACAATATTAAATTGTTCTGCACCATTTATGATCCACATAGTGGTCGTTACGAATTCGACTACTCAATTTTCATTGGTATTTTCATGGGCCTTCTTATTCTCGGTGCAATTGCCATATTTATTCTTCGTGAATGGCGCCATAGCAATGCCCGAAGTACTTGATTAACTGAAACTATGCTCAAAGCAATTCTCCGAACCGGGTTTGAACATGTCGAAGATGGTTTCGATCTACTTTTTGGTCCGAAATGGAACCCGCTATATCAACTCGGAGCGCTCGGCTGGTTTTATTACTGGATTGTCGTTATCAGTGGGATCTATCTGTACATTTTCTTCGACACAGGGGTAACTCAGGCCTATCTTTCGCTCGAATATCTGACTCACGAACAGTGGTATGCGGGAGGTGTCATGCGTAGCCTGCATCGTTACGCTTCCGATGCACTGGTCGTGATGATGATGGTGCATCTTCTGAGAGAATTTGCCATGGATCGTTTTCGCAGTTCGCGCTGGTTTACCGGTATACCGATGCTGTGGCTGGTCTTTACGGCCGGTATTTCCGGTTACTGGATGGTCTGGGATCAACTGGCACAGTACATTGCCATTGCCTCGTCTGAATTACTGGATGCCCTGCCTTTTTTTGGTGAGAGTATTGCCCGAAATTTTCTTACCGATGCGAAATTAAGTGGACGTTTTTTTACCTTGATGGTGTTTATCCATATTGCTTTGCCGCTAATTCTTTTATTCGTGATGTGGATACATATTCAGCGACACTCATCACCGAAAGTGAATCCACCCAGGGAACTCGCTCTGGCTACACTAGCAATGTTGTTGATACTTTCGTTCATACAGCCGGCCGTGAGCCAGCCACCCGCTGACCTTAGTATGGTGCCCGCAACGGTGAATCTGGACTGGTACTATATGCCTCTTTATCCAGTACTGGATAAGGTTCCTGGACTGACGGTATGGATAGCTCTGGTGCTGGGAACGGTTTTTTTAATGCTACTACCTTGGATGCCACCAGGTAAACGAGCGGCAGCGGCGGTAGTTAATCTGGATAATTGTAATGGCTGCAGTCGTTGTGTTGCGGATTGTCCTTTCAGCGCTATCCGTATGGAACGACGCAGCGATGGCAAAGCTTATGAACAGGAAGCCGTCGTAGATGCTGACCATTGCACAAGTTGTGGCATCTGTGTGGGATCATGTCCAACGGCGACTCCTTTTCGAACACGCTCAGAACTGGCACCTGGTATTGAGTTGCCGGAGGCGAAAATCTCGGCACTGAGAGAGAAAACCAATACGGTATCGGCCCAGCTTGCGGGCGAGAATCGCGTGATAATATTTGGTTGTGATCATAGCCTCAACCCAACAGATCTCAGCAATGAAGAAGTCGGGGTGGTGACCATGCCCTGTGTCGGTATGTTACCTCCCTCTTTTATAGACTATGTGCTTTCAAGAAAACTGGCTGACGGGGTATTTTTAACTGGTTGTCGTGAAGGAGACTGTAGTTTTCGTCTTGGTATTCGCTGGACAGAAGAAAGACTGGACGGTAGGCGTGATCCTCGCCTACGGGCTCGTGTCGATACCCGACGTATTGCCCGCTATTGGTCTGGTTTGACTCGGCGCCGGGAATTTTTCAAAGAGTTGAGCAAATTTCAGGGAAAACTTGAGGATTTGTTGCCAGATTCTAATCGCGGCGGCGGTATGGAAAAGGAATCGAGCGATGATTGATCCGAAATACTGGCTAGGTCAGATTATCGCTTTCAGTTTATTTGCGGCGGCTTTGGGTTATTTTTCGAGCTCGCCAAGTTATACCTACCATGATCCGGGATTAGGCCTTCTGATGATAAGTTTCAGTCACTCCAGTGAGCGCAAGGAAGAGTGCAGAGAATTTACCCAGAAAGAATTAAACAATCTGGCTCCCAACATGCGCCGGCCTCTGGACTGTCCGCGGGAAAGGGTCGCTTTGCATCTTGAGTTGATTATGGATGGTGATGTTTTGTTGGAAAAAGCTTATCAACCGACGGGGCTGACAAGCGACGGTGCCGTCTCCGTATATGAAAGCATACCGGTAGCTGCTGGCGAGCACGAGTTCAGGATCAGCTTACGCGACAGTAAGAGGGAAAGCGGCTTTGATTTTTCGAAAACAAGATTACTTAATCTCAAGCCAAGACAATTACTGGTGATCGATTTTCGCGAAGAACTTGATGGCTTCATTTTTAAAAAGGGTGAGTAATATGGCCTTGGTAGATTGGAAAGATGAATTCAAAATAGGTATTGATGAGGTGGATTTTGAACATCATGAAATGATAGACCTTATTAATGAGTCTTTTTCTGAGGCGAAACGATCAGGCTCGTCAGAGGCTCTGCTGGATTTCCTTGGCGAAATATTTGAAAAGATATCGGCTCACTTTGCTTTGGAAGAGAAGGTGATGTGTGCCCGCCACTATGAAGACTTCGCCTCACATAAAGACGACCATGAGCGCCTGCTCGATAGTATTCGTGATCTCATGGATGATTTTATAATTGGTGGAAGTCTTGACGAAGCTCATTTTGGTGAACACCTTAAAAACTGGTTTGTAAGTCATTTCAGCACGCATGATGCGCAGTTGCATAAGCTGATGTCGAAATAACTAATATAAGGTTGCCTGGTGAAGAGCAGGGACGGCATCAAAGTGCTTGCTTTATCAAACTAAATGTTCTCCAATTGTTCTCTAATTTAAGAAAGAGAACAATTGGAGAACATTTTTGACTCAGCTTGAGCAAAAGATACTCACTTTTATTTCAGAGTTTATCGCCAAACATAATCAATCTCCGACTATGAAGGAGATTGGCAGCGCCATGTCGATTCAATCCAGGGGAACGGTACATCGTTACGTACAGTCACTAGTCTCCAAGGGGCAATTGCGACGACAGGGGAAGGGGTGGCGAAGTATTCGTCTGACACCTCAAAACGAGAGGAGCCTGACAATATTGCCATTGGTCGGGGCAATTGAAGAAGGAAAGCCGCTTCAGCCAATTCTTGAGCAATCCGAGCTCAATGTTTCGGCCAGTCTACTGGGCCCGGATCGTTTCGTATTGAAAGTGACAGGCGACAGCATGATCGATGCAGGAATCCTCGATGGTGATTTCGTCATAATCAGAAAAACGGATTCTGCTGACAATGACACTATTGTTGTCGCCCTGATTGATGATGGTGAAGTTGCTCTGAAGCGTATGCGTAAGCACGGTGATCGAATAGAACTGATACCTGCGAATAAAAACAGACTCTCTCTTATCTACCCGACTGAGCGGGTCCATATTCAGGGTATTGTAATTGGTCAGTTACGTTTTCTCTGATGATTAATTTGCCAGGCGGCTAGGAAGCTATTTCTTCCAGCCCGACTGTCAGACGTATTTCCAGAGTCTGGACTATCAGTTCGCGAACTTCAGACATGATCTCAGGTGGTAAAGGAGTTGCCCTCAAATCGCCAATCACAAGCCCCGGATGATTATTCTTCGATGTTGTTTGTCGTAGTAAAACAACTGGTAGAAAATCATTAGCGAGCAGTAATTTGTAGGCGCGGTAGATACTGCCAACAAAATCAAAAAGCCGATCGCCAAATTCATTCTTGACTTCGGTCAGTGATGACATCAAATCAGGGTTAACTTCCTCACCGATTTCGCAATAATCCAGGCCATAAAAACTCAGGCTTTTCCACTGCAGCATTTCGCGGTAGCAAACCATACCTATACAATACTTTGTCCAGTCTGTTTCAATGGGCTCAGCCCAGGAAAACAAGCCAGAATCTTTGAATGCCAGATGTCCCTTTTCGTAAACCATGTATCCAAGATAGGTACCATTTGCTCGAGTGTGCAGAACCGGCAGTTCACTGAGTCCATGGTGAAATAGTGATTCGACCAATAGCATAAATGTTGGATTATTATTCATGCCTGATTTATCGTCTGACGAAGACGAGAACTTGAGCTCTGAAATGATTAAACCGATAGACGAAATTCAGCGACTGCATGTCTGCCAGACGACTTATGACTGGATAGACAAGGCAAGTCTCATATTTCAGTATGAGTTTTCAAAAATACCCCTATTGTTCGATCTTAAGGGTCGGGCGGCCGGACAATACAGAATCAGAGACGGGCAGCCCCAGATTCGTTACAACCCCTATATATTCGCAAAGTACTACGAAGAAAACCTGAAAGATACGGTAATTCATGAGGTTGCCCACTATCTGACTGATCAGCTTTATGGAGGCGGTGCTTTTTTCGCAGGTCAAAAGCGAATCAGGCCACATGGGCAGGAATGGAAGGGAGTAATGCGAAAATTGGGAGCAAAGCCGCAAACAAGGTGTAATTTTGATATCAGCGATTTACCGCATCGGTCTTACTGCTATTACGACTACGTATGTGATTGCCAGACCCACAAGCTTGGTAGCCGGCGGCACAAAAAGGTGCTTGCGAATGAGGCCCGCTACTACTGTCGCCTTTGCAAGGGTTCGCTGAATCCGGCCAGTGGCCAGAGACAAAGTTCGCCCTAGTCGTAGTCGGGGTAGTCTTCCAGCAACTTTTTCAGTCGCTGCCTTTCCTTTATTGCCTCAATTGCGCGACGGGCCGTCTGCTGGTTATCACGTTTACTATCCTGTTTTTCCATCGCATCAAGGAAAGGATCAATTTCGATATCATCATCAATTGGATCCAGGTCGTCGTCAAAATCATCATCATTTTTTCTATTAGTCGCCATCACAACTCCCTATAAGAAAAACAAATAACAAACACAAACCTTTAGCTGAGCGAGACGGAAAATGAACGCTCGAACATGGCCGAAATATACCTCTGGCCAAGTCAAAGTCAACACAAATTTCACCACCCGATGACAATTGTCACATTACTATCAAATGACCTTATCAGGACTGGGAAAAATTGATTTTATGCAAGTGGAAAAACAGGCAAAAGTGCTCTGAAAAAGTGTCATTGACTGTCGGAATTCAAGCTTTTTCTGCAAATACCGATAGAACCCAATGACAGGTAAAAAATTACACCAGGCCATATGCCATAAAAAACAATAATAAACGGTCCGTGGTTTAGCTAACAGAGAGAATCATCATGGCAGTCAGCGAAGCTGTTATAAGAGAAAGCATGAACGAGGACCCTCCTGCATCAAACGGGTGGTTTCAACTCGCCGTGCCTGCTGAAGGATCAACAGTCAGCGTTAAAAAGATAGTTCGTCATATTGGTGACGGTAAGCCCGTTGATATCAGTGATATTTTAAAAAAATTAAAGGGCCACAAAGTTGTTCATGGCGTTAATGCTGATGCCATTTATGAATTGTTACAAAAAGTTGAAGATAACGATATTCCTGAAGATGCGGTAGTTATTGCCAGCAGCGATGTAATTCAGGGTGAAGACGGTGCATTGGAATGGCACATAGAGGGTCTGGAAGATAAAGGTTCCGAGACTATGGTTTGCGCGGATATGCATATTGCCACTTTGAAAAAGGCGATAAAAGGCAAGCCAGGTAAAAACGTATTCGGAAAAATCAAACAACCCCGGCCCATCTACGATCCGCAAATACAGCCTGGTAATGGTATTAGTGTAGAAGAAGAATCAGAGGGAGTGTTTGTTTACAAGAGTGAATACGCTGGTGAGTTGAAAATTGAAGAGGACAGGCTCTTCATTGATTTTCATCTGTCATTGTCTGAAGATCAGATGCAGGCGACCATGGATATTCCGGCCGGGCGGCTCAATGGTGCTGCAAATTTGATAGCTGAGCAGGATATTCTGGCTATTTTACAGCTGTCCGGGATTACTCATGGCATCCTTAACGACAACATACTGGATGCTATTACAAAACAGGGAGAGACTCCGGGTTTTGTTAAAAATATCCTTGTTGCAAAAGGCAAGGAGGCCAGAGATGGCGTTGATGCGCGTCTGCAAATAGACGACGAGCTTGCGGTCGGCAAATTACTGGAAAGTGGTCAAATTGATTTTCATGAAAAATCTTATCCCTGGAATATTAAAACCAGCGAAGTTATTGGTCAGGTTATTCCCTCGGTTGAAGAAGAAAATGGTTTTAATGTTGTTGGAAAAGTAATACCGGCAAAACCCGCCCTTGGTGCCAATCTGGTTCTAGAAGGTATAAAAGAAGAGTCTGATGGTAAATTAATCTCGCTCGGAAACGGTGTTCTTCTGGTTAACGGGAGGGAGCTTAAGGTAACGGATAGTCTTCTGATAAAGGGGGACGTTTGTCATCGCACCGGTAATATACACTCTGATCAGACAGTGATCGTAAAAGGCTATGTAGAGCCTGGATTCATTCTGGATAGTAAAGGTGATGTCGTAATCGAGGATAATGTAGAGCAATCCGAAGTCAGGGCAAATGGATCTATTGTCATCAAATCTGGTGTCAGAGGTTCACAAAGTAAGGTCATTTCACGCGGCAATATTACTGCTGGTTTTATCGAGAATGCCAGGATGAGAGCATTAGGTGATATTGTTGTTGAAAATAGTCTGGTCAGTTGTGATAGCTTTTGCCGTGGCGAGTTACGAGTCGGCAAATCAAGCTCGAAGAAGAGTACGCTTATTGGAGGGGTAACTCGAGCGATTGGAGGTATTGTCGCCGCAAACCTGGGCTCTGAGGGTTTTAAAAAAACGGATATAAGCGTTGGTTGTCATCCCGATCTATTACAAAAATCCCGAAAACTCAGCGAAGAATTGACAAAAATTGAGCGACAACTGAACAAGCTGGAACATTTGCTTTTACAGCATAGCCAAAGTTCTGCGACATCTGAACAGAGGACTCTGTCCAAGCTTAAGTTAGATCAAAGAAAATTGAGAAAAGAGTTTGAACGGTTAACGAAAGAGCAGGAGAAATTGCAGAAAATTATCGCAATTTCGAGGAAAAGTACGGTGCAAATATCTCAGCACGTATTTCCCGGGGTAAATATCCAGATTCTCGATAAAGTATACGAGGTTAGAAAAAAGGAAAATGCGGGTTTGTTTTTTCTAGAGGATGAACTGATTATCTTCCGGCCAGCTGCTTAGCTATTCTTTAAACTCAGGTTTAATTTCAGCTTTTGCCCGCCAGTCTTCCCCGTAAAGTTTTCTATATACCTCAGGTCGGTCTACCGAACCTTTTGCTACACCACCTCGCCATAAATCGTATTCCTTGCTTGAATAAACACTAAAGAATTCTTCGAGTTTTTTATCCAGAGCAATTACTATCTCTGCATACTCGGGAGCCCCGGCAACATTATTATCCTCGCCGGGGTCATTCTCCAGATCGAACAGTATGTTTTCACCGGTAGTACGCAATCGTTTCCAGTAGCTATAACGGGCTGTACGAATTACACGGGTTTCTTCCTGTTCGGCAAACACGGCATCCTGCCATTTTATTTGCTCGCCTTTCAGTAGAGGAACGAAACTTTTACCCGGGCTATTTTGCAGTTCGACATCACCGAAACCGAGGTAGTCAAGCAGCGTAACAGGAACATCATACTGACCAATTAAGGCGTCACTTTCCTGTCCCGCAGGAATCAAGCCTGTATGCCGAACGATAAGCGGCACATGCATGGCAGTTTCATACATACTCGCAGGTTTGGTTACAATGGCATGTTGCCAGAGTCCGTGTTGGCCATAAAAATTACCTTGATCTGAGGTCAATACCACAATCGTGTTTTTATCCAGGCCTTTGTCTTTTAATGCCGCCATTACCTTGCCAATACCATCATCGACAAGTGTGTTTTGCGATGCGACGTTTGCCATGGTGGCGGGGTCATTGTGCATAGCCAGTCCCTGCCTGAGTTTG
This sequence comes from Gammaproteobacteria bacterium, assembly GCA_012103475.1. GTDB lineage: Bacteria > Pseudomonadota > Gammaproteobacteria > Eutrophobiales > Eutrophobiaceae > WLWS01. The sequence continues at coordinate 167,283 of WLWS01000004.1, read as the reverse complement.
TTCACAAAAAACGGACTGGTATTGGCCGAATCAATTAACTGTTCGACAAGGTTCGGGTGATAAGCAGTACGCGGAAAGGATGGAAAATCTTTTCCCTCATACTCTTTGTAGAAACGATTGCGGGCCGGACCCATATTTGTCGGTGGGTTGGTATAGGGGCCGTCATAATTTAATTGTAAATAAAAAGGTTTTTCACCATCGTATTGTTGAATGTACTCAACCGCTTTTTCGGTGAAAAAATCAACAATATGCTTATTTTGCACTTTATAAGTCTTATCATTATCAATAACAGTGTTATCCCAGAAATCCACAGTGTGGCCGTCAGTAAAAGTAATCCAGTGCTGATAACCAATAGAGGGTTTCCAGGGTTGACCAAGATGCCATTTACCAATCAAGGCAGTCTGAAAGCCGCGATTTTTCAGGGTAAGAGGAAGGGTTCTGAATTCCGCCACCGCAGACCAGGTTTTTGGCCAGGTGTCGAGTAATTCATCATCCAGCCAGCTGTGAATCCCATGTTGTGAAGGCATCAGCCCGGTCATCAGCGTTGCCCGGGTGGGTGAACATAAACTGTTTACAGCGAAGGAACGATTAAACTGAATGCCTTCTCTGGCTAGACGATCCATATGCGGGGTTCGAATATCGGAGTTGCCATAAGTGCCAAGCAGCGTTGCGGCCTGGTTATCGGTCAGAATAAAGAGAATATTGGGTGCTTTCCCTGCAAAGGCCTGAGCGGAGCCAACAAATAAAAATAGAGTCAACAGTACGGTTCCAATATCACTGTTCATAATATTTTTGAAATAGGTCATGATTTAATCTCTATTGTTTCGGGTCTATTGGAGTTATTGATCCCACTTGTTTTTCGATAGCTTCTGCAGCTGCCAGACAATCCATTTCCTGATAAGCAGGACCTATGATTTGTACTGCCTGAGGTAGTTCATCAGCGATGCCCACTGGAACTACTGCAGCGGGTAGACTGAGTGCAGAGATTGCCACCATCATGCGACGGTTATGCATGATTTCTTCAACTTTTTCTCTTGACTCAAGATCACTATCTGTGGCGTAAGGAGACTGGGTACAGATAGGTGCGACAATTAAAGAATAGGTGCTAAAAAAATTATTCCACTCACGCAGCAGTTTTTTTCTGCGGGCGAAGGCCAGCATATAGTTTTCTGCTGAAAAGCGTCCCGCAATTTCCTCATAGAAACCGAACATCGTCCGCATGCGTTCTCCGCAAATCTCTTTTACAGACGGGGCAAGTAGATTTGTCAATTCACCGATGCAGACTGTCTTCCAGACATCGGCGGCTTCTTCAATTCCGGGAGGTTCTGTTTCTTCCACTTGGTAACCTGCTTTGTTCAATAACTGCCCGGCTTTTTCAAGACCATCAGCGACTTGTGGATGAATGCCGCCGCCAGCGGGATCCTTAACCAGTGCAACACGCCGCTCGCGATTGCTTTCCTGCATTTTATGTGAGTTCCACCAGGGATCATGCCAGCTCGCTGCTGACATCGCCTGCAATCCAAGTCTCACATCAGCGACCCTTCGGGCCATGACCCCATCGGTGTTCATCATTTGTACGCCAATTGCCGGATCTCCGGGTTCGCTTGGTACCCAGTCAGCCACTCGTCCCAGAGTTGGTTTAATTGAAGCTATCCCGCAGGCCTGAGCCGGATCACGTAATGAGCCCCCCAAATCGGTACCGTGGGCCAGTGCAGTGATGCCACACGCAACTGACGCTGCGGCGCCGCCACTGGAGCCACCGGGTGTCAGGGCGGTGTTCCAGGGGTTATGCGTGGCACCAAAGACTTCATTAGAGGTTTCCCAGCGACAACAAAACTCTGGAGTGTTTGTCCGGCCGATTACTATGGCACCGGCGTTTAACCAGTTTTGAACACAGTCAGAATTGTTTTCAGCGATACTGTCTTTAAAAGCAGAGCAACCATTTACGGTCGCCCAGCCGGCGAGATCAACATTGCCCTTAATACTGACCGGGACACCGTGCAACAGGCCATAAGTGTCACCGCTGGCAATTTTTGCATCCGCCGAATCTGCTTCAGTCAGAGCCATATTGGCACGCACTTCCGTCATTGCGTTTATTGTGGGATTGACCGAGTCGAGCCTTTGCAGGCACGATTCTGTCATTCTCTGCTACTGAACGTTTGCTCTTGAAGACCTTCGGCCATTTCAACTGCACCGAGATTCCAGAGTTCTTCTTTGTTTAGCTGATTCATTGCACAACAATAACAGGGAAATCAAGCGGAGTTCAAATTTAGAAATCGAGCTTGAACAGTTAAGACCATCTTCCCCATACGGTTTTGCATTCTCCGGGCAAGGCAGAGGTTTGACCTAGCTCGGACCAGGATTGCCCGGGCTGATGAAAATCAGAACCGACTGAGGCAAGCAGGTTTTTCTGACAACACAGGCGGGATAATTTTTCCGTAATATCTTTTGATTGCTTTCCAGACACGACTTCCATGGCTTCACCACCCGCATCCTGAAAATCGTCCAGTAGCAAAGACAGTTTCGTCCGAGTGAGTTTGTATTTTTCAGGGTGAGCCAATACAGCAACACCTCCTGCCTCTCGAACCCATGTGATTATTTTTTCATAGGGAGCCCAGAACTGCTTCACATCGCCTGTTTTACCGGCACCAAGATAGCTGCTGAAAGCCTGACGAATGGAATTACAGACACCACTCTCGACCAGAAATCGTGCGAAATGAGGCCGGCCGATGACACTGTCGCCGGCTATGGCTTCGACATTTTTCCAGACATTCTCTATGCCAAGTTTTTCCAGTTTTTCAGCAATACGCATTGCGCGATCTCGTCTTGCCTGTGACTGATGCAGTACTCCTTCTTTAATCGAATCGCTTTCCAGACTAATGTTAAGACCGACAATATGAACTCCAGTTTTTTTCCATTGGCTGGAAAACTCGATTCCCGTAATCAGTCTACCGGTTTTTAACATGAGTTTCCCGTTATCCGAATACGCAGCGACAGTATCGTGGTCAGTGATTGCCAGCATTTCTATGCCAGCCGCCTCAGCACGCTGTATCAGACTTGCTGCGGATAGCTCTCCATCTGATGCAGAGGTATGCGTATGCAGGTCGACTTTCATATTAAGTTGCTCAACTCGTAATGATGACGCGGAGCGCGTCAAGGCGCGGTTCGGCCTTATCTAATGCATCTTCAATTGAAGCACGTAATTTAATGAAATAGTCAATCTCGACCTGTCGAACATTTTTATTCACTTTACTTAACGCATTTAATCTTTCGATTTCCGGCTCAATCTGATCTAGTGCATCCTGTCGGGCTTTTTTCAACAAGGCAGGAGCTGTTTGCCCGGCTTCATGTTCACAGAAACCTATCATGGTCTTTAGTTCCGCAGCCTTTGCCCGAACAATCTGCGCCGATGTGTCCCGATCAACACTAACTGAGTATTGATTGATGGTCTGGTAATCAAGTTTACGGCCCAGGTTGTCACCTTTCTCACTAACCAGAGTTCGAATCGTTGTGGCGGGTAAGTAACGATTTATCTGCAGACTCTGATTTCCAGTGGCTTCATAGATGTAAATACATTCGAGTAAGAGTTCGCCTGGCTCCATGCCTTCATGTTCAATAGCGATAAGAGAGGTGTTACCTAGCTCGCTGCTTAAAACAATATCCATTACGCTGTTTACCATCGGGTGGTCCCAGCTCAGATAATGTACGTCTTCATGCACCAGCGCGATATCCCGATTGTAGGTCACCGTCATGCCTTCGTCTTGTAAATGCGGGAAAGCAGTCAACATATTGTCTCCCGGTCGAATTATGTAGCGAAGATGACTGTGTTCTTCACTGTGTACACCAAAACAGTCGAAAATTGCTTCCATATACTCTGCCAGTCCGGATTTTTTGTCTGACTGAAGTCCTAGTTTCGTCAGTTTATTTGCGATCATAGGCCGACAGGAATTATATTCCAGTAATCTGTCGCGACCTTTTTGTAGGGACGCTTCGGTGTTCGCCATTGATGTCTTTGTGTTTGCAATAAGCGTTTCTATCTTTTCGCCTTCATGCGCAGCTAACGCACTCAGTTCTGAATGGAATTGTTCAAATAAAGTCGATGCCGCTGGACAGGGCCTTTCAATAGCATTTAAACCTTCATGCAGCCACCGAAACATGATTTCCTGTGAAGAACCTTTAAAATAAGGGACATGTATGTTTACAGTGTTCTGCTGGCCTATGCGATCAAGTCTGCCAATTCTTTGTTCAAGAAGGTCAGGGTTTTGGGGAAGGTCAAAAAAAACCAAATGATGAGCAAACTGAAAATTCCGGCCTTCGCTACCAATTTCTGAGCAAAGTAGAGCCTGGCAACCTTCCTCTTCATCGGCAAAATAAGCAGCCGCACGATCTCTTTCAACTATGCTCATGTTTTCATGAAAAACAGCAGAATGGATGCCAGCTCTAATGCGTAGACATTCAGCCAACTCGAGTACAGTCATCGCGCTTGCGCAGATAAGCAGGACCTTGTTCGGTTTCAATTCATTGAGTTTGTCCAGCAACCAGTCAAATCGGGTATCGACCCTAGACCAGTCTGAAAGATTTTCTTGCTTAATCGCGGTATAGGTTCTTTCAGGCGTTAAAGAAGACTTAAATGAGTCAAAGACGAGTGTCTTATAGGCTGAATCCATCGGTAGAGGATAGCCATGTAATTTTCGCTCAGGAAAACCTGCTACTGCGGCCCGAGTATTACGAAACAAGACTCTTCCGGTGCCGTGGCGATCGACCAGTTTATCCAGCAGGTTTTCTTTCAGCTTTGTTAATTTCTCAGTACCTGGTCTGGCCTTTTTATTCAATAATACGCCGGGAACTGGCTCGTTTACCAATTCAAACAATTTTTTCAGCAATGATTGATCAATTGAATCGCTGTCCAGCAAAGTTTGTATGGCATCAGCGGTATTTTTATAGTTTTTTTCTTCATTGATAAAGATTTCAAAGTCCGGAAAGCGTCCTGGATCGAGTAGACGCAATCTGGCAAAGTGACCTGCTTTACCGAGTTGCTCAGGCGTCGCTGTCAGCAACAGCACGCTATCGGTGAGATTGGCAAGTTCTTCTATCACCTTGTACTTGGGGCTGGCCAATTCTGGTGACCAGTCCAGATGGTGGGCCTCGTCAACTACCAGCATGTCCCATTCACCAGTTCTTACATCATCCATTATAGTTTCTTGTTTCATGAGAAAATCCAGACTACAAAGGACCAGTTGATCATTTTGGAAAGGATTTTGCTCAGTTTCATACTCTGTAATTGCTGCGTATCTCTCCTCGTTGAAAATACTGAAATGCAAATTGAAACGTCTCAGTAGTTCAACAAACCACTGGTGAACCAGACTTTCTGGAACAATGATTAAGACTCTATTTGCACGTTCTGTTAACAACTGCTGGTGAATAATGAGCCCGGCCTCAATGGTTTTGCCCAGTCCGACTTCATCAGCGAGCAAAACGCGTGGAGCGTAACGACCAGCGACTTCATGGGCTATATACAACTGATGCGGAATCAGGTTAACCCGGCAACCAAGTAAGCCACGAAGAGGAGAATGATTATTACGGTTAAGTTGTTGCAGACTTTGATAACGTAATGTGAACCATTTATTTTTATCGATTTGATAACTTAACAATCGTTCAGAAGGACGATTCAGCTGAATTTTATTGTCCAGCAATACCTCATCAATTTCGTGATGAACGCCTTCAGAGTCCTTACCTTTGTAGCTTACCAGACCATTCGTTTCCAAGACCCTATGGACAATAATCTCGACGTTGCCTTCGCCGCGAATGGTGTCACCTTCGGAAAAAATTATCCGGCTTAGAGGCGCTGTTTGACGGGAATAGATTCGTGTCTCATCCACAGCCTTGAAGAGGATAGTAACCATACGATGCTCAACGTCAATTACAGTGCCAAGGCCCAACTGCAATTCGGCGTCGTTTATCCAGCGTTGACCAACTATAAAGTCCTGCACTATTTTATATCTCGGGGTATGGGGAGCGATATAGTAGAGTAATTAGCTGTGATTTCCACAAATGACATTATTTCAATAGGAATCTAGTTCTTCCCAGCGACTGTAGTGTGTCGTCAGGGCTTCACTAATTTCATCGAGTTTTGCCAGAACTGCAGTGATTTTCTCTTTGTCTTGTTTGTAGAAATCTGACTGGCTTATATGTTCTTCTATGTTTTTTTGCTCGGCCTCAAGAGATTCGATTAACTGAGGTAAATCTGCAAGTTCCCGGCTCTCATGGTAGCTGAGTTTGATTTTTTTGCCTTTGCCAGTTTTTGTTGTTGTACTCGGTGTTTCGTTATTAGTTTTATTCTTAGTTGGAGCAACTTGCTTCAACCAGTCTTCATATCCGCCTACATATTCACGAACCCTGTTATCGTCTTCGAAGGCTATGACGCTGGTAACGACTCTGTCCAGAAAGGCTCGATCGTGGCTGACTAACAATAAAGTACCGGAATATTCTGCAAGGAGTTCCTCCAGCAGCTCAAGTGTCTCCATGTCCAGATCGTTTGTAGGTTCGTCCAGAACCAGTAAATTGGCAGGCAAGGTAAAAATTCTGGCAAGTAGCAATCGATTTCGTTCTCCGCCGGACAAACTACTCACCGGCGAATTGATCCGTTCCGGTGCAAACAGAAAGTTTTTCATATAGCTTATTATGTGAAGTGAACGACCTCCAATTTCGACCTGATCAGAACCCTGACTGATGTTTTCTCTAATGGACTTCTTCACGTCGAGTTGCTGACGCTGTTGATCGAAATAGGCGACTTCAAGATTAGTTCCGCTAATCACTTTGCCGCTAGACGGTGTTAACTGTCCCAGCATGAGTTTTATCAAGGTGCTCTTGCCGCAACCATTAGGGCCAATGATGCCGACTCGGTCACCACGAACTATCGATGTTGAAAATTTTTCTATTATTGGATTCTGGTCAAAACTGAAACTAACATTGTGGAGTTTAACGACACGTTTACCGGACATCTCTCCTGCATCAATCTTAAGTGAAGCCGTTGTTTGTTGTTCAATCCTTTGCTTGCGCAAATCTCGCATTCGCTCGAGCTCCCTGACCCGGCCTTCATTTCGTGTGCGTCTGGCCTTGATACCCTGACGTACCCAGATCTCATGCTCGTTAAGCTTTTTGTCAAATCTTTCGTTGGCGATGTTTTCTGTATTGAGCAAATGCTGTTTTCTTTTCAGGTACTCGTCATAATTACCGGGAAAAGAAACCAAATTGCCTCGGTCCAGTTCAATGATTCTGGTTGCCAGGCGTCTCAACAAAGTTCGATCGTGTGTGATAAAAATGATCGAGCCATTAAATCCAAGCAAGAAATCTTCCAGCCAGGTAATAGCTGTGATATCCATATGATTGGTCGGTTCGTCCAGTAGCAGAACATCCGGATTACTTACCAGCGCCCGGCCAAGCATCACGCGTCTTTTCACACCACCGGAGCAGTCTTCAAATTTCATGTCGGCTGGCAGGGACAGCCTGGAAATCACAGTTTCGACTTTTTGTTGAATATTCCAGCCTCCAAGTTGATCGATTTTATGATGCAGTGCTGTCAGAGCTGAATGGCTTTGTTCATCAGCCAGTGCTGAGAGCTTGTGATAGTCAGCGAGAACGGCTCCCAGCTCGCCGAGACCTTCGGCAACGGTATCGAATACAGACGTGTGAAGGATTTCCGGTATTTCCTGACTCAAATAAGAAAGTTTCAGTGAGTCCTGACGCCAGATCTCACCGTCATCAGCCTGCGCCTCACCATAAAGCAATCGAAAAAAGGTGGATTTGCCAGTACCATTTCGCCCCAGCAGGCACACCCGTTCGGCACGTTCCAGTTGGAAACTGGCAGTACTCAGAAGCGGAATATGACCATAGGCAAGCGATACTTTATTTAGTTTTAGCAGGGTCATATTAATCAGTTATGGTGGTTTCGACCTGTATTGGAAATGTTGTGAAAGATGTCATGTGCCTGCATCAGGAAACTATATTTGCCTTGCTGAATTCTGTATTCTCTGCTGTCAGGAGACTAACTTCTATGAACAATTTTTAATAATCATTTAACAGGAACATACTGATATCACGCAGATGGACAATTGGTATGTATACATGGTCAGATGTGCAGATACTAGCCTTTACACAGGCATAAAAAATATTGCTCGCCGTATCGATGAGCATAATAACAGTCGACGTTCTACCTCAGCCTACACCCGGGCACGCAGACCGGTCGAACTGGTTTATCAGGAAACTATTCTGACACGCTCAGAGGCGACAAAAAGAGAATATCAGATTAAACGATTGAGTAAAAAGGAGAAGGAAGCATTGCTTGACATCGTAACACCACCAAAGTCGACATTTGATTGTGGCTGAAAATACCGAAATTACTTTTCTGATCGGTCAGGCAAAAGGCGGCGACGTGACTGCTCAACTGACTCTAGCCGGCTTATATGACAGTGGTTTGGGTATAGCTCAGAATATGGGACTGGCGGCTCAATGGTATCGAGAAGCGGCCCGGCAAGGATCAGTAGAGGCACAGGCAAGAGTAGGGGAGATGTATCTGGAAGGTGTTGGTATTCGTCAGGACTATGACGAAGCTTTCTATTGGTTACGTCTTGCGGCTGGGCAGAATAATGCCGATGCGATAGCGGTGATGGGCTGGAGTCATCAAAATGCTCTGGGTACCTCTCAAAACTATAAAAAGGCCTACCAGTGTTATCTGCGAGCCGCAGAACTCGGTCACGCGCAGGCACGCTACAATCTCGGCTATATGTTCGCAAATGGTCTGGGTGTTCAACAAAGCCTTACCTCAGCAGTGAAGTGGTATCGACTGGCTGCGAAGCAGGATAATCTGAAAGCCCAATTAAATCTGGGTCTTTGTTCGCTGTATGGTCAGGGTGTTGCTCAGTCTGACGTAGAGGCGGTTGAATGGTTTCGAAAAACTGCCGAGCAAAAGTATGCCAAAGGACAATATAATCTTGGCTTGATGTATTTGCAGGGAAAAGGGGTGCCCAAAGACACCAGTACGGCTGCACAATGGTTCAGCGCCGCGGCAGAACAGAATTACGACCGGGCTCAATATGAGCTTGGACTGTTGCACCTCAGGGGCGACGGTGTTGAGAAAGACAGCGAAGTTGCATTCAAATGGTTTAGCAAAGCTGCCAGCGACGATTATTACAAAGCCCAATATCAGGTTGGTCGTTTATTTGCCGAGGGTGATGGTGTCGAAAAAGATTCACGTAAAGCCGTGACCTGGTTTCATGCTGCCACTGAAAGTGATTTTGATCTGGCCAGTATCAGTTAGGCAAACACTACGAAGATGGGACAGGGGTTGAACAAGACTATTCGATCGCCGTTGCCTGGTATCTTAAGGCTGCCATGAAGGGGCATCAGGCTGCGCAGTTTCATCTCGGCGTCTTATATGGTCAGGGTAAAGGTGTAGAGCGGGATTATATAAAATCTTATGCCTGGATGTATGTGGCGGCTCGTGACGAAGAGAAAAGAGCACTGAAAGGGCTTAGTAAAGTCCGGGAGAAACTTGATCATATCGAGATTATCGAAGCCGAGAGTCTGGGACGATCTTTTGCTGAAAAGTACATAAAAAAATGAGTTTACAAAAATAAAAGAGGAAGAGTAATGACTGAACAGTCGCAAACAGATAGCGTTGATATGCTGAAAAAGATTTTTGAAATGCAGGCCGATTTGAATGATTACGTCTTTGCAAAGAACAAGATAGGAGATGATTCTGGTAATAACTTACTAATGGAAACCATTTTTTCTTCAATTAGCGAGGGTAATTTGAAAGTTAACGATCTACCCAATACCTGGTTATCGAACTACTCAAAAGCGATGTCGGAAGAAGTAAAGGAACTGGACGAAGAATTGCTATGGAAATGGTGGAGTAAAGATGATATTGATATTCAGAATATCAGGGTCGAATTGATCGACATATTGCATTTTCTTGTTTCCTCGATGATTTGTGCAGGACTGACACCGGAGAAGGTTTTTGATATTTATTGCCAGAAACATTCTGTCAATCTTAACCGGCAGGACAGCGGTTATAGTAAGGCAAATAAGACCGAAAGTGACAACAAGAATATCGGTTGAATTTCTGAAGTAACCTCAATGGAAATACGGAAATGAAAATAATTATTCTGTTGTTATTTTTGTCGTTTTCGTCTTTTATAGAAGCCAGTGAAGAAGACAGACTAAATAGTTTGTTCGATAAGATTTGGGATTTTGAAATGCGTAGCGATCCCACTTTCGCTACCTATATTGGTTATCCCGGTCAGAATACAAACTGGCCGGATGTCTCTCTCTGCTGTAAAGAAGCGCGATCGAAACTGGGAACAGCTATTAAGGGAAATACGTCAGGTTGATGTCGATGCGCTTAATAACAAAGCCGCATTCGACTGGATGCTGGTAGAGAAATATCTTTCTGACAAAACTGCAGGCATTGCTTTTCCCGAAGAACTTATTCTGATTTATCAACTTGGTGGCGTGCAACAGGATGTTGCTCAGACGCTTGAGTTTATGCCTAAAAAGACCCGGCAGGACTTTCTTGATCGAATTGAAAGGTTGATGAAAGTCGATGAGCTCATTTCTGACAATATCACCATGTTGAAAGCCGGGCTTCGTGAAGGGATAACTCCACCTGTGGTTACCTTGCGCGATGTACCCTTACAAATCAGGAATATCATCCCTGAGAAAGTCGAAGATAGTCCCTTGCTTTCGAGTTTTACAAACTATCCTGCATCTGTCTCCGAAAAAGAAAGAGTGGAAATAAATCAGAAGGCATTACAAATTGTAGAGAAAGATCTTTACCCGGCATTTCGAGACTTACTCAAATTTATAGAGGCGGAGTATATTCCCAATGCCGTGACGTCTATAGCTATGAAAGATCTCCCAGATGGAAAGGCCTGGTATCATCATCGCGCACGTCACTTTACGACTCTTCAGATAGCGCCAAAGGAAATACATGAACTTGGTTTGCGCGAAGTGAAGCGCATTCGAAAAGAAATGGATACGGTGATCAGGGAAAGTGGTTTTGAAGGAAATTTTGCAGAATTTACGGAATTTCTCCGGACAGATTCACAGTTTTTTGTAAAAAGCGCGGAAGAGTTGTTAATGCGTTACAGAGATATTGCCAAACGTGCAGATCCAGAACTTGCCAGACTGTTCGGAACCTTGCCACGCTTACCTTATGGTGTGAAGGCTATTCCAGACTACGCGGCTAAATCTCAAACCACTGCTTACTATTATGGCGGTTCAAGTAAAAATGGTCGTCCCGGTTATTTCTACGCTAATACTTATGCTCTTGATACACGCCCAACCTGGGAAATGGAGGCTCTGACTCTTCACGAAGCTATGCCGGGGCATCACCTTCAAATTACGCTTGCTCAGGAACTACCTGAGTCCCACCCTTTGCTGCAAAACCTTAGTTACACCGGGTTTATCGAAGGCTGGGGTCTGTATTCTGAAAGTCTTGGTGTGGAGATGGGGTTTTATCAGGATCCTTATAGTAAATTCGGGCAGTTAACCTATGAAATGTGGCGGGCAGTACGTTTAGTAGTGGATACCGGCATGCATCTGTATGGCTGGGATCGACAGAAAGCAATAGAGTTTTTCGCCAGTAATACGGCGAAAACAAGGCATGATATTGAGGTAGAAATTGACCGCTACATTGCCTGGCCGGGACAGGCTTTGGCATACAAATTGGGTGAATTAAAAATCAAGGAGCTTCGCGCTAAATCTTTGGCAAGGCTTGGAGATAATTTTGATATACGTGAATTTCATGATCAGGTTCACGCTAAGGGCGCCGTGCCACTGGATGTTCTGGAGCTTCGTATTAACAAGTGGTTGGACGAGCAAAGCAATTCACCCAATTAGCGTTTACGCGCTGACTTTAAATAGTCCCCGTTTTTTGCAGTAGTAGCTGTAATTCCGCCACGCCGTTAACATCTTTTGCGATTTTTGCAGCATCGAGACCTTTGCGAATAACCTGTTGAGCGTGTTCAACTTCATTGTTCTGCAAAAGTGCTTCGCCGTAAAGTATCCACGCCGATATGAAATCAGGTTTCAGTTCAACCGCTACAGACAGTTGTTCGATGGCTTCTCTATATTTATGATGTTTGTAAAAAGCACTTCCCATTGTGAAACGTAGTAGTGCGTTATCCTTGCCCTCATCAAGCATAACTTGCATTACATTAAAATTCTTCATGCTATGAAATACTGGCTATCAGCATAGCTTCATTACGAAAACCTTGACTTACACTGCCCACACTACCTTCTTCCCGATAGACGAGGATACGCATGTCTTGAAACAGGTGTAATAGCTCGTTATTTTTGAGCCGGTAATCCGGATTTCGAGGGCCGCTTTGACTAACTTGATCATTTATAAATGTCTGATAAAAAATAAGGCCACCGTGTCGCAACGCCGCTATCAGATTCGGAACTATACAGCGTTCGAGAAAACGACTAACGACAATCACGTCTAATGATGCAGGTTCAGGCGGCATGTTGATGATGTCTCTTACCTGACAATGCAGATTTCTGTGAGTTCCGCTTGCTTTTCTTTGCAGCGTTTCTATCGCGACGTCAGAGATGTCCCATGCCTGTGTATCGAGACCATGTTCAGCGAGAAATAATGCGTTAGCACCACGTCCGCAAGCCAGATCGAGCGCAATCCCTGTGTCTGGCAGCAGGTGCGAGTTTTCAATCAGAACCGGCGAGGGCAGAATTGCTGAATCAGATTTCTCCTTATAAATTTGGTTCCATTTAACAGCATCATCTGTAGTTTTCATTTGCGCCAGAAGGTTGGAGTGAGTAAGACCAGAAGTGTAAAGATTTCCAGACGACCCAGCAGCATGGCGATACACAAAATCCATTTGGCGGGATTATTTATGTTTCCATAATGAGCGCTAACATCACCTAGCCCCGGACCAAGATTATTCATGCATGCGGCCATGGCGGAAAAGGCTGTGACCTGATCCAGTCCGGTTGCCATCAACAATAACATCATTATCGCAAATACTGCGACATATGAAGCGAAGAATCCCCAGACGGCATTAATAATTGGCTCCTGAACAGGTCGATCACCAAGTTTGATATGAATTATGGCGTTGGGGTGTATCAGTCTTTTTATTTCCCGCATTCCCTGTTTGAACAAAAGCACAATGCGAATGACTTTCAGGCCGCCTCCGGTTGAGCCGGCACATGCACCTAAAAAACTGGCAAACAAAAGCAGAACAGGTAGAAAATTCGGCCAGCTTTGATAGGTTGCTGTTGTATAGCCAGTAGTTGTCGCAATCGAAATAGTTTGAAATATTCCATGAGTAATTGCAGTGCCTGGATCTTTATAAACATCTTTATAAATCAGATAAGAGCAGGTGATGATGCAAATGCTCATCAATACTGACAGGTAAGCCTTCAACTCAGTATCGTAATAATATGGCTTGAGATTCATATTGCGCCAGGCCAGAAAATGCAAAGTAAAGTTAACACCGGCGAGTAGCATGAATACTACCGCTATCGCATCGATAAGCTTGTTATCGAAATAACCAATACTCAGGTCGTGAGTTGAAAAACCGCCAATCGATACAGTTGAGAAGCTATGAGCCAGAGCATCGAAGAAAGACATTCCTGCCAGCCAGTAAAGTAGTGCGCAGGAAACCGTGAGTGCTAGATAAATATACCAGAGTGCTTTTGCGGTTTCGGTTATTCGTGGAGTTAGTTTCGAGTCTTTTATCGGACCGGGTGTTTCAGCACGATAGAGTTGCATGCCGCCAATACCCAGCAAAGGTAATATCGCTACTGCCAGAACGATGATACCCATCCCACCAAGCCATTGAAGTTCCTGCCTGTAAAAGAGAATGGACGTCGGCAAGGCATCAATACCGGTAATCACAGTCGCTCCTGTCGTAGTTAAAGCCGATAAAGATTCAAATACGGCATCAGTGAAGGACATATGTGGATAGTCAGACAAAGCGAGTGGTACCGCACCAGTCAGCCCAAGCCCGGCCCAGAATAAAACCACGACAATAAATCCATCACGCAGGCGCATATCATTCCGGACATGGCGAACAGGGAACCAGAGCACGAGCCCGAAACTAATGGTAATAACAAAGGCAAGTGAAAATGCAATTTCAGCACCCTCCTGAAACCACCAGGCAATTGCCATTGGTGGCAACAGGGTAAGGCTAAATAATGCAAGCAATAGACCGAGGATTCGCTGAATTACGACATATTGCATATCTTTTCAGATCCTTTCTTGGTCATAGATCGCAGGGCAGGTTCTACAACATTCCGGTTTATAAAAAAGTGACGCTAACCTGAAACAGCCTTTCGACCTCGGGAACACGTTTTTTGTCCGCAACAAGCAATATAATATGATCTTCAGCCTGAATGACCGTATCATGATGTGCAATCAAAACACTATCATCGCGAACAATAGCTCCAATGCTTGTGTCTTGCGGCAAATTTATTTCTTCAATAGCGCGACCAACTACATTTGATGATTGTTTGTCACCATGGGCGATTGCTTCAATAGCTTCCGCGGCACCACGCCTTAAAGAGTGCACTACTACAACGTCGCCACGTCGAATATGAGCGAGTAAACTGCCGATAGTTGTTTGTTGTGGTGAGATGGCGATATCGATAACGTCGCTCTGGACCAGATCGACATAGGCGGCGCGGTTAATGAGAGACATCACTTTAGGTGCACCGAGACGTTTCGCCAGCATGCAGGAAATTATGTTCGCTTCATCTGCATTGGTTAAGGCACAGAAAATATCGGTCTCATCGATGTTCTCTTCAATCAGGAGATCTTCGTCTGCTGCATCTCCTTGTAAAACAATTGTATGTTTGAGTTCTTCAGACGCACGATGTGCCTGTTCGACATCCATTTCGATCAGTTTTACCTGATAGTCTTTTTCAAGTTTCTTGGCCAGACGTATGCCTATATTACCGCCACCAGCAATCATCACTCTCTTGACAGGTTTTTCTTTCTGCCTGACAGACTTCAGGAGGTTCTTTATATGCTCTGGTGCACCGATAATGAATAATTCGTTATTATTTTCAATCACGGTATCGCCATCAGGAATGATAGCCGCACCCTCTCTGAAAATTGACACCACCCGGTAGTCTATCGATCCCAGCTGCTCACACATTTCAATAATCTTTTTGCCGACGAGGATACCGTCTGCTGCGACACGGATTGCTACCATCTGAGCTTTACCTGACGCAAAATCCAGTACCTGCAGTGCTCCCGGAAAACTAACGAGACGAGAGATGTATTCTGTGACGATTTGCTCCGGATTTATTAGTACATCAATAGGCAATGCTTCTTGAGCGAACAAAGTCGGATTGTTCTGATAATCAAGGCTTCTGACGCGAGCAATCTTGGTAGGTGTGTGGAATAGTGTATAAGCCACCTGACAAGCGACCATGTTGGTTTCATCGCTGTTGGTCACTGCGATGATCATATCGGCATCGTTCGCTCCTGCTTTCGCTAGAACCGACGGGTGCGAGGCAACCCCGTTAATAGTTTGCAAGTCATAACGTTCACTTAGTGACTGCAGGAGTTTGGCTTTGATATCGACTATGGTGATGTCATTAGCTTCACTTACTAAATTGGCGGCCACTGAGGACCCTACCTGGCCTGCGCCGAGAATAATTATTTTCATAAGTGATACAGCAGTTCAGATTGACATCTGAGGAAGGAGAATGAAGTCACTGTAAAAGCAATAGACACGGCTTATCAGCTTTTTATATCAATACCCAGAGATTTTAATTTGCGATATAGATGAGTACGCTCCATGCCGACAGCTTTAGCTATTTTACTGACACTGCCATTTGCCTGTTTCAACTGATACTCCAGATAAGCCTTTTCAAAACGTTCACGGGCATCGCGTAAGGGCATATTAAAATTGTATAAATCATCTGAATAACGAGTACTAGGCTGTTCACCCAGCGCCGTTTCAACTTCTTCCAGTTCAATCGCCTCGTCATTACCGAGTATCAATAGACGTTGAATAAGATTTTTCAGTTCGCGGATATTGCCCGGCCAGCTATAAGTGCGAAGACGATTTTGAGCACCGGTACTAAATTTACGATAGGTTAGACCGTCTTGTGCAACAAAAAAATTTACGTAGTATTCAAGTAGCTCCGGAACGTCTTCAAAATGTTCTCTTAGCGGGGGAATTTTTATCGGGATGACATTCAACTGGAAAAACAGATCATCTCTGAACTCACCTTGTTTTACCTTTTCATCCAGAGTGTGTCTGGTTGCGGCAATGACCCGCGCGTTCATCTGTATTGGTTCAACACTGTCGTTTCGTGTGAATCTTTGTGTTTCAAGGGCACTGTGAAGCTTCGCCTGAGTACTAATATCCATTGCAGCTATATCCTTGATGAATATGGTGCCGCCATGTGCCTGCTCGAGAAAGCCACTGTGTCCCTGATCCTTATCATCCTTACCAAACAACTCAACGGATGAACCGTCGCTTGACAACCCAGACACGCCGACGCTTATAAAAGATCCATCTTTGCGCTCACTTTTCGAATGCATATAGCGCGCGACCAGTTCTTTGTCTGTTCCTGATTCGCCAATAATTAGCACTGGAGTGTCGTGGTTCGCAATCCGATCAATCTGTTCTTTCAAATCAGTGATTAGTTTGCTCCTGCCGATAAGCTCGATCGGTCTTTCACCGTATTGACGCAAACGCAGATTCTCATTCTGGAGCTCATTTCGTTCAAGAGCATGCTTTACGGTAAGTACAAGCTTGGCGAGCGAAAGAGGTTTCTCGAGAAAATCATAGGCGCCCAGACGAGTAGCTTCAACTGCCGTCTCCACTGTGCCATGTCCTGACATCATGATGACGGGAGAATCCATCTTATCCGTCTCATTCCACTTCTTTAACAGGCTAATGCCGTCGATATCCGGCATCCATATGTCGAGAATGATCAAATCGGGGTGAATATTGTCGCGTTGACTATCAGCTTCTTCACCGTTTCCAGCGGTGTGCACATCATATCCTTCGTCTTCAAGGATTTCTTTAACCAGACTGCAAATGTCCGGTTCATCATCGACGACTAGTATGTTTCCTTTGTTCATGTGAGGTTCTTTTTCACCTGTATATTATAGCAGTAAAATTCATGGGCATTAATAGGAACGAATTCCCTGTTCAGGAACTACCACTGTCTGATTCGGCTTTCATATTAGCAGCTAATTCGGCAGTTGCCATAGGCAAACGGATTACAGCACACGCACCCTCTCCATTGTCATTGTTTTCCAGCCAGACAATCCCTCCATGCTCTTCAATTATTTTCTTCACTATAGCCAGTCCAAGGCCTGTTCCTTTCTGTTTGGTAGTCACATAAGGTTCAAATAAATTGCCGATAATATCTTCCTCTATTCCAGGACCTGCGTCAGTCAGACGGATTTCAATAAAGTCAGCGCCGGTTACGGTAGTCAGTTTCGAGCCGATAGTTAACCGCATATTCTGCTGATCGGCTATGGCATCAATGGCGTTATTGAGAAGATTATTGAAAACCTGACGTAACCTGCTCGGGTCGGCCATTATTTTGGGCACATCTGTGCCTAACTGCATCTCTATTTCTATTTTAGCATCCATTGTGGAGTATAAATCCACGACTTCCTGCAGTAGCTCATTGATATCAATGAGTTCGGGGCTGGTTACCGGCGCTCTGGCATAATCTGAAAAGTCGTTGACCATATCGCGCATGGTTTCAACCTGTTGAATGATAGTCGTAGTCAGTCTGTCAAGCGTATCGGCATATTCCTGTTCCATTGTTGTAAGATACTTATGTCTGAGTCTTTCTGCTGCCAGTTTGATTGGTGTGAGCGGGTTCTTAATTTCATGTGCGAGACGCCTCGCCATTTCGCTCCAGGCGGCGTCACGTTGTCCCTGAATTAGCGCGGTAATATCGTCAAAAACGATGACATAAACCTTGTCCTGAACAACACCACCAAGCGACAGAGAAGTTCCACGGCACATTAGTATCTGTCTGCCGCTGGTACCAAAAACAGTCATCTGTTCGGCCCAGTCCCCGCGCTTATCCAGATCAGCAGAAATATCCGCAATGAATTCTTCCAGGTACTGATATCGCGAGGCAATCTCATGCAGTGGGAGCCCGATCAAAGCGGTAATGTCGGCTGCCAAAATTGTGCCACTGCTGATATTCGCGGTGCGTAAAGTCTTGTCACTGTCCAGAACCATCACGCCAGATGACAATCTACCAAGCACTGCCTCGATATAAGCATGTTGAGCTTCGGCCTCCTGTTGACTACGACTGACTTCGTCTCGCGCTCTGCCAATTTTGCGCGTCATCTGATTGAAAGAGGCAACGAGAAACCCGAGTTCATCCCTACTGGTGACAGGTAATTGCATATTGTAATCACCTTCTGCGACCGCTCGAGTTCCCTCAGCGAGATCGCGTATCGGGGCAGCCAGCCTTCTTGCCGAATAAAACGCTGCCCATACTGCTGAGAAAATACTGAAAAGCAGGACAAGAGTTAAAATTAATATGAAACTGACCTTAAGTTGCTCACGAAGATAGGACAACTCCTTGTACTTGATGTAGGAACTCTCAACATTTTTGGCAAGGTCATTTATCCTGGGCGTGACTGGAAACAGTGCAAGAATAATTCGATCGCCGTTAGCAATATCAAGGGCTGGAACATTTACGGCGACTCGAATTGAGAGCCCCGAGTCACGGATCGTATCCAGTCCTATGTAACTGCTACCTTGTTGAACCTGAAATAAAATTGCTTCATTTGGCTGGGTAGGCACAAAACTTAATGTATCACTCGTACTGGAAGCGATAATACTGCCCTGACGTGTCAGTAGGGTAAATTCTTCGGCTCCGGAACGTACCCGATATTCGTCAATTTCGAAGGGTACAGCTGCATTATTGATTTCGGTGAATTCGCCAGCTATTTGTTCACTTTGTTTCAGAATCTCCTTCATGCGTAGATCTAGAGCGAGTCGGCTTAATTCAAGTGAATCATCGAGTGCCTGTTCGAATTCCAGATCAAACCAGTTATCAATACCTCTGTGCAAAAAATCGAGTGAAAAATAGTAAACTATCAGGACCGGTGTCACTGAAAGGGCAGAGAGCATGACGACCATGCGCACCGTCATTCTTGACCCGGGTATCCTTTTTCGTAGCTGTCGAATAAGACGACGTAAATTCAAACCGATCAGAATAGTAAGTGTCACCAATCCAATACTGATGAATAGCAATAATCCAGAGTAAAGACGGTCGAAGCGTTCAGAGTTTTGCAGGGCCTCGCTCATCATTACCAATGACGCAAGCATGAATACGAACAATACGAGACCAGCTACGAAAATAACCTGTCCGCTTTTTTTCATTTCACTAACCACTCATACCAATCACTATCAGCTTGCCAGTGTCTGGAGAAGTAAGCAATAGGTCGTAAAGGAGGCGGCAAAGCTTCGATATTCAACTCTGACATCAGGTAACCGATGTAACTCGCTTCGGAATGAATAGTTTCCAGATCAAAAAGAAAGTGGCTATTTATTGATCCCAGAGTTCTCAAAGCTTCATCAAGATACTGAAATTGTTCTTTCTCATCAGTATTCAGATTGGTTAACAGGTAGTGATCGCTAAGGGCGTGACGTTGTAGTTGAAAACTCATCGTTTCAGCACGGACAACTGGATTCCACAACCATTTACGTTCTCGTTTAATTTTGATATGAGTGTCAATACGTAGTGGAATACCATGTGTTAGTGCGGTAATTACTTCATCATCAAAATCATACTCAATATAGGCATCGACCAGATAGCGATTGTCTACCAGTGTACTGGTGGCAAACTCGATGTTAACCTCACTGGCCTGGACGCTGCCAAGAGTCAGGCACAGTAAAAACATGCAAGCGGTAAATTTTCCAGATAAATGGGCCATGCTATTCAGTGTTTTTTTTCTTCAACACAGAATAGTAAAAACTATCGGTATCATCTGAAACTGCCAGGCTCTGTCTTCCATATTTTGTTGCAATACCCCAATTTGCCTCGATTTTAACAAGTTCAGCGTCATTACAGTTGTTCAGATGCTTTTCAATTTGACAATCGTTCTCTTCATGAAAGAGAGAACAACTCGAATATACCATTATGCCGCCCTTTCTGAGTAAGGGCCAAAGTGTCTTAAGCAGTTTGGCCTGAGTAGCAAGTAATGGCGAAATTTGGTCGGCCTTACGTAAGATCTTTATGTCCGGATGGCGACGAATAACGCCGGTGGCACTACAGGGAGCATCAATGAGAACTCGATCAAACTCGTCTCCATTCCACCAGTCTTCGGTTTTTGTAGCATCTGCTTTAACAATAGTCATGCTTATTTGCAGTCGACTCGCCGTTGACTCAAGCAGGGAGATTCTGGAATCGTCTTTATCTATTGCGACTATTTCCTTCAGACCTGACTGAGATTCGCAGATATGAGCCGCCTTGCCACCCGGTGCGGCGCAGGCATCTAAAACGCGCATGCCAGGGGCAATGCAAAGAAGAGACGCTGCCAGTTGTGCGCCTTGATCCTGTACCGACACTTTCCCGCAACTGAAGCCGGGTAACTTTTCCGTGGCGATTGCCGGATTCAGAATAACGGCACTGTCGACAAGCGGTAGTGGCAAAGCATTCAGATTGTTCTTGTTCAATAATTGCAGATAATCATTCCGACTATTGAGACTCAAATTTACTCTTAGATGGAACGGGGGGTATTCATTCGTTTTTGATAAAAGACCTGCCCAGTGAGTCGGCCAATCAGTTTTGAGCCGGTCGATAAACCACACAGGATGTGCATAGAGTGCACATTGATCATTGAGAATTGCCTTCTGAATTTTTGTGTTTTCGCGCAGATAACGTCGCAAAATTGCATTAATCAGATTTTTAGCCCAGGGCTTCTTCAATGGTTCGCAGGCATTTACCGTTGATGAGACAGCCGCGTGTTCAGGAGTGCGCATAAATTCAAGTTGATATAGGCCCAGAAACAGCAGCATCATAATATCGCCGTCTTTATAATATCGCCGTCTTTCTGTTTCAGTGGCTTATCAAGTAAACTGGTAGCTATAAATTCCAGACGCGGATACCAGCGCATCGTTCCGTAACAAAGTTCCTGAATAAAGCTCCGCTCATTGTGTTGTGGCACATTTTTAAGAGTGTCGATCAAGGCCTGATCGAGTGGAACCGACCTATTGATAACTTTGAATAAGGTCCTGGCAGCGAGAGTCCTCGTATCCATTTTTATAGAAATAAAACCGGGGAATCCTAGCGGCGATCATCAGAACAAAAGTTCTGGTGGCCGTTCAAAAATTCTGCTGCGCTGACTCGTCTCTTCCCTGGTACCTGCAGTTCATTAATACGGATGGCATGGTCAGCGCACATCACCTCGAGTGATGAATTACTGGAATTTAGCACGCTCCCTGGAGATGCATGCATGTTTTTACCGGTGACAATTTCGGCATCGAAGATTCTCATTTGTATGCCGTTCAGGCATGTGTGGGCAACCGGAAAAGGATTGAATGCTCGAATCTTTCTTTCAATAGAGCTGGCAGACAATGTCCAGTCTATAGCCGCCTCGGTTTTTGTGATTTTGGCGGCATAGCTAGCCTGATCATCGTCCTGAATTATTCCCTTAAAAGCGCTATTTTGAAGATCAGACAGCGTGTCAACTAAAGCTTCTGCTCCCAGCTCGGCAAGTCGATCATGCAATGAACCTGCTGTTTCATCATCCGTGATAGAACACTTTCTTTGTGTAAGTATATTACCTGTGTCGAGTCCTTTATCCATTTGCATAATGGTTACTCCTGTTTCGCTATCGCCGGCCTCTATTGCCCGTTGTATTGGTGCGGCTCCGCGCCAGCGTGGCAAAAGTGAAGTATGCACATTTATGCAGCCCAGTCGTGGACGATTCAAAATTT
Organism: Gammaproteobacteria bacterium; assembly: GCA_012103475.1. Taxonomy (GTDB): domain Bacteria; phylum Pseudomonadota; class Gammaproteobacteria; order Eutrophobiales; family Eutrophobiaceae; genus WLWS01. Next base: position 145,318 of record WLWS01000004.1, on the reverse strand, counting down.
CTTCCGGCAGCAACATACCGTAGGCGGCAACGATCAAAACATCGACATTGGCAAGATTACATTCGGGGTCAATTTCGATTGGTTTTTCCGGTTGATGAATAGTTAGCCGATGTTGTAACGCAAAAGTCTTGACCTCGCTTTGTTTTAACTTCCGACCCCGACCTGCAGGTTTGTCTGGTTGAGTGTAGACGTGATTGAGTAGATATTGTGGGCAATCAATAATACGTTTAAGTATTGTAACGGCCAGCGCAGGTGTGCCCGCAAAAGCGACTTTCAGCTCTCTTGTCATGAAAACTTTTGCGCTTTTCTAGAGTGTGTAAGAACTAAGGAAAAAACCGCAGGTTTTGAAATTAAGCCTGAGCCAGTAATTTTTCCTGCTTCTCTATTTTTTTCATTAAACGCTGTCGTTTTAACGGAGATAAATAATCTATAAAAAGTTTGCCATCCAGATGATCAATCTCATGTTGTATGCATACTGATTTGAGACCATCAGCCTCCGCTTCAATAACCTGTCCTTCCAGATCAACATAAGAATATTTTATTCGTTCTGCGCGCTCGACATCGTCATAGTAACCAGGCACAGACAGACAACCTTCCTGCATTTGCTCAACACCCTCGACTGCAATAATAGTCGGGTTCACCAGAATCACAGGGGCGTCTCTGTCCTCGCTCACATCTATGACCACAATACGTTTCTGAATGTTGACCTGAGTAGCCGCTAAGCCAATACCACTTTCGTCATACATAGTCTCAAGCATGTCTTCGGCGACGCTTCTGATATTTGAATCCACAGTTTCAACCGGGACGGCTTTTTTTCTCAATCTGGGGTCTGGGAAATGTAATACTTCCAATTTCGCCATCTGAAATTCTCTCCTGCTATACTTATCTAAGCTACTGATAGTATACAGGAAAATTTAAAGCTGGCATGGTCTATAATGCTAATTTGGAGAAGGGACTAACTTTTTGCTAATCTACATTAAGGAATTCTCGTAAGGTACCAGTGATGCTAAATAAAATCTGTATAACAGCAAGTTTGATTTTGCTGACTCTTAGTCCGCTACAAGCTGATGAAATCAAGCTTAATGCCGACCAACCTGATTCGTATGTTGTGCAGGAAGGAGATACCTTATGGGATATCTCATCAAAGTTTCTGCAGGAACCCTGGCGCTGGCCTGAAATCTGGCAGGTCAATCCTCAAATCGCTGATCCACACCTTATCTATCCCGGTGATCAAATAAGTCTCAGTTATCAGGATGGCTCACCTGTTCTGACCGTCAACAGAGATGGCAGTCGAAGTAGCATGAGTAGGCGTTCAGGCAGAAATGTGAAATTGTCACCTGGAATCAGATCCAGTGAAAATGCCGACGCCATCCCGACAATCCCTATTGATGTGATAGAACAATTTCTTGTCCGGCCTTTGGTTGTTTCTGATACTGAAATGGACGATTGGCCGTATATAGTGTCGACTTATGATAATCATCTGATAGCGGCTAATGGTAACCGTGTATATGTAAGAGGTTTATCCGGATCTGCAAGATCTGAGCGCTTTTCGATCTATCGTAAGGGACCTGCCTACCAAAGTGGTTCTGAAGGTAATCTGGAGACAATCGGTTATGAGGCATTACACGTTGCGGATGCGATTATAGAACGTACAGGCGATCCAGCGACGGCGGTAATCGTAAATTCGACCAGAGAAGTTCTGGCTGGCGATCGTCTGGTAGCACAATCAACTACTGATGTTAGTACTGATTTTATTCCGCGCTCGCCGGATAACTCAATTAATGGCAGCATCATATCCGTTATAGATGGCGTTTCTGAAATCGGGCAATATCAGGTCGTTGTGCTTGATGTTGGTGAATCTGACGGTATAGAAAATGGTAATGTAGTCGGTGTTTTTCAAAGCGGCGCCATTATCTCCGATAGGGTAAATGTTACATCTGACTGGCGTGTAAGAGAAAAGGGAAAGGGCGTGTTTGATGGGGAGGCCTTTAAAGACTATCTTGGAAGAAAGCAGGCCGCCGGAGAAGATGTTCAGCTACCAGAAGAATATGCTGCAGTTGTTATGGTATTCAGGACCTTCGGTCGGATCAGTTATGGTCTGGTCATGGAAGCAACGGCACCGATTCATTTAAACGATATGGTGCGTAACCTGTAGATTATTTTCGAGTAACCGGGTTCGTTTTTAATGAAACCACGATTAGAGATAATCGTGGTTTTTTTGTCTGGAATGATTTCGTAATATTACCTATCAAAGATACGAATAATTTTCTGCGAAAATTAGGAAATATGGTACGCTGAGTTACAAATCACTAATGGAATGGTGTGACTATGCTCAAGGAAGGAATCCTTAAGGGTGAGCAATTACCCTATCTACTGGCGCTCTTACGAACTCCCAGACTCGGATCTCTCACTCTGATCAGGTTGTTTGAATCCGGACTTTCACCGAAATCACTTTATTCTTTACCCAGGTCTGAGCTTTGTGAAAGGGGGTTTCACGCCGATACAATCGAGAAAATAACAAATCCTCCCTGGCTTGAGATTGAGCAGGAACTCGACTGGTTGGAAAAAGACGGAAATCATCTGCTTACACTGGATGACAGGCGCTATCCTGAACTACTAAAACAGATTGACTCAGCGCCTATCGCGCTTTACATAAAGGGTAATCCTGATGTACTTAATTCAGTGCAAATCGGTATGGTGGGGAGTCGACATCCTTCAGCTGATGGTTGTAGACTGGCCCTGGCTTTCTCCCGGGCACTGGCAGAGCTGGGAATCACCATAACCAGTGGGCTTGCAATAGGAATAGACAGTCATAGTCATTTGGGAGCCATACAGTCTCACTTCAAAACTATCGCGGTGCTTGGTAATGGTTTATGCACAATTTACCCTGCCTCAAATCGCAAACTAGCGGCATCAATATTGGAAAAAGGTGCACTTGTTTCTGAATTTCCTCTGGATGTACGTCCTTTACCAGGGAATTTCCCCCGTAGAAATAGAATAATCAGCGGATTGAGTACGGGGGTTTTGGTAGTTGAAGCAGCTTTAAACAGTGGATCGCTGATTACCGCTCGTTGTGCCATTGATCAGGGTCGGGATGTCTTCGCCATTCCGGGCTCGATACACAATCCGATGGCACGAGGTTGTCATTCATTAATTCGCGATGGGGCTAAATTGGTTGAGCAAATTCAGGATATTACGGAGGAATTTGGTCCTCTTGCCGCCGTCATTAGTAAAAATGATAATCTATCGGAAGCACAGCAATATTCAACAATGGGACTTGACGCGAAGACGAAACTCCTGCTTGATAGTATAGGATACCAGCCAGTGATTATTGACACTCTGGTGGAGGAAACCGGGATAACCCCTGCTCTATTATCCAGTTGTCTGTTGAATCTGGAACTGGAAGGCTGGATCGAGTCGCTGCCCGGTGGTGGCTATATACGAAGGTCTTGATGAGAATTTATTTAACTATGAAAGAAACCGTCTTTGATGTTTTGATGTATTTGTTTGACAATTATTTTGAAGAGGATTATGAAATTAACTCCGATCAGGAGTCTCTAAAATACGAATTAGTACAAGCTGGTTTTGGCGACAATCAAGTCAGCAAGGCCTTTGACTGGCTGGAAGGTCTGGCCCTGCAGAAAGATCTTATTCAGGCAGATAATCTATCGGGCAAATGTACCTTACGTATGTACAGCGACCGAGAGATGGAAAAGCTGGATGTTAAGTGTCGTGGTTTTTTGATTTTTCTCGAACAAAGCGGCGTGCTGGATGCTTATGATCGGGAAGTTGTTATTGACAGGGCTATGGCGCTTGAAGCAGATGAAATCGATTTACAGCAATTAAAATGGGTAGTATTGATGGTGTTGTTAAATCAGCCTGGAAAAGAAGCTGCTTTTACCTGGATGGAAGATATCGTCATGGACGATGCGCACAGCGGACTACACTAGAAATATAAAATTAACGTTAGAAACTTGTTAAGGGTACAAAAATAATAACAATGAGCAAGTCACTGGTAATTGTCGAATCACCGGCAAAATCGAAAACCTTACTCCGATACCTTGGGAAAGACTTTGAAGTACTGGCCTCCAACGGACACGTACGCGATCTGCTACCTAAAACCGGAGCTGTGGACACAGATAAAAACTTTGAAATGCAGTATCAGGTAATCGAAAGAAATGCCAAACAGGTAGACTCGATAACCAAAGCTCTTAAGAAGGCTGATACGCTTTATCTGGCCACTGACCCTGATAGAGAAGGTGAAGCAATCTCTTGGCACCTTTATGAAATTCTGAAAGAACGGGGTGCTCTTAAAGGAAAAGATGTAAAGCGGGTTGTGTTTCATGAAGTTACCAAATCAGCAGTGCAAGATGCGATAGCTCACCCCCGGGAATTATCAATTGATCTTATAAATGCTCAACAGGCACGCCGGGCACTGGATTATCTGGTCGGTTTTAATTTGTCCCCACTGTTATGGAAAAAAATTAGGCGGGGACTCTCAGCTGGTCGAGTTCAAAGTCCGGCGCTCCGCTTAATTGTCGAGCGTGAAATGGAAGTTGAAAAATTTATCTCGCAGGAGTACTGGACAGTAGAAGCCGATCTGGAACATGGGAAACAGGAGTTTGTTGCCAGGCTGACCCACTATAATGAAGAAAAACTGAAGCAATTTAGCATAAACAATCAGGCACAGGCTGACGATGTTTTCAAAAAACTGAATGCGGCGGCTGACGGTAAATTGCTGGTTCAGAAAATTGAGAAAAAACAAAGAAAACGTCAACCTTCTGCACCTTTCATCACCTCAACCTTGCAACAGGAAGCGATTAGAAAGCTTGGATTTACGGCGCAAAGAACCATGCGCACTGCACAGCAACTTTACGAAGGCATCGACACAGGTGAAGGTGCTGTTGGTCTTATCACTTATATGCGTACAGATTCAGTCACGCTGGCCAAAGAGGCAGTTGAAGAAATCCGTAATTACATTAAAGAATCCTACGGCGAAAAGAATCTGCCTGATGAGCCGCGTCAGTATAAAAACCGTTCTAAAAATGCACAGGAGGCACACGAAGCTGTTCGTCCGACTTCTGCATTCAGAACGCCGAAAGATCTCAAACAGTATCTCAGTAGCGAGCAATTTAAACTGTATGAGTTAATCTGGAAGCGGGCTATATCATGTCAAATGATTCATGCGACCTTAGACACAGTGGCCGTCGATCTTGCTGCCGGACCTGGCAATGTCTTCAGGGCAACTGGCTCCACAGTCCGTGATAAAGGGTTCATGACGGTCTATCAGGAAGGTCAGGATGATGTAAAGCCTGAATCAGATGAGCGCATTTTGCCGCCACTTGAAGAAGGTGAAAAAATACCTCTGAAGCTTATACGGCCAGAACAACATTTTACCGAACCGCCACCCCGCTATACGGAAGCCAGTCTTGTTAAAACACTGGAAGAATACGGAATTGGCCGGCCTTCTACTTACGCCAGTATTATATCAACTCTGCGAAACAGGGAGTATGTGGAGCTCGATAGTAAACGTTTTACTCCTTCTGAAGTAGGTCGCGTGGTAAATAAGTTTTTGACTGACCATTTTACAAACTATGTTGATTACGACTTCACAGCCAAACTCGAGGATGAGCTGGATGCTGTGTCCAGAGGGGAGAAAGAATGGATCCCGCTAATGGATCAATTCTGGAAGCCCTTTGATAAGCAGATAAAGGACAAGGAAGAAAGTGTCAGTCGCAGTGAAGCTGTCCAAACAAGGGTACTCGGGACTGATCCAAAATCCGGGTTGCCTGTATCGGTGCGTATGGGGCGTTACGGGCCCTTCGCTCAAATCGGCAGTAAGGAAGATGAGGACAAACCTAAGTTCACGGGATTACGAGCAGGTCAAAGACTTGATGCAATTACCTTTGAAGAAGCGATGGAATTGTTCAAATTGCCCAGAATGCTTGGAGAAACTGAAGATGGAGAGGAAATTGCCGCTAGCATAGGTCGATTCGGACCTTATATCAGGTATGGTAAAAAGTTTGTATCGCTTAAAGAGGATGATCCTCACACAGTGACCCTGGAAAAGGCACTTGAAGTTATAGCTGAGAAGAAAAAGGCCGATGCCGAAAAAGAAATTAAAATATTTAAGGAAGAAGGAATTTCCATTCTTAATGGTCGTTATGGTCCTTATGTAACTGATGGAAATAAAAATGCAAGAGTACCAAAAGATACTGATCCTAAATCTTTGAGTCTTGCCGATTGTCAGCGGATGATAGAAGAAGCCCCGGCACCAAGAAGAGGGAAAAAGGCGAGTAAGAAAGCTGCAGCTAAAGCTACGGCAGTTGCCAAAGATAAGCCTGCGAAAAAGAAGACCACAAAAAAGAAGGCAAAGACTAAGAAGAAATCTGCAAAAAAGAAAACTGCCAAAAAGAAGGCTGTTACAAAAAAAACCTCATAAAACCAGGCTGAAAGGAGACATCCGCTCAGGGGAATTCCCATCATCTGAAGAGCTAAGGCATTGACAAACAGTCATATTCAAATCGCGGCGGATGCCATAGAGAATGGGGGAGTTATCGCCTACCCTACCGAAGCTGTATTTGGTATGGGTTGTTCACCGTGGAATGAAGATGCGCTGGAGCGCCTGCTCCTTTTGAAACAACGTCCGCTGGCAAAGGGATTGATAACTGTTGCTGCGAGCAAATCACAATTAAATAATCTTGTGGACTTTGCAAGAGTGGGCAAGCTCAATGAAATTCTGCAGAGCTGGCCCGGACCCGTCACGTGGGTGATGCCTGCGCACGAGAGCGCCCCGCAAAAAATTCTGGGAGAGAATCAGGAAATAGCTGTGCGCATCAGTGCACATCCTGTTGTCAGTGAATTGTGTCGCGTATGTGGCCCGATCATCTCGACAAGCGCGAACACGGCGAATCAGCCACCGGCAAAGTCAATTGAATCTGTTCGGACCTATTTCGGGCAATCACTTGACTATATATTATCCGGAGAGTTGGGATCGGAAGGACGCCCGACAGAGATCCGACATGCCCGGACGGGCCGAATCCTCAGAGCAGGCGGTAGTTAGGGCTACTTAAATTCTTCCAGATTTGGTCGAAACTGAGGAAATTCCGACAAATTCTTTCAATCTGCACCAGGCAAGACTGCGAGTTTTGTTCAATCTGAGGCTGGTTTTACAGTCTTCTGAGCTGAGTAATTGTTTTTTCGGCTAAAGTTGAAAAAACAAAGAGTTATGGTTGACACTACAAGCATCTTGACTCAGAATGCTCGGCTAACATTTAGGAGGGATACCCAAGCGGCCAACGGGGGCAGACTGTAAATCTGCTGGTTCTACCTTCGGAGGTTCGAATCCTCCTCCCTCCACCATATGTTTTGAGGGGGATTCTAGCAAAATTGCCGGTGCGCAAAAGTTTTGAACCCGTCAAGTGATGGCAGAATAAACAGATCAGACTGCTTGAAGGATTGACAAGTCAGGGTACTCAATATTGCAGGCAGTTAGATAGTGGTTTGGGAGCACGCGGGTGTAGTTCAACGGTAGAACCTCAGCCTTCCAAGCTGATGGTGTGGGTTCGATTCCCATCACCCGCTCCATAACCAGGAAGAGTAAAAACTGATTGTAATAGTCTGAACATTTTTCGATTCTAAACAGTTATTGCTAAAGATTTGCTCATATAGCTCAGTCGGTAGAGCACTTCCTTGGTAAGGAAGAGGTCACCGGTTCAAATCCGGTTATGAGCTCCAGAATAAGTTTGAGAGTAGTTATTTTTTTGTTAAATATTTCGTTGAGGAGAGCCTTCAATGTCCAAGGAAAAATTTGAAAGAAACAAGCCGCATGTGAACGTGGGAACCATAGGCCATGTTGACCACGGTAAGACCACACTGACGGCGGCCATAACGACGATTCAGGCAGGTAAGTATGGTGGCGAGACCAAAGCCTACGATCAGATTGATAACGCGCCAGAAGAACGCGAACGCGGAATTACGATCGCGACGGCACACGTTGAATACGAAAGTGACAATCGTCACTACGCGCATGTTGACTGCCCGGGACACGCAGATTACGTGAAGAATATGATTACCGGAGCGGCGCAGATGGACGGCGCGATTCTGGTGGTGAGTGCAGCGGATGGCCCGATGCCGCAGACTCGAGAGCATATCCTGCTTGCGCGTCAGGTTGGAGTGCCTTACATCGTGGTGTATCTGAACAAAGCGGATCAGGTGGATGATGCGGAGTTGCTGGAGCTGGTTGAAATGGAAGTCCGCGAGCTGCTGGATATGTACGAGTTTCCTGGCGATGACACACCGATAGTAACGGGAAGTGCGTTAAAGGCATTGGAAGGAGACACGAGTGAGATTGGTCTGGAATCAATCGACAAGCTGGTCGCCGCGATGGACGATTACATCCCGGTACCGGAGCGCCCGGTCGATCAGCCGTTTTTACTACCGATAGAGGATGTGTTCTCGATATCAGGACGAGGCACGGTGGTAACAGGCCGAGTAGAGCGCGGGATAGTGAAGGTTGGAGAAGAAATCGAGATAGTGGGAATCCGGGACACGACAAAGACGACGTGTACGGGAGTTGAGATGTTTCGCAAATTGCTTGATGAAGGTCAGGCGGGAGACAACGTAGGTGTGTTGCTGCGAGGCACGAAGCGCGAGGAAGTGGAACGAGGACAGGTACTTTGTGTACCGGGTTCAATCACACCGCACACGAAGTTTGAGGCGGAAGTGTATGTACTGAGCAAGGATGAAGGTGGACGTCACACGCCGTTTTTCAACAACTATCGGCCACAGTTTTATTTTCGAACGACAGACGTGACGGGCGCGGTGACCTTACCGGAAGGGACAGAGATGGTGATGCCGGGAGACAACATTAAGGTGACGGTGGAGTTGATTAACCCGATAGCGATGGAAGACGGATTGCGATTTGCGATACGCGAGGGCGGTCGCACAGTTGGGGCGGGTGTCGTCTCTAAAATTATTGAGTAAGTAATATCTCAGGGGTCAAATTTTGTCAGGCGCGGCTTTGGCTGCGCTAATGTCAAGATCTGACCCCTGTTGTTTTTTAAAAAATGGGCAAATATAAACGATTAGGCCAGTAGCTCAATTGGCAGAGCGGCGGTCTCCAAAACCGCAGGTTGGGGGTTCGATTCCCTCCTGGCCTGCCAGTACTCAAATATTGAGTACGGCCCAGCAGGTTAATGATTTATTAGTTTTTAAGGCTTAAATGAACACAAAAGTTGAAACGATAACTGTGAAACTGGACATTTTAAAATTGATAATTGCAGTATTAATCCTGGTTGCTGCGGTGGCGGGATTTTATATTTATACCGATATTTCGCAGTTATACCGGGTGCTCGGGCTGCTTGCTGCGACCGGTGTTGCACTGGCCATTACTCTGCAGACTGAAAAAGGCCGAAACTTATGGGCTTTTATTCAGGACGCACAAGTTGAAGTGCGCAAAGTTGTATGGCCTACGCGGCAGGAAACATTGCAAACTACTGCTATCGTCATCATTGCAGTTATCATTTTCGCCATAATTCTGGGAATTCTTGATTGGGGTCTCGGGTCCGCGATCGAAGCGATAATTGGACAGGGAGCCTGAAACAGATGAGTCTGAACTGGTATGTAGTACACGCTTATTCAGGGTATGAACTGCAGGTGATGCGGACTATACAAGAACGTGTTAAACGTCTGGATCTGGAAGATCAATTCGGCGAGATATTGGTTCCTACTGAAGAAGTTGTTGAAATGCGAGATGGTAAAAAACGCAAAAGCGACAGAAAGTTTTTCCCGGGCTATGTTCTTGTGCAGATGGAAATGAATGATGCTACCTGGCATCTGGTTAAAGAATCGCCCAGAGTTCTCGGGTTTATCGGCGGAACCAGTGATCGGCCAGCGCCTATTTCCGAGAAAGAGGCGAACGCTATCTTGCAGCGGGTAGAAGATGGTGTTGATAAACCGAGACCAAAAATCCTGTTTGAACCAGGTGAAGTGGTCAGAGTCAATGATGGACCGTTTACAGATTTTAACGGCGTTGTTGAAGAAGTGAATTATGAAAAAAGCCGCTTACGTGTATCAGTATTGATATTCGGGCGGTCTACACCTGTTGAACTTGAATTTGGGCAGGTCGAAAAAGAGTAGATATGAATTTTCTGCCGGATTGAAGTTTCGATTCGGCTTTGAGATGTAGTAAAACTGAGCGTTGACAACTGAATTTTAACGGCACGGGGAGCTTCGATAAGAAGCGCTTGCACCCAATAGGAGTAAAGTGAAGTGGCAAAGAAAATAGATACCTATATCAAGTTACAGGTACCTGCCGGGCAGGCAAACCCGAGCCCTCCAGTAGGCCCAGCGCTGGGTCAACATGGCCTGAACATTATGGATTTCTGTAAGGCGTTTAACGCGCAAACTCAGAATATGGAACAGGGACTCCCAGTTCCAGTAGTAATAACCGTCTATGTGGATAAGAGTTTCACTTTTGTCACTAAAACGACGCCAGCTTCACACTTGTTGAAAAAAGCTGCCGGGATAAGCAGCGGCAGTGGTACACCTAATACCAACAAGGTTGGCAAGGTCAGTCGAGAGCAACTCGAAGAAATTGCTAAAACGAAAGAACCTGATTTGACGGCTGCCGATCTGGATGCCGCTGTTAGAACAATAGCCGGAACTGCTCGAAGCATGGGGCTGGAAACGGAAGGAGTATAGATATGGCAGGTCTAAGTAAACGTAGTAAAGCGATCGCTGAAAAAATCGATCGTGATAAATTTTATCCTGTTATTGACGCATTTCAGCTCTTGAAAGATTGTTCGTCGGTAAAATTTGATGAATCAGTCGAGGTCGCTGTGAACCTCGGTGTAGATCCACGTAAGTCGGATCAAGCGGTTCGTGGTTCAACTGTTCTGCCGAGAGGAACTGGTAATTCTGTGAAAATTGCCGTATTTGCTGATGGAGAGCAGGCCGAAGCTGCAAAGGCGGCTGGCGCCGAATATGTCGGTATGCAGGATCTCGTCGAGCAGATACAGGGTGGTCTAGCTGATTTTGGTGTCGTTATTGCCACCCCGGATGCGATGCCAACTGTGAGTAAGCTGGGTAAGGTTCTGGGACCCAGAGGCTTAATGCCAAACCCCAAAACTGGCACGGTCGCCAAAGAAGTTAAGGTGGCGGTAGAAAACGCCAAGGCAGGACAGGTTCGTTATCGTACAGATAAGAACGGTATTATCCACGGAGCTATCGGAAAAGTTTCTTTCGATCCAGATGCCTTGAAAGAAAACCTTGAGGTACTACTCAACGATCTTAATAAAGCCAAACCAAGCACTGCAAAAGGTATTTTTCTGAAGAAAATTACGGTTTCCACAACGATGGGACCCGGAGTCGTGCTTGATCAGGCAAGTTTAACCATTTAGTAAAGTTGTAGTTTTAATTGACTTTGGGTCGATGCCTCGGATGGCGTCGACCGTCAAAGACCGCAGGTGTCTGGACTTCAATAGAAGTCGTAAGGACTTAATGTAACTGCTGTTTACCTGCGCAGGCGGTGTTACCCGATCAGTAATCTGAAGACGGTCACTGTAAATAGAACTGACACATGTTTAAGGATTAATAGTCGATGTTTGTGACTATTGAATATGTATCAGGTAATTGGAGGAAGTAATAGTGAGTCTTAATCTGGAGCAAAAAAAGGTAATCGTTGGTGAGATTGCTGAAGTTACGACCGCGGCTCCATCTGCAATTGCAGCAGAATATATCGGATTGAGCATAGCTGAAATGACAGATTTACGTCAAAAGGCACGCGAGGCCGGTATCTACCTCAGGGTAGTTCGAAATACACTGGCGCGCATTGCGCTAGAGGATACGAAATTCGATTGCATGCGTGATGAGATGGTAGGGCCGTTGATTCTGGCATTTTCTAATGAGGAGCCAGGGTCAGCTGCGCGGGTTATTCGCGATTTCGCAAAAGACAACGACAAACTTGTTGCCAAGTTGGTCTCTCTGGATGGCAAGCTTCTTGAAGCTGGCGATCTGGATCGATTAGCGAACATGCCAACACAGGATCAGGCGCGGGCAATGCTGCTTGGCTTGTTACAGGCACCAGCAAGCAAATTCGTTCGGGTTCTTGCAGAACCACAGGGCAAGTTTGCACGCTTATTGGCTGCTCGTCGTGACGAACAGCAAGCGGCTTGACCTGGCAACGAGATTATTTAGTTAATTAAAAATATTAGGAGTAATACAGATGGCTGTATCAAGAGAAGAGTTAAAAGAAGCATTAAGTAGTTTACCGGTTCTGGAACTGGTTGAGCTGATTTCTGAACTGGAAGAAGCATGGGGTGTGTCTGCTGCTGCACCTGTCGCTGTTGCAGCGGCACCGGCAGCCGGTGATGCGGGCGGCGCAGCTGAAGAACAGACAGAGTTCGACGTTGTCATGAGCAGTTTTGGTGAGAACAAAGTCGCTGTTATTAAAGTTGTGCGTGCTATTACCGGTATGGGTCTTAAGGAAGCCAAGGATATGGTTGAAGGCGTACCTTCTACAATTAAGGAAGCCGCAAGCAAAGACGAAGCTGAAGATGTTAAAAAGCAGCTTGAAGAAGCCGGCGCTACTGCTGAACTAAAGTAAGGCAGGGCATTGCTTAAAGTAGTACAAGACCGGCGACGACAAGTCGCCGGTTCTTTAGTTTTAAGTGCTATGGTCATTTACAGGGCTTTGAGCCGGACAGCTTGAACCTTGTGATTGACAAGATCGTTATCGAAAGCAAGACATTAGCAGAGATAACTTAAATATTCGTGTGTGTATTGACAACTGAGGATGTGTAATGGCCTATTCTTACACTGAGAAAAAACGTATTCGTAAAGATTTTGGAAAGCTAAGTAGCGTTCTGGAAACCCCCTATCTGTTAGCGACTCAGATAAATTCTTTTCGACAATTTTTACAACCTGGTCTTGAAAATGACGACTTGCAGGATGTAGGTTTACATGCCGCTTTTAAGTCTGTATTCCCTATTGAAAGCTATTCAGGCAACGCAATGCTGGAATATGTTTCCTACAACCTTGGAACGCCGGTTTTTGATGTAAAGGAATGTCAGTTAAGGGGCATGACTTATGCCGCCTCACTACGAGTCAAGGTTCGACTGGTAATTTACGATAAAGAAGCCGGCCTGAACAAGAAGATTGTAAAAGATATTAAGGAACAAGACGTCTATATGGGAGAAATTCCATTGATGACTCGAACCGGCACCTTTGTGATCAATGGAACGGAACGTGTAATCGTCTCTCAGTTGCATCGCTCGCCTGGTGTGTTTTTCGAACACGACAGGGGCAAAACCCATTCTTCCGGTAAATTATTGTATTCCGCACGCGTTATTCCTTATCGTGGTTCATGGCTTGATTTCGAATTTGATCCAAAAGATATGGTGTATTGCCGGATTGACAGGCGTAGAAAGATTCCGGCTACCATATTGCTCAGGGCTCTTGGTTATAGCACGGAAGAAATTCTCGATTTGTTTTTCGATACCAACAAGTTTCATATCTCTAAAAAGGGCGTCAAGCTTGATTTGATACCAGAACGTCTCAGAGGAGAAACTGCAGCCTTCGATATCAGGGCTAAAAAGGGCAGCAAAGTTATCGTCGAGAAAGAAAGACGGATAACGGCTCGACATATCCGTGAAATTGAAAAGGCGAAAATCACTCAGCTGGAAGTGCCTGCGGAGTATCTGGTCGGGAAAATAATATCGAAGACTATTGTTGACTCTGAGAATGGCGAAGTTGATAAGGATACAGGTGAACTTATTCCATTGGCCGAGGCCAATTCTGAAATAACCGAAGAGCTGTTGGAAAAACTGCTTGATTCGGGTGATCACGAAATTGAAACACTCTATGTGAACGATCTCGATAGAGGACCTTATATTTCTGACACCCTGCGTGCCGATTCTACAACAACGCAACTGGAGGCCATGATTGAAATATACAGGATGATGCGTCCAGGTGAACCACCTACTAAGGATGCAGCTGAAAACCTGTTTAAGAATCTGTTTTTTAGCCCGGATCGTTACGACTTATCCTCAGTTGGAAGAATGAAATTCAACCGGCGTGTAGGTAGAAAGGAAGTTACCGGTCCCGGGATTCTGTTCGATGGTAAATACTTCAGCGAACGCAACGATGAATTATCGAAAGAATTATTCCAGAAACGAGGGGAGTCGGAATCAGATATTACTGACGTTCTGAGTACTCTGGTGAGTATTCGAAATGGACGCGGTACTATTGATGACATTGATCATCTTGGTAATCGACGTGTCCGAAGTGTCGGAGAAATGGCCGAGAATCAATTCAGGATTGGACTTGTTCGTGTTGAAAGAGCGGTCAAAGAACGGCTCAGTCTTGCTGAATCTGAAGGTCTGATGCCACAGGAGATAATAAATGCAAAGCCTGTCTCTGCTGTCATAAAAGAATTTTTCGGTTCCAGCCAGCTGTCTCAATTCATGGATCAGAACAATCCGCTTTCCGAAATAACCCACAAGCGCAGAATTTCCGCACTCGGACCAGGTGGTTTGACCAGAGAACGTGCCGGTTTCGAAGTACGTGACGTCCATCCGACGCATTATGGAAGAGTCTGTCCGATTGAAACACCGGAAGGACCTAATATTGGCCTGATTAACTCTCTGGCGATGTATGCACGAACTAATGATTACGGTTTTCTGGAAACGCCTTATCGTAAAGTGCTTAAGGGTAAGGTAACAGATGAAATTGAGTATTTGTCTGCGATTGAGGAAGGCGATTATGTCATCGCACAGGCGAATACCAGTCTTGATAAGAACGGTAAGCTGGTAGATGAACTGATTTCATGCAGACATTTAAATGAATTCAGCATGTCCAGTCCGGATCGGGTTGAATACATGGATGTCTCGCCTAAACAAATCGTTTCGGTAGCCGCGTCACTTATTCCTTTTCTTGAGCATGATGATGCAAACCGCGCGTTGATGGGTTCAAACATGCAGCGCCAGGCCGTACCTACACTGCGCGCCGATAAACCTCTGGTTGGTACCGGGGTTGAGCGTCTGGTTGCTATTGATTCGGGTGTGACTGTGGTCTCTGAACGAGGTGGTATCGTTGACTCCGTGGACGCCAGTCGAATCGTCATTCGAGTTAACGATGACGAAGTATCCGGTGGTGAGGCTGGTGTAGATATATACAACCTTATCAAGTACACACGTTCAAACCAGAATACCTGTATTAACCAGAGACCTCTGGTAAAACCAGGTGATGTTGTTGCCACAGGAGATGTTCTTGCTGATGGTCCATCCACCGACATGGGTGAGTTGGCGCTGGGGCAAAATATGCTGGTCGCATTCATGCCCTGGAACGGCTATAACTTCGAGGATTCAATCCTAATCTCTGAAAGATTAGTGAAGGAAGAGCGTTTCACCACTATTCACATCGAAGAGCTTACCTGTGTTGCTCGAGACACGAAACTTGGGCCAGAGGAAATTTCTGCTGACATTCCTAATGTTAGTGAAAGCGCATTGAATAAACTGGATGAATCGGGAATTGTGTTTATCGGTGCTGAAGTAAACACCGGTGATATTCTGGTTGGTAAAGTAACGCCAAAGGGCGAAACACAGCTGACACCGGAAGAAAAACTATTAAGGGCAATATTCGGAGAGAAAGCTTCTGATGTTAAGGATACCTCGCTCCGTGTACCGTCTGGTATGAACGGCACAGTTATTGATGTGCAGGTATTCACTCGCGATGGTGTAGAAAAAGATGCCCGTGCGCTTGAAATTGAAGAGTCTGAACTGAATCAGGTTAGAAAGGATTTGAACGATCAGCTGCGTATTATGGAAGATGGTGTGTATCAGAGAATCGAGAGGCACCTTATTGGCAAGCTTGCCAGCGGCGGACCTGGAGGCATTACAGCTGGCACGAAGCTTACGAAAAACCATCTTGCCGATATTACCCGGGAAAAATGGTTTGAGATTGGCTTGCAAAATGACGATGCCAATCGCGTGCTGGAACAGGCTAATACCCAGGTGCAACAGTTGCGTGAAGAATTTGATCAGATGTTCGAAGAAAAGCGAGCGAAACTGACATCAGGTGATGATCTGGCTCCGGGTGTTCTGAAAATGGTCAAAGTCTATCTCGCCGTGAAACGTTGTATTCAATCGGGCGATAAAATGGCCGGTCGTCACGGAAACAAAGGGGTCATTTCAACCATTGTTCCTGTCGAGGATATGCCCTATATGGAAGATGGCACACCGGTAGACGTTGTTCTTAATCCACTTGGCGTGCCTTCACGAATGAACGTAGGTCAGGTACTGGAGACTCATCTTGGCTGGGCGGCCAAAGGTGTTGGTAACAAAATCGGCAAAATGCTTGAGGCCAAGCAAAGTGCTCAGGAGCTGCGTAGCTTTATGGATAAAGTCTACAACAACAGTGGCAAGAGCGAAGATCTCGATAGTCTGAATGAAGACGAAGTCATGCAACTTGCCAACAACCTCAAAGGCGGCGTGCCAATGTCTACGCCGGTGTTTGACGGTGCCAGCGAAAAGGAAATTAAAAACATGCTGGCTTTGGCTGATTTGCCGACTGACGGTCAGACTCAGCTGTTTGATGGTCGTACAGGTGATGCTTTTGATCGACGTGTGACTGTCGGTTACATGTATATGTTAAAACTCAACCATCTTGTTGATGACAAAATGCATGCCCGTTCAACCGGACCTTACAGTCTTGTAACTCAACAGCCACTGGGTGGTAAAGCCCAGTTTGGTGGTCAGCGTTTTGGTGAAATGGAAGTCTGGGCTCTGGAAGCTTACGGCGCGGCTTATACATTGCAGGAAATGCTCACTGTCAAATCGGATGATGTTAGTGGTCGAACCAAAATGTACAAGAACATTGTCGATGGTGACCATCGCATGGAGGCTGGTATGCCTGAGTCGTTTAATGTCTTGATAAAGGAAATACGATCTCTTGGTATCGATATAGGCCTGGATCAGAAATGACAATGACCATAAACAAAATTTTATTTTTTTGCGTTCCATCGTGTTGCGGAGGTAGTGCACATTGAAAGACTTACTTAAGCTTTTAAAACAGCAAGGTCAGGTTGAAGAATTTGACTCCATAACAATCGGTTTAGCCTCACCGGCGAAAATCCGTTCCTGGTCATATGGTGAAGTCAAAAAACCTGAAACTATCAATTATCGCACTTTCAAACCGGAGCGGGATGGTCTGTTTTGCGCAAAGATATTTGGGCCTATAAAGGATTACGAATGCCTTTGCGGCAAGTACAAAAGACTGAAACATCGTGGTGTAGTTTGCGAGAAATGCGGTGTCGAGGTGACTTTGTCCAAAGTACGACGTGAGCGTATGGGGCATATTGAACTTGCCAGTCCGGTTGCACACATCTGGTATTTGAAGTCACTTCCTTCTCGCATGGGCTTATTGCTGGACATGACTCTGCGTGAGATTGAGCGAGTCCTGTATTTTGAAGCTTACGTAATCATCGAACCCGGAATGACCGAACTTGAACGTGGTCAGCTGCTCACCGAGGAGAATTATCTCGAG
The DNA here is from genome assembly GCA_012103475.1 of Gammaproteobacteria bacterium. Lineage (GTDB taxonomy): Bacteria > Pseudomonadota > Gammaproteobacteria > Eutrophobiales > Eutrophobiaceae > WLWS01. The sequence continues at coordinate 127,774 of WLWS01000004.1, read as the reverse complement.
GCGATAGAGCAATACGGCGATGAATTTGAAGCAAAAATGGGCGCTGAAGCCGTATTCGAACTTCTGAAAAGTATCGATTTAAATTCTGAAGTGGATGAGTTGCGTGCTTTGATTCCCGAAACCAAATCAGAAACAAAGTTAAAAAAGCTGACCAAGCGTTTAAAACTACTCGAGGCATTTCAAAAATCTGGTAACGATCCACAGTGGATTATTCTTCAGGTATTACCTGTTTTGCCACCGGAATTGAGACCCCTGGTCCCACTGGATGGCGGACGCTTTGCTACTTCGGATTTGAACGATCTTTATCGTCGCGTTATTAACAGAAACAATCGCCTGAAAAGGCTGCTGGATCTCAACGCGCCGGATATTATTGTCCGTAACGAAAAACGTATGTTGCAGGAAGCAGTAGACGCACTTCTCGATAATGGCCGACGTGGTCGGGCGATAACGGGAACGAATAAATTACCCTTGAAATCTCTGGCCGACATGATCAAAGGCAAGCAGGGTCGTTTTCGACAAAACCTTCTCGGAAAGCGCGTAGATTATTCTGGTCGTTCTGTCATCGTGGTTGGACCCACTTTGAAACTTCACCAGTGTGGATTGCCGAAGAAAATGGCACTGGAGCTATTCAAGCCTTTTATTTTTAGCAAGCTCGAACGACGTGGCCTGGCAACAACAATTAAGGCTGCGAAAAAACTGGTTGAAAGAGAAGGAACTGAAGTCTGGGATGTACTTGAAGAAGTAATTCGGGAACATCCGGTTATGCTTAACCGGGCGCCAACATTGCACAGGCTTGGTATTCAGGCATTTGAACCGACACTAATTGAAGGCAAAGCCATTCAACTTCATCCGCTTGTCTGTACAGCATTCAATGCTGACTTTGACGGTGATCAGATGGCCGTGCATGTCCCATTGTCAATAGAAGCGCAGCTCGAAGCGCGTACATTAATGATGTCGACCAATAATATTTTGTCGCCTGCGAGCGGTGAGCCGATCATCGTTCCGACTCAGGATGTTGTTTTGGGTCTTTATTACATGACGCGCGAGTCAGCTGCTGCTCTGGGTTCGGGAATGAAATTTGCCGATGTTGATGAAGTGCATCGCGCGTACGAAGGTAAGCATGTACAGATACATGCAAATATTGAAGTACGGATTAAAGAACAAACTCAAAATGACGATGGGGAAACTATCAATAGTTATCCTCGCGTAAAAACGACAGTCGGCAGGGCGCTGCTATCTCGCATTCTGCCAGATGGCATACCTTTTTCACTCGTGAATGAGGCCATTACCAAGAAATCCATATCACAATTAATCAATACCTGTTATCGCAAACTTGGGTTGAAACGGACTGTGGTTTTCTCTGATCGCTTGATGTACACAGGTTTCCATTACTCTACTCAGGCCGGTGTGTCTTTCGGTATTGAAGATATGGTGATTCCTGAAGAGAAAAGCTCGATTATTGGTGATGCTGAAGAACAGGTAAAACAGTTTAGTGACCAGTATCAGGCTGGTTTGATCACCGATGGTGAGCGCTACAACAAAGTTGTTGATATCTGGTCTCATATAAACGATCAGGTTGCCAAGGCTATGATGGATAAGCTGGGCACAGAAGATATTATCGATAGCGAAGGAAACAAAGTTAAACAGGCTACATTTAACTCTGTTTATATGATGGCCGATTCCGGCGCACGAGGATCTGCCGCACAGATCAGACAGTTGGCCGGTATGCGTGGTTTGATGGCAAAACCGGATGGCTCCATCATTGAAACGCCAATCACGGCGAACTTCAGAGAAGGTCTCAATGTTTTACAGTACTTTATTTCGACTCATGGTGCTCGAAAAGGTCTGGCTGATACGGCATTGAAGACTGCAAACTCAGGTTATCTGACTCGCCGTCTCGTTGACGTTGCACAGGATCTCGTCGTAACTGACGAAGATTGCGGCACAGAAAACGGATTACTGCTGACACCCCTGATTGAAGGTGGAGACGTGGTCGAGCCTCTGCGCGAGAGAGTTCTGGGTCGCGTGTTGGCAAAAGACGCTGTGAAAGTAACTACCGATGAAGTTGTGGCCAAGGCAGGTACTCTACTTGATGAGCATTGGGTTGATGTGCTGGATGAAAAAGGCATTGACGAAGTCGTCGTTCGCTCTGCTATTTCCTGTGACAACCGCTACGGTGTATGTGCCGCCTGTTATGGTCGCGATCTTGGCCGTGGACATGTTGTTAACATCGGTGAAGCGGTGGGTGTCGTTGCCGCGCAGTCAATCGGTGAACCAGGCACCCAGCTAACGATGCGTACATTTCACATCGGTGGTGCCGCCTCCCGGGCCGCTGCCGTCAGTAGCATAGATGTCAAATATGGCGGAACCATTAAATTGCACAACGTCAAATTACTGGAGCAAAAGGGTGGCACCCGAGTGGTTGTGTCGCGTTCCGGTGAAGTTGCGCTGGCAGACGAAGTTGGTCGTGAGCGTGAACGCTATAAAGTGCCTTATGGTGCTGTGCTCACGATCGCTGATGGTGATACGGCTAAACCAGGTGAAAAGGTCGCCAGTTGGGATCCTCATACGCATCCGGTTATTTCGGAAGTGGCTGGTAAAGCGCAATTTTCCGATATTGTTGAAGGCGTAACGGTTGATCGTGATGTCGACGAAATGACCGGCCTAACCAATATTTCTATTATCGATCCGAAACTGAGAACCAGCAGCGCGAAAGATCTGCGTCCGGTTGTCAAACTGGTCGATGCCAAGGGGAAAGAGCTAAAGATTCCGGGCACCGAAATCCCGGCGCACTATCCTTTGCCAGCCAACACGGTGATTACCACCACAGATGGTGGTGAAGTCAAAGTAGGTGACGTGATTGCCCGCTTACCTCAGGAATCTCTGAAAACCCGCGATATCACCGGTGGTTTACCGCGCGTAGCCGACCTTTTTGAGGCTAGAAAACCAAAAGAGCCAGCTGTATTGGCAGAAATCTCCGGCACGGTCAGCTTTGGTAAAGAAACCAAGGGAAAACAAAGGCTTGTGATTACCGACTCGAATGGGGATACCCATGAAGAGCTGATTCCAAAGTGGCGTCATGTGAATGTCTTCGAAGGTGAGCATGTGGAAAAAGGTGAAGCTGTTGTTGACGGACCACTTACACCACACGATATTCTGCGCTTAATGGGTGTTCACGCGCTGGCAAATTATATCGTTGCTGAGATTCAGGAGGTTTATCGACTGCAGGGTGTAAAGATTAATGATAAGCATATTGAAGTCATTGTCCGTCAAATGCTTCGAAAAGCAGAGATAACCAAGCCTGGCGACACACAATTGCTGAAAGGTGAGCAAGTCGACCGAGGACGCGTTTTGGATGAAAATGAACTGATGGAAGCCGATGGTAAGGAGCCTGCAGAATGGGAGCCGGTGTTACTCGGCATCACCAAGGCCTCTTTATCTACTGAATCGTTCATTTCGGCCGCTTCTTTCCAGGAAACCACCCGGGTTCTGACCGAGGCCAGTGTCAGCGGGAAACGTGACGAATTGCGCGGTCTGAAGGAAAATGTCATCGTCGGACGACTTATCCCAGCCGGGACCGGTCTCTCGTATCATGCTGAACGTAAAAGAAAAAGTGATGAAAAAGCCCTGGCCGCAGCAGCTCCAGCGGTGGAAGCTGACGAGCTGATGGCGGTAACTGAGGTCGCTCAGGATGTATCTGAGGGAGATCAGTCGCAAGATAGCGCAAGCGCTTAAAAAATATAATAAGTTCCTTGACGCTTAGCTTCAGAGGACATAAAATCCCGCTTCTTTGTCAGGCCGAAGTCCGCTTCGGCCTGTCATAGTTTTGGGCTCGATGAAATTGTACTTTTTTAGGTCTTAATTGACCTCCGCTGGTTGGGATTTTAGAGCTCAATCTCGCGATTCATTCGAACTAATCATTGCATGACCTGAACATCAAGCCCAGACCTTTGAGTTTGAGGATGTTGATGCGGTCATGCATAAGCAATTGAACAGGCATTTAACAACAGAGAATTATGGCAACAGTAAATCAATTAGTAAGGAAACCACGCAAGCGTCAGCTCACCAAGAGTAATGTGCCGGCTTTGGAAAGTTGTCCGCAAAAACGAGGTGTTTGTACACGCGTATACACAACCACGCCAAAAAAGCCGAACTCAGCTTTGCGTAAAGTTGCTCGTGTTCGCCTGACCAACGGTCAGGAAGTCACAACCTATATCGGTGGTGAAGGACATAACCTGCAGGAGCACTCCGTTATATTGATTCGTGGTGGTCGTGTTAAGGATTTACCTGGTGTTCGTTATCACACAGTGCGCGGTACCCTGGATACATCAGGTGTAAGCGATCGTCGTAAAGGACGTTCCAAGTACGGCGCCAAAAAACCTAAAAGTTAACATCGTAAAAATTTGAGATAAACGCAGACAATGTCCCGAAGAAGAGCAGCCGAAAGTCGTAGTATCCTACCTGACCCCAAGTATGGAGATCAGGTGTTGGCAAAGTTTATCAATATGATTATGCGTAGTGGTAAAAAGTCTGTCGCCGAAAAGATTGTTTATGGCGCTCTTGAAGAAATTCACGAAAAGAAAAAAGAGGATGCATTAGAGGTTTTCAATAAAGCTCTTGAAAACGTACGTCCAATAGTTGAAGTCAGATCAAGACGAGTAGGTGGCGCAACTTACCAAATACCAATTGAAGTCCGCACTGACAGAAGTCAGACCCTGGCTATGCGTTGGTTGGTAGACTCAGCCAAGAAACGCGGTGAGAAAAATATGGGTTTGCGTCTTGCTGGTGAATTACTGGATGCCGCTGAAAATCGCGGTTCAGCAATGAAAAAGAAAGAAGATACACACAAGATGGCAGAAGCGAACAAAGCTTTCTCCCATTATCGTTGGTAACAGGTAGTTGAGGAGTCAAAAAACATTGTGGCACGAACGACTCCAATCGAGCGGTATCGAAATATCGGCATTATGGCTCATATCGATGCAGGCAAGACGACAACGACAGAACGAATACTTTATTACACAGGCGTCTCTCATAAGATAGGCGAAGTTCATGATGGCGCTGCCGTCATGGATTGGATGGAGCAGGAACAAGAACGAGGTATAACGATTACCTCTGCAGCAACTACCTGCTTCTGGAGTGGTTCAGCGGGACAGTATCCGGAATATCGAATCAATATTATTGATACACCGGGACACGTTGACTTCACGATTGAAGTTGAGCGTTCACTGAGAGTATTAGATGGAGCCTGCGCTGTTTTTTGTGCGGTTGGTGGTGTTGAACCACAGTCAGAGACGGTGTGGAGGCAGGCCAGTAAATACAGTGTGCCGAGGATGGCATTTGTTAACAAGATGGATCGCGCAGGTGCAAATTTCCTGCGGGTAGTGGAACAAATAAGGAATCGCTTAGGTAGCAATCCCGTTCCAGTGCAACTCCCAATCGGAGCTGAAGACAAGTTCGAAGGGGTTGTGGATCTGCTAAAGATGAAAGCGATTTACTGGGAAGAAGAGAATATGGGAGTGCGCTTTGAAGAGAAGGCCATCCCTGCTGACATGATTGAATCATGTCAGGTGGCCAGAGAGCATATGCTCGAGGCAGCGGCTGAAGCATCTGAAGAACTAATGGATGCATATCTGAATGATGGCGATCTCAGTGAGGCGCAAATCAAGCAGGGATTAAGGATACGTACTCTCAGTAATGAAGTAGTGCCGACCTTATGCGGTTCTGCCTTTAAGAATAAAGGCGTGCAAGCCATGCTTGATGCTGTCGTTGAGTACATGCCGGCACCAACAGATGTCCCGGCAATTAAAGGATTGCTGGATGATGGTAAGGATACCGAAGCGGAAAGGCCTGCAGAGGATGGTGCTCCTTATGCCGCATTGGCATTTAAGATTGCCACCGACCCCTTTGTCGGAAACCTGACTTTTTTCAGGGTTTATTCGGGGGTGCTGAAATCGGGAGATACTTTATATAACCCGGTAAAAGGCAAAAAAGAACGAATTGGCAGATTGCTGCAGATGCACGCAAATAGCCGGGAAGAAATAAAAGAAGTATGCGCCGGTGATATTGCGGCGGCAGTTGGACTTAAGGATGTCACTACCGGGGATACGCTTTGCGACCCGGGTCATGTGATTACTCTGGAAAGAATGGAGTTTCCAGAACCGGTAATAGCGGTGGCAGTTGAGCCGAGAACTAAACCGGATCAGGAAAAAATGGGGATTGCCCTTGGCAAACTGGCTCAGGAAGATCCTTCATTCAGGGTGCATACGGATGAAGAATCCGGGCAAACCATTATCTCGGGAATGGGTGAATTACATCTCGAGATTATTGTTGACCGTTTGAAGAGAGAGTTTAGCGTTGAGGCTAATGTTGGCAAGCCTCAGGTGGCTTACCGCGAAACTATACGAGAGCTTATCAGCAAGGCCGAAGGTAAGTTTATCCGTCAGTCCGGCGGACGTGGCCAGTACGGACATGTGGTGCTGAAACTTGAGCCACAAAAAGCCGGTAGCGGCTTTGAATTTGTAAGCGAGATTGTCGGTGGTGCAGTGCCAAAGGAATACATACCGGCGGTTGGTAAAGGAATTGAAGAACAGCTGCAAAACGGGATATTGGCAGGTTACCCGGTCGTAGATGTCAAAGTGACACTTTATGATGGTTCCTTCCACGAGGTTGACTCCAGTGAAATGGCGTTTAAAATCGCCGGCTCCATGGGCTTCAGGGAAGGTGCAATGCGAGCCAAACCGGTAATTCTGGAACCGGTGATGCAGGTGGAAGTAGTCACACCTGAGGATTATTTAGGCTCCGTGACAGGCGATATTAGTCGTCGTCGGGGAGTTTTGCAGGGGACAGAAGATGCGCCTGCCGGAAAAATAGTAAGAGCTGAAATACCGTTGTCTGAGATGTTCGGTTATGCAACCGACCTCCGCTCGGCATCTCAGGGCAGAGCTGTCTATACGATGGAGTTTGCCAGATATAGTGAAGTACCGGTGAATATAGCCGAAGGAATAATTGCAAAGAATCAATAACAGTAAATGATGTGAGGTAAGAAAACCGTGTCCAAGGAAAAATTTGAAAGAAACAAGCCGCATGTGAACGTGGGAACCATAGGCCATGTTGACCACGGTAAGACCACACTGACGGCGGCCATAACGACGATTCAGGCAGGTAAGTATGGTGGCGAGACCAAAGCCTACGATCAGATTGATAACGCGCCAGAAGAACGCGAACGCGGAATTACGATCGCGACGGCACACGTTGAATACGAAAGTGACAATCGTCACTACGCGCATGTTGACTGCCCGGGACACGCAGATTACGTGAAGAATATGATTACCGGAGCGGCGCAGATGGACGGCGCGATTCTGGTGGTGAGTGCAGCGGATGGCCCGATGCCGCAGACTCGAGAGCATATCCTGCTTGCGCGTCAGGTTGGAGTGCCTTACATCGTGGTGTATCTGAACAAAGCGGATCAGGTGGATGATGCGGAGTTGCTGGAGCTGGTTGAAATGGAAGTCCGCGAGCTGCTGGATATGTACGAGTTTCCTGGCGATGACACACCGATAGTAACGGGAAGTGCGTTAAAGGCATTGGAAGGAGACACGAGTGAGATTGGTCTGGAATCAATCGACAAGCTGGTCGCCGCGATGGACGATTACATCCCGGTACCGGAGCGCCCGGTCGATCAGCCGTTTTTACTACCGATAGAGGATGTGTTCTCGATATCAGGACGAGGCACGGTGGTAACAGGCCGAGTAGAGCGCGGGATAGTGAAGGTTGGAGAAGAAATCGAGATAGTGGGAATCCGGGACACGACAAAGACGACGTGTACGGGAGTTGAGATGTTTCGCAAATTGCTTGATGAAGGTCAGGCGGGAGACAACGTAGGTGTGTTGCTGCGAGGCACGAAGCGCGAGGAAGTGGAACGAGGACAGGTACTTTGTGTACCGGGTTCAATCACACCGCACACGAAGTTTGAGGCGGAAGTGTATGTACTGAGCAAGGATGAAGGTGGACGTCACACGCCGTTTTTCAACAACTATCGGCCACAGTTTTATTTTCGAACGACAGACGTGACGGGCGCGGTGACCTTACCGGAAGGGACAGAGATGGTGATGCCGGGAGACAACATTAAGGTGACGGTGGAGTTGATTAACCCGATAGCGATGGAAGACGGATTGCGATTTGCGATACGCGAGGGCGGTCGCACAGTTGGGGCGGGTGTCGTCTCTAAAATTATTGAGTAACAGGAAAAAACATGGCAGAACAGCAGATAATCAGGATCCGCTTAAAGGCGTTTGATCACCGCTTGATAGACCAGTCAACACGGGAAATTGTGGAGACTGCTCGCAGAACAGGTGCGCAGATCAAAGGCCCGATTCCTCTGCCTACAAGGAAGGAACGTTTCACCGTTCTTATTTCACCACATGTGAATAAAGACGCACGTGACCAGTATGAAATTCGGACTCACAAACGATTGCTCGACATTGTTGACCCCACTGAGAAAACCGTGGATGCCCTGATGAAACTCGATCTTGCTGCCGGTGTGGATGTGCAGATCAAGTTGAACTAGAAAGATTATTGGGAAATAAATAATGACAATCGGAATAGTAGGCAGAAAGCGGGGCATGACCAGAATCTTTACAGAGGAAGGCCATTCTGTACCCGTGACTGTGATTGAAGCACAGCCTAACCGCATAACGAGTCTGACTGATACTGAGAAACAGGGTTATCGTGCTGTTCAGTTGGCCTGGGGTGAAAAACGAAAGAACCTCATTAATAAGCCAAGAGCCGGGACTTTATCTAAATCTGAAATTGAAACAGCTGAAGGACTTGCTGAATTTCGTCTGGACGATGGCGAAGGTGAAGATCTGGTACAGGGCTCGGAAATTAAAGTGGATATTTTTGCGGACGGGCAGATAGTCGATGTTACCGGGACTAGTATAGGTAAAGGTTTTGCCGGTGCCATTAAGCGACACAATTTCAGTCATCAGCGTAACTCCCATGGTAATTCCATATCACATCGTGCACCTGGATCAATTGGGCAGTGTCAGACTCCCGGGAGAGTATTTAGAGGCAAGAAAATGGCCGGACATATGGGTAACGTTCGACGCACTTGCCAGAACCTTGAAATTGTCCGCGTCGATACTGAACGAAACCTGCTTCTTGTCAAAGGCGCCGTACCCGGGGCGAAGGGTGGCAAGGTAATAGTACAACCGGCGGTAAAGGCGAAAAGCTGAGAGAACAATAATGGAAATTACCTTACATAAATCTGGCGGCAAGGCAGACACGCTAAAAGTGTCAGAAGCGGTATTCGGTGCTGATTATAACGAAGCTCTGGTCCATCAGATATTGACGTCCTATACCGCAGGTTCACGCGCCGGGACCAAAGCCCAGAAAAATCGTTCAGATGTACGCGGTGGAGGTAGAAAACCTTTCAGGCAGAAAGGTCTGGGACGTGCCCGGGCCGGTACAATTCGTAGTCCAATCTGGCGTGGAGGCGGAGTAACTTTTGCTGCCAGACCCAGAGATTATTCCAAAAAAGTAAATCGCAAAATGTATCGCGGTGCGATGCGTTCAATATTTTCTGAGCTGGTCCGTTCAGATCGACTGATTTGCCTTGAGGATTTTAATCTTGAGGATGCGAGAACAAAAGTAGCGCTTGCAAAATTAAAAGAGATTGATGTTTCAGAAGGCTTGATTATCACAGACGAAGTGACAAGAGAGCAGTTTCTGGCCACACGGAATATTCCCAGAGTCGATATTATTGATACGACAGAACTCGACCCTTATTCATTAATAGGGTTTGAAAGAGTACTCATAACCAAAGCAGCTCTGGAAAAAGTGGAGGCATGGTTGTCATGAGCGTGAATGAGAGACTAATGAGAGTATTGCTATCTCCACGAGTTACAGAGAAAAGCACGATGGTTGGTGAAAAATACAATCAATTCGTGTTCAAAGTGGTGAGAGATGCCAGCAAGCCTGAAATCAAACAGGCTGTTGAACTTATGTTTACGGTTGAAGTTGAATCAGTTCAGGTATGTACCGTAAAAGGAAAGCAAAAGAGATTCAAAAATGCCAGTGGCAATCGTTCCGATTGGAAAAAGGCGTATGTGAAACTGAAACCCGGTTTCGATATTGATTACATGGGTGCGTAACAGAGCGAGTTAAGACGAGATGCCATTAGTAAAACCAAGACCAACATCACCCGGACGACGTGGAGTCGTAAAAGTTGTTAATCCTGATCTGTATAAGGGAGCACCTTTTGAACCGCTACTTGAGAAACAGAGTAGAAATGCTGGCCGTAATAACGCTGGTCGGATTACTGTTCGTCATCGCGGTGGCGGAGCGAAACAGCGTTACCGGATAATTGATTTCAAACGCGATAAGGACGGTATCCCCTGCAAAGTAGAACGCATTGAATATGATCCTAATCGAAGTGCAAACATTGCTCTTCTTTTATACGCAGACGGCGAGAGACGTTACATTATTGCTCCAAATGGAGTCAGCGATAATACGAAGTTGATATCCGGGATTCAGGCGCCGATCAAGCCTGGTAATTGCCTGCCATTGCGTAATATCCCTGTTGGCTCAACAGTGCATTGTATTGAATTAAAACCAGGTAAAGGCGCGCAAATTGCACGTAGTGCCGGCACTAGTGCTCAGCTGGTTGCTCGTGAAGGTATGCATGCGACCCTGAGACTGCGTTCCGGTGAAATGCGTAAAGTCCTGAGCGATTGCCGGGCGACGATGGGTGAAGTCGGTAATGGTGAGCATTCTTTAAGACAGCTTGGTAAGGCTGGAGCGAAACGCTGGAGAGGAATCAGACCGACAGTGCGTGGTGTGGCGATGAACCCGGTCGATCATCCACACGGTGGTGGTGAAGGCAGAACCTCAGGTGGACGTCATCCTGTCAGCCCATGGGGTGTCCCGGCCAAGGGTTACAAGACCAGAAAGAATAAGCGTACTGATAACATGATAGTGCGCAAACGCAGCGTCAAGAAATAAGTAGCGAAGCCAGTAATTACAGGAGAATTTAGTGCCACGTTCAGTTAAAAAAGGTCCTTTCGTTGATCATCACTTGATAAAAAAGGTGGAGACAGCGAGGCAGAATAACGATAAGCGACCGGTAAAGACATGGTCGAGACGTTCGATGGTGCTACCAGATATGGTGGGCCTGACGATTGCGGTGCATAACGGTAAAGATCATATGCCAATCTTTATTTCGGAAAACATGGTTGGCCACAAGTTGGGAGAGTTTGCAGTAACGCGAACTTATCGTGGCCATACAGCAGATAAGAAAAGCTAGCATGACGACAAAAGCCACATTGAAATACGCTAGATTATCACCGCAGAAAATGCGACTGGTTGCTGATCAGATCCGTGGACTGCCGGTGGATCGTGCGTTGAATATCCTTCAATTTAGCAATAAGAAGGGTGCTGAAATTGTGAAAAAGGTTCTTGAATCAGCCATTGCAAATGCTGAGCACAACGATGGCGCAGATATTGATGAGTTAAAAGTGTCCGCGATATGTGTTGACCAGGGACCAACTTTAAAAAGATTGCGGCCTCGTGCGAGAGGTCGTGCCGACAGAATTATTAAACGAATGAGCCATGTGACGATTACCGTGGCCGAGTCTGAAGGGCGAGTGAGCTAATGGGACAAAAAGTACATCCAATCGGAATACGACTCGGCATCATCAAGGACTGGACGTCCAAATGGTATGCCGATTCAAAAGATTATGCTGAGTATCTGCGTACTGACTTGCTGGTGCGTGAATATGTTCGGAAAAGACTGGCAAATGCTTCAGTCAGCCGGATTCAGATCGAAAGACCGGCAAACAATGCCAGAGTCATTATTCACACGGCAAGACCAGGCATAGTAATCGGTAAAAAAGGCGAGGATATTGACAAGCTACGTAATGATATCTCGCAGATGATGGGTGTCCCGGCAACAGTAAGTGTCGAAGAAATCCGTAAACCGGAACTTGACGCCTACCTGGTAGCTGAAAGTGTTGCCCAGCAGATCGAAAGAAGGATTATGTTTCGCCGGGCCATGAAGCGGGCGGTCACAAATACAATGCGCCTTGGCGCACAGGGCATCAAGATTAATGTTGCCGGACGCTTGAATGGTGCCGAAATTGCCCGTTCTGAATGGTATAGGGAAGGGCGTGTACCTCTGCACACTTTGCGAGCCGACATTGATTACGGTGTGGCAGAGTCGAATACAACTTATGGCGTTATTGGCGTCAAAGTCTGGATTTTCAAAGGTGAAGTGATGGGGCATGAAGAAGTTGTTGAAGAAGAAGCCTCCGCTCAACAAGCCGCACCTGCAACTACATAACGGGATTTTAAAGTGTTACAACCTAAGAAAACAAAATTCAGAAAACAAATGAAAGGCCGTAATCGAGGCCTTGCAAATGTTGGATCGAAAGTAAGCTTTGGTGAGTTTGGTATGAAAGCCACGGGCAGGGGAAGAATAACTGCGCGCCAAATCGAAGCTGCCAGACGGACAATTACCCGCAAAGTAAAGCGCGGCGGAAAACTCTGGATTCGAGTGTTTCCTGATAAGCCGATTACAAAGAAACCTCTGGAAGTTAGACAGGGTAAAGGCAAGGGTAATGTTGAATATTGGGTGGCTCTGGTACAACCGGGAACCGTGTTGTATGAGATTGAAGGAGTAACTGAAGAAATGGCGCGCGAAGCCTTTGAGCTTGCGGCAGCCAAACTACCGATTAAAACAACATTTGTTAGCAGGACAGTTTTGTAATGAAAGCGGCAGACTTAAGAGCAAAAACAAGTGAAGAATTAAAGGCTATGGTCACGGAGTTGCTTCGTGAGCAATTCAATTTGCGCATGCAAAACGGTTCCGGCCAGTTAGCGAAACCTAGCCAGATTAAAACAGTGCGTAGAGATATTGCGCGTATTAAAACCATCATGAAGGAAATGGAAACAGCAAGCAGCTCATGAGTGAATCGGAAAAAACAGCCAAGACCCTGAGTGGCACAGTCGTAAGCAATAAGATGGATAAGACTGTTGCCGTTGTTATTAAGCGTACAGTTAAGCACCCGCTTTACGGGAAATTTATGAAACGTTCGACTAAATTACTGGCGCACGATGAAAATAATGAATGTAACGAGGGTGATGAAGTCATCATAGAGGCATCAAGACCTATTTCGAAATCAAAATCCTGGCGTTTGCAGAAAGTTGTAAACAAAGCGCAGGAAATATAAGACCGTGACTAGCGCAAGTAAGACTGGAGAACACAGATGATACAGATGCAGACAATGTTGGACGCCGCTGATAATAGCGGGGCGCGTCGTATGATGTGTGTCAAAGTTCTGGGTGGCTCTAAACGTCGTTACGCCAAAATTGGTGACGTTATTAAGGTCACCATCAAGGAAGCAATTCCTCGTGGCAAAGTTAAAAAAGGCGAAGTTTATAATGCAGTTGTGGTCAGAACCAGAAAAGGTGTGCGCCGCACAGATGGTTCAGCAATCCGATTTGACGGTAATGCTGCAGTCATACTGAATAACCAGTTTCAACCGATTGGAACGCGTATTTTTGGCCCGGTGACTCGTGAATTACGTAGTGAAAGGTTTATGAAAATCGTGTCGCTGGCTCCGGAGGTTTTGTAAGGTGAATAAGATTAAAAAGGGCGATGAAGTAGTTGTCCTTACAGGTAAGGACAAAGGAAAGCGGAGCGTTGTGCTGAAGGTGATAGAAGAGCGCGATCGTATTGTCGTTGAAAATGTAAACATGGTTAAAAGACATACGAAAGGTAATCCTATGCAAGGGGCGGCCGGAGGAATTGTCGAAAAAGAAATGTCGATACATATTTCAAACATAGCTATATGGAACCCGGTCTCCAATAAAGGCGATAGAATTGGATTTAAGTCTCTTGAAGACGGACGCAAAGTACGGGTTTTTAGATCAACCAATGAAGTGGTTGATATTTGATTGATACGAATCACACACTAATTTATTAAGAATTTGGAACTCCATGGTCAGGTTACAGGAATTTTATAAAGATACGGTCATTAGTCAGCTGACAGAACAGTTTGACTATAAGACGCCTATGCGTGTGCCGCGCATTACCAAGATCACCCTGAATATGGGTCTTGGTGAAGCGATTGCGGATAAGAAAGTGGTTGAGCATGCTGTGGCGGATATGACGAAAATTGCCGGACAAAAGCCGGTGGTCACCAAGGCAAGAAAGTCAGTTGCGAATTTCAAGGTACGTGAAGACTGGCCTATCGGTTGTAAGGTGACTCTCAGGCGCGAACGGATGTATGAGTTCCTTGACCGGCTGATTTCCATTGCGATACCGCGTATCAGAGATTTCCGAGGTTTAAATCCGAAGTCTTTTGATGGGCGTGGCAATTACAGTCTGGGTGTGAAAGAACAGATAATTTTTCCTGAAATTGATTACGACAAGATTGATACTTTGCGCGGTCTCGATATCACGATCACGACCAGCGCTCAGACTGACGAAGAAGCGAAAGCATTACTTAAGGCTTTCAACTTTCCAATACGGAGTTAAGAATGGCTAAAGCATCTATGGTAAACCGCGAGTTGAAGCGGCAAAAACTTGTAAAGAAGTACGCCGCAAAGCGAGCTGAGTTAAAAGCAACCATTGTTAATATGGAGCTTGGCGAAGAAGAGCGAGCAGCAGCTGCGCTCGCGCTGAACAAAATGCCGCGAGATGCAAGTGCGTCCAGACTGCGCAATCGTTGTAATTTGACTGGTAGACCACACGGTTTCTATCGAAAGTTTGGCCTTGGTCGAAACAAGTTGCGTGAGGCAGCCATGCGGGGAGATGTACCCGGTCTGGTTAAGGCAAGCTGGTAATACAAATAAGTAACGAGCAACCAAGAGAATATTGAATGAGTTTACAGGATCCAATTTCAGATATGCTGACCCACATACGTAATGGGCAGGCGCGTAAAAAGCGTGAAGTGTCTATGCCTTCATCAAAGCTTAAAGTTGCTGTCGCCGGCATACTTAAAGAAGAAGGCTATGTCACCGACTTCAAAGTCTCCGAAGAAGGAGTTAAAAAATCTCTGACTGTCGAACTGAAATATTTTGAAGGTAAACCTGTTATTGAAACTTTAAAACGCGTTAGTAAACCAAGTTTGCGTCGATATCGTTCCAAAGACGAATTGCCTACCATCCTTAACGGACTTGGTGTCGCAATTGTATCCACCGCAAATGGTGTAATGACCGATAAAACAGCACGACAGCAGGGTATCGGTGGTGAAGTACTTTGTGTTGTAGCCTGATGAGATAAATGACCAATGTCCAGAATAGCAAATAACCCAGTAAGCATTCCCAGCGGCGTCGATATCAATATCGATGGTCAGCAGGTAAAGGTAAAAGGTGGTAAAGGGGAATTAAGCCATCAGGTTCATTCTCTTGTAGCTGTTGAGCAGGAAGATAATGCCCTGAAATTTAAGTCCCTGGACGAATCGAAGGCTGCAAATGCTCTGGCTGGCACTACCCGAGCGGTTATCCAGAATCTGGTTATCGGCGTATCCGATGGCTTTGAGCGAAAGCTTACTATTGTTGGTGTTGGTTACAGAGCTGCTGTTCAGGGCAAGGTTTTAAACCTTACTTTGGGTTTTTCACATCCGGTTAATTTTGAAATACCAGAAGGTATCCAGATTGAAACACCAAGCCAGACGGAAGTAGTCGTTAAAGGCATAGATAAGCAGAAGGTTGGCCAGGTAGCAGCCAATATTCGCGCGTATCGTCCGCCGGAACCATATAAAGGTAAAGGTGTACGCTACTCTGATGAACATATTATTCGTAAGGAAGCCAAAAAGGCTTAAACAGTTATGACGAAAAAAGAATCAAGATTAAGACGTGCCAGACGTGCCCGCGGACAAATCGATTTGCTCGGGATGAATCGTCTTTGTATATTCAGGACACCCAGACATATTTATGCTCAGGTAATAGCCCCTGGAAGCACACAGGTTCTGGTTAGTGCATCCACCGTTGAAAAAGATATTAAAAGTAAACTGAAAAATGGTGGAAATGTTGAGGCGGCATCGATTGTTGGTGCTGAACTGGCAAGCAGGGCAAAAAAGGCAGGCGTTCAAAAGGTTGCTTTTGATCGTTCCGGATTCAAGTATCACGGTCGTGTAAAGGCTCTAGCCGATGCTGCCCGTGAAAATGGTATGGAGTTTTAATATGGCTGGAAACGATTCAATAACTGGAAATGATGATCTGCTGGAAAAGCTGGTTGCCGTTAACCGTGTTGCCAAGGTTGTAAAAGGCGGGCGTATATTTGGTTTCGCAGCACTGACAGTAGTTGGTGACGGAAACGGCCGGGTTGGTTTTGGTCGTGGAAAAGCTCGAGAAGTCCCTGTTGCTATCCAGAAGGCAATGGAAAAGGCGAGACGAAATATGGTCAAAGTGCCCTTGAAAGAGGAAACTTTGCAATATGCAATTAACGCACGCCATGGCGCAGCAAAGGTATATATGCAGCCGGCATCAGAGGGTACAGGTATTATTGCCGGTGGCCCGATGCGTGCAGTATTTGAATGTGTTGGCATTCATAATGTGTTGGCCAAATCAAATGGTTCAACCAACCCGATTAATGTGGTGCGGGCAACGATTAAAGGTCTACAGGATATGATGTCGCCAGATTATATTGCGGCTAAACGCGGCAAGTCCGTTGAAGAAATTACGAGTTAGACATGGCAAAGAAAGAAAAAAAGGTCAAGGTCACGCTTAAGCGTAGTATCAATAGACGTACAGCGGGCCATAAAGCCTGTGTTGCAGGCCTTGGTCTGCGACGAATTGGACATTCGGTCGAAGTAATCGATACTCCTGAAAATCGAGGCATGATTAATAAGGTGTCCTACTTACTGGCAGTAGAGGAATCCTGATATGCGTTTAAACAGTTTAAAACCTCAAGCGGGTTCAAATCCGGATCGCAAGCGAGTTGGTCGCGGAATTGGTTCAGGTGTCGGAAAGACCGCAGGTCGTGGACATAAAGGTCAAAAGTCACGTTCCGGCGGTTTTCACAAAGTTGGATTCGAAGGCGGGCAGATGCCTTTGCAGAGACGTCTACCCAAAGTTGGTTTTCGTTCGCATATGGCCAGAATTACAGCTGAAATACGTCTGCATGAGCTGGAACTGGTTAAAGCCGATGTGATTGATGTGAAAGCTCTGCAGGCTGCAAATCTGGTGTCGAAAAACACCAAACGTGCAAAAGTCATTGCCTCGGGCGAGATTAGTAAAGCCGTTGTACTGAAAGGTATTCGTGTTACAAAAGGCGCACGTGCCGCGATAGAAGCTGCTGGCGGGAAGATAGAGGAATAAAGTGGCGGCAAATAATCCCGCAGTTCCTGGTGGAATAGGAGGTCTGGCCAGGCTGACAGAACTGAGACAGCGTTTGCTGTTTGTTTTGTTTGCGTTATTTGTCTATCGGGTATGCACGCATATTCCGGTACCGGGTATTAACCCGATTGCTCTTGCAGCAATGTTTGACCAGCAAAGCGGCACAATTCTGGACATGTTTAACATGTTCTCGGGTGGCGCATTGCAACGATTATCGGTAGTGGCACTTGGTATTATGCCCTACATTTCGGCCTCAATTATTATGCAGTTGCTGTCTTTTGTTGATCCGAGATTGAAGCAGTTGAGAAAAGAAGGTGAGGCCGGGCGTCGGAAAATTACTCAGTACACACGATATGGAACAGTGGTACTGGCAACCTTTCAGGCCTTTGGCGTATCCGTAGCGCTGGAAGGACAACAGGCCGCAGGACTTGCTGTGGTAATGGATCCGGGTATTGGCTTCAGAATAACTGCGGTCACAACGCTTGTAACGGGAACATTGTTTCTGATGTGGCTGGGAGAGCAGATTACCGAACGTGGTGTTGGCAACGGTATATCCTTGATAATTTTTGCAGGAATTGTCGCAGGGCTGCCATCGGCCGTTGGTGGAACAATGGAGTTGTCCCGTACCGGACAGCTGCATTTACTGACCGTAGTCGGATTATTTGCCCTATCAATAGCGGTAACTGCATTTGTGATTTTTGTCGAGCGAGGGCAAAGACGTATTACGGTGAATTATGCAAAGCGACAGATGGGACGAAAAATGTATGCGGGGCAATCAAGTCATTTGCCTTTGAAGCTTAATATGTCTGGTGTGATACCACCGATTTTTGCTTCAAGTATTATTTTGTTTCCGGCTACTCTGGCAGGATGGTTTGGTCAGGGAGACGGTATGCGCTGGTTGCAGGATATGGCCGCGGCTATATCACCGGGACAACCTCTGTATGTGATGTTATACGCAGCTGGCATTGTGTTTTTCTGTTTCTTTTATACGGCGATCGTTTTTGATCCAAGAGAGACAGCAGATAATTTGAAGAAGTCAGGTGCTTTTGTTCCGGGTATGAGGCCGGGGGAGCAAACCGCATCCTATCTGGATAAGGTGCTGACCAAGTTGACTATGGCCGGTGCTATATACATAACAGCGGTTTGTTTATTGCCAGAGTTTTTAATACTGAAGTTTAATGTGCCATTTTATTTCGGTGGAACCTCACTACTCATTATTGTAGTGGTGGTAATGGATTTTATGGCGCAGGTGCAGGCCCACTTGATGTCACATCAATACGATGGCCTGTTGAAAAAGGCCAATTTAAAAGGCCAGGGTAGACGCGGTTAAACCGCTTGAAGAATTCAGGAGTCAGATAATGAAAGTCAGAGCATCAGTGAAAAAAATGTGTCGCAATTGCAGAGTGATTCGACGCAAGGGTGTTGTCAGGGTTATCTGTACCGATCCACGGCATAAACAGCGTCAAGGCTGAGAAAACAAACTGGAGAATAACAGATGGCCCGAGTAGCAGGTGTCAACATACCAGATAATAAGCATCTACGGATTGCTCTAACCTATATCTTTGGGATTGGTAATACCCGTGCTCAGGGTATATGCGATGCAACTGGTCTGAAGGCTGATGTTAAGGTTAATCAGCTGAGCGAAGATGATCTGGATAAAGTACGTAGTGAGATCACAAAGTTTGAACTGGAAGGTGATTTGCGTCGTGAAGTGGCTATGAATATTAAACGTCTGATGGATCTTGGTTGTAATAGAGGTATTCGCCATCGACGTGGTTTACCCGTGCGTGGTCAGCGTACTCAAACTAATGCGCGTACCCGTAAAGGTCCTCGCCGAATGATAAAGAAGTAATACAGGTTTAACTAATATGGCAAAGGTAGCGAATCGTAGCAAAAAGAAGGTTAAAAAAACCGTTGTGGATGGTGTTACTCACATTCACGCGTCGTTTAATAATACCATCATCACTATTACCGACCGACAGGGAAATACGCTGGCCTGGGCAACCGCCGGTGGTAGTGGTTTTCGTGGCTCACGTAAAAGCACGCCCTTTGCGGCGCAGATCGCTGCGCAAAAAGCCGGAGAAACCGCACAGGAATTTGGCATGAAAAACCTTGAGGTATTTATTAAGGGACCAGGGCCAGGGCGAGAATCAGCGGTCAGAGCACTGAATTCAATCGGATTTAAGATAACCAATATTACAGACGTTACACCCGTACCCCATAACGGTTGTCGGCCGCCAAAGCGGCGTCGCGTATAAGCAGGAGAGAATAAATGGCACGCTATCTCGGACCAAAATGTAAATTAAGCCGGCGCGAAGGCACAGACCTGATGCTGAAAAGTCGGGCGCGTTCGATCGAATCGAAATGTCAGCTGGACAAGTTACCTGGCCCACAGGGAACCCGTCCGAAGAGATTATCCGATTATGCTCTTCAATTAAGAGAGAAACAGAAACTTCGTCGTATTTATTGCGTTCTTGAGAAACAGTTTCGCTCTTACTATAAGGAAGCTGCTCGTCGTAAAGGCTCAACCGGAGAAAACCTTCTTCAATTGCTGGAATGCAGGCTGGATAACGTTGTTTACAGAATGGGCTTCGGAGTGACTCGAAACGAGGCAAGACAACTGGTCAGCCATAAGTCGATTCTGGTAAATGGCAAGACAGTTAATATTCCTTCGTATCAGTTGAAGCCAGCCGATATTGTAACGGTTCGTGAGAAAAGCAAGAAACAGTTAAGAATACAGGACTCACTGAATATTGCGGAGCAATTCGGATTACCCGACTGGGTAGTTGTGGACAGCAAGAAAATGGAAGGAACATTCAGATCAATTCCGGAAAGAAGCGAATTACCTTCGGAAATAAACGAACAACTTGTTGTTGAACTCTACTCCAAGTAAGCATAGGAAAAGCACTCATGCCTTCATCATTTACAGAATTATTAAAGCCGAGACGAGTCGATGTTGAGTCGATTTCTGACACCCGTGCAAAAATCACGATAGAGCCGCTTAACAGAGGCTTTGGTCATACGCTGGGCAATGCCTTGCGGCGAGTTTTGCTTTCTTCCATGTCCGGATGCGCTGTCACCGAAGTTGAGATTGAAGGCGTGTTACACGAGTACACTACAGTAGAAGGTGTTCAGGAAGATGTCACCGACATATTGCTCAACTTGAAGAAGCTGGCTATCACCATGCATTCCAAGGATGACGCAACTCTGACACTGCGCAAAACCGGGCCAGGTGAAGTGCGTGCCAGTGATATTACACTGGATCACGATATCGAAATTGCCAATCCCGATCTGGTTATTGCCAACCTTACCAAAGCTGGTGAACTTAATATCACCATGCATATTGAGAGAGGTCGTGGATACCGACCAGTGGTTATTGGTGGAACGGAGGAAGTAGAACAGACGATAGGTAAACTGAAGCTCGATGCTTCTTTCAGCCCGGTGCACCGTGTCTACTATGATGTGCAGAGCGCCCGTGTCGAACAGCAGACGAACCTTGACAAATTGCTGGTGGAAATTGAAACGAATGGCACGATTGATCCGGAAGATGCGATAAGGGAAGCAGCCAGCATTCTTCGTAATCAACTCTCAGTATTCGTTGATCTGGAAGCAGAAGAGGCGGTAGAAGCAGCCGCAAGCCAGGAACCAACGATTGATCCTATACTCTTGCGTCCGGTTGACGATCTGGAATTAACAGTACGCTCTGCAAACTGTTTGAAGGCGGAAAGCATTTATTACATAGGTGATTTGATTCAACGTACGGAAGTGGAATTGTTGAAAACCCCTAATCTTGGTAAGAAATCTTTGACTGAAATAAAGGATGTGCTTGCTTCGCGTGGCCTGTCTCTTGGAATGCGACTGGAAAACTGGCCACCACCTGGTTTATATGAAGACCGGGATAAAGTAGCTGGTTAATAGCCGGTTCTAAACTAATAGATTACTATCTGAGCATTGAATTATGCGTCATAAACAAAGCGGTCGAAAATTAAATCGAAACAGCAGTCACCGCAAAGCAATGTTTCGTAATATGGCTGTGTCATTAATGCAGCATGAGATGATTACAACCACGGTGCCAAAGGCTAAGGAATTACGTCGTGTAGCCGAGCCCTTGATCACGATGGCGAAGAACGATTCAGTTGCGCGACGCCGGACAGCGTTTTCACGTTTGCGCGATCGCGATACAGTGACAAAACTGTTTAATGAGTTGGGGCCTCGATACAAGGAACGTCCAGGTGGCTATTTACGTATTCTGAAATGCGGGTATCGTCCTGGTGATAAGGCACCGATGGCGATAGTAGAGCTGGTGGATAGACCTTTGGAAGAACCGGCAGAGACAACGAGCGAAGACTAGGTGTCGAAACAAATTTCAAACAAAAGCCGGTTGTATGCCGGCTTTTGTCGTTGATTAACAAGATTTAGTTAGTTTATTTCATATTTAATCAGGCAGGCAAGAATGAAAAAAACAATGTATGAAAAAATCTGGGATGCTCACCTTGTGCATGAAGCAGAAGGTCAGTCACCGGTTATCTATATAGACAGACATCTTTTGCATGAGGTCACCACACCTCAGGCCTTTGAAGGCTTGAAAGACGCTGATCGAAACGTTAGACGTCCGCGTGCTAATCTGGCAACGCTTGACCACTGTGTGCCGACCAAAGATCGTGACCAACCGATAAAAGATCCCATCGCCAGAAAGCAGGTAGAGGTGATGATTGAGAACTGTAAAATTCATGATCTGGAACTCTATGATATGGAAAGCAAGGACAACGGCATAATCCATGTCGTAGTCCCGGAGCATGGTTTTGTTCATCCTGGCATGACTGTGGTATGTGGAGATAGTCATACTGCAACTCACGGTGCATTCGGTGCTCTCGCATTTGGTATCGGAACTTCTGAAGTTGAACATGTGCTTGCGACTCAGACCCTTCGACAACCGAAATCAAAAACAATGCTGGTTAAGGTAGAAGGTGAATTGTCAGAATACTGCACCGCCAAAGACATAGCACTGACAATTATTGGGAAAATCGGCACCGCTGGTGGTAACGGCCACGTAATTGAATATGCTGGTGATGCGATCAGCGCTCTGACAATGGAAGGGCGTATGACTCTGTGCAATCTAGCTATCGAAAGTGGTGCCCGGGCTGGTCTCGTTGCTCCTGATGAAAAGACTATCGATTTTATTAAAGGTAAGGAGTTTGCACCCGCTGATGATCAGTGGGAACAGGCCTTAGCCTATTGGCAGAGTATCGTATCCGATGAAGGAGCGAACTACGACACAGTAGTGACGGTGAATGCAGATGAAATCGCGCCTCAGGTAACCTGGGGTACCTCACCCGAGCAGGTTATCGGTGTAAATGGCAAAGTCCCTGCCCCCGAGAATTTTGAAGATGAGATTAAACGTAAGTCCTGTGAAAACGCCCTGTCTTACATGGGGCTGGAAGCAAATGTCAATATCACAGATATATCGATCGATTATGTCTTTGTTGGTTCCTGTACTAACAGTCGTATTGAGGATATTCGTGCTGCTGCCGCTGTGGCCAAAGGCACCAGAGTTGCTGATGGAGTGACAGCACTGATGGTACCGGGTTCTTATCATGTTAAGAATCAGGCCGAAGAAGAAGGACTTGATAAAGTATTTAAAGACGCGGGCTGGGAGTGGCGAGATCCCGGATGTTCAATGTGCCTTGCCATGAATGGAGATGAATTGAAAGACGGAGAGCGCTGTGCGTCCACTTCTAATCGTAATTTTGAAGGACGTCAGGGCAAGGGTGGTCGTACGCATCTTGTCTCTCCTGCTATGGCAGCTGCAGCTGCGGCGGCAGGCAGGTTTGTAGATATTAGAAAACTGAACAAATAGACGAAGAATCAGATTATGAAACCATATACAAAACATGAAAGCGTCGCGGCATTAATGGATCGAGCCAACGTTGATACGGATCAGATTATTCCCAAGCAATTTCTGAAAAAAGTCGAACGCTCCGGCTTCGGTGTTCACTTGTTTCATGATTGGCGTTATTTAGATGATGGTTCGGATAACCCTGATTTTGAGCTGAATAATCCGGCATTTCGTGGCGCTGGCATTCTGGTAGCAGGCGATAACTTTGGTTGTGGTTCATCACGTGAACATGCGCCATGGGCTATTGCTGACTATGGTTTTAATACAGTTATTTCAACCAGTTACGCTGATATCTTTTTTAGCAATTCGTTTAAAAATGGCATATTGCCAATTGTGGTTAGCAAGCCGGAACTGAAATCCCTTATGCAGGAAATTGCGGCGAATGAAGGTGTTAAATTTGTCATCGATTTGGAAAACCAGCAAGTTACAACACCAGCCGGAACGCTAATCCATTTTGAAATCGATGCCTTCAGAAAAGAAAATTTGTTACTTGGTCTTGACGATATTGGTCTGACTCTTCAAAACGAAGACAGAATCACCAGCTTCGAAGAAAAACAAAAAGCGTCAATGCCCTGGTTATGGGCCTCATAGCGGCAGTTCCCCTTGTTTCTTCGCTAGGCCAATATTGCTGATACAAGCACATGAATAGCGAATCGAAAAGACACATTCAGTTACTCGATACGACCTTACGAGATGGTGAGCAGACCCGGGATGTGTCCTTCACTCCTGAAGAAAAAATCAATATTGCCAAAGCCTTATTGGAAAAACTTGGTGTTGACCGGATAGAAATCGCGTCGGCTACTGTTTCAGACGGCGAAAAAGCTGCTGTCACAAGCATCAATCATTGGGCCGCAGAAAAAGGTTTTGCCTCGCGTGTAGAAATTCTGGGCTTCGTCGATCATAAACGCAGCGTCGACTGGATATGCGAAACCGAAGGCCGGACCGTGAACCTGCTTAGCAAGGGTAGTGAACTTCATTGCCAGCAACAACTTAGAAAAAGCCTTGATGAGCATCTAATTGATGTTCATCGTACTATTGATTATGCGAAAAGCAGACAACTGACGGTAAACCTGTATCTCGAAGACTGGTCAAATGGTTACAAAAACAGTCCAGAGTATGTGTTCAAAATGATGGACGCTCTTAAAGATTCAGGGGTCAATCATTTTCTCTTGCCGGATACTCTTGGAGTAATGGGTCCTGAAGAAGTTTTTACTTCTATTAGCGATATGACCAACCGCTATCCGCACTGCGCTTTCGATTTTCATCCGCATAATGACTACGGCCTGGCAACAGCAAATGTCATGGCGGCCGTTAAGGCGGGTATCGATGCCATACATTGTACAATCAATTGTCTTGGTGAAAGGGCTGGCAATGCCTCACTGGCTGAAGTGGCTGTCGTTCTGAAAGATAAATTGGGTATGAATTTGTCGATAAATGAGCAGCACATAATAGATCTTAGCACCATGGTCGAAAACTTCTCGGGCAAATGGGTATCTTCTAACACACCTGTAGTGGGTAAAGATGTCTTTACTCAGACAGCCGGTATTCATGCTGATGGGGATCAGAAGGGTGGTCTTTATGAAAGTGAGTTGGGTCCCTCCCGTTTTGACCGTGAACGTAGTTACGCGCTGGGTAAAATGAGTGGCAAGGCGTCACTACAGAAAAACCTTGAGGCTCTGGATATGAGCCTGAGCGAAGATGCCCAGAAAAAAGTATTGAAAAGGATTGTAGAACTTGGTGATTCAAAGCAGACCATAACTCCGGATGATTTACCCTTCATCATTGCTGACGTTATGGAGAGCATGGATTACAAACACGTTAAGCTACTTGATTGCTCTATCAGCAGTAGTCTTAACAAGGAATCGACAGTCAGTATTAAAGTGGAAATGGACGATGGTGAGCATGAAGCAAGTGGTAGCGGTAATGGTGGATTTGATGCTTTTATTAATGCCATAAATAAAATTATGAAACAGAAGGATTATACTCTGCCCAAATTGAATGATTATGAAATACGTATACCCCGAGGTGGTGAAACGAATGCACTGACTGAATGTATAATTACATGGCAGGCCAATGGAAAGAATTTGCGTACCCGGGGAGTGCACGCGAATCAGGTTTATGCAGCTGTACATGCTGCGCTCAGAGTTATTAATCTACAGTTGCATGAACGGAGCACCGGCATACCCATTCACTAGACAATGCAATGCTGAGTCGGCTATTACTCGATAATAAAATCAAAATAGGTCTGCGGGAATGGTTCCTGCCTCAAGGTGAAATGCCACCATTCTTCCTTAATCCCGCTGAACCCGTGCTTTACCATTAGCCGATTGAGCAGCATCCTGTTATCAAACTGTTCACTTTTAATTTGTCGGTTTTCCGGCCAGGATTCCAGACCAAAAAAATCCCAGGCACTACCCATATCGAGTTCTACAGCCGACTCTGAATCCAGAAAAATCAGAGTTAAATCAACTGTACTACCTCTGGAATGGCCGGATTTTTCAGCAATATATCCTTTTTTGAATAGATCCTTTTTTGCGACGTCCGGATAGTATTTTGGTTTCATTTTTTTGTCATTTAGATCTTCGGCCCATCTGACGAAATGATCAACTGCACGTTGTGGTCGGTAACAATCAAATACTTTTAATCCGAGGCCACTTTTTTTTAGTTCGTTCTGCACTTTTCTGAGAGCTTCTGCTGTAGCCTTCGATAAAAGGCATTTCGGTGCTTTATAGCCATCAATAGCTACGCCAACGAAATTGTCCTTGGTAAAATAGCGAATTTCCTGTCGAATTTCAGGGATTACGAAAGCGAGCTCGACAAAGTCATCAGCGGGAGTTGCTACAACTTCCACGCAGAAAAGCAAGCTTAGAAGCGTAAAGCTGAAACCAGAGGCAATTCTAAGCGACATAGGTCAACATATATAAGCTGAGCTTATTTGCTCAATACTGCGACGACGCGATCTCCGAACTCATTAGTTTTGATCATTTTTACCCCGGCACCGGGTTTTGATAAATCTGGCGTAGAAAAACCATCTGCAAAAACGCTTTGCATTGCTGCCCAGACATTTTTCGATTCTTCTAACATATCAAAACTGAGTTCCAGCATCATAGCCACTGAACCTATCATCGAATACGGATTAGCAATATTCTGGCCGGCAATATCCGGTGCTGATCCATGAGAAGGTTCGTAATAGGCGCTGCTGTCACCTATACAGGCCGAGGGCATCAAACCCAGTGAACCAAGAATACCACCGCCCTGATCACTAAGAATATCCCCGAACATGTTTTCCATGACCATCACATCAAATTGAGCGGGATTCAGGCAAAGTGCCGTAGCGGCAGCATCGACGAGCATATGTCTGACTTCAACCTCAGGGTATTCCACGGAAACTTCACCCAGAACTTCATTCCAGAGCACACTGGATTTAAGAACATTGCTTTTGTGAATGTTGTGCAGAATCTTCTTTCGACGCATAGCCTGTTGAAAGCCAACGTGGACAATACGTGCGATCTGAGACTCATCGTATTCCAGATTTTCCTTTACATAGCGCAATCCATCGCTATTGACGCCAACTTCCTTTTCACCGAAATAGAGTCCGCCGACCAGTTCACGAATCATTACCATGTCTATACCGTCGCCAATAACCTCTGGTTTCAGGGGAGAGAAATGTGCGAGACCACTGGGCAAGGAGACAGGTCGAAAATTGGCATAGGTATTCAGACGTTTTCTCAAAGGCAACAGGGCACCGCGCTCGGGCCTGAGGTCAACGGGAATTCTTTCCGAGTCTTCATGGTTCATTCCTATCGGGCCTTTGAGAATCGCTTCCGAATTGTCACAGATTGTTTTGGTTTCTTCCGGGAAAGGGTGTCCACTTTCGTAATAGGCGCAGCCACCGAAAGCCGCTTCGTTTAATTCAAAGCTCAGGTCGTTACGTTCTTCAATCACTTTAAGAACTTTGACAGCTTCAGACATAATTTCAGGGCCGATTCCATCTCCGGCCAAAATAGCAATTTTGTAGTTTTTCATAATTGTAATGTTTAGTTCACTAAGTGATGCCGCATTTGTGGAAGGGCGTCGCGTTTAAGAAAGGGCGACATTATAACTGACCTGAGACAGTACGACTATACGTCCAGTTTGTCAGTTTTGTCCCTAGAAACGACAGATTAAACCCTTTCCATCCACAGGCAGGACTCATACTATTGCCCCGTGAAAATGGATTTTCCAATGTTAAAAGGAGTTAACAAAATGAATCACACACGATCGCTTTACCTGAATACAGTGTTTCTGTTTCTTTCTGTATACAGCCTAACTACACAGGCAACAATACTGAATTTTAATCTCCGACAGGTCGAATTTGGCTCGGTGCTTGACGGGAGCAGTAGTGCAAATTTGACCATAGATAATCTGACCGCGACATTTACGAGTCTGCCAGACAGTGGGATTGATAGCGTGTTTAATCATACCTCTACCCGATTTGGTATTAACTCATTGGGAAGTGGTGCGGATTCGCCCTCGCTGATAGACGCCGGTGCGGGCTGGTCAGAATTTCTTTCCATTAAATTCAATATGCTTGTCAGTTTACGGGAAATCGTTCTCAGCGCTTTTGGCACATCCGAACAGGCTTTTCTTGGCTTCGGTCAAACACATTCTGTGTTGCTAAGCGGTATGTCTGCTTCTGTAGATAGTTACCAGTTTTCGGACTGGTCAATTCCCGCCGGGACAAGCTTGCTACTCTCCCACGTGAAGGGAAATGGCTTTAGTTTTGACCGTATTCTGCTTGAAGCGGTTGAAGTCGATGAACCACCGATATTGATGCTTTTATTCGCCGGACTGCTTTCAATGAGTCTGGGACTTGCTCTCAGGACTCTAATTTCTCCTTTAACAGTCGATTGACCTCCTGAGGATTGGCTTTGCCACCAGAATTCTTCATAACCTGACCGACAAAAAAACCAATAAGTTTTCCCCGCTTTTCAATCGGACTGTTACGATATTGTTCCAGCTGTTGAGGATTATCATTAATGACACTATCAACGAATTTTTCAATCTCAGAAGAGTCAGTTAATTGCTGTAAACCCTGAGCTTCTATTATCGAGTCAGGGCTGTCTTCACTGGTCCACATAATTTCAAAAACCTGCTTGGCAGTTTTGTTAGACAGGGTTCCGTCCTTGATTCGTTGAATCAGAGCCCCTAAACGTTCAGCGCTGACTGGACTTTCGTTTATTTCCTTATTTTCCTTGTTCAGGGCCGCGCTTAACTCACCCATTATCCAGTTTGCACAGAGTTTGGCATCCCTGGCCAGTGCAAGCGTGGTTTGAAAAAAGTCGGTAACATCCTTATTTGCAGATAATACATTGCTGTCGTATTCAGACAGATCTAACTCGTTCATAAAACGAGCGCGCAGGGCATCAGGCAGTTCAGGCAATTGCGAGCGTATCGTTTCTATATCCTCTTTCGTAATTGCTACCGGTAATAAGTCCGGATCGGGAAAGTAACGATAATCGTTTGCTTCTTCCTTGCTACGCATAGAACGGGTTTCATTATTACCGGGATCGTAAAGTCTGGTTTCCTGTACGACTTTGCCACCGTCTTCAAGTATCTCTATTTGTCTTTCAATTTCTATTTCGATAGCTTGCTCAACAAACTTAAAAGAATTGATGTTTTTCAATTCTGCTCTGGTTCCCAGTTTTTCTTCGCCTTTTCGGCGAATGGATACGTTGGCATCACAGCGAAACGAGCCCTCCTGCATATTTCCATCCGATATATCCAGATAGCGAACCAGTGTATGAATTTTTTTCATGTAAGCTACGGCTTCTTCCGCGGACCGTAATTCAGGTTCGGAGACAATTTCAATCAAGGGCGTGCCAGCCCGGTTCAGATCAATACCGGTAGAATTGCCGAAGCCTTCATGCACGGATTTGCCTGCGTCTTCTTCAAGATGAGCGCGGGTGACATTGATGGTCCTCTGACTGCCATCATCCAGTTGAATTTCAACCTGACCACCACTGACGACAGGCAATTCAAACTGACTGATTTGATAGCCTTTGGGTAAGTCAGGATAAAAATAATTTTTTCTGGCGAATACGGATTTTTCAGCAATATCAGCACCGATGGCGAGACCAAATTTTATGGCACTGCGAATTGCCGCCTCGTTAATTACCGGTAACACACCCGGTAAACCAAGATCGACTGCACAGGCCTGTGTATTCGCCTCTGCCCCATATTCACAGGACGCACCTGAAAATATTTTGCTGCGGGTGGAGAGCTGAACATGAATTTCGAGTC
This sequence comes from Gammaproteobacteria bacterium, assembly GCA_012103475.1. GTDB lineage: Bacteria > Pseudomonadota > Gammaproteobacteria > Eutrophobiales > Eutrophobiaceae > WLWS01. The sequence continues at coordinate 98,256 of WLWS01000004.1, read as the reverse complement.
CAATTACTGTTTCCCAGTTCATTACAGTTCAAACCCCTCTGCTGTGTGTTCATGCCAGTCAGTGACGGTCTGATATTGATGAGCAAGATTAAGCAGTCTGCTTTCATCGAAGTAATTACCTATTAATTGCATACCGACAGGCAGAGAATCTGAGAAACCAACCGGAATGGACATTGCCGGTAAACCTGCCAGATTTACCGATACTGTGAAAATATCAGACAGATACATATTCAGGGGGTCGTCCATATTTTCATTCAGTTTGAAGGCAGTCGACGGTGTTGTCGGACCCAGGATGACATCAACCTGACTGAATGCCTGTTGAAAATCGTCGCGAATCAGGCGCCGGACTTTCTGAGCTTTCAGATAATAGGCATCGTAGTAACCTGAGGATAGAACGTAAGTGCCAATCATAATTCGTCGTTTTACTTCCTTGCCAAAACCCTCCTCACGCGAACGGCAATAGAGGTCGCTAAGATCGACCGGGTTTTCACATCGATAACCGAATCTGACACCGTCATAACGTTCGAGGTTGGAAGAGCATTCCGCAGGTGAAATCACATAGTAGGCTGGTATGGATAAATGTGTATTGGGAAGTTCGATATCGAATATCCGGGCGCCGGCTTTTTCCAGTTCCTTTATCGCATCATCGATCCTGTCAGCGATGCCGGAGTCCAGCTTCGAATTAAAAAACTGTTTTGGTAAGCCAACACGAAGTCCTTCAATGGGCTTATCCAATGCGCCCGTGTAATCATCAACGGGATGATCTACGGAGGTTGAATCGAGGGGATCAAAACCAGCCATTTCCCCAAGCAACATTGCCGAGTCCCGCGCATCTCGGGTCAGAGTGCCACCCTGATCCAGGCTGGAGGCGAAAGCAATCATGCCATAGCGAGACACACGCCCATAAGTCGGTTTGAGACCGGAAATTCCACAAAACGCTGCGGGTTGTCTTATTGAGCCGCCTGTATCTGTGCCGGTAGCTGCGGGAAGTAGTCTGGCAGCGACTGCACTAGCTGATCCTCCTGAGGAGCCACCAGGGACTCGTTGCTTATCCCAGGGATTCAGACTGGCCCCATAAAAACTGGTTTCATTCGATGAGCCCATGGCGAACTCGTCCATATTGGTCTTCGCCAGGGTGACCATGCCCGCCTTGTTGAGTCTTTCCACAACCGTCGCGTTGTAAGGGGCAATAAAATTATCAAGAATTCTAGACGCGCAGGATGTTTTTATTCCTTCAGTACAAAAAATATCCTTGTGACCGATTGGAATCCCGGCGAGCGCAGAGGCCTCACCCGTCTGCAGTAGCTTATCGGCCCGGCGAGCTTGCTCCAGTGCCAGTTCCGGTATGAAGCTGATAAAACAATTCAGTTCCCTGCCAAGTGTCTCATTGCGATCAATATAGGCACGTAGCAGTTCTTCACTGCTGATTTTCCTGGCAAGCAGGAGTGCTGATAACTCAGCTAGAGTATGTTGCAACATGGTTAGTATCTTCGATTCTGAACTACGGCTAACTGTCAGGAATGTTAATTATTCGATAACTTTTGGGACAAGATAATGACCCTCAGCCACTGAGGGGGCAATCCTATGGAAATGTTCCCGATTATCAGTTTCAGTTACCTCATCCGCACGCAGGCGGGCGCAGATATCCAGAGGATGGGCAAGTGCTTCAACCTCGCTGGTGTCAATCGAATTCATCTGCTCAACCATATCCAGAATCCGACCCATTTCAAGGGCACTATCGCTAATTTCAGACTCTCCGGGTGCGAGTCTCGCCAGCCAGGCGATTTTCCTGATTTCAGAGCTATCGATTGACATCAATAAATACCTATTTGTTGTTGAAAAATGAGCTATTTATCATACCTAACAGCTTGCTCAAAGTCTTCCCCATTGATACAGTTACGCTTTTATAAGTAGTATGAAGCTGATCATGCAGGAGTTTGAGATCATTCAGAAAATTCAGGCTCAGGCCTGCATTCGCTTAAGATTGAAAATAGTGCGGATTAGGCATGAGAAAATGAAACAAGACGCTAATTACCATCTCCCCGGTCCATGCAGCCGAATCTTTAGTAACCCTATGACAGGAACGAATTAACAATACATGTTTTTAAAACGATTACGCGGTTTTTTTTCCAATGATTTGTCTATTGATCTTGGTACAGCGAACACACTGATTTACGTCCGTGGCAAAGGCATTGTTCTGAACGAACCTTCTGTCGTCGCCATACGTAAAGATGGCGATACCATTAACGCCAAATCCATCCGCGCAGTTGGTGCGGAAGCAAAACGAATGCTCGGCCGCACGCCCGGACATATCACTGCCATTCGACCTCTTAAAGACGGGGTTATAGCAGACTTTACCGTTACCGAAAAAATGTTGCAGTACTTCATTCATGCGGTGCATGGCGGTACTGTATTTAAACCCAGTCCACGGGTACTTGTTTGCGTACCCTGCGGTTCTACTCAGGTTGAACGCCGGGCTATTAGAGAATCCGCCATGGGAGCTGGCGCGAGAACCGTGCATCTGATTGAAGAACCAATGGCAGCAGCAATCGGTGCAGGTATGCCGGTAAGTGATGCGCGAGGATCGATGGTGCTGGACATTGGTGGAGGTACTACTGAAGTCGCCGTAATTTCCCTGAATGGCATTGTCTATTCCGATTCGGTAAGAATTGGCGGAGATCGATTCGATGAAGCGATTATTAACTATGTCAGACGTAATTACGGCACCCTCATCGGTGACGCAACTGCAGAGCGCATTAAGCACGAATTAGGCTGTGCATACCCCGGCAATGAAGTATGTGAAATCGAAGTCAGAGGAAGGAATCTGGCAGAAGGTATACCGCGTAGTTTTACTCTCAACAGCAATAAAATACTGGAAGCTTTGCAGGAACCGCTTACCGGAATCGTCGACGCGGTTAAAAATGCATTGGAAAAAACACCACCGGAACTGGGTTCAGATGTGGCCGAGCGTGGGATGGTGCTGACTGGCGGTGGTGCTTTGTTGAGAGATCTGGACAGGCTATTAATGGAAGAAACCGGTTTGCCGGTTATTGTTGCTGAAGATCCACTCACCTGCGTTGCTCGCGGTGGTGGACGCTATCTGGAAATGGTGGATGAATACGGAAGCGATATTTTAACAGTCGAGTAAGAGTTTAGTTAGAGACCAGGGGGCGCGTTATCAAAACACTGTTCCTGAAAAGCCCGTCAGCCAATGTAAGAGTCATCATTTTTGTGGTGGTTTCGATAATATTGATGACCGTAGATCATCGGCAACAGCATCTGGAAAATGTCCGCTCTGTGCTTTCGACACTCGTTTATCCAATTCAATATGTTGTTAATCTTCCTGTGGCTGCAACACACTGGTTATCGGCTTCATTTGTCACTCGTTCAAAATTGCTTGAAGAAAACGAACGACTCAATCAGGAACAACTAAAACTTAACTCTCGATTACAGCGTTTTGCTGTGCTTGAAGAAGAGAATAAGCGCCTCAGGGAGTTACTCGAATCGTCAATCGAACTGGGTGAACGCGTTCTTGTTGCGCAACTTATTGAAGTAGATCTTGAGCCTTTCAGAAGACAGATCGTTATAAACAAAGGTCGTAATCAGGGTGCGTATGACGGCCAGCCGATTGTCGATGCCGGCGGAATTATGGGGCAGGTTATCCATGTTGGTCCTTTCTCCAGTACCGTGCTATTGATTACCGATCCAACTCACGCCTTGCCCGTCCAGATCAATCGAAATGGCTTGCGCGCAATAGCAGTGGGAACCGGACAGGATGCGATTCTTTCTCTCGAACATTTACCGACTAATGCTGATATACACGAGGGTGATTTGATTGTGTCCTCGGGGCTCGGCAATCGCTTCCCGAGAGGTTATCCGGTAGGCACAATTTCGGAAATTAATTTTGTACCCGGCGAACCCTTTGCGCGGGTATCAGTCTTACCCAGTGCAAACCTTGGTAAAAGCAGAGAGGTTCTTCTTGTGTGGCCTCATGATCAAATACAAAAGCAGGAACTCAACGAAGTGGCGGCAAAAGAATGATTGCGAAACAGCATAATGGCGGCTGGGTTATTGTTGTGAGCTTTGTAATTGCGATTATGCTCACGGCAATGCCTTTGCCTGAGTGGGCAAGTAACTGGCGACCATCCTGGCTTGCCATGGTTCTTATTTACTGGTGTATGGCATTGCCTGACAGAGTTGGCATAGGTGTGGGATGGGTATTAGGTTTACTTCTGGATGTGCAGCAAGGCACTGTGCTAGGTCAACATGCGCTCGGACTGGCAGTAATTGCCTGGATTACCATTGTTTCTTATCAGCGTATCAGGGTTTATCCACTTGCCCAGCAGGCATTCATCGTCTGCATGTATATACTGGTTTTCCAGTTTTTTAATATGTGGGTTCGCGGCATTATGGGTATTCCTTCACAGCACTGGTCAATATGGTTACCGGCACTCACCAGTATGTTGCTCTGGCCATGGTTATTTATAATGCTTCGCGATTTCAGGCGCAGGTATCACGTATATTGATCTTGATTAAAAGCTGCGATGCCACCTGAGTTTCATCTCAAGGACCCCGGTTATGAATATCGTCTGATCAGCAGACGTATATATTTCGCCGGTATGCTTATGTTCCTGCTAGGCCTGTTAATTGTAGTGCGGGTTTTTTTTCTGCAGGTCGTCATGCATGATCACTTTACGACTCTGTCACAGCATAATCGGGTAAAAATACAGCCAATTGCACCAATTCGTGGCCTCATATTCAGCAATGATGGAGTACTGCTTGCCAATAACAGGCCTTCTTTCAGTCTGGAAGTTATTCCTGAGCAGGTTGATGATATTGAGCAAACGATCGACCGACTTTCTGGACTGATTGAACTTGATAATTCTGATATCGAGCGTTTCAGAAAACAGCTTAAACGAAAACATCGTTTTGTCAGTGTGCCCCTTAAGTTTAACCTGAGTGATGATGATGTTGCCATACTATCGGTAAACCGACATCTGTTTCCAGGAGTCGATGTGGTCGCGGGCTTGAATCGTTATTACCCGTTGGCTGAGAAGTTGGCTCATGTCAGTGGCTACGTCGGCATGATCGACGAAGATGAACTGGAATTACTGGACACCTCAAACTATAAAGGTACCAGCCATATTGGCAAACTCGGTGTGGAACAGGCTTATGAAAACCTCTTGCACGGGAGCGTCGGTTATCGACAGGTTGAAGTTAATGCAACTGGCAGAATTATCCGCTTATTGGACAGGACTGCTCCGGTATCCGGAAAAAATATTTATCTGACACTGGATGTCTCCTTACAAAATCTCGCAGTAAAAGCTCTGGATGGTAAGCGCGGCGCGATTGTAGCGATTGATCCGCGTGACGGTGGCATACTGGCCATGGTCAGTGCGCCCGGTTACGACCCGAATCCTTTTGTTAACGGTATCGATTCTGCCTCATATAAAAAATTACTAAACTCCAGTGATTCTCCTTTACTGAATCGGGCCTTGCAGGGTAAATACCCGCCCGGTTCAACTATAAAACCATTTTTTGCTTTTGCAGCTCTTGACTATGGGCTTCGCACAAATCTTGATGAGACCTGGTGTCAGGGCTGGTACAGCCTGAAAGGAAGCACCCACCGGTATCGCGATTGGAAAAAGACTGGCCACGGGCATACCAATCTGGAAAATGCTGTTGCACAATCTTGCGATGTATATTTTTACGCGCTTGCCCATGAAATGGGGATAGAACGTGTGCATGAGGTTCTGGCAAAGTTCGGTTTTGGTGAGAGAACAAATATTGATATTGTCGGCGAAGCGGCAGGTCTCAATCCTTCCAGGGAATGGAAACGAAGGGCATATGGTCAGGCCTGGTACCCGGGAGAAACCTTGATAGTGGGTATTGGTCAGGGATCAAGTCTGGTTACACCCGTTCATCTTGCAGTTGCTACGGCAGCTATTGCAAACAGAGGAAAACTGGTTCGACCACATCTTTTTGCGAATGCGCGTGATTCCATTACTAATGAAGTCGTCGATGAATTTAAACCGGAAATCTACGGTCGCGTCGAAGCCAGTGACCAAAGTCACTGGCAGACGGTAATAGATTCAATGACCGAAGTAACCCATGGTCAACGCGGCACGGCACGGCGGGTTGGTAAAGGTGCAGCCTATATGATGGCCGGCAAAACGGGCACGGCGCAGGTAATTGCCATTGCTCAGGATGAGGAATACGACGCGGAAGAAGTAAGAGAAGAATTCAGAGACCATGCATTGTTTATTGCATTCGCCCCGGTTGAGAACCCGCGTATTGCTCTGGTTATCGTTGTTGAAAATGGTGGTAGCGGTTCATCAGGTGCAGCACCAATCGCCCGCGTACTTTTTGATCACCATTTGCAGGGAATAAATGAGGCGGAGTCAGGCTAGTGGAAGATCGATCCTTTTCACATAGATTGCACATTGACGTTCCTCTTCTTTTTGGTCTGTTTTTACTCTGTTCCATTGGATTGTTGGTACTTTACAGCGCCAGTGGTCAGGATATGGCCCTGATATACAGGCAGGCGACACGTATGGGTCTGGCTCTGCTATTAATGTTAATGATTGCGCAAATATCGCCAGCCCGACTGGCGCGGATGTCTGTCTGGATCTATCTGCTGGGAATCATATTGCTGGCTTTGGTACTGATTACCGGCGAAATTGGCAAAGGTGCCCAACGTTGGCTTAATCTGGGTTTTGTCAGGTTCCAGCCGTCAGAATTAATGAAACTTGCTTTACCAATACTGCTGGCCTGGTTTTTTGCGGACAGACACTTGCCACCGGGTCTCGTCAGAATATTCTACGCTACTGTATTAATTGTTATTCCGGTTTTATTGATTGCCAGGCAGCCCGATCTAGGTACCAGTTTGCTGGTGGCAGCTGCCGGTCTTTCAATATTGTTTGTAGCCGGTGTGAGTTGGCGTCTGATTATAGGGTTCGGGCTGAGTGCGGCGCTTTCAACACCGGTACTCTGGTTTCTAATGCACGATTATCAGAAGCAGAGAGTCTTAACTTTGCTTGATCCTGAGAAAGACCCACTCGGTTCGGGCTATCACATTATTCAATCAAAGATAGCGATTGGTTCGGGAGGGCTCTATGGTAAAGGCTGGCTGAATGGAACACAGTCACATCTTGAGTTTTTACCTGAGCGCTCAACTGATTTTATTTTCGCCGTATTTTGCGAAGAATTTGGATTGATGGGTGTTTTATTATTAATTTGTGTATACATGTTTATTATCGTACGCGGACTCTATATATCGCTTAATGCACAAAACACTTTTGGTCGATTACTTGGTTCCGGCTTAACTTTTACTTTTTTCGTTTACGTTTTTGTTAATATGGGAATGGTAATCGGACAGTTACCCGTGGTAGGAATTCCCTTACCTCTGATAAGCCACGGTGGAACGTCAATGGTTACCTTAATGTTGGCCTTCGGAATAATGATGGCTATTCACACACACAGACGCTTACTATCGGATTAAAAACATAATATGAACACAATCAAGTCATTTTTTCTGCTGATTAGCCTGCTAGGTTTTATACATACTGCAAGTTCAGATACATTAAGTAGTCGTACCGATGTTAAGCAGTTTATAGATGAAATGGTAAATGAACATGAATTTGATGAAGCGAATCTCAAGAATATTTTTGATCAGGCAAAGATTAGAGAATCAATAATTAAGGCTATTTCGAGACCAGCTGAAGCTAAACCATGGTACAAGTATCGACCGATCTTTCTCACAGCAGACAGAATAAAACTCGGTGTGAAATTTCTTCAGGAGAATGAAGAGACTTTACGTAGAGCAGAGCAGAAGTATGGCGTGCCTGTGGAAATAATAGTAGCCATAATCGGTGTGGAAACACGTTATGGTAAACACGCCGGTAAATATAAGGTAATTAACTCGCTATCGACACTCGCATTTGAATACCCTAAAAGAAGTCGTTTTTTTCGCAGCGAGCTAAAACATTTTTTGCTTTTGTGTCGGGAACAGGGTTTGGATCCTATGCAGGTTAAAGGATCTTACGCCGGAGCGATGGGGATTCCACAATTTATTTCCAGTAGCTATCGTAGTTATGCCGCAGACTTCGATAGTGATAATAAGATAGATATCTGGGATAACCCGGTAGATGCAATCGGAAGCGTAGGAAACTATTTCAAAGTACATGGCTGGAAGGCCGGTGAAATGGTTGCTACACGGGCAGAGGTTGAAAACGACAAATATCTTGCGGTTTTATCAAAAGGCCTGGAATTACATATGAATAGCTCAGAACTCGCTCAGTATGGAATTAGTGGCAAGCAAATGCCGGAGCAGGACATGAAAATTAAATTTCTGGAATACGAGCAGAAAAAAGAACCCGAGTTCTGGCTTGGCTTTCATAATTTTTACGTCATCACTCGCTATAATCACAGTGCACTTTACGCGATGGCAGTGTATCAGTTATCTACTGAGATATTAAAAAAATATAATGCTCAGAAATCTTCCTGAAAGCGTGGTTGAGAGTAAAATGACAAACAAGTTCGAGCGCCTGATAAAAATACGCAGATACATTTTAATGTCTTTATTTTGCATGACTCTGGTTTCCTGTAGTGGAAATAAGGAAGTGAAAGACAGCGCAAGGGACAGCGCACCTGAATCTCGCGAAGTTAAAATTGATATAGATAAAGTTCCCAATGCTGTACCGCGTGCGGAACCCAAAAGTAAATATGGAAACCCGAAATCCTATGTGGTTTTCGAAAAGCGATATTATGTTCTCGACAACAGTAAAGACTTTGTGCAAAAAGGTATTGCTTCGTGGTACGGGAAGAAATTTCACGGTAGACGCACATCAAGTGGTGAAACATATGATATGTATGCAATGACCGCAGCACACAAAAGTTTGCCTCTACCGACTTATGTAGAAGTAACCAACCTCAAGAATAAGCGTAGTATCATTGTGAAGGTAAATGACAGAGGACCATTTCATCAAAATCGTATTATTGATCTATCCTATACGGCAGCACGAAAGCTCGACATTGTCGCAAATGGAACAGGCCTGGTAAAAATCCGGGCAATCGATCCCGGCAACTACAAAAAACACTCGAAAAACAAAAAAGAAACCGTCACTAAGGGACCGGGTGCGCCTGTGAGAACGGCACTGACTTCCGGCGCTCAGGGTTTTTTCATCCAGGTTGGTGCCTTTGGCAACGAGATAAACGCGGAGCGTATGCGAAACAGGATTGCCGGGCTGGGCGAAAATATAGTAAATGTAAGGTCTGCCACGATAAATGGAAAATTATTATACCGGGTCCAGATTGGACCTTTGTACGATGTTGACAAGGCCGATTCAATAGTTGATCAGTTAGCAGATTTTAATATTAACGAGCATCGTATTGTGCTCGAGTAACAATACTAAGAAAATTCAAATAGTTAAAATTACAGCTTGGGTAAATCAAAAATGATGTCAGTTCGGAAAAAATTACTGTTCATAATATTTCTTTTTTCGCTTGGTAATACGCAGGCGGCTATTGTTCCGGCTCCTCCGAAGATCAATGCCACTTCGTATCTTGTAGTTGATTTCGATAGTGGACGCTATCTTGTCGAAGAGAATATCGATCAGAGGGTGGAGCCTGCCAGTCTGACAAAAATGATGACCGTCTATGTTGTTTCCAGTGAGCTGGCAGAGGGAAACATAAAAATGACTGATATGGTTATGATAAGTGAAGCGGCCTGGAGAATGACCGGTTCGCGTATGTTTATAGAAGTTGATAAGGAAGTGTCGGTAGAAGATTTACTCAAAGGTGTAATCGTACAGTCCGGTAATGATGCCAGTGTCGCGCTGGCTGAACATATTTCCGGAAGTGAAGAAGTGTTTGTTCAGGTAATGAACCAGTATGCCGCTAATCTCGGAATGACGGGTTCTAATTTCGTAAATAGTACCGGCTTACCGCACGAAGATCACTACACAACGGCAAGAGATATGGCAATACTGGCCCGCGCCGTTATACAGGATCATCCTGATATATATGCATGGCACTCCATTAAAGAATTCACTTTTAACGGAATCAAACAACACAATCGCAATCAGATGTTATGGCGCGACAGTAGCGTTGATGGCATTAAAACAGGTCACACCGATAGCGCAGGATACTGTCTTGTGTCGTCCGCGAAACGGGATGAGATGCGACTGATTTCAGTAGTTATGGGAACAGAAGGTACCAAAGCACGAACCCGGGCCACGCAGTCCTTGTTTAATTTCTCATTCAGATTTTATGAAACGCATAAATTGTATGTGGCTGGCGAAGTGATTAATTCTACTAAAGTCTGGAAAGGTGAAAAAGAGACTTTCGATATAGGCCTCGAAGAAGACTTGTATGTAACTATCGCTCGCGGGAAGTACAAGAAACTCGATGCACAAATCGAAATTAGCCCGCAAATTGTTGCACCGATTGAGCGATCGCAGGTACAGGGAACACTGGCGATTACTCTGGAAAGCGAGAAAGTCGCAAGTCGCCCTTTGGTCGCACTTGATTCAGTAGCAGAGGGTAGCTTTCTGAACCGAATAAAAGACGATATCAAGTTACTATTCGAATAAGGAAGCTTATGTCGATTGTTTATCTCAATGGTGAGTTTCTGCCGGTTACTGAGGCTAGAGTGTCAGTGCTGGATAGGGGATTTACCTTTGCTGACTCTGTATACGAGGTTATACCAGTTTATAATGAGAATATTTTTAGAGTTCAGGAACATCTTCAACGCCTGAACAACAGTCTAAATGCCATAGCTATTGCCAATCCTTTTTCTGAATCGCAATGGCAACAAATTCTTACTGATGTACTTAAAAAGAACCCGTCAAATTCGAGTCGTTCTCTATATATGCAGGTCACCCGTGGGGTTAGCGATAGAGAACATTTACACATGAATGACCTCCAACCGACAGTTTTTGTTATGAGTAGAGAAGTCAGAGAACAGGATCTTGCCCCAGGTGTAAAAGTAATAACCCATGAGGATATACGTTGGGACTATTGTCATATTAAGACAACAGCATTGCTGGCCAACGTAATGCTAAAGCGAAAGGCAAATGATGCCGATGGTGCTGTGGAGACTATATTAATAAGGGACGGCATGGTGACGGAAGGAGCTGCCAGCAATGTCTTTGTCGTCAAAAACAGCACCGTTGTGACAGCAAGGAAAGATGGCAGCGTCTTACCTGGTATTACCCGGGATTTATTGCTGGAGCTTCTGGATTACGCCGGGATTCAGTATTCTGAAGATTCAGTTCCTGTATCTGATCTTGAATCAGCAGATGAAGTTTGGCTGACAAGTTCGAGCATGGGAGTTGCTCCAGTCGTCCGGGTAGACGAACGCGACGTAGCAGACGGAAAGACGGGGCCGATGTGGAAAAAAGTCGACCAGTTGTTTAAAGAATTTAAAAGTAATCCGGGCATGCTAAAGTAAGTGTAAGTTAAGCGTTGTAACGAAACAGGAGATAAATAATGACGGCAATTAAAGTTACTGAGTTACTTGGTGATGGAATAGGACCTGAACTACGTGAGTCGGTTCACGCCATTGCTGAAGCGTTGCCGATAAAATTTGATTTTCTCCCTTTCGATCTGTCTCTCGAAAATCGCGAGTCTGGTAATAGAGATTTGTTCGATCACGTACTCGAGTCGATGAAATCAACGCGATTATCGATCAAGTACCCTACAGTCACAAACGTCAGCAGTCCGAATGCCGTTATTCGCAGAATGTGTAATTTCAGTGTTATTTTACGACCGGTTATTTCCATAAAGGGAATCGATTCCAATTTCACTGAAGAAGTATTTTTATATATAGTCAGAATAGCGACCGGTGGAACATACGATGATCCGGGAAGGATGATCGGTAAAGATTCAGCTATTTCGATCAGACTGGTGGAGCGTGATCCCTGTCGTCAGGCGGCGCGTTTCGCTTTTGAATTTGCGAGAAAGAAACAGCTGAGAGTTACTTCTTCATCAAAACACACTATCCAGCGAGCAACCGATGGTTTGTTTCAGCAGGTTGTCGAAGATGTCCATCAGGATTTTCAGGACATTCCTCATAATGTGGAATTGTTTGATGCACTACTCGCGAAAATTATCCTTAAACCTGAGGATTACCAGGTTGTCGTAGTCATTAATGAGTATGGTGATTTTCTTTCTGATATGGCAAGTGGCTTGATTGGTAGTATTGGAACCGGGGCCAGTGGAAATTTCAGTTTCACTGAGAACGATGAAGTTGATATAGCCATGTTTGATCCTTCTGGCGGTACGGCTCCCGATATTGCCGGCAAGAATAAATGTAACCCTACTGCTATCTTACTTGCATTCGGCATGTTGCTTGATCACATCGATCGCTATGACATTGGTCACGAACTGAGACTGGCTATACTCTCCGCTATTGCAGATGGTGCTTGCACTGGTGATATTGGTGGTTCGCTTGGCACCCGTGAGTTTACTCAGGAAATTCTTGACAGACTTAAAGACAAATTTTAACTCTTTAAGCCAATACCTTTTTCAAGCAGGTAAAGTGAATAGCAAAATAATAAAGCAATAAATAGTAGTATTATGCTGAAGGCATGAACAATATTGATATCTGATACACCCAGCATTCCATATCGAAACGCATTCACCATATAGAGTATTGGATTAAAATGTGACACTGACTGCCAGAATTCGGGCAGCATATCGATAGAATAAAATACACCTCCCAGATAAATGAGGGGGGTCAGTACGAAGGTTGGAATAATAGAAATATCGTCGAATTTTTGTGCGAATACAGCGTTTACCATTCCACCAAGAGAAAATAATATTGAAGTAAGCACGACGACAGTAAAAACGATAAGATAATTGTCGACTTGTAGATCCGTAAAAAATAGAGCAACTATTGTCACAATAAGGCCAACCAGAAGACCCCTGATAACTCCACCTGTTACGTACCCGGCGAGAATAATAATATTCGGGACAGGTGCCACCAGCATTTCCTGAATATGCCCCTGAAGTTTGGCACCGAAAAAAGATGAGACTACATTTGAGTAGGAATTATTGATGATCGACATCATCACAATACCGGGTGCAATGAATTCCATATAATCAAGGTTCTGCATCTTACCGATTCGAGATCCAATGAGGCTACCGAAAATCACAAAATAGAGTGTCATGCTAATTGCAGGCGGTAATATTGTTTGTACCCAGATACGGGTAAAACGGGTAATTTCCTTTATGATTATCGTCTGATAAGCAACGAAGATTTTATCTGCAGTCATACTCAGTGTTCTTCGCTATTATTATTACTTAATAACCTGATAAATAATTCTTCAAGCCTGTTAGATTTGCTACGTAAACTGCGCACGCCAATATTATTACTACTGAAGTAATCAATTAATTCGTTAATATTCTGCGACTTGTTTACTTCCACTTCGATACTGTTTGCTGATATCTGATGAAGAGGATATTGCTTATTTTCCTGTAAATCTGTTACTTCATCTTCCAGTTCGACAATAAAGGTTTCTACGTTCAGTTTGCCGAGTAATTCTTTCATAGAACTGTGTTCAATGATCTGACCGTTATCGATAATTGCGATATTTTCGCAAAGGCTTTCAGCCTCCTCGAGATAATGGGTCGTCAGCACGATTGTAGTTCCACTACGATTAAGTTGACGTAAAAAATCCCACATGGAACGGCGTAGCTCAACGTCTACGCCAGCAGTCGGTTCGTCAAGAATCAGAAGTCTTGGTTCATGTATCAGCGCGCGCGCAATCATCAGCCGGCGTTTGAAACCTCCGGAGAGAGTGCGTGAGATATCGTTACGTCTGTCCCACAAATCCAGTTCTCTAAATACCTTCTCTGCACGAATTTTCGCCAGTTTGCGAGGTATTCCATAGTAACCGGCTTGGTTCAAAACTACTTCGATAGTGGTCTCGAAAAGAGAAAAGTTAATTTCCTGTGGCACGATGCCAAGACAGGCTTTTGCCATTGAGAGTCGTGTGTCGATGTTGTAATCAAAGACTGAAATTTCACCAGCCGATTTGTTGACCAGAGAAGAAATAATACCAATGGTAGTTGACTTGCCAGCACCGTTTGGTCCGAGCAAAGCGAAAAAGTCACCCTCCTTTACCTGAAGGTCGATACCCTGCAGCGCAGTTTTTCCGTTGCTGTAAGTCTTTTTTAGTTGTTTAATATCTAGGGCATTCATACAGACATGAGTATCGGAGAAAGACTGATTAGATTCAATTCCGACTTAAATTGAAACGATTGGCGGGTAAATCAGGAGCCGTGTATTTTTTTAATTTCTTCGTTTTGCGCAGCGCCAATTTTTTTCAGTGCTTCGAACAATACACTATCGCGATTAATAACGAGTCTGAAATATTCTTTTGGAACCTGGATTAATCTAACCTCATCGTTACTTCTTACGTAGGCATTACGCGTACCGCTGCTGCCCGGCAATAAAGCCTGTTCTCCAAAATAATTACCACGACCGTGCTCGGCAAGCATGGTTATTTTGCCATCTTCATCAAGCGTGAAGATTTCCACGGTGCCATCGAGTACGACGTAAAGAAAATCGCCAGATTCGGACTCTTTCAGAACGAAATCACCGGGGCCGACTGTGAGGATTTCTGTCCAGTTGCCGATGGCGGCAAGTTCCTCATCAGCGAGACTGTTGAACAGACGCATGCCCTTCAGAAGTGTGACAACCTCGTCTCCAAGAGGCGAGGCTTTACGAACGGTAATTTCTTCCTCCTCATCGAATTCAGCCTTGACGCTGAGAAGAACGTGTCTCTTGTCAATTTTGAACACCGTGCACTGATGCATAGCACGTACGCTGGCATTTCGCCGATCTGTATTTTCCGGTAATAATGAAGCCTCACCGAAAAAGTCACCCGGCCTCAAAGTCGCAATAGTCACCTCACGACCACCACCACCGCTGCGAATCGAGACTTCTGCGATCCCATCCATCATTACGAACATGCAATCGCCAATCTCCGATTCACGAATAATGACTTCTTTGGGGCCGAATTCTTCAATACTATTGTCTTCTGACTTGAGGATTTCGCTCAATTCAGCTTCAGAAAGTGAGCTGAAAATAGGGATATCCCGCAATATGCCCGGATCGGTAGGTTTTTCGCTCATGTGTTCTTTTTGTTGATTAGTGAATACTTACTATGGATAAGCAAGCCAGAAACGCTTATATCTGGAAAAATTAATCATTTTTTGCCTTTGTAGGCCCTGACAGCAGCATTAAATAAGTCTGCAACGGCCTGCATGTCATCGACAACTTTGTTGTTAAATCGAACAACCATTTCTTTTTGCTCTGGTGTGGCTTCATCACCCCAGCTTTCTTCCTGTTCCGTTATACATGCTATGAAGGCATCACCTTCCGCCAGATAGGCTTTCATTGCTTTCTGTGCTGCGACAAGCTCAGCCTCGGTGGCTTTTCGGCCATTCGGAATTGGTGGTTGTGTCGGATATTCACATTTTTCTTCGCCTTCAGCGAAAACTATCGATGGCATGGAAACGCAAAGGCTTAGGGTCAATAATAGGTTTATCAGTTTCATTTGAGTACCTTGGTTATCGTTTTAATGGAGATGTAGTGATCCTGTAAATAGTAAGCAAAGCTTGGCTTATATGTTACGCTTTTTGTCTATCTTAATGAAATATAACTTAATCAAACTGTGATGGATACCGACGAATCTCTACTCGAATTTCCCTGTGATTTTCCAATCAAGGCCATGGGTGAGGCGACAGAGGATTTCGACGCGTTGGTAGTCAGCCTGATTAGGCGACATAGCCCGGATTTACTGGAGGGTGCGGTTAAATCGAAATCAAGCAAAGGTGGCCGTTACCTGTCTGTGACCGTTACCATCAAGGCGCAAAGTCGAGAGCAACTTGACAGAATTTATATGGATCTGACGGCGGAAAAACGGATTCTGATGGCACTATGAGTAAGCTCGTCCTGCGCAAGCCTGGATTATTGGCTTATGAGCAGAGTTACCAGGCCATGTCAGCCTATACCTCGCAGCGAGACGCCGAAAGTGACGACGAAATCTGGTGCCTGGAACATCCCCCAGTCTACACACTTGGAATGGCCGGAAAGAAAGAGCATGTTCTGGATAGCGGTGATATTCCGCTTGTTTCCAGCGACCGTGGTGGTCAGGTAACCTATCACGGGCCCGGTCAGTTAGTGGTTTATTTATTATTGAATCTGAAAAGAATCGGGATTGGTATCAAAGATTATGTACAGGTGCTCGAAGAAGCAATCATCGAATACCTTGAAGAACTGGAAATACCGGCGCATAGGCGCGATGGCGCACCCGGTGTCTATGTGCAGGAGAGCAAAATTGCGGCGCTCGGCATCCGCGTCAGACGCGGATGCAGTTATCATGGTATCGCACTCAATGTGAATATGGATTTAACACCTTTTTCTGGCATCAATCCCTGCGGTTACCCTCAACTCGGGGTCACACAACTTGCCGAATACAGACCAGAATTAACCATTGACGAAGTTGCCAGCGCTTTGGTTAACAAACTACGAGAAAAAATATTTCCCGAGGGGTGTACAATAATTGAGAAGCAAGGGCTGTGTGCTACGGCAGATAACGATGCAGCCTGACGGAATTGAATGAGAGAGACCATGCAGATTGAGCCCAAACAAAAGCCGACTAAAGAACAGCGCGGCGAACTAAAAACATCGCGAATTCCGATAAAGGTGATTCCACAGGAAGGACCACTTCCGCGAAAACCAAAATGGATTCGTGCAAAAGCACCGACCGATCCCCGCGTACAGGAACTTAAAACTCTGATTCGTGAGCATAAGCTGCATACAGTTTGCGAGGAAGCCTCCTGCCCGAATCTCGGTGAATGTTTTAGTCATGGTACGGCGACATTTATGATCATGGGTGATTTATGCACGCGCCGTTGTCCTTTTTGCGACGTCGCACATGGCCGACCTCAGCCGCTTGACACAAATGAACCGCAGCAACTGGCCGAAGCCGTCGCCCTGATGAAATTGAAATACATCGTGATTACATCAGTTGATCGGGATGATCTTCGCGATGGTGGTGCAGAGCATTTTGTGGATTGCATTCGCGCCGTACGCGATGCGGTACCCGGGATAAAAATAGAAACACTGGTGCCGGATTTCAGAGGCCGCTTGGAAGTTGCACTGGACAAGTTTGAGCAATGTCGTCCGGATGTATTGAATCATAACCTGGAGACTGTTCCATCTTTGTATAAAAAAGTCAGGCCCGGTGCGGATTACGCCTGGTCGCTTGAACTAATTAAACAATTCAAAAAACGTTATTCAGGCTTACGCAGTAAATCAGGACTTATGCTTGGTCTTGGCGAGACAACAGAAGAGGTTAAACAGGTATTGCGTGACCTTCGCGAGCACGACTGCGATATGCTGACACTTGGCCAATATCTGCAACCCAGTCGTTTTCATCTCGCGGTTGAGCGTTTTGTACATCCTGATGAGTTTGATGAATTAGGTGAATATGCCGCATCAATCGGATTTGAAAATGTTGCCAGCGCACCTATGGTGCGTTCTTCTTATCACGCTGATCTGCAGGCCATTGGTGACGCTTCAGTCGGAAAACAGTAAACCCGTAATTTCGTTCAGGACCCGGGCAGTGTCAGGAAAAGTGCGGGATCAACCATAGTCTGATTCAAAAGTACACTAAAATGCAGATGCGGACCTGTGACGCGTCCGGTCTGACCGACCCAACCTATAATTTCACCTTGTTCCAGCTGATCACCTACCTCAATCGAGAAGTCTTGCATATGACAGTACATGCTTAGCATGCCCTGTCCATGATCGATAAAAACAGTATTACCATTAAAGAAATAATTTCCTGTCGCAATGACGACGCCAGAACCTGCTGCGACAATCGCTGTGCCAGCGGCGGCGGCAATATCGATACCGCTATGAGGTTTACGCGCCTGATTATTAAAAAAACGTCTTAAGCCGAAAGGACTACTCAGGCGTCCGGCTAGCGGAAGTTGTAGTTCAAGCGAGGGTTGTCTCTGCTCTGTCCAGCTGCTTTTAGCCTCGAGAATATCACGCTGGTCGCGAGCGATACGTTGCATATCCAGATTGCCCGGATTTACTTTACGTTTGTCCTTTATAGTAATGTGCTGGCTCTCGTATTTTTTGCCCTGAACTTCAAAGTTGAGATAATAGGACGAGGCAGGCGTTTCAATTTTAAGCTTATGAGTTCCCGCTTCAGCAGCCAGATCGATGCCTACAACAGCTTCCCAATTACCCGCCTGACCGAGTATTAACACCAGTTTATCTTTGTAAAAAGCACGTGGGCGCTCATCTGTATCGATTAATACTCTGGCGATACCACCGGGAACGGCATCTGCATAGACAAATGGAAAATGACTGGTGAGTAGCAGTAAAAAGAACAGTACTTTTTTTCGCTGCGTGTTCAATCTGCTTTTTTAAGTGATTCCACGCGTGCTTCGATTTCACCCCGGGCAAGGCGGGTTCGGATAATATCTCCACTCTGAATCTGCTCAGCATCACGCACGATCTGATTTTGCTGGCCATGAGTGACGATGGCGTAGCCCCTCTCCAGAGTCGCAAGCGGGCTGATCGTGTGTAAAGCATGATTCAGGTGTTGCATACGCTGATTTGCATGTTCAAGTAAATAACTGATCCTGGATTGCATTTTTTCAAACAGATGCTGACACTTATCACGTTTCATCGTGAGCATTTGCAGTGGATTGAAATTATTTAATTCACTCGATGTTTGTAGCAGAGTATTTCGCTTGTGGGCAAGTTCGCCTTTTATCGCCTGTTGCAGTCGTATAGAAGTTTCATCAAGTCTCTGGCTGATTAGTTGTAAGCGTCGTTCCGGATGCGGCAGGCGTTTTTCAAGTTGATATAATGTTTGTCCGATGTTTGACAGTTTAGTCTGAATGATTCGCTCCAGCCCGGATGCACTTTGTTCTATAGAATTAAGCAATTCTCTGCAATCGGGGCTGACAAGTTCAGCTGCTGCCGATGGTGTAGGCGCTCTTTGATCAGCAACAAAGTCGGCAATGGTAAAATCTATTTCATGTCCCACACCGCTGACAACAGGCAGGCTGCTGCTGTGAATGGCGCGGGCAAGGTTTTCTTCATTGAACGACCAGAGATCTTCCAGCGAACCTCCACCACGACTCAGGATCAGGACATCACACTCATATCGCCTGTTAGCTTCCTGCAGGGCATGAATAATTTTCTCGGCTGAACCTTCACCTTGAACAGGTACCGGATAAATTACAACTTCGGCTAGCGGATAACGACGTCGCAAGACTTGTAGAATATCGCGAATAGCGGCGCCACTTGGCGAGGTTATTATGCCGATCGACTTTGGAAAAGCCGGTAGTGGTTTTTTGTGTTCCTCGGCGAATAGACCTTCTTCGTTCAGTCGTTGTTTTAATTCTTCAAAGGCGCGTTGTAATGCACCTTCGCCAGCCGGTTCAATGTGTTCCATGATTAACTGGAATTCACCTCGACCTTCATAGAGACCGACATTGGCTCTGGCTAGAATTTCCATGCCATTTTCCGGCACAAATTTTATTGAACGCATGCGATTGCGAAACATGGCGCAGCGAACCTGAGAATGCTTATCTTTCAAAGAGAAGTAAATATGTCCTGAGGCAGGTCTGGCCAGATTAGAAATCTCACCCTGAACCCAGAGCAGAGGGAAACTACCCTCAAGTACCGCGCGAACTTCGCGATTCAGTCGCGTAACGTTGTATACATCTCGATTTTCGAATTCGTTTTTAACCATCTTTTTACCTAAATTACTCGAATGTTCGATTTACCACTTGAGTGATAAATATTATACTATAGCGCTACTGGGCACCCCGATTATCGAGGCGCCCTTTTTATTTACATGCAAGTCAGCAACACCGCCACAAACCAAAAAAGGCTCATCCGCAATGCGAATCACCGAAGAAGCCCTGACATTTGATGATGTTCTCCTTACACCAGCCTATTCACAGGTTCTGCCCCGGGAAGTCAGCCTGCAAACCAGTCTGACCAAAGGAATCAGTCTCAAAATTCCTCTTATGTCAGCGGCTATGGATACGGTCACCGAGTCCAGTCTGGCTATTGCCATTGCCCAGGAAGGTGGTATTGGCATAATCCATAAAAACATGAGTCCGCAACAACAGGCTGATGAAGTTCGTATCGTAAAAAAATATGAAAGCGGTGTGATTACCGATCCCTTTACCGTTTCACCACAAACGAGTGTGCGTGAAGTCATGGAGCTAACCCGGGCAAAACGTATATCGGGGGTACCGGTGGTTGATGGTGAAGAGCTGGTGGGTATTGTCACCAGCCGCGACTTGCGTTTTGAGACACACTTTGATGATCCGGTCTCCTCGGCAATGACTCCGAAGAATCGACTGGTGACTGTGAAAGAGGGCGCGGAAACCAGCGAAATCACCAGCCTCCTGCACCAGCATAGAATTGAGAAAGTTCTGGTAGTTAATGACAAATTTGAGTTACGGGGCCTGGTGACAGTAAAAGATATTCAAAAGGCCAGTGAATACCCGGAAGCCTGCAAGGACAGTGATGAAAGTCTACGTGTCGGCGCGGCGGTCGGTGTTGGACCCGGAACCGAAGAGCGGGTTGAAGCACTTATTAAAGTCGGCGCCGATGTGCTGGTGGTGGATACTGCCCATGGTCATTCTGAAGGAGTGCTGAGTATGGTCAGCTGGATCAAGGCGAATTTCCCGGATTGTCAGGTGATTGGCGGTAATGTGGCGACAGCGGATGGTGCCCTTGCTCTGGTTAAGGCTGGCGCGGACGGAGTTAAGGTTGGCATCGGACCAGGTTCTATTTGTACAACTCGCATCGTCACTGGTGTGGGTATGCCGCAAATCACGGCTGTTAATAATGTCGCTGAAGCTCTGAAAGCCAGCGGCGTGCCCCTGATTTCAGACGGTGGCATTCGTTATTCCGGAGATATTGCCAAGGCGCTGGCGGCCGGCGCGTATTCAATAATGGTCGGAGGACTGTTCGCAGGCACGGAAGAAGCACCCGGTGAAGTAGAACTATTTCAGGGTCGCTCATACAAATCTTATCGGGGTATGGGTTCTGTTGGTGCGATGGCGCAGACACATGGCTCGTCCGATCGTTATTTCCAGGAAAACGATGAGATAGAGAAACTGGTGCCTGAGGGCATAGAAGGCCGGGTACCCTGCAAAGGGGCAATGAGTGCCATAGTTCATCAGCTGATGGGCGGTGTCAGAGGGTCAATGGGCTACACAGGATGTCGTACTATTGAGGAAATGCGTAGTAAACCGGAATTTGTTCGATTGACCGGTGCCGGCATGAAAGAAAGTCATGTACATGATGTGACAATCACCAAAGAGCCACCGAATTATCGGGTCTAGCATGACGGATACCCACAATGATCGAGTACTAATTCTCGATTTCGGATCGCAATATACCCAACTCATTGCCCGCCGCGTGCGTGAGGCAAATGTCTACAGCGAGATTTATCCTTACGACATAAGCTTTGAAAGAATTCAGGCCTTTGCACCGAAAGCGATTATTCTTTCCGGTGGGCCGGAATCAGTCACTGCCGATGATGGCTTTCGCGCACCGCCTGAAGTTTTCGACATGGGAATTCCCATACTGGGTATTTGCTACGGCATGCAAACCATGGCTGAACAACTAGGTGGTAAAGTTGCTGCGTCCGGACTGCGCGAGTTCGGTCACGCCAGGGTCAGAGCCAGAGGCCATTCTGATTTATTGCGCGATATTCAGGACGAAGTCAATACTGAAGGCCACGGTCTGCTGGATGTCTGGATGAGTCATGGCGACAAGGTGGAAGTTCTGCCCGAAGGCTTCAAACTCATCGCTTCCACCGAAAGTGCACCGATTGCCGGCATGGCAAACGAAGAAAAACGGCTTTACGCGCTTCAGTTTCACCCCGAAGTCACACACACAAGCCGGGGAATGGCTATTCTGCAACGCTTTCTACATGAGATTGCAGGCTGCGGAAATGACTGGACCATGTCAAATATTATTGACAATTCGATCTCAGAACTGCAGACAAAAGTCGGCCAGGACAAAGTCTTGCTGGGACTGTCCGGGGGCGTTGATTCATCGGTAGTTGCCGCACTTTTACATAAAGCCATCGGCGATCAGTTGACCTGTGTTTTTGTTGATAATGGTTTATTGCGCTTGAACGAAGCCGAGCAGGTAATGCAAACCTTTGCCGATAATATGGGTGTTCACGTCATTAAAGTAGATGCCGAGCAACGTTTTCTTCAGGCCCTGATGGGTGAGGATGATCCGGAGCAGAAACGCAAGATTATCGGCCGTGAGTTTATCGCGGTATTTGAAGAAGAAGCTGAAAAACTCAAAGACGTAGACTGGCTGGCCCAGGGTACGATTTATCCCGATATTATCGAATCGGCGGGAGCAAAAACCGGCAAGGCGCATGTGATTAAATCCCATCATAATGTTGGTGGTCTGCCGGATAACATGCGCATGAAGTTAATCGAACCTCTACAGGAATTATTTAAAGACGAAGTCCGCCGTCTTGGTGTTGAACTGGGGCTTGAGCCGGGGATGATTTATCGGCATCCATTTCCGGGTCCGGGGCTTGGTGTGAGAATTCTTGGTGAAATCAAAAAGGAGTACGCGGATATCCTGCGTCGAGCGGACGCTATCTTTATTGAAGAGTTGGTTGAAAAAGACCTCTACGATCAGGTTAGTCAGGCATTCGCTGTGTTTCTTCCGGTACGTTCTGTCGGTGTTAAAGGGGATGCGCGATACTACGAATTTGTTATTGCCCTGCGGGCCGTTGAAACCATCGACTTCATGACGGCGCATTGGGCTCATTTACCCTATGATTTTCTCGCTCATGTCTCCAATCGCATTCTTAATGAAGTAGAAGGTATATCGCGAGTGACCTACGACATTTCCGGAAAACCACCGGCAACAATCGAGTGGGAATGAGCGAGCTTTAAAAAGCAACATCGCTATAATGACGCAGAATCAAGAAGACGAAAAATGGATACAGCACGCGCTGTCACTGGCTGACAAAGCGGAGCAGGAGGACGAAGTACCAGTAGGAGCAGTTGTGGTTCTTGACAATGAGCTTATTGGGGAAGGCTGGAACAGACCGATTAGCAGTCACGATCCCAGTAGCCACGCTGAGATAAATGCACTACGAGCCGCGGCTTTGAATATCTCCAACTACAGGCTAAGCGACGCACAACTTTACGTTACCCTCGAACCCTGCGTCATGTGTGCCGGTGCTATGGTTCACGCTCGCATTTCGCGCCTTGTTTTCGGCGCCTATGACGCACGTGCCGGGGCTGCCGGCAGCGTTTTTGATATCATTCCCACTGATAAACTGAATCACCGTGTTGAAGTTCTCGGTGGAGTAAGTGAAGCGACTTGTGCAAGCGTATTGCAAAATTTCTTTAAGAAACGACGACAGAAAAATGATTGATACAGCCACACAGGAACTGACGGAGCGACTTGCCGGGGCGATGTTGAAGCACGAGTTGAGCCTGGTGACTGCGGAGTCCTGTACCGGTGGTGGTATCGCCCATAGCGTGACGAGCATTGCCGGTAGCTCCGGCTGGTTCGACAGGGGCTTTGTCACCTACACAAATGACGCGAAACGCGAATGTCTTGGTGTATCCACGGAAACCCTGACGAATTTTGGCGCAGTCAGCGAAGAATGCGCGGCAGAAATGGTACTTGGTGCCTTGCAAAACAGTCACGCCGGTATTGCGGTTTCGGTTACCGGTTTAGCGGGTCCGGGCGGAGGCAGTGAGGATAAACCGGTTGGTACGGTTTGTTTCGGCTGGTGTCAGAGAAATCAATCCAGCGTCACCACCCGCGTTGTGTTTGAAGGTGATCGTGAGCAGGTACGCAGGCAGTCGGTATTACTGGCGATGCAGGGTCTGCTCGATATGCTCGAAGCATGAGATTATTCTTTGGCCTGTGGCCGGAGAATGAACACAGAGAGCAGCTTTATACACTGGCTGAAAGCCTGACGCTGGAGAACGCGCGACTCCTGGCAAAGAGCAATACTCACATGACTCTCGCGTTTCTGGGAAATGTCGATGAGGAGATTTATGCCCGTCTTGAAGAGGGCGCGAAGCAGATTCAGGCGAGGTCATTTTCTTTGCGACTGGACAGTCTCGGCTGGTGGCAAAAACCTAAAATAGCCTGGGTCGGTCCTTCCACTTACCCTGATGAATTGCCAACGCTAGCTCAGGCTTTACACGCGCTGGCCCGGGACTGCGGGCTGCAACTACCTGAACGCCCATATCGACCACATCTTACTCTGGCAAGAAAGGTAAAATCTGACTATGAAGCTGTGGATTTTGAGCCAATATTATGGAATATCAGGGAATTCTGCCTGATCGAATCGATAAGCCAGGAGCAAGGTGTCAGATATGAAGTTAAGCTACGCTGGCCACTCAAAATTATGTGATAATTAGCACCGAATTAATTCGTTAAACCATACTAAAGAGAGAGTCTAATGGACGAGAAAAAGAAACAGGCTTTGGGCATTGCCCTGGGCCAGATTGAAAAGCAATTTGGTAAAGGATCTATCATGCGCATGAGTGATGACGGCGTAGTTGTTGATGTAGAGGCGATTTCTACAGGTTCCATCGGCCTGGATATCGGGCTCGGTATCGGCGGCTTGCCGAAAGGCCGGGTGGTAGAGATTTACGGGCCGGAATCTTCCGGTAAAACCACACTGGCCTTGCACGTTGCGGCAGAAATCCAGAAAGAGGGCGGCACTGCCGCTTTTGTTGATGCGGAGCACGCTCTGGATCCCCAGTATGCCGAGAAACTCGGAGTACAAATCGATGATTTACTGGTCTCACAGCCTGACACCGGTGAGCAGGCTCTGGAAATTACCGACATGCTGGTACGCTCGGGTGCTGTGGATTTGGTGATTATCGATTCCGTTGCTGCGCTGACTCCAAAAGCAGAAATTGAAGGTGAAATGGGCGCGAGCCACATGGGTTTGCAGGCGCGCCTGATGTCACAAGCCTTACGTAAATTAACCGGCAATATTAAACGCTCGAATACCCTGGTGATATTTATTAACCAGATTCGTATGAAAATAGGCGTTATGTTTGGTAGTCCGGAAACGACTACAGGGGGTAATGCGCTGAAATTCTACTCATCTGTACGTCTTGATATTCGACGCATAGGTGCAATTAAGAAAGGCGATGAAATAGTGGGCAATGAAACGCGCGTAAAAGTAGTTAAAAACAAGGTCGCTCCGCCCTTTAAAGAGATTTATTTTGACATACTTTATGGTATGGGCATTTCACGCGAAAGCGAACTTATCAGCATGGGCGTTCAGCACGACATCATCGAGAAGGCGGGAGCCTGGTATAGCTACAATGGCGATCGTATTGGTCAGGGTAAAGAGAATGTTCGTGTTTACCTGAAAGAGAATCCTGAAACAGCAAATGAAATTCAGACTGCTATCCGAGCCAAGGTGATGCCGGAAAAAACAAGCGCCAAAGAAGATGTAGCTGAAGAGGAGGCTGAAGCCTGAGTGGTACAGAGGCGGAAGTAAGACAACGCGCCATGGCCCTGTTGGCCAGGCGCGAACACAGCGAAAAGGAACTTCGTGGTAAGTTACGTGCTCGCGAACTGGATAACGAGGATATCGACAGCGTTATCGAGCAGTTAAAAAACGAAGGTCTGCAAAGTGATTCGCGTTTTACTGAGGCTCTTGTCCACGATCGTATGAACCGGGGTTATGGTCCAAGGCATATTTCGCAGGAATTAAAACAAAAAGGTGTCGCTGAGTGGCTCAGCGAGGAATTTCTTGATGAGCGTGAACCGCACTGGCTTGAGCGGCTAGCCGAAGTTCATCGAAAAAAATTCGGAGATGATGTACCGGAAGATTATAAAGAACAGGCTAATCAATCACGATTTTTGCAATATCGTGGTTTCAGTAGCGAGCAGATCCATCGTTTATTTAAAAAACTAAAACAGCATGACGACTAACGAACTACGCCAGTTATTTATCGACTACTTCAAGAGCCGTAAGCACGAGCCTCTTAAGAGTAGTTCATTGGTACCGGCTAACGATCCGACACTACTGTTTACCAATGCAGGCATGGTGCAGTTTAAAGAAGTGTTTCTCGGCCTGGATAAGCGTGGCTATGAACGTGCTGTTACATCACAACGCTGTGTGCGTGCCGGTGGTAAACATAACGACCTAGAAAATGTTGGTTATACGGCCCGCCACCACACTTTTTTCGAAATGCTGGGCAACTTCAGCTTTGGTGATTACTTCAAGCGTGAAGCTATTCAATTTGCCTGGGATTTTCTTACTGTCGAATTAAAACTGCCGGCAGAAAAATTATGGATTACTGTTTATGAAGACGATGACGAAGCGGCTGATATATGGCTGAATGAAATCGGCGTAGACAAAAATCGTTTCAGCCGTTGCGGGGAAAAAGACAATTTCTGGGCCATGGGCGATACCGGACCATGCGGCCCTTGCAGCGAAGTATTTTACGATCATGGTGAGCAGATTGACGGTGGCCCGCCGGGTAGTCCCGAGCAGGAAGGCGATCGTTATGTGGAAATTTGGAACCTCGTGTTCATGCAGTATGACCGTGATGGTGACAGCAATTTAAACCCTATACCCAAACCTTCGGTGGATACCGGAATGGGACTGGAGCGAATCGCAGCGGTGATGCAGGGTGTACATAATAATTATGACATCGATCTGTTTCAGTCTTTAATTAAATCCATTGAAGCAATCAGTGCAAAACCTGTTGAGGATATTATTTCAGCACGGGTGGTTGCCGATCACATACGCTCCTGCGCTTTTCTTATAAGCGATGGCGTGATTCCTTCCAACGAAGGCCGTGGTTATGTTTTAAGACGGATTATTCGTCGAGCTGCAAGGCATGGCAACAAAATCGGCTTTAATGAACCTTTCTTTTACAAGCTGGTTGAACCGCTGGCGAATTTAATGGGAGAGGCCTTTCCGGAATTACTGGAGTCAAAGGAGTTTGTCGAAAGCACTTTAAGACAGGAAGAAATCCGCTTCGCGGAAACTCTGGAACAGGGTTTGCGTCATCTTGAAGATATTCTGGCTAATCTGGAAGGCGAGGTCATCGCCGGTGAGGATGTTTTCAAGCTCTATGACACTTACGGTTTTCCAATCGATCTCACCGCAGATATTGCGCGCGAGAGGGATCTGACTCTGGACAAACCCGGCTTTGACAAAGCTATGGCTGAACAACGAAAACGCGCCCGCTCTGCAAGTAAATTTGAACTCGACAGTAGCCAGTCAGAAACAGGTCTTGATTATGTCACCGCCTTTACCGGTTATGAGAGTTTTGAGCACGACGCCAGTGTCGAGGCGATATTTAAAGAGGGAAAAACAGTTACCAGCCTGGAGAAGGGCGAAGAAGGCGGCGTCATTTTGTCATCGACACCATTCTATGCCGAATCCGGCGGGCAGGTTGGCGATTGTGGAAAACTGATTGCTGAAGGCCTTGTTTTTGAAGTCCGTGATACGCAAAAGCAGGGGAAGGCGCATATTCATCTCGGTGAAGTAGTGCAGGGTAATGTCAGTGTCGGTCAAAACCTTCGTGCCCGGGTCAATACCGAAGTCCGCACCGATATAGTTCGTAATCATTCTGCGACCCATCTTCTGCATGAGGCTTTACGACACGTGCTGGGTAAGCACGTCAGCCAAAAAGGCTCTCTGGTTGCCGCCGATCGTCTGCGTTTTGATTTCGCTCACCCGCAGGCAGTCAGTGACGATGAGTTAGGGAAAATCGAACAATTAACAAACTCTATTATTCTTGGCAATTCGAGCACCGGCGTTGAACTGATGGCTTTGGACAAGGCTATGGAGTCCGGTGCGATGTCGCTTTTCGGTGAAAAATACGACGAAGAAGTCAGAGTGCTCAGCATCGGAGATGGTTTTTCGACTGAACTATGTGGTGGCACCCATGTGCGTGCAAGTGGCGACATTGGTTTGTTTAAAATTATATCCGAGACCGGGATAGCAGCCGGCGTGCGGCGTATTGAAGCGCTTACCGGACGAGCCGCCTTGAGCTGGGTCGATGACAATGATCGACGACTGGGAAGAATTGCAAGCTTGCTTAAGGCAGACAGAGAATCCATTGAGTCGCGCATCGAAATCACTCTGGATCGATCACGCAAACTGGAGAAGGAAGTTGAAAAGTTAAAATCGCAGCTCGCCAGCAGCGCAGGTGATGACATGGCCAGCGATGCGCTCGAAATTGGCGGAATTAAAGTATTGGCTAAACACCTCGATGGTGCTGATCCCAAAACTCTGCGGGAAACTGTGGATCAACTTAAGAATAAGCTCGGCACTGCAGTCCTGATTCTGGCGACCGTAAAAGACGGTAAAGTCAGTTTGGTTGCGGGGGTATCTAAAGATTCGACCGACAAAATTAAAGCGGGTGAGCTGGTCAACTTTGTTGCTCAACAGGTTGGTGGTAAAGGTGGCGGCAGACCCGATATGGCACAGGCCGGAGGCAGCAAACCTGATGCTCTGGCAGCGGCCCTCGAGAGTGTCCCTGATTGGATAGAAAAACAACTAAACAGCTGATTTACTTGATTTTTATTATCAAAGGACTATGATTGCCGGCTTTTTAACTCAGCACTAGCGTTTTCAATAATACTCAACAGACAAATGTCACTCATTGTTCAAAAATATGGCGGCACCTCGGTCGGCGATATCGATCGTATTCAGGCCGTCGCGGAGAGAGTAATCGCAACACGGAATGCTGGTCACAGCGTCGTTGTGGTCTTGTCCGCCATCGGTGGAGAAACCGATCGCCTCCTCAGTCTGGCATACGACATTGACCCCAAAGCGGCGGGTCGTGAACTTGATGTTCTCCTGTCGACAGGAGAACAGGTGACTATTGCATTGTTGAGTATGGCGCTCGAAGCCAAAGGCAGTCTCGCTCAGTCTTTCACTGGTGCTCAGATTACTATTCATACGGATAATTCGCACAACAAGGCCCGCATCATGAAAATTGATGCGGAACGCGTGAATGCGGCATTAGAGGCAGGTAGAATTCCGGTAATTGCCGGTTTTCAGGGAATTGATGAGGACGGCAATATCACGACTCTCGGACGTGGAGGCACTGACACCACGGCTGTGGCGATGGCAGCTGCCTTGAAAGCAGATGAGTGTCATATTTATACCGATGTCGATGGTGTCTATACCGCCGATCCGCGCATAGTCGAAAAGGCACGCCGCATAGAACGCATTGCCTATGAGGAAATGCTGGAAATGGCGAGCCTGGGTTCAAAGGTATTGCAGATACGTTCTGTTGAATTTGCCAGTAAATACAATATTTCGTTAAGAGTGCTGTCCTCCTTTGTTGAAGGGCCGGGCACGCTGATCACCGCTGAGGATGAAAGTATGGAAGAAGTACTGATTGCAGGCATCGCCCATAACCGGGACGAAGCGAAACTGACGATACGTGGTGTCCCGGATACGCCTGGTATGGCATCCAAAATTCTCGGGCCGATTGCCGAGGCGAATATTGAAGTGGATATGATCATCCAGAATATCGGTGATGACGATAGCACCAGTTTCACCTTTACCGTGCACCGAAACGACTACGATAAAGCCAAGTCTATTCTGGAATTGACGTCGAAAGATCTGAATGCTGGCGGAGTCGAAGGCGACGATAATATCGCCAAGATTTCGGTTGTCGGCGTCGGCATGCGCTCCCACGCCGGTATCGCCAGTCAGATGTTTGCCGCGCTGGCCGAGGAGGGTATTAATATTCAGATGAT
This sequence comes from Gammaproteobacteria bacterium, assembly GCA_012103475.1. Classification (GTDB taxonomy): domain Bacteria; phylum Pseudomonadota; class Gammaproteobacteria; order Eutrophobiales; family Eutrophobiaceae; genus WLWS01. The sequence continues at coordinate 68,438 of WLWS01000004.1, read as the reverse complement.
TTCGACCTCTGAAATCAAGATTTCCGTTGTAGTTGACGATAAGTATTTAGAATTGGGTGTAAGAGCGTTACACTCTGCATTCGGTCTGGATCAGGGAGATAATTAAGGGGGCCCTGGAGCAGACTAAAGGAAGAGATTGTTCAAAAATAATAACCAGGATGATCTCTAATTAGGCTGGATGTGTAGCCGGGGACAATTAGAGGAGAAGTAATATGTTGATATTAACACGTAGAGTTGGCGAGTCCCTCATGATTGGTGATGAGGTCAATGTCACTGTACTGGGGATACGTGGTAATCAGGTAAGAATTGGCGTGAATGCGCCAAAAGAAGTCGCAGTTCACAGGGAAGAAATTTATGATCGCATACAACAGGAGAAAACCGGTGAACCGGGTCAGGATGACTATTCTGAAGAAGGTAATTCGGGCGATTATTAACAACAACTGCAGTTTGTCTTAAGCACGACCTCATCTATCGCAGCTGAAGGCCGGGATGAGGCCTGATAAATTGAATCTCATTTAAGACAGTAAACTAATCCGGAGAAATGGCCGAGTGGCTGAAGGCGCTCCCCTGCTAAGGGAGTATACGTTAATCGCGTATCGAGGGTTCGAATCCCTCTTTCTCCGCCATACAGTCTGGTCTCTGTTCTGAGTCTCAGAGCAGAGACCACAATCTTCAAACAATTCACGCTCTTGCGCGATAGTCGTCGCGGTATAGCGACCTAAAAAGCCAACCCAGTATCATAAATTCCAACGAATTTACCCGAAAGTCTCTATTGGCTTATTCGCCAGTTGTCTTTTTGGGTTTGTTTAAGACGCGAAACCGAAAGTTCCGCGTTGGTGTTCCCAATTTAGCGGGATGGATTTTTCAAGTAACCCCATGGATAGGGTATGCGGAATCTCACCTTTAAAGATCGCTTCCATAATATCTGGTGAGAGATAAGCTAATTTTATTCGACGCGTAATAAATTGAGAGGTTACGTTTTCTTGCGTGGCAATAGCCTTGATCGAAGACACTTGACCATGGACGAGAGCATCATTCCATTTGAGTGCTTTTGCCAGAGCATTTTGTATGGCCTGAACGGTTTCGGGGTGAGCCGGAGAGGTTGGTTCTCCTGCAATAATGAGTTTGGTTTCAATACCACATCGTTTTAAGTAGACCGACTTTACGACAGTATATTGATCCTCATTAGGGGAAGGCTCTTCGATTGATCCACTCTCTAATTCCGGTGCTATGACTGACCGTAGACCACGACGCGAAAACACAATAGACATCTCCCGATTACCCAATGTGATACGGTGAATAATCTGATTCAGTAAATTAATGTGCTCAGAAGGGGACAGATCTTTCCAGGAGGTGGCAAGCTTATTGCCATGCTCTATATATCGCTTCACATCATTCGCGGAATGGGCATCTAATTGAATGGCATCGAGTAGCGTGGCGGCTGTACTTAACAATGTCATCAATGTGTTGACGACGAGCGATTCGATTACTTGTGCGGCAATACGAATGACGCTCCCCGTTTCATTTTCTTGAAATTGCAGGGCAGCCTGAGAGACGTAGTAACGATATCGTCGATTGTGTTTACGAGTATGCGTCGGACTCATTGGGTGTTGTTTATCATCAAAAATGAGACCAGCGAGTAAGCTGGGATCTTTAGCGAGGGTTCGCGTCTGGTTAAGGTGTTTATTCCGTGTAATACGTTCTTGCGCTTGTTGCCAGATTGAAGGATCAACAATCCCGGCATGCTGTCCATCAAAAAGCGTCCCTTTATGATGTGTCTTGCCGATATAGATGGGATTCTTTATTAGTGCATAGAGTGACCCACGTGAGAACGGTTTCTCGCCTGATGCTTTGTCATTGACTATCCTGGCCTTAGAGACATACCCATCGGCATCCAGCTCTGTCTTCAGTTTTCTGACACAACCCAGATCTAAATAACGATCATAGATGTGGCGTACTGTGATCGCTTCTGATTCATTCACGACCAATAGTTTCTCTAAGACATCGTAGCCAATGGGGACTCTGCCGCCCATCCACATGCCTTTTTGTTTGGATGCGGCGATTTTGTCGCGAATTCGTTCGCTGGTGACTTCGCGTTCAAACTGGGCAAAGGATAATAGGACATTCAACGTCAACCGACCCATGGAGGAAGAGGTATTAAATTGCTGAGTGACAGAGACAAACGAGACATTGTGATTATCAAATAATTCGATGAGGCGCACAAAGTCGGCGAGTGAGCGACTTAACCTATCTACCTTGTAGACCACAATCACATCAATGTTTCCGGATTTGATGTCAGTTAATAAGTTCGCCAGAGCTGGTCTGTCCATATTTCCGCCTGAGAACCCTCCGTCCTTGTAAGGTGTGGTCAAGGTATTCCATCCTTCATGACGCTGACTGTGTATATAGGATTCGCACGCTTCTCGTTGGGCATCCAAAGAATTAAAAGCTTGCTCAAGTCCTTCTTCTGAGGATTTACGCGTGTAGACGGCGCAGCGTATTAGCGGCTTACTCTGTTTTTTCATTTTGTGCGGTACCTTTTAGCCCAAAAAAGCGAGGGCCCGACCATCGTGTTCCGGTGATGGCGTGCGATATGGCGGATAAGCTACGATAAGTATTACCCTGCCAAAGATAACCTTTCTCTAATATCGTGACTTCATAGGTGTCACCTTGCCATTCACGGATGAGGCAAGTACCGGGTTGGTATTGGACAGGTGAAGTTGAGGCACCTTGTTGTTTATCCGCTTTTAATAACAATTTACGTTTCAGCGTTTTCGGTGATTGACCCTGACACTTGGCTTGGATGGCCCAGGCCAGATTGCCACGAAGGGTGTCGGCGCGCGCCCACTTCGGTGGTGCTTGTTGGAAGAAGGCCTGGTACATCACTCGTAGCGCAGGAGCATTGGCGCTTAGTACCTCCGTTAATTCAGGCAGGGCTTTGAGATCCATAGTGTCCATACGGCCATACCGTGGCGGGGAATGCCACTGGAAAGCGAGCATTCTGGGTATTTTCCTTTACTTTGTTGCTATGCGTGCGTTCTCTTCAGCTATGAGCTCTAGAAAGGCGGAGATAATCGCGACTCTCTCAGCCAATTGACGCAATGTGAGCGCATAGTCGGTTACGTCTTTTTCAATTAATGACGAGGATTGCCCGTCAATAGACAATTCAAGCGCGGTTTCCAACAATTCGTTGGCAAAGACGAAGGATTGACGGGCTAGTTCACGATGTTTTTCATTCATAGAGCGCTCCTGTGTGTTGAACACAGAAGCGCTCATTTCGTCGTGGAAGTCCAGTTAAAGTCGATATCTTCACTCACTGATCACCATCATCGTCGGGTGGTTTTTTACCGTACCTTTCTATCCAGTCCTCCATTGACAGGGTTGCCGGCACAACCAATACCCCACCACCACGGGGTTTGCTGTCATCAGGGATATCGAAGTAACCTGTTTGCTTTAGCACGTTATAGAATATTGTTAATTCTTTTTGTTTGCCCTGCATGGCTTTTGCTTGTAGATTTCTAAGGAAGGCTTCCATATTTGTCATTCGGCTTACTTTCCCATTACTGTCTCGAACCGAGATTTTTTCATTCAGAAGCTCTTGCAAATGAGATGCGATTTTATCTGGCTTTTTGGGTCGACCTTTTTTGTTGCCAGATTGTCCTGGCTTGAATTGCGTGCGTTTAGGCGGCTTTTTGTACCCAACGTCGCCATCGTCATCATCTTTATTATCTGGCATCAGGATTCTCCATTAGCGTTTGGCCGGATTGGCGTTTTTGGGTGGGTTTGGATGTATGTCGTTGTCGCTTTAGCGTCTCGAAATCGAGTCCGGTTTCAATGTGGATGGCCTCGAGCGCAAAGTGCTCTTGCAATCGCTTTATGGTGGTGTCCACATAATGTGGATCCATTTCCATACCGTAACCGCAACGGTCTGTTTTCTCTGCCGCGAGTAAGGTCGTGCCACTGCCAGTAAAACAATCTAGGATGATGTGATGCCGTTTTGAGCAATCCTGAATCGCGTCCGCCACCATCGCAACCGGTTTTACCGTGGGATGTAAAATCAGTTCTTCGCGGCGAGAGGGATCTAAACTGTTCACACCATCGTAGTCCCAGACATTGGTTCGGTATCGCCCGTGCTTTCCCAACTCAATGTTATTGATGTGAGGCTGTGTTCCTGATTTGAACACAAAGACAAGCTCGTGTTTCGAGCGATAAAGTGATCCCATACCCGCGTTGTGTTTGTTCCACACGCAAAGGTTTTTAAGTTCCGTGTAGGCTGTCTTCCCCGCCGTCAATATTTCGTGCATATGACGCCAGTCCATGCACACATGATGTATTGAGCCATCGGTGCTGTAGTTCACTAAATGCGTAAAGACAGTGGTTAAGAAGGAAATAAATTGCGGCTCGGACATTTCGCCTGAAGCCATATTGAATTCTCGATGCTTAATGCTACCCGAGCCACAGACATGACCATCAATGGGAACGTTGTACGGAGGATCGACGAACACTTGATGGGCTAGGCTCCCAGCCATCAAATGCTCGAATGTGTCATCCTTGGTGGCATCACCACACAGTAGTCGGTGGCGGCCGATTTGCCACAAGTCGCCTATCTGGGAGACTGAAGGCAAGTCTGGGTCAATATCTGGCAAGGTATCGGTAACATCTATCGCTTGTCGATGTTGTTCAACCAGCACGTCAATTTCAGCCGTTTCAAACCCAGTCAGCGTAATGTCGAAGTCCAGATCTAGTTCAGTGATGGTTTCCAGTTCCGTCGCCAGTAGGGAGATGTCCCAGCCCGCGTTCTCAGCCAGTTTGTTGTCCGCGATTAGGTACTCCCGCTTTTGCGCGTCGGTCATGTGCTCAAGCTGGATAGTGGGCACAGCCTGCATTCCCAGGATCTTTGCGGCGCCCAATCGCCCATGCCCGGCAATCACATTGTTAGCTTCATCGATGAGGATGGGGTTGGTAAAGCCAAACGACTGAATACTGTTTGCGACCTGTTGGACTTGCTTAGGGCTGTGCGTTCGGGGGTTGTGTGGTGCTGGTTTGAGTGCGGTAACCGATAAGTACGTTACCTGTAAATCACCCAAGTGAGATAAAGAATTACGCTGTTTCATAAAACCTCCATAATAATTATGGAGTTACGTCCAAAAAAAAAGGAACGTAACCCCTGACAAAATTGTCAGTTGTTTTCGCTCCTGATTATTTTTACTTATTGCGTAATAACTCTAACAAATCAATTACGCATTGTGCCGCCGAAACACACCGACAGCATAGAGACGTAAATTTCAAAATACAACAATAATTTTTAGTCGAGTAACTGCGCAGGTGGGACGCCTAAGGATGACGCGATTTTGTCAAGGATGACTACGGTGGGATTGCGTACGCCGCGCTCAACACCGCTAATATAGGTCCGATGGAGATCACATTCAAAAGCCAGGTCTTCCTGTGACCAACCGGCATTTTTCCGGAATTTCTTCACATTTCTCCCGACTTTTTTGCGGATATCCATGTAAGAATGGGACGATTTTGCAGACTTTAAGTCTATAGACTATAAGTTTCATTTTGTTCTGGACTTCTTTGTCTGGATTGGGTATCTGTAGCGTTATATCAACCGCATAATGAATATGTTACCTATCAGTCCTAAAGAAACGCGTTATATCAAATTGGGCGCAGGGGGTACCTGGGCGCGATGGGCAATAGAGCATAATGAAATCCCCTTCGGTTACCGACTGGTGCCTCACCAGCTCTGTCTCTCAAGCGATTGGGAGGCAGTTCGCCAATATTTGATTGATTCTGGCGAGCGTAAGCCCAATAAGGCGACGGATGGGCTGCGGGAGGTTCGAGATTTTTATACCCTGGGCGAGAAATGTCTGTGGGTGACGATTGCGGATGATCAATTATGGTGGGCATTTGCCCATTCTGAAGTGACATGGATAAGCGATGATCCGCATACCCCCAATCGTACTCGTAAAACAATCGGCAAATGGAGAAACGTAAATATCCATGGAGAGCCGCTTAACGTTCAAACACTCAGTTCAAGACTAACTCAGGTCTCGGCCTTCAGGGGTACGATTTGCCGTATACGTGCTTCGGATCACCTCATTCGTTGTATCAATGCCAAGGAAGAGCCAGTCGTAATGCAGGTCCAACAAGCAAAAAACGCCATGGTTAAAGCAGCTGTATCCATGATCCACGGATTGCATTGGGCGGATTTTGAAGTAATGGTCGATTTGATTTTTGCGCGGACTGGCTGGCAGCGCATATCGCGTTTAGGTGGGAGCATGAAAGATATCGATTTGTCTTTGATACATCCCACCATAGGTGAAACCGCATTTGTCCAGGTGAAATCGAAAGCGAATCAGGCGGTATTAGACGAATACATTGAGCGATTCAAGTCATCAAATACCCACGACAGAATGTTTTTTGTATGTCACTCATTGAATGGAGAAGTGAATTCTCAACACTCGAGTAATAAAAAAATTAATATTTGGACAGGAATACAATTAGCCGAAGCCGCACTAAAGGCAGGTTTGTATGATTGGTTGATAGAAAAATCTTTATAACATCAAACTAAAACTTTCCTTTATCGATTGAAAAACCAATCGACTTATCTGTGAAGTGTTACAAATTAGTTACTCTTGTTATTCCTTTTTACAATCAAGAATAGGATATAAACCGCACCATTGACATCAATTCTGTTCGACATTTGATCGGTCATAGTAACGAAAGTGAAACTAGTCGATATGATTTACATTCTCTTGATTCACAAAACTAATGAAAAATATAATTTGAGTTTCAAACAGTCTTTTTTGTGCTCGTTTACATTCTGAGAATTTATTCAATATTGTGGAAAGATGAATTGAAAAGGTAAATATAGGCTATCGAAGTAAAAATTTCTTGTATAATAACCTTAAAATAGTTAGGGTTAATTAGCCCTGAAGTTTAAGGAGTGCTAAGAAAATGTACCAAATCGATAGTAGGGAAAATATCGTGTGCGGTTTTACTGTGACAATTTCTTAGTTGGCATTCAAATTTAGACTGGAGTTTAACTTTATGAATGCAATGGTCTTATTAAGTGGAGGAATTGATTCGACGTCCTGCATTCATTTTCTTCAATCCCAAAAGTATGATGTAAGCAGTGTCTTTGTAAATTACGGACATCATGCAAATTCGATGGAGAAATCACGCGCACTAGACATAGCAGACTATTTTGATATTTCTCATTCTGTAATTGATATTAGCTCAAACGCCAAATTCCTATCATCAGAAATACAGGGCCGAAATGCATTTCTTATTTTTAGTGCATTAATGCTATCGGGTTTAACTCAAGGGGTTATAGCAATTGGTATACATAGTGGTACTGACTATTACGATTGTAGCGAGTTATTTTACAACAGAATCCAAAAAGTCGTACATGAGTATTCCAATGGTAGAATCTCGCTAATTGCACCATTTATTAAATGGAGCAAACAAAATATTATCGAATATTTAGATGAAAATAACCTTCCTCTGCAGTCAACTTATAGTTGCGAAATAGGGAATACGCTCCCATGTGGAAAATGCAAATCTTGTAAAGATAGGGAGGCATACTGTGTTTGCAGCTCGGCGTAAAATATTTGCAGGTAAAACCAAGATTTGTACTACACCTTTATTAGTACCTTCATTTTCTAGTAAAGGATTTCCAGAAGTTAATAAAATTATTTCCACAACATCAGAAATAATAACCGGTGCAGCGCTAATAAGTGCCTATGATCTTTATTATGACATGGTTGACTATGAGATGGATTTCCCGGAATTTCTGTTTATTGATAGTGGTGGGTATGAGGCATCAAAAGATACTGAAATAGCTGATTTGGGGTATTTAGACCATGAAGCTAAGAAATGGAATCGTGAAATGCACAGTGAAGTTTTAGCAAATTGGATAGACAGGACTCCTACTGTTGCCATTAGCTATGACCATCCTAAAGAAAAATGTTCTATCCAAAATCAAATTGAGAGAGCATCCGATTTTTTTGGAACCCAAGGAAACAATAATAGGGGGAAAGAATTATTACTAAAACCGGAAACTGAAAATCAGTTTTTCATTAATATCGAGAATGTAATTGAGCACATACCTTCGTTCTCGGAATTTAATATTATTGGATTCACCGAAAAAGAACTTGGCAAGTCCATACTGGATAGAATGAAAAATATTGCCAGAATAAGAATTGCGATGAATAAGAAAAAAATATTTTTGCCTTTACATATTTTTGGGAGTTTAGACACAATTACCACTCCACTATATTTTCTATCTGGAGCGGATATTTTTGATGGACTTACTTGGTTAAGATTAGCGTATCTAAATGGTATTACCTCTTATATCCAAAATTACTCGGCATTAGAACTCGGGATTCAGACAAAAGATCAAATAGCAATTGCCCAAACATGGTCAAAAAATTATTACTATCTAAGTGGCTTAGAGCTAGAAATGAAACAGTTCATAAATGAAGGAAATTTCGATGCATTTAAATTTAATTCCGAATTATTCAAAAATTCAGTTCAGTATTTAGTAGCAAAATTGGAGGAAGATTGATATGGGAGGTAGTGGAGGAAGCGTATTTCATGATTATAATCCCAAAAAACTTAGTGAAAGAATACGACAAACTGAAAATAAAACAGTCAATGAATCTTTTGAAGTAGAACTATCTGACTCATTGACAGGTTTGTTGGCCTATTATAATGATCGTGATACAGAAACTATTAATACAAGATTGTCATCAATCTTGGGTAGTATTGACGAAAACATCGACGGGCATGTTAATACTCTGTTTGGTGGATCAGTTTCTAAGCACACATATGTAGATGGTTTAAGCGATATTGATTCACTAATTATTCTTGACAATTCGGATTTGGTTGATGGGAACCCGTCACAAATTATCCAATACATCGCAGATCTAATAAAAACAGCAAATGCTGATTTGGATGTAGAGACTGGAAATATTGCAATAACAATATCGTATGATGATGGTATGTCGATACAACTATTGCCGGCATTAAAGACAGAAGAAGAATTAAGGGTGCCGTCGTGGAAAGGAAACACTTGGTCTAATATAGAGCCAGAAAGATTTGGAAAGGCGCTAACAAAAAGGAACGAAAAATGCGGAATGAAATTGGTTCCTATGATAAAACTTGCTAAAGCCATCAACGCTGGTATTACAGAAGAATTACGATTAACAGGTTATCATCTTGAGTCATTAGCAATTGAAGCTTTCAGAGGTTACAAAGACAGTTGTACATTGACTAAAATGCTACCTCATTTTTTTGATCGAGCTAAGGATTTAGTGCTTTCGCCAATTGTGGACAAATCTGGGCAATCACTCCACGTAGATGAATATTTAGGTGAAAAGAACAGTGCTGAGCGGACTCAAGTTAGTCACGTGCTGAATAGATTGAGTAGAAGAATGAAGAATGCCACCGCGGCTAATGCCAAAGAACAGTGGCTAAGTTTATTTGAAGATTAATGGCCGAATCAAAAAAAGAGGAACTACACCGGATTCATCGAGTTGCAGACCAGCTTGTTACGATGCACGCAACACTAAGAGATGAATACCAGCTTAAGGCTGTTATTTTGGACCTCGTAATAATGGGTAGCTCCCTTTGGCTTGTTGCAATGGTATTTGTAAATAGTGAGCTTGCTGAAGCTTGACACCATTTTATTGGGATCATGAAATATGGCTTGGTTGCCTAGCAATTGGAATATTTTTCTTATCAATTATGCAACTACGAGTGGATTGGAAAGGACGAGTTGAAGCACATAGCAGATCTTGTACTGCATATTGGAATGTAAAAAGAGAATCGGGCTATTTAATATCATTAAATGACGATATTAATGAGAATGATTATCAAAAGATATTTGACGTAAATAATGTTGCGTCTTCATCCAGCATAGCTATTCCAGATCGTTTATTTCCAAAACTAAAAAAAACACACCTGCTAAAAGTAGAGATAAGCAGGTACCTGAGCAAGCACCCAGGGGCTTCAATATACAGAATTAGATTCGCAATTTGGTGGAGGGATAATATTCAAGTATTTCGTAAATATAAGTAACAAAATGTAAGGGGGAGATAGCATGGAGAATTTAATAGAGTTCTATGGAAAGGCAAAAGATATAGTAGTCGATAGCGGGTATTCTTGGGAAATAGAGTGGCAGGAATCTCGGAATCAGGAAAAAATTAGTGAAAGTGAGTATCTTCGCGAGTATGCGTGGGTGATACTGTGTAGCGGTTTTAGGGAGTCTACAATAAGAAAAATATTCGATTCTATATCATTATGTTTTTGCGACTGGGAATCTTCGGAGGAAATAGTTCGTAATGAGATTGTATGTAAGGAAACCGCTCTCAAAGTATTTGGTAATAAACGAAAGATAGATGCGATTATCAAGATGTCTCAAATATTGGCCGAAATGGGGTTTTCCACACTAAGAGAAAATTTGGCAAGTAACCCTAAATCTACATTAATAGCATTTCCGTATATAGGTGAAATAACTTATCAACATTTGCTTAAGAATTTAGGTTTCGAAATTGCTAAATCAGATAGGCACTTAGTAAAATTAGCAAGTGATTTAGGCGTAGATAGTGTTGCAGATATGTGTAGTTCAATATCTAAAAAAACAGGAGAATCTGTAAATATTATTGATATTGTACTTTGGAGGTATATGACATTACGACCGTTATTGAATATCTAGATAAATTATTCTGGACAATATGGCTTCTTTACTAAGTGGAATAATCTATAGAAAATTTAGACAGTAATAGAATGGAAAAGGAACAAATACGCGAATATCGAGAATACGCATGGAAATATTTCGAAGCGCATGCGGAGCATAGGTTACGAACTTTTTCCTTTTATATTATTTTTGCGACTTTACTTATTGGCGCTTTTGCTACCCTAATAGGAAACAATGGATTGCAAAAGAGTCAATTCTTGTTTCCATTTTCATTGGTGTTTTTATCTTTTATTTTTTGGAAATTTGAAGAGCGAACCCGAATGTTGGTAAAAAATGCCGAAGAAGCGCTGAAATATTTAGATGAAATATCATTAGACGACAAAGACTCAGTATTGGCCTTATTCAATAATGATGATCTAAGAACCAGATCTCTCCCTAAATGGCCATTAACAATTGGTCATTTTAGTTACTCTAGGGTGTTTAGATGGGTTTATGTATTTTTTAGTGTTTTAGGTTGTATAGGAATATCTGTCTGTTTATTTACCACATAGCTTTTGGAAACATGGATTTCAGCTAGATATGACTATTACACAATTCTAACCATATAAATATGCCGACTGATTTATCAGATACACTTGTAATTGGTATTACTTCCACAGCACTTTTTGATTTAGAGGAAGCAGATTCTGTATTTCGAAAACATTTCGATACAGACAGGGAAACTGCCATAAGGGAATATAGAGACTACATGCTTGCACATGAGGAGCATTCTCTCGAACCGGGAACAGGGATGCCACTTGTAATCTCTCTTTTACACTTAAATAGGCATCAAGCTGGTAATAAAGCGCCCCTGGTAGAAGTCGTGGTTATGTCAAGAAATAGCCCAGAAACGGGTGTCAGGGTTTTAAAAATATTCGGAGATTGGAATTACCAATTAGCCGTCACGCTTTTACAGGTGGCGAATCTGTCGTAGATTATCTAGAAGCTTACGAAGTAGATTTGTTTTTAACTACAAATGTAAAGGACGCTCAAAGAGTAATTGATGAAAATGGTTGCGCTACTGCCATTGTAAAACCACCGCCAACAACAAAAGGAAAAATACCGAAAGGTCAGGTGAGAATCGCGTTTGATGGTGACGCAGTATTATTTGATGAAAGTAGTGAAATAGTCTATAAAACAGAAGGATTGACAGAATTTCACCGTCAAGAAGACGCCGCTCAGGATATATCAATGAAGGATGGTCCTTATGCGTTATTGTTGCGTAAACTCGCCACACTACAAGATAGACTGCCGTTTAGTGTTGAGTTTTCTCCTGTGAGGATTGCAATAGTTACAGCTAGAAATGCTCCAGCTGAAATGAGAGTGGTTAAAACGTTGCGTCACTGGGGAGTGTATGTAGATGAGCTTTTTTTCCTGGGAGGGATGGATAAAACTAAAGTGTTGGAAGCTTTTCGACCTCATATATATTTTGATGATCAAGATCTTCATTTAAAGAAAATATCAGAAACTTATCCCGCGGGCAAAGTACCGTACAAAACGGATTCGCAGCTAAAAGACAAATAAAATTTTGAGAAATAAAAAGTGATAAAAGTTACTTATGTTAATCTGCGTTAACAAAAGTAGCGTTTCCAGTTAATTTCGACTCCGATGGCCGGAACCTAATTTGTGTCTTAACTTACTAAATAAACCGTGGTTTTTGTCTATACAAAAAGTGAAATACCCCCGTAGGTACCCCACTTTTTCATTTCTTCTTACTAGGCTTTACTTAGAATTTCGTTTAAGCCTTTTTTAACCAATACCTCAATCATATTTAGACGATATTTTGCAGTAGCTCGAAAATCGTCAATTGGACAGGCTTCTTTGACTACTAGGGTGGCGGCTTCCTGTATTGAAGAAGTATTTAATACCTTACCTATTAGCATTGCTTCGGTTTGTAGTGCTCGCATAGCTATCGGCGCTACTGCGCCTAGAGCGATATGTACTTTTTCAATTTTGCCCTCATTGAGTTTTGCTAAAATAGCAATGCTGACAATGGAAATGGCATCTGCTTTGCGCTTACCGAGCTTGTAGTAGAAACATCGTTCACCTTCAGCCGGTTTACCAAACGTAACGTATGTAAGCAATTCGTTATCTTCACGTGCTGTTTTTCTAACTCCTTTAAAGAATTCCGACAGTGGTAATGTACGCGATCCGTTAGTTGTGCTTACCAATTCAACGTTGGCATCAAGAGCCAATAAAACAGGTGATGCATCTGCGGCGGCTGAGGCGTCGCAAATGTTTCCGCCAATCGTTGCCAGATTACGGATGAGAGGACCGGCAAAGGCTGCACACATTGGGCGCACGAGTCCTTCTACCGCACCACCGGGGTGCCAGTTAAGTAGATCTGCGAAGCTAACGCCTGCACCTATACGGAACATCCCATTCTCTTCCGAGATATTTTTGAGCTTTTCGAGCCTTGTTAGATCTATTATTAGATCAGTTTCGATGGGTGCACGCTTCATATTTACTAATATGTTGGTACCACCTGCTATTGGGGTAATTCGCCCTGTCTCATTTAAGCACTTTAGAGCCTCACATATATCAATGGGTTGAGTGAATTCAAAATCGTTACTCATGATTTCTGTTCCCTAATAAGTGAAGACACTTCTTCCGGAGTTAAAGGTAGGCGTTTAACATTGATATCGATTGCGTCACCCAGTGCATTTGCCACTGCTCCAGTCGGTGGTGCAATCGGTGGCTCACCTACGCCTTTTACACCAAAAGGTCCTTCCGTCGCAGGCTGTTCTACTAGTATGGATTCAGTCGGGGGCATGTCTTCAGCGGTTAGAAGAAGGTAGTCGGCAAAATTTGGATTCATAACTTTACCCTCTATTTCACGAAGCTCCTCCATCATGGCAAGACCAAGGCCCATTGCGACACCACCTTCAATTTGGCCTTCACAGCCTGTAGGATTGATTGCTTTGCCCACATCATGAGCCGCTGCATAGCGGAGAATATCGATTTCGCCAGTTTCCTCGTCTACTTTAAGTTCTACCGCATGAGCACAATAGCTGGCTCCGGGAAAAGCGCCGATAGGGTGTTTCTTCGTTGTTGTTGGGAAATCTTCTAATAGAGAGGACACACCTACCATGGGTCCTCCATGTTTTTTATGGCGGTTGTAACAAAGTGTTGAAATCAGAACTGCGTTTGCCTTGTCACCACGTACGAATACGCTACCGTCTTCAAGAACCATATCCTCGATAGCAGCTTCCAGATGTTCCGCCGCCTCTTGAAGTAATTGTTTTTGTAAATGTTCTGCTGCCTCGTATGCAGAACGTCCAATGGTAAATGTCATGCGACTGCCGCCATGGCCATGGTCCCAAGGTAGAGAGTCGGTGTCGCCGCGAACCAGTTGGATAGAATCGATGGGGACACCAAGGCCTTCGGCAGCTAGTTGCAAGATACTCGAGTTCAAGCCACCTGTGCCCATATCAACACAACCTGTTATAAGTCGAAAAGTACCATCTTCATTGGTCTGGATTTGAGTCTGTGTGCCCCAGGGACCACTAGCCCACCAATTACACGCCAAACCTTTGCCAACTCCGGGTAGGCGCGGTTTTTTCCACTCCAATGCGTCAGCGGCCTTTTGTAAACATTCTTTGATGCTAACTGAGTCAAGTGTTTGCCCCGTGCAAGTAATATCGCCGGTCTCCCAAGCATTTTTTAAGCGAAAATCCAAAGTATCGATTTCAAGACTGCGGGCGATTTTATCCAAATGAGTCTCTAAGGCAAAGGCCAACTGTACCGCTCCTGGGCCTCGCACGGATCCACAGGGTACATTGTTGGAATAAGTTACAAGTCCAGTAATTTCTACATTCGGAATTCGATATGGGCCCGTCGCCATCATACTGGCCAACGCTGCTGTGTTCGGACCATACAAACCATAAGCGCCGGTGTTGAACAGCATACGCACTTGATGGGCAACCAGTGTGCCGTCTTTCATGACTCCAGTTTTAATTTTTACCGATGACGGGTGGCGAAGTAATGTACACGACATTTCTTCTTCTCTGGTGAGAGTCATTTGCACGGGCAACCCAGATTGCTCCGCCAATAAAACCACATAAGGCTCAACACTGGGGAAAAGTTTACCGCCGAAACCACCACCTATTTGCGTGGGTACAATCCGAAATGAATTGATGGAGCGTTGCAATGCCTGAGCAAGGTAACTTCGAAAAACGAACGGTTTTTGAGTAGTCGTCCAGATAGTAACACGGCCATCGGGTTCTACCTTGGCAGTAGAGCAGTGTGGTTCAATAGAACCGGGATGCGCTTCTGGGGTTTTATAGGATCCTTCAATGATCAGATCAGATTCTCCGAACCCCTGCTCAATATTTCCCTCTTCGATTATCAATTTATAACAAAGGTTACCTTTCCGTTCAGTATCCCAATCGATCTCATACGCGTTTGCATCATTGTGAACAAGCGGTGCGTTGGATGTAATCGCTTCCTCGGAGTCGAAAACAGCGGGTAGTTCTGCATATTCCACCTTTATTTTAGATGCAGCTTCACGTGCGATATCTACTGTAGTTGCGCCAACCGCAGCAATTGGTTCACCTATATACCGAACCTTTTCCAAAGCAAAGATGCGATGATCGCGTAACTCGTATCCGTAAAATCCCATATCGACATCGCGACCAGTGACAATTGCTTTAACGCCCGTAATTTGTTCTGCTTCTGTCGTATCAATGGAGAGAATCTCCGCGTGCGCGTAGGGGCTACGTAGGAGCGCACCGTAAATAATATGAGGTAACTGGATGTCTTCGGCATAAATGGCACGACCAGTTACTTTCTCAACGCCATCGTTACGGGTCATTCGTGCCCCGACTGACCAGTCTTCACTGCTGGTTGCCATTGATGTGGTCTCGCTACTGCTTAAGAATTTGGCGGCATCAATTATCTTGCTATACCCTGTACAGCGACACAGATTGCTGGAGATGGCAACCCGGATGGATTCTTCATCAGGATGTGGATCTCGGTCTATCAGTGCTTTTAATGAAAGCACCATACCCGGCGTACAAAATCCGCACTGAATACCGCCACTCCTTATCATAGCTTGTTGAATCGGATGTAATTCTGTCGGACTTCCGAGTCCTTCAATTGTAGTGATTTCACGCTTTTCAGCCTGCATTGCTAGTATCATGCAGGAATTAACGGGCTTGCCATCCAACAGCACTGTACAGCTGCCACAATCCCCAGTCCCACAGCCCTCTTTAGTGCCCGTCAACCCCAATTTAATACGGATTGCGTCGAGTAGGCGGGTACGCGGCGCAACTTCAATGGATTCAGGACTGTTATTAACCGTCAGTTCTATTTGTTTTTTCATGATATTATTAAAAAATGTTGTAATACGAACAATCCGGTAATAGACTATCCCATAATATTACTAATATCAATTTCGGTAGGTTTGCGAAATGGAACAATATTTCGATAAGACTTTTTATGGTGTAAGGGAGGCTCACACAGACAACATATTTATATTCGCTACAATTGGTGCGGCCATAGGGTTAGCAAAAGTATGGAGGTTTCTCTATGTTGTCGGCACAAGTAGTGGTTCTACCTTCGTTTTAGCTTATATTGTCATTTCTCTACTTTTTGTTATGCCAATTATCATTGCCGAATTGATGATTGGTCGCTACAGCAAGAAAAGTATGATAGGTAGTGTGCGAAAAGCGGCCGTCGATTATGATTCAAGTAAAAAATGGTAACTGGTAGGGTATCTAGGGATGCTGGCAATGATCTTAATTCAGTTTTTTTTATTATGTTATTGCAGGGTGGGTATTATATTACTTTGTATTGTCAATCACTGCAGAACTTAGTGGAATAGATGCGGAATCCTCGTCCGATTTATTTGATACTCTAAAACAAAATCCAATTGCCTTGCTAGTCTGTCAATCCACATTGATTCTAGTAACAGGTATCATCATAGCAAAGGAAATTCGGAAAGGTGTTGAGAAGTCGGTAAGCTGGTTATTACCAAATTTGTTCATTTCTTAGATATTGTTTGTTATGGAGTTTATATAGGAACGTTTAAGCAAACCCTAGTATTTTTGTTTTCGTTCGATATTGAAAAACTAAATTACGAAGTAGTTCAATTAGCAATGGGACAGGCATTCTTTTCAATAGGTGCAGGAGTTGGTTTCATTATGACGTATGGCGCCTATTTACCCAAAGATGCCTCGATAGGAAAATCGGCGTTAACTATTATTGCTGAAGATGTAGGTGCGGCTTTGTTAGTAGGCGTGGCGATTTATTCGATTGTGTTTGGAATTAATTTTCCTGTAGATGAAGACCCGGCCTAATTTTCGTAGCATTGCCGGTGGCCTTTGAACAAATGCAGTTTGGATCTTTGTTTGGAATCATATTCTTTGGTGCTCTTGTGGCTGCTGTTATACCTACTCTAATTTCTGGTTATGAGCAAATTGTGTGTTGGTTAATTGAACTAAATATCGAGAATAGGACAAAGGTAACAACTTTACTCGGTTTCGTGAATTGGCTCGGCGGACTACCAGCTATTTTGTCATTTAGTCACTGGCCAAATGTGTATTTGTTCGATTTTATAACTATTTTATAGGGTAAAAATATATTTGAGCTTTAAGAAATTATAGCAGTGGTGTTTCTCATCCCTCTATGTGGTTTTGCAATAGAAATTTTTTTCAGGCTGATTTATTCCATTAAGAGCATGCCGAAATGAACTAGGAGAGAAGCATGGCTATTTCTTAATATCTTGGAGAATTTTATTAAAGTTTGTGACTCCTTTTTGCACACTGTTAATATTTATTACTAATATAATCAGCATGTTGTAAGATTAATATTTATAAAAAGTTGTATATCATACTGTTGCAGATCGAATAAAAATATACTAATATTGCGCTCTGTAAAACGCGTAAACTAATTTAAGAGGCAAAATCAAAATGCGAGTTAATCCACATAGAGAACAACATCTCTTACCAGAACATAGAGTTTCTCCTTATTTTCCGGTTACAGAGGAGCTAGGCTGGGAGCAATATACGGTTTTTAACCACATGATCACCCCAACATTATGTAAGCATATTTCGCCACAAGAAGTATACGAGGCCCTAACAACAAGAGCGATATTGATTCCAACAGGTGCTGAAAGGCAAGTAGAAGTGACTGGTAAGGATGCCGTGAAATTCATGGATTATCTCGTCACACGTGATATGAACAAACTTTCGCCAGGTCGTTGTAGTTATACATTCGTTTGTGATGAAGATGGAGAGCTTATTGTTGATGGTATTGTTATCTACATATCAGAAGAGAAGGTTTGGTATGGAGTAACGGATGGTGATGTTGAGTTGTGGGCGCGAGGTATTGCTTTACACAGTGATTATGACGTTCAGGTCAGGGAAGCGGATGTTGCGCCTTTACAAATCCAGGGTCCAAAATCGCGCGATATACTACGAGCTATCGTAGGAGAGTCAATTGATGAGCTAAAGTTTTTCCGTTGTATGGAGGCCGTAATAGCAGGAGTGGATTGTGTGGTTTCACGCACTGGCTGGACAGGTGAATTGGGTTATGAAGTCTATCCTATTGGATCTGATAGAGCATTGGATGTTTGGGACGTAATCATCGAAGCGGGTAAGCCTCATGATATGTTGGTGTCGGGGCTTTCATGGGGTAAGGCGCTTGAATCCGGTTTAATGGTATTTTCTATGGGTACACGGGATGAGCATATGAATCCGCTAGAGCATTGGCGAAGCAATCTGGTAGATCTGGAAAAAGGTCCTTTTATTGGTCAGGAAGCCTTGAGAAAAATTACGGAAAATGGTGGTCCTACCAGGAAGGTCGTTGGTTTAATCGGGTCCGAAGAAGCGTTATCAGTCCTCGAACGTCCTTGTAAAGTCAGATACGAAAAAAGTGAGATTGGTGTTACACGTTCACTCGGATTCTCACCAACGCTAAAGCGAAATATTTGTCTTGCATTGGTGGATCAAAAATACACAAAAGAAGGCACTAAATTGGTGCTCGAACATCCCGACGGTGCAGCAGAAATGGAAGTCACGGAAGTACCATTCGTTGACAAAAAAGGCTTACGTGTAAGGTCCTAAATTGAGTTGAATGAATATGGTAGCAAAGGGCAAATCTATAGACCAATTTGTTGCTGGAATTGAATACCTGCTGAAAAAACCTTCGTTTAATTGCAATATGTGTGGGCAGTGTATTTTACATGATACTGGATTGACTTGCCCAAAAAACCTGCGCAACGGACCGTGTGGAGGGGTACGCCGAAATGGTCATTGTGAAGTTAATCCGGATATGAAATGTGTCTGGTTAAAGGCTTTTTACAGGGCAGATAAATTGCACCGTTTAGAACAGCTAAATACTGTTAAACCACCGGTGAATAACCTCTTAAAGGGAACGTCCGCTTGGATTAACTGGTTGACCAAACGTGATAAAAAAACACCAAAAGGTTGGGCTAATATCGGACATGCAATTGAGTAGTTTGCAGAGATTGTTGTCCTCTCGACAATTAGTTCTCATGGCAGAGTTACCAACGATTAATAGTTGTGTGCTTGAAAATGTACGGAATGCCATTCAGCCTTTTATCGAGTATTTCACAGGAAAAGATTAATAACCTGGTTTCGGAAACAAGTCTAATTGCTACAGTTTGCATTCCTGGGTCAGCGAAAGGATTAAGATATATGAGAGACAAAGTACCTGGAGTTGATGTACCGAATCATTTATATAATCGAATAAATTCTTTGCCAGAAGAGCAGCAGGCACAGGCTTGTCGAGAAGAAGCATTAGAACTGACAGCAGTGATACTAGAATTGCCACATATTTGCGGCATACAGGTAATTTCGTTTCAAGGGGCCTAACCATTAGCGAGTTTTCGCGAATTATTAGATAGCAAAACCAGTCAAAACTAAAGTTTTGGATAAATAAATATAGGTGTCAATTGATCATGAAGAAAAATATAACATCCAAAGATAAAGAACTCGGTCTAGATCTTCCCATTACTCGTAGAGATTTTATCGGCAGTACCTTAGCAGGCACAGGTGCAAGTTTGTTGTCGATGAAGGCGCCAGGTCTCATGGCGAGTGAGGGTCTCAAGCCAGCACAAGCCGGAGCAGGATTGTTGGGGCCAGATTGGACTGGGCCTGGTGGGACAGGTGATTATGCTCGTGCGAATGGAAACACACATGAAGTGGTTAATGCTGCCCATGCTCTTAGGGATGGACAGCTGGACCAAGTCATGAAAATGGCGGAAGAAATAGAAGAGGAGTTTGATCTGATAATTGTAGGAGGAGGTTTTTCTGGTTTTGGTGCCGGCTACGCGTTTAAAGAAGAGGTCGGTGACAAAAAGAAATGCCACATCCTGGATAATCACGCCATGTTTGGTGGTGAAGCGAAACACAACGAATTCGAGGTAAATGGTCATCGTTTATATGGGCCTCAGGGCTCGAATTCATTTTATGTCCATACCGACACGCCCTATTTCCCAGAGATCTGGCACAAATTGAAATTACCGACGGAATTCGAATTCTCTGAATTATCAGGGACGGATAAAGATATTGTCCTGGCGCCAGATAATTTCGGTCCAATGATGAAGTGGCCCGAACGAGCGAGTACTGGATATTTTTACGATACTGAGGCCGGGAGTAAATGGGTAAAGGATGCACAAAAAAAATAACTTTAAAGACGCACCTTTATCTGAGGAATTCAAACGAGACTTGAATAATGTGTTGCACAACAGAATAAAACCAAAACAGATTGGTGATGATTGGGAAAAGCAACTTGATAAAATTACCTACTATGATTTTCTAGTAAACAATCTGGGTGTATCTGAAGACGTTCTTTATAACTATATCGATCCTTATTTTGCTAGTGCAGCCTATGGCGTTAGTGGTGATGCAATTTCTGCCTATGGTGCCTATAAACTGCAAATGCCGGGAACCCTTGGGCACTTATCAAAGGAAAAACGAGATACATTTATCAATAGAGATTTTTACGCATTCCCCGGTGGAAATTCCACTATGCTGAGACATTTTGTAAAGGCACTTATCCCCGAAGCAATTCAGGGAGACCAATTAATTAGCAATGTTGGCTATGCTCCAGTCAATTTTGATGAGTTGGATAGGCCTGGCAACCAATTCAGGATACGGCTTGGAGCAACAGCCATTAATGTGAAGCACGAGCAATCTTCTGGAAATCCGGAAAGGGTAGTTGTGACTTACACCAAAAACGGAAAATCTTATCGTGTAAAAGCAAAAGCCATTGTGATGTCAACTGGGGGTTGGATCACGCGACGTGTTGTAACAGACATGCCCCAACCAATAGTTGATGCCTATCAACAATTTAATCACACTCCTATGCTAACTGTCAGTGTAGCTTTGACCAATTGGAAGTTTATGGAAAAATTAGGGATATCAGCAGCGCGTTGGTTTAATAACTATAGTTGGTACGCAAATATCCGGCGTCCAATGATCGTCGACGGCCATAGCATGCCTCTGGATCCTTCCTTACCTGCATTAATGAGTCTCTATGTACCATTTGTTCAGTACGCCGGTAATCCATTGTCAGTGCAGGCTAGTCTGGGGCGCACAGAACTTTTTTCCAAATCATATCGTGACTATGAAACGGAAATAAGAAATCAGCTAGTAACTATGTTTGGAGACTATGGGTTTGACCCTAAACGAGATATTGCTGGGATCGTATTAAATCGTTGGGGGCATGCATATATTGCACCTCAACCCGGGTTTTATTTTGGTAGTGATGGCCATCCTTCTCCACCTGAAGTCGTGGATGAGGGATACGGTCGAATTGCGTTTGGACATTCGGAGATAACTGGTTTTCAGGCCTGGAGTAATGGTTATGTACAGGGACGTCGTGCGGTAGAAAAAATTCTTCGTTACGCAGTCGCTTAAGATCTCAAAATGGAAATAATCATAAAAAATATTATTCGTAATTCCAGACAATATCCTGAAAATCTCGTAATAGCCTCATCATTTCTTCTCTTTTTTTCGTGCCAAGGTGAACCTTCTATGCTTCTAGGACCAAATGATGCATTTAAGCGGAATATATCAGATATGGACTGGGTACGCGTTTATAATGATGTTGGCGAGTTTATTGTCCGAATAAAAATTGCGCCTTCGCTTCGGGATGGGCAGGCATTAATGTATCATGCTTGGGAGGATTACCAGTTTCCAGGTAAAGGTAACATGCGACATGTTACTCCGTCACCATTGAATCCGATCGATCTAACTGGCGACCATCCCCATTTACGTCCTACACATTCATCAGGGCAACCATGTACTTTCGACCGAGATGCATTGATAGAGATAAAGAAAATATCGGAAGATGAAGTTGAACAACTTAAACGGGGACAGGCCGTATGATACGCAGGAACGACGATATGGACGACAATGGTTTAGTACGCAGTGGCACCTATCAATTCTTTTCTGAATCTTTCAAGCATCCGCCTGTAATGGATGATGGAGAACCTTTTGTTAAAAGTGAATCCTATCTCCAGGCATTCGACCCATCAGTTTCGAAATCTGCCTGCTCTTTACAGGAGAGTGATTACGTTACTTCGGACCGTAGTTCAACTTTCGAGAGTTTGGTAAGGATGTATTCATTTTTTGGACTTTCACGCGCAGATAACGCCGAATTACCCGATCATATTTCCGTTGAGTTGGAGTTTATGCACTACCTAACATATATCGAGTCCAAGACTGATAGAAATAGTGAGGCATTTGATGGCATTCAACGCGCGCAATATGATTTTGTAACACGCCATTTGTCCAAGTTAGTTACTGGAATTTTCAGGAAGAAGAACAAGATAGAGTCTTCATATTATCGTCAATTGCTTAAGGATTTGGTTGCTTTTCTAGAGTCTGAAGAGATATTTCTTGAAACTCAAATTAACGAATTGGATTATCAAAAAATAATCTTACAATAAATTCTAACTTCCTATATTGATTACTTGAACTTGGTTCTTTGAAGATCAAGGAAAGTAGTACATTCTTCTACACAGAAGAACTAGCACAATGCCACAAGCTTTATGGAGAGTTGCTTGAGTTACCACTGATTCAACGTTCGGACAAAAAAATACTAAATAAAATAAGTTCCTCCTCTTACTTTGGGCTGACCTCCGAGCCGGAGCGTCAGCCGCTTCTTTTTACGATTATTGATTGACTAAGATTAAAGATGAAAATAAACGTAAATATTGCTCGAATTTTATTTGTACTAAACACACTGTCTATTTGCATATTCAGTTATGCAAGCTCCGACTAGGAGGATTTCAAAAGTGCAATTCAAATAGAACATGCGATGACAGAAAAAGCCTTTGCGAAATAGGATATCCTGAATTAAATATAGAACTTTAGTCATTTAATAAATGTCATTATATAAGATGCACTTCGCTGACGTGGGCCATTGAAATTGGGCTGCACTCTAAATGTATTCCATAATTTTAAGCAGCACTAGATTGTGAACAAGTCCTGTTATCAGAGATTAATATCTTGTGTGTTAAACTTAATTTGTAGTATATTCAAATCGCAATAAACACACTATGGAATGACTTACAGTGGTAGCAAAAGATAAGTGGCTAGAGAGAGTACACAAATCATCGGATATACGACATGAGTTTTTGTCATCGGAAGTTAGAATCTCGTATATGTCCATGGAACATTTCTTCCGAAAACATGTTCATAAGACTATGGCCCCTACTCATTCAACGTTATTATTGCTTATTGATGAATATCCAAACTCGACACAACAGTTTTTGTCTGAAGTTGTTGGTTTACAGCGTTCAACAATGGCCAGAACTATTGATGAATTTGAGAAAAAAGGATGGGCAAAGCGCTATAAAGTAGAAGGTGACAGAAGGTCATTGGCAATTAGGTTATTACCTAAAGGAAAAAAACTTATTGATAGAATTGCTCCTAAATTATTTGCTATCGAGGAGCACGTGTTAAAAACCCTTGGCCGAAAAAGAAGAGAAGAATTGAAGAAACTACTCAAAGAATATCAGGATTGTTTATGGGATTATTAAATCGGATACTCTTGATGCTGCAAACTTCTACTCAAGTTGAGCTTCGATCTATTTCTTTAATAAACCAATTCTGTTCGGGCTTTTGTAGTATGCAAACTTATTTGTCCCCGATCACGACTCGGATATTTAAGTTATAGATACAAGAATAGGCATTATTACAACTGCGTGATTTATAGAGTTGGTAGGACAGTATATCGAGCAGTATTTACTGGGACTAGATTTATAATAAAAATGGTTATTACAAAATAACCAGTTACTAGATTCGAAAATGTCAGTAATAATGCAAACCAGAAATCTGAATTATTTATTTTCCTAAACTAATAACATCTGATAACCCATACATCGATGACGTGAAAGAGTGAAGCTCCTAATTCTATAAAAAATGGATTTTGAGCTGATTAGCAAAAGCCAGAGTCGACAAATTAGAACAGAACCAAAATAGAGAAAAGAGATATTTGATAATTGTATATCAAGTCTCACTTTAGCTTTAATCAATTTTATGGGAAATTGGAAAATATGTAAGTATTTGATGGAGTAGGTCAGAGCGAGATTCGAGCTCACAACCTCTGTCTCCCGAATGCAGTTTACATTTAGATGCCGCTAGCGGGAGGCGAATTTCTCCAATAAATACATGAATAATTTAAAGGAAGGAATTAGTCGACACATAATAATACCCCAATTTCTACCCCTAATTTATAATGCTGGAAAAATGGGTTTAGTTATGACTCCTCAATGAAAGCTTTAGTTTTCATCTATTTCCCTGATAATTCCCTGTTAGTATTTCCTTTGATTAATGAGAAAAGCTAGAACAGTACGTAATATTTGGCTTTCATGGAGGTTTCCCGGATTATGGCTGCAAAATTCGAGAATATTCCCTGTATTTTCCCAGTTATTAGGGATTTTCGGACGAGACTGTCTAGCAGCAGACTACAACCACCGCCCCGCAGGGTTGAGTAATCGCCCAAAGCGATTACGAATCAGTCCCGATAAATAACAAAAATAGAGAGCTCAACCGAAGGCCGGTTTTTTTGTTTCTGGAAGTGCAAGAGGCTCTGACAAAAAGAAACTATATTTACTCCTTTAGTAAACCCGGTTTCTCAGTCCCGATTGCCCCATCCGCACGGGCTTTCAGGTATCGATATATGTTTTGTACATTTGCAGCAACGATAGGGTTATTCTCCCAGGAAGGCATATTAGTCAGCTCATTGTTATCACGTTTTTCCTGTTTTCGAATCTCCTCAAACATCGATTGTTCAAGGTGGGTCCAATCGTCACTGGAAAACTTGACGGCAAATTTGTGAAGCACTTTAATACGGAAATTCGCGGGACTGAGTCGATCCACACTTACTGTCAGGTCAGGAATGTCTTCGCTACCAACACCCCCGACATCGTGGCAGCGTACACATGTCTGATGATAGGTAACATAGCCTCTGAAAGTATCAGCATCAACGTTGTCTCCCCGGGCGCTGTAGAACTCGGTGTCAACTCGTTTATCAGAGTCGGAGGCCAAAGCGCTTTGGCTGATGCATATAAACGCGATTGCTTGAAGTGAAATTATCAGATAATTGGAAGTTTTCATTGTACTGTCCTCATTTTTAAAACCACTCAATATTTCTGACTATTAATATAAAATCTTCGAACTTAACTGTTTTGATCTTAATCAATAAACCCGTCGTATTAAAAACAGAATAATTCTGATCGGAAAGAATAAAACTAATTGATAGGAGGGGGGACTGTTATTCAACACCAATAAATGACAGCTAAACTATTTCGTCGATTCAATTGTCTCCAGTTTATCTGCCAGTGAGTTCATCTTAATCAGAGTATCAAGTGCTCGTTGTTTTACTGGTTTAACAAAACCAGATTTTAATTTTCCAGATAACTCTTTAAGCCTACTTTGCATAACCCTCAATTCGTTTGCAGTGATTGTATAATCGTCGTTTTTCACGCTATCAAGCCTGAGTTCTATAAAATTGGCAACGTAACGCGACGATTCAACGAATATGTGCGGATCTTTCATCAATATCCCGCAGGCAGCCCGCAAAACGTAAAGATCGAGTTCAGGCGCAATCAATACTGTCCGGTCAATCAAATTTAATGCTTCCAGGGCCGGGTTGCGTTCCATTCCCTGCGCCTTGACTTTGGTCCGCCATTCAATGCGTAGTTGAGTTGCTTCCGGATACCAAAGGTCAGTGACTTTGCTGCTGGCCAGTTCGTCTTCCAGTTCAATCAGTGCCAGCCAGTTTTTTCTTGCCGCATAGCCCCACCCCTCAATCACCGCTTTTGGCACACCATCGAGATAGCGAGCAACTACATTAATTTCCTCTGAGGCTGTACCGCTAACAAGACTCGATAAGCGGTTTTTAATCAGGCGATAGCTCGCCTGCCTGTTGCCGGGCCGTTCCCTGATTGACTCACGTAAATATTCCAGAGCTTCAGTACCATTGCCATGGTGAGATAAATTGATTGCGTGTATCAGCAGTGCAGTTGATCGATCCTTGATTGATTCAGTCAGTTTTGCCGCACGGAGAGCAAAGCCGTTATGTATAAGACGTGAACCAATGTAGGTTAAATTAAGCTCTTTACCAAGACCATCATAAACCCAGCTATCGTTATTCAATAGCGGATCATAAGAGGCAAACAATTCTGATACATCCACCGACTTAAGACCATCACCGCGACTACGACTGTTAGTGGCCATGATATTGCGGTTGTCGCTGGAAATCGAACCGCTTTGAGCAAAGTTTCTCAAGCCCTCTTCATCCATAGCCAACGAAACTACAAAGTCTTCCACACTATTCAGACCGATTCTTGCAAAGTGACTGGAATGTTCAGATAGTGGTCTGCCGCTTTGTGCGATCTGATGCTCAATCTTCAGCTTGGTATCCGATGCAAGAAAAAACAGCGCCCCCGGATTAGGTTGATAGACACGAACATTGGCAAAGACAGCCAGTAGCGTAGCTGACAGGCTTCGTAATAATACTTCATCAACAAACTCTGTGTTCATCCATTGAACAAAGACACCATCTACAGTTAGATGATCTTTTGCTATGGACATAAATTCTCGTGTATACAGATGGGATGCACCGGCCGTCCATGGATGCGAAGGTTGAGAAACAATAATATCGTAACGCTTCGAACTCAGGCGCAGCGCATTGCGCGCATCATTAACAATAACAGTGACACGCCTGTCAGCAAGTGGATCATGTGCGCGAAACGAAGAAATAGCCTGGTTGGCTTCGATCACTTTCGGTTCCAGTTCAATAACATCTATACTTTTAACGGAATTAGGAGCGCCTTCCAGAGCTATGCCACCGCCAAACCCGACTACTAATAAAGATTCTGCATCGGGACGAGCTGCTACTGGTAAAGCCGATAGTCAGCGTTGATTTTGTAGAGTTGGCGGAGAGCCTTTTGCTTCGATAATGGCCTCTGATAATCCATTGGTACGTAAATCCATCCAGCCCTCTCTTGCCGCCATTAACACTGTGGCAGAACGGCCTACGCCAAAATACACTTCGTCAATTTCATCAGGTTTGTTGTTATTGTTGAATACGGAGGCATTGAGCACTGCCATAGGTCTGTCGGGTTGGTAGCCGAATACAAGTGCCAGTGTTACGAGAGAAATAATTCCAATATAGTTAGGCTTTCTTGGCGTTATGATAATCAGCGTGAAGAGGCAGAGGGATAAGTTCAAAAAAACTGCCAGACGAATTGAACCTCTGAACTCGAGTAAAGGAATTAAATAGAAGCCGGCAAGAACAGCGCCGATAATGCCACCTACGGTATTCCAGGAATAGACTCTGGCGGTACAGGTCCCTGCATCGATTTCATTTTGTGCCAGAATTCGAATTGCCAATGGTAGCGTTGCGCCAATGAATATGGTTGACGGTAACATTACGATTGCTGCAAAAAATGCATCAGTGAGGAAGTCACGCGCCGAGGGGATTGTGTATTCCATCCACGCGTATACCGCTGCCGAGAAAACACCTATTGCTATCTGGACGATTGCAAAGGCCCATGCAGCCTGCTCACGAGTTCTGGCAAAGCGACCGGCCAGGGCACCACCAATGGCAATGCCGGAAAGAAAGCTGGCCAGCATGGTAGCGAAGGCATAAATACTTCCTCCCAGAACGTGATTTATCAGACGCGTCCACAACACTTCATAAAAAAAGGCCGTGCTGCCAGAGACTAGCATGATGGGTAAAATCCATGCCGTTTGACCTGAAAATACAGATCTTACTATTCGGGCAAATTCAGTAGGTGTGGCAAGGCAGGGTTTGATACAGCTGTGAAAAAAACTGGCGGATCCGTCTTCTTGTGGCAAGGATGTGTCATTTTCTTCAATTGGCTGAAGATATCGCGCCAGTCTTGCAGCAATGATAAACACAACAATATTAACGCCTACACCAACCCAGATTGTCGCGCGTAATCCAAGCATAGGTAACAAGACGAAACCCGCGATCAAAGTACCAATTACCGCACCAACAGTATTACTGGCATAAAGATAGGCCACACGCGGTCCGAGTTGAGTGTCGCTTTTTACTGCATGCCGAATCAGCAATGGCAGGGTGGCTCCCATGAAGCCGGTCGGGATCGCCAGAATTAAAAAACCGCTAATGAGATAAAAGATTGACTGGCCGACACTGTCAGCATCAGGTGGTACAGCTTGATCACCGAGGATCACGGTGTACAGAGCACTCGCGCCCATCAATAACCAGGGCACTGCTAATGCCGATATGGCAATCCCGGCTTCAAGAAGTCCGTAGACCAGTACTGGCCGCTTTACCTGATTCAGATAACGGGCAGCGACGATGGCACCAAGCGCAAGGCCTGCCATGTAGGCGGCCAGTACCGTAACAACGGCGAGTTCCGAGGTGCCAAAAGCGATGGAAAACTGTCGAAGCCAGGCGGTTTGATAAATCAGCGCGGCGAAACCAGAAAGAACAAAGCAGGCTATAACTGCCAGAAAGACACGATCTACGCCACTTTCAGCGTGAAGTCCGACTTTTTTATCGACGGAGTCGGACTTTGTCGGATTCTGGCCTGATACCGCTTTGGCGCGTCGACGTGCTCGCTTGCCCATTTGCCTGCTTACCCCGTTCCTGAATTGTCTTGATAAGGCCAATATCCTTCAATAGAATCATTTTATCAATGAGTTATATTGACTGGGTACAAAAGATCTTACTATTGCGGGGGCAGGGTATTATGAATAAATCTGGTCTTATTAAACAGGCGAAATATTTTTTTATTTATACCGCTAAAGTCTTTATTTTCGTTTTTGCCTTTCATTTTGTGGTACATGCCGAAACAGAGAGCTTGCCCAAACCGCAGGCAACAAAAAAGCTATCTGCTTTTGCGGCTTTGCTTCCACACAACAACACGAATGAATGTAAACTAAGAGGTTACAGGCCGCCATTCAATAAACCGCCCTATAACCGACATAAATACAACAAGTGTTTGAAAATGATTGAGACCCTGACGCGTCAGGACTAGCAGATCCAACTTTAGACAGAAAACAAACAGAAGGCCGATATCAATCGGCCTTCTGTTTGTTTAATCAGATTGCTGCATTCGTTCTAGAAATCCAGTCCATAGGAGAGCACGAATTTCATACTGTCGTTATTCAGGTTTGAAGGTGAGTCTTCCAGATCGGTGCCACTAATCATGAGACTGAAACCGCTCTTTGAAATTGATGCCGAATAATCGAAATAATTGAAGGTGCCATCGGCAAAGTTAAACCCGTCAACAAAGTCGCCATCGTGATAACCGGCGTGCAATCCGAACTCAACCCCTTCCATCGGTGTACCTTCCATGTTGGGAAGGGTAAATCCGTAGTCAAGTGAAACGTAGTAGGCTTCACCAAAGCCGTAATCGTAATCACGTCCGACAACTGCCTGTCCGGCGCTTTCATCTGCCTGTGTGTGGGCAAAAACGGAGGCGGTTACACTGAATCCGGCATATCCGAGGCTACCGTAAATTTCACCGAAATCGAATTCTGCCTGTTCGTTGTAATTGTAGTAAAGGTAGCCGATATCGTAACTGATACCGTTGAAATCTCCGGCGAAACCAATATAGAGGTCATTCTCATAGGAAAAAGCATCATCAGCTGCGTACTGCACGTTGGAGATCCATGTACCGACGTAAATACCACTTTCAAACGAGAAATCAACACCACCTGAAATCGCAGGCTCGTCTGTTGTCTGCGTTAATCCGCGCCACAGGTAATTATTTGAAACAGAAATGTTTCCGGAAAATTCGTAGGCCTGAGCAACTATCGAGGATCCAGCAAGCAACAGTCCTAAGCCTAATCTTTTAATAAAGTGCACTTTTATATCTCCCATTGAGTAATTAAAATTTTTCACGCGAGGCGCGTTTCATGATGCAATACAGCAATTACCCGGCCAGAAATTTTAAGTCGCTGTTATAAAAATACTTTTGTGAAATTTAAGAAGAAAAAGCAGTAATATTTTTGAAATTATTTTATAAACGGCACTGAATAGATGCAGGGCATGCCCTATTTGTGTGCAGGTCTGGGTATACTAGGGTTTCGGTACATGGTTTATTAAAATAGAAATCTGTTTTACAAACATAAAAATATTATTTACCAAAACATGAAAGCATTTTCCGTATTAGGTACGCTCATTCACGCCCCGGTACTTGGCGAGCTTGAAATCTTACCGGCTGCGCTTGTCGAAGTAGATGGGAGTGGCGATATTTCTGCCGTGCATAGGAGCAATTCTGAAAGTCATGCGAATTTAACCGCGCAGGCACGGCAGGAGGATGCGCTTATTGAACTGAGTGATAGTCAGTATCTATTGCCAGGTATGATTGATCTGCATATACATGCACCGCAATGGCCACAGATGGGTGGCGCGCTGCATTTGCCGCTTTATGACTGGTTGCAACAATGTACCTTTCCACTCGAAGCAAAATACGCCGATCTGGAATTTGCAGACAAAGTCTATTCTTCACTTGTTGAAACGCTTATTGCGAACGGCACAACCACAGCCTTGTACTTTGCCACGATTCATCTTGAGCCGAGTAAGCGTCTCGCTGAAATCTGCGTGGCGAAAGGGCAACGGGGACTGGTTGGTAAAGTGGCGATGGATAATCCTGCGGAATGCCCGGATTTTTATCGCGATGCTTCCACCGAACAAGGCTTGGACGATACCCGTGCTCTGATTAACTATATCCGCGAGATGCCCGGTAACGAGAGTGCAAGAGTACTTCCGGTTGTAACACCGCGTTTCATTCCAAGTTGTACAGATGAGATGTTAAAAGGTCTGGGCGAAATCGCTAAAGAAACCAATTGTCATGTACAGACGCATTGCTCCGAAAGTGATTGGGAACATAACTATGTTATTGAACGTCACGGTACTGAAGATACAAATAGTTTGAATAATTTTGGTTTACTTGGAAATAAAACCGTGCTCGCCCATTCGAATTTCATCAGTGAAGCTGACATGCAGCTGATTAAACAGCAAGGTAGTGGTATCGCACATTGCCCTTTGTCGAATTATTACTTTTCCAATGCCGTGTTTCCAGCCCGGAAGGCGCTCGATCAAGGACTGGATGTTGGTCTTGGAACCGATATTTCAGGCGGGCCGAATCCCTCGCTTCTGCACAACTGTAATGTTGCTGTGACTTCATCACGCGCCCTTGAAGAAGGTGTGAATCCGGAATTGCCCGCGGAAGAAAGAGGTGTCCCTGGCAGCCGGATTAATTTTAAGGAAGCATTCTGGATGGCAACAAGCGGAGGTGGTCGCGCCCTTGATTTAAAAATCGGGCAAATCAGCGAGGGTTATGCGATGGATGCGATGGTTGTGGATACAGCAGTTTCGGATAGTAATTTAATCACATGGGATGAGTCTGACGATCTTGAAAATGTGCTACAGAAAATTCTCTATAACGCTGATCGAAATAATATTACTAAAGTCTGGGTTCAGGGAGAGCAGATTAAGTAAGTATTAATTTTCCGGTAAGCTTTCAAACACCTCATTTATGGTGTCCATTAACCTGGGTTTGTAATCCCGAATCTCGTCAATACTTAAACCGTCCAGTTCGTAGGGAAAAACCAGCCA
This sequence comes from Gammaproteobacteria bacterium, assembly GCA_012103475.1. Taxonomy (GTDB): domain Bacteria; phylum Pseudomonadota; class Gammaproteobacteria; order Eutrophobiales; family Eutrophobiaceae; genus WLWS01. The sequence goes on along the minus strand of WLWS01000004.1, from coordinate 36,595 downwards.
TTTGTCAGTTTCGTACAGGTGGTAATCAGGACTACGTCCTGTACGGTTTTTCTCTGGTTTACACCAGGGAACAGCGATACGAATATCTTCAGGCAGGTTCCTTCGTAATTTTTCTGACAATGTTTCAATGACGGCATTCACATTCAAACCGGTACTGAAAACATCATCCACGATCAGTAGAGAATCTGAATTATTCAGATTGTCCAGCACGTATTGCAGACCATGAACCTGAATATTTTCTCCTTTTTCGACCATATCAGAGTAAGTACTCATGCCACGGTAGGAAGTACGAATCGAAATATGGTCGGTCTCGACGCCTAAATATTCCAGACAATCCTGAACGGCAATACCAACGGGGGTGCCACCACGCCACAGGCCAATAATAAAATCCGGTCGAAAGCCGCTTTCGTATATTTTGACTACCAATCGATAGGAATCGAGAAGCAGTTCTTCGGCGTCAATGAATACTTTTCCCATGGGCAGTCAAATGGTTGGCAATCGGATATAATTAGTCAACAGGCAATTAGTCTAACAGGATTAAGATGGAAAAAACCTACCTATCATCACAGGATTTGCTGGACGATTCTTTCAAGTTAGCCGCTCAGGTGGTCAAAAGTGGCTTCAAACCTAAGGTCATCATTGCACTATGGCGGGGCGGGGCGCCCATTGGCATTGCGGTACAGGAGTTTCTCGATTACTTCGGAATTAAAACGGATCATATTGCCATTCGCACCTCGTCATACAGCGCCAGTCACGAGCGCAGTGACGATATAAAAGTTCACGGTTTAAATTACCTGATAAAGAACATCAACAGCGATGATTCATTACTGATTGTGGACGATGTCTTTGACACCGGCATAACAATTCAGACGGTCATCGAGCAGTTGCGCGATAAAGCCAGAGCAAACTGCCCGAAAGAAATCCGAGTCGCTGTACCCTGGTTCAAACCGACGCACAACCGTACTGAACGATCGCCTGATTATTATATTCATACCACCGACAAGTGGCTTAAATACCCATTTTCACTTGAAGGTCTGAGTATTGACGAAGTGCGCGAGAATCGACCCGAAATATTTAAAATTATTGAACCCGTACTCACTCAAGATTAGATCAGTCGATACCTATGAAGCCTCTTGTTGATCCTGACATTCTTGAAAAATGCTCGCTCTATCCTGATTATGTCGAGGCCAAACTCGGTTTTCGTAATCATTGGTATCCCACCCTACTTTCCGAAGAGCTGGCCGAGGGTGAATTCAAAGCACACGAAATTCTCGGCGACCGACTCTTGCTGACACGCGTTGATGGTGAAGTGTTTGCCGTGCGTGATCGTTGTTTGCATCGGGGTGTGCCATTTTCCAGAAAACCGGAATGCTATAAAAAAGGCACGATTACCTGCTGGTATCACGCGTTTACCTTTGATATGGCCAGCGGGGAACTAGTCGATATCATGACAAACCCACGTAGTAACCTGATAGGTAAGACGGGAATAGCGGCGTTTCCCGTACAGGAGGCAAAAGGACTGATTTTTATTTTTATGGGTGATGATGAGCCAGCTGCATTGAAGGATGATGTACCACCGGGTTTTCTTGATGAAGATGTATGTATACGTGGTATCAGGCAGGAAGTCGCTGCTAACTGGCGTATAGGCTGTGAGAACGGTTTTGATAGCACCCATGTCTTTATACACAAGGAGTCGATTCTGCTCGATGGAAACGACATTGCTTTGCCACTTGGTTTTGTGCCAACCAGCAGAGACACTTTTAAAGTAGTGACTGAGGAGGAAGGTCCGAAAGGAATCTACGACCTGCTGGCGGAGCATTGCGAGCCGGTGTTTGAAGGTACAGTGCAGGGAGAGACGGTGTTGCAGGGACATATGGGAGAGACACGGGTGGCATCTGATATTTCAATCTGGCTTCCCGGTGTATTGCGTGTTGATCCCTGGCCTGATCCCAGCCTGACCCAGTTTGAATGGTATGTGCCGATTGATGAAGAGCGACATTATTATATTGCGACTTTAGGAAGAAAAATCGCGACATCCGAAGATGAATCTGCATTTGCTGATGAGTTTGAAAACAAATGGAAAGACCTTGCGCTGAGGGGATTTAATGATGACGATATATGGGCACGCGAGGCACAGCAGACCTTCTACAAAAATGACGAGGCCTGGTACAAAGAGCAATTGTTTGAGCCGGATCGAAATATCAGTAAGTGGCGTCAGCTTGCCAGCGAGCATAATCGTGGTATCCAGCGTTATGAGCATCTGCTGTAGAGCAAAGTTCGAGTAAATCCCTAAACACTTTTTTATGCCTATGCGTGCTTCCCAATCGCCCGTAATAAAAGATCTCGTCCTAATTGGCGGAGGTCATTCCCACGTCATCGTGCTGAAGAAATTCGGCATGCAGGCGCTGGCCGGTGTACGCATTACAGTCATATCGCGGGAACTACAGTCTCCCTATTCGGGTATGTTGCCCGGTTATATAGCGGGTCATTACTCCTTCGATGATATTCATATTGATCTGTTACGTTTGTGTCGCTTTGCAGGAGCCAGATTTTTCCATGAAGAAGTAGTGGGTCTGGATACGGAGCGAAAACTCATCCTTTGCAAAAACCGGCCACCTCAGAGTTATGATGTTCTCTCTATTGATATTGGCTCATCGCCATGGCTTCCAACTGGCATGGAGACGAGTGAAAGTCATCTGGCTGTTAAGCCGATTGATGGCTTTCTTGATAAATGGCACTCGAGTCTGGAACGCCTGATAGCAGTTGAAGTGCCACGCCGTGTCGGGGTGATCGGTGCGGGAGCGGCCGGTGTGGAATTGGTGCTGGCTATTCAACATCGCTTAAAAAATGAATTCAAAAAAAATAAAAAAGATATTGGATTGCTACAGTTTCATCTGTTTTCTGACTCAGAGGGTATTTTGCCCGATTACATGCCCCGGCTTAGACATAAATTTCAGAATGTGCTCAATAAACGAGGAATCACTTTTCATGGGGGTGCTCAGGTAAGTAGTTTATCTCAGGGCATACTGGAATTTGAAAATGGTGAAACTTTTCAGCTGGATGAGACATTCTGGACAACCAGTGCGCGGGGCCAGGACTGGCCTGCTGCAGCCAGCCTGGAAGTTGATGAGTCTGGTTTTATTGAAGTAAACGATACACTTGAATCTGTTTCACATGCAGGTGTATTCGCCAGCGGCGATATTGCCAATGTTAATGAGCACCCGCGCCCGAAAGCGGGTGTCTTCGCAGTGCGACAGGGACCGGTGCTATTTGAAAACCTGCAGCGAAAACTGCAGAGCCAGCCACTAAAAGGCTTTCAGCCTCAGAAAGAATTTCTCAGTCTTATCTCTACCGGAAATAAATACGCTGTTGCCTCTCGTTCCGGCAGGACTTTGGGAGGTTGGTTGATCTGGCAATGGAAAAACCGCATAGACCGCCGCTTCATGACCAGGTTTAAAAACCTTCCGTCCATGGATATGGCGCAATCAATGCGCTGTGCGGGTTGTGGTGGCAAGGTGGCCGCCACTATTCTTGAAGATGTACTAGCTCAGTTGCGGGTTAATAGAGCTGACAATGTGTTAATTGATTTTCAAGGACCTGACGATGCGGCGGTGCTGAGCGTGCCGGCAAACCAGGTTTTGGTTCAGAGTGTCGATTACTTTCGATCCTTTGTTGATGATCCCTACCTGTTTGGCCAGATCGCCGCCAATCATTCCTTGAACGACCTGTTCGCCATGGGCGCCAGTGCACACTCAGCACAAGCCATAGTGAATCTGCCGGCTGGTGATGAGGAGAAAGTTAAAGAAGAGCTGTTGCAGATGATGCAGGGTGCGGTGCTTGTATTCAGCGAAGCACAGGCTTCTCTTATTGGTGGGCACAGCGGTGAAGCATCGGATGTATCTCTGGGTTTTGCCGTAAACGGACTGGTTGAAGCAGACAAAATTCTGCACAAACAGGGTTTGCAGGCCGGTGATAAAATTATAATCAGCAAGCCACTTGGTACCGGAACTCTATTGGCAGCAGATATGCATCAGCAGGCCAGAGCAACATGGATAGATCAGGCTATTATCTGCATGTTGCAGTCTAACAAACAGGCTGCTACTTGCTTTGTCGAACATGATGCGCATGCCTGCACCGATATCAGTGGGTTTGGCTTGCTGGGGCACTTGCTGGAAATGAAAGGTGAAACGCCGGCGCGTCTTGAAATAGATCTCAACAAATTGCCACATTTGCAGAGTTGCCTGGAGACATTTTCAGCAAATATTGTCAGCTCTATTCACAGCAGCAATCAATTGACTGAAGCGGCGATAGAAAATAAGGATAGCGTGGCTGAGCATAAATTTTATCCCCTGTTATTTGATCCGCAAACCGCAGGCGGATTAATCGCCAGCGTGCCAGCGGACGGAGCGGAAGCCTGTCTGCTGGCGCTAAAACTACAGGGCTATCAGCATGCCGCGATAATTGCCGAGATAAAGTCAGCAAGCGGTACTGATAAACCCGTTCATCTCCTGGTTTGAGTAAGTATGAACCCTGAGTGGAAATGTTATTATTTGTTTCTCTTATTTAAAGAAAACAGGGATTTCATCTTGTGACACAGGCCAAATCAAAATTCAGAGCAATTCCCGCTGTCGATCGCGTTCTACGGGAGATGGATGAACATGTCGAGCGCTTTGGGCATGAACGGATTAGTGCTGCTGTGAAAGTTGAAATTGAGAATCTGAGGGATGCGATTTCCAACTCAAGCGCTGCTGACGAAAAAAATTTTCTATTTGACATCGTCGAGGCCGTAGACAAAAGTATGCTGGCCTCGGAGCAACGTGACTTCATTCCGGTGTTTAATCTGAGCGGTACTATCCTGCACACAAATCTTGGTCGCGCGCTGCTGCCGGACGTAGCTATTGAAGCTGCGGTGCAGGTTGCTCAATCGGCTTCCAATCTTGAATACGATCTTGCTGCTGGTAAACGGGGCGATCGTGATAATCACATTGAAGGACTGATTTGTGAGTTGAGCGGTGCTGAAGCGGCGACAGTAGTGAACAACAATGCAGCGGCAGTGCTGCTGACTTTAAATTCTCTGGCAAGAAAGCGGGAAGTACCGGTTTCAAGAGGTGAACTGGTGGAAATTGGTGGCTCGTTTCGAATGCCCGAAATTATCACCAGTGCAGGCTGTAAACTGGTGGAAATCGGCACCACGAATCGCACACATAAAAAAGATTTTCGTAGCGCAATTACTGCTGATACGGCACTTCTCCTTAAAGTACATACCAGTAACTATCGTATAGAAGGTTTTGTCAGCGAGGTAAGTGAAAAAGAAATTGCCGAACTCGCTCACGAAAATGATATTCCTTTTGTTATTGATCTTGGTAGTGGTAATTTTCTCGATTTCAAGTCGTATGGTCTGCCTGAGGAAGCAACGGTAAAACAAAGTCTCGAGTCCGGTGCGGATGTCGTCACCTTCAGTGGCGATAAACTTCTGGGCGGCCCGCAATGTGGCATCATTGCCGGTCGCAAAGATTTAGTAGAAGCGATAAAAAGCAATCCTTTAAAACGTGCGCTGCGCGTTGATAAGATGACGCTTGCGGCACTGACGGAAGTCTTACGTCTTTATCAAAACCCGACACAACTTGAACACAGTCTACCTACCCTGAAGCTGTTAACCCGTCCGCTGCCTGAGATAAAAATACAGGCAGAGCATCTTCAGGAAAAACTTCATGCAGCTTTGACGCCGGCTTATCAGGTGAGTGTCTGCGAATGTTCAAGTCAGGTCGGAAGTGGTGCTTTACCAACCAGCGATATTCCGAGTTACGGCCTGATGGTAGTGCCACAGAATAACAGCGATGATACATTGCGCAGTCTGGCACAGACCATGCGTGAGCTACCTAAACCGGTTATCGGACGCATTAGTAATGGTTCCTATCTGCTCGATATGCGTTGTCTTGAAGATGAGCAGGGTTTTATTGAGCAGTTGTCTCTCCTGCAGGACTTGCTTACTTGATTGTCGCTACAGCCGGTCATGTTGACCATGGTAAAACCTTACTGGTAAAAACCCTCACCGGCATGGAGACCGATCGTCTTGAAGAGGAAAAACGTCGCGGTCTATCTATTAATCTGGGCTTTGCCTATCGTAAATCAGCTGATGGCAATACCATAGTATTTATCGACGTGCCGGGTCATACCCGCTTTATCAATAATATGATCGCAGGCATAAACGGTATTGATCTGGGTATGTTGGTAGTCGCGGCCGACGATGGCCTGATGCCGCAGACACTCGAACATCTAAATGTATTACGTCTACTTGGTGTCGCTCGCTTTGTTCTGGTTATTTCCAAGATTGATCGAGTTGAACAGGCCCGAATAGAAGAGGTAAAAACAAGTGCCTTGAATCTGCTGGAGGATCTACCCGGAGTCGAGGTTTTTGAAGTCAACTCTCTTGCGCAAACTGGAACGAATAAACTGGCGCAGTTTCTCGAGACTGCCGCGGGAAACATACATGCGAAATCTTCTGCTGGATATTTCAGAATGTCTGTCGATCGTATTTTTTTGATAAAAGGAAGTGGTCTGGTCGCTACAGGTACGGTTATTTCCGGCAGTGTGCAGGAGGGTGACAGTCTGAAAATTGCACCGCAGGACGTATCAGTCCGTGTCCGTAGCTTACAAATGCAGGAACAGGGACAAAGCAAAGCATTAACAGGTCAAAGATGTGCACTGAATATCAGCGGCGATATTGAAAAAGACGATATTGAACGTGGCGACTGGTTGGTTGCCAAAGAATTGTGTGAAACCACATCTTGTTTTGAGGCACAGGTGAGTTTGTTGGCCAATGCGCCTTTTGCCCTAAAGCATATGTCTCCGGTGAAGCTGTATATCGGAGCCAAACGCCTGCCAGCTCGTTTGTCTTTATTAGAGCAAAAAACCTTACAAGCGGGACAAAGTACATTTGCTCGTATACTTCTGGAACGCCCGGTTCAGGCATGCCACGGCGACCGTTTTCTATTAAGAGATGACAGTGAAAATGAAACATTGGGTGGTGGTCATGTACTTGAACCTTTTGCTCAGGCGGGCAAGCGTTGCAAAGCAGCACATTTAACAAAACTATCGCTTATGGACGATGATGATGCGGCCAAAGTTCTGGAATCGCTGGTTTTTCAGCAGAAGCAGATTGTTAATATTAAACGCTTTTGTTTAAGCCGGAATATACGCAACGACGAAGAGCTGGCTTCTCTCAAACTGGAGAAGCACAGAGACGATCTTCTAATACTGGAACAGGACGATGAGCGTTTTGCATTGGCTAGTGATGAATGGCAATCCATCACGCAATATGTATTGACACAGGCCGATAATAAAAAAGAACAAATACGAGTTGACTTTAGTAAGCAGTTTGCTGGTATTGATCTGGATTTAGTATTACGTTTTATGCAACAGGCTGATCTGATTTCTCTTTCCAAAGATAAAATCAATCTGCCGAAAAAAGAGAAGCTCTTATCTGTGCAAGAAGAGCTACTATGGAAAAAATTGGAAGAATATCTACAAAGTTGTGATAAAAAGGTACCTGTTGTTGGTGAGATAGCAGAAAAACTGGCATGTAAACCGGCTGAAATACTAAGTCTGTGTAAAACAGCAAGTAAACAAAAATTATTGTTATGCGTAGCTGCAAATAGATACATACTGGCGAAGCAGGCGATACTTTTTGCTGAAGAGGTAGTGCAATTAGTCGAAGCGAAAAAGGAATTTTCCGTCGCCGACTTTAAAAACAGCGTTGGTATTGGCAGAAACTTTGCCGTTGAAGTGCTGGAGTGCTTTGATAAGATTGGCTTCACACTACGCAGAGGTTCCGGACGGGTGGTGCTGAGTCAGGATCGAATTCGCCTGATGACCGAAACCTGAACGACAAATCTATTTAAGGAAGAGCGATGTCCCCGGTGGGGTGCCTGGTCTTCAAAACCAGTGAGACGCCAATAAAGCGTCTGGTGGGTTCGACTCCTACCTCTTCCGTTTTACCTTATTGTACAAACTCTTTAAGGCTTAATAGGTAATCGTCATTAATTGAAAGACTATTATGTCCCGAGTTCCTTATGATTTTTAGTCGTGTCTGTCCGCTTCCAAATTCATCTATCAGTCTTTGTGTATGCTTCATCGGTATTACTTGATCATGCTCCGCGGCAATAACTAATACTTTTGATTGAATATTTTTCACTCTCGACAATGAATCATAGTGATCTTTCAGTAAAAGTTTTACTGGAAAGACAGGGAGTCTTGTTTTTACTACATTCAAAATGCTATCGTAAGGTGTGATAAGTACGATGCTTTCTATAGTTCGCTCAGCCGCCAAATAAGTAGCTACGCCGGAGCCAAGACTTCTGCCTGCCACAGAGAGTTGAGTATGATGTTCTATAATTTCGTCATATATCGTTAATGAATCAGCACAGATACCAGATTCAGTCGGTTTACCACTACTGCCACCATAGCCTCTGTAATTGACAAGATATATTGTTAGATCTGAGAAAATAGATAAGAACGCTTCAGCGTTGGCGACTACTGCCTCGCCATTCCCACCGAAGTATAATAAGGCCTTGCTATTGCCCTTATTTAATACGATAAGTTCAATAGTCTCTCCTTGACTTGAAATACTAAACCGATCAAAAGGGTGTTCATATTTTTCAGTTGGAAAGTATAAAAGATCACGTTGAAATATGTAGAGTAAGACTGAGGCACCAATGTAAGCGAATAGTACAATGGAACCTATACCTAACAATATCTTCATAACGCTAAGATTCGCTCTAAGGCGCCGAACTGTGCTAGCAGCAATTAATGCCCGCTTTTCTCTCGAATCATTTTCTTGATTTGCGGAATGGCAATGAGCTTGATCATGGTTCTTTTAATCCAGAATAGCGGTTTGGTATTGCCAGCTGAAACGTACTGATCGGTGCCAAGTAACTTTGCCAGATCTTCCTGCATCAATGCCACGGGGCCGTCGGAAGGAATTCCTGTTGCATCGGCTATCCTGTCCATTCTTTGAAAAATTGATGCGACGCCGATGGCATCGACCAAGGCTTCCTCTCCCATTTTTTCAACCAGAGCATCACGGGTCGTGGCCAGCGCTGCCTGATCTTTGCCCATAAAGGCATTGGCCAGTTTTAACAGAGATTCGGAGTTGGGTATACCGTCAATGTTCGTACAGTTTGGATCAGTCAGCCCGTCCAGATTGACAGACTTGCCTTCAAGTTCGATGCCCTCACGGAGCATCAAGGCATGTGAGGTAGTTCAGTAAAAGCAGCCGTTGAGTGCGGACACTCTGGCGGCTACGGTCTCCATTTGTGCGCGAGTTAAAGTGTCCCGCGGTGATCCGGTTACGTTCCAGATCTGTTTATTGTCAATATAATGAACTTCAAGCAGGTCAAGCATATGTCGAACTTCATTGGGTACCAGACTAAGTGCGCGAATGACATAACCTGTGCGATTTTCCCAAAGGTCGGACTCGGGGCCATCGTCAACTATATTTGGCAGGAGTGGTACCCAGGCACCATCACCATCCTCACGAATATTCGCCGGCCGGTAACTATCGGCTTCACCTGCTTTGGGCTCAGGTAATTCATTTAATGGAATATCGAGGCCACGGCAAAATTCGTCAATCGCTAACACATTTCCAAGTACGCCAAGCACTTCAACGTATTTTTCTGCGCTGAGACCCTGCTGCATGATGCCATCGAACCAGGTTTTAGTGAGTCTGCCCGGATCGGTAACGATGCGATGAATCACTTCAACTATAGTATCTGATAGTTCGCTGGCATGGTCATGCGCACCATCTACCTGATAAGGCGATAACGCATTTTTACGTTGTTCACATAAACCACAGCTTTTGGCTTGCCTGACCTCTGCGGCGACGGCCACACGTTCTGCACCCGTTAACCAGGAACCTGGTGAGGCAAGTCGTTCCCAGTAACGATTATGACCATCAGCAAAGCTTTGCCTGATAGAATAGTTGGAATCTGTGTAATCAATGGAAGTCACGGGCTAATTATGATTAAGGTGTATAAAATATCAAGGATAACTGAAGGGTAATTATCTCATGCAGATTTTTAACAGATTTCCAATCTATCTTTTCATCTTAGCCATATTACTTATGAATTTCATAAACGCAGATACTTTATTAAGCAGTCAGGGTATTCTCGACTCGTCAAGCGGCGCCGACTGGCGTACACCGGAAGATAAAAACCTGCTCTATATGCAACATGCAAGGGGCCAGGTAATTTTTGAACTGGCGCCGGCTTTTGCACCCGAGGTGATCCGCAATATTCGTCAACTGGTCAGTCAGGCTTACTTTGACGGTCTGGCGATTATTCGTGTTCAGGATAATTACGTTGTGCAATGGGGCGATTCTCTGGCTGGTAAAGACGGTGCCAGAACTCTGGGCGATGCTAAAACTGAACTTGAGCCAGAGTTTTTTTGAGAGCGAAAAGGGCTTGATATTGTGCCTCTCGAAAGTCGCGATGCTTATGCAGAAGAAGTCGGTTTCGTTGACGGTTTTCCAGTAGCCAGCGACGGCAAACGGGCCTGGCTGACTCATTGCTACGGTATGTTGGGTGTTGGTCGTGACTATGCGTTCAACAGCGGTAACGGAGCGGAACTCTATGTGGTGACAGGGCATGCACCGCGGCATCTTGACCGAAATGTCACGCTTATAGGTCGTGTTTTAAGCGGGGTCGAGACACTGTCGAGTTTGCCGCGCGGTACGGGATTTCTCGGTTTCTACGAAGATGAGAAAGAAAATGTGGAGATAAGCCGTATTCGTTTTGGAGATGACATACCGGAGTCTGAGCGTGCCAAATTGCAAATATTGAAAACCGAGACCAGGACTTTTCAGAATTATGTTCAGTCCCGAACCTTTCGAAAAGAAAGCTGGTTTGCAGACCCGGCGGGACGTATCGAAATCTGTAATGTGCAAGTACCTACCAGAGAACTGAAATCTGAGAACTGAGCGTAAAGTTAGGAGCAGACTGTAAATTATTTCGTCGCTTGTCCTTCTTAAGGATAGAGTAATAAAGCTATTGAAAACAAAAGGTTAGACCAATTTGTATATTTGAGCCCTGTCGAACTTCTTTACAGGTTTATAGAAGCAATCTTTTAAGTCTTTGTTTTTAAAGTAGTTTAAAGTTGGCACTTTGATTGCGGAGTAATTAGCCAGACATTCAGATATAAGAAATGAAAATGACTAATATAATTAAAAAATTCCTGATCCTGAGCATATTACTGGCACTCAGTATTTCGGCTCAGGCGACAATTGTTTATAACGTCACCAGTACCAGTAAAGTAAATTGCAGTGGTAGTCCACACGGACTCTGGACCAGTACGGATTTTGGTAGCCCGTCTTGCAACGATAATTACTTTGATATCACGGGTACATTCACCATTGATAACAGTTCTTTAAATTCTGCTGACTGGACAGGTAGTTTGATTGCCTCGGCGACTAACCCTGATTCTGTCATGGCAGACATCAATCTCCTGTTCACAGGGTATACGGATGATCACACTGGCTTTAACCTGAAACACGGTGGTGGTGGTGATGCATCAACCTGGACTTTCTTCGATACTGTTTCTGGCTCAATCACATTTGACAGTCCGGCTGTAAACTCAAACACCTCATTTAACATCAATGCAATGGTAGCTGGTTACGGTTTTCAGATGGGTGATGGGGCGAATGATAAAACAGGTGCTTTCGGTGGCTCGGCCTGGGTACAAAGCCCGGATATGAATTCTCATCATTGGGACTTAAATCTGGATTTTCATGCAGTTCCTGAACCCGCTACTCTGGCGATAATGGGGCTCGGCTTACTTGGCTTAGGTGCCGGCAGAAGAAAATCTGCTTAAGCTCAGAGTAATAGTTGTTTATGAAAAGGGGCCGTTGGCCCCTTTTTTGTTTCTCGTGTTCAGAATTATGCAAGCTTTTCGCGTCATCTAGTACACTTGTCTCATGCGCCTTCCAAATTTTGATCGATAATGACCCGGCAATTAGACTCTTTACTGGACTCCGGAATAGCGGCTCAACAATCGGGTCGTCAAGAAGAAGCGCTTACGTTTTTTCGCAAGGCCTATGAGTTGGCAACAGATGACGCTGAAGTCATGAGTTTATTTGGTCTGGCGCTCAGTCAATCTGGTGCCTATGAAGAAGCCGCTCCTTTACTGCAGAGTGCTGTCCGGCTTGAATCGCAGCAAATCGGTTTCCGTATGAATCTCTTAACCCATCTAATGACTACAGGCGATTACGATGCTGCCAAAATTGAAGCCGTAAATATAATTAAGATTAACCCTGCTTTTCCTCCCGCTCTTGAAAGACTTGCTGAAGCACAGATCGCTCTGAACGAGCTCGAGCAAGCTGAATCTGTAATTGGCAAGCTGAGCGAAATGGATGAACGCAGTCCCTCACTTTTCAGATTGACCTGCCTTCTGTTTACACAAAAAGCAGATTGGTTAAAACTTGAACAGAAGGCAAGAAGCTGGATTGAGATGCTTCCCCATGATCCACTCGCCTGGCAGATGTTGTGTACTGCCTATATTGAGCAGGGCCGTATTCGTTTAGCCGAAGAAAATTTTCGTAAAGTACTGGAGTTACGTCAGGGTAATGCGGAAGACCTCGCGCGTTACGCGCAGATATGTCTTCAGTGTTTTGAATACAACAGGGCTCGTGAGGCATTGCAAAAAGCGCAATCAATTGATCCTGATATGGCAGAGGTGCAGGTTTCACTGGCTTTGTTACATACTTACCATGGTGATTTTCAACACGCAGCGGGATGCTGTCGACACGCTCTACAGCTTGAAGAAGATAATGTTGATGCGTACAGGCAACTGGTTAATGTGACCCGGGGTAAATTAACGGATGATGAATTCGATTGTTTACTTAAATTGAGTTGTAGCGACTGGTCTAATAAAGAACAGGCAATCGATATTGAGTTCGCTCTGGCACAGGTGTACGAAGCGAGGAAGGATTATTCATCTGCCTTCACAGCTTTTGAAAAAGCAAATCATCTTAATAAGTACCAGGCTGAAAAACATCAGCAGCTTTATGACCGACAGGCTGCCTTTGAGAAAACACGCAAAATAAAATCTATATTTACAAAGGAAGTCACTAGATCTGTTATGGAAAATGCCATGCCCTGTCCGATCTTTGTTCTTGGCATGCCGCGTTCAGGTACAACACTGGTCGAAACCTGTCTTTCCGCTCATTCACTGATTGAAGCGGGTGGTGAGCGACCGTTGTTACCGCAAATATTGGACTCAGTACTGAAAACAAGTACCGACACATTGCCGGACAGCGGTTTATTGAAGCAATGGGTGAACGCCTATTTGACTGATCGGCCTGAGATGTCTTCCGCCACACATTTTACGGACAAAAACCCACTCAATTTTGAAGCGATAGGCTTACTCAGCATTCTTTTTCCGAATGCGCCGGTTCTGCATATCAGGCGTAATCCGATCGACACCTGTTTTTCAATTTTCAAACACAAATTTTCACGCTTCTGGTCATTTACGCATAGCTTGAATGATATTGCTCATTACTACAGTCAATATGCACAGTTAATGAATTACTGGGAGCAGAGCCTCGGTGCTCGTTTTATGAGCATTCAGTACGAAACACTTGCCAGTGATTTTTCTACAATGGCCCCGCAACTAATCGCACATTGTAATCTTGACTGGGAAGACAGCTGTCTTGATTTTCAGAGCAAAGGCAATCCGGTGAGTACTTTAAGTGCGGTTCAAATCAGGGACACGGTAGCAGTAAAGAATTCCGCATTGCTCCACTATCAGGACTTCCTGAGCCCCTTGAAGAATGCGCTGCATGCAGAAGGTGTCGATCTTGAGACTGGTGCCTTAAGCCAGTAATCCAAATAATTGCTCTAAAAGAGCAGAGAGCTTATCACTTTTTCGTTTATCTAATTCAGGTAGGAGTTTGTCGCCAAGATAAGTTGACTGGTTAATTTCCAATTGTATAGCATGAACATTATTCTCGGGGTTACCATAATGTCTGGTGATGTAACCGCCCTTGAAACGACCATTCAAAACAAACTTATAATCTGAATATTGTTTTACCAATGACAACAGTGAATTAACGATGTCGGGCTTACAGGCTTTACCATCTGCAGTACCAAAATTAAGATCTGGTAGTACACCATCAAAAAGCTGAGGAACTTCAGCCCTGATTGAATGCGCGTCCCAGAGCAGGGCATAGCCGTGGATAGATTTTATCCGTTCCAGTTCTTCTTCGATTTTCAGATGATAGGGTAACCAGTAACGGTTTATACGTGACTTGATCTCGCTTTCATCCGGTTCGCAGTTTTCCGCGTAGAGTGCCTCACCATTAAATGTAGTCAAAGGGCATAGTCCGGTTTCCATTCTACCCGGATAGAGTAGCTCACCTTCAGGAGAGCGATTTAAGTCGACTACATAACGTGAATAGTTGGCGCGGATAAAGCTGACATCCATCTTGTCTGCAAATCTGTAGAGTTCAGTGACAAACCAGTCCCGATCCTGATTGATCAGGGCAATAGGATTCAGTTGCTCAATTAACTTAGCAGGAAAGTCCGCACCGTCGTGCGGTGAACTGAGCAGTAGCGGACTGTTGCCTGACCTACACTCGAAAAGATCAGGCATAACTGGGTAGCAGTGACTGAATATCTTTACTGAATTCGGCCGACATCAACAGATCTTTTGCTTTTTCTATATCAGGTGCGAAATAACGATCCTTATCATAACTGGCAACGCTTTCCCGCAAGTGGCTAATGGCTTTTTCCAGAGCAGGCGAGGTAAGTTGAGGACGATGGAATTCGATGGCCTGTGCAGCGGCAAGCAGTTCTATCGATAGAATCCCGGAAAGGTTTTCGACGATGTTGCCAAGTCGACGTGCGGCAAATGTTGCCATGGAAACATGATCTTCCTGATTCGCCGAGGTCGGTAAGCTGTCAACGCTGGCCGGATGAGCAAGTGATTTGTTTTCGGAGGCGAGCGCTGCTGCGGTAACCTGAGCAATCATAAAACCCGAATTTAATCCGGGCTCGTCCACCAGAAATGCAGGTAGCAAACTCAAAACCGGATCGACCAGATTCGCAATACGTCGCTCCGCGATGGCGCCAATTTCAGAGGCGGCGATTGCCAGTTGATCGGCCACCAGAGCAACCGGCTCAGCATGGAAATTGCCACCGGAAAGTGCCTCATTCGTATCAGTGAAAATCAGGGGGTTATCAGTGACAGCGTTTGCTTCTATTGTCAGTGTCTTTCCGGCATAACGCAGTGCTTCGAGAATGGCGCCCATAACTTGCGGTTGGCAACGAAGAGAATAGGGATCCTGTACTTTCTCACAATCAATATGTGAATGACGAATTTCACTACCATTCAACAATGTTCGATAAGCGGCGGCACTGTCAATCTGACCCTGATGACCACGCAATTCATGAATACGTGGATCAAATGGCGCATCACTTCCTTTCATCGCATCCACAGATAAAGCGCCAATAAGAGTGGCTGCCGCGAAGATCTTTTCAATGCTGAAAAAATGAATCAATGCTATCGCTGTCGATGCCTGAGTACCGTTAATCAGTGCCAGACCTTCTTTCGGGCCCAGAGTCAGAGCGTCGAGCCCGGCGATAGCCAGTCCCGTCTGTGCAGAAAAGATTTTTCCCTTGTGTCTCACCTCGCCAACGCCAAGCAATACGGCACTCATATGAGCCAGTGGTGCGAGGTCACCGGAAGCACCGACGGAGCCTTTTTCCGGAATGCATGGATAGACTTCGTGGTTTAGCAAGGCAAGTAGGGCATCAACAATTTGCCTGCGCACACCGGAATGGCCGCGCGCAAGACTAAGGATCTTAAGCACCAGCATCAATCGGACAATGTCATCAGCAAGATAATCGCCAACACCACAACTGTGCGATAGTAATAGATTGTGTTGCAACTCGCTTAGTTTATCGGCCGGGATACGGGTCTGAGCCATTTTACCGAAGCCGGTGTTGATGCCGTAAGTGGCTACATCAGTTGCGCAAAGTTCGTTGACTGTTGCGTTACATTGATCAATGGCCAGATAGTTGCTTTTACTAATACTGACATGCTGTGCCTGCTCAGCGATTTCCCGCAATGTGGAGAGATTTATCCGGCCGGCATTTAATTTAAGTTTTTTCATGACAAGTCTCTAATCAATCATGGGCAGGTGCAGACCATCACGATTCTCGCGAGCACAATCGATAGCAGTCTCATAGCCGGCATCGGCATGGCGCATTACACCGGAAGCCGGATCGTTCCAGAGTACACGGCCGATGCGGGTGGCTGCCTCATCACTACCATCACAGACGATAACGACACCGGCGTGAATGGAATAACCCATACCGACACCTCCACCATGGTGAATCGACACCCAGGTCGCGCCACTTGCTGTGTTTAGCAATGCATTAAGCAATGGCCAGTCGGCAACTGCATCAGAGCCGTCTTTCATCGCTTCGGTTTCACGGTTGGGACTGGCGACTGAACCGGCATCAAGATGATCTCTGCCGATTACTACCGGCGCTGAGAGTTCACCTGATTTGACCATCTCGTTAAACGCCAGACCAAGTCGATGTCGCTGACCAAGACCGACCCAGCAAATGCGAGCGGGTAGGCCCTGAAATTGAATACGCTCACGAGCCATGTCCAGCCAGTTATGTAGATGCGCATCGTTCGGGATCAGTTCTTTTACTTTTTTGTCGGTTTTATAAATGTCCTCTGGATCACCCGATAGCGCCACCCAACGAAAAGGGCCAACACCCCGGCAAAACAGCGGGCGGATATAGGCCGGGACGAAGCCGGGAAAATCAAAAGCATTTTCAACACCCACATCTTTGGCCACCTGTCGTATGTTATTTCCATAGTCGAATACCGGGATTCCCGTTTTTTGAAAATCGAGCATGGCCCGGACATGGATGGCCATGGACTTCTTCGCCCCAGCGGCGACCTTTTCCGGATCGCTACTACGCATTGCCTCCCATTTGGAAAGTTCCCAGCCGAGTGGTAGGTAGCCATTTACCGGATCGTGTGCGGAAGTCTGATCGGTTACGGCATCAGGTCGAATACCCAGTTCTAACATGCGTGGTAGCAATTCAGCGGCGTTACCGACTAAACCTATTGAGACAGCTTGC
This sequence comes from Gammaproteobacteria bacterium, assembly GCA_012103475.1. Classification (GTDB taxonomy): domain Bacteria; phylum Pseudomonadota; class Gammaproteobacteria; order Eutrophobiales; family Eutrophobiaceae; genus WLWS01. The sequence continues at coordinate 19,442 of WLWS01000004.1, read as the reverse complement.
CGGGCTTTGTGTGCCTCTGCCAACATAGTCATAGCTTGCTCAATAGTCAGTGCCTTTTTATCAAGGTAGCCGGTACGTAATCTGAAATCGATACGACTCTCCTGACATTCAATCGCAATCATCGATGCACCTGCCATCGTAGCCGCAAGCGGTTGCGCGCCGCCCATACCACCCAGACCTGCGGTCAGGATCCATTTGCCCTTTAGTTCACCATTGAAATGCTGTCGACCCATTTCGACAAAGGTTTCGTAGGTGCCCTGAACGATGCCCTGACTGGCAATGTAGATCCACGATCCTGCTGTCATCTGGCCGTACATCATCAGACCTTTGCGATCCAGTTCGTTAAAGTGTTCCCAGTTTGCCCAGGCAGGAACCAGATTGGAGTTGGCAATCAATACGCGTGGTGCATCACTATGGGTTTTCATAACGCCTACCGGTTTGCCTGACTGCACCAGCAGTGTTTCATCGCTTTCAAGTGATTTTAAGGTTTCCACTATTTTGTCAAAGCACTCCCAGTTGCGTGCTGCACGACCAATACCACCATAAACCACCAGATCTTCCGGACGCTCGGCCACCTCAGGATCGAGGTTATTCATAATCATGCGTAAGGGTGCTTCGGTTAACCATGATTTGGCGCTGAGTGTGTTACCACGGGGCGCGCGTATCACGCGATGCGTAGTTTTCTTCTTTGTGCTCATACTTTTCTCCGTCTACAACTTGCTTATTAGTTCATGCATTACCTTGTTAAAGGCAAAAACAATCTCATCTTCCTGCTTATGCCTTGCGTCCTTCACCTGCCAGCAAGCACCGACCATGACGTCCTTTATCAGATTGCTATTACCGGCAAAAATCAAACTATCGAGCACTTGCTCCGGCGGCCTGGCATAGAGCAGGGGATGACTGTCATCCAGAACCAGTAAATCGGCACGTTGGCCGCTGGCGATCGAGCCGACATTTCTCCCAAGTGCCCGGGCACCGCCGTTGAGGGTGGCGTTCCATAGGCGTGCACCGCTATGTGATTCAGATTCATCCGCGACATTATTACGTTGTTGCGATATCAGGCGCTGACCGTACTCGAGCCAGCGTAGTTCTTCGACCGGACTGACGGAGACGTGGCTGTCTGAACCAATTCCGATACTCCCTCCTTTTGTCAGAAATTCCTGCAAGGGAAAAATCCCATCGCCAAGATTGGCTTCTGTTGTCGGGCACAGCCCGACGACGCAATGACTATCCGCCATGAGAGCTATTTCATCGGCGCTGACATGAGTGGCGTGCACAAGACACCAGTGCTGATTCACATCGACTTCGTCGAATAAGCATTGCACCGGTGTGTTGCCGTAAACCTGCAGACATTCCTCCAGTTCTTTAGGCTGCTCTGCAATGTGAATATGTAGGGGATGATCGGAAAACGACTCTGAGTAATAACCGATAACTGCCAGCAGAGCATCGATGGGTACTGCGCGGAGACTATGAAAGGCCATGCCCGTTCGCAGTTGTTCTGACTGTTTGTCCAGCAGTGATTCGAACAGGGCTATATAGCTATCGATGTCATGGGCAAATCGTGCCTGCTCGGTAGCAGGCGAGCGACCCGAAATATCCGCACTCATATATAAGACGGGTAATAAGCTTAAGCCGATACCGGTTTGACAGGCAGCATCAATAAGCTGGGTGCAGGTTTCGTCAGTGGCAGCGTAAGGCTTGCCTTTAAAATCATGATGCAAATAGTGAAACTCTGCGACTGAGGTATAACCAGCCTTTAGCATTTCCATATAGAGCTGTGCGGCGACGACTCGTATTTGCTCAGGAGTCATCAAATTGGCAAGTTTGTACATGGTTTGACGCCAGGACCAGAAATTATTCTCGCCAGCGACAGCAAATTCACTCATACCTGCCATGGCTCGCTGAAAAGCATGGCTGTGAAGGTTGGGCATGCCGGGAACGACAATCCCTTCGATGACAGAGGCACCTGCGGGCTCGGCATTCTCCTGAATTTCAGTGAATTCACCACTACTATTTACGCCAAAACGGACATTGGTTTTCCAGCCATCCGGAAGTAGTATTTGTTTTGAGAAATAGTCCACTTGTCTTGAGTTGTATATACAGGTACACACATGATAAAGTGCGCTGATATTGTTGGCAAACCCTAATTAGTGTTGTTGCCCCGAATTGAAACGATTTAGCTTATGACAAATGCCTGGGATCTCCTGCTGACTGATGTTCAGCTTGCCACCATGGTGGAAAATGCCTCTGATTATGGCGCAATCCGCGATGCCGCCATTGCGGTGAAGAACGGTCGTATCGCCTGGCTGGGGTGCATGGATGAGCTGACAGAATCGCAAAGACAGGCCGCAGATCAGGTAGAGAGCGGGAATAATCAGTGGCTGAGCCCCGGTTTGATTGACTGTCATACGCACATCATTTATGCAGGCAATCGCGCTAGCGAATTCGAAATGCGCCTTAAAGGTGCCACTTACGAAGAATTGCAAAAGGCCGGCGGAGGCATTCTTTCGACTGTAAAGGCAACGCGGGATGCCTCAATGGATGAACTTGCCTTATCGGCTGCCAAGCGAATTGCCCGGCTGAAGTCCGAAGGGGTAACCACACTTGAAGTAAAATCCGGTTATGGCCTTGAACTCAATACCGAACTGAAAATGTTACGTGTCGCCCGACAGCTGGATCAGCAAGACAGGGAAATTGAATTACGCACCACCTTCCTCGGTGCTCATGCACTACCGCAAGAATATAATCAGGACCGGGAAGGGTATCTGGAAATACTGTTAACTCAGATTTTGCCCGAAGTAAGTTGCCAGGGTCTGGCGGATGCCGTTGACGGTTTTTGTGAGCACATAGGTTTTTCTCCAGAAGAGATATCCCGACTGTTTGTACTGGCAAAGGAACTGGGTTTGCCTCTTAAATTGCATGCCGATCAATTATCTGACCTTGGTGCTGCCGGTCTGGCCGCTGAGCATGGTGCGCTTTCGGCCGATCACCTTGAATACAGCTCTGAAGCCAGCATTAAAAAGATGGCGATGAGTGGAACTGTGGCGGTTCTCTTGCCAGGCGCCTTTTATGTGCTGCGGGAAAAACAAAAGCCAGCGCTTGATTTGCTACGTAAACATGGCGTAGCAATCGCTGTGGCTACCGATGCTAACCCCGGTTCATCGCCGGTACTTTCCCTGCTCTTGATGATGAATATGGCTTGCACGCTTTTTTCTCTGACTGCTGAGGAAGCTCTGGCAGGTGTTACCCGTAATGCGGCGAGGGCGCTTGGGCTGGGTGAAGATCGCGGTACGCTTGAAGTAGGAAAACGTGCTGATTTTGTTCTCTGGGATATACAAGATCCTGCTGAATTGGCCTATATGATCGGCGCTAACCCCTGTTCACGTGTATACAAAGATGGTCTTGCCTCTAACGTAGCGTGAAATGATCACTTAATTCATAGCGATTACCGGGATGATAAAGGGTCGCAAAGGAAGCAATCTTACCTTTACTCCAGGTGCGCCTCAGTAATACCAGACAAGCTTCGTTTTTTTCCAGATGCAATAGATTACGAATGCGTGCTGCAGGGAAACGTGCCTGTACCGTGTGTTCCACTTCCTGCAATGGCGCTACTTTTAGTAAATATTCAGCAGGTGTGGTTTGGGTAAAATCGACGCTGCCATAGCCCGGTACTACTTGCGGGTTGACGAAACGATCTTCCAGCTGGATGGGAATATGGTTTTCCATATGCACAATAGTTGAATGGAAAGCGTTGCTGGCCTGACGCACTTGCAGGCGTAATGCATTCTCGGAACTTAGCTTCTCTTTCTTATTCAGCACGACTCTGGCGCTATAATCATGCATGCGCTCGCGGACTTCATCGGCGATATTTCTGATTTCAAGGAAGTGACTGCGACTTTGTAATTCGGCAACAAAGGTACCGACGCCTGCGACCCGGGTGAGATAACCGTCACTAGCCAGTTCGCGCAAGGCACGGTTCACAGTCATTCTCGAGACGCCAAGATCGGCTACTAATTCGTGTTCCGAAGGTAACTGGTGTTTGGGTAGCCAGTCACCATTTTCAATTTGTCTGATAATAAAAGATTTGAGTCGTTGATAAAGAGGGCCAACTTCTTTGTCGAGATTAACGCTCATAAGGTTGTATTAATATGCATGGATTTTTCAACATTAGTTCCTACATTTCTGATCACTTCAAGCAGGAAATCAATGTGTTCCTGTTGTTTTCTGTGATTAATCTGACAGGCGCGTATCACAGGCCGGCCATCGAGCAAGGTCCCGGTAATAAAAACCCGTGCATCGCTTTCAAGAGCAGGAATAATATCAGTGTTTAGTCTATCAACAAGGTCTGACCTGTCTTTGTCCAGATTACCAGTGTAACGAAAGCAACAGATCGAAAGCTCTGCACTGTTGCACAATTCAAAATCATCTGCAGAGTCAAGCTACGCTTCAAGATAGCGGGTAAGTTCGATATCGTTACGGATAGCATTTTTTATTCTGTCAGCACCATAGGCTTTGAAGCTCATCCATATTTTCAGGGCTTTGGCGTTGCGTGAGAGTTGAAAATTATATTTGTTAAAATCGAATCGATTATCGCTCTGATCATCGGTGGAGAGATAGGATGCTGTTTTATAGTAAGTTCTTTCCAGTTCGTCCCAGCTTTTTACCAGCACACAGCCGGCTTCAAAAGGCTGATACAGCCACTTATGAAAATCAATGGCGATCGAATCCGCACGTTCAAGTCCTTTATAGAGTGACCTTATTTCCTCAAGAGCCCCGGCAAGCCCACCATAGGCGCCATCAATATGAAACCAGAGTTTGTGCTCGGCAGCGATGTCGGCAAGTTTGTCGAGCGGATCGATTGCACCTGAGTTTACCGTACCGGCATTGCCGATTAGACAGAAAGGTTGTAAACCATCCGCTTTATCCTGCTGTATCTGATCTGTCAGAACATTAAGATCGATTTTATTATCATTATCAGTCGGGATTTTACGCAAATTGCTCATGCCGATACCAAGTTGCTCAATACTTTTGTCAACACAGCCATGCACTTCTGTTGAGGTATAGACAATCATGGGTGCCAATCCAAACAGGCCCTTGTCACGCACAGCCTGATTTTCAAAAACGATATTACGCGCGACAGTCAGGCCGGCAAGATTCGCAGCAGAACCTCCGCTAACCAGCACACCGCCCGCAGACGATGAATAATCAATTAAATCGGCGCACCAGCGGATCACGCGTTTCTCGATTTCACACATTATCGGTGACAGATGCCACTTGCCCAGATTCTGATTAACGGCGGATGCCAGCAGCTCGGCGATAATGGATATCTGAGTGCCACCGGTATTCACATAGGCGTGAAAGTGCGGGCTGATGTTCAGCGTCGCGTTTTTCATAACCTGTGTATCGACTTGTTGCAGAAGCTCTTGCGGGTCCATTTCCTTATCTGGCAATGGTTCATCAAACCAGCTGGCCACTTCGGCAGGTGATAAACCGGCGAAAGTCGGGGCCTCATCAAGATTGTCATAGCGCCTGGTGACCATCCGCGAAGCCTCGCCTAGCAAGGTTTCAAAAACTTCGAGTGAGTAATCCAGAGTGACTTTTGCTGACATAATTACTTCCCGTTCATTGTTGTCGCTGGATGAATACTAACAACAATTGCTTTTCATAACACATCACGGATAATCCCCCAATGACAAGTGAGGTGGGGGCACAGGAAACACTTTCCGAAAGTGACAAGATCACTCTGTCGCACTATCTTCTGCTCGGTTTACTCACCCTGCTCAATATTCTAAGTATGGTCGATAGGCAATTACTCAGCAGTTTTGCCAATTTCATCGTGCCGGACCTGAATCTGACCAATACTGAGTTCGGCTTGCTCACCGGTTTACTGTTCATGGTGTTTTATTCATTTATGGCCTTGATCATGGGCGCTCTCGCCGATATGTATCATCGGCCACGTTTGATTGCGGCTGCCGTATTCCTCTGGAGTTTATGTACAGCAGCCTCAGGTGCCGCAAAAGGATTTGCCAGTCTTGCCCTGCCCAGAATGTTGATCGGTGTGGGCGAATCGACTTTGTCACCCGCAGCAATTGCCATGCTGGCAGACAAATTCCCTCCCCATAAACGTGGCTTCGCTTCCGGCTTTTATTACATGGGTGTGTCCATCGGTTTCGGAGTAAGTCTGCTTGTCGCCGGCTATCTCGGGCCGGCAATTGGCTGGCGTATGTGTTTTTATCTGCTCGGCGGGCTAGGTATTGCGCTTTCGCTGGTGGTACTGTTTATTAATGATGTACCGCGTCGTCAGGTCAGGGATTCAACTGAAAAAAAGGCCAGTGTGATAGGTCAGATTGTCGATTTGTTTGCGGCCTTGCGTCAGTCACCGGCACTCGTCTTCACCATCATGGGAGGCGTGTGCGTGCATGGTATGTTCGGTGCTACCGCCTTTGATCAACTCTGGTACGTGCAGGAGAGAGGTTACGATCGTGCCTTAATTGCTCAGACCACCGGCTGGTTCGGTGTGGCTGGTGGCGTACTGGGTAATCTGATTGGTGGAATTGGTAGTGATTACTGGCGAAAACGTACCGGTAAGAGTCGGCTTTCTTTTCTGTTCTGGGTCTTGATACTCTTGGCACCGATCAATATCTACTACCGCCTCGCCGATCCCGACTCCTTCTTTTTCTGGCTGGGCGTGTTCTTTACTTTCTTTCAGCTAGGGGTACTTTACGGGCCTTCTTATGCGACGATTCAGGAGCTGGCACCACCGCATATTTGTTCCACGGTGGTGGCGTTTAACATTCTCATGGCCAGCGTTGTTGGTGTCGGTATGTCGATAACCGCCAGCGGCGTTCTCATTGATTATTTAATTGAGGCAGGCAACGCCTCGCCTTACACAGTCTCCCTGCTGGTGTTTACCATCGTTTCTATGCTCTCTATTCCGGTTTTCTGGCTTGCCGTACGTTTTACGCCGGACCAGCAATAGTGGTGCGATGCAGATGGCGGGTGTAGGCCGGATCGTACCAGCTGGCCGAGTGAACCACGCAGGCGTTGTCCCACATAATCAAATCTCCTGCGCGCCAGTTGTGCGTATAAACAAATTGTTGCTGAGTTGAGTGCGCGAACAATTCATCAAGCAGAGCTTGTGACTCTGACTCTGTTAATCCTTCAATTTGTACAGTGAAGCCTTCATTGATATAAAGAGCGTTCCTGCCGGTAATCGGATGTGGACGCACTATCGGGTGGCTCACCTCAGGAAGCATTTCACGTTCGTTATCGTCAAGTTGTGTACGTTGCATTCCGCGATTGGCATCTTTTTGCCAGCGTTGTTCATAACTGTGGACTGCTCTAAGACTTTTTAGACGTTCCTTCATGGAATCATCAAGTGCGTCATAGGCAGCGTACATGCTGGCATAAGGTGTATTGCCTCCGGCCTCAGGTGGCGGAACTTGCAGAGCATAGAGAAGCGAGCCGAGGCTGGGATTATGCATGTAGGATAGATCGGAGTGCCAGAAACGACCGGCATCTTCTATTCCGAGGGCTTTGCCATTTTCCACCTTATTGGATAAGACAACAATTTCAGGATGACCTTCGAGCAGGTATTGCCTGGCGATATGAATTTCGAGCGGGCCGAAGCGACGGCTGAAGTCGATATGCTGCTTTTCGCTCAGCTGTTGATCACGAAACAGCATGACGCCGCAATTATGGAATGTGTTTTGAATTGCAGAGAAATCTTTTTCGTTTATTTCACTGGCAATATCAACTTCGGTGACCTCAAAGGCGAAGGATTCAGCCAGAGGAGTAATATTCATATAGCGATACTCCGGTAATAAAATTACAGACCCAGTTTGGCCAGACCGATACTATCGCATTGTGCACGCATTTCATCAAAACCCTCTTCCAGTGGTGACAATTGTGCGGCAACGGTTTCATTACCGAGGAAGCTATCAAATAAGGGTGAAGAACGCATCAGACCAAATGGTTGCCAGCCGCGATCAACCATTTGTCGAACTTCTTCCAGAGCCTGCAGGTTATTGCTTTTGAAATTATGCAGGGCAACTCGAATGACTCCAAGGTTAGGAGTATCCCGAGCCTTGCTCGGCAAGTGAATGCAGTATCGACTCGGCTTCTTCAAGCATGCGCAGTGCATCGGCATCTTCACGATTGCTCTGCAGTTTGCTGTCGGAGTGGTAAAGCAGAGCCGCAATTTCCAGTTCCGGTTCGTTCATCAGGCAGTCGCTGGCGGCAAGCTTCTCATGATAATAATCAAAGGCTTTGTCGGCTTTTTCATATTGACCCTGCAGATAATCGGTGAGTGCGTACATATAGTAGGCAAAACTTTCAGTACAGGAACGTTGCATGGCATGTTTGACACTAAAATCTTCAGACAACATAAAATCCGCGACTGCTTTTAAGCCCTCTGGATCTCTGTCGACAACGGAAATGCTGCCATTGGTCAGAGCGATTTGCCAGTCGTCCATCAATTTACCATTGTCGATGACCATACGTTTCGCTTTATCAATATGTTGCAGCTGAATCAGAGCTTCCAATACATAAATATTCGCATAAGGTTTGTATTCGCCGGTAAAATTGTGGCCGACAGCAAGATTCAGAACTTCGTCGTACTGTCCCAGTGCCAATCTTGCCTCAAGTTGTAACTTAAGGAATTTCTCAGAGGGAGTAACCTTGGAAAAATCAGATAAGGCCTGCAGAGCTTCATCGTAGTAGCCCTGCATGGTTAGTGAATGGGCATAGTTTGTCTGAATTTGCGGATGCAGCGGATCCAGCTGCAGAGCGTCCTTATAGTGTTTATGTGCCTTTTTAACATCTCTCGAATCCAGCCACGAACTTCCCAGCCACATGTGCGCCATTGAATACTGTGGTTTCAATTCGACCGCTTTGCGATAGGCATTCCGTGCTGGTTCCGGTCTGGCAGTCTGTTCCAGCAGCATGCCATGCGAAGCATGTGCTTCAGCAAGATCGGGTTCAAGCTCCAGAGAGCGGAGGATAGCGGTATAAGCTTCATCCTTGATCTCATCCATTTTCTTTTCGCCATAGAGAGTCTGGAACATAAGCGCGTCGGCGAGACCCGAGTAGGCCAGTGCGTATTCAGGATCCAGATTCAAAGCCTGTTTAAAATACTCTTCCGCGAGTTTCAGAGAATCAGCCGTACGTTCGTGCCAATGATGACGGCCTAGCAGATAATAATCATGGGCCTGAACATTAGAGGTCACTCCTTTCATAAACTCCGAGGAGTTATTTAAAGAAGGTGCCAGTTGTTGAGCAAGCTCTTTCGCGATCTCTGTTTGAATTTCGATTTTATCCGCAACACTGCGCTCATAACTAGTCGCCCAGATAGAATAGCCGTTACGGGCATCGGTTAGTTGGGTAGTGATGCGTAAACGCTCATTATCTATTCGCACTGTGCCTTCAAGCAGGGCATCAACATTTAGTTGTGTAGCAATCGTGCGTACATCCATTGGTTTATTTTTAAACACCATTGATGAAGTGCGCGCCGCAACACGCAGGTTTGTCGCTGACATCAGCGCGTTTCGTATGTCTTCAGAGAGGCCGTCACTGAAATATTCATGATCCGGATTACCACTGAGATTAACAAAAGGCAGCACCGCAACGGAGCGAATACGGTCGAGTGGGAGGGCGGCAAGTTCAAGATCGCCGGAGATACTATGATCCACAACGACCGGCAGAGCCTGATCGTTTGTCAGGCCGTCATTCTCAATTTTGCCTTGCCTGCCAAAGTCAAAGTTTTTGGCAAGCAACATAATCAAGAGGGGGCCCGCGATAACAACCAGGGTTCTCAGCACTTTCGGGCTGAATACACTAAAAACCCCGGTACGCGGTGGGCTTACATTATTGTCTATCGGCAGCTCATCCGATTCGGCAGAAACTTCGTCTGAATCACCTGGAACCGCTTCATCTTCATACAATGGCTCAATCGGAAAAATCAGGCTGTATCCGCGTCTGGGAATCGTTCGAATGTAGTTTCTTTGCCGCTCGGTATCACCCAGTACCGTACGAACTTCAGAGATACAACGATTAATGGCGTCGTCTGTGACGATTACCTTGCCCCAGACCTCACTTAGCAGGGTATCACGACTGACCACCTCGCCCTGATGGCGGGCCAGACAGAGAAGGACGTCCATGACCTTGGGTTCCAGATGCAGCTGTTTCTCACCTTTTTTCAGGCTTCCGGCCAGAGGCAGAACCTCCCAGCCGTCGAGAATGAAGCCGCGGGATAAATTTCCAGTGTTTTCAGATGCTTTGTTCATAGCGGTGTGCATTTTATGCAGGTCAATACACGCCTGTCTCTATATATGAGCATATAGTCAGAGCCCCCCTTTCTGTAGCTAACTAATTGAGACAGCTCAGAATTTTAAAGTTCCTTAGGTTTTCATAAGGTTTATATCGCTAAAAAACCGGTTTTCCAGAGCATAACTAGCGGTAAACGAAGGACTTGTAGACGGGCCTGCAGGCATTCTTGCTCGCGATGAAACGGGGGAGCCGATGAATGACTGCGTCAGGCCGTCGAAATATTTTCTACCTTCTAGCACTTGTCTGTTTAAGCGGGCCGGCGCTTGCTGAGTATGCACCCAGACAATCGGCTCTAGAGAACACGCGACAAGCACAGGGGATCAATGTGCCGATGAATAGTATGCATGTATATGGAGAATCCGGTCTGGCCTTTGATGGCCAGGGCGATATTTTTGCCCCGAATACATTTAGTAATGAGATCGAAGCCGTGATAGCGGCCAGTGATGATTATAACCCCCGCTCCATCGCAGAGGATCGCGAGTATATGGGGGCAATTTTAGTTTCGAATGGACGCTATAGCTACACCGTTGAAGGAGGCGAGGTCGGACAGGATCAGATTACGGTTCGAATTCGTGTCCCTGCAGGCAGCAGCATTGCCGCTTTCTGGCACACCCATGGAGCGGCGGCGAATGACCGTAGCTATTTCTCTGAAGTCGATACAGCTCTGGCGACGGAATGGAACAAGCCCTTTTATCTGGCTGACTATACCGGCGTGCTTAAAGTATATAAGCCGGGTGACAAACTCATCTCGCAGACCAAAGCAAAGCGTCTTGGTCTACCGCAGAGAAACGGTTTTTCAAAAGGCAGTCGGGTACAGGATTTACGGGGACGGACGATACAGATTGCTACAGTGAAATCTACACCTGTGATGCTGTGCGAATCTCAGAGTGACCTACAAATGATACGTAATAATTTTCAGTCGGTTTACATGTAGAGGACTATCAACAGTTTGAATGGCTTGACGAATTTTTCGGAAAGCGGTTAAGGTCGGGGCCAACTCCCATACAATTATCCATTTGGTCCCGACTTTTTTTTTATTCAATCACATTAAGCTCGATTATCTCGCCAAGCTCTCGCAATTTTGTAAACCAGTCTTCAACAATCTCTGCTGCAGCTGGAGCCGCACTCACACCACTTTGTATTTCCCCTTTAAGCAGACTATCCACCGCCAGACTCACAGTGAGTGAAACCAGTCGTGCCATTGCGCTGCCATTTTCATTCGCGAGCGCATCAATAGAGTAGTTGCGATGCCAGACAGGTTTTTTTTCCCGGCGCACTTCAAGTTCAACACAAAGCACAACACGATCGGCTTCGTCTTCGCCATAGGCATAGTCTTGCCATAACTCATCACTCATTTCCTGTAAGCGAGCTTCGCCCTTGTCATCGTCAAGACTTTCTATTTCGTTAAAAATATCCTGCCAGGCTGAAGACCAGCCATTGAGGCGCAAAGTGCCACGCACAAATTCCTGCACAGGCCAATCGAGATCGAAATGGTAAGTGGCCATGAAGGGCAGGGCATCCCGATTCGGATAAGCTTCAAAGCATTCTGTTTGACCAGCGGGCAGGCGCGCCGTGTAGTCACTGATGGCCTGCCAGGGACGGGCTACATCAATGACTTTACCGTCACGGATACTGCGAGAGGGAGTCTTTAAGGCGCGCAAAACACCCAGCGGCGACCAGCTGAATTTATAACGAAAAACGTTAGCGACAGCAGGGAAACCACCGCAGTAAGAACGAAAACTAATTACATCCTCGCTGCGGTAATCATTAGATTGTTTGTATTGCTCAACAAGTGCATGGGCCATCAAATGATCAAGTCCGGGATCAAGACCGACCTCATTCACGAAGCAGAGCCCCTGCGCCCGTACATTGCTATCCAGAGCCTGCATTTCCGGGCTGATGTAGGAACTAGAGATGAAATGAGCCTTACGTTGAAGACAAATTTCAGCAATACGGATATGCCAGGAACCTGGCAACATGGACACGACAATATCGCCAGATTGAACGTTTTCTGTGAGTGCCTCGGCATCGAAAACCTTCACGCAATTATTACCTTCAATACCAGTCAGTGCCTGCTCTGCTTTTTCTGGGCTTCGGTTCCAGACGATCAAAGGTAAAGAGCTTTGTGCCAGCCGGCGAATCCCCGGCACAGAAGAAAGCCCTGCACCTAGCCAATGTATGTTTGGCGAAGTAGAGATTGAGCTACTCATCTTGATAGCCCCTCAGTTTTTTCACGAAAAAGATTTTGTGCAGCTTGCCAGACAGGACTTAAACCTTGTTTCAAGGAGAGTAAATGAGGTAATAATTGCTGAGCGAAATCTTCGCTTGATTCGACTGGTAGCATCGAAGGCAAATGATCGATAGCTGATAAATAGAGAGGCTGATCTGAATCCACTACTTTAATAAAAGGAGAGGTAAAAGTAGTAGACCTGGTATAAAGGGGTATCGGGTTAAGCGGGCCCGGGTCGCAGCTCACATCGCAAATCACGGACAGTTTTCTGTTTACGCCCTGTATTGTTTTTTTCAGTAATAAACGGCGGGATTTTTTTCTGCATTAACACACAATTTACAAAAACATCGTGCTCAAGTATTTCGGCGAAGGGCCCGCCTGACGCGGTCTCTTTCATATCCCATTCAGTCAATTCAAGACCAAGCGCATTGGCCAGTTCAATGGCACCGGCACCCACTCGACCACCTGCGCCAATAACGATAATACCTGGCTTGCGCTGCGCCGCCCTTATCGCTTCATCAAGATTGCCATTTAACTCATCAAGCAGTGCATTTTTGCTTGAATAGGATGACAGTGCCGGCACGATTGGTACATAACCAAGCTGCTCACCGGCCCACATTCTCAGGCCGACTGCACAGCCGGTAAAACCGGCCCAGAAACCGAAGGCAGCCACCCGTCGGCCGTCGGCATCATTCAGATATTCAAGATCAAAAAGTTCACCACCACCGCGCTTGAAACGACCCAGTATATCCTGCCAGCCGGGCTGTTCTTTATAGGCATGAGCAAAATAGATATGTCGATGAGTAAGAGGCGCATTACTCTCTGGCAACTCTTTCAAACCAAGTATCCATGCCTGAGCCGGCGCGTCTACCCAGCTGCCTTCTTCAACCATAAGGCATCCGGTATTGGCAAACATCTTATCGCTGATGGCGCGTTGACTTGATTGTTCGACAGCTACTTCAAAACCAGCTTCCAGTAATGCACTTACCTGTGTTGGACCGAGGGCGGAGCGGGCTTCCATGTCTTTGGATTCCGCACGAAGCCAGAGGAGTTCGCTCATAGAAAATTAAAGAGGGTATTCAAGAAACAGCCACAGACCTTATATAAGGTCTGTGGCATTTAACGGAAACAACTCAGGTCTTTGAAGCCTGATAAATGGCTTCAATGAAACTGTCGAGCATGGCATTAAATTCATCATCACTTTGCTGTGCAGACAGACCTTCAGTAAGAGCTCGTGAGAAGCTGGCGATCATGCCGTTTTGTCTGGACAGTCTATCGTTGGCTTCCTCGCGGGGATAACCACCGGAAAGCGCCACCACCTTGAGAACGTTAGGATGATTAACGCAATCCTGATAAAGGTTATTTTTTTCCGGCAGGGTCAGTTTTAACATCACCAGCTTGCCTTCCGGCAATTGATCCAGATGAGTCATTATCTGCGCTTTCAGCATGTCTTCGGCTGCGGCCTTGTCGGGACAATGAATATCCACTTCAGGTTCAATGATAGGAACCAGCCCGGCATCCACTATCTGCATGCCAACTTCAAACTGTTGCTTGACCACCGTGGCTATCGCATCGGCGTTAGCCTGTTTGATCACAGAGCGCATCTTGGTGCCGAATATGCCTGCGGCCTTGGCACGTTCGAGCAGATTCGCCAGCTCTGGCATAGGCTTCATTATCTGCACGCCGTTCTCTTCATCAGCCAGACCTTTGTCGACCTTAAGAATGGGAACAACATTTTTCTCTTCCCAGAGATAGGCAGCCGACGATTTGCCTTCAATCTCCCGATCCATTGTATTTTCAAAAAGAATGGCACAAAGAATGCGGTTTCCACCGAATGAAGGGCTGGTGACGATACGGCTACGCATCGCATGCACCATGCTGAACATTTCCTCGTCATTACTATAGGCATCTTCAGACACACCATAAAGCCCGAGGGCCTTCGGGGTACTGCCGCCACTTTGGTCCAAGGCGGCGATAAAACCGTCCTGACTACGTATTTTTTCCTGTTGCTGTTCGAAATTGCTCATGATTTTCCGTGGGTTTGTTAAATTTGGGAGCCATAGATTATTACATTCGTTTAAAGATGTCTTTTTTTGTTGGCCGAGAGCCGAAATCGGCAATTTGAGAGGGTTTAACTGCCTATTTTTAAAGAAATTTGACAGGGAACCCCAAGCTCATGATAATCCCACCTCGCTTCTATCCCGGCACCTCTTGTGGGATACATATATAATGTCAAATACGCGCCCGTAGCTCAGCTGGATAGAGTACCTGGCTACGAACCAGGGGGTCGGAGGTTCGAATCCTTCCGGGCGCGCCATTTCCAAAGTATTTCATTGATAGTTCCTACTTACCTTTTCGGAAGTTTCTAAAATCTATCATTTTTAGTGCTTCGCTTAGTGCTTTGAAATTTAAGCTATATCCTGCTTACAATACAAAGTTTGCTTGCGTAAAATTCCTAAAAAAACACCACAATTTTATGTTTCAGATTGTTTCACTTTGTAATCGATAAATGAGTAAGTACGGCGTCAATTATCCCAATCAAATTGACCTTATTTCCCAGAACGGAGGTGAGTGTAATCTTCATATCGTGCAGTCAGAACAACTGGGCGGGGATCTACTATTAAAACTACAGGATAAACTCAATCATTACCTCGCCTACATTTTAGACGGACAGCTACAAGACGATTTTCCGAACCTAGCGGAAATGCAGATCTGTATCCAACTATGGTTACAACATGAACCCGATGATGAAACATTAAAATTCCTGGATAAAGTGACTTATACCTGCTCTGTAGAAGGGATTGCGTTAACCACAGAAATAGGAAGTCCAGATTTTAATCTTGAAATATCAGAAGAGACGGCGTAAATATCAGTTGAACCGCTGTAATCATCGAATTTTAGAGTCTATTTTTATCCTCCTAAAAAAGCTGTTTTTTTGCCCAAAACAGGCGTTTTTGTCACCAAATATAGGATAACTCACCATTAGCTGAATTGATTCAAAATACACATAAAAATATAATAAAAACAGTTAGTTATGAGAGTCTAAAATATTGGCTGTAGAGCAGATATTTGATAAAATATACGTGTGTTTTAGAGTGCTATTTAGACGTATTTCTGCAGTAGAAATTGAAAAGTTACGCTAATTCACAGCAGGTGTGAAACAAGCTGGAAAATGGGTATGTAGTATCAGTTAAACCTCAAATTATCATCTCCCAACCCAGTATCGCTGATAGGTAATTCTGTTTCTATCGTCATAAGGCATGTAATCAACATCCTTTAGCACACTTATCCAACTGCATTTTGGTATTGGCTACTAAGTGCTGTATCTGTCTATATCGTGCTGTATCGGCTTAAATGATAAGACACGGTTTTTCTATTTATCAGATTCAAGGTCAGGGTGGTTGGCTGCAATAGGCAATGATCGTCAAAAGCAATTCGCCTGTTTGCTGTGTAGCACCTTCTTTATGTTTCCTCCCATAACATTCATCTATATATAAGGAGTCCATTATGTGTTCACCGTTCAAAAAAGCGGCGGATTCGCGCGGCCATTACGTGCTATCCGAACCCGCTTCAAGTGAAGAAATTATATACATGGCCAAATGCCTGCTAAGTAGACGATTTCGAAGGGGTACAGTACTTAGTAACCCTAGTATGAGCCGCGACTATTTACAATCACGATTGGTCAAATATGAGCATGAGGTGTTTGCGGCACTATTTCTCGATAATAGGCATCGAGTAATCACTTTTGTAGAAATGTTTAGCGGCACCATCGATGGTGCTTCAGTACATCCTCGCGAAGTTGTTAAAACCGCACTTAGCCACAACGCGGCCGCAGTAATATTTGCACACAATCACCCATCCGGTGTTGCAGAGCCCAGTCAGGCAGATCGTAATATTACCCAGCGACTAAAAGAAGCCTTATCAATAGTTGATATCCGCGTCCTTGATCACTTTGTCATTGGAGATGAGGAGATTGTGTCATTTGCAGAAAGAGGTCTTTTGTAATTCTATAGCATCAATATTAGCCTTATTCGGGCCAATCCATCCTGGTTATCCATAACCAGCGATTCAGTACTTCAAATAGGTCTTTATACGCGACCTAGAGAAAAAAATTCATAAACGATTTTAATAGGGGAAAGCTATGCGCTGGATTCATCTAGAAGGGGGTTATTTTGATATTGGCTACCAGTTAGGATGGTGGTGGGGGAAAACATTCAAACGACAACAAACGACGGGTAGTGCGCAGGCATTTTTAAACGCACTTAAAAAACCCTATCAAGATTGCTTAAATAGGGGATGGGATGATGCGATTTACCCCTTATTGCAAAACACTATCAAATACTTCCCAGAAGTAATGGAAGAGATTGCAGGTATTGCACAAGGTGCTACAGATGCAGGCTTTGCGACATCTATACCATCGATATTCGCGCTATGTCTTGAAGAGAATGATATTCAAAAACATCATTGTTCTGCGGCTTTGGTTAAACAGGATAACGGGTTTGTATTGGGACACAATGAGGAAAATGATCGACGATACCCATTGTGTTACGCGAAAGTTTCGTTACGAACTAAGTCATTACAACGCTCCTTCGTTAGTATCTCCTATCCATTCGAGCTATTGGCTAGCTCGGCTGGCATGACTCGATATTTTGCATTCCAGAATAATTCAATTGGACATGCGGGCTATGAGGAACTATTAGAGAATACCTGGCAGAGACGGGTGCCGAAGGCTGTCATATTGCGGAAGTTGCTCGACCTCACATCGTTAAAAGAGATCAAGCAGTTATATTCAAATTACCACTTAGCATTGCCCTACCATCAATATCTTTGTTTCGCAGATAAAGCTTACTCAATTGAAGTTAGACCATTACTCAATCCATATAAACTTCCGAAGAATCAGGTGAAGATAAATGAAATGAATAAGGACAGTCATATTCACACCAATCATTTTATACGGAATATCCAGATAGATATGAATTGGATTTGGAGTGTTGAGGCTGACTTACTAGACACACAGGCTAGGAAATTACAATTACGAAATTTATTGCAACAAAATCCTAGTCTGAATAAGAAAAATGTAAAAACAGCGTTATTAAAACTAGCACGCAATCCAATCTATCGGGATTACACAAGTGCAACCTTAATATTTAATATTCAACGCAATAAAAGAAGTTGTAATGCAGTGTCATATTTTAATGATCGAATTAATCATCTCGATGAGATCGTAATCACAAAGTCCTAAAAATCTCTGTTAACTACACTGAAAAGTGTAGATCCAAAAAATCGGTTTTTCTGGCCAGAGGGCCATTTCATAGATGTCATTTCAAAGCATTATTTGGCGATCACACGATCACCAAAAAAGTTACTTATGTTTGCTTATTACAATCTAAATTAGGAGAATTCATTTGAAAAAAACAATCAATCCAGCTTTAGTCTATCTTGAAACATTGGCGCCATCGGGTCGACGTAGTATGAAAAGCCAATTACGCTCCGCGCTCAAAATATTACGTAGTCGACGCTCTATTGATACATATAACTGGGGCTCACTTTGTTATGCAGACATGATCAAAATTCGTTCACAGTTACTGGAACAAAAGAGGTCGATACACACAGTGAATCTTTGTTTAGCGGGACTAAAAGGAACAGCACAGTGTGCATTTCATTTGGGTATACTGAAAGCGGAAGACTTGATGCATATTAAGTCAGTCAAACGTGCACCCGGTCGATCGGAGCCGACAGGGCGAAGTTTGAGCTCAAAAGAGTTGAAAATATTATTCAGGTACTGTCAGAAAGATAAAAGTATCACGGGTATCAGGGATAGCGCATTATTGGCAGTGATGGTGACAACGGGTCTAAGGCGTGCGGAAGTGGTATTGTTGGAATTATCAGACTATAACTGTAAGACAAGGCAGCTAATTGCCAGGAAGACTAAGGGGAACAAGGACAGGGTGTGTCAATTACCAACTGTGACGAGCATATTGTTGGATAAGTGGATTAGCAAAAGAACTAAGGAAGGGGGGCCGATATTCTGTCGTATACGCAAAAACAATAAAATTGAATTGAAACAACTGACAGCTCAAGCTGTCTACAATATTGTTAGGAGCAAGTCAGAAAAAGCCAATTTGGGTCTCGTTAGACCACACGATTTACGTCGCTCATTTGTTACTGTGTTTTCTCTGACTTAGGCTGACACAATTATTCTATCCTAGCATACGTTGTTTTAGTTTTTCATAAGGCGTTTTACCATTATGCGCAGTGTGTGGTCTCAAGAAGTTATAATAATCTTCCCATTGCGCAAGTTTTTTGCGTAGGTTTTTATCTCCAGTATAATCTAGCACCTGATAAAACTCGCGTTGATCTGTCAAATGAGAGCGTTCCACTTTCCCATTCAAGCGCGGGGTAGCCGGTTTAATATAAACATGCAGCAACCCCAAATCAGCCACATGCCAGTGAAACTTCGTTTGGAATTCATGGCCGTTGTCAGTACGAATGACTTTAATTCTGAAAGGAAATTTATCGACCACGTAATTAATAAAGTCAATCGAGCTAGATTGCGTATGTTGTTCATAGATTTTGAGCGCCCTGATACGGGTACAATCATCAATTGCTGTGTACTGATATCGTTTGATACGTTTTCCCTGTTTATTCTTTAAAAACAGAAATTTAACATCCACTTGAACGTGATGGCCCGGCACTCTTTTTTCATACCGTTTGAATTGACTGCGTGAACGTTTCTTGATGTTTTCAGGGAGGCGATTCAGTTTGTTTCTTACCAGAACGTTATAACAACCATTGCGAGATATTTTAATGTCATGGTAACGCTGCAAGTGCCATACGATCATATCCGGGCCAAAATGATACCTGGTGCGGAGGTAAACGATCTTCT
>WLWS01000003.1 GCA_012103475.1 Gammaproteobacteria bacterium | reverse complement strand
TGCTGAGAGGCTCGAACTCCCGACATTCGCCTTGTAAGGGCGACGCTCTACCAACTGAGCTAAGCACCCGGGAGGCGCGCTAGTTTATGGCATCTTTAAGTGCTTTGCCAGCCTTGAATCCAGGTACTTTAGAAGCTTTAATCTGGATCTCTTCTCCGGTGCGTGGATTACGACCCGTACGAGCAGCTCTGTCTCGAACTGAGAAAGTTCCGAAGCCAACTAATGTTACATTGTCATTGTTTTTTAGAGAGTTTGTTATTGAGTCTATTGCGGCGTCAACAGCACGACCGGCAGAAGCTTTGGAAAGATCAGCAGCATCAGCAACCGCGTCGATCAGTTCAGCTTTATTCATAATTATGTTTCTCCTTAATGTGATTCCCCATTAAAAAAACTACTTACCCTGGAGATGCGTATGGAATTTGAACGGCCCGAAAGACAACCGACGAAGCTTTATAACAAGCACTATGGTGCCCGTCAAGCAATGCTCTCAGTAATAGTGAAAAAACCCCAGAGATAGTCAAAAAAGCGAATTAATGAGGCCTTATTACACCTTTTTCCTTACTGGCGCCCTTCCCTTTGCTGCTTGATCCCCCGGGCTTTTTCTGATCTGAATTTGCTGTCGGCATATGTTGCAGGGCAAGCTCGAATACTTCATCTATCCATCTTACTGGTTTGATTTCAAGATTTTGTTTTATGTTCTTGGGTATTTCAGCTAACTCACGTTCGTTTTCCCAGGGAATTAATACCGTCTCGATTCCACCCCTGAGCGCCGCCAGTAACTTTTCCTTGAGACCTCCAATAGGTAGCACTTCTCCTCGCAAAGTAATCTCTCCTGTCATCGCCACACTCGAGCGAACCGGAATAGACGTCAAGGCAGATACCAGAGAAACACACATGGCAACACCTGCACTAGGCCCATCCTTCGGAGTTGCGCCTTCAGGTACGTGAATATGAAAATCGAAATCTTTATAAAAATCAGAACTGATCCCGAGCACTTCACTGCGGCTACGCACCACGGTTCGTGCTGCTTCAATCGACTCCTGCATCACATCACCAAGCTGCCCGGTTCGTTTTACCTCGCCTTTACCGGGTACGACGCTAGCTTCGATGGTTAGCAAGTCGCCGCCTACCTCAGTCCAGGCAAGACCGGTAACCTGTCCAATCCGGTCTTCTTCTTCTGCCCGCCCAAAGCGATAACGTTTTACGCCCAGTAATTTTTCCAGTTGCTTTGGTGTTACCACCAGTTTCTTCAGATCGGGTTTCAATAGCAGTTTCTTAACTACCTTACGGCAAATATTCGCTATTTCTCTTTCCAGGTTTCGAACCCCGGCTTCCCGTGAGTAATAACGCACAATGTCACGAACCGTTTTTTCTCCAATGCCTATCTCTTCAGGTTCGAGACCGTTACCCTTTATTTGTTTCGGAATCAGATAACGACTCGCAATATTAACCTTTTCGTCTTCCGTGTAGCCGGACAGACGAATCACTTCCATTCTATCAAGCAGGGGTGCCGGAATATTCAGACTGTTTGCCGTGGTGACAAACATAACTTCAGACAAGTCGTAATCCACTTCAAGATAATGGTCATTAAAGGTGTGGTTCTGCTCCGGATCCAGTACTTCCAGTAACGCGGAAGCAGGATCGCCACGAAAATCCATTGCCATCTTGTCTATTTCGTCCAATAAAACCAGAGGATTCTTGGTACCGATTTTAGACAGACTTTGGACAATCTTGCCGGGCATAGAACCAATATAAGTTCTCCGATGTCCGCGAATTTCAGCTTCGTCACGAACTCCACCCAGCGACATACGCACAAATTTGCGATTCGTCGCGCGGGCAATAGAGCGTCCAAGTGAGGTTTTACCAACACCTGGAGGACCAACCAGACACAATATAGGTCCTTTTAATTTTTTAACGCGCTGCTGTACAGCAAGATACTCAAGGATTCGTTCTTTGACCTTCTCCAGTCCATAGTGATCCGATTCCAGAATCTTCTCGGCTTTAGTAATATCTCTCGATATTTTACTGCGTTTTTTCCACGGCACATTGACAAGCCAGTCCAGATAATTTCGAACGACTGTGGCTTCAGCCGACATCGGCGACATCATTTTCAGCTTATTCAATTCAGAGCTGGCTTTTTCCTTCGCGTCCTTATGCATCCCCGACTTATCAATCTTGTTGGACAGATCCTCGATTTCATTGGGCACATCGTCCATTTCACCCAGCTCTTTCTGAATAGCCTTCATTTGCTCATTCAAATAATACTCGCGCTGGCTTTTCTCCATTTGTGATTTAACCCTGCCACGAATACGTTTTTCGACATGAAGTAAATCGATCTCTGATTCCATCAGTTGAATCAGATATTCAAGCCGGGCATGAACATCTACAAAGGACAGAACGTTCTGCTTTTCTTCTATTTTTACAGCCATGTGGGCCGCGATCGTATCCGCCAGGCGACTTGGATCATCAATACTGGCAAGTGATGAGAGAATTTCAGGTGGGACTTTTTTATTCAATTTTACGTATTGATCAAACTGATGCATCGCTGAACGGCTCAGAATGTCGATTTCCTTATTATCTTCTTCCATCGCATCCAGAAGTTCGGCCGTTGCAGAGAACATGGTCTCGGATTCGGTGAATTCAATAATTTGAGCACGCTGAGCGCCTTCAACCAGGACTTTGATGGTGCCATCTGGCAATTTGAGCAGCTGTAGAATGTTCGACAATGTGCCCACTGAATGAATCTCACCAATTTCAGGGTCATCTTCGACGGCACTTTTCTGCGCAACCAGCAGAATCTGTTTGTTGCCTTCCATCGCTTTATCAAGTGCGCGCACCGACTTTTCCCGGCCAACGAACAGTGGTATCACCATGTGCGGATAGACGACCACATCTCGTAAAGGTAGTACCGGATAAACAGTTTCTTCGTCGCTGATCTGGTTTTCAGGATTGTCCTGCATAGTTATGCCCAATAGTTTGTAATGTTGAATTTAAAGTTAGAATCAAGAAGCGTGCCAATCTATATGGAGTCGGCCACCAAAATATCAAGGGTAGACCTGCCAACAAGACTAAATTGCCGGCAGATAAGGATAGAACAGACAATTTAATCGGCGTCGGATGCGACTTTTGAGAGTTCGTTGCCTTCGTAAATCATCAAAGGCTTGGAATCACCGGTAATAACACCCTCATCAATGACCACTTTTGTCACGTTGTCCATAGATGGCAAATCGTACATCGTGTCGAGTAGCACGTTCTCCAGTATGGAGCGTAGCCCTCTTGCGCCGGTTTTTCGTTCCATAGAGCGACGTGCCACACTTCTCAGAGCATCCTCGCGGAATTCGATTTCACAGCCTTCCATTTCGAATAGTCTGGAATACTGCTTGGTGATCGCATGCTTGGGTTCCAGCAGGATTTCAACCAGTTGATCCTCATCCAGTTCATCCAGTGTAGCGGCAACAGGCAAACGCCCGACAAACTCTGGAATAAGACCATACTTGATCAGATCTTCCGGCTCCACAGTTCGAATCAGCTCGCTGATGTTTTTCTTATCATCCTTGCTTTTGACTTCCGCAGAGAATCCGATACCACCCTTTTCCGAACGTTCCCGAATAATCTTGTCCAGGCCAGCGAACGCGCCACCGCATATAAAAAGTATATTAGCCGTGTTTACCTGAAGGAATTCCTGCTGCGGATGTTTACGTCCGCCCTGTGGAGGGACAGAGGCGACGGTGCCCTCAATCAGTTTAAGCAATGCCTGCTGTACACCTTCTCCGGAAACATCGCGGGTAATAGAAGGGTTATCCGACTTTCTCGAAATCTTGTCAATTTCATCGATGTAAACGATGCCGGTTTGCGCTTTCTCGACGTCGTAATCACATTTCTGCAATAATTTCTGGATAATGTTTTCAACATCTTCACCAACATAGCCGGCTTCAGTCAGGGTTGTGGCATCAGCAATAGTAAACGGCACATTCAGCAATCGCGCTAAAGTTTCGGCAAGCAAGGTCTTACCACTGCCAGTAGGTCCGATTAACAATACATTGCTTTTAGCCAGCTCAACCTCGGATTTTTTTCCATCCTGATCCAGACGTTTGTAATGATTGTAAACAGCGACTGAGAGTATTTTCTTGGCCTGGTCCTGACCTATAACGTATTCATCAAGAATATTTTTTATTTCATGAGGTGTCGGCAGATTTGCACCGCTGCCACTGACTGATTTTTCCTGTATCTCTTCGCGAATAATGTCGTTACAAAGTTCAACACATTCGTCGCAAATGAATACTGATGGTCCGGCTATCAGCTTTCTGACTTCATGCTGACTCTTGCCGCAGAAAGAGCAATATAAAAGACGATCACTATCGCTTCCCTTACCTTGCTTGTTGTCACTCATAACCGTACCTTCTGTCTATTACGAAATCGATTGTCATTTATCGTCGGACTCGGCAGTTTCCGATGTTTTTACTGATTCCGGAACATTCTGTCGTTCATCTAGTACTGCGTCGATAAGACCATATTCCTTTGCCGTTTCAGCGCTCATAAAATTATCACGCTCGGTATCCGTCTGCACTTTTTCAAGCGTCTGTCCGGAATGTTTTGCCATGATCTGGTTCAGAGCTTCTCTGGTTTTGAGAATTTCTCTGGCATGAATATCAAAATCAGTTGCCTGACCCTGAAAGCCACCCAAAGGCTGGTGAATCATTACTCGCGAATGTGGCAGACAATAGCGTTTACCGGCAGCGCCACCTGTAAGCAACAGAGCGCCCATGCTGGCGGCCTGACCGATACACATCGTACTGACGTCGGGCTTTATGAACTGCATCGTGTCATATATGGCCAAACCGGCAGAAACCACACCACCGGGAGAGTTAATATAAAGATGTATGTCCTTGTCGGGATTTTCTGATTCCAGGAAGAGCATCTGAGCCACAATCAGGTTAGCGACATTGTCTTCCACCCCACCAACGAGGAAAATTACACGCTCTTTTAGTAGGCGAGAATAAATGTCGTAAGAACGTTCGCCGCGGGAGGTCTGTTCGACCACCATAGGTACTAAATTTAATGCTTTAATTTCTTTATCATTCATAACGTTATAGGTATCGGAAAAAACTCCGAAATCTTTACTCCGATTCAGTCTGCCCTTTATTCATTAACTCGTCAAATCCCAGATTTTGCTCTTTCAGGACAGCTTTAGAACTCACCCAGTCGATGACCGCATCTTCCAGAACCACGGCCTCAACTTCAGCGAGACGGCTTTTATCGCTATAGTACCAGTTGATTACCGCACTCGGGTCTTCATAACTGGCTGCATTTTTTTCGAGCATTTCGCGTACTGCCGCCGGATCAGCCTGCAGTTCGTTCTCCCTAATCAGTTCCGCGACAATTAACTGAAGCGCCACGCGCCGCGTTGCCTGTTCTTCAAACATGGCTATATCAACCGGTGGCGCCTTATCGTTGTCGACACCGTATTGCTTGAGATTTTCAACAAACTGTTTCTGCATATTTGACTGCTCGGCCTCGATCATGGTTTTAGGCAGATCGACCTTGTTCGCATCATGCAGAGCATTCATCACGGCATCGCGCTGTCGATTGCGAAGTGCTGTTTCGGCCTCTCTGCTCATGTGTTGCTTTATTTCCTCGACGAAGGCTTCATAGCCACCTTCCTGAACACCGAAATTCTTGAAAAAATCGTCATCGAGTTCCGCCAGCACGGCTTCACTGACGCTATGGATAGTCACCGTAAATTCAACCGGCTTTCCGGAGAATTCTTCTTTCTGGTAAGGATCAGGAAATGTCAGATCAAGGGTGACTTCTTCACCGGCTTTTTTGCCAATCAGTCCATCTTCAAAACCGGGGATAAAGCTGTTAGACCCTAGTTCGAGTTCAAAATCCTTTGCCTCACCGCCTTCGAACACTTCGCCATTCATTTTTCCTACAAAATCAATTTTCAACTTATCGCCGCTCACGGCTTCGCGTTCTACAACGGCAAAGTTCTGTTGTTGCTTGCGCAATGTTTCAATCATTTTGTTGGTGTCTTCTTCAACGATCTCACACAACGGTTTCTCAATTTCCAGCTCTTCAACTGCAGACAGCTTAATATCAGGCATCACTTCAAACTTTGCCGTATACACCAGCCCCTGACCGAGCTCAGCCTCCAGTGGATCAATTGTCGGCATGCCGGCCGGGCGCAGTTTTTCCTGAGTTATAGCGTCATAGTAGGAATTTTGTACAAGCTCTCCGACCACTTCCTGACGAACACCGGGACCGTAACGCTTCTGAATCAGCTTCATCGGGACTTTACCGGGGCGAAACCCCTGGATTTTAGTCGTCTTGGACATGGATTTAAGTCGATTCTCGACCTCAGAGACTATCTTTTCTTCCGGTACTTCGACCTTCATAGTGCGCTCTAACGCACCGTTTGTTTCCACCGATACTTGCATGACGATATTTCTATAAGTTATTAATTAATAAGGATAAAAAAATGGTGCGAAAGGAGAGACTCGAACTCTCACGGGTTACCCCACTGGTACCTAAAACCAGCGCGTCTACCAATTCCGCCACTCTCGCAATAAAAAATTAGCAGGCCAGACAACTGTCATCTGCTCGCCATTAATCGTAAATTCGGGCGGGATTATAAAGCGCATAAGGCCACAAAGTAAGCCTTAAGTCGTATCGCTTTGTGAGTTTTTACAAACTTCAGAGGAAAAACAGGGAACCTGAAACTTACTCAGACACTAAGATTGTTGGAAAATCAGAAGCACTCCTGCCCGAATTGCTTGCAGCTTCGGCGGCATTTTCGTCCGCGCTGATTGTCGTAAACGCAATCCTGGCCCCATTTCTGACAGACCGTCATACACTTTTTTTCAACTTCCTTTTCATCTTTGGCGACTGGCAAAACAAGCGTTCCTGAAGGAAGATCCTGAGATTCAGAATGCTGTTCATCGGCAGCAGCCAGAAGAAGTTGCATTGAATCCGCAGAAATTGCCGGAGTTGAGCTGAATAAAAGGAATCCAATACAGATGCCTGATATAAATCTGATGGTTTTCGTAATATGCATAATTTCTTAGACTGAACAATCGACAATGGTTCCTGCGAAGGCCTAGTTTAATGGAGAACGTCTTACTGATACAGGATTTTCCTTAGCTTTCTCTTTTCAATCGAAATATGCTTAAGCATGGATAACATTTTCTTCTGGCTTTCGAAGTCACTGTGGTTTCTTCTATCACCATTGAATTTCATGCTCCTTTGTCTGGGGATGGTCTGTTTATTGTGGCTGTTTGGTATTCGAAAGTACCTCAAATCACTGACTGGCCTACTATTATTTACACTTTATGCCATGGCCATCGTTCCTCTGGGCTCGAGCTTACTCTATCCTCTGGAAAATCGTTTCGAAACCAACCCGATACTGCCACAGGAGATTGAGGGCATTATCGTCCTGTCCGGAGCCATCAATGCGGATAAATCGAAACTGTGGAATCAGACTGAAGTCAATGGCGCCGTCGACCGAGAAATGGCCTTTATGAAACTGGCCCGACGCTATCCGAGTGCAACACTCGTTTATACCGGCGGAAGTTCAAACCTGCTTGCACAGGAAAATAAAGCAGCCGATGTTGCCCGGCATCTTTTTGATGAACTAGGCTTCAATACGGAAGGTATCATCTTTGAACGAGAATCGAGAAACACGTGGGAAAATGCCAGATATAGCTTCCAGACTGTCCAGCCTGAACTGAGCCGGCCCTGGATATTAATTACATCCGCTTTTCATATGCCGCGAGCTATCGGCGTGTTTTGTAAAACAGGCTGGCCGGTGATCCCGTATCCGGTAGATCACTATTCCTCACCCGAGTGGTCTTTCAAACCGGGCTTTACTCTGGCTGGAAATGCCGGAATATTCGATATGGTCATGCATGAATGGCTCGGTCTCATCGCCTACAGACTTACCTCAAAAACCGACACCCTGCTTCCGGATACCTGCTCCGCTTAGACCGAAAATTCGACTACGGCACCACCCGAGCCGTACAAGGGGCCATAGGCATGTACCTTCGCAGCTGAAAAGTCGCCACCAATTGCACCCAGCAGAAATGCCATATGCTTGAAACCCATATCGACCTTTGCCGCCGCAGCGTACTCGGGGCAGACTGCCAGCAGGCCGGCACAATCTCCCCCCTCCATTAAGCCCAGAATCCGCATATTCCACTCATCCTCTTCGCTGGAGGCAATGTGGTCATCAGCAATATTGATACTGTTACGGAATATCGATCCGGATAATCCACCGGAGACAACTACAGCAATCTTACGCCCGAGCTTTTGTGCCTGTTCGGCGGCGATCCGACCCAGTTGCTCGGTCATCTTCCAGTCGTGGTAGACGTTATTCGCTGTGATAACAAACTTGCATTGCTTATCCGCATTAAGAAAATTCGCGGCGACGATACTGCCGGTATCAATTGGAAATTTATCGTAATCGACCCCTTTGGATTTAATTCCGGCATCATTGGTCGCGCTCACGCAGGCTTCGGCCAGTTCCACATCAGTGTGAATATCGAAGGGTAGATCGCCGTACTCATGCCAGTTTTCATCTACATGAACATCCTGTAAATGCGCTTTTGTCTGCCATAACTGATCGAGCACAGCAATCCAGGCCGTAGAATACATTATTATGGTATCCGGCCTTGATTCAGCAAGCGCTCTGGCGGCAGCGTCCATTCCATCGGCAATGTGACCCCAGGGTGGATTATCCCGCTGCACATAGGGTAAAGGTGAACCAGGCAACATAAAGGCGGAAACAACAGTCATAGTTTACTCCTAAGCGGCTTTAGCCAGACCGGCTTTGATCAGGTTCCATTCCATCACAGCATTTCCGGTACCAATAACAGTGCCATAGCCATGCAGTTCGCCAGCTAATTCCGGATACTCCATCGCTGAAAACATCCAGGTAAAGGCGCCGGACTTTACTTCAGCAAACGCTTCATCGATAAACTGAGGTAATAGCTCAAATACCTCAGAAATTTTTCCCTGTCTGAGTAATTCGATCATGCGCATATCCCACAGATAACCTGCGTAATTTTCCGGATGTTCCTGAGCCATATCTTCCGGCGGCACCGGCTCGACACTGAAGTGATAATGACACAGTGTATTCGATGCGAGCAATACGGCTCGTCGTCCGGAATCTTCGATTGCTTTACGTGTTGCCTTGCCGAGCACGTCCATTTCTTCCAGACCTTCTTTGGTGCTCAGATAATATGGTGAGTTATTAGCCGAAATACCAACCACCGGGATATCCCACTGTGGTCTGATCATGTGCAGTGTGGTAATCGTACCGTAGTCGACACGAAAATTCGGGTTACGCATCATTTTCGTTGTCAGACCCATCTCAGCGCCGTTGGCACAGCAGGCTTCGGCCAGTTCCACGTCCACCTCAAGTTCGAAGTTATATCGAAACAAATTCGGGAAAATCGGATCAACTGACTTACCACTTAAATCTTTGACTCCAAGAAAATGATGACCCTGCTGAGTAATCCAGTGAGGCGAGTGAACCAACAGTACATCTGGTTTTAATTCTTCCAGAGAAGCCCGGGCACGCTCGTAAGCCCAGCGAAGTTGTTCCCAGCCGCCCTGCGATCTGGCTTCGTTCTGTTCGGGGTTTTCACCGTAAACCAGATGTGGTGGATGGGGTGCCAGATAACCGGCGACTATCTCTCCCTTGCTCATCAGCGCTCACCTCTCTTTCTTAAATCAGTCACAAACAGCATACGAGTGTAATTCAATTGTGAACTGAATCCCAACTCAGCGGATTGCGAAAGGGCGACCGGGAGAACCGGTCGCACCTTTGATTGGCACGGCGCCGAATACAAAAGCAAAATCATAGACTTCGGCAGAGATTAAGCTGGAGAAATCCAGATTCTCCATAATATAAATACCGTTCTCAACCAGAAACTTCTGGTGATTCGGCGCAAAATTATCAAGATCAGGACCGGGGATTGCCTCAACTGCCCAGTTATCCGACCCTACCAGCACTACTTTCTTTGTCACCACCCAGTCACCGGCTTTATCCGACATTCCCGGCGTGCCGCTGTTGAATTTCGCGTTATCTTTACCCCACAGTGAACCCCAGCCAGTATGGTAAAACAGGGCATCGCCAGGCCTGATATCCTTCTCGCTCATGCCCTGCTTTTTAAGTGCAGCGTGAATATCCTGCAAGGAAAATTCTTCCGAACGTTCCAGCATACGACCCTTATAGCCGGCGATATCGATTAATACACCGCGGGTAAAAATGGGAGTCACCTGTTCAACACCGAGTTTAGTGAACCCGCGACCGGTTCCGATTTCTGCATGCGAATGGCCGTTATAATAACGAATACCATTTAGATCACCTGCCTTGCCCAGAACCGTGCCCATATGACAAAGTGCATCAAACTGTGTCCCATCCTGACCAAGATGACCCGAGATGAATTCTTCATTCCAGGCCAGTTTGTTTTTCCCTAAAGGCCCCCAACTCGGTGCACCAGGGACGGTCACAGTAAATTTGCGTGCCTGTGGTGTTAAAGAAAACAAGGGCATATCTTCGGAGTAGACACGGGTCATATCGTAAATTTTTCCCTGTTTAATCATCGCTGCCGCCGCCAGTATTTTTTTGCTATCAAGTCGGTTAAGAGCACCCAACTGATCATCGGCACCCCATTCGGATGGCCACCAGCTATCCGGCGTGTAGCCGGAGGTGCCTTCCTCTGCGAGCGAATTCTCCGTCGTCAGTGTAAACAGAAATAAAATAGAGACTAACAGGCCTGATTTAATCATGAAAAATTCTCCGGAAATTATGCGCGGGCAGTGTAACAAGAATTGTTATATCCGTACTATTAACAGCTTGTGCGCCGCACAATAACAGTGCCGACCAATCTTCTGTGCTCCAACTTCAAGCACTAGTCTGATTCAGAAAATCCCTATCTTATTAATATTCAGTGTTATAGCGAGTTGGCACACTAACTGCATTCTATACAGCAGAGCCATACGTCATTTCCTCCTAAATTTATTAGATGACTGTAAAGAGCTTGAGGTCGGTCTCCCCCCGAGTTGACCTCCTGTGTTGAGGGGCGCTGAAGGCGCCCCTTACTTTTACTGAAACCGATTTGAATCTGTCACAAACTACCCGTTCGGGTGCTTGCTCACCAATCAAACTCCGTCTAGATTGTTTTTTTTATCCTGCCTTGAAGGAGTCAGCCCATGAGTAACGAAAACCAGATGATCGAACAATATATGTCTCTTGCCCTGCAACCGATTATGCGTGGTGCGCACAAACGCGAAGACATCATTCAAAATCTTGATCACATAGCTGAACTGGCAAGAGCCGCCGTATGGTTAACTGCTATCGATCTGCCGGTTCGCCTTATTACCATTCCGGAAGGTGCTTTGCAGGGCTTCACCGATGAAATTTTTGATTGGGACCACGTTGATTACGTTAAAAAGACGGCTATCGACATACCCGGAAAAGAAACAGAATATCTGGGAGAGCTGGCTAGAGATCTCGATACATTTATTATTGCTCAGGCTAAAGTCAAACACCCCTCGTTTGAAGAACGTTTCTTCAACTGTGCCTTCGTCATTGATCCAAAAGGCGAGGTCATTCACAAACATTATAAATTGCAGGTCTTCGCGCGTGAGCATTCTACTGTTCCGCATGATGTCTGGGATCAATGGCTGGAAATAAACGGCGACGGCCTTGATGCTTTTTTCCCGGTAACTGACACCGAGATTGGTCGCATCGGCTGCATCATCTGTATGGAGGGTAGCTATCCTGAAACCGCACGTGGTCTGGCCATGAACGGCGCAGAAATTGTTTATCGTCCCAGTTATCCTGAACCCTACGTCGCGAATGGTCTATGGGAAGTACAGAATCGTGCGCGTGCACTTGATAACACCATGTATGTGATTGCACCAAATCCGGGAGGTTATTGTCCGATGCCCGACTCACCCTTCCCTATAGATTCCTTTGGCGGTAATTCAATGATAGTCGATTACCAGGGACAGATTGTTTCCAATCATAAAGCCGGTGGAGCGGCGTCTTATGCCGGAGGAATAATTGATATTGAAGCACTTAGACAATATCGAGCTCGTTCAAAATGGGGAAACTGGTTGAAAGACCTGCGTACCGAACAGTTCAGACTTATCTATGACGAATCACTCTACGACCAAAATCGTTGTCTAAAAAACCCTCCGCTCAAACATGAGGAAAACGATAAAGTTGTCGCCACAGCAGTAGAACGTATGTACGAAAGAGACATCTGGAAACGGCCGGCCTATATGCAAAAAAAGTAACAACATTACAATTGCTGTTTATCCGGTTTCCAAAGATTCGACTAATTCACGTATACGCGTTTTACCAGTTGTGCCCTGTTGTGTACGTCAAATTTTTCATAGATCTGTTTGATATGATAACGAACAGTGTTTTCGCTGATGTTTAATTTATCAGCGATTGCGCGGTTGCAGTTACCGCACAACAACAATTCGAGAACTTCAGTTCCACGCCTTGATAGTTCGTGATAACTTGTGTCGCGTCCACTCCGATTAGAAAGTTCTTTTTTTAATTTTTGAATTTCGTCCAGACGCTGGTAGCTTGCTTCAAACTCTGCACATAGAAACTCAGCCTGTATCAGACTTTCATCGGCAAAATAACGATTTCCTCCCAATGCAAAATTCAAGGTGCCTTTTAAGCGACCATCACAGATAAGAGGCGCTTCAATCGAGTAGTCCAGGCCCCACTGCGTCAGGAATTCGTGCAGCGGTTGGCGAGACCATTCTTTTTCATCGAAAATATCCAGTGAATGCGTAAACCGTTTCTTGTTGAGAAGAAAATTGAACAGAGGATCTTCACTTCTGATTTTTTCATATTCAGAAAGAAAATCCTGATTAGCCTGATGTGAAATTAGGGAACTCGTCTGTAATTTGTCATCAAAAAGGTAAAGCCCGTAGGCATCGGCATTAACGAAGCGTGGTACAACATTTAGAAAAATTTGTTGCAGTTCACCAAGTGTGCGACTTCGATGAATTTGAGACGTCGCCAGAGCCAGAGCTTGCTGATTATTATTGAATTCGTATTCATAGTTTTATTATCCCTACGCAAATTATCAGCCAACACTGCTAACGCGGGCAATTATTGAATATCCTGTAAAAAGTGTAGCATAAGATCTCGCGCTGTCTGGTTCATCCATAATTCTAGTTCGGAATTATTGAGAACAGCGAATATTCAGGGAGAAAACAGACCATGCAGAGAAGTATGGGGTTCTGGCGTTCATGGGCGCTGGTGGTTGGCATTATGATCGGTAACGGCATATTTCTACTGCCTTCAGTGCTGGCGCCTTACGGTAATATGAGTCTGCTTGGCTGGATTTTCGCGGGTGGCGGCACGATTCTGATTGCACTCATGCTGGGATCTCTTGCCAGGCGATTTCCTAAACTCGGTGGCCCTTATGTGTATACCCGCGAAGCCTTTGGCGATCTGCCCGGTTTTCTGGTGGCCTGGGGCTACTGGATAGCAATCTGGTCAGCCGTCGCCGCCGGTGCTGTCGCACTTAGCGGCTACCTTGGTTTTTTTCTTCCGCAAATTTCAGACAAACCTTTATACAGCGGAATCTCCTCTCTGCTCATTATCTGGTTGTTAACCGGAATCAATACGGCCGGGGTTAAGTCCGCCAGTATTTTCCAACTGACCACAACATTACTTAAACTTGCTCCCCTGTTTCTGATTGCCGGCAGCGGATTACTGCTGGGTGATGTCAGTGAGATTCCCGCTAGCAATCCGGACGATGAACCTTTTCCTATACTGATCGCAAGTATGGTCATTCTGATCATGTGGGCCTTCGTTGGTGTTGAAGGTGTCACGATTCCAGCCGATGATGTGATAGAACCGGAACGAACAATACCAAGAGCATTATTAGCCGGCACTGTTACCGTTACGATTGTCTATATTTGTGCCACCTACGGTGTCATGGCCTTGATTCCTGCAGAGCAGCTTGCCCTCTCCACCTCACCCTTCGCCGATGCGGCGTCTCTTATCTTTGGCCCATGGGGCGCGAGTCTGGTTGCGATCGGCGCGCTGGTCTCCATAGTCGGTTCACTGAACGGCAATATACTGGTCGGAGGTATGATTGCGCGTGCCATCGCTGTTGATAAGCTTTTTCCGGCCAGGTTTGCCTCTTTGAACAAAGCGGGTGCACCAGCATTTTCCCTCGTCACCGCCGGATTGCTATCATCCTTGCTTATAGCGATGAACTTTTCAAAAGGTTTGATGGCCGCTTTCGAATTACTCATTTTACTCTCAACACTTTGCACCCTGCTGCCCTATGTCGCCTCGGCGCTTGCTGAAATCGTGCTACGTTGGCGAGAATCATCCGACGAAGGCAGGTATAATAAAAGAGCTATCGCTATTGCGACAGGCGCGCTTGCTTTTTCACTATTCGCTATCATCGGCTCCGGTCTTGTAGTAGTAGTGTATGGTCTGGTACTGCTAGGCTGTGGCCTGCCTGTTTATTATTTAACCAGACAACAGAGTTAATTCTTTTTATGAAGCAAGCCAGGATAAGCCTGCCGGCCGACTGGCCTTTTCCCGTTAAGCGTTTCCCCTTTTTTTACGGCTGGGTGATTTGCTTTGTGTCGACGCTCGGTATCATCATGTCGATACCCGGCCAGACTGTGGGCATGGCGGTCTTTACCGACCACTTTATTGAAGTCTTTGGTCTCACGCGCACTCAACTATCGACTGCTTATCTTTTCGGCACACTGGCGAGCTCTGTGTTCCTGACAAAAGCCGGTCGTTTTTATGATCGCAGCGGCGCGCGTATCACCGTCGTCGGTGCCAGTCTGGTCCTGGGAATTTGTCTGAGTTTCATTGCCAGCATTGATTATCTGATCAGCTTTCTGACCAACATTTTGCCAGTACCTCATTTCTGGATCAGCTTTACATTGATTCTTATCGGATATTTTGGTGTACGTTTCAGCGGTCAGGGCGTATTAACCAGCGCTTCACGCAATGTTCTTCTGGTCTGGTTTGAGCGACGGCGCGGGCTGGTATCCGGGACACGTTCCGTTTTTGTGACTCTGGGATTCTCTCTTACACCGCCATTTCTGGCTTTTCTAATCTCAGTTTTCGGCTGGCGCATGGCTTTGCTGGTTCTGGCATTCATTGTTGCTGTGGTTTTTAGTTTGCTTGCACTGATATTCCTGAGAAATTCACCGGAATCATGTGGTTTGCAGGCCGACGGTGGACTCGCAGAAGAAAGCAGGGCAAAAACAAGTTCCATCCCTGATGTGACTCCACATGATGCCAAAAGGCATCCGGTATTCTGGATCTATGCCGCCGCTCTTGGACTCTATTCACTGTTCGGCACGGCTCTTGTCTTTCACATCGTATCCATTTTCAATGAAGCGGGTCGAAGCGCCGAAGAAGCTTTCACTTATTTTTTCCCGGCAGCCATTGTCTCCGTGAGCACCAACCTGCTGGCCAGCTGGCTGTCCGATCACTGGCCGCTTAAACGCTTACTACTGATTATGCTGAGTGGTTTTTTAGCGGGCGGCTGGGGCATTCTGCATCTGCAAACAGAGTGGGGCTACTGGTTGCTGGTGGCCGGTTTTGGTACTACCAGTGGTCTTTGGGGTTGCCTGTCGAACCTGGCTTTCATTCGCTTTTTTGGTCGCCTGTATCTTGGTGAGATCTCCGGATTAAATATGACACTGACGGTGATTGGCAGCGCCATTGGCCCGGTTATGTTCAGTCTCGGTCTTGATTTGTTCGGTTCCTATCACGCTGCCATCTGGCTGAATATGTTCGCCGTGTTTGCACTCTTCATAGCCGCCATCATCATTAGACAAGATGAACCAGGCAGACTCGCCGGATGATTTGATCTGCAGGAAGCACAGAAATTTGCGCCTATTCAATCTATAATACGAATTCTGGCTCAAAATGAATGTCCAATTTGAGTAAGGAGAATAAATTATGATTTCATACAAATTGTCAAAATGCATAGGCCTTATTCTTTTCGCATTGTCCTGCAGTGCCGGACAGCAGGTAATCGCTGATAGTCAAATTCGCGTACACCGGGCTAACCAGTATCATCAGTTAAAAAACCGCCTGGATAAAAGACCAGAATCTACTCCGGCCTACTATCACCATCGTAATCAACTTTATAAAAAGAAACGTCGTGCCAGAGCCATCCCGGTACCCGATTCACGTTTCCCGAATTCTTACCGCGCATACGATTATTATCAACGCTCACAAACTCAGCGACGAGGCGACCGCTAGGGATTCATGAGCAGTACACAGGGCAAGCCGCCGGAAAATATTCTGATCGTCGGTGGCGGTAGTGCCGGCTGGATGTGTGCCAGTGTGTTTTTAAACACCATGGGCAAAGCGGGCAGTCGAATCACCCTGATTGAATCTCCCAACATTCCGTCCATTGGTGTTGGTGAGGGCACGACCCCTCTATTTAAACGTTTCCTGAATTTCGTCGGTATTTCTGAAGAAGAATTAATACGACACTGCAAGGCAAGCTATAAACTGGGTATAAAGTTTCCCGGCTGGACAAACAGCGAGGAGTTTCCCAGTTATTTTCATCCTTTTACTTCTCCGGGTCTGACGCAATTCGAAGACGATTTTTTCAGCTATTGTGATCGACGACGTCAGAGAGAAAACCTGAATACCGATCCCGGTGATTTCTTTTTTAACGCGGCACTTGCCTCTCTTAGCAAAGCGCCGCTAGGTCCACCACCCTGCGATGCCGGTAAACTGGAATACGCATACCACTTCGATACCGCTCTGGTTGCCGACTACCTCAAACAACGTTGTATCGATCTGGGTATTAATTATGTCTCTGCTGACGTCAGTGAGGTCGTTCAAAATGATCAGGGTGACTTAAGTCATGTACTGACAGAATCTGGTGAAAAACTGACTGCAGACTTTTTCGTCGATTGCACCGGCTTTCGTAAATTGCTCATCGGTAAAACACTCGACGAGAAAATATTGCCTTATAAACCCAGACTGTTTAACGACAGTGCCTGTGTAATCAGAACCGCTGTCTCAGAGGATGTTGAGTTCCCACCTTATACCGAGTCAACAGCATTGAAATGCGGCTGGGCCTGGCGCATTCCGATTGGATCAAAAATAAGCTGGGGCTATGTGCATAGTTCTGATTACACGAGTAAAGAAGATGCAGAACAGGAACTGCGGAGTTTAATCGGCGAAGATGCGGAAGGTATCGACGCTCTTTATATTAAACTTGAAACCGGTCGGCTTGCGCAACACTGGAAAAGAAATTGCGTGGCCATTGGACTGTCACAGGGTTTTATCGAACCCCTTGAAGCCACCGCACTTGCCTTGACGCAGTTCAGCATCAATCGATTTGCCACTCATTTTACCCGAGGTGGCTATTCCGATGCCCATCGCGATTTTTATAACGACATTATCAACGAAGCCTTTGATCGCACCATTGATTACATTCAGATGCATTATAAGTTGAACACACGTGAAGATTCGCAATACTGGATAGATTGTCGGGAGAACGACAACATAACTGACACGATGCGCGCAATAATAAACGGTTGGGACAGTGGCGGGGATTTTATCGAAGTCTTAAAAGAACAGGTTCATCGTTCCTCTTACGCACCTTATTCCTGGTATTGCATAATGGCGGGGATGGGTCGATTTCCAGAAAATGCAAGACAGCCGACTGTACGTCAGACACAACATCCTTATCACGAGCTAGCCATACAACATCACGATCATTATCAATATTTACAAAATGTCTCTGCCTCCTGACCGTATTCATACTTTCCGGCAATGACCCTCCCAATTATTGAATTCCAGGGGCTTTCAAAAACTTACATTGAAGCCGGTCGCTCACATCTTGTGTTTAATCAAGTCGACACAATCATCAAACAGGGTGAGTTTACAGTTCTTGTCGGCAAGAGCGGTTCAGGCAAATCGACCTTACTCAATCTTATCAGCGGGATTGACTGCGCCGATAAAGGCGTCATAAAAATTAAAGACCAGTCGCTTTCCGGTATGAACGAAAACCAGCGCACCCTGTTCCGACGCAAAAACATTGGTTTTGTATTTCAAAATTACAACCTTATTCCGACCTTATCGATTATGGATAATCTACTGCTTCCCCTTGAACTTACCGGCCAGATAAACGAGGCGAGTATAGAGCGTGCTCACGATTTACTGGATAAACTTTCGGTTAAGGATCGAAGTAACTATTTCCCGGACAAACTTTCCGGCGGCGAGCAACAGCGTATCGCCATTGCACGTGCACTCATTCATGAACCGGAAATAATTCTGGCTGATGAACCAACAGGGAATCTGGATGAAGAAACAGGTCAGAATGTACTAAGTCTGTTAGACGAACTGGTACGGGAGGCCGGACTCACCATGGTGATGGTAACCCATAGCCGCGACGTAATTGGCCTCGCCGACCGCGTACTGACTATTCGAGATTGCAAACTGGTAGAACTGGATTCATTCGAATGAACCCTGTTCTGCTGCGCTCGAGTCTGAATTTTTTCGGTCGCCATCCCTGGCAACTATTTCTTGCTATCCTTGGCATTGCACTTGGCGTGGCAGTTGCTGTCTCCATCGCTCTGGTTAAAAGCAGCGCTGAAGAATCTTTCGCTCACTCAACACAAACCATTGTCGGTAAAACAACTCATCGTCTTGTCGGAGGCCCGGACGGCATCGATGAAAGTTTCTATACGAAATTAAGAGTTGAATATGGTCTGCGAAATATCGCCCCCATTGTTAGTGGTTACGTCAAAGCCACTGTAGGCGAACATGGTGAAACTCTCATCCTTCTTGGTACCGATCCTTTCGCCGAAGGTGACTTTCGAGAATATTCAAAACTGAAAGAAGAACAGGCTGATAACAATGTATCGGTACTTACCCGCCTTCTCAGTGAAGCAAACACTGCGATTCTGGATCAAAAAACCGCAGAGCGGTTTTCTCTGCTTAAGGGCGGCTCACTGAAAGTGTTGAGTGGTGGCCAACAAAAATCCATCAATATATTGACCAGCTTCGATTCGGAATCTGGCGACTCAATTTACAATCTTGAGAATCTCCTTCTGAGCGATATCAGTACGGCGCAGGAAATATTGTCGATGCCAGGCCGCTTATCTCATATTGATGTTCTGCTGGAAGAACGCTCTCCATTTGATGAACATGATCTGCGAAAACTTTTGCCCGGTGAGATCGAATTACTCAATGCAGCCTCGCAGAATGCTTCGTTAAAGCAGATGACATCTGCTTTTCACACCAATCTCACCGCCCTCAGTTTGCTCGCCCTTCTGGTCGGTATGTTTTTAATATTCAACACCATGACTTTTCTGGTGGTGCAAAGACGCACGCTGATAGGCAAACTCCGGGCGCTCGGTGCCAGTCGTACACAAATATTTTTTATGATCAGTTTTGAAGCCTTCATCATCGGCACTATTGCGACATTGCTAGGGCTCATTCTGGGCATTCAGCTGGCACAAAGCCTGTTGATGATAGTAGGCCGCACCATTAACGAGTTGTATTATTTTCTGCCAGATACAAGTCTTGCATTGAACGCCGGTATACTCATCAAGGGCAGCCTGCTGGGAGTTTTTGCAACGGTAATTGCGGCGATACCACCTGCGCTTGAAGCCGCGGGTGTCCATCCCAGTCAGGCAATGCAACGATCTGCGCTGGAAAGTAATGCCAGAACGCTGAGTGCCAGAGCGAGTCTTGGCGGTTTATGCTGTCTAATTGCCAGTCTTGTTCTTATTCAACTTTCTGGCAGCAGCATCGCACAGGGTTTTACTGCGATATTTATAATCATCATCGGATTTGCCCTGCTCACTCCGATGTTGACGCTGCTTTCAATGACCTTGCTCAAACCGCTGCTAGGCAAACTGCTTGGCATCAACGGACGTCAGGCCTGTGATTCAGTCAGTTCCTCCCTAAGCAGGACAACAGCCGCAATTGCGGCATTGATGATATCCGTCGCCACCGTCATTGGTATCGGCCTGATGGTTAACAATTTCCGTTTCTCAGTAAACCACTGGCTGGAAAGTATGCTGCGTGCGGACCTTTATGTATCCGTAGCCGGTCCCACTTCCAGCGCATCAAATAACACACTCGACATCACATCTCTCCAGCAAATAAAACAGCTGGATTCAGTACATGAAGTCAGTACCGTACGTCGCATTCAAATTGAGGCGACTACAGGCCGTACTGATCTGCTTGTCTATGGTCTTAACAAGCGCGCCTACGAGGGCTTCGATTTTAAAGAAAAAGCTGCCGACGATATCTGGCAGGCTTTTGAACAATTATGAAAATCTCGACTTAGGTAGACAGTTTATACTGTTATTGAGCTATAAAGGAGTCGAGTATAATGAATCGAAGAGCAGAGCATGACATAGCCAAAAAACTGAAGGTTTTAAACTACGCAAAAGAGAACTTTTCTTCAAATTTACTTGGCGAAAACCGAATGGCAAGTCGAATCATGGAATGGCAAGGCACAAGAATCTATCCAGAGGCAACAGTCTCAAACCCCTCAAATCCAAATATCAATGACGGGCAACATCCTCATCCTATTGATTGAAATTAGTTATTATTTTGAAGTTGCTCTTTATTAGAATTTATTCTAAATGGTGGGCCGTGTAGGGGGCGAACCTACGACCTTGGGATTAAGTAAACAGATTATATGCATTTTGGAATAGAAAATTGCATATCAGTGGACTATAACTAAATATGAACTTGTATCTAATTTATTTGCCAGATTGATTAGCTGGGGATAACACATGAAACGAATTTGTATTGCGACACTTTTCTCCCTGTCAATTGGAATGGTCTCAGCAAATGAACTGAGTGATAACATTGATAGTATTGTTGCAGGGCTAAATCAGAGAACAGCTGAGAAAAATATTGAGAGATTATTAAAACCCTCACCTGAAGGAAACGGTTTGTGCTTGAGAGGGGGCGCTAAAACGCAGAGCGACACCCTGATACGCATACAAAATTCAAAATTAGTTTTCTCTGCACAATACACAGAAGGAACCAACGATGGATATAAGTATGAAGATGATGTCATTCAAAAGAAAAAAACTCATCATGGATGTCAAGACAGAGATACAGATCAGGCTCTGGCTTTACTCCGCAATCGACTTTAGTAGCAGCCCGTAAAAAAAGGTTAGCTGAAACGACAATTAAGGAAGGCCTGTTCGCAATAGATCTCCACGATTTAAAAACATTTGTTGTTTCACATCGAAATCCACTTCCTAATTGTGAATTTGAAGGAGAAGGTAGCAATATCATCTTGTCTGCAGTATTTGGAATGTATGGAGTATTTAACGTTAAGAATGAAGGACTGGCTACCTTTGTCGCATCACTCCAATATCTTGCTCCTCAGGGAATACTTATGATTGACAAGGGACTAGAAATTGATGAAAGCCTTTTTGAGATACTAGATCAAAAGCAATTAGATATGACCCCAGCTAATTTTGATGATAATCCGCAGTCACTTCAAAACCTGTTGGAATTCCCAGAATTATTGGATGATGTGAATGTATTTATACTTTGTGACTCTTTAATATCGCGATCTGGTCTCTTTGAAGAAAACATTTGTTATTCAAAAGATGATTTAACTAAAAAGTTGGCAAAAAGTGTTGCAAAAAAATCACGTATATCCAAAATAAGACCTGCAGTATTTAAAGGGAAAACAAAAAAAGTGCATTTTCAATATATGGTTCATTTCAAAAAAGTTGGAAGTGAAGAAAATATTCGGGCATATTCTAATCACGGTAATAATATACAAGAATATGGATTAGGGTATAACGCACCACAGCGATATAGACGGGTTACATCTGATTATTTTTCGCAGTGTTCTTCAATAAAAGAAATGACAGCTTCGGTTAGAGCAACAATTGATAAATATGGAAGACCTAATGATGTAGAGTTTTTTGGTGTCAAAGGAGTAGAAAATTGTCTCGCCAGAATGACCAGAAAATTTCAAAAAGGTTTTTATATTCCTACGTTCTTTAAGGGCGCTCCTGTTTCGACTAAGTACACAGAGACTTTTGTTAATCCCTCATCCCAGAACTGCAGTTTTAAAAAATCTGAACTGCTTAGCTTCAAAGCCCCCACATGGTCATGCGTCAAGTAACAAACTTATGTTTGTTTCCCGTCAAAGCATATGAGACAGCCAGAGATTACCTGCATTTCACCTTGTTGACCGGACTACGTAAGGGAGAATCCTGCCGTTTGATGTGGCGCGATGTGGATTTCGAAGATAAAACGATCACGATACGGGAAACAAAGAATAAAGAAATCCATATTTTGCCCTTGTCCGACTTTCTGCTCGCCCTCCTCGCTCGTCGACATAATCAAAAAGGCAGCGTTTATGTCTTTCCAAGTGATTCCAAGCATGGGCACTTTACCGATCCAAAATCAGCAGTAAACCGAGTCGTAGACCTATCGAATATTCAATTCTGCATGCATGACTTACGGCGTACCTTTATCACGACGGCTGAAAGTCTCGATATGCCGGTTTATGCATTAAAGCGGCTACTGATGTTGATTACCCCTACC
Organism: Gammaproteobacteria bacterium; assembly: GCA_012103475.1. Lineage (GTDB taxonomy): Bacteria > Pseudomonadota > Gammaproteobacteria > Eutrophobiales > Eutrophobiaceae > WLWS01. Next base: position 610,090 of record WLWS01000003.1, on the reverse strand, counting down.
ATGACCGGGCCATTCGCGTCACACAATGTGGTAGGATTTGTATCGGCAATCGAAAGATTAATCTCTCTTCTGTTTTTGCAGGTCAAACAGTGGGGATCCGTGAGGTCGCTGACAATATCTGGCTGGTCAGCTTCCTTGAGTATGACCTGGGATTTTTTGATGAGGAAGAAGGTCGCGTAGAACCGACCACGAATCCTTTGTTTGAAGGCACTTGTATTGCGATCTATGGGAAGAAACGGGATGAATTGGTCTAAAGTGGGAAGGCTCCTCCATATCTAAAGCAATATTAACAACTTACAAGAGCGGGCGGCTCGAATTTTTCGAGAACAGAAAATGATTTGGTTCCGCGATCATAATTCAACGATCAGTCACTTACAAAGTTTGCCGCACTTGAAATGTGATCATGTTTCAGGAACTTCATACAGGCGTGAAAGAAATCTTTGTAGTGAATAGGCTTGTATAAAACGTCGTTGGCCCCGGCTTCGTAGCAAGAGACTGTGATTTCTGGGTCATCGTATAGTGTTACTACGACAATTGGCGTTAATAAATGGTGTTCTAAGTGCCTTAATTCCCCTATTAAACGGTCGCCATTCGGCCCTCCGGGGAACTGATAGTCGATAATAAAGAGGTCACAATCATTGTTTTTCGCCCAGTTTAATGCTGCATTCGTGTCAGCGAAGTCGTGCACATCCGAGCTTGTGTTAAGTAGATGCCGGATGTAGACCGTGCCGATTGCCCTGCTCGTGTGTGAGTCGTCGACTACCGCTACAGTGTAATCTCTCACTAATTTACCTGTTTTAACCCACATCACATCGCGGTCATGGAAATCCGCAAGCTGCAGTAATAACAGCCTTTTTTCTGGCGATCCGTTAATACCTTCCCAAAAATCATAGGTTTCCCATCGATGATAAGTTGAGCGGTGAACCCCGAATCGCTTGGCTATATAGTCGGCTGACAGTTTGCTTTCGCGTCGCAAAAATACGAGCCTATCAGCAATGGTTCGAGGGCCACCTGTGTCATCGACATCAAATTTCTTGCTAATGTGTCGCATGGGTGCGAATCCTATTTTTATTATTTACAGTGTTTTCGGCTGTAAAATTAAATACTTAAGGCTAACATTCGCATGGGTGCGAATGTTAGCCGAGCTATTGATTAACGCTTGAATGTAATTTAGCGTTTATATATGGACTCAAGGAGGAGACAAACTGACAGAAAAGGGCTGGCTTATCGAATGCCGCGGATGTGTCGCAACTGGTCGGAAGAAGGGTTAACTGAATTGCTACTAAGACTTCAAGTAAGTGGTTCTATGAGTACTGAGGCTGATCAGAATCAATTATCACTCCGACTCCTTACTCTTCTCAAATAATAGTTGAGCATTCAGCTTACAGCCGTACTCTATTAATTTCATTTGTTCACTAGGATCGTCGGAGCTTTCTACCGCGTCTCCATAGGCAGCAGCAGCGAATTTCAGGCGTTTATCTGCAGGCATATCGATATTAACGGCTTTTAATTCCTGATCGAGCGTTGATAGCACAGCGTGAAGCAAAGACATATCAATCTTGTTATCCGCCTCATTTACAGCATCGTCACCTAGAATAAGCCAATCGAGAGAAACGTCAGTAGCTAAGTGAATATTAGCCAGGGCTTTGGCGTCTGGGTACGAACCCCCTTCTTTCAGCCAGTTTCGCAATGTTCCTTCAACAACGCCGATCTGATTGGCGAACCCTCTTATAGATTCAGATCCAATAGCATCTCGCAGTCGCTCCGAAAAACGTCCGATTCGACTCTCGAGAATCGGACGTTGCGTCCCTTTCTCAATATCTACGTCCGTTTCTCGGTAAACCGCTGTTTTATCTTGTATTTTGTTAGTAGTCATTAATTAATTGCGCATTAAAGAATCGAACGCGTAATATTTCATTTGCTATGCGTAAATAATTACGCTATATATATCCTATGGTTAATATAGATATCGCAAAAAAACCAGCCACAAAGGACTGGTCAAACCCATACATTATATACCGATTGAACAGCGTCGGTTGGTCACTTCGCAAGCTCTCTAGCCATCATGGATATGCCGACGATTCTTTAAAACAGTGCCTTTGCAGGCGCTGGTTAAAAGCCGAACGCATTATCGCAAACGTGCTCGATGTTCACCCAAAAGAAATCTGGCCATCCCGCTACAACAGCGACGGAACCCGCGCACCAAAGCACGCCATACAAAGTGTATCAGCCAATCATCAGGGCGCAATATAAATAGCAGGTGGGTGAATAGATATGGCTAAAAAAACCGACACACTCACCACCGACCTTTTCGCCTCTGCACCCGATATTGAATTGGAAAAAATACCTGGTGCCTTGTCCGGCCTCGGCTGCGAAATCAGCGGGCTAGTTGCTCAGATATTGAAAGAGCATCCAGGCGATCGCCATGAGCTCGCCGCTAAGATGAGTCAGCTGGCTGGCAAGGACATCACAAAAAGCATGCTGGACGGTTACACAGCGGAGTCGAGAGAGAATTTTAATATTCCGTTTTACCTTGCCATCGTCCTTGAGCAAGTGACTGGCAACCACCTTCTTTCAAGTTATTTCGCAAAACGCGTCGGCGGTCAGGCCTTGTTCGGTCGGCAAACCGTCGAAGCTGAAATCGGACGCTATCAGCTACAAAAACAACAGGCTGATACCAAAATAAAATCGCTCACAAAAAAACTAAAAAACGGGGCTATTAATGGGAATTGAATGGTACACAGCAGATCAGTTATCTGGTCTACCGAAACTACCCTCTACTGCTAGGCGAATTAGGTCTCGAGCCGATAGTGAATCGTGGTTATCAAGGAAACGATTAAAAGGTAAAGGATTCGAATTTCATATCTCATCTTTACCGCAAGAAACCCAAGCACATCTTCTAATTATTAACGGTTACTCAACGCCGCAGACCTCCTCCCATAGTGATGCGGCACTACCAACTCCCTCATCAGATGAAGCGACTAGAACCGCTACACAACACCAAGATGATGAGGGAGTTTCTTTTTATTACGACAAGGAATCGTTATGGGAAAACTACGCTCGAAAATCCAACAAGCAAAAAGCCGCTGCAGAGAAAAAACTGATCGCCATTAACGCCGCTTTAACCATGATGGAAAACGGCACGCCTGCAACCAAGTCATGGAAAGCTGCAGCTGCTCAAGCCGAAGTCCATTTCATGACATTAAGGGATAGATGGTTTGAAAGAATTGAACAATATGATCGTACTGATTGGCTGGCTGCGCTGGTTCCTGGATACGTCGGTCGCCAGGCAATTTCTGAATGTGATCTGGATGCCTGGGAATTCTTCAAAGCGGATTATTTACGCCTCGAAAAACCCACTGCAAATGCGTGTTATAGACGGTTAAAACGTGCTGCAGTAGAGCAGAACTGGACGGTGCCGTCAGTCGATACACTCCTACGCCGCATCAAGCGTGACATCCCAACGACAATAGTCATCTTAAAACGAGAAGGGGAACAAGCCTTGATGCGGCTTTACCCTTCACAGCAACGAACGGTCAGAGAACTGCACGCACTCGAATGGATCAACGGCGACGGCTATCAACACAATGTATTTGTGAAATGGCCGGACGGTTCCATTGACCGACCGAAGACATGGTTCTGGCAAGACATATACAGCCGAAAAATTCTAAGTTATCGGATAGACATCACAGAGAATACCGATTCGATTCGTTTGTCATTTGGTGATCTGGTTGAGACTTACGGCATACCAGAAGACGCCACTATCGATAATACCCGAGCAGCTGCAAATAAATGGATGACTGGCGGTGTACCGAATCGATATCGCTTTAAAGTGAAAGAAGATGATCCGCTTGGCTTATTTCCAACGCTTGGCGTCAAGGTGCACTGGACATCGGTATATAACGGTCGCGGACATGGCCAGGCGAAACCCATTGAACGTGCATTCGGTGTGGGCGGTATAGGCGAGGTGATTGATAAGCATCCTGCTTTTGTCGGCGCTTACACAGGTCACAACACAACCGCGAAACCAGAGAACTATGGCAGCCATGCGGTACCACTGGAAGATTTCATTGCCATTGTTGAGCAGGAAATCATTGAATGGAACGCGCAAGACAAACGTCGCACCGAGATGGCTGCCGGTCAAAAATCCTTTGATCAGGTGTTCGCCGATTCTTATGAGCGCGCCCCGATCCGAAAGGCAACCGAGCAACAACGCGCGCTCTGGCTGTTAAGTGCTGAGGCCATCACTGTACAAAGAGAAGGTACGGTCACGCTGGATGCCGGAAGCTCGGTCGGAGTTGGTCGCAATCGTTATAAATCACCAGGACTCTATGAGCATGTTGGTAAGAAGGTCGTTATTAGATTCGATCCGCAAAAACTCCATAACGATGTTTTTATCTACACATTGGATGGGCAATTTATTGATCGTGGTGTATGTATTGACGATGCCGGTTTCGGTGACACTCAGGCTGCGAGAGAACACAGCCGAGCACGCAAGCAATTCATGCGGGCCACCAAAACGGCCTCGCAAGCGCAAACGAAGATGGACGCGGTTGCCGTAGCCGGACTGCTGCCTTCATCAGAAAAAACAGACATCCCCGAATCCAAAGTCGTCCGGCCCTTCAAGCCTATTACCAGTCGAGAGCAGCCAAAGCCTCGCCAGATGAGCGAACGGGAACAGGTCATATTTGAACAAATGCAATCCGGTGAGCTCGACAACGTATTCACCATTCCACAAAGCGATCCTGAAAAGCATCGTGCCTGGCTGGCCCTTAACGAACGGCAGTCTGCAGGCGAGATCTTAACCGAGGATGAATTGAGCTTTCATGTCGCATGGACAAGCAGCCGTTTTTACAAAGCAAATTTAGAAGTGGAGGAGGATTTAGCAGTTAAAGCGAATTAATAAAAAAAGGCCCGTTGGAGCGGGCCTTCAACTTAAAACACCAATACTCACTGAGGAGCAACTATGAATACTACAGGCATCGCCACTATCGCGCCACTTCAAAACGTGTCGCTTATTTATGCCGCGCTCGAGAGAGCTATGAATCGACCATCGCATCTACCAGGCATGGTCACGGCATACGGCCCTGCAGGATGGGGCAAAACCTTCGGCGCAACGTACGCGGCGAATAAGAAAAACGCTTACTACGTTGAATTAAAAAGTGCCTGGACACGCGGTGCATTCCTCGATGCGGTGCTGACGGAAATGGGTATTAGCGAACCAGGTAAACAGATACATCAGAAGATTAGCCAGATAGCCGAGCAACTCGCGTTATCGGGCCGACCACTGATTGTTGATGAAATCGATCACTTTGTAGAGAAAAAGGCTGTGGAAATTATACGCGACATTTATGAGAGCTCCGGCGCCGCCATCTTGCTGATTGGTGAGGAGACAGTGCCCACCAAGCTCAAGCAATGGGAACGCTTTCACGGTCGTATGCTCGATTGGGTGTCGGTTCAAGCACCGACGATTCAGGATGCAAAGGTATTGCGAAACTTTTATTGCAAGGACGTTCAGGTCGACGATGAGCTGGTCGAGCTGATACACGAGAAATCCAACTCCTCGGTCAGACGTATCTGCGTCAACCTTGCCCGTGTTGAAGAAGAAGCCGTTGGCATGGGGAAGAAAAAGATGGGGCTTAAGGAATGGGCTGATCGGGATTTGTTCACCGGCGACGCCGCGCCACGGAGAACATAAATGACCCGTAAACGCGTCGATCAAGTTGTCGCAGATCGTTTTCCGGCAGAGCGGAAAACAATCTGGAAAACCATCCGTAAACTCAAGCGGTTCAAATTAATGGATCTGGAGGATGCAACACGCATCAACCCTCGCACCATTCACACTTATCTGCTCGGTCTGACTAATGCCAAATACCTGAAGCAGCATGGCCAAACAAAAGAGAGAAATCTGGTCGGTAAATGGCAGGCAATTGAATGGGAGCTCATTAACGATATCGGCCTTGAGGCGCCGCGTGTGACCAAAGAAGGTAAGTCCGTCACGCAAGGTCAGTCGAGGACAAACATGTGGCGGACGATGAAAATTATGAAAGAGTTTACTCCTCGCGAGCTGGCGATGAGCGCCACCACCGAAGAGTGCGAAGTGAAGGAACTCGACGCCAAGGATTACATTAAGCATCTATTCAAAGCGAAATACATCGTGCTGGTTGCCAAGTCACGACCAGGTACACAAGCGCGATATCGATTTCTTCCTTCAAAGAATACCGGCCCACAGTCGCCGATGGTTCAGAGAATCAAGCAGGTGTTTGATCCGAATCTAGGTAAAGTCGTCTGGAGGCCAGAGCTATGAGCGAAGAATGGATTGATGTGTTGTCAGGTGAGTGCAAGCGCACCTCACAAAGCAAAGTCGCCGCTCGACTCGGTGTTTCAACGACCGTCGTCAATCAGGTGATTAAAGGCAAGTACAACGGCAATTTAAGCCGCATTAAAAAGCTGTTGGAAGGTGAGCTCATGAATCACATGGTGAACTGTCCGGTGCTGGGAGAAATTCGTAAAAACGAATGCATGCACAATCAGGGGCTGGAATTCAACGCAACGAATCGACAGCGCGTGCAGCTTTATAAAGCCTGCCATAACGGATGTGTGAACGCGAAGCTGACTCAATGAACGAAACCACCACAATCGATACCGCTGATGAAATCAGTTTGCGCATGGCAAGGGCACAGCGTGCGCTAAACGAACTTGATCGGTTCATGTTGTCGTACACACGCGTGTTGATTGAGGCCGATGTGGTTGAAATATGGATTGAGGAGAACGTTGACAATCTACTGAGTGGCAAAGTCTTCAGAAAATTTTCGAAACAAACAGTTGAAATTCATTATCACGTTGCAGTCATAGAGAGGTGTCAAATCAAATGGAAAACAGTACACCAAACGTAGAATCCGTTCCGCGTGGAACAATCGGCACGTGTGAGCTATGCGGCGTCACTGATCATCACCTGGTGGATGGGCTTTGCCCACCGTGCAAGGAAAAATCCGAGACACATGTACCTGGGCAACAATTCAAATGGATGCCACCAGCTGATGCACGTTAGCGGAAAACCTGTATTGACCAAGCAGACGGTGTTGGCCGAACTGCATTGGCACCACGGCAAGCGCTACGGCATCACCGCCGAGCAACTGGTAAAGGCCATCCTGCACGAAACGAGGCCAAGCGATTTGCGCCGATTGCGACAAATAATTGAATCGCTTCGACAGGAAGGCCAACACATCTGTGGGCACCCACGTGATGGCTATTACATTGCAGAGAGCGTCGAGGAACTGGAGGAGACCTGCACATATTTATTCAAGCGGTCAATCACCAGTATTAAACAGATCGCCGCCATGAAGAAGTTGTCACTTCCGGATCTGGCTGGCCAATTAAGAATCAACGTATAGGAGTACTGACATGATTCAAATAGCGGAAGGAGTATATAGAGGCGCCGACGTGATTCACTACAACGTGGATGAAATGCTGGACTCGCAAGGCATGGCCCGCACCAATCGAAACAGGCACGCAATGCACCTTGCCATCAAAAACATAACCGCAGTAGAAAACCCTGATCAAGACATCAACATCACTTGGAGTAACTCATGACGGACACAGTAAAGATGAGCATTCATAGTCTCGATATGCTGGCGTGCCATTATTCAGAATGTAGGCAAGATTTAGCCGATGTCGTTGCAGTGATGCACGAGGAACAAAAAGCTACACGTCGCAAGCACCTTAAGAAGATTCAAGCGGCTCTATCCGAGGCAGCGAATTCTAAACTAATTCTTAAAGAAGCGATTAATGCCAACAGGCAGTTATTTGAAAAACCTAAAACGCAGGTTTTACACGGCATCAAATGTGGTTTTCGAAAGAAGAAAGGCAAGCTGGAGTGGGACGATGACGACAAAGTGTGTGAGCGCATTAAAAAGAACTATCACGATGAAGTTGGAGCACTGGTCAAAACCAAAACCAAACCAGTTAGAACGGGCCTTGAAAAATTGTCTGCCAACGAATTAAAGAAACTTGGTGTGCGTGTCGTTGGTGCTGGTGATGTACTGGTCTGCGACGAAGTTGCGACAGAAATTGATGAGCTAATTGACATGGTGATGCACGACGATGAATTCGCAGTGGAGGCCATCTCATGAATAGGATGTGGACGTTCAACGAACCCACTCTCGTGGCATTCCTGGATGAGCTTGTTGCAGGCATGGATGTTAATGACGAAGTGGAAAGGCGCACCGCTGAGTTTGCGAAGAACATCATTCTGCAGGGGCTGAATTCTGAAGTCGCACTAAAACACAAAATGATCGTAATGAATCAGTACGAACGTAACCGAGCGAAAGCCGAAGCCGCTGAACAACAGGAGGCGGACAGTGAGTAAAGAAATCATCCGTCATATCCAGGCGACCATCCTGCACAAGAATACCGTGTCGCTGCACGTTCAGGTAAAAAACAAAACCGGATTCCTACGCGTGGCCGCTATCGAATTGCTTCAAGACTTTAACAGCATCAGCACCGGCGACATCGTTCCGATCCGCGTGCCGCTCTGGCACCTTGAATTAATGAAACTCGCATAACTCACAGGAGAGCTCACATGACTCGAAAAATTATCATCGCCCTTTTTATATTACTAACGACAACCAATGTCATCGCTAGAACCTATGGCCCCTATGATGCGAATGTGGTCAGCGTCATCGACGGCGACACAGTGATTATCGATGTCATGGTTTGGCCGCAACAATTAGTGCGTACAGCTTTGCGAATTAAAGGTGTTGACACACCCGAGAAGCGAACAAAATCCGCATGCGAAAAAGAGCTCGGACTGGCGGCGATGCAGTTCACTAAAGAATTCCTAGCGGTTGCGTATCAGAACGTCGAGTCCGTGATGGTATACGACATTGAGATTGGATCATTTGCTGGCCGCGTGGTTGGCGGCTTAATGGCTAACGGCGTAGACCTGGGCACATTGTTGCTGAGTAATGGTCATGCTCGAGAGTACAGACGAAACAATCACGATCTCTGGTGTGAGGATGTATAGCGATGGCGGGTTTAGTTTCCATTCAAGCGGAATACTTGCATGACACATCCTCGGCTATCTGTTTCAGAACACCGCTCTTTTTCAATTGTTGGCTGCCGTTGTCCATGATTGAGGTTGATGGCGAACTGGAAAAAATAAAGCACAAAGAAACGATCACCATTCGTGGGCCGCGATGGTATTTCAAAAAGAAAGGATTGTTGAAGGAAGAAGAGCATGGAGAGATCTAAGTGGTAAAAGCTGAGCAAATATTTATAGCTGGCCCGAACTATCCGGACATGTTTGATGTTGCTATGCCGGTGATGTTGCAAGCCGAAGCCGTCTGTCTTGGCTGCCAGTGTAGTGACAACGATGCGTGTGGAACTGTCGAGCCATGCTTCTGGCTGATGGTGAACTATGAATGGGGCATCGGTGTTTGCAGCGAATGCGACGACATTCACGAAGAATGCTTATTTGAACATTGGGAAACGTTTCTAAGCAACAGCCGACGAATTTATTGTCGACGGTGTCGCGTATTTAAAACCTTATTTCAAAACGTCGTAACAGCGTTCGGATTGGTCAGGCTGTACGCCTGCCCCGAATGCAACGATGGCGTCAATTACGACTACTAAATAAACAGGAGAAAACCATGAGCGATGAAGTAGAAATTGAAGTGCGAAAAGAAATCATTGAGGCGATAACAGAGGCCAATATTCCACTGAACGGTGTAGCGATACATGCGAAGTGTGAAGCATCTAACGAAATGCTGTTCACAATGCGACAACTAAATGTCATGGTAAATCTTGGCCAGCTTAGTCGACTTGAGGGTGGCACCTATTCGCTGCCAGATCATAGTCCTGTTACAGAGACCGTAGAAGAAGAAGGGCAAGATGACAATGCGACGCTGGACTTAACCAGTGAAACAGAATCAAACGACACAGAAGAACCACCAGAACCGAGTGAGGATGGTACGGGAAATAGTCCTGAGCACGCTACAACGGTCGACACTAACAGCAGTTCTGCATTAGCGCAGGACAAAAAGGAAACAATGCCCGAGAAGGCTCTCAAGCTATTCGATGTGCCGCACTCAGCAATTAGCTTGGCGGAAGCAATGAGCATTACAAAAGAACGCGCATCTGTGTTATTGCCGGAAATGAAAAACAAAAACATGATCGTATTCAGTCACAAGGACGGTATTCGCAAAGCCTGGAAACGAAACCCTGACTATGATCCGTCGAGAGTCGTCACTCAGCCGAAGAAAAAATCGTCGACAAAGAAGGCGGCAAAAAAGAAAAAGAACGCTCAAGAAAAACGAGATGTTGCCACACAATTTGTCGGTGGCCAGGCTGATGTAACTGACCACTTACGCGACAATATTATGCGAAACAAAACGGCTTTGGAAAGCTACATCAATCTGGTCGCTGACCCTGACATTCTTCTCGCATTACGCGCATCAGTGCAAAGTGCCGAAGATGCCTTCAAGGCTCATCGAGTAAAAACAGAATTCCCTGATGGATAAGCGTCACAAATATTATCCGTTCGACTCCGGATACTTTGGGAAAAACCCGATGATGGCTGTCTCAGTAGATGACCGAAAACGCATTGTCTCAAATCTCGATCTGACTCAATGCCGAGCAGCTCTTAACAACCAGCATCTGAACTTACAATCCACCGTCGTTAAAGCTTTGCAAAGTCGAGCACGTAAACTGGAACGAATCCTCAAAAAATGAATAGCAGAAACAAACCGCGCAACAATCATCTGGCTCAGATCCATATTCTTAAAAAGGAACTAGCCCTGGACGATGACACCTATCAAGACGTGTTGTTCACCGTTGCGCGGGTTCGCTCTTCAAAAGACCTGGATGAATACGGCAGGAAGAAAGTCATTCAGCACATGCGTTCATTGAAAGGTAAGAGCAGTTATCCAGGACGACCGCATAACTGTGATGAGAATCCGCAGCTACAGAAGATAGAAGCCTTGCTCGCTGAGAACAAAAAGTCCTGGGCCTACGCTGACGGCATAGCGAAACGTATGTACCAAAAAGATCGTGTGGCTTTCTGTGATGGCCAGCAGCTGACCGGAATCATCACCGCACTGATACGTCAATTCGGGCAAGACCCAGCGTATAGATCAAGATGAATTGTGAGTGGATGAATATCGGAGGCACCAACGTCATGATTTGCGGTGGCCGTAAAAAGCCGAGATGCGTTTCATGTGGGCGTAAATCAGAATATCAGTGCGACTGGAAAGTCGCAGGCGGTACATGCGATAAACATATCTGCTGGAAACACGTCGAGCAAGTCGGCGAGGACAAACACCTGTGCCCAGGTCATCAGCAAGCCTATAAAAAATGGCTGGCACAACAGAGTGAGCAAACAGCATGACACTTAATATCACCTGTCCTAATTGCTCTATTACATTTCCTCTAATTGCCGGACTGAGTGAAGCTGACGCGCGTCGATTCGGCGCCATGATGGGTGAGGTGCCGCCGAAGCTCTCGCCACTGGTCCTGCAATATCTGCATTTATTCAAACCTAAAAAGTCCGGTCTGTCGTTCAGCCGCGCCAAGACACTTTTAGTCGAAATTCTAGCCGGTATAAAAGCCGGTCAAGTTGAGCGTAATGGTCGCAGCTGGATTGCACCGAATGATCATTGGGCGATAGCCATGCAGGAAATGATTGACCGAAGAGAGAAGCTAACCCTGCCGATGAAGAATCACGGCTATCTATTCGACATCATCGCAGGTCTGACCGATAAGACAGAATCAAAAGAGGAAAACGCTACCGAGAAGAAGCGGCAGCAAGGTGTTAATAATAGCTCCGCACCGAAAAGTATTGGCGAGATAACCAATCATATCGGCATGCTGGAACGTTTCATTGATAACGCGGGCGACGACACTACACTCCAGAAAGAGCTTCAATCACAGCTTGAGGCTGCCAAATCGGAATTAGATGAACGCCGGTCATAACATTGATATCGAGTTACTACCGAAGACGACTCGCGAAATCGTTGAGGTGATCGGTTTGCCGTCGACGATTCTCATGGTCGAGCACTATGGCGGCACTGAGCTGTGGGTTCCGGAGAAGATAGACCGCAATCACGATCTGGCTAAAACCATCGGCCTCGAATCAGCTGCAAAATTATGTCATCACTTTTCAAGAGAAAAGCTTCTGATTGATAAATGCGAGTCGGCGATGAACGCCATTCGTAATGCCGAAATCGTGCGCCGGTACCAGAGCGGCGACACAGCTAAAAGCCTTGGTAAAGAATTCAACCTGCACGAGCGTATGATCTGGTACATCCTTTCCGACACACCCAAAGACAGCAATCAAATTCATTTGTTTTGAATCCGCTTGATACCGTCCGTCAACAAGGCCGCCTGGACGGTCTCTCTGGCCTTGAGAACAAATCGAACTATCGTCGTCGGGACAAACGTCTGGCGTACGCACAAGGCCATAGAGAAGGAGCAATGGAACGCACGCAAAGCGAAGCCCATAATTCAATAAGCGATATGAGTGACGATGAGCGTCAGCGCGTTCGAGACAAACTTCGCAAGCTAAGAGAATCATTGTCAGAATAGTCGTGCTGGTTGAGTTTGCTGCATCAGGCAGTTAACCTGTGTTGTAATAATATTCCCTCTACCCTGAAATATTTCAGGTTCCGACTCTCCCCTAAAGCGCCGCACACTGTCGGCATGCAAGATGATCTTTTCAAACGAATCGCCGTGCCCTGGATACTGGATGCCGAGGGTGGTTTCGTTAATGAAGCCAGCGACCGCGGTGGTGCCACGAAATATGGCATCAGCATCAAGTTTCTTCGGCTCCTGCCTGATCATGATGGAGACGGTTTTGTTGATGGTGATTTAGATCGGGATGGTGATGTCGATATTGAAGACATCCAGGGCTTGGATGTTGAGGACGCTATTGATTTGTATCATCAATATTTTTGGCTATCGTACAAGTGTGCTGCCTTCAATAATCCCGCTATAGCATTATGTTTGTTTGATGCGGTCGTAAATCATCGGCCAAAGACTGCAAAGATTTTATTGCAGCGAGGCTTAGGTGTGACAGCGGATGGCGACATTGGCCCGCGTACCATGCGAGCAGCTCAGGAAATCAACGCCGATATCTTTTTGCCTCAGTACTTTTCTTTCCGAGCAAAACTATTCCACGACATCGTCAAACGGCATTCTAATCAGGATGTCTATTTTCGAGGATGGCTTCGCCGTCTCTTTTTACTCCAGCAATACATCTACTTGGAGATTTAATCATGAAGAAACTTTTAAGCGTATTTTTAATCGTCGTTTTATTGGCTTTAACTGGTTGTGGCTCTCTGCCCTGGAATGAGCAGAATAACGCCGGTCTGACCAATGTTGATCTGGAAGGCTGCGATGCAGAGGAAGGTGTCGACGGTCAGTTGTTTTGTAATATCCACATTATCGACGGCAAGGAAAAGGCCGACGTCAATGTTGAGATTATACGAGACATTCCCAACAACACTATCACCGCAAAGTACTCGGCCAAGAATGTTGAAGCCTTCGACGGTCAGGCCATTCGAGGTGAGGTGGAAAAGGCGGTCGCGGATACTTTTCGAGACGTGCTGCCTGACATGACAAAAGAAATCATCAAGGCCATTGTGCCGGGGCCTGATATTTAATGAAGCCGGTCGTTCACCTGGTTCATGGCTTCAATGTATGGGAGCCGCGAAAAACGGTTGGCAAGCTCCAGCCGTATTTTTTAGCGGGTGCTCACCCGACGAACATGGTGAACTATTACTGGACAGGTTTGTATCTCGCACGAAAGAAAAACCCAAAGATAGCCGAACGCCTGGCAAAAGTGGTTGGGCCAAATGATACCGTCGTCGGCCACTCCAATGGCTGTGCCATCATTAAAATCGCGCTTGATAAAGGCATGCATTGTAAGCGTGCGATATTCATTCATCCGGCACTGGACGTTGATGCCGATTTTAGGCGCGCGAACGTTGAACGCATAGATGTGTGGTACGACAAATCGGATGAGCCGGTTAAATGGGCGGCGATGCTAAGCAGCATTATTCCTCAGTCCTGGCTCGAGGCTCGGCCCTGGGGTGCGGCAGGAGCGTATGGCCTGCAAAATGCTTTTGGAAGCAAAGTGGCTATTCGTAATCACAATGAGACTGCGCTTGGTTTTACAGGACTAGGCCACTCCGGGATATTCAGATGGGATGTCTTGCCATTGCTCGGCCCTAAAGTCGTGATTGAAAACTAATGGACGCGGTCGATGAAGCCCAACGCTATCAGGATTTGGCTCGAGAAGAGGCGTTGCAGAACGCACTGTCTCGCAACCAGGGCGAGCAGCTCATTGTCGAAGGCATTGTGTTTTGTCATACATGTCATCTACCGCTCTCAGAAGCACGGCTTCAAGCCATGCCAACAGCGACCCATTGCGTCGATTGCCAAAACATAGAAGAAAAACAACAGGGGAAGCGTCATGGGGGCGGGTGAAATTGCGGCACTAATTGGTGCAACTGTCACCATACTTGGTTTATGCGGGACGCTAGTAAAACACTGGATGAATATTGAGCGTGAGCGCACCAAGGAAGACATTGTCACTCTGCAAAATCAAATCAAAGAGAATAAAGACAAACTGGAGTCGGCGCGAAAAGAAGTACATGACGACTATGTAAAAAATATTTATTTCACGCAAATGATTGAAACGGTCAATAGCAATTATCAAAAACTAGATCGGAAAGTTGGCGACATGGCCAAAGATCTAAATCAGCTAATTGGAAGAGTTGAGGCCGACTAATGAGCCATGTTGAATACATTCGGAACAGGTTGCGACGACTTCGCATACTCCAGACGTTATACAACCAACGGCCTGAAGTACTCGGCGAAGGTATTCTGTTCCAAGAGCTAAAACAAGATCCCGATCTAAACGCCACACCGGAAGGTGTGCGCCGGTCTCTGGATTACCTGAATGACCGACGTTTGGCGGAAATTGAAAAAGTGAACAAAGGAAGAACTTGGACGGCTCGCATCACCGCCGATGGAGTGGACTATCTCGAAGGTGATGATCCAGATATTCCGGGCATCTCACACCCTGACGATTTCATAAACTGATGCCACAACGATCTAAAGTGGATTCGCTCCCTGCTGATGCGAAAGCCTGGCTTGACAAGGAATTAATCAAGCGCGGCTTCTCAGGCTACGAAGAGCTAGAAGACATCCTCGAGGGAAAAGGGTTTCGCATTGGCAAGTCATCACTGAACCGATACGGCCAGAAGCTCGAAGAACGTGGACGCGCTGTGAAAGTCAGTGTCGAAATGGCTAAGGCAATCACAGAAGAAGCCCGCGATGATGAAGGCGCCATGAACCAGGCGTTGCTGTCATTAACGCAAGAAAAAATGTTCACCTTGTTAATCGACTTACAAGATGAAGTCTCACCCAAACAATTGAATCAGGTGGCACTCGCCGTGTCGCGTCTAGCTAGAGCTGATGCGAATCAAAAGCGCTTCGCCGATGAAGTTCGGGCCAATACAAAAGCAGCGGCAGCGGCAGTAGCGAAGATTGCCAAGAAAGGCGGCCTGTCGAAATCTGATGCGGATGAAATACGGTCGAAAATTCTCGGCATCGTTAAAAAATAATGGAAGAAGTACTCCAACCCGATTTTGAGAATACCGCGCCACCGGTGTTGTTGGATTATCAATCGAGTTGGGTGCAGGACACCAGCGAATTAAAAGTGATGGAGAAAAGCCGACGTACTGGCTTGTCCTGGGGAGAGGCATCAGATGATGCATTGATCTGTGCGATGGATTCGGTCAGCGGTGGTCAGAATTGCTATTACATCGGTTACAACAAAGACATGGCCATCGAGTTTATTGAAGCGGCGGCCATGTGGTGTCGCGCTTTCAACTACGCCGCGGAGAAAATTACCGAAGGCATTTGGGATGATGTCGATGATGAAGACAAACACATTAAGACCTTCACCATCAAATTCCCGGACTCCGGACATCGCTTGGTAGCACTCTCATCCCGACCCGCCAACCTTCGCGGCAAGCAAGGCACCATCATCATCGATGAAGCGGCGTTCCACGATAAGCTCGGAGAATTGTTGAAGGCCGCAATGGCGATGATGATTTGGGGCGGACGTGTGCGTGTTATCAGTACGCACGATGGTGAAGACAATCCTTTCAATGAATTAATCAATCAAATTCGCGCAGGCGAGCGAGCAGGCACAGTACATCGAATTACTTTTCGAGATGCGGTGAAAGCTGGGCTGTACAACCGCGTGTGTTTACGACGTGGTATTGAATGGAGCCAGCAGGGCGAAGAGGAGTGGGTGCAAAAGGTCTACGACTTCTACGGTGATGATGCGGATGAAGAGCTTGATGTCATTCCCTCTGCTGGCAGTGGCACGTATCTAACCCGCGCCGCGATTGAGGGCATCATGAAGCCGACCACTTCGGTGCTGAGGCTGTCGCTATCAGATGAATTTACTTATCAGCCGACACACATTCGTGAGGCAGAAACTAATGATTGGTGTGAGGAGCATTTGGAGCCACTTTTAGAAGGGCTTAATCCGGACTTAAATCACTATTTTGGATCAGACTTTGCGCGTACTGGTGATTTGAGTGTGGTCTGGCCAGGTGAAGAAACGCGCACACTCGATTTGCATACGCCCTACATTCTCGAAATGCGCAACGTGCCCTTTGCTCAACAAAAACAAATTCTATTTTATCTTATTCGTCGCACCCCTCGGTTTATTGCAGGGGCAATGGACGCGCGTGGTAATGGCCAGCAGCTCGCTGAAGAGTGCGCCCAGGAGTTTGGCAGCACTCGCATCGCCGAGGTGATGTTGTCACAGTCCTGGTACCGGGAGAACATGCCTCGATTCAAAGCACACATCGACGATAAAACAATGGACGCGCCGAAAGACGCCGACATCATGAGCGACCTGCGTTCGATTAAGAAAGACAAAGGCGTTGCCAAAGTTCCGGACGATGTGCACACCAAAGGGTCTGATGGCAGACCGAGACACGGCGATGCCGCCGTTGCCGGTGCCCTTATGACCTACGCCGTTGCGGAAATGGATGCGGCACCGATTGAGTATACGGCCATCGCACCAAAGTCTACTCGGTGGGATGGCCACGATGAGGACAGTGATATGGCAATGCATTCATCGGGTGGTGGTGCATGGTAGATGATGATTACATCAAGCGAATGGTTGAAGAGATGGACAATCTTTTCGATGAACTGAATCGCAGAACATTTCTGCAACTCGCCTGTGTGTTCGGCATTATCGCGGGTGGCTATCTCATAATTTATAGCGTGGTGAATTAGCATGGTAAAAATTCTTGATCGTTTTGGTGAGCCGATAAAACGTGAACTGCTGCTTGAACCGCAGACCGCAAAGCTGACCCATCTCAATAATGAGTTCGCAGCACACCCCTCACGTGGTTTAACGCCGGGCAAGTTAGCCAGAATATTGGCGGACGCAGAGCAAGGCGACATCATTGCCCAATGTGATCTGTTTGAAGACATGGAAGAAAAGGACGGTCACATCTTCGCGGAAATGTCCAAACGAAAACGCGCCCTGATGGGTTTGCAATGGAGCATCGAACCACCATTACATAACCCAACTGCCCAGGAGAAAAAGCAGGCCGAGCAGGTGTCGGAATTATTCAGCGGCATCGATGACATTGAGGATGTCATGTTCGATATGATGGACGCTGCCGGTAAAGGCTTCGCGTGCCTTGAAATCGAATGGGAGCGACTTGGCAATACGTTTTTACCAAAGGCTATTGAGCACCAGCTGCAACGAAACTTTATCGTCAAACGAAATGAAATTCGTCTGCGTGATAATTCTATGCTGGGCGAAGAGCTCTGGCCCTTCGGTTGGATAGTTCACATTCACAAAGCCCGGTCTGGTCATATTGCTCGGTCGGGTTTGCATCGCACCCTCGCCTGGCCCTACCTGTTTAAAAATTACTCCGTTCGTGATTTGGCGGAATTTCTAGAAATCTATGGTTTGCCGTTACGCCTGGGTACTTACCCACGCGGCGCAGATGACAACGAAAAGATGACGCTGCTCAGAGCCGTGGCCAGCATTGGACACGACGCCGCGGGTATCGTGCCAGAAGGCATGATGATCGACTTTAAAGAGCCAGCGAAAGGCGACAAAGAACCGTTCGAGTACATGATGGATTGGTGCGAGCGGACTCAGTCCAAAGTGATTGTCGGTGCGACACTCACCAGCCAAACCGATTCAGGATCCGGTGCAATGGCACTCGGCAATGTGCATATGGATGTGATGCACGATCTGGTTATCTCCGACGCTCGCCAAGTCCAAAGTTCTCTGTCACGTTGTCTGGTTTATCCAGTGGCTTCACTCAATATTCCCGGCATCGATCCAAACCGTGCCCCGCGCCTGGTGTATGACACTCACGAGTGTGAAGACATCACCGCTTATTCGGAAGCCATTCCAAAGTTAGTCGGCGTTGGCATGGAGATTCCCGAGGACTACGTTCACGAAAAACTCGGTATCCCAAAAAAACAGGAAGGCGAACGCGTCTTAACCACCGGCACGCAACAGGCACCGCCAACAAATGAGGCGGTCTTACGTTCTCTGGCAATACTTCGACGTGAAGACAGCGACGTCGACATGCCGGAATTGTATGCGGATCAGCTTGAGCAACAAACTAACGCAATGCTCACACGCTATTTAAAGCCCATTCAGTCGCTCATCGATAACGCAGACAGTCTCGAAGAGATTCGCGATGGCTTGACCAGCATCTATCCGGATCTGGATGAAACGGAATTGTTGGCAGTACTCCAGCGCGGTCTAGCCGCATCCACAATGGCCGGTCGGTTCGAAGGCAAAGAAGGCCGGTGAGTGATTCCTGGCATTCGAAAACATTTTATTGATCAGGCAAAAGACCGTGCGCCCTGGTTGTTGGATTTGGAATGCCTGAGCGATGCACTCAACCGCGCATGGGTCGGCAAGCGAGAGAATAATACTCGTCATCTCATTAAGCATGATTTTCATCCAACCACTTATTTAATAGTCCCAAAGACACCAACCAAACACGCCACAGTAATCGTAATCTCAAGTGGCAAGCTTCACACCGTCTATGAAGTGAAAGGCAGCTGGGCCGAACGATGGCTTAGTAAAACACCCGAAACAAAACGAAAGCGATATCACTATGGTGCCTAGATACGCGTCTCTACCATTTAGCGAAGCGATTCAATTCTTCAGAGAGAAAACCGATCTACCCACGCGTGCCTGGACAGACATCTGGCAAGAGCAGCACGACCATGCCTTTGTGGTGGCCGGTGCGATGAAACGCGAGCTCTTAACGGATCTGCGTGGTGCGGTGGACAGCGCCATCAGTGGTGGCACGACACTTCAGAAAAGACTTTGACAAAATTGTGAACCGGCACGGCTGGTCATATAAGGGTGGTCGTGGTTGGCGAACGCGTGTGATTTATGAAACCAATTTACGCACCGCTTATCAGGCTGGCAGGTTCAAACAACTTACTGATCCGGATCTGCTTAAACGTCGACCGTTCTGGCGATACAAACATTCTGATTCAGTGCTGCATCCACGGCCCGAGCATTTATCCTGGGACGGCCTAGTGCTGCCGCATGACGATCCGTTCTGGCAATCGCATTACCCACCCAACGGATGGGGATGCCAGTGCAAAGTATTTGCAGAAAGCGAACGCTCCCTGGAAAGAAAAAAACTTAAGCCAGGCAAAGCGCCACCGATTGAGTTTGAAGAAAAAACAGTTGGTGTTCGTGGGCCAAGTCCACGCACCGTAAAGGTACCGAAAGGAATTGATCCCGGTTGGGCCCACGCACCCGGTCGCAGCTGGGTGGCCAGTCAAACACCTGGTGCGCTCGATTCGAATCGCTTACTGCCACCATCCGGCAACACGGTCTCGCGCGCGGGCGCGCGCGTGAGGCCACGTGTCGCACCAGCAACACGATTGCTGCCGGATGACTTGCCAGAAGATCAGTACATCGATTCCTTCCTGGCCGAGTTCGGCGCAGCGAGTGGTGATCGGTTTAAGGTGTTCGAAGATGTGGCCGGTACGCCACTGATGATATCGGATGAATTGTTTCGTGATGGCAAAGGTGAATTGAAAGTTAAGAAGCGTGGACGACAACGCTACATCTTGTTACTTGCTGATACGATAAAAACACCGGATGAAATTTGGGAAGGCTGGGGCAAGTTCGGCAACAAGGAAGTACTGCGTCGGCGTTATATTGCAAGATGGAAAGTCGATGGCGAAGAGACCGACACACTCGCAGTCTATGAAACCGGCCCACAAGGTTGGGTGGGCGTGACGGCATTCAATGTGGATGATAAAAAGAATCTTGAGAAGCAAGCTCGCCAGGGAAAACGTGTCTACAAAAAATAGAACGCCCCGGTACCCGCCTACCAGGGCGAACCTTTCAAGAGGATTCGAGGCCGGGAAGGCGGCTGCTCTTATCAAGGCTTAGACTGATAGTATAGACCATGACTGGCGCCACGTTAAAAGTAAAATTCCAGGACAGAGAAATTGTCGCTGCAATGGAGAAGCTCGAGCGCCTGGGCCGAGACATGTCACCGGCCATGAAGGAGATCGGCGAGTACTTGTTGGAGTCACATGATCAGCGCTTCAGCGATCAAGTGGATCCAGAAGGTAACGCGTGGGCCCCACTCTCCCAGGTTATCAGAAGCGGAAAAAACGGAACGCCGATCTTGTCCTGGTACTGGACGGATTTCTCCGAGGCGGCCTGCGCTATCAGGCAGGCAATCAATCTCTGGAATTTGGCACTGACGACATCAAGGCTGCCACGCATCAGTTTGGTGATGATGACCGAAACATACCCGAGCGACCCTTCCTGGGGATCTCAAAAGCCGACGAATTGGAAATTCTGGCCATCCTCGGCGATCACCTGAATATCGCGCCATAAGCCCCAAATATCGATCTACCCCAATTCGGGCACCAGTTGCCCTGTGTCCGATCCAAGCCCCTACCGTACCGCTGAAAAAAATTTAAACGATTTCTGGCGAATTTAAACGGCAATCTGGCCCCATACCGCCTTGTGATCAGGCCAGAATTCGCGATTCTGCCAAAAAGCCCTATTGTCGGCCCGCTGATCCGTCTGCTATGGTGTAAAACCCACTGCAGATATTCCCACCCTGAAATATTTCAGGTTCCGTACCAGCTGCCACCTCTCCGACAATGCGCCTCGATGAAAGGCCAAAGTTCAAATCTTGCAGTCTGCTCCTTCGAGCTCAACGTCAACCAGGGCGAACCTACCCAGCTTTTGCCGCATGGTGAGTTTCGTGGCACGGACGGTCAGCCCAAAAATGCCCCGCACTTCCAAATGAATGCAGCCATCGCCAAGCGTGTCATCGACAAGGTGAGCGCTCGAGATAATGACCTGGTGATTGATTACGAGCATCAGACATTATTGTCGGCTGAAAATGGCAAACCGGCACCTGCTGCTGGCTGGTGGCATGACATGGAGTACATTGATGGCGAAGGGCTGTTCGCAACTACTGTCGACTGGACGGAAGACGCGAGCACCATGATTGCAAAAAAGCAGTACAAATACATATCACTGGTATTTCCTTATGACGAGGAAGGCCGACCAACCGATATCTATCACGCTGGACTAACTAACTTCCCCGCTATCGATGGGATGGAAGAAGTGACTTTGATGGCCGCAAAACGATTTCAACATGACGACTCAACAGAGGATGACTCCATGAACAAAGAACTTTTAAAGCTGCTTGGACTGAACGAAGACGCTACTGCTGACGATGCCATTGCGGCATTGAAAGCCATCACTGGATTGAATGTCGTCCTCCTGGAAGGCGTTGGCCTGAAAGTCGAAGCGACTGAAGAAGAAGCGCAAACCGCTATCGCAGCATTGAAGGCATCTATTGATACCGCAGAGATACCTGATCCAGCCAAGTTCGTTTCTGTTTCAGTGGTTGAAGAAATGAAGACTGAGCTGGCTACGTTGAAAAGCATCATGAACAACAACGAAGCAACCGTGCTCATCGATTCAGCGCTCGCCGATGGTCGCTTGACTGCTGCGCAGAAAGGCTGGGCGGAGGATTTAGCGAAGAGTGATATCGCTGCCCTGAAAAAATACGTGGGTTCCGCGACACCAATTCCGGCCTTGTTGCAGAAGCAAACTTCACTCAGCAATGCCAAGTTCGATCCGGAAGCGGCCTTATCGGAATCCGATATTGCTATCTGCAAGAATCTCGGCATCAGCCAGGAAGACTTTAAAAAGACCCGGCAGGCCGAAGCCGAGTCGTCTTAATCGCGTAGCAACGATTTATATAAAACTCATAACACAGGAATTCGATTATGGCACTCTCAAAAGACAAAGACACTCCTGAACGTCAGGGCAATCTTTTCAGCTATCCCGTCGCCGCTGCCAGCATTATCTATGCCGGTGCGCTGGTTGCCTTGAATGCCGCAGGTGATGCGGTACCCGGTTCGGTAGCCACCACATTAAAGGCCGCTGGCCGCTGTGAGACACAGGCGGACAATTCAGCAGGCTCTGCCGCTGATATCAGCGTGAATGTGTTGAAAGGCACTTTCAAATTCAAAAATCATGGTGCGGACGCGATAGATAAAGCCGACGTTGGAAACAACGCGTTTATCGTCGATGACGAAACGGTGGCCGCCACCGATGGCAGCGCCACCCGCTCTGTAGCGGGTGTGATTAAACAGGTCGACTCTGACGGCGTGTGGGTAACCATCGGCGTCGACCGCGATGCGGTTGAGGACGATCAGTATGGTGTCTACTCTCCGCTGTTTTCCAACATGGGATTTGAGACCGCTCGCTTTCCTGATCAGCTAGTGTTTGAGCAGCTGGTTGCTGGCTTTGCATTAGCGGGCTATGACGGTCAATTCTTTTTCGACACCGATCATCTTGGCTACGATGAAAACGGTGCGGAAATCAGTTACTCCAATGACGGCGCCGGTGCAGGTGCACCCTGGTTTCTCATGGACACTCGCCGACCGCTGAAGCCGCTCATCTACCAGCAGCGACGCATGTTTGATTTTGTCGCCAAAGACCGTGTTGATGACGACAACGTATTCGACAAAAAAGAATTGCGCTACGGCGTCGACGGTCGAATGAACGTGGGCTTCGGTTTTCATCAGATGGCTTATGGCAGCAAAGACACGCTCGATGCGGCGAACTTTGAAGCAGCTCTGGCGGCCATGATGGGACAGAAGAAGCGTTCGGGCAAACCCCTGGGCATTAAGCCGAACCTTATGGTGTGTGGGCCGAGCAATCGTGCTGAAGCGCTGGAGGTCATCAAGGCCGAGCGTAAGGCAGACGGCGCGACCAACGTCAACCGTGATGCGGTCGACTTGTTAGTCACGGAGTGGCTCAGCTAGTAACGAATATTACCCGTAGCGTGTAGGCCCTGCGAGGGCGGGGCATTTTTGTCCCGCCCTTTGCATTGAGAAACAATTTATCGCCGTGTGGAGCAGTCTGGCAGCTCGCCGGGCTCATAACCCGGAGGTCGCTAGTTCAAATCTAGCCACGGCTACCAATCACAACAGAAGGAGTGAATTATGAATCTTGCAAAAGTCACCTGCAGTCAGCCCGGGTATCGTCGGTGCGGTCATGCCTGGTCGGAGTCGGAAGTCGTCGATATGGATCAGTTTGATAAAGAGCAACTCGAACGCCTCAGTCAGGAGACCAAGCTTCATTTTACCTCGCCGAGCGAGGAAGAGCGCGAGCAGTATGAAAAAGGCTTGAACCCTGAAGCGCCAGCGAAAAAGACAGCAAAGAAAAAAGCATCGAAGAAGGCTGCCACGAAAAAGGACTGATCTCAGCGTGGCAGAATGACATCAAACATGTGTGAATTACTAATCAGAAACGTTGACAACGTCAATCCCGATCCAGACAAGGATTTGTCTGGAAGTTACAAGAAAGGCGATGTTGTTGAAGTTAGGCCGGACGGCTGTGAGTATGGAAAGAACGAACTCAGCGACCGATTTCGAATTGTTAAATACCCTGGCGTACCTGTTGAGGATATGCAGCACCTTACTCAGATGGAGATGAAATCAAATAGCGAGGTATTCCCATTGGCCTTGATTGGCATCAGGCGATTAGCGAGCACCATGTCCCGGCATAACAGAGAAATATATTCAAGGCGCTCCTATTATCTGGATGATTTTGACAATGTAATCCGCAAACCACACGGAGCAAGGCATGCCATTAACACTTGATGCCTCACTTGAAAAAACCATCACGGTAAACACGCTTGAGATTAATTCTCACGCTATTGATCATGAATTAAACGAGATACATATCTCCTACGATGAGGGGTATATGGACGCTGGAGTATTTGTTCCTGTCAACCCGAATAACATGATCAGATTAGCGGGGCAAGAAACCATCGATGCTATCACTGCGGCTGAGAGTTATGCCGCACAAGGGAACTCAGTTTATCAAAGCATTAAGCTTGCTCTTTATGACGCCATCAAGGCGAAGACCGGTATTACTGGAGCGGTTGTTTAATGCCTACAGCGGTCAACATAATCGTTGCGTCATCAGGCGGGGACTATGCCAGTCTTAGTGCCGCCGAGGCGGATAACTTTGGTGCGGCTGGTGCCGATCTTGTCTCCAACGATGAGAATGTTATTTGCACCTGCGAAGCATTTTCCGATACCTCAGCCGTCGCTATTAATGGGATGGTAACTGACGCAATTCGGAACCTGGTAATTCGGCCAGCAGCAGGAGCCGAAGCGCAGATACCGTATTCGTCATCGACTTATCGTCTAGAGTGCAGTTCTGGTGATAGGTGCTTGAGAATACAAGATCAGAATGTCACTGTTGAGAAAATACAAGTACAGCCAATTAAGACTTCGGGGACAAGCCCCAGAGACGGCGTTCAAATAGCGTCACAATCATCAGGCTCAAACATTGTTCTAGATGGCTTAGTTATAAAATCTGGTATTAATTCCGGCAACGGTAACGGGTCGATGGGTATAGAAAACGTCGATTCTGATACCAGAGGGACAATTCGGAATTGTTTTGTTTATGACTTCATTTACACAGGGATGGTTGGATACCGAAATACAGGCAGTAGTGCGGTGATGTATTGGTATAACAATACTGCTATTAATTGTTTAACCGGGTTTTATACGAATAGCTCAAATATTCACGTAGTCAATAATGGCTATGAATCACAGGGCCTCGCCAGTGCAAACGGTTTCAGTGGCACATTCAATTCCGCGTCCGATTATAACGCTTCGGACATATCAAGCGATGCTCCTGGTAGCAACGCGCAGACCGGTAACCCCACATTCGTAGATGAAGCAAGTGATGACTTTCACTTGGATGCGAGTGACACTTTATGGAAAGGCAACGGCACCGACTTAAGTGCTGTTTCCGATTTTCCCTTCTCCGTCGACTTTGATGGTGAGACTCGAAGCAGTTGGGACATTGGTTCTGATGAATACGTCTCGGTTGGCTTGACCGATGTCATCAGTGATTTAGATATACGACACGCGATTCTAAATAACGCCATCAGTGACGTGGATTTGCGGCATGACATTCTTAATGCGGTTGAGCAGGATGTGCAAATAGCCTGGGACTTGATTATGCACGCTGTGCAGGACACGACGCTGTCCTGGGACGTCTTTAATGCGGTCACCGCTGATTTGGAAGCGCAGTGGAACATCGGCCTGACCGTTAGCCAGGACATGCAGCTTGGTTGGAATGTCTTAAATAATGCGCAAGCTGACTTAGACCTTCGTTGGGATATTCATCAGGCAATCGTCTCGAGTCTCGACATGCGATGGAACATTCTGCAGCACATCACTTCCGATCTGGATATACGCAACGACATAGCCAACGCCGTGCTCGGTGAACTCAATACACAATGGGATGTGCTGACCAATGTTAGTGCCGATGCGGATTTACGTTGGGACACTCTCAGCATGACTGAGAATAGCTTAACGCTTCAGTGGTCAGTCGATGGCCAACAGTTGGCACCGATAACTATTCTGATCGTGCCTGCAGAGGTCCGCACTTTCTCAAACCCTGAAAACCGACGCATGAATGCGCCGGTTGAACAACGCGTGCATAACACACACTAGGAGCAAGTATGCCAATAGTAGCTGGAGACATTGACTTTCATTTATCAGGTGGTGCCGCGAACGCCGTTCCAGATGCTGCTCTCGGTGGCGCGATAAGTTCGGTTGAAATTGTCGCCGCCACGGTCAGCAATCTTTTCGATGTAGTCGATGGCGATGAAGCCGATGCCGGTGACACCGAGTATCGCTGTTTTTATGTCAAGAACAATCATGGCTCGCTGACTCTTCAAGGGGCAGAAGTATGGGTTCAAACCGAAACGCCGAGCGTTGATACCGATGAAGAAATTGGACTTGGTACCAGCGCGGTGAACGGCATCGAGCAAACGATAGCCGATGAATCGACTGCCCCGGCTGGTGTCGTCTTTAGCCAGGCAAACGGCGAAGGCAGTTCGCTGGCCATCGGCGACATTCCTGCCGGTGAACATAAGGCTATATGGGTGAAGCGCGTTATCAGCGCAGCGGCCTCAGCAGTCAATGCCGATGCGAGCTTAATTCGTGTGAAGGGTGCAACGGCAGCGTGATTCGAAATGCACCAGCAAAACATCCAGGCAGTGCTAAGTGGTACTACGTCAAATGGAGCGCTAAAGAGCTGCAGTGTGCTGACATTACAACGGCGACATGGACTGTGCCTGCTGGCATCACCAAAGATGATGAGTCGGTCAGTGGACTTGTTACAGGCATCAAGGTGTCTGGTGGCACAGAGGGCGAGAAGTACGAACCGGAGGTCGAGATCGTGACGTCAATGCCAGAAACACTGCACGAGCAAATTCGCATATACATTTCATCAGACGGCGGACATTAATGCCTTACTGCATTGAACAAGATTTAATTGACCGATTCGGTGAAGACGAAATCATTACGCTCACCGACAAAGAGAATATCGGCGAAATAGTCACGACGACGCTGAACCGTGCCATACAAGATGCCGAAGGCATCATTGACGGTCATGTTGGTGCGCGTTATAGCCTGCCGATATCGCCAGTGTCGAAGAACCTGGTACGTATCGCTTGTCAGCTGGCACGGTACTCGCTCTACGACAAGCATCGACCTGAGAATATTCGTCAGGAGTATGACGATGCCATCAGAGATTTAAAACTGATTGCACAAGGCAAAATTGACATAGGCATTGACACGAGCGGTGATAAGGCCGCATCGAAAGATACTGTCGAGTTTGAAGGTGGCAGCAATGTCTTCGACCGAAAGGACACAGGGTTCATTTGATGTCAGTGATTCTAAAAGTTGAAGACGCCTGTATCGAAAAGCTGAAGGATAACTTCATGTCCAAAGACGGCCAGCTGGTTATCAGAGAGTGTCTGTCGATACCGGGCACTTTCTCCAGACAGATCCTTGAGCGACTTTTGCAGCGCGCCCCTGGCTTGTACCTCGCCTTCATCAGTGCTGATAAAGGCAATACTGATCAGACCCGAATGAAAGGTCGTTTTGATCTCTTCACGGTCACCGACCATGCAAAAGAAATGGACAGGCGTCACGGCAACGAATCACAAATCGGCGCCTATGAGTTATTAGAGAATGCCGTGAGCGTGCTTGACGCTTTTACAGTTGACGATATCGGCACATTGAAATTCGACAGGATAGGAAATCTATTCAACGAACTCACTTTCGATTTGAATGCCACGATTTATGCGGCCACGTTCTTTATGCCGAACATGCAGCTGGTGTCCACCATCGATCCGGATACCTTGAAAGACTTTAAGCAGTTCAACGCCGAGACCGACATGACCACGGCTGATGGTCAGATTGATATCGAAACTGACATCGAAGACCTTCACTTTTAAGAGAGAGTAAACATGGATAAAACCACCTTTTTAAAACCGACGAACGACACTGTTTGTCCACGTGATCCACAAACGCTACGGCGTCTGGCGCCGGAAGGCGAAGAGAAAATTTTAAACACATTCTGGCGGCGACGTTTGAAAGACGGCGACGTTGAGATTGCCAAGCCACCAAAGAAAGCCAAGAAAGAGGGTAATAAATCATGAACGCGATTGCTTTTGACCACATCCCATCCACGCTGCGCGTCCCTGGCGTCTACGTTGAGATAAATAATGAACTGGCCAACGCCAGTGCCTTTGAATCCAAAGTCTTACTGATAGGCCAGCGCCTGGCAACCGGCAGTGTTGCAGAAGCGGTGCCAACCAGAGTCACCAGTAGCGAAGAAGGCGAAGCCATGTGCGGACGTGGTTCGATGCTGGCTGAAATGATAAAGGCATTCAAAGCGGCGAATCCTTTTACCGAGACCTGGCTTATTTCCTTGGACGATGCCGGTGCCGGTGTGGCGGCTACGGGTGATATTACTTTCGGCGGCGCCGTGACGGCTACCGGCACACTGAATCTGTATATCGGCGGACAGCGTGTACAGGTGGCCGTGGCCAGTGGTGAAGCTAACAGTGTCACAGCAACCAACGTCGCCGCGGCGATTACCGCGGCGACGGATTTACCAGTGACAGCCGCGGTAAATGGTGTGGACGACACGCAAGTCGATTTGACCGCGAGAAACGATGGCACGCACGGCAACGATATCGACCTCCGAGTGAACTACTACACCGGCGAAGTACTGCCTGCCGGATTGACGGTCACCTTCGTGGCCATGTCCAACGGTGCCACGAATCCTGACGTTGCTACCGCCATCGCAGCAATTGGTGATGAGTGGTACAACTAGATCGTGATGCCCTACACAGATGCGGCGAATTTGACGGCATTGGAAACCGACCTGGGCACGCGATTCCAGCCACCAGTGCAAAAAGGCAGCCGTGCTTTCTGCGCCTATCGAGGCACTCACTCTGCCACCGGCACCTTTGGTGAAACGCGGAACAGTCCACACGTGACCTGTATTGGTACCGGCATCGCTCCTCAGCTGCCTTACATCTGGGCGGCAGCGAATGCCGCGATTGGTTCATTCAATCTGATTACTGATCCGGCAAGACCACTGCAGCGTCTGCAGCTGCCTAGCATCCTGCCACCGGCGATTGCTGATCGGAATGATATTAACGAACGCAATCAATTGCTCTATGACGGCATTGCGACGTTTACAGTGACCAGTGACAACCGGGTGCTAATTGAAAGACAGATCACTATGTACCAGGAGAACGATTCATCTGTTCCTGATGCCTCTTATCTGGACATCAATACACCGGAGACGCTTGAGCGAATTCGTTTTGCGAAAATCGCGCTGATTAGCACCAAGTATCCACGCCACAAGTTACGAGAGGACGGTGAGTTTGCCAACATTCCTGTCGGTGCCGCCATTGCCACGCCTTCGATAATACGTGCTGAGCTGCTGAGCATATATCGATCTCAAATGAACCTCGGCTGGGTGGAAGACATTGAGCATTACAAGACCACGCTAGTGGTTCAAATTGATTCGGATGATCGCAACCGCGTTAATGTCGCTGACCAGCCGAATCTGGTGAATCAGTTCCGCATACTGGCCAACAAAAACCAATTTATTGTCTGAATAAAGACTACTTAAAAATCGTTTAAATAGGAGAGACATTATGGGCGCTATAACCGGCAGAGCCTTCATCAAACTGGAAGGTAAAATCCTTCCCACCGCCAATGGTGCCAAGCTGAATTATGGCAACAATGAGCGCGCCCCCGTTGTGGGGGATCAGGGCGTGAGAGGTTTTTCGGAAAAGCCGACCGCTCCTATGATTGAAGCCACCATTCAACATGCAAAGGACGTGAGTCTGGATGCCTTGAGTAAAGTCACTGACACCAACATCACTTTCGAGGCTGATAGTGGCGCGACGTTTATCTTGTCGAATGCCTGGTTGTCGAATGCGCTGGAATTGACCGCCAATGAAAATGGTGATTTGCCGGTGACCTTTCATGGTCTGAGCTGTGAGGAAGCTTGATGGAAAAATACCCACTCAAGCACCCATTCGATATCACCATCCCAAGTGAAGGTGATGAACCGACGACTAAGAAAATATCGGAGGTTGAGATCCCGGAGAAGATAACGGCCCGCCACATGCGGGCCATGCGTATCAGTGAAGGTGAAATGAGCGCCATGATTGATTTGATTGGCGCTTTCTCAGAGCTGACTCCAGCACAAATGGACAAAATGGATATGGAGGATGTGATAGGCGTCATGGGAAAGTTACCTCTCGCACAAGAGCTTTTCCGAACAACTGGAGTGACCTCTTAGGCGATATCGCAGCGACCTTTCATTTTCCACCATCCGAGCTGTGGGAAATGGGTATTGATGAATTGTATTTCTGGCACGAACAGGTGAAACGGTTTAATGAGTAATCTGAATCTTAGTCTTATATTTGATGTTGTGAATCGTTCGACTGCGCCACTGCGTAAAGTCACGAACGATATCAATCGTGTGAGTAAAACTATTCGTCGATTAAACCGTGTTCGCGGTTTGAATGCAGCGACATCCAGGTTGACAAAGAATTTGTCCGGGACATCGAAGGAACTAAAAAAGCTCACCGGCTTGACTTTAGTAGGGGGCGGCATTCTCGGCTTTGGCTTTAAGCGGCAGTTCCTTGATACAGCCGCAATGTTTGAACGTTTTCAAACAATACTGGAGACAACGGAAGGTTCATCCGAGAAAGCGCAGGCGTCGATGAGCTGGATTGAGGATTTTGCGGCGACCACGCCATTTGAGTTGGAAACCGTTACTAATGCATTTGTTCGGTTACGTGCATTTGGACTTGATCCAACAAACGGAATGCTACGGACTCTGGGCGACACGGCTGCAGCAATGAACGTACCAATCATTCAAGCAGTTGAAGCCATCGCCGATGCTGGTACCGGCGAGTTTGAACGTCTGAAAGAGTTGGGCATTAAAGCGCGTGTGCAAGGCAATCGCGTCGCCTTCGTTTTCACTGGTAAAGATGGCGAGGAGCGAGTGAAGGTTGCTGATAAGAATAGCCGCAAGATGATTGAATCAACGCTTCTGGCTATCTGGAATGAAAAGTACGCGGGCAATATGGACAAGATGTCGAGCACCTGGGATGGCATGACTAGTAACGCGTCCGATCAGTGGACGCAGTTCGCACAGAAAGTAATGGGATCTGGTTTGTTTGACTGGATGAAAGGAAAGCTTCGAAACCTGCTTCAGCAGGTCGACGTGCTTACCAAGAACGGTCAGCTGGATGTCATCGCTGAGAAGTTTGGCCGCAATTTGCAGGATGCATTCATGGCAAGTTGGGAAATTGGGAAAGTACTTTTCTCAATGCTAAGTGGAATTGCAAAGGCCATAAAGTTTGTCGCTGATTTAACGGGAGGTTATGGATCAATTGTGGCTGCTGTTGCTTTTATACTGAGCGCCAAATTGATTGTGTCACTTTGGGGCACAGCAATGGCGTTGAAAAGCATGGCGACGATTGCCCTGCCTGCAATAATCGCAGGGCTAAAACTGATGTGGGCCGTAATGTTGGCGAACCCAATTATTTTTGTCGCAATGGCAGTAGCTGCTGCTGCAATTTTGATTATTAAAAACTGGTCCACCGTCAGGCAGTTTTGGGAGGACATGGTTGGGCATATGACGGATTTAATCGAAGGGTTCATGAACACCTTGAAGTTGCTCTTTGATTTGCCAGGGAAGTTGTTCGACAAAGTCATTGACCTAATACCGGACGGCGTCAAAGACATGGCCGTCAATTTGGTACCCAACTTGAAAAAGATACGTGAAGCACTTCCGTTGTCACAAAATCAAACTGGAAGCGGTGACCAGACAAACAGAGCGACAACGTTACAAGGTGCCGGTGCAAATCAAACTGAGGTGGGCGGAACGATTAAACTTGAAATCGATAACGGTAAAGCGAGGGTGGTTGGTGTCTCTACCGTGAATCCGGACGTCGACATAGATATCGACTCTGGCCCAATGATGGCAGCCTTTTAATGGTCTTTACTATTTACGATTTTTTCCTTCGCTTCATGCTCAATAGATGCATGATAAAACGCACTTGAGAAAAATAGCCACACAATTATATGAACCCACCAAACAGCATTTGGCATGATGAAATATCCAATTAGTGCCGCAACAACTGCACCTTCAATAAATGCATATTTTCTGAGGGTATCAGTTCTTTTCATGAAGTCGACTCCTGTCGTTGGTGAGATGTAAAAGCCTATGTCCTGGAAGGATAAATATCAAGCCGGAAAGTTCCGAAATGCCTCGTTTGTGACGCGCAGATCAGACTTTGGTGGTGGACGCCGACTGGCTGTGCACGAGTACCCGCTGCGAGACAAACCATACGTCGAAGATCTCGGTCGCCGAGCCAAGCGCTTTACGCTGGATTTGTTGGTCATTGGTAAGGACTACATGGTGGTTCGCGATGCGCTGATATCAGCGCTGGACGGCAAAGGCCCTGGCACATTACAGCACCCATACTATGGTGGCATCCGAGTGTCGGTCGAAGACTATCGCGTGTCAGAGTCAACCAGTGAAGGCGGCATGGCGACATTCAGTGTCACCTTTGTCGAGTCTGGCCAGAATAGTTCCCCAGCATCCTCAACCAGTACACCGTCCATTGTAAAGAGTTCAGCGGATGGTGGTTTAACGACTATTGAAAGCGTATTTACTAGCAATTTTACAGTCGAAAAAAGACCGGAGTTTATTAGCACTGCGGCGAATAGCTTACTTTCTGACTTATCAACCAAAGTCGTGTCCTTGATCAACGATGCGCCGTCGGTACCATCAAACATCACCTCATATCTCAGCCAAGCAAACTCCCTATCGAGTAATTCAGCTTCCTTGATTCGTGCGCCCGCAACACTAGCGAACGACATCACTCAGCTGCTGCGAGGTGTGACTGGCGTGTTTGACGATCCGCTGGATGCATTGAACGTGTATCGAGGACTATTCACTTTCGGTAACACTTTCGCGTCCGTGCCATCAAGCACGCCGACACGTGTACAGCAAGCAGCGAACCAAACAGCAATTATCAACATCACTCAGCAAGCCGGTCTGATAGAGGCAGCGCGAGTGACCAGTGATATTGAATTCGACTCATTTAGAGATGCACGCACGTTGCGCGACGAATTGGACGTAGAGTTTGAGCGACAAATGCTGACTACGGACGACAATTCGTATTCCGCATTACAGACAGTCAGAGTTGCCATGATTGACGACATCAAAGTGCGCGGCGCGGACTTGGCTCGTATTGTCGGTTATGAACCGGCTGCCACGCTACCAGCATTGGTGATAGCGCATAAGCTTTACAACGATGCTTCGCAAGACGCAGCAATTGTTGATAGAAACAGTTTACGACATCCCGGCTTTGTGGTGGGAGGAACGGAACTCGAGGTGCTCAACAGTGCTGACTAAAACTATAACGGTACCGGAGACTACGAGTTCGCATTATTGTCCTTATTGCCAGAGAACGATTGTCGCGAACAACGCCAAAGAAGTTGAGACAGGAAAACATTCTGGTTATGTATTCATCCACGACGACATCATTCACCCGGGTGATTTTAATCCAAACGACTACGTGGTGATGCATTGAGCGAACTAATCCTAACAGTCAATGGCCAGAACTATGGTGGCTGGACCTCCATTAGCGTGAATCGCAGTATTGAATCGGTCGCTGGCACTTTCGATTTGATTGTGACAGAACGATGGTCTGAGCAACCTACGATTAGACCAATACGACCAGGCCAAACCGCAACAGTATCGATTGATGGCCAGACCGTCATCACAGGTTTCATTGACGATGTGCTGCCGTCGCTCAATGGAAACGAGCATCAAGTGAAGTTCACCGGGCGCAGTCGCACCGCGGATTTAGTTGATTGCAGCGCCATACATAAAACTGGTCAGTGGAAAAAGAAGTCACTTAAAACGATTGCACAAGATGTCTGCAGGCCATTCGGGATTAATGTTGTAGTCGAGACCAATATCGGTGGCCCGATTGAGAGCGAAAGCATCAGTAATGGCGAATCTGTCATGGAGCTACTAGAGCGGGTTGCCAGGCAGCGAGGAGTGATGCTGACCTCAAATGCTGCTAGCGATTTAGTCATCACCCGCGCTGGCAAAAAGCGCATGGCCACCGCCATCGTCGAAGGCGAAAACATGCTCGGCGCCGCCGGTAAGTTTAGTCATCGAGACCGACATTCAATATACATCGGTAAAGGTGAACAACCAGACACTGGTTTTATTGACCCGGTTGATGCAGCGGAGCCAAGCGCTGAGGTGTCCGACTCAGATATTCGGTACAGACCGCTGGTGTTATTAGCAGAGGACAATGCGACACCAGAGACGATGAAGAAGCGCGTAACCTGGGAGCGCAACGTCCGCTACGGCAGGAGTACTCGTGTTACGTTAACCGTTCAGGGATGGAAAGCTGATGGCGTTATCTGGCAGCCGAATTCTCTAGTGAAAACGAAAAGTCCTTCGATAGGCGTTGACACTGAACTGCTAATTGTCGGCGTCAATTACATTCTCGATTCTGAAGGCGAGCGAACTCAAATGGTGCTGACCGGCGCCGGAGCGTTTGACGTTCTGGAATTACCGCCTGCCGACGACAGTTTTATATTATGAATCTTGAGTTTAACCGACAGATTAAGAAACTAATGGCGCCAATCTGGCGCCGAGCACTCCTCACCGTCTCGCGCGGAGTGATTAAGTTGTTGGCTGAAGAAAATGGCAAGATTCTGGTGCAAGCCTCACTGATGAAAGGTGAAGTGAGAGACTCGCTCGAACTGTTTCAACACTATGGATTCGCTTCAATGCCATTAGACGGTGCTGAAATGGCGGGTGTGTTTGTTGGCGGCAACCGGCATCACGGTTTAATCATTGCCACGGAAGACAAACGCTATCGTTTGCAGGGTATGGAAAAAGGTGAGGTGGCGCTGTACAGCGATGAAGGTGATTACATTCACTTCAAACGGAACAATGAAATTCACATTGGTGCCTCGACCAAATTGAGAATTGATTCTCCGCTTGTCGAGTTTACGGGGGATGTCGATATCACCGGCAGCGTGCAGGTCGACACAAACATCAACGCCGATGGCACCATTATCGATGGTGCTGGCAATACCAACAATCACTCGCATCCATGACCGATATCCGCACACTAATATTTGACGGTGAATCGCTTTCGCCACCGTACTTCGACTATCAGCTCAAGACTAGCCAGCTGGAGGCAGATGACGGCTTGGCCACAGCGGTGATTTTATCCTTATTCACGAACCGACTCGCCAACGATGACGATGTGCTGCCGAACGGCAGTGATGACAAGCGCGGTTGGTGGGCCGACGCCTATCCTGATATTGCCGGTGACAATATTGGTTCGCGCCTTTGGTTACTTGAAAGGGAAAAAGACGAGCAGAGCGTGGTGAATCTGGCCAGAGAGTACGCTGAGGAAGCGCTGCAGTGGATGCTCGATGATGGTGTGGCATCGAGAGTGGACGTGGTTGCGGGTTGGGTTGAATCGAGCGGCGTTATTGTCGAGGTCAAGACAGCAACGGTATTCAAGGGAATGCTGGCCATCGGTGTGGACATACACCGACCGGATGGCAGTACTGCACAGTTTCGTTTCGACAATTTCTGGAATCAATTATGAAAACGTGTCGGATAAGCAAATGCAAAACAAAGCATCCTGACAATGTTCTTATGTGCAGACCGCACTGGTACAAGGTGCCGGTTGCCATTCGTCGTCGCGTGAGAGATGCCTGCAAAAAGATGAACCGAGGCGGAGACCGGGCAGCCTATTACCAGGCTGCAGCGGATGCCGTGCAAGCAGTCGAAGAAAAAGAACTCCAACTTTTAGCAAGGTAAAAACATGCCATTCATTAGACCAGCATTACAAGATTTAATTGACCGGGCCATCGCTGATATTGAATCACGCCTACCTGGCACCGACGCACGTTTGTTACGCTCGAATCTAAATGTATTAGCTCGAGTACATTCAGGTGCCGCACATTCTCTGTATGGATACCTGGACTGGATAGCCAAGCAGATATTACCTGACACCGCAGAAGCTGAAACACTTGAACGCATAGCAAGTATTTGGGGCCTGTCTCGAAAGGTCGCTGGCCAGGCAACCGGCAGCATCACGTTTACCGGAACGGATGCATCAGTGATACCGATCAGCACAACAGTGCAGCGCAGTGATGGCGTCGAGTTCACTACCGATGCTGAAGGCACCATCGCCAGTGGTACGGCATCGGTCGCAATTACCGCTGTCGAAGGCGGCACAAATTCAAACACGGCGGCGGCCAGCTCCGTGTCACTCAGCAGTCCGATCTCCGGAGTGAATAGCCAAGCGACCGTCGATGCCGGTGGTATTGCGAACGGCATCGATACGGAAACGGACGATGCGCTGCGAGCTCGCTTACTGGAACGGATCCAGGAGCCACCACACGGTGGCGCAAGCTTCGATTACATTGCCTGGGCCAAAGAGATAAGTGGCGTCACTCGAGCATGGGTGTACCCATTGGAAGGCGGTGACGGCACTGTAGCAGTTCGCTTTGTTGTTGATGACCATGAAACATCGCTCATCCCTGATGCCGCAAAGGTGACGGAGGTAAACGATCATATTCAGCTCCAGCGCCCGGTCACCGCTGTGGTAACTGTTGCCGCACCTGTCGCAGTGCCACTAAACTTTTCGATAGATATCACGCCATCCGACCAGACAATAAAAGATGCCGTTCAAGCAGAGCTCGAGGACATGTTGCTGCGTGATGCAGAACCAGGGGGAGCGATTCTACTGTCGCGTATTCGTGAAGCGGTCAGCCTGGCAGCCGGTGAGACTGACAACGACGTTACTGTGCCAGCAGCTGACGTAGCTCACGCCACCGGCGATATGGCGACGATGGGAGTAATTACGTGGGCGTAGCGATTGCCACTGTCGTTCTCATCATTTGCGCTATCTTGATTGATTTGGTTATTCGATTTTCTGTGTTTTCTTATATAGAGAGCTGTAAGAAAGAATTTAATTCTCGAATTGAAAATGACTAATTCCGTCGACCACTATCACGAGCAACTACAGGCGCTGCTGCCAGTGGGCCCAGCCTGGCCACGTGAGATGAATACGGTTTTATCAAACTTGTTGTTTGCCATTGCCGAAGAATTTGCACGCGTTGATTTCAGAGTCGACAACCTGCTGGAAGAAATCGACCCACGCACCGCATCAGAATTATTGCCGGATTGGGAAACCGCATTCGGCCTGCCAGATAAATGCACCGACGCCGCTGTCACTACCGTCGAGCGACGCCTGGCATTACATGAAAAGGTGGCCAGAGTGGGTGGCGCCAGTCCGCAGTACTTCATTGACGTCGCCGCCAGGCTTGGCCATGTAGTGACCATCACAGAGAATGTGCCAAGCGCTCATCACTGGCAAGTAAATGGCCCCTTAGACACGATTAAAAGTTTTGAATCCGGTGGCTCAACTGCAGGTGACCCGCTTCGCTCCTGGGGAAACGATGTCATTGAATGCGTGATATCTAGAATTAAGCCCGCTCACACCATCGTGCACTTCGCATACACTTGAGGAAATAAATCATGCATAGAACAGATGCTGCAAATCACGTCTCCAATAAGTTTGATGATGGCGACCCCGGTGTACCGAGACTGGCAACTATTGTCGGCGCTGCTTGGCTGAATGATGTTCAAGAAAACATTATCGAAGTCATCGAGGAGGCTGGCACCGGACTTACTAAGGGAGAAGGCACTGATTTATATAATGCTATTTTACAGATAATCGCCGACGCACAAATTGTGTATGAAGCGCTCGGTGCGGTTTCTGCACACGAAGCTCTGGGCGACCCGCATTCGCAGTATCTAACGGCTGCAGAAGCCAACGCACTGTATTCAGTACTGGCTCATACCCACAGCAACGCCACGACATCGGTCAAGGGATTGGCGGAGCTGGCCACGAATGCTGAAACGCAAGCGGGCACCGATACGGTTCGATCGGTCACGCCAGCTAGCCTAGCATCCTTCGCAAAATCGCACGCGACCAGCGGCTATCAAAAACTGCCAGGCGGTCTGATTCTTCAGTGGGGACAAACGAGTCTGTCATCAGGCGTGGCCACCATTACTTTTCCGATTGCCTTTGCTTCAGCCGTGTATTCAGCGGTCACTGGTGACTATGCAACATCCATTGCAGGCACTCGCTATCACGGTTTCAATTTTGGCACCGCTTCAACCACACAAATTACCATTTACGGAAACATTTCAGAAGGTGAAACCGTGCGCTGGTTCGCTGTCGGAAAATAACAGGAGATTGCTATGTACCACGTTCAATACGATTCTGAAAAAGTAGGCAATAACATCCTTGGCATTTTTTCAGACGACGTCCATGACAGCATTCCTGCTGGCTGTCTTCAGATTACTGATGACCAGTGGCAAGACCTGATCGACAACAACGGTTTAAGGCGCATCGAGAATGATGCCGTTGTTGTCATCGACCATCCTTTAGAAAACATAAAAGCAGATCGTATCTCCGCATTAAACGAAAGTTTTGTCACTGCACTAAATGGCGGTTTTGATTCGGATGCGCTCGGCACCACGCACAAATACGATAGCGAGCAACACAACCGAGACTGGATCCAGGCGAGTGTGGTCAGCGGCAATATAGACGAACTAATTACCTGCGATGACAAACTCGCAAACGCAGACAGCAAACATCCGCGTGTTCACACCGTTTCACAAAGCCAGCAGGCAATGAAAGACGGCATGACCGCGCTGCTTGCCCATAAGACAAAATTCAGAACGCTAAGAGATTCGGTGAACGCAGCAACAACAAAAGCGGAGGTCGAAGCAATCGTTTGGTAAAAGATAAGAGGAGCGACCAGGCGTGTGCGGTAACACACACCTGGCCAGCGAATCACTGAACTAGCAGTGAGCCACCCAAGGCTCCCCTGCCACGTACGCGGCGAGGTGAGCTTAACAGAAAAATAATAATGGAAATATGGCTCAAATGAAGACGACAACACCAGTGAAACCAGTCGCCCCCTGGGTGGGCGGCAAAAGCCTTTTGGCTGATACGATCATTAACAAGATAGAGAAGATTAAACATACCTGCTATGCAGAGCCTTTTGTCGGCATGGGAGGTGTATTTTTGCGTCGGCCATTCGTGGCGAAGTCAGAAGTAATCAATGATTATAGCCAGGACGTGGCGAACTTTTTCCGAATACTGCAGCGCCATTATGTGCCGTTCATGGAGATGATGCGGTTCCAGATTACGACTCGCACGGAGTTCAGTCGACTGGCTAATACAGACCCGGCCACACTCACCGATTTGGAGCGTGCCGCAAGGTTTATTTATTTACAGAAAACATGCTTTGGTGGGAAGGCCACCAGCCGTGCTTTTGGGGTAGATAAGTCAGGCCCGGCCAGGTTTGACATTACTAAGCTTGCGCCCATGCTTGAGGATTTGCATACCAGGCTATCGAGGGTGGTCATCGAGTGCTTGCCTTATCAGGATTTCATTGCCCGGTATGACAAAGCCACAACACTTTTCTATGTCGATTCACCGTATTACAACAGCGAAGATTACTATGGCAAGGGCATGTATAGTAAGGATGATCACGAGCGTTTGAGGGACATTTTAATGGGTATAAAAGGCCAGTTTATAGTGTCATTAAATGACGTGCCGGAGGTGCGTAAAATCTACAAAGGGTTCAAGCTTCAAAAGGTCAGAACTAACTATTCAGTCGGTGGGGGAAATCAGAAGCAGCGAATGTTTGGAGAGGTTATAATCACGCGACAATTACGTGATAAAAGGTGACTGTTATGGAAGAACTGCCAATCGAGCGTCAATTTCGAAACGTGGATCAAGCCAGGTCTAATCTTAATAGCGAACTCAGCAATTTGAAGGATAGCTGCAACGAAAAAGGTTACCACGTTAACAGCGACAATCTGGTTCAAGTGGTGACATCGTTGACATCAGGAATAGCTGAGAAAGGAGCCTCATCATTTCCGATAAAGAGACTCACGTCCTTCGCAGAAACTATGCAAGTATTTTTAGCCGAATTTGATGTGTTTATCATGAAGATGGAAAGCCAGAACTATCTAGAAGCTCAGCGGCAACGATATATAAGAAAGGAAGAACGCCGGGACATATGGATACTCTGGACTCAAAAGATTGTCAGATGGATGCTAGGCATACTTGCAGCCATTGTTATGTATTCTTCGCTAGTATGGGTTTCAGAGCACTGGGGTTTCATTAAGGTGCCTGTGCGTGACCTCGTCAAAGAGAGCCAGTTAAGCTCAGACAGAAGCCCTTAGCTCTCCAGATAGGCATATTTTCCCGTTTTTACGGTCAATAAACAGATCGCAATTCAAGTGCGGCGAGATCGCAAACCAAGTGCGGCGTTACATCCTTTTTTACTAAAAGTGTAAACCATGTCTCCGCTATAAAGCGTCAACCATGTGCTCGGTACATACCTGATTTAATTGGTGGGCCGTGTAGGGGTCGAACCTACGACCTTGGGATTAAGAGTCCCCTGCTCTACCAACTGAGCTAACGGCCCGCATAGGTGGGTACTGCATTACTGGTGTAAATGGGGTGAGCGACGGGGTTCGAACCCGCGACCACCGGAATCACAATCCGGGGCTCTACCAACTGAGCTACGCCCACCATAGAATCGTTTACTGCTTAGGCCATTCTTTGTAAATGGCGCGCCTGAGAGGACTTGAACCCCTAACCCCCGGCTTAGCTTACCAACTACGCCTTTCGACGCCCCATTTAAATCAGGTTTGTGGTCTGGACTATCTCTTCACCATCTCAGGTGTCACACGTATAGTCTCTACGGATCCCCAACCTTCAGGTTTCCTCGGGATTGCCATCAGCCTGGCTGTTAAGGTTTCCCCGATACAGTGCGATCCACTTTATGGGTTCAGTTCCCCATAAAGGCTCCTAAAGCGAACAATACTGTTCGCGCCTAAAGGCCGGTGCTCTATCCTGTTGAGCTACAGGCGCATACTTACCTGTCACCTTGCACGAAAACCAACATCGGCTCTCTCGGTAGTAATTTTACTGGATTCCTGCTTTCGCGGGAATGACGGCATGGTGTTTAAAGTTAAGAAATTGGTCGGGGCAGAGAGATTCGAACTCCCGACCCTCTGCTCCCAAAGCAGATGCGCTACCAGGCTGCGCTATGCCCCGACATTTCCTTAAAAAACACCACCTTCCTGCAAGGAGGAGGGATGATACGCGTCGCCTTATGGGGCGTCAATTACTCAGCTTATATACGTCTTTCTGCCGATTATTTAAGCGATTCCCGCTTTTGAGGTAATGGCAGTGGTCTGATGGTTAGTTTCTGCGCCAAATGGTACCTACCGGGCCGTCTTCCAGGGCTATGCCTTGTTCCAATAACAAATCTCTGATGCGGTCGGATTCGGCGAAGTCCTTGTTTTTTCTGGCTTCTGTGCGGTCATTAATGAGATTTTCAATATCATCGTTGGACAAGCCATCACCATTGCTGCCTCCCTGTAGATAGGTCGTGGGATCGGATTGCAGCATGCCGAGGATGGCTGCGAGCTGCTTCAGAGTGCGGGCCAGTCTGGCGGCCTCGGAGCTGGGTTTATCGCTGATGCGATTTATCTCGCGTGCCAGCTCGTGAAATATGGCGATGGCTTTGGCGGTATTGAAATCATCATCCATGACATTGTTGAATTGTTCGAGGTAACTCTCATCAATATCCCCTTCGCCCGCTTCGGTATCGCGCAATGCGATATAAAGCCCTTCGAGCGAGGCTCTGGCTTCATCCAGGTGACTATCAGAATAATTGAGCTGGCTGCGGTAGTGGCTGGACAGAATAAAAAAACGGATCACTTCCGGGCTGTATTTTTCCATGACCTCACGGATGGTGAAAAAATTACCCAGTGACTTGGACATTTTCTCATCATCTACACGGACAAAACCATTGTGCATCCACAGGCGGGCGAAGCCTTTGCCCGTAGCACAGCAGGATTGGGCGATCTCATTTTCATGATGAGGGAATTGCAGATCCTGACCACCACCATGGATGTCGAATTCTTCACCCAGAGTTTTGATCGACATGGCCGAGCATTCGATATGCCAGCCCGGTCGACCGGCTCCCCAGGGAGAATCCCAGCTGGGTTCATTGGGTTTGGATGATTTCCACAGGACGAAGTCGAGTGGGTCTTTTTTACCCTCGTCGACCGCGACACGCTCACCGGCACGTAATTCATCAATCTTTTTGCCAGACAGCTGACCGTAGTCTTTGTATTTGCTCACGGCAAAATAGACGTCGCCATTGTCGGCGGCGTAAGCATAGTCTTTCTCAATGAGCTGGCTGGTAATATCGATGATTTCTTTAATATGTTCTGTTGCGCGGGGCTCATGATCGGGCCTGAGCATATTGAGGGCATCAGTGTCCTCATTCATGGCTTCAATATAACGTGCCGTCAGGGTATCGATGTCTTCACCGTTTTCATTCGCACGATTAATGATCTTGTCGTCTATATCCGTAATATTGCGAATGTAGTTCACCTCGTATCCGCGGTGTCGCAGATAACGAACGGTCGTGTCGAACACCAGCATGAAACGTGCATGGCCGATATGACAGAGGTCATAAACTGTGATGCCACAGACATACATGCTCACCTTGCCCGCGACCATGGGAGTGAATTCTTCTTTCTGCCTGCTCAGTGTATTGTAGATTTTTAGCATGTTTGTGGTATCTGGCGTTACTTGTGGCGCGCATATTATCAAATAATGAGGGCCAGACGCGGGGATTTTTTGTCTGCTGTTGCTATTCCATAGTGAGTAACTATCATAGTCGCTTCCCGTTTACATTTACCCAGTCCGGAGATTTGAATGAACGTACGTATAACAACCAGCCACGGCGAGATAGTACTTGAGCTTAATGCGGAAAAAGCCCCTGTAACCGTTGAGAATTTCCTCACTTATGTGCGTGATGGCCATTATGACGGCACGATTTTTCATCGGGTTATTGAAGATTTCATGATCCAGGGCGGCGGTATGGATCAGGACATGAACGAGCAGCCGACCAGAGAGTCAATTAAGAACGAAGCCGACAATGGTCTGAGTAATGTTGATAGAACCATTGCCATGGCCCGCACTGCGGACCCGCACTCCGCTTCGGCACAATTCTTTATCAATACCACCGAAAATGCCTTTCTTGATTTTCGCTCTGCCTCAGAAGATGGCTGGGGCTATTGTGTGTTTGGTAAAGTGATCGAAGGCAGCGATGTGGTTGAGAAAATCGAAGAAGTGGATACCACTTCCCGCAAGGGTTATCAGGATGTGCCTGAGGAACCGGTAGTGATTCAGAAAATGGAAGTCATTGAGACTTGATTGAAACACTCCAGCCAGCTCCAGACAACTGAGCTGGCCGCCCATGGAAACTCTGTTTATTTCTGATTTGCATCTCAGCCCTGATCGGCCTGAGAAAATCCAGCTCTTTAAAGAGTTGTTGCAGGGTCGCGCACGTCTGGCCTCTGCACTGTATATTCTCGGTGATCTCTTTGATCATTTCTGGGTTGGTAACGACGACAACACCCCACCTAACCCGGAAATTATTGCTGAGCTTGCCGCTTACGCATCCGCCAACGACAATCTGTTTATTATTCGCGGCAATCGTGATCTGATGCTCAATCCCTCTTTCAAAGAATACAGCGGCTGCACCGTCCTGCCCGATCAGCATGTCATTGAATTACAGGGACAAAGAATTTTGCTCGCTCATGGGGATGTGTTTTGCACACTTGATGTCGGCTATCAGCGCTACCGCGCTTTTATGGAATCCGCTTTTACTCGCTATGTGTTTCCGCGCCTACCCTATGCACTGAGAATAAAACTCTCTCATGGACTGCGACCGCTAATTAAAAAGTCGAGTAACAAAAAATCGGCAACGATTATCGATGTAGAACAAAGCACAGTTGAGACGGCCATGCGCAAGCAGGATGTACAGGAAGTGATTCACGGCCATACGCACCGGCCCGGTACACATGAGTTTGAGCTTGAAGGTAAACCCGCAACTCGCACAGTGCTGAGTGACTGGTATGAGACTGACAGTATTCTTGTTATAGAGCGGGGTGAAAAAAAGATGATGCGGG
Source organism: Gammaproteobacteria bacterium (assembly GCA_012103475.1). Lineage (GTDB taxonomy): Bacteria > Pseudomonadota > Gammaproteobacteria > Eutrophobiales > Eutrophobiaceae > WLWS01. The sequence continues at coordinate 565,953 of WLWS01000003.1, read as the reverse complement.
TCGCAGAGTATTTAAGCCTCTGAGACCAGCTGCTTGACTCAGATCAGCCAGCCACCCAGTGTCATAACGCCGAGTATGGTCAGCCAGACAATTAAGGTGCGATTAGCCAGTGCCTGCGCTTCTTTGACCCAGTTGACGTAAGACTCCAACTCATCGCTGTACTCCACACCGAGTTCAGGCTGATATTGCAGAGCCCACAGACCGGCGGTTTTGACTATTTCTTTACTGACATCAAGACTTTCGCCTTCAACACTACGCCAGCCTTCAATGGCATCCACTAGAGAACCACCAAGGGCAAATCCGAGTGCCTGCAATCTGGATGAAGGCCACATAAGTAAATTGTGCAGATTGCGAATAGCATCCGCATAACCGCCTCGAATCTCGGAATAATCGTCGCTAAGACGAACGATAAGACAATACAGAAGCGCACCGAACATACCCAGAATGATAAACCAGAAAATCACGCCGAAAATATGTTCATGGGCACAAAGCAGGACGGTTTCAATGGCACTTTTCTCGCGCTGCTCTTTGTCCTCTGACAGCTCCTCAAAAAACAGCTCTTCCTCAATACGCTGTACCAGTACCTGATCACCCTTTTCAAGGGCTTCCACGTAACCGTTAAAAAGTGTGTTGAAATCCGGGCCAAGGCTATAAACAAAAATCACAATCGACAGGAAAAAAACCAGTAGTCCTGAGACGTTTGAAAAAAGATGAGAGATAAGCAGCAATGCCGACAAAGGCAGGGCCAGAGTCAGTAACAAACCTGCCGGGCCATCCCAGAATGATCGATCGCTACAACGTGTTTCAAGCCAGCGTCGATATTGATCAAACCAGTCGCGATTACGGATGTGATCGAGCGCTCCCAGAAAATATTCAAGCGCGAGTCCTGCCAATATACTGATAAGTGTCATTTAGGTAGTGCTCTGTTGTTGTCTTATAGTTTCATACTATTAGCTTGCGGAAATAATCCCAGTCAAAAGCCTCGCCCGGATCCGTTTTGCGTCCCGGTGCGACATCACAATGACCCACTATGCTTTCCCTGCTCAAATCCGGAAAACTCTGCAACAACAGTTTAACCACTGTTGCGCCGATCTCATACTGGCAGGACTCATATTTTTCATCGTCACAGCCTTCAAATTCGATACCGATAGCAAAATCGTTACAATTCTCGCGTCCTTCGTAAATTGATTTGCCGGCATGCCAGGCACGCTTATCAAAAGGCACATACTGGGTGAGTAGCCCTTTTCTATCTATTAATAAGTGTGAAGAGACTCTTAGCGCCTGAATTTCAGCAAAATAAGTATGTTCATCCGGATTCAGGCTATTTGTGAAAAGCTGATCAATATGCGGGCCGCCGTATTGATTCGGTGGCAGACTGATACCGTGGATAATAATCAGACTGATATCATTCACATCAGGGCGTTCATCACAATTTGGCGAGAGCAAGTGACGAGCCGGGCTCAGCCATTGCCTGTTTGCATCCAGGGTTAGCAACATTATATAACCTGTTTATGAATTAAGTTGATAAACATACAGTTTTATCTAGGATCTACCCCATGTCTGTCAAGGTCAACGTTCTCATCTAATCATGTGCCGTCTCGCTGCCTATCTCGGTCCCGAACTGATTCTAAAGAATCTGCTCGAGGAAGATCCACATAGTCTGCTCAAGCAATCGTGGGCCTGTAATGAATTACAGGGTACGAGCCTGAACGCCGACGGCTTTGGTTTCGGCTGGTATCAGGACGACAGCGCGGCTAGCTATACCAGCACTATGCCAATCTGGTCTGATGCAAACTTGCCTGATCTGCAACGAAGCTTAAGCTCTGACTTATGGCTGGCCTATGTGCGCAGTGCCACCGCTGGTCAGGCAACGAATCAGGCCAATACTCAGCCCTTCAGGCACGAGCGCTATTTATTTTTACATAATGGACGTATAGATAATTTTAACGATGGCCCGCGCAGTACACTGCATGCCTATCTACCAGCTGAGATTGCCAGCGGCATTGAGGGAAATACCGACTCGGAATATCTGTTCGCCATGTGTCGTCATCATCTCGCCTCTGGTATGTCTCCGGCACAGACGATAATAGCGGCCTGTCAGGAACTGGAGGTCCTCGAAATTAAAGAGCCTGCCTTGTTGAACATTATCTTGTCGGATGGCGAGAGCTTGTTTGCCTGTCGACACGCGATTAATGGTGCTGCATGCCCGACCCTGTATTTCACCGACAATCATCCGCATTTTCCAAAGGCGAGCGTTATTGCCTCGGAAATTTTTTCGCTGCCGGAATACTGGCAAGCTGTTGAAGAAAACACGGTTTTGATCATAAATCGAGCAGCAGCACCTGAAAGTATTCGATTGTGACTGCCGAAGATCCCTTTTTAGAATTACGACAGGTTCAGGCTCTACTGCTGGATATTGTTCGAAACCACGCTGCTGAGGATTACGATCGACAGTATCATTCTGAATTGAGTCCACTTGGCTGGCATCTGGGTCATTACGTTTACACTGAAACCTACTGGATACAGGAAGCCCTGCTCGGCAAAACAATTATCCCGGATAACGAAAAAGCGCTGTATATACCTGAACTGTCCGTCAAAGCGGATCGCAGCGCGGCTCTGCCCGGACATCAGGAACTGTGTGAGTGGGCGCTGGATACACAAAGTAAAAATCTGGACTCACTAAATAACGCCTTGTCTGAAACCAATGATTCAATCTTAATGAAGGATAATTATCTTTTGTTCTTTCTTGGCCAGCATTACGCCCAGCATATTGAAACCGCACACTATGTGCTTGCTCAGCGTCAGTTACAGACAGCATCCTCAACGGGTGTTTTTTCCGCACTCAAGCCAGTCCCTGCCGAAGATAAGTATGTCGACATCGCTGCAGCCGAACACCGTCTTGGTGAAGCCAATCCACTGCGTCATTACGATAATGAGTGCGGAGATTTTCTTGTCGAGCTGGATGCCTTTGCCATTGCCCAACGACCTCTGAGCAATGCCGAATTCCTGGGCTTCATGGAAGATGGAGGTTATGACAACAGGAACTACTGGAGTAAGGAGGCCTGGGCCTGGCGTGAGCGGCATCAGATTAATCATCCTCAACACTGGCGCCTGGATAAGGAAGGCAACTGGTATGGCAATGGAAGCAGCAGCGCCTGCGCTTTAGAAGCGAATGCTGCGGTCAGTGGCATCAGTTATTTTGAAGCAGAGGCAGTTGCCAGATGGGCCGGGGCCAGCCTGCCGCACGAGTACCAGTGGGAAGCGGCGAAACGAACCGGGGGGTTGAAATCCAGTGGAGAAGTATGGGAATGGTGTTCGAATAGCTTTCACCCTTACACCGGTTTCAGGGCTTTCCCTTACGATGGCTATTCTCTACCCTGGTTTGACGATTCGCATTATGTTCTGCGCGGTCACAGTGTGCACAGCCTGCCTAATATCCGTCGCGACAGTTTTCGAAATTTTTATCAGCCCGACAAGCGACATTTTCCAGCTGGCCTCAGGCTCACGCTTATTTAGCCAGCGCTGTCTTGTAATTTTTTAATCAGTTTTTTGTTTTTAGTACGTTCAGCAATACTGATAGCCGTACTTTTCGCCTTGTCTGCCAGATTCGCATCGGCACCTGCCGCCAGCAATGTATCAATCATTTCCATGTCTTTTAACATCACGGCCAGCATCAGTGCGCTGCGTCCCTGCGTATCCACTTTGTTTACATCAGCACCTTCGATCAGAAGTTCGCGAACGATGCCCCGATTCCGGTATTGAACAGCACTCATGAGTGCAGAACGACCGCTTGCGTTCACCGCATTCACGTCATTCCCAGCGGCAATCAATTCCCTGACTCTCTGTAGATTACCCTGTTTAGCGGCCAGATAGATGGCCGGAACTGTCTTTTCTGCAGCCTTGTTTTCAGTGCTTTCCTGCCCGGACAGCGCTGGAAAATACGCCAATAACAAGATGCCAGCGACGAGGACGCAATGGCGTCGTAAATATTTGTATGTGTTCATAACATGGATAGCGGCTTTGCTTTTGAAAACTAAAGGGATTTGGCGTAAATAGGACTGAAGGAATTCTTGTGGCATCATCGAAATATGCAACAGGAATCAGGCGAAGAAGGAAACAATACGGGTAAAATCGGCAAATTTATGACTTTTGCCGCCTGGATTCTGGTACTAATTATCGCCACCCTCTATTTCGACCGCTTTCTGGATCAGCAACATAATCCGAATCAAGACCCGCAAGCAGTTTCCAAAGAAGGTTTGCGTGAATTGACACTGCAACGAAACAGACAGGGTCACTATGTCAGTAACGGCAGGATCAACGGCGAGAAGGTACGTTTTTTTCTGGACACCGGCGCGACCGATGTCAGTATTCCTGAAACCGTTGCCAGTCGCCTCTGGTTGCATCGCGGACCTGAACTTGACGTGATTACAGCCAACGGTACCATCAGCGTTTATATGACGATGCTGGATCGGATTCAGATTGACGATATCGAGTTACGAAACGTACGAGCCAGTATCAACCCTTATATGGATGGTGAAGAAATTCTGCTTGGCATGAGCTTTCTCAAGCATCTTGAATTTACCCAGAGAGGCGATCAGTTGATCCTGCGTCAATACGATTGAAGCCAAGATTATAAAACAACATGTCTACACACGAACTTCCTGCCGATCTTGCCTCTTGTGTCCGCCGCGCTTTGAGCGAAGATATTGGCAAGGGCGATTTAACAGCGGCACTTATCCCGACCGCTACTCAAGCCAGAGCCGAGGTCATCTGCCGAGAAGAAGCGGTATTGTGTGGCACCGCCTGGTTCGATGAAGTTTTCAGACAACTGGATGAGGAAGTAAGAATCGACTGGCTCGCCGCTGATGGTGATCAGATACATCCTGAGCAAGTGATTTGTAAATTGCTTGGTCCGGCGCGCTCACTATTGAGCGGCGAACGCTCAGCTTTGAATTTTCTGCAACTGCTCTCAGGGACAGCCAGTATCACCCGTCAGTATGTCGGGCACATGGGTAAAAGTAAGACCCGCTTGCTGGACACACGTAAAACCGTACCCGGCTTGCGCACCGCGCAAAAGTACGCCGTAGCCTGCGCGGGTGGATACAATCACCGCATGGGTTTGTATGACGCCATTTTGATTAAGGAGAATCATATCCTCGCCGCCGGCAGTATCACGCTGGCCGTGCAGCAGGCAAAAACATCAGGCCATCCGACCGAAGTTGAAGTGGAGAGCATTGACGAACTGCAAGAGGCCATCAATGCCGGCGCCGATAGCGTGCTACTGGATAATTTTAGTCCGGAAAAACTGCTTGAGGCGGTGGCGCTTAATGCCGGCAAAGTGAAACTCGAAGTTTCCGGCGGTATTGAGATTGACAGACTAAAAGAAATTGCCGCGACCGGCGTCGATTACATTTCCATAGGCGCCCTGACGAAACACGTCAGGGCGGTGGATTTTTCCATGCGTATTAGTTAAGACGCCGCCTGCCGCTTACAACTTGCTTTTTACCAGTTCGTAGACCGATTCTGTTAATTCCGTCGTACCATCGAGCAGGGTTTCCAGTTGTTGGCGACGGTCATTGGCAAACTCTTCGTCTTTTATCCCACCGATATTGATATACACGTTTAAGGCGGCACTGCGCAGTGCCGCATTGGCGGCAAGCACCGCTACGCCAGCATCACTGATGACATTGGTATTGCCTTTCTCTGCCATCGGCCGACATAAGTGAATCACCTCGGCACAAAGTCGGGCACAGTCAAGCGGGACATCAGTAGCGGCCTTTAAGGCGGATTGAATCGCTTTTGAACGAGCGGCCTTGTCTTCGTCATTGTCCTTGGCCATGCCATAAGCCGCCATCACCTGATCAAAGACATCAACATCGGCCTTGATCATGCCGGTCAATTCCTCACGTAGTTTTTCTGAACTGACAAGTAAGCTCTGCATTTCTGCATCGACTTCTTCGTAGTTCTTCTTTCCGACGGTGAGATTGGCAACCATACTGACCAGGGCTGCGCCCATCGCTCCCATAATGGCAGCGGCGCTACCGCCGCCGGGAGTTGAGGCCTTACTGGCCAATTCGTCGAGAAATGATTGAACGGGTTTATTTTTGATCATAAGAATGCTCCGGAATTAATAAAATGGATTGCTGGATGAGACCGATTCACCTCTCGCGACAGCTGAAGCCGGTTATCCGATGCGATAGAAAAGAGGCCAAATCATACCTGCATAACAATGTGTAATGCCATGACTTGTTGTCGCTGGCTTGCGCATCGGTTACCTTTAGCTTTCACAGGGGCATCAGCGAAGATGGTGTGGGTCATGTGGCAGCAGAAGGGAATAGATAAATTATGGAAAATACTTAAAATACAATGACCTGGGGATAATTTAATGAAAAAACTCTTATTTCAACTGGATACCGACGCCCACGCCTCTGTGTTCGACAGTGTCGTCGCCTACGACGGCGGTGCCGACCACGTTATCGGCCACGCCGCTTGTACGCCCGATAACATCGGCCCGCTGGTGGAAGGCGCAATTTTCACCCGTTCACCGAAAGATAAGAAGAATACGGCCTTGTTCCTTGGTGGCAGTGACATGATTGCCGGTGAAAAGTTGCTGGAGGCAGTGCAACAACACTGCTTTTCCAATTTTCGCGTATCTATGATGCTGGACAGCAATGGCAGTAACACAACGGCAGCGGCCGCCGTCGCTAAAATGATGTTAAGTACCAGTTTAAAAGGTAAAAAGGCGGTTATACTTGGCGGCACCGGACCTGTCGGACAAAGGGCGGCTGTGATGATGGCGAAAGAAGGCGCCAGTGTTTGTATTTCCTCTCGCAAGGAAGAACGAGCGGCAGAAGCCTGTGCACATATCAAGAATCACTTTGCGGTGGATGTCGAATCAGCCGGTGGTGCAACGGATGAAGAAAGAGCGGATTTATGTGCAGATGCGCAGATTATATTTGCGACCGGCGCTGCCGGCATCCAATTACTGGCGGAAGCTGACTGGAAAGCTAACAAGAATATAGAAGTGCTTGCTGATGCAAATGCTACACCCCCGCTGGGAATAGGCGGTTCCGATATGATGGACGAAGGACAGGAACGCGATGGCAAGATAATATGGGGTGCCATTGGTTTTGGTAAATTTAAACTGGCCCTGCATCGGGCTTGTATTGCGCGCTTATTTGAATCGAATGATCTGGTGCTGGATGCTGATGAGATTTTTGCGTTGGCAAAAGAAATGGCCTGAATAAGACAAGGTTAATAAAAATGACCACTAAATACTTACAAGCAATTCGCCAGTCTGGCAGCTCTCGTCTGCTTCCCATCATACTGACAATGCTATGGGCCGGCTCGGCACAATGGGTATTTGCTGAGTCTTATGAAGAAGGACGTGCGGCCTACATCTCAGGTGAGTACCGCAAAGCCTTTAAAATCCTCAAGCCGCTTGCGGAAGACGGTGATTCAGAAGCGCAGAAAATGCTTGGCATCATTTACGATTATGGTCACGGCGTTAAGGCCGATTCTGAAAAAGCCTTACATTGGTATCTGCTCTCGGCAGAGCAGGGTCATCCGGCTGTGCAATATCAGGTTGGGGCCAAGTACTTTCGTGGCGATGGTGTAAAACAGAACTACACTGAAGCAGCCAGATGGTGGGAAATGGCCGCAAATGGTGGTCAGGTGGATGCCCAGTTCAATCTCGGCCTGATGTATTTTCGCGGCCTCTCAATTGCTTCAGACGATGAAAAGGCAGTCGATTTGTTTTCACGCGCCGCCGAGCAGGGTCACGGTCATGCCCAGTATTCTCTGGCCGTCATGTATGCCTTCGGTCGGGGTGTCAGTAAAGATTATGAAACCGCGCTGAGCTGGTTTGAAAAATCCGCTGAGCAGGGAATCGGTCAGGCGCAATTTAATCTGGGTGTGTTCTATGAGAATGGCTACGGGGTTGATCGTGATAAGGAGATCGCCCGCGACTGGTACCGCAAGGCAGCCGCCCAGGGCGTCAAACAAGCAGGCACTAAACTCTCTGAGCTTGATGCCTTGCCTACAGATGATGAGGCGCAAGATGAAACGATCGAAGTCGTAGTAGCCGAAACTACTCCCGTTATTGATGATGTATCCACAGACAGTATTGATGATGGACAAAACAACATTGAGACCGGGCCTGCCTCAATCACCAATGTTGCTGATGAATATGATCTGGAAAGTCTTGCCGTCGATGGTATTCGCCGGGCAGAATGGGTACTGTCACAGGCTCCAGATCATTATACGCTGCAAATCGGCAGCGTGACTCGTGAAGAAGACATCGTCAATTTTCTAAAAGAAAACAAAATCACCAATGAAGCTGCCTATGTAGAGGTGGTGATTAAGGAAGTCACCCGATACAACGCACTTTATGGAGTTTACGATAACTATTCTGATGCAACGGCTGCCGTCGAATCATTGCCGAAAGGACTGAGAAAAGTAAAGCCATGGGTGAGAAGTTTTAAAATGATTCAGAAACTCCTTAACACAAATAATTAAATCTCACGCACTGTAATTCATGCCAGATTTTAACGATATATTATCTTCCAGCGAAGAGGAGTTACTGCAGAATTTTTACAAAATTCGTGACGATACCTCGCTGTCGAAAGAAGACAAATTAAATGCCGTTGGTAAAAAGTTCTTACTTCGTGGTGCGCAACTCGTTTGTGCTGTTGGCTTTAACCCTAACGCTCAGCATCTTCCTGAAATACTGCCGCCGATGGGCTTCGATTCTTTCGATGAACTCGCACGTTCGCGAAATGATGCCTTTACCACTGACATATACAAGCGCATACCCTTCGATAACATTATCGAAATATATACTTCAATAAAGGACAACTCCGAGTTATTGCAAATCATGCAATATCTGCTCAAATCGCGTCTGCACAACATCGAACACCGGATTGAAGAAACCGTCAATTCGATCATTATCGAAAAATACAAAGCTGAGATGCGCGCTATCTATTTCGACCGCATTGCCACGATTGATTTTGTGGAGGAGCGACTAGACAACACAGATAGCGGTTTTCGCGCATTGCTAAATGAAGTCGCTATTATTACGGAAGCGAAAATTATTCCTACTGGTGATATATTCTTTCGTGACAGTATTCTGCCAGAAGAGAAACGAAAACTGCTGGCAAAGGCTCTGATTCCGATGGATCTGGTTGAATCGAGACTGGCCAATGAAAGTATTTCTGCAGATGAAAGACGGATATTGCAGGAACACATAAAAAACAATAGACAATGACAAACGATTGACCATGCCTAGTTTTACCGAAATCCTGACCGCATCCGATGCCGAACTGGTAAAGTTCTTTTATAAAATTGAACCGGATCCGGATGAAGATTTTATTTTGCGAATTAATAAAGTCGCCGACATATTAGATCTTAATCATACTCAGCTCGTTTGTGCACTTGGGTTCAATCGCTATATTCGTGACCTCTCGGATATTTATTCCACACTCGGCTTTAGAAATTACAAACTTCTGTCTTATCGTTGTAATGAGCTTTTCAGCACCGATACTTACAACCAGCTGCCCATAGATAACGTCATCGATATTTATTCAGAACGTCTTGAAGACGAGGAAATTCTTGAGTCACTTCGAGAAATTCTGGTCACCCGTCTGGAAAATGTTGAGAAAGACCTCGATAAGCACGAAGATGCCGCTCATATTTTCAGTTATCGTATGGAAGTGCATTCGGTTTACACCGCAGGTATCGTTGGCGCTGATTTCGCGAAAATGCGTATCGAGAAAGACATTAGTAAGTATCGAATGATGTCGGGTGAAATTGACGTCATCGTTGAACTCGGTTATGAACCACCGAGCAACCTTTTTTTCCAGGACTTCCTCAGTCCGGAAGAGAAAGTCAGCTTAATCGAAGCCAAACATATTACCCCTGATATGGTGAAAAACCGTCTGCAAAACCGGGATATCAGCGCCGAAGAAAGGGATTTACTGGAAGCCTACATCTGAATTTCATTTCGGGAAAAATTCCCGACGATTATTTCCGTATATCCATTTTCTCAGGCTCACTAATAAGTTACAGTCTCGCCGCATTCATAAACCCCCTGTTTGAGAAATTTTTATGTCGTACCGCCAAGCCAGCCCCATTCGAAGAGCAAAGCTGACACTTGCTCTTATTTTCCTTTGCAGTATCAATGCAAATGCCGAAATTGAAGAAGTGAAAGTCATCGCCACCACACCAAATCAAGGTGTAGGATTGGAACGGGATAAAATCCCCTACAACATCCAGTCAGCTGGCGCCGAAGATCTGGAACGTGCGCAAAGCCTCGATATCAGTGACTATCTGAATCGCAATATGGCTGGTATCACTATAAACAGCGCTGCCAACAATCCATTGCAACAGGACGTTCAGTTTCGTGGTTATTCGGCCTCCCCCCTGCTTGGTCTGGCCCAGGGTATTGCGGTTTACCAGAATGGTATCCGTATTAATGAACCACTTGGCGACTCGGTGAATTGGGATCTACTGCCGGAGTCAGCCATTCACTCAATTGGTCTTATCGGGGGAGCGAATCCTCTGTTCGGACTCAATACACTCGGTGGCGCCCTCTCTGTATCTATGAAAGATGGCTTTAATAGCGAAGGTCATAATTTGCGCTTGAGCGGTGGTTCATTTGAAAGAATCAGGGTTTCTGCAGAAAGTGGCGGTAACAATGGAAGCTGGCGCTATTACGGCAATGTCAGTTACTTCGAAGAAGATGGCTGGCGCGATGAATCTCCGTCAGACGCTATTAATTTTTATGGCAGTGTTGGCTGGCGTAGCGAATTAACCAGCCTCAATCTCAATTATCAACACGGTGACAGTGAGCTCATTGGCAATGGCGCGATACCGATTGAGCTGCTTGACGTAGATCGAGATGCAATCTTTACCGCACCGGATCGAACTGAAAACAACATGCATATGATCAGTGCCGACATTAGTCATGAATTTAGTGAAACCCTGCAATTTGGCGCCAATGCATTCTATCGTCGTAACAAAACCGACTCCTTCAATGGTGACGGTACGGAATTTGCCATTTGTAATCTTGGTGGTACTGACATCCTCTTGGAAGGTCTTGAAGAGGATGATTTGGAGGATATCGGCCTGGACGATGACGATGTTTGCGACAACCAGTTTGCCAACGCCGATGCGCTTGAAACATTCCTGAATGCAACAGCCTTGGCCGCGGGTGAGGATGAAGAGTTTAATCTTGAAGATTTGAGTGGTGAACTGGAAGGGACCGGTGTGTTATCTGATCAAGCGATCAATAATATCAGTGACAGAACTCAGAAAAGTTATGGTAGTGATTTACAGATGACGTTTCTTAACGATCTGTTCGGACATAACAACCAACTGATTGTCGGCTTCGCCTGGTTCAAAGGTAAATCGTCTTTTAACTCTGTTTTGGAATTGGCTAATCTCGATCCAATTACAAGAAGTACACAGGGACTCGGCACGGGAACATTTGTCGAAGAGGGTGAAACCGATATCAACACCAGTAATGAAACCTTAAGTTTTTATTTCAGCAATACCTATGATCTTAATGAGCAACTTAGCTTTAGTTTTTCAGGTCGAATCAATAACACTCAAATTGAACTTGCAGACCAGTCAGGCGAACGTCCTGAGTTAAATGGTGAACATGATTTTTTTCGCTTTAATCCGGCAGTTGGGTTGACCTATAAACGAAACCAGAACAGTAGTTTTTACGCTGGTTACAACGAATCTTCACGTGCTCCAACACCGATAGAACTCGCCTGTAACGATAGCGTTTTTAATCTGGCTGTAGCTGCGGCCATTGCTGACGGCGAAGACCCGGACGATGTCGAATTCGAATGCCGCTTACCCAATGCTTTTCTTGCCGATCCACCACTGGAGCAGGTGGTCACCAGAAGTTTCGAGTTAGGCACCAGAGGTAAATTCAACGAGGTTGAATATCATCTTGGTTTTTTCCATTCAGTTAATGAAGATGACATATTATTTCAAACCACAGGGCGCTCTACAGGTCTGTTTGCGAATGTTGACGAAACCAAGCGACTTGGATTGGAGTCATCATTCAATGGTTCTCTAGGCAAAGCTGAATGGTTTTTGACCTACAGTTATCTCGAAGCTACTTTCGAAGACAATTTTGCAGTCTTAAGTCCTAATCATCCTTTCGCGGACGATGAAGGTGAATTGAATGTCACAGCCGGTGATCGAATTCCCGGTTTACCGGAGCACAATTTAAAACTGGGTGCGGATTATTATTTCAATGATAAATTCAGCCTTGGCTTTGATGTCCGTTATAATTCCGATCAGGTCTTACGCGGTGATGAATCCAACCAGTTAGAAAGTCTGGATGGCTATGCCATTGTTAATATACGTGGTCGTTATCGCATGAACGAGATGATTGAGTTTTTCGCCCGTGTAGATAATCTGTTTGATACTGATTACGAAAATTTCGGTCTGCTCGGAGAAGAGCCTTCTGAAGTTGATGTGCCCTTGTTTGAGAACTTTAGCAACCCTCGTTTCCTTGGACCGGGCGCACCTCTGGCGGGCTTCGTCGGGGTAAAACTCAGTTTATAAGGCTACAATCAGGAGCGGCACTTCTCAATAAACTCCGAGTTTATTTTCTTGTCTTCTGTGATAGCTTCATAGAACTGGTCCAGATAACGGCTTGCGCTTTGACGGGTCTTATCCTTCATCGCGCCTGAAGCATTTAATAAAGCGTAAACCGCGTCTTTCTGCTCCAGGAACACAGCGAAACTGTTTTTGAATCCCTCCGTGTTCTGACAATAACCCCTATAAAGTCTTTGTCTTAAGGAACGCAGACCCAGATGCTCTGGTGGACTGGTATAAGGAGGATTGACAAACCCGCTTACATCAAAATCGTAGGGTACCGGTACCAGCATGCCATCACTTGCCTGTAAAGGAATTATATTATGGCAGCAATTCTCACCTTTGGGTCCCAGGATGACAGAGTAGTCAGTGTTTCCCAGTAGATATTCAAACACTGTAGCAAGATGAAGATGCTCTTGTTTGTATTCGGTTTTTTCAATTCGTTTTTTCTTAAGCAGTTTTGCTCCATTACGAGCTGCCATACGTTTTTTATCTTCTATGAAAAACCCGACTTTAGTCGCGATGGGTTTTTCTTTGCCGCTCTCTACATATTCAACAGTCGCCAACCTTTGTCTCAGACTAAAATCTGTATACTGGTTGTGTAGTTGATAGGCCATGTTCTCCAGTAGCACATACTGCTCGTATTTAGATGCCGATTTACAATGGGTAACCAGCTTCAGTTCATTTTCGCCGTCAAAGATTGTGCCTTTCAGAGATTTCTTCTTGAAGTTCAATTTCAATGGTGGGAATCGGCAATTCTCTTTTTTGGCTCGAAAATTTCCTCTTACGCGTAGTTCGAACTCGACGCGCACATCATTTCCCCCACTGTCTTTGTAAGTCAGGCTAGCTGGAAAATAGGGCCGATCTTTGTCCCGTTTTTTAAATACCTTCTTAAACGGTGCTTCCAGCCTCATCATCAGGGGCTGATCCTCTTGAAATAATTGAGACAGACCCGTTGAAACGGCTCTCGTATCTTCTCCACTTTCCTTTGCTATAAGGCTGCAGGGCAACATGTAAAGGGCGAGGCCCATCAATAATATTCTTCTCATAACTGCTTATTCCTCAGGGGCGCAATGGTGTAGACTTCGGCGTTATGACCGAGGATAGCCCCAACACCAAAGAAATCCAACCGAAAAGCGATGCCAGCATCGCTACTTCTGTTAGTGCTGATAGCATCGACACGCTCGATAGCGAAGCGCCAACCATAGTTCCCGCACTGACTGAAGATTCGCAAGCAGACACAAAGAAAGAGAAAAAACCGAAAAAGAAGAAAGCTAAAAGTGAGAATAAAAAGCGCCGTGCGACAGATTTGCATCGCGGCACCAATCGCGGCATCGGAACCATGTTCCGCGTTACCTTTCAAAATCACATTGAACTCACCGGTCTGGCCGATAACAAGGCCAATACACTAATTAACATCAATGGCATCATTATTTCTTTGGTAATTGCTCTGGTCTCACCCCGCATTGCCGCCAACGCCTGGATGATGATTCCGGCACTCATTCTCAGCATCGGTTGCATGGTGTCACTGGGTTACGCGATTTTCGCTTCGAGACCGCGTCTGATCACGACGGTGATCAATAAGGAAATGGTGATTCGAAATGACGCTGAAATTCTCTTTTTTGGAAATTTCGTCAACATGAGTTCAGAAGAATTTCAGGAAACGATGAATGAGTTACTTGGTAATCGGAACCTGCTCTACGACAACATGACCCGTAATCTGTATTTCATGGGTAAAGTACTTGAACGCAAATACCGCTTATTAAAATATTCTTATACGGTTTTTTTTATGACCCTTGCGATAGCCGTTGTCTTTTTTATTGGCATGTTTATCGGTATGGCGGGATATAACCCGCTGCCCTGAGCGAGTAGCCTTTACTCTGCCTTTTTGATAAGCAGATCGCGTCGCTTCAAAATCGCCTTTCGGCGTTTTTCGTCCAGAACATCACCAAGCAGATTTTCTAACTGTTCCTCATCCATTACCTGCAGACGGCTGCGCAAATCTTCATTCAAGGTCATTGGTACGGATTTCAAATAACGCGGTGCGCCACTTTGCGTACCAAGCACACCGTCATTATCCACCAGCACAAGCCGCATCTCACCAGCGCTGTAACGCATCGCCGTCTGTTGCCTGCCTTTGTTATGCAATAGCAAATCGAAGACATACATCATATTGAACTGATCTTTAAGCGGGCACCAGGCGGAGCCGATTTGTCGTGCCGTTCTCTGCTCTTCATCCATGAGACGCTCCAGATTAACGCTAAGACGACCCGCATTGCCTTCAAATTCACGACTCACTGTAACCGGCACCATTTCCAAACCGAGCAATTTATCCAGACGATAACTGGCGACTGCCGGAATATTCACGGCCTTCTTTTTTCTTGATTTCGATTCTCTGAAAATAGCCTCCAGCGACGTATCCTGATAATTCAGAGTCATGCGATTGCGGCCATCCTTCAGGATCTCTGTTGATGTTAAAGCGGCATTCGCAAAAACCTCTTCAAGCATGTCATCAGATAATCCAGCGGGTCCCGGACCAACCCGGCGGGGTTGAAGCGTGCTCGCTATGGTCGTATCACTGTCGAGATAGTAGGTACTAATCTTGTCAGATTCGATTATGACAGCAGAGGCCTGACCGCGATAACGCGACTTCAGCATGCCGGTATCTACACGGATAAGCAGTTCATCGAAGCGATTCTCAATGGTACGTGTGGCAGTGGGTGTGTGACCAACAACCAGACGATTGGCGCCGAAGGATGAAAGGAGTTTGCGCAGGCGCATTTTTTCAATGGCCTCACTGCAACCAACATTACCTCTGTACCATGTCGGTGCGCTGTCTGCGAATATCGACGAATTGTAGGCGTCAATAAGCATTTTAGCTTTCTTCTTATTTGCCATTGAACGATTCTTCTCTTCACTCATCACCTGATTAAGTGTTGAAGGTTGATCGTAAAAATTGGTTCCCTGTTCAAGAAAACCTTTGTCGATAAAGTACTCACGACTTGACATGTACTCGCCAATAATCTGTTGATGTGTACGGTTGATTTTTTCCAGACTCTGTCCCCCGACCGCTGGCGACAGTCCGCCGTGAACGAATACGCTGTCATTAACCTTAACGCTGACCGGGCGCTTGAGCAGCCAGCTTCCAAACACACCTTTTTCTGAAAATAATTTCTGATGTCCAAAAAAACCGGGAGGATGTTGCTTTGCGAATTGCATTTCAAGGTCGGACTCATTCACTTCACCGCCCTGTCTTATTCTCATGAACCTGTTCAGTGCGGCTTTGCGATCCTGCGGCTCTTCTACATCAACATAAGCCGCATATTCGGCCACGTCCACGTAGCGTAGATCGCCTACCAGATTCATGATTTCGTGATTACCCAGGAGCATATGCACTTTGCCACCGACCTGCTCCGCTTCGGATTCAAGACGCATAGTCAGTTCCAGCGCCGCTCTTGAACCCGCACCCCGATCCAGTATGTCTCCAACAATCACCAGATG
Source organism: Gammaproteobacteria bacterium (assembly GCA_012103475.1). Taxonomy (GTDB): domain Bacteria; phylum Pseudomonadota; class Gammaproteobacteria; order Eutrophobiales; family Eutrophobiaceae; genus WLWS01. The sequence continues at coordinate 549,837 of WLWS01000003.1, read as the reverse complement.
ATCTTTTCCACCGGTCCAGCTGCCGTCATCATTTATTAATTTGAGTCCCTTCAACAGTCCGACATAATCCTCATGAGCGCCGTGAATATCCGATAACGCAATTACGCGGGCGTCGGTTTCCCAATTCCAGTCATTTGCAGCCAGTGGTGTGCTCAGACAGGTCACAAGGCAGAATGTGATAATGATTTTTAAAACAGGTCGTTTGTTTTGCGGCATAGTCTTTTATTACGGTTTGGTTTAGCCCTCGTTCTCAGGTTAGCGCAGGCACAACTGCGGCGGCAAGTGCTTAAGTGTCCTCAGTTCTTTGGATAACGATTTACGTGATGTAGTTCCGTAATTGCAGGCGAAAATTAGGTTTAGCTCAGACCCATAGCACATGGTTATAATGAGACCTCATGGGGAAAAAATCATTTTTTACTAATATAAGCAGCGCTCAAATGGCGCTGACTCTAATGCTATTGCTCGCTTTTTCCACTGGCCTGAAGGTTGGCAACCATTTGGCTGATGATTACAAATCGAGTGAAGACAGTAAGGCCAGCCAGATATCCGGCCCACACTTCCCCTACGAACTGGATCAGGCAATGCGCAAACTTGCCTTACCCACAGTACTTTCCGAAGCCTCGGCTGTCAGCTACGTCGATGGCAGAAACGTCGCAATACTACAGGACGAACTTGGCAGTATTTTTATTTTCTCTCTTTACGAAGGCAAAATAATCAGAGAAATCCCCTTCGCGAAATCCGGCGATTTCGAAGGTCTTGTTGTCAGGGATAATCAGGCCTGGGCACTACGCAGTGACGGTGATCTTTATCGGGTTGACCAGTTGAATAGTCAGCAACCGCAGAGCGTCAAGATCGAAACACGTCTGAAAAGTAAAGATGATACGGAGGGTCTCGCCTACGATCCACTCAGCAGACAACTGTTAGTCGGTCTGAAAGAACCTCCGAAACTCATTGATGGTCGAGTCAAAAACAAACGAGCAGTCTACTCTTTTAAAATGGACGCTGAGTACGCCAGTGAAAGTCCTTTTCTACTGCTGGACATGGGTGAAGTACAACGTGTTTACTCATCTCAGGTGCAAAGTAAAAATGCATCCCATTTTGATCCTGAAAAAAAGAAATCGTTTCAGCCTTCCGATCTGGCTGTGCACCCGATTACCGGTCATATCTATCATATTGCCGCAAGGGGGCAACTGCTGGTGGTAAGTGACCGCAACGGTCAGATTTACTTTGTCAGGGAATTGCCGAAATCACTCTTTACCCAGCCGGAAGGAATCTGTTTTGATCCGCGCGGCAATCTGTTTATTGTCAACGAGGGTGCTGGCGGGATGGCCAGTTTGCTGGAATTTAGTTATCAACCGATAATGAAACCAATTAAGGAAGATGAATCAATAACGAGTTTTACTCTGCTTTAAAATACAACTAGATAAAATATAAGGTAATTTATGATATTCCGCGACGCTAAAAAAGATGTTCGTTTTCAAAGTGTAATTTCCTTGTCGGTCTTATTTATGAGCGTAGCGTTTGCCGGCCATATCCCAGCGGTACAGGCGAGTACCGCCGATGGCGTTTATTCAAGTTCTCAGGCTCGCCGCGGCGAACAGGTTTACCAGCGCGAGTGTACATCCTGTCATGCTAATAGCCTGCGCGGCAGCGAAAGGTGGAACTTCCCTGATTGGTGCGGCCTTCCTGAGCAAATGGAATCAACGCCCCCTGCTTGAATTGTTTGACTATATTCGTACAACAATGCCGCCCACCAAAGCCGGCAAACTCTCCACGAAAAATTACGCACGAGTGCTTGCCTATTTACTGCAGGAAAACGGCTTTCCATCCGGATCGAAAGCATTACCTGTATCAACTGCAAAACTGGCGAAAATAGATTTCGTCAAACCGACAACTAAGCTGAACGCGTCCACAAAGGCTGCTGATACTACTCTGAATGTTCAGGCCGAATGGCCTTATTATGGCGGGAATGCGGCGAGCCAGCGTTATTCACCGCTTGATATAATTAATCGCGATAATGTTAAAAATCTGAGCGTTGCCTGGCGCTGGAAGGCTGACAATTTCGGGCCGCGCCCGGAGTTTAATTTTCGCGCGACTCCTTTAATGATGAACGGTGTGCTCTATGTCAGCGCCGGTATACGTCGCGTAGTAGCAGCTATTGACGCGGTGAGTGGCGAAACTTTATGGACCTATCGAATTGATGAAGGCGAAAGGGTTAAGAATGCGCCACGGGTGAACTCCGGCCGGGGTGTCGCCTACTGGGCCGACGATGATGAACGACGTATTCTTTTCGTTACGCCCGGCTATCAATTAATTGCCCTGAACGCAGATACCGGGCTTCCTATCAAGACCTTTGGTAATAAGGGCAAAGTGGAGCTGAAGCAAGGATTAGGACGCGAACTTGACCCTGTTACTGCCCCGCTGGGTTCATCTTCACCACCAATGATAGTCGGTGATATCGCTGTTGTGGGAACGGCTCTACCGTCCGGATTTGCTCCGCCGTCAGCGGCCGGTCCGCCGGGGCATGTGCGTGGATTCGATGTCCGTAGTGGCGAGCAAAAATGGATATTCCATACCATTCCACATCCCGGTGAAACAGGTTACGAGAGCTGGGAGGACAAGGATGCCTGGCGCACTGCCGGCAATGTTGCCACCTGGACAAGCATGTCTGCCGACCCGGAACTCGGCTATGTTTATTTACCTCTGGAAGCAGCGACAGGCGATCACTATGGCGGTCACCGTCATGGAGACAACCTGTTCTCACAAAGTCTGGTTTGTCTGGATGCCAAAACAGGAAAATACGTCTGGCATTACCAGACGGTTCATCACGGTATATGGGATTACGATTTACCAGCGGCGCCAATCTTGCTGGATATAAATGTTGAGGGGAAAAAAATCCCGGCTGTCGCCCAACTTACCAAGCAGGCCTTTACCTTTGTCTTCGACAGACGTAATGGCGAGCCGGTCTGGCCCATCGAGGAAAAGCCCGTTCCTCAATCTACTGTGCCAGGAGAGAAAACCTCAGCGACTCAGCCCTTTCCCAGTAAGCCTGCCCCATTTAGCCGGCAGGGCGTCTCAGAAGACGATCTGATCGATTTCACGCCGGAGCTGCGCGCAGAGGCGATAAAAATCATGGCCGATTACACAATTGGCCCGCTGTATACACCACCTTCGCTTGTGACGGAAACTAATAAAGGCACCTTACTCTTACCTTTTCAGGGTGGTGGTGCTAACTGGTCGGGCGGTGCTGCCGATCCGGAAACCGGTGTACTTTATGTCGGATCATCCAGCATAGTGGGTGCGATGCGAATGTCATCGGATCCCTCTATTTCAAGTATGAAATACATCGCCGTTGGTGATCCCATGTTTTCTAACGGCCCGCAAAAACTACCGATGATCAAGCCACCATGGGGGAGCATCACCGCCATTGACCTGAACAGTGGTGATCATCTGTGGAGAATGGCAAATGGTGAACCCCACGAATACATACGAAATCATCCCGCACTGAAAGGCGTTAAATTAGGCCGTACAGGTCGCCCCGATCGAGCCGGTTTGCTGGTTACCAAAACCTTGTTATTTGCCGGTGAAGGCGGTGGTCAATATGCGACGATTAACGGTGGCGGCCCGATGTTTCGCGCTCATGACAAAGCCACAGGTGAGATTATTTTCGAGTATGAATTACCCGCAAACCAGACCGGCTTACCGATGAGTTATGCGATTGACGACAGGCAATACATCGTCCTTGCTATTGGCGCACCAGATCATCCGGCGGAGTTGATTGCTTTGACCTTATCGGAATGAGTTAAGTTATTGATTTATATGGTGCCAGGAGGGAGATTCGAACTCCCGACCTACGCATTACGAATGCGCCGCTCTACCAACTGAGCTATCCCGGCATTTTGTGGCATCGCAGTATAAAAGAGCTGGTCCTGACACTCAACGTTCATACTGCAGGTAAATAACTGTATGACAAGCTAATATGCTGTTGACCAAGCGACCCATAGACGTAAAACTCTGACTGCTGGCTTGTCAGCACAGAGGGGCGCGAGTCTAAACCAATGTTAACTACGTCACAATAATCGGGACCGGCAAATCAAACAGATACCGTTTATCGGAATGCTGTGACCGTTCGTCTTTGTGCGACAGATAATTCAAATTCCAACTGCTATAAATACATCATGAGAAACCAAAGCGGATTTACCATTATCGAACTTTTAGTGACTGTGGCTGTAGTCGGCACACTGATTGCCATTGCTCTGCCCAATTACAACATATTCGTTAAAAATAATTGCCTCACTACAACTACGAACAACCTCGTCACCAGCTTACAACTGGCACGAAGTGAGTCGATTAAACGGGGCCGAAATGTCGGCGTGCACACTATTTCCGGCTGGGCAAGCGGCTGGATAGTTTTTGACGATGAAGACAACGGTTACGATTATGACGCTGGTACAGATGATATTCTTCGTGATATTGCCCCGACCTGTGGCGTCGGTACTATGACAATAACCGAGATCAATGGCAGCACAGGTGCAGCACCTAACCCAAATGACGTTACAGCAAGTGATACATCCTTTTATTATGAATCCACTGGTTTTATCGACTCAGCAGGTACTTTTGAGTTCTGTGACGATCGTACCGCCGAAACCGGACGTATGATTACTATCTCTATTACAGGCAGACCCACCACTAATTCGGAGTACACCTGCACATGAGAAAGCAAAGAGCTATCAAAATCTCCGTTAACCGGGGCTTTAACTTAATCGAAATACTCGTCACCATGCTCATCATGGCGGTGGGTTTAATGGGTATTGCGGCTTTGCAATTTAAAGGTCTGCAATACAATCATGATGCCTACTCAAGGAGTCAGATTAATTTTCTGGCCTATGACATTACTGATCGAATTCGTCTGAATCGAGCCGCTGCCTCTACTTACGTCGCAGAAGCAGCCTACACCGCCGGTACCGCACACACCGCTTGTGATAATACCTTAGGTGCAGGTAAGGACAATGACATGAATTGCTGGTATGACTTAATCGATGACGCGCTACCCCCGGGTGCAATAGCGGACATCACAGAGCCGGTCGCCAGTTCAGGTATTTATCAGGTGTCGATTCAATGGACCGACCGCGGAAATTCCACACACACTATTAACTATTCTTTTCAGCCATGATTGCTTCAATACGTCAATATTCGCTTTGTAAGGGCCTGTCACTCATCGAGTTAATGGTAGCTATGGTTATCGGTCTACTGCTCCTGACCGGCACCGCTAGTATGTTTATCAGTAACAAGCGTATCTATAAGGAACAGGATGAAATGGGTCGTTTACAGGAAAATGCGCGATTTGCTATGCAAATGCTGATTGAAGACATACGCATGGCTTCTTATACAGGTTGTATGGATGACATTGATGAGGTGACTAACGGATTGGCTGAAGATATATCTGCATCTCCTATCGTCACCATTACTGACGCTAAACTATTGAGTTTTACGAATGGTATAGAAGGACTAAACGATGCCGACCCGAGTAACGTTGCGAATTCCCCCTGGGAACCAAGCAATGGTGATGAACAGGTGTCTACTATGGTAACGGATACGGATGCGATTACCGTACGTTACCTTCGCCCAGTAGGAGTATCACTAGCTTCAGCGATGGGTAGCCCAACTTCGAATATTGTGCTGGACAATAATACCGTGGGCCTGGCTGTTGGCGATCTGGTTGGTGTCACCGATTGCGACAGTACAGATATAATCCAGATTTCTGCTTTAAGTGGCACCCCCGCTATCAGTCATACGGTGACCGGCGCGCCGGGAAACATGAGTACCAGTCTGTCAAAAGCTTACACCGATGAGGCCGAAGTAGCCCGTTTCGTCGCCAGACGTTATTACATTTCTACGGGGGCTGCCGGTTTTCCTTCCCTTTTCAGAATTGAAAATAACGACGCCGCTGTCGAACTGATTGAAGGCGTTGAAAATATGCAGGTTCTCTACGGTGAAGATACGACCAACGATGACACCATTGCCGATGTCTATCGCGATGCCGATACAGTAGCGAACTGGGATAATGTTGTCAGCCTCCGTATTGCCCTGCTCTTCATGACGACGACGACTAATGTCAGCAACCCGATTAATGACAGAGACTATGACCTGGTCGGCGTTACGTATACCGCTCCGAGTGATCGTGCTCGTCGTCGTGTTGTTACCAATACCATTCAAATTCGAAATCGATCGAATCAGCTATAAGGAAGCATTGTTAATGTATGAGATGAATTCAATCGCTTTAAGACAAAATCAGAAAGGTGCAGCCCTGATAACTGCACTGGTTTTTCTGGTCATTCTAACCATGCTCGCACTCGGTTCCATGAGCACAAGCACTCTGGAAGAAAAAATGGCGGCCAATTCCCAGGAAATAAACCGCGCATTCCAAACTGCAGAAGGTGGTATTGAAGTTGCGTTTAACGACCCTAACTCTTTCAGCCTGACTAATACGCAGACAAATCCCTATGCCGCCATAGTGACTAACTTCGGCACATCCGATGCAGATACAAACTACAGCGTAGCCTATCGACAAAGCACTACAGCCAAGCGTGGATCCGGTTGGGACAGCAATTATGTTTACTATCACTTTGGCATGCAAAGCAGTGCAGTAACAGGAAGTGGTGCCGCAACAGTAATTAATGCCGGTGCCTATCAGGTCGGATATAAATAGCCAGACAGTAACACTGATCTATTGGAGACAGTCATGATGCAATCAAAGAAATTATCTAGTTTTTTCGCCGCTTTTCTATATACATTGATGATGGGGCTGCCGAGTTCGTCTCTGGCCGATGACACCGAAATTTATACTGATTCTCCGTCCTCCACCGGTATTGCGAATATTCTATTCAACCTTGATACCTCCGGTAGTATGGGCTCAAAGGTGGACGAAAATAACAATGGTGTCATTGATTCCGGTGAACGTTCGAGAATCGCCGTGTTGAAAGACGCCATGAATTCACTACTGGATTCTATGCCTGCTCTGAACGTCGGCATCATGCGTTACCATTATCATGGTGGCCCGATACTCTTTCCTGTTGCTAACCTGAATCTGTTCGCCTGTGATGTCGAAGGCAACTGTCCGTCGAGCCCTGCCGGCGTTACCGGCTCTCAAATTGTCACCAGCCTGCTCGCATCGGATAGCGATGATGTAACTGAAGAAAATACAACAACGATGAATCTTGGTGGTGCGGCTCTTGATATTGGTCAGCGGGCGGCCGGCACTTCTTGCACTGATACCACTGTTGTCGTGAGCACGACGGCCGACAATGATGCAGCAGAGCAACGCGGCTGGGACCCTTCCACTCATACTGGAGGTGATAGTTCCATTAATGGTAGCTCTGATATGGAAATTCCAAGAGACGGAAGTAATCAGCAACTTGACGGGCTTTGGTTTCGAAACGTAAATGTGCCAAAGGACGCCACTATCACTGACGCACGTTTAATTTTTGTCATTGACGAACAACAGGGTGGGTCAACTGCGTCTTTTGATGTTGATATCTCTTCCATTGACCCCACTGCTGTCAATGCAGCTATCGTAGGAAGCAATAACTTCGGAGATGATGTCACCAGACCTTCAGTTTTTTATCCATTCATTAATGCGACTGCAGAATGGACCGAATCTGACAACCCTTCAGCTGGCGAAATCATCACGACTTCAAATATGGCTGCACTTGTTCAGGCAACAGTCAACGACCCAGACTGGGTGGCAAACGACAACATGATGTTCCTCATCGAAGATGATGACTCTAACTCTACGCAGGATGGCCGACGCACAGTTGAAGAAGGCTCAACCGGCGTAGCTCAAGCACCTAAATTGTCGATTACCTATCAATCTTGTGCCGTATCGGTTTCTGCTAATATCCGTACCGGTGTTCGCTTCCAAGCTGTAAGAATCCCTCAGGGTGTCACCATAAACAGCGCACGAATTGATTTTACTGCGACTGCAGCTGACGATATTACTAGCGGGACCGCAGCCGCTGCGGATGGGCCGGACTTTATCATTAAGATGGAAAATAGCACCGATGCTGCTCCGTTCAGCACCACTAGCGGTGATCTTTCTTCCCGAACCTACCTGGGAACTTCGGTTGGTTGGGATGCAGGTTCTACTCCTACTTTAGGCTCTCCCAACGGAGTTGACTGGACAGTTGATACTGTTTATCCGACACCGGACTTAAAAACCATGATGCAGACCATCGTTAACGATGCCAACTGGTGTGGTGGCAATGACATGGTCTTTATGATTGAGCGTCTGGGCTTTAGTGATGATGAGAAACGTAGTGCTTATTCAAGAGAGAACGATGCCACCAAAGCACCAGTACTGGTTGTTGATTACGAGGCAGGTGCGCGCGATGCCGGAGCAGCGGCAGGTTCTCCTGACTATTGTGCAACCTCCACCGTCGTCCGTACTGTGTCCGCTTCATCTGACGATGCTGAAGAAAATGACAGTGGCGGCATGGATCTCGGCAGTTCCGATCTCGAGATGATTAAGGAATCTACCGAACAGCAAATCGGAATTCGCTTCACAGACATTCCCATTGCTCAAGGATCAAACATTGTCAGCGCAAAATTAACATTCACTGTCGATGAAGTCTCTACCGGTGCAATGACTCTGGATATTCATGGTCAGAAATCTGATGATGCGTCTACCTTTGCCAGTGGTGGCAGCGGTACGAATGACATAAGCGATACCACCAACCGGCCACGCACAACAAACTCCGTGACCTGGTCACCGCCAGATTTTGATGCTGTTGATAACAAATATTCAGTAAGCGGACTGGAAGACATCATAAAGGAAATCGTTGGTCAGGGTGGCTGGAGCCCGGGTAATGATTTAGCCATATTGATTAGTGGTACTGGAAACGTTAAACGTGTGGCCAAGTCATTCGATATTAATAATGGCTCGAATGCACCTGTCCTTGAGATTACTTTTCAGGGTGATGCGATTGTCACCAAACAGACGGTGCGAGATCGCCTTAAAGATATCGTCGATAGTCTGGTTCAGCGTGGTGGTACTCCGATTGCAGCCTCAATGGTTGAAGCAGCTAAATACTTCAGAGGTGAAGAACCTGTTTTTGGTCGACAACGTGGTGAACAGGCAAGTAGTGACAAAGTAACTCAGGTAAGTCATTTCGCGTCTTATGATGCCAATGGTTCTCTGGCTACTCTGCCATCAGGATGTACGGCCGAAGATACCAATAGTTCTTCATGTGTTAATCATGTTATCGATGCTACGGGCACGCCTAAGTATAAGAGCCCTATCATTGCAGAATGCCAGACCAATTATCTTATCAACCTGACTGACGGCGGCGGCTATTATACCGGCTCAGGTAAAACTAACTCGATTGGCCAAAGCCTCGATGAAAAAGCGTATATTCAGGCATTTGCTGCACAAAATAGTTCTGGTTCACCGGTCACGCTCGGCACCTGTAATACAAATACCCTGCTTACTGACGGTGTTACCAGTTATAGCGGGAGCGATCACAATGAATGTGCTGTGAAACTGGCTAAATTTCTAAACGAAAATGACCAGATATACACGGCCGGGCAAAACCTGCAATCCGGTTCTTCGCCTATTGATGGTTTACAGAATATACGAACCTATAATATTGGTTTTAATCTTTGCGGCAGCGGCAAAGTCACTTCCGAAAATGCAACTGGTGATCAGGTCTGCTGTACTGTAGCCAATCACAACACAACAACCGGGGTTTGCAGTAGTCCGCTATCAGATCCGGGCACAATTACTATGCTCAAGGCGATGTCAGATGTCGGTGACGGTGATTATTTTAACGCCAACACCGCGGATGAACTCTTAGCCGCGTTTCAGGCAATCACCAGTAATATTGTTCAACGTAGTACCTCATTTGTCGCTCCCTCTATTGCGGCAAACGCCTTCAACCGCTTGTTTAGTCGAGACGAGGTGTACTTTGGATTGTTCGAACCCGATACGAATACGCGCTGGAAGGGTAATGTAAAAAAATACGCTGTTTGTGAAAACAGTGATCCGGATGGCATACCAAGTAGTGGTGACGAATGTACTCTTGGTAATGTTCTGGATGCCACTGGCCTCAATGCCATTGTTGATGACCCGACTCAGGGCGATGATGGCTTGTTTAAAACCACGGCTACCAGTGACTGGACCAACGGTGCTGATTCTCCTGATGGCAGAACCATTGCTCAAGGTGGTTCCGGCGGTGAAATAACCGACTTCACGACCCGGGTGATCTACACTGATGAACGAATTGTTACGGCTCCGACTATTGAGATTGCGACCAATACCACGGCTTTAAGCGATTCGGGTTTTCAGCTGTCCAGTACTAACCTCAATACAACTGCCGTACAGCACATACGCGATGGTGTCTGTCCTGATCCAACCATCGGTAATGCCGACTGTAATCTACGTATGGCCTGGATGCTTGGTGCTGATACGCAAAACGAAGACGGTGATGCCACCACGTTAACCCGATGGTGGTTCCATGACGTACTGCACTCGAGCCCGGAAATCGTGACTTATGGCATTGAGCCAGGCGCAGACAATATCGTAGGCACTGCGGATGATGGCAATTTTATCGACAAAGTTCTTGTTGCTACTAACGACGGTGGCCTGAAAATGATTAACGGTTTGACCGGTGTTGAAGAATGGTCTTTTATTCCCAATGCCCTGTTCAATATTCAGCAGGCTCTGTACGACAATACCGGTACCGATCATACCTACGGAATTGATTCCACGCCTGTTGTCAGGGTAATTGACGTTAATGGTGACGGCACGATTGATCCGGCTCATGATAATGACGGCGACGGTACTCCGAATGAAGCCGGTGAAGGCGACAAGGTTTACATCTATGTTACGCAACGCCGTGGCGGACGAAATATGTACGCTCTGGATGTCACTCCCGCTGCTGTACTGACTAATAATTCAACCCAAATCGTACCGAAACTTCTATGGCGGGTTGATGGCGGTGCTGGCGATTTCTCCCGTATGGGGCAGAGCTGGTCTGAACCTCGTCTGGGCCGTATTCAGGCTGGTATCACAGGAACTCCGCCGAATGATGTACCTGTTTTCAAGGATGTTCTTATTTTCGGTGGTGGCTATGATATCGATGTGGATGGCACTACCGCGGGTAATTACAATTTTGGTACAGAAGTCGGCGACCCTAATGAGGGCAACGGTATTTATATCATTGATGCCGGAACAGGAGAGCTAATATTCTGGGTCAGTAGCGATACCACTCTGACTATGAGCACAGGCAGCCGAACTGGCGCGGACATTGTCGTTCCCGACATGAAATTCTCCATTCCGTCGAACGTGACTGCGCTCGATACTGATGGTGACAACCTGACTGATCGGGTTTATGTCGGTGACGTCGCAGGCCAGGTTTGGCGTTTAGACATTGCCAAAGATATTGATCCGGGTGGATCAGATCCGGAAGGCTCCAGTGTTGCCGGTAAGCTGGCCTCTATTTCTACCGCAGGAACACTCGCGGAAGAACGCCGCTTTTACTACGCACCTGCGGTGGTTCAGGTCGTCGATACAACCTATTCCAACGCTACTGGCGGAGAGTTTGATTATGTTTTGATTCCTACTGGCTATCGGGCCCATCCTCTGGACCGTAATATCAAAGATCGTTTTTATGCCTTCAGGGATACGACTATCGGTAAAATGGTTGATTCCAACAATGATAATATTGCCGATGTTTATCCGGCCAATATCAATCAGACTGGTGGTGGTACGGCTATTACTAATTCCAATCTAGTCGACATCAGCACAACCGCGCTAACCACGGCAGTGTCTACCAAGAACGCCCTCGGCTGGTATTTCGATTTTAATACTGCTGATGGTACTCCTCTGGTAGCAACAGGTGAAAAAGGTCTGGCGGCACCAGCAGTATTTGCCGGCACTCTTATCTTCACCAGCTTTATACCGAGCGATCCGAATGCCATTGCCGATACCTGTAGCGCCTCAGAAGGATCGGGGAACGCATTTAACTTTAACATTCTCAGTGGTAACGCAGCACTTGACTGGGATGGCGACGGCGATATTGACCTGGATGATCGAGAGTACGAATTAGGATCAGGTATTCCTTCAGAGGCTGTGCCGATTTTTACCAAGGAAGGTGTTACAGTACTTGTAGGTACTGGCGGTGGTGCTGAGAACCTTGGTAAGGTATCCGGCTTACCACGCTATCGCACCTACTGGTACGAAGAAGGTTAATTTATTTTTAGTGCGACCTGATAATTTCAGGTCGCACTGACTTATCATTCGCTTGAAGGGGAACCCGAAATGAACTACAGAAATCAAAAACCATCTTTTAACAGAGCCCGAAATCTGGGTTTCACTTTGATGGAATTAATGATTGTTGTGGCAATCATCGGCTTGCTGGCCGGTATTGCCTATCCTCAATATGGTCAATACGTTATTCGCGGAAAACGAACGGAAGGCAGAGGTGCTTTAATGGACGGAGCAGCCCGCCTTGAACGCTTCTACTCAGATAATAATGCCTATGCCGATACTGCAAATGTAATTCACTCCGATACGGGTATATCGGCAAATAGCGAGAGTGGTTACTATGCACTCACTATTGTCACTGCCACTCCTTTTCAGTCTTTCACACTGACCGCAACTCCCGCCAATGGTTTTGTAGACACTGAATGTGGTGCGCTAACGCTGACCAACGCCGGCACGAAAGGAGAAGGTGGTACGGCGACAGACATATCAAGCTGCTGGGGTAAATAGTAGAGACATCAGCAAGGAAGCTGATATTCTTTGCCCTGTAGTTCCTGTCTAATTTCTACCTGTTGAATTTGCCGTGAATTTTTTCCGCTTTATTTCTGCTTTATTGTTCGTGCTTTCACTATGTTCGTGTTCTGAGGACAAAAACCCGAACACCGGGCAATCTCAATCCAATATACAAAGCGATGCGGCTAAACAGCGCCCCGCTCCGAACGTGGAAATTGAGGCCGCTAAAAAACTCATCATTTATGGTAACGCAACCATTGCTCAGGTAAGACTCGCCCTCACAGAAAAAGATACCGCCGAACTCACGAACACGATACATGCTCTTTTCTCAATGCGATGGCATAGGGGCGTGTACAAATTACTCTATAAAATGTGGGAGATGAGTGTCGGGGATTATCCCGAATTGAATTGGGAAGCAATCGGCAAGGAACTATGAAAATCTCGACTTAGGTAGACAGTTTATACTGTTATTGAGCTATAAAGGAGTCGAGTATAATGAATCGTATTCAGATTGCGAATACCGAAGAGTTTCAGAGTTATATACGTTCTTTTAAGGACCACGAACATGAATTTATTCGGGCTCAGGTGGTCGTCGCTTTAGGATTTAACGGTGATCCTGAAGATGTGACCTATCTTAACGAAATGGCCGAAGGCGATAATGACTATGTAGCACAAAGTGCTATTGCGGGCCTTGGTCTGATGAATAATAACGAAGCGAAAGAAGCCCTGATCAAATTAGGGACACGCTATCTTGATACTGAACGCGGCGCCATCGTCAATGGTATGCTTCGCGATGGCTACAAACTGTATTTAAAAGACGAAACCTGAGATAGTCTAGATTATCTTAACCTACTTGCAGAGTTCGTTAATCAAATCCTGTGACTTTTTGATTTCCGCCTGCCTCTTGTCTTCACCAGCTACAGTGTAATTACCATCTTTATCAACCAGATTAACTCTGGGTCGTTGATAACTTGCGAGTCGTTTTTTAGCTTGCTCGCACTTTGCCTGATTTCTGGCTTTTTCCTCACTGGCCTTTTTCTTTTCTTCGGATGATTTCGTTCGACCATCAGAGGCGTCCTGAAGAATTTTTTTCCTCTTCTCCACCTGCTTTTTCGCATGTTCTGGATTGACCGACGGAGGCGGGGCAATTGTTTGTGCTTTGGTGTCTCCGGGTGGCGGAGACTGGGTATAGTGCGTATTTCCTTCTTCGTCGACCCACTTGTATGTCACTGCGTTCAATATTGAAGTATTCGACATTAATGCCGCTAAAAGAAGTAATTGGCCAAAAATAGTTGTTTTACGCATGGTTCTGACTGTTTTTTGCGATAGAGTTAACATAAATATAACCTAAAATTTGTCTCTTATATATATGATTCTATGATTAAATTAAGGTTCCCAAATACAATTAACCTGATTCAACAGTTAACGGGGAAAGTGTTATGAAAATAGCGACACAGTTATCTATTCTTGCTCTTCTTGCTTTGTGCATTAGCCCATCGTGGTCAGCACAGATACACGAGTGTGAAGATCAGCTCGGCAATCGTACTTTCGAAAAACACTGTCCACCCGGAACAAAATCTCTTTCAACCAAAAACTACACGGTGAAAAAGAGTAAGGAAGGCCCGAGTCTACCTTCATTAACAATGTACATGATACCAGAGTGCGAAGTTTGTGATGAAATGCGTAAAGATCTGTCGTCAAAGAATATTAACATTACCGAAAAGAACATTAAGGATAATGGTGAATTGCAGCAGGAGTTAAAGATTAAGACAGATGGTGATTTACGCGTGCCCGTTTTAATAATCGGTGAGAAAATAATCTCTGGTTACGATGCCGCTAAACTCGAAGTAGCACTTCAACAGGCAGGTTATCTGAAAGAAGATAGCAATACTGCCTCTGCTGAGTAAACAAAAGCGAATTAGACAGCAAGCTCTCTTGGTAAAGAGAATACGACTCTTTCTCTTTTTCCCGGGGCTTCAATTACTACGTCTGCACCCCAGTCTTTTAGTTTGGTAATCACTTCTTCGACCAGTACCTGAGGCGCAGATGCACCGGCAGTAAGGCCGATTTTCCCTTTGCCATCAATCCACTCTTTCTTGATTTCAGAGGCATTATCGATCAAATAAGATGGCACACCGACCTTTTCCGATATTTCCATCAGACGGGTAGAGTTCGAACTGTTTTGAGATCCAACCACAAGAATTACCTCGCAGTCTGCTGTTAATTTCTTTACCGCATCCTGACGGTTCTGGGTTGCGTAACAGATATCTTCTTTTTTCGGACCGTCGATTTGCGGAAAGCGCTCTCGCAAAGCGTCGATAACTTCTGCAGTATCATCCATAGATAAGGTTGTCTGTGTAACGAAGGCCAGAAAATCCGGCCGTTTTACTTCCAGCTTGAGTACGTCTTCTACAGATTCAACCAGGTACATTCCGCCTTCCCCGTTAAGAGGTCGGTATTGCCCCAGCGTGCCTTCAACTTCCGGATGACCGGCATGTCCGATAAGCACACATTCCCTGCCTTCGTTCTGATAGTGCCCGACCTCCATGTGCAACTTGGTCACCAGAGGACAAATCGCGTCGAAAACCCGAAGACTGCGTCTTGCCGCCTCTTCCCTGACTATTTTTGCAACACCGTGGGCACTGAATATAACCGTTGAGTCATCCGGCACTTCGTCCAGCTCTTCTACAAAAACGGCGCCTTTATCACGCAGAGAATCCACAACGTATTTGTTATGCACGACTTCGTGTCGGACATAGACAGGGGCACCGAATATTTCCAGAGCACGTTCAACGATCTCAATGGCACGATCAACACCCGCACAGAATCCGCGCGGGTTGGCTAAGGTTATTTGAATTGTCATTATTTTACTTTCCGATTTAATGTTTCCAGCCTGATATAAGGTGATCAAGCCACTGCTTGTTCATTATTTTACCCGTATTAGATGAAAATAACCGCCTAAGATTTGTTGTGAGTTGTCACTTCTGCGCGATCAAACCAGATAGCGTCAACAATAAGCATGCCCGCGCCAATGCAAATACAGGAATCAGCGACATTAAAGGCCGGCCAGTGCCAGCTCTGGTAATACACATCAATGAAATCGATAACGTAGCCGAGCTTCACCCTGTCCCAGAGATTGCCCAACGCACCACCCAAGACCAGAGAGAGGGCAGCCGCCAGCCAGACTTTTTGACGGGGCAAAGTGTATAACCAGTACACAAGACCAAGACTGATGGTTGACGTAAGCACAATAAAAAACCAGCGCTGCCAGCCACCGGCCTGACTCAGAAAACTGAAGGCCGCACCAGTGTTGTGCACCAGCGTCATGTTCAGCCCCGGTACTACCTCGACCGATTGGTAATAAAGCAACTTTTCCGTAGCAATATTTTTAGTTATTTGATCGCAGATAATAACCAGCAGAGATAGCCACGACCAGACAAGCGAATTGGCTTTAGCCATCAAGCGTATTTCCTTGCTTCGCCATCACCTTCTATATTCTCAACACAGCGCTTGCAGAGTTCCGGATGTTCAGCATGCTCTCCAACATCTTCACGATGGTGCCAGCATCGACTGCATTTCGCATGCTCAGAGGGTTTAACCAGCAAAAATAATTCGTCTATTTCAGTTGTCAGTGCGTCCTCTGGTTTTTTATTTAACTCATACACGCTGGCTGCTGAGGTAATCAATACAAAACGCAATTCATCTTCAGTTTTTTCCAAAGCAGCCTTGAGCTCAGAACCTGCGTAAATGATAACTTCCGCATTCAGTGACGACCCGATGGCTCCGCTACTTCGCAAACCTTCCAGCGCTTTGCTGACTTCCTCACGCATACTGATTATTTTCAACCAGACCTGATCCTCATCTACCACTTCAGGCAAGCCGCTGTACCACTCTTCAGTGAATACCGTCGCGCTTCTCTGCCCCGGCAGGTGCTGCCAGATTTCCTCAGCGGTAAAGCTTAAAATCGGTGATAACCAGCGTGCGAAGGCTTCCGCGACGTGATACATCGCCGTCTGCGCTGAGCGTCTGGCGCGACTATCTGTCTGGCAGGTGTACATTCGATCCTTGATAATATCGAGATAAAAGCCTCCCAGTGTCACAACACAGTAATGATGCAATTTTTGATAGATAAGATGGAACTGGTAAGTTTCGTAGGCCTCAACAATCTCTTTTTGCAAGCGGGCCGTCTGCTCCAGAATCCAGCGATCCAGATCGAGGAGTTCGTCAAATTCGAGACAGTCCTGCGCTTCAAATCCATCCAGATTGGAGAGCAGATAACGCGCTGTATTTCGAATACGTCGATAGGCATCCGCCATGCGCTTTAAAATTTCATCGGACACACTCATCTCGGTGCGGTAATCGGTCGCCGCAACCCACAATCTTAAAATATCGCCGCCAAGAGTTTGCATGACCTTCTGCGGTGCCACCACGTTGCCTTTCGATTTTGACATTTTCATGCCTTTTGCATCGACAGTGAAACCATGAGTCAGAACACCTTTATAAGGCGCGACATCATTCATGGCGATTGAAGTAAGCAGTGAGGACTGAAACCAGCCACGATGCTGATCGGAGCCTTCAAGATAAAGATCAGCTGGAAAACGTAAACGTTCATCCTGCTCAAGCACTGCTGCATGAGTGACACCTGAATCAAACCATACATCGAGCGTATCGGTCACCTTCGCATAGTGTTCTGCTTCATCTCCGAGTAACTCCTTTGCATCCAGATCGAACCAGGCATCAATACCTTTCTCCTCGATACGCAAAGCCACCTGCTCCAGCAAATTTTTTGTGTCAGGATGCAGCTCCTGTGTTTCACGATGGATAAATACGCTTATTGGCACACCCCAGGTGCGTTGTCTTGAAATACACCAGTCCGGCCGGTTGCTGACCATTCCCTGAATACGCTCTTCACCCCATGAAGGTTCAAAGGCCACGTCCTTGATCGACTTAAGCGCGCTGGCTCGCAATCCATTACCGTCCATGCTGATAAACCATTGCGGCGTGGAACGAAAAATAATCGGTGTTTTATGACGCCAGCAATGCGGATAGCTGTGCAGTAGTTCTTCCTTGTGCACGAGCGTGCCATGCTCCTCAAGTACTTCAATGACCGCGGCATTAGCTTTGAATACATGCTGACCGGCAAAGATTTCGGTATCAGGCAAAAAGCAACCGTTATCGCCAACCGGATTATGCACTTCAATACCGTAACGCTGTGAAACCACGAAATCATCCTGACCATGAGCCGGCGCGGTATGCACAGCGCCGGTACCGGCTTCAAGAGTAACGTGATCGCCGAGAATAATGGGTACTTCGCGTTCGTAAAACGGGTGTTGCAAAAGCACCCCTTCCAGTGACTGTCCGGAGCACTGTCCGAGAATTTCATGCTTACCGCTCTCATATCTGGCAAGTGCGCTATCCGTCAGACCTTCGGCCAGAATTAAGACCTCGTCCTCAAGTTGGATCAGTGAGTAACTCAATTCTGCGTGTAAGGTCACTGCCTGATTTGCCGGTAGTGTCCACGGTGTGGTGGTCCAGATAACTGCTGATACAGACCCCTTAACCGTACTCACGCCAAAACGTTTTAGCACATCATTTTCATCGACCACTTTAAAACGTACGTCGATCGCAGGTGAATTTTTATCCTCGTATTCCACTTCCGCTTCCGCCAGCGCCGAGCCACAGTCCGTACACCAGTGCACAGGTTTCACCCCTTTTTGCAGGTGGCCTTTTTCAATTATCCTGCCCAGCGAGCGAACAATATTCGCTTCCGTTTCGAAAGCCATGGTTAGATAAGGCTTATGCCAGTCACCAAAGATACCCAGACGAATAAAGTCCTGACGCTGTTTATCGACCTGTTTTTCAGCATAGGCCCGGCATGCATCTCTGAAAGCGTCCGCTTCAATTTTGTGGCCGGCCTTACCTACCTTTTTTTCTACCATCAATTCAATCGGCAGACCATGGCAATCCCAACCCGGCACATAAGGCGCATCGTAACCGCTCAATCCGCGTGACTTAATAATAAAATCTTTGAGTATTTTGTTAACAGCGTGACCTATGTGAATATCACCGTTGGCGTAAGGAGGGCCATCGTGAAGAATAAAAGTCGGCTTACCTGATTTTTTCTCCCGAATCTTTCCGTAAAGATTCATTTCCTGCCAGCGCTTCAACATTTGAGGCTCGCGCTGAGACAGATTCCCTTTCATCGGAAAACTGGTTTTCGGCAAATTCAGTGTGTCTTTGTAATTACTCATCCGTCTTATTTAAATCCTGATGTTTTCGTCTTATCTTAATAATTTTCTGGCGCTCGTTATGTCCTGACTGATTTGCTTCGTCAACTCATCAATAGAGCCAAACTTCTGCTCTCCACGCAAACGTTCTACAAACTCTACCGAGATATACTGCCCGTAGAGATCGTCACTAAAATCCAGCAGATGAACTTCCAGCAGCAATTTCGACCCATTGAATACTGGTCTGTTGCCGATGTTCACAACGCCAGCGCTGGATGGCATTCCAGAGCGGTGCACATAAGCCGCATACACTCCCAACAAGGGTGTCGTAACACGTCTGAGTTCTATATTCGCCGTCGGAAAACCCAGTTGCCTGCCGCGTTTCTCACCATGACGCACGTGACCACTGATGCTATAGGCTCTGCCCAGTAAAGTCTTCGCCAGGTCAAAATCATAACGTTTCAATGCATGACGAACAGAGCTACTGCTGACACGTTCACCATCAATCGAAAACGAATCAATAGGAATCACGTCAAAACCGGCCTCAGCACCCATTGTCCGCAGCGTATGGATATCACCATCGCGCTTGTGGCCGAAACGAAAGTCATCGCCAATGATAATTCGTTTGATCCCCATCGAGTCGATAAACAGCTGCTGAACAAAATCTTCGGCCGTCATTGCCGCCAGCGATTCCTTAAAGCGAAGACAAACCAGCTTGTCGACGCCCTGCTCTGCCAACAGGCGAAATTTCTCGCGAAAGGGAGTCAGACGTGCCGGCGCTGCTTCTGCCTGAAAATACTCCCGGGGCTGAGGCTCAAAAGTCAGGACCACAGCTGGAACGTCCAGTTCACTCGCATGCTCACCGAGCTGTCTCAATATCGCCTGATGTCCCATATGAACACCATCAAAATTACCAACCGTGGCCACACATCCGCCGGGAATCAGGGCTGGTTTATTGAGTCTGCGTATTAATTCCATTGTCATCTGCGAGCAGGGATTATAAACATTAGTGCGGTGCTGTCATCTGCTTTGGTCTGATTCCGAGAATAATCAGACTAACAAAATAAACCAGTGTTCCAGCGATTATCCAGAAACCAAGATTCGCCACCCGCTTATAGACATCCCAGTTCAGCCAGACCTCAATATTCGGAGCCAGAGTATTAATTAACACACCCATCAACAGGACGCCCACAACAATTCGTGTCAGATAAAAAAACCAGCCGGACGAAGGAGTGTAGTGTTGCCTTTTGTGGAGAAAATAATAAAGCAAACCGGCGTTGATAAAAGCCGAGAGTGAAGTCGCCAGAGCCAGACCAGCGTGAGCCAGCGGACCTACCAGCAAGAGATTTAATATTACATTACTTAGCATGGCAACGACGCCAATCTTTACCGGCGTCACCGTATCCTGACGAGAGAAAAAGCCCGAAGCCAGCACCTTAATAAAAATAAAAGCCGGTAGTCCCACCGCGTAAGCCATCAGGCTTTGTGAAGACATATGCACATCCAGCGCGGTGAAGGCTTTGTATTGAAACAATGTGGTTAACATAGGCCCGGCCAGCACAGCCAGCCCCAGCGCGGCCGGTATGGCAATCAGAAAAACCAGTCGCAAGGCCCAGTCCATGGTGGCTGAATACTGCTCGCGTTCGCCACCGCTATGTTGTCGCGACAAGCTGGGTAATATGACCGTTGCCAGAGCCACACCGAACACCCCGAGTGGAAACTCCATCAGACGATCGGAAAAATACAACCAGGAAATGCTGTCACTTTCCAAAAATGAAGCAATAATTGTATCGATGAGAAGATTGATCTGAGTGATAGAGACCGCGAACAATGTCGGTAACATCAGATTCAGAATTCGTCTGACACCTTCCCGATCACGATTCAAACCGGGTCGCGGAAGTAATTTCAGGCGCGCAAGAAAAGGAAATTGGAATAGCAATTGTGCGAGACCGGCAGCCAGAACAGCCCAGGCCAGCGCCACAATCGGTTCCTCAAGCTCTGGTGCCAACCAGATGGCGAAACTGATGAGGAACAAATTAAGCAGGACCGGAGTAAATGCCGGAACGGCGAATTGCCCATAAGTATTCAGCACGCCACCGGCCATGGCCGTCAATGAGATGAACAGAATATAAGGAAAAGTGATTCTCAACATGTCCGCCGCGAGTAACTGTTTTTCCGGTTCACTGCTGAAACCCGGAGCGAACACATAGATAAGTATCGGTGCCGCCACTACACCTATAATGGTCACCGCAAATAAAACCAGACTAAGCGTAGCGCTGGTCTGATCCACCAGCGCCCTTACCTCACCCTCACCCCGTTGTTCTTTGTATTCCGAGAGAACCGGCACAAAAGCCTGCGAGAAGCCACCCTCGGCAAACAGCCGGCGAAGAAAATTGGGGATACGAAAGGCCACGATGAAGGCATCCACACCTGCGCCGGGACCAAATACCGTCGCAATCACAACATCGCGCAGCAAACCGAAGATTCGCGACAATGTGGTCATGGCGCTGACAATCAGCGTGGATTTGAACAGGCGTTTTTTCACGCGCTACCCTCTTTCTCGAGAATCACTCTAGCAGATGCCTATATCTTGTTGTTTAAACGGAATTTTATATTACAATTTCAGAGAATAGCATATTGCCGGTAGTGATTGACAAATTGCTTTTAAATCAGCATAGTTACGCGCCTTTACGAGACCACCTTCAGGAGCACAAGTTTGGCAAACATAGCATCAGCGAAAAAGCGCGCAAGACAGTCGGAGAAAAACCGTCTGCATAACACCGGATACCGTTCCATGTTCAGAACTTATCTGAAGAGAATTGTCGCTGAAATCGACAAGGGTGATAAAGAAGCCGCTGCAAGCGCTTACAAAGACGCCCTCCCCGTGATTGACAAATTGGCCAGTAAAGGTTTGATTCATAAGAATAAAGCTGCTCGTCATAAGAGTCGTCTGAATACACAAATTCGGGCAATGTAGGCTTCTAGCAAAGAATTTTAAGAAAAGCCGGTCTTCGACCGGCTTTTTTTTGCTTGAAAATCAGCCTTTGCGACCCAAGATAAAACCTCAGGACACTCGAATCAGGACAGCAAGACTATGCGTATTCTCTTATTTCTGGCGACTAACCTCGCGGTATTAGTGGTTGCCAGTATTTCACTGAGCCTGCTTGGCTTTAACTCTTATATGGCCGCCAATGGGGTCGATCTCAATCTGAGCGCCCTGCTGGTTTTCTGCGCGGTATTCGGTATGGCCGGCTCATTAATCTCGCTGCTGCTATCAAAATGGATGGCCAAACGCAGCATGCGTGTGCAGCTTATTGAAACGCCGTCTAACAAGCAGGAACAATGGCTGTACGATACGGTTGGCCGAATCGCAATGGATGCCGGTATCGGCATGCTCGAAGTTGGTATATTTCTCTCACAACAATCCAATGCCTTCGCCACCGGCTGGAATAAAAATAAGGCACTGGTGGCCGTCAGTTCAGGCATGCTCGAGCGCTTTAAAGCGGATGAAATCGAAGCGGTGATGGCGCACGAAGTTGGCCACGTCGCCAATGGCGATATGATTACCCTGACCCTGATACAGGGCGTGGTGAATACTTTCGTGATGTTCTTCGCCCGCATTATCGGCCACACCATCGATCGCGTCGTTTTCAAAACCGAACGTGGCCACGGCATTGGTTTTTATGTCGTGACTTTCGTAACCGAGATTATTCTCGGCATTCTCGCCTCAATAATTGTTATGTGGTTCTCACGATGGCGTGAGTTTCGAGCCGATGAAGCAGGTGCCTCACTGGCCAGCCGGCCGGGAATGATAGGCGCTTTGCAACGTTTACAGGCCGAGCAGCAAATGCCAAGTGAATTACCGGATTCAATGGCCGCATTCGGAATCAAAGGTAATATGAAATCGAAATTCGGAGATCTGTTCAGGAGTCACCCGCCGCTTGAAGTGAGAATTCAGGCGCTACAGCAGAATGGGTAATGCAAAAAAACTGGATTTAATCTACTAAGAGAATCAGGTTGTCCCTGTGGATCAATTCCGCTTCATCAATATAACCAAGTAAGGATTCAATTCTCTCACTAGACTGACCTTTTATGATTGCGGTCTCATCACTGTTGTAGTTGACCAGACCACGTGCTACTTCAAGGCCCGTCTCATTAACACAGGTGACGATCTCACCACGTGCAAAATTGCCTTCCACACGACTTACGCCAACGGCAAGCAAACTTTTTCCCTGTTCAAGCAACACTTTTTCAGCACCACTATCTAGTACCAGCTTCCCTCTTGTCTGAGTTTGCCCGGCCAGCCATTGCTTGCGCGCAGCGATTGGCGCCTGACCGGCAGTGAGCAAAGTGCCGATCTCTTCACCGGCCGCTATTCTTAACAACACGTCTTCATCCAGACCAGAAACAATCAAGGTATCCGCACCTGATTTTGCGGCGGTTCTTGCGGCCTGCAACTTCGTCCGCATACCACCGCGGCCCAACATTCCACCACTACCCGCATACTGCAATAAACTGGTATCGCCCGCTCTGGCTTCAGAAATTAATTTTGAATCCTTGTCCACTCGCGGATCGGCATCATGAAGGCCACTCTGATCGGTGAGTATGACCAGCAAGTCCGCTTCCAGTAAGTTTGTTACCAGACCGGCGAGGCTGTCATTATCACCAAGCTGAATTTCTTCAGTTGCGACCGTATCGTTTTCATTAACAACCGGCACAATGCCCAAAGCAACCAGAGTGCGTAACGTTGAGCGCGCATTAAGATAACGTTTACGATCGGAGATATCATCACGAGTTAGCAGTACTTGCGCCGTATGCGTGTTGTGTTTTTGAAAACACTGCTCATAAGCCTGAATCAATCCCATCTGACCGACTGCTGCTGCAGCTTGCAATTCATGTAATGATTTTGGTCTTTGCTTCCAGCCGAGTCGGGACACACCTTCTGCAATCGAACCCGAAGACACCAGCACGACATCCACACCCTGAGCTTTCAGTGCCATGATTTGTTTGACCCAGACGTTCAGAGAATCCGCGCGCAAACCGCAACCGTCATTAGTCAGCAGGGCACTGCCGATTTTTATTACCCAGCATTTTGCCTTTGCCGCTTTCTCTCTTGATTCACTCATCATTACTACTCAGCTCTTCGTCAGTCTCGTCTGCGTGCAACAGCCCGAAGATATCCCACATTAACTGTTTGCAACCAGTGCCCGAAATCGCCGAGATTTCGTAAACCGCTTTATCCCAGGCCAGTTCCGTAAGGAGGGCGGCTTTAACCTCAGCCAAAGTTTCCTCATCAATCAAATCAATTTTGTTCAAGACCAGCCAGCGCTCTTTCTCACCCAGGGCCTTATCAAAACTTATTAACTCGTTAATGATTGTTTTTGCCTGCTGAACAATATCTTCGACACTCTCACCACTGGCAACATCGACTAGATGGAGCAGAACATTGGTTCTGGATAGATGCCTGAGAAACTGAATGCCAAGACCGGCACCCTGCGCTGCGCCTTCTATCAAACCCGGGATATCGGCAATAACAAAACTCTGACCGACATCAAGACTCACAACACCAAGATTCGGATGCAAAGTAGTGAAAGGATAGTCAGCGACTTTCGGTTTTGCCGCAGACACCTGTCTGATTAAGGATGACTTACCCGCGTTTGGCAAACCCAGTAAACCCACATCAGCCAGTACCTGCATTTCAAGACGCAGATTGCGAGCTTCACCGTCTGAGCCACGGGTGAACTTTCTTGGTGAACGATTCGTGCTGCTTTTAAAGCGAATATTACCCATACCATGAAAGCCACCCTTCGCAACCAGCAAAGTTTCGCTCTGTTCGGTCAGGTCGCCAATTAACTCGTCCGTATCGTCATCGTAGACCAGCGTCCCCAGTGGTACCTTGATAGTCACATCATCGCTTTTCTTGCCATAACGTTCACGACCCATACCGGCCTGGCCGGCTTTGGCTCTGAATAGTCGTCGATGACGAAAATCCACCAAGGTGTTCAGTCCCGCATCTACCAGCAGATAAACACTGCCGCCATCGCCACCATCACCACCGTCTGGTCCGCCACGCGGCACGAATTTCTCGCGCCGGAAACTCGAACAGCCATCACCGCCCTTGCCGGCTTCTACCCGAATGCGTGCTTCGTCAACGAATTTCATGATAGTGAGAGTATAAAATAAGTGAGCGGGTCTTTATTCATGTTTGAACAAATAAAAAACCCCGCACTTGGCGGGGTTTTTTATGAATGCTTTGAAAACGCTTAACTCGCCAGTATCTCTACGAATGTCCGCTTTTTCGGGCCACGCTGAACAAAACGCACTTGACCAGCCGCTTTTGCGAACAGTGTGTGATCAGTACCGCAACCGACATTGGTGCCAGCATGAAATCGCGTACCACGTTGACGGATAATTATGTTGCCGGCCTTTACCGTCTCGCCACCGTAGCGCTTAACTCCAAGACGTTTCGACTCTGAATCGCGTCCGTTCCGGGTACTACCACCTGCTTTCTTATGTGCCATTGTCTTTCTCTCCTACGCCGTTCAGGCCTTGATACCGGTAATCGCCAGTTCCGTATAAGCCTGGCGATGTCCTGCCGTCTTGCGGTAGTGTTTACGGCGTTTGAATTTAATGATTCTGATTTTCTTGCCACGACCCTGTGCTTTAACAGTCGCAGAAACTGAGGCGCCCTCAACCAGGGGCTTGCCTACGGTAACCTTGTCACCATCTGTGAGCATGAGCACGCTATCCAGTTCGATCGTGTCTCCTTCCTTGCCTTCGAGCTTCTCTACTCGAATGGTATCGCCTTCCTGGACTTTATATTGTTTACCACCGGTCTTGACTACCGCGTACATAACTACTCTCCAATTCTGACTATTAGCGGCTCAGGCCGCTGAAAAAGGGGGCAAATTCTAAGGAATTTGGCCTTCGGAAACAAGCACATTCTACCTAAATACCGCATTATTATTGGCTTTCTGGTGGTGAATAGGCAAAATGGGTCAAAATTCGTAGACTCAGGAAAATAGTGAATCAGGCCAGCCCGCAGCAAAACCCCACAGAAAGCACACTTATCGACCAACTTAAGGCTCTAATCGGACCGGATATGGACCGGGTAGATGCACTGATTCAGTCTCAATTGCACTCTGATGTGGCTTTGATCGATCAATTGGGACATTACATTGTTAATAGTGGTGGAAAACGCCTGCGACCCGCACTGGTATTGCTGAGTGCCGGCGTGTTCTCCTACAAGGGTGACCAGCACATCAATCTGGCGGCTATCATTGAATTCATACACACCGCCACCCTGCTCCACGACGACGTGGTCGATGCCTCGCTTCTACGCCGGGGTCGTTCTACTGCCAATCAGCGCTGGGGCAACGAGGCCAGTGTTCTGGTTGGTGATTTTGTTTATTCGCGAGCCTTTCAGATGATGGTCAGCGTCGATTCCATGAAAATCATGGATATCCTCTCGGAGGCGACCAATATCATTGCCGAAGGTGAAGTGCAGCAGCTATTAAATCGACACGACCCGGAGACAACAGAAGAACGTTATCTGCAGGTGATTCACGATAAGACAGCGAAACTCTTCGAAGCCTCCGCTCAACTTGGTGCCGTCGTCGCCGACCGTTCGCTTAAGGAAGAAATGGCGATGGCGAATTACGGAAAATGTCTTGGAGTTGCCTACCAGCTGATCGACGATGTCTTCGATTACAGCGCCACTGCACTTGAACTCGGAAAAAATATAGGCGATGACCTTGCCGAAGGCAAACCCACCCTGCCTCTGCTCTATGCAATGTGGAACGGCACGGCGGAACAATCCGAACTAGTCAAACAGGCGATAGAAAACGGTGGTCTGGAAAACATAGCAACGATAACAGAAGTCATCGATTCAACCAATGCCATTGCTTACACCGCCAACATAGCCCAACAGGCTGCCGAGAAAGCCATCGAGGCACTTGATGATCTACCGCCTTCACCCTACCTCGACGCCCTGGTTGCCCTGGCTCGCTTTGCAACAGAAAGAACCCATTAAGATCGCTATTCCTGTCACCAGTGAAATTCAGTAAAATCAAGATTCGTCTTCAGGCGAATTCAGCAAGGAATCAGTCGGGGTATAGCTCAGCCTGGTAGAGCGCTGCCTTCGGGAGGCAGAGGTCGTGAGTTCGAATCTCGCTACCCCGACCAATTTAACTAATTACCTGGCGAACTTCCTGTTTTTTTAAAGTCTATTCGTCTTCGCCCCACAGTTAACATACCAAGCGCGCTTAACACTAATAAAACTGAAGATGGTTCCGGCACTGAACTGGGCACGCTATACAGATCCCGTGCAAAAACATCAACAAGAGTCGATTGCAGTGATGCGTAATTGTCGATCAAATCTAAATGCGCTGTCACTGACTCAATATATACCGGGTTCAAACCATCTCCAACCCCGATTGCACTCACTTGTAAATCATTACTTATAATAAAGGGAGCCAGTTGACCGACGCTTTGCGGGCATCCGCCAAGATGATCTGGTAAACAGGGATTACCATCGGTCACCATGTGGATCAAACTTCTTTCTGCATTAATTCCATTGCCCATTAAATCATTACTAGCCTCGATTAATGCAGCTCCTGTGTTTGTCCAACCCGCGTCCCATATCAGACTTCCCAGCACATCGCCAAATGCACTGGCACTGGCATCTGAATCTATTAAGAAGGTTGATTGTTCCAGAGTAACATTTGTTGCAAATTGATAGGCAGATACATATAGCTGATCACCGGGATTCAAAAAATTAGTATGGAAGGAGTTTGAAAACACGGTTTTATAAGACAGCATCTGGTTATTAAAATCCGTTAAACCAACACTACCAGAACCATCGATTAACAGACTCATTTCGATAACAATAGCTTTGGCCGGAAGGCAAATACCGAGAATCAGGCAGGTAAGCAAAAAGAGCCTTTGTAGTTCTCGTTTGAATTTGTTTCTGATATTTTGCATCTACCCACTCCGGTTAATTTTAGTTATTTTACTTGCACGCGAAGCAATTTCTGTACCATACCAATATAATCAACACCTTACGAAAAATAACCTTGCAAATGAAATTGAATATGTAATATTTTTCGACAAAATTTTATAAGGTTGCCTTCACAGTTCCCGCGAAAATTATCCTGACCGTCACCCCACTGGTAATCCACTTTAACTGGGGGAATTAACATCATTGAGGGTCCCCCGATCTTTACACCACAGCATTTGAGATTTCCTGATTGGTTGAAGCCAGTGTTCCGCATATTCACTGAGCGTCAGGTCGTTAAGAGCCTAGTGAGGTCGGCTCCCGTTATAGTCATCCTGCCAAGCTTGCAATATCTGCTCAGCGTCTGTCAAATCAACGAACCAATGCACGTTTAGACATTCATCGCGTAAACTGCCGTTGAATGATTCAATGAAGGCATTGTCTGTTGGTTTACCTGGTCGCGAGAACTCCAACACGAACTTGTTCGTATCGACCTATAAACCAAGAAGCCGCCCGGAAAACTCGCTGGCATAGTACATAGGGAAGCCTACACAAACGCCTTAATTGAAAGCTTTAACGGTAAGATTCTAGAGTAATGCCTTAACCTGAATTGATTCGCGAGTCTGGACTATGTCAGATCAACACTCAGTCAGTGGTGAGAGCATTACAACCATGTCAGACCACACCGTTCACCAAGCCAGATTCCGCCGGCATTCTTTGCTAAACGAGTTGCCTGCTATGATCAGTTCCCACATTGGGTGCGGCTCTATTCTTGGGGTACGGTCAAAGGTATACGACTAGAATTCATAACCTACCGTAACTCCCCATGTTCTCGGTGGCGCATAACGTGGTTGAGCGGAGAGCGTCAAATACTCCTGACCTGGCACAGTAGTAGAAGCAGCCCAGAATGAACCCCAGAAACCCTGGCCATGAAGAACGATATCCTCGTTGGTAACATTCTTTACCCAGGCAGAAATAGTAACGTTGTTATTAAAAGTGAACCCTGCATTTAAGTTCACAAGAGCTTCCGTTTCACTTTGAAACTGTGGAGGGCGTTCCAGCTCCAGGAAATGGCGGCTTTTATGCGTAAAATCCGCACGCCCAAAAAACTCACCCCGGCTGGTTAATTTCACATAATCCAATCCCAGTATCACCGTATGTTCGGGTGTTTGTCCCGGGACTTCACCTTCTGGTACAAGTTGTGTTCCGTCTATCGGGCTGATAGCGCCATTGATCTCGCCATCCTGATAAGCATATCCGAGACTGAAGGTCAGTTCGTCAGTTAAAGCAAGATCGAATTCCAGTTCAACCCCTTCGACAATTTGTTCACCGGCATTTGTGTTCAAACCACCATCGCCGAAGTTTATAAAAAACTGTAAGTCATCATACTCAACTCTGAACGCAGCCACATTTAATTGGACGCGATTATCCCAGAAGCGGCTTTTAAAACCGACCTCGTAGCTAGTAACCGTTTCCGGTTCCACAGCTGTCGTCAGAGAATCAGTTCCTAAAAACGCGGAGATTGTTAAATAGTCAAAAGCTCCGCTGCGGTAACCGGTAGAAACCGAACCATACATCAGGACATCATCTGTGGCTTGCCAGTCAAGGGCAACTCGCCATGTGAATTCTTCCCATGAATCTTTGGCTGTGGTGCCAACCGGAATATTCGGTGCTTCACCTGAAGTCCTGAAATTGTTCCAGAAGAAATCAGGATCGCCTTCAGAAAAGCCATTCGCCTCTTTTCTGTCGTAGGTGTATCGACCACCTGCAGTTGCAGTTATGGTATCGGTGACATCGTATGAGCCTTGCGCGAAGACTGCGATACTGGTCGTTTCTGTTTCCTGATAAACTCTGAAATTATTCGGGGTGTAGAGTGATGGATCTGAAGCAACACAAGCCGGATCCGGTAAGAATCCGGGATCGGCAGCACCACCACCAATAAATCCGCCTCCCGGACCCGCGACAGGGTCACTGCAACCAAAGAGAAATGTCTGGAAACCTGAGAATCGCGTGTTTTCTTCCCAGTAAGTTTCATAACGCCCATCTCTACTTTCATCAGAACTCAGGAAATAGAGCCCACCTACCCAGTTAAATTTACCTTCATACTCTGAGATGTAACGAACTTCTTGCGTAATAGTTCTCACGTCTCTTGGTTCCGCAAGAGAAAAGATCGGAATAGGTGCCCCTGCCAGTGAATTAGGATCTTCCTCTGTCTCCATATCCCGATAGGTAGTGATAGACATCAAACTTGCGTCACTTAATTCTTTGGTCAAATGCAGACTGGCGGTGTATTGGGTAAGCCGGTAACCACCATCATTAAATTGCTGAACTGTGCGTGTGTCCCCATCAGGTACGAAACCAGCTAAGCCCGGGTCCTGATTATCAAATGGAATAAAAGGGCCGAACATAACAAAATCACGGGCCACGCCTGTCTCATCTATA
Source organism: Gammaproteobacteria bacterium (assembly GCA_012103475.1). Taxonomy (GTDB): domain Bacteria; phylum Pseudomonadota; class Gammaproteobacteria; order Eutrophobiales; family Eutrophobiaceae; genus WLWS01. The sequence goes on along the minus strand of WLWS01000003.1, from coordinate 519,401 downwards.
GAGTTGTATCCAAAACCGACTTTCGCTTCCAACGTATCATTTATATCCCAGACGAATTTACCCCGCACAGAAGTACGTCCAATATCATCGACATCATTGCCAGTAACACTATTGAATGAGGTGCCATCACGATTTGTGCTGGAGAAGGCAACAGAAGCTCTCTTATCATCAGTCAAGGGTCCACTCAAATAACCTCGTAGTTGTAACATTTCGTAATCACCCAAAGTCGCTTCGAATTTACCTTCAAATTCTTCTGCCGGGTCTTTAGTTACCACATTGACTGCACCCGCAGTGGTATTACGACCAAACAAGGTACCTTGTGGGCCATGTAACACTTCGATTCTTTCTATATCAAACAGATCCACTTCGAAATCACCCGGCCCACTGAAATAAGTATCATCTATGTAGAGTCCCACTGCTGCATCTGCACCTGGTCCATTTAGCAGACTACTGCCACCGCGGATGGCTGGGGTAAACCGTGATTTCGAAAAGGAGACAGAACCAAAACCGGGAATTTTATTACCCAGGTCACCGAAATCCTGGATGCGCATTTTTTCTATACCTTCTTCAGAAAATGCTGTTATAGAGATGGGCACATCCTGGATGGATTCAGCCCTACGCTCTGCAGTAACAACCACTTCTTCTATTTGAGCGTATGTAATTGTGGAACTCATTCCCAATACGCATGCGAACAAACCGTAACTAATTTTTGTAAGCATTTTTTTAAATCTATTCTGTATAACCAATTGAATTTCTCCCCCAACATGTGTCTATTCAAAATTGAGTAATGAAAATCTTCACTTTGCCCAAACCGTGATGGGGTTAGTTGAAAAGTACTCAAAGAATCTTTTCCGGACCTTTTGTCCTTTGATATGGAATAAGTTCATTATAGGTATGGTATTGATTGGATGTCAAGCTTACTAAAACCAAACAATAAATTTACCAGAGCATCGCCAGCTAAGTGCAAAATGACTATGGGTGAATTTTAGAATTCCGTTCAGAAAAAATATCGAACGAACAAGGTTATACAGCAACCTTATCGTTGCTCGTAATAAGTTAAAGAAGTAACTACAGAGTACTTAGAATGGCTTAGACCAGGAGCTGTCGTCGATGGGGTTAAGCATGTTACCGCTTACGGACTGGAGGTGTGATTTAAGTGCTTGCCGTAGCGCCACAGCATCTCTTCTGGTTAACGAGTCTACAATTTGAGTGTGCTCTTTATCATAGTTTTTACGGCGTTCCTCGTTCAAAGACCGACGTTTCAGTTCGTGCCATTCCACTCGCTGTCGTGCATGATGAATTGCCTGGTAGATATTAGTGAGCATATTATTCTTGGAAGCCTTGATAATCGTGGCATGCAGTTGCGCATCCCAATATTCATACTTTTCAAGTGTTTTAGCTGACAGCGTGCCATCGAGACACGTTTTAGCATAATTAATATCAGTCTGCGTTGCTCTTGAAACAACCAGCTCTGCAATGGTTGGCTCCAGCAATATACGCGTTTCGTTTATTTCCGACGGGCTAGCCTCAGACCAGGCGACTAACTCGGCAGTGTTTGTATCGGCTTGATCATCGCGCACAAAAGTTCCGCGACCAACATGCCTTACTATGATTTTTTTGTCTTCAAGTATAGCCAGGCCTTTTCTCACTGTATTTCTTGCGGCCGAGAACTGTTGAATAAGCGCTTTTTCCGTGGGTAATTTATCTCCGGAATTCCAGACACCTTTATCGATTTGTTCCGTGATGTATTGAATAATCTCATCGACTTTGTGCTGCGACGCTTCTCTTACATTCTGCATACTTCTCTCCACATGATTCAATTTACTCTTAATATTACAAATAATCGCTTGCAAGCGAACAACTATGTCAGCTACCACATGTTTAAAGCAACTTTATCATGAGTTGACAAAAAACTATTGCATCAATAACAATTCAATACTAACATTGATTCCTATTTGATGTGCTTTTGATATGCTTTTTTGTGAAGCCTATTATTACTCGTCAGTTTTCTAATAGCACCTTCAAGTAATCTTGAAGATAGACCGAGGAAGTAAAATGCGTATAGCTCGAGTCATGTTTCAGGAGGCGATATGGATAGGTTTAGTTAATCCATTGGAATCAAGTATTCAGCTAATAGCGGAGCAACAAGCTAGTTTCGATCCAACTATCGCCTTCATTGAAAATTATATTGATAAGCCGACACCTGATATAACCGGAAAAGTAGTGAGCTTTTCAGATGTAACGTTCTTACCGCCAATTGAAAAACCCAGTAAAAATGTCATTTGTGTCGGAAAAAATTATATCGAACACGCAAAGGAGTTTTCAGGAAGCGGATATGATTCATCTGCCAGCGATAAAAATGATGTGATTCCCGACGCACCAATAATGTTCAGTAAAGCACCTGGGAGTATGGTAGGTGCTTACGAAGATGTACTTGTGCCGTGGGATTTAAGTAGTGAAATCGACTACGAAGCCGAATTGGGCGTCATAATTGGCCGAGGTGGCCGATCAATTCCAGAACAAGAAGCTTACGAGCATGTATTTGGTTACACCATCATTAATGACATTACCGCTAGAGATCTCCAGTCCCGTCACAAGCAATGGTTGCTTGGTAAGTCTATAGACACATTTTGTCCAATTGGTCCCTGGATTGTAACGGCAGATGAGCTTGATCCGGAGAATTTGCAATTAAACTGCTGGGTAAACGGTGAACGCCGGCAACACGCGAATACCAGTGATTTGATCTTCAATATACCTAATATAATCGCAACCGCCTCAGCTAGCATGGCACTATCGCCAGGCGATATCATCGCAACGGGTACGCCTGTTGGCGTAGGAATTGGTTTTACACCGCCCTGCTTTTTAAAATCAGGTGACGTTGTTAAGGTTGAGATTTCCAATATCGGGGTAATTGAAAATACTATTGTTTGAATAAACTCATATACCCAAATTAATTGAAGGAAACCCCATGTTTAGAAAAATAAACGGAAAAAATATTGCTGTAGATGTTTTCGGTGAAGGTGAAGCTCTGTTACTAATCCATGGTTTGGGCGGTTCATCAAATTCATGGCGTCCGCTGATCAATGAGTTTTCAGGAAATTTCAAAATAATTGCACCAGATTTGCCAAGTGCCGCGGGCTCAGAACTCGATCCGGAACTCTCTATATCAAGCCTTGCACATGACATGATTTCACTCCTTGATGAAATGGATATTGAAAAGGCGCATATTGTCGGACACTCTATGGGCACCATCGTTTGCCAGCATATGGCTGCTATTGCCCCCAAAAAAGTTATCGATTTGATTTTATTGGGTCCATTGGCACAGCCACCAGAACCTGCACGAGCAGCACTTCAAGATCGTGCAGCTTTAGCACGCTCGGAAGGGATGACAGCCATAGCAGATACTATCGCCGATGTAGCTTTATCTAAAGAAACAAAATTGAAAATGGCAAATGTACAAGGCTTTGTCAGAGAAATGATTATCCGGCAAAACCCGGAAGGCTATGCACAAAGCTGCAATGCTCTGTCAAAAGCCACCCAGGCAGATCCGACTCTAATAAAGTGTCCCTGTTTACTGATAACAGGTGATGAAGATGTTGTCGCACCGGAAGCAAATGTTGAAGTGCTTTGCCAGCAGTTGCCGGATGCCGAGATGCATGTCTTACAACAATGCGGACATTGGACTGCAACTGAAAAACCCACTGAAGTTAACGGGTATGTGAGAAATTTTTACAAGTTGTAATGATGTTATTGATGTCAGTGAGTCTATTTTTGAGACTTATGCCTGATTTTTTGAAATAGCAAAAATATCAATCAATACAAAATTAAGAGAGATTATAAAATGAGCCTGGATAACGTACTTTTTAAGAATGTAAACATCATTGATGGTACAGGTGCTGATCGTTTTTCTGGTCAAGTATTAATCGAAGGTAATCGTATCAAACGAATCGCTCTCAATGATGACAATCTGGATTCTGACAACGTCAGAGTAATTGATGGAGCAGGAAAAACCCTGATGCCGGGGCTTTGCGATGCACATCTTCATTTAACCTGGAATGATCAGCCCACTCTTGAATTCATTACTATGATGCCTCCAGAAGAACACCTTATCCACTCTGTCAATGTTGCGAGGAAACTGCTCGACTCTGGTTTTACATCGGGCGTGGGTGCGGCCAGTGCGCGCCCTCGTTTCGACTGCGTTCTACGTAATGCAATTAATGAAGGGCATATTGTCGGGCCCAGGTATCTGGCCAATACTCAAGAAATCACTACCACCGGCGGTCTGGGTGACACTTCTCCACCTCATGTGGATATAGATGAGCTGTCATTCGGCTGGCGTATTTCGGGGCCGGATGAAATGCGTAAAACGGTCCGTCAATTTATCAAATATGGCGTAGACCTTATTAAACTAAATCTGTCCGGCGAAGAAATTACACCCATACCTGCAAGAGCCACAACAATGTCTGAAGAGGAAGTCGACATGGCAATGACAGAAGCAAGACGTTATGGAATTCGGGCCTGCGCTCATGCCCGCTCCGCAGACTCTGTAAAGCAATGCCTTGATCATGGTATTGAAATTATTTATCACGCCTCATTTGCAGACGAGGAGTGTCTGGACAGACTTGAAGAACATAAGGATAAATTTTTTGTAGGACCAGGGTTAGCCTGGCTTGTGCAAACAGCCTACGGAGCAGCCGAATTTGGCATTCCTCCGGAGAGCGAACTAGCACAGGCATACGCAAACGAACTTGAAGTGGCGGTAGAGGCAATGAAAAAAATGCATGCCAGAGGAGGTATACGTGTGTTGCCAGGCGGTGACTATGGTTTCGCATGGACGCCACATGGCACCAATGCTAAAGACCTCCAGTATTTCGTCGAGATGATTGGTATGACACCAATGGAAGCTATTGTCTCTGCCACAAAAATGGGAGGGGAAATAATGGGTCAACCAAATTCACTTGGGCTGATTGCAGAAGGGTATTTCGCAGACGTATTGCTAGTTGACGGAAATCCGGAAGAAGACATTACAGTGTTACAGGATCACAACAAGCTTGAAATAATCATGAAGGATGGCGAGTTTCACAAAGATTTAACTTAATGATACTGACAACTTATCTTCCTTGATAACTTTCAGAACGTCCCCATTTTTCTGGTTGCCAGTCTGGAGCTGCAAAAAGACGCTTGAATTTCTCACCAGGTGAGCGGCTTTTGCTAATGTCTTGAAACAATGCAGGAATTTCTGAAAACCAGACTGAAAACGGATTCACACTGTTGTAGTTTCGTTTGAGACCGTAGCGGGGGCGTTCTTCCTCACATTGGTAAGTACCGAACAATCGGTCCCAGAGGATGAGGATGCCACCGTAGTTTTTATCGATATACTTTTCATCACAGCCATGATGAACGCGATGATTAGCAGGAGTGTTGAAGATCACATCGAATATACCCAAAGAACCAACGAGTTCGGTGTGAATCCAGGTTTGATAGGCCAATACAGTGATGATACTAAAGAATACCAGTTCGGCTGGAAAACCAATCAGCAAAAGAGGTGTATGTAAGATTGCGGAAATAACTGTTTCAAAGGGTCCAAATCGAACACCCACTAGTATGTTCATATAGCGAGATGAATGATGAACAGCATGCTGAGTCCAGAAAAGACGTACTTCATGAGCGATTCGATGTTCCCAGTAATAGACAAAATCGGCGCAAAGCAGTGTTAACAGAGCGATCCCTATTGACGGTGTAAATGTCCAGGGAATTAGTTCTTCAGATAAAACGACAAAACCATAGTAGACGAAACTCATGATGAATATTTCTACCAGGAGGTAGGGTATTTGTGTGGACAGGCTCGCAAGCATGTCCAGTAAGGATCCGCGTTTTAAATTCTGTGAAAAGTATGCTTTCAGGAGTTCTATAATAAGAATAAATCCGCCAATCAGAAAAAATGTTGTGTCTATTTCTGTGCTTAATTTTTCGTAATTCATGCTCGTTTGCCAGTCCCTAAGGTTAATGTACGCCAGGCAAGTTCTGAGGCCTGTGCCGGGGTAGCAGTTTCATTTCGCATACATTCCCATGCGGCGTATATCAAATGATCAAACGCCTGGACAATCCAGTCGGTACTTATGTCAGAATCAAACAGCCCTTCATCCTTTGCGGCGTTAACCAGGTTTTCCATTTCCCTGGTTTGTTGTCCGATGGCTTTCTTTAATTCTGTATCTTCCTCAATTGGCTCACGAGTAAGAAAATAGTATCGATCCCCAAGCGGAATGACGGCTGTCAGTGTCTTTTTCAGTGCTTCGCTATATGAATTTACTCCAACACAGGCTTGCTCTGCAGCCTCGTTCATTTCCTGTAATGCTTGTTGGGTAAGTTTCTGTAGAAGCTCTTGTCGAGAGGAAAAATGACGATGTAGCGTAGCTCTACCAACACCAGCGAACCCAGCAATTCGGGAGAGAGATGCACCGGGATTGCGGCTCAAAACCTCAAATGCGGCTTCAATAAGGGCTTCTCGGGCGGATAGTCGTTTTGATTTAACCATGAGATATTATTGTCTCATATGATTCACTTATGTCAAGGTGAAATGAATACTGACAAATCATCACCTCCTTCCGTTTACAGTATATGTAACCAGGGAGAATACTTTAGGGGCTCTCGTCTAGAAGGACGAAAAAGAAATAAAGCGAAGCAAATAGCTTGAATTGCAGAAACCCGCTCTGGCGGGTTTCTTATTTCTGGAATGACAGTTTTTTAGCCCTTTTAATTTTCCTGTTCTTCTCAAGAAGCCCGTTTTTATGCCGATATATTGGTCACTTTTCTCATTATAAAGTAGTTATTGTTAATTCTAAGAGACACATATGAGCGTCTTATCACCACTACAACTATGCATTGTATGCATCACGCTTACCTCTACAGTAACTGCAGCTAATACATTTGCAGCTCCCGGCAGCCCGGATTCACAGCAACAGGAATATTCCAGGCCTGACGAACGCTTAACTGCGAGTTTTGACAATTTACGTTGGGTGATAGATCAGTCAACCCGACACAATGTCCCTCTGAGTGGTGGGAACAGTTTCTGGCAGCACGCAATAGGGCTGGATTTACACAAGGTTTTTCAGAACGAATATGGTGATTATGGCACGCTGATATTTCAGCCATTTCTGGTGAGAGTAGAGAACCTGAAGAATCCCCCCGCCTTTTTCGATGATGGCAATGACTGGGCTCTGAACTGGCGTATGATTAACTTTAATTATACTGCGCTCGCAAAGGGCAAGTTCAATATACGCCTTGGCCATTTTGAAGTGCCTTTTGGGCTTGAGCAAAATATTGATACCAATGGCACCTTGCGCCAATATACTTTTTCGACAAGAGCGATTAAAGCCGATTGGGGATTCTCTGTTAATGGCGCCTTAAACAAGCTCGATTATGAGTTTGCGCTATCTCGTGGCTCGGGAAACGATTACAGCTCCAGGCATAATCCCTATCTGTTTTCAGGGCGAATAGGTACACCTGTAACAAAAAACCTTGTATTTGGTGTATCTGGTTTTTTCGGTGAAACCCTGCAAAAAAATGGCACTACTAATCGTAAACTACTCGCAGTTGACCTCGCCTATTATTTTTATCAGTGGGAGTTTTTACTGGAACTATCAGGTGGGGATGTAGATGATGATACGGAAACCCATATTTTGACAGAAGCTTCCTGGCGCTCACCAATGGAGTCTCTGCATCTTTATAGTCAATTCCGGAATTCAAGCAAAAAGTTCTCCGGACAACGCACTAGCCTCAACAGTATTACAGTTGGTATTCATTATGATTTCACTTCTTCCACCGGTTTAAGTGGTGAAATACGCCACAATTTTGATGCAGCTTTACCAAACCAACAGACTAGTAATCTGCTGCTTCAGCTACGCGTACGAATCTAAGGATATTATTTTGAAAAACCTTGTTCTCACACTATTACTGTTTCTTAACCTTCTACCTTTATCAAGAGTTGTAGAAGGTCGAGCCTTCTGTGCACTGCGTGATCCGGTAAGCAGCATTAATAATTTGTTCCCCGAAGCGACTCAACATCAATCACTGGTAAAAGCGATCAACGCCGATATACGTTCCGAAATCAACGAGGTTCTGCCATTCACCTTACATTTTAACGAACTTGGTAAACACACATTATACGTAGTACAGAAATACGGAGACGCTCAGGGTTTTGTCCATGTGCGTTCTGAACTGACTGAATGGGGCCTGGTGGAAATTGCCTGGGCTCTGGAGCTGGATTTAAGCATGCGTAATCTGCAGTTCCAACGATGTCGTATTCCCGGTTGTGATGTTAAACATCTGCCAAATATCCTTGATCTAACTGTAGGTAAGTCCTATTCAGAAATAAGGGATCTTCTAAGTAAAGACGGAACCTCCCTACGCCCTGATTTACAGACTAAACTTGGCGATTCTCATAGTTTTTCCTATTCGGCAATAAAGTCAGCCTTGAAAACAATACTTGTCACGGGCATGGCCTGGAATGAAGAAGTTGGCGAATTGAACAGACAGGCGATGATCAACAGACACTATGGCCATGAAGCCAGTGTGTCTGTTGTGGATATACCGGTTAATGAACTTAAGTTGAAGCAACTTGACGAAATTATGGGTGGCGGTGGGAGTATGGTTGAGCGTGAGAGCGTAAAATCATTTCAGATTCAGCGTGAAGGAAATATGGAAGGCACTATAGTAACGGCTAACTGGCGAGACGGTGATTATAGAGGTATGTATCACTGGCTATTTGATACTGAAAAACGCGTCATCGACATATTAACAATCCCAAACTGGCCAAATGAGCAAGCGAGGACATCATTCAATCAGCTATTAGGTACAAAAATCATGGATGAAGAACAGTGTCATACCGCAGCACAAATCGCAGGTTTCGAACTCTATTTTCTTTCCCACAATTAGTCGTAAAACTGCAAAAAATGAAAATTCGAAGCTATCTGACTATTGTTATTTCTCTTTGTCTTATCGGCACATATGTCACGGAGTATTCAATAAACAGACAGAGACAAAACTTACAATCTCTCACTCAACAACACCACTTGAATGAATATGCGGTAAATGAGTTTGGACATATAAAACATAATATTTCCCAGTTCCTCATTACTTCCGATCTTATTCTGGCCTCAGGTGAAACCTATTTATTTCCGGGTGCGATAGAACAGTCAGAACTCTTACTAAGACATCTGGATGATCTCAATAAAACATCATTATTAGCAGGTAATCGTGAATTATTACTGGCGGTTAGACAGTCAGTAGATGATATCAGGCAAATATTGCTGAAGGCGGCTGCGAACGGGAACACAGTCATTGGTACTGATGAAGTAAATTTTCTGGCTATTTATGATGAAAGTAGTTTGACACTGGTACAGAATCTGGCCAATGTTTCCAGTCAGATGTCTGAAGACATTGAAAGCGAAACCAGACACCTTTCCAGACTTTCCAAAGAAGCGGTGCAGTTCCAGAGAATCGTAATCATTGGTTTTTCTCTGCTGGTATTTTTGCTTTGGTATTGGACAATCAGACAAATTTCAAAGCCCGTGCAGGAACTTTCTGCCATGGCAGTCAAAGTCAGGGACACCAGAACTTTTGTCGGAGTAGGCTATGGACCACAGGAAATCCAGACGCTCAGCGATGAAATCAGCTCACTAACCAACTCGCTCCTGTATCAGGCAAATCATGACCCCTTAACCAAACTCAATAACAGGCGCGAATTTGAACGACAACTTAAACAGACCTTGAATAGTTCACGGCGTGGTGATAACTCTTTGGCAAATACCCTTTGTTATATCGATCTGGATAGATTCAAGATAGTGAATGATACCTGCGGTCACTCGGCCGGTGATGAACTACTAACAAGAGTTGCGGACATACTGATTTCCAATGCACGTCAGAACGATATCGTCGCTCGTGTCGGGGCGATGAGTTTACTATCCTTTTCACGGACTGTGATATTGAAAATGCAATTGCATTAACCCAGCGGCTACTGCATAAAATCGAAGATATCCGTTATATACACGAAGACAATGAATTCAGAATAAGTGCGAGTATCGGACTCACAGCGATTAGCGGCAATGAAATTGACTTACAGGAAATTGTAAACGCAGCCGATGCTGCCTGCAAAATGGCCAAAGACGCAGGTCGTAATCAGGTGCAGATTCTTGATATCGAAGATGAGCGAGTTAAACGAAGTCGTCAGGACCTTCTGCAATTGAACCAAATACTCAATGCAATCGATGAATCAAGATTTTTATTGTACTTTCAGAGTATTGTTCCACTGCAGAAACAGGATAATCCGACAAAATTGATTGAGATACAGGTCAGAATGGACACAGATGACGGTGAAATCCTTAGCCGCGATGAGTTCAATCCGCTTGTTCAACAGTATCACCTGCAATCTCATCTTGATAAGTGGATGCTTCGAGAAATCACCAGGCTGTTTTATGACAACGCGCATGAACTGGAAAGTACCGATCTCTGTATGCTACAAATTTCAGACGAATCACTAAAAGATGAGTCATTCAGAAGTTTTGTAGACGAATTACTGCAAGATAACCCCCTCCTCGGAAAAAGACTGTGCTTTGAGATTAACGAATCTGCCGCTAACTCATCGTTTGAACTAACCAATTTGTTTATCGAAAAATTGAAAAATCATCATGTTAGCTTTGCGTTGGATGAGTTTGGAACCAGTCACTCCTCATCCGAACATCTGGATAGTCTGAACGTCGATTACTTAAAAATAAACGGTGCATTAGTCAAAGACTTACTTAATAGTCCATGCGATATGGCAACGGTGAAATCTATTCTGGATGTGGGAATCAAAAGCGAGAAAGCTATCATCGCAGAAATGGTTGAGTCAGAGGAAACGGAAGAATACCTCACTGACATTGGTGTGGCTTACGCACAAGGTGATTTATACACTAAAGCGGCCCCCTTGTTAGCTAACAAAAGTAACGCAAAAACAGTGGATTCTGAGAAAAATTCCAGCATTGAAGCAGACTTTCAACAGGAACTGGATCAGGCAGTTTAATTTAAAAACAATCTCGACCAATTAAATCAAGTGCTGAGATAACCTTCCAAACTATCTTGTTTAATCAGGCTCTTATCACGTTCGTTTTCTGAGCCAAAACCACCACCGCCGGGAACCAATAGTTCGAGTCTTTCTCCTGGCTTAATCAGTTGAGCACCCTTAGGCTGTAAATCTCTTCCGCCTTTTATTCTGACTACGCCGGTTGCACCGTCTTTACCGCCTGCGCGTCCCTGAGCCGAATGAATTGTTCTGTCAAACATCGCGAATAAAAGGAAGGGACTTTCATCGGTGGTGCCAATCTCAATAATCTGTCCCAGGCCACCACGCCAGCGTCCCTGACCAGCCGAGTCCGGGCGTAATTCCTTTTTCCAGATAACCACGGGGCCCATGTTTTCAACCACTTCGATTGGCATTGATTTAACGCCACTAGGAAAGCCGGTCGCAGACATGCCATCCTGCTCGGGCCGGGCGCCGGTACCTCCGCTATTGAAAATGAGAATTTCATAACGACTGGCGTCCCCATCATCTCTCTGATAATCACAAGCCGCATCCACTTCCGGGCCACCACGCACCTGCACTCCCCATAGACACGATGCCCCTTCTGCAGGAACTCGTTCAGGAATTATCTGGGCAAGACAGCCCATCACCGCATCAGGCAAAAACTGTCCGATTATGTGTCTCGCACAAACCGGCCAGGGTCGCTGTACATTGAGAATGCTGCCTTCAGGGGCGTCTATTTTTATGGCTGACAGAGACCCTGAGTTATTAGGAATATGGGAGCCAACCACGCAACGAATACCATAATTGGCATAAGCCTGCGTGTAATTTAATACCAGATTAATGCCTTTAGTACTGGCCTCAGTGCTTCCGGCAAAATCGACTCGAATTTCACTGTCTTCAATAGTGACCGCGCAAACGATTTCAACCGGCTTATCGTAGCCATCTAAACTGACGGTGTTATGCGTTGTGCCATCAGGTAGTTTTCGGATTTCATCCTGCATACCGGCAAGAGATCGTTGGATAATTTCATTACCGGTGAGTTCAAGATTTTCTAACTCATATTCAGCCATCATGGCCTGCAAATTCGCAGCACTGGTTTCGTTTGCCGCAACGTAGGAAAGAATATCCCCCTGCACTTCATAAGGTGTGCGTACATTATTTTTTATTATTTTTAATAAATCCTCATTGACCTTGCCCTGATCCACCAGTTTCATTATGGGAATGCAGAGACCTTCTTCAAACACGGACTTACCGTCCGGTCCCTGTCCCAGACCACCGATATCAAGCTGATGACAGGTACAGGCAAACAGCGCTACCAGCTTATTGTAAAGGAAGACCGGTGAAACAACGGTGACATCGTGTAAGTGCCCGGACGCTATCCAGGGATCATTAGTGATCAAGTGATCACCCGGGGACAGGGTTTCCGGCGGGTAGTCATTCAGAAAATGTGGTACCGCCGCTGCAGTTGAATTTACATGTCCGGGCGTCCCTGTAATAGCCTGAGCCAACATGCGGCCGGATGGATCAAACAAGGCGGCCGAAAGATCGCCGGACTCCCTGACGACCGGACTGAATGCGGTTTTCATCAGTGTTCGTGCCTGCTCTTCCACAATCGAGATCAAACGACGCCAGATCACCTGAAACTGAATATCTTTCAGTGATGATTCAAAATTTTCTATATTATCGTTCATAGTTTTAATGCCGATCGATGAGTAAACTTAAGTTGTCAGCTACCGCGAGGCTATAGCCTGAGGGAAGCATTACGGTGGTGCCTTTATCGCGTATAAGTGACGGCCCCTTGATCTGATGGCCCTGCCTCAGAGCATCGCGTTGATACACATTAACATCCAGGTAGTTTCCCGTTTTGTGATCAAACAGTTTCGCCCTATGATCAATTTCGGCTTGAATAGAATCATTAGATTTTTTTATTTCAAGCGATCCAGGTCCACTGAGGGAAGTAGAAACCGCCACACTCAGACCGACAATCTCTATATCTACACCGTCGTGCAGTTTTTTATATAAGTTGCGATATACCTGATTGAACGCTGCCACGACCTTTTCAGTATCACCTGTGTCTAGTTCATTTAGAGGCAATTCAACAGGAATGTTATAACCCTGGCCCACGTAACGCATTTGCGCGTGGCGTATTTCTTTTCTATCCTGATCGGGCGCACCGGAAGAAACAATGTCGTGTGCATTCTGACTCATTTCTCTGAATAGCTGATTGACACTATCCGCATTAAAGTTACTCATGCGCACGTGACAACTTCGGGATGTTTCGAAAGAAACTGGTGCCAGTAAAAAGCCTACTGCTGAACCGACACCCGCACTTGCCGGAACAATCACACGTGCTATACCCAGTTTTGCAGCCAGCGTTAAAGCATGGAGTGGAGCGGCGCCGCCAAAAGCAATCAGACTTCTATCACTCAGGGATTTGCCGTTTTCTGTGGCATGTTCACGGGCAGCATTGGCCATGTCTTCTTCTACAATTTCAGCAACGCCGTAGGCAGACAGCGGAACGGCCATATTAAGCTCGTCGGCAAGATTGTTTTTCAGCGCCTGCTTTGCCGCATCCTCGTCCAGACTCATGGAGCCATCGGCGAATCCCTCCGCTTCCAGACGACCAAGCACCAGATCGGCATCCGTTACGGTCGCCCTGGCACCACCCCGGCCATAGCAGGCTGGCCCCGGTTCAGAACCCGCACTGTCCGGCCCCACCGTTATGCGACCCAAATTATCAACTCTGGCAATTGAACCGCCCCCAGCACCAATTTCCACCATTTCAATCACCGGTATTTTCGCTGGTAAGCCACTACCCTGTTTGAAACGATGCACTCGCGCCATTTCAAAAATATTGGCTTTCTGCGATTGTGCATCATCAATCAGACATATCTTCGCGGTGGTGCCACCCATATCAAAAGACAAAATCCGCGATTCTTCGTGACTTCGGGCTATATGACTGGCGAATACGGCGCCACCAGCAGGTCCTGACTCAACCAGTCGAATGGGAAATTGCCGGGCAAGCTTAACTTCGGCCAGTCCGCCATTTGAAAGAAACATAAATACAGGGCAAGCATAACCGTCCTTCGTCAAATTCTTTTCCAGACGTTGTAAATAAGAATCGATCAGTGGCTGGACATAGGCATTGGCAGTGGTGGTGGAAAACCGTTCGTATTCGCGAATTTCCGGTGAAACCTGCGATGAGAGGCTGATGTATATATTCGGTAAATACTTCTGCAGAACTTCCTTTGCCAGTTCTTCATGTTCAGCTTCAACAAAGCTATGTAAAAAACAAATAGCAACACTTTCTACCTGGTATTCCTTGAGTTGTTCTGCTATTGATTTAATAGAGTCTACATCGAGTGGTAGTAAAACTTTTCCGTTCGCAGCCAGACGTTCGGACACGTTAAAACGTAAATGCCTTGGCACCAGCGGCCTGGGTTTAACAAGGTTCAAGTCATACTGATCAAAGCGACTCTCTGTCCCCAGCTCAAGCACATCGCGAAAACCAGCTGTCGTCAACATCGCGACTTTGGCCCTTTGTTCTCAATAATGGCGTTTGTGGCCAGCGTCGTTCCATGAATGATTGAATGTATGTCAGCAGGTGAAGTACCGGTTTGTGACATTAGTGCCTGCAGACCCGTCATGATGGCCTCTTCAGGAGCCTGATGTGTGGTCAGTATTTTGGTGCTGTGGAATTCGCCATCCTTTAACATGGCAAAATCGGTAAATGTGCCACCAATATCCACACCGATTCTTATGTTCTTATCGTTCATGTTAAAAATTAGTCCCCTCCAAGCAGCCCAAAATACATAATAAATAATATTGATGGTGGCACCACATAGCGCATGCAGTAATACCAGCAACGAATTAAAACCGGATTATTGTTTTTCAGTTCATCGAAACTGATAGTTTTCGGTAAGCCCCAGCCAATAAAGACGGCAAGTAGAAAAGTACCGAGCGGAAGACAGATATTAATCGCAAACATTTCCATAAGCGCAAAAAAGTTCATCTCCGAAAATACCGGGACAAAACCCAGCGGATACACAGTAGAGCATGAGTCGAAAGAACAGACTGTACCCAATCCTAAAATCCAGATAAGGATGAAACACAGAGTTGATGCCGTAAGATGCTTGAGCTTAAAAGTTCTTTCCACCCAGACGATCGGCGCCTGCACAATTGCGATTGCCGAAGTAATCGCGGCTATGGCCACCATAAGAAAAAAGACCGCTCCTGCCACTGAGCCCGTTGCGGACTGACTAAAGGCAATCGGTAAAGTGACAAACAACAGGCCTGGCCCTTCTGCCGGTTCAAGATTATAGGCGAACACCAGAGGGAATATGGCGATACCCGCCAATAGTGCGATGAGAGTATCCATGGCGATAATCTGAAAACTTGATTTCATTAAGGAGACTGATTGAGGTAAATAGGAACCATAGACAATCATCACACAGGAACCGGCGCCAACAGTGAACAGTGCCTGTCCACTTGCATACAGCACTGTCTGCGCGGAAATGTCATCCGGCTTAACCAGGAATAAAAAGCGCAGTGCTGTCTGAAGGTCTCCCGCTATAGCGGAGTACACAGTAAAACCAAGCAGTAAGATGATTAACAATGGCATCAAATAACGCACGACTCTCTCGATGCCATTCTTCAGGCCGCCAATGACTATCATCCAGCACAGAAAAGCTGCAAAGGAATGATAGGCCGTAGTGGTTAATTCATTCTGTGTCAATGAGGTAAAAAACTGGCCGACCTTGTCAGGACTCAGGCCATGTAAGTTGCCTGATATCATCTGCAGAGCGTAGTAGATAATCCAGCCCGTTATAACAAAATAGAAACTCATTGCCAGTAATGCGGCGAGCATGCCGGCATAGGCGGCAATGCTCCAGCCTGCAGAACTATTCCCTTCTCTGGCAACATTTATAATTGATTCTACAGGGCCCGCTTTTCCTCGCCGGCCCAAAAGGAATTCCGTCACAATAATTGGAAAGGAAATAAAAACAATGGCAAGCAGGTAGATAATCATAAACCCCCCGCCACCATGCTGCCCGGCGGTATAGGGGAACTTCCAGATGTTCGCGAGACCAACGGCCGCACCTACTGCTGCGAACAGGAATATTAACCTTGAGGACCAGGTTTCGTTACCAGGCATTGATAGCTTCTTCCATGATCATTGTCGGTTCCAATGATTGATGATCTGCATAGCCGACTCTTTACCGCTAGCGCAGGCACCTCCCACCAGGGCCTGTGATAAATAATCTCCACAATAATAGATTGATTGTGCTGATGCGGATTGCTGTTGGCGAAAGGCTTTAAGTGATGAAATATAGCCGGGGTAAAATACCGGTAACATGTGTTCAATCCATTGGTTGACAGAATAGCTTAACTGCTTATCCAATTCCGGATAGAGTTTTCGGACATCTTCCTTAATGAGAGAATCCATTCTGGTCTGATTCTGGTTCGCATGCATAATCTGAGCAGACTCTGGTGTCAGCTCACAAAAAAGGTGATGTTTATTGTCAGCACTATTCACAGTTTCCAATATCGCCAGAGTTGAGGGATGTTCCTGGGTATAGAATGTTATTTCGTGCTTATCAATTTTGTCTAGAACGTAGTAAACAATACCAAGAGGGTTGTATTTTATTTTTGGGAAAAAGAGTGCTTCCGCCGGACTTTTCCCAGTTATCAAGTCAGTAATTTTTGCACCTTCTGTCGCACAGACAAGCAAATCGGCTTCAAGCTGACACTGTTTACCCTGCTCGTTATAGTCCACAAGCACTTTCGAATCCCCGGCATTACGCTGAATCGAATTCACAGTGACGCCATAATCAATATTCAGTCCGGATGCCAGCTTTTCTGCCAGATGGCCAATACCCTGTTTGAAAGTAAATGCCTTGTGTCCAGACATATGCGCGCTGCTTGTCAGAAAAAAAGCGGGCGATACCTCATTGGCATTCCAGTTTCTCGCTCCTCTGAATAAAGGATTAACGATTTTTCGTAAAAATCCTTTTCCGACTTTTCGCTCTATATAAGACTCCATACTTTCACTATCAAGATAATCACATGTGCCCATGTCATCGGGATTGGTGGCAAATCTCGCTTTGAGTAAAGCCGGTAGAATATTTATTAATTTCAGTCTGGAAGCAAGGTCAATATGTGAATTAAAAAGCAGCGATAAATTTGGAGAAAATGATATCGGATAACGTTGTTGTCCGTCATGGCAAGTTAATTCAGACATTCCCAAGTACTCAATATCGTTTTCTAAACCCAGCTCATCAATGAGTTCCATCACCACAGAGTAGAAGGTGTAAAGCATGCGAGCTCCGGTATTTACTGTTAAGCCCCCTAACTCGATCTGGCGCATGCGGCCACCGGGCGTGTCATTTTGTTCGAGAACCAGAACATCAAATCCATGTTTCTTCAAAAAGTAAGCGCTAGTCAGACCCGCTATGCCGGCGCCGACGATAATCACTTTTCTTTTCTCTAATCCGCTCAATTTCTTATCACTCAATACTGGTAAACTAGGCTTCACTAACCCTAACACTTCACATTACTATGCGAAAATTTATTGAAGATATAGAGAAAACACAGCAATTATCTATTGTAAAACAAGAAGTTAACGCAAAACATGAATTGGCTGCTGTGACCAAAGCCATACAGAGTGCCGGTGAAAATGCCGTATTGTTTGAAAATGTATCTGGCACTGAATTTCCGGTGGTCAGCAATGTCTACGGTAGTTATGAGCGTCTTTGCAGAATAATCGATGCTCCGGCAGATGGATTTTGTAAACGCTGGAAAGAAATCACTCAACAATCGATAGATTTCGACATCTGCGAAACCATTGAGTCACCGGGCGACATAATCTCCGGCAACTTGTCCGACCTGCCGCTGATCAGCTATCACGAAAAAGATGCGGGCCCCTACTTCACCTCTGCCATCTTTCTCGCCAAAGAGCCGGATAGCGGAGTACATAATTTGTCTTTCCACCGGTCGATGTATGCCAGTGACACTGAACTTCGCTGCCGTCTGGGTGCCAGTCATGATCTCGCCCGCTATCAAAAGAAAGCAGAGGAAAACAAGCAGTCACTGGAAGCGGCTATTCTTATCGGTACCAGCCCCGAAGTATTCTTATCAGCATGTGCGAATCTTCCTTATGAAACCGACGAATTTGAAGTTGCCGCGAAGATCTCCAGTGCACCCGTGAAAATGCGCCCCTGTAATACGATCGATTTAATGGTACCTGCAGACACAGAAGTCGTCATAGAGGGCCGGTTTTTACCGGGCGAATTCGGACCCGAAGCACCTTTTGGCGAATTCATGGGAAACTATGTGCCGCAGGTTCAAAGTCCGGTGTTTGAAGTGACTAATGTCAACTGGCGTAAAGGTGCGTACTTTCATTCACTCAATTGTGGTTCAAACGAAGACCTCAGACCGCTCGAGACAATGTTTGCAGCGCAGTCTATGATCATGTCTCGCGGGTAGTCCCGGGTGTTATTGATGTGAGTACACGTCCTAATTGTTTGATCAGTCTGATTAAGATCAAAAAACAATATGAAGGCCATGGTAAACAGGCTTTGCTCGCCGCTATCGGATCGAACATGGACTATAACAAGGTCGTCATAGCGGTGGACGAAGACGTCGACATTCAAAACATCGAGGATGTTATGTGGGCCTATCTGGTACGTGGCCGGGCTGACAAGAGAGCGTTTATCATCGAAGATGTACCCGGTTTCTATCGTGATGAGATGAAGGATCACTGGGGACGACTAGCCATTGATGCGACAATGCCATGGGGCAGAGAAGCGGAATTTGAACGAAAACGAATTCCAGGTGAAGACAGTATCGATCTAAGTAGGTATCTTGATCTTTAGTGCTCAATCCCTCGATGAGGAAGTTCTGTCACTTGTTTCTCATTTATCACTTCAGATAGAAGAGCTCTGCCAATTATTAAGCGGCAATTCTGACATATTCAAAATCACCTGACTGACCATTGATGCCGGTTCTCGGAGGTGAAATCCAGTTGGCATATTTACCCGGTTCTATTACCTGTTGCATAAGGGATAACAGATAGTGCAAATCATCATTATCAGGCAACCATTCACCTTGACAACTTTGCCATTCATCCGCACTAATAATTTCGCCTGATGGTGTAGCATAGGTATCCGAAAACTCTCCGAGTTTACGATTAAAAGCACGATGTGGTAGAGAGAGTTTGTAATCAATTCCGTATTCCTTAATGACACGATTCCATGTCGTCATCACCTGCTCGCAATCGTCAATATAATCATCACAAAGTCGTCCATTGACCGCATTGATAGCAGGTTCGTGAACTTTTACAAATTTTCCGTCAATATTTTTTAATACAGGATAAGTACTGTCATGGAGAAGGTGATCATCCATGATTGAAAACTCGCGGAAACGTCCTTTCAAACTGGCATTGAAGGCATTGGATGCGTTGGTCGATATTTCTGCCCCGAATAAATCCAGTGTGACGGAGTAATGAAAATTAATTTTCTTCTGTAGAGTAGGTAGATCGACGACGCCAAGTCCCCTGATGGCGCCGACATCAGATGGATCATGAATTCCATTTTCCTTTATCAATTCGCAGGCGCGGCGAATGACTCGCTCCACACCAGTGCGTCCGACAAACATATGATGCCCTTCTTCTGTCAACATAAAACGTGTGGTACGGGCCAGCGGATCAAAACCTGAATTGGCTAATGCCTCCAGTTGCATCTTGCTGTCGCGGTCTGTGAAAGTTGTAAACATAAAGAAAGATAACCAGTCCGGTGTTTCTTCATTAAAAGCGCCGAGTATTCTGGGTGTGTCCTTATCACCCGAGCGACGCATCAACAAATCCTCTGCCTCGTCACGGCCATCTCGACCAAAATATTTGTGTAAAAGATATACCATGGCCCAGAGGTGACGGCCTTCTTCCACATTCACCTGAAAGACATTGCGCATGTCGTACAAAGATGGAGCTGTATGACCAAGATAACGTTGTTGTTCGACCGATGCGGGTTCGGTGTCACCTTGTATCACAATCAGTCGTCTGAGCATGGCCCGATACTCACCCGGAACTTCCTGCCATACAGGCTCTCCTATGTGCTGACCGAAACCGATTTTACGGCCCTCTTCCTGCGGTGCCAGAAGAATACCCCATCGATATTCCGGCATTTTCACATAGCCAAACTTTGCCCAGCCTTCCTGATCTACGCTAACGGCTGTACGCAGGTACACATCAATATCCTGAAAACCATCCGGTCCCATTTGCTTCCACCAGTCAATGTAACCCGGGTGCCATTTTTCCAGTGCTTTTTGCAAGCGTCTGTCAGAAGACAAGTCGACATTATTCGGAATCAGGTTGTCGTAATCTACTTTATTCATATTTATACCCTTTTCTTATCAAAGTCGGCGCGAGTACCGCTGCCATATAAGCTCAATGCGCCTTCATCGCCGACAGCATTTGGTCGTTGGAAGATCCAGTTCTGCCAAGCCGTTAATCTGCCAAATATTTTTGTTTCCATGGTTTCCGGTCCGACAAAACGCAGGTTCGCTTCCATTCCGGTAAGTGCATCCGGGGAAAAACTCGCCCGTTCTTCCAGTAGTATTCGAATTTCGTCTTCCCAATCAATATCATCCAGACTATAGGTGACCAGTGCAGCCGCTTCGGCGTCAGGCGCTTCTAGTCTTTTTCCTATTAAGCTACGGGCATTATCAACACTCTTCATCTCACCATAAAATCTTGATTCAAGTCTCGTCAGCTCATTCGCCATTGGAAACACAGCGAAATTGCTTTGTGACAACACCAGTTCAGCTTGTGCTCTTATATCGTTTTCAAACTGCCCTTCGAGCATATAACTCCGATCAACCGCAAAAACCAGCTCCGCCAGAAAACCTGCGAAACAACTTCCCGGCTCAATAAAAGCAAACAGGGTTTTCGATGTCACATCTATCCGTTTTAGAGTCCGTTTCCAATACAGGAGGATTTCCCGAATTAACCAATGTTCGGCATTTTCATGAAGAAAGGTATCGTAAGAAAGCACACTCTGCACATCTCCTGTACTTTTAAATATCAAGGTTCCAATTGAGGGTTCGTTAAAGCGAAGATGTAGCAAGGCATCATCCAGCTCGCGTGCCAATGCCAAGGGCCAGAACTGATCCTCCTGTTCCACCACACCGTCAAGATCATCCTTAAGTTTGCGTGACGGTCCATTCAAGCTAAGTGTTGCCGTTCTTGTTTTTCTGTCTATATCGAAACGAAGATACGAATATTCGCAGGCTTCTTCAGTCATATTTTTAGTTATCGGATGTAGCTTAACAGGCAGGGCATCAGCCGGTCGATCAGATTTACCCGCCAGTTCTTTGGCCTTAGCTCGTACGCGCTCATCAAATTTGGATGTCGGCACAGCTTCATCTACTAATCGCCAGTCAACTGCCTTTTTGCCTTTAATACCTTCTTCGACTGTGCAAAAAACATCTGACAGATCGCGACGCACTTTTCGTTTGTCGACCAGCCGTGTCAGACCACCGGTTCCGGGCAATACCGCCAGTAAAGGTATTTCAGGTAGAGAGACCGCAGCATTCCCGTCATCTTTTAAGATCAAGTAATCGGCAGCCAACGCCAGTTCGTATCCACCACCAGCGGCGGTGCCATTTATCGCGCAAAGATAAGTTTGACCAGAATATTTAGAGGCATCTTCAATAGAATTGCGAGTTTCGTTAGTAAATTTGCAAAAGTTTACTTTATGCCCATGCGTCGCACCGGCAAGCATGCGAATATTCGCACCTGCACAAAACATGGTGTCTTTGGCAGATGAGATAATCACCGTTTTTACTTCAGGGTGTTCAAATCGTAAACGCTGGATCGCGTCGTACAATTCAATATCGACACCAATGTCATAAGAATTGAGTTTGAGTTCGTAATCTGGAAACAAACCGGCATTTTCATTCACATCCAGTATCAGCTCAGCAATGGCCCCATCAAAGGACAAGTTCCAATGCTGGTACTGTTCAGGGCAGGTTTGAAAATTCATTTGAATTGAACTGGCACTCTCACTTGTCACGAGATCATCTTCCTCAGGTTCTGCGTATATAATAGTGCATATTCTATCAGTGAGCGGCGAATAATGATTATTCATGTAACTAATAATGAACAGCATCTTCAGGAAACTCGTCGTATTTTCTCCGAGTACTACGATGAACTGTTGAACATCGATACAGATAGCGACGAGTTTGATCAGGAATTATCGCAATTACCTGGTGACTATTCAGCACCCGATGGCGCACTATTGCTTGCTATCGAAGCTTCAATAGTCATTGGATGTGTCGCATTGCGAAAAATTAGTCCGCAGTTATGTGAAATGAAACGTCTTTATGTGCAGCCAGAATACAGAGGACAGGGTTGGGGTAAACGGCTTGCTGAGGAAATCATTACAGAAGCCAGAAGTCGTGCATACTCGGATATGCGACTGGACACGCTCGATACTCTTGCTGCGGCCAACGGCCTGTATCAATCGCTTGGTTTTAAACAGATAGACGCCTACCTTGAAGAGACAACAGAGCCACTGCTCTATTGGAATCTGTCTTTGTTATAAATTAATCAGTCCCAGCTGTTGCAGGAATATACCAGTAATCGCCAGCGGCACCAGAATACGAACACACCACACATATAGACTGTCAATCTTAAGACCTTCGCCAATATTTATTTCTTCAACGAGTCGATCTTTCCACCACCAGCCAGCGAAAATAGTCATCATCAACCCACCCAGCGGCAGCAGCAGGTTGGAAACAAAAAAATCCGATAATTCAAAAATGGTTTTATTAAATACCTTAAAATCAGACAGTGGCCCGAAAGACAGCATCTGAAACACACCGAGAACGAAAACGAGAGTGCATACCGCCAGAGTTGCTTTTTTCCTTTGCCACTGCCACTCATCAATCACGTATCCTACAATTCCTTCAAGAATACACATAGTCGAGGTGAGACAGGCAAAAAACAGACACAGATAAAATGCCGAGGCAAACAACATTCCCTGATTCATTTGCGCGAAAACTGATGGTAAGGTCATGAATACCAGAGGTGGCCCGGCACTCTCGGGGTTAATTCCAAAAGCAAAGGCAGCCGGGAAAATTATAAAGCCCATAAGTACAGCTGCCAGTGTGTCACCGCCGGCAACCATCGCTGCGCTGCTACCAATGCTTTTATCCCGTTTCAGATAACTGCCGTAAATGACAAGGTTGCCACAACCAACACCCAGAGTAAAAAACGCCTGCCCAAGTGCCGCCAGAACCGCTTCGCCATTTAATTTACTCCAGTCCGGTTTTAGATAAAATTCGATACCCGCCATGGCCCCGGGTAAGGTGCAGGCACGAATGGCCAGCGCAAGGATCATAAAAAACAAAAGTGGCAAAAGTACTCTGCAGATTTTTTCAATCCCGTTGTTGATTCCACGTATGACGACCCAGGCAGTAATCGCAACCATAACGAACTGCCAAAAGACCAAAGTCGCAGGACTATTCAAAAAACCACCAAAATCAGCAGCAATAAGATCCTGACTCTGTGCAGCATAACTGCCGCTTATTGATTTGAAAAAGTAGGCCAGTGTCCATCCGGCGATGCCAAAATAAAAAGAAAGAATTATGATCAGGGCGATGACACCCATAATACCAACCAGATGCCATTTGGTTCCGGGTAAGAGTTTTCTCAGTGCACCTGTGTAATTTAGTTGTGTGTTTCGACCGATAGCGAACTCAGTCATAAGTACAGGTAGAGCAATGAAGGTTAAGGCGATTAGAAAAACAATCAGAAAAGATGCGCCGCCATACTGTCCCGTCACATAGGGAAATTTCCAGACATTCCCAAGTCCGATAGCGCCGCCTACTGAAGCCAGTACAAAACCGAAACGGGATGACCACTGACCACGATCAGAGTCTGCTGCACAGGCTGTTTGAGTCATAGTATTTCCCTAATTGTCAGCAGGCATTACTACGCTTACCTGGTGCCGATGCGTAAAATTAATCCGCTCTAGAGCAGTTCAAATCCGGCTGTGAAGTGGCGCAGCGAAGTAATTGGTCCTTCGTATACCAGTTTCAAACCACGATAACTGTCGCGATCTTCATAAATATCACCGAGTGCCGCAATAATAACGTCGAGGTGGTTGTTCGTATACACTCTTCGTGAAATGGATATGCGCATGCATTCCAAATCCGGCCAGATAGGCTCTCCGGTATCCGGATCTTTTCTGCCAAAGGCGCAAGCCCCCAATTCGACTGCCCGTACTCCGGCTGCTTCATAAAGAGCCACTACGAGACGTTGTGAAGGGAATTCACCTTGCGGGATGTGTGGAAAGAAACGTTTGCCGTCTACGTAAACGCCATGCCCACCTATCGGTTCGATAATCGGCACCCCTCTTTCCTTGAGACCGGCACCGAGATATTGCGCCTGATTAATACGGTATTCCAGATAGTGCTCTTCACAACCCTCCTGTAAGCCAACCGCCAGTGCTTCCATATCCCGACCGGCCAAGCCTCCATAAGTAATAAAGCCTTCATGGACGATGGCCATCTGATTTGCGGTTTCATAAATGTCTTTCCGACGCGTAGCAAGGAAACCACCTATATTTACCAGGCCATCCTTTTTAGCACTCATTGTGGCGGTTTCACAGTAGGAACACATTTCTCGCGTGATCTCTTTAATACTTTTGTCTGCGTAACCGGGTTCGCGCAGTTTAATGAAGTAGGCGTTTTCCGAAATGCGCGCAGAATCCAGAATAACCGGGATATTATATTTCCCAGCCAGTTCACTTACTTCGCGAATGTTTTGCATGGAGACGGGCTGGCCGCCATTGTTGTTGCAAGTCACGGTAATAATCACAACACTGACCTGCTCGGCACCATGTTCGTCAATCAGGCTTTGCATTTTTTTGAGGTCAACATTGCCTTTGAAAGGATGATATTCATCGTTGGCATCCAAACCTTCATCAATTGCATAGTCCAGAGGAAGTGCGCCCAGCATTTCTGCATTTCCGCGAAAGGTATCGAAGTGCATATTTCCTATAGCGTATTTACCTTTCTTTGCATACATCTGAGTCATGATGTAATCCGCTGCCCGACCCTGGTGGGTCGGTTGAACGTAAGGCATGCCAAAAATATCCTGAACAGATTCCTCGAATTTATAAAAACTTCGACAGCCCGCATAAGATTCATCGCCTAACATCATTGCAGACCATTGGTTCGCACTCATTGCACTGGTCCCACTGTCAGTAATGCAGTCGACATAGACGTCATCTGCTTTAAGCCTGAAGGCGTTATAACCGGCTTCCTCGAGATTTTTTTGCCGCTCGGCTTTAGTTGTTTTCTTAATATGCTCTACAACTTTTATCCTGAATGGTTCAGCCGTCATGTATTTCATGATGTCTCCCGCCTCGTGTAATTTTTATTGATTAGTATGCTAATGATTAGTATACTAACGGTTATTCCATGCTTGTCAATAACTGATTACGAGAAAAAACGGACTCCTGGTTTTATATGAAATATGACTTACATCAATCTCCTGGCCCTCTTATCAGGCGAACTCACCAGATCGGTCTGTCCATTTTTGCTGAGAATTTCAAGGATCTGGACCTGACACCTTTACAGTTTTCTATTATGTGGATATTGAATCAACAAGCGGATTTGGATCAGATCACACTGGCTAAATCCGTGGCTCTGGATACCGCCACTTGCTCCAATATCGTTACCCGTCTGGAAAGCAAAGGTTACCTGTCTCGCAAAGTGAACCCTGAAAACCGACGCGCCAAACTTACGAGTCTGACGAAGAAAGGCAAGCAGTTGCTGTCACGCTCCGAAGCGCCGATGGCAGAAGTACAAAAAAAGCTGATTGCGCCACTAAATACAGAAGAGAAAAAACTTTTTCTGAAGTGTTTGCAAAAACTGGTGGATACCAACAATGAATTAAGCCGCGCTCCGATGCAGTACATGCCTTTAAAATAATCGACAGTTACCTGATGGAAACACTGAATTCACTCTTCGTTCGAACAGCAACAAATAAAGGTTCCGATACTCTGTTCTCAGATGAAACTGGCAAGTGCTCCGGTCAGGAAGCTCTGCGCTCTGTGCAAGCCATTGCCGGTGGGCTTTCCGATCTGGGAATCAGCAGAGGAGACAGAGTTGCCTTCCTTTGTGATAATTCAGTTCCATACGTGTTGAGTTTTTTCGCCTGTCAGCAAATGGGAATCATCCCATGCGCCTTGCATGTTCGATCTACCGTCAATGATCTCGCCAGAACCTTAATCTGGCTGAATGTCAGTGCGGTGGTAGTGGATAGTAAATACCGGAAACTTGCGTATGAGGCTATGCAGTCCGCCAGGCTTTCTAAGCCGCTTATCGATCTTGGAGGCGATGACAAAACGCTCAGTTATGCGGGGCTTATAGAATCAAAGCCAGCCGAGGCCGAAGCTAAACAGAACTTCATCGATGAGCCCGCCCTGATAATCCTCTCATCCGGCACGACCGGAGCACCCAAAGGCGTCATCCATTCACAACGAACGCTGTACGCCAGCGCACTTGCCGGCGAAAAGGTGTTTGGAGGAATAGAGTCAACTGACAGTACCATTATCGCCATGGCCCCCTCTTTTGCAGCCTGGAATCATGTTCTGTTCCCCTTTCTCGCCCACCAGGCAAAAATAGTCTTCATTCGCGCCTTCAATGCAGATTTGTACATTAATACAATCAATCGTGAAAAGATCACTCACGCCGCATTGGTCCCCACTGCCTGGCGGCGCGTACTGGGCGCCTTAAGCGGTGATAAAGGTTTCTCCAGTCTTCGTTGTGTGTTTTTCTCGGGCGAACCCGCCACTGCAGAATTCATCAGCAAAATGAAAACAGCACTTCCGGCGATAAACATCCGTACAGCTTATCTGAGTTCGGAAGGTGGCGATGCCAGCGCCTGCGTTGCCGATGATCATTTACTTGGCAGCGGAAACTTTTCAACTGGTAAAGCGATAGAGGGTTCCGAAATACGAATCGTGGATCCCGATGGCGATCTCGGAGAGGAGCTTGAATCAGGTGAGGCCGGTGAGATTGTCCTTAGAAGTCGTTCTCTGGCTCTGGGCTACTGGGAAAATGCGGCATTGACAGCTGAACGTTTCGTGAATGGCTGGTGGCGCTCCAGTGATCTTGGACGCATGGACAAAGAAGGTAATCTGACGATTTCCGGTCGTAATGATAATTTGATAATCAGTGGTGGCCTTAAAGTACATGCAGAGGAAGTCGAAGCCGCCCTGATGAAACATCCCGCGATCGACGTAGCCGCCGTAGTCGGGCAGACAGATGAAGAATGGGGACAGCGTATTGAAGCCTATGTTATCTCTAACGCTGAAACTAAACAGGAAGAAATTTTGAACTTCTGCCGCAACGAGGCTTTGTTAGCATCGTTTAAGCTACCAAAATACATACACTTTTGTGACAAGCTGCCAACCGGAGCTACCGGAAAGCTCTATCGGCGCGGCTTGTTGGAAAACCAGAACTAACAGGAAACTCCACTTATGTCTTACGAACAGGTCATATTCGAAACTAAAGAAGATATTGCCATTATCCGCATGAACAGGCCGGAAAAGAAGAACGCCTTTTCTCCGAAAATGAGCGAAGAAATACTGGACATTGTTACTCACATTGAAAGCACACCGGAAATACGAGGCGTCATGCTCACCGGCGTGGAAGATAGTTTTTCTGCCGGGCTGGATCTTGACATGTCTTTTATTCAGACAATGGAACAAAGCAATTCGGCCAATTTCAGAAAGGTAATGGATCCTATTCTGGAATGGTATAAAAAGTTGTATATGCTGCCTTGCCCGACGGTTGCTGCGATAAATGGTCATTGTTATGGCGGTGGTGTAGTACCGGTTTCTCTTTGCGATATTGCCATTGCCTCCGATCAATCTCGCTACTGTTTGTCGGAAATCAATTTCGCTCACTTCCCTGCTGGTGGAACGACCTGGGCAGTGTCTCATTTTTTATTACCCAAACATTACGAATATCTATGTTTGAGTGGTGATCGCATTGATGCTGAAGAAGCTTATCGCATGGGTCTGGTTTCCAAAGTGGTCGCACATGATCACCTGGAAGAAGAAGCCTGGTCAATGATTAAGAAACTGGCAAATAAACATCCAAATGCCTACAAAACAGCCAAGACGATGTGCCGGATGACAAGAAACATGCAGTTGTGGGAAGCGATTGAACTTGAAATGGCGCACATTCATGAGAATTATTTTCTTACCGAAGGCGAGATGGTGAAAATCGCCTTGAAACAGTTTAAGGACAAGAAAATAAAAACAGGTACTGGCGAAAGCTATTCTAAATCGAATTAATTAAATACTTATACAGGAAAAAAAATGTCTAAAAATGTAGAAGAGTGGTTCTTTGAAGATTTTACTATCGGTGATCAGCTTATCACTAAAGGCAGGACAGTAACCGAAACTGACATATCACTTAGTGTTGCCATAAGCGGCCATTCGCAGCCCATTTTCATTGATGAAGAGTTTGCGAAAACGACTTCTTTTGGAACGCGCATAGCACCTGGCGAATTAACCATCGGCCTGCTCGCCGGATTATTAACACGCCTGGGCATTCTCGAGAATCAGGTAGGGCTAATTGAAATAACTTGTAAATTTCCGAACGCTGTAAAGGCGAACGATACCGTTCATGCAGAAACAGATATTATCGATGTCTCGCTTTGTAGTAAAAAGGACCGCGGAATAGTAAGCTTTAACGACAGGCTCTTGAACCAACGTCAGGAAGTCGTACTCGATACACGACGTGTGGCAATGTTTTTGTGCAGATCTTCCAATTAGTCCAGGAATTAATTTTTCCTTAAGCAACAATTCTCAGGATGACAATCACACTCTAATTGAAGCATTTATTTTCGTTCTATTATCTGAAAACGCCTGCTTCTTGATTTGAATCAAGAATTAGCAATGCTGATTTGGACTATTATTCCTTATAGATAGAAAAGGGTAGTCAAATGAGCAATGTACTTACAGAAATTCATGATGATCACCGTAAATATTCACATATCCTCAATCTGATCAGATTTGAACTGGATAAGTTGAATGACAGCTCTAACCCGAGCTACATTCGACTCTATGACATCATGCACTATATGACTAATTTTCCCGATTTAGTCCATCACCCGCTTGAAGAAATCATCTTTGCCGAACTAGCTAAAAAGAAACCTGAGCTAAGTGAAACTTTGGCACAATTAAGTCTTGAACACGAAAAACTTGCCAGTCAGGGTAATGAACTCAAAGAGAATTTACATCGCATCGTAAGTGGTGACATTGTTTCCAGAAAAGCACTGATTGATTCAACTAATGCTTACCATCAATTACTGACGAATCATATGAATACTGAGGAAGGCAGAGTACTGCCCCTTATCGACGAGGCTTTTGATGAAAACGACTGGTCGATCCTGCAGGCCCAAATTGCCGTATTGCATGACTCAGTATTCGAAGAAGTCATTCGGAAAGAATCCGCTCAATTATATGAAAGGATAATTCAGTCTCCTGAATTAGTAGAATAAGCACAACAGTTTGTATTGTTAAGAAAGTACTCATATGTCGATTAAAACGCGACTAATCTGGTGCGCAAAAACAGCAACTCCGGAGCCAGGCTGGACCTGACCCCGGAGTTTTTTTGGAAATACGAAGCAGACTAGACGCCGGCTTCGTTGGTGGTTTTAACGATTGCTGAGGCTACCTGATAAGGACAGGCGTTTGATGCAGGACGACGATCTTCAAGACGTCCTTTCCAGCCGTCTTCTACAGTACCAATTGGAATACGGATGGAAGCTCCGCGATCAGAGACGCCGTAACTGAACTGTTCGATGGATTGTGTCTCATGTTTACCGGTGAGACGATGATTATTATCAGCACCGTAAACGCTGATATGGCGATCGATATTTTTACCGAACTGATCACATATTTTTGTGAATGTCTCTTCCTTCCCTGACTCACGCATGGCAGCGTTTGAGAAGTTAGCGTGCATTCCAGAGCCATTCCAGTCGGTGTCACCTAATGGTTTGGGGTGCCAGTCAATAGCCAGTCCATATTTTTCGGCCGTTCGTTCCAGCAGATATCTTGCCAGCCAGGTTTCATCACCAGCGCGTTTCGCACTCTTTGAGAAAACCTGAAATTCCCACTGACCAGCAGCGACTTCAGCGTTAATACCTTCAACATTGAGACCGGCTTCGAGACATACATCCAGGTGTTCTTCAATCAAATCACGACAATAAGCGTTTTTAGCGCCGACTGAACAATAATAGGGTCCTTGGGGAGGTGGGTAACCGCCTGGTGGGAACCCTGGTGGTAAATTCGTTTCCGGATCCCAGAGAAAATATTCCTGTTCATAACCAAACCAGAAATTCTCATCATCTTCTGCGGTCTCAATAGTGGCACGGGAGTTTGATTCATGCGGTGTGCCATCAGCGTTCAAAACTTCCGTCATAACCAGATATCCGTTCAAGCGAACTGGATCAGGGATAATATGCACGGGTTTGAGCAGACAATCTGAATCACTGCCATCCGCTTGCAGAGTTGAACTGCCATCGAAAGACCACATCGGAGCATCTGCCAGCTCCCCACTAAAATCAGCCCGAACCATTGTCTTACTTCGTAGACTTTGAGTCGGTTTGTACCCATCAAGCCATATGTATTCCAACTTACTTTTCATAGTTTATTACTCTCCTGCCATCTTTCCTGCGTTATCAAATTGATTTAGTTATTTAAGATATGACGCGTCGCAATATGTATTCCAGTTTCGTCCGCTGCACCAAATAGCAACGCTTCAGCTAATTCTATAATTCAGATGACTCTAATTATTACTTTAATAATAAAGACTTATGTTCGAATTCGATCAAATTCACAAGCGATCTCAAAGATCTCTTAAGCTAACGAGACGATGGTTTAATCTATTTTATACGCACCGTTTTTGTGCAAAATGAATACTTATATGCAATAAATGCATCATTATGGTGCTCTTTTTGTAGTTATTAACTCCAGTCTTCTTCCAGAAGTCTGATCAGCTCACCACAGCTTTGCAGTCTTTTATCCACGCTCTTGGAAATACAAGCCATAGTGATCGTTTCCAGTAATCTGGGAACGTGGATCTTCGTGAGCGTTGACGGTTTTGCTGGTGTTTCGTTTAAAATCTGCTGAATCACGCCATCAACAGTATCTTCTGTGCTTGGCAATTGTCCTGCTAATATTTCATACAGTATAACGCCCAAGCTGTAGATGTCCGTCCTGAAATCAATGTTCGGATCTCGTTTAATCTGCTCCGGTGACATATAGGAAACCGTGCCCTGTAGTACTTCCAGATCACTCATGGATGAGACTTTCTGCTTTGATTTGCTTATTGGTTTTTGTGGCTCTGGCATCTCCTCACTGGACCCATCCTGATTCCATACCTTTGCCAGCCCCCAGTCCATCAACAATATCTCTCCATAAGGGCCTACCAGAATGTTCTCCGGTTTTATGTCCCGATGGATGACATGGTGGCTATGTGCGTATTCCAGAGCATGGCTGATCTGAATTATGACATTTATCAAAGTTTTCAAATCGTAACGTTCGCGAAAGTCGAGCACCTCGCGCAGGGGTGTAGCCATGAACCAGTTTCATGGTAAAAAAGTAGTGCCCCTGTCTGTCGCGACTCAACTCATACATTGGAACGGTATTCGGATGTTGCAGCATTGCGCTGACACGCGCCTCCCGTAAGAAGCGTTTTTGTTCTATCGGGTCATCCGCAAACTCGGGTCGAAGTTTCTTGTGACAGACTATTCGGGAAAGATGTAGATCCTTACAAGACTGGATAATCGCCTTACCACCTTTGGCAATGGTCTTGAAATAGGCGTAACGGGTACTCTGATTGATTTTCTCCGGAAGTTCCTGATCGGTGATATTAAGATAGACCATTTCATAGTCATCACTTGGTGGCTCAGGAAATGCAGGCATTGGCTTTTACTCTCATTACTAGCAAAGTAGAAATCATAGGTGACAGAGCATAGAATTGGAAGCACTCAAGCTCATCTTCCCTAAAGTATGAATCTCCTGGAAAAAATACTGTTAATCAAACGCCACGAGTTAAAGGCAACTCTGGTCTCTTTTGCATTCGTTTTCGTGCTGATGGCCGCTTACTACATTCTGCGGCCGGTTCGCGATGCGATGGCCAGCGACTGGACAGATGCAGAAGTCAGTCTTTTGTGGACTTTGAATTTTTTTGCCAGTGCAGCGATTGTTGCCCTGTATGGCGCTGCAGTTTCAAAAATTAAATTCCAGAGTCTGGTTCCGGGAGTCTATGCCTTTTTTGGCTTAACTTTCCTGGCCTTTTATGCCGCCATCAACCTGTTCGATGAGCGGACCCTGATTGATAAAACCTTCTATCTCTGGGTCAGTGTCTTCAGTCTGTTTCATATCTCCGTGTTCTGGAGTTTTATGTCTGACATCTATAACAAACAACAGGCCACTCGCCTGTTCGGATTCATTGCCTCGGGAGCCAGCGCAGGTGCTCTGCTCGGCCCTTCTATTCCTGCTTTATTTGCCGGCAGGCTGGGAACTGACACTCTTTTGCTGATCGCAGCTCTGATGTTAATGTTTCCTGTCTTCTTCACTGTCTATCTGAGCAAGTTGAAATCAACTGAACTTCAAAATGAACAAGTGCATGCCGATTTAAGTGCAGCCAGAATCGGCGGCAAACCCTTCGCTGGTTTCAAACTATTTCTAAGCAATCCCTATTTGCTGGCAATCGGTGTATTCATTCTCCTCTATACATCGATCAGTTCATTTATCTATTTTGAACAGAAGAACCTGCTCGCCGTTTATGACAGGGAAACCCGTACTCAAATACTAGGCAGCCTGGATTGGGCTGTAAACATTCTCACTTTCATTATTGCCATATTTGGTACCAGTCGTCTTGCGACAAAATTTGGCATGCCAACAACACTGGCCATTGTGCCGGTCTTTATCATCGGCGGTATGTTGATACTCGCAGCGGCACCCATTATCAGTGTGATATTAGGTCTGCAGGTGGCGCGTCGTGCCGGCAACTATGCGATTACACGACCGGGAAGAGAAATACTTTTTACCAATGTTGATAGAGAGACGCGTTTCAAAGCAAAACCGGTTATCGACATTGTCGTCTACCGCGGCGGGGACATGCTCAATGCCTGGGCGTTTACCGGGCTGACTGCCAGACTGGGCCTTGGTCTGGGTGCGGTGGCGGTGGTTGGCGCAGTCATTGCCAGCATCTGGGCCATAACCGGTGTCTATCTTGGACGTAAGTTTAATAATTTGAGTGATGTCAGCTGAAGTTGAAATTACGACTATTGAAAATAAACAGAGCAGTACCTTCATTCAGGATTTATACATCTAAAACTATCTGCTTCTTCGATCGGTCCGCGTCCGGTATATCTGGCAACTTGCGGCCATGGACATAGAGGATGCGTTCTGGTTTGCTTATCGCCGGAATACTGATGAGCAATAATCCTGTCCGGCGCAATATCCTTTTCCACCCAGTTTATCAGGGGTGTCATGTAATCGAATTTATTTGGTCCCGGTCCACCAAAGCAATGATACATTCCGGGTGCCATGAATAATCTGGCGTGTTCGTCCGTCGTTTCACCCATTCGCTCTGTCAGGGCTTCATAATACTCAACCGTCGCTCTTGAAGAGAAAGCCATGTCCTGCCAGCCCATGTACATCAGCAATTTACCTCCTGATTTCTGAAAGACTTGAATGTTTGTATCAGTTGCATCGATTAAGCGCATCGCCAGACCGAAATTTTTGACATCCCGCTCTGCATCAAAGTCAGCCAGGCTTCGAGCTGGATCATCTTTATCAAAGGCTATATAGCGCAGCAGTTCTTCGGAATAATATTGACCAAAATCGAATTCCTTATTATCGGAATTTGGCAGCCATGATCCCCAGCCATTCGCCAAGGAGAGATCGCTGGCTAGTGGGTAACCCGCTTGTAAACGTGCTCCATCAACATATGTATCGGCATGAAGCGTTTTAATGGCTTGCACCTGTTCAGGCATGAAACATGAATTACTTTCAATTGTGTTCCTGCACAAGGGTAGTAATGCATCAAAGTCGACAGTACAGGCAAGCGGGTTTTCAATTAAACCGTCGGAGGCTCCGTCGATAAGATCACATTCGGCGGTGATCAGTTTCCCTAAGGCTTTTATCTGGGCAAGGGACAGCTGTGCATTTTTCAGTACCGGATTGAACAACATCCTCGCCACCGAAAGTGCAGTATGGTTAAACGCCGGCGCGCCAGCGACAACGCCGTTAAAATCACCCGGATAACGCTGTACACTCATTAAGCCCTGACGTCCTCCACCAGAGCAGCCATCAAAATAACTGTATTCGGGTTTCTGTTTATAGTTGTCTCTTATCAAAATTTTCGCTGTGTCACTGACAAGGTGAATGGCACGGAAAGCAAAATCGATCTCTGCTGAAAAGTTGTTGTGTGCGAAGCTTCCACCAGGCTGTTCTTTGTCCGAGTGTCCAGAATCAGTCATTACTGTCGCAAAGCCAAGCCTGATAGCCGCTTTCATCTTATTCAAATGTTGTGGATAGCCCGGTTCCAGCAAATCGTCACCAGCCAGACCGCCATTACCTACCATGAAAAAGCGACCGTTCCAGTGAGCTGGTAGAAACAGGCGAAACTTTATGTTCGACTGAATATGGCCCAGAACATCACAATATTCCGGTAATGCGTCCGTCTTATTATGTAATTTCGCTAACAATACCTGCGCTGGTTCAACACTCCATGACTGCAGACTCTCACATTTTCTTTTTGAGCTATACGGAGCTTCCGAATAACTGGCAGGTGATGAACGCCAATCGGAAAATATTTCAACTTTTTCAGTTGCCCGGGATTGAGTTGAGAATATGAGAGTCAGTAGCAAAATAGGCACAATCTGACAGAACTCCCAATTGACGCATTGTATTTTCATTTTTTAAACCTCGCTGGGGGATATTCTCTCAGACGCGACACAGTTTCTCTATATAATATAAAATCTTCGTATATTGAAATGGATGAGAAACAATTCATGCCCTCATCATCAAAGACTCACAAAGTTTTCTATGGCTGGTGGATAGTTCTGATATCCATGCTGGGAATCGCCAGCGGCACCGCGCCTTTTCTGTTTGCATCAATCGGTCTTTTTATGTTGCCACTTGGTGAGGAGTTCGGCTGGAATAGAGCTCAAATCAGCGCTCTATTACCTATTCTGACCGTGAGCCTGATGATAGCGCAGCCACTGGCAGGGCGTTTAATTGATAGAGTGGGAACAAAAGTAGTATTAATACCCTCCACCATCGCCTTTGGGATCGGTCTCGCGGCCATCCCAACACTGGTATCTGAACTCTGGCATCTGGGCCTGATTCTCTTTTTCCTTGGTACTTTTGGTGTTGCTGCGAATACGATGCCCTACCTGCGTACTATTTCCACCTGGTTTGACAAGAAAAGAGGCCTTGCAATTGGTATCAGTATCTCGGGTATAGGTGTGGGATATACAGTAGTGCCGATCCTCGTTCAATATGTCATCAATACAGCCGGATGGCGAAGTGCCTATTACATACTCAGTGCAATTGTGGTTTTTGTCACCATTCCCATTTTGCTTCTATTTCTGAAAGAATCACCGGCTGATATCGGTCAGCGGGCCGACGGCAACCCTGCTGAATCCGGGAATCAATCCGGTGTACAAGCAGGTCTGAGTACACGAGAAGCGATAAAAAAACGCGAGTTCTGGTTATTGGTCTTTATTTTTATCTGCATCGCCTTTGCACTTCACGGCATACTGATTCATCTTGTCCCGCTTCTCAGAGACAAAGGCCTGAATGCTGATACAGCAGCGATCATTGCCTCGGTCATGGGCGGTACCGTTTTTGTGAGTCGTATTTTCATTGGTTATCTCATTGACCATTACTTCGCGCCTAAAGTAGCATTGATTTTTTTCGCACTGTCCGCATTGGGCTTTCTCTTATTATCTGTTTCCTCATCATTAGTCGTGATGTATATGGCAGCTATTATGATCGGACTCAGCCTGGGTGCCGAAGTCGACCTGCTGGCATTCTTATGTGGAAAGTATTTCGGACTTCGTTCTTTCGCTGAGATCTTTGGCATACTCTTTATCGCGGTATTGTTAGGTAGCAGTTTCGGACCGGTGATTTTCGGTTATGGGTTTGAAGCAATGGCTTCGTATAGCGGAGTGCTGACGTTTTGTGTTTTGTTAAATTTACTCGCATTAATCATCGTTAATATGCTCGGTCCTTACCCTTCACTTGATAAATAGGTGTGCTCATGGCTATTACTGATCTAAGAAGTTTTCTGACAATGCTGGAAAAGGAAAACGAACTCGTCCGCGTACAGGATTCAGTCAGTCGCGAATTTGAGATTGCCGGATACGTTCGTAAAAGTTCTGACGCAGAAGGCCCGGCTTTGCTTTTTGAAAACATACAGGGTTCTGACATACCCGTGCTGGGTGCCATATACAATAATCGTCGGCTGATGTTAAAAGCGCTGCAAACAAACGAGGAGAACGCCGTCGAGGATTTTCTCATGGCGATGAAGAATCTCAGCGAGCCGGTACTGAACACCAGCGGCCCATGTAAAGATGTTGTCTATATTGGTGATGAGGCAACGCTGGATAAACTACCGATACCGATTTGCTCAGAACTTGATAGTGGTCCGTTTATTACTGCCGGAGTCGCTATCAGTAAAGATATTGAAGACGGTGGTAAGAATGCTTCTATCTACCGTTTTGAAAATGATCCCAATGGAAGCGTCCTGTTACGCCTTTTTAAAGCAACGTTTTCCCGGGCTGAAAAAAGTGCATTTCCATGGTGCCGGCGGTGTTGGCCTGTGTGCCATCGTATCAGTTCAGCAGCAGGCAAAATTCGAGGCCAGAAATATACTGACTGCGCTCTTATCTACGCAGGGCATCAAAATGGCTATCGCTGTTGATGAAGATGTCGATATCTTCAGTATGGATAAAGTGATGTGGGCAGTGTGTACGCGCAGTCAGGCCGACCGTGACCTGATTGTGCTACCGGAAATTGCCTCCTTCCAACTCGACCCTTCCGCGCCTGAACGAGGTGTCACATCAGCCATGGCGATCGATGCGACCAAACCTTTTGGTGAAGACTATGAAAAAGTCGTGACCATACCCAATATGGATAAGCTGCCTGATATCACTGAACTGATTGAACGCATGAAGAAGTAACAGGTGACAACATCTTGCTCTGAAGTGACAAGTGCTTTATTCTTTTTTTGCACTAAATTTCCGCTTCAGAGCATCCTCGACTATAAGCCAACAAAACGGATATAAAACACATGAAAACACTCTTAAATATCGCAATCTTCCTTACCCTAATTTGTACTACTGCAGGCAGTTATGCGAATGATGGACTCGACGCGGTACTTGCTGCACAGCCAGCTGAAGTCAAGGCGCGTTATGACTCCCGACACCCGGCTGAAACCCTGCGCTTTTTTCGATTGAAACCGGGCATGACCGTTGTCGAAACCCTGCCGGGTGGAGGCTGGTACTCTAAGATCCTGTCGGCCTGGCTTGGTAGCGACGGCAAGGTGATTGGCGCTGACTACGCTGCCGATCTCTATCCCAGATTTAACTTTTATGACGATGCTGTTCTCGAAGCAAAGAAAACCTGGGTCGACACCTGGACTGCTGAGGCATCCGCCTGGAGTGGTGCCAATGGTGCGGCTATCGAAGCATTTCAGTTTGGTTCGTTGCCGGACAGCATGGCCGGTAGTGCAGATGCGGTATTATTAATTCGCTCTCTGCACAACCTGGCTCGCTTTGAGAAAGATGGCGCTTATCTATCAACCGCTCTAAAAGAAATCAAACGTGTGTTGAAGCCGGGGGGAGTAGTCGGCGTCGTTCAGCACATGGCACCGGAAGGGAACAGCGATAGCTGGGCTGATGGCAGCAAGGGCTATCTGAAAAAATCCTTTGTTATTAAGACACTGACTGACGCCGGTTTCAAACTGATCGATGAAAGCCAGATCAACAGCAACCCCGCCGATCAACCGGGTGAAAATGATTATGTCTGGCGTTTGCCACCCACCTTTGCCGGTTCAGCTGACAATGCTGACTTAAAAGCCAAATACAAGGCAATCGGTGAGTCGAATCGCATGACTCTGTTGTTTCAAAAACCTGAATAACCAGACCTGCATTGCGCCGGGAGGCTTTGACTGTCAATAAACTGTCGATACAGACAGTTAACTTTGATTTTCAGGAGCCTCCCGCTCATTTTCCTTTTCTTTATCTAACTGATAGTAATACTCTTTTCCTGTCTTTATTCCTGAAAAGACAATAAACCCCGCTACCTTTTGTTTTGTGCACGCTTATTGCTTGAATTAGGTATCGTCCATAGCGCTTAAATAAGACGACACACTTTATGACAAGCATCATTCTTGGAATTTCTACGGTTCTGCAGTTCATAGCTGCTGGCCTATCAATCAGGCTGATCCTGATCACAGGGAGATGGGCTGCCTTCTCTTTGTTCGCCATCGCAATGACCTTTATGGGAATCAGACGATCGATCGGTTTATATCATTCAATCATCAACCCATCCGCTTCAACAGAAAATCTATCTGCCGAAATAATTGCCCTGACCATTTCACTTTTACTGGTAGTCGGTATTCTTCTTATTGCGCCAATATTTAAAGACATACTTTCAAATATTCAGCGCAGCCGGGACAACGAGCTCAAGCTCAGGAACTTGAGAGACGACCTGCAAAAAGCAGAAGCAATTTTGGTGGAAGCACAAAAAATTTCGGAAATTGGCAATTGGGAAATCGACCTTCTTGCAGGCAAAGCAAAATGGTCTGAAGAAGTTTATCGAATTTTTAATGCTGACCCTGATAAAGTTGAAGCCACTTCTGAAAACTTTTTTACTTTTATTCATCCTGATGATCTCCCTCTTGTTAAGAACATCTACTCTGATTCTGTTGAAAAAGGGGAAGCCTATGAGATCACATACCGCCTGTTACTCAATGACGGTATAACTAAGTACATAAATGAGCGTTGTCGCACCTTTCGTAATGATGAAAATATCCCGATTCGTTCTGTTGGTACCATTCAGGATGTCAGCTCTCGAACTCTGACCGAAAATGCCCTGAAAGAAAGTGAAGCAAATTTTCGTGGAATCTATGAACAAGCGGCGGTCGGAGTCGCATTGATTAGTTCAGACACGGGTCAAATACTAAGTGTGAATAAGCGCTGCTGTGACATTGTAGGTTATAGCGAAGAAGAAATGCTCGGTTTCAAATCCTTTGAAAAACTGGTTCATCCTGATGATTTAGACAACAACCTGAATTTACTTGCTCAACTGAAATCTGGACAAATTTCTGAGTATTCAATGGAAAAGCGTAATTATCACAAAAACGGATCCATCGTCTGGGTGAATGTCAGTGTCTCGTTCGCCGGGAAGCCCGGTGATGTATTGAATCGCTACGTGGTTATCATTGAAGACATTACCGAGCGGAAGAAAACGGAAGATGAATTGAGGAAACTATCAAGTGGTGTCGAAGCCTCCACATTCAGCGTGATTATCACCAACCTCGAAGGGGTCATTGAATACACCAATCCTAACTTCACCAGGGTAAGCGGATACTCAAAAGAAGAAGTCCTGGGTAAAAACATCAGCCTGTTGCGCTCCGGATTAACACCTGAATCCACCTATGATCAATTATGGAACACTGTTCGTGCAGGAGGTGTATGGAAAGGCGAACTGCAGAATCGAAAAAAGAATGGCATGCTTTACTGGGATCGCGCCTCGATAACGGGTGTAAAAAATTCTATGGGAGACATGACACATTGCATCACTATTCAGGATGACGTCACCAACGAGTATGAACTTTCTGAACAGTTAAGCTATCAGGCCAGTCATGACTCTCTTACCGGACTCGTTAACCGAAGGGAATTTGAAAATCGTGCTGAACGATTATTGCTTAATTCAAGAAAAACGGCTGCCAGACATGCCCTATGCTACATGGATGTTGATCAGTTAAAAGTGGTTAATGATACCTGCGGACACGTTGCCGGTGATGAATTGCTACGCCAACTCTCAGAGACCTTATCGGGAAAAGTTCGTAAATCAGATACTTTGGCCAGACTAGGCGGAGATGAGTTCGGCGTTCTAATGGAGCACTGCTCACCGGAACAGGCCCAGCGTGTAGCGGATACACTTTTGGAGACCATTCAGTGTTTTCAATTCTCCTGGGAAAAACACGATTTCAAAGTGGGTATCAGCATCGGCCTGGCTTCGATTACTAAGGATTTGCCTAACCTGACAGAACTTCTGAAACAGGCAGACGCGGCATGCTATATAGCCAAGGATATGGGCCGAAACCGTATACATGTTTATCGGGAAGACGATCTGGATATGAGCCGGCGTCTCGGTGAAATGGAGTGGGTTACTCGTATCTATCAGGCTCTGGAAAAAAATCAGTTTTGCCTGTTCGCACAAACTATAGAACCCCTTGCGCGCGAGCATCACCGTCACTACGAACTTCTTATAAGAATGATAGACAATGATGGGAGTTTAATTCCGCCCGGCGCTTTTCTGCCTGCGGCCGAACGTTACAATCTGATTGAAAAACTTGATGTCTGGGTCATTACAGAAGCATTTTCATTGCTGGCAGACAATCCCGCCTTCCTTGATGAAATCAGTTTCATCTCTATCAATCTTTCCGGGCAATCCTTAACCAAGAAGGGTTTTTCTGAATTCATCGAATCGCAACTTAATGATTACGGTATCGAAGCCAATAAGATATGTTTTGAAATCACCGAAACAACGGCAATATCGAATCTGAGCATTGCCACTGCCTTTATATCCTCACTCAGGGAACTTGGTTGCCAATTTGCTCTGGATGACTTCGGCAGCGGCTTGTCGTCTTTTGGCTATCTGAAAAATCTGTCTGTCGATTACCTGAAAATTGATGGTATGTTTGTAAAGGATATTGTTGAAGATCCGATTGACAGGGCTATGGTTAAATCAATTAATGAAATCGGTCAGGTAATGGGCATGCGTTCAATCGCTGAGTTTGTAGAGAACGATGAGATAAAAGGCATGTTAAGAGAGATAGGCGTTAACTATGCGCAGGGCTACGGAATTGACAAACCACGTGCTTTTGAAGAGGTTCTCGCGGAAAACGAAAATTAAATTCTGGCAGTGATCCGACTCTGTCATGAACAAGCTGATTTCCAATGCTTAACAGTTCTTGCCCGGAGTTTAAGCTCACCCTATGATAGCAGGCGTACTCTGGTGATTATTCCTCTCAGTCAGGAAACTTAATTTATGCGAACTCAGGTCGGGATAATTGGTGCCGGTCCTTCTGGACTTCTTCTATCGCAATTACTCCATTTACAGGGTATAGACTCCATCGTACTTGAGCGCCAGACAATGAAGCATGTCCTGTCACGAATACGAGCAGGTGTGCTCGAAATGGGAACCGTTGATCTCCTGCACAAAGCCGGGGTGGGCAAGCGAATGAACAAAGAGAGCCGGGTTCATGAAGGACTTGATATTGTCGCCAGAGATAAACGTTGCCGAATAGATCTTGAAAAACTAAGTGGTGGCAAAGTCGTCACCATCTATGGCCAGACTGAATTAACCAGAGATCTTGTCGATGCCCGTCGCGCCAGTAAGGGTAAGCTTGTTTATGAAGCCGGTGATGTTGACATTCATGATATAGACAGCGACAGTCCTCGTCTCAGCTATCTAAAAGATGGAAAAACTTTTGAAATAGTCTGCGATTTTATTATCGGCTGTGATGGCTACCATGGTGTCTCCAGAAAACAGATACCGGAAAATATTCTGAATGAATTTGAACGAAGCTATCCCTTTGCCTGGCTCGGTATGCTTTCAGAAACGAAACCCGTCTCCAATGAGCTAATCTATGTCAGCCACGAACGAGGTTTCGCACTTTGCTCGCAGCGTTCAGAGACATTGAGTCGTTACTATTTACAATGTCAGCTTGACGAAAAACTGGAGGCATGGAGCGATGAACGTTTCTGGCAGGAACTGGGCAGGCGGCTGCCAGAGGAAACCGCCAATCGTCTTGAAACAGGCCCCTCACTGGAAAAAAGTATTACACCTTTACGCAGTTTCGTCGCAGAACCCATGCAATATGGCCGGCTTATGCTGGCAGGTGATGCCGCACATATTGTCCCGCCGACGGGTGCAAAAGGACTTAATCTAGCCGCATCCGATATACATTACTGTTCAAACGCTTTGATTGAGTATTATCGGAATAATAATAAGGAAGGTCTGAATAACTATTCAACAAATTGCCTGCAGCGAGTCTGGAAGGCAGAACGTTTCTCCTGGTGGATGACCAATCTGCTACATAACTTTGCTGATGACAGTCCTTTTGAAAAACGCCTGCGTGAAGCCGAGTTGAACTACCTTATTGAATCTGA
The DNA here is from genome assembly GCA_012103475.1 of Gammaproteobacteria bacterium. GTDB lineage: Bacteria > Pseudomonadota > Gammaproteobacteria > Eutrophobiales > Eutrophobiaceae > WLWS01. Next base: position 476,832 of record WLWS01000003.1, on the reverse strand, counting down.
AGCAGCACAACGCGTACTCGCCGAAAACTATACCGGCCTGCCCTACTGACTTAGCCTGACATTCAGTTTATTTTAAATATTGCAAATATAAATGAGAATGATTATCATTTGTATATCGAGTTAGCTCGTTCGACCTAAGTATTTAATATAGTTAAGAAAAAATAATGGGGTTTGTAGAGTAATGGAGAGAATCACCGGTTTCATAGTGGCACTAACACTGGTCAGCGTATCTGTGTTCGCGAATGACGAAAATGAAGAGTCCTTCATAGAAGAAGTCAGAATAGTCGGCAATAAGGAAGACGCCCAACAGATAGCCGGCTCGGCCCATTTCATCGGCCCGGAAGAACTGGAAAAGTTTAACTACTCTGACATACAAAGAATATCCCGCGAAGTACCAGGTGTATCGATACAACTGGAAGACGGTTATGGATTGCGCCCTAATATCAGCATTCGAGGTGTCGCAACAGAAAGAAGCAGTCGCATTACCCTACTTGAAGACAATGTTCTGATTGCTCCGGCACCCTACTCCGCACCTTCAGCTTACTACTTCCCAACTGCGGGACGTATGCACGCCTTCGAAGTACTTAAAGGCCCGGCCTCGATCACACAGGGCCCCTATACCATTGGTGGAACCCTGAATATGTTGTCTACTCCGATTCCAGAGAAAAAGGGTGGAATGGTGATGGCAGAAGGTGGTGAGGATTCAACCTACCGTGTTCATGCTCTATACGGCGATACTCTGGACAACGGTGTTGGTTTTCTTGTTGAAACTCATCAGTGGGGCAGTAATGGTTTTCAAAATATTGACCGCGGTGGTAGCGATAGCGGACTGGAGATACAGGATTACACTGTCAAGTTGCGTTATGCCCCGGAAGGTTCACGACACAAAGTTAATTTTAAATTTCAGTATGCCGATCAGGACTCCGAACAGAGCTATCTTGGTCTGAGCGATGCGGACTTTGCCAGCAATGCAAATCGCCGCTACGGTCTGTCTGTTCTGGACAATATTCAAACGGAACATTTCCAGTACATTGGCCGTTATCAATTCGAAATCTCAGATTCCATGACCTTTACGGCGACCGGCTATAATAATGAACATTCACGTAGCTGGTTCAAGACTGAAGGACTGGATGCAGATGGTAGTACAGATGCTCAGGATTTTGACCGAACCAGCTGGTTCAATGTGATTCAGGCAGTAAACAGCGGTAGTAGTCTTGATGGACTGAGTACAGCACAATTACAGGGCATTCTTGATGGCACTCTGGACACGGCACCAGGCAGTATTCAATTGCGCGCCAATGATCGTGAATACTACTCCAGAGGTGGTCAGTTCAAATTAGCCTGGGATGGGGAAATTGGTGAGACCAGTCACAGTCTTGAAGTAGGTCTGCGTTATCATTGGGACGAGGAAGACCGCTTGCAACGCAATAGTACTTACAGTCAGCAAGGCGGGACACTGGTGCTTGATGATCTGGGCGAACTTGGTAATGCAGGTAATCGTATTCAAGAAGCCGAAGCGCTGGCGATCCATGTTTATGACCGTATTGAATGGGGCAACTGGACTTTCACGCCAGGCATTCGTTATGAAGATATCGATCAGAAGCGCACGCGTTTTCGCGATGGCGCCACTCGAACATTTAGAGACGATCGTGAAAACAAAACCAAAGTCTGGCTACCGGGCATGGGTGTGCTTTATCAACTCTCAGACGAATGGCAAATTCTGGCCGGCGCACACAAAGGTTTTTCTGCACCGAGTAACTCTCCCGGGGTAAGAGAAGAGAAAGCAATTAATTACGAATTTGGCTTTCGTTATCAGGGTAGCAACTTACGCGGTGAGGTCATCGGTTTTATCAGTGACTACGATAATATACTTGGTGAATGTACAGCATCCTCCGGTACCGGTTGTACTATCGGAGATGCCTTCAATGGTGATGCAGCCACTGTGCAGGGTGTGGAAATGTTATTTGCTGCGGATCTGACACCTGCCAGCGAATGGAATGTTCCGGTATCTCTTACCTATACTTACATAGATGCTGAGTTTGATACCGATATTGCCGACACCGATTTTTTTGGTGATGTGACCAAAGGCGATCCGATTCCCTACATCCCGGATCATCAACTCCGCTTTACTGTAGGTGTGGAACATTCAAGCTGGGGCGCTTACCTGAATGCCAATTACGTTGACGAAGTGTGCGTACGGGCTTCCTGTGATGCATTCGAACAAACTGATGACACCTTCACTCTGGATTTAACCGGAAATTATCAGTTTAGCGAAAATATTAACTTCTTCGGTCGTATTGAAAATCTGACCGATGCCGAAGACATACTGGGTCGCCAGCCCTACGGAGCACGACCTAATAAAGACCGGACCGCAACAATCGGCGCTCGCTACACTTTCTGATCTTTGATGTACTTTATTTTGAGAGACTGGCCTTAAGAGGCCAGTTTTTCAATCTGGCACATTAAACCTTTCAGGTTCGTCGCACCCATGCCCGGATCGAGAGGACCCGCATCATCTGTTAAGACATTAATATTCGAAGCAAGTTGCTCATCGGCATCGGTTCTGTCTTTTTCCGGGAACCACCAGCCGAATTCCGCGCTAACCACTCTCTTATCGATACCGTCAAACAGTTTTGCACGAAACTTCACTTTGCCGCGTGGCGATTCTATGCTCACCCAGTCACCTTCCTTTATGCCGCGCTGGCTCGCTGTTTCCGAATGGATTTCTACCAGGGGATCAGGATGCGATTTTCTCAGGTAAGCCGATTGCCGGTGCTCAGATCCAAAATAATTGAATATGCGTTGGCCGGTTATCAGTATCAATGGATACTTTTCAACAAATTCCGCTTCCCGCTCCGGGCTTTCAGGTGGTTCGACATAAGAAGGCATGGGATCATAGCCCCACTCTTCATATTTATGTAAATAAAAGTCCAGTTTTCCTGAATCTGAAGCGAAACCTTCGATCTCGTATTTACGATATTTCGGTTCAGTCTGCAGATAGGGCATGTCTTTAAACTTTTCCCAATTCAGACCAATTGGTTCAAGAATATGATCAAGTGAATCGTTGTAGTCTTCCCAGAAGTATTCTTCAAAGCCGAGCTTTCTACCCAGCTCATTTAAAATCATATGATCCGAACGCGCCTCGCCTTCCGGCTCGACAACCAGATTCCGTGGAAAAACAAAACCATGCACTTTCCAGTAATCGGCGATGTTATCGTTCTCAAGCCATGTTGCCGCAGGCAATACCAGATCCGCCAGTTCAGTTGTCGGTGTCGGAAACACATCAATGGCGGCAAAGAATTCAAGTTTGTTCTTGAGAATATCGTAAACGCGTTTCGAATTTTCTCTGGCGTTGAGAGAGTTACTGGCAAACACCACCATCGCCCTCACCTGATAGGGGTCGGCGTTTTCAATCGCATCCCAGACCACATGGGGTGTAATACGATTGATTGTGGCGCCCAGCTTGTATTTGTCTCCACCGAGCAGCTTATCTTTCTGCTCAGCTGGTAGCTTGTTAAAAAGAGAAAACTCAGCCCGCGTCAATCCCGGCGGTAAACCGAAAATAACATTGCCACCAGGTACGTCAAGATTGCCTGTCATTGCCACCAGATAAATAAGCGCGCGATCCGCATCAACGCAATTTATGTTCTGCTCAATACCGACACCCCATTGCAGGGCCGCCGGTTTGGTGGTGGCGTATATACGTGCCGCCTCGATAATTTTTTCTTTCGGCACCCAGGTAATTTTTTCCACTCTTTCGAGAGGAAACTCCTGTAAACGTTCTACGAATTTATCAAAACCGGTAGTGTATTTTTCAATGAAGTCCTTGTCGTAGAGTTCTTCATCAACAATCACTTTCATCATGCCCATAGCGAGGGCGGAGTCTGTAGCCGGTCTCAGTTGTAACCATAAGTCCGCCCTGTCGACCAGCTTTGTGCGACGAGGATCAATAACGATATGCTTTGCGCCGTCTCTAAGCGTCTGCGCGAGGTTAATCCCCTTGTTCTCATCAGGATTTGAGATCAGATGATTGGCGCCCCAGGAAATAACACATTTGGGTCGACTGTCGTAATCTACCATCGGAATTTCCATTCCCATTAACTTGGAGATGGCGATACGAGGCAGATAGCACATGTGACCGGGGGTCAGAACATTAGGTGTGCCAAAAAGATTGGATACACGATAAACAAAACGATGAAAATCCCGGCCGGTACCGTGACCCATAACAACCGACTCGGCACCTGACTCCGCCTTGAACTGGTTCATCTTATCTGCCAGCGTCGTCAGAGCCTCATCCCAGGAGATACGTTCCCACTTACCTTCTCCCCTCGCCCCGACCCGTTTCTTCGGGTACAGCAGCCGGTCCGGGTGATACTGCATATCCAGAAAACCATGCGCCTTCTTACAGGTATAGCCCTTGCTTACCGGATGTTCTTTGTCGGGTTGAATTTTTGTGACTTTACCGTCTTCAACGACAGCGTAAATTCCACATCCGCCATGACCACAGGAGCGGCATATTGTACGAATTCTTTGTTTATCTTCTGTATCAGTCTTCATAGGGCAGGCAAACTCTGGTTTTCCAAGTATTCAAATCATAATCGAATTAACCTGAACATTTTAGTATAGCTGTCGTCAGTTTTGTTATAGCTGAGCATAAAGCCAGATTGTTAACTCAGTTTTTCCGCCTCTTTTCTCAGATATTCGAGCATTATTCTGGAAGCGGGCGTGAGAGATTCTTGTTGTTTATAGCTGACTCCTATTGGCCCGTACTTCGAATTAATTCGGGTATTCAATTGTTTCAACAGACCAAGATCTATGTAAGGCTTTGCTGCGTGGTAGGGAAGAAAAGTGACCATATCGGTTTGTAACAAGAGCGCAAGGTTCATATGTAATGAAACAGATTCTACGACTTTGTCCGAAGGTGGTTTTACACCGGCTGAGCTGAAAACCTGATTAAACTGATCGCGAAGCAGAGTCTGTGGGCCTGGCAATATCCACTGGCATTCTGCCAGTTCTTTTACTGCTATATTATTACTCTCTGCTCCGGGATGTCCTGTTCGTGAAACAACACACATGTGGTCTTCATAAAGCACTTCATGAAGCAAACCTTTCTGAATAAGAGATGGCTGCATTCTGCTAATAGCCAAATCTATGTCGCCATTATCAAGCGCCGCGATAAGGCTTTCATTCGTGCCATCCTGAATACTCACCAGAACTTCCGGGTGTGTGGATTTCAATGAAGTAACCGCACTTGGCAGCAAAACCGGCGCCGCTGCCAGTAATGTCCCTATTCTTACATGTCCACTGACCCCGTCCTTCAAGGAAACAATTTCTTCACTCGCGTGACGAACAGCACTCAGGACTTGCTTCGCCTGAGCTACCAGAATTTCTCCATACGGGGTTGTTTCTACCCCTCTCCGACCTCGTTCAAACAATGTGACACCCAGAATATCTTCAATTTCCTGCAGCATTTTACTCGCGGCAGGTTGTCTCATATTCAACTCTTTCGATGCTTTTAAAACATTTTGAAACCGGTCGATTTCCGTCAACAATGAAAAATGTTTAACTTTGAGCTTATTGAGCAAGGTCTTTTCGATTTTAATGCTGTTTTTCATGACACTATGCCTGCAACATAAAATCTGACGTCAATGGATATGACGAGCACAGAAACTGAAATGAGGAAATCCGGTAAAACAAGACTCATAGTGATATGAATCTTGCGCGGTCAAGCGATGAAAATACTATCAGGCTTTCTTCGTTGCCACACCAATCACGAGTGTTACGGTACAATGATAGGTCTGGCTACTGACACCAAGACACCAGTTAATATCGTTTGCCGTGTGTGGCCGATAAGTCGGGCGGTCGCCGAGATTGGTATTGCAAAAGCAGTTACCGCAGGAAGTCTTACCGCAGCAATCATTGTAGGAAATAATATAGTCTTTGCCATCCGCCGGGTTTTTACAGGTGCCGATCCAGGTAATAGGGGACTGCTCTGTACCGGGAGGGCAGACCTTGTCGCTACCACCACAACAGCTGCAGAGAAAACCATCGATGGAACAGTTGCGCCAGTAAGCACAACTGGTCGGATCGTCGAGGTCCGCATCGCTTGGCTCAGCTGGTTGGTCGTGGTTTCCTGCTGCTCTGGCGACTGGCAGAAGCGGAATAGCCGCTCCACCTATCAGCGCGGTACCGATGCCACCAATGAAGCTGCGTCGTGATGATTCCTGAGCGACCTTCCGGGTCAGGTTTTCGGTTATTTGATCAAGCCAGTTCATAGGATTTCTCTCTAATATTCACAAAGTTCAGTTTGCGGAAAAAAGGATTAACGGCGTTTCCTGCCCGAAATCGGATAGTGTTTTAAGGTACTCACCTGACAAAGCATCGTAGACATCAATATTCATTTCGACATTGGTCACAAAAAGTCTGGGAGAATTATCTTTGCTGACTTCAATCGTCAGTCCCGGAAGTTTTAGCGGAATTCTTTGCGTCCGTTTTCGTTTTTTGACGTCGTAGACCCAGACTTCTGCCCCCGGGTTTTTGTGAGTGCCCTCTTCACCTTCCGGATGCATAAGAAGATACATATGCCCCATGGAATCTTCATCATCGAGATTCATACCACCGGGACGCCAATTCTGTTTTCGTTCCTCTTTACTCAGCAAACTCCATTGTTTACCAGGTTTCGCCACACTGCCACGTAAATCAATTTCCTTAAGGTTTCCCTGAAATGTGGGAAAGTAGGCAATACCATCAATAATTACCGGCCGCTCAAATAATGCGTCTCCGTCGATATCAAAAAATGGTTCGAGTTTTGTTTTACTTTTAACTTTACCTTTTTCATCCAACTGGTAAGAAATCATTGATGCATCACTACATAAGGAAGAGAACCCACGCTTACCAGTTGGATAAATCAGTGAACAACTGGGTGTATTCACTTCATTCAGTAATTTTCTGTTTTCAACATCAATAACGGCGACCGAAGTGGCCGGAGTGAAATTAAATAGCAGAAGGTATTTTTCATTGTCGATAAGATGAATCAGAAAATCGCTGGGCAACATATCAGCGCGTTTCACACCGGGAATAACAATCTCATCGATCGCTTTTAGTGTGGTTTTGTCATGAATTGTCAGAACATCTGTTGCCGTGCCACGCGTACCGCGTGAATAAAAAGACTCATAGACATAAATTTCTGGTCGCGTCTTCGCAACTGCAACCATGGCAATAAGCGAAGAGTTAATCATGCCCTTGTATTGTTCGCTTAAGGTGTCTTTCTCGGTATCGAGAATAATAATCCGGCCGTTGAGCATATTGGCGAAGGCGACATCGTGAGCGATCAACCAGTGATCCGGGTATTCGGCTGGCAAGGTGTTGACCAGTCCGAGTGGATCATTCGGAAGGTCAGCATGAGCCGGTAGCGCACCCAGGCTTAGAAACAGCAGCAGATAGAATCGTCTTATCATTAAAATCGCCTCATTTTTTTTAATGCCTTCAACCCTGAGCTCAGGAAAACTGATAGTTTTCTATCACTTAGCAACTTATGTTTATTGAAACACTGTCAGATTAGCGGCTTAGTATACGTTAAGCCTTAGCAAAGCAAAACCACTCGATATTGCCCGCCAAAAATCTGTTTTCGTGCATAAAATCTGATGTATCATATGTCCGCTCGCGTCAGCTGAGTATTACAATCGCACTTATTAAAAGTTTGGGGAGATAAGAATGACAACAATAGTCACAGATAACTGCCAGAAGTGCCGCTTCACGGATTGTGTCACGGTATGCCCTGTGGAATGCTTTCACTTTGATGATGAGATGTTATATATCGATCCGGAAGTTTGCATAGACTGCAGCGCCTGTATACCCGAGTGTCCTGTCGAAGCCATATTTGAAGTTGATGATCTTCCTGAAGACAAAGAACCCTGGATTGCGATTAATGCCGAAAAAGCAGCGGAACTGCCGGTTTGTGAAGAGCAGATGGATCCGCTTCCGGGAGCGGAAGAAAGAAAAGCTGAACTGGGCTTTTAGAGAGTCGTCTCTGCCCAGCGGCTGATTTTCAGATCCTGAAGCGGCTGAATCCCTTTTTCTTTGACGTCCAGTGCGTGGCGTCGCCCGCAATCCGGGCAAAGGTATTCCACCAGCTCCATGGTTTCATGCAGGCGAATTCCATTTGGTAATTCGTCTTTGCTCAGGCTGTGAAAAGCGACATGTTCTTTCCAGTTTTCGTCAGCCTTGCAGAATACGCAGCCGCATTCGCACTCAAATTGCAGGGTCCCTTCAGGCCTTTGTCGTAGCAGTAGCCCGGCTCCGAAACGGGATACTGTCCTGCGCTCACCCGTATCCATGTTTTCGGCCTTAGCTATCGGGTCTTCAGCATTAAGCAGACGCTGCTTGCGCATACCTTCACGCTGTTCCTGTATTACTTCGCTCGACTCGCCTGCAAAGACACCGTAGATCTCTTCAGCGCGTTGAGCTGATATATATCCCATATCAATATCTCTGATGACCTCGCTGATTTCCCGTTCGAGTGGATCACCATAACCACCCCCACCCTGCCATGTGTATTGGACGATATCGCCTGGTTTAAGTGGCAGTTCATCCTGTTTCGCAGCCAGAATCTGCACTTCTCCGCCGAGCGCCTGCAGGTCGATTGGTTTGTCGACATCTTCCAACTTCAATGGCAGATCACTTTCCGCATATTTTTGCGCCACATCGGAATCGTGAATGATCATGGCATTACTGCAAACACCCGGGTAGGCGCCAAACTGCCCGTAGGATATCGGCACTTCAACGCCATGCGAGGTCAGAGAACAGCGCAGGCGTTCAACACCATGAGGGGTCCAGGCTGTACCTGCCGCACGACCACCACGATGCTCACCATCCCCGCCGGTATCAGGAAAGAAGGCACGATATAAAAACAGCATGGGGCTATGCATCTCGTTGTATTCGATATTTGGAATATGCGGACGCGGAGAAACAAAACAGCCGGCCTGATCGAGTCCATCGGCAAAAGGATTGGCACCGCCGCCACCTATCTGCGCGTCAATTAACTGATTGCCGAAAGGCTCACCATGCTGATTGGTATCACCGGTGAACAGCGCGGCCATAGTACCGTGTGTGACTCCCTGAGAATGTTTGCGACTTTTATCTGATAAGGCCAGTAATTTGGAGATCGCATGTGCGGTGGTCAGCGTAATCACCCAGCCCTGACCGATAGTTGCCGCACCAGTCGCGGCCGGGGCTTGTGCGTTACAAATCAGGCCCTTTGCTGCAATCACCTCAATACTGTTCAGAATACCCTGATTCCAGGGGATGCCTGAGCCGAGTAAAGGTGCTACCCCGCCCAGAATCGCACCAATCAAACAGCCTTCGGCACAGTTTATATAACCCGAAGCCTGTGGTGAGGAATCGGACATATCAATAGTGAGTCTGTCCCCCTGCTTAATTATTTTAACGTCAGTTTTATAGACCTTGTTCTCTGTCCCATCGTGATCCAGATAACCCCGCGTTCGGGCTTCTCCGTCAGGCAGAGTCAGCAAATGCTCACGGGTTTTCCGCTCCGAATAACGGATCAATTCTTCCATCGCGGTTAATATCGTCTCAGTGCCGTATTGCGACATTAACTCCGTCAGTCTATCGCGAGCGACCACATTGGATGCGATGAAACCTTTTAAATCCAGGCCCACCATTTGTGGTTGCCGGGTCATGTTCATGATCATGCGCCAAACATCCTTGCGCATTTTGCCTTTTTCAATGAGACGCAAGGGCGGCATCATCAGACCTTCCTGCTGTTTCTCTTTTGCTCTAACCGACACTGAACCCACCGACATGCCGCCCATGTCTACCTGGTGTGCTGTCACTCCTGTCCATGCCACCAGTTTTTCTTCAAAGAATATCGGCGCCATGATAGTGACGTCAGGATGATGAACCGCACCTTTGTAAGGATCGTTGACGATAAACATGTCGCCGTCATTAATTTCCTCGTCTGCAAAATCAGCCATCACATGTTTCAGAATAAGCGGCATAGCACCTGAATGAAAAACCACCTGCGGCCCCATTGATGCAAGGCGACCATCGGCAGTGAACAGGGCGTTATTAAAGTCACCGGCACCGGCTACAATCGGTGAAACTGAGACCTCTTTCAGTGACAGGGCCTGCTCTTCATTTATCGCCTGAAACTTGTTGCGTATAATTTCGAATACAATCGGATCGAGGGACAGGGGTTTGATCAGCCATTCTCTGTCAGCAATACTGGGCCCGAGTACGTAATGTTCACTATCGCTCATAGCTGTTTCCTTATAGATATACCCTGCAGTTCATTGATCGTCGCTAACTGACCCGCACAGATTGCTACCGTCGTGCCCTCATATTCCACTATCGCCGGACCCGTAATCTCGTTGCCGGACTGAAGACTTTCACCCCGGTAGATATTGGTATTTCTAAAGGCCTTTTGTTGTAAGTCATACACTGGTCTTTGTCCTTTCAATGCAGAAGACGCGTCCGTTTCAACGAAAGAATAACGTGCACACTCGGGACGCGATAGTTCACCACTTGCTTCAATGACATAGGTAACAAATTCCAGTCCCGCTTTTTCCGGCAGGGCTTCTTCACCATAACGTTTTTGATACGCTTTAAGAAAATTTTCTATTAAACCTTCAATAGAACCGGGGAACGGGATCGAGAGAGATTTTGTCTGTCTAATGAAGCGGACTTCCACTTCTTTCTTAAAGTGTCGTCTTTCAGCTGCAACATTTTGCTTCACCAAGGTGTCGTTTGCCTGTTGTTCCAGATCTTTAAATATACTTTCAATCTCGGTTAGGGAAATATCACCCTCACCTTCCCTGCTTACGCGTGTGGGAACGGCACGACCAAGACTCAACTTAATATCAGAAGCAATCGCACCATAGGCACAAAATACTGACTGACTGCCTGGCACGATAAGTTCATCCACCACATCAAGAGCAAATGCCGGTGCGTGTGTCGCTCCCGCTCCACCAAAAGCGTAAAGCACGAAGTCACGCGGGTCGTGTCCCTTCTCTATGGTCACGACACGCAGAAGATCAGCCATACGTGCATCAACAATGGTTTTTATACCGGCTGCGGCCTCTTCAATACTCAGACCGAGTGGTTCTGCAACATGAATTCGCACAGCCTCACGCGCTTTTTCAACATCAAGTTGAAGCTTCCCGCCAAGGAATTCGAGAGGATCGATAATTCCCAGAATGACGTCCGCATCAGTAACAGTAGGTCGCTCACCGCCTTTGCCATAACATGCCGGGCCAGGCTCCGCACCAGCACTTTCAGGACCAACAAATAAATAGCCACCTTCCTCTACCCCTGCAATGGAACCACCGCCGGCTCCGATTGCTCTGACATCAACCATTGGCAATAGAAAATGATTTTTGTCGACTACTGTTTCCTTGCGCAGTACAGAAGTGTTTTCAGCAATTACAGCGACATCCGTCGAGGTCCCGCCCATGTCGAAGGTAATGATATTGTCATGTCCGGAAAGTTGGCCTACATATTTGGCGGCGGTCACACCACCCGATGGCCCGGAAAGCAGTAGACGTACCGAAGATCGTCCTGCCTCTTGCGGCGTCATTAAGCCTCCTGAGGAATCCAGCAGATAAAGGCGATTGTCACCCAGACGCTGTTCGAGTATGTCGGTATATTCGCGTACCAAAGGACCGAGGTAGGCATTTACGACAGTCGTTGCGCTGCGTTCATACTCACCCAGGAGCGGTACAAGTTCATGCGAGGCAGACACATACACATCGGGCATCTCTGATTTCAGTATTTCCAGAGTTCGTTTTTCATGTTCGGTATTTTTGAATGACCAGAGATAGGAAATCGCCAGAGCTTCTACGCCGGCGGACTTGATTTGCTCAATCGCATCGTAGATATCCTGTTCACGAAGGGGAGAAATAGTATCACCGCGATAATCGACCCGCTCACGTATTCCAAAAATAAGAGAACGAGGCACCAGCGGCACGGGGACACTTCGGTTTGAATAGTCAGTCAGCTCAGAAGCGGACAAGCCCGCAGTCATTCCCATCATGCGCTGCATGATCATCGTATCTTCAAAACCACGGGTGGTTAAAAGAGCTACTTTAGCACCACGTCTCTCGATAAATGCATTGGTCGCGGCAGTGGTACCGTGGGATATCCGCTCAACTTCTTTAAGCAGATTATCGAGACTCTTCCCTTCCTTTTCTGCGACAAGAGCAAGTGCTGCCAACAAACCTTCGATCAGGCGCCCTGGCGTGGAAGGGCTTTTACTCGTATCAATGGAACCATCGTCACGCATGATGACGACGTCGGTAAAGGTGCCACCAATGTCAATGCCTACAGCACTCATATAATCAGGTTCTCTCTGGTCTGAAGACTCTTGTTTTGAAGTACCAAGCTTGATTTTATTTGACTATCATCCTATGCAGGGATGGTCAAAATGACAAGATCCCTTTTTGTATAATTTATTGCAAAACATGCAACAAACAGAGTCCATTAGCTGTCTTGTCCTGGCATGCTATTATTCATTCTGAATCAAGAGGATTTTCATAATTGGTGTAATAAAAATCCTATAGAAACCTTCATGAAACTGAAATTCAATGAAAATCGCTTACGCTGCTTATATTTCTCTGCGCAACTGGGGACGATGAGTGCTGCGGGTGAGAAACTCAATATCGCGACATCTTCAGTAAGCCGGCAAATTCAAAAACTGGAATCGGAGCTCGATACTCCCCTGATTGAAAAGGGCCGACATAGGGTTAAACTGACTCAGGCAGGGCATATCCTTTGTGACTATTACTCCAAACGCTCGAAAGATCAGGAGGAGCTTTCTGCCAGATTAGAAGACGTCAAAGCCTTATGTACGGGAAATGTCACCATTGCCATTGTTGAGGGTTTTGTTGGCGGCGTGATTAGCCCTACGATAAGTGAGTTTATAAAAACTTACTCAAATATTTTCATCGACGTACGAATGCTACCAAGCACAAGGGAAGTTATTGAAATGGTAGTCGCAGACGATGCTCATTTCGGAGTTGCTTTTGATGTTCATGGTGAACCCAGAATTCGTACAAGACCAACAATTGAGCAACCGATTAAAGCCATTCTGCATCCTGACCACCCTCTGGCTGGCAAGTCAGTACTGACACTCGGCGATCTTCAGAACGCGAACATCATACTTAATCAGAATTTCCGTATGCATGAAGCAATTCAGGCAGGAGCAAAAATAGAAAATGTCAGATTGAATATCGTTATGACTACTAATTCTTTCGTATTGCTAAAAAACTGTGTAATGCGGGGAGACTGTATAAGTTTTTTGTCTGATTTGGCGGTATCTCAGGAATTGGCTGAGGGAAAACTCGTTTCAGTCCGCGTTGACAATTCAGCCCTGAGTAGCAGCATAGCCGTTGTCGCCACCCGGGTAGGTCGACAATTGCCTTCAAGTGCAGACAAGCTCTTAAAACAGGTTCAAAACTCTCTGCTAGAATGGGAAAAATCGAGTCTTTAGATTAACTCTCAATACCACAAATTTGCTTCCGCCAGTTTTTGACTAAACACCGGTGCTTCGTTGTGTGCCTCCACACCATCAAGTAATGACTGTATTTGTCTCTCAAGCATTAGCATTTCCTGTTGAGTCGCATTAATGATTATTTCTAATTGTTCTATGGTTAAATCGATACCACTACGCTGACTTAAACTCGCACGTGTTTCAGGATCAGATTTCAGACTTTCCAGCCAGTCAATTCGAGACTGGGCAACCTGTAGAACATCACGCAAATTATCGACCTGAGTAGAAACATCAACACTGCTTTGTTCTTCATTTTGAGTACTTCCCTCGTCTTCAGAAAAGAATTTCCGGAGTTCTTCCCGATAGGACTCGAAATTACGCAATTCTTCTTCATAAGCGGAAATCAGGTTTTCCAACTCTGTTTTTGACTCGCCATCGCCTTCCTCGGCAACACGCGTTTTCAATTCTTCAAGCCTTGCCTGTAAATTCAGAATCAACTCAGCCAGCTCTGTCTCATTGACATTCGGAGCACAACCTTCTACTTCCTCACACATATATAAACTCAAGGCGATACCACCGCCGATTGCGCCAAACAGAGTCAGCTCTTCCTCAAACAAGCCGACATCGATATTTCCCAGCTGTTCAAGTCCGATTAAGCCACCTGCCTGATTAGCCGCACTGACGTTTTGTCCTACCGACTGCAAGTTGGTATTGAAAAAACTTGTTATAAATGCACTGGTTGCAACAGATAAATCCGCTGCTGTTGCATCAAGCAAACCAAACTGAGGAGTTTCCACACCCTCTCCGACAGCCACCTGTATTTCACCACCATTTAATTCCACATCAATACTTTCCGAATTGACAATATCATTGGCCGCGATCAATGTGAGGCTGCCAGCTTCGATAGTGGTGGGTGTTGCCACAGCAGTAATATTACCCGGATCGCTGCCACCATTCTGGCTGCCCACTGCTACGATAAGAATATCGTCACCACCAATGCCACCGGCATTTAAATCCGCGTTCAGATCGACGTTACTGCCCAGTAAAGTCAAATCACCATTAGTAACAATATTTTCGTTTATTGTTAATAAATCGGTATTGACGTTAACCTGCGAATCGCCACTAATCGGTAAGGTAGGCGGCAATAACAGACCACCGATAATCAAGTGTCCGTTGAATCCGCTCAGAGTTGGCAAATTTAAATCACTCGAGTCGACAACAAGATCATTGCCACTCGCATCACTGACGATCAGTCCGCCACCGGTAGTATTGGGGATTGTTAAACTACCGTTGCCAGTGACCGAATCCGCCAGCTGAACACCGGCTGTATGAATCCAGATATCATTGCCGCTGACAACGATTGTTCCATTGACCCGTCCGCTGCCCAGCTCGTAGGTATTCACCCCACTGCCACCGGTGACGTTGCCATTTACGTTTGCGCTCGTAGAGTTAAATTCATCATTGCCGGCGCCGCCGCTCAGATTACCTGTATGGTCACCAGTGATATTGAATGTGTCTGAGCCACTGCCACCGGCAAAATTATCAAGAGATGAAAACACCAGTGTGTTGGTGGACACAAACGTGCCGCTTCCGTTATTGATGTTAAAGGTTGAGTCTGCATTGCTGGCGTTCCCCAGAGTATCCGTAGCCGCACTGCCGATAATCGTATTGATGTCGTCGAAGGAATTCGTGACATTAGTCGATGTGCCGGAAAATCCGTCGGTGCCACCCAGACCGGTAATCGCTATGGTCTGGCCGCCGGCGTTAGCAAAGTTAAGAATATCCACCCCACCCTGCCCATCGATACTGCCGGCAGTACCGCCGTTAAAATCAAAGAGATCATTACCAGCCAGACCATCTGCCGTTCCGGAGAGCGTGCCGTTGTTGAAATTGAATGTATCGTTGCCAGCTGTGCCGGTGAGATTTTCAATATTGCTCCAGCCACCGCCTATCGCGGCATTAGTGCCGGAATTATTTCCTGTGAGTGTATAGCTGCTACCCCCGACTAAACTGTCTGCTGTTCCGCCGCCGCCATTGACTGTGCCAGTGACCGTACCACCATTCAGATTGAAAGTATCAATCCCCAGACCACCTGCCATCACGCCGCCAAGCGCGCCGGCATTCAGGTTGAAATTATCGTTGCCTGAACCACCGGCAAGGTTATTTGTATTATTCGCAGTGACATTGAAGGTATCAACAGCGCTGCCACCGATGAAATTCCGGATAGTGCCATCAGCGATAGTCAGCGTTTCTCCACCACTGACATAGGTCTCATCACCTGCCTGAATGCTCCAGGTCGCATCCGCATTGACTCCGGTCAGCGTGTCGGCTGCGTTACCGCTACCGGTCAGATTAGTCATGTTCTGAAAACCGCCGGTATTGTCGGCTGTACCCTGAAAACCGTTTGTGTCTGTCGTTGTCAGTGTGACCGCAACAGGCGCCGCGGCGAATGCTGAGTAATCAAGAGTATTGACTCCATCTGCGCCATTCACAGTTCCTGTTACCGAGGCGTTGGTAAAATTAAAAGTATCCGCATTCGCGCCGCCTGTGATATTACCACCGACTGTGCCTGCATTAAGATTGTAAATATTGGCTCCATCACCACCGCTGATAGTCCCATCAACATTGTGGCCAATGTTAAAAGTATCCGTCATGTCATTACCTGTCAGACTGGCCACGTCGGTGTAGGTGAAGGTATTGGTGCCATCATTCACGGTACCGCTATTTGTAGCCGTGGTTGTCCAGACATTGGCGGTGTTGCTCATCAGAATGGCGTCATCACTTCCCTGAGCATCTATGCTGATTGCGTTGGTACCCGTGTTTACCGTTGCGGCTGATAAATCGAGAGTGGAACTGTCATTCGCACCGCGATCATAATTAAGCACAAGATTATCGCCGACATTGACAGTGTCGATAGCCAGATCGTTGGAATCATGAATCGTCACTACATTGGCGCCCGTATTGGTTAAAGTTAGCGCCCCGTCAAAATCATTCGTGTCTTCATCGAGCGTAATTACATTCGCACCGGCATCCAGTGTAGTTGTACCGGTGATTAACAGCTGGCCACCGGTATCCGTTATTGCACCGCCTGCACCATTCGCTGTGGTATCCACATTCAGCGTGCCACCGACTGTGGTGACGCCGGTGAAGTCGACCGCACCACCTGCATCAACATCCGCGTTGTTGGTCGTTGTTACCGTGCCCAATGTCAGCGCATTGGTATCGTCTATCGTCAGACTGTCTGTGTTACTGACATTCACCGTATCCATAAAGTCGTTGTTCACATCATCCAGAATCACGTCGTTACCACCCGCATCCAGCGTTGTAACACCAGTGACCATCAAGGTGCCGCTGTCTGTGATATCACCATCTGCTGTTACATCAAAGGTGCCGCCGATCGTTGAAGCGCCGAAATCAATATTGTCGCTGTCCTGAATATCAACATTGTTTGCGTTGGTAATGGCAACGGCACCACCAAAATCATTCGCCGGGTTATCCAGTATTATATCGTTAGCGGCCGCATCCAGTGTCGTCGTGCCGGTGATCAGCAACTGACCACCCGTATCGGTTATCGTCCCACCCGTACCATTCGCTGTGGTGTCCACATTCAGCGTGCCACCGACTGTGGTGACGCCGGTAAAGTCAACTGCACCGCCAGCATCAATATCGGCATTATTAGCCGTGCTTACCGTGCCCAGTGTCAGCGCGTTAGTGTCATCAATCGTCAGGTTGTCTGTGTTACTGACATTTACTGTGTCCATGAAGTCGTTGTTCATATCATCCAGAATCACGTCGTTACCACCCGCATCCAGCGTTGTAACACCGGTGACCATCAAGGTGCCGGAATCGGTAATGTCGCCACCGGCTGTCACATCGAATGTGCCTCCGATTGTTGATGCGCCGAAATCAATATTGTCGCTGTCCTGAATATCAACATTGCTAGCGTTAGTAATAGTCACCGCGCCACCGAAGTCATTCGCAGGGTTATCCAGAACGATATCGTTAGCTGCTGCGTCGAGAGTCGTTGTGCCGGTGATTAATAACTGGCCACCGATATCCGTTATTGCACCACCCGCACCGTTCACCGTGGTGTCCACATTCAAAGTGCCACCAACCGTAGTGACACCAGTGAAGTCGACTGCACCACCCGCATCAATATCAGCATTATTAGCCGTGCTTACCGTGCCCAGTGTCAGCGCATTGGTATCGTCTATCGTCAGGTTGTTTGTGTTACTCACATTCACCGTGTCCATGAAGTCGTTGTTCACATCATCCAGAATCACGTCGTTACCGCCCGCATCCAGAGTCGTGACTCCCGTCACCGTCAAGGTGCCGGAGTCTGTGATATCACCACCGGCTGTTACATCAAAGGTACCGCCGATTGTGGATGTAGCAAACTGAATCGCGTTACTGTCTTCAATCAGAACGTTGTCAACATTATTTAAGGTGACATCACCGCCAAAATCATTAAGCCCGTCGCCATTATCCAGACTGACGTTATTTCCGCCGGTGTCGATGTTGGTCGTCGTGCCGACAGTGATCGTGCCGCTGTCAGTAAGATCGCCATTAGTAGAAATCTCGAACGCGCCGGTACCACTATCAACGAAAGCCAGATCAACGCCGTCCACTTCATTAATGAATATTCCACCCGCACCGTTACTGGCATCCACAGAGAGTGTGGCAACATTGGTTTCGATTTCATTACCTGCGCCGGTTGCACCAATCGTTGCGCCACCGGTTGCGCTGACATCCAGAGTCAGGGTATTGGCCGTTAACGTGCCTCCGCCATCGACTATGCTACCAGCCGATGAGCTCAGACTAAGATTGTCCTGAGCATTACCAAGACCAGCGTCCACTGTCCAGTCATTTGCCTCAATTGATACGCTTTGTGATGTGGCAACCGCGGTAGTCACCATCACATCGCCGGTATCCATTGATGTGGTTTCATCTATGAATATATCACCGGTTGTACCTGCACCTGCACTCATTAAGGTCAGAGCATTCGTTGTGGTGGTATTAATATTGTTCGTGTTACTTCCTATTCCGCCGGCTGCATCCAGACTGATGTTGCTTGCCGTCAAATCACTATCACCGTTTGTATCGGTGATATCGCCAGCGGTCGTGGATAAATCGATAGTCATCGCATTTCCAGCCGTAATAGTTCCGACTTCCATGTTGTCACCGGCGGCAATTGTGATGTTACCGTCAGTAGTCACGGCGCTTGTTACCGTAAGGCCATCCAATTCATTAATGGCGATCAGGCCAGCATTCGTTACGTTGAGATCCAGTGTAGTGGTATTCGTATCTACGTCAGCCGTTGCCCCAATACCGTCAAGTGCACTCAGAACGATACTAAAAGCCGTAATGTCAGTCGCAGTATTCGGATTTGCCTGTGCGTCATCGATCGCTCCGGAAGAAATAATGCTAACAATGTCGTCAGTTAGATCGGCAACTATTGCGCCGTCAGCGATCGTAATATCAGCATTTGCTCCGCTCGTAGCGATATCGATATCGCCATCAGTCGTTTTTGCTGAACTGACTAACACGGTTTTGCCGCCGGCCGCGCTGAGTACATCTATAGAACCTGAAGTCGTGTCAAGGTCCAGCAAATCCACACCACTTAGACTTAAGCGAACACCCGCACCGATTCCTGTCGTCGCATCAATTTGTAAATCATCTGCACTGATGTGCGTGCCACCGCCCAAACCATCTACAGCCCCGGCATCGGTATCGACCACGACATCACCCAGCGCCCCGGCATTGATGCCATTGATATCAATATCACCCGTGCTTGTTGTAATGATGACATCGTTGGCATCCGAATTGGTATTAGAGCTATCCACACCAGTCACCGTCACCGTACCGCCTGCTGTCACCGTAATAGAACCATCATTGGTACTCAGGCTGGATAGGATCACTGCATCGGCTTCGTTCAGTGCGATATTACCTGCTGAACTGACATCCGCATCCACTGTATTCGCCGCTATATCGACATCGGCTGTTCCACCGATGCCATCAACTGAGTCTAAATCAATACTAAATGCGGTAATATCTGTCGTTGTATCTGGATTTGCCTGGGCGTCATCTATGGCCCCGGACGAATTAATGCTGACTATATCGTCCGTTTGATCAGCCACAATGGCGCCGTCCGCAATTGTGATGTCCGCATTCGCTCCGGTCGTGACTATATCAACATTGCCATTGCCTGTTGTTGCTGAACTGATTAGTACAGTTTCTCCTGTCGCGGCATTAGTGATATCAATTGCTTCGGCAGTCGTATCAAGATCCAGCAGATCAACTCCGCTCAGACTCAACTGAACACCGGCACCAATTCCTGTCGTCGCATCAATCTGCAAATCATCCGCAGTGATGTGCGGGCCGCCGCCTATGCCATCAACTGTCCCCGCATCTGTATCAACCACAACATCGCCCAGGGTTCCGGCGTCGATGTTATTAATATCAATATCACCCGTGCTCGTCGTTATGCTCACGTCGTTCGCATCAGAGTTGGTATTGGAACTGTCCACACCAGTCACTGTCACTGCACCACCGGCTGCTACCGTTATAGAGCCATCGTTGGTACTCAGGCTGGATAAAGTTACTGCATCGGCTTCGTTCAGGGCGATATTACCTGCTGCGCTGACATCGGCATCCACAGTTGTTGCTGCTATGTCCACATCCGCTGTCGCACCAATGCCCTCTACGGCATCAAGATCGATACTGAACGCAGTAATATCAGTCGTGGTATCGGGATTCGCCGTATCATCGTCAATCGCACCACTGGAATTTATCGTCACTACGTCATTCGTTGCATCTGCCACTATAGCGCCGTTACCAATCGTGATGTCCGCGTCGGTACCACCCATGTTAGTAACATCAATATTGCCGTCTGCAGTAGTCACTGAATCCAGATCCAGACTCTGATTGCCTGTTTGATCGTAAGCAATCGTTGCTGTTCCTGCCGTTGTTAAACTACTCACTGTGACTGCCCCGAGGGCAGCGTTATCAATATCAATATTGCCACCCGTCGTATCCGCACTTATCGCATTCGCAGTAATTTCCAGAGCAGCACCGGCGCCGATGCCCTCTTCAGCATTGATACTCAGGGTTACCGTTGAAATATCATTGACTCCGTCAGCTGCCGCATCATCGACAGCACCTGAAGAGGTGATCATGACCTGATCGTCGACAGTGTCCGTATCGATATCGCCAATCGTGATATCAGCATTGCTTCCACCACTGTTAGCGATAGTAATGTCACCATTACTTGTTGTTAGTGTGGTCATTTCAAGAGACTGGTCACCACTTTGCGTATAGTCGATCGTTGCCGCACCAGCCGTAGTCACGCTCATGACCACCGTGGCAGCAGTTGCTGTATTGGTGATATCGATATTACCCGCAGTGGTATCGGTGTCGAGCTGATTGACGCCCGCAAGATTCAGAGTCACACCCGCACCGATTCCGCTAGTCGCATCGATAGTCAGATCGTCGGCACTGATATGTGTACCGCCGCCAACGCCATCCACTGTACCGGCATCTGTATCGAGCACAACATCACCCAAAGTTCCTGCATTGATAGCGGTGATATCAATATCACCAGTCGTGGTCGTGATAGAGACATCATTCGCATCAATATCGGTGTTGGAGGTATCTACATTAGTCACCACTACCGCGCCTGCCGCATTGATCACAATCGCACCATCGGCTGTTACGACATTCTGTAAAGTCAGCGCACCTGCACCATCGAGCATAATGTCGCCACTGGTAGTGGAAGAGGCATTAATTATGGCTCCAGCAGAAAGCTCAATAAAATTATCAGTAAAACCACCCCCCTGAGTGTCTCCGAGAATCTCATCGTTAGCGATAAAAGTAATTAGACCCGAAGTGTCTATGTCGACAATCGTGTCATCATTGGCATCACCAATAGACCCGTTTGCATTCAGAGTAACTGTGCCGCCATTAATGGCCTGTATTGCGGTACCGCCACTGCTATCCAGAACGATGTCGCTGATTGTCGCGCCGCCAATCGGGCCAAGTGTGGTAAAGGAAAAATCCAGTAAGTTATTACTGTTGCTGATGTCATCAATCTTAAACAGACCGTCTGTTGATTCTGAAAAAGAAATATTGGTTCCGCCAACTACGCGAACACTGTAATCGGAGGCAACACCATCAGGCGTCAGGGTAAAAGTAGCGCTGTCGAGTCCGGTTGCGCCAGAAGGATCAAGTTGAGTCAAGACATTCGCACTGGCAGAGAAGTCGATGTTTCTCGCGTTAGATACATCAATATCATCATGATCCGGAACTGTGCCGCCAATACTACTGCCAGCCCCGTTCGCTTGCAGGTTTACTGTACCGCCCGCACCGGTTGTGATGTTATAACGATTCTGACCTGCTTCCAGATCATCGGGAGTTGCGGTATCCGCATCAAGAATGTCGCCGTCATCATTTATAATAACAACCGCAGTGGTACTGCTATCGTCAGTCACAACGCCACCACCGGCACCTGTTTCGTCGAGTGTAATATCACCTGTTGCAGTGCTATGAATCAACACTTCACCACCCGAGGCATTGACATTGGTAACCACAATGGCACCCGCGGCGGTCACTTCTATCTCACCATTATTGGTATCAATATTCTGCAGTGTTAAACCACCACCTATTCCGGCCAGTTTAATTTCACCGGTGCCGGTCGAACTTGCATCAATGGTCGAGCCAGCAGCCAGTTCCAGGTTATCGTCAGCAGCGCCACCATTAATGTCACCACTGGCGTCCAGAGTAATCAGACCAGCTGCGGTAATATCTGTGACTGCATCATTGGCAGCATCAATAATCGAACCACTATTAGCGTCAATATTCACAGTGGTCGCGGAATTTATTGTGCCTACGCTGATGTCACCAGACGCTGTGCTGTTTATAACTACACTTCCACCGATTGAAACTACGTCACTGGCGGCAATTGCCCCGGCTGCGGTAACCTCTATCAGGCCATTGACGGTATCGACATCCTGTAAATTGAGGCCGCCACCAATGCCTGCCAATTTAATTTCCCCGGCAGTAGTAGAACTGACATCGACCGTAGAACCGGCTGCCAGATCGAGATTATCATCAGTGAATCCACCGTCTATATCACCAGTTGCATCGAGAGTAATTAAATTAACCGCGGTGATATCTACAATTGCATCATCAGCGCTATCCTTAATTGATCCTGTGCCTGCATCAATTGTGACCGTATCTGCAGAATTGATAAGACCAACAGTTACATCACCGACGGCGGTGCTAGTGAGAGAAATTTCTCCGCCGACGGAAACTATGTTCGTTGCAACGATAGCGCCAGCCGCACTGACGTCAATTTCTCCATCGGCTGTATCAAGGTTCTGTAAATTCAGACCACCACCGATACCGGCCAGTTTGATTTCGCCCGATGTATCCGAGCTGGCGTCAACTGTCGAACCACCGGCCAGTTCAAGAACATCGTCAGCCTGAGCACTACCTATATCCGCACTCGCATCCAGAGTGATTAAACCTCCAGCGGTGATGTCAGTGGCAGCATCATTGTCGGCATCAAATATTGATCCGCTTCCGGTGCCATTGGCAGCATCAATCGAAACCGTCGTTGCCGAGTTTATTGCACCAATGCTGATATCACCTGCAGCAGTACTGGTGAGTGAGATACTGCCACCGACCGAAACGACATCACTGGCAACAAGCGCACCCGCGGCGCTTACATTAATTGCGCCATTGGCGGTATCGACATCACCCAGGGTGATGCCGTCACTATCAACAATGGTTATATCACCGGCATTGGTCAAAACAGAGGCATCGAGTGTCGTGACAGCTGTATCAAGAATGATGCCGTCGGTATCTGCCGTCGCTGATGTCGCTGTTGCCGTTAAATCCGCCGCGCTCAATATATTGGCATCGGTGGTATTGCTATCCAGTATGTCGTCCATCGCTGTCAGAATGACACCGGCGTTACCATTGGCGGTAATCGTGGTGACCAGAATATCATCCGTTGCGTTAGTATTGGCAATGAGCGTAATGTCATTGGTCGCGGTATTGAAATTATTTGTCGACTCAACGTCTGTCGCCGTTATCGTCCCCATCGCAGTGATCATGATGGCACCATCAAAAGTATCGACATTGCTGAGAACGAGAGCATCGGCCTCGGTCACGGTCAGGCTGTTACTCGCACCATTGATGTGCGCTTCCAGATCATCCACGCTGATGTCGATAGTTTCCGCTGTGCCAGAAGAGATAGACAAATTGCTCACACTGATTAAGTTATTACTTAAATCACTATCAGTATTATCACGTACATCACCTGCAGCAGCGCTGAGTCTCAAATTACCCGTACCCAGATCCAGTGCCGCATCGGGTATCTCAAGGTTATTGGAAGACGCTACTAAACCAAGCGCGTCTCCGGAATTGATTCCGCCAAAGGTTGCTGTCCCCGCGTTAATTGTGTCATCCGCTTCAATCAATAAACTCGCGTTTGCACCAGCGCCAGCCAGATCGAAAGCGGTAACCACCAAAACGCCGGTATTCGCGATCGCACCTTCACCACCTGAACGCAGCACCACATTCGTCAATGTTGCAATAGTGGTTTCGATACTATCAATTGCAGCTACCAGGACATTATTCGTATCGTCCAGATCGCCAATATTAAGCACATCGGTAATATTCAGGGAATCGGCGATGATGTCCTGATTACTGCCATTGTTGTCGACAATCGATCCAGCTGACACGGTTAAGGTCACCGTATCACCAACTGCATTAATGCCGGCATTCGCGCCGGCACCCAGTGTTATATCATTGGTCGCCTGAGTAATAGTCACATCACCAACTACATCACCTCCATCGCTGCCAATTTGATAGTTAGTGTCACCACCTGCGCCTGAATCGGTAATCGTTACATTATTATTGCCGGTACTGGTGATTATCAGTGAACCCACATCCAAAGTTAAACCGTCTGCCCCCGAGCCCGCATTGGATCCAACTTCACCATTAGCCGTCAGAGTTAATGAACCCGTTGTCGTCAGAGCATTCCCGGTCTGGGCATCGTCAATAGTTGAGCCGGTGATAATTTCCAGATTATTAGCACCGAAAGAAGTGGCCCGATCAAGCACAATGGCACCAGCACTCGCATCACCAATGGTTAATACTCCGGCCACGACCAAGGCGTCCATTTGCGCATCGCTGAAATCAATGCTGCCACCGGTGGCGGCATCACCCAGTGTATAAGTCAATGCGGCAACAGAGGCTTCCAATGTGGCATCGCCAGCGCCTGAGGTTTCCAGATCGGCGTCATCCTGAACATCGTAAGCACTTCCCGTAATGAGAATGTCTCCAGCACCTGCATCAATTTGATCATCAATGGTAAACGTCCCACCGCCGTTATCATCGAGATCGGCGTCGAGCGTGATATCGCCGCCGCCTGAGTTAATGGCAACTTCTGTGGTGTTTTCAATACCAGCATCCACAGTAATCCCGTCATTATCGCTGATCGAAATATCGCCACCGCCGGACTCCACCAGACCCGTAACCATTGTTGCTCCGGCACCGCTACCGAGGATATCAATATCGCCGCCATTGCTGTTAATTGCAGAAAGGTTCGCATCAACGTCCAGCTGAGCATTACTACCAATACCCTGCAATGCGGTCATATTCAGATTGAGCGAGGTGATGTCGGTAATGTCATCCGCCTGGGCATCATCGATGCCGCCCTGATCGGAATCCAGAGTCACATCCGCTGTTGTGGATAAGGCGCCGATAAGCATGTTGTTATCTGCTTGAGTCAGATCGATATTGCCAGCACCACCCGTGCTTACGTCATAAGTCGTATCGCCATTGGTACCGGTGTTGGTAATGGTGACTGAATTACCACCGGTACCGGCAACGGAAATGGTCGTCGCATCTGTATTTGCAGTGATAGTGCCAGTCGCCGTATTAAGCGCCAGATTATTAGCAACGATGGTGGCGCCAGTTGTGCTGATACTCCCAGCCGCCCCACTTGCCGTAATACTAAGGTCATCCGTAGAAAGATATTGGAGTGTCCCCAGTCCGGCTACGGTGTATTCAAAAACATCGGTAGCAACTGTATCTGACAGATCCGTTTCTGCAATAAAGTCGAGTGCGATGTTGGTATTATTCTGTATATGAATCGCGCCTGAATTTGCGGTGCCGTCAAAAGTATTATTCGCCGTCACTTCCAGAAGGTTTCCGGCAGCGCCGATACTGCCTGCACCGGCCGTGACAAAAATATTTCCGGTAGTGGCAATATCTGTCCCGGCACCCGCAGCGCTGGCAATACCGCTGTCGCCATTACTGGCAGAGACAAGTACAACCTCTCCGGACCCGACACTGATACTGCCAAGTGTAATGTCACCTTCTCCTGCGGCCGTATTCGCTGCTTCGAAAGAGAAATTCAGGAGCGCATCACCTGTTGCGCTGATATCGGTAAAGTCCGTTGCATCATCCGCAATTGTGACGGTCAAACCACCACCGGCTGTCAAAGCATGAGCATTTAAACCGGCTACGGCAGTAATATCCAGACTTAATAAATCCCGGCCAGTGCTGCTATCGTCGGAAACGACGTCGACGGTGATATCCTTACCCGAGTCAATGGTCAGATTTGCTGTATCCAGTTCCAGTGCCTGACCGGCCGCGCCAACATCACCATTGACACTGCTTGCGGATAAATTAATCAACCCCGTACCTGCGATAATATCGCGCACGGTATCGCCAGCTGACACATCTGTTATTGCGCCTGCGGTAGAGGTAACGAAGACCGCACCGTTGGTCACATCAATCTGACCTATCGCAATATCACCTTCAGCCGCCGTTGGGTTGGCCGCTGTGAAAGAGAAATTTAATCCAGTGCTATCATTAAGATTCAGGTCGGTAAAATCAGTGGCGTTGTCAGTGATGGTATTGGTGAGATTCAGCGCACTCAAACTATGTGTGTTAGTTGCAGACACAGCAGTGATGGCCAGATCACTTAAATCTCGACCGCTGCCAGCATCATCAGCAACTACAGCAACGTCAAAATCATTACCAGCATTGATAGTCAAAATCGCGGTATCCACTTCCAGAGTCTGACCGGCAACTCCGACATCACCATTAGCACTGGCAGCAAACAGGGCAACACTACCCGCGCCTGCGATAATGTCTCTATCCGTATCACCACTGTCCAAATCGGAAATGACGCCTGCAGTTGAGGTAATAATTACGTTACCACCTTCGCTTTCAATCAGGTCAACGGCGATATCACCATCACCAGCACTACTGTTGGCTGCAGTAAAATTAAAATTCAGCGCCGGTGGTGGTCCACCAGTCGATTCAACACTCAACTGATTAAAATCGGTGGCATCATCGTCTATAGTAATAAGTCGATTGGCTGTCGTTACAATGCTATGAGTATGGTTACCGGCAGTGGCCTTAATTTCGAGATCCGTCAGATCTTTTCCGGTCCCAGCATCGTCACTGAAATTTTCTATATCGATATCATTGGCGGAACTGACAGACAGTTGTTGCGTTTCAAGATCCAGCGCATCAGCGACAGCACCGACTGAACCATTCGTTGCATTTTCTGCAATCAGGGCAATCACCGAGCCATCGGCAACGATGATATCGCGAACCTGATTGGCTGCGGTAGCATCAACAATCTGTCCACCGCCGGTCGCCAGTAACACATCCCCGGTACCACCACTGACGTCGATTAAATCAACGTTGATGTCGCCATCACCCGAGACAGCGTTTGCGGCGATAAAAGTAAAATTCAAACCTGAATTATCGGTGAGGCTCAGTGAAGTAAAATCGTTCGCGTCATCCGTAATTGTGGCCAGCAGATTAGTCGCATCAACAAAGTGTTCATTATTTCCGGCAGTTGCCGTTACGGATAGATCACTCAAGTCAGCGGTCGCTCTGACAACCAGATCGGCTCCGGCATTCAGTACCAGATCCGGCGAATTATCAATGTCGATATCACCAGTACCTGTGCTACCGATAGAACCCAGGCTTGCAGTAAGTGTTACTTTACCGGAGGTGCTTATTTGCCTGCCACTATCTGCACCCGGTGTCGAGTCAAGAATACTCCCTGTAGTGGCTATCAGCGTAATATTACCACTGGTGCTGCTTACCGCAGTCAGATCATCAAGACTTAGATCACCAGTCGTCGCTGTAATTTCAACATCACCGGTTCCGGACACGCCAGTAACGGTGACAGCGTTGGTTTCCTCGACGTAGAAACCACCGCTTCCGGCGGTGCCCGCCAGAGAAGTTGCACTGGTATTAATGGCACTGCTTGCACTACCCACTGATTCGCCGGCTGTGCTGGCACCGTTCAAAGTTACAAGGTTGCCACTGACTAAATGATCGGAGGAGCTTTCAATGATGGACGAATTGCCCGAGGTGAGAGTAACGTTGCCACTACTGGTAATATTTTCAACACTAATATCGCCACCCAGACTGTTGTTGTTTGTAGATTCAAGCAAAACGTTACCGGCACCGGCATCAATCGTCGTACCGTCGGCCATAATGATAGACCCGTCACCTGGTCCTCGCTCCGATGCTGTGGCACTGGCATCGTTAGCAGTCAGTGTGACATTCCCACCACCTGTCGTAATATTCTGGTTTACCAAAATACTCCGCCCTGCCTGGGCTGTTAAATCATCCGCACTCAAAACAAGTGCTTCATCAAAGGTGATGTCGTTATTGGCCTGTAAAATTATATTGGTATCCAGTGCAGCGAGATCGTCGGCATCAAATATTGAATCGAGTCCACCAGGATCAGCAGGATCGGCAAAATTGACAGTTGCCACAGCGGTGCCTGCGCCACCATTTTGAATAACAATATTTTTCGGGTCGAGCAAGAGGGTGCCCGTCTCACCGTTTACGGCTGAGGTATTAACATCACCACTAAAACTTAAGTGCTCTTTACCGGATACCTCGACTAAACCACCATCGCCACTTTCGGCGCCACCACGTGAACTAATCGTGCCTGAAAAAGTACTTAGCCGGTCAGACCAGACGACGACTTTACCGCTATCACCACTTTCAAGCGCATCGGCATTAATTTCAACATTAGTCGTGAGGATAGTTTGTGTCGCGTTTAGAATATCCGGGTTAGCACCCTGATAATCACCACCTATCAGTGCGACACCGCCACCATCCCGACCGGATACATTAATATAGGTGTTATCCGTCAGGCCGACTTTATCGCCCAGTATCTGAATCTCTCCGGCTTTACCTGAATCACTGGAAACCGTGATGGCGCTGTCACCGGAAACGAGTGTTGTATCGTCGGCGTAAATCTTTATGCTGCCACCATCACCGTCACTGCCAGAGGCATCCAGAGTGCCGGTGTTAATCAATGAGTTTGAAGAACCTGTTGCAACAAGCCGTATCTGACCACCCTTGTTCTCTATTCGTCCTGCTCTCACAATGCCGGAATTATTTACGACATTGCTAAAAACATCTTTGGCAGCGCTGGCTTGCATCAGGACCGAACCGCCAGGCGCTGAGATTTCTCCGCTATTGCTGACAGCGCTATCCAGATTATGTACGTTGGCGAGCACCTCTTCGCTAACAGCAAACTGAAGTAAACCATCGCCATCGAAATCGACGGTTACCGATTTGCCAGCGAGTAAATTTACTGAGCCCGCTGTAGCCAGAATCAGACCTTCATTTTTCACGGCCCCGCCTATCAGAGTGACCGAGCCTCCGGTAGAAGCTTGTAACAGACCCTGATTAACGATTACTCCACCTTCATCATCGAACGGCACATCGAACTTGTAATTACCGGCCATGAAGTCGTCATTATTAATGTTGAGGCCGGAGGCGACCAAAGAGCCAACTGAGACACTTGCTGTAGGTGAAAAATAGACCCCATTAGGATTGACCAGCAGGACCTGACCATTAGCGCGTAGTGAGCCGAAAATCTGTGTTGGATTTTGATCAAGAATTCGGTTTAGAGCCGATGCCTGAGTGGAGGGCTGATTAAACTGCACCAGTTCATTGCTGTTGATGTTGAAACTACCCCAGTCCACAGCAAGGCGATGGGACTGCTGATTAATGACGGTCGTTGTCGCGTTAGGTTTACTAATATGCCCCTGTCCGGCAACAACATGACCGTTTTCCGGTGCAGCGAGAGCCGCACTGGCACCCAGCATGAGACCAAGAGGAAAAGCAATATTACGAACACAGGCGGCAAGCGGCCTGAGTTCGAAGACTGCCTTTTTAGTTTTTAGAATGCGAGACTTTCGTCTGGAGACAACACGTTTCACTTAAATTTGCCCTCTTACCGACTATTTACAGATCGTTTTTCATTGTGCCAATTGGGTGCTAAACAATTGAAAAGACGCAGCTTTATAACTCAATTCGAAAAGATTTGCATAGACGCAGTTAACAAATGGAGCTATTTAAGTTAATTGTTTTTAATATCAGCAAGTTCAGGTAGGAATCGAACAGAAAAATTACCTTTCCACGCCAGGTATATGAATTTATTTATGTTTCCCTTTCCAATATCAAGGGAATTTATTTACCACAATAATAAGCCGATGTAGCCAATCGCGAAAATTGAGAGAAGCGCAATACAGGCAAGACTGTATAACCTCAGGCCTCTTTTCGGTCGCACGCTTATGCTTAACTCATCAACCGTCATAGCTCGATGCACTAATAGTGCGATCAGCGGCGCCGAGATAAAAGCCGCACTGGTGGCTATACCCAATAACACTCTGAACGATGAGGCGAACAGTTGAAACACAAACAGGCCTCCGACACTAAGGCCGATTACACATGTTATGTATAAAATTCTGTGTTGTTTATCGGATTCAACAATCCATGGCTGTTCCTTTTTCCACAGACTCATAAAAATTCGGCTCAAAGTTCGTCCAAAACTATCAGTGGCAGCGAGTAGTGTCGAATACATCACTGCGACTGCCGCAATTCGTATAAACGGCCCACTCCAATCGCCAAGAGTGGTTTCATAAACAGAAATCAATTGACTGGTGAATCCAGCGACACCTTTCGCCATTTCGATATCCGAGCCGCGCATCAGCGCTGTTCCCAGAAACAAAAAGCAAATAGCGAGAAACAAAGTTCCCAGATAACCAACATGAAAATCCAGAACAGATTCGTTGACTTTCGGTTTGTAACCGGTGACGTCCGCCTTGGCCTTTGTCCATAAAGATAAACCAACAGCGGCTTCCAGTGGCGCCGGCATCCAGCCAACCAATGTCACAGCGAAGACAATGCTGGTTTTATCGATTTTTACAGGTAACAGGCTTAGTGATTGATTCCAGTCCATAAGGGGAATCGCGAGAAGTGTTGCGGCAATGGTTGATATCGACAGCACCAGAATCAGTAACTTCATTACAATATCGAGCCAGTAATATCGCCCGAGACTCAACAGAAATACGTTAATAGTCAATACAGCAATAGCAATCTGCATAGGACTCCGGTTTAGTCCCAGAACATGAATAGAGATACCTGCGGTCCCGCTGGAGAGTGCAGCAACCGCTACGAATGAAGAAAATAATGTCAGCAAACTGAATAAGAGAAAAATAATTTTCCCTTCCCGTTTGAATGGATCCAGCAGGGAAAGACCTGTGGCCGCCGTATATTGTGGTGCGAAACGATAGAAAGGGTATTTTGTTGCCATTGCGAAAATGATGAAGATCACCATCCCGAGGCCGTAAAGCGCCCCGGCCCGGGTTGATTGCACCAGGTGTGATGAACCAGTTAACCGTCGCGTGGCATTTACCAATGTAAATCTGGGTGTTGAATACATGCGTCAGGGTGCCTACGAAAAAGCTCTCGCCAAATTCAACCGCGCTGTTAAAGCGGATCCCAAGTACGCCCTCACTTACAACATGCTCGGTATCTTGTATCAGCTTTTGGAAGATCCTGAGCTGGCAGAAAAAAACTTTAAACAATCTTTGAAACTCGAAGCTGATGACCCATCGGCCCTGAATAATTACGGACAGTTTTTGTGCAAGCAGGATCGCAGGATTGAAGCTGAAGAATCATTTCTGGCCGCTGCCGGCAATCCATTCTATGCAACACCAGAACTGGCTTATACCAATGCAGGTTCTTGCGCGTATTTACACGAAGATGTGGAGGTGGCCGAAAAGTATTTTCAGCGAGGTCTGTCTGTTAATCCAGAAATGCCACTCGCTTTAAGTCAGATGGCTCAAATCACTTTTGAGCGAGGTGAATTAGCAGTAGCAAGAGACTATTTGAACCGCTATCTGGAAGTTGCCAGCCATACGCCGAAAACACTCTGGCTTGGAATACGGATCGAAAGAAAGTTCGACGATCTGGATAAGCTTGCCAGCTACAGTATGTTGCTGAAAAACAAGTATCCGGATTCGCTTGAAGCAGAGTTATTCAGAATAAGTGATGAGTACAGCCGCTCTGCGAAACTTGCCGTAGACGAGAAAAAAACCAGCCCTGCTCCGAAAAAAACCGAAACAAGGTCTTCCTCACCTTTGGCTTCGACTCATTCGTTTGCTGACAATAACTCAGGTCTCCTCAGCGAAGTAGATTTATCGCTATACCCGGTGTATCTGGAAGAAAGAGATTTGCTCGGACCAGAATGAGTCTCGAAAAAAACGATGACGATACTGCGCAGGATTTCGATGCGGATCTGGAAGCGTCGATTCTTGCCCATAAAAATCTTATTAATGAGCTCTCTTTTCTTTTTGACAGGGAAATAGTTTCGCAGGCAGAGCAAATTGATATCGCTGATATTAATTTGAACAAAGACATTATCGACTGTATATCCGCCGGTGTTAAAAAACTGAAAGAACTGAAAGGCAGACCGAAAGAGCAACAGGGATTTGTCAACTCCATGGCAGTTGGTGAGAAACTTGTACTTTGTTTATGGATAAAAGACATGGATTTGCTGGACAAAATCCAGGCTGGTTCTTACCTTGACTACTCGGGCTGAAAAATATCCTGAAGACGAAAACGACCTATTTTCATTACTTCAGCTATAGCGCAGTCAAACTCTGTATCCCTGTTATGTTGCAAACGCTCATTCAGGGCTTCAATAATCTTGTCCTTTGTCAGACCTTTAACAGCAATAATAAAAGGAAAACCGTTTTTGTTTCGATATTCAGCGTTCAATTCTCGCAGTAAATCCGCCCCCTCATCCCCGCTATACTGAATTCCGGCACCCCTTTGTTCTCGCGCAGAGGCCTCTGTCATAAGTTTATTTGTGCCAAGCTCAGGATGAGCACGCAAGAGTTCCAGTTTTAAATTCTCATTGGCGTCTTCGACAACCTGACAAAGTGTTGCACACAAGGAATCTGGTGAATCAAACGGCGCACTTTCGAAGGCAAGATCGGCTGCCCAGGGCGAATTTTCAAAAACAGCGCCGAATTCAGAGACAAAAGCTTCCCGGTTCATTTTGTTGATCTCAGTAATGTTGTAAGGATTTGTCATAATATAAAAACCAGAATTTTTAAAGAACGGCCGCCTTGTCTTCAGCACGCAGCCAACGTATCCACGAAAACAATACAAACACCAGACTGGCGAGGACGAAAACCACAACGAATCCATGCGGGTCCCAGATATCCATGGCAAGCCCGGTGAGTGAAGGGCCTGTAAGGCTACCCAGACCCCAGAGAATACCTATAGAAATATTCGCAACTACCAGTTCCATCCCGCGAAAACGCTGTCCGACAATAGTCATAATCACAGTATATAAGCCAGCGAACAATCCACCCCAGAAAAACAACATTATCCAGAGCGCGGCTCCTTTGTCGATAACAACCGGCAAGGCAATAGCACCAATTAAAATACCGACACCGCAGAGCAACAATAATTTATAACGATCCATATGATCGGCCAGCCAGCCGAAGGGAAATGTCAGAATTAGACCCCCAACACCGAGCGCTGTTAACATGATAGCAGCCTCAGACTGGCTCAATCCATTGCCAACGCCGTATACCGGCAAAAGAGAACTACCGGCAAACTCCTTCCAGGCAAATAGAATTATCGCCATACAAATCACCGGCGCAACAAGTACAAAGGAAACGAGATTAAATGATGATTTACCCTGCAGTGTCATATTTGTCGATCCTACCCAGAAAAGCGGTATCGAAGCCATAGCGACAAAAAATGAGCCGATTAAAAACGGTGCCCAACCTTCAATACCGGCTAATGGGATAACAAGCGGACCGAGTGCCATGGAGAATATAAACAATGCATTGTAAGTAGCCATCACCCGTCCTCTGGTAGCATCTACAGCAATCTCATTTATCCAGGTTTCACTCGCTACCAGAAGCGCATTGGTCGCGGCCCCCGCGATTAGGCCGATAATCATCCAGGCATAGAGATGATCGAATAACGGATAGAACAGGATCATACAAACATCCAGAGTCAGACAGGACAACAGGAAGTTTCTGATTCCCATTTTTCTGATTAGCAGGGGTATAAGAGGTGCAATAATTAACATGCCAAAGGCAGGCATGGTTGCATTCAAACCAATCAGTGACTTTTCTGTTCCGCGTGATTCAAGAATCAGCGCTACAAGCGGGCGAATGAGTCCAAGTGTTAAGCCATAAATAGTCACACAGGCGAAAATCGCCGCCAGCGCGCGTTTTCTTTCAGACTTATTCATTAAATTAGCGGCAAAAAGTAGCTGGCGAATTATCCTGCATAGGGATGTTGTTCGTGCCAATGTCTGGCAATGTCTACGCGCCGACATATCCACACATCGTCATGCTGCTGGACATAATCAAGAAAA
Source organism: Gammaproteobacteria bacterium (assembly GCA_012103475.1). Lineage (GTDB taxonomy): Bacteria > Pseudomonadota > Gammaproteobacteria > Eutrophobiales > Eutrophobiaceae > WLWS01. The sequence goes on along the minus strand of WLWS01000003.1, from coordinate 442,576 downwards.
CGTTGCAAAGCCATAAACCGGCCGGGATGACCAATTATCCGGCAGTGTAGGCCCACAGACATCATTTTCGCTGCGCTGTCTCCTTCTTTATAGAGAAGGTCAAAGGCATCTTTCAGATAAGTAAAAAATTGCTCGCCGCAGTTGAAACCCTGATTGGTCGCGAAACGCATATCATTGCAGTCTAATGTATAAGGAACCACCAGATGCTCCCTGCCTTCAACAAAAGTCCAGTAGGGTAAATCATCAGCGTATGAGTCGGCATCGTAAAGAAAGCCACCATGTTCAACCACCAGTTTCCGTGTATTGGGACTATCACGACCGGTGTACCATCCTAAAGGTGCCACACCCGTTAATTTTTTATGTATCTCAACCGCCTGCTGCATATGCTCGCGTTCAGTTACTTCATCGATTTCCTGGTAACTAATCCAGCGCAAACCGTGACTGGCAATTTCATGTCCATCTTTTATGAAGGCCTGCCTTACGTACGGGTTTCTTTGCAATGCCATAGCTACCGCGAATATTGTCAGCGGTAAGTCGCGTTCGCGAAACAATTTCAATATGCGCCAGATACCAGCGCGACTGCCGTATTCGTACATGCTCTCCATACTCATATGTCGCATCGGGAATGACTGTGCACCGATTATTTCAGAGAGAAAGGTTTCCGAGCCGGCGTCACCATGTAAAACACAATTTTCACCGCCCTCTTCGTAATTCAGGACAAACTGCAATGCGAGACGTGCTTTATCAGGCCAATTCGGATCTGGCGGATTATCCGCGTAACCAGTCATGTCACGCGGGTAGTCATTATTATCTGGTGTATGCATTAGGGCTCTTGTTTTCTGCTCAGCTTTTATCTTACAGATTGTGTGTATCAAAAACTATCGGCACAGGATTATGCAGTCATATGATTCATTCTGTACTGATACTATAATCGTCGAATGACGACGCAATCCCAATCAAGCTATGACTATTCTGTCTACTGGCAACCCGGCTGCAGTAGCTGTCTGCGCACCAAGGAGTTCCTAACAAAGCACGGTATTCAATACAACTCGATTAATGTTCAGGAAGATAACGACGCGTTTGATAATCTGAGCAGGCTTGGTGCAAGGTCAATTCCCGTCGTCACACGCGGTGAAGAATTTGTCTACGCTCAGGATATAGATGTCCTAGCCGATTTCCTTGGAATTCCGCAGACAAGACAGGTCCTGACCTTTGAAGTATTGCTGGAGAAACTGGATTTATTATTGCTTGCGGCCCAACGTTATCTCAGGCAGATGCCGGACGAGTTAATGAGTAATTCGCTTCCGGGTCGAGATCGCAATTATTCCGATCTTGCTTATCATATATTCGTCATCCCGCTTGCCTTTCTTGACGCCGTTTCCGGTCAGGAATTGAGCTATGCTTATTTTGAACGTCGTCCACCGAAATCTATTTCAACAATATCGGGCCTGATTTCGTATGGCGATGAAATACGAAAAAAGCTGGAAAGCTGGCAGGTATCAACGACTCAAACGACTATGCCGGATTCGGTACTGACTTATTATGGCCAACACAGCACTCACAGTGTTCTGGAACGTACAGCCTGGCATACGGCTCAACACGTGCGTCAGCTTATGGAATTACTTGATAAACACAAAATCGAGGTCGATGAACCACTTGGCGACCGGGAACTCGCTGGCTTACCCTTGCCCGATGAAGTTTACGATGATGAAATCGATTTATAGTTTTTGAAAGACACTGTATCTGACACGTATACAGTCAGCGTCAAATCTTGTTATCATTGCCGGTAAAGTAAGTAACAGAACAATATTGGTCGGAGCCACAGAGTAAATTACGACCGAACTATAAGGTAGCTATGAAACGCTTCGATCAAGCCGAATTCCGCCAGGCCCTTGGAAAATTTGCCACGGGTATCACCGTCGTGACCACCACTGGTAAAAATAATACGCCTCTTGGCGTCACAGTGAATAGTTTCACCTCTGTCTCACTCGAGCCTCCTCTGGTTTTGTGGTGCCTTGATCTGAATGCAAATTGCTACGATGAGTTTGCCAATTGCGATAGCTTTGCTATCCATGTGCTACATAAATCTCAGGAAGCTACCTCACGAAATTTCGCGGAAAATAACGGTGACAAATTTGCCGATATCGACTGGAAAACAGGAGACTCAGGTTCACCTGTTTTGCAGGATTGTGCGGTCTGCCTGCAATGCAAAACCGAGCAAATATATTCTGGGGGCGACCATAGTATTTTATTAGGTCGGGTCGAAATAATTGAAAGTTTTAATGACGCTGATCCTCTCATCTATCATGGTGGTGCGTACCGTTTTCTACAAAATAAGTGACACCTTGAAAGAGCTTTGATATGAAGCTTATTTTGTTCGTCAATGCGGCAATTTTTCTGGCCTTTGTGAAGGTTTTCGAAACGCCTTCCATGATCCCTCTCTATGTGACTGAACTCAATATCACTTACGCTCAGGCGGGAATATTCATGACTGCCTATACACTTATCCGATGCTTTGCCAGTCTTCCCGCGGGTTCGATTACTGACCGTTGGGGCGCTGTAAAGGTAATAGCTATCTGTCTGTTTTCTGTGTTTGCCCTTGGCATGCTCGGCACATTCAGCAATAATTATTATTATCTACTGCTTATGCGTATTCTCGTTTCCACGGCGATAGCGGTGATTTTTATAGCGGCCATCGATGCAATTCCAAAATATTTACCTCCCGAGAAAGTTGGTCGGGGGATCGGCTATATCAATGGTTCGCTAAACCTTGGAATTGCGCTGGCGATGTTTGTCACCCCCATTCTTGCTGATGCTCTCGGCTGGCGATGGACTGCTCGCGCTTACTCATTGTTGTTTCTGGCACTCTTGTTTTTCTCTCTTCCTTTGCTTAAAAACCCGCCTTCCCGATTTCAATAAGCGGTAACAGAGCATTCAAGCGATGCGATATCACTTATCGGTCTACTTAAAAATTCATCGCTGCTGCTGCTCGCGCTTGCCACTTTTATTATATTCGTCGAATTATATGGTGTCTTGACCTGGGTACCGGCATTTCTGGCTGAATCCTTTCAGTATTCTCCGGCCGAAATCGGGACCAGCGCTACCATGTTCGGAATTGCCGCAATCCCGGCATCAATTGTCTGTGGTTATTTGTGCTCCAGCCTCAAGCGTGTACTGTGGTTGTCGCTTTCAGGCGGACTAATAGCAGGAAGCGGTATATTGCTGCTGATTTCCTCAGGAAAAATGCCAGTCTGGCAGACAGTATGTATCATCACATTAATTACCTGGGGGCACACTCAAATTGTGGTCAGTATTATGAGCCTGGCTTCACTGATAGTACCCTCTCATAGCACAGGCAAAGCTCTGGGTCTGATTTTCACCTTTGGCTATGCTGGCTCCGTCATTCCTACGTATCTTGGAGGCTATCTATTGGAGAGAACCGGAAGCTATGATCTCGCATTTATTGTTTTCGCAGTTTCCGCATTTCTCAGTGTGGCTGCCATGTTGGCAGTAAGTCGTATTTTGCGCACAAATCCACCCGAACATTTCAATCTCAGGTTAAACTAAAGTAACTTACATAAGACCGACCAGAGGACTCTAGACAGATGCAAACTGAAAAAATCATGGTCACCAGCACAGAAAGCGGACAGGAGATGGAAGTCAGCGTACTCAGTAAACGCAGCGATAGAATACAGGTCGTTATCGGCGAAGGGGTACACAGTGTGTCCTGCGATATGACGCCAACCCGTTCCCAGAGCGCCTATGTTGGCAGTGTTATGGGCAGAGAAATTGTTTATGAGAAAAGCTGTGCGGAGATTCAGACAGAACTCGACAGTGAGAATCCCGCTCTGAAAAAATCGAGGCGTTTCTAATGACTAATACAGTTTTATACGACAGCAAAGATGCGGTAGCTACAATTACACTAAACCGTCCGGACTCGCTTAATTCTTTTGATGCGGACTTACGTGCCGACCTTATAAGCGCCACCAGTGAGGCTAAAGATGATAGCGCAATACGCGCCGTCGTACTGACCGGTGCCGGGCGTTGTTTCAGCGCGGGGGCTGATTTAAAGGCGGGGTTTAAAACAGGCAGTGAAGTTGAGCACATGCTTGTTAATGAATACAAACCAAGTCTGATGAATATTGCGGAGATGGAGAAACCTGTAATCAGCGCCATCAATGGTTTCGCCGCCGGAATTGGCCTGTCTTTCGCAATGATATCTGATTTAAGTATCATGGCCGAAAGTGCATTTTTGTTATCTCCCTTCAGTAGTATTGGTCTGGTACCGGATGGCGGAGCAACCTGGTTACTGACAAACGGCATGGGCTACAAACAAGCTTACGAACTGGCTATTGAGAACGAAAGATTGCCAGCTCAAAGGTGTAAAGAATTAGGAATTATTAACAGAATTGCTGCTGATGACGTATTGCTTTCCACAGCACAGGAATGGGCCACAGCGCTGGCACAAAAAGCCCCTTTGGCAATGGCACGTACAAAAAAGCTGATGCGGGAAGCACATAAGCTTGATTACGCCGCGGCAATTAACAGCGAAGCCGCGTTGCAAAATCTTTGCATCGACAGTCGCGATAGCCGGGAGGGTATTACCGCTTTTCTCGAAAAAAGACCTGCTGTTTTTACCGGAGAATAGGTCATGCCACATCGAAGCCGGGTATGCGCCATATTTTTTGATTCAGAATCCGAATTCGAAACCTCAGCCCGATTTTGGGGTGCAGCACTGGGTAGAACCCCGGATTTTCATGCAGACGGAAAGTACGTCACCCTGAAAGGCGATCCCGAGTTCAATCTGCAGCATGTAAAAAGCGGCCATCAGGGCATGCACCTTGATATTGAAACGGACGATGTTGCAGCCGAAATTTCCCGGCTTGAAAAACTGGGGGCCAGAAAAAAATACGATATTGAAGACTGGACCGTGCTGGAAGCACCCGGAGGCCATGCCTTTTGTGTCGTCCCTGTTTACACAGACAGCTGGCCGAAAGGAGCACAGATCTGGCCCTAGCCTTAATAATTGAGTTTCGGAGCATAGCTAGGTAAATTGGCCATAAACCTGAAGGGAAAATTAGCATTATGAAATTCAGCTGTATGTTGTGGCCACACTCAGGTACCGATCTGGATCCGGTTATCCGGTTGGCGCAAAGTGCTGAAGCCTGTGATTTCGAAACTTTTTATATTGGTGATTCACAAATGATCTGGAACGATGTCTGGGTCGCGCTCGGTGCCTGCGCCACAGCAACCAGCAGAATAAGACTTGGAACAGGTGTCACCAACATGGTAACCCGCCACCCCGCCGTCACGGCCAACGCAGCTGTTAGCGTCAACATGCTTGGCAAAGGTCGTATGGTGCTCGGCGTTGGTGCCGGTGATTCGGCCGTTCGAACGGCTTGCCTGTCCCCGGCCAAACTGCCACAGATAAGAGAGCGAATCGAATTCATGCGCACTCTGCTTGCCGGCGAAGAAGTCGAGGCTCTGGCCTGGGGTCATGACCAGGATCCGGACACCTGGGGCAGTGAATCAAAAATCCGTATCGTCGGAGCTGAACAATGGGGAGAAATACCTATTCAACTTGCCTGTATGGGGCCTCGCTCAGTCAGAACCGCCGGTGAGTTATGCGATGGGGTTATTGTTGATGGTCACATGGGGGGCAACGCCGAGGGTGTTGAGAAGACTGTCGAATCAGCAGAGGAAGGAGCAAAATCCGTGGCAATACCGAGCGAAGATTTTCGATATATAGCCGCCATCGATGCGGCTATTGATGATAACAGGGCAAAAGCACTGGCCAAGGTAAAACCGACAGCCGCCCGAAATATTGCCAATAAACCCTGGTTACCCGCTACTTTAGGTGTCGAACACGCAGACGTGGTGAAGGCTGTCACTGAATCCTATCAGTTTTATCAACATCTCGATCTAAATGCCAAACATCAGGAAATCGTCAGTGATGAGGTGGCCATGAAATGCTGTATTGCCGGTACACCGGAAGATTGCGTGGCGAAGGGAAAGGAACTCAAGGCCGCTGGAATTAATGAGATTTCCCTGTTTATCACCTCTCAGGATGAAGAAGGCTCACACAATGTCTTAAACCGTTTTGCAAAAGAAGTATTCCCAAACATATGAACATAAATTTTTGAGGTAAATCCATGCTGTCTAAATTAATCAAAACAAAATTTTTCCAGTTTCATTTTATCCTGGCGTCCTGTTTCATTTTCAGTTCTCTGTCTGCACATCATTCTGCCGCTATGTTTGATCTAAATAGTGAAATGACGCTTGCAGGTAAAGTGACCAAATACCAGTTTTCAAACCCTCATGTATGGGTACATTTCGAGGTTGTCGATGATAAAGGCGAAGCGAAAATCTGGAAAATCGAGGCGCTCAATCCCAACGCTCTCAAACGCAAGGGCTGGAAACGTAGCAGTTTCAAGCCAGGTGATGAAGTAACTATCACCTTCTACCCGGCCAAGTCGGGGCTGCCAAAAGGTGGCTTTATCCGCGCGATCACGGCCGACGGAACCAGACTCGGCAGACCTCTACCTGATGCGAGTAACAAGGATGAATTCCATGATGATCTTTAGATCACTTTACAAGCTCATCACCACTTCTGTAATTATTGCAGGTCTTTTCGCCACTGAACTTGTTTTTGCCCATGATTTACCCGGTGCCGATTTTGCCGGGGTCTGGGAGCACATGGGTAATTTCAGAAAATTCAAAAATGATCCTGTGTTTACACCCGAAGCCCAGATCTTTATCGACAAGCAAACCGAACTCAGAGATAAAGGCGATTACAGCGGAGACAATTCTGCCAACTGCATCCCGCCTTCTCTACCAACCATGATCACGATTGGTGCACAGGAATTACTCGTTGATAAAAAGAAAATCACCTGGATTATGGAGTCGATTGGCGGCATCCGCTGGATATGGCTGGACGGACGATCACCTGTAGATTTGAACGAGGTTCGACCGGCTGCTTTCGGTCACTCTGTTGGTCACTGGGAGGGAGACACTCTGGTAGTCGAATCAATCGGTTTTCTGGATAAATCGAATCTGTATGGTAATCGCCCCAATAACGAATCTGTCTTCCCTGGCCCGAAGATGCACGTTGTCGAAAGACTGCATCTTGAAGACAACAGCAAGGTTATGGTGAATCAACGTACAATCACCGATCCGAAAAACTTTGCCAAACCCTGGACCACGACTTCTCGCTATGAACGCCGCCCGGATTGGGAACTCGAAGAGGCCATTTGTGCGGAAAATAATCTGACTGAAGAATATGAGTAAAGACACTCCCCTGTTTAACCAGTCGTCTGCTATACCATGAATATTGACGGACAATTTCAGCTCCCGGCACTGCGCCAGAAAGTCTGGAATAAACTCAATGATGTTGATGTTCTGCGAGATTTTATTCCGGGCTGTGAATCTCTGGATCAGAAAGATGAAACGCATTTCGAAGCGGTTATCCGGGCTAAAATCGGACCCATCAATGCCAAATTTGTATCTCAGATAGAACTACAGGAAATGAATGAACCGCAAAGTTACACACTCTCTGTCAGGAGCAAAGGTGGTGCTGCCGGTATGGGAGAAGGTCTCGCCAGTGTTGAACTGAATGAAGAGGACACTGATACTCTACTTCATTATTCCGTGGAATTGAAAGTAAAAGGCAAACTAGCGCAAATTGGCTCACGCCTGATTAATAATACCGTCGTCAAACTATCCAATCAGTTTTTTGAATCTTTTGCGGCCCAATTCGAAAACCCAGGTAAAAAAGTGTGAAACCCAGAAGCTTTAGCTTTACCACTGCTCATTCAGTCGAACATGTGATCGGTTTATTGCAGGAACATGGTGACGAGGCGAAAATTATCGCCGGCGGTCAGTCACTGGTTCCGACTCTGAACATGCGCCTTTCAGCACCGCAACTGCTCATTGATATCAGTGCGCTAGACGAATTGAGAGGCATTAGTCTTGATGGTGACAGATTGCGCATCGGCGCGCTGACCCGCCATGTTGAACTACAGTCCAACAAACTGATAGCTCAGCACCTGCCGCTGATAGCCAGTGCTATCAATCATGTTGCCCATGTTGCGATACGTAATCGTGGCACCATAGGTGGCAATCTGTCTCTGGCTGATCCGGCATCGGAATTACCAGCCTGCTCGCTCGCGCTCGGAGCGGAATTAAGCATTGTCGGTAATAAAGGAAAACGGATCGTAAAAGCAGGCGATTATTTCAAAGATCTCTATGAAACGGATCTGCAAGCCAATGAAATTTTGGTCGCTATCAGCTTTCCTCTAGCCACAACCAATACAGTGCATGGATTTCGTGAGTTTGTACGTCGGCGTGGCGACTTCGCTTCATGCGGTCTGGTTATGAATGGCGAACGGCAGGATGGAAAACTGACTTCTCTGGCACCTGTATTTTTTGCTATAAGCAATACGCCAGTGCTGGCATCTAAATGTGCGGCAAAGTTGCTGAATAAAACACTGAATGATGACTTGATAGAAGAGGCCCTTCTCGAGCTCGATAGGGAATTACCAGTCATTGGTGATATTCACACTTCAACTGAGATGAAACTACATCTTGCAAAACATTACCTGAGAGAAATACTGGGTGAAATCAATGTCTGAACTTACACAAACAGTCGACGTCTGCATCACGCTGAACGGACACTCAATCAAAGCGACGATCCCGGCGAGAGAAAATCTGGCTGATTTTATCCGTCACCGCATCGGCCTGATGGGCACCAATGTCGGTTGTGAACAGGGCATTTGCGGTGCCTGTACGATAAGACTGAATGGCGATAGCGTACGCTCCTGTCTGACCTTAGCCGCTCAGGCGAATGGACATACTGTGGAGACGATTGAAGGTCTCACGGACAGTGGCGAGATATCGCAATTACAGGAAGCCTTTCACCGAAACAACGCCGCTCAATGTGGCTATTGCACGCCGGCAATGTTGATTACCGCCACTGAATTATTAAATAGTAAAACAGAAATCAGTCGTGACAAAATACGCGAGTATCTTTCCGGTAATCTATGTCGCTGCACGGGCTATCACGCCATCATCGATGCGGTTGAGGAAGTTGCAGAGGCGCAAAACAATGGCCGTTAATCGAAAAGTAATCGGGCAGTCTCTGCCACGACCCAATGTCATGTCCTTTATTAAAGGGCATGGTAAATATCTGGACGATATAATCGTGCCCGGTATGTTGCACGTATGCTACGTGCGCAGCCCGTATGCTCACGCGAAAATAATCGAAATAAATGCGGATGACGCGCTTGCTATAGAGGGCGTCGTAAAAATCGTAAACGGTAAGGACTTACTGGAATACTGCAAACCCTGGACTGCAGGTCTGACCAATCTCGGCGAGATGCGCTCGGCACCCCAACATGCCATGCCACCTGAGATTGCGCGCTGGCAGGGCGAAGCCGTTGTGGCCGTTATCGCGGAAACAAAGGCCATCGCCGAAGACGCCGCAGAGTTAGTGGAGATCGACTGGGAAGAACTGAATCCGGTCACCGATCTGCAAAAAGCCACTGAAAATGATTCAGCCCTCATCCATCCTGAACTGGAAAGTAATGTTGCCTGGAGTATTGACATTGACGCCGGAGAAGTCGATAGCGCGCTTGAAAACTCTGACATCGTTGTGGAAAAGGTATTTGAGGTTGGCAGACAAACCGGAGTCACGCTTGAACCGCGGGGCATGATTGCTGACTATGACCGGGGCAAATCCTACCTGACCTTGCACCACGCCACTCAGGTACCTCACATACAACGTTACATCATCGCCAGACAACTTGGCTTGAGTGAATCGAGCGTAAGAATTATCTGTCCCGAGCTGGGTGGCGGCTTTGGTCTCAAACTGCACGTCTATGGCGATGAGCTGACTACCTGTGCACTGAGTATGATGCTCGGCAGGCCGGTAAAATTTGTGGCAGATCGACTTGAATCCTTTCTGTCAGACATTCATGCACGTGGACATCGTATTTCAGCGAAAGTCGGTGTTAACAAGGATGGTCAGATTCAAGCTATGACTCTGGACAATCTTGCTGGTTGTGGTCCTTACCTAATACATCCTCGTACCAGTGTCATTGAACCCTTACTCGTTGCAATCTGTACACCGCTTGCTTACAACTTGCAGCATTACCGAGCGAAAGCAACTCTGGTATATCAGAACAAAGTACCAACTGGTCAGTATCGTGGCGTCGGTATGCCTATCGCCAGTCTGGTTGCGGAGGGACTGGTAGACGCAGCTGCTCTGGCCTGTGGTATCGACAAAGTCGAAATCCGCAAACGGAATTTACATGCAGTCGATGCCTATCCTGTAACAGCAGTATCCGGTGAATTTCTGGAAGGCCTGTCACAGGTGGCCTCGCTCGAAAAACTGACCTCGATGATGGACTATAAAGGTCTTCGCGCTGAGCAAAAGACAATGCGGGACAAAGGAATTCACCGTGGCATCGGCGTGGTCACCGTTGTCGAAGGCACGGCACCCAGTCCTGCTTTGTATGCCGCAGGTGGTGCCCCAATAAGTTCCAGAGACGCCTGCACTTTACGCCTTGAAGCGGATGGTGAAATTTCCTGCACCACCGGACTGACCGATCAGGGACAAGGTGGTGTGGCCATAGTCACACAAATAATCGCAGATACTCTCGATCTTTCTATGGATGCGATCAGAGTCAGCATGGGCGATACCGCGACAACACCCTTCGGTGGCGGTACCTGGGCCTCACGTGGTACAGCCATTGCCGGCGAGGCGACCTTACGTGCCGCGAAAGCGATGCGTGCGAGTATCCTTGAAGTGACTTCGATGATATCCGAGCAACCAGTCGATATTCTGGATCTGGTGAACGGTGAAATCGTCAATCTGGAAACCGGCGAAACTCAAATGAGTATGCAGGATGTCGGTCAGGCAATTCATTTCAAAACACATCAGTTCCCGGAAGATTTTGAACCGGAAATGATTATTACCAGACACTACAGTCAGCGCGAACAACTCATGGTTTATGCCAATTGTGCGCTTGGCGTGTCTCTGGATCTCGATATCAATACCGGTCTGGTGACACTGAAAAAAATATGGGCAGTAGATGACTGTGGTCGCATCATTAATGCCAAACTGGTAACCGAACAACTTCGTGGTGGCATTGTTCAGGGCATCGGTTCTGCCCTGTTTGAAGAATGCCTGTATGACGAGGATGGACAATTACTGAACGGAAATTTAATTGAGTATCTGGTACCAATGGCCGGAGACGTTTGCGATATTGAATGTGCGCACATTGAAACCCCCACAAAAGCCAGCGAACTCGGCGCCAAAGGGTGTGGAGAGGCTGGCATAATCGGTGTCTGCGGAGCAATAATGAACGCGATAAATGATGCACTGGAACCTTTCAATGCGTCGGTAACATCACAACCTTTCACGCCGGCAAAAATACTCAGGGCGCTGGGAAAAGTGTAAACTCAGCTTTCGGAACAGACCTTATTAATGAGTAATGAAGATTTACTCCATACGCCACTTGGCAAAAAATCAAGGGTTTCCGGTGTCTATGATCCTGCTCAGTTATGCCCGATTGCTCGTGCACAAACCTGGTTAAACTACGAACTTGTGCAGGCACCCTGGCACGGGGTAGATATATGGAATGCCTGGGAGATATCCTGGCTGAATAATGACGGAATGCCACAGATTGCCACGGCAGAGCTTCGTGTCCCGGCAAGTTCACTCAACATTATTGAATCCAAATCTCTAAAGCTGTATTTAAATTCTTTTAACCAGTCAGAATTTGAGAGTTTTGAAATTGTCGAGCAGACAATTCGAAGGGATCTGTCTGCCTGTGCCGGAGATGATATTGAAGTCCAGCTGTTTAGTCAGGAAGCTGCCTCTCACGAAATCCTGACACTTGAGGGTGGCTGCCTCGATGAGCTGAATATCAAAGTTAGCGAGTACCGGCGAAACCCTCGGTTGCTGCAAACTGAAGAACATCAGTATTCCAGAGAAAAATTGTATAGTCACTTACTGAAAACAAACTGTCCTGTCACATCTCAACCCGACTGGGGTAGTATCTGTATTGAATATACCGGTAATGCCATCAGACACGAAAGCCTGTTACGATACATTGTCTCCTATCGAAATGAGAACGATTTCCATGAACAATGTGTAGAGAACATTTTCCTGGATATAATGCACGAGTGTCAGCCAGAGTCACTTACGGTTTATGCACGCTACTTACGTCGCGGCGGACTCGATATCAACCCCTGGCGTAGTACCGAAAAATCGATACCTGACAATTGCCGCTTGCTGCGACAGTGATAACAATCAGCCATTACAAACAAGCAGAATAAAAATGGAAAAAGTTTATATAAACGCTCAAAACTTACTGGAAGATTCGTTTCAGTTGGCAGCTAACATTTACGACAGTGGATTTCGACCACACTTTATTGTGGGGATCTGGCGCGGTGGTACACCGGTCGGAATAGCCGTTCAGGAGTATCTTGAATACAAAGGTGTTGAAACCGACCATATTGCGATCCGGACATCGTCTTATTTTGGTATTAACCAGCAATCGAAAGAAATTCGTGTACACGGTTTGCATTACATAATTGAAAACGTCAATGCGGACGATAGCCTGTTAATCGTGGATGATGTCTTCGACTCGGGGCACAGCATTGAAGCCGTATTAAAAGAACTTTCGGAAAAAACTCGTAAGAATATGCCTGAGACGGTAAAAGTGGCCTGTCCCTGGTATAAGCCTGAACGCAATGCAACGAGCTTCGTGCCTGATTATTACATTCAGGAAACCGATGCCTGGCTGGTGTTTCCTCACGAACTGAATGGTCTGACCGCAGAAGAGATAAAAGAAGGTAAACCTCAGTTGGCGAAGTTTATTGAATAACAACTTCTGAAAATAATCAGTTTTCGGTGAACTGTTTGATCATCTGGTAAGACTCATTAAACCAGACGCCTTTCTGGTATGAATTCACCATTTTACCGAAATCCCAGGACATTACTTTATCCGGCACGACACGTATCACAACCCGGTTGGGCGTGTGTATGGCATTAAAGGCTGCCTGCCTTGATTCATCATCCTTTAGTTCCTGATGATATTTATCAATTATCTTCCAGTGGACATCTTGCATAAGATCCTGATCCCGACTCACTTCAGCGGTTCCCATAATCAGAATTGCTTTCTGTTTGTTGGCTCTGGCTCCATCGTTATGGATGGTCACTGATATTTTCGGATTGGTTTCCAGATCATAGACCTTTTTACGATATTTCTGCACGCTACTCATATAGACAAGCCCATCATCCATAATCACGTAAAACATGGGTGTGACAATGGGGTAGCCATTTTTATTGTTATGCGCCATTTCGCAATAACAATTATTGACATATAGAACTTCAAATTCTTCCGCTTCCATTGGGTAATCCGTCGCGATCTGAACCGTTTCGAGTTTTATCGGGTCAAACCGCGGTTTTTTATCGTCCTGATGTTTCAATTCATTCTCCTGAAAGTCCTGTCAATATAATTGGTTTATCAAACTGTATGCTGAACACACTATATTCTGCGAAAAATCGATGAGCCAGCGATAATTCCTCTCGAGATTCAAGAAATTCAGTTTTCGGTCGATATATCTACCAGAAAAATACTAGAAGACCCTGCTGGTCATGAGCCTCAAACCATACATCGGGACTATAAAAGAAAACCTTGCTGTCGCCGTGGCTTATTACCTGGCCGGAGAAATGGGATTGCTATTGGCAATCCCACCCAGCAATGCTGTGGCGGTCTGGCCTGCGGCCGGGCTTGCCTTCGTCGCCATACTGGTACGAGGATATCGCGTCATGCCGGGGGTACTCATTGGCAGCGTTTTAATTCAGACCCTGTCAAACCTGGATGCTTCCTCAACTGATGCAATAAACTCCTCCTTTCTAATCGGTCTGATTGTTTCGTTTGGCGTTACCCTGCAAGCGACAATCGGGGCCTGGACCGCTGGAAAATTATTAAAACACGACCGGGCTTTATTGCGAGAGCGTTCAATCATATTGTTTTGCCTGTTAGCCGGGCCTGTCAGTTGCCTGATTTCCGCATCAATCGCAATTACTACTCTTCATATCTCTGGAGTGATCAGTTCAGATGATCTGAGCATATCGTGGTTTCGCTGGTGGATAGGTGACTCTGTCGGTGTTCTGGCTTTCAGTCCGATATTACTCTGCTTTTTTGCACGACCACGTCAATTATGGCGCAAACGTATTCTGAGTGTAGGCATGCCTCTTTTAATTCTGGCCAGTGTTTGCGTGCTTGCTTTTATGTATTCGAATTCACAGCAAATGTTGTTGTTGGAAGATATTTTCGAAAAAAATTCAAATACCTTCAATTTTGAATTTCATGAGGTAATTCAATCGCACACCGAATCAACTCACGAAATGAAAGAGTATTTCGACAATAGTTTAAATATCACAAATGATGATTTTGTTAACTACACAAGTCCCAAGTTAGCTAGAAACCCGGCAATACGTACACTCGCCTGGATCCCGAAAATCGAACATGCCGGGCGCGAGGAATTTGAAAGATCAAGCGGCAAAACCATACAAATTCGAAATGAACATAGTCAAAAAATGCCAGCCCCGGAGAATCAATTTTACTATCCAATTCATTTTGCAATGCCTAAAGCCAAGAACGAAACGGCTTATGGTTTTGATCTTGGCAGTTGGCCCATAATGTATCAGGCGATGAAAGCAGCTTGCACTACTGGTGATGTAACGGTTACCAGCCCGGTCAACTTTGTTGAGAATGGAGTAGCGGTTACCGGCATATACTTTTACGCTCCGGTATACAGCAGAAAAGCCAATCGGGATGGTGTGCAAACTTGTGAGGAAATCACTGGCTATGTTGCCAGTGTTTTTCGCCTGAAAAAGAGTATAGACGGTATTCACCTGGCCCTTGATGATCTCAACCTGAACACAAAAATAACTGACGCTGATGGCCTCATTTACGACAACTCGCCGATGGCAAGTGATAATCATCAGCCCGATTCTGTATTGGATTTAACTAAAACCTTTGAATTACGGGTAGCTCAAAAAAAATGGAAGCTAACTATTACACCCAAACGTAGCTTCTTTTCCGGCGATGCTCCCTGGATATTGTGGTTGATCATTGTAACGGAGATGTTTATCGCTGGTATTGCCGGGACAGGCCTGCTTTTACTGGCAGGGCGAACTATGCTGACTGAAAGAAAAGTTAAACAACGAACAAGTGATTTGAATCACGAAATCAAAAATCGCAAGAAATCTTCTGCCTTATTGGCTCTGGAGAAAGACTTTCTGGAAATGATTGCAGAAGACAAGCCTTCTCAGCTTATATTTGATTCGATCACTACCGGTATCAGGGAGATCGTACCGCAGACTAAACCGGCGATTATTCTATTTGATCCTGACAGTGGTGAGGCTATTCATACATCTCATTCCGGTTTGCCCGACGGCTACATCAACAATACTGATGGCTTCCCAGATTTATTCAATTCCGGACTGTCTGAGACTGGAAATGTAGCTGATAAACAATATGTACTTAGCAATATTGTAGATAGTCCGGAATGGCTGACACACAGAGATCAGGCAATGGTTCACGGCCTTTTGAGCTGCGTAGCTTCCCCTGTCACCATATCCAGGAAGACTCCGGTTGGAGTATTCGCTCTTTATTTCGAATCAAGTCCAGTTTTGACCCGTATCTGGCGGATCTTTGTGTGCGAATATCGAAAGTTATCGCAGTGACATTATTGCGTAAACAATCAAAGGATCAACTTACACACCATGCCAGTCATGACGCATTAACAGGCCTGGTCAATCGTAGAGAATTTGAAAGTCGTGCTGAACGCCTATTGTCTACTGTAAACAGAAATGAACATGCACATGCACTTTGCTTTCTGGATCTTGATCAATTCAAAATCGTAAATGACAGCTGTGGTCATGTTGCCGGGGATGAGTTACTTAAACAACTTACAGCGATTCTGGAGAAAGTAGTCAGAAAGAGAGATACCCTCGCCAGACTCGGGGGCGATGAGTTCGGCGTCCTTATGGAACATTGTTCTCTCGAACAGGCTCGTCGTCTTGCAAATGCGATACAACAGGCCGTTAATGATTTTGTTTTTTCCTGGGAGAAAAGCATTTTCAAAGTTGGCGTGAGCATAGGACTGGTAGAAATTAACGTTCAAACACGAAATCTGACGGAATTATTGAAAGATGCTGACTCGGCCTGTTATATGGCGAAAGAACTCGGCAGAAACCGTACTCATGTTTATCATCCGCAAGATGAAGATCTGGCGAAACGCAGTGGTGAAATGCAATGGGTCTCACGATTGAATCATGCACTCGCAGAAAATCGTTTTTGTATTTACGCACAAGCCATTGAGGCTCTTAATCCCGGTGATAAGAATCATTACGAGCTTCTGATAAGAAAGATAGGTAAAGACAATGAAATCATTCCACCAGGCGCCTTTCTACCTGCAGCAGAACGTTACGATCTCATTTCAGAAATCGATAAATGGATGATTGAGACCAGTTTCACCATGTTAAAACAAAACCCTGATTTCCTTGAGACCGTCAATTTTTGTTCCATTAATCTTTCCGGTCAGTCACTCAGTT
Organism: Gammaproteobacteria bacterium; assembly: GCA_012103475.1. Lineage (GTDB taxonomy): Bacteria > Pseudomonadota > Gammaproteobacteria > Eutrophobiales > Eutrophobiaceae > WLWS01. Next base: position 425,943 of record WLWS01000003.1, on the reverse strand, counting down.
CTATGGATGCGCTGAATTTCATAATTTTGAAAATAGACGAATTGAAAATACCTGCAGAGAAAATCTGTTTTGAAATAACTGAAACTGCTGCAATTTCAAAACTGAGCACGGCGATGAAGTTTATTTCGACCTTAAAAGGTCTCGGATGTCAGTTTGCGCTCGATGACTTTGGCAGCGGATTATCTTCTTTTGGTTACCTGAAAAACCTGAAAGTCGACTATTTAAAAATAGACGGTATCTTTGTTAAAGATATTCTCAATGACCCAATAGACCACGCAATGGTCAAATCTATCAATGATATTGGTCATGTTATGGGTATGCATACGATAGCTGAGTTTGTCGAGAACAGTGAGACCGTTGAGGCCTTAAAGGAGATAGGTGTTGACTATGTTCAGGGTTACGGCGTTGGTAAACCCAGACCACTGGAAGAGCTTTTGAATAATCACAATGTGATTCCACTTAAAAAAATGATTGCCTGATCAGGCAGGTATTTCAGTAAATGCTGTGCCGCAACAATCTTTCCTCAATATAACGTGGTGAATTTACCATTCTAATTCGTTCGAAAGTTTTATATGCTTGAAGGCAAGCCCCGTCCTGAGTATTCGACTTACATAAATAATAGATATGAGCGGTAAAATAATCCTGATCGTAGGTGGTACTGGAAGTATTGGAGAGGCAAGCGCAATCGCCTTCGCCAAACGCGGTGATAAAATCATCATCAGTGGTCGTAACGCCGATGCCGCAGAGTCGATATTGAACAAAATCAGCGATGCAGGCAGTGATGGGCTTTTTATCCCCTGCGATCTGACTCAACCTGAGTCGATTGAAGAGCTGGGCAGGCAGGCTGTTTCAGCTTATGGCCGGCTGGATGTGGCATTTAATAATGCTGGCTGGGAAGGTGTTGCTGCGAAGGTTGACGAAATTGATGAGGCCGACTGGCAGCTTATGCTCGATATTAAACTTAGCGGCGTCTGGCGTTGTATGAAATTCGAGCTGAAACACATGCAGGCTCAGGGTGGTGGTGCCATTGTCAATATGGCAGGGAATTGGGGCCTGGTAGGATTTGCACAGTACGGTGCCTATTGCGCAGCAGCGCATGGCGTAATGGGACTGACACGAACTGCAGCTCTTGAATACGCCGGTGACAATATTCGTGTTAATGCGGTTTGCCCCGGTGCCGTGGATACGCCTCTACTGGACAGAATTTTCGGTGGCGACGCTGACGTAAAAAATGGTTTTGCCCAATCTCTGCCTATGGGTCGACTGACCGGAGCGGAAGAAGTGGCGGAAGCTGTGCTCTGGTTAAGTTCGGCAAAGGCCTCATACGTAAATGGCCACGCTTTGGAACTTACCGGTGGTGCATGAGATGAGCTCAAATTTCAGTGAAGAACAACGCCGATGGTACGAAAAGGCCTGTGCCTGCATCGACGCAGCGCGCCTTAAACAACTGGTGTTTGATCTGACTGACATTCACAGTCCTACCGGGCAGGAAAAACAGGCAAGCCAGTTTCTGGCGGATTATCTGTCTCAGGCGAACTTCAATGCACGCTATCAGCCTGTGAACGAAAATAGTGGCAACTGTATCGGTCGCCTCAAGGGAAGTGGCGACGGTGCCAATCTGCTACTGTATGCACCGATTGATACTCATCTGGATGGAGAGGTAGACATTGACGTACCCTGGGTCGGCCCTCAATTACGTGACGATATGATTCCGCAGGCTCAGGTAAGAGGCGAGACTGTAATTGGTCTTGGTGCTTCCAACCCGAAATCCATGATCGCCTCTCTTACCGAAGCTGCCCACTGTGTTAAGCAGGCAGATATACCCTTGCTGGGCGACGTTATCGTCGGTTCTGCCGGTGGCGGCATGCCGTGGGTCTCTGAGGATAGAAATCACACCGGTATCAGCAGTGGCGTGATGCATATGCTGTCACATGGCGTGACTGCCGATATGGGCGTTATATTCAAACCCTGGTGTGAGGTTTATCACGAACACCCCGGTATGACCTGGTTCAAGATCACCGTCTGGGGAAGCATGGGTTATGCCGGAATACCGCGAGGCACTCCTGGCTTCGACAGTTCAATCGTACCTGCGGCCAGACTCATACTCGAACTGGAAGAATGGCTTGCCGCCTATCCGGATCGGCATACTTCTGAACAAATCAAGCCTGAAGGCTGGATTGCCGCGCTGCGCTCCGGCTGGCCGGACAAACCCGCGTTCCCGGGTGCGGCATGTGAAATTTATATCGACCTGCGCACTAATCCGGATCAAAAAATGGCCGAAATCGAAGCAGAATTCTCTTCGGCCATGCGCGATATTTTGAGTAAATACCCTGAAATTAAAGCAGACTGGGAAATGACTGTCAGCTGTCAGGGTTCCAGAACCGATCCTCAGCACTGGGTTGTACAAAGTGCCCGGCGCTCCTGGGAAGAAGTGAATCAGAAAGCCTACCCCGGCGCAGCCCTGATGTCCGGCCAGACAGATGCCGCTACAATCTGTCAGCTGGGTATTCCTCTGGTCAGAGTCGGCTACCCGTATATCGGTGAAAAAGAGATGCCGGAAGAGTTTGCTGAAGGTCTGGGTGGCATGGGCGTAGCTTTTATTCCGGATCTCATCGACCCAATCAAACAAATTATTTATATTATTATAGATTCATGTACCCGTTCACGTGACGAGTTAAATTTATAAGCATAATTTATTATAGGAAATCGCAATGACACCTGTGAAAGCTCTGGGATATATCGGCTGCTCAATAAGTGATAGCAAAGCCTGGGAGAAATTGATGTTTGAGGTCTTTGCTCTGCAAAAGCGTAACGATAGTCCGAAAAAAACTCTGCAATATCGTATAGACGACAACCATCATCGTCTCAGTCTGTATAAGTCCAGTCAGGACAAACTGGATTACATCGGCTGGGAAGTTGAGACTCAGGACGAACTTGATGACTTCGCCGCTGACTTAAAAGACAAAGGTGTGAAGATTACTCACGCCGACAGCAAGCTCAAGGCAGAACGGGCCGTGATGGATTTGTATATCATTGAAGGTCCTGACGGTGTACAAAACGAAATATTTTTCGGCCCGGTGCAGGACTATGTCCCCTTTAATCAGGCAGACGGACGCAGTGGTTTTAATACTGAGGATCTGGGTATGGGCCATGTGGTCCTTGCCTCTGCGAACCGTGAAAGCACACTGGACTGGTACCAGAACATACTTGGGTTAACACTGAGCGATCACATCTACTGGGATGGCATAGAAGCAACATTTATGCATTGCAACCCCCGCCATCACAGTCTCGCTATCATGAATACCGTAGGACCGATGAAAAATGGCGATCTTGGGCACTTCATGCTGGAAGCAAACAGTGCAGATGATGTCGGCCGGGCTTATGATGTAGTCGAAGAAAAGAAATATCCTGTCGCATTCACCTATGGCAAGCATACAAATGATTTAACCACGTCATTTTATCTTTATACTCCATCAAACTGGCTTATCGAGTATGGTTATGGTGGCACTTTGATTGATGATGAGATATGGGAACCGAAACTCTACAATTCACCGAAAATATGGGGACACAATCATCAGCTTCCACCCGAAGCGAATGAGGATGCCGCCGCAAGAAAATAATAACTAAAAAGAGAAAAAGACATGACATCAATATGGAATCATTTGCAAGGGCTTGAATTCAAACAAAGCTATTACAACGCGGGTGGCGTCATGACCCGTGCCATAGAAGCGGGCGAAGGTCCGGTTCTGATACTACTGCATGGCACAGGTGGCCACGCTGAAGCTTATTTAAAGAACATTGAAGCTCACGCCAAACACTTTCACGTTTATGCGATTGATATGGTTGGTCATGGTTACAGTGATGCGCCTGATATCAGTTATGACATGCAATGTTATGTCGATTTTATGCGCGACTTTCTGGATGCGATTGGCGCTGATAAAGCTCATATATCTGGTGAATCTCTGGGAGCTACTGTCGCTTCCTGGTTTGCACTGGCCTATCCCGACCGTGTGAACAAGATCGTTATGAACACCGGAATGATGTTGCCGCCGGATGAAAAAGGCTCTGCTGAGCTACAGGAACTGCTTGATCGTTCGCGCAAGGCTTCCGGTACTCCAAACCGCGAGATGATTCGACAACGCATCAGCTGGCTCATGCACGATGACAAGGACGTTACTGATGAAATTGTTGAAGTACGCTACCAGATATATCAACAACCCGGCCGCGCAGATGTCATCCGCACCATAGCCGAACAGAGTATCGGTGCACTGCTTGATCCGGTCGAGCAGGATAAATGGTATAACCCCGAGCTCCTGAAGAAGCTTTCCTGCCCGACATTGGTCTTGTGGACTCGTTTCAACCCGGGTCAGCTCGTTCATCTTGCCGAAGAAGGCGCTGCACTCATTCCCGACAGTGATCTCGTCATACTCGAGAACAGCGCTCACTGGCCACAATGGGAAGAAATGGAAGAGTTTAACAAGGCGCACATCGACTACCTTCTGAAGTAGTTTTTTATCCAACAACAATTTCAGCAATAGGGGATTTCGTCATGAGTGACGTTACCAGAAGCTTGCTGGAGGAAACTCAGGGCTATGTAGAACAGGCCAAGGCGAAAGCTGCGAAGTCAAAAAAACCCTGGCAGAACTGGCTGGATGCGGAATGGGGTTTTCGAAACCACTGGTACCCTGCCGCATTATCGCGTGATCTTGCCGAAGGTGACTCAAAAGCAATTCAATTACTCGGCGAAGAAGTACTGGTCACCCGTCAGAACGGAAAAATTCATGCTCTGGAAGACCGTTGTCCTCATCGCGGCACCCGATTCTCCTCCCGACCCTTATTTTATACAAAAGAAACCCTGACCTGCTGGTATCACACCTGGACCTTTGATATCGAAGATGGCAGCCTGCGGACTATTTTAAGCTCGCCCGAATCGAAAATGATTGGTAAATGCGGGGTAAAAATCTATCCGGTTGAAGAAGCAAAAGGGGTCGTTTTTATCTTTGTCGGTGATATTGAACCACCTCCCCTGTCTCACGATCTGGCGCCCGGTTTTCTTGATGACAATGCCGTGGTGTATTGCGGTGAACCTTATGATATTAACGCCAACTGGCGACTTGGCTGTGAGAATGGTTATGATCCGGGCCATCAGTTTATTCACAACTGGTCAGAAATGTGTATCAACGCAAGCATGCACACCTCCTATGGCTACACATCTACCAAGGAAGACGTGCTTGATACGACACGCTATGTTGAAACTGATGATGGCCCCAAAGGTTTTACCCGTAAGGTCGAAAAAACCACTTTTGATCACGAAGCCTCAATACCCCTGAAAGACGGCAGCGTGAAAGAACTGATGCTGCCTCTGGCAAGAGGTAAAAGTAAAGAGGAGCTTGATCAACTGACGGCGATTATTCGACTGGGTACTGTCGGCTTATGGATGCCCTGCTCCTTAAAAGTCACCACCTTTCCGGTACCACAGTGCACGCACTACGAATTTTACGTGCCTAAGAGTAAAGATGTGCATACCTATTTTCAATTCGGAGTCATTCATACGGACGATGCAGAAGAAGCTGAGCGTTGGATGGGAGAAGATGGCCGGATCATGTGGGAAGTGCCGGCCGTACAAGGCTTCACCGTGGATGACGCCTTCGCTTGCGAGGAAATGCAAAAATATTATGAAAAAGAAGATGGCTGGCAACGAGAACGCCTATTTCAGCCTGATGTTGAGCTGACCATGTGGCGACAATTCGCCAGCCGGCACGCCCGCGGCATACAAACGGAAGACCATACCCGCGGCTATTTTAAACGTGACAAATAGACATGTCTGATGCCTATGAAAAACGTAGCTATGGCGGTAAAGAGGTCGGTTTCGGCAGCAAGCCAGCGATAGCTGTAGTTGATTTCCAACTAGGCTATATAAAAGATGAATTCCCCATGGGCGGCTCCCCGCTGGTGGATGCTGCGATTGAAAACACTGCCCCTCTATTAGAACTCGCACGAAGTAAAAACATTCCGGTTGCCACTTGCGCGATGGCCTTTCAAAGCGAAGCAGACATGCCGCACTGGAAAATTCCGGCAATGTATAACGGTGATTTTTTTTACGGAAGTAAAGCCATCGAGCTGGACCCCAGAATTTACGACAAAGATTATGATTTTCTGGTTTATAAATACGCGCCGTCAATGTTCTTTTCTTCAGCAGTACCAACCTACTTCAATAAGCATGGCGTCGATACCGTAATCGTCTGCGGCTGTATCACCTCCGGTTGTGTAAGAGCGTCGGTTGTAGACAGTTTTTCCTATGGCTGGCGCACCATCGTGCCGCAGGAATGTGTTGGAGATGTTGAACAAGAGGCGCACGATGCGAATCTGAGAGACATACAGAGGCGCTATGCTGATGTCTTACCCCTTAAAGACGTATTAAGCTATCTACAGTCTATCTGAGCGGAACAAGTTCTAATTCGACAGCTACCCATTTGCCGGCAGTACTTTTTACAGCTCCCCCATCAGTTAAACTGATTCGTTCCACTGTAATTCCTTCTGCAAGCAAATAGTCAGTTATAGCCTGACTGCGAATTTCAGAAAGCTCCTTTAATTGCTCTTCTGCAACTGTCAAAGAGTTAACCAACTTTGCGTATAAGTTTTTATAAAATTCACTTTGCAATTCACCTTCACTATCTTCTCCTAACTCAGGAATAGCCCTTTTTTGCCGAATTAATTCAATATCTTCTGATGAGAAATCCCGTTTGGCAAAACGTAATATTACCTTTTGCACTCGCGGATCAGAAAATAACAGTGGGCCCGAATTAAATTCAGTAGAAGTGATTTCCGTTTCCGCCTGTAATCGTTCTCGCAATGTAAGAGCAGCAATGGCCTGACGGTCACGAACGGGATCAAAGCCCTGCTTTATCTTCAGTCCCAATGCCGGGCGCTCATCCAGTATTTTCTTTAGTGTCTGTAAGACCTCGGCGGCCGGCGGAGTAATTTTCGCGATCCCGGGTTCAAACGGAATACCATCGAGATCCTTATCGCTACCACCGAAAATATTCCCCAGAGCCTTAAAAGGAGCCTTAACAATCCCGCCGATCATATTTCCAATGGCTTTTCGGATAAGCGCGGCGAGATCGAACTTCGGATTATTCAAATCACCCGAAACCGGAATACTGACATCTATTTTTCCGTTCTTGTCCTGCAATAAGGCGATTGCCATATCCAATGGCAAGTCCAGGGCCTCTTTACTTTCAACCTGTTCACCAAGTATCAAATCTTTCAGGATTATAGAATTTTCACCTGCAACAGTTCCGGATTTGATTTTGTAATCAAGATCCAGATCAAGCTTGCCAGAGCTTATCGCCCTGCCAGCAAAACGCCCTGCGTAGGGTGACAACAGACTTGTGTCTATATTTTTCATAGACATATTAATTTCACTTGCCTGAGTAGGATCTGCAGGTAGAAGTTGAGACTTAATGTTGACCACTCCGAATTCACCTACCCGACCATCCAGCTCAGCCACAACAGGCTTTGCATTTTCTGCCAGGTTAATTCCGGCAAAATCTCCATTAAGTGCTGTTAACCTTGTTCTTAAGCCGGGCGACAGAGTTAGATCCTGAAAATCAATACTACCATCACTGATATTCATACGAGCGACACTGATTTCTCCTGCTTTACTGGTTTCACTTTCCTTAAGACGCTCAGCACCAGACTCTTCTCCTTTTTCAATAGTAAACCAGTCACTTACATTCAAATGACTTGCCTCGTCAATTTCAATGAAAGCAAAGGGTTTATTAAGCTCTACCAGCTCGACACTGGCGGATAGTGGGAAGGCTTTCAGAAACATATTCGCAACGGTGATCTTCTCAACAGCAGCCAGTCGCCTGTCATTCTGCAAACCGTCGAATTCAAGCTGACTCACATCCATACTTGTTTGTGCAGAAACTTCACCTTCTTCAGCTTTCACCTGAGCTTGCAAGGACAGCTTGCCCCTGGTGATATTGAGCCTCGAGTACTCGCGCAGATAGGGATTGAAAGGCAGTAGCTCGAGATCCTCAAGACTTACGTCAAATTTCGATTTCAGTTCTACCAGATCAAACCAACCATGAAGCGAAAGTTTTCCCTTCTGATTGAGTAAGGCCTGAAGTTCAAATTGACTCGACGAGTCAGCAAGGTTTGATAATGTTGAAACATTAAGAGTTAAACCCGTCAGATAATGCGTACTTTCCAGCTCTGTCGCTTTATCATTAATACTTATAGCGATGTCATCCAACATTGCTTTCTCGATGGTAAATAACCAGCTGCTTTCAGCTTGTTTGTCGACAATTGAATTACCTTCTCCTTCATTTTCTAGCAAACTCAGATAGGTATACAAATCTATCTGCCCATCATTATCACGGGACAGACTCAATTCGCCATTCTCTATTTTCGCCAGAGACATCTCCAGCTGTTTTTGTTCTGTATCAAGTGCTACTCCAGTCAATTGCGTTGTCTGGAAAGTGACAATATTCTTGTCTATCTCCGTGTCAATGAGTCTCGCATTGAGCATATTCGCGCTTCCCCCGCCTATTCTTACTCTTGCTATCGAGTCACTGATATCGATATTCACCACCGACTCTACATCCAGTTTTTCCAGATCAAAAAGCAGGTTCTCATGCGGCCATAACTGAATTTGTTCCATTAAGACAGATAAGCGATCCAGACTCATCTTCAAATGTCGATTTTGCCTTTCAACTGCATAGTTCAAGTTTAGATCGACAGTACCTGCGGGTGACAGGTCGCGGAGATCTGGTATCCAGGCAGCATAGGCTTCCACTCGTGCGCCGCTAAGAGTCGCTTCACCAATGCTTGTTTGGTGAAAAAGACTTATAGCTCCCTTTACACTTAGCCTTCCCGCATTTTCAGCATCAAGTGAGAGGCTATACTCACCCGTATTTCCTATTCGATTACCAATATCGTTGACACTCAGAGAAATATTATTAACAGACTGACTGAACATGTTTTCAGACTGCTTGTTCCCAACAAGAAGCTTCCCATTCAATAATTGGAATTTGCCTATATCAAACTCGGGTGTTTCAGTTGCTTTGTCACCCTTGGTTTCTCGCCGTGTAATAGAATTTTGATATTCACCTTCAGTAAAATTAACAGTGATAAGCGGCTCATTTATAATCACATCGCTTAAAGTTAAGACACCAGTAAAAACACTTGTCACTTGAAGATTAGCAACTACTTCAGTGACTCTGGCGAGTGCTATATGATTCCGGTCAGATAACTGAATTTCATTAGCTTCGAGCGTCAGGGTAAAGGGATTAATTCGAATTTTCTTTATTTGAAGAATCGCATCAGAGTTATCAGCGACAAAATCAACTAACATTCCTTTAACAATAGATGGTGCAATCAAGAAGCCGGCCAGGCTGTAAAACCCAATTAGTAATGTTGCTGAAAAAACTATTTTACGCACAATTTTTTCATTCAAAATCAGTTTCATATATTCAAAAGTATTTATTTTTTACTCAGATACTGTTCGATACAAAGCGCATTTGACAGCACTCGTGCATCCTGTCCGAATTCGCCAACCAGTTGAATACCAAGGGGAAGACTCCTTTTTTTCAGCCAGACAGGCAAGTTGACACAGGGCAGATGCATCGCCGTCCACATTCTGTTAAATACAGGATCACCAGTGCCTGATTCCGCCAATGGCGCACTTCCGGCTGAAGCCGGTGTTACTATCAATTCATGATTAGCAAACAATGTCTTAATAGCTTTTTTACAATTTTCAACAAGCTCGTAAGCATGCCTCATATCATTGTCGCTAATAGTCATTCCATATTCATAATCCAGGCGTAATTTTTCAGAAAGCTTGTCTGGCGTGTTTTCATAATATTTGTTCAAATTCTGAGTGCATTCTTTGAGCTGAATAAATCTCTGTGCTTCATTAATCTCATCGAACTCTAGCGGGAGCTGAACCTCTTGAACGCTAATGTCATTCTTGGACATTAATTCATGAATCAATTGAAATAACTCATGAGTCTCCTCTTCAGCCGCTGACCAGGCCGGGCCTTTTACCATAGCGATACTTTTGGGTCTGCGAGTTTCGACAATTATCTCTTTATTAGCTAATACATTTGCTAACAAGCCCAAATCGGCAACACTTCGTGCAAAGCCGCCTAAGGTATCCAGACTTGGAGCAAAGGGGTGAATACCAGCGCTGGAATAACTGTCAAAACTGGGTTTGTAAGCAACTACACCACAATAACTGGCGGGTCGAATTATCGAACCTGCAGTCTGGGTACCCAGAGCAAGTGGTACGTGTTGATCGGCAACTGCCGCAGCTGAACCGCTTGAAGAACCACCCGGCGTATGCTGAAGATTATGTGGATTTCTTGTTGGTCCGGGGTTCAGGTAGGCAAATTCGGTTGTCACTGTTTTACCCAGAATCACCGCGCCTGCATTCTTTAATAATTCAATGCATCGAGCATCTGCTTCTGGCTGATGTGCATTGAAAATCGCCGAGCCATAATCAGTGGGCATATCAGCCGTATCAATAATGTCCTTGATGCCGACTGGTACACCGTGCAATGCACTCCTGCGCTCCGTTCTGTCACAATCTCTCGCCTGCTCAAGTGCATACTCAGGGTTGAAATACTGCCAGGCATGCACTTCATTTTCACGACTCTGAAGGCGATCCAGACAATTCTGGACTAGTTGCTCTGAAGTACAAGCGCCAGACTGAATGGCTTCGGTGGCGGCTACTGCTGAGAAAGTATTGAGTGCTTTTTTCACGCCTCTTTCCTATTACAAAAAGACGAGAGTGTAGAGGATGGCTAGAGCGAAAGAAAGGCGGCTTAAAAATGTTTAGCCGAGTTCATCGAATGAACCGGGCACTGGCTTCCAGCCTTCGGCATAGGTGGACATTAACTTAACTGTGAGCTTCAGGTGTTTAAAACGCCATTTTCCGTCTTTTTCTTTTACCGCGGTGGCATCGTACCAGCCGCCAATCCAGTAACTGTCTTCCTTTCCCTGTTTGGTCGGATGCGTAGCTGTCTCCCACAGATAGTAAAAGCATTGAGCAGTATTCAAATCGTCCTGAATTTCGATGACCGGAGAAATCAGATAGTGCAGAGTCCAGTTGAATCCAATATCGGTGTTATTGTGCATTTCATTGACGATGTGATCGCCACCTTCCAGCACACCAAACTGGCCAATATCGAAAATAGCATCGTCACAAAAAATGGGACGTAAAATCGTCGGATCACATCCGGCATCTGCTCCACGCGAGAACGTAGCGATAATCACTTTTATCGCCTCATAGTCTTCAAGGCGGGTGATTCTTTGCTCGAAACTTAATTGCATTTGAGCTTAACTGTCTATCTGTTCGCCATGAGCAGCCTCAAAACGCACCGCCTCAAAGCTGTTGGGGACCTGATTCGCACATTCGTACAATTCAACATGAGGTGCTGCTTCAGCAAAGGCGAGCGACAGGTGATATAAGACTATGGCTTCTTCGGGAATGTTACCTATCTCATATTGATCAAGATAATCAAGAGTCTCATCCAGCATGGGCATCATGGCATCATAGAAGCGACGATAATCTTCTTCACTTGCTGACCAGCGCTGCTGTGAACGTTGAAGCTCGTTCGGCAGAGCCCAGCTTTCAACAAAAGGATTCAGTGACACAAATTTTTCAGGGAGTAAGGCCATCATTTTACACTCCCATATATTCGTGCCAGGCACGATGGGTATTTCGAATCATAATCTCTTCATCCATCAGCACCATTTCATCCAAGGCACCAGAACAAAGTGCCGCGTATGTGTCTTCCATTGTCGAGGTATCTTCAAGCCAGGCATTTCGATGCAAAGCGTTGGTATGAGCAATAGCCACTCTTTCACTAGGCGTTTTTGGTGGCCTGAAATAATTGGTGCCTTCCCAGAGCGTCTGCCCCACAGATAGCGGCCAGAACTGATGGTGAAAATAAGTCATTCCCGGATAACCGTTGCCGGCGCCCAGGTGCAAGACCAGATTGGGAAAAAATACCGGGAATTCAAATTGAAAATCTGTGCGACGCTCAGGGTTTATTTTCTCAGGTAATAAATCCAGATGAGGCCCGTGCTGTTTGGAAGTGACAAGTCGTCCACCCAGATTGCCAGTTGCCGGAGTGGGTTGCATACCGGCGACCGGTGGCACATAGAGCGCTGAGGTACTGTGCGGTCCAAAACACTGATAATCGATTTGTTCTATTTTCGCCAGACTCGGTAAAGTCGCTGCATGTATTGTCGGCACATGATAGCCCTCGGAGAAAGCGTACATGGCGACTTTCCAGTTACAATTGAGCACGGTTGAATAGCGATAACTCACAGTCGACTCGTGATAAGGATAACCGGCAAATTGATCGGCCATACCCTCAAGATACTCAACAAGGTTCTTCTCAGGTGTCTTATCCAGGTTAATAAAGATAAAACCCTGCCACTGTTCACAATGAATGGTTTTCAGGCCAAGGCAGTTTTTATCAAGCTTATTAAAATTCTCTTCTTTCGGTACTCCATGTAACTTGCCATCGGTGGAAAAACTCCATGCATGAAAACGACAGGTCATCAAATGAGAGCGCGTGCGACCAGTAGTCTGCGCTCCCTCTTCCTGAATAATCTTGTTACCACGATGTGTACAAAGATTATGAAAGGCATTTATCTTGCCAGTCTTGTCACGCACTACAATGACCGATGTTGAGGCAACATCGATCTGTCTGACTTTATAGTCTCCCGGTTCTGGAATCTCCTCTTCGCGCCCGACCAGTAGCCAGGTTTTCCTGAATATCTTTTCCTTTTCTAATTCAAATAAATCAGGGTCGATCAAAGGCGCCACATCAATCGGTCCGGTGCCTAGCTCCGGATACCTTGTGGTATAAGGCATTGCCCTTTTCAGTTCATCACTAGCTGCTGCCATAACTTACTCCGTAAAAATATCGAGCGGAAGAAATGCTGAAACGATGAAATTCGGGACATCTACCATTTCAGAGATTTTCAAATCCACGGCCACACTGCAGATTGCGTATGCCTGCTGATCTGTGTAACCGCGTTCCGTCACCAGATATTCGATCATATTCAGCAAAGCATTGCGCGCAGCCAGCGTGGTTTCTTCCGAGTGCGCGACACCATCTTTCGTATAGGACTGCCCTGTGGTCGCGAAGAAACGTTGGGGTACAGCCATTTCCGGAGAGGTGAAGTAATCATCACGGTAAAACTGTATATCATTAATATTACGTTTCTTCGCTTCACCCTTCTTTAAACTGAATGAACCATAAAAGGTGGCACCCATTTCCACCGCGGTTCCGCAACTTTCATTATCGCCCTGAGCGAAATGAGCATCACCAACGGAGAAAAGCGCCCCTTCTGTGTAAACCGGTATGCGTACTGTTGTGCCTGCCGTTAATTGCTTGATGTCGACATTACCGCCACTCTCGTGTGGCGCAATCGTACGAACCGCTTTGCTGGCGATGCCGGCATCAGTCGGTACGGCATCAGTCGTATCTGGCAACAACACGGCGCCGCCTCTTTCCTGCAAATCTGTTTCCCGTTTATTGATTTGCTCCAGCAACTCATGAGATGGCGAGGTGCCTATCACGCCCATAAAAGGGGCTCCGGGAATACACACGCCCGGTAAATCAGGTGAAATCGCCTTATTGTCAGCAATATGCCAATGAATGATATGTGGTTCGGTGAAGACATCACGCAGGAAACCAAAACCCGGAACCTGTACGGTAAAACCAAAAGCTTGGGGCGCAACTTCCTGAACTTTGACTTCAAGAATATCACCTGGCTCCGCCCCTTTGATGAATACCGGACCGGTTAAAGGATGAATCAAGTTCAGATTACAACAACCTACATCCGCAGCCGGTGTGTCGTCGTCAAACTGTCCATCAAAAGCGTCTCTGGTCTCAATACCAATCGTCTGACCGGGCTCTACTTCGGCAACCGGTTTAATGTCAGGATGCCAGCGGTTATGACCGACATCCTGTTCATCACCGAGTTGTTTGCTACGATCAATTTTTATGTATTCATCTGCTTTCGTTGACATGTACTTCTCCTGCTTAAGTCAGAGGATTGCTTGTTGAATTTACACTGCTGCGCTGGGTATGTCGGAATAAGGGACCACCTTTTTAATGGTCAAGACCATATGACTAATTTTCCAGCCATCGGCTTCACGTACAAAATCACAATCGTAGGTCGCACCGAGCCAGTTACTTTCTTCTTTTTTATCGTCAATCGACATGGTCGTTAATTCCCATAACCACCAGAAGCCATGTGCGCTGTTGCCATCGTCACTCACATCGATTATCGGCGAGACCGGGTAATGTAGTGACCAGAGAATACGTTCCTCGGCGACCTTCGACAGTTCCTCGGTGATTTTCGCCCTGCCATCAAAGCTGCCAAAGCCTTCGCATTCCCAATGGGCGTTTTCGCACATAATCGAAGCCAGCACTTGCGGGTTGTTTTTATCATCGCCTGCTTTCGCATAAACCGCGATGACTCGTCTGATTTTTTCCAGTGCTGTTAACCAGGCAACCTGCTTTTCGAGCTCACTCATGCTTAGTGTGGATCGTTACCGTGAACAGCAATAAAGCGCATTTCTTCATAACTGTGGGGGACATCCGGTGCACCATTATAGAGTTCAACGTTAGGCGCGATTTCCGCTACCATCAGCGCGAGAGAATAGAGTCGCGCAGAGGGCTCAGGTAACTTGCCGATTTCATATTGATCCGCGTGTTCCAGAATTTTTTCCAGCCTGGGCTGAACTGCCTGATAGAAAGCAATCAATTCTTCCGCGGTCGATCTAAGGCGTTTTTCCCAGCGCAGATTTTGCGTAGACATTGCCCATTCCTGAACCCAGCTTTCCATATCTTCAAAACCATCGGGAAGTTGAGCAGCCATTAGTGACCACCCTCTTCGCCCTTGAGATACTTCTCCAGCACATGATAGCCATGACGCACGAGAATTTCTTCATCGTGTAACTGCATAAATTTCTTACTACCTGATTTCAGAGCATAGTAAGTACCTTCCATCGTCGCAGTGTCTTCCAGCCAGGCATTTCGTTGCACCACCATGGCATGTTCAAGCGCCCATTTTTCACTATTGGTGCGAGGTTCTTTAACGTAATACTTGCCTTCCCAAAGCGTTTTGCCCTGTGCGATTGGCCAGAACTGATGAGTAAACCAGATCCCCTCAGACACATGCAGAAGCCAGTTGGGAAAGAACACACTCAGTTCAAAGGCATAATCATCCCGTTTTTCGTCATTAAGAGTTGGTGGCAGAATAGTTTCCGCCACGTTGTTCACTAATGAACCCCGGGCTTTTGATTGTGCTAATCCGGCAACGGGAGGCGCACTTTTAGGTGGGTTAAAACAGACTGCCGTGCTCCGATGATCGTCGTAAAGCTTAATCATCTGCAAACCGGTGGAAAAGGTCCCCGGAAAAGAACCTGCGTGAATAGTATTCACATGGTAGGCCTCAGCGAAGGCATCCAGCCCCACTTTCCAGTTGGTATCCATATATGTGTAGTAGCTGAAACAGTGGGTGATTTCGTCATAGGGGAAGCCGGAAAAGTGATCCCCCATCTTACCCAGATAGTCTTTCAGACCAACTTTTGGATTTTCATCCAGATTGATGAAAATAAAGCCTTCCCAGATATCCAGACTAATCGGCGTCAGCCCATTTTCTGACTTGTTGAAACACGGTGGCATACCCTTCTCGTCCTGCGCACCGATCAGCTCGCCCTGATCGTTATAAGTCCAGGCATGAAAGCGACAACTGAAAGCGGATTTCTGGCCGAAATTATCCCACTCTCCCTCTGGCACGACGACGGTATTACCTCGATGAGAACAGGTGTTGTGAAAAGCACGAATCTCGTTATCTTTGCCGCGAATCAGCAGGACTGAGGTGCTGGCGAAATCCAGACGTTTTAATTTATAACAGCCCGGTTCGGGCAATTCTTCGACACGCCCTACACTCAGCCAGACTTTCTTAAAAACCTTTTCGATTTCCTGCTGGTAGATTTCTTCAGAAATACAGGAATCTGTGGGTATCGGCTCTTCTCCAAGCCAGGGATATTGTTTTGCCCAACGTCTATCTTCAGCAACTGCTGCACACATCGGCTCTCTCCTCATACCTGCCCGTCAAGTCATCATAGTATAGTCAAGCGTGGGCTCTCGCCACTATCCCTTTTGCGAAAATCAGGCTCTTTTTCGGGCACTGGCTGGTTGAATTTCGGCTGATGATAGTCAACACTGGCACTCGGGTGATTCTGAAGTGAATTCTATGCGGATTGAGACGGAAAATTTACTGCTGTGCCAACGACCTCTATTCCAGACCGCCAGGCTGGAAAAAGCGCGCGCCCACCTTTCCGATCTGTTCTGGCCTCATGATCTGCAACTCGCTCATCGTAAGCGGCAGGTTGCTTTTCGCCATAACGGTGCAAATTTATCCTCGCTATCCATCCATGCCCTGCAATATGGTAGCGAAGTGAATATTAATGCCCTGCCTTCCAATGACTCCTATCTGATCAAGTTTACTCTGGCGGGTAATGCTGAACTTTTGCAATCCGGTAATATTATGAATACTAGGGCTGGCATGGCCTGTGTGATGAGCCCCACGGATCCGATAAAAATACGACTCTCTGAAAATCATAATCAATTAACACTCAGGTTATCCGGAGTAAGATTACATAACTTTCTTGAGCAGGAGCTCGGCACTACTTTGCAAGCTCCTATTGAGTTTCTGCCATTCGCTAAAACTCTATCGAGTGACGAACATTCGCTTGGACGATTATTGATCGGTCTATGCCATGATCTGAATGAACACCCGCACTGGTTTGACACTGAGCGCCTGAATCAGCATCTTGAAGAAATTCTGTTGAGCAGCATTCTCACTGAAATGCCGCATACCTATAGTCAGATATATCAGGACTATTCAGAAGCCGGAATCCCTGACAAAATCGTTCATGTGAAAGATTATATTAGTTCGAATTTTCATGAACCAATCTCCTTGAGAGATCTTGCTGTGATTGCGCAATCCAGTATTCGCTCACTACAAATGGCCTTTAAGAAAGAGCTGGGGCTTACACCTTCTGTCTACATTCGAAACATGCGACTTGACCACGCGTATCGCTTACTTAGCCAGACAGGAGAGAACATCTCAGTCACTGACGCGGCATTCGCTTCGGGTTTTACACACCCGGGGAAATTCTCACAGTATTACAAATTTCGTTTTCACCAACTGC
The DNA here is from genome assembly GCA_012103475.1 of Gammaproteobacteria bacterium. Taxonomy (GTDB): domain Bacteria; phylum Pseudomonadota; class Gammaproteobacteria; order Eutrophobiales; family Eutrophobiaceae; genus WLWS01. Next base: position 408,686 of record WLWS01000003.1, on the reverse strand, counting down.
CTTCAGACACTTACAAAAATAGAAAAAAAACTATGCCTGATAATTTACGCTTCGGCAGCTATGCCGAATTTCAATGTCCTCCGGGAAAAAACCACGCTGACGTAATCGACGATGTCATGGCTATCGCCGCAGACACCGATAAGAAAGGCTTTGAAGTTTTCGCCACGCTTGAGCACCCTTTTTATGAGCAATTTGCGGTAAATCCGAATCCACTTGCCGTGTTTACTGCACTCGCTGAGCGCACCGAGAATCTGAAATTCAGAGCGCTGTGTCATACCCTGCCACTGCACAACCCGATGGTGCTTGCGGGCGAAATTGCCATGGTTGATCAACTGACTAAAGGCCGTATCGAATGCGGGGTGGGTCGTGGTCATCCCTGGTTATGTAAACCGGGCAACCTCGAAATGGAAGATAGTATGGGTCTGTTTGTTGAAAGTCTGGAGATTCTGCAAAAAGCCTGGATCGGGGAGCGCTTCTCCTATTTCGGCGAACACTACAATGTGGATGACATTGCTGTAGTACCAAAACCCTTTCAAGATCCACATCCGAAAATTTACCAGGTCGGTACCAGCGCAAAATGGTTTACTCAGGCGGCCCAGAAAGAATGGGGCATCGTCGTCGGCGGCCCCGTACCGAGTGGTGCATTTATAGAACCAGTAAAAATTTATCGCGATGCCTGCACCGAAGCCAGAACCACACCTTCCGTCGGCTATATCAAGGCGATTTATCTGGATGAAGATGAAGACAAGGCACACAGGGAAGCGCAGGCAAGTGTTGAAAAATTCATTAAATTCAATGCTCAGCCAAACCACGATAGTTTCCCGAAAAATGATGCCGAACGCGAACGCATGGTCAACGCCGGCTACGCGTTTTACACCATGGATTTCATTCATAGTATTGAACGTATGACCTACGATGAACTAATTAAGAACGATATCGTGTTTGTCGGTACACCTGACAAGGTGGGTCAACAACTGCTCGGGCTTTATGACGAATTCCAGTTTGACGAGCTGATAATTATCAGTCATTTCAGCGATTTGAGTCGCGAACAGTGCCTTCGAACACAGCAACTGTTTGCTGATCACATCATGCCCGCATTGAGATCTCATTAATGAATCGACTCGCCTTTTTATACCTTTCCGGCTTATTGCTGCTACCCGCTTGTCAAACCACGCCTTCGCAAGTTGAGAAAGGTCTTGAGTCTGATGAACTTGTTCAAACTGTTACAAAAGAGAGCGATGAGAATGCCAAAGCCAGTGCTTTTTTTGAACAGGCTTTTACTGAGTCACTCAATCGTGCTCCGATGTACCAGAGTTATCTCGGTATTAAAGATCAGCAAGATCTCTGGGATGATCTTTCAGAAGAAAAAGCCTGGCAGGATATTGATGTCACTATGCGGCAGCTGGCTCGTCTGAAGTCTGAAATTGATCGGGGTAAGCTAAATGAGCAGACTAGAATAAGTTACGACCTTTTCGTAAAGAATGCTGAAAATGAGATCGCCAATTTCAGATGGCGCCATCATAACTATCCGATTAACCAGATGCATGGCTGGCAAAGCTGGATTCCTTCTTTCCTGATCAATATTCACCGCGTGTCAGAAAAACAGGATGCACTAGATTATATCAGCCGACTGGACGGTATTGCTGCTGTTGTCACTGAATTAATTAAGAAAATGGATAAGCGCGAGGCCATGGGCATCGTACCACCGCTTTTCGTATTTCCCAGAGTGATTTCTGACAGTGAGAACGTATTAAAAGGTTCTCCCTTTGAAGACAGTGAAGAAGACAGTACTCTTCTCAGCGATTTCAAGGACAAGGTAAATGCCCTTGAGATAACACAGTTGGAAAAACACGTGCTTATTGATCAGGCAAAAAATGTTTTGCTTGATTCTGTGGGTCCCGCTTACCGCAGCCTAATCGATCGACTTAAACAGCAGCAGAAAATTGCCACCACTGACGATGGCGCCTGGAAGCTCCCGAATGGCGATGATTTTTATAATGCCGCCTTGAGAAACACCACAACGACCAAGCTGACAGCTGAAGAGATTCACAACATTGGATTACGCGAAGTTGCCCGCATCCATGAAGAAATGCGTTCAATCATGCAAGAAGTCGGCTTCAAAGGATCGCTTCAGGACTTTTTTGCTTTTACTCGCAAGGATGAGCAATTTTATTATCCGCAATCTGAACAAGGCAGACAGGCATACCTGGAAAAAGCGAAAAGTATTATCAACACGATGAAAACCCGCCTGGATGAGATGTTTATCACCAAGCCAAAAGCGGACATCAGCGTCAAAGCAGTAGAACCTTTCAGGGAAAAATCCGCAGGCAAAGCTTTTTATCAACGCGGCACACCAGATGGTTCTCGTCCAGGTGTGTATTACGCCAATCTGTATCGAATGTCAGACATGCCCAATTATCAAATGGAAGCGCTTGCCTATCATGAAGGCATTCCCGGTCATCATATGCAGGGTTCCATTGCCAGTGAGCTGGAAGGTATCCCCCGCTTTAGAAAATTCGGGCATTACACTGCTTATGGTGAAGGTTGGGGACTCTATTCAGAATACTTACCAAAAGAGATGGGCTTTTATTCTGATCCCTATTCAGACTTCGGCCGCCTCGCCATGGAAATCTGGCGCGCCTGCCGACTGGTTGTGGATACAGGCATACACGCAAAACGCTGGACGCGAGAGCAAGCTATTGAATATCTTGAAGAGAATACGCCGAACCCTCGTGGAGACATCGTCAAGGCAATCGAGCGCTATATCGTCATTCCTTCTCAGGCAACCGCTTACAAGATTGGGATGAATAAAATTCTGGAATTAAGAACTATGACGGAAGAAATTCTCGGTGAGAAATTTAACCTTCGTGAGTTTCACGACGTCGTGTTGAGAAACGGACCACTGCCCCTCGATATGCTTGAGGATTCTGTTAAAGTCTGGGTTCATGAAGTTAAAGGATCTGAAAATTAGGCCTTTAAACCCTAATTTTTTACGTTTAAGTCACAAACACTTCGATAAACTAAATCCTAAACTAACCAAAGAGGGAATTTATCATGCATGGCAGACTAATATGCTTGTCTATTATTTGCTCAGTTCTACTATTATCCGGTTGTGAAACAACCACCTCGCGTCCGTATTCCGAATCAACGGATAACGTCTTAAAATTTCAGAGTATTTTAGGAAAAGCCGACATTAAGGTACATTTAGGCGGGTTTTCTGAAAACCCCGAAATTGGCGAGTTAACATGTCGATTGATGGGTCCCGTAGATGTTGCCTCGGGTAAATCGAAAGCTGAATACATCAAAGAAGCAATGCAAAAAGAATTGTTTCTGGCGCAAGTGTACGCCGTAGATAGTGAGGTAGAAATAACCGGTCTTTTAGATTCTGCAACCTTTAGCTCAGTGTCTCCTGCCTTTTGGGAGCTCGGCTTCACTATTTCGTCTGATAAATCAGAGGGCTTTTCAATAACAACGAAATACCCATTTAAAACTAGCTATAGTGCATACAGCGCCTGCCAGAATGTAGCCGATGCATTTGGCCCGGCAGTTCAACAATTGATTGACAACATCGTCAGCCATCCGGAGTTTGGTCGCCTGGTAGGAATTTGATTCCAAAATATTGACTTAGCCACCACCAATAGCGGGAAAAAAACTTACCTCGCTAACTTCGCTAAGACCTTGAAGTAGACCCAGCGGTGTAATGTGGCCATCGACTGCGATGGCCACATCCGGTTTCAAAAGATCCTGATCCATTAAAGCATCTTTCATCCCTGGATAACTACAATCCAAGGCCAAAATAAGCTGGCGAATATTGTCGCCATTCGCCTCGACTACATCCTTGCCCTCGCAATAGCCTCGCATTGGGGCCGGAATATGAACTCGAATCACTCTTTGCAGACCTGCTGATTATCGCTAGGACTTGTTATTGATCGCTGCACAGACCTTATGCGGTGACATGGGCATGGAATCCATACGTACGCCGACCGCATCATGAATCGCGTTCGCCAGAGCAGACGCCGGAGGAATAATTGATATTTCCCCACAACCACGCACACCGTAAGGGTGTGCCGGATTAGGCGACTCGAGTATCACCGCTTCAATCATGGGTACATCAAGACTGGTTGGCATGCGATAGTCGAGCAAACTGGCGTTTTTCAAACGGCCTTCATCGTCATAAAAATATTCTTCATTCAAGGCCATGCCGATGCCCTGTACTACCGAGCCCTGAATCTGACCTTCCACATAGTCCGGATGCACGGCTTTTCCAACATCCTGAAAAGCGGTGTAGCGTAGAATCTCGACCTTGCCGGTTTCGACGTCAACTTCTACATCGACGATGTGGGCCGCAACGGCAGGAATAAAACTCTGAGGTGAGCCGGTTTTGTGCACCGTGATGGGTCCGCCCGTGTCCAGCATCCTGTGAGCAAGTTCTTTAAAAGTTATACTCTTATCACCACTGCTGAAAACGCCATCCGCGACACTCACGGAATCGGGCTCCACTTCCCAGATCATCGCCGCACGTTTCGACATTTCTGCCAATACTTCAGCCGCCGCCTCAATGACAACAATACCCGTCGAGTAGGTCGTACGACTGCCAACCGTTGGCATAGCGAAGCCGATAGAATCGGAATCGGGAACGTTGGCGCTGAATTCGGCAACATCAATACCAAGCGCTTCGGCGGCTTGCATCGCAAGCGTCATTCTCGTTCCACTCATATCCGGGTTGGAGCTGCTCATATGTACTGTGCCATCAGGATTCACCGATAAACGGGCACTGGTTATCGCCCCCAGATTAAACCACATGGTGTAGGACACACCTCTGCCACGATTCTCACCTTCAAGCGGGGCAGTGTAATGCGGATGTGCCTTAACCGACTGTAACAAAGCTTCTGTATCCAGCGGCGCCAGCGGAAATCCGGGTAGTAAAATATCGCCGCTACGAGTCAGGTTTTTAATACGAAAATCGACTGGATCCATATCGATCAGAGAGGCTAACTCGTCGATAACCTGCTCAACGGCAAACAGTGCCTGTGGTGCACCGGGCGCGCGATACGGTCGCGTCTTCGGTTTGTTTACAATGACATCGAAACCATTCACCTGCAGGTTGGGAATGTTATAACGCGAAGTCGAAGAGACCACACCGAGAAATATCGGGCCACCAGCGTAAGCACCGGCTTCATAGGCAAGATGATAATCGGCGGCAATGATAGTGCCGTCTGCTTTCACGCCCATTTTCACTTTGATATGTGCACCCGGACTCGGGCCGGTTGCTCGAATCACTTCATCACGGCGCATCGCCATTTTTACCGGTTGCGCTGCCTTCTTTGATAACAGGGCGGCAACAGGATCAAGATAAATACGATCTTTACCGCCAAAAGCACCGCCGACTTCCATCGGAATAACTTTGACATTACCTATGGGTATTTCCAGCACGTCGGCAAGGTTGTCACGAATTTCAAACTGCCCCTGAGTCGATGTCCAGAGGGTCAGATTATCGTTGCTGTCCCAGTCAACAGTGGTGATATGACTTTCGATATAACCCTGGTGATAGGTCTCGGTATTAAATTCTCTTTCGACAATATGATCGGCTTCGGCAAAGCCTTTCTCTATGTCGCCGTTGGCCATATGAATTCGACTGGCATTGGCTATATGCGCTTCTGTAGGAGCAATAAAGGCACCGGGAAATGAATGCTCGTGTACTTGCGGCGCATCATCGGCCATGGATGCGCGCACGTTCATCAGCGGTGGCAACAATTCGTACTCCACTTCGATAAGTTTTACCGCTTCCTCAGCAACATGCGGATTATCTGCAGCAACTGCCGCCACGGCGTGTCCGTCATACAGCACTTTATCTTTTGCCATACAGTTGTCAGAAATATCGCGCATATCAGCAAGACCTGCCTCACCTTGCGCTACCATTTTGTGTTCAATGACAGGAAAATCTTTTCCGCAGATTACGGCGCGAACCCCGGGCATGGCTTCGGCTTTGCTGGTATCAATGGATTTGATGACAGCATGAGCGTGAGGACTGCGTAACATTTTGCCATGCAACATGTTATTGAGATGTATGTCATCACCGAAACGGGCTCGACCGGTAACTTTATCCGCACCATCCGGGCGCACTGGTCGGGTACCGACAACACGAAGATCTTCCGCTTTCTTATCCATAGTTGTCATACTTTCTCTCCCGCCATTTCATTCGCCGCTCTTTGTACTGCGCGAATTATTTTGTCATATCCGGTACAACGACACAGATTACCTGCCAGCCAGTGTCGAATTTCCGCTTCGTCAGGCTGAGGGTTTTTCTCCAGCAGTGCTTTCGAGGACATTAAAAACCCCGGTGTGCAAATTCCGCACTGCATTCCGGTTTCTTCGAGAAAAGCCTTCTGTAGCGGATGCAATTCACCATTAACCGCCATTCCCTCAATCGTATCTATTTGCTTACCTTCTGCTTCGACACCAAGCACACAGCAGGAATCGACCAGGACACCATCAACGAGGACGCTGCAGGCTCCACAATTGCCATCATTGCAGCCTTCTTTCGCACCAGTGAGCTTGAGTACATCGCGAAGCACTTCCAGAAGACTCTGCCGAGGCTCGCAAAGAAAGTCACTCTCTTCGCCGTTGATAGTTGTCGTAACGTGATGTCGCTTACTCATGATTGTTCTCCTTTGGCTCTGGCCACCGCCGCATTCAGGGTACGAACAGTCAAGACCTCAACAAGTTGTTTGCGATGTTCAATTGTGCCGCGCATATCGGTAATCGGTGTGGCTGCCTCTCGGGCAATCAATGCTGCCGCTTTTATCGACTCGTCATTTACTTCTTTACCAGCCAGCGAATCGCCCGCCGCTTTTACGAAAAGGGGTGTCGGTGCGACGGAGCCCATGGCGATTCTTGCTTTGAGAAAACTTTTTCCTTCACTATCAAGTTCCACCATTGAGGCGACATTGACAACGGCAATATCCATTTCGTTTCTGGGGATGAAACGTAAAAATTTTGCGCCTGAATGAGCAACTGGTTTAGCAATTGTTAATTTCACCAGTATTTCATCCTCGCTCAGAGATGTCTGTCCCGGAGCCTGACATATTTCCTCGACCGGAACTTGTCGTTGACCATCACTGTTTTGTATATGCGCGATTGCGCCATAGGCAATCAAAGTTGGTATCGCATCGGCGCTGGGTGCCGCATTGCAAAGGTTGCCGCCGATGGTCGCTCTTCCCTGTACCTGAATACCGCCAATCAGGGAGGCTGAATCAATAATGGCCGGGTAATCTCCGGCAAGCTCGGTGTTTTCCCAAATCTGCCGGCAAGTGACTGCGGCACCGATACTCAGACCTTCGTCGTTTAAAGACAAATCTGTTAATTCAGGAATTTTCTTGGCGTCTATAACTAATTTCGCCTGACGCCGCCCGTTACGCATTATCACCAGTAAATCGGTACCACCGGCAAGGATTCTGGCGCTTCCCTTATGATCACTGAGCAATTTCGTCGCCTCAGTGAGGTTTTCGGCCACAACATAATCGAATTCGTGCATAAAGGTCTTTCCCCTGAGTTTTTCGGTATGTTTCAGGCCCTTAATATACTACCTGTGCGCCTGATATGCATATTCGAAAATACGTTTCACTGTGCAAACCTGACCACCGCATTCTGCCATTACTGGTTTTTCGTGCACTCAGTCACATAAAACTGCTATCGATTCAAGTCAATGTAAAGATTCCGCCATTCAGGCCGCTAGAGGACAGGTGAATATTTGTAAATAGACCGATTATTCGACCTCAGCGAGAAAAATGACTATGCAAAATGAAGGCGGACTCAGATTAGTTGAACCACTAAGAAAACAATCCATTCTTGGTAGCTGGATATCTCGTATTACCTCAAAAAATGCTCATGAGCAGGCAATGGTGCACCCTTGCATCATCGGTGGTAAACAGACTCTGGTATACGAGCGAGGCCTGCAAGAAAAGGATCCACTGGCCTTTGAGCAAATTGTTGAATTTTCAGAGCAAAATGGTTTTACCATCAAGGAAGATCAGCGTTCTGATTTTCTTGATGGGGTAAAGCGTGTCAAAAACAAACGGCATGCCAATGTCATCACGATAATGGCCTTAACCTCTACCTTACTTTCTAGCGCTGTTGCCGCTGACTCCCCGCTTGACAATGAGCCACATAAAGAATCACATGAGGTCGATCACAATTTTACAGATGCCGCACTGGATTTTGATTTTGACGCAGAATTGAGTGAGAAAGAACTGGTTAGCGGCCTGCTAGGCTGGATTAATGCTCACTCATCTTTTCAGCATAACCTTGATAAATTCCCTGATATTGTCAAAGTCAGTCCGGTAGACATGGCGCACGTCGCTTTCGGTGATGAATTACCTGCTGCGATCGACCCGGAAAAACTACAGATTTATGGTCTCTACAATTTTAATGAAGAGGCTGTCTATATACTGGATTCGCTGGATTTGGATTCTGAAAAAGGCAGAGGTGTACTTCTTCATGAATTAGTTCATTTTCTACAATATCAATACGATCAGGATGATCATGTGCAATGTAAAAATGAGCTTGAAGCACTCGCTTACATACTCGAAGCTCAATATCTTCAGTCTCAGAAGCATGAACATAAAATTAGTATGAAACATATAGAAAAAGTCAGTCAGTGCAGCTAATACAAAACCCGCTAAATTAGTAATCATCCAGCATTCAAATAATTGTTTTCTGCAATTATTTGAAGTAGCTTATCAATAAGACCGGGCTTGCGGATATCGGCTCGAATCAGCATCATATTTTCTTTTTTTGAGAGCGTAACCTGCCAATGTCTGAAAAAAAGTCTTACCTCATCTGGGATATACCGACCCGGCTTTTTCACTGGCTGTTGGTCTGTCTGGTGGTTTTTTCCTGGTATAGTATCGAAATAGAAGAAAACCTCGATTGGCATTTCATCAGTGGATATTGTGTGCTGTCTCTGCTGTTGTTTCGCTGCTTGTGGGGCATGATTGGTACCCGTCATGCACGCTTTAAAAACTTTTTGTTTAAACCTGCGACGATAATATCCTACGCACTGACATTGCGAGTGAAAAACAGTCAGATTTATGCAGGTCATAATCCTCTTGGTGGAGTTTCAGTAATTGCGATGCTCGTAATTCTATTGCTGCAAACTATTACCGGTTTGTTCGCGAGCGATGGTGATTTTTATTTCGGCCCGCTTAGTGACTATGTCTCAACACGCACTTCAGATGTTCTGACTGAGATCCATCACTTCAATACCAACATCATCTATGCACTAATCATATTGCATCTGCTTGCGATTGCTTTTTACACTTTCTATAAGAAGCAAAAGCTGCTCTCTGCTATGTTTAATGGTAAAAAGACTCTTGATTCGGGTTCGAATCAGGCGATTGAGAATTCCAGAATCACTGTAGCGCTGGTCGTGGTCGTGGTTTGCAGTGTAGCGGTCTACCTGCTGGTGACCGTGATAGGAAACGGATAAGGCTGCGGCTAAGCAGCCCTATCACACATAGCATTATTGTTAGCTAGTTTTTATGGGGTGTTTTTGATTTAAATGCCCGGTGACAGCTACCGCAATTATCACCGCCTACCTTTTTCGGATCGAAACCGGCTATATCGTAAGCAGGATCGGCAAGCTCATTCATATTCTTTTTAAATTCTGCAATCTTGCCTTTGAATTCATCCCAGTCATCCCAGATATCTTTTTTAGCCAGCGTTCCGTCGACCATGCTATCCGGAATGAACCCTTCTTCAATCATATCGGAGAGAGCCACAAGTTGGGCCGCGTTGCTATGAAACCCCGCCTTATCACCGGCAAATTTTGCCTCGATCATTTTTACAAAACGCCATTCGACTACATTGAACAGGCCGTCCCTGAATTCATAGGCTTTTTCCGCCGGAGTACGTTCATCTTTTGCCTGAACCAGACCTGTTGACGCGAATAAAACCAGACAGGTGGCGATAATAATTGTTCGTGCTTTCAACATAAAATTCTCCTTCTGCTGCTAATGATAAGTTTTCCGATTTGGAGCACTAGACCGCTAGTATTTCAGGTCTGTGAAAAAATGCAAAAAAAGGTCGCAATTTAAGCAGAGTGTTTGCCCCGGCCTATCTGGGATCAACGGGCGTTATCGCCTTTACATTTTTTTCGATTGCTTCGGCTACCTGCAGGCAGCGCATCTCCTGGAACGGTGCACCAATGACCTGAACGACCTGGGGCAAGCCATCCTTGATACCAACGGGTACCACGGCTGAAGGCAGACCCAGCGCATTGATGGCAACAACCATGCGCATAGACAGAACGCTTTCTGCGGTACTCTCTGTCGTCGCTATATCAAAGTCGATGGCTTGAGGTGGACTGGTACTGACAGGTGCGACGATAACGGCGTATTTGCGGAAGAAAGCCATCCAGTCGCGTAGCACCCGGCGTCGTTCACCGAAGGCAAGTGCGTGTGTTTCCGGTGTCACAGCGGGAAACACGGCATGGTAACGTTCAAAAGCCTGACTTAAGCCAGAACCGCAGATATCTTTTACTGCAGGTTCCAGGCCATAGAAAATTTCAAAAATAAGTATATTTTCCCAGACCCTGACTGCATCAGCCAGAGTAGCCGGCTCTGCATGTTCAGTTTGATAGTTCGCCTCCTTTAAGCTTTGTTCCGCATGCTCAACACCGGAAGATACCTGCTTGCTGACTCCCTGACCCAGCGGATCGACAATTATGGCTATCGGTAAATCAGTCGCTTCAGGTTCAACAAGAGGGACAGGAACGTACAAAGGATCACGCCAGTCACCAACAGCCATGGCCCGCAGGCCGAGGCGTACATCTGCAATAGACCGGGCCATGGGTCCTTCAGTGTTAAATAACTGGGCCGCCCGCGATGCCTCCCGTTCAGTGGGCACATAATGTGGCACGCGCCCTGTGGTGGATCGGATAGAGGCTACGCCGCAAGCCTGGGCTGGCTGGCGGAGTGAGCCACCAATGTCGTTACCATGAGCAAGGGGGCTCATGCCGGACGCCAGAGAGGCCGCGGCTCCGCCACTGGAACCTCCGGGCGTTATCCCGACATTAAAAGGATTCAGGGTCTGTCCATAGATATCGTTATTGGTTTCCCAACGAACACAAAACTCGGGGCAATTACTGCGGCCGATTATAACTGCACCGGCATTGAGCAAATTTTGCACTACGGGGGAGTTCTCTTTCGCGATATTGTCTTTTAGTGCAGCGCAACCATTGACTGTAGCTGAGCCAGCCAGATCCACATTGATTTTTATGCTGACCGGAACGCCGTGCAGTATCCCCAGCTCCTGCCCGTCTGCTACGGCTTTGTCGGCCGCATCAGCCGCTATTAGAGCCTCATCAGCCGTGACTTCAGTAAGTGCATTGATAATAGTATTAGTTTCATTGATCCGCCCCAGACAATTCTCAATCACGTCACGACTGCTGAAATCACGATTTCGAATTCCCGCTGCGACATCGCTGGCGCCCAGGCGCCGCAATTCATTTTTCATATTCCATACCTTGCATTGTGAGACAAAAAGATTCAGTTCATCGCAATTGTGTTTATTCGAGTGTCACTATAAGAATTATGAGATATTCTTGCTTAAGTTGTCAGTACTCATCTTACACTTATAATGACTATCAGTAGTACTAATTCAATTACTTCTATTTAAGTCTGTTTTGATAAATTGTTTCTATCCAGGCTCGTAAAAATAATGCATCAATCATTCAACCATTTTTAAAAACGTAGAGACAAAACAATGAGTATAGTTATTGACGTTCACACCCATATGTATACATCTGCCTGGCTGGATTTATTAAAGCAAAAGGGCGGACCGGATCTTAGCGTTGAAGCAGGTCGTGATAGTCCGGAAACAGTATGCTACAAGGGGGCAAGCTTTTGTGTATTGGAAGATTTGCATTTTGATTTTGAGCAACGTGTCAAAAATATGGAGGAAGCGGGGGTTGATATTGCAATCGTATCCATGCCTCCTCCCGGTGTTATCTGGGGGAAAGGCGAAGTTTGTCTCGAAGCTGCACAATTAAGTAACAACGAATTTGCTCAGGCCCAGAAAGATTTTCCACAACATATTCGCTGGATGGCAGTACTACCCTGGGAAACACCTGCACACGCAGTTGAAGAAATTAAACGTGCCTGTGATCTTGGTGCAGTTGCTGCAATAGTCCATGGGAATATTGCCGGGAAGCACCTGACTGACCCGAAGCTTGCACCAATTTGGCAGGAACTTGATGATCGGGCACTACCAGTGCTCGTCCATCCCACCTATCCAATTGGAACAGAATTCATGGAACTTGATCGTTATGCGCTTATTGCTTCTACTGGATTTATGATAGATACAACACTCGCTATTTCCAAAATGATATTTGATGGATTCTTTGAGCGCTATCCCAATCTAAAAATTATTGCCTCCCATGCAGGAGCTACATTACCGTATCTTACAGGTCGTTTTGACCGGGTGTTTGATACAACCGAACGAGCTAAAGTAAAGATAAGTAAACGTCCAAGTGAATATCTAAAACATATCTATTACGACAGTGTAACGTACACTCAGGAAAGCCTGGAGCTTTGCGTCAAAGTAGGAACACCTGAACATGTACTGTATGGATCTGATTACCCATTCAATCTTGGTGATATGAAAGGGGTGCTTAGACGTGTCAATACGCTACCAGAGGATGTTAAACATAAAGTGCGAGGTGATAATGCCCGGAATATTTTTGGTATTTAGTTACCACTCTATAGTCGACATATACCAGAGAAACTCCAGTCATTCTTAACTATGAGTACAATAATAGACATTCATACTCACGCCTACACACGTAGCTTTATAGAAATACTCCGTGACAGAGGTGGAGAATACGAGATCAGAACCCGACCCGACGGACATGAGGAGATTTTCCGACGTGACACACCCATCGCCTTTCCACAACCAGGCCATTTTGACTATGAGCAGCGCATCGCACACATGGATGCCAATGGTATTGATATTTCTATCGTATCTCTGACCTGTCCTAACGTCTATTGGGGGGGCGAGGAAACAAGTTGCGATGCGGCGAGGGAGTCCAATGACAGTATGGCGGACGCACATTCGAACTGGCCCGATCGTATCTGCTGGTTCACCTCACTACCCTGGGAATATCCCCAACAGGCCCGATCGTATCTGCTGGTTCACCTCACTACCCTGGGAATATCCCCAACAGGCCCTGGAAGAGCTCGCCCGCAGCTGTGACAGAGGTGCAAGCGGCGTGATGGTACTGGCGAACATAGCGGGAGAAAGTCTCACTCATCCTTTTTTCTCACCAATATGGGAGGAGATCGATAAACGTGCATTGCCTGTCCTTCTGCACCCGACTGATCCCCCAGGCGCCGGGCGCATGGACATGAGCAAATATGACTTGAGCTGGTCAGTGGGTTTTATGTTTGATACCACACTGGCAGTTACACGGATGATATTCGATGGTTTCTTCGACCTCTATCCGAACCTGAAACTCATTGCATCGCACGGAGGTGGGACTCTGCCCTATCTGGTTGGCCGTTTTCAAAAGGGTGATGAGGTTGAATTACCTCAGAGAAGAAGGATGCAGAACAGCCCCCATGATTATCTTCGCCATATTTACTATGATTGCATCACTTATAACTTCAACACCCTTGAATACCTGATCTCGGTGGTGGGTGTGGACAGGGTTATGTTTGGTACTGACTGGCCACATCAGGTCCACGACACCGCCGGTGCACTGGATATCACCAACAAGTTGCCCGCTGACCAGTGTGCCGCAATCCGTTCAGCAAACGCCCAAAGAGTTTTCGGACTTTAGAGGGCATGACACAATCCATGCCACCCAAAGGATTTTCTACTACATGGGGATTCATCCTGGCAACCATCGGTGGTGCAGTGGGGCTAGGCAATATATGGGGTTTTCCGGTCATCGCAGGCGAGAACGGTGGTGGCGCTTTCATCTTGATGTATTTCATTTTCGTCATCTGTTTCAGTGTGCCTGCCGTCATCGCCATGATCCTTATCGGCCGACGTGGCGGCCATAGTCCAGTTGCCAGTACCCGCGAATTAGCTCTGGCCGAAGGACATAGCGCCAACTGGAAGTATCTGGGCTGGATAGCTCTGGCTGTGGCCTTTCTCGCCCTGTCTTTTTTCAGTGTCGTTGCAGGCTGGGTTCTCGTATATCTGGTAAAGGCAGTGGCAGGTGTATTTACGGGAATGGCTGTCGCAGAGTCAAAACAGGTTTTTGCCGAGGTTCGCAATGACGTTGGGGGAATGATTTTCTGGCATGGCTTGTTCATGCTTATGACCATTTTTATTGTCGCCCGGGGGGTCCGGGATGGTGTAGAAATGGCGGCCAGACTTATGATGCCACTATTATTCATTACGCTCATCATCCTCGTTATTTATGCCGCACTAACGGCCGAATTCGCTCGAGCATTTGAATTTATGTTTTACCCGGATTTTTCCCTCATCAATATTGATGTCATGCTACTGGCGCTCGGACAGGCATTTTTCTCCCTCAGTGTCGGGGGTGGCGGTATTCTCGCCTATGGCGCCTATTTATCCAGGAGCGCGTCCATTCCCCATGCCGCTCTGGCCGTAGCGACTGCAAACGTATCTGTCGACATGCTGGCCGGTCTCGCTATATTTCCTATCGTTTTCGCCTATGGACTGGAAACAGCGGCAGGTCCTGGTCTGCTCTTTGAGAGCCTGCCTATTGCCTTTGGACAAATGCCCGCTGGCCGCTTTTTCGGTAGCCTTTTTTTTCTGCTGGTATTTTTCGCCGCACTGAGCACTTCCATTTCCATGCTGGAATCGGTGGTATCCCGCCTGGTCGAATACAAGAGAGGAAGTCGAGTGTTCGTGGCTACTTTCGCAGGTGGTCTAATCTGGTTATTTGGCCTGGGTTCAGTGTTTTCCTTCAATATCTGGTCTGACTTCAAGCCTCTGGCCTTCATTAATCTTTTACGCGAAGCGACCGTATTCAGAATCGTCGATTTTGTCACCGTCAATGTATTGGTCCTGATCAGTGCCTTCTTCATCTGTATATTCAGTGGATGGATAATGTCTGAACAGGCAACACAAGACGAACTCAATATAAAGAACGTTTATGTTTTCCGGGCGTGGCGCATTGTTATGCGATACCTGGCGCCAGGGGCAATCGCTACAATATTTATTTTGGGTCTCAGGTCCTGATACTGCCTCGGACTTCTAGCTTTGACTCGTTCATGTTTTCCAATCAGCGACTAAAGCCAACGACAGCTCGCCGAAGTCCAGCTGCATGTGTATCTTAGGCAACAGCTGTTTTACACCTTGTGATATTTTACAGGCCTTCTAAAATATAAGTTGCTGATTTTTTAAGTAATGCCCTGGTAGCTCAGTTGGATAGAGCGACCGCCTCCTAAGCGGTAGGTCACAGGTTCGACTCCTGTTCAGGGCACCATTTATATAAACGACTTATTGTAAAAGTCGAGTTCATGAAGTTACTGTTCCAAATATAAAAGCCACCTATGGATAATCCTTATCAAATTCCCGGTTCTACTGAGGAAATTCAGTCCTTACAATCGGAAAGAAAAAGACAGGCACTCTTAAATGCCCGTAAATCGACCTTGCTGGCAGAGCGTATCGCGTCAATCGATCTGGATCGAATAGATGATCCTGAGGAATGGAGAAAGATTCCGATTTTAACCAAGGAGGAATTACGTGGAATAAGCAATGACGATTTCTATACAAAGTTCTGCATAAAGGGAAAGGAATCAGCTAGCGAATTATGGCGCTCAGGTGGTTCAACCGGACGCCCATTATTTTATCCTCGCAATCAGAATGATCTTCGGGCCGCACTCATTAGTTTTGAACGGGTGATCAAGGCGATTGGCATGAGGTCTCCTGCCCTAGTTCATAATTCCTTACCCTTCGGCATACATCCCGCTGGTCAGTTATTTGCCAGAGCTATGGAACGTTGTGGGCTTTCAGTTCTTTGGGCGGGAGCCGGGAATACAACTTCATCTCTTGCTCAACTGGAAATTTTATCTGAATATCGACCTGCACTCTGGGTGGGTATGCCAAGTTACGCCCTACACCTCGCCAACCTGGCGCTTGGCAAGGGTATCGATCCAAAAGCATTTCAGCTTGAAAAGATTCTTTGTACTGCAGAGCCTTTATCACCGCAAAAAAGGGATCGTATCAGTGAATTATGGGGCGCTGAGGTATACGATTGTTTAGGCATGACCGAAGTCCTGATTTTAGGTAGCGAAACAATGCCAGGTAAGGGGCTGAATTTGTGGTCAGATCTGTTTTTTGAAGAAGTACTGGATATCGACAGTTTGGAACCCGTGTCACCTGGTGAATTCGGCACACTTGTGGTTACACCATTAGTTACCAACAATGTCACTCCTTTTCTGCGATTAAATACCGGAGATATTGTCAGTATTGAATACCCGGAGCCGGACGGAACGCCATTTGGAGTATTTCCGCGAATGCACCACGCACATCGTACTGCCGGATTCGTTAAAATCCGCGGCGTCAATATCGGCCATCTGGATTTTGAGGACTTAATGTTTGAGAAACCACAGGTTGAAGACTTCAGGGTTGATGTGACCAACGATGGCGGAAATGACATACTGAGAGTGTTTGTTGAAGTACCGGATCAACTGAATACAACAATCGCAAGTAAGGAAATCATCGAAGCCATTCGTAATACTTTTGGTGTAGATTCTGAGATTGTTGTCCAGACAAGAGGAGCAGTAGCCAGTTTTTTTGAAGGACAGGTTAAAGCCCAACGTTTTACAGATAAAAGAGAATAGAATTATGAGTGCTCATGAAGGCTACAAACCTCTGCAGAACTTTCTTGATAAATTCCCGAAAATTTCGGGGAATACTGTTAATGGACTGGGGGAAAAAGAAGAACGCAGACCATCTCCGTTTTTCTGGCACCCTCATGATCGACAAACTCATGGAGAATTGCAGACCGAAGTAATCGACTATCATCGCCAATCAGCCGAGATGCGCAAATACTTTTCCTCTACGCCTCCGGGCGGGCGTGGTCCGAAACCGATTGAGCAGTCAGGAGTTCAGGTAGAGAAATCAGCGAATGACTGGTCAGCATTGATAAAGCAATTCGCCCTCGATAATGAAAGTGATCTTGTTGGTATAACTTCAATGCAACCAATGTACGTCTATGAAGGCTATACCCTCGATGATCCCTGGGTGATAATTATCGCCGTTGCAATGAATCATGATGAACTTAATCAGGCACCCGCGAGCTTTGAAAACCCGACTGCAGGTGCTGTGGTCGCAAAGGAATACAATCGTGCGTCAAGGGCATCACGTGAACTTGCCAATTTCATACTGAAGCAGGGTTATTATGCGAAAGCATGGCCAGGACCTTATGCATCTGCCCTTTCCATGATGCCTGCAGCAATCGCAGCCGGTATTGGTCAATTAGGCAAACATGGATCGCTCATAAACAAAACCTATGGTTCCTCTATTCGACTTGCCGCAGTAACAACGAATATTCCTTTGATTGCGGACTCACAGGAGGACTTCGGCTCAGAGGATTTCTGCCTGAACTGCCAGATATGTACCAAGGCTTGCCCTCCTGGCGCTATTTCAAATGATAAACAAACAGTCAGAGGTGTGGACAAATGGTATGTAGACTTCGACAAGTGCATTCCGTACTTTGGCGAAACATTGGCCTGCAGAATTTGTATAGCCCGCTGCCCCTGGTCTAAACCAGGAACCGGCCCACGGCTCTCGGAAAAAATGCTAAAGCGTCGGGATCGCCTGACAAAGACATCATGACAATTTTTTTAGCTATTAAACCAAGTTCCTGACAGGTCACGGGTTCGACTCCTGTACAGGACATCAATTTGTAGCGGACTGGAATAACTGTGAGATATGCCATGACGATAAAAACCGGTTTTATTCGATATTCCCTTATTAGCATTCTTATCCAGATTGCTATTCCTCTCAGCATAAGTGCTGACGAATTTGAAAGACGTGCAAACCCGAATCTTGATTTTGTTTACCTTAAAAAAACAGCGATTTTTCATCATACTCCTCTGTCACAATCGACCCGATTAGCGTTTGGTTCCCGATTGACAAAGCACCTCCAACAGACAAAAAATCAGAAGCCAGAGAAAATCTCAACAAAGCGCAATCATTATTTAGAAAACTGATAAGAGAAGAGCTCGATGAGCATCATAATATTTCTGAAACTGCCAGTGAGAACACCTTGAGATTGCATGTTGAGTTTATTGATCTGAGATCTGTTAAGAGTGCTGAACAAATCCCGGAATATGTGGCAACTAAAAAGTTCAAAACAGCTCCTGGTCATATCACCCTTGTGGCAGAACTAAGTGATTCAGTGAGCGGTCAGGTTCTGGCACGGGTAGCTGACCTTGGCAAGAAGCAGTCAAGCGGTGGTTCAACTGAAATAGACTGGCAGGCGATTGAGTTTGATTTACGAAACTGGGCAGGAATTTTTGCTGCCTGGTTTGATAAAATCCATCCCCACGATGATTAAAATCGATTGATATCACTGCAAACCACCATAGTTGTTCGATTGGTAATATGTAACAATAGACCCTTATTTACAGCAAAGAGCTGGAACAGCGTAATAAAATAAAAAATGGAAACTATTGGCCGCTATCAATTGCAGGACAAACTGGGGGAAGGCGCATCCGGAATAGTATTTCGGGCCTACGATCCTGTTATGGACCGATCCGTGGCTATCAAGTCGGTAAAAGCCGAATCTATGAGTGAAGATCAGGTAAAACATGCGCTGAACGAGTTTCGTCATGAGGCTCGAATAGCCGGAAAATACGCTCATGAGAATATCGTTGGTATCTATGATGTGATCAGCGACGGAGGCCTGGATTACATTGTTATGGAGTTTGTTCCCGGCAGATCAATACTCGATTACATGATCGCTGTAGGCCCGATGGATATAGATGAAACTTTAGCGGTGATCTATAAGTGTTGCGTTGGTCTGGCCTATATTCACTATCACGGGGTTATCCACCGCGATGTTAAACCCGGAAACATTATGTATCACCCGGCCAATGGTATAGCCAAGTTAACCGATTTCAGTATTTCTCAAACTATTGAAGAACCTTCAGTTAAGGATACTGGCACCATCGCGTATATGGCACCAGAGCATTTTGATCCGAATCGTGAAATTACGGTACTAACAGATATATTCGCAATGGGTTCTACAATGTACCGTATGCTGGCAAAAAAGTATCCCTTTACCAAAGACAACACAATCGATCAAATAATGAATAAAGCTGCAACACCAATCATAGAGTTGCGACCTGAAGTCCCTGCGGAAATCTCTGCAATGGTTGATAAAGCGATGGCGAAACAGGACGCCGAGAGGTTTCAGTCTGCTGCCAAATTTGCTATCGAAGTTGAATTACTAATGAGGCGTTATTACCCCGATTCAACACTAATGAATGCATCGAAGGAATATATGTTGATTTAGTCTACCCTGTTTGCAGCTACTTCAGTTTTCGCACCAGTTCCTTAGTTATCTGTGACATTCGTTCAAGGTCCTCAGTTGAAACCGACACTTCGACATCCAGAGAAGATGACTTTTGCTGCTCAATCTTGTTAAGTAATTCAGCAGCAAGTTGTGGATTCGACATTGAATTAACATTCTTGTCTCGCTTCGAAGATCCTTTATCCTGATTGATAAACATGAAAAGCGCTGTTCGATCATCGGGTTTGATTTTTTGACGTTGTGAAACCCGTGTTTCCCAGATCATGTCTTCCAAAGCCAGAGCCGCTGCTTCAGCCGAGCTGTTCGCAGCCAATAATTCGTAAAGTTTCTCTGCATTTTCTTTAAGAATGTTTCCGGCATCACGCTGCGGCTCCATAAAAGGATCAGTGACACCGTCAGTGGCCACCATCAAGGCTGTATCCGCCTTGGCATCAAAATACATATAATTAACATTAAACTCTTCACCCAGACCAACCGCGTTGGACAGGCCGTGGTTCATATACTGTTTGATTCTCTGCGTGTAGTTTTCTTCGGTTATTTTGATGTTATTCACCGTCTGACCAATCTCGGATTTCGCACGTCTTTCAGCTTCGTCTTCCTGCATACTTAAATCGAGTGGTAGTACCTGAATCAGTTTACCATTAGCTTTCTTGGCAATAATGGCAACATCGCCGACTCCAAAAGCATACAGATTATTACCGCGTTGCAAGACACCGGCTAGCGCCGCGTAGGCACCTTCATTGACCCTTGACGATTCATCATTGATAGAAAATATCAGATCCCGGAGTTCGCTACTGTGAAGAACATTGGAAGACTCCTGTCTGAAGCGTTCATGAATAAGGCGAACCACATCAGCGCCGGTTTTAGTACCATCATGATTCGAGGCACCGTCCACCACCAGATAAATACTGCCATTCGGCGTACGATAGTGTCCCCACATATCTTCGCCCTTGCAGTCGTTATCAAAATATTCCTTCCAGTCTACAACCAGATCGCTCATTTAATTCTCTTACTTAGTACAGTAGTTTCCGGACAATTTCCCGATCTGCAAAGGATACCGTAAATAGCTAGGGATTTCCCACAATCAAAACGCAATTAATGGACAAAGTATTGATTCATTTGGTCCTTACAAAAGTGACATTTTCATTCACAGGAGGTTTTATATCGGAACTTTCCCAGCTTGGTCGGGATTTAAGCCGCTCCATGTAGGATCCGATTCGTGGATAACGCTGGTACAGATCATTAACACCGATAAATGGAAACATGTCCAGCCTCGGCCCCAGAGTAATATCGGCGAGAGTAAATTTTTTCCCTAATAACCAGTCGCGGCTATCAGATAACTGCTCTTCCATCCACTGCATGCGTTCCATCAAAACCTTGATGCAATCGTTTAGTCGCTTCTCGTCTATGGGATCATTTAGCACACTCTTTGCGGTATTCAGATAAGCCGTATTCGCTGTATTCTCCCTGACTCTGGCGCTCAGGCTTGCTGTATCAAGACCAGTTTCCCGAAGACGCGATTTTCCATAACTTTGATAAATTGCCTCACGAAAAGGCTTGGCCCATTCCATTTCGAAGGCCATCCACATGCGCATTTCAGTTTGTAGGGACAGCGAATCTGGAATTAACTCAATGCCAGCAAGACTTCGTGCCAGATACTCATTTATTACGTTCGAATCAAACAAAGACTGTTCAGCATGAATCAGAGTCGGTACCAGCCCCGCCGGATTTAGTTTGAGGTACCAATCCTGTTTTTGCTCCATCACCGCCAGTGCCAGCCAACGAATTTCAAAGTCTGCTTTTTTTTCCAATAGTGTCATTCGTACCCTGCGGCCACAGGGACTGTTTACCGCATCGTAAAGTACAATATCACTCATTGCGTATCCCTCTTAAAGGCCGGCCCGGATATTCGATGTCACATGCGCCGCGAAACCTGCACCTGCCTCAGTATATATATTGAATACCGCTTCTGCTCCGGCCTCTTGTAATTTCTCTACCTCGTCAGGATAGCGGGCAATTGCCGCTATTTTTCCTGAATATTCGAGAGAATCCAATTCCTCTATTACAGACAAATTTGCGTCCAGACTCGGCAATGCCAACATCATCAAATCGATGCTGTGTGTTTTAACGACCCTGTCCCAAAAATCGGCATCACCAGGATCTCCTAGCAATACTTTTCTTCCATCTTGATTCTGTCTGTCAACAGTTAGCGAATCAAAATCAATTCCAACCACAGTATCACCGTATAATTCCCGCATTTTTTCATAGGCTCCGCTGCCTACTCGCCCCATCCCGATGAGTGCGATACTGACGTTCCCCGTGTCGACCACTCTGTCATCTTCAAGGCGCGCTTCCATCTGAAGTGTATTCCAGTATTGTCGATAGCGCGCATAAATCTTGTGAGCAAAGGCATCAAGTACGGCTGCTACGATAAATGTTAAAGAAATTGAGATTGCGATAATAGCCAACCAGTCACTTCCTATCCATTCATTAGATACACTGATGGCAGCAACGATCAAACCAAACTCACTATAATTGGTCAGATTGAAAGTAGTCAGCGCCGCAGTTCGCGCCCTCAATTTGAACTTTAATAAAAGATAAAATAGAAACAGAGATTTAATAAACACGCAAAGCGTGATGACAAAGGCCAGAATGACCATATTTTGAGTCGCTTGAGCGGAAAGACCAATGGATAGAAAAAAACCAAGCAAAAAAAGATCTTTAAATCCAAGCATTGTTCTCGCCATTTCCACAGACTTGGGGTGATTAGCGATAAGAACTCCAAGTACCAGAGCACCCAGATCACCCTTCATTCCGGCCAGTTCGAATATCTCCGCACCACCGAGCGATAAAATTAAGCCATATAAAACCAGCAATTCACCGTGACCCGCCTGCTTTAACAAATAAATAAGAAAGGGCCGCAGGGGAAATAGTAGAAAAAGTAACAAAACGGCCCAAAGCGAAGGGACTTTGCCAACTGATACCGCCAGATAAATGACGGCTGCGATATCCTGAAAAATCAATATGCCAATTGCAAGCCTGCCGTGTAAGGATTTCATTTCGCCTTTTTCTTCGAGGGCTTTCACAGCAAAAACTGTGCTGGAAAAACTCAAGGCAAAAGCAATCAGAATTGAACTTTTGATGCTTAGATCCGCAACTATTGGTAGTCCAGCAAGCATAAGTGCAATAAGGAACAAACTAAAGCCGATGACCGTAGCACACATATGCAAAGAACTGACAGCCCAGACCTGGGGTCGCGCCAGCGTACCGAGATTCAGTTTCAGACCGACTGTAAAGAGTAATAAAGTGATACCAAGATCGGCGAGTTTGTGCAGCATATCACCGCTGACAATTCCGTAACTTCCAATCAAAAATCCGGTAATTAGGTACCCAACCAGCGGAGGCAAACCGATCGATCTGGAAACCAGCCCAAGTGCAAACGCAACTGAAATCCAGACCACATCACCGAGGGCTATCGCAACCAGTTCAAAATCCATCGGCGTCAGTCTGAATTCATATGATTAGTTTTAACATCCTCGAAAGTCCAGACTAATTTAAGTCATTTTCGATTTTCAGTAAATATTAATACTTACCGGGCTCACAAAGTTCTCAGGGTTTACAGCCAATATCGAACTATCAATTCTAGTGGTAGAGTCCAAAGTATAAATTTCGATTACACTAGATTTCGTCTCCCTGTGCAGGCGCCTTCATCCAGGTAATCGGATAACAAGCTTCCACTTCGATGTTCTCAATGACGCGCTCGCCGAAAAAGCTCTCAACATAAAGCTGTCCTTTTTTTCCTTTTCGTATGAATCCGCAAAAACCTTCATCACCATTCAACTTGATTATCGACAGGATATTGCACTGGATAGTGCTACTCAGAGGAAAAAACGCCAGCCAGCCATTAATTTCTATATTCCGTCCTTCGTCCCGCAGAATGACAGCTCTGAGATTTAAATCGGAATCGGGTATGGGTGTTGGCACGGTTATGGTGCTCGCATCCCAGGGAAACAGGGTTAGTTCGCCATCGGACATACGAGCTTCGCCGATAACATGGGTTTGCCCCGGGCTGCCCGCCGCTGTTTCTTCCAGCTCGTTACGAAGACGTGACAAGCGAATAGCAATATGCTCGGGCAGTTGTCTACGGCCGGTTTCCCAATGAGAAATTACCGCGGCTTTCATACCCAGCATTTCTCCCAGCGCCGCCTGAGTAATACCGAGTTGTTCGCGAAACTCCTTAACCGCACTTGCGTCTGATTTGCTCATCAATATCCTCAGGGGAAAAATAAAATTGACAGTTATGTATAGATGAACTATACATAATTATACAAACTATACAATCCACTTTCAGTAGGGATATCGATCCGACATTCTCAGGTCGATACGGAGAGTTATAACTATGATGGAAATCGGTGTTTTTCTGCCTATAGCCAAAGGCGGCTTTATAATTTCGAAAAATGTCCCGCCCACCTGGCCAACCTGGGAGCTGAATCGAGACGTCACCTTGAAATGCGAAGCCCTTGGCTTCGACTTTGCCCTGTCAATGGTAAAGTTCCGAGGCTTCGGCGGCGAGGTTGAATACTGGGATCACGCGCTGGACTCCTTTACGCTGACAGCCTCCCTTGCGCCAGTGACCTCAACAATCAAACTGATTCCATCGGTGACAAATCTCGCTTTGCATCCGGCAGTGGCAGCCCGGATGGCAGCAACTATTGAAGCTGTTTGTCCGGGCCGGTTCGGTCTTAACATTGTTTCCGGCTGGTACAAAGACGAATTCAAACAAATGGGCTTGTGGCCCGGTGATGAGCATTTCGATTCCCGTTATGACTACGCCACAGAATACGTTTCCATTCTTAAAGACTTATGGGAGACGGGCAGTTCTGATTTCAAGGGCAAATATTTCCAGCTTGATGATGCCCAGATTAAACCAATGCCGGGCACACGCATACCCCTGGTCTGTGCGGGCCAGTCTCACCGCGGTATTCGATTTACCGCCGAATGTGGCGATCGCAATTTTGTCATTGCCGGTGGTAATACCAACGATGTTGATGCTGATATTGCTACTTTCAGTTCCATCACAGATGAATTGCAATCGACTGCAAAGAGTCTCGGTCGCGACGTCGGTACTATCGCTCTGTTCAACGTCATCGCAGCGGATACTGACGAAAATGCCAGTGCTCGTTTTGAACACATCGTTGACGGAGCTGATGAAGTAGCCATCGGCAATCTTGGTGGCAGTGCTGAGCTGGACAAATCAGATGGCATGTCTGAAAGCCTTAAAAGGAAAAAAATGTTTATGGGTCTGCCTACTCTGGTTGGTGGTTACGACACTGTGGCAAACTATCTGGATAGAATTTATGATGAAGCCAAAGTCGATGCTTGCATGTTCGCTTTTCCGGATTTCGAGCATGATATTGATACCTTCGGCAAAAAAATTCTGCCAAAACTTGAATCACGTCGCAGCTGAAACAGGATAAAATATTTTGACTGATTCCTTAGGCTTTCGTAGTAAATTCGGGGTCATAGCACCTTCGACGAATACTTCTGTGCAACCGGAATATGATGCAATGGCACCCTACGGTGTGACGAACCATTTTTCACGCGCAATTATCGCTGACACCCGAGTCACAGATGACAATAGTTTTATGCAGATGCTGAACAATATCAGGGCATCAACAGAAGATGCGATTGATGCAGTAATGAGCTGCGGTCCGGACCATCTCATCATGGGCATGTCAGCGGAGACATTCTGGGATGGCAAGGGCGGCAGCGAAAAGTTAAAGGATAAACTGGAAAAACGTGCTGGTGTCGGAGTTACGATGGGTTCTGAGGCCTGTCTTGCCGCTCTCGAAACTTACGGAAATATAAAACGAATCGCAGTGGTAAGCCCCTACATGCCGGTTGGTGATGAAAACGTGAAAAAGTTTTTTGAAGACTGCGGTATTGATGTGGTCAGAATTAAAGGCCTGAAATGTGCCAGCCCGCAATTGATTGCTCATGTTTCAAAACAGGAACTGAAACAGGCGCTGATCGAACTTGACGGTGAAGATATTGACGCCATTGTTCAGGCCGGCACCAATCTGGCCATGGCCGAACTCGCCGGTATCGCCGAATTCTGGCTGGAGAAGCCGGTTATCGCCATTAACACGGCAACATACTGGTTTGCGCTCCGACAGAATGGCATTAACGATAAAGTAAATGGCTTCGGAAAACTACTTGCTGAGTTTTAACTAACTCGTAATTTTATTTCCCTTGGTCTAGGGCAGAAGGCCTTATTCCACTATCCCTCATACCGAGGGAATACTTGAATAATCAGAGGTAGTCAGTCACGCTAACAGTAAGAAGTCACTGAAGGGCCTTCCTAATTGCTGATTTATCGTCCTTATTCACCTCTTCCCCTTTGCCAATTCTGGTTTGTCTCGCTTGGTCTTTCACTTTCCTTACTAGCCTCCTCAGTAGTCAACGCCAATGAGCCGCGTCTGCAAATCACACGGACTGAAACCCCGCCAAAATAGATGGCGTTCTTGATGATACTGTCTGGAAAGATGCTGTACTGGTAGAGCGATTCATTCAAAGAGTTCCGACCGAAGGTGCAGCGGCGACTGAAAAAACACAAGCCTTCCTTAGCTATGATGACGATATGCTGTATGTAGGTGTGCACCTCTATGACCGCAACCCTGAAGATATCGTCGCACGAGAATTGCGCGAAGATGAAGAGATGATCAATGACGATATTTTCACTGTCTCGATCGATTCAATGCAGGACCGCCGTAATGCTTTTATGTTTTATATTAATGCCAATGGCACCAAATCGGATGCCCGTATAGAAGACAATTCCCTGTTCCGACAGGAATGGGATGGTATCTGGTATGGCGCCAGCACTCGCAATGATGAAGGCTGGTTTGCTGAGATCGCGATACCCTTTAAAACTCTGTCGCTGGATAGTAATGCACAAGCCTGGGGGCTTGAACTTGAACGGTATATTCGCCGGAAAAACGAATTCTCCTACTGGGCTAATTATGACCAGAACAAAAACATTACTTATGTTGCTGCCTATGGCGATCTGGAAGGGATAGAAAATATCGATCAGGGCAAAGGTCTGGATATCAGGCCTCAGATGGCAAGTCGCTATCGTCGTCGTTTTGACACTGATGACCGCGACTTTACGGTCAAGCCGGGTGCCGAAATAATTTACAAGGTCAGCCCGGCGCTGAATGCTTCGTTAATCCTCAACCCGGATTTTTCCAATACCGTTATTGACGACATAAAAACAAATCTGACCCGATTTAATTTATTCTTTCCAGAACAACGTGATTTCTTTGTTCGTGATGCGGATATTTTTCAGTTTGGCGGGCTTGCGGAAGATAACGGCATTCCTTTTTTCTCACGCCGAATTGGTGTCCCTTTTGATGTGGAAAACCCGGAACCTCTCGATATTGATATCGGAGCAAAGCTAAGTGGACGGGTTGGTCGCTATACTATGGGGCTTCTGAATACGCAATTGGGTGGCGGCGAAGGTATCACTTCGAAAAACCTCTCCGTCGCCAGATTTACAATGGATGTTCAGAATGAATCGCGTGTAGGTGCAATGATGACCTATGGTAACCCGATCAGTGGCGAGGACAATGGGCTCACTGGAATCGATTATCGTTACCGCAACAGTAATGTATTCGGCTCTCAGGTTTTCGTCGCCGACGCTTACGCGATGAAATCCTTCAATCAGGGTATTGATAGCAATGATATGGCCTATGGCCTGACTCTGGATTTTCCCAATGACCGCTGGAACGGGCGCCTGCGTTATAAGGAAATTCAGGAAAACTTTAATCCGGCGCTTGGCTTTGTCAACCGCTCTGGCATTCGTCAATATGATGCAGACCTGCGTTATCGAGTCAGACCAGATGGCAATCGTTTTTTAAGAACACTGGACTGGGGTTTAGAATCTTCCTTGACGACGAACACGGATAATGAGGTGGAAAGTGCCCGTTTCTGGTGGCGCTTTGTTGAGCTTGAAACTCATAGCGGTGATGTCTATAACTTTTGGGGTAACTATGAACACGAGCGACTACGCGTGCCTTTCGAAATACAACCAGGTGTAATTATCCCACCGGGTAGCTATGACTTTTACAGCATATGGACCCGACTTACGACGGCCGATTATCGTCCTCTCGCCTTCGAAGTGAAGATCAAGTTAGGAGAGTTTTATAATGGCAATATAGTCGATGTCACTGGAGTTATTAAATGGCGTCCGAATAAACACTTTTTTATTATTCTCGTTCACCAGGTATTTGATATCAATTTACCCACTGGGGACTTTGAGTTCGAGATAAATCGTTTACGACTAAACGTCAATTTCACCCCTACCCTGTCATGGTCAAATACTCTTCAACAGGAATCCGAAACTCATGTAATGACCCTACAAAGTCAGCTGCGCTGGATTTTCAAACCAGGCAATGAGCTTACCTTTACTCTTAACCATGACTGGCAGGGTGACGGTGGTTCCTACAAAACTACCGAGATGGACTTTCTGGGCAGACTGGTCTGGACGCATCGTTTCTAAAGTATTATTTGCAAGAAGCAAATTATTTGGTCCTTTTCAGTGTTTCGATCAGAGCACCATTCAATACCTCAACTGCAGCATCCAGTTCACCAGCCTGAAAACGCCTCACTAAAGCGCTATCGTTATCTTCCATCCATTCATTATCTGCGTTTTCCTATATTAGTGGTTGAATTGAGTAAAAGGTTTACATACAGGCCTGAAAAATTTGAATTCGAATTTTTTTCTGTAGCGCCCCTGAGATTACTGCGATGAAACGAAGTCATTTTGCGATGAAATACACATAAAGTGAAAGACTCCGCGACTATTTACAACTGGTCGCGTTTAACCTTCGTTTTATCCTGTCCTTCATTTTTTCTTTCCAGTTTCGGTCTAGACTGCGCAGCACATACATTCACTACGCGAAACTTTCGCCAAGGAGTAATTAGATGAAAACACTAACTGTTAAAAACACTTTCTGTATCGCAGTACTGGGTGCTGCCATGACAATGCCAGCCATATCAAACGCTACTGTCAATGACAACAATAAGGTAAGCGAGTCGACAACTTTGAAAATCTCTGATCTCGATCTCAGTCAGGAAAAAGGTATTGCAACGCTTTATGAAAGACTCAAAAGCTCAGCAAATAAAGTCTGTGGTGACAAAGATATCCATGTGATCGGTTCAAGAGTGGAATCAAACAAATTCCGTAGAGCTTACAAACGCTGCTATGCCAGAGCATTGAACGGTGCAGTCAATAGTATTAACAATGCACGCCTGACGGAAATGCATAGCGATAATTCCTGATGCTTCGGAAGACACCGGGTTTATGGCAATACTTTTTTATTTCCTTAAACCCGGTGGTTTTAGGTCGACTCTGACCTACATGCTGTATCTGAGAGTGATCCCGCCGTACAAATTCAAACCCGGTGCGGGCTCGAACAATCGTCCACCGAAACCATTAATTCTGACATTCGAATTATATTTTTCGTCGAACATATTGTTGATACCAAGATAAGGTGAAATACGCCAGTTACCAATATTTGCCTGATAGCCCGCTCTGATGTTTGCCACAACTGAAGAACTATTGACAGTCGTATTCGCATTGTTGGCAAAGAAATCATCAATATAGAGCAAATCCCAGATCGCGTAGAAACCGGAGTTGTGACGATAGGCCAGCTCAGTATAAAACTGATGTTCTGGCAAACCCGGTAAACTGTTGCCTTCAAGCGCCGGGTTACTGGCAACCCGATCAAATTCAAAGTCAGAATAGGTATAAGCTGCAGTCAACTGCAGACCCTCAAAAATATCAGCAACCAGACTCACTTCGAAGCCTTTACGATCCGTATCGGCATTGGTAAAAACACCACGTGAACCAATTGTGCTCACGTTACTGATTTCATCATCTACCTGCATGGTATAGGCGGCAACATCAATATACACATTATCGAATGTTGTGAGTTTCATACCGATTTCGAAGCTGTCCGCGGTTTGCGCACTTACGTTACTAAAACCACCAAGATCCACATTAAAATTTCCATCTCTGGCAGGATTGGCGAGCTCGGTAAAGGTCGGCGTTTCAAACGAACTGGCGTAGTTAGTATAAAGATGAACATCCTCAACTGGCTCCCAGCTCAACCCGACTGTCGGGTTAAATTCGTTGAAGCTTAACTCACTCGACTGATCAGCGTTAGTAAGAAAGCGATCATCAACCGTCATATCCAGAGAGTCATAGCGCCCACCAAGGGTAAATTGCAGGTTATCCAGAATAGAGAACTCGTTACGAAAGTAAATACCGAACGCTTCCGCTTCTTCAAGTTGATCAAAGCTGAGAGCACCCTTCACACCAGCATTGTTGAGGAAACGTTGTCTGTCATCTTCCTGTTTATCAACATCAAAACCAACAGTAAATCGATTTGACCGGCCAAAAAGTGTATCGGTATAGGAATATTTGGCACCACCGCCAAAGAAGAAACGATCAAATTCAACCACACCATCATCGGCAACAAAGCGTATATGCGTACCAATCGGCAGAAAAGTCTGAAAATCCTTCCACAGATAATAATTTCTCAGAGTAAGATCGTGCTTCTCACCAAAGGTCTTTTTATAAACAAAACCCAGTTTTTGCTGATCAAATTGTTCTCCTGAATTTGAGGCAAGATTACGCGGCTGAGCCTGACGTCGATCTGCAGCAATATTAGCAGCGGTGACACCACCAGGATCATTCGCAGTTGGAGAATCTGCTGCATTAACAATCACAGTCAGACTGGAAGTGTCATCAATATCAAAACGAATTTTACTGTTGATTAATGAGTGCTCCAATTCAGAGTTTTCACGATATCCATCCATGGTCAGATGAGAGGCATTGAACAGGTAGTTGACACGGCCATGTTGCCCGCCGGTTTTGAACTGATATTTCTGCTGATCATATTCGCCGAAACTGATCCCGGCTTCCACAAACGGTGTTTCAGGACCATCTTCCGTGTACATACTGATCACGCCACCTGAAGAAGAACCATAAAGAGCGGATGAGGGTCCACGGATCACTTCTATACGGGAAGCGGAACCCAGATCGACATCATCCACGCCGCTTTGTCCATCAGCCAGGGTTGAAGGTATATCATCGACATACATTTTGATGCCACGAATTCCGAAATTGGCTCGGGCGCCAAAGCCGCGAATTGAAATTCGCAGATCCTGGGTAAAATTGTAACGGTTCTGTGAAAACAGGCCGGGTACACGGTTCAGTGACTCATCCAGTCCGAGTTGCTGGCGACCAAGCTGGATATCTTCCTGTCCGACAATAGCGACGGCGGCAGGAATGTCTAACAAAGACTGTTCGGTTCTGGAGGAAGTAACAATTATTTCCTCTAATTCGGTGACGGCATAGGAACTCTGACAAAGTAAGCTCAGATATAGCAGCGCTTGCAATATAGTCAGCTTTTTAAATTCAAACTTCAGGTAACACATAAAGACTCCGTATTTTCTTTTTAAAATAATTGGATTTAGTAGTTCGGCTGCGAGGAAGCAATTTTCGAGCCTGAATAGTGAAGAGGCCAAAAATTAAGCCCTAATTTACATTTTTCCCGGTAAAGAGCCGGAATTTTGTTATTTGAAATGGTGACTCTGAACTTATCAGACATAAAAAACCGAAAGAAGAAGTAATATTCAGGGGTTGATTTCAACCGCTATGGCTGATTCCAACCACTTTCACAAAGCCATTTATGAACAGGTCTTGTCTCCCGCCCATATGGTCCTCATTGCTTATCTTGTTCAAATAGGAAAAAGCTTGATTTAGATCATCGAATAAAAAGTCCGTATTCGCTAAAACATCAGCTCCTATGTCGAACAATAGAATCACGAATGCAGGCTGACCCCGTTTTCGAGCCAGATTTGATCGCACGCTATGACCGAGCGGGTCCTCGCTACACCTCTTATCCAACGGCAGTGCAATTTCATGAACAGTTCGACACTGAGAGCTATATTGAAAATGCTCATCTAACCAATGAAAACCTGGTGCCCTCCCCACTCTCCCTTTATTTCCATTTACCTTTTTGTAGCACGGTCTGCTACTACTGCGCATGCAATAAAATTATCACCGGCAATCGCAGACATGCCGCAAATTATCTGGATTTTTTACACCACGAAATCAAATTGCAGGCAAAATTGTTCGACAGGGACCGTGTGGTCGAACAATTACACTGGGGAGGTGGAACACCTACTTTTTTTGACTCCTCACAAATGCAGGCACTCATGCGACTTACCCGCTCTGAGTTCAATTTGAGGAATGACGATAAAGGTGAGTATTCCATTGAGCTCGACCCAAGGGAGTGTGATTCAGATACTATAGAGAATTTACGTCTACTGGGATTCAACCGTATCAGTCTGGGGGTTCAGGACTTTGATATCGCTGTACAAAAAGCGGTCAATCGCATTCAAAGCGAGGAACAGACTTATGCAGTAATAGAAGCCGCTCGTAGAGCACAATTTAAATCGATAAGTATTGATTTAATTTATGGCTTACCACTCCAGAACACGGCAAGTTTTGCGGAAACGCTTAAAAAAGTTATTGCCATGCAGCCGAACCGGCTTTCTATTTTCAATTATGCTCACATGCCGGATCGATTCAAAGTACAAAAACAGATAAAAACTGAAGACTTGCCAGACGCCAGCACCAAACTGGAAATAATGAAAAATAATATTCAAATACTCAGTGATGCGGGCTACATCTACATTGGCATGGACCATTTTGCAAAAGCAGATGATGAGCTTAGCTTAGCTCAGAATAATAAAGCAATGACACGAAATTTTCAGGGCTATACAACTCACGCAGAATGTGACGTAATCGGTTTAGGTATTAGTGCAATTACCAGAATTGGTGATTGCTACGCTCAGAACCTGCATGATTTGGAAGCTCATCAGAGCGCTGTTAATTCGAATACTCTGCCGGTCTTTCGCGGTTTCAAACTGGACAATGATGACTTGCTTCGTCAATACGTAATTAACCAGATAATCTGTTACTTCGAACTCGACTATCAGGATGTCCAGGAACGTTACCTGATTGATTTTCAAAATTACTTCTACAATGAATTGCAGATCTTAAAGTTAATGCAGGACGATGGCCTGCTGGCGCTAACCGACGCTGGCATAGCAATAACTCCGGCGGGCCGACTTCTGGTCAGAAATGTTTGTATGATTTTTGATAAATATCTTAAAGATTCAGCAAGGCAAGGCATCTTTTCAAAATCAATATAACAGTCATGCCGCTTTTTCCGTCAAATTTTCTGTTGGTTCATCGTTACCGATTAATAAGACCAAATTTGACTGGTCAATACTGCCGATAAATAATTCGATTTCCTCATCATCGACCAGCGTATCCTTGTTGTCAGTCATTTTCAGATAAAGACTACTAATGGCCATAAACCCTGTAAGCGCCGTATTATTATCTATTTCTATCAACCCCTCTGAAATTAGGCTGACAGTGTCAATCTTCGATGTGAAACAGCTATGACGGACAAATTACATTTTTGTTAATGAGTGCCGGGCAGAAATATCAGATGTGGAGAAATACGTTTCGAGTATCTCTTTTATGAGCTTTCCCGTCGGGTAGACTTGAAAGCCTCTAATGCTCTCTCTCGTGAATATTTGAGATCGACAACGGGTAAAGGATAGTCTTCACCGAGGGTAACCCCGGCATTTTTAAGTACGGCATCCGGCGCCGTCCATGGGCAGAACAGATATTTTTTAGGAAGCTCTTTCAATTCAGGAATATATCGGAGTGTGTAATCGCCTGCTGCATCAAACCTTTCACCCTGAGTCACCGGATTAAAAACACGAAAATAGGGTGCGGCATCTGCTCCACAACCTGCAATCCATTGCCAGCCAGCGCTATTGTTAGCGAGGTCCGCGTCAACAAGGCAATCCCAGAACCAGCGTTCTCCGTGGTGCCAATGCAAAAGCAAATTTTTCACCAGAAAAGAACCGACAATCATGCGGACCCGGTTATGCATTAAACCTGTTTCCCATAACTCTCGCATACCAGCATCAACAATAGGGTAACCGGTCTGTCCTTGCTGCCAGAGTCGTAAATGTTCCGAATTCTCCTGCCACGGAAACCCGTTAAAACGTTCCTGCAGGTTTTTTCGAGGCAATTCCGGAAAAAAGTAAAGCAGACTATGAGCAAACTCGCGCCAACCAAGCTCAGTGCAGAAATGCGCAGTGTTTTCATTATCCGAGCGCGCACGTGCCGCGTACCAGACCTGATTTGCAGAAATCTCACCAAAATGCAGATGCGGTGAAAGACGTGAGACATTATTCCTGGCCGGAAAATTCCTGCCCTCTTTGTAATCATTAATACCCTGATCCAAAAAACCAGCAAGCGCGTTATGTGCCCCCTCCTCCCCGATCACCCAGTACTTTTCCAGCTTTTCAGGCCAGACTAAATCTGGTAGAAGTGCAAGTGAAGAAATATTATTTTTATCATCACGCGCATCAATGATTTGCAAAGAATCTGGCGCTGATAGTGGTTCTCGCGGCGACGCTTGCGCCAGACAACCACGCCGGTAATAAGGAGTAAATACACGGTATGGTGTCTGATCCTTCTTCAACACCTGCCAGGGTTCCCAAAGCAGGGAAGCATTAAAAGTAAGTACCTCGATGCCAGACGCTTCCAGCTCACTTTTTATAGATTTGTCACGAGCTATTTGCCAGGGTTCATAGCAACGATTCCATGTTACAGAGTCAATCTCATATTGCTCTAGCAACTGTTTGATAAGCGACACCGGGTTTCCGCTTAGACATATTAGCTTATCCTGTAGAGAACGATTCAATGATTCCAGCGAGTAATGTAACCACCAGCGACTTGCGGCACCCATTCGAAATTCACCAGCTGATTTATCATCCAGTATATATACTGGTAACACTGATCCGTTCCGGGATGCAGACAATAAACCAGGGTTATCGAATAAACGAAGATCCTGACGAAACCAGTGAATACTCTTTTTTGAACTCATAACCGGACTACTTTAATCTCTAGTGAGCGTGACATGATACGAAGTTTTTAAAATTCCGGCTCTAGTTAATTTCACTTGATTGAATCCAATGTACAGATTTTCATCGCCCTGTTGGTCTGTTATATTGCACACAATGTATTACAGATCTCTGCTTAGTCTTCCCGTCTTACTCGTTTTTCTGGCCGGCTGTCAATCCAGCTTCGGCCCGCAAGCACTTGAACGAACTCATCTCGCCTACAATGAGGCTATTGTTACTTCCGTCAACGAACAGATGCTGCAAAATCTGGTTAGAATACGATATCGTGACGTGCCCTTTTTCCTTGAAATCGGCAGTGTCACCGCGAGCCTTTCACTTGGAGCCAATGCCGGTCTGGATTCGGGAATCAATTTTGGTGGAGCGGACTCTCTTTCTCCGGACATCGGAATTTCGTATTCTGACAACCCGACAATTTCCTATACGCCTTTACAAGGCGAGAACCTCCTAAAAAGTATTCTCAGTCCGCTGCAACTGGAATCCATACTGGTTCTAACACAATCAGGCTGGAGCATCAGTCGTGTCTTCGGACTTTGCCTTGAACGCATTAACGATCTCTACAACGCACCAACCGCGTCAGGTCCGACTCCTGAAACAGAACCGGATTTCAGAGAATTCAATCAATTGCTTGCCCTGTTGCAGATTCTGCAAAGTAATCGACTGCTCGAAATGGGTAGCAGAAAATCCGGCGAGACCAGTGAAATAATAATCAAATTATCCGAGCATTCACCGGATTTTATCGCTCAGCTCAAGCAAGTTTATAAATTGCTGGATTTACAACCAGACTTGAAGAGCTTTACTCTGAATACCGATTTTCTCCATCTAAAAAGTGACCAGTGGACCGTGCGACCTCGTTCGATGTTAAGTCTGCTTTACTATCTCGCGCAGAATATTGACATACCTGTAGCGCATCAGAACGCAGGGCTGGTTACTCAGACAACTTCTCCTGATGGCGGCCGTTTTGACTGGGCTCAGACGCCGGCCGGGAAAAATTTTCAGATTCATTCCAGTACAGAACGTCCACCGGCTACCTACATTGCCACCTATTACCGCGGTAACTGGTTTTACATTGACGACAAGGATTTAAAATCCAAATCTACATTTATTTTATTGCGACAACTGTTTGATTTACAGGCTGGGCAAACCAGATATGAAGGTCCGACACTTACCTTACCCGTGGGGGGAAGATGAAAAAGATATTCAGTTTGGTTGGGGCGATTATATTGTTACAGGGTTGTGTTGCCGGTACGGTTATTGACGTTGTTGCAGAAACAGTAGAGGCCGGAGTGGAATTAACCGGTGCTGTTGTTGGTACAGCAGTCGACATCGTTGTTCCCGATAGCGATGACGAGGATGACGACTAGTCAACCCAACAGAAGGTTTCGAATATATCGCGCAAGATATTGTTTCTCAGTATCATCAAGTGAATCAAAACTGACACCGATTTCTGCGCGTTTATTATCTGCAATTCCGTCAATCCACATTACCGTCGATTGACACGCAATCACTTTTTTCTGATTGTCTTCAGTGACATCAAATTCGAGACTGATTTTACTTCCAACGCGAGGCTGAACAGAAACATAAATACTTGCCCCGTTTACTGACAGATTTGATATTTTCGTCAGATACACCTCGGCTGAACCCTGTACCTGCAGTTTTGCTTCTATATGCACATCAATGCGCGGATCCCATCTGGATTCACTCTTTGGTGCTTTCTCGGCCGCTACCTCTGGCAGGGCCAGTTCAAGATCATGCAGAAAATCCTTGCAGGAGTAATAACGTTTACGTGGGTTTTTTTCCAGCGCACGCATCACACAATCTGAAAACTCAGCTGGTATTGAGGGATTGATACTAACGGGCTCCGGTGGCATCTGCTCCGCCTGTAGCTTCAATAATTTCGTCAGTGATTTGATACCTTCAAAAGGGTGCTTGCCGGTAATCAGGGTATAGAGAATTAAGCCTAAGGAGTAAATATCGGAACGCGCATCAAGATAAGCTCGTCCAAACTGCTCCGGCGGCATATATAACGGTGTCCCGTGTATTTTGCCCTGATCCATTCTTTCCAACTCGAGCATTGCTGACAAACCGAAATCAAGAATAAATACCTCATCAGATTCTGATATAAAAATGTTACTCGGCTTTAAATCGAAATGTACCACACCCATGCTATGGGCAAAGCCCATCCCGAGCATGACCTGATACATTATCTTGAAGGCCAGACTGACGTCCATGGCCTGACCGGTTTCTTGCAGTATCTGTCCAAGATCTTTACCTTTGACGAGCCGCATGACGATCAGAGCAGACTGTTGATAATCGACTACGTCATAAATTGGAATGATATTGGCGTGTTCAAGACGGGCAATTATCTGTGCTTCCCGGATAATCCGCGTAAGATGCAGGGGATCTTCGCTCATACGAGGGAAAGATATTTTTATTGCAACCGGACGCAATAGACGCTCATCAAATCCTTTATAAACAGCACCCACAGCACCCTTACCGATCCTTTCAGTCAAAAGGTAGCGGCCAATTGTCTTGCCTGTATAGGATATTTCCTCACCCATGCTCGTATCATATGTTATTCAATAGGATGGTAAAACGAAAAATGATAAAAATATAATCAGGTTCAATACGATGGCTTCTGAGATAAACTATGCGGAACCATAAAGTAGTCCATCATAAATGAATAAAGAACTCAGTCTGAGTAGTGCTGAAATGCGGCAACTTGGTTATCAGGTGATTGATATAATCATTGATCATTTTGATAGCCTGCCAGACAAGCCGGTTCTGAACATCGGCTCGCCGGAAAGCTTGCGAGCACAGTTTGATCAGGCCTTACCTGAACAGCCTGGCGATGTAGACTCGGTTCTTTCTCTGGTACGCGACCAGATACTGAAAAATATATCCCACGGTGATCATCCGCGTTTTTTCGCCTTTATACCCGGACCCTCGAATTTTGTCGGTGCAATGGCTGATGCCCTGGCGGCCGGATTCAATGTCTGTGCCAGTAACTGGCTGGAAGCTTCAGGGCCTGCAGAAATAGAACGTATCTGTATCAGATGGTTGTGTGATCTTTGCGCCTTGCCACCAGAATCGGGAGGAACCTTCCTTAGCGGCGGCTCCATGGCCAATCTCACGGCGATAGCCGTTGCCCGTCATATCAAACTCGGCCAGGCGGACTCAAGCTCGCAAGTTTATTACGCTGACCAGGCTCATATGTCAATTTCACGTGGCTTACGTGTACTAGGCTTCGCCAGTCATCAAATGACTCGTATTTCAACAAACAACAGTTTCAGAATGGACACAGACCTGCTTCGAACAAGAATTGAACAGGATAAAAAAGAAGGCCAACTCCCATTCTGCGTCATTGCGACCGCGGGCACGACAAACACCGGGGCGGTCGATAATCTCGCAGTAATTGCTGAAATTTGTCAGGCAAACAATATGTGGCTTCATGTTGATGGAGCCTTCGGCGCTGGCGCTATTTTGTCTGTAAAAGGCCAGCAGCAATTGAAGGGAATTGAACTGGCAGATTCGATCACTATCGACCCGCACAAGTGGTTGTTTCAACCCATCGAAACAGGTTGCCTGCTGGTAAGAGATCAAAGAAACCTACGTCAGACCTTTGACGAATCTCCGGAATACCTCAGTGATGTTGATGCGGCAGATGAAGAAATCAATTTTTATCAACATACCGTTCAGCTAACGCGTCAAACCCGTGCATTGAAACTGTGGATGTCTCTGCATGTTTTTGGGGCCCAGGCCTTTCGCGAGGCCATAGACAGCGGTTTCGCCAATGCCGAATATATTGAAAATAGAATATCGGGTATGACTGACTGGGAAATCGTCACGCGTGCAAATCTCGGTATTGTCACATTTCGTCACGCTCCGGCTGATTACAGCGCCACTGAATTGAACGAACTCAATCAGTCAATTTCAGACAGACTCAGTGAAACAAATCTAGCCTTTGTCGCCACCACTATTCTGAAAGGCGTCAAGACTCTTCGAATGTGCCCTATAAACCCACGCACCACTCGCAGCGATATCGATAACACTTTAGCTCAGCTTGACCGAATCGCCTCGGACATTACAGGTCATCTCTCATGAACTACGGTTTCCATCGCGTTATTCAGCCTAGCGGCGTTATTCCGCAGGCAGCGTTACAGATTGATAACACGCCGCAGATATTACACCCATCTGAAATCCTGATTCGTGTGAAATTGATTAATCTCGATTCAACCGGCATGTCCCAGCTGCGATCTCGCAATATGGATATTGCGGAGCAAGTCATGAATATAGTTAGTCAGAGGGGCAAATTACACAACCCGGTAAGCAATTCAGGCGGGGTACTGGTTGGTGATATAGAAGATATTGGCGAAGGGATATCGCCTGAATTTGACTTAAAAAGGGGCGACACAATTATTCCTGTGGTATCGACCTCTACCCTGCCTCTGTATCTGAATGAAATTACTGACATCAGAGGTGATCAACTGCTTGTCGATGGAAGCGCAGTACTCTTTGATGGCATGGGCTATTCAGCACTACCGGATGATTTCGAGTTGAATCTTGCGCTTGCCGCAATCGATGTATCCAGCATCGTGCCGCAAGTCTATCGCAGCGTCGCCGAGGCGAAAAACATACTGGTTATTGGCGCAGGTAAATCGGGTATGGCGGCAATGGCCGCGGTACGTGCCAGCGCACCTGATGTAAAACTGGTCGCGCTGGACCCCGCTGATGAAGCTCTTGAACAGATAGAAGAATGTGATTTTGCCGATATTTGCATTAAAGCCAATGCCAGAATTCCGGAACTAGTTTTGCGAGAAATCAGAAAAGTCACCGATGGTAAAGGCTTCGATCTAGTACTGAATTGCGTCAATGTTCCCGATACAGAAGCTGCCAGTATTCTATCCGCACGGCATGGCGGCACAGTTTTCTTTTATTCCATGGCTACTCGTTTCGACAAGGCAGCTCTTGGAACCGATGCAACCGATAATGACGTGCGCTTACTAATTGGAAATGGCGTAGCGAAAGATCAAGCGACGCTGGTATTTGAATTGCTACGTCAACAACCAAAACTGAAAACGTTTTTTGAGAATCAACTTTACTCTCATTCGATCCTCAATTCTTTAGACCCGAGAAACTGAATTGCTTCCACCAGCATTAGATCCTGCCTGGGATGATCAGCCAACTATAAAGATCTACTCAGATTAACTATAATCAAAACCCGTTTATAGCTAACAGAGTTTGAGCAATCATCTAGAATGAATATTTATGCCATTGGCATTATCAGCAGTATAGTTCTCTATCTGATTATCGGTGGCTATGCCGGTCGTAAAGTAAAACACATCGATGACTTTTTTGTGGCCGGACGAAGCGCACCAACACTGTTAATTGTTGGCACACTGGTTGCCAGTTTTCTCAGCACCAACTCTTTTCTTGGTGAAACCGGCTTTACTTATAGTGGTCATGGTCCTCTGCTTTTCATCATGACCGCAGTCAATTGTCTTGGCTATATTCTCGGTGCGCTTTTTTTCGGTCGCTATTTACGACGCAGCAACGTCCTCACCGTCGCCGAATTCTTCGGCAGACGCTTTGATAGTCACCGCGTGCAACTCGCCGCCGGACTCACAATTATTGTCGGGATTTCCGCCTACCTGCTCGCGGTCACTCAGGGTGCCTCGCTTATTATTTCTGAAGTGATGGAAATACCTTACGGTCTTACTCTTGTTATTGTCTGGCTCGGATATACCCTTTTTACCCTGTACTCAGGTTCACGGGGAGTAGTGATTACAGACACAATTATGTTTCTGCTATTTACCATCATTGCATTCGTTGCCCTGTTTTTTATTATTGATAGTTCCGGTGGCTGGTTTGCCACAATAAAGTCACTAGCTGTCTATCAGCCAAAACCGGGAATAATATCCTGGCATGGCGTGGTTGGTCCTGATGCGCGCTGGCATACCAGATTTGATGCGGTAAGCTGGGGAGTCATACTGGGAGTATCGTGGGGCTTCGTTGTCGCGGTAAGTCCATGGCAATCAAGTCGCTATCTGATGGCCAAAGATGAGCATACTGTTATTCGTTCAGCCTGTTTCGCCAGTGCTGCTGTGCTTGTTTTATATCTGGCACTGATTGCCGGTGCAGCTGCCATTAATCTCTCCAACCCGAATATCGAACCCATAGAGCGGGTTATGATCTGGGCAGCGCTCAATTTAATGCCAAGCCTGCCAGGTGTTCTTCTGATGGCTGGAATTACAGCAGCTGCTCTGTCATCCGCTTCCACTTTCCTGTCTCTGATCGGTTTCAGTGCAAGCCACGACATTCTCGTCCATAAGCAACTCAACGAGCGTACAGAATTAGGTATTACCCGTTTCACCATTTTACTGATTGGCCTGGTAATTTTACTCATCGCTTTTTATCAACCTCCGGCAATCTTTCTTATTACCTACTTTGCCGGCACTCTGTTTGCGTCCTCGTGGGGGCCGGTTGCCTTAATGAGTGTCTGGAGCAAAAATATTACCGCTGACGCCGCCTTCTGGGGAATCATCTCCGGTTTTTTCGGTAATATTGTGGCGAAACTACTGGCGGTTTACGAACTGGTCGATTTTCCTGTTTATTTTGATCCCTTTATTATAGGCCTGCTCTTAAGCACGCTGACTATTTTAGTCATCTCGAAAATGGGGACGGTCTCTGAGAAGGAAAAACAGTACCGGGCTGATCTTCACCTTACTCCGGTCAATGAAATTGATACCAAAAAACTTCAGGATTCACAATTTATTGTTGCCTCGATTATCAGCTGCGGTGTCGTCTTATTATTCGCAGCAAGCTATTTCTACGTAATTCCTTATCACGAGGCATTACAGGAACAGGCAGGTATTGATAGCAACAATTTTAGCTGGAAGTTCCTCGCCAGAGGGGAGTTTCTGATGGTTCTGGTATACGCAGGTGGTTTGACAGCAAGTGGCCTGCTCACACGATACTGGCTAAAACGCGAATATTCACCCGCGAAACAGTCAGCGAATCGAACAAATTAATTTCAGTTCTGCCGTATGCTTGACACTTATAAAAAACTCCTCTATCTTGCCCGCCATGTTATTTAATCTTACAAGAAACGGAGCATGGCGTTGGCACTGGTGGTTCTCACCTGTGGGCGCTTTCGTATAGCTGTAAGCTAAAGAATTACTGAAAAAGCCCACTGAATGTGGGCTTTTTTTATCTCAAAATCGCTCACACCAATTTTTGTTTTGTATGGAGGAAGTAAAATGAGCGATACCATTAAATATACTCTTGATGAAGAACATCTTCCAAGAGCCTGGTACAACATCGTTGCGGATCTGCCGCAAAAACCACCTGCAGTATTGCATCCTGGAACAATACAACCAGTAACACCGGGAGACTTATCACCGCTGTTTCCAATGGCCGTGATTGAACAGGAGGTCTCGACGGAACGCTATATAGATATTCCCGAGCCGGTTCGCGATATTTTGCGTCAGTGGCGGCCAGCCCCACTCTATCGT
This sequence comes from Gammaproteobacteria bacterium, assembly GCA_012103475.1. GTDB lineage: Bacteria > Pseudomonadota > Gammaproteobacteria > Eutrophobiales > Eutrophobiaceae > WLWS01. The sequence continues at coordinate 366,572 of WLWS01000003.1, read as the reverse complement.
GCCCGTCGTCTCGAAAAAATGCTCGATACTCCGGCAAAGATTTACTATAAGTACGAAGGCGTCAGTCCTTCCGGTAGTCACAAACCCAATACTGCGGTGGCACAGGCTTTCTATTCTGCCGAAGAAGGCGTGAAACGTATAACAACTGAAACCGGTGCCGGTCAATGGGGTTCTTCTCTGGCTTTTGCCGGCTCTTTTTTTGGCATCGAGATAGAAGTTTTCATGGTCAAAGTCAGTTATCAACAAAAACCCTATCGACGCGCATTCATGCAAAGTTTTGACGCCAATTGCATCGCCAGTCCCAGTGATATGACAGAATCAGGCAAAGCAATTCTGAAAGACAACCCGGACAATACCGGCAGCCTTGGAATTGCGATCAGTGAGGCTGTCGAAAGAGCCGTTCAACGTGATGATACAAAGTACGCTCTCGGTAGTGTTTTAAATCACGTCATGCTGCATCAGACCGTTATCGGAATCGAGGCCATGCAACAAATGGAAATGGCGGATGACTACCCTGACATTGTTATCGGATGCACTGGAGGTGGCAGCAATTTTGCCGGCATTACTTTTCCATTTATCGGTGAAAAACTGCGTGGTGGCAGAGATGTTAAAGTTATTGCAGTTGAACCTGCAAACTGCCCCACCTTGACTAAAGGCCGCTATGCTTATGATTATGGTGATGTCGCCAGTCTGACACCGCTGGTGAAAATGCATACTCTGGGTTCGAGTTTTATACCCCCCGGATTTCATGCCGGTGGTTTACGTTATCACGGCATGTCTCCTCTGGTCAGCCAGGTTACCGAACTTGGTCATGTCGCTCCCCGAGCCTACCCGCAACTTGCCTGTTTCGAAGCCGGTATCCAGTTTGCCAAAGCCGAAGGTATTGTCCCGGCCCCGGAAGCCAATCACGCGGTTCGCGCAGCGCTTGATGAGGCACTTCGTTGTAAAGCAGAGGGGAAAAGCGAAACCATACTGTTTAATCTCAGTGGTCATGGCAACTACGATATGCAAGCCTACACGGATTACTTCGCCGGCAAACTCTACGATCAGGAATATGATGAGTCTGAACTGGCAATGGCATTATCCGGCTTGCCCAGTGCAGTAGGCATGTAAAAATCAGGTTTCTATTATTTACTGCCCGCTCGAAACAACGAGCGGGCTTTTAAATAGAGCTTACTCACCACCCTGTCTTTGCGCTCGTCTTGCCTGTCTACGCTCACGAGCAGCACTACGCTCTTCATCACTCATATTGGCTCGTCGCGCCTCTCGATCAGCTCTTCGTTGAGCACGTTCCTCATCGCTTAGATTGGCGTTACGTGTCTGGCGTTCCGCACGTCGTTGCTCTCGCTCTTCCGGACTTAGATTAGCAAAACGCTCACGTGCGGCTTCACGATTCGGTGCAGGTGGCGGGTTCTGTATTTCTACTTCCTGTCCAGTCACCGCGTAAGAATGCAAAACAGCAAGGGAGGCTATTGTCAGTAATAATTTCTTCATGTTTAGATTCCTCTGGTTATCAGTTTTCGTGAGCTACTGTGCTAGAAGATAAGCAGAGATTGTGCAAACAATTCGCAAACATAAAGGACAAACACTACAGCCTTGTCAAAACCGGAACCAGTTCCGTTTTAACGGTCTTCAGTCCACAACTTCTTATCAAGCGCTTCCTCCAGGTCTTGCCTGGCCCCCACTCTCGGGCTATGTGCAGACAAGAATGTTGTCGCTTCTATTCTGTGTTTTTTAAGCGCTTTGGCAAAGGTCTTAGTCGAAGGGACCGCCGGTGGTACAGGCCCGACTTGCGGCATGCTGAAATGATCGGCCTCGAACACTATTCCCTCTTCCGGCAAATAAGCAACAAGTAGATGTTCAGTGTGAGCAGTGGGACCGATGTCAATTATTTGCAGCCGGCGGCTGCTGTCCTTTAGCACATGCTTCTTCCTGACCAATTTTAATTTCAGGTTCTCCGCATTTTTTGCTTTGTCTTCTATGATTTTCCGATGTGCTCTGGAGGCAATTACCGTTGCGCCTTCTTCTTCATAGGCCGTAACACCCAGAATATGGTCAAAATGATGATGGGTAATAACGCCGTACTCCACGGGCTTTGCCGGTAGAATCTCACGCAATAAGGCTATGCGTTCTGCTATGCCGGCAGCACCGCCCACGGCAACAATATAATCCTCCATTTCAACAAACATAGCGTAGGTGCCACTGCCACCGATCAGATAGACACCTTCAGCAATTTCCTGACGACTCAGTTCATCAGGCACAATCGCCGCAAGTTCGGTCAGATTTTCTTCAACCTGAGTCAGTGCTTCAATATCGGTATTCACATTTGTGCTGAGATTGTGCCGCTCAATATTGAGATCCCCATTCAAATAAAGTGCAAAATTTCGATTAAAAGGAATATGGTCGATATCCTCGTAATCATTAAAGTGATATTCAACCAGACCGAAGTTTGCCAGGACTCGTTCACTTCGTCGTAACAGCCGGCTTTCCCTTTCGAAATACAAACTGATCGCCGGACCAACAGCCATCGAGAAACCGATAACATCGTACATCTGACCGTCTATTGTAGTCTCGCCGAGATAATAGGCATTCTGGCTTCGCTCTTTCAGGGTACGAATCAATAAGGCCGGAGTTACCCGCATAAATGGTCCGGAACTGGTATCAAAATCTGGTTTTGCTATTTTAGCGACAGTACCGGCGCGATAGTCGAGTTGAAAACTCTGCTCACCGTTAATAATAGTGCCATTATTGAACTCAAAACCAACCGCCAGGCCCTGACTTCTTGTTACAAATATTTTATTTTTGAAATCCACTGCGCTGATACCAGAGGATGGGTTCTTATCCCAGGGAGGTTCGGGCTTCAGACTCTGGCCTGTAGCAATGTTAATAGTTTCATTCCTGATGGTGATCGTATTCATGGTGGACAGTCTTTTTTCTCCGCCATAAGCAGCAACTACCTCTTCAATAACAGCCATCGCCTTGTTGACGTTGTCTTCGGTGAGATTGCCCGCGTGTAGAGTCGGACTGCCGAGTAGAATCAGCGGCAACAACAAAATATTAACTTTCATGGGATTCTCTCCTCTGCCAGTTGAGTGATAGCAGACAGTATGAAGAGTACTGAGAGCTAAAGTATGCTGTCTGCGTTAAACAGAAGAGAAAATGCGATGAACAACCGAAATTAGCAGTTAAGTCGGACCGCTTATGTTCGGTTTAACTGACCCAGATTACCTCTTCATCACGACGAAGCGCAGCAATGATGGATGCTGTCACACTGTGGATAGCCAAATCAGGACGAACCGCAGGCATTGCGCTAAGCTCAAGCTGCCCATAACGACTTTCGCCTTTCAGGCTCAGGGTTCGCATTTCACCTTCAGCCGGTTGTACTACCTCAATCTGAGTATTGTCCAGACCGGTTCCACAAAGACCTGTAGCAAGAGCAACATTGACACTGTCAGGAAATAGCGGCGCCGCACCTCGAACACTGCCTTTAAATAATGTCTTTCGCCCTTCTGCTGAGGGCGCGACATCCACTCTGAGTTCAATATGAGCCTCCGGGTCAACCGCAAGAGTGGAAACTCCGTCAAGCCCGGCAATCGCACCATGCACAATCCTCAAACGATGACTATTTGCACGTCCGCAAGCTTCAAGTGCCTTAAACAGATTCTCATCCGCAAGCGCAGTGGCATTGACGGTCCAGACATCCGCCACAGTCAGAGCCTGCACACCAATCGCCGCGAAATTCTCCGGCGTAGCCGTATCGATAATCAGATCAAAACTCTCTGCAAGAAATGAACTGACGTCAGTCAAGCTCTGCAGATTTCCAAAACCACGCGGCTTTCTGCTTAGAATAGCGACAAGCTCATTCTGACCTGCCTCACCTTTCTGCAGTGCGTCGATCAGTGGAGCGCCAATCCGTCCGCAACCAATTACTCCAACACGCCTCATCTGAGTCATGATCCTGGAGGCACCGGATAGAGGGAGTCATGACTATGTACCATGATCCATTTGTCGTCACGCAGTTCAAAAACAAAAGTCATGCGCCCCTTGCGTTCCATGATATATCCATCCGGGCCTTTACCGGCAGATTCAAACAGACAGGTCGCTGCAGCCAGAGGTCGGGACACGCGAACGTTTATTGATTCCTCAGGAATTTCAAACTCACTGATATTTGGCCAGACTTTGGTAAACTGCTTTTCATAGAGTTCATCGTAACCACTGGCAATAGCGGCAACGGATCCAAAGTAGAGTCCGTCATCAGGAATTAAATCTCGCACGCCTTCATAGTCCAGAGCATGTACACTGGCTCTGACACGCTCGAGTATCAGCCGGATGGCCTTTTCGTCCGTTTCAATTGTTTCATCTACCTGCATGCTGTCACCTCTGGAAAAACTAGAAAATGAAAATCAGAGCCAGGGACAATAGAAAATAACAGCTTATAACGGCCCAGAAATACACCTTTTCTTCTAATCGAAGGATGGTTCGTCCTGATATCTTGTCCTTCGCATAAACTTCTCCGATAACACTGGAATACAGTGTATAAAGAAAAATAACTATACCAAGTACTTCAAATCCGCCCATATTATCCCCAATCCGCATCGTATGATTATTGAGTAGGTCTCATTCTCATCTGCGGAGGGACTAAAATCAATCTCCTCATCAGTTTATGAACAACGAATATGCATAGTGCGCGATCAGATTTCGCTGGTTATACTGCCTTTCGTCAAATTTATTTATTTCCAAGGAAGCCTGAACAAATGAGTAACGAAGACTCTTATACCCCACCCAAAGTCTGGACCTGGGATGCTGAAAACGGCGGCAAATTTGCCAATATCAACAGACCCGTGTCAGGTGCGACACACGAGAAAATCCTTCCCGTAGGGAAACACCCGCTACAACTTTATTCACTTGCCACACCCAACGGTGTAAAAGCAACCATATTGCTTGAAGAGCTTCTGGAACTTGGTCATGAAGGTGCGGAATATGATGCTCACCTGATCGATATAACCGAAGGCGACCAGTTCAGCAGTGGGTTTGTTGAAGTTAATCCAAATTCCAAAATCCCGGCGCTGATGGATCATTCTCTAAAGCCATCAATCCGGGTATTTGAATCAGGCGCAATTCTTTTATACCTCGCGGAGAAATTTTCATCTTTTTTACCCAGTGAAATCTCAAGCCGCTCAGAGTGCCTGTCATGGCTGTTCTGGCAAATGGGTAGCGGACCTTATCTGGGCGGCGGCTTCGGACATTTTTACGCCTATGCACCTTATAAAATGGAGTACCCCATAAACCGATTCTCGATGGAGATAAAACGACAATTAGATGTACTCGATAAGCATCTCGCTGATAAACAGTATTTTTGCGGTGATGAGTACACTATCGCGGATATGGCAATCTGGCCCTGGTACGGCGTTCTTACTTTTAATACGCTTTATGAAGCTGGTGAATTTCTAGACGTGCTTTCCTACAAACATCTGTACAGATGGGCGAGAGAGATCAATGAGCGTTCAGCGGTGCAGCGCGGTCGCATGGTCAATCGCACCTGGGGTGACGCCAGCGAGCAACTTCATGAACGACACGACGCCGGCGATTTCGACACAAACACTCAGGATAAAATCGCGCCTGAATGATAATGTCTGGTTAAGCGATGCCGGCGGACATCAGGTTCACAAGTTCTCTCATGATGGAGAGCTACTACGAAGCCTTGGTGAAGCGGGTATTCAGGGGAACGACAACAGGCATTTTGCCCAGCCCACTGATATTGCTGCAGATGCCGAAGGGAATATTTACCTCGTCGATATTGCGGCAAAACGCGTCAGCAAATTCCTGAAAACAATTCAATAAAGTTTAAATTCGTAATCCTCGTCTTGACTCAGTATCGCCAGTTCTTTCTTGGCCAGCCTAATACTCAATTCATCATCCAGATTTTCAGCGCTGGCTAACATTACTTTGAGCTGCTGCATGAGTAAGGTTCTATACTTTTTATCCGAATAAAGATTATTCTCTTCTTCCGGATCTTTACCAAGATCAAAAAATGCATTACTCCGTGCTCTGGGATCTGCGTTAAAGTCCCGTAGTATTAACTTCCAGTTTTTATTTCGCATCGCCCTTTCGTCAAACCAGGAGTTTTCGACAGCAGCTTCAGGCAGATTCTGCATGAATACGGGAGTCGGCCAACTGTCTTTACGAGAATTTACCTCGCTTATCAAATCGCGCCCATGGAATGGCGATCCCACCCGCCCGGTAACGATCTCCATAATTCGGCTTTTGGTGTTGATACCCGTGGCCGCAAGAATAGTCGGTGCTACATCGACGAGACTAACTCCTGAGTTCCAGACAACATTCTTCGGCAAACCTTCCGGCCAGTGCATAATCATCGGAATTCTGGCAGCTTCATCATAGGCGATTCCCATTCCCCGATAAGAACCCGGTCGAGTCCGAAATGAACCAGCGTGATCCGCTGAGATAATAATAAGCGTATTATTAAATAGTTTTTTATCTTTCAGGGTTTTGACTATACGACCGACATTCGTATCCAGACTGCTGACTGCCGCATAATAGTCCTTGTGATCAATATCCCTGTTTTTATACATATCCTGATATTTCTTCGGCGGTTGAAAAGGAGCATGCGGAGTATAAAAAGACTGATAGAGGAAAAACGGTCTGTCTGCATTATTCTGAATAAAGCGTATACCCTCGTTAGTTTGTATATCTTCCCGATAAACCGACTCCTCAGGTTCACCGGTCCAATGCGGCATTAGTGAATTATAAGATTTAAAAAGATCAAAAAATCCCGGATTAATCGTTCCCAGATGCCATTTACCTATGTGCGCCATGGCGAAACCGGAGTTTGTCAGGTATTTCGGAAAGTTTATGGCCAGACTGAACCTTGCATCGTCAAAGGGATTGGCGATGGGGTCCTGATACATAGTCGGCAGGCCTCCATTGATGCCAGCGGGATACATTGTCTTTCTAATCCCATGAGCATGTGGATAAGTACCGGTTATCAGTGAAGCCCGCGCCGGACTGCAAAGCGTGGCCGGAGTATAAGCGTTCTCAAAGCGTACTCCGGCGGCGGCCAATTTATCAATATTGGGCGTTGATACGTTTTTATCTGAATAAATCCCTATCGCATCGCGTCGCGCCCAGTCAAAAAGTATTAATACAACATTCGGAGGCGTTTCCTGTTTTCCGGAATAAATATCCTGCATGTCAGCTTGTTGGTCTGCCACGATTGATATCGAAAACAGACCAAAAAAACAGAATAAGAAAGACCTGATTACAAGTTCAAAGTTTAAAGTGTACACAAGTTGATATCCTGATTTCGGCGGCTATTCGAATTTTCATTATCGCAGAAAAACCAGTGATTAAATTGTAATTGACGTTTTTTTTGTTGTCTGTAACACAAATTGAAATGTGCAAACTATGTGCAGCTCCTGCCTTACGTGGTGACCGCAGCGATAATATCGTTTACAGTAAGAGTTAAATTCCCAAAAGCTTCGGATTATGTTGTTTTATATAGGAATTATCTTACTTTCCCTGATCAGTCTGCAGCTATTGATATTCGCGTGGCAACAGCTTCGTAGCTATCGGCACAATCAGCGTAGCCATCAACTGGAAATACAGTTACTCAAAGCTCAACTCGCCGAAAAAACTCTTGCCAATACAATAGCAGATGCGACGCAGCCGGGCTGGTCTGGTTGGCGAAAATTCAGAGTCCGGGATATCGTAAAAGAGAACAGAATAATCAAATCCTATTATCTTGTTCCTCATGATGGTAAACCACCCGGTGTTTTTCTTCCTGGCCAACATCTGACATTTAAACTTAAAGTCAGTGGTTTGAGTAAACCAGTCATACGCTGCTATACCCTGTCGGATAGCCCGAAGGCAAATGATTATTATCGCGTCACTATTCGGAAGCAAACAGCCCCTGCAGAGAAAGACGACGCCGTGGATGGGGTGGCATCTTGCTATTTTCATGAACAGTTGAAACCAGGGGATATACTCGACGTAAAATCACCGAATGGAAAATTTTTCCTCGACACAACGGAAAATTCACCTGTGGTTCTTATCGCAGGCGGAGTCGGTTTGACCCCGGCTCTTTCCATGTTGAACACATTGCTGGCCGATCGCAGTGAGCGCGATATCTGGCTTTTCTACGGGGCCAGAGATCACAATGACCAGATTATGACGGAACATTTCAAACTGGTTCAGCAACAACTAAATAATTTTCATTTATTCAAATTATTCAGCGATGAAAACGCAGACGTGAGCAAGGACCTTTCTGCACACAAGGGTCGTGTCACAACAGACTTTATTCAGCAACAGGGAACGCCTCTTGATTCAGATTTTTTTATCTGTGGCCCGGCTGGCATGATGAAAACAATAAACGATGGCTTAAGGAACCTTGGTGTCGATGAGCAAAGAATACACTTCGAGTCCTTTGGCCCAGCCAGCATTAAAGCTGAAAATCGCAAAGTGAACACTGACAATACAACAGACACAGCGACTCATAAACTGGAATTTGGTCTCTCCGGTAAGTCTGTCGAATGGAATCAGTCGTCTGGAACTGTGCTTGACGCGGCTGAAGCCGCCGGAATTCAGATCGACAGCGGCTGTCGTGCGGGTAGTTGCGGAACCTGCCTGACCGCAGTTCTGGAAGGGCAAGTCAGCTATGTTGAAGAACCCGGGATGACTGTTGAAGATGGTTCTTTCCTGCCCTGCGTAGCTATACCCAAATCAAACCTGAAGCTAAACGCTTGAGTGACTTACTATAGAAAAAGTTTTTTTATGAATGAGATCCTCGTACAAAGACCACGCCGTTGGGATCAACCCTTTGACGAAGATATGCAGGAACAGCAAGTGCTTCACGTACTGGCCAGTCCGCATTTCAGAAACATGCAGCCTGCTAATTTCCCTAAAGCACTGCAACTTGAAGATTTGATTCGAAACGATTGCCGCATTCGGCGTTTTGATAAACATCAGCTAATGGTTCGGGCAGGCGAGTATCTGAACTCGGCCTTTCTGATTCTTTCAGGCAAAGCCATTATGGTTTCTCCTCCCGGCATTGATCCGGGTTTATGGGGTCAGGTTTCAGTCAACAAAATCTCGCTTGGTAAATCGATCAAGCGCTGGTGGAGCCGACATCGATTGCCGGAGGTGCGCACAAGCGTATCTGCGCTAAAGTCAAATACAGGTAGAAGGGCCTCTGACAAAGGACGTGTCATTATTGACAATGTTGAAGAATTGATTGCCGGCGCCTCATGCGAATCGGAAACACTTCATAGCGGTGATTTTTACGGAGAGTCTGCTGTATTGGGTCGTAATGAAATCACCAACACAGTAATTGCTCTTGAACCAATAGAAGTTCTTGAGATTCGTTGGCAGGGTTTACGAGAAATCAGGAAAAGAGAAGCCGGTTTCAGAGATCTGATTGACGATCTCTACCGCCAAAGAGGACTCTCTGATCATTTGCTCAGCGTGCCACTATTTCAACATCTCTCGCCTCATTTAATCAAAGAACTTAGCAAAGAAGCTCTATTTGAAGTACATGGCGAATTTGAATGGCAACGTGGTTTTAAAACGATATCGGAACAGGCAAACTCCGAAGCCGATTATAACAAGCTTATCGAATCTGAACCGCTGATAGCATGCGAGGGAGATTCTCCGGACGGTCTGCTACTTATAAGAAATGGCTTCGGACGAGTAAGCAGAAATATTAATTTTGGTCATTACACTCTTTCCTATCTCAGTAAAGGCGGGATGTTCGGTCTTGATGAACTGCATGCAGCCTGGTTAGAAGGTAAGCCCAAACCTCTGAACTGCAGCTTTCGTGCTCTGGGCTATGTCGATGCCATTCGTATTCCGACCCAATGGCTGGAGAAAAACATATTTGAATCCGAGTCAAACGAGGCACTAAAAGGCGTGTTGGAGGAATCACTCGGCAGTAGCATAACAATGCCGCCAGAACAAAAAACCACGCCTGTTCAAAGAGAACTAACAGAGTTTCTTGTTGAAAATCGTTTTATCAACGGTAGTGCTGCCATGGTCATTGATCTACAACGCTGTATTCGTTGCGATGATTGCGTACAGGCCTGTGCCAATGCTCACGACAATAACCCGCGCTTCAATCGACATGGAAAAAGTTTTGGTCGCTATATGATTGCCAACGCTTGCATGCATTGTGAAGATCCGGTGTGCATGATTGGTTGCCCTACAGGCGCGATTCACAGAGCCCCCGGCGGAGAAGTCAAGATTAACGATCCGACCTGCATCGGTTGCTCTACCTGTGCAAACAACTGTCCCTATGACAATATTCGCATGGTAGAAGTCAGGGATGAATCAAATCAGCTTTTCAAAGATGCCACTCACAAGCCAATTTTGAAAGCGACCAAATGTGATCTTTGTTCTGAAGTTTCCGGTAAACCCGCTTGCGAAAGAGCCTGTCCGCATGACGCACTGACACGCCTCGACCTGAAGGATATTGCCAAACTAAGTAACTGGGTCGATCGCTGAATGCGATTTAGAGCGCGACGATTCTGGAATTTCACGGCGCTTGTTATCGCGTCCTTACTGATAACTCTTGCCTTTGAAATAGTCGATCTTTCTTTACGTGTTCCCCAGTATTATTCCGGTTGGCTAATGATCATTCTGTTTGCAACACTTTTCGCCTTCTACCTGAAAAAACGGCTAAGCATAATTCCAATGGGTTCTAGTTCCTTATGGGCACAGTGGCACTACTACCTCGGCCTGTTTTCTCTCATTGTTTTTCTTAATCACATTAACTTTTCAGTACCTGCCGGCAAACTGGAATTACTAATGTCGACTTTATTTCTGCTGGTTCTGGCAAGTGGTATAGGGGGTCTTTTGATCAACCGACATTTTGCCAAACGCCTATCGTACTTAAGTGAAGAAATAATCTACGAACGCATTCCCGGCTATAACCTGCAACTAAAAAACGAAGTTGAATCCCTGATTACAAACTGTGTTGAGAAATCAGGTTCCACCACTTTAGCTGATTATTATATCCGTCATCTATCTGAGTATTTCCATCGTCCTCGTTTCATTATCAGTCATCTACTAGGCTCCAACTATGCCATAGAGCGTATTGTCGCAGGACTGCAAAACCAGATGCGCTATTTGAATAAAGAGGAAGCAGATTATGCACTTCTGTTGAAGAATTGTATTGAACGAAAACGCATGCTTGATACTCATTTTGCTTTACAAAGTGCTCTCAAATACTGGGGCATCAGCCACGCACCACTTGCTCTTTCATTAATGATTTTTATCAGTTTGCATATGGTACTCGTCTACGCATTCAGGGGTGCCGCTTGAACGACAAGCCTTTTCAGAAACATAGCCACTCGAAAAGCGCCTATTTGCGACCGAATCAAAACTGGTTGTGTGGAAACAGAAACGAGCCATGTGCACAGGGCCCGGATAAGTATGGTCGTTGTCTGCAAACAGAAAACCCTTGCAGACCTGTACGAAGTTTACGTTCAAAGAAAAGGTTAACGGCTATCTGGATAGTGAGTCTGTGTCTGGCCGTCTTCATAATTAATTTGTCAAAATTCAATATCCTTTCAATGCTGTCGCCCGGCCCTTTGAGCATAAATCATGCACAGGTCGCAGATTGCAAGTCCTGTCACACAGCGGCAAGTGAAGACATGTCCGGTTGGCTACATAAAGCTATGAGCCGGGATAGAAACAACGATGGGGAACAATGTCTTAACTGCCATAAACTCGGTGACTATGCCTTCGTCGCTCATTCCACCAGCCACAACAATCTACGTTTGAAAACCCGAGAAGACGCGAACCTTGATGACAGCAACTGGAAATCCAGACTGGCCAGCGAATTTCATCAGTTCAGCTCTGGCGAATCGACAACGATTGCCTGTTCTACCTGTCATCGCGAGCATCAGGGTCGTTCTCATTCGCTGAAGGCCTTTGCAACGGAAAAATGTCACACCTGCCATCAACGTAAATTCGATGTAATTGAAGAGTCACATCCTGAATATACAAAGTACCCTCACGATAAAGCCACCAGTATCCGCTTTAATCATGTCAAACATCTGGAAGACTATTTCTATAAGGATGAATATTTTGATATTGCTCCGACTGGTTGTAAAAACTGTCATGATACCGACCAGACCGGTGAATGGATGCTCACTGTCGGCTTCGACGACAGCTGTAGTGCCTGCCATATTGACCAGATTCTTGGAGAGCGTCGAGCGAGCGCCAAAGGTGTGGCCGTACTTTCTATTCCGGAACTGGATACCGAGACACTCGAAAAGCAGGGCTTGAATATCGGAGAGTGGCCCCGGGCCGATGGTGAACTGAGTCCAATCATGCGTTTATTGTTGAGCACACAGGAAACAGGTCTGACACAGCTCGAAAGAGTTGAATTATATGATCTAAGCGAAGCTGAACCTGAGGAACTTGAACATGTAGCGAGGCTGGCCTGGGCAATAAAGTCCCTGTTCCATGATATTCAGTCCGGTGGTACCCGACATTTGAATGAACGCCTATCCGGCATATTCTATGATTCACTCGATCAATCATTGCTAAATCGGCTTATTGCCTCTTTACCACGCGATACTCTGGTCAGCAACCAGGAAGACTGGTTTCCTAATCTGGCCTCGGAAATCAAAGAATACAGAGCAGGTCGTCTGACTTTGTCGTCACCATTTCTGAGCTCTACAGACACTGATTTGACAGAGTCTGTGAATGACAAGGCCGAAATCGCTTCGTCTATAACGGAGAAAGGTGTTCTGTCTGAGGAAAGTGATTTATTAATTGAAGATGACGAGCTGCTTGAAGATGATGAATTGCTGGATGATGACGGGCTTTTTGAAGTAGAAGATGATTTACTCAGTGACGATGACGATCTTTTTGCTGATGATGAGAATGAGGGTGAAAGATCAGATTCAGCTGAAATTGCTGAATCATCATCTGATATTAATGTTATTGCTTCAGAAGACTGGGCAGAAAGTGGTGGCTGGTATCGGGATGGCAGCACGTTACGCTACCGACCGACTGATCATGCGGATCCCTTTTTAAAATCCTGGCTCGAAGTATCAGCCGATATGTCCAGTCCATTGACCGAAAACATATATTCCATGTTAACTGCTGAGAATTCTGTTGGAAACTGCATGAAATGCCATACCAAGAGTGTACAAAACGGGGAGTTTCCTCATGTGAGCAGAGAACAAAATCGCTGGCAAAGTTTTAAACCAGCGGACAAGGCGACAGATTTTAATCGCTTTTCTCATGTCTCACATTTCAGTTTGATGACCGATGACGGTTGCTCAAGCTGTCACCTCCTGAACATGGAAGAAGACACAGAAAGTGGTGTAGAAACACACTTTCTGTCAATGAACAGAAATACCTGTACTCAGTGTCATCAGGAAGGGCGAGCGCCGGCGAGTTGTCTGACCTGCCATCACTATCATGTAGACAATCGCAGTCGATCTATAGACTGGATCTCAGACGAACTCAAGCCGATACGAGATTGATCAGGATGAATGCAATCAGACAATCAGACACACTGCTGACCCCCCGGTTTTTGCATAAGATACTTTTGTATCTGTTGCTTTTGCCCATACTCAGTGATCTGGTACTGGCAGAGGGAAAATCTGTTGGTACGGTGGTTCGCATAAGCGGACAAAGCGAAGTGGTCAGCAAACAGGGAGATTTACGAAGTCTGAAAGTAAGAGACCGGATTACATCCGGCGATGTTATTCTTACGGGCAGCAATTCCTGGTTAAGCGTTAATTTCTATGACTTGACAAGAATTGTATTGAGACCCAATACCGAATTTAAAATTAACAAGTTCCCCGAAACGCGCGATGCAGGTGAAATAGAGCTGGAAATCATTCGTGGCGGTGCACGTGTAACCACCGGCACCATTGCCGGTCAGTCTCTGGAGAACTTTACTTTGAAAACTCCGGAGGGCTTGATTCAGGCTGGTAGAGCGGAATGGGTAGTGCGGATATGTCAGGCAGATTCCTGCGATGTGGTTTCCAGTGAAATTAAAGCCTGCTCCCACTTTAGGAAACCTGAAACTCTGGACAGACAGTTTGTTTCCGTTTACAAAGGCGAACTTTCGCCGGCTTACTGTTCCGGACAGACCCGCGCAAGAGTCGGTGAATCAACCGTATCCGGCAACGAAAACCAACTTTGCGAATTGATTGAAGAAGTGCCCTGCTTCGTTCTATACGATCAGCGTCTTGGACGAGATAAAGTTCGAGATTTCGCAAAAAACCTGACATTGCTTCCCGGTATGAAAGCACCTAAAGGTAGAGCCGATGGCAAACACACAAGGCCACCCCCAAGAGGTGACAGACCACCACCGAGAGGAAATCGTCCGCCACCCCGTGGAAACAGACCACCACCGGGACGAAGACCTCCTCCACGTTAAGAAAAAGAATATTTTATGATACCTGAAAAGATCAGAGCTGATTTAGTCTCCAAAATAATTAGTGTTTTACTGACACTGTTTTGTACGAGCTCGGTTTTTGCTAGCGATGTCTCCATAGGCGCCACCAATTATGAGTATTCAACATTTGTTGATGGCTTTCGCCTTGACTTCGACGCTATCGGAGTTGCAGTGGGCGCCAATTTGGCTATAAGTGATAATTCCTTTTTGCAAGCAGGCTATAGTAGTGTTAGTGACGATCAGAATCTTATGGCTGGCAACATTGCCGAGTTTGATTCAGATAGTTGGCACATTGGTCTTGCTTACAACATCAACAAATGGCAGATTTTTGGTCGTTATAGTTCGATAGAAGACGAGATTGAGCTAGTTCATGGACAACAGAACGATCTTTTTTCATCAGCTAAGATTGACTGGCAACGCTTTGATTTCTCCGGTAGTTACTCAGGTGAACAAGGTCTCTGGGCCTATACTCTGACTTCTGGCTTGCAATATGATCATAGCGATGTCGAAGGTCAGATCCCTCCCCTCGGAAATATACAAACGAGTGAGACGGATTCCTGGTATGCGAATGTTAGTGTCGGAGCAGATTACTATTTTGCCCTTACCGACGATTCTGGTGCTTATGCGGGAATCAGTTTTAACTGGTTCGAGCAAATTTCAAGTGACGATTCGAATTCGGTGCTCTTTAATAATGGTATGGGAGGCATGCCACCACCGCCACCAAGACCGGGCGGCGGCAGTGGAAGCGGTGGCAGAGGTAATGGCGGTGGCGCTAATTCAACATTCGGAGAAAGTTACGGTTTGCTTGGTTTTTATCTGATCTATACCATTAATTCTCATTGGAGTCTGGACTGGAACACCTACCTCGGAGTCAAGGGAGATGAAAACTCCAACTCACATGCGTTAACACTTAGTTATTTTTTCTGAAGAAAAATGTGATGAAAGTATCAATATGATGCCTCATGTACACATATTCGGGAAAAAATCTCGTGTATTAAGGAAAAATTATGCAAATAGCGTCGATCAATCCAATGCCTGTCGGAGACACGCTATGATCTGTTCATGGACGTAAAATTCAGGTACAAGCAGATGCCCTATATACGACTTAATCTTTTATTAGTGCTGTTAATAATCTGGCCATTTATCGGCACCAGCGAAATAATTGAAGAGTCTCCGAAAACGCTGTTGCTGGCACAGAACGACGAAGACGATGATTTACTGGGTGATGATCTACTCGATGATGAGCTATTTGACGATGATAGCCTTGGCGGCGATGACGAACTGGTTGATTTTGACGAGGTAGAGGAAAAAGAAGAGAAAACCGACTCTGTAATTGACGATGCCGGAGCAGCCCATCTGTCCCTGTTTGCCGAAAATCGCTACCCCTCAGCAAATACCTGTAAAACCTATCATCAGAAACAATATAAAGAATGGTCGGTCTCTCAACATGCCTACGCCCAGCTGAGCCCTGTCTATATGGCGATGCAGAATAAAATCAATTCCCTGACCAGTAGCACTAATGGTGATTTCTGCATCCGTTGTCACAATCAGGTAGGTATGAACATGGGTGAATCAACATTCATATCCAACCTCGACCGGCATCCGACTTCAAGAGAAGGAATTACCTGTGTAGTCTGTCATCGTGTTAACAATGAATATGGAAAAGTCTCCGGCCGGGTTGCCTTGGAAGAAGGTGGCTTGACCACACCTGTTTATGGACCACAGGGAAACAAGGAGTTAGAACGGGTACTGGAAAATACGCACGAATATCGCGTTGTCACCAAAGAAGAAGAAAAAGGTCGAAAAATACATACCGAAGTTGGTCATTTCCCACAGATATCAACTTCGGGCTTTTGTGGCATCTGTCATGATGTGAATTTATTCAATGGTTTTCGTCTCGAAGAGGCCTTTTCGGAATACAAAAACTCACCTGCTGCGGCTCGAAAAGTCAGCTGTCAGGATTGCCACATGGCCTCAGTGCAGGGCGCTGAATCAGATTACGAATTCGGTCCTGCTGCAGTTGTCGGTGGCGTTGCAACCAAAGACCGGAAAATCACCAACCATTTCTTTGCCGGTCCTGATTACTCCGTGATTCACCCCGGTATTTTTCCACACAACTCTGACGCGGTAGCGATGGCGAGCCTGAGAGAATGGTTGCAGTTTGATCACAAAGCCGGATGGGGTACTGATGATTTCGAAGATAACCTTGCCGATGATTATGAATTTCCGCAGCGTTGGAAATCGGTTGACGATCGCTATGATGCAAGAGAAATTATTGAACAACAATACAAATTGCTGGACTGGGCAGCTGACAAGCGTATGCAGGTACTCCGAAATGGCTACAAACTCGGTGCTATCGAAACCACAAAAGCCAGCAAACGGGGCCTCCAATTTCGAATAGAAGTTAAAAATGGCACAGATGGGCACAACGTACCGACGGGTTTCGACGCGGAGAGACTCATATGGCTGGAAGTAACGGTTAAAGATTCGAATGGAAAAGTGGTTTTTAAATCCGGTGATCTCGATCCGAACGGGGATTTACGCGATACCCACTCACTCTATGTCCATAATGACGAACTACCACTCGATAAACAGCTTTTCACTCTGCAGTCACGTTTCGTTACTCGTAATGTGCGCGGTGGCGAACGCGAGCAGGTTCTTGCGGTGAATGATTCTACCGACCCGCTGCCCTTCGTACGTCCCTTCACTCGTTCGGTTATGCTGACAGGGCAACCTGCAGCGCGCGTAAACACCGACAGACAATTCCGCCACTGAGTACTCGCTGGGCCAGCTATAAAATCAATGCCAAAAACCTGGGTGGTAGCGGTAACTACCATGTGCGGGTGAGATTAAAATCGGCGATGGTACCCATTAACCTTATCGACGCAATTAAAGATGTCGGTTTTGATTTTGGTATGTCCGCAAAACAGGTTGCCGACGAAGTGGTTGCCGGGCACAGCGTGATTTGGGAAAAAATACATAGAATTAGCCTTACTCAGTAATGGAATATTCAATGCATAAGCTTCTTATTCCTCTGGCGACGCTGATAATGACATTGCCGGTTTACTCTGCATCCGATTCAGGTTCCGGTCTTTCAGATAACCCGACGCCGTATCTATCGGATGCCGATCTTCCGACACGAACACCACCCTTGTTGGAACTGGGTGCGGATTTCCTTGGTACCGGTAATCTGAAACCGGGGTTTCGTATACCGACCGGCGCCGTCTGGCAGCCTCGCTTCTGGTTATATGGAACACAACGTACAGCCATTCAGACTTTCGACAATGGCACAGGTCCAGCGTCGACAGAATGGATGAATCGTCTGGATCTTTTCGGAAACTTGCAACTGACCGGAACGGAACGTGTTCTGATTGGAATTACCCCACTTCACGATGAAGCTGATTTCAGCGGGCAAGTCTTCTCTCCGGACTCTCAGGATGGTTTCAGAAACAATCTTAATTACAACATTCAGACACTTTTTTTCGAAGGCGATCTAGCCGAGTTGTTCCCCAAATGGGACTATCAGGACTCCACTTCAAACGATATCGGGTTTTCGGTTGGCCGACAGGGCATCAATTTTCAAGATGGGATGCTTATCGCAGATGCATTAGACGGTTTTGGCCTGTCGAGAAACAACATTCGCTTCGAGGGTGTACCCTGGCTCGTCAGCATGCGCAGCACCTTCTTTTTTGGCTGGGGCGACATTCATCGTAACGATAACTTCGAAGACAAAGATGCCAATCTGTTCGGTCTGTTTACACAACTTGATACATTGAAAAGCACGATAAACGTCGATGTCGTCTATGTTGAATCATCCGCTGAAGGCGACCTGCTCTCTGCAGCTATTGATTCGATTCAAAGGATTGGAAAATTAAATACAACTTTTCGTATAGCAGCATCAACTGCGCCAGGACGAAAATCCGCCAAAGCCGACGATGGCATTCTATTGTTTTCTGAAGTGTCCTGGGTACCTGCTTATAGCCACGACAATGTTTATCTGAATGCCTTTGTCTCCATAGACAATTTTACTTCACCCGCCAGAGAACCACAGAGTGGTGGTCCACTTGGTCGGACTGGTTTGTTATTCGCGGCTCCGGGAATCGGCAATGTCACTCCGGCAATTGCGAATCGAACCGGTGACTCTGTCGGATTAATCGCCGGTTATCAAAAATTCTTTAAATCACGCCGGCAACTGGTCATGGAAATCGGTGGCCGGGTTGGCGATGACAATGAACAGAATGACAGCATCGGCGCTGCCATTCGATTTCAGCAGGCAATCGGCCGGCGAATTGTGGCTGGCCTGAATGCCTATGTCTCTGATTCAGATGTAATTGGAACTCGTTACGGCTTGCGCGGCGAGATTCTGATTAAGTACTAGTCTTGAATTATCAAACGATATAGAGTCTGGGTTTCCGTTACAAAATATTTGGTTAAAAATAAAAATCAAAGGTGAAGATATGAATTCCTCAAAGCAGATAAGTCAGATTCGTGTATCTTTTTGTGAACACAAAATCTCGTCGCTCCTGTTATTACTTTTTTTATTTTCACCCCTGACATTCGCCAATCAGGAATTTCATCTTGATCCGAGCAAAGTCAAAGGTCCGGACGCCTGCGGTGAATGCCACAAAGATACTATTGCACTTTGGAAAGAAACCAAGCACTCCAGCACTTTCTCCAAATTACCACGTTCCGAGAAGGGCAGAGAAATTGCGGATAAAATTGGTATCAAGAGAATAAAGTCTGAAAGTGAGTGCCTCAGTTGCCATTTCACTTCGGCCATGGTTGAAGAAAAAATTAAGCCAGTCGCTGGTATCACCTGTGAGTCGTGTCATGGCGACGGACAGGACTGGATTGACGTACATAGTGATTTTGGTGGTAAAGAAGTCAAAGCAGAAAATGAAGATCCCGCGCATAAGAAAGAACGTTATGCTAAATCTGAATCGGCTGGCATGCTGCGTCCGGGCAATTTATACGCCGTTGCCAATAATTGTTACGGTTGTCACACCGTTCCGAAAGAACAACTGGTTAATGTTGGCGGCCACGCCGCTGGTAGCAAATTCGAACTGGTCAGATGGAGTCAGGGCGGCGTACGTCACAATGTCTGGTACACGAAAGACAATACAGAAGCAGCTCTGGAACGACGCAGAATGATGTTTATCGTTGGTCAGATGCTCGATCTGGAACACGGTATGCGAGGCCTGGCGATCGCTAAAGAGAAAGCAGCTTATGCGAAAGCCATGGCTAAACGAACTCGCTCCGCACAACTTCGACTACAGAAAATTGCGGAAACCGTAGAGTCATCAGAACTAACTGGTATTGTAGAAACAGCAGGCAGTGTTAAATTAAAATTGAATAATGAAGATGAATTACTGGCGGCTGCGGAGAGCATTTCCACTTATGCGAAACAATTTGCTGCCAATCATGATGGCAAGCAATTCGCCGGAGTCGACTCTTTTCTTCCTTCAGCCGACAAGTATAAAAAGAATTAAAGAGATTCAAAAAAAACCTATTGAGAAATCGCATGTAATTTGTCAGCTCGATAGACTTCTTCTCCAGCTACCAGAGTCCAGAGCACTTTTGAATCTCGAATAGAATAGACCGGTAATTCGAATATATTCTTATCCAAAACTATTAGATCAGCATACTTTCCCACTTCCAGTGAGCCGGTCAGAGTCTCCTGGTTCATTGCGTAGGCAGCGTTATAGGTGTAAGCCTTAACAGCCAACTCAAGCAGTTCTTTTTCCGTCATTACACCTTTAGTCGACTCAGCTCCAAGAAATTCCTGTGTCGCGTTTTGAATACTGAACAAAGGATCGATATTGGCAACATCCCAGTCACTACTTATCACTAAACGTGCTCCTGTGGAAATAATTCTGGACATGGCGGCCAAATCAGATTCATTGTTCTTGACTACTTCGACCATAAAACCGCTCGTATAGTAATCGTCCTCTCCGGATAGATAATCTTCGTATTTGATGTAATTTATCTGCGTATCAGCAGGAACATTGAGTTCGGCGAAACGTCCTATATCTCTATCACTCACCCAGTTCACATGTGAAATGTAATGTCGGGGCTGATTCTGAGTCATATCTGGTCTGTCTTTTTGCGCCGCTTCAATGGCATTCAGAGCTTCACGCACACCGCGATCACCGATCGCATGGATTATTGCACCGAAGCCCATATCCTGAATAGCAGACACCATTTTGGTCAGGCGTTTCTCTGTAATGTAATTACCACCCCTTGCTTCGGCATCAGGATGGATTAGATATCCATAGGGTTTGAGGACTGCCCCCGAATTCAGATCTGCCACTCCATCCGAATAAAACTTGATTTGTGACACACGTAATAAAGAGCTCTTATCATCCTGATACATTGACTTAAACTCAGACAATTGCATGTCATCGTCAAGATGTGGATAGGCCCAGAGAGACATCACATTACGCGCTTTCAAACGACCCTCTTTTTTCGCACGCAACCACGGTTCCAGATTTCCCCGCGTCCAGTAAACCCGGGCATTGACTGCGGAGGTAATACCGTAACTGACCAGATAATCCTGCGAACCCAGTACGGCCTGGTATCTGGCTTCCTGCAATGCCGGGCTTTTCGCCAGAGCCTTGTGCATCAACTCATCACCGGCACTATCAGTTAATATCCCAATTGGTTTACCTGTATGTGGATCTTTGAATATCTTGCCACCCTGAGGATGCGGAGTATTGCGATCGATACCTACTCTTTCCAGCGCCTTTGAATTGACCCACATTGAATGAGACGACTTTTCCATGAAAGCCACCGGCTTATCAGGAAAAATATTGTCGAGAAACTCGCGTGGAGATGTTTCAAGTTCGAAAAGATCACTATTATCATGACCACCACCCAGAATCCAGCTATGTGGATATTCCCTTTCACCACATTCCCGAAGTGGTTCAATCCAGTCTTTGATGTCAGAATACTTCTGTTTTATTTCATACAAATCACAGCTCATGAATGTACTCAGGCTGATTCCTTCCATGGGGTGCACATGCGCATCATGGAAACCGGGCAGTATCAGTCGGTTTTTCAGATCCAGAACTTTCGTTTGTTTACCAATATAGGCTTTCGCACCCTCATTGTTGCCAACATAAATAATTTTGCCACTATTGATAGCCAGTGCCTGCGCCCATTTCTGTTTCTCATTTACGGTGTACACAATGCCCTTGTGCAAAACCATATCCGCCTTTAACTTATCAGTGTCCTGCGACCAGACGGAATGACTACCAGTCCCTGTCACAAGTATCAGGAGAACTGTTCGAAACAAGTGTCTATTTTGAAAAAGCATCTACATCTCCTGCCTGATAATCAGAACCTCCTATTATAGTCCGATGTAATTTTGTAACTGAATCGATTTATCAGTCGCAACGACGCCCGGAGTAGGCCCGGTCATATGGCGAACGATAATAATTTCTGTCACCACGTCGATAACTTCGATCGTAACCAGAATAGTAGTCACGCGAAGAACGATAGTAAGATCGCGGAGAATATTGACGATAGCCATAGCCAGAATTGGATCGTCGATATTTTTGTCGATAGCCTCTGTCTGCGTAATTCACAGCTACACCGTAATAAGGGCTATATGAAATGGACACAGCAGCCTGAGCAGGTGAATTCAAAGCAATAAAAAGTAAACCGATACCAGTAGCAATAGTGAAACGCTTAGTTCTACTCATAAATCTTCTCCTGTTATAAGGAATATGATGTCAAAGTAACTTTACTGTCTATTAGTGTGACCGGCAGAATGCTGTTGTGTTCTGTGAAAACTGGTATTCGGGAAAAATTCCTGAATTAGCTGGCATTAAGCAGATTATTAATCACTATAACTATTAGTAATAATCTGCAAAACACATCAGTAAGCAATCCTTAATCCAGGGGGAATCGAAATGAATATTTTTTCCAGAACAGTAATCTGGTCATTAATGGCCACTGTCATTACATTCGGTAGTTTGCTGGCGCCTTCTGTTCAGGCAGAAGAAGCAAAGCCAGGCAAATGGGATGCGCCGTGGAGAGTCTTACTACGAGCAGGTGTGATTGAAGGCTGGACGCAGGGAACATCTGCAGACAGACGTGATCTGATTATGCCGGAATACAATGAAGTTCATCGGAAATGGAAAGAAATGGGTGTAAAAATGATCGGCACCATCGATGATCATCTGACACAGGCGGGTACTCCGGGTTCAAGACACTATGGCTGGTACGAACTATATGAAATCGACGATCTTGCCACAGTAGGGAAGATGCTCGATCTGATTCGACGAAGTCAGCTTGGCAAAGTGCGTCTTGATAAATATATGCGCTACGATGCTCTCATCGGCACACCCCAGATTGAAGCAGAAAAGGTTTTCGACCTAAAAATAGACTGATGCTCAGGGCTTGACCTTGTATACCCGTCCGTCATTCAGGGTAAGTGTTTTACCGTCAAAAGATCCTTTCAGACTGGTGCCAGAAATATTAGTGGCAAAATCCGGTGCAGCGTTGGTCCAGCGTTCAATGTTCATCTCGATGGAACCTTCAATTGTTTTATATGAGCCATAGCCAGCATTCATCTTGCTTTCGTTTCCATCAACGAGAATAAAATGACCGTCGACCAGCGTCAGTGCCCCGTTCTCCAGCCAGTAGAAATCACCAGAACCTGAACTGATGAGCTCAAATAATTGTATGGTCCCTGTGCCCTTGCTAAATACAAGGGTCAAATCGTTACCTGAACGTTCAACGCTGAGATCGTGATCTGTTTCGCCTCTGGATTGCAGTGGTGTTTCTTCCTTAGGCGAGGTACTAAGAGTCTGGTCGGCTTTCAGATGTATGAAGCCGTCTAATTCTGAATAAGTGCCGGTATGCGCCATCGAGCCCTGATCTTCAAAGGGTTCACCCTTGAACACGGCATATTGAATAAACTTGCCGTTTTTTAGCAAGAACACACCATACAGTGGCAGCTCTTTACCATCCGATGTGGTCAGACCGGTATAGGACCATAGCCCTTCAACCTGAGTCTCCAGAGACATTGGTTTTTCAGGCTCGCTGGCGCTAAGCGCGGCGCAACTCAGGCAGAGCAAAATAATATATATAGAAGTTCTGAAAGGTTGATACTTAATCATGATAGACCCCGTCTAATCCGAGAATTTGATAACTGCTTGTGACATTTGCTAGCGAAGAGTAGCAGAATAACTAATTTACCGTCTACATAAAGGTACCGTCACGGCAGAGGATGGGGTTTAAAACTTGTACGCTTACTGTTTACCAGGGCAAAACCTCACCGTTTGAATGCCAGAATGTTCCACTATTCTCCAGGGTGAGCGCGTCAATTACCTGCATGAGTCCGTGGACTGATTCCTCCGGGTTTATAAGCCCACCCATTCCTGTCATTTCAGTCCGGACATATCCTGGATGAAGGATGGCAACGGCGACACCTTGAGATTTCAGATCATGAGATAAAGAAACACTGGCTATATTTAATGCAGCTTTGGAAATCCTATATCCGTATCGAGAACCGGAAGTGTTGTCAGTAACAGATCCCATTCGCGACGTCATCATGACTATTTTGCTACCAGCACCGAGTTTGTCCTTCAAGGCATCAGTGACTCTCAATGGTCCAAGTGTATTTATCTCAAACTGTTTTCGAATGGCATCGTAATCCAGATCTTCTATTGTTTCGTCAGTTAACAGTCCGGCATTGTTTACAAGAACATCAATCTTACTGATGTCACTTAATCGCTCAATGATGTTAGTCACGCATGCGTCAATTGATACATCAATGCCTTCTTCTATTCTACAGCCCAAAGCACTGAGTTCTTTGCTGGAGTCCCGACACAAGGCAATCACCGAGTCGCCACGTTTCAGAAACTGCTTGCAATACTCAAGCCCAATGCCACGATTTGCTCCGGTAATAACTACAGTGGACATACTATTCTCCAATTATTCCTTAAGTCTGGCTTCGCGTTTTCGGGCCATTTTTACGACAAGGTTGTCGGCGACTCCAGGGCGTGACCAGGGGCAGACAGCCAGGCAGATGCCACAAGTCTTATTGTCAATAAAGTAAGGTAGGCATTTATCAAAATCAACAAACCACTTTGTATTTCCACGCACCATAACTTTTTCACGAGAAATCGCTTCCGGTGGACAGGCAGATGAGCAAACCTGACAACGCATACAAAAATCATCGCCCCCGAATACGTCCTCTGAATCACTAAGCAGTGGTAAATCAGTCAGGATCATCGATAAGCGAAAATTTGCGCCCAGCTTGCGGTGAATCATGGAGCCGTGTTTGCCCAGTTCACCCAACCCTGCAGCAACGGCTGCCGGGATCATCAGCACATCTTCTGTATTCGGACCGGTTTTCGCAGCAGCAAAATGACCAGCTTCGCGAACCCAGTTAGCAAGATGTTTTGAAGTGTCGCCCGCCCGGGCATACTGTCTCATCACTTCAATGTAGGCTCTTTCGTCCGGTGCCGTGTTCAACTCCGGATAATTGTGCGCGAAAGCCATAACGACAGCGAATTTACCTTGAGGTAACGGTCGATCTTCAAAAGTCCATTCTTCACGATATTCACAGATGCCAACGTCGTCTGCGCCCAGTTCCAGAGTCTTGCTCTTCAACTCTTCTGTCCATGCAGCTGCGCTTTTGTCTATCGTCGTCGGCGCAATATCGCTAACGGGGATCGCTGCTGTTTCCTGCCGGTATTTTCTCGACTCAGCAATACGCGGATTATCTACATCACGCTTATAAAAATACTGCAGCGCCGCGCTGTGAGAAATTGAATCATCAGTGCGCCAGAAAACTGGGCGAGGCCGACCCGATTCAGTTTCTCCAAGTCCGTTGATCTGGCTACCTGTAATGTCAGGCCATAGATCAAGGATCTGCTGGTTGGGTGTATACGCCTTTTGCACCGCACTTTTGCCACGAGCCATAGCAAACTACCCCTTCATTTTAATCGAGTTAATTGAAAATTATTGTAACAAGACAGGATTAAACAACAAGTGATGCCTGCTATAGGAGAAAGTGAATCAGTTAAGAGTTCGTATTTCAACGGACACATTGATATATTGCGTGATTGAGGAAAAACATGACTGAAAAATATATCCAGAAAAGCGCCCATACTCGCATACAAGTGCTGGTTATCAGCCTTTGTTCCATGATCAACACACTGGATGGTTTTGACGTGATGGCGATAGCATTTACAGCACCGCAGATAGCCAGCGAGTGGAATCTATCCCCTGAGGTTCTTGGTCTGGTCTTTAGCGCCGGTTTCTTCGGCATGGCACTGGGAGCAATTTTTCTGGCGCCACTTAGCGATCACTTTGGTCGTCGACGCGTGGTTATTTCCTGCATGGCGCTGGTCATCGTTTCCATGCTGTTAACCGCAACGGCCAACTCAACCACTACTTTAATTCCTTATCGTTTTCTGACCGGACTGGCTATCGGTACGATGTTGCCAAGCCTGACATCCATGGCTTCAGAATACTCTTCCGATTCAAACAAAAATTTGAACATTAGTATTGTGCAAAGCACCTATGCCGTGGGTGCAACACTGGGTGGGTTTATCACCGGCTTATTGATAGTAGACTACGGCTGGCGATTCATTTTCGTAGGCGGCGCCCTCCTCAACCTGATTACTTTCGTTTTTATTCTGTTCCTGCTACCCGAATCGCTGGAATTTCTAATGAATAAGCGCCCAGAAAACGGGCTTTCAAAAGCGAATAAAATAATCAAAAAACTCGGTGGCAAAGTGTTACCGGACTGGCCTGCGCTTTCAGAGAATGCGAAAAAACCAACCCTCGGTTTGGAAGGCCTGATGTCAGGAGAAATGTGCAAATGGACTTTGCTCTTATGGCTAACCAGTTTCACGTCTATGTTCGGCGTATATTTTCTAATGAGCTGGATACCCAAAATAATATTTGATGCGGGTTTTCCGATCGAAAAAGCCATATGGGTTGGTGTCTGCATCAACGCCGGCGGTCTGCTTGGCATTCTCTGGCTTGGTTATCAGTCAGATAAAAAAGGTTTACGCCCGATGATTGTGAGTTTTCTTGCTATCGCTGGTTTATTAATGATGATTTTCGGTTCTCTCGATGCCGGAATCGTCGTCTTAATGGGCAGTGCAGCAGCGCTTGGTTTTTTCAGTCAGGGTGGTTTTATCGGACTCTATTCAACTGCGGCAAGATTGTATGAGACGCAGATACGCGCTACGGGTATTGGCTGGTGCATTGGTATTGGCCGTTTTGGTGCCATCATAGGCCCCAGCATAGGCGGTGTGTTCATTGGTTTGCAATGGCAACAATCTACATACTTTATTGTACTGGCGATTCCTTTTCTAATTGGCGCATGCGCTATGTTCTTTCTCAAAGCCCCACAACTTGAACCCGGCGCTGGCAACTAAAGAGCACAAAGCTGCTATTGTATGAGTGAAGTCGTAACCTTCGATGGCGCACCACCGGCTGGAACCATCAATTTTGGTGTCGGACAACCTTCTGCCGATCTTCTCCCGCTTGAACTGGTAGCAAAGGCCAGCTCATCGTTTTTTGCCAGTGCCAAATCGATTGAATTGAATTATGGAGCAACGCTTGGTGATGTGCGTTTTCTGGATTCGCTTGCAGTTTTTTTGAGCGAAGGCTATCAATCGATAGTCAGTCCGGAAGATTTACTTGTTACTGCCGGTAATTCGCAGGCTCTGGATCTGGTTTCCATGATTTTTGCCAAACCCGGTGACACCGTATTTGTCGAGGAGCCCAGTTACTTTCTGGCATTCAAGATCTTTCGGGATCGCGGCCTGAATATAGTCGGTATTCCACTTGATAAGAATGGTCTTCGTATCGATGCCTTGCAGGAGGCACTCGAACTACATACGCCTGCCTTCCTTTACACTATTCCGAGTTATCAAAACCCATCTGGCCTGAGCACAAGCACTGAGCGACGTCAGGAAATCATTGAACTGTCAATTCAACATGACTTTTTAATTATTGCCGATGAAGTTTATCAATTCCTCTACTACGAAGATAAACCACCCCCAGCTTTCGGCACAATGATCGACTCTGAGCGGGTTATCTCACTCGGTTCATTTTCCAAAATACTGGCACCCGCAATGCGCCTTGGCTGGATACAAACCTCTGCTGCCTTAAGAAAGAAATTCAAGGCAGCCGGATTTGTTAATAGTGGGGGTAGTCTGAATCATATCTCGTCACTAATTGTCCGGCAGGCAATCAATAACAAATCGCTGAACGCGCATATTGATATGCTAAAAAGCACTTATAAGAAACGAGTTCAGGCAATGGATGAGAGTCTGCATAAACATTTCGATGGGATCGCAGAATGGGCTCGTCCCGGCGGTGGTTACTTTTTCTGGCTGCAGTTCGAAGATGACATCAACACGACTCGTTTACGAGATAAGGCTCGTGAATTGAAGACAGGCTTTCAGCCCGGTTCTGTTTTCTCCAGCAAAGACGAACTGAATAATTTTATTCGTCTTAGTTTTGCTCATTATTCAGAAGCTGACATACATGAAGGTGTCGCAAGACTACGCCAGCTATTCATGATAATAAGTTAAATGGGACACTAAAATCACTTAAACGAGACTAAATCAGGTGGATAAGCACTAATTTATCGGTAATTTCGCCTCAACAATGCTATAGTTCCTACACGTTAAACCTAGCGTATTCTTAGCCTCCCAGGCAATCGTGCGTTATTTCATTTCAAACAATGAGACCGCACAATGAATGTTGTTATTAAGAACAAACCAAATAAATCGGATAAAGATGGAGTTTCTTTTCCGGCTCTGCAGTGCTGGAATCCTGTTACCGAAGTAGCAACCATTGCTGCTGAAGTTTCCGGAAGACGGGTTTCATGCAGAATCAGTGTCACTGTACTGAGGAAAAAGTTTACAGTCTCCTCAGAAGACCCGATGCAGGCAATCACAGAGAATCGGGCTCAGATTGAATCGGCAGCAAAAAGACTAATTGAAAATAAAGATTTTGAAGAAGACGGTTCGATCATAATTAGTTCTGAAGCACTGTGATTAGTCGATTGAGCATCCATATCATGCTTTTCACGACAACGGAGTAATACATGCCCTTACAAATGATGATGAAAATCGACGGTGTGAGCGGTGACTCGAAAAGTTTCAAACATAAAGGCTGGGCAGATATTATCTCCTGGAACTGGGGGATGACCAGTAATCGTAAAACTGCTCAAGGAACTGCAGAGCAGAAAACAGCAATGAATGAACTATCCATAATCAAGGCCATTGGCAATGACAGTTCAGGTATCAGACTTTTGTTTGCACAGGGTCAAACGATTCCCACGGTAGAATTTAATGTCTCGCCCCAGGTGGGAAAAAGAGAGACTCAAACAAACTATGTCAATATTTCGATGGAAGGTGTTTTGATTAAGTCAATTGTTACCGGTGGCGGGGCAGACGACGATTTTTTTAAGGAACATATCACCTTACTTTTTGACAAGATAAAATTCGAATACAAGCGAAGCACAGAAACAAACGAAGACGGTTCGCCTGTCGCCGGACCGGAAATTGATTTTGAGTGGGATATCTCTGCTAACAAATCCTGGGAGCACTAAGTAAGCTACAGGACCCGCGTGACATATTGCCAGAGTAATAGCTCACTATAATCTCTGCTCGACACACTTTGTGCTAAATAAAGTTGGCTTTTCACTAAAGATTACTATAACTTACGCATATTAGCGCTTATTCCGCGACTCTCGGTAGTTCCTCTAGCAGTATTACAGCAGACCTTCCCGTTTATTTCGCCATCATTATGCAGGCTAATACATTTAAATTAATAACGTAAAAGGTACTCAACATGGCTTCAGGAACAGTAAAGTGGTTTAACGACAGTAAAGGTTTTGGATTTATCACACCATCAGATGGCAGCCCGGATGTATTTGTCCATCATAGCTCAATAAGCGGAGAAGGATTCAAGTCTCTTGCTGAAGGTGCTAGTGTGAACTACGAAACCGAGCAAGGCCCTAAAGGTCCTAGCGCGATTAATGTAGTCGCTGTATAAATCAGCTCCACATTATTGCAGTATGTAGTATGAGCCCCGTTATTGCGGGGCTTTTTTTATTCGAAAAACAAATGTATTACGGAGCGGGTATTGCCCCAGACATATTAATTTCATCCCCTGTACTCAGCCAACTCACCGGCATCATCTGTAGTAGATTCATGCTTTTTTATGTAATAGTCCAGAGTATTCATCGAAGGATTATTAGGTAACATAATTCCATACACATCAAAGGTTGGTGTGCCGTAATAGTTGCTTTTGTAGCCTGATTTTTCCAGTTTATCCCACAATTCAATTTCTCTGGAACGGTCTTTGTCTACGAAATATTCTGTGAATCTGATATGCTTTTTCTCTAATTCTCTTCTTTTCTTGTTGCAGTAACCACAGGTAGTTAAAGAATACATTATCACTTGAGTAGTATTGTTAGAAGAAGGGTTGTGTGTATTCTGACTTAAGCCGGTTAACTGAGGAACATAGTGATTAGCCAGCATTCCACTAACGATAAGTGCAATAAGCAGCCATATAATATGTCCATAATATTTTGCAATCGACTTGATGTTATTTTTCCCACTAAAAATTATTTATTAATTACCGGAAAAACATTATATCCAAATTAGCCTAATCATCTGCTTAGTTACTTATCCCATATTATTTGGGAACCGGTATTGGTTCAAAATCCGGCAGCGTCCTCTCATGATAATTGTAGTTTAAGGCCACATCCCACAGAACTTTTTCGGCGTGATCGCGGGCGACCTCCCATTGTGGCAAATGATTCCATTTATTTGCTACAAGCTGAGCAAGCTGATTAGCGCCTCCATCAAACATCATCCGGATCATGACGCCGGTATTCTGACCGGTAAATTGTTGGAAAAACTCCGGCTGGAAGCCCTTAAATACATTAAAGGCCTGAGTGTACAAATCTTTGAAATAATCCAGTGTACGCATGACATCTTCTCGATAACCAACATTGGCGTGACCGAGGTTTGCGATTTTCCAGTCAGGATCTCCGGCCACAAAGC
Organism: Gammaproteobacteria bacterium; assembly: GCA_012103475.1. Lineage (GTDB taxonomy): Bacteria > Pseudomonadota > Gammaproteobacteria > Eutrophobiales > Eutrophobiaceae > WLWS01. Next base: position 336,083 of record WLWS01000003.1, on the reverse strand, counting down.
GGCACATCTCAATCCAGCCTGTCATGTTTTGCACGCCACTTACCTCGGCTAAGGGTAATCTGCCAGGATAGAAAAAATCCACTATATGCAAAACTCCGTCGGGTGTGATGATATAACTATCGGCACCAGTATGTGCCCAGTCAACCGGAGTAACGTGTTTGAATGTCCACTTTTCAAATTGAAATTTGCTGAATCCATTCGCCACGATTTCAGTAGGCATTGGAATAGAATTCTTGTAGCGTTTTATTTCTCTTACTGCGTTCTCACTGGCTACTATGCGTAAATCTATCTCTGATTTTTTGAGAACATTCGCCAGCTTTTGTGAATTACCAACATGATCGACATGCGGGTGACTATAAACAACAGTAGTGATAGGTAAAGGCGTGATCTTTTTTACCTGCACTACAAACTCTGACATATCGAATACATCGGGAGCGTCGATTACCAGAGTGCTCCTGTCACCAACAAAAACAGTCACAGCAAACTGTTCGGAAATCACCCAGAAACTACGCTCAGAAAGACGTTGAATATTCCATTCACCCATTGGTGGGACATAGGGAATATCCACACGTTCTCCGGGTCGTAATATACGAGTTATCGAAGGTTTGACCCGCACATTATCGGGTAATTCCGGATTATAAGTTTGAACGGGACTGACTTGTTGAAGTGGTCTCGCCTCCTGATTTTCACTCGCAGCCAGAAATGGGAAAAAGGAAATTACAACTAGTAAGACTCGTATCATAAGGCTTGGCCCTTTGCTTAGTATAGGTAAACGATATTGTTATTCGTTCAAGTAATACTACTATTGGAATGGTGTCTGGTACAGATATATACGGACAGTTCACAGGATAAATCACTAGGATTACTATAGTGAAAATATTAACATTCATAATCAGGTGATAATCTGTTACGGGAGGGAATATTATGAGCAAAAACCGCGGCCGTTGTGATTGCGGGGAACTTGAATATGAATTCCAGGATGATCCTGTCAATACAGTGTTTTGTTACTGCAAGACCTGCCAGTTACATACTAACTCTGACAAATGGTTTGGTGTCTGGGTACCGTTTGATAAATTTAATTTCGTTAAAGGCACACCATCCAGTTTCACAGCAATTGGCGATTCAGGAAAAAAAACACATCGCTTATTTTGCGGAAATTGTGCGACTCCGATTGGTCTTAAATGCGACGGTTTTGGATTTTATTCCCTGTCCGCCAGTACAATCGAAGGTGGCGACGCTTTACGACCTGAAATGCTTATCTATACTTCTGTTGCACCTGAGTGGGCTACCTTTCCCGAAGGAATCCCAAAGTACGACATTCTCCCACCCAGAAAATAAACGGACCAGACTATTTTGCTTCGCTGACCTCTCGTTTGCGAGCCATCTTCACGACCATATTATCGGCAAGGCCTGCTTCGATCGCTGCGAGAATCAATAACAAAGACACAAAGAGACAATTTTTCTACCAAAGCGAAGCTTGACTCAGATCAATCAAAGCTGATTAGCAACTTCTATAATTCTTATAGGGATTGTTAGTCAGATCTCTATGAACTGCTCTATCTAACATTAACTGAGAAAAGACAGGAGTAGAATTATGTATTTCCAAAAAATATCAACAATTTTGCTTTCGTTTCTGGTTATATCAATTTCTGCTTGTGAACAACCCCGCACATCTGGAAAAGGATTGCATTTGCCAGACGGAAACATTATCGATGGCCAGGTGGCCTTTGCTGATCTGGGCTGTAACCAATGTCATTTTATAGATGGTGTCGAATTTTCGCCTACTGAACTGCAGACAGCTCTTGTATCCATTCAATTAGGTGGAGAAATCCGGTTTGTTAAAACATACGGTGAGTTGATAACCTCAATTGTTAATCCCGAGCATGTTTTATCTCAGGAATATATCAGGCAACTTGGAGAACTGGCAAAGCAGGATGATGTTAAAAGCATAATGCCTGTATTTAACGATGAAATGACAGTGACACAGCTCATTGATCTGCTTAGTTTTCTAAACAATCACTACAAAAAGCTTGCACCTGAGTATGCTGAATACAGTCACGCCTTTTGATATGGTTTTCGATCTGTATTACAAACATGTGGAAAACATGAGCACCTGGTGTTCAAGACCGTTTTCTTCTATTTAGATTTTCTAAACACCAGAGTAAATCTGTCGGTATTACCAGTTACCGTTCTTCGACCAACTTCGTATCTTAATTCGTCGTCAGGTCGATAAAACATATCGGATGATTTTTCTATTTTAAAACCAGCATTCTGGATATCGATTATCGCTTTTACTGCGTCTTCACGACGACGCAACTCCCAGGTTTCAGGTGCCATATGACGACGGCTATGATCGACCACCACATAGATACCACCAGGCTTCAGGGCATCAAATGCGGCCTTATTGAATCTGGCCTTGTCTTTCGAATTAAAATTATGATATTCACGAATACACAGCAGCATATCAGCATCGCTCATACCAAAATCTACTTTACCGAGTTCATAGCGATATTCTTTGTCGTTCCAGCCCAGCTCCATCGGCAATTTTCTGGCTTTACTAAGGGCCTCAAGCTTCAGGATATCATCCAGACTATCCAGCCACTCTTGCTTATAGGCAAGATACAGCTCGCCTTTATCTTTTAGAAGCGGTGCCAGTATTTTCGTATACCAGCCATCACCGGGGGCGAACTCTATGACTTTCATATTCTGTTTTAAACCGAAAAACTCCAGAGCCAGAGCAGGCATCCGGTTGGGATCTCTTTTCGTGTCAGCATCATTTCGATGATCCATTTCCATTACTGCCAGCACTTTTTTCTGTAAGGGAGTCTCCTCAGCATAGGAAGAGATAGAACTGCTTAAAATGGCTGAAGTTAAAACAAGAGTAAATAATGATTTATTCATGATATTTCTCATATTGATGCCTAAGTGAATATATATGCGACGAGTGAGTATATAAGCAATATATACAATTCTACTGGCATTCGTCTAATGAATAATATCTTTGTGATGTGACCAACGCTTTTACAGTCGAGGATGTATCATCCAGGGAAATCTAAAACAATCAGCTACACGAAATCAGGCTTTGCGTTTGCATCTGTCTGCGTGTTTACTCGAACTCATATTTGAACTGAATAGCCATGGCGGTATTCACTTTATTTTCATTTACGAGATTACCTAGAACACCATAAAAACCAACCAATGTCATTTTATCGTTGATCATCCAGCCCAGGTCAACGGCATGCCAATCTGTTTCGTTGTTAATAAGGCCTGGGATTTCATCATACGCATCCGGCATACCTCGATACTCGTAGGCAACAAACAAATTGTGCGGCAGCAGGTAAACCAGATTGGCCTCCGCGCTCATTTTATAGTCATCCGAAAACCCAAGGTAACCATTCCAGCTGGCTTCACTCATACGCACACCTAATGTGGCAATTAATGGGCGCCCCATGACTTCAGGAAACATTTTGGTAGCGGTAATTGAAAAATCAATTCCGTCATTGTCTCTGTATCCGAGCGACGAAATTGCACCGCCAAGTCGATTGTTTATGTCATCAATGCGATCGTTGTATTTATACTGTACGCCAAGCACGACCGAAGGTGTATATTTGCCGAATTGGTTTTCTGTTATTAATTGCCCACGTGCACTGAAGGTGTGCATGATTAAACTGTCTTCCTGAATATCAACCGTTGTGGCGTTTTCTATATCACGAGGTAAAGTCCCCAGATCAAGCGAACCAAAAGAATAGCCAATTTCAAGGCGCTTAAATAATGTAGATGTAATCGAGGTGGTCGTCAGATCCTTGTCTTCCAGGTAAAGATAGGTGGAAGAAATGGATGGACTGGTGAATGTTTCAGAATTTTCCCCTGCATCGATAAGATAGGCGATTGGTGTTATAGCACCTCCGCCCCCGCCCTCGATTGTATGTACTGGAAGTGGTGGAGGCTCAGCTGCCATGACGCAATAACTGCCCGCAAATACGAGTAATACGATTTTCGACAGGGATTTTAATATTTGTACTATTATCCGGATGCGGGACTCAATATGTCTCATTTGCGCTCTCTTTTATAAAGTTGGTTATTCTCCAAAAAAGAGTTATCGGCACATCTATTGACCCCTTTAATTGATTACATAACTGGATTTCATGCCCAAAACTGTCAGGTAGATGACCCGAAGGTAGAATAATAGGAGCACAGCACGTGAGTAAATCGTAGTACGACAACTATCGCTAGCCAGTTTACAGACTCCCTGGTTTGCAGACTGATTCCTGAAACACCTTAACACTTTGATTTTTTTTATTCTTACCAGTAATCTCAAACAGATTTCCATTGAAAATAGGATCTCATGACTTTAGTCAGGCGATGAAATTATTAGCGAGGAGCAAATTGCAAATGAGTGTGCAAATTGTAAAGTTATTATCCTGAAGAGTATTTACCATATTGGAATCCTATATTAACCCGGCAATAACACCTCGCTTCAGTCTGGACATTCCAGTTGAACCGGTGATCTATTCAAGGATATTTCTTGAGATTTTAGCTGAAGAGGGTATTGAACCGGCCAGACTGCTACAGGGAACAGATCTCACCGTTGCTGATCTAGCCGATCCAGCCAATCTGATCACCGTCACCCAGCAGATTCGTATTTATGCCAATATCGCCAGTCAGTCAAAGCACCCGGCAGTCGGTCTCTTAAGCGGACAACGCTTTATGCCACACCATCATGGCGTCTGGGGCTATGCCATGCAATCAGCTGCCAATCTGGGGCAGGCAATTCGTATCTTTAACCAGTATTTTGATGTGGCCGGCCCGATTGCACGACAAGTTCTGCAGATTGATGGGAAAGTAGCGCGCTGGCAATCTTTAGACGTGTTACCGATAGAACCCGCCCGCAGGGTCGGAGTGGAAGAGATGTTGAGTGGCAATTTTAATCTCTGTAAACAACTGACTGCTGGCAGGTTCAAACTTAAAACCTTGAATCTGGATTATCCCGCCTCTGATGTTAATGAGTATTACGAAGAGTTATTCCAGTGTCAGGTTCTGTTTGAACAAGACCATATCGAAATGATTTTTGATGCCTCATTATTAAACCTGAAACTAAAGAACGCCGACAAGGAATCTCAGCAAATATGTGAAGCGCGCTGCCGTGAGTTGCTGGACAAGCTGGGACGGGGGGTGGATATCGTTGATCGGGTACGCAGGATCATCTACGAAAACTCCTGTGACCGACGTGATGTAGATTCAGTTGCATCCACTCTTTGTATGAGCACCAGAACATTGCGTCGTCACTTGCGAGCAGCGAACGCTTCTTTTCGCGAAGTACTGAACGAAGTACAGGAGGCCCTGGCGCTTGATTACCTGCAACGTACAGACCTTTCCATTGACGAAATTGCCTTCCTGCTAGGCTACTCCGAATCATCCAACTTTCGCCATGCATTCAAGCAATGGACTGGGCAGACACCTTCTGCTTATCGAAAGCTGAACAGCTGATATTGGCCAGCTTCCACATAGTTTTCTGTCATTAATCACATCATTTCAGGTCGAAAATCCTGATATATTGATTTGCTCAGATTTTATGATGGTACGCTAAATCTCATGAACGACAAGCTTGCGACAACAGCTGAGGATTCTCAAGATTTCGATGTAAATAATATCGGAACGCTTATCAGTGTCGTTACCGGATCCGGGGTCGCCTTGCTGGCTCTGTTCATGGGACCACTACTTGTCGGTGAGTATATCGCCAAGCTTGCAGTATCTGAATCTCAGGCTGGTTTACTTATGTCGGCGGAAATGGCCGGTTTTACACTGGGTTCCGCAGTATTTTTTATCATTGCCAGACTGAATTGGCGCAAGATTGTAACGAGCGCTTTGCTAATAATAATTGTCGGTAATACATCACTTCTCCTTGTGGACAGCTTGCCACTATTTGTTCTGTGCAGATTTGTCGCCGGGCTGGGTTCCGGCATGGTGATGACAATGACCATACAGGTAATCGGCTTGATGCGAGACCCCGACAGAGTATATGGCATGTGGAGTGTCGGACAATTGTCATTCGGCGCGCTGGGAATAGTATTTTTTCCGATCGTCGTTGCCAGTAATGGAATTGATTTTGTATTTCTGATCTGGGGGGTACTCACGGCGATACTCGGCCTTACGGTACGATTTTATCCCGATGGACGCGCTCTGCTAAAAAGCTCGGGTAGTAATTCAGGCATGTCCCGGCATCATTTCCTGGGTCTACTTTGTCTCCTGGGTCTGTTTATATATTACAGTGGTCAGACAGGTGTTTGGTTTTACATGGAACGTGTCGGCTTAAACTGGGGAATTGATCGAGAAGCGGTAGGAAACACCCTGTTCATAGGACTTTTGGCTGCCATAGCTGGTTCGGCCACAGCAGTTCTTTTGGGAGACAAGGCGGGTCGTGCGATTCCCCTGTCGATAAGCATGCTCATTTCCGCACTGTCGATAATCCTGCTGATTAGCTTAAACGGAGAGATACTGTTTACCCTTACCGTTTGCTTGTTTAATTTTGGTTGGTATCTCTTCATGCCTTATATGTCCGCGATCGTCGCCAGCATAGATGGGGATGGCAAGCTATTGACAGGACTGGCAGTGACCTTCCCTGCTGCGCTTACCGCCGGCCCGGCTATCGCCGCTCTGCTAATAGGTAATGCCGACACCCTGCTTCCCTGCCTGATATTCGGCCTCGTCTCGGTCCCACTTGGTCTACTGCTGATATTGCCCGCGGCCCGAATTGTTTCAATAAAAAATTAATGTATTAAGCACCCAAATAATCAGAGTGAATAAGTCATGGCTAAAATAAGTGAAGAGAAACTTCAAAAATATAGAGAGCTTGCAAACAAACCCTCAATGGAGATGGACAACAGCGAGGCCCGCGCCATATTTCGACGCATGGAAGATGAAGGTGCAAATGTACGCGACATGCGCGACAAGAATGTCGGTATGTATATGGCCCCCTACACAACAGAAATCAGTTCCATGGATATTGCCTGTGTCGGCATCCCCATGGAAAATTCCATTCCACTTCGAACCAGTACCAGTGACGGGTCCAGAGCTTTAAGAGAATGGTCACAGTGGTACGGCCCTGTTCATGAAATATGGAAAACGATTCCTTTTGATTTATTCAGTGTCGGCGACTACGGTGATATTGAATTCGAACAGAAAGATATGTTGCCGCGTATTGAGCAAATTTATGAACTGTACAAACAGTTCGCTGCTGCCGGGATAAATACTTTGTCAGTAGGCGGTGAACACACCATGACCTATCCCATTATGAAAGCACTGGGAGAGGAAGAGCCTCTGGGGATGATACATATTGATGCCCATGCTGATACCGGTGGTGCGGTTATCCCCGGGGATAACGATGTCTTGAGTATCAACGATGCCAGCCCCTTCCGCCATGCCGTCCGTGATGGCGTGCTCGATCCCGAGCGCTGTATACAAATAGGTATCCGCGGGCGTTCTGAGAATTTCTGGGATTTTTCTCATCAAACTGGTATGCGAGTCATCACTGCAAGCGAATTCCATGACATGGGTGTGAACGCGGTAATTGAAGAGGCACGAAAGATTATCGGTGACGGTCCCTGCTACATTACCCTCGATAATGACGGCATTGATCCGGTGGATATGCCGGCAACCGGCCTACCTGAACCCTTTGGTGTCAGTGCCCTGGATACCAGGCGAATTCTACGTGGTGCCAAAGGCCTGAATATCATCGGCGCGGATTTTGCCGAGCTAAGTCCCGACAACGATCCTACCGGGCAATCGGCCAATATTTCGGCTGCGCTGAGTTTCGAGATGTTGTGTTTATTGGCTGATTCACGTGCGATACGCTCAATGGATCGTCGCAAGACTCATTGGAACAAATGAATGAAATCTTAACCTGGAGTAAGAATTATGAATGATAAGCTCAGCAAGCAATGGAAACGTCGTGAAGGTTATGGTGGACCGGAATCATTTCCCGAAAATGAACTGGCGGCCTACGCCGTCGGGCAAAGTAATGCACTCGCCGGACGGGAACATACCCTGCATCTCTCAGACAAGAGAGTCTTACAATACACATTCAATGATGGTGACACACTTACAGCTAAAGCTGTGAAAGGTGGTCACGGAGAACTTGCTGAGAATTGCCCTTACAGCGCTTCTGAGTCAGCACCGGGGATATTTTTCCTCAAGCATGGATACAATAATAATGAACGTCTAACAACATGCCTGGTACTGGATCTGAACAGGAACACCGTAGTCGTCATTGATGGTGAAATACCAGCTGAAGGTGAAGATCACTATCGCGTACATTTATGTCATGTTGGCGGCGTTCTCGGTCAACCCACGACAGATGAAGTTCTCGATCCACCATTCCCGCCTGATCTGGTGGGCAAACGATTTGTCGCTCAGTATTCTGAGCGCTATGCCTGGGAATTGATTTATTTGAATGAAACAAAAGTGGTATGGCATGGTTTGAAAGGAAACCCGGGTATCGGTGACGTGGAAGAATACGGGGCAAGTTCATTTGCACCGGGTGTCTATGCCATAAGCTGGAGTGAAGAAGCTGAAACTCTGGCAGCCGTATTTCTGTACAACTTCGATGAGCGCACCATCACCGGACATATGTGGGGCTATGCCCCTGAGTTTGACAAACTCCTGCATGCACCCATGGGCGGCAAGATTGTCGACTCCAGAGAATTTGGACTTCATCTCACTCAAGTTGACGATGATCAGGCAGAAAAAGACTATAAACAACGAAACATCGATGTGGTCTTACGCGCTCATCACGAAGTGTGGAATAAAAAACACTATGATCTCATACCGGAAATATATGCCGAAGATTACGAGGCTCATTTTATCTGTGGTATGGAAACCCGTGGTCAGGATGGTATGCATGAATTTATCAGTTGCCACCATAAATCCTTTCCCGACTGGACCGAGAAGGTGGTGGACATCGTCGCAGATGGTGATCGCGTAGTGACCCGTTACATATCCACCGCAACCCATGAAGGCGAGTTTCAGGGTATTCCGGCAACTGGACGAAAAATTGAAATAGCGGAAGTCTCAATTCATCGCGTACTGAATGGAAAAATCGTTGAGCAATGGGGTTTCCCGGACGGTTTAAGTCATATTCAACAACTGACCGAAGAAATAGCTGAATAGCGCCAGGCCGGATTTTACTTTCAACCTGCCGGTGATGTTTTGTATAACTTGTCGCGTGGGCTTTGCCGAATTTTCGCCATGGCAATAGCGGCAGCACTGACACTGAATGTCATTTCATTGTCAGGACCGATTCCTTCTTTACGACAGCAATCGGGTAAGTCGTCATCGGCTGCGGTGAAACCAGCTCTATCATTGAACTGCCATTCATCAAGCAGGCATTGCCAGCCAATATCTGCCAGGAGCTTAGCGCTTATTTTTTCTCCAAAGAATGCCGAGTAGAAATGGCCCGTCTCCTCAAGAGTTGGGCCCAGAAAAGTACAAAATCCTGAAGAATCGACAACAGCATTAATGATTTGAAGTTCCTGCGATGCTCTTGCGGCTTCTTCTTCATTCAGATCCTGATCAAACACCAGACCCGCAGTATGATCAGCACCCTGAGCACTGCTGCAATAAGTGATACCCGTTGCATGAAAGGGACGAGGATCAAAAGCGGGTATTGCCTGACCTTTGCAGTGTGGAATACGATGATGTCTGGCGCTGCCAATAGATAGCGCGCCGTTACCAATCAATAGACCAAACTCTGTTCCCATCGCGATTTCCTCGCGAATAATACGTTTGGCTTCTTCTACATTACCCCAGCTCGTACCACCGGAATCCATATAAACGGCCAGCGCCGCACCAGTCTCTATAGTATCGATACCCACTTCGTCACAAAGACGATCCAGTTCCGCTACTTCTTCCCAGTCGTTTATGGCGCAATTGGATCCCATCAATGTCAGGGTTTCGAATTCCAGTGCGGAAGTCAGATAATTACCTTCACTGTCATGCACGACATTCGAACAACGCACGATACAACCTGTCAGGCAATTATGCATCGCGCCACCCCGCTCTTTGAAAGACTCAACGATGCGCGCGCCATCCAGTTTCTCCCATTCAGGATTACGCCCCGAGGTACGGTTCTTATAAGGAAAAGCATGCAACATATTCGCCGTAGGAACGAGGGAACTGGTGCCCAGTTTGAAAGCGTCGTGTCGACCCGAGCTCAGGTACTCCTGACTGAATTCCTTTTTATAATCCTTATAGGCTTTGCTGTCTGCCGCTTCGCGCAAGGCAGCTTTACCGGGATCGACAAGTATCCACTTGAGGCCCTTGGCGCCCATTACCGCACCCACGCCACCTCGCGCTGCATGGCGAGCCGGATGACGACCCTTGCTTCGATCAGTGCAGGCTATGGATGCCGTATTCAATTGCAATTCACCAGCGGGACCGATGAGAATTGCCGATGCCGTCTCGGGATACCCTGAAAACAATTTCTCGCAACAGGCATAGGTCCACATATTCCGGTACTCATTTGCGTCCACAAGTCTTATGCCCGTTTCATCAACAACAAGACCCCGGCGGCTGTTATCACTCGTTGCCCCCGAGATCACAATGGCGCGAATACCCAGTTTCATCAAATCCTGTCCCGGCTCCCCGCCCACATTAGCTTCCTTGATGCCACCGGTAAGCGGACTTTTGCAACCAATCGACAATCTGCCGGAGGTCGGCGCCGTACTGCCAGCCAGTGCGCCGGGCGCGACCACCAGCAGGTTATCAGCACCCAATGGATCGCAGTCCGCTTTGCATTCTTCAACAAGTATCCGGCTGAGAAGCGCGCGACCACCGAGCAGTTTCCACTGCTCAGGAAAATCGCTGACAGCCAGCTCGCCCGAATTCATATCGACACGGACTATCTTGTTATTAATTAGCGTCATCGTTAAAGATCAGCTACGCGCCAGCACGGCTGTGGTCATTTTCATTTCGACCAACTGGCTCAAAACAGCCCGGTCCCATTCAAAACTGGATTCCCCCGCTGCCCGCCAACGCGTTAATGTCAGCAGCGAGTGATTTTGTTCATAGCCGAATAGAGAAGCGTCAAATACCCGCGCACTTTGCTGCAGTAACATCGCATCTGGCTTTTCTCCGATATAGTAATCGACTGTATGGCGTTTGCGATCAAGTTCCAGTCGCAACAAGAGATCGGGACCACCGAAATCCTGTTTGCACTGGAAGGTCTGAGTGTCGATGCCAGTTCGTTCCGAGCGTCCCCAGGTCCACTTACCATATTCCAGGCCATCGGAAATAAAATCGAACACCGTATCTACTGAATCGGGTATCACTTCACTCGCAGTAGCTAGGTATTCACCACCTGGCAGTGTGTCTGCCGGTACCGGCGCACTCTGCTCCGCCAGCGCTTTGATGCGGTACATTTCAGAGGCATGTAAAAATCGATCCCGTAAAAAGAATTCAAGCGACTGATCGGCAAAGCGTGGTTGATAGAGCCCGACAATCGAAGAGCCTTCATCGTAGCCAAATCGTTCGCCCGGCACGACACGAGCCCAGGTCATCACCTGAAGCTCATCATTGTCAGCATCCGGTGCCGCAATCAGGAAATCGACGAAATGATTCTCATGATCAACATCAAAACCAAGGCGGATACTTTCTTCGCCGGTAAAGTAGGACGTCCCTACCCAGACACCCGGGCTGTCTTCGCGCTTTCTGCTTGAAGCCCAACGTTGATGATTCTCACCAGTGGCAATAATTTCCAGAATGGCAGCAGGTCGCACTGTTACCAGCATGTCACTGCAGTAGCAGTAATGGTCATCTTTTGCTATTTGCATGAAGTGATCTTATCCAATTTGTAAGAGGTAATAACCCTCTGAGTACCAGGTAATACTATCAGTCGCCGGGATGATAATGGTTGTGGTAAATTCCTGAATAATCGCCGGGCCATGAATAATTTCACCGGCTTCCATCTCGCTACCAATGAAGACTGGTGTTGCGCTGAGTTTTCCATTGCCATGCAGTAGAGTATCCCGAGTCAAGCCTTTGCTTTTCTCTGTTTTTTCAGATTGCTTTGCCCTGGCTGCGCCGTTTTGATTTTTGATAATGACACTCAATCTTATAGAGACCAATTCGGGTTCGTTATCCATCTCGCAATAAGTAAACAGCTCTTTATGACGTTCGTGAAAATGTTGTCGTAAAAGTTCCCGTTTATCTTCCGTCATTTCCCCGGCCGGCATGCGCACGTCGCAATTGTGAATCTGATCAACATATTTCATCTCGGCATATTGTTCGATTTCTATTTCATTCTTAGTCATACCGGTGGCATCGAGAGCCCTGCGTCCTTCCTCTTCCATTTCGGTGAAAAGGGAATTTACTTTTTCTAAATCAAGCGTAGTCAAAGCAGAGGGGCAGGCACGAATGCTGTCATAACGCAAATCCGCACTCGCCTCACCGAGCGCGCACAGTGTTCCGGCAACTCTGGGAATCAAGACCTGATCAATCCCGAGGTCCCGGGCCAGCGCCGCGGCAAAAGCCGGTCCAGCACCACCACCGGCAACAAGCAGATAGTCGCGGGGATCGTGACCACGTTCGATTGACGCAATTCGAATACCTTCCACCATATTCTGTGTGGTAATTCTGATGATGCCACTGCTTGCTTCAAGCAAGGATAAGCCTGACGGTTCCGCGATGTGTTTCTGAATGACTTCCTCAGCGAGCGACTTATCAATAGGCATATCGCCGCCGAGCAGCCCGGTATCCGGCAGGTAACCGGCGACAACCAGAGCATCTGTGACTGTCGGCAATGTGCCACCTCGTTGGTAACAGGCCGGGCCCGGATTAGCTTCTGCGCTTTCCGGTCCAACCTTTAAGAGATTTCTTTCATCGATACGCGCAATACTGCCACCTCCTGCGCCGATGCTAATCACATTGACCATCGGTAAACCGATTCTGACCCGGGCAATATCGGCGTTGTCGACAATATCCGGTGATCCATCGCGAGCCAGACAAATATCAAAACTGGTGCCCCCCATATCAATGGAGATCACGTTTTTCTGTTTCAACATAGTGCCATACACAGGGCCGCCACAGGTCCACCGGCGGGCCCTGAATTCAATGCCGCCACTGGACGTCTGCGTAAGACTTCAGCAGAGGCGACACCACCATTGGATTGCATTATATACAGTTGCCCCTTGAAACCATTATCGAGCAAGGCACTTTCTATGGTGGACAAATAGCGATCCATTGCCGGGCCGATATAAGCGTTAGCCGCTGTGGTGCTGGTGCGCGAGTATTCGCCTACCCGGGGTAGAATATCCAGCGAAGAAGAAACAAAACAATCCGGAAATTTTTTTCGCACCGCTTCTGTAATACGGTTTTCATGTTCTGGATTAGCGAAAGACCACAAACAGGAAATAGCAATCGCCTCTACGTCAAGCGTATCAATTGCATTCAGTTGATTAGTCAATTGCTTGAGATCGAGTGCTTCATGTACACGGCCGTCGGACAGAATTCTTTCACAAACACCCAGACGCCGGTGAGCAGGTACAATAATATCCGCCGCAGGGTAACGAAAATCCCAACGATGGCCGTCTTCTTTATGACCGAGTCGTAACTCCAGTGAGTCTTCATGACCGGCAGTGACCAGTAAGGCTGTTTTGGCACCGCGTCGTTGGATCAAGGTATTGAGAGCAACCGTACTGCCGTGTACCAGCACCTCAATACTTTCAATAAAATCAGCGCTTGTCATACCGAGCGTTTTAGCCAGCCCAGCCAATCCAGCGAGCAGTGCATCAACCGGATCATCAGGATTAGATGGCGTCTTGTAGACCGTCAGGGAATCATCGCTACCAATGGCAACAAAGTCGGTGAAGGTGCCACCCGCATCAATGCCTATTCGATAAGTCATTGCAGACTTTTTCTCAGCTCATCCGTCGCCTGAACATCCACACTTAAATGCTCGGCATCGAGTATCACACCATATTCAAACCTGGCCGCCTCCAGAGAAACTTTTTTGTTTAATACATCGTCCTGCACGGCGAGTGGATCGCGGGTAAAAGGATCACCAGCACCACCACCACCGGATGTCTGACTCCGGTAACGCTCTCCGGGTAAGACTTTAAGTATCTGGTTACTGTCGACTTCTTTAAGAATTTCCTCATCTCGCAGATGATAGCCACGGGCTAACTTGGCTTTGTAAAAATCATCATGATAGCGAGCCCCATCGACACTGGGTGGTGGCTGAAAGGCGCCCTCACCCCAGGCAATCACAGTCATCTCATGATCGATCGGTTCGACTTCGGTCACCAGCCCACAACCACCACGCCACTTGCCGGGAACACCGGAATCCCGTGATAACTCAAGACGCGTGATGATGACCGGTGCCAGCATCTCCACGACTTCTGTATCACCGATTTGTGCTCCACCCAATCCGGCCTGTGCGCCAATACAATGCCAGCCATCCGCCACATTATTTACCGCACCCGCACCACCAATCAGTGATGAGATCAGCAGGTCAAGATAGGCTTCGCCATTTTCAGGACGAACACCGGCTATATTAAATGCCCAGGTGTGGTTCCAGCCCGCCATAGCATATTGTGCATCTGCCTTGTTCAAGCCCGTGCGTATCAGATCGCAGATGGTTTCCTGCGGGCCGCCGGTGCAATTAACATGCGGTGCCGGTTCCTGCGCATTCATCATCGTCGCCGCTGATCCATAATCGACTTCAATGGGACGGTAAAGCCCTTCGTTAAAAGGTGGTTGCACCTGAGCCCACATTAGCAGTCCACAGTAGACTCCGGACAGGGTGTTTGATCGATAGGAATTGGTGAAAAAATCCACTTGCGGCGGAGAATCCAGCGCTATTTTTATCGAGTCTCCACTAACGACGATCTCCGCTTCAAGTGTTTGATGACCGCGACCATGCCCGGTGTCTTCTGCAAGTACAGTGGAGGGATAAGTGCCATCAGGCAGTGCGCGGATCTTTTCACGCATATGTTGTTCAGCCGAATCCAGCAATTCTTCAACACAGACTTTTACAGTCTGCACACCATAACGTTGCAGGATATCGAGCAGTCTTTTCTCGCCAACCCTGATCGCACCCAACTGCGCATTCATGTCACCGGCCTGCATTTTACGAGAACGAAAATTGGTCAGGATCATATTAAGAATGTCTTCCCGCATCACACCCTGGTCCACCAGTTTGATAGGCGGTATACGCAAACCTTCAGCGTAAATTTCTCTGGCGTCGGGGTTATAACTACCCGGCACCGGCCCACCCACATCCACCATGTGACCTTTACTTACCACCCAGAAAACCAGTTCGTCTTCAAAGAACACAGGTTTATACATGCACACATCCGGTAAATGAGAACCGTCATAGGTGGGATCGTTGTGCAGGAATATATCTCCGGGCTGGATCTGTCCGTCGAAGTACCGCGCAACTGCCTTCGCTGCCAGCACCATCGAACCAAGATGAGTCGGAATATCCTCTCCCTGAATAATCATCCGCGCATCCCAGTCAAACACGGCGTTGGAATAATCACGGGCAATGGCATAGACACTCGAACGCCCGGTCTTTTCCATGGTAGTAGTCATAGCCCGTTGCGCCGCTTGCAGAGCGCCTTCTATAACGGAGAGTGTTATGGGATCAATTTTATTCATGCTGATTAGTTATTATCCACAAAATCTATCAAAGCCTTATTAAAGATCTCGTAATTTTGAAGCTGAACCGAATGTCCGCAGCCTTCGAATATTTTCAGGGATCCCTTGGGAACCGTTCTGGCAATGTACTCTCCCAACTCCACCGGATAGAAATCATGATCGCTTTGCATGGCAAGACAGGGAACTTTCAGGGACTTGAGAACCGGACGATGATCAAGATCGATTTGATTGGTTACCGCCTTCATGGCGATATCCAACGGCGTCTGCATGGATATATTAAAAAGAAAATCAATTTCCGCCTCTGACGGGTAATGAAGGTTTGATGCGGCAAAATTACGACGGCCATTGACGGGTTCTTCAACCAGACCATTGATGTATTGCATGCACTCTTCTCTCTCAATACCAAAGGCCCAGTCATCGGCGCTGATTAACTTAATAGGCCCGTTGACAAGCACAACCCGACTGACATCCCCGTCATCCTGATAATTCGCCATGTACTCCAGTGTCACACTAACCCCCATCGACCATCCCACCAGAGTCACATCATGCAAGTCCAGAGTCTTGATCAAATGCCGGACGTCACTGGCAAACTCCTTAAAGTTATAGGCACAGTCTGCTTTCTCGCTTTGTCCCATGCCTCTGAGATCAAAAGCAACACAGCGGTAACGATCCTGCAGGGCATGTAACTGACAATCCCAGACCCTTTGTGAACAGGGCCAACCGTGAATGAAAAGCAGAGTATTACCCTGCCCCCTGCTCACGTAGTCTAGCTCTATGCCATCTTCAGTAAGAATTTTTGACATCGTTCAGATTCTCCCCACCTGTTTATTCGTCCTTAACACACAACAATACATCCTCTCTACTTGCTATGCATCCTATCTGGGCATACCCATTCTATCTCTTAAGCTATAGATTACCTCTGGAAGTCCCTGTGTCGGTACACCACCCTGTAGTATTGCTGTCTCTCCTTTCCCACGTACACGAT
This sequence comes from Gammaproteobacteria bacterium, assembly GCA_012103475.1. Taxonomy (GTDB): domain Bacteria; phylum Pseudomonadota; class Gammaproteobacteria; order Eutrophobiales; family Eutrophobiaceae; genus WLWS01. The sequence continues at coordinate 319,447 of WLWS01000003.1, read as the reverse complement.
TTCGCCATCCTGAATTTTTATCATCGGGTTTTTTAACGTGCTGCCAGGGTGTTTGCAGAGCATCCTTTAACTCCTGACTACGCTCCTTACTATCAATACTCTTGATTCTTTCGACAAAAGATTTTTTATATTTGCCATCCAGTGCACGCGCATTAAAAGGACACACTTCCAGACAAATCCCGCAGGAAAAATAGCTGCCCCAGTAAGGCGCGCAGGACTCGGTATCTATCAGCCACCGGTAGTCTCCGCGTATTTCCTGCTTCTCAGATGTAATCGCATCGCCAGGACAATGTTCTGTGCACATATTGCAGTTCATACAAACATCATCTATGCCTTCGTCAACCGGACTATCAACAAGCATCGGCAGATCGGTCGTGACACAGGCCAGACGAAACGAACAGCCCAATTCACGATTGATTAAAGACCCGTGGCGACCCAATTCGCCCAGGCCCGCTGCGATCGCGTGTGGCAGCATCATTAACTGCTCGAATCGTAAACTATGGGCCAGTGCGGGATAACCACGAGAACGAATATACTCTGCCAAAGCAACAGCAGTTTTACCCCCATCCGCATAGGCCTTCAGCACTTCCTTAACATGCCGCTCGGTCGCACCATACTTCATTTCATCGTACTCCATTGGTACGGCTAACATGATGGCATACTGATGCGGCAATTCCTGACCTTTATATACGTAGGTCTGGTTAACGTGGGTGATGCCAGTGCGGATAGAGCCGAAAATCTGCGCCTGCTTTTTGATATCTTCACTGGCTGCGGTCTGATTGTCGTAATGTTGCACGTTCTCAGCGACTTCACCTTCCACAGCCAGCACGCAGGTAAAAGTGTCATTATTATATTGCATTGCCTCATCGCTGATCGGATTGGCAAAAACGTCGTATCCAAAACTTCGGACAACCTGGGTCGGCTCAACATATTCTGCTTTTTCGCCTGACCATTCCGGAAAATCGCGTGTTGTCATTGTCTACTCACCTCCGTTAGCTTTTCAGTCTAAACCAGGCATCATGGGATTTAGTGCACACTTAAAAATCAATTTTTAACATGGCTTGTACGGCCTGATCATGAATCCCATCAATACCGAATTTGTTTCGCCAATAAAAGTATTCAATGCCTAAATAAATACCTTTGGTATTTCCAACAAGCTGTCCAACGTCAAGTAACAATTGTGGTTGTGCAAGTATAAATGGCCTACCCCCGGAACTGCTGGAACTGACCCAATCGAGAAATCCATCGAACCTGAACTTAAATCTCCCCATTTCAAACGGAATACTCCATGAGGGCGTTATTTGTATCCCGGTTGTACTCACCTGATCGTGCTTTTGGGCCATAATATTAAGGTCGAAAATACCAGGCACCGGTAACTGAAAACTCGTGCCAATACCTAAAAGATAAGATTTGAATGCATCTCCATCCGGCTCTGAACTGGCGTTGAGTCCACCAACTAAAAAAACATCTTTAAATATTCCGTTTGATAAATCCTTACCGAATACTCTGCCTAAACTTAAACGCGGATACCATTCACCATACAAAGCCACTCCAACATCATCACGCTGAACAATATCGATAAACATAAAGTTGTCACCGTAGCGCCAGGCATTTGCGTGTTCTATAGTAATTGTACTTCGGTCATTCGAACCGAATTTAAAACCGCTCCCATGTAAAAGCTGGATATTACTGGCCGTCCACTCGAATAATGAATCCGCATGCGTACCGCTTGCAGAAAAAATCAAAATTGCGAATACACTTTGCTTGAACATGGTATAGCTAGTACGCCCTTCAAAAGAAATTTTGAAACAGGAAAAGTATATCCGCTTTCAAGCTAAAAGGCGGAACCTATATCAAGTAAACTTTTATGCATGAAACACATCAAGCTAAACACCTGATAGCATCCAGAGGCTTATCTGTCGGATTTCTTTAACTTTGAGTCTCAGCTTCTCGATTAACGCTAAACTTCTAATTTCTCTAGTATAATTTACTAACAAAGTATGAAAATCTCGACTTAGGTAGACAGTTTATACTGTTATTGAGCTATAAAGGAGTCGAGTATAATGAATCGAAGAGCAGAGCATGACATAGCCAAAAAGCTGAAGGTTTTAAACTACGCAAAAGAGAACGGTAATATCGCTAAGACGTGCCGTTATTTCGGAATATGTCGAGAGACTTTCTATACATGGAAACGGGCTTACCAGGCACATGGAGAACAAGCTCTGGTCGATAGCAGCTCAAGACTAGGTCATACTTTCGACAAAATTGAGTTAGGAGATTGGATAGTGAATAAAAACATGAAAATTCTGGTTGTTGACGACTTTTCTACCATGCGACGAATAATCAAGAATTTATTAAGGGATCTTGGCTTCAACAATACCTCGGAAGCTGACGATGGTAATACCGCTTTGCCTATGCTTAAAAAAGGCAGTTTTGATTTTCTGGTAACAGACTGGAATATGCCTGGAATGCAGGGCATCGATTTGCTCAAAAATGTCCGTAAGGATCCGGAATTGGCAGATATTCCGGTATTGATGGTAACCGCCGAATCGAAAAAAGATCAAATTGTCGAAGCGGCCCAGGCGGGTGTAAATGGTTACATTGTTAAACCATTTACCGCACAGGTACTAAAGGAAAAAATCGAGAAAATATTCGAACGTCTGGAAGCTGCAGCGTAATTGGGAGAAAGATTTATGGAAGCCGCAATAGCGAAATCTGAAGAAGAAATGGAAGTGGATGAACGTCTTGATCTGGCTCTGTCCCTTGTTGATGCTTTGAAAGATGGACAAAAGGACGAGGTTGATTCAGCCATTAGCAGTCTGGCGCATTCCTATGAGTCCTCTCTTTTCAATGAAATAGGCCAAATTACACGGCATGTTCATGATGCGCTGGGGTTTTGTAGTGACGATGAGCGAATCTCTGAAATAGCCCAGAACGAAATACCGGATGCTCGAGAGCGGCTTGAATATGTTATCGAAAAGACGGAAAGTTCGGCAAATCTGACCTTGGATATTGCTGAGGAAATACACAAAGACGCCAGCACGCTGTCAACTGATACCGCCCACATAAAATCAGAATGGCAAAGATTTACTCAAAGAGAGATGAAACTGGAAGAGTTCCATGTTTTTAGTACTGAACTGGAGCAATTTTTTACCCGAGTAGAAAACGATACGGAAAAAGTGCGAAGCAGTATATCTGATTTGATAATGGCACAGGACTTTCAGGATTTAACTGGTCAAATCATCAAACAGGTCATCGTTCTGGTGCAGGAAGTTGAGAGCAGGCTGGTTGGAGTTATTAAAAGAGCCGGGCCAGAGAAATCCGAAGCTGCACCGGCGCTTAAGGATATCGAAGCTGAAGGACCACAGATTAAGCCTGAAGAAAAAGAGAATGTTGCCAATGACCAGGAAGACGTAGACGCTTTGTTGTCCAGCTTTGGTTTTTAAGAGGTATCAGGCAACTTCTTTTCAGAAAATTGCTGTTAATCAGTCTATATCAGACAAGTTTTTAATCTTTTCATGCTGGCAGACGACTAGTCTGCAATCTTCTTTATTAGCTGATATCTCAGACTTACCCGGCGTGGGGTTGGGGTGCTGGTCCGTCTTTTCCCAAATTCGATGTTTTGAAGAGGAATTCTGGCATAAGGCATGCATAGTAGGTATGTATAAGTATCACGTGACAGGTTTTTGACGAACTTACTGAGCTCAGTCGTCAAACTCTAATTTTACATCTCGTCGTTTTTCAGGAGAGATTTGTATATTAATTAATGTCTTATGTCTGAGTTAAGCAAAATTCAACAAGCCCAGCGCATCACGCCTGCACTGGATAATCGTCACGCTAATAAAGAGAAAAAGAAAACCAGAAAGATCAAACCGGAGCCTGAGGAGAAGCCCAGACAGAACTCACCTGAACACAAGGTTGATGAGTACATATAATGATAATTTTTGACACAATAATTCTCACTTTGATTTGTGCATCAGTAGTGATTGCGACAGTTATCGCCCTGATAACGCGAGCGATATTCCACAAACTATACCAACAAAGTCAAAATTCGGCTGAACTCAAGCAACAGCTTGAGGCTATGTTACTTTGCGAGACTGGTAAAGGAGAGCGTATCAAGCACCTTGAAAAGCAGCTCCGAATTTTGAACGAAAGACAGGATAAATTTGAAATAAGCGATGGCAATAACACCAGCTACAAGCAGGCCATGGTTTTACTGCAGAAAGGTATCGATAGTAGCGAATTGGTCGATGCCTGTGATCTATCCCGGGGAGAGCTTGACCTGCTGTCCACATTGGAATCAGCCTCAAACAGACAGCTAACAGGTCGAACCTCCTAAGCGCGCCCGGTCGCCAGCTACTCGAAAAAGTAGTAATTGCGCCATTTCCCATATTTGTATACCCTGCGCCCACAAAAGCAGCTGGTACATATATAATGTTCCGCCAGGTAGAAAATGATTCGAATTTGGAGAGGTGGCCGAGTGGCTGAAGGCGCACGCCTGGAAAGTGTGTATACGTTAATCCGTATCGAGGGTTCGAATCCCTCTCTCTCCGCCACATTGATGTCCATAGCAGTCCAGTAAAGTCCAATAAAGACTATAAAATAGGGCTTTAAGCCTTTTTCCTTGTCCAGAGCAGTTCACTACAAAGTGTTGACATCCGGGGGCAACTGGGGGCATATTTGGGGGCAACTACTAAAATTGAAATTAGGTTGCCCCCAAAATGTCACTCAGCCAGGTCAAATGTAAAAACGCAAAACCCAAATCTCGCACCTACCGTTTATTCGATGAGAAGGGGCTCTATCTTGAAGTTACTCCGAAAGATCAAAAATGGTGGCGTTTAAAATACCGTTTTAACGGAAAAGAAAAACGTATATCCCTTGGTGTGTTTCCTGAAGTTGGTTTAAAGGAAGTGCGAGATCTACGTGATGATGCTCGACAACATTTACGTAACAATGTCGACCCTTCAGCTTTACGCAAGGCCAGAAACTTAAGCAACACATCAACGGATGACAGTTCGTTCGAAGTGATTGCACGTGAATGGCACGCGAAGCAGTCTTCAGTTTGGTCAGAAAGCTATTCTGTCGATGTTATGCAAAGGATGGAACGAAATGCTTTCCCAGTAATAGGCCAAACACCTATTCAGGAGATTACAGCGGCTGAAATACTTGAAATGTTGCGACTAATGGAAAAACGTGGTCTTCGCGAAACCACACACCGTATAAGAGCGATTACCAGTCAGATATTCCGTTATGCCATTGTGACTGGTCGTGCTGATAGAGACCCCGCAATTGATTTAGTTGGTTCACTTGCACCGCGCAAACGTAATCATTACGCAACCATCACCGATCCTGACAAAATAGGACAGCTTTTGCGGGCCATGGATGGTTACGAAGGCGAATTGGTCACTGGCATTGCTCTCAGATTAGCGCCCTATGTTTTCGTTCGACCGGGGGAGCTAAGGCGAGCCGAATGGTCGGAAATCGACTTCAAGGATAAGTTATGGAGAATACCCGCGGACAAAATGAAGAAAGAGGTAGCACACGTTGTTCCACTCGCGCTACAGTCAATTATTTTATTGAAGGAAATCCAAGAGATTACTGGTAACGGTCGATATGTTTTTCCCAGTATTCGCACTCCATTACGACCTATGAGTGAAAACACCGTCAATGCGGCTTTACGCCGGTTGGGATATCAAAAGGAAGAAATGACTGGACACGGATTTAGGGCAATGGCATCGACTCGACTAAACGAAATGGGCTGGAAATCAGATATCATCGAACGTCAGTTGGCGCATACAGAAAAAAATTTGGTGAGGGCCGCATATAATCATGCGGAATATTTGACCGAGCGGCGTAAGATGATGCGAGAGTGGGCGGATTATTTGGATAGTCTAAAGCACGTATCAAACTAGCATAGGTTTGTTAATGATACATGAAAAATACAAAGGATTAGATCCAATAAGTATTAAAATTGCCGCATTTCTATTGGCGGGAATCGAAGATGAAGATGATCCTGCTGTGTTCGAACATATTCAAAAGTTATTAGGCGCTGTGGATGATGAAGAATTACCCTATATCGAAGTACGCAAGATACGGCGAAAGAGAAATGTTCGAAGTCGAGGAATTGAATCATGGGTTCAGGGTGGTCGTCCGAAGCGGGAATGGTACGAAGAGAACACAGAGTCGGTAGTGGACTGGGTTAATTCAAAAGTTTACCGTGGCGACGTTGAAAAAGTATACAGTAAAGATAATGCGAGTTTTTTTTGTGAAGGCATTTCAAATTACGCAGCGAAAACGAATAGTCTTTCAACTTCAGAAAATCCGCATAAAAATCAATCTGTAGATGATAGTAGTTTAAAGCTTACGAAACGAGAGAACCAGAAACTACTCACTGAAAAAAGAAATACAAAGATTCAGGAACGAATGAATCAGTTAGCAAAGGAAAAAAAGAATAAGGGTGAATCCTTTAATAAAAAAAGTTTAGCTACTGAAATCTCAAAGTTACCTGAGTATATCGGTGTCGATGAAGGAACGGTATTGAGAATTACTAAAGCCACCTGGAAAAAATAATTACTTTTTTCGGATACTTTTGAAGAAACTCCTCGAGAAACTCGCCTAAAAACTCGCTTGTGCATGATTAGTATATAAATTTCGTCCTTTTCTCTTAGTGTTAGCGACGGCTTGCACCTAAAAATTCGCCCGTGTTTAATCCGATTCAAGTGTTCCATTTATGCACATCGAATAACGGAGACGAGCAAATATGTCTAATGAACGAATCTTACGCTGGCCTGAAGTACATAAGCGCACTGGTATCTGCAGAAGCAACGCTTATAAACTAATAAATGAAGATAAATTCCCGCCGCCGATAAAATTGGGCAAGCGAGCCAGCGGATGGATCCAAAGTGAAATTGAAAAGTGGATAGAAGACAGAATTAACCAATCCCGTCAATCAACCTAAGCCATTTTCTTCCAATAAGGACATATAGGATAGATATAATATGACTGATCAGGTAGTGGATCCCCGCGAAGAAGCATTTAAAAAAATAAGGATGCAAAATGGTATTGAAGTAATAGGTGGTGAGTTGCATCTACAAGTTGACGCACTTGAGCAAGTTCTTATTGAACATCCAGATTGTGGAATATATCAGCGCGGAGGATTGCTGGTCGAGATTTCTGAAATACCAATAACAAATTGCAAGAATATAAAACGTCCTGAGGGTACAAAGGCGATTGTCCAGGTAAAGGTAACTAGGATACGGGAAAAAGGAACTGAATATGCCACTTGGAAAAGATACGACAACAGGATTAAAGCTAATAAGAATATTGACTGTCCACGTGACGTTGCTCGAACACTTGCTGAGAGGAATTCTTGGCGCCTACCCGTGCTAAGGGGAGTCATTGGTGCGGCGACAATAACTGAGACAGGAAGACTACTTACACAACACGGTTACGATTTTGATACAGCGCTGTATCTAGAAAGTAAAAATTGGATAAGGATAGAACGCGAAGATAACCTTACTAAAGAAGATGCAGTTAAGGCGCTAGATAAATTACGAGAAATCATAAGTGAATTCCCTTTCATTGACGCAGCAGCTGAATCAGTCTGGTTCGCTGCACTGTTAACTGCTTTAATTCGTTGGTCACTGAGAACGGCTCCGTTTTTTGGATTCGATGCGCCAGTGATGGGGTCTGGTAAAACATTCCTCGCAACACTAATTAGTCTTTTAGTTAACGGTCAGTCACCAGCCGTCATGACGCTGCCACGAGATGAGACAGAAATGGGTAAGGGTTTGCTAGCCGTACTCCTTGCAGGTGACCCAGTTTTAGTCATAGACAATGTGGAGAATATAATTACGAGTGAAACACTTTGTACTATCTCGACAAGCCCAATATTTAAAGGTAGGTTGCTTGGAGAAACAAAGATTATCGCCGTTTCCACTGCGGTTGTATTGATTATAACAGGGAATAATTTAACTATTCGAGGGGACCTTTCAACTCGCATTTTAATATCGCGTCTTGACCCTGTGGTTGAACATCCTGAGGAACGAATTTTCAAACGCAGTAATCTAAGAGACTATGTATTAACGAATCGATATGAATTTGTGAATGCTGCACTAACGTTACTCAAAGCCTATCAAGTTGCAGGTCGGCCAGATACTGGCCTAAAGCCATTCGGTAGATTCGAGGAGTGGGATGCTTTGGTTCGCTCACCTCTTGTTTGGGCCGGAGCCGCAGATCCCTGCGAAACAAGAAGTCGTGTCGAACAAATTGATCCAGATCGGGAGCAATTAGGGGAATTTCTTCTTGCCTGGTGGGATCTATATAAAGACAAAGAAGTTCTGGTCCGTCAAATGGCTATGGATATATCAAGCGGGGGCGATGAAATGCATGATGCACTTCGTGATGTTATCCACGTAATAGCAGCTGATGGAAACAAAATCAACACTAGGCGATTAGGAAGGAGGATTAGTCGGTGGGAAGGAAGAGTGTGTGAAGGTTTACGTATCACTCGTGGTGGTGAAGTACATCGCGCGCAAGCTTGGCATTGCAACAATCAGTGAGTTTTACGAGTAATACGGGTTTTTCTACTATTAACGCGAATGAAAGGCAGGCAAAAAGTATCAGTGAGTTAAAAGTAACCACAAATACACGTAATACTCACCGAATCAATGATAGATTAAGCAATGCATGTAGAGGTCTGCAGCTCTCACAAAAAGATTTAGTAGCAAAACTATCAGCCGAGGACATATCAGATATTGAGACTGGGAGAATGACTTCTGAGGAATTACGTATCTGGGCTGTTAACATCGATATGAAATCAAAGAAACATTGATGGGTCCTTCTGACACTTTAAAGCAATACGGGTGTCAATCTCGCGAATTGTCCCTAGTGTCGGAGGTTGAAATTAAGTGATCACTCTTTAGGTAATCATTATCAAACAGGGTAGGGGGGGTGAAATCTCTACGATTGAAATTACCTAGACCGTAGCTCTAGCCGCATTTATTTTCCCGCAAATTAGAGCAAGGGGGTATTCACCATAGGGGATATAAGCCATGAAGAAATGTTTCTCATTAGGACGCGCGATTTCTATCGATCAATATTAACAAGGTTACTGTCTGCAACGCCAAATTAGCGGGTATCAACCGGGCATTTATGAAGATACACACTAGCATTAAGTATATACAACAAGGAGTTATGATTGCCATTTGATACCCCATATTGCCTGAGTAATGAACAAGGGATATTTTCCCATTTAATCCTAGTTTTCTAAACTTTACTTATCTGTATATTTTAACTCACATCAAATTTCTTAGTTTTAACAGTGACCTTGATGCTCATAGCACTTAAAATTACGGAATGGCAAACCCAAAGGTAAGTACTCTTGGCTGATGTAAAACTCTTCCTCTCTGCAGTTAGCGCTGAGTTCCGAAACTATCGCGACTCTTTACGTAAGGATTTGACTCGCCCTAACCTCTCCGTAAACGTGCAAGAGGATTTTATCGGAACTGGTGAGGAAACTCTTGATAAATTGGATGATTACATCCGTCAATCTGATGCTGTGATCCATCTTGTCGGTGACATGACAGGCGCCTTCGCCCAATTACCCTCTGTAGAGTTGATCCAGCGGCGTTATCCGGACCTTGCAGTACGGTTGCCGGTCTTAAAACCATATTTGAAATCGACCGAGCTTGTATTATCGTACACTCAGTGGGAGGCATGGCTGGCTCTTTACCACCGCAAAATGCTGATCATTGCAAAGCCCCTTGACGACACACCACGGTACGAAGAGTACCGGCTCTTTGACGACCAGAAATCGTCTCAACAACTTCATCTGAAAGCTTTGGCACAAGTCGAAAGGTACCCGGAAATTAATTTCAGCAATGCTGATCGATTAGCAGTTGAGCTATTGCGGTCAAAATTAAATGATATCTTACCGCCAACTCAAATTGCCAGTACCACGTTGGATCGATTCCGAAAAGTAGCCTTATCACTAATAGAAATGGGTAGAATTAGCTGGTAACCAGAAATTGGCATGTTTTGGGCGTTTCAGAGAGTTGACCTCGATGATGCATTCATTGAATACTGTCATAGTGACGCGTTCACGTGTGGATTGCCCAGATCTAAACACTAAGACACGCATTCATGTCCAAGGTTTAACATGGCACTCTCAAAGGAATGTGATTCGCTCCGAGTTAAATGAGGAATCGGCAAAAGCGCTCTTAAAAATACTGGCTGTGGATACGCGTTTGCGTCATGCAGCAAGAAACCCTCTGATACTTAGGGGATTACTAGGCCAGGCGGAGAAAGGTCAGATAACAGCATCAAGTGTATACGAACTCCTTGGCTCTGTTGTGGATAAGTTTGAAGAGGATGAACAGCGTCAGCTCACTCTCAAGGAATCACCCCTATTCAATCATCATCGACATTATTTGGAGGAATTGGCCTGCCACCTAAATTCAAATCGCGAAACCACCTCTTCGTTTAGCGAAGTATTACGTGTAATTTCTGCAGCAGCCAATCAGCTCGTCAATGATGGGTTTGGTAATTCACCTGAACCGAACAATGTTATCGATGTTTTAAGTAATCATCATCTCATTCATGTAGATGGAGAAACTGTTCGTTTCGCCCATCAACGATTTCAAGAATACTTTTCCGCTTCAAGATTATTGGGATTTATTCTCGATGCTAATGAGCAAAACCTTCCGATACTTAGAGAAGCCATTAATCAGCCTTTCTGGGAAGATGCTCTCCGATTAGTTTGCGGAATGTTAAAAAATAAAGATAGTCACAATAAAGCTAGGAGTTTATTGATAAGAATAGCTTTGGAAGTTGATGTGGGGTTTGCTTGCGACTTGGCCGGAGCCTGTGGATTTTCTGAAGCTGACAATAGCGACCTATACCATGACCTAGTTACGCATATAAATAAGCTCTGCGATTCCTCATTACCCGAGATGATTGATTACGGAATTATCTGTGTAATTACCTCAGGCATTTGCGGCTTTGCTCACCGACTCTGGCCGCTTATAGAAAGTGAGGATCAACAAATTAGACTCAAAACATATCGATTAAACGGAGGAGGAATTTCACTGAATCAACTCGGCAAATCTGCGGAGACACGAATAGCAGCATGGTCACCACAGTTGCGAGCTGAGTTGATACATGAATTGTCTGGCAATCCAGAAAACTATGCATTTCTGGTCCGAATGGCAAATGAGGCCATCGAAGACGAGGTTCGAGCAGCGGCCATTTTTGCTCTTGCATGGAGTTTCCCTGCATCTGATGACACATTACGGGCATGGTTAAATGCACCACTCGAAGTGCAGCTTGAACAAAATGTCATCAGTATGATTGCATATTTATTGGAACAGGGGGTCACTAATGATGAGGTGAATAAAAAATTGGGAAGTTTGTCACATGAACTCAAGAACGAAGAGTTGCTATATCGACTTATCATAACATTCCCCAAAATGATTCAACCAAACGCTATAGATGTTGTCTTAGCTAGATTGTCTAAGAATCTCGACGTCAACGATACACAAATAATGGAGATCATGAAAAAGCGTACACCTGATCGAATGTATGCATTAGCACGGGAATTGGTCTTGTCAAAACGACGTGTCGCTGACTGGGTCTGTGATATTGTCCTGCTTGAATCAGTCGAGAACAAGTTCGATATTTTTGAGAAAGCTTGGACTCTCCTTGATGAAGAAGAACCCACGAATTTTTGTTCTGAGGTAATAGGGCCTCTTTCCAATCGTGAGCAAACACTCCGCAGCATTCAAAAGTGGTTAACTTGTTCGAAGTCCAGTCGAAGTGAACTATCTGAGACTGAGAAAAATCGAGATAGAAAGTTGGCCAATCTGCTTGCTCATGCTCCAGGAAACGACTTGCTCAGCATTGTCATAGAAATCGGGGACAAATCTTCTTACGAAGAAGCGGTCATATTATTAGATCTAGTAAAATATCGCATGAATCTCAACGAGAATTATGAACAAGATAAAACCAATTGGAAGCCAAATATAGAGTCTGTTCAAAGCCTAATCGCAACCTTTGGAGCGATTAGCAGTGAAGAAGCAGTTCCACAGCATAAAGTACATCTCTTATTATGCTTAATTGCAAGTCACGTAGCACCAGCTGACTTCAATGACTTTCTGCTAGAGGGATGTCGTTTATATCTTGAATCTTGGGAAACTTATAGCAATATATTCGACCAATGGCAAAAGAGTAGAGTGGGAAACCGCCCGATCAACCCGCATCTCGGGGTTTATCTCAAATCCGCAATGGAAAACTGGGGTTTTGAAGCTCTTCCCTGCCTTGTGGAAATGCTTGAGCATCCTCATGCACACAGACTAATACCAGCAATAATCGGAACCATAGTGGGAGAACCTTGGCAAAGTAAAAAGAAAGGGATGTTCCAATCTATAGGGGATAACTTCAAAGATGGGATAGAACGACGAATAGCGAAAAGGGTACTCAGCCAACCAGATGAAACTTATCAAGAAACGACGGATGTTACAGCCAAAGCTTTATCTACAAAATTGATCGGACTTGTTGGACAACTGCAATCAGAGAAAGCTTCTAATAATTCGGAGTGGAACGAAAAATATGCAATCCATCGTATGAGGGAACTGCTTGGCGCAGTATCAAATATACCGAGTCAAGAAATAGTAGAGCCTATAATGTATGCATTAGCCAATGGCCACACTGACATTTATAGCTTAGTTGGTACATTAACAAAACTTATTGGTCAGGGTATTTTTATTGAGGATCCAGCGGTAGCTGCAAGAATTGAAGCTATGTTTGATAAAGAGATCAAGGCTGAATGGTTCGACGATTCTAAGAAACAGATGATGTCGGAACTATGTCAACTTATGTTTTTCGTCAAACCTGTATCTTTGTTGAATAAGTCACTAAGTTTTTACGTTATTGAATGGAAACGATTTACCTACATCGGCAATATAATTCAACAGCTTGAATTAATTCCGTTAGAAGAGACTTGGGGTTTACTTTTGGAGCTTGGTAAGACTCAACAACTTAACAAGGAATCTTCTCTACAATTAGCAACTGCCCTAGCATCTTCTCTTCGCTCCGTTCATTTTAATGAGTTCCTTCACAATATTGTCGATAGAACTTGGTTCAAATGGTGTAATAGCAATTGGGATCTTAGACGAATTGCTCCTAAAGTGTTGCATGTAATTGAAAAAGATAACTCATATCTAGATGCCTTCTTAGCAGCTTGCGAAAGCGCTAGCGTAGTTGCTGCCGATGATTTCGCGTGCGAGATTCTATCATTAACACCAGAACATGATGCCATTCGAATGAAATACGGATTAGATGCCATAGATTCAGGCAGGATTGAAACTTCAGGAGGGTCCCCTTACTACATGTTAAAAAATATGTTTTCGCTTCATGTGCCAATTGGAGATGAATCGAATTACGAAATACATCCCAAAGCCTGTAATGAATTGCGAAATAGCCTGTTAATCAGAGCAAAAGAGACAAACTTGTCTGCGACAATTTCCAGAAAGTTGTTACTTGAATTGGAATGTCAAAGACGCGAAGAAGGGCGTCCATCTAATGAGCCTAGGAACCCTGCATTAACTGAAGGCGTTGCTTGGACTGACGTCTTTATAAGAACTGACTGAAGAGAGTGTTTATTCTATAGTAAATATTCTGAAAAGAGCGTGAATTGAAATGGGATTAATGCTGTATTAACTCATTATTTGGCCATAATAGAAATGTGATTATATTTCTCCAAACTTTTGATAGTTGAGAGTTAAAATATAGCAGTGGAATAAAGGGCCTTCGCAGACGATGTACACAGAACTTTCCCGTTAACAGGGTTTCGAAAGCTATCTTATACCTGTTTGAATGATGCGGAATTACTAAACGTTGGGCCCAAATCTTTCCCATAAATGGTCATAATTGGGAATTATGAAAATCTCGACTTAGGTAGACAGTTTATACTGTTATTGAGCTATAAAGGAGTCGAGTATAATGAATCGAAGAGCAGAGCATGCTATCTTAAACTTGGTTTATCTAGATCCATAGCATGCGAATGTTCCATAAGTTTCTGTTTATTCTCCTGGTTATTTCATTGATGGGCTTGTCTTTCTGTTACGGAGTTATTGTCCATAGAAACCAGCTGTTTCCCTATCAGCAATTGCTATCGCTCAAGGAGGACCTATTCCCGCTTTCTCCGGCACTACGTTCGACACATTATCGCCATAAGAAATCGTTCTTCGAACATCATGGTCATCATTACGAGATTGTCATGGTGGGCGACAGTATTACTGACGCCGCTGAATGGGGAGATCTGTTCCCGGAAAAAACCATAGCCAACCGGGGTATTAACGGTGATACCACCGCCGGCGTACTGGATAGACTTGACAGCATACTGGCTACCCGAGCCGACAAGGCTTTTATCATGCTTGGAATTAACGATATTAAAAGACAGGTTCCCAGCTCCAGAATTATTTCGAATTACACAAACATTGTCAGGATGTTGAATCAGTCCGGTATGACTGTCCACATACAATCTATTTTTTATGCGGGTGCGCGATACAAGCAACTAAATCCGGTCGTCGCCGAGGTGAACGAACTGCTCGAAGAATTAGCTGAACACGAGGGGCTGATATTTATCGATACGAATTCGGCACTGCGCTCTGATGACAGGCTCGATGCCAGGTATTCGTTTGATGACCTCCATCTCAATGGATCTGGCTATGAAGTCTGGCGTAAATTATTGGTAGAGTACATGCTGTCTGAGCGGGAATAGTTCAGGGAAGACATTTAGGCTGCGCATATAGCCCAGATACCTTCCTCATTTGATGGGATGTGCTATTTTAGTATTTTTCACGTTTTCGTAAATCGCGAAAACACACAGTTAATTAACAGGTACATTGTGGTATGAAAATAATCCATATAGTTGGGGCGAGACCAAATTTTATGAAGGTCGCTCCGATCATTGACTCTTTTAACAGAGCCAATAAAAAAACCCGATAAAAAGGTTGAGCAACTGCTTGTTCACACCGGGCAGCATTATGATAAAGAAATGTCTGCGCTGTTTTTCGACGAGCTTGGATTACCTGAACCAGATATAAATCTGCAAATCGGTTCGGGGCCACACGGTCAGCAAACTGGCAGAATAATGGAAGAGTTTGAAAAAATTCTTTTGCAAGAAAAGCCGGATGTGGTTCTGGTAGTCGGCGATGTTAACTCGACAATGGCCTGTGCTATCGATGCAAAAAAACTCGGAATCCCTGTTGTTCATGTTGAAGCTGGGCTTCGCAGTTTTGACATGTCAATGCCTGAAGAGATCAACCGTCTGCTGACAGACTGCATTGCCGACATGCTCTTCACCACCGACAAAATAGCTGATACCAATCTTGCCAGAGAAGGTGTTAATGAAGATAAAATTCATTTTGTAGGCAATGTGATGATCGACAGTCTGCTTAAGCATAAAGATAAGGCAATGCAGAACCCGGTGCTTCGTAACCTGAACTTGCTGGATAGCAAAGATGTAATTCAAAAGTATGCTGTCGTCACCTTGCATCGTCCGAATAACGTGGAAGACCCTGCTGTTTTAAACGAGATTGGTCACGCTTTATCTTATCTTGGCAATAAAATACCAGTGATTTTCCCTGTACATCCGCGAACGCGACAACGCTTCGAGCAATATAAACTGGATGAGCTCTTCAGCGAGAAAAATGGCATACAACTTCACAGACCTTTTGGTTATCTGGAGTTCCTTAAATTAATGGCAGAATCAGCGCTTATCATTACAGATAGTGGAGGCATACAGGAGGAAAGCACCATACTGGGAATCCCCTGTTTAACAATTCGACCAAATACCGAACGGCCGATAACTATCACCGAGGGCACTAATCGTCTTGTTGGGCATTCCAGCGATGAAATCATTCAGGCAATCAAGGATGTCGAGTCCGGAATGAGCAACAAGGGTAGCGCACCGAATCTTTGGGATGGTAACTCAGCAGATCGAATTGCCGCCATTATCATAGACAAATATCAGTCCTGATTTGTAGTCTCTATTGCCACTCTTAACTCATCTTTGTTTTATCGCAGACAGCTATTCTTCAATACTGACAGGATATCCAGCAGTCTGCCTGTTAAACGCTCGAAGTAATAAAGGTATTCCGGCGCTACCAGCTCAATAGTTTTCGAAAAACCTGTTTTGAAACGATTAATGGGATCATCATCACCACGTTCCATCCAGTATCCACCAAAATCGTAAGTTCTAAATCCCTGCTCCTTACTCCAGATAATTGCAGCCCATTGCATAGCGTGTCCAATCGGAAGTCTGGAAAATTCGGGGTCCTGAGTGCTTGCCCCCCATTCATAGATCACTCTGTTTCCAGCTGCCAGCAATACAAGTCCACCCAATAGATTCTGATTCTCCTGTACAACGATGAAACAACCCTGTCGACCATTTTTCAGAAAACTGTTAAATATTCTTTGCCCCTTTTCAGGTTCAATAACGCTAAATCCTTTCTTTCTAGCCTGTACATTGAGTAATTCGACAAATTGCATAAAAACATCTTCAGAATCACAGCGCTTCGCCATCAATTGTCTTTTTTTCGACTTGTTCAACTGAGTTTTCAACGATCTTCTAAATCCTGCCCTGATTTCATCCAGCGGGAGCTCCAGATCAATAACTACAGTGGAGAGATAGTTACCCGGTTTTTTCAATCTGGGTACGAATCCCTCAGCTGTTACTATCTCGTCTAACTCTGCTAACGGTTCAGAAGTGATATAGGGACTAATTTTTAGCCATAGCCCTCTTCCGGAAAAACTTTTCAGGAGATGTTGAAAATGGATCATGAATAAATCATGTCTCGCCAGCAGTGGACCACCGTCAATAAAAAACTTGGATTTACCCAGAAATCTGATAGTGCGCTCGCGGATCAGAGAGTAAGCCTGAATCTGTTCTTCGTATAAAGTTAAAACAATAAAGTATTGCTCATTCGCGGCATCACATATTGCCCATAACGGCTTCTGCTTCGGGTAAGCGAATTGCTGTTGCTCAATAAACCGGGCTATTTGTGTGGAATATTGATTTGATTCAATATCTTTAATCACGACGCAATGATATTGCGCAGGTTCCTCTGATTTTTTTTTATCCCTTCTGCTATTCATGGAATGTTTTTAGTTTGCAACTACCTTCAGCTTCATGGCAGATTTTTAACAATCCCGGGACCGAGACTTGTACTTACAAACAAAGGGAGCTTTTGCCAGCAACGAATGGCCAGCTGGAAAGCAGGATTCGAAGGAGAAAGCTGGGGCATGGGCTCGCCTTCTTTTAGCCAGTAGTGCCAATACAGTTGTTGAGGCACAGCACCCCATTGTTTTTTAAATCGGAAAGTTCCACTGTCTACACTGGAGCGTCCAAAATCGAAACATTGAAATTTACTCTGAATTGCGTATTTAATGACTTCCCAGTAAAGCAGCATATTCATGCTGCTTGAATTTACACTTCTCAGTGTAGAGGCCCACGGAATCTCGAGACGATCTTTGTAGCCGATTAAAAATGCCGCCGCCACGGCTTTTCCCTGCAAGCGAATTACTATCAAGCGGCAATGAGATGGAAAGGTTTCAATAATTGCCGAAAAGAACTTTTTTGAGTAAACCGGTGTACCGAGATCTCGCATATTAATAGCAAATACCCGATAAAAATCGTCAAGTAAATCCAGTCCGCCTTGATGGACCTCCGGGTTTTCGCGAAGCGGTCGTTTTATCTGTGCTCTGCGTTTCGACCCAAGCGCCTGCCAGAGCTCTTCTTCCAATTCTGGTAGTTCCAGGACCATTGCTACTTTATCAGTTCTGAGATCTGAGAATTGCTCTCTATGGACGGTATCCCTGAATTCAATATGGCTCACGCCAAGTTGATTACCGATTGCATAGGCATGTTCTATCAAAGCATCTTCAACGCTTTTATCCCTGGCTATGACACCACCGTAATTGAAGTAGGGAACTGACACCATATAGTCACCGAATAGCAGACTTTTCAGTCGAATTAGCGGCAATACACCTTCAACCACGCCATCTTCTGACTCGGCATAAAAATAGCAAGCCTGATGTCCGAATTGTTCTTGTATAAGATTACGCCAGCCAGACAGGTGATATATTGATGCAGTCGATTCGTCGGAAATGTAATTATCCCAGCGCTCATTATCGGCATCACTAAGTTCAAATATTTTCATTAATTGATGTTACTTATTAAAAAGCCAGGAATCTGAACAGAGGGTAATATCGTGGCATCGGAGGCTTCAGCAATGGTCAATAGCTGTTAAGACCATGTGACATTCTTGAAACAAACTCAGTCAATAAGGCATTTGTCGCGTCTTCTGATTGATTGACGTTTGCTGATACAATTATGACACGGACTTTAGGGGAGTGGAACAATATACCCCTGATATTGAGCAATTTTGCTGCAATATCGCTGGCAGTCCATGTATTGTTGATTTCATACCACTGCCAGACAATTTTCTCCTGACCATATCTCGACACAATCTTTGACAAGTTGAGCTCAAAGTCATCGGGACCCGTGGACGGAGAGTACTTCATTCTGGATTGAAGCTTCCATTGTTCCTCCAGGAAAACCTCGTTTAAGTCATTAACAGCTTCCTTACCCTGATGTTGAATGAAATACTCATAAAAATTAACCTCTACGATGTGTCCATCAACATCTTCATAGGAGGAATACATGTGTCTATCAGCTCCTCTAAAATCAGGCTCTAGCTTCGTACCTGGAACATCGGTATCAATTAACTTCCACTCCTCAAATTCTGGAATAACTGATTCGATCCTCTCTAGAGCGCTGGCATTCTCCAGTTGATAGTAATAGGCCAGGGCTGGTCCAGCAGACAGTGATGCTAATATCAGAAAAACGCTGACGACGGTCAGTCGGATTCGATGATTCATTATTTGACTCACATCATCCCCCTCCTGTCTTGCGTCTTCGTTATCGGTCTCTGACTCTACAGCTTTCAATGCAAAACGGACTGCTAGTTTACTGGCTATAAAAAGGTAGAGCATTATACCAATCGCAAACACTACCCATCCAAGCGAAACGTGCTCAACCGTAACGAAATAATGCTCCATATTTGTCAAATGACCACTAACTATAATTACGAATATCCGGACAAAGTTCGAAACCAGACCAGTGATAACAGCAAGCACGATCAGGCTTAATCGCAACCACCACTGCATTGCTTGCATAAACACAAAGATGTAGGCAATCGAGAGGGCTGTAATAAACTGGCCTGTCCCTGCACATCCATTATCGACCAGAAAAGTGCCGGACGGGATGAATATCGTAAAACCTTCAACAAAGGAAACTATATCGGTATATCCCAGCATGATGCCAACTGCCTTTGTGGATATAGTCCGCAGATAAATATTTAAAAAATCCCACACAGGCATTGCAAAGATCAATATAAAAAGTGGGTACAAGAATAATTTCGCCTGCTTTATTCCCAATATCGCGATAAAAATAAAAATAATCACAAAAATCAAAAAGAATTGTTGGCCGATTTGCACATTGCCAAGTGTCACGAGAAACCATAACAGAGACATCAACAAGGTCCCGGCAACTCCAAACACACTATATCGTGTTTCAACCGATTTTTTATTATCGTTCCATTGCAAATATATCAGGTAAATACAGACAGCCAGTAACAGTAAACCGTGTGAATAAGTCAGGTTTTCCTTACTAGTCCAGATGTAAAAAAAACTAAGTGTTGTTGGCAAAAAAAGTCCAAGAGCGACCAATGCCAGAAATATTATTTGAAGAAAAGGGTTAACAAAAAAGTGTTTCACAATCAATGATTAGAAATTGCCATATATCGCCGTAAACTCTTCCTTCGCTTGATGGGACAGTTTACTATACCGTCTATTTTAAATGAAAGTGAATTATTATTTCTCTGAATCGGCAGAAACTAATAGATAAATTGAATGCGAAAAAAACAGATAAATTCCCGATTACTGCATTATTCTGGCATTAGCAGGCTTGTTCGTAGCATTCGCTCAAATTATTTTCGTGAGATCCCTGTTTTGAACTATCATCGTATTCTGGAGATAACAGATGTAGACAAATTCCCATTTGATCAAAGCCTGATAGACGCGACTGAAAGTGAATTTCGATGGCAAATGAATTTTATCAGAGACAATTATCAGCCGATAACATTCAAGTACTTTGCTGACTATCTTGAGGGTAGTAACGAATTACCAGACAATCCGATTATTGTAACCTTCGATGATGGTTATGATGATAATTATTACAACGCTTTCCCTGTATTAAAAGAGCTGGGTATACCAGCAACCATATTCCTGACAGCAGGTTATATTGGTAAGAACATGCCTTTCTGGTACGACTGGCTTTCATATCTTGTGCAGTCCAATAAGTCCGAGCTATTTGAAATCGGTGCTATTAATTTCAAATCCAACCCGAATGACCCACTTCAGAATAAAAATACAATCTATCGCGATTGCGTTAAAAAAATGAAATCTGTTTCAAATGAAACCAGGCTTTCAGCACTTGAAGAGATAGAGCAACGATATGCGCATGGCTATTCATCTGAAGATGAATCAATAAAAAACCTGAGTAAACCCCTGAATTGGGCTCAATGTAAGGAAATGCATGAACATGGAATCGAATTTGGCTCACATAGTGTTACTCACCCGATATTATCCTCATTGGATGATGTCCAATTGAGATATGAACTTGAGGAGTCAAAAAATATAATCGAAAGAAATATCGACCAAAGTATCAAAGCGCTAGCTTATCCCAACGGTCAAGTGTCAGATTTCAACGAACATGTTGCTAACATGGCGAAACAATGTGGATACAAGATTTGTGTCTCTTTGATAAAAGGAACGAACCCTCTGTCAAAACTCTTACCGTATGAACTAAGAAGACTGCATATTGAGCCAAGCCACGACAAGTACGTCTATTCCTCTTCTCTGGCTTTTCCATATCTATAGCAATACGCAACTTTGACTTCATGAAGATTAAAAACATTCTCATTGTTAGCTACCACTTTTATCCTGGTTCTACTGTAGGAGCAAAGCGACCTTCCGAACTCGCGCTCAAACTCAAAGAATCCGGGCAAAATGTCTTTGTCGTTGCAGCAAAAACTGATAATGAAGCCAGTCTCAAGAAGAAAGTAGCCGATATCACTGTGACATATGTACCGGTACCACCGGATCTGCTAAAAATGTTTGCTCACTTTGTGGGCAAAATAAGATCCCGTATTCAAAAAAATTCCGGACAAATAGAGACCGACAGCAAGTCAGCCACTCAGGAATCATTTCTTGAACGGATTAAACGTATTATTTTTTCAATTCTGGCGATCAATGAATCTCTCAGCTTGTGGCTACTCATGGTTTTCGCTGTCGTTGTTAATCATAAGTTTCGAAATAATATTGACCTTATTATAACTTCCGGCCCACCAATGATCGTGAATAACGTCGGATGGTTGATGAATAAAATTTTTGGTACAAAGTGGGTTATCGATCTTAGAGACCCCTTACCTGTCCTCGATTTAATTTACCCGGATAAAAATTTTCTTGAACCCGGAGTTAAAAGCTCTATAAGAAAAAGTATTGAACTCTATCAGGAAAAGCAGTGGCTAAATTCAGCAGATTCTGTTGTTACTACTTCACCTGGTGTTGTTAAAGAAATAACCGGGAGGCACTCAAATTTCGAAAACAAGTTACATACGGTTTACAATGGTTTTGATATAGCCTCACCTCCAAAACAAAGCAATGATTCAAGTCCGGTTATGACTTTTTTATATGCAGGTATGCTTTACTATAACCGAAACCCTTTCCCTTTATTCGAAAGCTTAAAAAGATTGCTGAACGATAAAAAAATCGACCCCAATAAAATACAGTTTGTTTTTTATGGTAAGTGCGATTACTGGAATTCAATAGACATAAAGCAATGGATTGATGAAAACGGATTGAGTAAGCAAGTCAAGATCCACCCGCCTGTATCCGCCGAAGCAATTCATGAGAAAATTGGTGAATCTGATATTCTAATTAATTTTTCGCAGGGACAACCACTACAAATTCCAGCTAAAACTTTCGAATATATCGGGTCAGGGAAAAAAAGTCTGGTTTTAACAGAACACGATAGTGATTCCGCTACCCTCATCAGGGAATCTCAGAGTGGTGTCATAGTGGATGTCAATACAGATAATATCGACAATGTCTTACTCAATATGTATATCAAACATTTTGACAGTGAAAAAGCCACAGACAATATAAACCCTGTTATTAACAATTACAGTCGCGATCATCAAAATGATGTGTACATCGAGTTGATTAAATCTCTGTAATTTCTTTGCCTTATTTCGATAATTGATTCTTTTCCTTCGCATCCAAAACTGAAAAATAGAAGGCTTTCACCTTTTCATAATACGCGTCGATGGAGAAATCTCGTAGTGCTCTCTTTGCACCAGCTTTACCCAGACGATGTCGTAAACCGGCATCACTCATCAAGTTATCGAGGTACTTTGACAATTCTTCAGTATTTTCGGACGGGACTAGAAATCCATCCACATCGTGCTCGATAAGTTGAGGAATTCCTCCGACTTTTGTTCCTATTCGCGGTTTACCCGCCGCCATAGCTTCCATTAACACTCTCGGAACGCCCTCAGTACGAGAAGGTAAAACAAAGATGCCACATTTACCGATGTGTTCCGGAACTTTCTCTCTGCTTACTGGAGGATGATGAAATATCTGCGGGTGGCTTCCTATCAGTTTTTCCAGTGGGCCCATGTCCGGATACCAGCCCATAATTTTAAGTCGCCAATCCGGATGAGAGGACGCTAGCTTTTTGAAAGCCTCAATGAGTACATCAACACCTTTGACATATAGCGGGTAACCAACCAGAAGGACCGTTTTCTCCTCACCAAGGTCGGTGAAAGATTCGACGTTACAGTAATTAAAACTTGCCAACAGGGATTTATCCAAAATCAATGAATCAAAAAATTCAAGCTGTGACATGTGAGTAGTTTTTATTCCATCTGCCCTGCCCAGAACATAACGTTCTATAGCGATGTAGATCTCCCTTTTTAAGGTTCGCAGTTTTTGATTTGCCACATCCTGGTAGTTGGTCCAGTTGGTGTAGTCTCCATTCACTTCAGGTGCTAATTTTGCTTTCAATATATATTTTGCAAATACACCTACAAGCCCCGTTTTCAACGGATCGTATGTGACTATCAGATCTATTCTTCTATCCTGGAGACGAAGTTTTGTAATGTATAAAATCGAACGTGTGCAGAAATTCAAGAAGCGTACAATTCCTAATTTATAATTATTATTTACTACATGTACATGGAAATCCCCATATTGAACAGTCTGATGAGTACTACCGGTAGTGAAGAGAAGTCCTTCAAAGTCCTTTGAAAGTGCCAGCAATCTATTTTTGAAACTGTGCTCGATGTAATAATTCGGGCCCGGCACGAGTATTAGCATGCCCGGTTTGACTACTGGTATTCCATTTTCGTTCATTTTCAATCTAATCCCCTATTACCAGTGGATACCTTTGCGTTCAAGTGTTCGCATATTTTTTAGCCGCAATTTTATCCAGTGCAACTACGAAGCCAATGAGATACCACAAGTGAGGGTAATAGAGCACCGAAAGAAAGGCTCCTGTTACCAGAAATGCGGCAAGGGAAACCAGTAACGCTTTTGCCATCAGCTCAAAATCAATCTTGTCCTCGGCCTTAGGCCCTGCAGTCTTCGCGATTTTGATAATGTGAAACAACCTCAGGCACATTGAAATGATAATTATGAAATATACAATCGTGCCTGCGAGTCCGTATTCGGGTATAAGGGTAAAGTACAGGGAGTGAGCAGCCCTTCCTCCATGTAGTCTTATTGAAGAAGGATCAATACTGTCATCTTTCAACTCATAATTGCTTACCTGCCAGGGGTAGTTTCCGGTACCGACTCCGAGCACTGGATTATCCAGAAACATTACCCAGCCAATTTTCCATGAATGAATTCGATCATTTCGAGTTTTGTCACCGGTATCAGTAATAGTCTGCATATCGTCCACATAAGCATCCGGCAAACTCAGACTCACAAGTCCAATCAAAATACTCAGAATGATAATATTTCGAAATTTATTTCTGGACAAAATTATTACTCCGCCTATCACGCTTATCAGGCCCAGAAAACCACCGCGGGAAAAAGTCGCCACAATTCCGAGTATAATCACCAGAGTAATACCATAGTAAAAAAGTGTTTTCTTTTTACTTACTAAAGAAGACTGGCTCAATAACCAGGCGTAAGGCAAAGCCATATTCAGAGCCAGCGCAAGATCATTTTCATCTCCTAAAAAACTGCCTGGTCCCTTGCCCCCCCCAATCATTCCCAGTATTGACACAAAAAGATGCATGAATATCCAGGTTCCAATGAACCTGCTGTACCTGTCTTCAGTATCTAGAATAGCAATCAGGGGAAGCACACCTGCGGTCAGATAAAAAACCATCGTTTTAGCGATATTAAATGCAAAGTAATGGTTGACCACAAAAGCAAGGGAAATAAAGGCTAGTATAATAAACACAATAAACATGGAAACCGGCGTTTCTTTCATTGCCGATCTGTCACCGCCGGCAATCCAGACCAACATCAGCATAATACTGATCAGCATTGCGGGCTTTATTACACCAAGAACACCGAAATAATCCTGCGGTCTTATATACTCAATAAAAAAGTATATTATCAGTAGCCAATACGCGCCATTACTCTTCTTCTTGGCAGATGACTTTTTTACTCTGCCGGGCCTTATATTTTCTACAGGCGTGTTTGTTGATGCCTTCATTAATTGAAGATTCTGTCGGATATTACTCTGGATTTTTTCCTGAATGTATCTTCAATGTAGATAAATGTCAGATGTGAGAGTAGCAAAATAATTGCAACCGAGACGATGACAAATAAATTGCCAATCCAGGGTTCAGGATTCAAAAGTCCCTTTTTTATTGGCGTATCCATTGCGACTCTAAGAGTCTGTGTAGAAATCCACAATACTAACTGGTGTACCATATACACAGAATAACTGATTCTCCCCAACCACCTGAGAGGCGTACTGTTCAGCAATCGATTTACACCGTAAGAAGATGGACACAAGGAAACGGCGAGAACAAGAATTGCGAACAAACCGGGTTGAAAAAAATCAGTCTGCCCATGAGATGTTGTTGACAGGAGTATTACAATTAAAACGGAAACCGATAGAAAAACATAATTCAGAATCGCGATTTTATTTTCATAATTCAAGTTGTTCTTAATGAAATCGTAAATATGATATGTACACACTCCCAGGTAGAATCCCCCTACACATCTGAGCAAACTGCCTTTCGCAAAAATATCCAAACTATCATAGTTATAAAACAAATAAGTGAAACAACTAGAAAAGAGGAATATGGAAAATACTATCCAGTAAGGTCGTTTACTTCTCAAGAAAAATGATGTTATCGCAAAAGTAATATAAGCAAAAAATTCTGCGCTGATACTCCAGCTTGGCCCATTCCAGGTAGGTCTGTCCTGCAGGTTCCATGCATGAATCATAAAAAAATTGGTGCTGAAACTGTAGATGTTATTTACTGTGAAAGCTGGCGTATTTGCTTTCAAGTCAAACTGTAGCTCAACAAAATATTTCGATAATTCGATACCTAAAAATGCGAGCAATGTAAATAAATGCAGTGGGTACAGCCTGCCAATTCTAAGAAATATGAATTTCACTGCTGCCTTGCCCGATAGGATTTTACCCTGGTAACTGTGATAAATGACAAACCCTGACAATACAAAAAAGAAATCGACCATAAGGTAAGAATTTCTAAAAAAATTCAATTGGGTAAGAGAATTAACCCAGTCAAGATGGTAGAAAACTACACACAGCGCAGCTACGCCCCTTAACGACTCCAGCGCCCCAAAATGAGCCTTGGTTGTTATATTCGCGGTCATAATATTTTATTTATACTTCAAATGGTCAAGACTTGTTTTAGAGAATATATATTCCGGTTTGATTTAAATAAGGTATTTTAGTCTAACGAAGACACATTTAGTATTTGCGCTTCTTACAACAGGTAATATACTGCATAAGCGTGGTTATTTTCATCAATTTGATGTATAACCATGCCTCTTCGTTTAGGCTGGTCGCAAACAATTTTTCTGCACTCAGAGTCATCAACCATCACTGCTGAAAAAATCAATACTTATGCTTGATAATATGCAAGAACGAATTTTGTCAGGTTTTGCATGGCAAAGCCTGACCAAGTTTTTCGTGCAAACTTTCTCCTGGGTATCCACCATTCTTGTAGTGCGAATACTCTCTCCTGCTGATTATGGCATTGTCGCTCTATCAGGTCTCTTCACGGGCCTACTTATGGTCATCGCTGAGGTAGGCCTCGGTCAGGGGCTTATTCAAAAAAAGCAGGTCAGTGTCGAGACGGAAGACGGAATATTTGTTTTTAGCATGCTCCTCGGCATCCTGACTTACGCCCTGCTTTATCAACTTGCGCCCTATATTGCCGAATATTACGAGGTCGACATATTAACGGATATGCTACGTCTAGGTGGACTCGGTTTGATCCTTACAGTTATCAGAACTGTCCCGTTTAGTAGATGTATGAGAGAAATGGACTTTCGCTATCGTTCTATCGTAGAACTCGTACGAAATTTTCTCGGCATGCTCACCGTTCTGATTCTGGCTTATTCCGGTTACGGTGTCTGGAGTCTAATGTGGGGCTTCGTAATAAACCGCATCGCGGACGCGACACTCTTTCTTGTAAAGTTTGATCGGCTTCCGAGACTAAAATTCAACTGGACTGAGATCTCCTCTGTCCTTGAATTTGGATATAAATTGATGTTTGCAACAATTATGAACTTTTTTTCCGGGAAAGCTGATGCATTTTTTATTGCACGCTATCTAAGTGAGTCAATTCTCGGTTACTACAGTATGGCCATGCAGTTGGCTACTATGCCTCTCGACAAGATAGGTTCTATTTTTACGCAAGTGGCATTCCCAGCATTTTCCAGAATGCAGGATGACCTGCCTACATCCAGGAAATTTTATCTGGACACTCACAAGTACTTACTCGCCATAACCTATCCGATGTTCGCAGGACTAGCATTAATAGCGGAAGATCTAATCGTACTCGTTATGACTGATAAATGGTCTTTTTCAACCCCCATATTACAAATACTATGTGTCATTAACTTGTTGCGTATCAGCGTCATTCTAATCAGTCCTGTGCTTCTGGCCAGAGGTCACGCTGGAAAAATATTGATTTTTACTACAATATCGACACTTTCATTGTCGTTTGGTTTTTTTGTAGGTGCGCAATACTCCATTCACCACGTTCTGTTAGCCTGGCTGGTAATCTACCCTTTGCTATATCTCGGTATCACCATCGTCTGTTTAAATGAACTCGAGGTTAAACTAGGCGAGTATCTCGGAAGCATGAAATCAGCATGTATAGCTACTCTACTTATGGTACTGACTATACATTCATTTCGCGAGGCAGTAGCTCTCGAGGCAGGGCTTATCCGGTTAACAGCCGACATTCTGGTCGGAGGACTTTCTTACACCGCTGTCTACTTTTTGTTGTTCAAAGGAGAAATTGAAGAAATTAAGTATGGTCTCCGCAAGCTTTTCAGGAAGGAAAGCTAAAGCCTACCCTTTACTATTTGAAAATGTGACCGGGAGACTAGAAAACCAGATCAGAATAGAAGTAATTGTTAATATGTAACATATTGAATAATAATGATTTTTACAAGCAACAGGAATTAAATAGAGCGAATGGCGACTAAGGGGTATTCACCGTCAAACAGAGCTTTATAGGCTGTCGTAAATTCGGAAATTGGTCACATTACTGGTAAATTGCACTAGATACCGGTATATAAAGTAACCATACTCCGCTACCAAAGATTATTTCCTAGCTCGGCATTCTGCTACTTATATATAAATGAGGATTATGCATCATGAGAAAGTTTAACACTTTGTTAATTATACTTTTTTCCCTATCCTGCGCAGGCTCTCTGTACGCTGAGGGCGGTGTTGGCGCAAGTGGTGGTGGTGGCGGTGGTGCGGTTGGATCCAGCAACCCGATTGGAGGTGGAAGTTCTTCGGGTGGTTCTTCCGATACGAGTAGTGGTACAACCACTTCTACAAGTACTAGCACGACTACTTCGGATGGCAGTTCAGGAACATCAAGCAACACTAGCGATTCTTCTTCCACAAGTACCGGTAGTTCAAGCCAAAACAGCGGTTCCAGTACTACAAGTGGTGGTAGCAGCTCCGGTAGCTCAAGTGGTGGTAGCAGCTCTGGTTCAGGTTCCTCCAGTTCAGGTGGTGCTCCGACGACCAGCGTATCCTACGTAGGCTGGTGTGGCATTGTTGATGGTGCCCGGTTTGACGTTGACTACGCCGCAACCAACCAGTTCAGCATAGGACTGCTTTTCCCCGATGGTATTGAACCAGGCGATCCTCAGGTCTGCGAAGCGCCTTCTGGAAACACATGCTGGTATGTTGATGCAGCTGCTCCCGATGGCGGCGATGGGAGCTTTACAAGCCCTTACAATACATTTGATGTACTTGTCGGCTATGAAAAAAGCGGCAGTTATCATACCGGACAGGTTAACGGAGGCGACTATATTTATCTGACTGGCACCTTCAAGTCCAAAGAAATGATTTTTGGCAGAGGCACTCAGGGAGGCTCGTATGCTGAACCAACTGTCATAAAAAGTTACCGCGGACAAGCAAGAGCGGTGTTTGACGGTGAATTCCAGACCACCCCGATAACAATTCGCGCCAATGGCAGTATTCGCAATGAGGGTATAGTGGTCCAGAATATAGAAATCAAAAACGCCAAAGGCAGAGGGATAAGTGTTGAAGAACTGGTTGCAAATGTCACTATTGCCGGAGTTGAGATTCATGATACCGCTATTGTCCCGGGCAGTAGCACCAGTGGAGCAATCCAGTTCAGGCAAACCGATTCTGTCCACAACCACAGTCTTTGTAACAGTCTGATTTATGCAAATCACAGAAACTCAAATGGAGTAGGCTTTTTTACTGCAATCAACAATAACATTGGCGGAATCGGTATTTTGAGTGAAACATCAGCCCTTGATGGCTCGAAGGTCACTATAAAAGGTAATACCATTCACGATGAAATTTATTCAATAAGACACAAGCACTCAGGTAATATTATTACAGAAGTCTACAGTAACTATCTGTCTGACAGTTATAACGGATTTTACTTAAGAGCCTACAAAGATAATATTATTCACCACAATGTTATGTATGACATGGAGGTTGCTGCGGTTAAAATCGAGCAAGAAAACCAGAATGGCGATATGAACCTTAGCTTCTATAACAATACGGTGATGGATGCTAAGTCTATGATTCGAACTGGAAACGACAACACCGCTTATGCCCACAACGTAAGTTCGTACAATAATATTTTCTATAATACCGCCACAGTCACGCCCTATTCTCTGGGTCCATACGCAAGTGTGAATTTCCCATTAACCGGCTGGTCGAGCAGTAACAACCTGTATTATACGGCGAGCACAGTGAAGTTTCTTGTGCATCAGGGTGTAAACTACGGCTTTAATGCGGGTACCACAGTATTGGGTGAATCCAATTCACTGACTACTGATCCTCAGTTCAAGGATACCAACCCCACTCTGCCGGATTTAAGGCTGGAAAGCAGTTCACCAGCCAAAGGGAGTGGAGTTGGGGGTGTTGATCTAGGTGCATTTTAAATACAAATAGGTATTTATCTCAGAACGAGGGTCGTATACCGACCCTCGTTCTGCTTATATTAAAGTAACAGCTTTCTGCCTGTTGCAGCATCAATTTAGTTTCCCTTTCCTCAACCTGCTCTGGTAAAACTGGCTCTGATTTTCCAGTTTTCTTTTGTTCCAGATATAGAGTATTTCCGACGTGTCACGAGTCTCTCTGAGCTTAACTTTGAAACCAATCTGCAATTGAGAACAGATTTGGCGCTCCTTTCCTACCTGAGATAAACCAGGACTATGAGGGCCACAGGAGCGGAATTATCAACTCTGTCTGGAAATTATTGATAAACTGTAAAAATATTTTAAAATTTAAACTAAGTGATCACGGTAGCGGACTACACTATGGAATTTGAGCAGTTTAGAGAGAGCAATGCAGAGTTAGAAAGAACCGAAGATATAGTTAGAATTATAACGCTATTGGAAAAAACCGGTGACCATGCGCTCGATATTGGTGCCAGAGATGGCTATTTCTCCGTACTACTTACCGAATACTTCAAAAAAGTAACTGCTTTAGACTTGTCAGTCCCTGTACTTACCCATGAACGAGTCGAATGTGTACAAGGAGATTTAACGAAACTCAAGTTTAGCGATAACTCAGTTGAATTTATACTTTGCACGGAAGTACTTGAACATATACCTACTCCATTGCTATCCAGGGCCTGTGCAGAATTGAGTCGCGTCAGTGCTGACTACCTACTAATCGGTGTACCGCTAATGCAAGATATCAGAGTCGGTCGTACTACTTGCTTCACCTGCGGAGGGAAAAATCCACCCTGGGGCCACGTCAATAGTTTTGACAAAAAGAAGATTATCGAATTATTTCCAGACTTTACTGTTATCGAAGAATCATTCGTTGGTGAAAATAGCCTCGCTACAAACTCTGTTTCCCGCTGGTTTTTCGATCTGGCAGGAAACCCCTATGGCTCATACACACAGGAAGAACCCTGTATTCATTGTGGGGGCAAATTGATATCACCTCCGCAACGTAATATGACTCGGAAAATTTTTACCAAACTGGGTATGCTTTCGAGATTTTTTCAAAGACCTTTTATTAAGCCTCACCCTAACTGGATACACTTGCTATTTAAAAAGACACTGCAAGTATAAGACGAACAAATATCTTGTATTAAAATAATGAATTTTGCTTCCATACATTTTTTTATTTTTTTTACATTTGTTCTGCTTGTTTACTGGAATCTTCCCCGCACAAAACAAAATATTTTTCTATTGTTAGCAAGCTGGTTCTTTTACGCTTTCTGGGACTGGCGTTTTCTTTCTCTTATAGTTATATCTACCTTATCTAATTACTATTGTGGCAAGTTAATATTTGCGAACAACAAAAATTCAAGTAGACGGTTTTGGCTAATCGTGGCCATCGTCGTTAATATCGGGATACTTGTTTACTTTAAATACGCCGGCTTTATGGTCGACAGTCTGATGCTAATGTTTGAGAAAGCTGGGATAAGCGTTTCCAGAGTTACTCTTGAAATAACACTCCCGGTTGGCATTTCTTTCTATATTTTTCAAAGCCTTAGCTATAGTCTGGATATTTATAGAAACAAGCTGACACCTAATTATTCTCTGATTGATTTCGCCACATTTGTCGCCTTTTTCCCGCAATTAGTTGCAGGTCCGATAGTTCGAGCTACTGAGTTTCTATACCAGCTGGAATCAGAGCGTAAATTTAACAGCTCTGATTTTGAACAAGGAGCGATTCGATTCCTGTCGGGTTTTTTCAAGAAGGTTTTTATTGCCGATAATCTGGCTGTGCATCTAGTAGATCCTGTTTTTTCTAATCCTGGCAGCTATTCCAGCGGGATTCTATGGTTTGCCATGCTTGGATACAGTGTGCAAATTTATGCAGATTTTTCAGGATATTCGAATATGGCAATAGGCTGCGCGAGGATGCTTGGCTTCAAACTACCTGAGAATTTCAATTTTCCTTATCTGGCAACAAACTTTTCGGATTTCTGGCAACGTTGGCATATGACCATGTCACGTTTCTTTCGGGATTACATATATATATCGATGGGAGGAAACCGCAGAGGTCAGATCCGAACTCTTGTCAATCTCGCAGTTACTACTCTTGTTAGTGGGCTCTGGCATGGAGCCAGTTGGACATTCGTCGCCTGGGGCGGTCTACACGGTCTCTATATTGCGTTAAATCATCAGTTAAATGAACATATCCAGAAACTCAACGTAGCTTTCGCGCTGATTTTTGGCTGGTTATCAACTCAATTACTGGTTTGCTTCGCCTGGATCTTGTTTCGCTCACCTAATTTTGAATCTGCTATAGAGTTTTTTCGTGGTCTTTTTTCAGCACAAACGGGTACCACTATTTACTTACCTGTCATACTTTATTTGTGCATCGCTTCTTTCATAGTTGATCATGTATATGGCCTCTGCTGCGAACAATTTCCTGTGCTCAGAGAAAATAACTTCAATAAAATACTACCATTTGTATACGCGACAATGTTGATCATGCTTTTTCATGGACAAGTTGAAGAAGCCAATCCATTTATATATTTTCAATTTTAGTATTACAGAAAAATGTCCAATTCTCTTAAATCCAGTTTATTTCTACCTCAATTACTGAATAAACTGAATATGCCAGCAATACACCGCACCATATTTGTCCTATTAGCTTTAGAATTTATCGCGATATGTGCTCCACTGTTTATACCTGATCATGTTTATTTGGGCTTTTTCCTGAAAGAAAAAGCCATGAAATCCACAAACGATTTTCTCAACAACGAATCATTTTTAACACCTGATTCAGTAACGGGATGGCGTAACAGGGCTTCGACGCATAAAGCAAAATGGAGAACAGATTCTTACGGTTCACGCTCTTCCTCAGAGGTGAGTTTAACAAGAAATAATAATTATCGAATTATGTTTTTAGGTAGTTCGATGATTAATGGCGGAACCCATGTTGAAAATTATGAAACAATATCTGCCTACCTTGAAAATGAAGAAATAGAAACATTAAATTTTGGCACTATGTTATACGGGCTTGATCAGTCTTTTCTTCTCTATACGCATAATTTGAAAAAGTTTAACCCTGATATAATCATAATTGGACTTGATTCCAACCCGGTTTCAGTTTTAGGTAATCTGTATATTCCCTTCAGAGATTCAAGGGAAGTTAATATGCCTTTTTTAAAACCCCGGTATGAACTAAAGAACTCTTCTCTTGAATTAGTGAGAATTGATCCTTCAATGCTTCAGAATATTACCAGCGATTCAAGCATACTCAGTTTTCTCTCCAGGCATGATGATTTTTACACTCAATTTTCACTTTTTAAACACCTGGGTATTACACCCATAGCCAATTTATTAAATAGTGTTCGGAGTAAAACTGAATCCTTGCGATATTATTTGAACACTCAAACTGACAATACTGATTTGCTGCTGGAACTTATGGAAACTACGGTCAGTACGATCGAGGGCTCTGGAAAAAGGGTAATTTTTATCTATATGCCTAACCGCGCTGACATTGAGCCTGGCCGACTAATGGGCAAATTTCCGGACCGTTATGGAATTCGACAGAAACTGTTTAAAGACAATGGTTTTCCAGTTGTTTCAGTTCGAGATATATTTCTACAGAGTGGCATAAAGAATTCGATAATTTATTCAGGAGACAATCAGCATTATACCGCTGTTGGGAACCGGATTATCGCCGAGCATTTAGAGGAAATAATACTTTTAGATACAGAAGACCAGACTTTGCCTGGTTCACGTTTTTAATTCTGATTTAACCAGACGCAATTTTCCTGATTTTTCCCTTTCAATAGATGGTAAATATACAAACTCAAAATTATAATTATCGTCTATATTTTTGCGTACTCTATTTTTTACAAATTCCTCATTTTCCATCTTATGCTTGTCTGTGGTAATAACCAGATTAATCAATAAGTTACTCTTGTCTTTTTGTACTACCTGAAATCCTTTGATGTCATTATTTCTCTCTTTAATTTCTTCAAAAATATATAATATTATCTCTGGATGATAGCGACTACCTGTAGAGTCAACAATCATGTCATAGGCTCTTCCATGTATTTTTTCGATCAACGGTAAGCCCCTGCCACATGGACATTTCTTCTCACTCAGCGTCGCATAATCCCCGAGTCGATATCGTATTAGTGGCATCGCATAGTTAAATAGATCTGTGACAACAATTTCCCCTGTCGTTGCAGGCTTTCCTTCTTCGTCGATAATTTCAATTATCTGATTATCTGCAACTAAATGCATTTCCCCATGTTCACATTCATGAGCTATTGAACCTACTTCACCACACCCATATTCATTGTAAATTCGAAGCCCTGTTACGGACTCAATTTTTGTACGACTATCATCATCCAACACTTCTGACGTCGTAATAATACTAATAACTGATGTTGGCAAAGAGAAGGAATTGTTAGTTAGAAATTCTGCAAACTCGCGTATTATTGAAACGTAGCCATACAGATACCTCGGTTTCAATCTTTCCATTTCATAATAATGTTTTTCCATACTTTCAGCATTGACATTGAATGCCGAGAGTCTTTTCCTGTTCGCTATAAAATCAACCAGATTGTAGAAAAGTCGATTACGTGTTGAAATGGGAACTCCCCAATACCTGGCTTGTGGATCGCCAATATCGACTCCCGCCCACCGATAGCTTCGCCATGTTGCTGCTCTCTCCCTGGCCATCGCATCAGCATTTTTTAGTATAGTCACTGCCTGCCCGGTAGAGCCGCCCGTTGTTTTTTTCGAATAAAATTGCCTGCCGAAAAAACTTTGTTGTTGATAAAGTTTGCTGATGTCGGATTTGGTCAAAAAAGGCAGTTTCCCCAGATCCTGTAACTCTCCAAGAGAAAACGATTCAAGATTGTTCCGATTAAAACTATCACGATAAAAAGGAAATTTCTTGAAAGCATAGTCTAAAAGTTTATTACAGTTATCCAATTGGTAATTTTTAAGTTCGCCAGATTGGAACCACTGGTTTTTCTCATACTGCTCTAGATGTCCGCTAATTCTTTCTCCCCGAAGGTAGGTAGAAGGATAATAAAACAGGTACTTTGAAAGATACTTGTTCATTCTTTCTCAGGATGCCAGTTTTTCTATGACAGAAGAAAACTCCTTGCCGATTGCGTGATAGGAATAGCCTTGTTCCATTAAGATTCTTCCATTATTACCCAGAGTTTCCCCAAGGTTTTTATCTGCAAATAATTTCAGAATATGTGCGACATATTCATTCGGAGAATGCGCTATCAACACATTTTTCTCATTCGTAACATCTATACCTTCACAGGCTTCAGGGCTGGCTACAAGTGCTGCACCCATTGCGAGTGCATCGAGTATTTTCAATTTCGTGCCTCCACCTTCAAGTATCGGACAAACATATACCGTTGCTCTATCTATATAAGGCCTTACATCGTCAACGAAACCACATAAAACAAAATTTTCATCATTTTTGGATAATTCTATGAATTTCTCCTTTGGATGCTTGCCTATAAGATACATTTTTGCATCTGGGGCTTTTTGTTTTAATTCTGACCATATATGATCTATGAAATATTGCATGGCACCTGCATTCGGGTACCAGTTCAAGCCGCCGGCAAAAACCATAGTGTTAGATTCTTTATCGGCATTTTTTGAAATGAAATAATCTGTATCAACCCCATTCGGAATTGTTACAGTATGAACGTCACACGCTATTTGACTAAGACGTTCAGCATCAAGATCTGAGCAAGTCACATTTATGTCAAACTGAGGACATATTTTTTTTTCATAATGTTGTAGTTTTAATCCTTCCTGATAGTAATAGAGTTTCCGTAACCAGTTATTATCCGTGCCAGCTCTTCTCAACATCATATGAGATTCCACATTGTGGTGGTCAAGTATCATCTTTGCTTCGGGAAACAGGTAGATATAAGGAGCGAGGCTGATAGTATCGACATGGATTGCATCAAAAGTATTCTCTCTTACACTGGTTTTCACAAGCTCTGTAAATCTGCGTGATTTTAGCCAGTTGATGGTATAGGAATCCCGGCTGAACAAACTTTTTATTGCCAGACGATATTTGCCAAATTTCTCCAATTCACTTGGTATCGGACATAATTCTACGGATCCGCAAAATTTCTCCAGCTCAGATTTCGCCTCTGTCAGACCTGTTTCCAAATCGGGAAACATTGATTCAATCATATCTTTTTGAATGAATGATATGAGATGAACTTCGTGATATTTTGCCAATTCCTTGATCAGGTTATGACTTCTTTGCAAGACTCCTCCTTTTGGAGGGTAAGGTACGAGGTGTGACAACCAAAGTATTTTCAATTTCTATCCTGTATATTTCGAGTTTATTAAATCTGTGTTGATTTATACAATGAGACGTAGCTCTCAACGGTCTTTTCAAGCAAATATTTGCTCATTATAAATTCCTTAGAATTTTTTCCCATTATTTTTCTTGAATTCTCATCAGCTATCAATTGTTGCATCTTATCTGCAAATTGATTCGAGCTACTACTCAGTAACCACCCGTTTTCGTTGTCTACTACCAGCTCTGCATTACCTCCGACATCAGTCACTATACAAGGGAGAGAAGCCGCCATTGCCTCCATAATACTCATCGAAAGTCCTTCTGTATCTGAACATTGTATGAAACAGTCAGAAGCATTTAATAAAGAGGCAATGTCCTCGCGCTGTCCTGTCATGACAACTTTATCTAACAGATTATTTTCCTGAATTTCTTGCTCTATATATTGACGCTGAGGGCCATCTCCTACTATCAGTACTTTGTAATTCACGTCGTCTGGCAACATACGACATGACTGAATCAATAAATCATGTCGTTTAAGTGGCACTAATCTGCCTACATTGATAAACAGAACTGTATTGAGCTCAATACCTAATTCTTTTCTTATCTCAGATTTCGTTTGCAAATCCGCTAGCGGTGGAAGATTGACTCCATTGGCTATGCTTCTCAGTGCTGCAG
This sequence comes from Gammaproteobacteria bacterium, assembly GCA_012103475.1. Taxonomy (GTDB): domain Bacteria; phylum Pseudomonadota; class Gammaproteobacteria; order Eutrophobiales; family Eutrophobiaceae; genus WLWS01. Next base: position 282,636 of record WLWS01000003.1, on the reverse strand, counting down.
AGGAAAAACTGGCATGTGAATGATAAAAATCTTTCATGGTTGATGAAACAGTCACCAGCTTCGTTCCCAAAAAAGCGGCTAGCTGTAATAATCTGATTCTATTAGGTTTTTCCTCAATCATGTGCACATCATGAAGAGTGCCTACGTGAGCAATCCCGGCCATTTTACAGCCCATAGCTGCGCCGCTCACCGGCCCAAACAAATGCGAATGTAAGACATCAATTTTTATTCGTTTTAGAAATCCGCGAAATCCCCAACTAAACAAAGGTAGAGTAAACGTAGACTTGAAATGGGACCTGCCGGGTACGACATGTTGTTCAATATTAAGTGATTCACAGTAATCCCTGAAATACGGATGATTGAAATGCAGAATGACCGGAGTTATGTCGTGAGCTGGCAACCTCGCACATATATCGAGTACAAGCTTTTCAGCGCCTCCAGGTACTTCCGTTTCGATAAAATGTCCTATGCGCAATTTTTTATTCACTCTGTTGCTAATTTAACTGGTCAAACTTTTATACATTTCATCATACTTGTATATCTGCTGTTGAATTCCGTAATTATCATTAATATATCTGGAACCCAATAATGCCTTGTTTGTCGCACTCGCTGGATCCGACAAGACTTCAATAATAGCGTCTCGGTATGCACATTGCTCATGCTCCCTGATAAGTATGCCAAACGCGCCTTCATCTAATAACTTTGGGATACTACCTACTGCATGCGCAATAATGGGAACTTCCAGAATCATAGCTTCCAATATAATCATCGGTAAGCCCTCGTGATCTGAAGGCATCAGTAACATGTCCATTTGCTTTATATGAGGATAAAGGGGAATACAATCCCCCATAAATACGACCTCTTCTTCCAGATGCAGTGCTTCAACAAGTGACTTCAGATTGCTTCGCTGAGGACCGGCACCATAAATATACAATACTACTTTTTGCCGGCTTGCCTCACGAATTGCAGGCATACATTGAATTATCAGTTCATGCCTTTTAAGTGCTACTAGCCGGCCGGCCATAGCAATCTTGATACAATCCTCAGGATAGTTGTATTCAATAGGTAAATTACTTTCTGACACTACTCTCTCAGTATCAATTGAGTTCTCAATAACAGATATCCTGGTTACCCTGTATTCTTGTTCCAGTTTTTTCGCAAGTGGCTCGCTAACTACGATTATCCGATCCTGCAAAATATTTCCGCTGAAATAATTTAACCACTTCGTTAAAAGTTTATCCAGTCTCAGGAAACTGATACTACTTTCCGTATCACCATGAACGGTGCGTATACAATTACAACGGACACTTAGATAATTAGAGAAGGAAGCCAGTATATTTTCTTTGTAGCCATGTGTATGAATTACATTCGGTTTGTATGAGCGAAACAAACAGATTAGTTTGCGACAAATATTGAAACTGCTTGTCGATTTTTCATCTATAACAGTTACAGATACCCCCTCTTCCAAAAGTTTTTTTTGTAAAACTCCTTCGTTCAATAAAACAACATGTATTTCGTAATGTAATCTTCGCAATTCAAGCAGCAGATTGAAAAACTGAACTTCAGCTCCGGCCCATAAATCACCCGAAGTAATCTGAATAAGTCGGTCAACAGGTGTCTTTGAAGAACTCATATCGCTTAGCCATTTTATATAAAACCGCTTATTCTTGACAGAAAACGGGTTTTTGTTTGAGTCATATCCTCATGAATATTTATTCGTCGGAGTAAAAAATAATTGGAATCTGGAGTATTCCAGCCAGATTCTGTTGTACATGCCCCAGTGTAATTCTGAGCCACCAAACGCATCGAATCTTCGGAGTAATCTCCGTTTGGGTAACAAAACAGGGATACCTCTACACCAAATGTGTCCTGTAATATTTTTTTTGAGTCTGCTACCTGATGTTTCAGAACATTCATGGAAAGTCCTCCAAGTAATCTGGTATGGTCACAAGTGTGTGAACCTATTTCGAAAACATTAGATTTTAGCATTTCATTAACCTCAGACTTGTTAAGTAACGCTCTGTCTGAAACTTCCTGCTCTATATTGAACTTATGATAGATGTGATCAATATATGTGTGATTATCAATATCGGTATATTTTTTGAAATGATTAATGATTCTATCTATTTCGTCTTTATCCGGCATTTTTTTATTTCTAACTAAATCCGGAGCAACTTCGCGTACTTTGTTGAAAACATGATCATCCCAGTATTCTGGTAGCTCAGAAGCAATTTGCCTTAGTAAACTATTGAGTTTATTTGGCCAGAATTCTTTACTTCTGTTGAGATAGTCAGAAACAAGAAATATTGTTGCTGGTACTTGCTCCTGCCTAAGAATAGGATACGCAAACTCATAATTATCCTTCCATCCATCATCAAAAGTTATTGCACAAGCACGTCTTGGTAGCGTAGCTGGCTCTTTTGATTTTTCCAACCATTCACTCAGGCTGACGATTTCAAATTTTTCCTTAAGAATCTGCAGATGCATTTTGAAGGTGCCAGGAGACACCATCATCCCAGGCTGTTCAGATGCGGCTCTGCGATCATCCGCAGGTAATACGCGATGGTAGGTAAGCACTAATAAATCATGAGAATGATAGGAAATATGATGTCTGCCTATACTAGCGAATATCAAATGTGCTATTTTTTTTATTACTTTCTTAATCATATCTACAAATAACTTACAAAATATCCTGCAAGATAGTAATGATCTTGTCGACATCCCTTAATGAAATTCGTCGATGTGTGGGCAGCGTAAGTATTCGTTCGGCAAAATATTGCGCGTTCACAAACCCCTTCTGACTCACAAGCACATCTTCTAATCCATTTAAAGAAGGCAATATAGCGGGATACATTATAGAAGCGCCAAGACCTTCTGCATTCAATCTATCATGAGCTAGCACACGCTTACCTGAATCAAGGATTAGAATTGGATAACGAAGGAGAGGAATGTCTTTGTCCATATTTGTTTTTACAGGAAGATTAATAACCTTCTTAGCGCCTAATTCGGATATTCGCTCTCTGTAAGAGTTCTGTATATCTATACCTTTCGAACAAAACTGCTTGATATTCTGATCGAGACAGGAAGAAATTGTTGTATCCATTGGTTGGATACTTGCGAGAGGCTTATAACGTGTGAGTCCGATACCTAACAGTGGTACATATCTGACAAAGCCAAATACAAAAGGCGACAGTACCACATTGTATAGGGACGACCGCAGGTAATAGCTAATTTTCTTTATAGTTGAATCAGATAAATTCGTTTCGTTTCCGCTAGCCGGAATCGAATCAGATTTGTTATAAATAACAGCGCCACCGGAACCCATGTTCACAGGTTTACCTCGACCAAAACTCAGTACAGTCAGATCAGTAGAATCGACATATTTTCTCATATTAAGGGGAAATGATTGCGCACTGTCTTCAATAAGTCGAAGCCCCTTTTCACTGGCTATCGACCTCAATTTTTCAATTCTTTCCCTGATACCAAGGAAATTAACAGCGATAATTACAGCAGAAGCGGGGCCTATTTTGTTCGTGAGTTCTTCTAAGTTCATCCAGCTACTGTTTTCTTCGAAATCTATTAGCACTGGCTGTCCACCGGCAAATATAATTGCGCTTATCAAATCCGGACAGGTATATGCCGGGACAAGGACTTCATTTTTTGAATCATCCTCTTTCAGGCAACGAACAATTGCTGAAGCAAGTGCCTCTGTTCCAGAGTTATAAAACTCCACACCATAGGGCTCAAAATAATTACTTACTTCATCATGACCTTTAAATACGCCTGCTAAATGAATTCTTTCTCCAACCGGAGTATGCTGATAAAAAACAGACATGTCGTACTATCGAATGCTCGGCGTCCATACAGTAACTCTTTTACCAAAAATAAAGGTTACTGTTGCGTGAGCGATAGCAATATTCGCCTGCATAAAATAATAAGGCAGTCTTACAATAATTCTATTTCTGGAAGATTCAGAGAGGAAACCACAGATAGCAATGACATAAAAACATATTTGAATGATCAATGATAAAACATAAAACCAGTGTTTTGATAACAATTGCGTGTTGACTGAAAATGTAAAAAGCATTAGCCAGGGTACCAACCATCGCATCACTTTATGGCTCCAGACTTGAAACGAAAAGATGCCATATTTGGCCGGGTTCAGTACTTCCAGTTTACGCGATAAGGCCGTAATACCTCTTATTATAGTCCTGACTTTTCGCTCATATTCACCTTTGGGGTTTTTTACATCTTTAAATATCCCAATAAGCCGATTATCTGATACAGCGACATAGCCAAGTGAGGCACAATTCAGAGCCGTATTGAAATCACTTGGCACCAGAATATCCCAGTTCTCGCATAATTCTCGACGAACCGCAAAAAAAGAACCACTTAGACCAACAACACCTCGTAAACGTGACTCGATTTTACGAAGCCACATCTCATATCTTACATACAGCCCTTCGCCCACAATCCGGTTATCTTCCGTAACAAATTTATCTTCACTTGAGATTGCACCTATATCACGGTCGATAAATATTTCCGATATCACACTAAATGCGTCTTCCGGAATATTAGTTGCCACGTCTGAAAATATCAGAATATCTCCAGTAGCCTGCTTAATTGCCAGCCATTGAGCATATTCCTTACCTCTGCGAGTTTCAGCCCTCACTAATTCAACTCCGTGAGCTGAAGCTTCCTGAACTATTGTGTCGGTTTCGTCAGTCGAACAATCTGAGGCAACCAGAATTTGTAGTTTATCGTGCGGATAACGAATCGTGAGACTATTCTTCAATTTCTCAGCAATTCTACTCTCCTCGTTGTGCGCTGTAATTATAAGTGTCAGCTTGGGCTTGGTATAATTCTCGACCTCACTCGTGAGAAGTGGGCTTTTCCCAGTACACAAGATTAGAGTATAAAGTACAAGTGGGTAAATAAAATAACTGTACAAAGTCGCAAGGACGAGAAACCAGAATATTATTTCCATACAACTCAATCCAGGTATATAAAGTTCTTCTAAGCGATCCTGTCCAGGTAAACCGAATCAACCCTGCCCCAGGTAAAATCATCCAGTAGTCGGGTTAATCTTGTGTTCATCTTTTTCAGGTTCAGATAGTGTCGGAATCTTGATTTAAAATTCAGTCCTTTGACAACTGGTTGGTCGATATCAATTTCCCACGGATGAAAATAAAACATGCATGGTTCCTGTTCTTTCTGGTTTACATGCTCAATCATTTTCCGGGAAATCATATACGGGAATAATCTGAAAAAACCACCACCACCACATGGCAGGCGATGATTATAGATACTAATCGTTGATATTGGTATTTCCAGCAGGTCCAGATTCGTAATCTTATAGGGATGCCTTGGTGCGTCGGGAATACCATATAAATCATGCTTTATAGGATAAATACTGGAGCTATACTTATGACCCGCAGCATCTAGTGCTTCGTGGGCCCACTGGTGATTGCTACTGTCTATCGAGTAACTTGCCGCTCGATACCCCTGCACTTCGACACCGCCAATATCCTCTAGTAAGCCCTTGGTTTTGACTATATCTTCTCTGAATTCTGAAGGGTTTTGCTGGGTTACCCTGATATGAGAGTAACCGTGACTTGCTAATTCGTGCCCAGCATCAACAATCTTTTTTACCATTTCCGGATGTCGCTCTGCTATCCAGCCTAGAGTGAAAAACGTTGCGGAAACATTGTGATCAGAAAAAATTAGAAGTATGCGCTCTATATTGGCCTCAACACGCGTATTTAACTTATTCCAGCTATCCCTGCTAATATAATTTTCGAATGCAGATACTTGAAAGTAATCTTCTACATCGACAGTCATAGCGTTTTTTAATTTAGTCATCTTTTTTTGTTCTAATCAACAATGTTGGCTTGTCCTAAAATCTCTTGTTTATATCTGCAAAAATTCGACTTTCATCGTATTCAAATTGTCGAATATTTGACTGCCTATCGACAAAACGAGCGCCCACGCCTACTTCGATGTTTGTGCTAAGTTTATAATCCAGTCGAAGCTCAGCTATTATATATTTCTCATCTCTTGCATTTCTCTGATTATTTTTATTCCACCCCAGGCTCATACTAGAACTTGTTTTCGGTATAATTTGCCAGTTCCAACTGAGATTAAAACGGCGTAAAAATTCTGTCTGCCGGGTAAACTGATAATCAACTTCTTCATACATCGCAGACAGACTCAGTATATGTTTTCTAAGGTTGTAACTAAAAGCGCCGGTTAATCTGCTGCGTATTATTGTTTCTGCTGATTGAGAAACGATACTCAAATCCAGATCGCTTATTTCCTGTACGCCAGGGTCCACTATTGGAACACCAAATATATCAGTCGAATTAAAAGCCTGTCTTTCCAACAATGAAGCTCTGGTTGTTGTTGGCACTTTTTCATATGAAATCTGGGTTTGGGTTCTTTTACTTCTATGGGTCAGGCGCAACTCCAAATCATCGCCAAAAAACCTTTCGCCGTAAGTACTTTTCAGTGAAGTCCGTGTAGAGGGATTCCACTCCGCTCCGATACTCCATGAGACACCACTAATATTTCCCCTCGAGTTCTCGTAATTATTATCGTCATATCCTACTTCAGAAACTATAGCCAATTTTCTGGACAGAAGGTACTTTAGCTGAAACTGGGAATTACGTATTAAGGTTGAACGAGCCGAATTATTCTTTACTTTATGATTTTTGAAATTAATATCCCACAACAAACGATTAAAATCAGCTCCACTTGACAGACTTATTTTCACATCAGTCGCCCGACTTTGAGAAAAACTGCTCGAATCTACTTCATCCCATTTAAATCGTGCATCTATTTCCATTAGCCCTCCGACACGTTGTTGCCAATAGGGCGATATACCATAGGTTAATACTGTGCCTCTATCTGATGAAACAGACAAATTATCAAGTGCCGTATTCCCCGTATTGTTCAGGTTTTGCGTACTCCTATCCAGGAAGATATCCAGAAATAATCTGTCTTCATAAATTTCTCCCTTGCCATCTACATGTAGGAGATGAAATTGCGTATTTCGCTCCCCGCTATTCAAGTACAAGATATTCTGCAAACTATAATCCAGATTAATTTCAGTTCGCTTGCGTATATTACTAATCGCTATGGCGGGAGTGATAACAGTGATGAAATCATCTTCTGCAAGATTAGCAGGACTTAAAAGCACATTGTCTGTATAAACCTCCCGGACTTCGATTGCCGGGTTTATCACCCAGTCAGATGCATCTAAAGGCTCGACACCAAGCCAGAATGAGGCCATATACAAAAGGAGGACTGGGCTGCGCTTGCATAAATGTGGTATGAAAAATAGCTGATTCATAGCTTGTCCAAAAACACCCTGGATATTTGAATCATAGGAATCAACAGATAAGTTATGTCGAGATTAGCTAATTGCGTTAAGCATCGCCATAGTAGTAAACATTATCAGCCACATCACGTTGATTACTTTTATTCAATATCAGTCCGACATAAGTAGAATCGTCCAGCATAGTGACTGCTTCTTCGACAATATGTCTGGGCGTTTTTTCCGCTTCAACGATAATAATGACTTGCCCTACCAAACGAGCCAGTATTGACGCAGATGAATCTTGCAACAATGGAGGCGCATCAAAAATAATTAGTCTGTCACTATATCGCTGAGACAATTCAGACATTAACTGATTCATTCTTTGACTTGACCACAGTTCTGTTACCCGGTCATAGCGTCGTCCAGAAGGAAGTAATGTCAATCTGGGCACATTTGTTTTAACAAACAAATCACCTAAAGCAATACTATCATCGAGCAAATAATCAACGAGACCTGACCGTTCACCAATACCGAGAAAGCTTTCCATCATCCTTTGCCTAATATCCGCATCTATATACAGCACTGTATGATTAAATTCTTTAGCTATACTCATTGCCAAATTAAATGATGTAAACGACTTACCTTCATTTTGCAGGGAACTAGTCACCATAATCATGTTGCTGCCTTCAGCATTCAGCGTATTTTCGCCAAAAGCATTTGCCAGAACGGGAAGTTTGATCCTTCGAAACTGCTCTGAAAGAGTAATGTTTATCGAATCCGGTGTAAGGATTCCATGATTGTTAAGTCGTTGAAAGTCGAGCTCATAATAGTTTTCCTGCTCATCATCAAGCGGACCAACCTGCCCATTACTTTCGGAAGGATTATTAGACTGATTTAAGGGTTTAGTGCGCTTTGACTTTACGTCGATAACTTTTTTCCTGCTATCGGTGCTCGCCGGCTTTTCTTGATCAAGCTTCTCGATTACTTTCTCTATAATACTCATTATATTAGTTTCGAATTCCTTTTATCATTACATATAATCGCGAATATCAAATGGCAAACCATTATAAATCAGTACACCAATATATGAGCCAAGTAGTATAAAACCAATGGTTCCGAAAATAGCCAGTCCAAACCGTCTTTTCATTTTTTCTTCGGCAGTCCAAAACATGGATACGCTGCCCAGAACAGGTATATCCATACTGTCAATTACCTGTTTACGTGTATAAAAAGTAGGTCGAATCTGTTCGTAGAAAAGAGCAACGCCAATACCACCGCCTATACCCGCCAGCATCACTAGAGTAGTTAACAATATCCTGTTGGGGCTATAAGGAATAAGTGGTTTTCTGGGTGGTTCGATAATTTTAAACTGAAGCTTGTCTCCACTTTGATCAGCCTTCGCAGATAGTATTGAAGATTCCCTTCTCACCACAAGATCTTCATACATTTTCTTGTTTATAGCATAATCCCTGTTCAAGTTTGACAATTCAGCCTCTACTTCTGAGAGCGTCTTTAACAACGATGCTTTTTCTGCGCGTTGTTTCTCATACTGCGCACTTCTGGTCTTCAGGGCTACCGCTTCTGACTGTGCTTGTCCTAACATCACATTCAATTCCTGATATAAGGGCAGACTCAGAACATTGTTGTCCACGGATTTTTCTGCTGAATCGTCTGGACTATGCTGATTTTTTGATTGTTTCTTCTGCTCTAATTGATCCAGTATCAATTTTGTATTAATAACGTCCGGATGGTTTTCAGTATATTGCAGCATTAACTCGTCCAGTTTTGTCTCCATCTCACCGATTCTTATATCCAGTGGGTTAAGTAGAGCAGGACCTGTATCTGAGTTATAAGTCGATGTCACCAGATTTTTAATTTGTCTCTTTAGTTCGACTATACGATTTTCAGTTTCAGAGAGCGCCAGATTTGTTGCTTCAATTTTTGCATCTAAAGTAGCAATTTTTTGATACTGGGTACGACCGTCTTCAGGCATTGCGCCAATATTTTTCTGCTTAAATAATTTTAATCTTTCTTCGGCCTCATACTGCCTTTTCTCATAATCACGGATTTGCTCATCGAGAAATTCTTCTGCCTCATGTGTATCCTTTCGACTATCACCCAGAATACTCTCAACAAAAATATTTAATAGAACGACAATAACGTTCTTCGCGATTTCCGGATCTCTATTGGTATAGCGGATTAAATACAAGTTACTGTTACTATCCCGTTGCTTTAAGAGTGAAATTGAATTTATCTTGATGTTTTTCATCAGTGAATCAATCATGCGTTCTGTTTCTTGTGGCCCGTTGAGTTTTAAATTCAAATCGGTTTCAAGTACCACTTTCTGCATATTCGGACGGGTGATTAAAGTTCGCTGCATAACCTCTGCTGACTGCTCTCGTGTATTATTATCAACAGCAAGTCCTTGAAGCAGTGATTTCAAAACAGATTGTGTATCAAGGTATACCTTGGTTTCAGCCTGATATTCATCAGGAATAAAATTAATGCCAACCCAGCCAATACTACAAATAACTATTGCAGTTATTAAAGCTATATATCTGTGGTGTAAAATGATCCACAGTTGTGCTCGAAGCTGTTCGGCAATTTCTCTCATTGAAAATACGTGCGTTTATTAATAAAGCAGGTTCTTTATTTTTTGTCAGAACAAGGATTCTGGGATTACGACTATGTCACCCGGCGCTACCTTTGCATTGGCACTGATATCACCACCTTTCAACAAGTCCTCAAGCTTGACGTTGAATTGAGTTTCAACTCCATTGACTTCACGAACGATGACTGCTTTGTTTCCTGCCGCGAACTCAGTCAATCCTCCAACAGCGATCATGACGTCAAGTAAAGTCATATTATTGTTATAAGGTAAAGCTCTTGGTGTGGTCGCTTCACCAACAACTCTTACCTGCTGAGCATAACCTCCAACATAGTTAGTCACAGTAACCGTAACCAAAGGGTTTTTTATAACTTCAGATAGCACTTCTTCAATATTTTTTGCCAATTGTATCGGGGTCTTGCCACTAGCAATCATGTCTCCAACCAGAGGAGATGATATACGTCCATCTGGCATTACGGGTATACCATCAGCCGATACATCTGCATTTCGCCAGACGAATATATTCAATCTATCACCCGGTCCAATCAGATAGTCGAATTCGGGTGCACTAGCAGGCATCTGATCAACTGACAGTGAGTTTTTTGCACCTGTCATATTACAACCGGCAGTAATCAAAATTATTATTGCCAATAGAGATAAATTTAAATTTGAAAGTGCTAGCTTGTGTAAGCCCATAGTAATAGTCTCCCGATACTTAACTAAGAGTGAATATCCAGATATTCAAGCGCATGTATAAAATGTAACTGAAGAAAACACAGAATTACCTGAACATTCTTTAAGTAATTCCCCGATCATCAATTAACTCCAAGCCATCCTATTTCTCTTTCAGATCATGTTTGTCCAGTAAGTCATACAATGTGGGTCTACTGACACCGAGTAACTCTGCAGCGCGAGTCAGCTTTCCATTACCGCGTAACAGAGCTCTGGATAATAGTTCGTGCTCGAGCTTGTCTTTGGCGGATTTCAGGTTCAAACCAAGCTCATCAGTGTCAACGACATTAAGTTCCAAATCTTCAGCGTTAACGCGACTGTTTTCGCACATAATTGTAGCACGTTTCACCTTATTCTCTAGCTCTCTAACATTCCCGGGCCAGTCATATTGCTCTATTGCCATTATTGCTTCTTCGCTCAACCTGAGGGGCTTAGTTTTATCACTAGTACTCATTTCCATAAAATACTTAACCAGTAGAACTGCATCCCCGACTCTTTCACGTAGTGGAGGAATTTCTATAGTAACCTCGCTAATCCGATAAAAAAGGTCTTCCCTGAAAGTACCGGATTTCATATTAGTTTCCAGTTGCTGGTGTGTAGCACATATAATTCGTACATCGACTGGTATTTCTTCCCGCCCGCCAACACGTTCTATAACTCGTTCCTGCAAAAACCTTAATAGTTTGGCCTGCAAAGCCTGAGACAAATCGCCAATCTCATCCAGAAAAAGCGTGCCTTCATGTGCATATTCGATTTTACCCAGCGTTTTCTTCTGAGCACCGGTAAATGCGCCTTTCTCATAACCGAATAACTCACTCTCCAGTAATGTTTCAGGAATGGCTGCACAGTTAATAGCAATAAACGAATTATCTTTTCGATGACTATGCTCATGAAGAGCACGAGCCAGTAATTCCTTACCAGTGCCACTTTCTCCTAACAATAATACGCTCACATCATTCGGTGCCACCTTCTCAATTGTTTGACACATCTTAACCATTCGAGGATCTGCAGTAACAAAATCTTTCAAAGCTCTGCTGGATTTTTCCTCAATTAACTTTCTGTTTTCCTGCTCCAAGCTACACAAATTATGAGCCCTTTCTACAATCAGACTCAATATTTCGGGATCGACAGGTTTTTGATAATAATCATAAGCACCCATCGCTATCGCTTTCAGTGCGTTCTCCTTTTCATCGTTACCTGTAACAACAATTACTTTTGTATTCGGTTCGATTGAAAGTATTTGCTCCAGGGTCGCCAAACCTTCTGCTGCATTAGTTGGATCAGGTGGTAATCCCAGGTCCAGTGTTACGACTGGTGGCTGATTGTTTTGTATTTCTGTTATAGCGCTTTTACGATCACTTACCATATATAGTTTGTAATCAGAAAAGCACCATTTTAATTGCTTACGTAAGCCTGCGTCGTCTTCAACCACCAAGAGCTTTCTAACTTCTGTTTTTGATCTCGCCATAAGCTTCCCTTAAGTATTTTGATTAATCTTCTGATTTTATCTTGGTTAGGGGTAAACAAATTGTAAAAACTGTCCCCTTTCCGACTTTACTTTCAACCCGTATTCTTCCACCCATCGCTTGCACAATCGCTCTACTTTCGTATACCCCTATTCCCATTCCCGCATTTCCTTTTGTCGTATCAAAGGGTCTAAATAGCCGCTTACGAATAAACTCGTCATCCATACCCGATCCATTATCACGAACGTAGATTCTAATCTCATTGTCTACAAGTGACGATGATAAAGTCACATTACCATCGTCACTTGTTGCTTCCTGGGCATTCTGAACAAGGTGTTCCAGAACGGATTCCAGTTCATCCTTATTGAGAGTCAGTAATAAATCCGATTCCATTTTTTCGATTATTGGTACTGGTAATTCAACACTTCTGATAGTAACAACACGCCGAAGTAGTTCGTTCACACTAATTTGCTGATTTACCTGCGTTCCGAGTATTTCCTCTTTGCGTAAGTTTGCAAGCAAACGTTTCATTTTACTGACGGAATTTTCTATAGTTAAAAAAGTATCATCAATAAACTCTGGTTCATTTCTAAATTTAATTGAGTTTGTATTAATAAGTGATAATTGTGCTACCAGATTTTTAATATCGTGAACGACGAAAGCAGATAACCTGTTAAAAGCTTCAAATTGCCTTGCTTCTGCCAAATTCTCAGTTGCTTGTAATAAAGCAATGTAACTTGCGATCTGCTTACCAACAGTCGTGAGAAGGTCGATATCTTCTGCTTCAAATGAGATTTCAGTGTGCGGACGTAAAATCAATAAAAACCCAAGTAAAGAATCACCATTTATTAGAGACACCATTAACCAAATATCGTCATAAGAAGACAGTTTTGCAGGAAGTTCTATTTTTTTATAAACCTCGGGCTGCTTTCTATATCTGCTTAGATTGATTACAGCATGACTTGATGTCATTAATTCGATCAGCTCTGGTGAAAGATGGATTTCCTCATCGACATTTTCATGAAAACTCAATGAAGCAGTTTTTCTATAAAGCTTAGTATGATCTTCAAGCCAAATACCACCACCGGGGCTATTCATGATTTTGGCTACAGCACGAATAATGTTTCCGTAAAGTTCGTTATCGTCTTTGTTCTCAGATAATATTCTGGTTATACCAAGCCATTCCTGTCTGTAATCGTATTTGTTTTTGTAAAAATGCTCTGCCAGATAGACTTTCAGTCTAACTCGCATTTGTTCTGAGAAAATAAATACAACAAGAAATAACGATGCCCCGAAAATAAATACAATCTGCAGGGCGCTTCCCCATGTGCCACCAAAATTACGTATATAATAACCAATTATTGCCATTGACATGAGATACACGCCAGCAACAAAAGTAGCTGTGCTTTGATAAACAACGTGCCTTGACACGAACAACTCCATTTTCCATTGCGGGTTTCTGGCGACAGCAACGGCAATTAGAGGCACACACATGGCATTAACAGCTCCACGTACGAACCAAATATCGGAATTAATGCGGTTAAACAAAAGAGCTTCTGAATATAGAAAAAAGTCGTAGGCAAAAATCCCTCCAATGCCAAGACATAGAAATTTTACTGCCCATCTGGCGCTTGGTAATGTGCTGCGATATAGCTGTTCTACTAATAAAAGACCAAGTAATGCCACCAATAAATAACCGATATAATTAATACTTACTTTATTAAGAATTTCTAACTGAAAATTACCAAACTTATTCTGGAAAATAATAAGCGTAATGAGAGCCAAAGTTAAAAAGGAAATGGCAAATGGGATCATGATCTTGAAGCGTGTCGAGATACTGATATCAGGACGTTGTTTCAAAACTACGTATAAAAATACCAACCAGGAACAATCGCGAACTGTTTCCACCACTTTTATCCATATCAGTGGTATATCACCGGACAATGTATTGTAGGTAATAAATGAAAACCAAACTGAAGAAATTAAAGAACAGAGTATTAGTAAGGCACCAACTAATTGATGTCGCCAGTTTATTAATAGTAACACTGCCAGGAGCAAGAAAAATGCAGCACCGAGCAGATTACTGATTATCGATATGTTGTCCATGTAATTCATGTCTAATATTTTTAAATGTCGCTCCACTTAAAATTTTTAAACCTATCTCACTCCCTGGTAATTGCTTTTAGTTTCAAATTGATTTTCATAGAGAATCAATATTTGATGTATTTGTAGATGTCATTAAGCAACTTTACGCCCCGCCAAAATCTTACAATTCTCTACCAAAACGTAAATTCGGGGATGCTGGAATTGTAAACGGGTTTACTTCCTAAATAGTAGCCTTATTTACTCGGATTTCATGGGTTTAAGCTACTGACAATTGAACATTGTGGATTTACCTTGAGTTACACTCTTGGTGGTAAATGGTGTCTCTTTGGTATTTTCTGAATGTCGGCACAACAACGTCATTCCTCCGAACAATTCAACGTGTAATTGCCTGAGTATGTTGTGTTAGCGTTTCCGCCTTAATTGCAGGATTTATATGGAAAGTTCGCTATCAGGTACTCCAAACGAACAAGAGAATTTGATTCTCTTTAATCGCGCCCTCTTATCTCGCCCCTTTACCCCAAAGGATCACTGTAGCTGTCTGAACTAATACAACTAAATCAAGAAAGAAGCTGTAATTCTTCAAATAGTAGAGATCAAATTGCAACTTCTGCCGAGAGTCTTCGACACTGGCGCCGTAAGGATAGCAAATTTGTGCCCAACCGGTGATACCAGGCTTGACATGATGTCGAAGAGAATAAAAAGGAATATCACGAGCTAAATCGTTGACAATCTGTGGGCGCTCTGGCCTCGGTCCGACAAAACTCATTTCCCCCTTTAGTACGTTAAATAGCTGGGGCAATTCATCAACTCGTGTTTTTCTAATAAACTCACCGACTTTAGTAACACGGGCATCATTTTTAGCAGCCCAGACCGCAACGCCATCTTTTTCAGCGTCTTCAGTCATGCTCCTAAATTTAAGAATCTCAAAAGTTTTGCCATGCGCGCCCACTCGTTGCTGACGATAAAGTACAGTCCCCTTACCCTTGCTTTCAATTAAAACAGAAAGTACAGCAAGGAGCATAATTGGCGCGCTTAGAAGAAGCATTGTCGAACTGATTACGACGTCGAGTACACGTTTGTATTTTTGCTTGGCAACTTGAGAAAAACCATCGGAATATACGAAGCTGCTTGGCTGAAAAGTATCAAGGGAAATCTTTCCTAGCTGACGTTCCAGATAGTTGTTAACGTCGATAATATTAACACCCATCATTTTACATTCGAGTAACTCATCATGCGTGATTGTCGATCGCCTGTCGTCAACTGCGACGACAATTTCTTCAACTTCATTCTCTCTGATGTAATCGGCCAGTGAAGATTCAAGTTTGATAGTTTTATCTTCCGCAACGAAATGATTTTTCTGCTCGCTAATATCTACGTAGCCCATAATCTCGACGCCAAAACTATCGGTGCTGCGTCGAAGTCTTTCAATATATTGTGCTTTCTCACCAGTTCCGACGATTACAGTTTTGTGCTTTAACACTTTTTCCGTGTGTTTATATAAGACCAGCCGGCTAGACAGTATTCCTATAAAAGAACATGCCAGAGCGATTAGTTGCATATTGAATTCAAGTAATCTCACCTGTAATAACAAATCCATGCTTTTGAGCACAAGTAAACCCAGCGCCAGACTTAATGCTATACGGACAGCAACCAGTCTAGGCCTGTCTCTCAAGTCGCGGCTATAAAGCCCCATGGCAAACATGGCGGCCTGAATCGCACAGATAAAAAATATCGTATTCAGTGGTAGATTGGCGTATGAAATTTGAAAACTCAAATCGAAGTAATTCCATTGCAAACCAATGAACAGAGCCAGATGAACTGAGACCAGTAATACCAGCGCTTCGAAAAGGCCAAAAATAAACATAGTCTTGGGGACGTAGTGTCCGAATATTCTGTACATTATCTTGATTTCCCTGGTTAACTTTTTAAATGTTGTTAATGTTCGTTTTTATTAGTTACAAACCCGTTTAGAGCTTGAGAATCTTTTATTACCAATCTAGTCAGCAACATCAGTGCCAATCACAGAGCTTTTGTGAACAGGTTCTCAAAAGTAATTTGTAATAAAATTTAGTCCTTTAATTTCAAATGCTTACATGATGGTGATTGAAGGGAAAAATGACTGATTCAGAGAGCAATGGAACTTCCATCAACTACGTCGCGAACGTCAGCGAGCTTTGTGTCACCGTCAGGAGACACATATTAAGACTCTCTTCCTATTTTGCAGGGTCCGACAGAAAAATTCGTCGGAAGTGAAAAAACTGAAAACTGGTGAAGAACTAAAAACCTGACTGAATCAGGCACTCAGGGCGTCCAGGCGGTCTTACATTCCCTCGCAGTAAATTTTCTCCCACTCTAAAGCATCGTAAATTATTGTTTTTAAATCATTATATTGCGGTTCCCAGTCAAGTTCAGATAGCAGTCTGGAGTTATTAGCAACCAGTTCTGCAGCGTCACCAGCGCGTCTGGGGCCCTGAACAATGTTGATTTCGCGACCTATTACCTTTTGCAGTGTGGTCAGCACCTCACTAACTGAAGACCCTTCGCCATAACCACAGTTGAGTAACAGGCTGTTTTGGTTATTTTGCAAGTATTCCAATGCTTTAACATGGGCCATGGCCAGGTCGCTGACATGAATATAATCCCGTATACAAGTACCGTCAGGGGTGGGGTAGTCATTGCCAAAAACAGTAATTTGTTCCCTTTTGCCCAGAGCTGTCTCGCAGGCCAGCTTGATCAGGTGGGTCGATTGTTTAGAACGCTGGCCGGTCCGTCTTTGCGGATCGGCACCGGCGACATTGAAATAGCGAAGAATAATATAATTCAGGGAAGACACAGCAGCAGCGTCTCGCAGCATCTGCTCGGTCATTGCTTTTGAAAAACCGTAGGGATTCAAGGGCGCCAGAGACGAACTTTCAAGTACCGGAATTTCCCTGGCATCACCATAGACTGCCGCGGTCGATGAAAAAATAAAATTGTCTATTTTCGCTTCAACGCAAGACTCAATCAGCTTTAGCGATACCAGCGTGTTATTCTGATAGTACTTAAGCGGATCTTCTACGGATTCTTCAACAATAATGAAGCCTGCAAAATGTAATACTGAGTTAATTCCATATTCTTTGAAGACCTTCGCAAGCAGTTCCTTATCCCCTGCATCCCCTAATACAAATTCACAATTATCCGGTATCGCTTCACGCCGGCCAGTAGACAGGTTATCCAGAACGACAACCGAAAAACCGAGATCAAGCAAAGCATGGACGACATGGTTACCGATATAACCGGCTCCACCGGTTACCAGAATTGGAGATTCAGACATTACTTTCAAGCCAGATTGAGGAACTGTGTTTTATGTTAGTGTCAGTACTTTTTGTGCACTGCAATGATAGTGTAGTTTGCTTTCGTCAGCAAGCAATGCTTTCGCATATTTATTAATAAAAACATGATGATAAAGCATTTAAATTATTTATACTTGCGGCCCGGCGGTTGAAAGCTGGAATTATCATAAAATATCGCTACACTGCCAGCCCACTGTGAACTGGGCTAGTGAATTCTGCTAGCCCATGCCATTTCGACGGGCCCGGAAAAAATTACTACATAATGAAATTTATTACCCACATTGGGCTGCTGATTGGCCTGCTGCTGCTGATTGCCCTATTGATTTGGCAAGGCGCATTGGACGTTGTGCGGCTCATATTTACGTCCGGCTGGAGTTTGTTATGGCTGCCACTGGTCTGGTTACCAAGCTTTTTACCGGCAACAGAGGGTTGGCGGGTCCTGCTACGCTCGCGTAAACAACCAACATTCAGGCACGCCATAATGGCTATGTGGATGGGTCGGGCAGTCAACAATTTACTGCCTGTTGCCAGCATCGGCGGTGAGATCGCGAAAGCAAGATTGATAAGTCTTTGGGGAATAAGCGGCATAGATGCCGCGGCATCGGTGATGGTGGATAAAGTCGTTCAGGCTATATCCGTTGTAATCTGGGGCCTAACAGGCGTCTGCATCCTTTTATTTACGAGACAGGACAATGAGTTAGCGGTTTATGCCTTAATAGGTTTCCTGATCGTCGGCTGTTGTGCGATTGGCTTTCTTTATGCGCAAAAAGCCGGTTTGCTGAGCATTCTGACCCGCCTGGGGGGAAAACTGATCAAAACTGATATCTGGAAGGGTGTCAGTCTCAACGCAAAGGAAATTGATGGCGTCATTGCAGAAATGTATCGGAACATGCCAGACATTCTGGCCGGTGTATTTTTCAGAACAGTGGCACTAATCCTTGAAACCGCTGAGGTAATACTTGCCTGTTACCTATTCGGACACCCGATCAGCTTGCTTGAAGCGATGATGTTGAAAAGCCTAACTGCGACTCTTCGCGACATCGCCTTCGTTATTCCCAATGGATATGGCATTCAGGAAGGTGCCTATATCGTTGTAGGCTCACTGGTCGGTCTCGATGCCAATACCGCGTTGGCTGTAGCGCTGGCCCTGCGTATTCGCGATCTCTTGCTGGATCCTGCCGGTCTTTTATATTTTCATCAGATTGAAGCAAGACAGTTTTCAAAATCTAAACCTGCATAAACAGGAAATCTCTCAAAAAGATTCGGATTAAAACTGAAATATTTTTTCAATCAAAGACTTATTTGCCATAATAGAACTTAATCTTAAATAGTAGCCGGACATGAGTAAGCGCAGTAAGCCAAGACCGAGTAACAGCGATTATACTTATCAGAATCACATTCTGCAGGGTGTCTCCCGAACCTTTGCCCTGACCATTCCACAACTGCCAGATGCTTTGTCAGACGTAGTCAGTAATGCCTACTTGCTCTGTCGTATCGCCGACACAATAGAGGACGATAAAGACCTCGCATTTCCTGATAAAAAACACTACTCAAGTCGTTTCATTGATGTTGTTAAAGGTAGCGATGAGGCAAAGGATTTTGCCGCAAAGCTAGTCCCTCTTCTGTCAGCTTCCACATCAGAAGATGAAAAAGACCTGATAAAAAATACCGCCGCTGTTATTCGTATCAGTCATAGTTTCAATCAACGCCAGCGTCAGGCTCTTGAGCGTTGCATTCGTTTAATGTCAGATGGTATGTCTCAATATCAGGAATCCAATGTGAAAAATGGCCTGAAGGATCAGGGCGATATGGACCGCTATTGTTATTTCGTCGCCGGCGTCGTTGGCGAAATGCTGACTGAACTGTTTTGTGATTATTCAAGCGAGATTAATTCCCGTCACGATGAGCTGATGAGCTTAGCTGTCTCATTTGGTCAGGGTCTGCAAATGACGAACATTCTGAAGGACATCTGGGAGGATCAGGAACGTGAAATGTGCTGGTTACCTGCCGAGCTTTTTGAGAAACACGGAATTGCTCTAAGTCGTCTGCGCGAGGCTCGTAATTCACCCGAATTTGAAGATGCCTTGCAGGAACTTATCGGTCTGGCACATTCTCATCTGAGTAACGCGCTGCATTACACTCTGCTCCTTCCGAAAAACGAAATTGGAATGAGACGCTTTTGCTTGTGGGCATTGGGAATGGCAGTGCTGACTTTGCGCAAAATTAACCGAAATCCTGATTTTATCGCCGGCAAGCAGGTAAAAATTTCGAGACGCAGTGTAAAAGCGACAATATTCTTCAGCAACCTGTTTACGAGACAAAATGGAATCCTGCGCTTTCTTTTCAGAGTTTCCTCATCAGGCCTTCCCACGGAAAAATTAAGTGACAACTTTCCTTCCAATACCATTTAGTCTGACAATGTCAAAGACTCGTCTACCGAGACCACTGCGCTCTTGAAGACGATAGGAATAGTCAGTGCCCTTAATTCGGAGATTAATAGCCTGACCGGCACCAGACTGACACCCATGCATGTTTATCCGCTCACTAAGGATATTGACACGATTTTGTGTGGGATGGGAGAAGACAATGTCAGACACGCCTGTGAGTTATTGCTCAACAAAAATGTTAAGGGTCTGATTTGTTTCGGTACCTGCGCCGCGCTTACAGAAAACATAAACTCAGGTGATTTGATACTTGCCGAAAGAATTTTAACAACAAATAACGATAGATTTCTGTCAGCTGAATCCTGGCGCGACTCGATCCAAAAATACCTGAACGAGAACGACATACCAATTCATGAAGGGGATATTTATTCCAGTAGTTCCGTAATTACTTCCCCTGCCGATAAATTAACCCTCGCGCAGCAAACGGATGCGATAGCCGTCGACATGGAAAGTGCCATTGTTTTTCAGTTCGCTCAGAAAAACAACATACCTGCCCTGTCACTCAGGGTTGTTGTGGATGAAGCCCATGTCAGCATTCCACAGCCGGTTCTCGACAATACAGATGAATATGGTCAGGTCAATATTGCGTCACTGCTACTGACTGTTATTCGACAACCCCGTCTTGTCATGGATTTGGTCACTCTCGGACGCGCTTTCAGTCGGGCCAAAACAAGTATGCTCTGGGTTGGGAAACATGCAGAGCAGATGTTTTTACGTTTGTGAATAGTCAGATCTTGTTATATACGCTTAAGTGGTTTATAAAACCGTCGCAGAATTAAAATACACCTATAAAAAAGCTCATATGTTAAGTGATAAACAATTAAAAGATTTTGAACGAGATGGTTTTCTCGTCGTCAAAGCACTCTATGACAAGAATGAAATGGAAGACGTGCTTGCATGGACCGAAGAAGTCACAAACTTCCCTGAAGTCCCGGGTAAATACATGATGTATTTCGAGAAAAGCAGCCTCGATGAAAACCAGCGAATACTCTCAAGGATGGAGGATTTTGAACCCTATCATCAAGGGTTCAGCCGGCTTTTCAATGATGAACGAATGAAAGGCTATACCTCACAACTATTCAATGAAAAGGCTGTACTGTACAAAGATAAGATCAATTTCAAGATGCCCGGCGGCGATGGTTTCAAAGCGCATCAGGATGTGCAGGCAGGATGGGATCGCTACGCAAAATACCACATCACTGTTCTTCTCAGTGTTGATGCAAGCACAGCAGAAAATGGTTGTCTTGAAATGGCAGTTGGTCAGCATAAGCAGGGATTGATTGGTGAACAGTGGCAGCCCCTTGACGAAGATGCTCTTAACTATGTATCAGTGCCGACAGAGCCTGGGGATGCCGTTTTCTTTGATTCTTTTGCTCCACATCGTTCCGCACCCAACCTGACTGATAAAGCCAGACGGGTACTGTATGTGACGTACAACCGGCTATCGGAAGGTGATCAGCGCAGGCAATATTATCAAGATAAGCGTGCCAGCTATCCGCCAGACATTGAACGAGATGCCGATAAAGATTATGTCTTCAGAGTTTAAGTTGTATTTGTTCCAGCGTTGATGTCCTACATTAAAGACAAATCTCTTCTTTTTCTGAAGCATTGGATAGACTTAATCCAGAGGTTTGATCTCTGGGTCATACTTGCCTGTGTCATGCTTGCCATTCTCGCTCTGAATTACACCAAGAATAATCTTGGAATGAATACGGACACCAAAGATATGTTGTCGGCAGATCTTGCCTGGAGACAGTTGGATCTTGAGTATGAGAAGAACTTTCCTCAGTACACCGATAATCTTCTTATTGTAATCGAAGCTGGCACGCCGGATCAGGCCATCGATGCAGCCAATCTTCTCTATCCTGAACTGCTAAAGGAAAAGACCTTATTTAAGTCCGTCTATTACCCCAGTGAACTGACTATTTTTAAAGAATCGGCTTTGTTGTTTCTGGATACTGAAGAATTGCAGGATTTGGCTGACAATCTGGCTACTATCCAGCCTTTTCTTGGCAGACTTACTCGAGATCAAACCCTGCGTGGTCTTTTTCACATGCTCGAAGATGCCCTGAAAGCCCGTGAAGATGGTGATGAAATTGATATCAAATTACTGCTTAGACAAATCAATGATGCTATTACTGCTGCGGAGAAGAATGAAGCTTACAGAGTAAGTTGGCATCAGCTGATGAACAATGAGGGTGCTGATGATCCCAAAAGCGTTTACCGTCAGTTTATTATTTTGCAACCGACTCTTGACTACAGTAGTTTGCTCCCGGCTACCAGTCACATCGAACGAATTCGACAACTCGGCCGTGAACTTGAGCTTGAGCAAAGCATTGGCGCGAAACTTCGCCTAAGTGGTAGTGCGGCTCTTTCGCACGAAGATCTGCTCTCGGTGACCAGAGGAACAGAAATAGCGATGATTCTCGCTTTTTCCATGGTCTCAATCATCATGTTAGTGGGACTGGGCTCGTTAAGACTGGTGGTAGCGACACTGCTAACATTGGTATTTGGTCTGATTCTTACTGCTGCCTTCGCTACCGCAACTGTCGGAAAACTAAACCTTATATCAGTTGCCTTTGCCGTGCTTTATATAGGATTAGGGGTAGATTTCGCGATACATTACTGTTTGCGTTATCGCGAACTTCGCTACAGCGGACATGACAACCTGAGGGCTATCCAGGAGTCTTCGATGAATATCGGTAGTTCCCTGTTTCTTTGCGCCGCTACGACGGCAACCGGTTTCTTTGCGTTTATGCCAACCGACTACGACGGAGTTGCTGAACTCGGCTGGATTTCCGGTGGTGGTATGTTCATATCCCTGATAGTGACGCTAACACTGTTACCCGCCTTATTAAATCTGATGCCTCTACCAGAAAGTAATAAATCTGTTAAACGCAAATCAAACCGGCGTTTTGACTGGTTGTTTACGCTTCCATTTACTCACGCGGGCAAAATTAAACTCGCGACATTGCTGACAGTATGTATTTTGCTTGGTTTTATCACACAGGTGGAATTTGATTACAACACCCTCAATCTTCAGGATCAGAGCAATGAATCTGTTAAAGTCTATCAGTCTCTGCTTGCCGATAGCGACACCTCTCCCTGGACTGGTATTATTCTTGGCTCGAGTAAGGAAGAATCAAAAGAGCTGGTAGATAAATTTTCACAATTACCCCTTGTTAGAAAGCTTGTCTGGCTTGATGACTTCATTCCAGAAGATCAGGACAATAAGCTTTCTATTATAGAAGAAATGGATCTGTTGTTAGGGGATCTCACATCGGCCTCCGATACCCGTCAGCTAAATGACCAACAGCGTTTGCAAATATTGCTTCAGTTTTCTAAACGGCTTCAACAGTCTCCACTCACGCAATCTGATCCTCTTTTACTGGAACTACAACAGAATCTTGCTGATTTTGTTAGTCTCAATCAGCAAACTAATAGCGATAGTCTGGCTAAAAAACTTGCTCGCTTCGAAGGCAGTTTACTCGCATCCCTGCCAGGACGTTTGAATACCCTGTCGGCTTCTCTGAATGCAGACTATATTAATTATAATAATTTGCCCGATGAGCTGACTGAACGCTGGGTAAATCGTGACAACGAACGTTTTCTCATAGAAATTTATCCTGCAGAAAACATTCAGGATAACGCAGCAATGAGACGTTTTGTTACTCAGCTACAGGCAGCAGATTCCCGCGTGGTCGGCTCTCCCATAATAAATATTGAAGCAAGTGATGCTGTTATCAAGGCATTTCAACAAGCCTTCACTTATGCCCTGATAGTCATAACTTTGTTTTTGCTCGTCCTGCTTAGGCATAAACGCGATGCATTCTATATCGTTTCCGCTTTATTGACGGCTGCAATACTTACTGGTGGATTGAGTGTGGTTTTCGATTTACCGCTAAATTTCGCAAATGTGATCGCTTTACCACTGATACTGGGTATTGGTGTCGATAGCGGTATCCATATACTGCATCGGTTTAGAACCGCCATGCCATCTGATCTTGGATTACTTGGTACCAGTTCCGCTCGCGCCGTTGTCGTCAGCTCAATGACGACTATGGGTAGTATTGGAAATCTGGCATTTTCTCCGCAACTCGGAACCGCTAGTATGGGCAAATTACTGACAATTGGCGTCGCCATGACGCTTATTTGTATGCTATTTATTTTACCAAGTATGCTTGCCAGCCAGATCGCGGCAGAAGATTAGCTATGAAAACGCTCATAACTGGCGCCAGTGGCTTAGTCGGTTCAGCAGTTCTCAGGTTACTACTTGATTGCGGTCACGATGTCCGCGCTATGGTCAGGCGCGGTAGTAATCGCGCCAATTTGAGCGGTCTTGAACTCGAAATTGTGGAAGGCGATCTCTGTGATTCAGGTTCTCTGCATAATGCCGTAGCCAATTGTAGATATCTGTTTCATATAGCGGCCGATTATCGTCTTTGGGTACCTGATCCCGAACAAATGTACAAAGCAAACGTTGAAGGAACGCACAATCTCCTTCGACATGCAACTGAACATGGAGTTAAAAAAATAGTTTACACAAGTAGCGTAGCCACACTTGGCATTCATCCTGATCGTTCACCAGCTAACGAAGATTCTCCTGTCAGCCTTAACGACATGATCGGACATTACAAACGTTCGAAATACCTGGCAGAACAAGAAGTAATTAAACTGGTTTCTGATATAGGTGCCCCCGTCACCATTGTCAATCCTTCAACTCCTATTGGGCCCAGAGATATTAAACCCACACCAACTGGAAGAATCATTGTTGATTGCCTAAATGGAAAAATACCGGCCTATGTTGACACCGGATTAAATATAGCCCATGTCGATGATGTTGCTCGCGGTCATATTCTGGCACTGGACAAAGGAAAAATCGGAGAGCGTTATATTCTCGGAGGCGACGACATGAGTTTGAAAGAAATACTACAAAAAATATGCGAAGCCGGAAATCGCCCCTCCCCTAAAATAAGCATCCCGCACAACCTGATTCTTCCTTTTGCCAGATTATTCGAACTGTGGGCAGATATGTGTGGAATTGAACCACTCGCTACAGTTGACGGAATAAAAATGTCAAAAAAACATATGTTCTTTTCAAGTAGAAAAGCTAAAGAAAAACTGGGTTACCAAAGCAGACCCGCTCATGAAGCTATATCCGACGCAATCAAATGGTTTCAGTTAAATGGATATCTTTCAAATTAAACACCTGTAGTTTCTTTGCTACTGACTATTTTTGAAAAAATGTTTCGTTGTACTAACTCAAAGAGGACGGAACTAGTCCAATACAAAACCATAGCTGCTGGAAAACTGTAAAATAATACAAAAAATAACAGAGACAAAAGAAAAGTGTTTTTTCTCTGGCTTCTGAGCGCATCACTACCAAGGGACGGATCTATACCAATATAGGACGATAGATTACTAATCAACAACATGATGAATGGTAGTAAATTGAAGGAGTCTCCAAAAAACGGTATGACAAAAGGCAATGTAAATAGGGTATCGGACAGACTGAGGTCTTTTATCCATAAAAAAGACACGCCATTAATAGGTTGCAATTCGCTCAAAAACGCAAATATTGCGATTAATATGGGTAACTGAATCGCCAGTCCCAGGAAGCCTTTGAATCCTGACAATGGATGAATATCATGGGATTCATAGAGTTTAAAAAGATGAATACTCTGCTCTTCACCTTTGTATTTGCTCTTTATTTTAGCAATCTCCGGTTTAAGCAGTTGTTGATTTTGTATGGCCTCCTTCTGATATCTTTCAGCCATCAGACTGAGCGGAAGAATAATAATTCTTAAACTAAATGCCAGAAATACTATCGTGAAACCCCAATTACCAACTAGTGAAAACAAAAAATAAGCCAGGGTTTTTACCCCGAAAACAATAAACCTAACCCAGTCCCATAAATGCGAGTACATCATGTTCATGAGACTTTTTTCGTTTGTGCCAGACAGAGTCACAAATTCAACAGGTCCTTTATACACAAACACTGAGGCTACGTGAATTTCACCTTGACTACCCGGCTGATTAGTAATTACCGGCTTGATAGCAAGTGATTTAATAATCGATCCATCTTCTAGTGTAACAGTCGTCGTTTCCGATGACGTATCGCGTACAAGATAGGCAGCACTTTGAGTTCTATATCCTATCCAGCAATTTAGACATGCTCTGTCTTCTATCTCTGTTTCATTATCCAGATCGACTTGCTCCTCCTGATTTAGCAGAATCGGTTTAAGATAGGAATAGAGGCTAGCGAAGCCATGTTGATTCTCACTCTCTTTGATTTGGCCTGCGTGTAGTCTCAAGTTGACTACCGGAGTATCAATATTGACAGCAGAAACAAGTTCTACCTTGAGTTCAATTGCAGCATTGTTTGTCTCTTTTGTTATTGTATACCTAACCTCATAGGCTGCATTACGCTCATAACCTGATATTTTTTCCACCTTGTCCGACCTTGAAACATCATCCACAAGCATTTTTTCGGGTTGCAATTCAAAAGCAGAACCATCTACTTTGAATTCAAGTGAAAATAGTGCAATTTCGGATCTCAGTTTCTTGGTCGCTTCCGTTTCCAACTCTAATAGATTCTCCCTCCCTCCATATTCGACACTCTCATCGGCATGCAATTCCGGACCAACGAAAAATGTCAGGAGCAATAGCACAAAAATAACTAGGAAATAGCCAGTTTTGCATGACTGAATAGTCACAGGCAGTTTTATACTGTGCATTTATTGTTTTGTGAGGCTTTTAAATAAATACAGTGTCCTTACTGTACCTTCAATTAATTGTGACTTTCTATTGAGAAATAATTTGAAAATATTTCTTCGAACTTGATTTGGGTGTAATTATCGAAAATATCCACTCTGTTTTTAAGAAGTTTGATCACCTGACTGTCTTCTTTGGGAACAAACTCTATAACAAGGGTTCTACTCAACTGGCAAAATGAACTCGCAATATAGTCCAGCGGTAAATTATTTGCGATTGCCAGGTGATGGACAAGACCCAGCGCGAGTAGTGCATCACATGGTCCCCTTTTCATAAATCCGTCCCTTTCACTATTCGACCAGCCTATATCAGGGCTTGGATTCGTCAAATCCATTAGCAGAGGTAAAATCTTGTCTTCCCCTCTTTCTTTCGCTGTTAAATAGTTATTCTCAACGCATGCAGGGTCAATATCCCAACTGATGACTGACTTGCAAAATTGGCTTGCAATTCGACTAAATCGACCATCGTTGGCCCCTAAATCCCACACGATGTCTGGACTTGCAGTCTGAATAAAATCAGAAACCAATTTCTCTTTCTCAGTAAGACTCTCCTTCTCATAGTTATTATTATTGCTGTAATAATCATGCCATTCTGTGTCTTTAGCTGACCAATCCAGTTTTTTGACGCTGCTGAGTAGCCCGTCAAGTAGTGCTAGTTGTGAGCGCATAGGCATACTGGTATTTACTTTTTTCTTATCCAATTCTGCGTCACCACTTTTGAGCTGTTGTTTCGCGTGGAGATGTAAATGCAAACCTAAAGAGAACGAAAGTTTTGTTTTGCCCGGCAACAATTTACTCGCCAGATCCAGAGGAATTCCATCAATATAGCTGACCAGCATTTTATTCATGCGTACATCAACGTGAGACATCAATGCTAATGGGGCAAGAAAGTGCTGACAAAACTGTCTATAAGCGACCCAGGGCGCACCATCACGGTATGATTCAAAGGACAAAGTATCAATAAACACCGGTTTGCCCTTAGTGAATTGAACGTTATATGCCGAAGCATCTTTAAGGGTCATCCCTTTTGACAGTGCTTCCTGCTGAATTTCCAGAGTCAGAATAGCTGCATCCTTTAACTGACTGAAACTCCACTCATAAGGATAGGAAATAAAAGGAATTCTACGAGGTTGTATAACCAGGAGGCAATCCGGTGAGTTGGCTTCTTCAGAGGTCTCTTCATGACTTACCATCCAGTTCTTATTACACAGGGACTGAAAGCCCTGACTCCTTTAGTAACTGGTAATCCTCTTTGTAAGACTGGTTAATTTGACGAAAAAGAATATTGTCACGATAAAACAAATATCCGCTGGAGTCTCTAAAAGAAGAGAAAACATTATTTTCATTTTCACGAGACATTATAAAACACCATATTGAAAAAAGTTCTCCGGAACCGCAGACATTTTGAGAGAAATAATTGGAAAATTAACTGAAATAGTATTGAATCGTAAAACGATCAGGTCAAAACAATTTCATCCCAGCATTAGCTGGTGACTATTCACTTTCGGATTCGTCATGCTCTTCAGATATAGTAAGAGGTTCTTTTTTTCTACCTATCAATTTAAAAAAGGCAGCTTTCAATTTGTACCAGTACATTTTGATAGCAAAAGCAATACTCAAAACACCTGCTATCATAGTTTGAACGATTATGCTTCCCGAACCCGAGTCAATATAAGCATAGGTAACGGGTATGAATAGAAGGTAAGTAAATACGAATTTAAAGACTAATTTTATTATCAGCATGATCTCATAATTATTATATTGGATTTGTCCAGTTCCACCAGTACTATATTCTAATTCAATTACCTGCTAATTTCTCTCTTCCACCCATTTTTTTATGGCCTTTGGCAGAGGATTGGTCTTGTTCGAACGCACGTATATTCCGATATGACCACCCGCCAATTCAAGTTCCGAATAATCATCACTGCCAATACAATCAGCCAGAGCTTTACTGGATTTCGTTGGGACCAGATGGTCATCTCGAGCAAAAATATTCAGTACCGGAATTTTGATGTTCTGCAAATCGACAACCCAGTCACCAATCTTAATAGCTCCCTTGATTAATCCATTATTCTGATAAAATTGACTGATAAATTCCCGAAAGGTTTCGCCAGCCTGGTCCGGGCTATCGAATATCCATTTTTCCATACGCATGAATGTTTTTGCTTTCTCTTCATTGTCGATAATGTCGACCAAATCAACATATTTCTGTCCCAGCAAACGATAAGGTTTAAGGGACAGGAACACCGAGTTTAAAAATGATCCCGGCAAATTGCCGAACGCATCGATGCATAAGTCAATATCAATATGTCTGACCAAATTGCTGAGACGATCATTCTGCGTGTGAAAATCAACTGGTGTGACAGTTGTAATCAGGTTCGCAACTTTATTCTGATGCAATGCTGAATAACATAGCGAGAACACTCCTCCCTGACAAATACCCAGTAAATTAATTTTTTCCAGATTATGTTCCAGACAAATATGTTCAACGCAGTTGTTAAGATAACGATTTATATAATCGTCGAGAGAAAGTTCCTGATCTGAATCATCCGGGTAACCCCAGTCAATCAGGTAAATATCAAGCCCTGAATCCAGTAGACCCTGTATGAGTGAGCGGTCTTTTTGCAAATCTGCCATGTATGGTCGATTGACTAAAGCATAAACAATCAGTAGTGGGGTTTTTGCCTGTGTTTCAGTGCGGGGCGCGTAACGAAAAAGTTGCAATTTATCTTCTTCATAGACACATGTTTTTTTTGAAACACCAACTTCGGGTGTCTCCATTTGTGCCAGTGTTGACATTCCCTCAGAAAATTTGCGTCCGAAAACCTCTATTTCTTCAACAATATCTTCAGGATTGAAATTAAAAGGATTCAATGTCAAATACTCACAATGAGAAATCCTGACTACGCACTCTATATTCCAGCAATGAATTTACCATCTCTCCGTATATTTCAGAGTATTCGTCACTCAATATAATTGTTTCGTAGGCTTCTTCATAACAATCAACCCACAGATCATAAAATTCACGTAGGCTGGAGATATTATCTTCTCCTTCGGCAATAAGAATTAACTTTTCCTGAACTATATCCAAAGATGCCAGATCGACGTTTTTCAGATAATGACGATATCGCTGACAGTTTTGCTGATAGTGCGTCCAGTATCGATAAATTTCCTGTAAACGCTTGTCTGTTGAAAAACCGGGGCCACTGCTCATTGATTCAAATAATTTCTCAAAGGAACTTAGAATCTCAACCTGCAGAACACCCGGTTTAATTCGAGTCATATCGACCTTAATCCGCTCTTTAGCAGTTTTAACATAACCTCTTAAAGCCGATTCCCAATCGAAATCCTCACGATTATTTCCGTTTAATACCGTTAATAATTCTGCAAACTGGCTACTGAGCATCTCCCAGGTGTGCACTAAGGGCTTGTCAACATTGATGCTCCAGTCTGTACTGGTTCCCGGAATATTATAATGGCTGCTAAGAACAGACTTACCGGCAATAGCCAGTGCTTCCGTATAGTGCTTCTGCAATTTAAGCCATTCTTGCTGCCAGTTTGAATTCATTCAGATTTATCTGCTTTAAATTAGCAGCAGTATAGAGGATTCATTTGTACGGCGAAAATGACCGGCCGAAAAAAAACCGGTCACTTCGACTGAAGTGACCGGTCTTTATCAGAGAAGGCGGGCTATTAGCCTTTTTTGGCTGCTTTTTTAGTTGTCTTTTTCTTAGTGGTTTTCGCTGCCGGCTTCTCGGTTTCGTTGGCAGGATTTGCTGCCTGAAAAGTTTTTCCTGCAAAAGCAACGAATTGCTCACGTGAATCTGTTATTACTGAATTTGCTTCGTTGGTGAGTTCAATAAACTTTTCACCATAGTTCTTTGCCAGTGCAGACTCTGCTTCAATGATCGCGTCAGGCGTGCTTGCGCTCGCGAAAAGCTTGGCCTGCTCCACTGTACTTTCTACATTCAGTGTGGTTAGGCTGAACTGCAGGGCGGCCAGTTTTTCCATGGCTGCTACGTTCATAGCGTTGAATTTCTGAAGGGTTTCCAACGAAGCTTTGCTACTGTCGTTGAACTGGCTGATAAATTCATTGTTCATTTCAAAATCTCCATTGCTGCAGGCTGTGTTAAGTAAGTTATGTTGCGTTGCATCATTAATATTGCAGTGCATAATAATGGATGATTGACAATCTGTCAATCTTTGTCGACAGAAATTTAAATTAGGTTTTTTCTTTAATAATTACAGCATGTTACAGAGCTCTAGAAGTGAGGTTTTTCGTCCAGCTCATCATAACGCTGAATGGAATCAAGGATTTCCTCACAAGCCGCTTCTGGTCCGGCCCAGCCGTCAATCGTCACCCATTTATTCGGCTCCAGATCTTTATAATGCTCAAAGAAGTGTGTGATCAGCTCAAGCAATGCAGGTTGAACGTCCTGATGACTGCGAACCTGCTGATGGAATTTGGAGACACTGTCGATAGGCACCGCCAGTACTTTACTATCATCACCGGCTTCGTCCGTCATTTTCAAAACGCCAATCGGCCGGCAGCGAATAACCGAACCATGAATCAGGGGCACCGGAGTTGCGATCATCACATCCACCGGATCGCCGTCCAGAGACAGCGTTTTAGGCACATAACCGTAATTGCATGGATAGCGCATCGCCGTATTCAGGAATCGATCGACAAACATTGCACCCGTTTCCTTATCCAGTTCATATTTTACGGGTTCACCATTCAGCGGGATTTCAATTATGACATTAATTTCTTCAGGCGGGTTGCGCCCGCGGTTTACTCTATCCAGATTCACGTGCTCTCCCTGCTATTCTATCTGTTCACACGATTATCGATAAGATGATCAACTACGCTGGGGTCTGCCAGAGTACTGGTATCGCCAAGGGTATCCAGCTCGTTCGCGGCAACTTTGCGTAATATCCGCCGCATAATTTTCCCGGAACGGGTTTTTGGCAAGCCCGGCGCCCATTGAATAATGTCAGGACTTGCAATTGGGCCGATTTCCTTACGCACATGTTGAACCAGTTCTTTAAGCAAAGCGTCGTTTTCCTCCACGCTGTTCATAAGAGTTACATAAGCATAAATGCCCTGCCCTTTGATATCATGCGGATATCCCACAACAGCAGCTTCAGCGACGCTGTCATGTAATACCAGTGCACTCTCAACTTCGGCTGTGCCCATTCGATGACCAGAGACATTGATCACATCATCGATGCGACCGGTAATCCAGTAATAGTCATCCTCATCTCGCCGTGCTCCATCTCCACTGAAATACATTCCAGGAAACATCTTGAAGTAGGTATCAATGAAACGCTCATGATCACCATAAACAGTTCGCATCTGCCCCGGCCAGGAACGTTTTATACACAGTGCACCCTCCGTCGCGCCTTCAATTTCATTGCCTTTATCGTCGACAAGGCAGGGTTCAACACCGAAAAAAGGCCTGGTCGCAGAACCCGGCTTTAACGCTGTTGCGCCTGGTAAGGGAGTAATCAAAATGCCGCCGGTTTCTGTCTGCCACCAGGTATCGACAATGGGGCAGTTTGTCTCACCAACCACATGGTAATACCACTCCCAGGCTTCCGGGTTGATCGGTTCACCCACCGAGCCCAGAAGTCGCAGGCTACTGCGACTCGACTTGCTAACAAATTCGTCCCCCTGCCCCATTAGCGCGCGAATGGCGGTTGGTGCGGTATAAAAAATATTAACCTGATGCTTGTCCACAACCTGCCAGAAACGCCCGGCATCCGGGTAAGTAGGCACGCCTTCAAACATCAATGTTATCGCCCCGTTACAGAGTGGCCCGTACACGATATAAGAATGTCCGGTCACCCAGCCTACATCGGCTGTGCACCAATAAACATCACCATCATGATAATCAAACACATACTTGTGCGTCATTGCAGCGTAAAGCAAATAGCCGCCTGTGGTGTGCAGAACACCTTTCGGCTTTCCTGTTGAGCCGGATGTGTAGAGAATAAACAAGGGGTCTTCAGCGTCCATTGCCTCAGGCTCACATTCGCTGTCGGCCTCGCTCATTGCTTCGTGATACCAGACATCATGCTGCGAATTCCAGGCAACTTCGCCGCCGGTATTTTTGACCACTACTACCGTATGCACATCAGGGCAACTTGCAACAGCCTTATCGGCGTTGGTCTTTAAAGGTGTATTGCGCCCTCCACGTACACTTTCATCAGCAGTTATAATCACCTTACAATTACAATCAAGGACCCGGTCTTTCAGAGCTTCCGGTGAAAAGCCACCGAAAACAATCGAATGAATAGCGCCTATTCGGGCACAGGCGAGCATTGCCACACTTGCCTCCGGAATCATAGGCATATAGATAGACACGCAATCTCCTTTGCGCACGCCTCTTGCTTTCAGTACGTTTGCAAATTTACAAACTTCCTCATGCAACTGTCGATAAGTTATTTGTTTATCAACCGCAGGATCATCGCCTTCCCAGATAATTGCAGTCTGATCACCTCTGCTGTCGAGATGTCTGTCGAGACAGTTGTAGCTGACATTTAAGGTACCGCCTTCAAACCATTTGATTGAAGCTGTACTGAAATCACAATTTTCGACCCTGTCCCATTTTTTAAACCAGCTTAGAAACTGATCTGCCTGCTCGGCCCAAAAATTATCAGAATCTTCAATCGAACGTTTATAAAGACTTAGATATTTCTCATTATCTATGTGTGCTCTGTTTTTAACATCGTCGGCCACTTGATGGGTCTTCGTTTCAAACATGAGTTTCCTCCAAAAATCGAAATGTTACTTTATAGCCGAACCTGAGCAGATGATCTAAATCAATCATTAATTACCCAGGCCTGCACTTCCAAACACTTTTTTCAATAACTCGGTACTGCGTTCGAGCGGATTCTCACGAATCTTTTTTTCCTCTTCGGCGACAATAGTAAACAATCCATCCATCGCTTTGTCCGCTACATAGTTATCCAGATCCAGACTGTCGGTGTCTATGAAGCTTGAAAACATGCCCAGCTTATCGACCATCTTTTTGTAATTCGAAGTAAGTCCCGTCTGACTGGTTGCCTGTTTAACGATTGGCAAAAACCTTTCTTTCAGTTTCTCGCCGCTATTCTCTCGAAAGTACTGAGTCGCGGCATCATCATCGCCCTTTAATATCGACTTGGCATCCTGAATAGACATATTTTTGACCGAATCAGCAAACACACTTGCGGCTTCCGGTACCGCTTTTTCAGCCGCTCTGTTCATGGTCATGACAAAATCGTCAGCCAATTCATCTTTTCCGATTTTTCGTAAGCCTTTTTCCACCTTCCTGAGAGTCTTCGGCATCGGAATCTTAACTTTGGGGTTTGCCAAAAAACCGTCCTCCCGACCCAGCAACGAAACAGCGCTCTTTGTACCTTTACTAAGAGCCTCCTTCAGGCCTTCAACGATGTCAGATTCAGACAAACCACCCAGTGCCTGAGTCGCCATTTCAACTGGCTCTTCCTCGTCTCCACCAAAGACTTTAAGTAGATCACGCCAGCCTGCATGAGCATTAATACTGAACAGGAGCAATAAAGGAAGAGAAACTACGTAGAAACAAGTCTGAATTCTGGTTAGCATAGGCTTTGTGAACTCCGGGTTAAACGATTCTGTGTTTTCACCAGTATAACAAATTCAATTTAGCGACATTCACAACATTTTGGGGGAAAGGGTAATGGATAATAAAATCGTACTTATAATACTCGCAATTCTACTACCACCAATTGCCGTATTTCTGAAGAAAGGGGCTGGCAAGGATCTGATTATCAATATTGTCTTGTGTTTGCTTTTCTTCTTGCCGGGGGTCATCCATGCAATCTGGCTGGTGACCAAGTAAAAGCTAATTTATCCTGAAAAATAAAAAAGGGCCTGCCAATTGGCAAGCCCTTTTTTTATGTGGCTACATTACACCTTGCAAAGTGATATTCAGCTTGAATAACGCTGAATCACATAATCGTTTACGATTGTCTGAAATTCGTTGGCAATATTATCACCACGTAGTGTCATTGCCTTTTTACCATCAATGAAAACCGGCGCAGTCGGCGTCTCGCCAGTACCCGGCAGACTGATACCGATATCAGCATGTTTGCTTTCACCCGGGCCGTTCACAATGCAACCCATGACGGCCAGACTCATGTCTTCCACACCGGGATAATTTTCCCGCCAGACTGGCATTTGCGCGCGGACATAGGCCTGAATACTATCCGCCAGTTCCTGAAAAACCGTGCTTGTAGTACGACCGCAGCCCGGACAGGCAGTAACCAGAGGGGTAAAAGAGCGCAAACCCATGGTTTGCAAAATCTCCTGGGCCACGATTACTTCCTTGGCCCTGTCTCCACCTGGTTCCGGCGTCAGGGATATCCGGATGGTATCCCCGATTCCTTCCTGCAACAGAACTGACAATGCAGCCGTAGAGGCGACTATGCCTTTGGAACCCATACCGGCTTCGGTAAGACCAAGATGCAGGGCGTAATCACAACGAGCGGCAAGATCCCGATAAACACCGATTAGTTTCTGAACACCGCTGACTTTACAGGAGAGTATGATTTTATCTTTGCCAAGGCCGATCTCCTGCGCTTTTTCGGCATTACTGATTGCTGAAACTATCAGAGCCTCTCGCATAACCTCTTCCGCTTCCCGCGGCGTGGACAGACTCGCGTTTTTGTCCATCATTTCAGTCAACAGGACCTGATCGAGACTGCCCCAGTTGACGCCAATTCGAACCGGCTTATCGTATTCGATGGCTTTTTCTATCATAGTACTGAACTGAGCGTCTTTTTTTCGCCCAAATCCGACATTACCCGGGTTGATGCGGTATTTTGCCAGAGCCTGAGCGCATTCCGGATATTTATCCAGCAACATATGGCCGTTGTAGTGGAAATCACCGATGATAGGTACATTACAGCCCCAGGAATCCAGCTTTTCCCAGATTGTGGCCACCTGACTGGCAGCTTCCTCAGTATTGACTGTAATTCTCACTAATTCAGAGCCTGCTGCGGCCAATTGCTGGATTTGCTTTGCCGTGCCGAGGGCATCAGCGGTATCGGTATTGGTCATGGACTGCACGACAATAGGTGCAGATCCGCCAATATTAATGGCACCGACTTTTACAGCACTGGTCCGATGTCTGGTTGGGTGAGCACCTGATTCAAGCATTACCTGGATTCCTGAAGTTTTCGTTGCGCTGAGTCTAAGCCTTGCGAATTAGCTGTCAAGCCATTATGACCATCGCGATCACTTGCAGACGAAATCTACTGGACATTCGCCAGTCTATCAGTTTACATACGCCTCGATTTCACACGCATCTGTCTGTTTTTTCAAAAAAATAGGCAGGAAAATGAATAGTCATCATGAGATACTTGGAAATTCATGCAAAAGAAAAATAATTACAGCAGAGACGATTTACTTGCCTGTGGCAGAGGCGAATTATTCGGTGAAGGAAATGCCCAGTTGCCGCTTCCCGACATGCTCATGTTTGATCGTATTAGCAGTATCAGCGAAGACGGTGGCAGTGCAGGCAAGGGGCACATTATCGCCGAACTGGATATAAATCCGGAACTCTGGTTTTTTGATTGTCATTTTCAGGGAGATCCGGTTATGCCCGGCTGTCTGGGTCTGGATGCAATGTGGCAATTACTAGGGTTTTATCTGGGTTGGCTGGGCGCTGAGGGTCGTGGTCGTGCGCTTGGTTCGGGTCAGGTCAAATTTACCGGTCAGGTTACACCGAAAAACAAGCTGGTCAGATATCACATTGATATAAAGCGCGTCGTCCAACGCAAGCTTACCATGGGCGTCGCCGATGGCCGTCTGGAAGTTGACGGCAAAGACATTTACCTGGCCAACGATCTCAGGGCAGGCTTATTCACAACCACCGAAAATTTTTAGGAGTGTAAAGTGAAACGTGTTGTTATCACCGGTCTCGGCATAAAATCCAGTATTGGCAATTCCAAAAAAGAAGTATCAGCATCTCTGCGAGAAGCGCGAAGCGGCATTGAGCACTCGCAGGAATACGCTGAACTCGGTTTTCGATCACATGTCCACGGTCCTATCCGGCTCGATCTTAACAGTCTTATTGACCGCAAGTTAAAACGATTCATGGGCGACACATCAGCCTTTGCCTATTTGGCCATGCAGGACGCCATTAGCGATGCCGGTCTCGATGACGACCTGGTCTCCAACGTCCGTACCGGTCTGATAGTCGGTAGCGGTGGTGCGTCAAATGAGAATTTGGTACTTGCGGTTGATACTCTGCGCGAGAAAGGTGCGAAAAAAGTAGGTCCAACCATGGTGCCCCGGATTATGTCCAGTACAGCCAGTGCCTGTCTGTCTGTCGCTTATAAAATCAAAGGCGTAAATTATTCCATCAGTTCCGCCTGCGCGACCAGTGCCCACTGCATTGGAAATGCCTGGGAACTCATCCAGAATGGCAAACAGGATATTATATTTGCCGGAGGTGGGGATGAAGTGCACTGGACCAGTACACTTTTATTCGACAGTATGGGCGCGCTTTCTTCTAATTTTAATGACGACCCCACTCAAGCCTCAAGACCGTTCGACAAAATAAGGGATGGCTTTGTGATTTCAGGTGGCGGTGGCATTGTCGTACTTGAAGAACTCGAACACGCTCAAGCCAGAGGAGCACATATTTATGCTGAACTGGTTGGTTACGGTGCCACGTCTGATGGAATGGACATGGTAAAACCATCAGGCGAAGGTGCAACACGATGTATGCAACAGGCCCTTAGCACCGTTGATAAGCCCATACAACACATCAATGCACATGCCACCAGTACGCCTGTTGGTGATGTCAGCGAACTGGTTGCGGCAAGAGAAGTATTTGGTAGCAATATTCCTATGATCAGTGCAACAAAATCCATCACTGGACATGCGCTTGGTGCAGCCGGAGTCAATGAAGCGATCTATTCTTTAATCATGCTTGAAGAAGATTTCGTTTTTGGTACTGCAAATGTCGATGAACTTGATGATACAGCAGAGGGCTTACCCATCATTACAGAACGGCTTGATAATGCCGGACTGGAAACTGTGATATCCAATAGTTTCGGTTTTGGCGGCACCAATGCCAGCCTTGTATTTCAAAAGACGGTCTAGCTGACAACAAGGCGGGCACAGAAAATCTATGCAAGCCGATATTATGGTGTCACTCGCAGGCATCGCAGTTCTCGGCATCAGCTGTCAATGGCTGGCATGGGCAATCCGATTACCTTCGATTCTATTCCTGCTTATCTGTGGTGTTCTTATCGGGCCGGTAAGCGGTATTCTCAATCCGGATCAACTCTTTGGTGATCTGCTTTTTCCTCTGATATCACTTTCAGTAGCGGTCATTCTCTTCGAAGGCAGTCTTACACTGAAAATAGAAGAAATAAGAGGGCTGGGCAGAGTTGTCCGTAATTTAATTAGTATCGGTGCGCTAATTACCTGGGCCATAACAGCGATAGCCACTCACTACGTTCTTAAATTCGACATGGCGCTGGCTTTTCTTTTTGGTGCGGTTGTTGTCGTCACCGGTCCGACAGTAATCATACCGATGTTACGAACAGTTCGACCCAATGCGAATATCTCAAATATTCTGCGCTGGGAAGGTATCGTCATTGATCCACTTGGTGCCCTGCTGGCTGTACTGGTATTTAATTTCATTATCTCCGCACAAGGAGAAAATACCCTCGGCAACATCCTCGCTATATTCGGCAATATCGTATTGATAGGCAGCGTAATTGGCGCACTTTCAGCCCTCGCTCTCGGCTATGTATTAAAACGCCATCTGATCGCTGAATATCTGCGTAACGTTCTGGTCCTGACCCTGGTTTTCGCAGTTTATGCTATTGCAGATATGATCGAACATGAGTCTGGACTGCTTGCAGTCACCATTATGGGCATGACTCTCGCCAATATGAAGGGACTCGATATTGATGATATTCTAGATTTCAAGGAAAGTCTGAGCGTAATACTGATTTCAGGCCTGTTCATCGTGCTTGCAGCTCGAATTGACATTAATCAGCTGCTGAACATTGGTTTTCCTGCACTCATCGTTCTGGCTGTGATTATGTTTGTGGCACGACCGTTGGCGGTGTTCGCTTCAACGATCGGTTCCGATTTGAATATTCGTGAACGCCTGATGATTTCATGGATTGGACCACGTGGTATTGTCTGCGCTGCCGTTGCTGCCCTGTTTGCAATTCGGCTTGAAGAAGCCGGATATGCCGAAGCCAGTCTGTTCGTACCACTGGCATTTTTAGTCATCGTTGGCACCGTACTTATTCAAAGCCTGTCGGCAAAACAGCTGGCTCATTTGCTTGGAGTTCGTGAACCACCACCAAAAGGAGTCTTAATCATAGGTGCGGGCATTGTTGCCAGAGCAATCGGTAAAGCTCTGCAGGATCTGGATTTTAAAGTCGTGCTGACAGATAGCAACTGGGAAAACACCCGCACTGCCAGAATGGAAGGCCTGGAAACCTATTATGGTAATCCGATCTCCGAACACGCAGACAGACATCTGGATCTGGTCGGTGTCGGTCGCATGCTGGCGATGTCCGGACGCGTCAACATGGATGCACTGGCCGGTCTTCGCTTCAGGGCGGACTTTGGCCAAAACAATATTTTCGAAGTGGCGACTACCCGCGACCAGATGATTACCGATAAACACAAAATATCAAACCGTCACCGGGGCCAGCTTCTGTTCGGTGAAGAAATCACCCATGGGTTTCTGGCAAACTGGATTCGAAATGCCGCAGAAATTCGCAGTACACAGCTGAGTGAAGAATTCAGTTTTGAAAACTATCTGGAACGAAACAAAGACAAGTGTATTCCACTTTTTGCACTGGACGAGAAAGTTCGGCTACATCCATTTGTTATCGAAAACCCGCCTCAACCGGAAGCCGGTTGGACCATTGTTAGCCTGATTCAAAATACTGAAGAGCCAGTCAGAGCACTATAATCACCGGTTGCGCCCCTTCCCCTGAAGCTCTTAAGCAGATACGTGACTCCGTTCACAGTTTTAAAAGTATTTTGACGCTTGAATAGAAACTGTGAGCTTTGTCACAGCAGATGATTCTCTACTTGGCTATTATTCTTACCAAGCAATCATTCCTCCCAATTGATGCTTTGAACGACCCGGTTGGTACTCTACCCTCCTCCCCCTCATTGAGTACTACCGGGTTGATTCACTTTAAATCAGTCCCAAATGGCCCAAACCGGGTAAATTTATCATTAACTTCAATGGGTTAATACCAAAATTCAGCCCCAGAAAATTCACTTCCAGACCCTCTTCGCGTGCGAGTGTAATACCGAGCAATCCATATAAA
Source organism: Gammaproteobacteria bacterium (assembly GCA_012103475.1). Classification (GTDB taxonomy): domain Bacteria; phylum Pseudomonadota; class Gammaproteobacteria; order Eutrophobiales; family Eutrophobiaceae; genus WLWS01. The sequence continues at coordinate 242,510 of WLWS01000003.1, read as the reverse complement.
GAAAACTGATAACCCGTCGCGCTCGGTGCTTTATCAAACAATACAGAACTAACCAGAAAGTCCTTGCCTATTGCAGTAGCGGGCAGTTTTAAACTTAGTTTGGGTACGCGCCTACCGATTTCAGCGACAAAGCTATTGCTGTTCGGGCCCGGCCATACGCTGTAACGATATTGGTAATTGTATTCCTGAACCGCTTGATAGATAGCCTTTATCGCCACTTCCGCGTCTGCTCCTCGTAGATCGACAAGAATTTCCGGGGTATAGCCGTACCAGGAACGATCGGGCAAGTCTTCCTCCGAAACTACCACTGGCAGACTATTCCATGCACGCCAGCCAACAACCTGGTGCACACGGTAATTACTGGCATTTTTTTCCTTGGTCGCAATCCAGGTGTGTACCGCAAATATGCCTCGCCAGTTAAAAGCTCTCGCGGCGTAAATCTGGACTAAAGCTTCTTCGTTTAGATCTGGCTTAGGTGCGATTCCGGTGCTTGAACGATCGGCGGTGCGCCAATTCTGTCCGAGTTTTATACTACCGCTGCAAGCGACCAGAAGCGGTCCGATCAATGCCAGAACCAGAATAATTAGCAAAGCTTTTGAAAACTTTTTCACAGAATATTACCTTTGCTTTGATGCGTCTGATTACTTTGACGCAGTCACGATCCAGGTCGCTCCCGGCACCATGAGTCCCTTGTTGCTGTTAAAACTGCTCAATACTTCGCTAACTGCACTTGTAACCAATTCTTTCTGCTCGACAGAAGCTTCCTTAATAGCTTCTGCAACCGGTCCCATTTTCATAAGGAAGCCAAGCGCATTGTCCAGCGATCCCATAGGCATCGTCTTGTCCGTCGCGGTGAGATTTACACTATGAAAACCTGATGTCTGCAGAATGTTCTGAAGGTGAACTGAATCTCCCAGTGAAAAAGGTCCGGGCGCTTTTGGGTCAGGTTTCTCTGCCGGTGCACCGACGATGTCAAAAGCCGCTTTCGCTGTTGCGCCAAGCCAGGGGTTTTCTTCGATTCCACGCCAGCACATAAAAACTAATCTGCCTTCTGGTTTCAGAGATCCATGCATATTGCTGAATGCTATTACCGGATCATCAAAAAACATAACACCAAAACGAGAAGTGATTATATCAAATCGCTCCTTACCCAACTTGGCACTGGTAGCGTCACTGTGTTCAAACTCAATATTGGCAATGCCAGCGGCGCGGTCTCGTGCTACCGACAAAATAGGTTCTGAAACATCCACACCAATTACTTTCCCTTCCTCTCCAACTTGCTGTGCCAGCTTCATACTGGTCACACCTCCTCCGCAACCGACATCGAGAACCTGTTCGCCTGATTTTGCAGCGATAGCGTTGAGAAGTTCATCACTCATCGGCACCATCATTGTTTCGACCAAATCGATATTTTCTACCCACTTGCTCCCGCCTTCTTCGTTCCAGTAAAGCTGTGAATCCGACTCTTTATCGTAAGTACCCATTATTTTTCCCTCGATTTCCTCTCTTATTGTTTTTGCCAGCACAATAAACGGTTATTGGCGGGCATTGTAATATCTTCCTGCAAAATTAACTCTGCGTCGTGCGCCAGTTGCTCTATGTCTTCGAAATTTCTAATTCCGCTTTCATGGTTGCGATTTTTTAGCCAGTCATCGAAACGCGCATTGCTCTCGCTGGTATATTCATTGTTGTAATTAAACGGGCCATAAAAAACACATAGGCCGTTTTTCGCTAGTGCCTGAGATATACCTCTAAACAAGGCTTTAACTGAATTCCAGCTCATTATATGAATCGCATTGGCCGAAAAAATCGCATCAAAATCAGATTCAGGCCATTCACTCTGCGTAACATCAAGTGATAAGGGTACAGGTGTGTTAGGCAAAGCCGCTTCATCAAGCCATTGCATAATGCCCTCGTGATTTTCAGGTAAATCACTGCATTGCCAGCTTAAATGTGGCAGCCCTCTGGCGAAATGGACAGCGTGCTGACCGGTGCCACTACCAATCTCCAGTACCGTAGCAGAGTTTCTCAACAATTTTTGTAATTCATTAAATATCGGATCACGATTATTATCGCAGGCTGCTGAGTAAGGCTTATTCATTTCATTCATATTTTCTGATTTTAATTTCAAACGGCGTAATCCACAGCAACTCGTGATTCTCTAACCGCGCCGATGAAGGGAAATACCGCTTTATGTTGCGGATGCTCCTGATAGGCAGCGAGCGCTGCTTTATTTTCGAACTCACTGTATAAAATGACATCATAGCCTGTTGCGTCGAGTCCCAGATCAAATCCGACTTCCAGTTTCAGCATCCCGGGAACAAGATTAGCGATAGCCTCGAGTTTTTCCTTCATTAATTTCGCGTTAGTGTCTTTATCATTACCTTCCGCTTCTTCTTTTAACTTCCACATGACGATGTGCTTAATCATAGCTTACCCTCTATTATCATTTTCTGAATACATACCTGAGCGAAACATTTTCAGTGGGAACAGGCTCAGCGTTTTCAAAACGTGGCCGATAACGTGTCGCCGCAACACTGTGTTTCCCTCGTTTCGCCCGCTCACCACCATTATTCGGCTGACTTGCGAGAATACGGATATTTCGTGGCCAACCATTCGCCGGTATATCTACAAGTGCATCAATATAAGACTTATCTGTCAATGTACTCAGCTCCTGGCCCGGAAGAGTGAATGGCTTCACTCGTCTTGGTTCACCAAATATAAAACGTATCTCTTCCTCGCTTGCATTATTATCCATTAATACAGCAAAGGCTTTGCGGTAATTTTTCATAGCGTTCCATTTTCTATTCAGGGCGAGATAGTAATCTCCCTGATAAACCAGTATCTGAGCGTAATCAACTGTCGTCTCCGGCAGGTTTTTTTCGAATATTTTGATAACACGATTCAGAGCTCGTCTGCCTTTATAAAAGCTCTGCTCAAAATAATATTCACGTACCGCAATTTCGTTAGCATAGGGAGTTCCTCTGTTATTTGGTATCATGGCCTCACGAATATCACGATGAGATTGTCGAAATACATTTTTTACGTCACTGGCGATCTGTGCATTAATGATCGATGAAAGGTGTAACAGGCTAACCAACTGATTTGCGTCAGGCCCGGCCTGTAATTCCACTATCGCCAGCGCTTCGTCAACAAGGTCGTCTGCCTCTACAAGAAAAGACAGCGCTTCTCCTCCCTGATGTTGCCAGTAGGCCTGCCGATACCAACGCCCGACCCTTTCCATCATCGCAACCAGACGGTCATCGCTGCTATCGAAGTTCCGTCTATAGACCCATAACAGATAATGCATTTTTGCAGCGACTTGTTGCCAGTCCTGTAGCGAAGAGTAATTTTCAATCAATCGCTCGATTAAGTCAGCCTGACTCAGATTGTGAACACCCAGATTCACTTTGTTAATATGTAAGGCCCGCTCGTACATTTCAATCGCTTTCAGCACAGCACCGCTCTTCTGATAGGCCATGGCAAGATCATTGAGCGGCGCTATCAATGTTACGTGATAGGCACCAAATTCCCTTTCCAGATGACTTATTTTCAGCGAATAATCCTGCTCCCAGTTACCTGTCGGAAGCTCGTCGCCCTTTTCAATTTCAACTTCGAGCTCATTTGTTTCTGCCATTGCCGGAGGCAGGAACAAAATTATAAATAAGGGGACTTTAAACAGAATTGATTTCATTATGTATCGTGTAACTGCTATTTTTGGTATCTCCACTCTCGCCAGCCCTGCAACATAGGAAAATACAGAGCCAATTTAACAGGTCTGTCTTCCATAGTGAGCATGAGTTGCGCGTATTTTTCAAGCTGCTGCTGATATCTTTCCCGCTGCAAGTCGAGAAAGCCCTGCAGATTACTGCCTTCATGACGACTTGTCTTATAGTCAATGATCCAGCGAACACCCTTCTCATCAATAAAGGTCCGGTCGATTACGGCATTCACCAGTTTACCCGCATGCATACCACTTATTGCGTATTCGTTCTTCGCAGCCCGATGTTCGCCTGAAAACAACCACTGTCCTCGAGGGTCACTGAACATATTCTGAAGATTCAGTTGAACTTGATTAAGGGCCCCATCGATTTCATCTTCAACAACTCCAAGACGAAGCAACAAGGATTCCTGATAAGGCTGTAAAGAGTCAATTGTTGACTTACTGTAATCATATGAATTTTGCTCCCCGAGCCACTGAATACAGCGATGCACGACAGTACCGACATGTTTGATAGTCTCTCCTGCCCATTCGAATTCCAGTGCAGAAAACTCAGCTTCTTCTGTGCTGGAATTTGCACTGAGTCCTCTGCTTGCGGCCGCACTTGGTAATTTCCAGTCAGATTTCAATCGTCGCAGATTGTTTGTGACAGGAATCCGCTTGTGGATCTCGTCATCATGCTCGACCTCATTTACATTCAGGCAGTCTCGAAATGACTGTTCGAGTACCGGCCAAAGCTGAGCACTCAGACTATTACGTGGGGGCATCAGCAATTCTGATTGCCCCTCATTCTGTTTTCGTTCCGCACTAGCCAGAATATGAAGAGCTTTCCTGGCCCGGGTTACTGCGACATAAAGTAAGCGTCCTTGTTCGTAATATTGTTTATCGTTCTCCAGTCTTCGCAGGTAGTCATAGATTGAAGAGTTTGACTGTCCAGCATGCTTAATCGGCGCCAGAAGTAAATCCTGATGTTCGGCATGCGGCGTTTCCATCCACATTAACAATCTGGCCTCGTCGTTTGCGCCACGTCGGGATAAGCCAGGCAATATCACCGTATCAAACTCCAGCCCTTTCGCTTTATGCATGGTCATTATCTGAACCTGATTATCACTGCTGACATCAGTGGCAGCATATAGTGAGGCCACCTCGTCTTGAAATAGCCCGCGATCAGATAGCTCGCCGTTATTATCAAACTCATCCAGTAAAGCAAAAAAAGTCTTACAATTTTTTAAATCGCTTTTGTCCGGCAGACTGGCTGGACCACCAATTCCCATCCAGGCTGATTCAAGCCAACGGCGCAGCCGTCGCCGACCCCGGTTCGACAAAGCCGCTTGCAGTGGAGACAACAATTTTTGCAGGCGTTGTTGAGCATCATCACTTAGCCCCGCGAGCCTCGAGCTATCCTGCAGACAATCCCACACTGTGATGTTTTTACTGTCTGCGAGTAAAATGCTCAGGTCGGTTAGCCTGAGTCCACACCATGGGGCCCGTAGAATCGCCAGCCATGCAGCGCGGTCAGCCAGATGTGTCAATCCAAGTGTAAGAGCGAGTAGATCCTGAACCGCTGTTTGCTGTCCCATCGATTCAATATCTACTGCCCGATAGGCAATACCCTTTTTCACCAACTCCGGAATAACCTCAACAAGATGACTTCGGTTTCTAACCAGAATGGCAATAGAATCCCCTGGGTTTTCTGTTTTCGACTGTACAACAAGCTTTGCTACTGTTTCGGCCTCAAGTTGATCATCGCGGCCTGTCATTGGATGAATACGAACCGGATTTTGTCTTTCCTCACTGTGATAAGCCTCAGCTTCTGCATATCTTACCGCACCGCTGGCGAGATCCGCTTTTGCCGGCAGCACTTTAGTAAAAGCGGAATTGACCCAGTTAACAATGCCGGCATGAGAACGAAAATTAACTGATATTGCCAGTGGCACAAGAGCAAGCTGATAGAGTCGTTTTTGCTGCCAGGTATTCAGGAACAAAGCCACCTCGGCCTCGCGGAAACGATAAATCGATTGCATAGGATCGCCAACCACAAACAGGCTGTGTTGATCCTCTTCGCTCCAGCCTGCGGTGAGGCGTTCCAGCAATACATATTGATTAATGGATATATCCTGAAACTCGTCCACTAATATGTGTCTGATTCGGTAATCCAGTTGCATGGCCAACTCGCTAGGTTCATCCGCATTGCCCAGAGCATCGATCGCCGCCTGTGTGATGCCACTGAAATCCATCTGATTACGTTCGGCAAATATCAGCCTGAGTTGAGCATCAGCCAGTTTCAATAACTGGTAGAGGGCATCAATAAGCTCCCAGTCAGAATCGCTGTAAAAGACATCGGGCAGTATGGACACCTGCTGCAATAAATCCTTATTCGCATTTTCTGATAAATTACCAAGCAGAGTCTTAAAACGATTTTTCATCGCGGCACGCTCTTCAGCACCGCTTTTACTGGCGTTTGCCGGCGGGAAGCCTAGACGAACGTCAGCCTGTTTACGCCAGTTACCGTCATTTGTTAGCAAAAATCTGCCCAGAGCCCGCCAATGATCTAAATTTTCAGCCTTTGCCTCCGGTAATGGCTGCCTGTCTGCGTAGCTACAAATAAGCGAATCACTTTCAGATTCTTGCAAATTAGCGGCTGCGAAATGAAGCAATTCGATTAGTTCAGCATGAAGTTCTGCAGGAATAGCCAGACTCACCTGTTCCAGTTTAGCCTGCACGAGATGCCCTAGTGCAGCTTCCAGATTCTGTCTTTGTTCCTGTCTGGCCACGTGCCGCATCCACTGATCCCGGCGCGCCAGCATACCCGCCAGCATGGTTCTGACTCTTGGCAAATCATTGTCGAGATGCTGTAAAAGAATCGCAATGGCTTCAGACCAACCTTCACCACTTTCCAGTTCAGCCAGAGTTCTCGCTGCAGCCAGCCGGTACAATTCATCTGCCCTTTCCAGCGTTTCTGGTTGTGCTCCGAAACGGGACAGTATCGGCATTTGTCTGGTCAATGAAGCCGTTAGCGAATCAATCGTCTGTATCCGCAATCGAGCAGTATTCTGACAGAGGTCCCAGCCCTGTCGTGCATCCTGTTGTAAGGCCTCTCGTGAAAGTTTAAAGGTAACTGCATTCCCGTTCCCGCTCTCATCCAACTGCGCCAGTTCAAGAGCGGCAATAATGCGGGCTCGCATTTCAGCAGCCGCTTTTCTGGTAAAAGTAATCGCGATAATTTCTTCAGGTGCATCGACCAGAGACAACATTCGTAAATATCGTTGAATAAGTAATTCAGTTTTGCCTGATCCGGCCGGTGCCTGAATGATGAAAGACTCGGCAGGGTTCAATGCCCGCTGTCTTTGCACCTGATCGCTAACTTCATTCATTTGCGCTGCTTGCCTCATCGAGAATAAGTGGCTTTATCTCATGCACCCGACAAAAAGCCTGCAGATCGCAATATTGACAAGTGTTCTGGTTTTTCGGATTTACCCGAGCATCTCCCTGACGAAACTGCATGCCGATGCGCAGAAGTATAGCCCGCCACTCTGAAACGAGAACATCCCAGTTCTCAATCTCTACCCGGTTCTTTAATTTCGCCAGTGACTTTACCTCAGGTAAAACATGCTCTTCAGCAGACACACCGATGAAACGGGATTTACCCGGTTTTAGACTGGCAAAGGCAATAGCCGCAATATTCTTTTCGCTTGATATTGTATAAAGTGGCAGTTGTGGATCCTCCGGACGTTCATCAAACCAACTACTGACACTGGCATTACCAGTTTTGTAATCGATGATCACCTGTTGTGATCCGGCGATTTCGTCTACACGATCGATACGCGTATGAATTTCAATATCAGCCAGTTTGAAGTTTCTTTTTTCTTCACTCGCGATGACTCGAAAATTATCACGTTGTTTTTCAAGTTTAAGCCATTCACCCGCGAGAGTTTGCAGGCGCTGTTCTTCCAGTTGCATAAATCGATTGGTGAAGGTTTCCGGTTTTAATCGACGCCAGGGTGTCAGTGCTTTTCTTATCGCAACAAGCACAATTTCTGCTTCCTCATCATCGCTTAAACTTTTCAACTGAGATAATGTCTGTACTTTGTTCCAGAAATTCTGCATCAGCTCATGCACAATCAGCCCACGTTCCAGGGCGTTCAAACCAATGTCGGGTTCGGCCAGACCTCTGGCATACAGGCGATGTCTGGCGAAGGCCCGAAAAGCGCAGGCTGCCTGATCTTTAAACAAAGCGCTGCCACCGCCGCTATACAAACCAGGTCTCAGAGCTGGCGCATTTTCATCATTTAATTCTTCGATTAATTTCGAGTCAAAAATCAGTTCACTGTAGTGAGGACTGACAACAAAAGGGAAGTCGTCGTTTTCGTCCAGATAAGATCTGATTAAGGGGCTGGGTTTAAGACTCCTGTCCGACTCGTTGCGAGGATAACTAAAGATGGTATTGACTGACGATGCAATCAACTTGTTGCCGATTTCTCTGGCGTAGTCAAATTGATTGTCAGCACTTGCAGCTGGCAACTCATGTTCTTTTTGTAAGGCTAGTGGGATGAAAGGGTTTGGTCTGATTGGTTTTGGCCAGGCTTCTTCGTGCAGTCCGAGTACCCACAAATTCTCAAACTCCATGCCAGCGGCACCTGCATGGCCCATAATCTGAATAGAAGACTCGCTGGTTTCTGGTTGAAAACTGACATTCTGGCTCAACTGTCGAAGTTGACCAAGCGCGGCTCTGAAACCACCAACCCGACAAACTCCGTCAAGACTGACAAACTGACTCATTAGCTTTTGCCAGGCTTCGATTGCCTGATACTCAGCGCTATTAAGACTTCGCTCACCGGGCCAGTCAAACACTGCAAGACACCTGGTTATCACTTTCGCCCATTTATGCAGGCTTTGTACTCGTGGTAAATCATTATTCAGCTCAGACAGGCTTTGCATACAGCTGAGAAAATCTTCGCTGCGACTTTGCTCCGCAATATGTCCGTTACTCAAAAACAGAATTTGCCTGAGCGAAGTTTTTTCCTCACCAAACTCACGAAGTATCGCGTCAAGCTGAGCTCGCCTGCTTTTTTCTTTCTGGCTGCTTTTAATATATGGCGAAAGAAGTACTTTGCTAATATCCTCGTAGTCTGCTTTTTGCCCGACAAGTTCAAGAATGGCGAGAGCCGTGGCAACCACCGGATAAGTACTCAATGGCTGCCCTAGCGAAATACTATAAGCTTTTGATGCAGATTCTGCTGCCAGCAAAATGTCTTCGGGTGTCAGAACATCATCAAATCCGTCTTCGATTTCTGCTCGTTTTGCATGTAAATCCGGAACAATAATACCGACACTTGCCGTGAAATCCTCTTCAACAATACTTGCCGCCCATTCTGCAGCTGCCCGGATTTCGTCTTCGCTGTCAATAAAAGACAATGACCGAACAGACCTGTTGCGCGACAGTGACTCCTCAACAGTCACCTCAGCTCCCTTCTGTTTGAGGGCTTCAAGCAAAGACAGCTGTTGAGGTAGCAAATTATCGTGACCAATAAGCGCTAACTTCATATTAATTGCTGTCTCATCTTCTTTCAGATTCTGCATCAATATCCCGGGTACGCAAGCATCATCTACCCAGTTATTGCGCTCGCACAAGGTCTGGTAGTCATTGGCCCAGATCTGAAAAGCACGAACATCGTGATTTATATATACCTCATCTGGAAACAGCGGGATGTTCCACAAATGCGAAAGCTCCCAGGCCTGCATGGCCTGTCTGGCCACATTCTGCGCCTGTAAGATATGTGCGGCGTAAGTAGAACTCTCAATTATCTGCAACCAGATACTTTGCTGCTGAGCCGAATTCAGGTAAACCGGTACATCACTACGTCCTATGCTGTAATTTTCCCAGAAACGATGCAACCACGTTTGCCAGGGGAGAATATCCGCACTTTCCCAGGCGAGTGCACCACTATTCAGACGATATATCGCATACTGATTACTCAATACTCGGCTCATTCGCATGGTCGGAGTGAGCAAGCTATAGCCCTTTTCCAGCAGTGTCAGGAAACTCTCATTCATACTCACATTAATTTAAACTGTAGTGACAAGGTTGTCATATTCAAGCAACTATTCGCATTCTCACCAGCCTCTATGTTAGCCTCTGCTTAAAAATAACTTAATCACTATCATCCGTATCAGGGAATTTTTATGCAAAGTGGCCAAAGCAAAAGCCAGCAGAACGATGCCAGAAAATGTCTACATATACATCCCAGTCGAAACGTACCCACGATAATTGAGGACGTTCATTCGGGATTGTTCGTAAAACCGAGGTCACTACCGCCCAAATACTTTTATGATGATCGTGGTTCTGAATTGTTTGACCAGATTTGTGCAACTTCCGAATATTACCCGACCCGCACTGAAGACGCTCTGCTTCTGAGTAATTCCACCAATATCATAGCTGAAGCCAGACCTGACCGGATTATCGAACTCGGCAGCGGGACATCGACAAAAACGCGTCGCTTGCTGGATGCCTGCGAACAACTTGAGCAGAAATGTGACTACCTGCCTTTTGATGTCTGTGAATCTCTACTTGAAACAACGGCTACAGATTTGACTTCCGATTACGACTGGCTGGAAGTTATGCCACTGTTAGGAGATTACAATGCCGGTCTGGCCAATATGCCGGAATCCGATGGTAACCAGCTGTATGTTTTTCTCGGTAGTACTATTGGTAATTTTGACTCAACGGCCGCGGGCGAGTTTGTTAAAGAATTACGAAGCTGCATGACAGCTGGCGACTACTTCCTGATTGGTGCGGATAGAATCAAAGACGAGAATATTTTGAACGCGGCTTATAATGACAGTGAGGGTATTACCGCTGCATTTAATCTGAATGTGCTCAGAGTATTAAATCAGGAAGTCGGAAGTAATTTTGATTTAAACCATTTCCAGCATCAGGCCTGTTTTAATTCATCGAAGAAACAGATTGAAATGTATCTTGTTTCTCTTCGTGATCAGGAAATTCACTTTGAGTCAGAAGACGCTTCGATTCAGCTTGAGAAAGGGGAGCGTATTTTGACAGAGATAAGTCGCAAGTTCGATAAAGAAGATATTGTCAGTTTACTTGAAGAACATGAGATGGAAATAGTTCGTTGTTATCAGCCTGACAACGAGTATTTTTCGCTGTGGCTGGCTCGCGCTCTCTGAAAACTCTGCTAAGGCTTCAGTTTCAACAGCGTTAGTTTACTGGTTTCGGCAAGTCTGGGCCTGTCCACATAAGGGTTTCGATTCCCCTGTAGTCTTTCAATAATATTATTGCGCACTTTTTCCTGTTTGCTTGGTGGATCCATTTTATTCCAAACTTTAAATAGAATCAGATCCTGTTGTTGCAAGGGGATATCGTACTTCGAATGCATGTACAACATAGCCCGGGCAATATTGCCCCGTGCGATTTGCCTGGGTTCAACAATCCCGGCTTTCCATTCAATGTCACAATCCTGAAAACGCCACTCTTCACCATTTATCAATCCGAAGCGAAAATCGTAGCGATGGGTAATCACGGTCTGCCAGACCGGATACAGGTTATGCAGATCGGCCTCCATGCGGATAAAGTTCTGATTGTTCGCCTCTCGACACTGCATACGGTTTTCACATCCACTGTGTTCAGCCATACGATTTGCTGGAAAAATGTGTTCAATATCGATTCTATGCCCGTTTTTTGTTTTTCTGGTATTGGCAAATTTATAACCGCAGTACAAAGACCAACCGCCGCCGGGATAGAGTTTCTTCCAGAAGGTACTGGTGGCTAGATTATCGAATTCAATGACCTCTTCCGCCTGTGCCCAGCCAGCTGTGCACAGCAGCAGAATAAATACCTGAAAGAATTTTCGAAGGACGTCATAAATCATTTTTAAATACTCTCGTGATGTAGCAAACTTTATTAGTTTGAAGCTCTATTCCACATCCTTACCAGTTAGTACTTCACGAAAGAAAGAAGGTGCGTTGGGATTACGTTGTATCTCACCTGCCTTGAGACGACCTATGTATTCCTTGTAGGCCGCCATAGCCTTGTACCCGAAAAACAATGTGATGGGCACATTCGCCCAAAGCATCAGACCATTACCAAGCGCGGAAAAATTATCCAGCTCCTGTGGCGTTTCGATAAAGCCCATGGTTGCTACCACAACCAGCAAGCACAAGAGGTAACGATAACGACTGACAGCGCCTTCACTGAATAGATAAACAATGCCCTGCTCACCATAGTAACTCCAGGAAATCATGGTAGATATGGCAAAAAACCAGGAGGCCAGTGTGACCAGCCACTTGCCAAGTCCAGGCAAGGCGCTATCAAAGGCCTTGGCAGTTAGGGTAGCACCGGGATAAGTCGCGTATATTGATGGATCAAGAAGTTGAGGTGCTGCTCCCATGGAAATCTGCGCATATTCAAGTGAGGCTGCACCAGTTTCTGATATCAGCACTGAGGCATTAAGACGATGTAAATCGTTACCCGTGTCAGAGTTTGAATCGCCTTTTAAGATAACAAATACTTTTTCCCCGTCGCGCCAGTTGCTGCCATCTGCTTTTACCGGTGCAAGCGATTTTTCCACACTCCATACACCAGAGCCAACTTCCACTATTTCTGGTGTTTGATCATATACAGCCTCACCTCCTCGTTCCCACAGACCACTGGAAAGAATCACCATGGCAGTGAAAGTGCACACGACTATCGTATCAATAAAGGGTTCAAGACCACCGACAACACCCTCACGAACCGGCTCGTCGGTTTTTGCAGCAGAGTGAGCAATCGGTGAAGAACCTGCACCCGCCTCGGAGGAAAATAACGCACGCCGCATGCCAATCATTATTGCGTAACCGACAGTTCCACCAATAAACGCGCCACTTGCCTCTTGTGGATTAAAGGCGGATACCACGATTAGCTTGAACAAACCCGGTATAGCTTCAATATTCAGCGCCAGTACGTAGGAACCACCGAGCAGATATAAGACAACCATCAAGGGCACCAGTCTGCTCGCCACTGCCCCTATTCGCTTGATGCCACCAATAATCACCATGCCAACAACAATTGCCAGAACGATTCCTGTCATCCAGCTGGGAACATGGAAATATTCCTGCGTGATGGCGCCAACGTTCCAGGCTTGAAACATTACTCCGCCGGTTATTGTGTAAGCCAGTAAGGTAACGCAGAAAATCGCACCGATTGCTTTACCCAGCAGAGTGTATTTTGGATTCAACTCAGCAAGTCCCTTCGACACCACCCACATGGGCCCGCCATGAGGATTGTCCGGATCATCGGTGTTCCGATAGAGCATAGACAGGGTGACTTCGGTCATCTTGATGGACATTCCCAGCAAACCGACCAGCCACATCCAGAACACGGCACCGGGACCACCTAGCGCAACCGCCAGCGCGACACCGCCTATATTGCCAAGCCCGACGGTGGCAGACAGGGCGGCTGACAGTGCCTGAAAGTGATTGATAGCGCCGGGATCAGATTTATCGTCGTATAAACCGCGCAATACGGCAGTACCATGACTCAGTGCTCTGAACTGGCAAAAACCAGACCAGATGGTAAACAAAACGCCGGTACCAAGCAGGACGAACAAAAATGCATCCTGAAACAAAAAAGCGGCAATACCGCCGATTATCGCATTGAACTGATCAAGAAAACTCATATTCCCCTCGCAATAAACACATAAGCGCCGATTTCTGACCCTGTTTCAGAACCATTATGAGTCAAGCTGAAAGCAGCTTTGGTGTCAGTTTATTATTGATAATCAGTAATATAACACAAGGTTTACGCAGATAGCTCACCAATCTAGGGAGTCGGGTACGCGACTCTCGTTGCTATTGTGGCGATATTTCGAGCTAGCGGCGTAAACCTGTTTGCGGATCCTGTTCAATTGCCCGATCGGGCGATGAGCATTCAGTGCATGCCAGGGAGAAAATGACAGGTCCTCGCAGAATTGTTTTTGTTCTTCATCACCAATGTCCTGCTTTGGAATCCGTATCGTAGCGACATCGTGATATGGCGAATCATCCTCCTTCCATTCAATACTCGGATCTTCGATAGGCATGTATTTCTGTGTGTCCTGTAATTGCACTCTGAACTTGAAACAGGCCTCAGAACCGGCAAGTTCTGCCCGCATGGTCTGCTGCAGAAAATCAGGATTATCCAGATCAGGGTTTATCTCAGCAGGCGCTGCACTGCAGGACTGCGCATTGAACTTGATATTGTGCGGACCGAGCTTGTATGCAGTATTGCTGAAATAGTCATCCCACAGCGGACTGAAAGGTGGCTTGGCGAGTGTGTCAAACACGTGTGTTAATTCTCTTAGTCGCCATTTAAACGGATTTGGGCTGTTAAAAAAGGACAATATTTTATTGTCACTTTCAACAAGTCGATTGTAATCTTCAATATTGGCTGAAAAAAACACCGGGTTGTTATGCATCAGGAAGTCCTGTTGCCCAGGCCCTTGCCCGGCCTTGTCCTGCAAATTAGCCTTGTCGATATTTATCAGTTTTATGGCCATACCGCGCGAGTCTTTTTTGGCATCGTGGCTCTTTGCCAGGTTTGAGGCGCCGTTTGAAAAACGAATCCAGCTCTTAAACACCTGGCCAGGCTGACTGAAGACACCATGCTGTAATTCCTCACTCAGTGACTGCTCGACTTCAAAATAAGCTTTTACACAGGCATGTCCTTTAGCGTGTGCCCCCCTGGCAGCATAATTGCCACGCGTCTCCTCAATGACATTAATGAAATTTTGCGCCGCTCGCTGGCTTTGTTCAGCTTCATCTTCCCGAAATACTTCTTCACTAGTCACAGCCACATCACTATAAAAATGATAAGCGAGGAATACGCTTAGAAATAATAGCAGGCAGAAAATAGCGAATAATAATGGCCTGATTATACGCATCAAAAATCCTGACTCTATTTACGCAGATTCATGACAGGTTTTTCAATGAAAAGATAAATCAAGGCAGATATTGCCATGCTTAACACTGTGCTGATTACGAAGCTGTAAAACGGGCTTTCAAGAATGCTCCATGGATATTCCTCAGGCATCATCGTGGTCAGGTTAACGATTGCAGGGATTATCAGGGACATCACAACAAGATGAATCAAGTAAAGAGAATAGGAAAGAGTCGCCATTGGATACCAGATAGGACTGGAAAAGAATCGTCTCAGAATGTCTGCGATCAGGTGCTTCTGTAGCAAGGTGGCGATAATAACAATGCCAATCCCGAGTGAGAAGAGATTCCGGTTAAATATATTGTAGAGAAAATGCAATGTCAGTTGCTCGTCGTAAGCGCTTGACCAAATGGGAAATATCATAAAGAAAAGTATCATAAACACGCCAACAATAGTCGTGATGACACCTGCAGGGGAATTTGCAAACTCTTCGAGTTTTTCCCGATAATAGTGAAAGCAATAGGCCATCATACAGCCAACTACCATAGCACCGAAACGCGTGTACAAATTGTCGTAAAGTACGGTAAAAAAATGGTTAAAGTATTCCTTGTCTGAATACATGCGGCTGCTTGGTGAGTTTCTGATGAATTCATCACTAACGATTACACCATAACGAATAAGAAAAGAACTGAGGAATATTCCGAGCAAAACATAACCCGGTTTTTTTGAATATCTTATTATCAGTACCAGCAATAAGGGATAAATAAAATAGAATTGTTCTTCGACGGCCAGACTCCAGGTCCAGCCCATTGCCTGATGTGAATAATGGATAAAATTACTGACGTACAAAAAATTTGCCCATAACCACTCGCTATGTGGCCCATTCATGAACCAGTATGCGCAAAGTGCAAAATAATAAGCAGGAGTGAGACGTAGATATCGGCGCACATAAAAATTACGCAGACCAATACTCCCTGTGGCCTTGAGCTGCTTCATCAGAATACCTGATATCAGAAAGCCGCTCATAACAAAGAAAACATCAACACCCTTGTCGCCATTCCACGCCCAGGCCCAGCTAAGCCCCAGCTCATTTATCAGGCTGTCGACGCTATGCTGGGGATGGACAACTTCATAAACAAAAATTGGCAGCACTTCTGAACAACTCATCGTTATCCGCCTGTTCCAGGTTCAGAAAAAGATCATAGGGTAGCAGCCGTGAGCCCTGATCGGTGTAGTAAAAATAATCCCTGTCGCTGCTTTCCCAGTTCTGCTCCAGATACCTGACATTGTTCAGCTCAAGCGCAAGTTTGTCGAACAAGCTTGGTTCTCCGGCACTGGCAGTTTTGCATACCAGACTCACAAGAGTAACTATCAGGTAAATTTTTCCAGACATTTTTCGATCCGTTTGTTTTCTCTTTCAATCGCGCGATAACAGCGCATTCAGTAAATTGTCCTGAAAATTAATATTGCCCGTCAGACTATTGTGCTTCTCACAGAGGATGAGCGAATAATCCAGCGGGAAGAAACTGTACTTATGTCGTTTAACACTGGGATCAAGTATATTTCTCGCTAATAACGATGCCTTGGTCACTGAACCGTCTCCGGGTTCAAGCATTAGTGCATCATAATCCACACCTGCAACCTTGTTTACAACATCTTCAGGATACAACCTGATTATCGACTCCCCGTTTACTTCTTCTACAATAATTCTGGCTGAAGTCAGCGTGCAACCACCACCGAACACAATCAGCTTGGGATGTGTTTCGGGTAAGGGAGTCGTTAATGACCAGACGAAACGTCTTGCCCGTTCCAGATTTTTTTCAAAATAGGCTTCCAGTGTCTTTAGATAAGCCTGCCCCGTCGCTTCATCTTCATATCTCGATAGAATTCTTTTTCTGACTTCCGGATCGAAAATCGACCATTGAAAGCGTCGCCATATTTCGACGTCGTAGAGATCTCTGTCCAGAGCTTTACCCTCATTAGTCACCAGCCAGTCATTCAATGGATGCGGGAATAGCTGGTATAGACTCGGCATTGTCGCCAAAGTTTCCGTGCCAATTCGTTTCAGACCGATTTTGACACCGTTAATAAAACGATTGAGGGTTTTGGTAGAGCCCAGATTGGGGGTGCCAAGTAAAACGACTCGCCTTACCCTGTCACCTCCATACATGGTCACTTTCTTATCAAAGTCATTGTCCTTTACAACATCCTGACTACCATAACGAATGTAGTAACGTGTAATCAGACCACCCATACTGTGGGCCACAATATCAACCTTGAGGTCCGGTTGCTCATAGTCGACTCTTATTTGATCTATGAATTCAGTGAGCTGAGCAGCAGTTTTAACATTATCCTGTCGCCAGTCATAAAAAAACACATAAAAATTCTTTTGCTTCGGGTTTACTGATTGACCAATTTCGACCTTGCGGTAGTTACCTGCATCTTTTAGCGTCCTGATAATCTTTCCGTAAAAATCCTTGCCCACTGCATCGTCAGCTACGGTGTAGGCATGAATAGAACCTTTTTCCGGTTCAAGCGTTTCCGGATCAATTTTATAAGCTAGTTCTTCGTATTCACTGAGCAGGATTCTGTCAAGCGACCCCAGCCATAAATCATCACCGCCACTATCTTCCCGCAATTTACTACCCAGCACACCATGTATAAACACAACTGGTGCCTGATCATTCACCATCATGCTTTCCATATACAGGCGATGTAAGTCTGGTGCATTTATTTTTTCTCTGGCCAGCCCACCGCCAACAAAAGCCAGAACAAGCAGACTTAAATAGAATGTGTAGCGATTACAGACTAAGCGACAAATTTTTTTAAGTGTATTCATGGTTTCGCTAGACTAGTAGAGAAAGATTTCCTTGCCGGGCAGCTTGATTCGTTCCAAACCGGGCTTAGACCTCATAAATGGCGGAGAGGGTGGGATTCGAACCCACGGTGCCCCGAAAGACACAACAGATTTCGAATCTGCCCCGTTCGACCACTCCGGCACCTCTCCTGAAATCTAATTCGGTTTTGTTTATAACAACTTAGCTTATCAGGGCATTTTCAATGAAGCACCTGAAAATAACAATATAAAGTTCCAGTCTCATCCAATAACTATTATGCTTGAATCAGCTTAGGTACTATAAATGAACAGAATGAGGACGAAGATACTCCAAAAGCTCAGGTAATTACCTTAACTATGTTGAGATTATTTCATTTACAGTCTTTTTCCGCTTTCTGCATTTTTTGTTTGCTTGTAAGTGGCTGTAGCGAAAAACCGACCAGCCTTGAGGAAATTAAAAAAAGAGGAGAAATCAGATTTGCCGTCAGAACCGGACCCGCCAGCTACTATGTCGACAAAGACGGTGAAAACGGTCTCGAGTTCGAACTGGCCACGCAGTTTGCCGGGTATCTGGGCGTCAATCTTTCGTTAATAATTGCCAATAACGATGCGGAGACAAAGCAGCTCGTTAAAAGTGATGAAGCCGATGTTGCTGTCGGAAGTATAGCTCAGGTCAAGCAACCGGATTCCCTTTTACTCTATGGCCCGGGCTATCAGTGGGTAACTCGGCAAATTATTTATCGAACCAGCTACTGGCGACCGAGCTCACTCGCCGATATCCATCCGGATGAGCTTCATACAGTTGCCGGGACCGTACCTCCTCTCGTACTAAACAAACTAAAAAAGGAAGTACCCTCGCTAGCCTGGAATATTCACGATGATAAGGAAAACCTTGATCTTCTTGCTCTTGTGGAAAACGGTGAAATACTCTATGCCGTGGCTTATTCCAACGATGTCATTCTTGCCAGAGAATCCTATCCCGAAATCCGACCAGCTTTTAATTTGACAGAACCCGAACCTCTATCGTGGGCAATACGCTACTCTGAAGATCGGAGCCTGTTGAATGAAATTGAGAAATTTCACCAGAATATTGCCGACAGCGGCCAGCTGGCCGATCTGATAGAGCGCTTCTATGGGCCAAGCGGTTTTTTTGATTATGTTGACTCGAGAAAATTCGTAGACAAATATCGAAAAAGCCTGCCTGCTCTTAAAGCTTACTTCAAGCGAAGCGCCTATGAATATAGCATAGACTGGCGATTGCTGGCAGCGCTAAGCTATCAGGAATCACACTGGAACAAAAATGCCCGTTCTCATACCGGCGTACGTGGTTTGATGATGCTTACCAGAACCACTGCCAAACAGGTCGGTGTTAAAGATCGCCTTGATCCGAAACAAAGTATCGAAGGCGGTGCAAAATATCTTAAATCTCTTATAGATCGTGTTCCGAAACGCATTACGGAACCAGACAGAACATGGCTTGCTCTGGCGGCTTATAATGTCGGCTTTGGACATCTGGAAGATGCGCGAATACTCACGGAACGCGACGGCGGCAATCCGGATTTATGGGAAGATGTTAAACAACGCTTACCTTTGCTGAGCAAAAGTAAGTGGTATAAACAAACAAAACATGGCTATGCGCGTGGAAATGAACCGGTAAAGTTTGTCAGAAAAATACGTAAATACTACAACGTGCTGGTAAATCTTACACAGGAAAACACAAGACCCAGAGCACAACTGGCAGACAGTGTGTCTATCAACTCTCCGGTATTATAGTATTTTCCTGATAGGCAGCCTGCCATTTTTCAGCGAGTTTCCCGGCTTCAGCAATTTCTTCCGCAGTCACTTTATTACGAACATTATCAAATACTTTCTTTACAAAATCGTCACCCGATTTTGAAGCCAACGACAACCAGGCATGAGCCATAACGTAATCTTTAGTGACACCTATACCACGACCGTAACATACGCCCATAATATATTGTGCTTTAACGAAACCCTGCAGAGCTGATTTCTCGAACCATTGACAAGCTATCTTTTGATCACCCTGTACTCCGGTTCCGTCAAGATAGAGTCGCCCCAAACGGTATTGAGCCTTGGCGTACCCACCTTCGGCAGAAAGTTGGTAATGCTTGGCAGACTCAATTTCATTGGCAATTACTCCGTGACCATCCTGATACATTTTACCAAGCTGATAATCCGCCTTTGCATAAGCTTGCGCGGACGCACGCATAAACCACTCGACTGCTTTTTGGTAATCCTGCTCTACACCAAGGCCATAGGAGTACAATAAACCCAGGTTAAATTCTGCTCGTGCGTAACCCTGCATAGCCGCTTTCGTTTGCCATTCAGCAGCAGCGACGTCATCTTGAGTGATGCCATGACCACCGGCGTACATCAGAGCCAGATTGTATTGGGCTTTATCGTAACCCTGCCTGGCCGCTTTCTCATACCACATAACAGCGGTTTCTTCGCTTTTCTCAACGCCCTGTCCAAAAGCATAAAGTAAGCCAACGTTCAATTGTGCTTTAACGTGGCCCTGCTCCGCCGCACGGTTGTACCAGGATACGGCTTCAATATAATTTCTCTGTGTACCGATACCATTGGCATACATATAACCAAGATTATAACGGGCTCCTGCATGACCGTGATTTGCGGCTTTAAGATAATAGGAAAGTGCTTCCTCCAGATCAGCCTCTACACCAAGACCATGCTGATAACACCAGGCAAGATTTGCCTGAGCCACTGAATCATTTTGTTCGGAGGCCTTCTCCAGCCAGATCACCGCTTCGTTATGATCTTCCGGAACACCTACGCCGCGAATATACATTTGTCCCAACGTGGCCTGTGCTTTTGCCGAGCCCTGCTCTGCTGCTTTACGATACCAATAAGCTGCCTGTCCGCGATCGGTGGGTACTCCGAAACCGGTTTCATACATTTCCGCCAACTGCAGCTGGACATCAATGTCCCCTGCGTTGGCCTCTTTCGTCATATTGGCTATATCTATTGACATGTTTCCTGTTCTCAGCCGGACTTATACCTGTGATTAGCGCGTAAACTATACAGGCAGCTTAAGGGCTTAGCTAATTCTCCAAAAGTATGAAATGTATTATAAGAACATCGGAGAGGCAAAACAGGTTGATTATCTGTATTCTCCATTTTCTAATAACTATCGGGACACATCTGGATCTGGCATATGGATAATGAAACGCTCGTCTACAGGAACCTCGGCCCGGATGCCATTCTCGATGCGGTCGAGAGTGCTGGTTTCGCTTGCGATGGCCACGTATCGGCACTTAACAGTTATGAAAACCGTGTCTATCAGGTAGGACTGGAAGATGGCAGCTATATCGTCGCCAAATTCTATCGGCCCGGTCGCTGGAGCGATGAGAGTATTGTGGAAGAACATGCTTTCTCGGCCGAACTCGAAGAACACGAAATTCCGGTTGTCTCGCCACTACTTAGCCAGGATCAAAAATCACTGATTCACTTTAATGATTATCGTTTCTCCCTGTTCAGACGAGTAGGAGGACGTACGCCCGAACTTGACAACCCTGACCACCTGCTTCAACTCGGACATTGTCTGGCCAGACTGCATAATGTCGGAGCAGTTAAGCCCTTTCAGCATCGACCACACATAAACATCAAGAGTTATTGCAATGAACAACGTGAGTTCATACTGGAAAATGACTTTATTCCAAATGATTTATTGCTGGCCTATGAAAGTCTGACTACTGATATCATCGATAGAGTAGAGAAAGCTTTTGAAAGAGCAGGAGAGCTTGATTTTATCCGACTGCATGGAGACTGCCATCTTGGTAATATTCTCTGGCGTGATGATTCACCCTGTCTGGTTGATTTTGATCGCAGAGAACTTCAGCTTATCGAGCCACTGCGGACGATGCGCATCATGCATCATGCCGGCTGGATAGCACATCGCTGGGAAGACCCGGCCTTCCCACTTGCGTTTCCCTCATTTAACACGCAAAAATACTGGGAGGAGCATATCCTGTCTCTACGGGAACAGGCAGCCATGCTGGATGAGCCATCTCTGGAATGGCTCGGATAAATTATTCAGGTACTTTGGCCTAGAGCAGAGTCTTTAAAGTAGACAGACAACTATCGTAATAGCTGTTACCAAACAAATTCAGATGATTCAGTTCATGGTAGAGCCGGTAGAGATCTATGCGCCGCTCCGAGTCATCGTCAAAGGGCCAGATTTCCACATAAGCGGCCTCACAGCGCGGTCCGAAACCACCGAACATTCGCATCATGCCAATCTCGGCTTCGTTATGTCCGTAGTAGATTGCCGGATCGAAAATAACCGGTTCGCCTTTTTCATCCGCGCTCGCATTTCCGGACCAGAGATCGCCATGCAGTAATGCGGCAGGCGTCCGCACCTGGCCGAGAATGGAGTCGAGTTTATCTACTAATTTCCAACCCAGTCGAAGCAATCTGTCATCCACTGATGATTTGTTAGCGAAACTATTTAGCTGCGTGGCAAGGCGGTTCTCTCGCCAGAACTCCATCCAGGATTCACACCAGGTATTTTTTTGCAAGGTGGTGCCCAGATAATTATCCGCCTCAAAACCATAAGAATTATTTGCTGTTGCCTTATGTAGTTGGGCCAGTTGCCGACCCATCAGCTCAGCCCAATTGCCAGCCTGCTGTCCGACGACAAAGGTTTCCATCACTATATACTTATCTGTATAGAGCAGGGGCTGGGGTACGCGAATAACACAGGCCTGAGAAAGTAATAGTAAAGCCTTGAATTCAAGTTCAAACATTCCTGTCAGGCTCTGCGCCGCTTTATTGGTTTTAAGAAAAAATTCGCGGCCATCGTCCACGCTCACGATCTGGCAATCGTTGATCGATCCACCAGGGCAGGGACGGGAACTGACAATACGTAATGACTTTTGACAGGCCGTCGAAATTGAAGCTTCAACCTCAGACTGACTCAGTGACATCAGTTTTGCTTTAATAATGCCTGACAATGCGCCAATATTGCCGGGCAAGCCTCCTCAATCATGTCCAGAACCTGCTCAAAACCAGCCTCACCGCCATAATAGGGGTCCGGTACAGACGGTCCCCTGACAGGATCCTCTATTCCCTTGAGAAAACTGCCGAGCATTCGCACATGCGCTAATCGTTCACCGGCGAGGTGATCCAGATTCTCGAGATTCTCCACATCCATGGCGATTATCAAATCAAATTCATGAAAATCCTGCACGTTCACCTGACGTGCCAGCGAGTCGAGTGAATAGCCACGTTTTATTGCAGCTGCCTGCATTCTAGAGTCAGCCGGGTTGCCCGTGTGATAACCAATAGTTCCGGCTGAATCGACTACAATCCTCTCACTATAACCTGCGGTCTCTACATGATGTTGAAAAACGCCTTCACCACTCGGCGAACGATAGATATTACCCATACAGACAAATAAGACCTTAACTTTCTTTTCAGAAACAGCCATTAGCGCACCTCCATACGATAAAAACGTTCAAAACAGGGTTTACCTTTGACTTGCGCCTCCGCTTTTTCCATGAGCCTTATATTGCACCAGCTATTATACAATTCGAGAATTTCTTCATCGGAGATCGAGAACGGCGGTGCTTTTACCAGATCCTGTTCATACTCCAGTGCAATCAGGAATATTTCTGTCCCTGCTGCTAACAAGCTTCTCATTTTATCTGCATAGTCTCGTCGCATTACTGGCGGAAGTGCAATCAGTGCGGCCCGGTCAAAAACGGTGGAGACACTTCCTATATGCCTGGCACTAACTGAAAAATAATCTCCGCATAAGATCTGAATCTGACTGGCGGAAAATAATTGAAAACCTTCAGTGACTGACTGTTTAAATGAGATCCCGTTTTCACTATAAAAGGCTTCTGCTGCTATTGGGCTTAACTCCAGACCAATAACCTCATATCTGTGCTTTGCCCAGAAAAGCATATCGTTTGATTTTCCACACAAAGGAACAAAAACACGTGCTTTCTCACCAGCTTTAAATTCAGACAGATGCTTTTCCAAAAATGGATGCGCCTGATCCTGATGAAAAGCAATGTCATCAGCCTGCCATTTATCCTGCCAGAATTCTTTTTCCACTAGTAATTCCTGTCTGTGTCACGCACCGGCCACGAACGTGCCAGATAAATAAAAGGCGTATCAACAACGGCGATAAAAAACTTGAACACATATTTGGCCGCCGCCAGCTGAAGCGCGGTAACAAGATCGACTATACCCCACCAGACAACAAGACCATAAATCAGTGTATCAATAGCCTGAGAAATCAAGGTTGAACCCGTATTGCGAAGCCACAAATGTTTATCGTTTGTCAGCTCTTTGATTCGATGGAAAATCCATACATCAAAACTCTGGCTGATCAGGTAGGCAAGCAGTGAACCAAATACAAAGCGTGGGGTAATATCAAAAAGTACAACTGTGGCATTGTGTACAGTAAAAGCAAATTCACGGGTACTCGGATCGCTGGAAGGTTCATAAAGCAAACTGATCTGGGTGATGACCACGGTCATCACACTGACAGCAAAACCTAGCATTACGGCTCGCTGTGCCTCGGCCCTGCCATACTTTTCGCTGAGCAGGTCAGTAGCAAAGAAAATACTGGAATATAAAATTACAGCCATGCTGGTTTGCATGCCGAAAATCATTGTCAGTTTCGGGCCCTGAATATTCGCCAGAAGAAGACTGAAAACGATGCTGCCATAAAGACCGTAACGTCCAAAAAAACGATACAGGCAAATGGCGAAACTCAGATCTAGAACGATTGTAAGTAACCAGAGGAGCTCCTGGTTTGACTGGAAAAAATTTACCAGACTCATGTCAGGCATTCCACGCCTGAGCAAGTAACTCATAGGAGCGACAACGTGCTTCAAAATCAAAGGTAATGGTTAGTATCATCAGTTCATCCGGTTTGAATTTATCACATAATTTTATTAATTCTTCTGTTACGGTAGAGGAAGAACCAACAATGATATGCCTTGGATTAGCGCGCAGCGCCGCTCTCTCCTGCTCGTTATACTGGTAGGCCTCTGCCTCCTCAACACTGGGAACCGCACCCGGTTCTCGACCCGTGAGTAAGCCCAGGTACCAGAGCTCACGGCTTTTTGCCAGACGTTGCGCTTCTTCATCACTTTCCGCACAAATAACGAATGGACACAAACAACTATATGGTACATCTGCTACTTCACTTTCTTTAAAATTATTTCTGTAAGAATGAATTATGTCGGAACGGATATTTGAATTGATGAAATAGGCAAAACAATAAGGCAAGCCCTGAGCGGCGGCGAGACCCGCGCTATCATCGCTCGATCCGAGCATCCACAATGCCGGTGGCGTATCCGTCCTCGGATAGGCCCGGGCTTTTTCCATGCCGGGAGTGACCGGATCCACATCTCGAAGCAGGGCATCCAAATCCGCCACCATTTGCGGGAAATACTCTGCGCCAATCTGAGAACCGTAGGCCAGCACTGAATTTATATAAGGACTGCTACCCGGTGCGCGACCAACACCAAGATCGACTCGTCGCGGATACATGATAGACAGAAGCTTGAAATTTTCAGCTACCTTATAAGGACTATAGTGAGGAAGCATGATACCGCCCGAACCAATTCGTATTTTTTTCGTTTCAGAACCAAGCCTGGCAAGCAATACCTCTGGTGAACAACCGGCAAGTCCTTCGCTTGCGTGATGCTCAGCCAGCCAGTACCTGTGATAACCCCAATCTTCGCAATGTTTCGCAAGCTGCAGAGTTTCGTTAATCGCATCCGCTGCCGAGCCACCACGACGAATGGGTGATTGATCCAGAACTGAAAGCGGGATAGTTGTCATAAAAAAACTTTGAATGAATGTCTCTGGGGTATAATAAACGCTGCAACCAAACACTACACGGAAAAAAATAATATGAAACTTTATTCACATCCCGGTTCCTGCTCATCGTCAGTACACATTGCATTACTTGAAACCGGTCTCGACTTCCAGGTGATTAAAGTGAATTTGTTCGGCGATCGAAAGCTCGAAGACGGTCGCAACTTTAACGACATCAACCCGAAGGGTTATGTCCCTCTACTTGAACTCGATAATGGCGAACTACTTACAGAAATCAGCGTTATTATGCAATATATCGCTGACAAACAGCCGGAATCGGGATTGTTAGCGCCCAGTGGCGACTTGCGGCGCCTGCGGGTTCTGGAATGGCTTTCCTATCTGAATTCAGAGGTGCATATGACAATGGGCCTGTTTTTCAAACCCGAACTTGAAGGTCCGATGAGGGAGCTTGCTACAGAGAAACTCAAGACACGCCTGGCCTTCGTTGATGAACACCTGGCAACTAACGATTATCTGTTTGGTGAACATTTTTCCGTTGCTGATGCCTATTTGTATATGATTACGACCTGGCCTGCCCTGTTTAGTATGGACATATCAGAATACAAAAATATTGCCGCCTATCAGACGCGAATACAGAGCAGGCCTTCTGTTGAAAAAGCTCTTGCAGAAATAGGATGAATACCGGGGACTGAGACTATGACAAATTCATCGACAAGTGATCAAAAAAGCGAGATTGAAGCTCTGGTGGAAATGATCAAGGCAAATCCATTCCCTGAACCTCTGCCCGATGCCCGCGCGGCAATGGACAGTCTGGGAACACCGGTCACTGATGATGTAAAAATGGAAGCCATCGAACTAGGTGGAGTAAGCTGCCAGATACTGCTGCCTGCCACCGCTGACGATGAACGTGTAATAGTTTACCTTCATGGAGGTGGCTACGTGCTGGGTTCATTACAAAGCCACGCCGGACTTGCTTCGGAAATAGGCAAGGCAGCTGCCTGCCGGGTCTTGCAAGTTGATTACAGGCTTGCCCCTGAACATCAATTTCCGGCGCCGATTGAAGATACCTGCAGTGTTTATAACGCTCTGCTGGCCGGTGGCACGCAGGCTGAAAAAATTATATTTGCTGGTGACTCGGCCGGCGGTGGTCTGGTTATTGCCAGTATCGCCGCTCTTAAAGAATCCGGCTCAGCACTGCCCGGCGCAGCGATTTGTTTGTCACCCTGGCTCGACCTGGAATTTACCGGTGAGAGCGTCGAATCCTGCAAAGAGGTGGACCCGATCATAGACACTGAAGTCCTGTCCAAAATGGTTTCTGCATACATGGCAGAGCAGGATCCTGCGCAAGACAAGGCATCTCCGCTGCATGTTGACCTGCAGGGCTTTCCTCCGCTGCTTATTCAGGTTGGTGAATGTGAAATACTATTAAGTGACTCTGAACGACTAGCGGAAAACGCGAAAGAAGCAAAGCTCGATGTGGTACTAGATAAGTGGCCTGAAATGATTCATGTCTGGCAATTGTTCTATCCACATTTGTCTGAGGGGCGAAGCGCTATTGCCAAAATAGGTGATTTTATTCGCGAAAAGGTAAATTAGCAGAACGGCAGTAATACCAGACAAAAAAAACCCTGCCTGAGCAGGGTTTTGATTACTCACACAGAGTTAATTTATACGCCGGTTACGTTCACCGCGCTTGGACCTTTCGGACCTTGCTCTACGTCATAACTAACCTGCTGGCCTTCTGCTAGAGAACGAAAGCCTTCAGCTTTAATTGAACTATGATGCACGAAAACATCATTGCTACCATCAGCAGGCGTAATGAAACCAAAACCCTTGCTGTCGTTAAACCACTTTACTGTACCTTGTGCCATGCTACTTACCTCGTTAGAAATTAATTGGTCAATGTATTAGCAAGAATACTTTGCTGAAATATTACGGTAGAACATGCTGTATACACTGCCACAACCAATTCCCCCAACCGCATCAAATATTGCTAATAATGCGACCGTATACCATCTTTCCATAAGAATCTACACTTTTTTAAGCCTGAATTGTAAAAATATGAAAGGCTTAGCCCGCTCTCGCAGAATCGAATCTACTCGCAAACGAGCTTGTCCTGAATGACTTTTACAGATGTCTTACCCGAAATAAAATCATTCAGGGTTTCCCCTATTAAAGGGCGCCGCCAGCCTTTGAGCAACAGAGTTTGCGAATCGCGCCGAATCAGTTTTTCTAATTCTTTTTTTGGTGCCAGAATTGCCGGATGTAAATTGTGATTGTCAGCGTGCATTTTGACAATGGCCGTTAATACATCGACCATTGCTTCTTCTTTTTTATTCAATGGCTTACGTGTTTTATCGTCTGGCGCCGATTGAGGCTCTGACTGTTTTGCACTATCAAGTGTGGTAATAATTTCCTCACCATACTTTCGAACAAGGCGCTCCTGGATGCCTTTGATATCTTTCAACTCTGATAACGATTCCGGCTGTAATTGGGCCAGGTTAAGTATCAGATCATCTTTCATCAACCAGCTCCTTGGTAAATTATCTGCACGTGCTTTCTTCTCTCTCCACGCTGTCAGGTGTTGCAGTGCACACAATTTCTGTCCCTTGAGTTTTTTGCACCACGATGTTTTTTTCCAGACACTATCAACATCCGGCAGATATAATTGCGGATCATCAAGTGCTTCAAATTCGGCTCTCAACCAGTCAATTCGACCACGTTTGGTCAAATCCTGTAGCAACAAAGGATATATTTCAGCCAGATAGATAACATCGTCTGCGGCGTATTGAAGCTGAGCTTCCTGCAAAGGACGCCGCTTCCAGTCTGTTCTCGTATGCGCTTTACTAAGGTTAATACCGAGCATCTTACTGACAAGATTAGCGTAACCAATTTGCTCGTCAAATCCGACCAGCGGTGCCGCCAGCTGTGTATCAAATATCGGTACAGGTATTTTTTTATGACTGTTAAAAAATATTTCCAGGTCCTGTCGCGCTGCATGAAAAACTTTTACTATCCCGGGGTCAAAGAGCAACTCATACATTGGTTCCAGGTCATTGATCGAAAGCGGGTCAATGATCGCTACCTCGCTTACGTTTGCTACCTGCACAAGACAAAGTTCAGGGGAAAATGTCCTTTCTCTTTCAAACTCTGTATCTACAGCCAGCCAGCTCGAATTACTCAACTCAGAACACAGTTGCTGAAGAGCTTCGTTATTATCTATGAAGCGGTAAGTTTTTTTCATTGTCTATAGTTGTCGGGTTTAGCTGGCGAGACAGTTTCGTCCCTTTTTCTTGGCTTTGTACAAAGCCTGATCGGCTGCTTTCAGGACTTCATCGGGCTTTCTGTTGTTCTCATCTGGCTCTGCCATACCAATACTGATTGTAACGGACACACGCACTGTATTTCTGTCCCTGGCGCGGCGCCCACGTCTTTGCTTTGCCTCTTCTCCATTTTTAGCTCGCTCTGCATTATTGCGTAAGCGCATTTCATAATCCTGAATATCGAGACGAACATCTTCCAGATAGGGTTCAGCATATTCCATATCTCTATTGGAAAAAATGACACAGAATTCTTCACCACCATAGCGATAGGCTGTACCACCTCCGTCTACCCTCGCTATCTGTTGAGCAACCATCTTTAACACCTCATCACCGATATCATGTCCATGGGTATCATTAAATTTCTTGAAATGATCTATATCCATCATGGCAATAACATAATGTCGCCCCAGTCCCTTCAGTCGATCATTCAAAGCCCTTCGCCCGAGCAAACCGGTTAACTCATCCCGGTAAGCCATATCATAAGAGCTTCCTAAAATACCGACTATTAAACTAACAGATGCACCAATAAACATCACAGCCGAAATATAAGCCAAATCCAGTTTAGCCAGAGTAATAAAACTGAATAAAGCCACACTGATAATTACTATTGCAAATTCATCACTTTGCCTGTAGAAAACCAGTCCGCAGATAAATATCAACAGCAAGTACATGGCACTGGCAGAGAATGACAGAACAAGACCGGAAACAGGTTTGACACGAAACCACTGAACAACGATTTCGCTTAGGAAAAGTGCGTAGTTATTAAAAACAAACCAGAATCCTATGCAGAGCCCGAGCAAACCGGCAATTAGCAGCATTCCATGTCGATTGCGCAAACCACGCTCGGGTAAAAACAGTAAGCTTAGTAGATAGAGAGGATGCAACACGCTGATCGTAGTGTAAATCAGCATAGTATGCTGATTGCTTAAAGTGGTTTGTAAATAATTTTGTATCAGATAAAAAATGAACAACAGGGTCAGTGTTGCACATAACAGGCGGGCACGATTGTAATAAACGCTCAATACAATCACGATGCTCAAGGAAAGGTAGGGAATGTAGTGTAGTAAATCCTTGTAAGCAGGCTGCAAGCTGTCCACATGCTTTCTTACAAGCAACGCCAGTACCACGAACAATACTGGACTAGATAATTTACGAACGCTAATCCAGGACATGCAAATAGATTTTTATGGTAGATGTGTCTTGGATTTTACTGCTCACTCAGGGCTTAAACGTTGTCAGGATTTTTCGTAACTCCTGCAGACGCTGGCGAACAATTCGGCCATTCTTTGCACCGATACGTACCAGTACTTTTTGGCCGGCAGATAATTTTTCCAGATTCGGATCGGCAAATTGAAAATAGACTTTCGGCTGAATCAGCTTTATCGGTGTAGAGACAGCTGGTGTTTGCAGGAGATGATCAAGAATTTCAACGACGCGATCGTTAAAATATCGATTCGAATAGCCAAGTTCATCATAAGCTTCCTGAAACAGTGGATAATAGCGGACATACATCGACACTAATTGTTGATTATCAATTTTACTGAGTAAGTCCATATATGGCTGGTAACGTTTGTAATTTTCTTCATTCAGAAAAAACTCAGTATCCAGTTCCGTTTTCTCAACAACAAATTTGTTATCCGGTCGCTGAGTAAAAGCAAATTGTCGTGGTAGTTTTTTTGCTGTCAGGTTATCGATAGTGACTACAAGATGTCTGATGATATTGGCAAATATGAGTTTTTGCACAAGAACTGTGTAACGAGTAGCTTCTGATACGGCAGCCTGAATCGCCTGGTCGCTCGCATCCAGCTCCGGCAAAACAAAGGCCTCCGCCTGCGGCTCAGCTACTACTTCATCAGGCTCTTCCTGCACAGCTGCAACCAAGTTGTCAGGCAACGGGTATTCAATTTTCTTTTCAACTTCTTCGTCAGGCTTTTCACTCTGATTAACAGTCTTCTCTACTGGCATATTTCTGGACAGTACTGCTTCAGCTTCACGTTCCTGCCAGAGATAATAGGCAAGCCCGCTGGCCACTATCAGAATCAGAGAGAAAACTATTGGTTTATCCATTATTTATATTATGACACGAATTTGAGAATGCACTGTAATATTCAAAATATACCTGACTCCAGAGCCGCGGCAACTGTCATACCCAATTCTTCACACTGTGTGAGAAAATCTTCTTTAAACTCTCCCTGACAGATAAGAGGAGCCTGAACCGCTTTCCATTTTAATCCTGTGATTATTCGCTCCATACTGGTTTTTGCTCCCTCACCATCAAGACCGGCTTTTATAAATAACGCATAAGATAAGCCCTGTGTTTTTTCCAGACAGGGATAATAAACTCGGTCAAAAAAATCTTTCATGGCACCACTCATATAACCAAAATTTTCAGTTGTTCCGAGAATTATACAGTCGGCCCAGTAGACATCTTCTTCTCTGGCCTGCAGGGGTGGCAGTACACGAAGGTCTACATTATCGATATCAGTGTGGCTCGCGCCCCTGCTTACGGCGTCGGTGAGAGCCTGCGCGTTGACTGAAGGGCTGTGGGAAACTATCAACAAATTTCGCATGGATGAGATTCTAACGGCATCTACAGTAAAATAATATCTACCGACCGGCATAATTGTTTTTGCTTCGTCATTCAGATAGCACTAAGCTGTGATCAGATTATTACTTTTTACTGAGGTCATTAAATGAGAACGACACTACTTAGACAGTTGTTAACTATATTTATGTTACTGCCGGTTTTCGTATCGGTGTATGCGGATATGGCCGGGGCCAGGAAAAATCTGGACAAAATCAGTTTACCCGAGGGTTTTAAGATATCAATATTTGCTGAAGTACCCGGCGCAAGGCAAATGGCATTCGGCCAGTCAATGGGGAATATCTTTGTTGGTACTCGTAGCGGCGAAGTATATGGAGTCGTTGACAAGGATAAAGATCGAAACGCTGACAAAGTCGTAAAAATGATGAGTGATTTAAAAATGCCAAATGGTGTCGCTATGCATCAGGGCTTCCTTTACATTGCTGAGAATCATCGTATTGTTCGCTACCCTGGTGTCGGTTTCAGCCTGGAACTGCCGTGGGAAGAAATGGCCGAGGTGATTTATGAGGGAATGCCCACCAGCCTTCATCATGGCTGGCATTACATACGATTCTCCAAAGACAACAAACTCTATGTCAGCGTCGGTGCACCCTGCAATATTTGTAAGGTAAAAGGTATCGAGGGCACGATAATTCGGATGGATGCTAACGGCAGCAATATGGAAGTGTTTGCACATGGAATTCGAAACTCGGTTGGTTTTGACTTTCATCCGCTGACAGATGTTCTGCATTTTACTGATAATGGTGTCGATATGATGGGTGATCTTATTCCGCCCGGTGAGTTCAATGCGGCCGATAAAGCGGGTCTGCATTTCGGTTTCCCCTATTATGCCGGAGGTAAAGAACGTCATAAGGACTGGAATAAGAAAAAGCCGCCGGCCAACGTCACCTTCCCGGTCATAGAATTCGGTGCCCATGCTGCCGCTCTCGGAACTCTGTTTTACACTGGTAATACGTTTCCGGCAGAGTATCGTAACGATGCTCTGATTGCTCAACATGGTTCCTGGAATCGTAGCGAAGCATTCGGCTATCGACTCATGCGCATCAAATTTGACGATAAAGGCAAAGCTAAAACTAAAGAAGTATTCGCGGACGGTTGGTTGAATAGTGGTGAGGCCTGGGGGCGACCGGTTGATATACTCCAATTGCCAGATGGATCAATTCTTGTATCTGATGACTATCAAGGTGTGATTTACCGGATTAGCTACGAAGGTGAGAGCGGATCATAGATAATCCACAAAGTGCGTATGTTTTTATCCTGCCTGTTTCAATTGACCTGTTACATCAGCCAGATTTTGTTTGAACTGGAGCTCGGCGAGACGTGCATAGAGACCACCCTTAATTATTAATTCGTCGTGTCGGCCGATGTCGACAATTTTTCCTTCATCCATAACCACAATCCGGTCGGCTTTGATAACGGTTGATAGCCGATGCGCAATGACCAGACTGGTATGATCCTGCATGAGATGATCCAGCGCTTCCTGCACCAGCTTTTCGCTTTCTGAATCCAAGGCGCTGGTCGCTTCATCGAGAAGCATCACAGGTGGGTTTTTCAGTATCGCCCTGGCAATAGCAAGACGTTGTTGTTGGCCGCCCGACAGACGCATACCTTTTTCGCCAAGAAAAGTCTCATAACCATCAGCCTGTCGTTCAATAAATTCGTCGGCGAGCGCAGCTTTTGCCGCCAGCCTGACTTCCTCATCGCTGGCCTGCGGTCTGCCAAAGCGAATATTTTCCATCGCGCTCTCCGCAAACAGGACTGTGTCCTGCGGAACAATGGCAATCCGCTCCCTGACTTGTTCAGGTGCTGCTCTTGCAATGTCCACGCCATCAAACATAATCTGACCCGCCTGTGGATCATAGAAACGCAGCAATAACTGGAAAACGGTGCTTTTACCAGCCCCGGACGGACCAACCAGCGCTACCGTCTCACCCGGCTGGATCTCAAGTGAAAATCCATCCAGAGCATTTTGCTCAGGACGGGAAGGATAATGAAAACTGATATTCTGAATATCGAGATGGCCCCGACCGGATTCCGGTAATGACTGTGGTTCGGCTGGTGCTTTAATTTCGGCTTCAGAACTGAGTAATTCCATGAGTCGCTCCATCGCTCCGGCCGCTCGCTGTACATCCGCCCAGACTTCGCCAAGCGCTGTCGTACTTCCGGCAAGAAAGGTGGCGTATAGCAAAAACTGCCCGAGTGTTCCCGGACTTATGGTGTTTTCTATAACCGCGTGTGCGCCAATCCAGAGGACGACAACAATCGCACTAAACGCAGTCAGAACGATAAGCCCCGATAGCAAGGAACTGACTTTGAGTCTCTTGCGAGCCGCCTGAAAAGAGTTTTCAACCGATTCAGAAAAGCGCTGCCCCTGCAGTTTCTCCAGAGTAAAGGCCTGAACTATCTGTATTGCGTTGAGCGATTCACCGGCAATACTGCTGGAATCCGCAATACGATCCTGAGTCGCGCGTGATAGTTTTCTGACTTTACGGCTATACAGCCAGACCGGCAACACAACAAGAGGTACCAGAGCAATAATCATTAGTGTCAGTTTGGCACTGGTCACAAACAGCATAATAAGGCAGCCTATCACCGCAAAAGAACTACGCAATGCTATCGAAATACCTGCCCCGACGACCGATTGCACCAGAGTAGTATCAGTAGTCAGTCGCGACAGAACTTCGCCTGTCCGGGTTACCTCAAAAAAGGTAGGACTCATTTTAATCACGTGACAGTAGACCGCTGTACGGATGTCAGCGACAACACGCTCCCCGATCCACATGACCAGGTAATATCTAAGCGAGGCGAAAAGTGAATATACGAGAGCCAGGCCAAGCAAAGCCATGAAATACAGGTTAATCGATTCCACATTGTCACCGGAAAAACCATAATCAATGACATAACGAATCGCCACCGGCATACCCAACATGGATATGGATGCGATAGTCAAACAGACAAACGCCAGAATCAGCCGGCCGCTGTAGGGTTTGAGAAAGGGTAAGGTCAGCTTCAGCGGCTGGATGCTGCTCGCTCGCGGACGTTCACTTTGGTTAGTATTCGACATTGCTTACTGCTTACTGTGATTCCCAAAAAGCGGAGAGACTAACATTATTTCGTCCGTCGATGTAGCGCCTGACGTGATTCTGTCTCGCTGATGACACGACTTGGATAATTCTAATCAATCATGATGCGTTTACAGGTATAATAGGCGCCCGCAAACGCACTTTTCCAAGAATACTAATAGATATGCCTTCGAACTTAACAGAATTCCTTTTTGAATACGGAATGTTTCTCGCCAAATTCAGTACTGTATTAATAGTTGTTGTCGCGGTTCTTCTGCTCATCCTGATGATGGTGCTACGTGCGAAAGCAGGCGATGACGAACACCTCAATATCAAGAATATTAATCACAAATATGAGCAAATGCGCTTCATACTGGAATCAGCGATTCTCAGCAAGAAAGAGTTGAAACAAAAGGCCAAAGACGAAAAAGCGGCACAAAAGAAACGGGAAAAGCAGAATGAGGATTCTGACCCGCGCAAGCGGGTATTTGTGCTTGATTTCAAGGGTGACATTCGCGCATCAGAAGTCTCTTCCTTGCGAGAGGAGATATCTTCCTTGCTCACAGTAACAAAAAAAGGAGATGAGGTGCTTGTGCTGGTCGAAAGCGGTGGTGGGACTGTCCATGGCTATGGTCTGGCAGCCTCGCAATTACACCGGGTTCGCGACAGGGGTATAAAGCTCACGGTTTCGGTAGACAAGGTCGCAGCCAGTGGTGGTTACATGATGGCCTGCGTCGCTGATCATGTTATTGCGGCGCCTTTCGCTATTGTTGGTTCCATTGGCGTGCTCGCACAAATACCTAACTTTCACAGACTTCTAAAGAAACACGATATTGATTTTGAGCAAATTGCCGCAGGCAAATACAAACGTACTCTGACAATGTTTGGTGAAAACACCGAGGCCGATCGAGATAAATTAAAAGAAGAACTGGAAGAAACTCACATACTATTCAAGGACTTTGTAAAAGAAAACAGAGACAAGGTGGATATTGACAAGATAGCCACCGGTGAACACTGGTACGGAAGTCAGGCCCTTGAACTCGGACTGGTTGATGAGATTCGAACCAGTGATGATTATCTTGCCATTGCCTCAGCTGAGGCCGATATTTATTCAATACAATATGAGCGTAAGAAACCTTTAGCAGAAAAGATATTTTCTTCCACAATAAAATTGTTTCAGGATGAAAAATATTGATCAGATATTCATTACTGCTTTTACTTCTTCAGCAATAAGTTTAATCCCGGCACTTACGACATCATCGTTCATTGAGTAAGTGATTCGAAGACACTCATCTTTGTGTCGCCATTCCTCTTGCAGTCCCGGAAAGAAATAATGGCCAGACAATACCAGAACTCCACGTTTTTTCAGACGCGCGTAGAGAGCTTCGCTACTAATGCTCAATCCGGGTAACCAGAGCCAGAGAAACAGAGCGCCTTCGGCTTTGTGAATAAAGAAATCGACGCCATCGAGTTCCCGCTTCAAAAGCGACATTGCCGTTTCCGCCTTACGCTGATAATAAGGTCGAATAACATTATTACTAAGAGAGATAATTTCACCACTCGTCACCAGATCGTGAGCCAGTGCCGGGCCGAAACTACCTAGAGCCAGATTAATAATTCCGTTAAATTTTGCAATGGCATCAATAATCGTTTCATTGGCAATGACGATGCCAGAACGCATACCCGGCAATCCTAGTTTCGAAAGGCTCATACAAAGAATCGTATTTGAATCCCAGAAAAGCTGAGCCTCGGTAAAAATGATATTCGGGAATGGCATTCCATAGGCATTATCGACAATAAGCGGAATATTATTGTCTGCAGCCAATTTTGACAAACTCTGCAATTCATCATCGCTGATAACATTACCTGTCGGGTTTGAAGGGCGTGAAACACAAATTGCACCGATAGACTCATCAACTTTCAGTTGCTCAAAATTCACATGGTATTTGAATGTTCGATCTTCAAAAGTTTCAATTTCAGGAATATTGGCGACAAACAGGTCATCTGTTAGTCCAAGCTCCGCATAACCAATATATTCAGGCGACATTGGTAATAGAATCTGTTTACGCAAACCATTTTCAAATTCTCCCGCCAGTATATTGAATAAAAGAAAAAAACCTGCCTGACTGCCTGCCGTAAGAGCAATATTATCCGGCCCGACATCCCAGCCATACTGGTCACGAATTAAGTCAACGAGTGCCCTGATAAACTGCTTGTCGCCCTTGGGTGGATCATAGTTTCCTATAATGTGTGCAAACTCTGCGGGTTTTGCAGCAATACGCTGCATACGGTCCTGAAAAAAAGCCTGCACTTCCGGAATATGCGCCGGGTTGCCGCCACCCAGCATCAACATGTCGTTGTCCCCCGCCATCGCCTCACCAAGATCTTCCATGAGCTGATTGATGCCGGAGTGTTCAGTAAACTTTTTTGCGAATTTTGAAAATTCCATTACTTTGATCTGAGCGATAGTTAATTTAGCGGCGTTTAGTCATTTTTTTGCCTACCAGTATCAGACGCAAAGCACGTTCGCTGGCATTAGCAATAAATTTCCGAGAATCTTTTAAGGCGACATCTAATGACATATCTCGTGCAATAGCGCTATCAAGTGCATCGATACCGTAGTCAAAGACACCTCTTGCATCATCAGACAAGCCACCGCCTATTGCCACCACCGGTATGCGGTAGCGCCTGGCCGCTCTGGCCACTCCGGCGGGCGTTTTCCCAAAGGCCGTTTGCAAATCAACCCTGCCCTCGCCAGTGAACACCAGATCAGCTGTTTTAAGTTGAGCTTTCAATTGGGTGGCTTCTATTACAATATCTATGCCGCTACGTAATCTGGCATTGGCAAATGCGACCAGACCGGCACCAAGACCACCAGCTGCACCCGCACCTTTCAAAGTACGTACATCAATTTGTAACTCCTGTTTAATCAGCTTGGCGAATTGTTTCAGGTTCTCATCTAGTTGCTTAACCATTTTTTCTGTCGCCCCTTTTTGCGGGCCGAATATGGCAGATGCACCTCGCCTGCCACACAGGGGATTATCAACATCGCTGGCAACAACAACCCTGCACTTCTTTAAGCCGGGATGAAGATTGTCTGTATTGATTTCAAATATTTTGTCCAGCATGCCTCCGGCTGCAGGAGTCCTTATCTCGGCCCCACGAGCATTAAAAAACCTGACTCCAAGTGCTTGTGCCATTCCGGCACCAGCATCATTTGTTGCTGAACCGCCAATACCAATAATTATCTTATTCGCACCTTTATTCAGTGCATCGACTATTAATTCGCCAGTACCATAACTGGTCGCGGTCAGCGGGTTTTTCTTTGTTGACGCGACCAGAGGCAAACCTGAGGCTTCCGCCATTTCGATGACAGCAGTCCTTCCGTCTGCCAGCAAACCATAACGAGCTTTAACTTTTTGAGTGTCCGGACCACACACCTGTTTACGAATATATTTGCCACCCAGTGCATCCAGCATCGAGCGAACAGTACCCTCGCCGCCATCAGCCATTGGCACTGCAATACAGTCGGCCGAGGGTAGAACACGGCGTATTCCTTTCTCAATTGCCCTGGCCACCTTCAGAGAACTTAAATTGCCTTTGAAAGAATCTGGTGCGATAAGTATTTTCATTCAGAGTAAATTTGCAGCTGATTAAAATAGAGGCGTAGTGTACGTGATGCGTGGCGACAAACAAGTTCAGCTTAGTTATTAGCCAGACTTTCAATCGTAATTGTCAGACCTTGTACAATCCGGGTCATGGCATCGTAATTAAGTGTATCAACTGTATCCTGCTGCCGGTGGTAGTTCGGGTTTCGATAATTCGAGGTATCGGTAATCATGATTGCCGGAAAACCTTTCGCCCAGAACGAAGAATTATCAGATCGTCTGATATCTGGCACAAGAAAACGGGGTGCTATCAAACCCTCAGAGGGGAAGGTTTTACTTACCCGGAATTCCCGAATACTCTGATGTAGTAGCTGTCTTGACGCAATATTTGATATGAAGGCTACGAAATCAGCCGTATTGGGATAGAAATAATTCAGTGGGCGTGGATAGCCCTGCGAGTTGTTCTCACTGGAATAAAAACCCAGCATTTCCAGTGAAAGCATAGCGACTATTTTTTCCTGTCGATCAGTCGCTTTTTCTGCATGCACCAAACTTCCCATATCCTCACGAGCAAAGAATGGCCATTCCTCATTTGCAAAAGCGACGAAACGAACTGTTCTTTTCATCTGTCTGTCTTTGAGATTTCTGGCTATTTCCAGCATCGTTGCAACGCCGGAAGCGTTGTCATCTGCACCGGGACTCAACAAAACAGAATCATAATGCGCTCCGACAATTATAATTTCCTTTCGGGCCTCGCCACCATAATGATTGACAACAATATTTCGAAAAGATCTCTTGCCATACACTTCTGAAACCGGGTTGTAGGCCATGTCACGGAAACTATTTTCAATATAGTCAGCGCTTTGCTCCAGCGTGTCACCATGACGGTAATGTCGTTCTCCTATTTCCTGCGCAAGCATATAAACATCTGATTTTATTCTCTCACGGCTTGTCAGCATTCCATCATCCAGCTCAACCAACTCATCAATACCTGCTTCACCCGGCATATTGGTCCCATAGAACAGGGCCACAATCAGAAAAACAACGACGATCAAAAACAGGACAGAGGCATGCAAGAGCTGATTTCTAAAGTTTTTCCAGAACACTATTAAAGAACCGTAAGAAATTTTTTATGATTAATCCTGTCACCCACACTGATACCGTATTTTTCTATCTGGCCAGCATTTAATTCCAGCACCGCCTGAACTTTTTCTCCTGAATCAATTGTTTCCAAAGACAAAGGTTCAGCAGA
This sequence comes from Gammaproteobacteria bacterium, assembly GCA_012103475.1. Classification (GTDB taxonomy): domain Bacteria; phylum Pseudomonadota; class Gammaproteobacteria; order Eutrophobiales; family Eutrophobiaceae; genus WLWS01. The sequence goes on along the minus strand of WLWS01000003.1, from coordinate 203,355 downwards.
AGTATGCGTTTTCACTATTTCGCCGCGTTTATTTATGAAAATGATATCAAGCGGTATAAAGGTATTTTTCATCCAGATAGCCATTCGTACTGAATCTCTGTAATAAAGCAGCATACCCTGATCCTCTGCCATAAATTTTCTGTACATTAAACCTTTTTTACGGGTCGAACGGGTTTTTGCTACTTCTACTGTGTAAGCAGCAATTTCATTGTCACCTTTAAAAATAGCAAGCGACTCCAAATCCGGACTGCTTTTCAGTGTCATGCAGGCGGATGAGAGAACAAGAATAAAAAATAGAACTAAATTTGGTAGTCCGGCTCTCATAGCTTATAGGTTTTGATGATAGTGGATTTAAGAGATACTATGCCGCTAGCATATTTGTGAAATCAATAAATTCCGTAAAAGGAGACAACAAGCTTATGAAAAAAACGACAGTTTGCCTAGTATTAGGTATTTTTCTTCTACCCGCGCTGGTATCTGCACATGGTCCCAGTAGACAAAAGGTCAGTAAAGAAATAGAAATCAATGCCTCCCCTGATAAAGTCTGGGCAATAATTAGCGATTTTTGCTCAATCAAGAACTGGCTTCCCCCGGTCACGGAATGTGCCAGTGATGACAGTCACGAAGCGAATACATTGCGCACGCTCACTCTGGCCAATGGTGAAGTTCTAATTGAGCAGCTTTTAAAACATAAGCCGGAAAAAATGATGTACCAGTACATGATTAAGGAGGCTAACGTAAAAGCTCTTCCTGTGAGCTCGTATGGATCGACAATAATGGTACAGGCCGGAGAAAATGGTGGCTCTGTATTAACCTGGAAGAGCGGGTTTTACCGCGGTTATATGAACAACAATCCGCCTCCCGAATTGAGCGACGAAGCAGCAGTTACTGCAGTGTCAGCAGTTTACGATGCCGGTCTCGGTAAAATAAAAGAGTTGGCTGAACAATAGTTACTGCGAATCAGGGACGAAGCCGGTGAAATTACGAAAGCTGTTTTTTTCCGGTCTCGTCCTGTTCTTCCCTTTTCCTGCCTTTACGGCAACTCTGGCCTACGTTACAAATCAGGGCTCAAACAGTGTTTCAGTTATCGATCTGCAATCAAACACCGTTATTAATGAAATTAAGGTCGGTAATAAACCGGCAGGTGTTGTTGTGTCGCCGGATAGTAATCGGGTATGCGTTTCCAACCCTGAAAGCAAAACGATTTCCGTTATCGATACTAATAGCAATCGGGTTATTCACGATGTTACAACGGGTGATGGTCCTCTTGGCATAGAGATCAGCCCTGATGGAAAATCTGTTTATATTGCCGACTGGTATCGCCATACAGTTTCGATTCTCGACACGGATAAACTTGAAATAACAAGTTCCATTCGGGTCGGTCATTCTCCGGCAGGCATAGTAAGTGATATAGACGGGGATGTTATCTATGTTGCCAATAGAGATGATAACAATGTTGCTATCGTAAATTTAAATACTGCTTCAATAGACTCACTTATACCAGTTGGTAAAGCTCCTTTTGGTCTTGCACTGTCACATAATAAAAATCAACTCTATGTCGCGAATGTACAAAGCAGTAGTGTCAGCGTGATTGATCTTGAAAAGAAAAAAGTTATCAGAGACATTGATGTAGGGCTTTTCCCTTATGCTATCGCTTACGTGGAAAAACTGAGCAGGCTTTTTGTGACCAATCAATGGGACAATACGGTATCGGTTATCGATCTTGAGGCCTACGAGGTGCTTGAGACGATTGATATTGGAGAATACCCGGAAGGTATCGACTTACATCCCTCCGGCGATTTCGTTTACGTCGCTAACTGGTTCGACGGGAGCATAGCGGTTGTCGATTCCAGTTCAATGAAATTATTGCACACCATCAAAACCGGTGAGGGAACACGAGCATTTGGCCGTTTTGTGCTGCAGAAGTAGTCTGATTTAATAAATTTAACCTTGCTCGAGTAAATTCCTCAAATCGATCACGGCAGCGTTCGCACTGGAAATATAAGAGGACATGACCAGAGAGTGATTGGCAACAAAACCGAAGCCTGTACCATTAAGTATCATTGGACTCCAGACAGAGTCCTGCGTCGCTTCAAGTTCTCGAATGATTTGCTGTAAGCTGACAAGCGCATTTTTCTTCTCAAGTACCTGTCGAAAGTCAATTTCGACAGCCTTGAGAAAATGCAGTAGAGCCCAGGCCGAGCCTCTGGTTTCATAAAATACATCATCTATTTCAAACCATGGCGTTTTTACGGTCATGTTCGCCGGCGTCGCAGTCGACTGCTCCGCTGCCGAATCCCCCTGCAGATCGATATTTACCCTGTTCTGGCCCACACTGGCACTCAGACGCTGTGACAGACTACCAAGTCGCTTTTCCACAATGGCCAGCCAGTCTTTCAGGTTATCCGCCCGTGCAAAAAACTGCGCATCCTGTTCGTTGCTATCACTGAGACGGGTCAGATATCTCTGTAATGCCTGGATACCGGCTTCATACTCACTTTCGCTGGCTGGTAAAATCCAGGACTGAGTATCAAAATGAAACTGTGGGTCTGCGACCTTTAGATCTTGATCTTCTACTGATTGAGTCTGTGACCGGGAAAAATCATTCCGGAATGCGCGGGCAATATCACGAACCTGAGTAATGGCACCGAATTCCCAGTTAGGAATGTTATCCATTAGCACCCCCGGTGGCAGAATATCGTTACTCAAATAGCCACCACGTTTATTAAGGATGGTGTCCATAACTTTAACCAGAGTTGCAGTTGTGACATAGCCGGTAACAAGTTCGCTATCAGCATTTGCGCTGCTACGCGCAATTTGTGAGTTATCGAAACTATCCGGCTCACTATCCAGAATAAAAATAAGCAGGAGTATGATTATCAGATATATCAGCGCGGCTATTGCCAGAGGTCGGGCGAATCTAGAAAGCTGTTCCATAAGAGTTCTTCTCTGAAGGGCTGTGATGTGTATCATGCCAATATGGGGACTGTCAGAAGGCTTTTCAAGTGAAATTCAAGAATATTGACCATGCCGTCGATACAAGACAGAGTAACTAAATACTGAGATGAAAAATGCTTTTAGAGAAGCGACTTATCACTTCCTCCGCTCTTTTGCTGTACCTATGTGTGACGGCAGCAAGCGCCATGGATAATGCTGAATCAACTATGGCTTCCTGTCATGAGCTCTATAAGCTCGCTTCCGCACTGGAACCCGGCTCTCAGGATTATCGATCACCTTTATTCAATGAGAAAACCAATGCGCTGGCAACAGCAATAGGCACAGTCACCAATATCGGCTATTACTATTTTGGTTTCTCAATTGGCAGAGAATATGTTAATGATTATCGCCGCCACGAAATCCAACAAGATCTCGACGAGATACGCAGACAGATGGCTGCGCAATATTGTTTCGTCAAAACCTGATTAATTAGCTCAGGCCCGAACTTTTACATAGGAACCAGGTGCATCTTCAATAGCCTTCAGGCTACCTTCGCCCGGCTGCCTCGCTTGCACTTTCTCGCCAGCGTGCTTCTTAATCCATTTGTCCCAGTCCTTCCACCATGAACCTTCATGTGCTTTGGCCTTTTCGTGCCAGGAATCCGCATCTGTGTTTGGTTTCCCGCCTGTCAAATAGCCATACTTGTTTGCTGCAGGCGGATTCACAACACCAGCAATATGTCCTGACTTACCCAGTACAAAACGAACTGGTCCGGAAAGCAACTGGGCACCAAGAAGCGTCGATTTCCATGGTGCAATATGATCTTCTTCAGTAGAAATGAAATAACTCGGCGTTTTGATATCACGAAGATCAACAGGAATATCATTAACTATCATACCGCCGGGCTCTTTAAAATGATTCTCCAGATACATCTTACGTAGATAAGTACTGTGCATCTTCGCAGGCATGCGAGTCGAATCAGAGTTCCAGTAAAGCAAATCAAAGGGTAAGGGCTCTTTTCCGAGTAAATAATTATTTACATAAAACGACCAGATGAGGTCGTTTGAACGCAGCATATTAAATGAGTTGGCCATTTGCGAGCCATCCAGATAGCCACGTTCGTTCATTTCTTCTTCGAGACTGGCTATCTGTTGCTCGTCAATGAACACGCCTAAATCACCGGGCTCGGAAAAATCCAGCAGCGTGACATAGAATGTTGCCGACACAATTCGTTTGTCTTCCTGTGCACTCATATAGGCCAGTGTCGCTGCCAGTAAAGTACCACCGATACAATAACCAATGGCATTAATTTCTTTTTCACCGGTTGCCTTTTCAATCGCATCGACCGCAGCCAGTGCGCCTTCAAGAACGTAATCCTCGAAATCTTTGTCTCTGTGTTTTTCATCAGGATTCACCCAGGAAACCACGAAGACGGTATGCCCTTGTTCTACCTGATATTTGATCAGTGAGTTTTTCTCCTGAAGATCAAGAATGTAAAATTTATTAATCCAGGGTGGAATAATCAGCAATGGCCGCTTGTTTACTTCCTCAGTGAGTGGCGAATACTGGATCAATTGAAGCATTTCGTTCTGGAAAACAACCTTTCCCTTTGAGGTAGCCACATTTTTACCCAACTCAAACGCGCTTTGATCGGTCATCTTGATTCGCAGTTTGCCGTTCTCACTGTCAAAGTCTTCGCAAAAATTCTGCAAGCCCTTGATGAGATTTTCACCTTTACTTTCCAGTGTGGCTTCAAGAACCTGTGGATTGGTCAGGGCAAAGTTTGTTGGCGAGAGGGTATCGACAAACTGTTGAGTGTAAAAACGCAGTTTTTGTGCGTCTTTTTCATCCAGTCCTTCTGCGTCTGCAACCAGAGACTGAACTGAATTTGCAGTCACCAGATAGGATTGCTTGATAAAATCAAAGAAGGGATTATTTTCCCAGGCTTCGTGTTTAAAACGACGATCGCCTTTTTCCGGCGCGATAGTCGCTTCACTTGCTTGACCCATCGCCTTGTTAGCAGCACCAAACCACAAATTTGTATAGGCATTCCAGGCCTCCATTTGAGCCTCCATCAGCTTTTCCGGATTCTTGACTATTGACGCCGTGAAATCGAGGAAAGCCTGATTCAAACCCAGAGGATCCATATTCAACTTATCAGACTGCCCCTGAGAACTAATGAAATCCTGCAACATGCTCTGATATTGTTCGGAGATATCGTTTACGGTTTCAGCGAGTTTAGACGGATCAAAATCGCTGTTTGGTATGTTTCCTGCCATTCCTGCTACCCCTGATTTATAAGTGACAATGAATAATGTTGCGGCGCAGCATATCTTTATGAGTCGCAACTGTCAACACATATTAACTTACCTGAACCATTAATAATCCTTTTATTTCAAAAAGTTACAAAGTTTGCCTTCTACTGAAGCCGAGAGTTTTGAACCCAGCGCTTAGAAGCTAAATAACTTCCAACAAGCACTATTAGCAAATTTACCAACAGACCGTAGAGACCCGGATGAAATCCCCATAGCTTACCGCCCTCAATAAAGGTGAAAGGTCCGAAAGCAAGCGTCAAGGAGACAATCAAGCCAACAAACAGGCCCAGAAGAGTCGCGTCGGCTCTCATCCCGCTCCAGCGCAGACCCAGCATAAAGGCCGGTACCAGCTGCACCAGCACATCAAACTTACGATCCAGTAACTTAACCAGTGACGATTCTTCCCTAAGCACTATGGCCAGACTGACCAGAACAACAACTAAGCTCCAGGAACACATTTTTCCGACGCGGGTCATGTCAGCTTCACTCGCCTCTGGATTAATAAAACCGGAGTAGATATCTTTACTCAGCATTGAAGAAATTGACAACAAGGCAGAGTCAGCCGTAGACATGATAGCGGAGAGAACGGCCGCAAAAAGAAGCACCACAAGACAATAACCAAAAAGTGAGGCTTCCTGTACCTGACGCAATAGTCGACCCAGTACCTGATCGCTCGCCGCACCTTCAAACCCTCCGACATAGGCGAGCGCATAAATACCGGCAACTACGGCAACCAGAGTGGTGAAAAATGGTAAAAATGCCATAACTGACAGACTTAGTCGCAACACTCGCTCTGAACGGGCAGCGTAGATTCTCTGTATAGCATGGGGATACAAGGCGCCGCCCATGCCAACGATGAGTAGATAACTCAACCATTCTCGCAAACGTGCAGCATCGGGTGGGCGAACCTTGGATAGCATGTCTGCCTTACCGCTATCTGCTATAAGTGTCGTTGCGACGGACAGTGAGCCAAATTCTGCGTGTAGTACAAATAAAAGAATCAGGAATCCACACAGCAGGACGCTGCCTTGTAGCATATCAGTCCAGGCCACAGCCCGAATGCCACCAAGGGTGCCATAGATAACCATGATCAGGGCCAGAGTGATCACACCGTAGTGATACGCCAGATCAGAGTTGGCACCGGCCAGCCCCTGCAAAGCCCGGCCCATGGCCATCAGTTGGGCAAGCAGAAAATTGCTCAGGGCAAGTATCATAACAATCGACGCCAGCAGACTGAGCATGCGATTCTGAAAGCGATCCTGAATGTAGTCTACCGGAGTGATATACGCTCTTTTTTCACAGAGACGATACAGGCGTACTGCGATCAATTGATAAAAAATCACGATCGCGATCATAAACTGCACACTCATGATCCAGGAAAAACCGATTCTGTAAGTCATTCCAGTGAAACCGAACAGGCTGTTACCGCTGTATTGGGTCGCGTAAAGTGTGAGAACCAGTACCACGAATCCAAAGCCAGAGCCAGCCAGATAAAAATCTTTCAGTGTATTTTCTTTACGCTCTTTATACGCAAGAGCACCGACTATCAATAACGAACCAATGTACAGGGAAATAAAAATCCATGCGCCGACACCAAAAGGAAGAAATGACTCCATCAGTTCTCCGTTTCTTCTTCAGCAGAGCTGGTCATCAGATTCCAGGCGGTGAACACCGATGCACAAAAGGCAATGAACAAAGTCATCAATACCCAGAGTGGGAATCCAGCCAACTGTCGGCTATCGTCGGCGGGCCAATACCAGGGGACTGCCAGCAATAGCAGTAGCAGATAAATGAGTACGACCATAATCTGCTTTCCGGTTTTCATACTATTGTCATGTTCAATCAGCTACCGGCCCGATTTGCTTCTGCTTCCACTCAACAAACATGATGCCAAAAAGCGTTATCAGGACTCCGAGATACTGGAACCAGAGCATTTTTTCGCCCAGAATAATTGCGGCCAGGATAATCGTTGAAGCCGGTCCTACTGTACTGACAAGTCCGGCTCGTTGAGCTCCGATTTGTTTTACCCCTTCGGCCATAAGAAAAAGCGGTACGACGGTCACAAACACCACCAGAATAGTAAGTAAAGTCCATGCACGCGGAGTGATTGTCACCTCATTAAATGAGTGAGTAAGCGAAAAATGGATTAACAGAGCAAGTGTTGCAGCGCTCATCGCGTATACCGTAAAAACAGCAGAGCCTATTCGTTTTCCGGCGATATCGTTGGCGAAGAAATAACCTGCATAAGTGACCGCGCACAATAGAACCAGAAAAGATCCAAAAGCATTGGCCCGCCATAGCGACATATCAAAAGCGCCGATCGCCAGCAAAATTCCGAGATAAGTAATGAGCAGAGAGAAGATCACCTGCCAGGATGGCCAGCGTTTATTCAGCAAAGCCAGGCTCAACACAATAATAGTCGGATAGGTATAAAGCAGGACACGTTCGAGACCCGCATCGATTAAGGTCAAGGCATAAAAGTCGATCGATCCACCCACATAGTAACAAGCAAAGCCGGCTATCAGTGAAGCCGTCAAGCCTTTAGCATCAACCCGAACTATCGCCCGAAAACCGGCTGAGTAAACAGCCCAGAGCCAGAACAACGGCAGCGAAAACACACCTTGCAGCCTGCCCGGGTGGCGCAACATCCAATATGGTCTGTTATCTTGCGCGTGCAAATACTGCTCTTTCTGTGAGCTTTACAGCGATTACCAGTGTCGTCTCGTTTATTACGATTCCTCTATTCGTCAATTGGGGCCTGAACCTGTTTGCGGACGCCGAAGCAAGTATACGACTGCCGGTGTTGGCGACAATGGAACGCGTCTTCCTGCTGACTCTGTTACCTGTTATGGCAGGTATGGTGCTGCAGAAAATAGCGCCGCAAGCAGTACGAAAAATTCAGCCTAACCTGCAACGCCTGAGTTCACTTCTGCTTCTGATCATACTCGTCGTCATATTCACTCTTAACTGGCAACGACTACTCGATAATTTCTGGAGTCTGGCGCCTGCTGCTCTCGCTATGACCTGTGTGGCAGGTCTCTCGGCCTGGGCACTTGCTCATCTGGCACGGCTGGCAAGGGTAGACAAATTCACCATTTCGGTTGAAGTCGGTTTTCAGAATATCGCACTGGCCCAGTTGGTCGCCAGCAGCATACTCGGTCGACCTGAATACGGACTCCTCGCTGCCGTCTATCCTTTCGCTAACTGGATACCTCTGCTGCCCTGGTTACTGTACTTTCGCAGTCAAAACGATAAGCTTTAACAGACTGAATTTCGATAAACTGACTATTTGAGAACGACCACGATTGTCTGATAGCACTTCACAGCCCTATCCTATCTTGAGTTCCGGATTTGAACTTGCCGGTAAAAAGCTCAAAAATCGCGTGGTTCATGCATCCATGTCAACACGATTCGCAAGAATCTCAGAAGTACCCGATAAATTTATCGACTATCATTTGAACAGGGCCCGTGGTGGCGCGGCGATGACTATTACCGAGCCGCTGAATATGTTGTCACAGCAAAACGATCCGCGACAGTTGAATGTTCAGGTAGGCCGCAATGCCGATAAATTAAAACGTCTGGCCGATCTTGTCGAATCTGCTGACTGCCGGCTGCTGGGGCAAATACAACACTCAGGCCGTGGCCACCGTGACGGTGGCCGTAATATGCGCGCGCGTGGTGTATCTGCTTTACCTGACGGTTTAAGCTGGACGGTTCCAAACGCTTATTCTGTCAGTGAAATTGAAGACATCATAGACGAATGGGCGAAGTCCGCCGCCTGGTTAAAATCCGCCGGCTTCAGTGGCGTTGAAATTTCCGCAGCTCACGGCCATTTGTTTCACCAGTTTTTCTCAATGCAATCTAATAGACGCGAAGATCGTTATGGTGGTGAGCTACAGGGACGTGTGCGGATAATTACAGACTTGATTCACAGTATCCGTCGTGAGTGCGGAAAAGATTTTGTCATTGGTGCCAAGCTACCCGGAGAGGACGGCATCAAAGGCGGTATCGATCTTGAACAGGCAGAAAGCATCGCTCATTTGGTTTCCGGCAGCAAGGAATGTGACTACCTGACCTTCGCCTGGGGAGCTCACGCCGACACTCTTGACTGGCATTTACCTGACGCGCACGGCCCCAGACATCCTTACATGGAGAAAATCCGCAAGCTAAAAACGGCCTTACCTGATACGCCGATCGGCGCCCTGGGCTATATTACCGATCCGAATGAAGCCGAACATGCACTGGATGATGGAACGGCAGATCTCATTATGCTGGGTCGCCCGCTGGTAACAGATCCAGCCTGGGCCAAAAAATCCTTTAGCGGCCATGAAGCGCAAATACGTTACTGCGTATCCTGCAACTCGTGCTGGGGTGTCATTATTGCGGGTGAAGATCTTCAGTGCGATAACAATCCGAGAGTAGCTTGTAGTGATGAAGCAGACTGGAAGCCAAAAGTTGCTGAAAACAAAAAACGTGTTGTCATTGTCGGTGGCGGTGTAGCAGGGATGGAGGCGGCATGGGTCGCTGCGGAGCGCGGACATATGGTCACCCTGTTCGCCAGTTCATCAAACATCGGCGGTAAAACACGATTACATTCGAGCCTGCCGGGAGGTGAAAATCTTTCCAGTATTTATGACTATCAGGCTCTTGCAGCAAAACGTGCCGGAGTCAGAATTGAGTATGGTGTGCAAGCGCAATTGAGTGATATTCTTAATTGCGAACCTGATGAAGTGGTATTAGCCAGCGGTTCGGAAATAGCCTGGCCCGAATTTTTGCCTCTGGAATATAAGTCCGAAGGTTTTATCCCCGATTTAAGAGAAAGCTGCGAAGAACTTCTTAGACACAACAGCAAAGAATCAGGTCGAGCAGTGATTTACGATCATGACCATACTTCAATGACCTATGCCGCAGCAGAATATATGTCGGAAATATTTGATGAAACAATAATCATCACGCCACGTGAACGGGTTGCCTCGGATGTGCCACTGGTTAATCGTCAGGGAATCTATCGCAGGTTGCATCAGAAAAACGTAAAAATTATAGTGTCCTCGGTACCAACAGAACACTCACGCTTTGAAGAAGCAGAGCTCGAATATGCCAATGTATTTACTGGCGCGCTTCAAATTATCAACGATGTCGCTCTGTTTACTTTCGCCAATAATCGCCTGCCGAATACAGAACTCGTACAACCACTCATAGAAGCAGGCCTGAAACCACATCTGGTAGGTGACTGCTGGGCACCACGCTTCGTAATGAATGCAACAGCCGAAGGTTATGCAATCGCTATGAAACTGTAGACAAGCAGTTCCCGTACGGACGACGACTAAACCAGACCCGCTTCCTCAAGCTTTTTAAAAGCCAGAAACTCTCTCCGGGTTTTTGGACCGTAAGTATGAAAACTGGGATCGGGCGCCTGAAGATAATCGCTTCGCTCTTTTGCCAATGCATCCTTCGCGGTTTTTTTACGGATATCCTCAGGGTCGATTGCATAAGCAATCGCGGCATTTAGTCCGAACACCTTGGCACGAATCTGCGGTGTGATTTCCGGGTAGCCGTATTTTTCCTGAAACTCTGTCGATATTTGAAAGGTTCTGAATGCCTGAATCTGATCTTGTGGGCTTCCGTACCAGATACAGTCCGTTCCCCACAACAGGAGATCTTCACCAACATATTTCAGAAGCTTACCGATGACATGCGCACTTTGATCCGGATCGCGCATGACAAAGCGCCAGGTGCTGCCGAGTTCTGCATAGACATTACCTAAAGAAGCAATATCATTATCTTTCAGGGAATTAATCAGCGTGTTAATGCCGTAATCGACAGATGCCTGGTAAGGACCCTCGGCTCTGTCCGGCTCAAAACCGGAGTGATATATGATGAAGGTGACATCAGGGAACATCTTTGCCACCCGGCCAACATCGGCGCAAGTTGAGTACTCATGCCCCATCAAACCAAGCGGTAAACCTTTATGAACACATACTCGTTTTATACCCAGAGCTCTGGCTTTTTCTATCATCGCAATACCTTCAGGATCATCCAGCCAGAAACCACCACCTGGTCCGAACTGGGTATAACTCTTCCAGGCGGCGGGAGAGTACTCTTCCGCAACCCGATCCATCGCATCAAGATGACCGGGGATATTCGGGTTCACCTGAGAGTGGAGCAGTAAGCGATGTTCGCCAGTTCTTTCTTTTACCAGTGCCTGCGTCTCTGCCGCCTCGTTAATTGTAAGAGGCACCTGATCGGGCATCGCCGGTCCCATGGAAAGCACTGCAAGATCCGTATCAGAATCAAAAAAGACTTCTTTTACCAAATGTTCTCCACTGTAACAGTTAACCTTGTCTTCGAGCCCGCATGCACCTTGTGGCCACTGCCCCAGCACCTGTTCCAGCATGTCAAAATTGCCACGCCATGGGCCTTTGGGATTCACATGGTGTAACTGCACATCGAAGATAAATTCCTTTCCTGCCAGACTTGCCTCAGCCAACTGCGGTTCATAAGCCGCGTCCGCGTCGATATCATAAGCACCGCCGCGTTTGCCCGCTGCTGCGAAGCCCTGATTCATTCCAATCAAGGTCGCCGCAGCACCAGTCATGGATGTCAAAAACTGTCGTCGGCTCTGGCCAAGTCTTTTCGCGGCTTTGCTAGCCAGATTAAAGGCAGTCTCGTTTGCATGAGTAGCAGCCTCATCAAGTGCTTTGGGCGCGACCTCGCCGTTTGACGTTGAATCCATTTTAATTGGTAAGCGTGTACCTTCCGGATCGTGGCAACTTGTCATCAGCTCTGACTCCTCTATTTAATTATTCGTTAGATTACTAGTGGCAAAATCATTAGCCCGCTTGATTATGTACAAACGTATCTTTTCAAGTTCTTCACTACTTATTAATTTATCAAATGCCGGCATACCACCTGAGCGTAAGGCACCTTTCAGAACGATCGTCTTCCAGCTCTCAAATGTTTTCGTGCTGCTGAAGCGTAAATCCGGCAAGGTACCGCCACCAATCGCGCCTGCTCCGTGACAAACCATGCAATTCTCATGATAAATATTCTTGCCGGTTTCAATATGGTCCGGATCCGTTCCTGCTGGCAGCGTTTGTGAGTCGGCTTGTACGTTTAGCACTGGTAATGGAGGTAACTTGTCTTTTCCATCCAGGCTATAGGTCAATATACGACTGACGTTGCGCACCTTGAGTTGGGCGGCAAGTGGACCGAATGCGAGACTAAAGCCCCCGCCCCAGCCTGCCATAATACTGACATACTGTACGCCATCAATCTCATAAGTGATTGGCGGTGCAATCAAGCCTGTCTGGGCCTCCTGAGTCCAGAGTTCTTTGCCATTGACAGCATTGTGCGCTGCGAACTTTCCGTCTCCGCGACCCTGAAAAAGCAAATCGCTTGCTGTCGTTAGCACACCTCCATTAACGGGTGAAGTCTGCTCATGGCTCCATTTGGCTTTACCCGATACCGGGTCCCAGCCAATCAGATAACCATGCACAGTCGAGAGAACTTCTTTCAGAGTTGCCTCATCTTCCGGGGGCGCAACGTTAGCCAGACTGATACCGAGGTTGGTGCTTCCCTTGCTAAAAACAAAGTCAGCTTTCTGGCTGAACATTCCGGGAATTTCCTGAGCGGGAATGTAAACCAGACCGGTGTTCGGGCTATAGGACATAGGGTGCCAGTTATGCGCACCCATACCGGAAGGCAGCGTGAACTTCGGAGTCAAGCCATAGCGCGCATCTGCTGTTTCCACTGGTCGACCGGTTTTCATATCGACATGCGTGGCCCAGTTGACTTTCGCATAGGCATCAGCACGAAGTAGTTCTCCATTCGCACGGTCGAGAACATAGAAAAAACCATTCTTGGGTGCCTGCATGATCACCTTACGTAAACGACCATCGACCTCGATATCAGCTAGAATCATATGCTGGGTTGCGGTGTAGTCCCAGGTTTCGCCAGGCGTGGTCTGGTAGTGCCAGACGTATTCCCCACTACTCGCTTTGAGAGCAACAATAGACGATAAAAAAAGATTGTCCCCGCCCCCCGGACTGCGAATATCCTGTGGCCAGGGACTGCCGTTGCCAACACCGATATAAACGAGATCTAATGCAGGATCGTAAGAAATGGAATCCCATACCGTACCGCCGCCACCATATTGCCACCATTCACCCTTCCAGGTTTTCGCCGCCATCTCCATCGCCGGGTTTTCAAAACCTTTAGCTGGATTACCAGGCACTGTATAAAAACGCCAGCTCAGTTTACCGCTATCAGCATCATAAGCGGATACATAACCACGCACGCCAAGATCGGCACCGGAGTTTCCAATAACTATTTTGTCACGCACAATCCTCGGTGCGCCGGTTATGGTATAAGGCCAGTCATCGGTGACAGTGTTTACTTCCCAGATGGGCGTACCGTCGCCGGCATTCAGCGCAATGAGTCTGCCATCAAAGGCAGCGACGTAGACCCGGTCTTTGTAAACAGCAATGCCTCTGTCGACTATGTCGCAACATTGAATACTGGCCGCATCCGCTGCTATTTTCGGATCATAAGACCAGAGTAATCTTCCGTTGCGTGCATCCAGTGCATAAACAATACTCCAGGCACCTGCGGCATACATCACACCATCAACAACGATAGGCGTTCCCTCCAGGCCTCGATCAGTATTAATATCAAAATGCCAGTCAAGCCCGAGTTTGTTGATGTTTTCCTGAGTAATTTGCTTAAGCGGACTAAACCTCTGCTCAAAAAATGTGCGTCCGTGTATAAGCCATTGTCCAGGCTCTTGCTCAGCATTCAGAAGACGATCAAAGCTCACATCAGCCTTCTTTTCAGCAGCCTGCACTTGCGCCAGAGTGAGCAGGATGGATACCCCTAACATCAGACCGCTTTGGCAAAACGCAGGCAAGAAGGTAGATGTCACTGTACGACTAATTAGCATAGGGATTTCCTGAAGAATTTTTCTATGTGATTTTATTAATTTGTTTTACGCCAGAATGGCGCTCGTTGTTGCTGAGTCTTGAGGCTTCCTGGATCAAAAGGTTCCATTTCATAACCTTGAAAAAGCGGCGGCCGTGCGGGGTAACCGGACTTTGCTTCAAGAACCTTAAGGACTTTCGAATTTGAGTAATAGGCGTTATAGGTATGACGCAACAGAGAAGCAAAGGCGCTTGTGTGATTTGACTCGAGTGTCTCGAGATAGTCAATCTGCAGCCGGGTAGCGGCTTTTTCAAAATCTGCAGGCAGGGCCTGAATCAACTCGCCAATAGAATTCTGGTTCTTATCTGCTGAGACATCTTGCAGAAAAGCCTCAAAAATTTCAGCCTCGCCGGCAGCAGGCCAGCCATCCTCCGCTGGAACAAGCAGAGACAGTATCATTTTCAATCGCTCAGACTTTTGCAAGATCACGACGATGCTCTTTGATATGGTCGGCAGCACGCAAGGCCAGTGCCTGAATGGTAATTGTTGGATTTACCGCGGCGGCAGTCGTAAACAGACTTCCGTCAATAATATACAAGTTACTAATATCATGGGTGCGACCCCAACGGTTAGTGACCGATGTTTCCGGATTATCTCCCATTCGCGCCGTCCCCATCAGGTGAAAGCCACCATTCGCAAATAAGTCAACATCGTGCAGTTCAGCAGCGCCTGCTTTGTTGAAAATATCATGGCTGCGAGCGATACCATGATCAAGCATACGACGGGCATTATTCTGTAAGCGATAAGTGATTTTGGGTGCTGCCAGTCCATCACTGTCAGTAAGGCTGGAATCAAGCGTCACCCGGTTTTCAGGATCGGGGAGATCCTCGGCAACTATCGCCATGGTTGCAGTATGATTAAAGACTTCAAGAAATCTCTGGTGGTGTCCCCTTCCCCATTTTTGCGCAACCCCATAACCACCCAGAGCGGTGATTACCGGACCAATCGAACGCACCAGCTGCAGCATATAACCACGGACAAAATCTCTTTGCGGATCTGATTCATAAAACTCATGTGAACAAATTGATACGGCGGTAATACCCTTATAGCTATCCACAGGTTCATCAAAAACAGCAGTGACACCGGCAACCGGATGAAACATCAAGTTACGACCAAGCATTCCTGAACTATTCGCAAGGCCATTCGGGTGTTGCGCGGCTGCTGAAAGAAGTAATAAGCGGGGAGTGCCTATGCCATTCGCGCCAATAATGACAAGAGATGCTTTTTGCCGACGAATCTTGCCGTTTCGATCATAGAATACAGCTCCTGTTGCCTGGCCCATCGAATCGGTTTCAATTTCAAAAACCCGCGCGCCGGTAATGAGTCTGGCTCCGGCATCAAGTGCCAGTGGCCAATAGGTCACATCACTGCTGCCTTTGGCACGAAAAGGACAGCCCAGTTCGCAAGGACCACAATGATTGCAGACCCCTCTTCCATGACCGTGCTGCTCTGAATTAATCTGAATATCACTTGGCCACCAATGCCATCCGAGTTCATCCATGGCTGTGGCGACACGTTCTGCCCCCTTACCGATAGGTACCGGCGGTATATGGTGTGGAGGTCTTTGCGGGTAGGCCGGATCGCCGCTGACACCGGCAATGCCCACCATCTCTTCATTAAGATCGTAGTAGGGTTCGAGTTCCTGATAATCAAGCGGCCAATCATCGGCCACACCATCGAGTGATCTGACTCTGAAATCGGATGGGTGAAATCTGGGTGAATGACAGGACCACATGATCGTACTGCCACCGACACCGTTATACATTAGTGCCTTTATCGGACTGTCTGCTTCGGAGACAGGGTAATCGCTATCACTATGACGGGCGTTTGGTGAAGGGTTCCAGCTTCGTTGTCGAATCAGTTCCCAGTCGCTTTTGGCTGCCGGCGACTCGGCATAATCAACATATTCTCCCTGTTCCAGACAGGTAACACTGAAACCGGCACTAGCGAGGTGCCAGGCCGCAGCCGCTCCTGAAGCGCCAGAGCCGACTATTAACACATCGGTTTCTGGCAGAGTGTCCGACAGACCAGCGGCCTGAACGATCTGTCCGGCGCTACTACCATTAAGCAGGCACGTAGCTCCCAGCCCGCCGAGAAATTGTCGTCGATTCAGTCCCAACTACCACCCCTCAATTCTATTCCTGACCGTCGTGAATAATACCACGATCGACATCGCTCAGGCACTCGGCTTCGGGCTGGATTCGTCTTATGGAATCAGCTGGGACATAGTCCGGCACAAACGTTAATCGACTGAGCGGTCATGAACTTACCCTTCTCACTGGCCAGATACACAGCAAACTCTGCAATATTATCCGGCGTTATTCTCGCATTGAGCATATTTGCGCGAATTGAGGCATCGTAGAATTCATCAAACTGTTTTTCTTTTGCCGATGGCATCTCAGTATGCAAGCGCTCTGCCATTCCTGTGTCGACCCAGCCCGGACAGATTGCGTTGACAGTAATATTATTCCGGCCAAGCTCTGCAGCGAGACAGCGAACCAGACCGAGTAAGCCGGCTTTCGATGCGTTGTAGGCGCTACCAAATGGATCCGGTAATTTTGCCGCGACGGAAGAAATAAAGATCAGTCTGCCACCTTCTTCATTTTTTTTGATTACAGGAACAAGATGGTGGCTGATCAAATAAGGAGTCGTCAAATTGACCTGTAGAATTCTGTCCCATTCTTCTTCGCTGGTAGTCGAGATAGGCGCCTTACTTACGGCACCCGCGTTGTTAATTACTATGTCGATACCTTCATATTTCATCGAAGCGTCCTGACAAAGACGAACTACAGCTTCACGCTCATTGAGATCCGCATACAGACCATGTGGCGTAATACCGCTTTTTCGAATTTCTTCAAGAACCGGCGCTAATGAATGTTCGCTTCTTCCGTGCAATATCAGTTTCGCGCCCTCTCTGGCAAATTCGATTGCCAGAGAACGACCTATGCCACTGCTCGCACCTGTAATCAGTACACGTTTATCTTTTAGTTGTTGCATGATTTTATTCCGTAGTCAGTAAAGTAAATTACTAAGATAATTAATATCTGTCAGAGTTTCGATCCGATCGATCGTCTCTTTCAGTTTTATTCTTTTCTCTTCTGTCATCACTCCAGTTGCCAGATCGTGAAATTTCTTTTCAATTTCGGCCGCTCCATATGCGGGCTTATCTTTTGGGAACTCAATTTCTTTTGCTAGTTCACGTCCGTCATTCAATGTGAGAGATACAGTCTGGCACATTCTTTGTTCCTCAAATAATACCTTATCCGCTTCCATATCATGCTCACACTCTGTAACAGAAAGTAAACGACGCATTTCAGTATCCTGAAGTTTTTCATCACTGTACAACTCGGGAACAAGCGGCTCCCCCATGATGGTTGAACACACTGCATAAGGTAAAGAAAACATAGCGTCGACCGGACCAGCGGGATTCAGGTCAGCAATAGTGTTTGCCATGAATGAGCGAATTCTTATTCGGCTTACCTGCTCAGATTTTAAGGCATTTTCCTCAACCAGCTGATGTGTCGCCCAGAAGGCCGGATGGTTCCAGGCTATAGAAGGATGGATTTTATACTCGGTATCATTAGTGACCCATTGTTCTCCCAGCCCTTCCACCATGCGTTCAAAATCGCATCTGTCAGAACCGGCCATGACCCAGAAACCATGCTCACCATCAAGAATGCCATGACCACCACCGAAACCCTTTTTCGCAGAAATAGCGGCCATCACACCTGCCATACACTGCCAGCCCCAACCCAGCTTTGCTTCTCGCATAGGCCGGGTCTGCTCAACGATTCCGAAATACTTGTAGACGGACGGCACACTGGCGTAGGTGCCGGCAATACCAAAGGCGACATTCATCTCCTCAGCGTTTAGACCGAGCAGTTTGCCAGCAGTAACTGCTGACGCAAAAGGATGGTACTGTTCACCCCAGACCTGAGTTCCACGTTCAGGCGAGGGCTGCATTGACACACCGATTCGACCGGCTACTTCATAGCCAAGTGCTATTGCCGCAAGATAGTCTTTGCCATTGACCTGCAAATCTTCGCCGACGGCAAGCGCTGCAGCAATGGTTATGTAGCCGGGATGAAGGATGTAATAGATCATATCCTCATAATCAAGGGCAAAACCAAGATTCCCATTCGCATAGGCTGCAAATGGCATCGATACTTTTGCGCCATCGCCTATCAAAGTTGACTGTTGCGGGGCAACACCAAATTCTTTTGCAATATCGACATGTAGGCGACCATTTCGAGTTTGAGAGCCACCGAGGCAAGTGCCAATGATATTCAGATTTCCCAGTTTGACGACGTCTATGACTGATTCAGGTAAATCACTAAAACCGGTATTTACCGCAAACTCCACTAATTCCTGGGTTACACTCATTCTATTCTCCCATCCTGAAACGCAAAAAAACGGACCAAAGGTCCCCTTAGCCTGGAAAGTGTTGCTTATGTGAAAATTTCAGAATCATGGTGCAATCGTTGGAACTTTGCCGCAACACTTATTACTATGAGTGAAGTGCTAGTGCTCGAAACAGACAACACAGCCTACTCTTAGAATACTAAACAAGATTATAAGGTTACAGACCCATGTCAAATGCTACAGAACGCGCGTATTTATATGTAAAGGAACAGATCCTGAGTGGTCGCTACCCTGCGGGTTCGCATCTTAAAGAGGAGCACATCGCGGAAGATGCGAAAGTAAGTCGGACCCCGGTCCGCGAAGCACTGCGCAGATTGAGCACAGAACATCTGGTGAAATTTGTTCCCAATCAGGGAGCTTTTGTAATTTCCTGGGAAGACGATGATGTCGATGGAATTTTTGAAATCCGTATTATGCTGGAAGGCTATTCAGCCTATAGGGCAGCCAGTCGCATCGACGAGGAAGATATTCGGGAAATGGAAATGTGTGCTAATGAGATTGAAAAGCTATGTAAAAAGCACAACAAAGAAAACCATAGAAAAACTATTGAATATAATCATCGTCTGCATAGCATTATCGTTGAAGCCGCTGGCAGTGAGCATCTGCGTCGTCTTCTGGTCAGTCTAGTTGAAATTCCGATGTTGCTGAAAACAATAGATCGCTACTCAAATAAGGATGTTGAAAGAAGTAACCGTCATCATAGAGAACTAATCGAAGCGTTCAGGGCTAAAGATGGCCAATGGGCAAAAAACGTAATGGAATCGCACTTACGCGCAGGACATCGAATCTATGTTTCTGAGGACGACTCTTAGATCGTTCTAATCGACCAGACTGCGTAAACTGCGACGTAATACTTTACCTGCCGCATTTCTTGGCAAGGCATCAATAAAAACAAATTCCTTGGGAATCTTATAGGCAGCGAGTTTGCCGTCACAATAAGAGCTCAGTATTTTTTCTGTTAATTTAGCATCACTGCGAGTGACGACGAAAGCCTTTACTTTTTCACCCCAGTAAGCGTCTTCAACCCCGACAGCTGCTGCTTCAAGCACTTCAGGATGAGCGTGCAAAACCTCTTCGATATCTCTTGGGAAAATGTTTACCCCGCCAGAGATTATCAGATCTGTTTTTCTGTCTACCAGATACACATAACCTTCCTCGTCGAATCTGGCCATGTCGCCGGCACTGAACCAGCCGTCCTTTAATGATGTGTTGGTTTCCTCAGGCATTCCCCAATAACCGCCGAATAGAAAAGGTGAACGGCTATACAATTCGCCGACTTCGTCTTTTTCAACGGCTTTTCCCACTTTATTAATAATTTTAACCCGGTACAGGGAAAAGCTTTGCCGACACATTTCAGTTTACGCAGCTGATCAGGTGGTTTGAGATTGCAAACAATTCCCCCTTCAGTCGAACCGTAGCATTCATTCAGTTTCCCCTCGCCGAAGTATTCCACAATCCGCTCCTTAGTTTTTTGTGGCAAGGGTGCCGCATTCGAGATCAAGGTATGAAACTCAGGAAACTGATGGGAAGAACGGGTCTCTTCTGGCAAAGCGAATATCGCATTGAAATGAGTTGGTACCATAAAAGTGTTTGTAATTTTATTCTCTGACAGTTTTTTCAATACCTGTTCCGGATCAAATTTTGGCAGGATTTCACAAAACCCTCCGAAAAAAACAGGCGCAAGAGCAAAAGCGAAACCGGCACCATGAAACAAGGGCGCTATCGCAAGCGATCTGTCTTCAGACGAATAGCAACCATATTCCACAGCCATTGCAAAGAAAGTCAATACTCGCGAGCGATGTGGCAATAGCACTCCTTTTGGCTGACCGGTCGTACCAGCTGTGTAGGGAATCGCGAATATATCCGTCTCTTCGATTTGAATATCCGGTTGCTCCTGCTTATTTTCCAACAACCATTCTTCATAACCATCACCGATCACAATAATAGTTGCTACAGATTCAAGTTTTACCGTCGCCATGAGTTCTCTTAGTGAGTGATGAACAAAGAGAATTTTGGCTTTACTATCGTTACAAATGTAGGCTGCCTCATGTGCAGTCAGGCGCGGATTGATCATCGCTGTTGCTAAACCCGCATCAGCTGCACCGCATACAATTTCTATAAACTCGAGACAATTCGGACTCATCAGTGCAATATGATCATGCTTTTGCATGGCCATTTTACTATGTAAGCCATCGGCAACACGGTTAATGCGCCACACTAGCTCCTTATAGGATAAGACCCGCTCGCTTTCAGCCAGTGCAGTTTTTTCGGGCGTCGCGAGGGCAGAGCTTCTAATTCCATCCGATACCAGAACCGACTTGTAACCTGATATTGTATTTTGCATTGGCAGTTTCTACTTTAGTTTAAACACTCGCAGTGCATTTTCACGAACCAGCTTTTCTTTCGACTCATCACGCAGACCCAGCTTATCTATTTCACTGATGGCACGTTCCGGACTGATAACCGGCCAGTCGGTACCAAACATAACTTTGTTGCTGCCGTATGAATTAATATAGTGAATCAGTGTTTGTGGCCAATATTTTGGAGCATAGGCGTCGGCGCCGATAAACACATTTTCATGCTTCCAGGCCATTGCGATCATTTCCTCGGCCCAGGGAATCCCAATATGAATACCAATGATCTTCAATTCCGGAAAATCGATCGCAACCTGATCCAGAGTAATGGGTCTGCCGACACTGGGTAAACGCCGATCGCGTTGATAAATTAGATTCTGTCCGACCTGCATCATGATCGGAATATCAAGTTCACAACATTTTGAATAATAGGGATAATATTTGGCATTATCCGGAGCCAGTTCAAACCAGTGAGGATAAAGATGAGCACCGACAAAGCCCATTTCTTTTACTGCATGTTCAAGATCGTATATTCCCTGCATTCCCCGAAATGGATCCACTCCCGCCAATCCTGAAAAACGCTGCGGATGTAATTGCGCCACCTCATAAACTCGGGAATAGGGAATTTCAAAGGGACCCCTGACTCGAAGGTCGCCCGCCCGCACAGCGATTAATAGTGAACGTTCAATATCCGCTGCATCCATTTTCAACAGATAATCATCAATCGATACGCCTTTTCGCATATCAGCAGGCATGCGTACCTGCTCCATGAAATCGCTGTCAAGCCCGGTTTGCTTTAGTTTGATTTCCTGTTCAGTGAATAAATTACAAACAATATCTATTGAGCCCATTTATACACCTTTTTGTAAAAAATTTAACTCTTCATTTTCCCGTTTATTGTACATTCTACCGGCAGTTATTTTTAGTTTTATATTAAGATTAAGAATCGCGATAAAGTGTAAATTAGACTTATAAAACAGTAGCAGCTTACGTACAATACAGGTGACACTCTAAGTCTTTATTGCCAACTAATACACGGGAAAACTAAAGTGGAATTAACAGCCAAAAGAACAGCATTACTTGTCATAGACATGCAGAATGGCTTCTGTAAGACGGAAGGATCAGCTGCAAAACTGGGTTTTGATATTCAGCAGTGTCTTGATGCGATTCAACCAAACCTGAAGATAATAGATGCTGCACGTGCTAAACAATTACCCATCATCTATACACGCCTTCTCTGGCGACCTGATTACCGTGACGGCGGCGTACTTACCGATGAATTAATGCCCGCATTGGCAGAATCACAATTCTGTGCGGCTGGTACCTGGGATGCCGAGCTTATCGATGACATAAAGTGTCATGATAGTGATTTCATCGTCGATAAGAACCGCTACAGCGGCTTCTACGGCACGCCATTACAATCCATATTGACAAGTCACGACATACGATCGCTTGTCATCTGTGGGGTGACCACCAATGTCTGTGTTGAAACGACGGCGAGAGACGCGTCTCAAAGGGATTATCGGACCTTTATCGTCGGCGATGCCTGCGGTGAAATTGCTCCTGAACGACACGAATGGGCTCTGGCAACTCTGGATACCCGTTTCGGCAAGGTTGTCAGCACCGAAGATGTGCTCAAAGCCTGGAGCTAACAATCTGACTTAATAGTAATCACCTGAGCGGTATGCTCTCTCAGGTGATTTTACCCGGAACCGGTGGCTGCTGAAGTTCGAGAATAATGCCATCCGGATCCTGAAACTTGATTGCCTTTCCATCCGAGTAATGAGCTGTGTCATCGACAGTTACCGTAACGATATCGCTCATAAACTCAATACCACGGCCTTTAAATTCAGTAACCGTTGCTTCTATATCATCGACTTCAAAGCCTATTCTGGCGAGGCCGACCCGGCGAGTAGATGTATCTGGCGGTATTTCATCCGGTGTGAGAACTTCAATTAATTCGATAATTTCACCGCCAGCGCGCAACAAGGCAACATTGATTTTTACATCATCCAAGCCACCGCACACTTCACCTAAAAACGGCCCACCCCACTTGTCACTGCGACTGACCAGTTCAAAGCCAAGTTTATCTACATAAAACGGTAAGGATTTATCCAGGTTGGAGACAAACAGCGCTGTGTGATGTAAATCTGTGATCATCCGTAATTTTCCTCAGCCACTCATCAGATCAGCAAGAGTAGCTGGTGTCTCACCCGTCTTCTCATCATTTAGAGTATCGTAATCGCTGGGTAACTCGCGCCGACCGTGCGCATACTGGCGAGCAACATTGGCGACATGATGGCCGTGCATTTCCGCGGTTTTGATATCGCTTGGTGGTGGTGCCTTATCTGCAGGTTCATCAATATTTGCCTGAGCCATCAGTCCAATATAGCCAGCCATTCTGTTTAGATCCTCTTCACTACCCTGAGTCGAATAATTTCCGCCAGTGATACGAATCGGCACCCAGATCATGCTCATTTGTGAGGCGAAGATAACCATTTGCTGCAACACATTGAGTTTATCCCCACTGCGACCCGCTGAAACGGTAAAACCGCTGGCGATTTTGTTTAGCCACATACGTCTCAGCCAAACATCACCCGCAAGTTTTTCAACAAATTCTTTAAATTTTGCTGCAACGGAACCAATGTAAGTGGGTGAGCCAAAAATAATGGCATCGGAGTCGTGCAGTCTTTGCCAGTGATCATCCACGTCTTCTACTTTTACCAGCTGTACATCTGTATCTGGCACACTTTCAGCACCTCGCCCTATAGCTAAAGCCAATTGCTCTGTCGCGCCTTTAAAATTACTGTAGTAAACGATCGTTACTTTTGTCATGTGCTTTTCCTATTTTGAATAATTTATAAAGCGACGGTAAGCCCACCATCTACGGTGAGGGTCTGACCTGTCATATATGAAGCTTGCTCTGAGGCCAGAAACAATATCACCTGAGCTATGTCATCGGGCACGCCGATTCGGCCCAATGGCACGCTGGGTTCCATCGCCGCCAGACCTTCCGGTCCGACAGAATGTTCAACACTCATAGACTGTGCAGTACGGATTAAACCCGGTGCGACCGCATTAACACGTACTGCCAGCGGGGCGAGTTCCATAGCCAGCCCTTTAACCAGACCGATTATTCCTCCTTTTGCCGCAGTGTAAGGGACATGTTCAGCCCAGCCAACGTCGGCTCCGGCGATAGAAGACAGACAGATAATTGAGCCCGAACCATTTTTGCTCATCAGTCCGGCTGCAGCCCGGGAAGTTCTCATCATGCCTTTCAAATCAATGTTTATTGTATTGTCCCATTGATCATCGCTGAGCTCTGCCAGAGGTTGGCGATGGGCAACACCGGCATTGTTGACCAGACTTTCCAAGCGTCCGTACTTGCTTTCGAGTTCGTCAAAAACAGCATTCACCGATTCTGTATTACCGACATCAAGATAATGAAATTCAGCCAAACCACCATCATCTTGAATTTTCGATACCGTTGATTGCCCTGCTTCTTCCAGAATATCCGTTACCACTACCCGATAATTATTTTTAGCAAAAGCCAAAGCGGTCGCCTCACCGATACCGATTCCGGCACCGGTAATTAATACAATTTTTTCTTCACTCATAATCTGACTGATTAATTTAAATTATTCTTGTTCAACTTATAAAAACACGTCGCCCCCATTGGGGCTTAGACATTGACCGCGAAAATGACTGGCTTCATCGGATGCAAGAAAAACATAAGTCGGAACGATATCATCAATTTCCGCCAGCCTTTTGCGAGGAATGGATTGTCGAATGGCCTCAAGTAGATCTTCTGGCACATCATCCAGTATTGGAGTCATGGTCGCACCCGGGGCAACTGCATTCACGCAAACTTCCCGTTCTCCCGCTTCGAGAGCAATTGATCGGGTAAAGGAAAGAATCGCACCTTTGGCTGCCGTATAGTGACTAAAGCCGGGCGCGCCTTTGTAAGCGAGCTGTGATGCTGTATTTATGATCTTCCCATAGTTCTGTGAGTACATATATGGAATTACACGACGGGTAACCAGAAACATGCTGCGTAAGTGCACAGCGATTACTCTGTCCCACATATCCACCGGTATTTCTTCGACAGCTCCTGCATGTGCTATACCGGCGTTATTGACCAGAATATCAATGCCACCAAGATTCGAAAGTGATTCTTCAACGAGACGATCGGCATCAGCTTCAATAGCAACATCTGATTTTATTGCATAGGCTTTCTGACCAGTTTCCGAAACTTGCTTGAGGATGGCATTCGCGTTTTCGAACTGGGAATCATCAGGATAGTTAATAACGACGTCAGCACCCTCTGCTGCAAAAGCCAGCGCAACAGCCGCCCCTATACCGGAGCTACTGCCAGTAATCAGCGCTTTTTTACCCTTTAGTTTCTCCACTTATAAATCCCTTCCCCTGTTGATGCGTTCATCTATAAACAGCGCCGACCCCGGCAGGTTCCCGAAAATATTCGATGTGGTACTCATCATGGCAGAGATTATTGCTCATAGCGGTTGCGGTGCAGGAAATAATCAGCACAAGCAGACAATTCCATACATTTTTGTATACAATAACGTATAAACTCGAAGAATGTAAAGAGAAGCCGAGCATAAAATCTGAGTTACTAAAGAGAATGGATATATGACAAAAGCACAGGTAATACACGCCTATGGCGGAGCCGAGGTACTGCAATGGGAAGAGATTAATGTGGCGGATCCAGCTGCTGGCGAAGTACTGCTCCGCCACACTGCGATCGGGATGAATATGATGGAAATCGGCTTACGCATGGGGACCTACCCGGGCCCGGCACTGCCCTTCGTACCGGGTGTCGAAGCCGCAGGCGTGATTACTGAAATTGGCAATGAGGTAACAGAATTCAAGGTAGGAGACCGTGTTGGCTACGCCGGTCCCCCGGTTGGCAGTTATGCTGAATCCAGAGTTTATCCTGCCTCGCGCCTGATTCCTCTGCCCGACGATATCGACGATAATACAGCTGCAGCCTCGATGATAAAGGGTATTACGGCCGAATGTCTGCTGACGCGAAGCGTCCAAATAAAATCGGGAGATCGCGTTCTCATCCACGCGGCGGCAGGGGCGACAGGCTCGATGTGTGTACAACTCGCTCGACACCTTGGTGCTGAAGTATTCGGCACTGTCAGCAGTAAAGAGAAAGCTGGGTATATAAAAACACTCGGTTGTGATCATCCAATTGTATACACTGAAGCGAATTTCGCCGACCAGGTTCTTGAACTGACAGGTGGCCAGGGAGTCGATGTTTGCTACGATTCGATTGGTAAAGACACCTTCACAGAATCAATGCGCTGTACCTCCTACCTCGGCACGGTTTGCCTATTTGGTGTAGCCAGTGGCTTACCAGAGCCTTTAGAACTAATGAAAATTGATCTGGAAACTTCTCAGCACTATGTGCGGCCGTCTATCTATGCTTATACAAGAGAGCGTGCAGACCTTCTGAGCACGGCAGCAAACGCCTTTCAATTCATGCGAGAAGGCATCCTGCAGACAAAAATATTTAAAACCTATGAGTTGGCTGACGCAGCGACAGCTCATCGTGATGTTGAATCCAGATTAACTCAGGGCTCAATTACTTTTAGACCGTAAACAGGAGAGATTCCGTTGATTAGGAAAGCTTACGTAGACTGCAGTGAAGGCCAGATCCATTATCGGGAGATTGGTGAGAGCGGAAAACCGGTAGTTTGTTTTTTCCATCAGACTGCCAGCTCCGGTGTCATGTTTGAGAAAGTAATGATCGCAATGTCTGAACACTACCATTGCTATTCGTTCGACAGCCCTGGCTTCGGCCAGTCTTATCAACCTGATTCAATACCGGAACTCGGTTATTTAAGCGATAGACTAATAGAAGCAATCACTAATCTGGGCATAGGTAGCTTTCATGCCTGTGGCCACCATACCGGCGGCTCTATAGCAGTGGAAATGCCGGTTCGCTACTCCAGTAAAGTCAAGAGCCTGACTATCATCGGTCCGGTGCTGGTAAACGAAGAAGAAAAACGTGAATACATGAAAACCTTTGTCCGGCCTTTTACGATTGAGGCCAGCGGGGATTTTTTAAAAGGCGCATGGGAATACCTGCGAATGACTGGTGCCGGCACCAACGTTGATCTACATAACCGCGAGATGTCTGATCATCTGCTTGCTCACAACACCATGCCCATGGCGTTTTCAGCCGTCTGGAAACAGGATTTTCAATCCTTTTATCAAAAGGTCACCTGTCCGCTTATGATCATGTGCTCCAAAGACGATGTTCTCTGGCCGCTTTTTGAACGAGCCGCTTTAGCCCGGCCAGATGCCAAACAATCGATTGTTGCCGGTGGAGACTTTCAGCCCGATAACGATCCTGATGGCGTCGCCAGAGGGCTAATGGATTTTCTTAATCCTATAGAATAATCACGACTCTCAGGCATGTATTGCTGTACCGTACTTGCCTGATTCACGGAGTTCCCAATAGTCTTTGTCCAGTCTGCTTGTCACAGGACCCGGCACAGATCCCCTGATTCGACGACCTGCGATTTCACTGACAGCGAGAGCACCGCCAGCGGTGCTTGTCGTGAACACCTCATCAGCAGCGTACAAGTCAAATGGGGTTAAAACGCTCTCCTCACACTGGTAGCCTGCCTCTCTTGTAAGATCGATGAAGGTTTGTCTGGTGACTCCGCGCAGGATGCCAGTGCTCGGTGTGTAAACAATATCGTTTTTTACAATAAAAATGTTAGAGGCTGCGGCTTCACTAACATTGCCAGCATGGTCGAGCCAGATAGCATCATCATAACCAGCACTCAAGGCTTCGAGCCTGATTAACTGAGAGTGTAATCTGTCGAGACACTTGTAACGTGGGTCCAGACTGTCGGAAGGAAAACCGCGCGTGCTAGATATCATCAGGCGCACACCCTGTTTTCGTTTCTTCTCATCAGCGAGAAAAATATAGGGAGCCACCCAGACAATAATTGTGGCATCAAAATTTCTCGGATCAGCAACCACTTCTTTCGGTGTACCCCGAGTGACAATAAATCGAATAGAGGCGTCGTCCAGCTTATTACGTCTGACCGTTTCTATTATTATTTCTTTCCATTGTTCCCGCGTCCAGCCAGAGTCGAGGCAGGCGGCAAGCATAGAATCGAAAAACCTATCAAGATGTTCGTCCAATTTAAAAATCACACCCTTCCATGCGGAAACCACATCAAAAACCCCATCACCAAGCAAAAAGCCCTGGTCGAGTGGTGATATTGAGGCCCGGCTCAATGGAAGATAATCACCGTTAATATAAAGAATTGGTTCATCACTCATTTTTCAATCATCCGGGGTCTGGTGTTTTTGTAAATGTAATAGACTCATTGTCTTGATTCAGGCACCTGTATTTTCGGCAAAACGAATGATTGGTGCTTCAGCCAACATCGCTCCGAGTTTGTCCATCACCCCCGTTTCAATTCGCCAGGCAAGGTATTTTTCGTAATGAGATTTACTATCCCAGTGTTCAACCATGACAACGCCCTGACCATCGTCTTCAAGATAAATATTGATATCCTGGCAGCCTTCGAAACTACGCGTGTCTGGCACAACTTCTCTCAGATAATCTGTCATATTTTTTACATCAGAAGCATTTGGTTTCAGGTCGACAAATACAAGTGTGCTCATAATTTAGTTCTCCTTTTATTGTGTAAATTCTCTAATTGTTATCGATTTTTTTCAATGTTACAGTCATTAGTCCCACCTACTTCTGGAGCCCGAATATGTGTCGTTATTTTAATAAGCTATTCAGTTTTTTTTCTGTATTTTTATTGTTAAATATCTTCTCATCGGCTTCTGCTGAGGAAGGTATGCCCTATCCGATAATCAAGGCCGAGTACATCGTTGTCGAAAGAATGCTGGTAAAACCCGGTCAGGAAGCATGGTTTGAAAAATACTGGTCAAGCACCCTGTTACCGGTATTCGAGAAAATAGATGGCTTCATGGGAGCCTACATGCTGGCCAATACTGCACCTACCGGCAGCCCGGAAGGTGAAACTAATTTTGGTCCTCTACTTCCTCTTGGCCCCCGACAAAACTTTTCTACCACACGGTGGTATTCATTTGAACAATGTAAGAACCGACACCCAGATTAACTTCGACTCAGTATTAAAGGGTACCTATAATTATCAAGTTGTTCATTTCTGGCGTGACTCCGCTTCTCTCAAAAACCTTGTCCCCGGCTTCGCCGAAGGCTGGAAAAAAGCGCATGACAAAGGCGATGCCTGGCAAATTCTTACTGATGATTATTTCACCAAACTGGAAAATCATTGGGACCTCGTTTACAGAGTCGTACAGTAAGCTTCTCCAATATCAATTACCTTTCCAGAAAAATCTTGAGTCACCCTGATACGGGTGACTCAAGTTCCTTTCTAATGTTTCATGAATCTCTTAATGGCGGGAACGGATAGTTCGGTCCCGGAAAACAAAAACAGATGTGCCGATAGGGCTCATCGCCGGTTTTGATATTCATCCTGCCTCCGGAAGGCATCAAAGCAACACTACCAGGTACCAATGTTTCTTTTACTGATTCCCCATATAAGGGCGGTAGAAAGAATTCAATTTCTGCGCTTCCAGAAACACAATAATGAAATTCATCATGAGGGAAAGTCCACCATATTTCCGTGTTGGGCAGAAAATCTTCTACGACCACCTGAGCACAGGGCTCATTAATTTCTGTTGCATAACCCTTAATCTCCACCCCCGGATTAAATGGCAAGGGAATTAATTCTGCACGATCCATATCATCATGTTTAAAATGATGTACTTTAAACTTCGAATACGAAATGCTTCCTAAACTCATTTTATTCTCCTCATTATTTTTCGTTAGTGGTGATACTTTTCTTCTACTTTTGTCAGGGCCTTGTCAAACGCAAACATAGCCTGATCAATTTCCTGCTCAGTGATAGTAAAAGGTGGTCCACACTTAACCGTGTTCGGCACAAAACCACCCAGAAATACGCCGTGAGCGGCACATTCTGCAGAAATGATACTATTCGGCGACAGACTTAAATCACCGTTGAAAGTAAAATCCCTGTCTTCTTTTATGATCGGTTCTCCATTTGCATCTACAAGATCAACGGCAAAATATAATCCAGCACCGCCGATGTGTCCGACACAGGGATGAGATTCTTTCAATAGATCGAGTTTATTTTTCAGGTAAAGACTCTTTGTCTTAACAAGATCCACAATATTACTTTCCAGCATGTATTCGAGCGTGCCTGCGATACTTGCGCAAACCAGTGGATGTCCATCCCAGGTACTCCCACTCCACCAGCGTACCGATTCCATAAAATCTGCAATAGGCGTATTCAGCACCACCCCTCCAGATGGCAGAGCACAACCATTGATTGCTTTGCCGACGATCATCAAGTCTGGATAAAGATTGTCGTCCAGTTGATAACCAAACCATTCGCCCAGTCGCCCGAACCCACACAGGACTTCGTCATCTATCCATAATATTTTGTATTTTCGACAAATCTCAATCAATCCACGCATGTAATCGGGATGAGGCATTAAGCCGGCAGCGCCAAACATGGGTTCTGTCATTACGGCAGCGATACTTTTCGGACCGACAGACTTAATAAAATCTTCCGTTGCTTTCAAAGAAGGCAATTGACCTGTACATGAAAAACTGGCGTTCTCTGGTGCAGGTATGGGCATAATTCCCGAATTAGAAAAGCCAGGTACATCGTAGCTGTCGGCATAGTCAACGCCGCGACTGATATTGCCACGATAACCCCGGAGCATTGTCGGACCGTTTGACAGACCGTGAAAAGAGTGGGCCTGGGTAAGCACAATAGGTCTGCCGGTATACAATCTGGCGATTGTGATCGCATTCTCAACTGCCTCTGTGCCTGAAGCCAGGAATCTGACCCGACTGGCCCAGTCACCGGCCTGACCAATCACATCTTCAATCAGTAACTTGGCAGCTCGTGCCCGGTATTCGTTGGCCATGCCAAAGAACACATGCCCATAACGTTGCATCGCTTCTTCAATAGCGCGGTGCGGTGCCGGGTGGCGATGTCCGAGTGAATCCGAAATAAGCTGAGATTGAAAATCCAGTAAGCGCGTACCGCCCGCCAGATAAATATAATTGCCGTCAACCTTTTCTACTGGCGTAAACGGATATTCACTTTTGGCAAAAATATTATGTAGATAATACTGGCGATCCCAGTCTTCTATTTCTTGCCAGTCAACACTCATTCGATACAATAACTTATAGCGTTAACAGTAGTTACTGACCATCAAGGACGCGGATGAATGCTTGTTTCTGTGACGCGATAGATTGTGTCCCAATGATTAATAACGCGGGAAAAAAACGTTTCGGATAAATCATCCCACATATTATTGCCACCGTGATCTTTCGCCCACATCACTTCCAGTTCGGGTATAAATGTTTCCAGAGTTTCATCATTGGCAAGATGATAAGTAATAATCAGATTATACTGCCCCTTAAGCAGAGCATGTAAGTGAACGCTGCGATCTGTCCTTATTGTCGAATCCATTCTTACACCGGGGTGCACTGGAAATAGAGTGTCAGGTGGACCGAGTTCAAGCCAGCCGAATTTACCGTCCGATCCTTTCTCCGGAAGTGGCGTTTTTACAGTCCAGCCACGATACCCATCAAGTCGAGTAAGATAAGGATAAACCGTCTTGCGGTAATAATTCACAAACTGGTCTATTTTACCGTCCTTTATATGCCAGTATTCTTCGACATCATATTTGTTCGGCGCATGCGGTGTAAAATCCATGTCTTCGGCATATAAAGATACCTGTTGTAACAACAGGCTCAAAAATACAGTTCCTATTAGTGTTCGCATATTCATACCCAGTTTCCTCTAGTGTTGTTAAAGAACTTATGTCCGTTTCCAACTCGCTCGAAATTTTGATGCTGTACCGCGCTTTCCAGGCAATTCCGAAACCTCCTTTCCCGTATCATTGTCTCCCCAAAGTGCTCCGGCAGCTGTCTTGCGCCAGGCGTGGTACTCGTCAGATGCTTCCTGTATATCGCGTAATGGGTGCTGCTCCCAGGGAATATGCTCTGTCGGCGTATCCCAGGCCAAATTATCAAGATATTCACTTGTCAGTTGCGTGCTATTCGGATAATCACGACCGGGCCATGGGTAGCCCATTGGCGAATCTGTATGTACCAGGATAAGAGCACCGCTTTTGGATGCAAAAGGCGCGTGATACCACTCCTGAGGATGACAGACAACACTTCCTATTCCCATCTGGCCTTCATTTATCAGCATTACATCGCCCTGCAGAAGAATAATTTCTTCAAAACATTCGTGATGCACATGTTCTTGTGCAGCAACCATGCCTGGTGAGATATACATAAATTTGAGAAATCCACCGGGACCACCATCGAAACCTTCCAGAGTCGGATGTGGCACAGGGTCAGGCAGACGTAATGATTTATGCATAACACCATGAGCACCTGGCATACTATTTATCCATTCTCCTTCCCAGCTTTTTATTGTTCTATTACGAGTGAGTGGATAGGCAAAGGAAGGCAGATTGGGGTTATAAAAAGCAAATGCAGTGGCGCCGGTACGGGAAACTAACTCACCACCACCAGCTAACTGAGGTAAGTGAATATAACCGCCTGAACCCACTTCCTCACCATTCAACATCAGACTTCCGCTTAATACAAAAAATTCCAGACAGGCTTCAGCAGCATCGAAACGGCACTGCCAGTTTGGCGGTAATTCAATTACATACGTCATTGCACCACTCAGGGTGTCTTTACTCATTAGTGCACCAGTACATCCACCAAGAGGTTCAGGAGCATCGAGACTTCCTCGTTCCAATGCTAATGAATTGTAAAAATTTGGTTCGTCTCGTTTCCAGTGTGTGTCAGCCATAGCCCCCCCTTCATTGAACTAACAATATGATTTGATATTGCCAGACACGGCAGCTGCCAATCATATTTCGAATTAATCTTTCTGACGAAAAATTGTCATGCAGCAGGCTTGATTGGGCAAACTTCTTCCCGGTCAACAATATCAAAGGTGAAAATCCATTTTGCCATACCTGTTAAGATTGCGGCGACGAAACCTATCTCAACTATTTCACCATCGTCATAGTATTTGAGTAGTTTGTCATATAGCCCCCTGCTCAATTGCCCGTGCATGTTTTGTAACATCATTTCTTCGGCGAGTTCAATCACAGCCATATCTTTCTCGTCAAACAAGTCCTGGCCTGGTTCGCGAATGCTGTCGATTTGTTCTTGCGTGATGCCGGCGGCGAGTGCGTCGACAGTATTGCTGCGATTGCAAAACTGGCAACCGTGTTGTTTTGAAAGCTTTATGCGGAGCAACTCCTTGGTGCGCACATCAAGTCGTATTTTCGAGTTGCCATTGTAAAATATCTGTGCGTAAAACTCTTCGAAATACCAACGCAATATTTCCGGAGCGTTAGCCATTACTTCAATAATGGTCGCGTCACCAGTTCGTTCATTTCCGGTATCCCACATAGTCTGGAATACCTTGTCCATATCGTCCCTGTCAATTCTGTTCAAATGCGGTTCAGGCATTACATCACACCCCCCAGCGGCGCTGTTTAATGAACTTTATCTTGCTTAGGAAAAATCGAGAAAGTTATCTGCTCAATTATTCTCCGCATAGTCAATTGCGGCTTCGTAATTTTCATCGTGCTCTTTTTGAATACCTTCAATTTCCTGATGGAGTATACGAAGCACATTTTCCAGAAATATACCGCGCCATTGGTCACGCTCTGCGCGCACACTCGCATCGGGAATAAAAGCTTTTAATTCCTTCGAATCGACCACTCCTTTTTCTTCAAGCACGCGCACGAGCGTATCGTATTCATCGTGCACGACCGATACTTCACCAGCGAGGGCACTGACCATGGCAAGCAGTTTATCTACTGCAGGGTCTTCAAAAAAATAAGGACGACGACCTTTCGGTTTTAACTGTAGTTTCCCTGGCTCTTCCATTGAAAGGCCCCTTATTT
Organism: Gammaproteobacteria bacterium; assembly: GCA_012103475.1. Taxonomy (GTDB): domain Bacteria; phylum Pseudomonadota; class Gammaproteobacteria; order Eutrophobiales; family Eutrophobiaceae; genus WLWS01. The sequence continues at coordinate 169,322 of WLWS01000003.1, read as the reverse complement.
TTGCATACCGTAAACGTACCAGACCCCGGCACCTGCGAAATCACCGCATTGCAGTAGCTTGGTCTGATCTTTCTCTCCTGCTTCAAACGCACTTGGAGCCATAGCTTCAAAAACGCTGTCTACGTCAAAACCGAATTCTTCAGCTACTTGCTTTGGTTCAATTAAGTGTGACCCTCCCCAGAATGGCTCATTATTGTAGTAGGTATCCCAGTCCATCATAAATTCGTCGAATAAAGGCATATCCTTATATGGTGGTGTTTCTGTGTGAGCCATAATTCCACCTTTTGATAGAAGTCGATGACATTCTTTGGCTATGTTCTTGAATGCTTTTTTAGACGTTTCATGGACCAGAATATGAGACACGATTAAATCAAAGTGGCCGTCAGGAAAGTTGGTTTTTTCGGCATTCTGTTGTGAAAAATGAATTTTTTTACCCATCGATTCCGCCCGCGCATGCGCGTAACGTAGAACCGGCGCGCCAACATCAATACCGTACACTTCGGCATCAGGATAAGCGTCAAGATATGGCACAGTGCTATGGCCAACCGAACAGCCCAGATCAAGAATTCTCTTCGGTTTTAAATCCGGAAAGTTGGTCTTCAACCACGCTACCGTTGATGCACCGATGTCGTCGTTGTAAGGGCCCATTCGGCCCATCGCGTAGATGTATACGGCCCGATCATAGATTGCCCCGGCTGCAACATCATTCTCCGTTTGCTCCGTATGATACGCTCCGGGCATACAGTGAATATCAACAGCGCTGTGATACTTGGGAATTTCCAGATCAGGATCTAGCTCAAGGGTAGAATAGTCAGATGACGCCTCACTCGAGGCATCCAGCAGTTCTTTCCACTGTCGTTCGACAGGTAATTGCACCGATTTCCACATCATTTCCTGACTGCTCCTCTGCAAAGAGCTCCAGAATTGATAGGGCTGTTGCTGCTCCATTTTTTTCTTAATCTGAAAGCGATCCTGAGGTTCTTTACCAGTCTCTTCCTTTATTTGCGGCACTACCTTGGTCTCATAGACAGCTTTATTTCCCGGTGAGATGGTTGTCGCCAGATGCAACTTGAAAGATTTAACAAATTCCTGTCGGGCGAATTCGTCTGCATCGAAATCGGCGAGCATGTCGTGTTTGAATTGGGATGAGGTATCAATATTCGATTGAGGCATGTTGTTTCTCCTGGTGCGACAGAAATATAATAAATGTACGTTAAATTCCGAATCTGTATTGTGCTTCTAGAAACTGTATACAATTCTGTATATCATATCAAGCAATATAGGCGAGCCGCTAAAACAGTAGTTTTCATGGCGACATACCGTTAGCATGTGCGCCCCTAGAGTTTACAGTACGTCATTCAGGAGCAATAACTTGAACCAGCCTTTAGCAAAAGACAGTGGCTTGAAAACCGAGCTTTCACTGGTTCAGGAGTTGGTGGACAGAATCATTGAAGGTGTGCAAGAGGGCACGCTCGTACCCGGCCAGCGATTAATTGCGGGCGATCTGGCTGAACAATTTAATGTCAGTCGCGCTCCGGTGAGAGAAGCCATGCAGGTACTCGTCGGTGAAGGAGTTATAGAGTTCGTTCGCAACAGAGGTGCCAGGATTCGAAAATTGTCGGTCAAAGAACTTATCGATATCATGGAATTCACCGAAGCCATGTTAATTCTGGGTGTGCGACTCGCGGCTCTGGAAATCTCACGGGCGGACAATAAGGCTAAATTAGAACACAGTTTTAAAAAGCTTGAACAGGCCTGGGCTTCCAAGCACGATGCAGAGTTTGTAGCTGGCATTCACCACTTTCATAACACCGTCAATGAAATATCAGGAAACCATTTCGTCGGCTTCATGTACAAGCGACCGCATTTCAGCTTTTTTAACAAACAGCTTGCCGGCAAGCTTCCCGGTGCTCACTGGGACCAGTATATTGATAGTTATCGCAGAGTCTACGAAACTATCCTGTCCGGCGACCAGCACGCTGCTGAAGCGGCTTTTTCCAACCACATGCAATGGGCCATCGGCATATTAAAGAGCTATCTGCCTAAAGCGGTTTAGCTCTCGGCGACACTTGCCGCAACGGGAATCGGATAACTCGGGTTCGGCCAGCAGATACAAAGATGGCGCAGCGGCTCATCGCTTGTGACCTTCCAGATTACCCTTGCCGCATTAGGCAGATAAATTATGCAGCCCGGGCCAATACTCACCGTATCAGACTCCAGCATCAGCGGCGGCAAATGATAAGTAACCTCAGCTGTACCTGAGATTACGTATTGAACTTCGTCGTGCGGCAGGCTCCAGTGAATATCCATGCCTTTGTAAAAGTCTTCGTAGTTTATCTGTACGGCAGGTTCATTGATTCCGGTATTCACAGCCCGAAAACGAGAACCGGGATGGAAAGGAAATTCCAGGTCAGGTGCATTATCAAGATCACTATCTTCTGCATTGTAAACCTTAACTTTTCCCCAGGTAATTGGTTTATCGCTCATTACAAGTATCCCCCTCTTCTTTCTGTTTTCATTGAATTGTATACAATTTAGGATACACTTCCTTGCAGATATTCACAATAATCGTTTCGAAAACGGTAAACCGAGAACAACGATCAAAAAATTCAGGAGAGCGAGTATGTCACAGCCAGCAAGTAGTATGAGTTCAGTAGAAGAACAACTTAGCAATATTCTGGGCAACGACTATGTGTTAACCGATAAAGATTCCAGAGAACACTACTCCACCGATCTGAGTTTCCTGCCACACGAAGTTGCGGAGGCGGTTATCCAGCCAGCTAGCATTGATGAATTGGCTAAAGCTCTCGCTGTGGCAAATCAGGCGGGCTACGCCATTGTGCCTCGTGGCGGGGGCATGTCCTATACACAGGGCTATTCGCCAACGCAGGCAGAATCCGTACTCGTGGATATGCGTAGAATGGATAACATTCTTGAGATAAATGAAGACGATATGTTCGTCACAGTAGAATGTGGTTGTACCTGGAAAAAACTTTTTGAAGCTTTACAGGAAAAAGGCTTACGTACACCTTATTACGGCCCGCTTTCAGGTATGTATGCCACTATAGGTGGCGCTCTTTCGCAAAACAGCCTGTTTCTTGGCTCAGGCATTTATAACACTGTTGCTGAGAGCGCTCTCGGCCTTAAAGTGGTTCTGGCCGATGGAAACATTGTACAAACCGGTTCTGCCGCTCATACCAACAGCAACGCCTTCTACCGACATTTCGGCCCTGATGTAACGGGTATTTTCACTGCTGACAACGGCGCGATGGGAATTAAGGCAGTAGCGACCTTACGCCTGATCCAATCCCCGAAATCGACTGCCTGTATGTCTTTCAAATTTGATCATCTCGCAGATATGCTCGCCGCTCAGGTGGAAATGTCACGTCTTCGCATAGCGTCTGAATGCTACGGTTTCGATCCTTATTACAATGCCGGTTTTGAAAAACAGGGAATCACCTTTAGCGAAGGTTTGTCCCTAATAGGAAAAGTCGCTCGCAAGGGTGGCCTGAAAGGCGTCGGCAAAGCTGCAAAAATGGCGATGGGTGCCAAGACTCATCTCAAAAACGTGCTTTACTCGTTGCACATGACCTTCGATGCATTAAACGATGTAATTGCAAATGAACATCAGGAGATTGCTGCAGAAATTTGTCTGCGTTACAACGGCGTCGAAATAGAAAATAATATTCCGACAGCGTTCAGGGCACAACCTTTTGGCGGGGTCAGAACAGTACTTCTTGGTTCAAGCGGTGAAATCTGGATACCCGTGCATGGATTCTTTCCTCTGTCCAAAGCTGTGGCCGCCGGTGCCGCAACCGAAAAGTTTCTCGCGGATAAACGCGAAATCCTTGAGGCGAACGAGATTAAAACCTCATATTTGACCTGCTTTTCAGGTACCGAGTTCATTATTGAACCAAGCTTCTACTGGGCGGACGAACTAGGCTCTTTCCGACTGAGCCTGATAGAAGAGGAGTTCGCGGATAAGTGGAAAGGTATTCCAGCAGATTTGGAAAAACGAAAACTTGTGCTTGGTTTAAGAGAAGAACTGCGCGATTTGTATGATTCGCTTGGTGCCTGCCATTTACAGATCGGAAAGTATTACGAATACGAGAAATTAATGAACAACGACGAACTCTGGAATTTACTCAACGGGATAAAAGATGTAGTCGATCCTGAGCGAAAAATGAACCCCGGGTCTCTTGGCCTCGATTAGGTTTTAACACTTCTTACAATAACAGGTGGGAGAGTAGACGGTGAGCACAATAAAAAAAGCATACGCTGATACCAGCCTTGGACAGATCCACTTTTGCCATCGTCCCGGTACCGGCACCCCCATTGTCTTCCTTCATCAGACAGCGAGCTCTTCGGTAATGTACCACGAGGTAATGCAGGGACTTTCACTTGATAATCCTCTCTACGCCTTTGACACGCCTGGTTTTGGTGGTAGCCCGGAACCGCAGGGCGACAAGCCTTCCATGCTGGACTTCGCAGACTGGCTGGTCGAAGCGATCAACTTTTGTGGTATTGATAATTTCCATCTACTGGGCCATCACACAGGTGTCTGTATCGGCGCTGAAATAGAGAATAAGCACCCACAACGGGTAAAATCTCTGATGATGATTGGTCCTGTGCCATTGACTAAAGAAGAACGAGAGTCCTTTCGCGAGATAACATACGCGTTGCCACCTAATGCTGACGGCAGCTACCTTCAACAAACCTGGGACTATCTACTGGGATTGGGCGCGGACTCAGATGTGCGTCTTCACCAGCGAGAGCTGGCCGATAGCATTCGCGCTTACAGCGGCCGTTTCCTCGCTTATTCTGCGGTCTGGGATCAGGATTTCACCAGCCTGTACCAGCAAATCAAAGCCCCCCTGCTAATAATGTGCGCGCCTGATGATATTTTGTTCGATGTTTTTCAACGTGCGAAAGATCTCCGTCCGGACGCTCAGGCGATAGAACTCGGCGGAGCGAATTTTGAACCCGATCAGGATCCTGATGGTGTGATAAAAGCGATTGAAACATTCATGGGCCAGCACGATAACCAATAACTCGAGATAAGAAATGAAGAAAGCATACGTCGACACCGCAGCAGGACAAATCCATTTTCGTTTTCGCGAGGGCAAAGGCACACCGATAATTTGTTTGCATCAGACTGCCAGCTCTTCGGCAATGTTTGAAGCATTCATGGAAATCTACGCCGGCGATGAACCGATCTACGCCCTGGATACGCCCGGCTTTGGCCGATCTTACGATCCTGAGGGGCAACCGGATATGCGCGAATATGCGCAAATGCTGATTGATGCAATAGATTCACTCGGTATAGATAATTTCCATATCTTCGGACACCACACCGGTGCCAGCATTGGTATTGAAATCGCAGACCTGCTGCCTGCCAGAACGCGCAGTCTAATGATGATAGGACCGGTGGTGTTGACCGCCGAGGAGTGTGAGTTATTCGCGACGATTTACCCCAAACCTTTTGAACCAAAGACGGATGCCTCGCATTTGATGGAAATGTGGGATTATATAAAGAGTATTGGTCCAAACATGTCGCTCGAATTACAGCATAGGGAAATGGTCGATACAGCGCGCGCCTGGGAAGGTCACATCAAAGTCTACAGTCAAATATGGAATCAGGATTTTGCAAGCCTTTATGACAATGTGAAAGCGCCAATGCTGATTATGTGTTCCCCTGATGATGTGCTCTGGTCTATTTTTGAACGGGCAAAGGAAAGACGACCAGACGCCAAAGTCGTTGAATTGGGTGGTTCAAATTTTCAGACAGACGAAGTGCCAGAGCAGGTGGCTGCAGCTCTTCAGAACTTCCTCACTGAACTCAATTAAACAGTGTCACTCATCCCGGTGAATTATGATGAATCGCGCTGAACAGCGGGTTGATATGAAATTTGAGTAGCTGCCATTCGTTTTGTTTCGAATCGTAATCACAGACCATTGAAAACATACCATCGCGCTGTCGATAACCTGCGTCTCTCGGTTTACCGTGAATACTAAAATTACCGGTAATCAGTCCTGAACTTCCTGTTACCAGATAGGAGATATCTCGCGGTTTCCAGGCAAAGCGTTCCCACAAGCCACTCATGTGCCAGTCCATTTGCTCCTTGAACTCCTGCTTGTCGAAAATGAAGGGCGTATCTTCATCGATCAACAGTGCCTCACTATGAATTGAGTCGAACATCAGCTCAGGCCCACCATCACCCCACAAAGCACCAAAGCGTGTTTCAAAAAACTGCTGTAAGTTTTCTATATTCACATTCATTCTCCAATATCAGCCTGGCGATATACCAATAACGTGGCCGTCAAGTGTACTCTGATGCCAGTTAATCATTAGCCATTTACCATCTAATTTGCTCCATCCCTGGGAAAAAAACATATGCCGCTGACGATAGCCCGCATCGATCGGTTTACCTCTGAAAGTCGAATAGCCGACAACAACCCCGGTATTGTCTGTTTCAGTGAAACGCGGATGACGAGGCTTCCATTCGAAATTTTCCCATATTCCACTGATATGCCATGCAATATGTTTTTTGAAATCCTCTTTGGATCCCAGAAAAGGAATATCCTCATCAACGATTCTTGCCTCATCGTGCATCAGTCCATAAAAGGTATCGAGATCCCCGGTTTTTAGTGCATTAGACAAAGAATAAAAAGAATCTTGAAAATTACTATTTTCGATTGTCATAGTCTCGACCTTTTCATATCAAAAATTAAAGTACCTAAATAAAAAACCCCGACCAATACCAGACTGGTCGGGGTTTCTTGTTTCTTCTTACAATCGAGCCTTAGAAGTTATAGCGAGCTTCGATGCCATAACTACGGGTTCGTGCTTTATATGGGACGTTGAGGAAAGACAGCAGCGGCACTGACTCACTCGAGTATTTTTCGTTATTGAGGTTACGTCCCCAGAATGACAGTTCCCACTTGTCGGTTGAAATACCGATTCGGGCGTCAACCAGTTCAACCGGATCCCGACGTGAGCCAGGCAGGTTGGATGAGTCATACCAGACACTGCCATAGCGCTTGTATTCAAGACGTGCATTGAAATCAAGGGTGCCAGTCAGAGGCCGGTTAACCTGAAAGCCAGTGGCGAAGTTATCTTTCTGGATATAGGGAACTCGATTACCTTCAAAAGCCGGTTGTGCCTGGAGTTCGGTAATCTCAGCATCTGTGTAACCGTAACCAATAAACAGGTCCAGCCAGTCGGTAGCGGTGAAGCTGGCATCGACTTCAAAACCCTTGATTTCCTGTTCATCAATTCTTGATACAGCCTGAATATTACCAACCGGAAAGAACTCAAACTGCTGAGCATCGGAGACCTCGGTATAGAACACAGCACCGTTAATAGCCAGTCTGCCATCCATCCAGCGGGTTTTCACACCGATTTCAAAGGCATCGGTTGTTTCTTTATCGTAGGAATCCTGAGTAAAGATAAGGGATGGATCCGCACCGACACCGATGGCTGAATTCACCAGAATGTCTCTTGTGCCGATTGCGTTAAATCCACCTGACTTGAATCCTTTACCATAAGTACCGTAGAGGGTGCCTATGTCATCAGGGAGACTGTAGGACAAAGTAATTTTAGGCTGAAACTGGTGGAAGGTCGCCTTGTCGGTACAGTCTGCTGCGGTACGACCTGTATTCGCCACACATTGATTGTAAGTGGCTGCGCCACCTGGCACGTTTGGAATATCCGGTGTCAGCGTTTCAACATCACGCTCTTCCGTTTCATAACGAATCGCAACATCAAGCTGCAAATCTTCAGTAATGTCGTACTGGATGTTGGCGAAAGGAGAGTAGTTCAAAACACCGAACTTGGTACGGTCGTAGCCGATAGTCGGGTTTGCCGCTGCCGGGTCAACAACAGGGTCCAGTGAACTGGAGATTCCGCCGCCGGTATACAGACCATTCAGATTAGTTCGGCGTTTGCGCGCATCCTGAACATACATACCCACCTGCCAGCGCAGGCGTGCATCATCTACGTTAGAAGATAAACGAAACTCCTGAATGAAAGCCTTGTTTTCATCTTTCCACTTTTGTGTCAAATCACCGAATGCAGCCTCAAATACACCAAACTGATTCAAAGGGCTCGAATAGTCAGCGTATGGCAGACCTTTTGCCTGGTAATTATCTTTAATTTCACTAAAGGAACTAACCGATTCAACAACCATGTCTCTAAACTCATGTTCCACTCTTAGCGAAATATTGAATTTATCCTGCACGTTACCACCCGGTGCATCGTTCACAAAAGGTATGTCATGAACCGCATTGGTATCAGGTCCAGGGACAAAAACCCCGCCAACAGTAGTACCAGCAATCTGTGCGTTAAAAGCGATACCACCACCCACACCATGGCTGCCACCAACAATCAGGTCAGCCGTCGTGTTGGCACCTTCCCAGCGCAACTTCAAGCGACCGGTCTGATTTTTCCAGCGATGAACTTTTTCACCGGTGATTATATTGGTGAATGGGCCATCAGTATCAGTCAATGAACCTGAAAAGCGCATGCTGATGTTGTCCGTAATCGGGCCACCTACGCCACCCTGAATTTTAAAAGTCTCCCAATTGCCATAGTTCGCGGCAATCGTGCCTTCCCATTCTTTACTCGGTGCTCTGGTATTGACGATAATCGCACCAGCTGTTGCATTTCGTCCGTAGAGGGAGTTTTGCGGGCCTTTCAAAACCTCAATCTGTTCAATGTCAAAAAAATCACCATTGAACTCGTTACTCGTCGATAATTGCACACCGTCTACCACAACAGCGACCGCTGATTCAGCAAATCGTACCGAGGCCTGTCCGCGCATGTTTACAAAAAATTCACCCTGGTGATTTGATGTCACGAAAGTGACATTAGGAACCAGTCCCAGAAAATCCTCAGGTCTGCTGATACCGGCCTTTTCAATCAAGTCTGCCGTAAAAGCGGTAACAGCGACAGGTGCATCGAGCAGTGTTTCCGTCCTTTTTCGTGCCGTAACCACAACTTCTTCCAGTGCCGCCTGAGCTGGCGTCGTAAAAACGGCCATGCTGATGCTTAGTGCTGCAATGTGTAATAGTGTTTTGTAATGCCAGGTTTTCATATTCATTTTCCCCGCTGCAGGTGATCCCGTTCTTGCGAACAGATGGTTTCCAAGTTCATCTTTCGTGTGTCCCCTGGAGGTTATTGCTTACCCTCCAAATCTAGAGCAATGACAATATACAACACTCCGACAACGATTGTATACATTTTTGCCGCCATTAAATAATTAATACTGTTGTTTTATCGCTACATAAAACCGCACGGCGGCGAATTTTTAATGTGTTCGGCAAGAACAACTATTTTGTTTTCTACAGAGAAGATAATGATTACAGGGTTTTCAGATTGGAATGGGCAGGCTCATTAGTATGGACAGGGCACTAGACGTGCCATTTTAACCACACGAATTGGAAGGTTCTACGGAAGACAGTTGAAATCTGTCCGGCTCACAAGTTTTAATGTTTGTTGTATACAATAGGTCGTAGAGTCAGAAACCTGAATATCAGGGTCTGAGCAAATGGATGGTAATATCCGCTCCTCTATCTCCAACAGTAAATTCAGAGTTTTTAAACTTCGGGAAACCCATTTTCATTTTCGGGTTATTTGATAAACCAAATGGCTCTTTGGGCATCATGTTCCAGCGTTTCTTTAGTTTACGATTGCCATCGACATCGTGATAAGCCGCCACAGCAAAAGTACCCTCTCGCCCAATATTAAAACAGACCCTCTGTTCCCCTTTGACTGCCGCTATTCGAATCCGACGCTCTCGTCCTTTTTTATTTAGAAAGTTATCCGGATCGTTATAAAGCTCAACCGTCAGAATGCCTCCTTCACCTACGTCTGTAACAGTCACCCTCACCTGCGCAAATTCACTGTTGCATTCATCAGCAGCTTCATAGTCGCGAATATCGAGCTGTGTTGCCGAAGCAATACACGCTGTGAGTAATAGAAAGGCAGATACTATTTTATCCATATCAAGTGGACTCAATATAGATTATGAAGTTTCAATTTTAATCTGTGATTGCAGTTCTTTTTACTGCCAACAATTGATTAGCGATATCTTCAAATTCGGCAACACTCTCATACTTCGTCGCGTTAACCAGGCCGGTAACGCCGACCTCTGCCAGCGAAGACAATTTATCAACCGCACTCGATTGCTCAACAAGAGCTAATGATGTGAGCGGAATCACCTGAGGAGCAGGTTTAGCTGCTGAAAGCATTCGCTCTGTCAATGAAGCGATCGGCTCGCGCAATTTTTCAGGATCCCCTTCTGTCGGCATCCAGCCATCTCCCAGCTGCACGGCCCGATCTATCGCGTGCGGTGCTGCACCACCGATAAGGAAGGCAGGTCTTTCTGGTCTTGGTTTAAAAACAAATCGTTGATCGTTGATCTCCGGCTCATCATTATTAAAACATTCGTGCCAGAATTTCAGCGCCTCATCAGTTAACAAACCCCGGCGTTTTCTGTCAACGCCGGCCGCGCGAAACTCGGCCTCCATCCAGCCTACGGCGGCACCGATACTTAATCTTCCGTGAGATAATTCCTGGATACTAGCCAGCCACTTCGCCGTAATCAGAGGAGCGCGATAGGGCACAATTAATACTGATGTACCAAGTCCTATGCGCTCGGTCTTTGCCGCGAGAAAAGCAAGAGTTGCCAGAGGATCAAGGTAACAACCACCGGAACCTTCGGCTTCTTCAGGAGGAATAGCAATATGGTCGCTTAACCACAAATCATCTAAACCTAGTTTTTCTGCGATTTGAGCACACTCAATAATGTTATCTACGCTTGAGACCGGACCGAAGTTGCGAAGAAAAATCCCCATACGCATAAGATAATTACCTTTAAATATTAAGAACGACTGTTCTTACAAGTTTGAAAGATGTGTAGTGACGTCACTGACGAAAACAACATCAGCGTACTTGGCGTTCATATCGTGCAGATTGGCTTTATGTGCATCAATATTTCTATCCCCGACAGCCTCTTTCGGGACGACCACCGGAAATTCGTTCTGCATACCATCCAGCACCGTGGCCCGAACACAGCCACTGGTTGTCAGCCCAGTTATAACAAGAGAGTCAACGTTTCTCTGCGTAAGTTCTTGATTCAGATCGGTACCAAAAAAACCGCTGGCCCAACGCTTCTCGATTAGTACTTCGTTAGACCGCTTAGCCAGCGCGGGATCTACTTTGACCCAGTCCGACTCCGGTGTTAGGACATTAAGTGCAGGTAGACGATGTCGAAAGACCTTAGCCTGACTCTCATCATGATAGATAACTGTGGTAAAAAAAACCGGCAACTGTTTTTCCCGAAAGGCATCAAGAAGTTCTCGATTGGCCTGCACTACATCCGGGCAATCGCTACCAAGCGGACATTGCGAACTGGTAAAACCATTAACTACATCCACCACCACAATAGCAGGCTTATTCCCCAGACCAAGCCCCTGACGCTCAAGATCCATTGAATCAACTACTTCCCGGTGCCTGGAGCTTCAGGTGGGGACAAATGAGTTTCTTCGAGACAACGAGCTTTAATCTCTTCTATCGTACCACCGAAATTAAACATGCCCGGCTCACCTCTTTCGTCAGTCAGTTCTTTTCTAAGTTTTTCAGTCGCACTTGCGTCAATCTGACCTTCGCGATCGAGCACAACACCATAGCGCAAAGCACCTTCCTGGCTGACCAGTCCTCTTTCCACATCCTGCCTGACCAACTCGGCATCACGAACAAATGGATCACCCCAACCTCCCCCGCCCCAGGTATTGAAATACAGAACATCGCCAGCTTTTACTTCAATCCCCTCACACTTTGAGGGTAACCACTGCTCGCTACCGTCGACACGGACAAGTAATTTACTAGAACGTTGTCCGGGCTCACCACCGTTTACACCCCAGGGGTAAGTCAGCCATCTCTCATCATGGATTGCTATGTCACCGTCACAAAGAAAACAATAGGCCACTCGCAATCCATTACCTCCACGATGCAGTCCGGCACCGCCTGAATCACAAATGGGTTCATACTTTTCGATTCGAAGTGGGAAATAGGCTTCGATAAATTCGTTAGGTACGTTGGTGAAACTGGGCCAGAGTGAATGTCCGTCAGGTCCATCGCCTGCCGGGCGACCGGGCACACCACCAAAACCAATCTGAAATAACTGGAACCATTCACCTTTTTTGTCATAGCCGGAATAAAAAAGATGTGGACTGTCGGAGAATCCGGCCGCATTAAGCGCTTCCGGTACACCTTGACCAAGCAGGCCACCCATGACATCAAAAATTCTACCCAAAGCATGGGTTCGGCCTGACAGGGCCGCAGGATAATTCGGCTTTAACAAAGACCCCTGCGGTATTCGTACATCGACTAGATCGTAAAACCCGTCGTTAAATAAAATATGAGGATCAAAAAGGTTTATGGTAAACGCACCAAAAAACATTTTGAACATTTCTTCACTGAGATAAAAGTTGATTGAGCTTTTAGCCTGCGGATCGGTACCCTCAAAATCGAAAATAGCGGTCGAGCCTTCACGCCATAGGGTACATTTGATTTTGTAAGGTCCTTTTCCTACTCCGTCATCGCAAAGGTAATCTTCGAACGTGCGGGGTTCTTCCGGCACCAGCATTTCTATAATCTGACGCATGGCCATATTATTTCGCTCAAGCATGATTTCCATAGTCGAATGCAAAATATCGTCGCCAAAACGTTCAGCAAGTTCGACGACTCGTTTTGATGCCGTATTACAGGCCGCTACCAGAGCGTTTAGATCGAAGCGATTCCATTGCGAGGTGCGTACATTGTGCAGAATTAATTCCAGAATCTCGCTCTGCAACTCGCCCTTCTTATAGAGTTTGGTCGGAGGAATACGAATTCCTTCCTGAAATATTGTGGTAGCTTCGATGGGGATACTACCGGGAACCATGCCGCCGTTATCAGACATGTGGCCGAACATTGCTGACCACGCAATATGACGATTATCTTTGAATATCGGTACTAACACGATCCAGTCAGGTAAATGCGAAACCGCACCGTTACACATGTAGGGATCATTGGTAATAATGATGTCCCCTTCTTCAATCTCCGCATCGTAAGCCTGCATGAAACCGTAGATGAAAGAACCAAACTGGCCTACGACCATTTTCCCATCACGATTGGCAATCATGGGAAAGCAGTCACCCTGTTCGCGAATACCGGGAGACATTGCCGTTCGAAAGAGGACGGCGTCCATTTCGACTCTGGCGTTTTTCAGTGCGTTCTCAATAATATCGACGGTTACAATGTCGACATCAACGCGTTCAAGGGCTTTGGTGTTTTTTTCGAGTATTGTCGCTGTCATTGTATTTATCCTTGCTCAGAAACCGGGTTGATAATCAAATTACCCTGTTGATCAACACTTGCCTGAAAACCAGGCAAGATGACAGTAGTGGAATCCATCTCACCAACGATGGCCGGTCCCGGTACGATCAGGCCATCATTCAATTTTTCACGCGCATAAATAGTTATATCGTGCCAGTTACCATCATAATAAAAGCGACTGTCCTGAATTTTACAGTCTTCAAGTGTCGTGCCCGCCTCGCCCGATTTCAGCTCTGCTATGGCCTTGGAGCGGGCTTTTACAATAGCTCTTATCATTACAATTTCATGACCTTCGCCCAGATCGAACGTAAACAGATGTCGGTGTTCCGCATCAAATCTTTTTGTTAAACCTTCTATCCCTTCCTGTTTCAGATCTTCTTCATTAAAGTCGAGTGAAATTTGGTAGGCCTGGCCGGCGTAGCGAAAATCGGCCTGATAGAATACTTCCTGATCAGACTCACTAATTCCATCTGCGTTTAAGGACTCAGAAGCTTTGGCACGTAAGGCGTTTAAATCTTTCAGTAACTGCTCGGCAGATGAATCTTTTGCCATGGTGACGTATGTACGTGCGGCTTCATCTTGCACCTGTGTCGTCGCGTCACCATATGCGCAAAGCACGCCAGGGCCGGGAGGGACAATAACAGGCCAGGCACCACTTAGTATTCCCAAGGCATTAGCATGTAAGGGACCCGCACCGCCGAAGCCAACCAATGAAAATTCTCTCGGGTCATAACCCTGCTCTACTGACACCAGTCGAAGGGCACCAAACATGGCTTCATTCACAATTTTAATTATGCCCTCTGCCGCTTCCATCAGTTCAATGCCCATGGCATCGGCGACTTTCTGTACCGCTTTTTCGGCAGCCGATTTATCTATCGCCATAGCACCACCAAGCTGAACATCTGAGGGCAGGTAACCGAGCACTACGTTAGCATCACAGACTGTGGGTTCTTCACCACCTTTCATGTAAGCCGCCGGCCCGGGAACTGCGCCTGCTGATTGTGGCCCGACACGTAGAGCTTTGGTTAAGTCCGGAACAAACGCGATCGAACCACCGCCCGCTCCCACGGTCCTTACATCAACTGAGGGGGCCCGTACTCTGACGTCACCCACAATTGTTTCTCTTCTGACCTTGGCCTTACCACCCTGAATCAGCGCAACGTCGGTAGACGTTCCACCCATATCAAAGGTCAATATATCGTCGTAACCGGCACGACTACAAAAATAGATAGCACCAGCAACGCCGCCTGCAGGCCCGGACATAAGTAAATTTACCGGAGACTCTGCAGATGCACGGCCGGACGCCAGACCACCATCCGAACGCAAAATTGACAGTGCCGTGTTATCACCCATGCGTTCACTCAAAGCGGATTGCAGGTTGTTGACGTATCTGGCAACTTCAGGTCTCACATAAGCGTTCACAACAGTGGTTTCTGTACGCTCGTATTCCTGCATCTCGGGTACCACTTCGCTGGAAATCGAAATCGGAATATCGGTAAATACTTGTCTGGCTATTTCTGCAGCGCGTTGCTCGTTGCTACCGTTTATGTAGGCGTTAGTAAAACAGATCGTCAATGATTCCACTTCGTCTCTTGCATGCAATAGGGTCAGTTGTTCCCGCAGTGCGTCTTCATCGAGTTCTTTTAAGACTTTGCCACCGGCATCAACACGTTCGTCCGCCTCAATAGTCAACTCCAGCGGAGCCAATAGTGGTTTCTTAACGAAACTCACCCAGCCCCCGAGCCCTCCCGGACAAAAAGACCGGGCAACCTGCAGGACATATTTGTATCCCAGCGTCGTAATCAAACCGACTTTTGAGCCACGACCGGTAAGCACAGCATTCGTCGCAACAGTAGTACCGTGCATAACGCGCTGAATTCCTGTCGGTTCAACGCCTGACTCCTCACAAATCCGGGCAATGCCATTCAATACACCAATTGAAGAGTCTTCCGGAGTCGACGGCACTTTAGCGGTGAAGGTGTCACCGTTTTCTTCATTGATCAGTAATAAATCTGTAAATGTGCCGCCAACGTCGACACCTAACCTGTATGACATGTACTTATCTCCGGTCAATACTCATGTTTAAAAAAGTTTGCTTCAATCTTTGCCGCTGTCCCCGGTCGGCGTAAACAATCCTGCGCGCGACACCATTCCGGGTAGTTGCGTTTCTAAGGGGCCTTCCAGCCAATGCGCAATATCAATTATTTTCTGCGTGTTTACCCCCGTATCCATTCCCATTCTTTCCAGCATATACAATACATCCTCAGTCGCAACATTACCGGTTGCCGCTGGCGCAAACGGACAACCTCCGACACCTCCACAGCTGGAATCAATAATTCGAACTCCATTTTGGACTGCGGCATAGGCGTTTGCCACCCCCGTATTACGGGTATTATGAAAATGACATCGAATCTTCGCGTCGCCGATAACGGGTTTAACTGCTTTGATAAGCTTCTCAACATCAGAAGGGCCTGCGACACCAATTGTGTCGGCCAGCGCTATCTCCCTGAAACCCATGTCGACCAGTCTTTGCACGAGTTCAACAACATTCGAAATGGCAATTTCTCCTTCAAAAGGACAACCAAACGCGGCACCGATAGTGACGCCAGAAGAAAGCGAAACAGATTCGTTTTGCTTCATAATTTCGTTCAGGGTTTGCATAGTCTGCTCTGTACTCACACCCTGATTCTTCTGATTAAAGGTATCGGAAGCCACAACCACGCAATTTATCTCGTTGATTTTACTGGCGACTGCGCGCTCATAGCCACGCATGTTCAATACCAGACCGATATAACTGGCATCATCATGTTGTGGTAATGCGGCAAGTAGTTCATCGGCATCAGCCATCTGCGGCACCCGCTTGGGGTTGACGAAACTCACCACTTCGATACGTCTGATCCCCGCATCCAGCAATCTGGAAATCAGCTCTAATTTGGTTTGCGTATCAACTATTACAGACTGACTTTGTAAACCATCCCGAGGCGCTACATCAACAATTTCAATTTTGTCTGTCATGAACTATTTTCAATATCATCGAGCTAAATGGATTGATACAAGGAGAGTGCCTATGTATACAAAATCAGCGATTATCTCCACTATTTAAATTAAAATCCACTTTAATGTATACAATATTATTGAAATCGACCCTAATATACTTAATAATCACGGTGATGAACTGAACCATGTGTTCATCTAGGATGGCTCACAAGTAACTTCTCTGTGCCATCTTGCGACATACTAATAATAGATACCAATCATGACAAAGACTGAAAAACTAATAAATGGCGGACCTCTAGCCGATTTACGGGTTATAGAAATGGGGGTATTGCTGGCAGGTCCTTTTTGCGGTCAGCTACTAGGTGACTATGGCGCTGAAGTTATAAAAATTGAACAACCCGGTGTAGGCGATCCGATGCGCGACTGGGGTCAGGAAAAACCGCACGGTAAGTCTTTATGGTGGCCGGTCATTGCCCGTAACAAAAAATCTATTACTCTCAATGCGCGTGAGAAAGAAGGTCAGGAAATCATAAAAGAACTGGTGAAAGATGCCGATATCCTAATCGAGAATTTCAGACCGGGAACAATGGAAAAATGGAATCTTGGCTATGAGGAACTTTCTAAAATAAACCCAGGATTAATCATGGTCCGTGTCACTGGTTTCGGTCAAAGCGGTCCCTACTCTCCGCAGGCCGGTTATGGTTCTATCGGTGAAGCAATGGGCGGCTTACGGTACATCATTGGTGAACCCGATCGCCCGCCAAGTCGCGCCGGAATTAGTATCGGTGACGCGCTGGCTGCAACATTCGGCACTCTTGGTGCACTTACCGCAATTCATGCCAGAGAGACAACCGGACGTGGTCAAGTTGTCGATTCGGCTATTTATGAGGCTGTGTTCGGTATGATGGAATCATTGATTCCGGAGTATCAACATGGTGGATACGTTCGCGAACGAACCGGCTCGATTTTGCCTAACGTCGCGCCTGCCAATGCCTATCCGACGAAAGATGGTGAGTACCTGATTGCCGCCAATCAGGATACCGTGTTTAAACGACTGGCGGCTGCCATGGGCCAGCCGGAACTCGCGGACGATGAGCGTTATGCCACGCACGGTGCCAGGGGTGATGTTCAGCAAGAACTGGATGATATGGTCAGTGACTGGACACGAACCATGACCTCAGCCGAACTACGTGAGAAGCTCAACGAGCATGGAGTACCAAATGGCAAAATTTTTACGGCTCCGGATATGCTCGAAGATGAGCACTATGCCGCCCGTGATGCGATTGTCTCTATCCCGCACAAAATATTCGACAACATAAAAATGCAAAATGTCTTTCCTAAAATGTCCGAAACGCAGGGTAAGGTTCGCTGGGCAGGACCAGAACTTGGTGAGCACAACGATCATGTTTATGGTGACATCCTGAATATGGATGAAAGCACAATCAAGGACTACAAAGAGAAAGGTATCATTTAAGCCCTTAAGGGATTAACAGGGATTTATGCTCAAACGCGTACATCATATTAATTTTGTTGTACGGAATCTGGAAGCCGCAGTAAAACATTACCAGAACGTTCTCGCAGTCGGCCCCTTTGAAATTCTGGAACACCCTCATCGACCGGTAAAAACAGCCCGCTTTCAGCTGGATGGAACCTGGATTGTACTAGTACAGCCTCTTGACAATGATTCCGCTCCCGCCCGGCACTTGCAAAAATATGGCGAAGGTTTTTTTCTTATATCTTATGAAGTCGATGACATAGACAATGCCATCCAGCATGTTAAGGAGAACGATGGTGTCTTAGTGGACGAAATTTCGCGCCCGGGTATTCTAAACTGGCAGGTTGCGGATCTTGATTCAGATAGCGCTTATGGAGCCACTGTCCAGCTGGTAGAAGAGAAAAAAATACCCCCTGAACCCGAAGGCTGAGGGGGTAGAATTTTTAATCGTGAATTACAGATTAGCCAGAACGTGCTCTGCTGAACTCACTTTAAAGGCGCCACCTTCTTCAACAAACAGCTGAGAGACCTTGCCATCATCCAGCACTATGGCAAATCGCTGTCCACGCTGGCCCATACCAAAACCTGATGCATCAAGTTCAAGCCCAAGCGCTTTTGTATAATCACCATTACCATCGGCCAGCATTTCTACTTTACCACCCGCACCAGCACTCTCGCCCCAGGCATGCATAACAAACACATCATTTACCGCCATACAGGCAATGGTATCGACACCCTTTGCTTTCAGCGCATCAGCCTGTTCCACAAAGCCGGGAAGATGTTCTTTTGAACAGGTTGGAGTAAAGGCTCCCGGTACTGAAAAAAGTACCACTTTTTTACCACCAAAAAGATTGGAGCTTTTTAAAGCGCCGGGACCATCGGCATTCATTACTGTGAAACCACCCTCAGGTGCACTATCACCAACACTAATTGTCATTGCTGTCTCCTTAAAATTCGTTTTGTTGTTGTTAGAAATATCCTTACTTTTTATAAGGACATCAAGATTAGCTTAAGCTGAATAAACTAGTATAGAGATAAACTTAAATTCAGGTTAGTCAATTATCAGGGCAAGCTTACCTCTTACATGACCTTCCTCGCTTTTTTGCAAGGCAAGACCGGCATCTTCAAGCGGATAAGACTCAACCGGCAGTGGCCTGAGCGCCTCCCTTTCAAACAGTTTGGTAAGCTTGCCTAACTGGGCACCTCTAGGCTCGACTACCACCAGTTTGGCTGTGACATTATGCAATTCTGCATTCTTCTCCAATTCAGGGATAGTATGGACAAGACCATTGATAGTCGCTACCCGACCCCCGGGTTTGCGCACGTAGTTAAAATTAATGACCACATCTTCACTACCCGTACAATCAAAAACCAGATCGACACCGTCTTTCTGAAATGCTTTCACAGACTCATCGATGTTTTCATTGTTGTAATCGATAATATGATCGGCGCCAAGTTCTCTCAGGTAATCGTGGTTACCGGCGCTTGCGGTAGTGCAGACTCTTGCGCCCAGATGTTTGGCAATTTGAATTGCCATTCCTCCGACGCCACCGGCACCGGCACTGACAAACAAAGACTGTCCTGCCTGAAGCTCTCCAAAATCAACAAGCGCCTGCCAGGCTGTTAATGTCACCAGCGGTAAAGTCGCCGATTGTTCGAAGCTCAGATTTTCAGGCTTGGTGGCAAGCATATCACTATCAGCAGGCGCAAATTCTGCATAGGTTCCATGTTGCACAGTAGGTAAGCGGGGAAAGCAGTAGACCTCATCGCCTGGCTTGAAACTGCTTATGTTTTTGCCGACAGAATCAATCACACCAGCCATGTCCCAGCCTAGAACCAGAGGAAGCTGGTGAGGAAAAAGTTGTGCCACATAACCTTCACGGATTTTCCAGTCAGCAGGGTTTACCCCAGCTGCTTTAACTCTTATCAGAACCTGATCATCACCAAACTCAGGTACCGGATGTTCCCGGTAATTCAGTACGTCCGGACCGCCAAACTCATCAATAACAATTGCTTTCATTTAAACGAGAACGTTTGCGCCGCTCATATAGATATAAATCTCCTGAAACTTGTCATCGCGAATGCGCCAGAAATTGGTGTTCTCAAGATATGTCTTGTTGCCTTCGGCGTCGGTAAGTTCGGCAACAAAGCTCGCCACGATACGGCCATTGTTTTGATCCACTGTAATCTCAAAATCACGATGAACAAAGACATCAAAGGAGGACATGAAATCCTTAAACATTCGCTTGATGTTGTCCTTGCCCGCATGCGTCGTGAATGCTGTTTGAGTCGTCATCATGGCGTTGTCGTGAAAACAGTCCAGCACAGCCTCAAGATCTTTTTTATCTACATTCGCGAAATACTTGTTGATGGCAAGGTCAATTAGTCCCTTACGATCGAGTGATGATTGATATTGCATAATAATTATCCTTTCTCTAATCGATGTATTATTTAAGTAGGTTTTCGCCGCTCATATAGACGAAGACACGCGTAAACTTTCCATCTTTAAGATAAAAGCGGTTACAGTTCTCGTAGCGATGCAACTCACCTGTGTCTTTCGCAGTCACCTCAACCGAAAACTGTGAACAGATTGCATGTTCATCCACATCAGCCGTGTGTACAAAATTGCCATGCCAGATTCGCGAATGTGCATCGAAAAGACCTGTGAACATTTCCCGAATTTGATCGACACCATCATGAACGGTGTCGGAAGTCATTTCCCGCAATACCGCATTCTTGTGAAAACAATCCAGAATTAAATCCATATCGTAAGTATCAACGCCGTGAAAATAACGTTTGGTAACTATATCGATATGATATTCGTAATTGTGCTTACTCATTATCTTTTCTCTCTTGTCAGTGTTTAAGATTTACCGCGTGACAAAATCATGTTGTCGTCTGGCATTTCAGGCGTAGCAAAAGACTTTTTACTGTGCTTAAGATCCAGTTGCAGGAACATTTCACAGAGTTTATAACCTACCTGCCCGGGATTAATAACAGGTACGGGTAGTTTTTCCTGTAAATAACCGTGAGACTGGTGCATGGTGGTGGAACCCAGCACAATAACGCTTGCACCGTCCTCGTTGATAGCCTTGAGGCTTTCTTCTTCCAGCCTGGCAAAAACAACTTCTTCCTTGCCTTCCAGTAATTCTGCCAGATCCGGTCTGGTTTTAATTGACCGCAGTGAAGCACAACGATTTTCCAGACCATATTCTCTTAGTATTTTTGTATAGAGATGAAACCATTCATCCCACATGGTAATGACTGAAAATTTGTGTCCAAGACAGCAGGCAATGTGAAACGAAGCCTGACCCAGACCAACAACCGGTATATCAAGTTTTGAGCGTAATGCGTACATACCAGAATCACTGACTGTATCAATACAAACCGCGTCGAAGCCCTCTTCTTCTGCTTTCAGGCCTGCTTCAAAGACACTCATATCCATAAGCATAGAGTCGTAGTAGCTGTCTCCCAGAGCAGCACCCCAATCAACTGCCACGAACTCAACCTCAACCCCCGGCATGATAAGATCTTTTGGCAGTTGTGAAGCACGATTATCCACACCTGCCTGATCCATGGGGATGGGCACAATTACTTTTATTTTTTTACTCATGCTATTGTCCTGACTTGAATAAATCAGCTTGTAAATATACCCCCCTCCCGATTGATTGTATACAATTATGCAGTTCTCAACGAAGCAGAGACTGCTTAATCATAGCGCTGTGAAATGATAGATTACTGAACAAGTCACATATACAGGACAACAATAATATGAGCGAAAAATCAGGCAGCATTATTATGGGAATGATCTGGATGTTTGTCATTTCCCTCTTATTAATCTGGTTACCCGGTATAGGACCCCTGATCGCCGGAATCGTGGGTGGAAAGACGGCTGGCGGTGTAATGGCTGGTATGCTTGCTGCCATGTTGCCCGGCATGCTACTGGCTGGTGGATTATTCGCATTCGGAACAGTTTTTACCGGTCTACCTTTTGTTGGTGCGATTATTGCCGGTGGTGGTGTTCTGCTTTATGCCATTTATGTGCTGCCACTACTCATCGGTGCTTTTATCGGTGGCCTCCTAGCTTAAACCTACGATAAGAATATTTACAACATGACAACGAACAGATTTAGCGGTACCGACTCGTATATAGCCACCGATGACCTGATGACGGCAGTGAATGCCGCCGTCACGGTAGGCAGACCATTATTAATCAAGGGGGAACCCGGTACAGGAAAAACCCTGCTGGCAGCGGAGATCGCCCGCTCTTTGAACAAGCAGTTATTCGAATGGCATATCAAGTCAACGACGAAGGCCAGACAAGGACTCTACGAATACGATGCGGTTGCCCGTTTGCGTGATTCACAATTGGGAGATGAAAGGGTCAATGATATCGAAAACTACATTATTCGCGGCAAACTCTGGGAGGCTTTTGCCTCTGATGAGCAGGCGGTGTTACTCATTGATGAGATTGATAAAGCTGATATTGAATTTCCGAACGATCTTCTACAGGAAATTGATCGGATGGAATTTTTTGTTTATGAAACGAAAAAACTGGTCAAGGCTAAACATCGTCCTATCGTCATTATAACGAGCAATAATGAGAAAGAACTTCCAGATGCGTTCCTGCGACGTTGTTATTTTCATTACATCCGTTTTCCCGATCACGACACCATGGAGCAAATTGTAAACGTTCATTTTCCCGATATTAAAAAGCGACTTCTACAGCAGGCACTCGAATCATTTTTTGATTTACGGGAAATACCAGGACTAAAGAAAAAACCTTCAACATCAGAACTACTTGACTGGATTAAACTATTACTTGCCGAGGATATTTCTGCAGAGGATCTGCAAGAAGAAAATACCCGCAAGATCATTCCGAAACTCTATGGTGCCCTGTTGAAAAATGAGCAGGATGTGCATCTCTTTGAAAAACTGATTTTTATGAATCGGGGCGCTGCCAACTGACATTCAGACTATGTTTATAGATCTGTTTTACAAACTTCGCGAAGGCGGTTTACCGGTATCTATTACCGAGTATCTGAGTTTGTTGGCCGCGCTCGATAAACAAATCGCGGCCCTGGATATCGATGAGTTTTATTACCTTGCGCGCATCAGCCTGGTGAAAGACGAAAGCCTGTTTGATCGATTTGACCGGATATTCGGCGCACACTTCAAGGGACTTGAATCAGTGATGGATTCCATAATGGCTGAGATTCCCGCTGAATGGCTGCAACTCCAGTCCATGCTCAATTTAAGTGAGGAAGAAAAGCAGGAGATTGAAGCCATGGGTGGCTGGGAAAAACTCATGGAAACGCTAAAAGAACGATTACAGGAACAAAAAGAACGCCACGAAGGTGGTAATAAGATGATTGGTACCGGTGGTACCTCACCCTTTGGTGCTTATGGCTACAATCCTGAAGGAATTCGAATTGGTCAGAATGAATCGCGACACCGGCGAGCCGTTAAAGTGTGGGACAAACGTGAGTATCGTAATCTTGACGACTCAGTTGAGCTCGGCACCAGAAACATAAAACTCGCTCTGCGCAATTTGCGTCGTTTTGCCCGTGAAGGCGCCACTGACGAACTGGATATCGATAACACTATTACACATACCGCCAAAAACGCTGGATTCCTCGATATACATATGGTTCCGGAACGGCACAACGCGGTAAAGGTTCTGCTTTTCCTTGATGCCGGTGGTTCCATGGACAGTCATGTTCGTGTTTGTGAAGAATTGTTTTCAGCCACACACACCGAATTCAAACATCTTGAATATTTCTACTTCCACAATTGTGTGTATGACCGCGTTTGGAAAGATAATCGCAGGCGCCATAATGAAACCATACCTCTGGTGCAAATCATGCATAAGTATGGGCATGATCATAAGCTAATATTCGTTGGTGACGCGAGTATGAGTCCCTATGAAATCATGATGCCGGGCGGTGCGGTTGAGCACTGGAACGAGGAAGCCGGAGCCGACTGGATGAGACGTTTACTGGCTACCTACCCGAATGCCATCTGGCTAAACCCTGTGCCCGAGCAACACTGGCAATACACCGTTTCCATTTCCATGATGAGAGAGCTTATGGCAGAGCGTATGTATCCGTTGACGGTGGATGGCATTACCAGAGGCATAGACTCACTGAAAACCCCTCATTACCACTAGCGGCGTCAATTCCGGTGGCTTAGCGTAAAAATTCATCACATCTTGACTATAAGCCGTTTCTACTAAGCTCGGCTTCGGTTTACACTAGACTATATTCGTTCTCAACAACCAATAACGCTCCGGGGAAATTCAAATGCGTAAAGTTTTACTTGGCCTTGCCGGCCTGTTTGTCGTAGTCATTATCGGCCTGTTCGTTTTCATCAGCCAGATTGACGTATCCGAATACAAAGATCAGGCTCTGGCGCAGGTAGAAAAAGCCACTGGCCGTAAAGTCAGTATTGAAGGTGAGCTCGATCTGAGCCTGTCGTTGAATCCCGCTATCGTCGCCGAGGGAATTCGCTTCGCCAATGACGACTGGGGTTCCAAACCCGATATGGCGATAATCAAGCGCGTCGAAGTTCAGGTCGGATTGCTTCCACTTCTGAGTGGTGACATTGAGATTAACCGCTTCATTCTCATCGAACCGGATTTGTTACTGGAAAAAAACTCTACCGGCAAAGGTAACTGGGAAATGGGTGAAGCTGCTGCTGACAACAGCGATGCGAGTGGCGATATGACAGCAATAGATATTGGCACTGTCCTGATCAGGCAATTGAAACTGGTCTACAAAGATGCGGCCAGTGAAAAACCAATGGAACTATCAATTGATACTCTGGAATTGAAGACCAGCGATGATAAGCAACTGGATATCAGTCTGGTTGCGGCGCTGGACAAAAATGAAATTGAAGTCGATGGCAAAGTCGGAAGTCTGGCAATGCTTTTTGATAATGACGAATACCCCGTCAATGTTAAAGCGAAAGTCGGAGCTCTGGAAACGACCTTAGAGGGTGTTGTCAGTGAGCCATTAAAAGGCAAAGGTATCAATCTCGCGGCTTCTGCTACTGTGTCTAACCTGAATAAACTCAACGCTCTGGCCGGAAGCGAACTTCCGGATATCGGGCCCTTTGCACTCAGCGCCAGGCTTAGCGATGGCGACAACAGTTATCACATGAATGACATGAAGCTGACACTCTCTGAAACAAGCGTCAGCGGCAAGCTCTCTGCAAATGTCAGCGGAAAAGTTCCTTCAATTAAGGCCAGTTTGCATTCGCCTCTGTTGAATCTGGTACCTTTCCAGCCCGAACCACCGGCCGAGGAAGAAAAAGTCGAACGTTATTTAACTGATGAAGTACTACCACTGGACGGGCTCAAGGCAGCCAACGCAAATATCCAGATTAAAGTGGATGAAATTCAAACCCGTCAGGCTCAGATTAATAATTTCAGTGCTGGCATAACATTGCAGGGCGGTAACCTGTCCATTAAGCCAATGACACTGGATATTGGTGGCGGCAAACTAAGCGGCAACATTAAACTTGATGCGTCCCAGAAAAATGCTGTCGTCGCGGTAAATCTTGATGGCAAGAAAATTCAGCTCGGGCAACTGCATACACTTAAGGAAACTCTCAATGGTGGGCCAACTGATTTGACCATACGCTTCAGCGGCACCGGCAACACCAGCCAGGCGATTGCCGGTGGTGCAAATGGCAAATTACTGGTCAAAGTCGGTAACGCGGAACTGAAACAAGCGGAAAAGAAAAGTGGATTTCTTGCCAGTCTGGGAGAATTACTGAATCCGTTTTCGAAAAAAGATAATTCGGCTCTCGAGTGTGCTGTGTTGAATTTCAATATCAGCAATGGTATCGCTACTGCGAACAAGGGTATCGGTGTTGAAACCAAACAAATAACTGTCTCTGGTGGCGGAGAAATAAATCTCAAAAATGAAAAACTGGCACTTGGCTTTGAACCCAACGCAACCGGTGCTGTAGCCGGCACGTTGACCAATCTGGCTTCAGGCATGAAAGCAGGAGGCACGCTCGCCGATCCCAAGATTAAGATTAACCCTGCAGGCGTTGCCATGGGCGCTATTAAGTCGGTAGCCGGTGGAGCCGGTTCCATTGTTGGTGGTCTGTTTGGCAAAGGCGGAGGCAATGCTAAAGACACCGCACCCTGCAACACGGCCTTAACAGGCAAAGCGACTCCGACCAAAACCAGCGCGAAAAAATCAACAAGCAAGACCGATGTGAAAGAGGCATTGAAGGATCCGAAGAAGCTCTTGAAAGGCCTGTTTGACTAAACTTTAGGGAGGTTGCCATGGCGCAGTTTATTATGACTTATCTCGGCGGAGAGAAACCCGCCACACCCGAAGCAGGTAAAGCGCATTTTGCCAGATATAAAGAATGGCTCTCGTCATTAGGCGACGCCGTGGTAAGTCCTGCAAACCCGTTAAAAGACACCACTACGATAAATCCGGATGGTAGCGTCAGTGCTGGCGGCACTACTTCCATGTCCGGTTACACCATTATAGAAGCAGAGTCATTAGATACGGCTTTGGCAATGGCGAAATCCTGTCCCTTTCTTGATATAAACGGCTCGCTGGAAGTATCCGAACTAATGCAAATGTCGATGTAAGACAGCTGCATCTAAATTAGATTAATCTGCGATTTTTCTCGCCCAACTGCCTGCGAGCTTAGATTAGAGGCGGTGACGCCAAGCAGGCGTACTTTTTTCTCACCCGCTTCCGTTTTATCAAGTAACAGGGGTATGGCCGGATGTATCCTTTCAAACTCATCAAATGCGTCGTCCATGGTTTGACTGCGGGTAACCTGCGTAAAGTCGGCGTACTTAACTTTTATAGTCAGCGTCTTTGCATATAATTTACGTTTTACAAGATACTGAATTACCTT
Organism: Gammaproteobacteria bacterium; assembly: GCA_012103475.1. Lineage (GTDB taxonomy): Bacteria > Pseudomonadota > Gammaproteobacteria > Eutrophobiales > Eutrophobiaceae > WLWS01. The sequence goes on along the minus strand of WLWS01000003.1, from coordinate 142,557 downwards.
TGCAGCCAGCTCATTTAATATTTTGAGCATTTCCTGTTTGTCATCAAGGTCGTGCTCGAAGGTAGTTTCTGTACCTATTGATTTGCGTTCGCGCGAGCTGACAACCTGACGCTCGTCCACCCCTCTGGCAATCTGATAATAATAGTTACCGGATTTTCCGAAACGACTCACCAGGTTCTCCAGCGACCACTCCCTCAGCTCTTTACCACTGTGTATATCAAGTGCTTTCATCTTCGCTTCAGTTGCTTTCCCTATACCGTAAAACTTTCCGATAGCCAGCTGCTCAATAAAATCGGGGCCCTGCTCCGGCCTGATTACGTAAAGCCCGTCCGGTTTATCCATATCGGAGGCCATTTTTGCCAGAAATTTATTGTAGGACACTCCGGCAGACGCGATGAGTGCCGTTTTTTCTCTGATATCCCGCTTGATGCTTCTTGCTATAAGAGTTGCCGAGCCCTGATGCAATTCGGAATCACTCACATCGAGGTAGGCTTCATCCAGAGAAAGTGGCTCAATTAATTCAGTATAACGCGCGAATACTTCCCGAATTTCTGTAGATACCTGTCGGTAAATTTCAAAACGGGGACGCTGAAATATCGCCTGTGGGCACAAACGATAGGCTCGCGATGAGGGCATAGCCGAATGAATGCCAAATTTCCTCGCTTCGTAGCTACATGCCGCGACCACACCCCGTTTGTCCGGTGCACCACCCACAATAACCGGTTTGCCGCGTAACTCAGGAAAATCCCGTTGCTCGACTGAGGCGTAAAAGGCATCCATATCTATATGAATGATCTTACGATTTCCCACGATATCTAGTGTTTTTATTTTCTTTTTCCACTACAATTTGTGGAATACTAGCAACATATCCACGTTCACAATAGTCGCTAAATATAGACTCAATGGCTGTTAACTGCGCGTCCAATCGCTTTCACGGGAGAATTTCATGGCGATGAATCGATCGATACTATCCACTCTATTCGCAATCTTTATCATTAATCAGAGCGTTAATGCTGATATAAACTCAGCCAACGCGGCTTTGGCCAATGGCGATTACGCCGCAGCCAGTGCTGAGTTTTTGCGTCTGGCTAACGACGGTGATGCCAAGGCTCAGGCACATCTCGGCTATATGTATTACGCCGGTGAAGGCGTCGAGCAAAACTATGAAGAGGCGGTTAAATGGTACAGAAAAGCCGCCGTTCAGGGCGATAAAGATGCTCAGTATAACCTCGCCGTAGCTTACGCTTTTGGTGAAGGAACAAAGCAGGATTATAAAGAATCTGCGCTCTGGTACCGCCGTGCGGCAGAGCAGGGGCACGCCATCGCCCAGTATAGTCTCGGCATCTCCTATTCCTACGGTGAAGGCGTCAAACAGGATAGTAAAGAAGCCGTAAAATGGTTTCAAATGTCTGCTGAACAAGGTTACTCCCGTTCACAGGTACAGCTTGCGGCCAAATATCACACTGGTGACGGTGTCGCTCTGGATTATCAGGAAGCCGTAAAATGGTATCGAAAAGCCGCCGACAAAGGCGATGCCGCGGCTCAATATAATCTGGGTTCAATGTATCGCTCGGGAAAAGGCGTAAAGCAGGACTATAACCAGTCTGTTCGCTGGTACAGACTCGCCGCTGATCAGGGCTATGCTGCCGCCACCAACGAGCTTGCCAGCCTGGAACGCGCTATCGCCGGCGCTCAGCGTAACCGCAGCCGGCCCAATCTCCAGCCCTCCACTCAAATCTCTAAAACGGAAGAAGCGCCAGCCAGCTTACCGCTTGTCGAAGTAGAAAAATCTGACTTACTAACTCTGGATGCCACGGAAGAAAGTGACAAGGCTGACGACGTTGTCATGGCCACTGCCGAACCCGAAACCGATACACAGCTTGCTGATGAGTCTGTTGCTGAAGCAATGGAAGAAGAGAAAAAACCCGGACGCATATCTGGTTTCTTCAAAAAATTCTTCAAGAAAGATCAAGCTGAAGAAGTTGCTTCTGATGCCGAAGTGATCGACGACGGCATGATTGAAATGACAATGCAGGACGAAGCCGTCAGCACGGATGAGATAATGTCAGAACCTGCTGAAGAGATGGTTGAGGTCGTTGATTCTGTTGATGTTGCGGATGACAGTTCGTCTGAAATGATAGTCGAAGCAGATGAAATGGCCAGCGATGTGCCTGAAAAGAAATCCCGTTTTGGTTTTTTCAAGAAACTATTCGGTAAAAATAATTCAGGTGAAGAAGTTGTAGTGGAAGATCGTGGCGTCGAGGAAGTTGTTGAAGAAGCCAGCCTGGAAATGTCCGCCGAAACCGATACTGAAGAAACTATGCCGGCCATGGATGATTCGGATATGGCAATGGCGGATTCCACAGAAACCGAGACAATGGAAATTGAAGAGCAACCCAGGAAAAAAGGTTTCTTTGGTCGTTTGTTCGGCAAGAAAGACAAGGAAATGGGAGACGAAACCGAAGCTTTGGAGACAGACACTGTTGCCATGCTTGGTGACGAATCAGATGCCGTGCCAGTAATGAAGGAAGAAATCGAAATCGATAGTAACAGTGAAGAACAAGCTGCTATGGATGCCCTCGAAGTTGAAGAAGAACCAAAAAAGAAAGGCTTCTTCGGTCGTCTGTTCGGTAAGAAAGATAAGGAAATGGTGGATGAACCCGAAGCAATGGAAACAGAAACTGTTGCCATGCTCGATGAAGAAACGAATGCCGTACCAGTCATTGAAGAAGAGATCGAAATCGATAGTAGCGGTGAAGAACAGGCAGCGATGGATGCTCTCGAAGTCGAAGAAGAACCTGAGAAAAAGGGTTTCTTTGGTCGTCTGTTCGGAAAGAAAGATGGAGACTCTGAGCAGGCTGACGATGCACAGGAAGGTGTCTCCAGTGACGAATCTGATTCAGATGAAGAAAGTGATGGACCTGAGTATGTTGCCGATGCAGATACTCTCACTGCAGCACGGGAACTTCTCGATAGCGGTGATTATGATTCCGCTTACAACAGTTACTACGATCTGGCCAATGCAGGTGATGCCAGCGCTCAATATCAACTCGGTCTACTCTACTATCAGGGATTAGGGATAAGACAAAACTACAATGAAGCTTCTTACTGGTACAAGGAAGCAGGAAAAAAAGGTAATGCCGATGCGCAATATAGTCTTGGCAATATGTACCTGATGGGCGAAGGCGTAAGTCAGAACGATGCGGAAGCAATACTCTGGTATGAAAAAGCTGCGGATCAGGGGCATGTGGCAGCGGCGCACAATGTGTCTAATCTGAAAAGAGTGACAAGTGCCGGCTCATCTTCAACAGAAGAAATAGAATCTGCGCTCGAAAACGAGCAGTTGGAAGCAGGAGTAGATGGTGTGCCGGAGGACTATGAAGAAGCGCCACCTGAAAAGAAAGGTTTCTTTAAACGTCTCTTCAGTAAAGACGATGAGGAAGAGGAAGAGCAAGCTCAGCCAACAGTTCAGGGACCACTGCCTGAAATACAGCCTGTCGACGAAGAAGTTGCCGAAATGCAGGAAGTCGAAGAAATTGAAGAAGTTAAAGAAGAGAAGAAAGGTTTCTTTGGCCGTCTGTTTGGTAAGAAAGATGATGACGCTGATGCAATGGAGGAAGCTGAATCAACGGCGGAGTCAGTCGAAACTACAATGCTGGAAAGTACAGACGAACCAGTTGCGCCGGCCGAGCCTGATCAAACTTTTGAAGAGGCGGTAGATAGTCTGAAAGAATACGAGCAGGGCCTGGCCTATTCTTTCGGTGACGGTGTCCCTCAGAATGATACGCTGGCTTTCGAATCATTCCTTCGGGCCGCTGAGATGGGGCATGTGCCGGCACAATACAAAACAGGTGTTGCCTACGCCTACGGCGAAGGTGTAGGGAAAAACCCTGAACAAGCTCTGCACTGGTACAAAAAGGCTGCCGGGAAAGGCTACGCCCTTGCACAGCGAAATCTCGGTGTTATCTACATGAATGGTGATGGCGTAGAACAGAATAAGGTACTGGCCTTCGCCTGGCAGAGTATTCTTGCCGACAAAGGCAACGTTATGGACGTGCACAGGCGTGACGCAATGCTGCAGAAACTGAGTGAAGCTGAAATTGAAGAGGCTATGTCACTAAAGTCCTCACTCAAACACTAAAGCCTGAGCAGGCAATTGGGCAGGATCGCTATTCTGCCCAATTCAGCCTTCCTGCCTCTGCTCTTGCGCTTTATCCCGGCTTCAATTTTGTTTATTCACATATCCACCTTATACTGCTGCTGTGAGCGACGATAAGCAACAGAACTACGCAATTAATATTAAGAATATGACCAGCCACTATGGCTCGGTCAAGGTTCTTGACGACATTAATCTGAGCATTGAGCCTCGCGAAATCATGGTCGTGATGGGACATAGTGGTTCAGGTAAAAGCACTTTGTTTCGGCATATCCTCGGACTCAAACAACCGACTTCCGGCAGCATCGAAGTACTGGGTAAGGATCTCACCAAACTGGACAAAAAAGGCCTATACAGCCTGCGAAAGAATATCGGCGTCGCTTTTCAAAATGGCGCGCTGTTCAGTTCCCTCAATGTGCTGGAAAACGTAGAATTACCACTGCGTGAGCATACGGAACTGGACGACAATACGATTCGCATCATGACACGTATGAAGCTCGAGCAAATGAATCTTGCTGACTATGAAGAACTGATGCCATCTGAACTGTCCGGCGGCATGTTAAAGCGCGCGGGTCTGGCCCGTGCTGTCGTCATGGATCCCAAGCTGCTGTTTTTTGATGAGCCCTCCGCCGGTCTCGATCCGGTAACCTCGGCGGAGCTTGATCAGCTCATTCTGCAACTCAGAGACGCACTCAATATGACCATAGTTATTGTCACGCATGAACTGGAGAGTGCTTTTAGCGTGGCTGACCGAATTACCGTCATGGATCGTGGTCAACAGATAATGACCGGCAGCAAAGAAGAAGTGAAGGCCAGCACCGATACTCGCATCGTTAATATGCTGGCCAGAAAAGCACGCGATGAAGAAATTGATGGTGATGCCTATCTAGACCGTCTGATGGAAGCACAGAGAGTGAAATAATGACCTTTACTCCCTTCACTAATACCGGCTTACATATTATCAACCTGATGGAACGACTTGGCCGGGCGGGCATATTTCTTTGTACAAGCTGTTTAAGAATTATCACCCCGCCATACAAGCTAAGCCCAATAATCAAGCAAATACATTTCATCGGCGCGCGTTCTTTGTTCCTGATAATCATCTCAGGCCTTTTTATCGGCATGGTAGTGGCATTACAGTTTTATGACGCGCTGGTGAGGCTTGGCTCTGTTGCCATGCTTGGCGCCGCCGTCGGTCTGGTACTGGTGCGTGAATTAGGTCCCCTGCTGACAGCATTGGTCATCATCGGCAGAGCCGGCTCTTCAATTTGCGCGGAAATTGCCATCATGCGTAACGAAAATCAGATTGATGCGCTGGATTGCATGGCTATCGACCCTTACCGCTATATCATCGTGCCGCGCTTTATTGGCGCAATAATATGTATTCCTATTCTGTCCTGTGTCTTTATCGTTGTCGGTATATTTGGCGGTTATTTTGTCGGCTGCGTGCTGTTCGGAGTCAGCCCCGGTTCCTATTTCGGTGGTATGTTTGACGCCGTACTCTGGCGGGATATTTTAATGAGTGTAATTAAGGCAATGGCCTTTGCCACCATAACCATCTGGGTGGCAACGGTGAAAGGCTTTTATCTGCATCTTGACCCCACAGCTTTCGGCTCGGAAGGCGTGAGTAAAGTCACTACCCAGGCTGTAGTTGTTTCTTCTGTTTCTGTATTTTTTGCTGATTACATTATCAGCTCAATCATCTTGTGAGATTAATATCATGGCGGACAAACAAACAAAAATCGAAATAGCCGTTGGTTTTTTCATGATCGTAGGATTGGCGAGTATCTCTTACATTGCCATTCAGCTCGGTGACTTACAGGTCCTGGGGCAAAAGAGCTATATCATAAATGCCAGATTTACTTCTTCATCGGGTTTGCGTTCAGGAGCTTTTATCGAAGCAGCCGGGGTCCGTGTTGGTACGGTTGATTCTATTGTGTTTGATCCGGAGGAATACCAATCTATCGTCTATCTCGCGATTGATGAAGATGTGCCTATTCATGAAGACGCCGTCGCCTCAATACGCACCGCAGGGATTATCGGCGACAAATTTATCAAAATTACCCCGGGAGGCGGCGAATATCTGCAACCGGGCGAAGAAATTTTTGAAACAGAGCCCTCGATAAATCTCGAAGAACTCATCAGCAAATATATTTTCGAAACTGAGAAATAAAGCTCAATATCCCGAACAAAAAAAAGCCGCTCATCGAGCGGCTTTTTTCCTGTAAGACAATTGTACTTAGTTATCCATCATCTCTTCGTCGTCTTCGTCATCATCCATGTAGTCTTCTTCTTCCTGTGCCGCCTTGTAGCGGTCAATGCGGCGCTGAATATCTGACAATAAGCCATCCATGCCTTCGTTTTTGACGATAACCGCGAAGGTATTACGATAGTTATTCACCAGACTGACCCCTTCGACAATGACGTCATAGGCATACCACTCACCATCATTATTCTTGAGTTTATAATTTACAGGGATTTCGGTTGAATCGGTCTTGATAATGGTTTCGACAACCGCCCTTTTTCCTCGCACGACCTCATCTTTATAGATGATTTCCTCGTTGGTATAGGCCTGAATACGAGAACGATAGGTCTCCTCTATGTATTGAGAAAAGAATTCAGTAAAGCGGGCTCGCTCTTCCGGAGTCGCCTTTTTCCAGTTGGTGGCCAACACACTTTGCGACATACTTCGAAAATCGAATCCATCGTCAATTACGTCGGCAATTTGTCGCCAGCTTGTTTCACGGTCAATTGATTTGTCTTTCAAAATGGTGATTACCCTGCCAACTGAGTCCTTGACCCGGGCCATCGGTGTGGAAAAGTCAGCTGCCAGCAGATTACTGGAAGTGAATAAAACCAGGATGAACATCAGTGAACGGACTGTCATGTGATTCCTCATTTTTTTATCAATTTGTCGGTTATTTGAACAGCACACATATTAACGCCAGCTTTGGAGATTCGAAAGCTTTTTGTCAGGCCAGACCATACTAAGTGAGCATAAATTTTGACAAGACAAATTGCTAAAAACTCCCGGGACAGGTTTTTTAAAAAACAACTAACTTAACTTGTTGTTTTTTATAGTTTTTTATTATCAAGCATATTGATTCAAATGTACGTTCGATAAGCCACGCTGACTCTGTCAAACAGGATAATGCTCGCATCCTTAATCAATCTATAGAATCATCCGCTCTTTTTCACAGTAATCCGGAACGACGACGACTCATCGCTGTCCAAGCAGCGTATTCTGAGTAGACGGATTCTTTATTCGATTAAAACTTATGCTTATGAAAAAAGTAGAGATATATACGAGGTCCTGGTGTGCTTACTGCCGAATGGCGAAAGCCATGCTTAATCAGGAAACGATTAGTTTCGAGGAAATCGAAATTTCCGATGACCCCGAACTCGAAGAGCAAATGATAAAACGCTCAGGAAGAACATCGGTACCTCAGATATTCATCGATGACAATGCCATTGGTGGCTTTACAGACCTCGTCGCGCTGAGTGAAAAAGTCGACCTGAGAGAACTTGTAGATGGTAAAAGTGAATAAACCTGAATGAAAACCAATAAAATAATTTTATTGATAGTTATCGTGGCTTTGATCGGCGGTTTTTTTGTTTTTGATCTTGGCCAGTATTTCAATTTATCGTTTCTAAAAGAGAAACAGAGCCTGATTGAAGACTACTACAGCGAGCACCCGCTACTGACAATTGTTATCTTTTTTCTCACTTATGTTCTGTTTACCGGATTATCGCTACCGGCAGCGAGTATTCTGACTCTTGCAGCCGGTGCCCTGTTCGGAGTTCTGGTTGGTAGTCTGCTGGTTTCATTTGCCTCCACAATTGGTGCAACACTCGCTTTTCTGGCCTCCAGATTCCTGTTCAGAGACCTGATTCAAAACCGCTTTGCGGATCGATTGGAACTTATCAATCAAGGTATCGAAAAAGATGGCGCCTTTTATCTGTTTACCCTGAGACTGGTTCCGGTTTTCCCCTTTTTCGTTATCAATCTGGTGATGGGCTTAACTCCCATTCGAACTCTCACCTATGCTCTGGTAAGCCAGGTGGGCATGCTCGCAGCAACGATCGTCTATGTGAATGCCGGTACGCAACTGGCAAAAATAAATGAGCTGGGCGATATTCTTTCCGCTCAATTACTCATTTCCTTTGCCTTGCTAGGTGTCTTTCCACTGCTTGCCAGGAAAACGGTCGATTTTTTTCGCGCACGCAGAACAAGCACAGACGAGCCCTAAAGTCATGAGTGAAACATTTGAAAAACCAAAGAAATTCGACGTCAATATCGTCGTTATCGGAGCGGGCTCTGCCGGACTGGTCTCCTCCTATATAGCGGCTGCGGTAAAAGCGAAAGTCATACTCATTGAAAAACACCTGATGGGCGGCGATTGCCTGAATACCGGCTGTGTGCCGTCAAAGGCACTGATTCGCTCGGCAAAGATACTTGCTCAGGCGAAACGGGCTCAGGAATTCGGTTTCAAATCAATTGACGTCGAATTCGATTTCGAAGAGGTCATGCAGCGTGTTCAGCGCGTGGTACAGACCATAGAACCGCACGATTCGGTAGAGCGCTATACTGAACTGGGCGTGGAATGTATTCAGGGCGAAGCGAAAATCACCTCGCCTTTCACCGTCGAAGTGAATGGCCGCACAATTACTACAGCAAACATCATCATAGCAACTGGCGCACGACCCTTTGTACCACCCATTCCCGGTATAGAAGACATGGACTATCTGACATCGGATAACGTCTGGCAGCTGAAGACTTTACCTCCTCGTCTGGTGGTGCTCGGTGGAGGCCCGATTGGCTCGGAGCTAAGTCAGTGTTTTGCCCGCTTCGGCAGCAAAGTGACGCAGGTTGAAATGTTACCGCGAATACTTATTCGTGAAGATGAAGAAGTATCCGAACTGGTCACTAAACAATTCACAAACGATGGCGTTGATGTACTTACTTCCCACAAAGCACTGGCCTTTAAAAAGGCGGGTGAAAATAAAGTGATCGTTTGCGAATACAAAGGCAAAGAGGTAGAAATTGAATTTGACAGCCTGCTTGTTGCAGTTGGTCGTAAAGCAAATATCGAGGGTTTTGGTCTTGAAGAACTTGGAATTGACATCACTAAGCAAGGCACAGTGCAAACCAATGAATATTTGCAGACACTCCACCCTAATATTTTTGCCTGCGGTGATGTAGCCGGCCCTTTTCAATTTACCCATACCGCGGCTCATCAGGCCTGGTATGCGGCGGTCAACTCGCTCTTTGGTAAATTTAAAAAATTCAAAGTCGACTATTCAGTCATCCCCTGGGCAACCTTTACCGAACCGGAAGTCGCCCGAGTAGGACTAAACGAGCTTGAAGCGAAAGAACAAGGGATCAAATACGAAGTTACACGCTACGGAATAGACGATCTGGATCGAGCTATTGCCGACGAAGGAGCTAAGGGGTTTGTTAAAGTATTAACCGTGCCGGGCAAAGACAAAATAATTGGCGCTACCATTGTAGGAGATCATGCAGGAGAATTAATCACAGAATATATCAGCGCCATGAAGCACAATTTCGGCATGAACAAGATACTCAGTACCATCCATATTTATCCTACACTTTCAGAAGCCAACAAATTCGCCGCAGGTAACTGGAAAAAAGCCCATGCACCAGAAAAGCTACTGAAGTTAGTTAAATGGTTTCATCGAGTACAACTTTGAAATAACCTCCGTAACTTTGATAGTTACCTCAAGAGGTCAAATTAACGAGTTTTAATTAAAATGTTTATCTATAAACGCAATCCTGCTGGCATTATTCTTAATATTCCCCGGTATCGGAATGATCTTATCGGGAGGCAGCCATTGAGAGGTTAATCCAACTATGGTGGAGTGATTATGAAATTGCACCCAAGGATTCATAATCCGACGTCGTTTTTGATTATTTTTATGTTGCTGTAAGGGTAAAACTCCCCAGGGCAAAACCACGATAGCATCGTACAAATGTACCAATTCTCGACAACGCTGATACAGTGCTGTCGTCTCATCCTGATGTGCCGTAAAACCACGGCTTAGCCACAAATTGAAAAGATCTACTGGTGAGCGGTCAACCACGAAATTGCCTGATGCTTCTTCCAGTTGGTACTTTTTTTCCAATGTCTCAAAAATCATTTCCCTGAGACGTTTAACAGGTTGCACAAACTCTCCATTCTTCTGAAAAAAACCTTCATAGAATTCATCAATGCAAGCACAGGAATAATGCTCAGCTAATAAACTCGCGATTGTTGATTTACCAGTTCCGGCGCTTCCTGTGATCGAGATCTTCATAGCACGCAGCTAATAGATAAAATTTCCTTTAGATTAGTATCAAACTATGTTGTCGACCAGGCAACCGCGATTGCCGACTGTACACTGTCAACATCCGCCTGCGACACGTTGAGATTGCCAGCAGCCTGCACATCAAATATTGCCATTGCCTGTACTAGCTGTTGAACCTGTGTTTCAACTAACGTAAAACTATCGTCAATTGAATTGATAGCTTCTATATTATCGCTTCCAGTTAAATACCAGTCTTTAACTGTAATCCAGTCTGAAGTATCTCTGACTCCAATTCTCAAATCGTCACTATCTTGCCATAGCCATAATTGATCATAGTCGACTCCAGAATAATTAATAGCGTCAACACCCGCTGTGTCATTGATTAGATCCAGCCCATCCCCCGGTGAAAACTGGTAAATATCATCACCGATTCCTCCCAGCAAGATATCGTTGCCAGCTGCCCCTGTTAGTATGTCATCACCCGATAGTGCATCTAAATAATTGACGCCATTAGTGCCCACCAGAGTGTCATTACCGCTAGTAGCAGCCATTAAATCGAGTTCCGCTTGATCCCAAATCGTCCCATCAGCGAATTCCACCTGATCAATCGACGATGCCGCACTACTGAAGTAGCTCGTCACCTGTACATTGTCTCCACCACTCACATGCGTCAAATGCAGATTATTGCCGATACGACTCACACTGATGTCACTCGCACTGATCCCTGTACCAAACACTACTTTGTCAACGCTGCTTGAATGGTAATCATAGTTATTAATCTGATCCTGCCCCCAACCCAGATCAAACTGATACGTATCGTCTCCATTTCGTCCCTGCAACCAGTCATCTCCCGTACCGCCATTCAACACATCATCACCGTACCCTCCCTGTAAACTGTCATCGCCCGCCCCGCCCAACAGAGTGTCATCTCCGGTATGTCCATCAATCGTGTCGTTACCCCCCAGCCCATCGATAGTTTCATGATTAAAATCCCCAATCAGATCATCATCTCCTTCTGTTGCAACGGGGAACATTGCTTTAATCGCTGCCTGGTCCCAAATTGTGCCATCCGCAAATTCGATTGCATCCACAGCAAATGCCGATAACCTGAAATACTCTACCAATTCAACATTGTCACCAGTGCTGACATGAGTCAGATGCAGGCTGTCTACTTCCCTACTCACACTAATATCACTTGCTGCTATCCCTGTGCCAAATCGAATCGTGTCCGTTGAGCTTAGATAGTCATTGTTACTGATGGTATCTTGACCCCAACCGAGATCGAACTCATACACATCATCACCGTTGTAGCCTTGCAACCAGTCATCACCAGCACCTCCGTTCAACACATCGTCACCAGTCCAACCCTGTAAACTGTCATCACCTGCACCACCTAACAAAGTGTCAGCACCAGACAGGCCATCAATACTATCGTTGCCCGGAGTCCCAATAAGTGTATCCGCACCAGATGTACCAAGAAGAGAGTCGCCTACGCTGAGTGTAAAAACACTATCAACACTCTCACCTGAGTTGTCGGTAGCAGTGACACGAATCGCATAAGAAAGCCCTTCCGCATTTAAAGGGGTGCCTGAAAAAGAGGCTGACTGCGCATCAAATACAAGCCAAGACGGTAACGCACTGCCATCAGATAGAGCAGCACTTAAGGTCAAGGTGTCACCATAAATACTATCCTCATCATCAAAAGTATTTTGGGAACTGTAAATGAGAAGAGTGTTCCCTCTCCTGCCGGCTGATCTTGTAGCAAATTACTTACAACTGGCGCGTCGTTGACATTATTCACAGTAAGCGTAAACGTATCGTTGACTGTTTCTCCCTCACTATCTGTAACTGCGACTTTGATATCAATATCACCTACATCGCTATTCAAAGGTGTGCCACTAAACGTACGCGTCAGTTCATCAAAACTGAGCCAGGCCGGTAACACACTGTTATCTGCCAGTGTCGCCGTGAAGCCCAACGCATCACCATGCACACTGTCGACATCACTGAAGCTATCTACCGGTACCGTAAAACTGAATGAAGCGTCTTCATCTATGCATTGATCACCAATGGCGTTATCCAACGTCGGCGCATCGTTCACATTGTTTATGACCACTCTAAAGGTATCACTCACACTCAAACTGCCGGTGTCCGTCGCCGTCACTTCGATATCAATGGAGCCTACATCGTCGTTGTCCGGCGTACCGCTAAAAGTCTGGGTCAGGGCATCAAAGGAAAGCCAGGCCGGAAGCGTACTACCATCATCGAGACTGGCACTAAAAGTCAAGCTATCACCGACGTCTGGATCACTAAAAGTCGCTGCTGGTACAATAAAACTGAACCCTTGATCTTCATCCACTGTTTGATCGCCAATGGAGTTATCCAGAATAGGAGTCTGGTTTGTTTGTGATATCGCCTCCACTGTCAAAAGAAAACTATCAGATACAGTCTCGCCAGCAAGATCGGTTGCGATAACACGAAGGTCTATGATTCCTACATCAGGATTGTCGGGCGTGCCGCTGAAGGTTTGCGTAGCTATATCAAAGCTCAGCCAGGCTGGGAGGGCGTTACCGTCTGCCAGTTCAGCACTATAGCTCAGAATATCGCTTATATTTGGATCAGTAAATGTCGTTCCCGGGACACTAAAAGAAAAGACACTGTCTTCCGTTGCCAGCTGATCGACTATACTTTCCACTACAATGGGTGCCAAATTTATTTCACCTCCGCCAATCAAGCTTTCCATCTGTAAATTGGTGAGGATCGTGAGATTGTCATTTGTGAATACAAATCGTTCAACTTGTTGCTCATCGTTAGCAAACCAATCTTGAATGGTGACAGAATCATTAGGACTCAATTGAACAACGAGATCATTACTAGATTGAGTCACTGTCAAATCCAGTACGTTTATCCCGTCACCAAATACAATCTGATCTATGCCAGAGACGTCGTTAACTACCTTATTCCGTTCCCCAGCTTCGACGAAATAGCTATCATCTCCCGTGCCACCAATGAGCGTATCGTTACCGTATTCGCCAATGAGCACATCATCCCCGGCTCCTGCATTCAGGGTGTCATCACCAAGCCCGCCATTGAGAACGTCGTCACCCTCACCACTGGTAATGACATCGTTACCGTCAAACCCATTTATTCGATCATCAATCTGCGAACCTTGAAGAATATCGTCAATCGAAGTGCCGTCAATATCCATTCCAAGATCGAGGATATCCTGATAACTCAGGGAAATAGTATTGTTGATATTGATACTGCCAAAAGGATCACTGATATTCAGAAGATTATCTGCATCGACACCCTCAAAGGTGAGCTCCACCTGATCATTAATATCAATAATCAAAGAGCCCCTGCTAATAGAAATATCATTAATATTAACGTTTTGCTGAGTAAATATATCAAAAGCGGTATCTGGGCTGTTTGCCAGTCCACTCGACAAGCTGACTTTATAAGGATGACCTACCGTCGTATTAAAACTGAAAGTATTGCTGCCGCTTGAGGCTGAACTTGAAGAAAGTCCCATCGCGGTAAATGTAGAGTTAGCATTGGGTGTGAAATTGACCGTATTGTTTCCCGAGCCAACGTTCACAATAACCGTATTGGCTGCCTCAATATCGATAAAGTCATCTCCAGCACCGGAGAAGATTTTAATGTCATTGCCCGTCGCTGTAATGGTGTCATCACCACTGGTTCCGAGAAAGTCAACGGCATTGTTAAAATCACCACCAAAAACGATAATATTTTCACCACCGAAGCCTGCATTAGGTGCTCCGATAATAAAATCATTGAACCCATCTCCGTTAGTATCCCCAAGCCCGCTGACCGAATAGCCGGCAGCATCGCTTTCATTCCCACCCAGTAACCTAAAACCAGTAAGTCCATCAAGGGAATCCACATCTATTGAGGCGGCGAATCCGTTGGTAGTGCCATACAAAATGCTTACCTTGCCATTGGTCTCTAGTCCTCCTGAACCGGCATTTGGCGTACCAATAATAAGGTCATCCAAACCATCACCGTTAATATCGCCCAGTCCACTGACGCTGCTACCGCTTAAACCATACTCGCTGTGGTTTATTACAAACCCATCTGCACCGTTTAGATTAGCCAGATCAAAACTACTTCCAAACCCCGTATCTGTACCGAACACCACATAACTACGCCCTGCAGTTTCTTGAAAATTGACTTCAGTTCGAGGCGCCCCAATAATCAAATCGTCAATGCCATCGCCATTGATATCACCGGCACTACTAACAGAAGTGCCAATTTCAGCCCCCTCGTTCTCGCCATACTCACTGGTTGTGATTACAAAGCCATCAGAACCATCCAGGCCAGCCAAATCCAGAGTAGAAGTAAAACCAGTATCGCTGCCAAACACCACATAAGCCTGACCCACTTCAAAGAAACCGTTTAAATCAGAACCAGGCGCACCTATTATCACATCGTCGATACCATCACCGTTGACATCACCCGCGTCGCTCACGGCTTGATTAGTCGAAACTGAAAAATCATTGTTGGCCGCACCCTTCAATATCAAACCGTTAGTGCCATCGAGAGTGGTGAGATCAAAGCTTGAAGAGAACCCGCCATCTTGCCCGAAAACGACATAGATATTGCCTGCATCACTGCCGTTGCTATTATCTGCTCTGGGTGCCGAAATGAGTAAGTCAGCAATGCCGTCATTGTTTAAATCACCAGCTGAACTCACTGCGCTGCCAAGCTCATCCACAAAAGCAAGTCCATCCAGGCGAAAACCGTCGCTCCCGTCTAGCAGAGCCAAATCCACGCTGGCTCCGAACCCGGCATTGTTCCCGAACACAACGAAACTTGAACCACTATTCACTCCGCCACTGGTGTCAGTTTGTGGCGCACCAACTATAAAATCATCAATACCATCGTTATTCACATCGCCAGCGGCACTTAGAGACGCACCGATTTGACCATACACACTACTGGTAATGACACTACCATTGCTTCCATCCAGGCTCGATAAATCTAAAGATGCACCGAAACCGTTAACGTTACCGAATACGATATAAGCTTCGTTACTAAATTGATTTCCCACCAAAATATCCGCCAAACCATCACCATTCACATCGCCAGCATCACTAACTGATAAACCACCTTTTTCAAAAACACTGAAATCAGACAAACTACTGTCCGTGACACTTGCCGAACCTCGAACATTTAATGTGAGTGTAGAACTTGCTGTCTCACCATCATCATCTTCGATCGTATAATTAATAACGACCTGCTCAACATCGCCTGCGCCGAGTGAGTCGAAATCCCCCACAGCATTAAACACCAATTTGTTATCAACAATAGATACGGCCCCATTATTGCTGCCAATAACATCCGCCGATGTAATAGTCAGCGCAGCAACGCCATCGTCTGCGTCGCTATCGTTGCTCAGCACGTCCACTGTCACGGTATTAGGAATATCATTGTCAAACAGGCGCGCTGAGATATTGCTATTGCTTGTGCCGTTCTCCCAGGTAACTGCATAGCCGCCATTGGCAAGACCAATTACAACAGAATTATCCTGATCGCCTGTTAAAGTCTGGTTAACACGCAATTCCGTTCCTACCGCTACGCCATTAGCATCGTATTGCTGGCGAGAAATACCAAAGCCACTGCCATCCTGATTATCGGAGCTCCAGGTTACGACAAATCCACCATCGTCTAATGCGGCTATCGAGGGTTCATGTTGGGTTCCTATGGTCACGGAGTTCACGACAAATTCAGCGCCAAGGGCTACGCCAGCCGAACTAAAACGCTGACCAAAAACGCCTTCCAGCTCATCGTTCCAAACTACTACGAGATCGCCATTAGTAAGCTCACTGATCTTCGCGTCATATTGACTTTCAATGACCGTCGTATTCACCTGGATGCTAGCACCAACAGAACTGCCACTAGCATCGTAACGTTGCAGAAATACTCCGTTGTCAGAACTGTCCGAATCGGAATAGACCACGGCGAAACCGCCTCCACTTAACGCCGTGACCTGTGGTGAGGAATCAAATATTGTGTTGGACGTTGGTATTCCACCGCTGGATACCTGAAATTCGCTACCAACAGCAGTTCCGGTGGAATCAAACCGTTGCCCAAAGATGCCAATGGCACCACCGTCTCTAAATTCAGATCGCCAAATGGAAACGAAATCCCCATTCGCCAACAAGGCAATGGATGGCTCAACCTGATCATCTGCAGTAGTTCCACTATTCACCAGAAATTTACTGGTAAGCGCATTGCCATCATTGTCGTAGTGCTGGGCGTAGATATCTTTACCAACACCTCCGACAGCGCCATATTCAGACCAGTTGATCATAAAACTGCCGTCATTCAGGCCAATCATGCTGGGCGAGCGTGGCTCTGGGGTAGAGCCGGCTGTAGCATCAATTCGAAACTCGCTGCCGATTGCACTACCTTCTGCATCAAGAATGCGCCCCGCCAGATAATTATCCCCATTATTGTCAAGAGTCTGCCAGGTCAATGCGATTCGGCCATTGTTCAATGCGGCCATCGAGGGAGAGACTTGTCCGTTCGGCGTAAATTCATTCACGGTCACCTCGCCAATCAAATCAGGCGAGTCTAAAGTCAGGACGGCGGCATCCGGGTTAGCAATGGGGACAGCGTTTGCTTCAAGAATATCGAGAGTAAAATCATCAGTGGTCGCCAGGCCACCAGTGTCGGTAGCCGTTACACGCACCGATATTGTGTCAATATCCCCTGCCAGAGGCGTGCCACTAAATGTGCCAGTCCCCGCATCAAAACTCAACCAGGTCGGCAAGGCACTTCCGTTACTCAGAGTGGCACTCAAGGTCAAGTTATCGTTGATATTATCGTCAACAAAGGTATCGGTTGGTAATTGGAAACTGAATACACGATCTGCACGTGTACTCTGATCATCAATGGCATCGCCAAGTTCAGGGGCCACATTGACGTCACCGACGTTCAAATTGTAATCAGTCGTAACAATATTGCCGTTGCTGTCACGCGCGCTCAATTGAATGGTCAAAAAAGCTTCGTCACCCGTTGTCGGTGTACCACTAAAGCTCTGTGTAGTCGCATCAAAATTGAGCCATGTTGGTAAAGGATCACCATTACTGAGCGTGGCACTCACCTCCAGCACATCAAAGACACTATCGGAGAAAGTATCGTTCGGTAACTGAAAGCTATAAGCCACATCCAGATCTGTGACCTGATCCAACGGTTCATTGCTGACAACAGGTGCCTGATTTGGATCGTTCAAGTCACCATCAGGAAACGAGATGGTTTCGATGAAACCATCGTCCACATAAAAATCCGCAATGCGTATCAGACCACTGACATCAGGAATCTGACTAACAGTCGAATCTACCGTTACATCCAGATGTAAGTCATCTCCGACGCGGGTGGCATTATCCAAAACAGGTTTTAAGGAAAAACTGCCGGAGAACACTTCATTAAATATGATGTGGTCAAGCCCCCCTGCATCAGTAATATCCATACT
This sequence comes from Gammaproteobacteria bacterium, assembly GCA_012103475.1. GTDB lineage: Bacteria > Pseudomonadota > Gammaproteobacteria > Eutrophobiales > Eutrophobiaceae > WLWS01. The sequence continues at coordinate 124,597 of WLWS01000003.1, read as the reverse complement.
GAAGCCGTCGGGGGTAAATTCGTCAGGGGTGAAAGTATAGGTAGTCACATTGCTGCTACTCTGGGCATCAATACCATCCACCAGAGTGATATTGTCAGGTAACAACCCGGTGATTGCGGTTACATCCAGACTGCCACCACCGCTAAAGACAATACTCTCTATTTGATTCTCGGCCGTAAACCAGTCAATCAAGGTCACACGATCGTTAGTCAACACACCCTCATCAAGGATGCGCACAATGACATTGTTACCAGATACATCAAAACTCAAATCACTCTGCGCAATGCCCGGCCCCAGGCTGAGTACATCGACACCACCGGCATCAACAATGACATCATCCCCATCACCACGATTGATTTGATAGGTGTCGTTACCATATTCTCCAGCCAGGGTGTCGTTACCGGTACCCCCAAACAGAAAATCATCGCCACCCTCACCTTGTAAGGTATCCGCACCCGCACCACCGTTGAGAACATCGTTACCAATGCCGCCAAAGGCATTGTCATCACCCTCTCCGCCATCGATGATGTCATCACCGTCTTGTCCAAAAAGCTGATCATTACCCGCATCACCCGCTAAGATATCGTTGCCGTCATTCCCTTGTAATTCATCGTTACCCTCACCACCGCTGACGATATCATCACCCTCTTCACCGAGGAGAACATCATTTCCCGCATCGCCAAAAAGTTGATCCGCACCAGTGCCGCCTTGCAGACGGTCTACGCCATCACCACCGTGTAATTCGTCATCACCGGCTCCACCAAAAAGCGTGTCATCATCCTCATCACCATGGATGACATCATCACCGCTGCCTCCCGCAATCTGATCATTCCCCACACCACCGCTTAGCGTGTCATCATTGGCTCCGCCGAGGATGGCATCATTCCCATCACCACCTGTCAGTTCATCATTGCCCTCATCGCCCAGAAGCAGATCAATACCCTCACCACCCACTATCACATCGTTTCCAGCATCGCCATCCAGAGTATCCGCGCCGGCATCACCAAAAAGTGTATCGTTGCCAGCACCACCACCTACGCTGTCTGCGCCTTCTCCACTGACAACGACATCGTTACCTAATCCCGCATCTACCTGGTCATCGCCCGAACCTGCATCCACCACATCATCGCCAGCACCCGCAATGACGATATCATCACCGTCACCGGCTAAAAGCGTATCATTACCGCCAACCAGGGCATCGTCCGCATAATCACCATGGAGCTCATCATTTCCGGCACCACCTTCCAACTCATCGTCACCAAACCCACCTTCCAACAAATCATTGCCATCTCCGCCAAGCAATGTATCGTTGCCAATGAAATTCCTATCATCTCCATCGTCCCCAAAAAGACTATCGTCACCGCTACCACCTTCAAGACGATCATTTCCATCACCGCCTTCTAGAAAATCATTATCATTCTGACCATAAAGTTGATCGTTACCACCGCCACCAAAAAGTACATCATCTCCAGCGCCGCCATCCAAAATATCCGCCTGGTCATTCGATGAGGTATCAGTGCCCGTAACACTACTAAGGGAAACGGTGACTGTATTAGGCGTGGAATTAGTTACTGTGACATCCCAACTGCGGTCTAAGGCGGTATAGGTGCCATCGCCCCAAAGCACATCATTACCAAAACCACCAAAAAGTGCATCCTCGCCAGCACCACCAGCTAAGGCATCGTTATGATTTCCTCCACTGAGTTGATCTCCTCCAACACCACCTGATATAAAATCATCTCCATCATCACCGAAAAAGAAATCGCCACCATCTGTTGAAGCAAGTGCATCGCGCCCTTCTCCTCCCTTAATTACATCGTCACCTAATCCACCGGTAATAAAGTCATCACCAATACCTCCGTCTATATCGTCATCACCTTCACCACCTACTGCATCATCGTTACCATCACCCAAGCGTATGATGTCATTACCGGTGCCTCCTTGAACATCGTCATCATCTGTACCGGCAAAGATTAAATCATTACCTGCACCTCCGTCTATGACATCACTGCCTGCCATTCCCTGAATTTCATCACCGCCTGCAGTTCCATTGAGATTGTCGTCGGTCCCCGTTCCCTGGATAAGATTTAAACCGATGGGTAGTTGAGATTGACTATCGAGAGTAATATCGAAACTAGTAGCGTCAAAATTTTTTATAGTAAATGAAGTGTTAAGTACGAGATCTAATCCACTTACAAATACAGAAGCCGTTTGACTTTCTGTTATGGTGAGATCGATCTTAATATTACCTTCTTCCAAAAAATATCTATTCGAAGCACTATCGTCCTGAAAAAGTGTCTTGTTTGATAATTCAAAAGGAGTGCTTGCACTAACAAATATTCGGTTTCCGGATTCCACATTGTCTTCAAATATTTCATCTCCGTGGCCTACGTAATATGTATCAGCGCCGCCCCCTCCATTAAGCTCGTCACGAACGCGATCATCTGAAACCATACTTTGTCCACCGATAAGAGTATCATTCCCTTCAAACCCTGAAAGCCTATCAAAGCCCATATTGCCTGTAAGCTCGTTTGCATAATTGTTACCGCGAATAATATCGTCATGAGCACTACCTACTGCATCTTCAATTTCCGAATTAAGGCTTACTGTAACAGTGGGAACAAATTGGAACGGAGTATTGTAACCAGATACGGTTCCTGGTCTTAAATCTACAAGGCTATTTGAATCATATCCTGCCACACTAATAGTATCTTCACCGCCATTGTCTATAATTGTAATTTGTATTTCGTCATCAATTTCAACGACACCATCGCCTTGTAGGTACGGGTGAATAGTTTGCGTACCTTGAGTAGTAAGCTGATAAACAGTATCACCACTAAACATACTACGCGCCCCATATTTGTCTTGTAGTAGTGTCACATCCAGCGCCATCATTCCGCCTGAGTAATTGGTAACTTCTCCAAAAGGATTCGTAGATGTCTCGTTATTAGATTGAATTGTTGCCCAATCGCTTTGTTTATCGTCAGTAAGAGTTACATTTCCTTCGAACGGGTGTGCCAAACCTAATGCATGACCTATTTCGTGCACAAGAACTTCATAGTGTTGACTCCCCGCCTCTGGATCGGATTCATCATCTAAAACCGAAGGATCGATAAGTACATATTGGCTAAAATTATTAGTCGTTGGATTTTCATTGATTGATACTTCCCCCGCTATCGAGTTATTTCCCTCGATTGATTCGAATGTTGTATTACCAAATGAAATCATAGCCGTTGGCACGTCCTCCCCTGGGGCTGGGACAATATCAGCCACATTCTCGAATTCTAGATCAAGGTATAGTTCCAATATAGTGAAAATTTCTTCTATGGCCTCTCTTTGAGCTGATGTAAACGTAGAAAATGAACCTTCGACAACATTAGTACTATCAGTGTCTTCTGGGAATGAATCCAAAAAGGAATAATAAATTGTAGCACCGGGGCCATATTGACCGATATCGCTTCCTAGCAAGCCTAACGTATCGAGTTGATCAAAAAATTGCTGATCGGTTATCGCAGCTGCATCATTTGTGTTCAATTGCACATTTAAATCGGCCATATTTCTACTCCCAGATAATGGATTCTTTGCTATATAACTTCTCATTACAGAACACTTCTAATTCGGTCCATCCTTTGCGATTATTCATTCTATGAATACATTTGGTTGGCATTGGATATTCGCCTTTTTGCTCTTTTTTAATCACTCTTTCCAAGTTAGATTTAATATCTACCGGTAGCGGGTTTACTGGAGGGAGTGCAAAAAGACCACGACATAGTGGCAGTTCGCCATCGGGCCCATCTATTACATCTAATTCACGACAAAAGTAATACGCCGGTCGACCAATATATTTATCTGATATATTTGTTCTAGATAACATCTCGCCAGTCGCAACATAATTTCTAATGGTGTACAAAAAATTAACCACTTGCGTCTCGATTCTAGGAGCGTCTTCTTTAGAATATAAAATTTCATCAACTTTTACCTTAAGCAAGATATATTTTGTCGACTGATTAGTTTCTTCTTCTGTAGGCGCTGAATAGTCGTAGTGAATAGCCCCTTGTTTCTTGTAAACAATTCCATAGGCTGTCCCTTTCACAACGTACTTACTGGCGTGGACTTTCTGATGCAACGTCGGAAACGAATTGTTATGATAAATTCTTGAGTCGTTTCCCAATTTACTTTTTGTTTTTTTAATCGGCAACATTTCAGGTTTTTGACTCTCTTCCGTAGTTGATGCATCATTCTCTAGCACATTTGATGCGAAGATTGGAAAAATGAATAGATTAAGCACTATCAAATTACAGATAATGGGGTTACTTCTGTTTTCATACATGATTAATTATTCCTCTTGAATTAAATTATTTTCCAATTAACTAACGTTCGCGAACACTTTCATCTTTGTAACGCAATAACGGACTTAGTAAATATTCAATCAGCTTTCTCTTACCCATATTTAACTCGACAGTCACTGCCATACCAGGGCTTAGATTGATGATTTTGTCCTTGACCTGCATGGTTGTCTTCTCCATTTTCACGCGTGTGGCGTAGACCAAGCCCAGGCGCTCATCAGGTGTTGCATCATTAGAAAGTGTCGCGATTTCACCATCAATAGTTCCGTACTTGGTAAAGGGGAAAGTTTCGATTTTGATTTCTGCTTCCTGGCCTTTATTGACGAAACCAATGTCTTTGTTCTGTAACCAAGCTTCCACTTCGATGGCATCTTCTTCGGGGACAATGTGCATTAGTTCTTGTGCCGGAGTGACTACTCCGCCGATGGTATGGGTGCTAAGTCTATGAATGGTGCCGGCAACTGGTGCTGTTAGGGTTTGTAGTGTTACTCGTTTGTCTGCCTTGACTAGTTCCTGTTCAAACGCACTAAGTCGATTTTCCACATCTGCCAGTTCAGTGAGTATTTGTTTTTCAAACTCTGCTTTTTGGGCTGCTTCTCTCTGGGTGATATTGGCGATGCTTGAATCTAATGAATTGAGGTTACTGCGTTGTACGTCTCGCTCTTTTACCTGCTCTATACGTTCTTGTTCTAGTTCTAGCCATTGAACACGCGGTACCATGTTGTCTTTGAGCAGGTCATGCAAGGATTTTGCTCGTTCTGTGATTAATGGAACTGTGGCATCCAGTTGCGCGATTCTTTCTTTTATGGATTTTCTTTCAGCGTGGCGCTGATCTTTTTCATCGCTTAAAGCTTGCTTTCTCGCGTAGTACTCATCTAGTTGTATTTTGATTCTGTCTTGTTGAAGTTTGATCTGGGCATCAGTCGCTTTGCTGACAGTGACCTCTGTAGGCTGTCTGTCATTAACTGTTTCTATGATGTGATACAAACGTTCGCGATCCAGTTTCAGTGTGAGCTGTTGTTCTACTACTTGTTCGCGGTCTGCACCGGTCAGGGTTGTGTCTAGCTCTATCAGCGCTTCGCCTTCCGCCACCTGGTCACCTTCTTTTATGAAAATATTACGTACAACACCAGTTTCCAATGGCTGAATAATTTTCACCCGCCCGGTCGGTACTATCTTGCCCTGGGCTACGCCAACAATATCGACCTCGCCTACGTTTGCCCAGACAACTGCAATGCTGAAGAACAGCATAATGGAATACAGAATATAGCGGGACACAGGTAAGGGCGGGGTCTCCTGGATTTCCAGCGCAGCGGGCAGAAATTCGAGTTCTGATTTCATCTTAGTTCGAGGTCACCATGCCGATCTGATGATTGTAGAGTCTGGCGTAATAGCCATTTTTTTCCATAAGGTCTTTGTGGATTCCACCTTCTACGATTTGGCCCTTATCAATCACAACTATGTGGTTGGCGTTTCTTACTGCGCTTAGACGATGAGCAATAATGAATACCGTTCTGCCCTTGCATATATAGCGCATGTTCTGGTGAATGATGTGTTCGGATTCATAATTCAGCGCACTGGTGGCTTCATCGAATATTAGAATACGTGGATTAGTAATCAGGGCGCGGGCAATGGCAATACGCTGACGTTGACCACCGGATAGATTCGAACCATGTTCGCCGACGAGATTGTCATAACCTTCTGGTAATTCCAGAATAAAATCATGGGCACCGGCCATTTTCGCCGCTTGCACTACCCGCTCCATTGGCATGGCTGGATCACTGAGAGCAATGTTTTCTCGAATACTACGATTGAATAGAAAATTCTCCTGCAGAACAACGCCGATGTTGCGACGTAACCAAACGGTATCTACCATCGCCAAATCGACACCATCAACTAGTACCCGACCACTTTGTGGTACGTATAATCGTTGTATTAATTTTGTCAGGGTGCTTTTACCAGAGCCGGAGCGGCCGACAATACCAATCACCTTTCCTGCCGGGACTCTCATTGAGACATCTCTTAAGATTTCAGGGCCATCTGGTCGGTAGCGGAATGTCACGTTTTCGAAATCCACCTGGCCTTTTAAATCTGGTAATGAAGCGCGACCCGGGCTATAAGCCGGCTCTGGTTTCGCATTGAGGATGTCGCCAAGGCGCTGTACAGAAATTCCTGCTTGTTGGAAGTCTTGCCATAATTGCGTTAAGCGAAGTATTGGTCCGCTTACTCGGCCTGCTAGCATATTAAAAGCAACCAGTTGACCGACAGACAGATCACCATTTATGACGAGTCTGGCTCCGACCCAAAGAATCAGTAGTACTGTTACTTTATTAATGAATGAGGCAGTCTGATTCGCAACGTTACCCAGATTGGTGGCTTTAAAGCTGGCACTGACATAACCGGAAAGCTGCTCTTCCCAGCGACGTTGGCTTTGCGGTTCGACTGCTGTGGCTTTCAGTGTTTCGATACCATTGACTGATTCAACCAGAAAGGCCTGATTTTCAGCACCTCGATTGAATTTCTCATGCAGGCGAGCGCGTAGAATAGGGATAATGAAAAAGGCGAGCATGATGTAAAACGGTATGGCGCCAAGTACGACATACGTGAGTGTCGGGCTGTAGACATACATCACGGCGAAAAATACGACGGTAAATAATAGATCAATGACCATTGTCATCGCAGAACCAGTTATAAAATTACGGATGCTGTCCAGTTCTCTGACTCGCGCGACGGTGTCACCGACGCGTCGGGCCTCAAAATAGGCTATTGGCAGACGCAGAAGGTGTTTGAATAACTCTGCACCAAGTGCTACGTCAATACGATTGGTGGTGTGGGAGAAAACGTAAGTACGTAAACCATTAAGTACAACGTCAAAAAATGAAACGACAAGCAGGCCAAAGGCAAGCACATCCAGTGTAGTTAAGCCTCTATGCACGAGCACCTTGTCTATCACGACTTGAAAGAATAGCGGCGTAATCAGGGCAAAAAGCTGAATGAAGAACGATGCCAGTAGCACTTCACCAAGAAGCTTTTTGTATTTCAAAATGCCTGGAATAAACCAGGAAAAATCAAACTTTCTGATTTCTGACAGCATGCCGGCTCGACGTGTGATCAAGATCAGGTCGCCACTCCAGATCGCCATGAATTGTTCTTCAGTCAGCGATACAGGGCCTTGCTCATTTGGATCTTGTAGCAGTATTTTATCTTGCGCTACCTGTCCTATTAAAAAATAGTGACCGTCTTTGTGAATGCCAATGGCTGGAAGCTCTGTTTTTAAAAGACGCTCCCAATTACTGTTGAATAATTTTGCTTTGAGGCCGAGTGATTTAGCGGCACGAAGAATTGCGGTGTTATCGAAAGTCTGGCCAGACTGGCCAAATTGATGACGAAGTTGCCCGGGATCTGCTGGCAATCCATGCAATCGGGAGAGAATAACAAGCGAGCTCAGCCCTGTGTCGTTAGTCTGATCAGCCCCTTCGTCCATTTACTGTTTCCATACTCAAATCCAGTTATTGTTTTTCCTGACTCTAATCCTTTATTCGAGTTTTCGAAAATAATACTAGATTACTATTTGTCCACTATCAAGCAGCCTGATATACCCTTTTTGGGGTAACGTTTTGTATTCTGAAATTGACCAAATCGAACTTATATTTTGTTTTTCATAGTCTTCCCAATGATTGAAATACTTTATATTAGGTATGTTTCTTTTCTGAATACAATGTGGCAGACAAAGTTTTATTCAATTCTGATCGATGGGTCAGTTTTTCAGCATGACTTTGACTTAGCTGTGTTCTTAATTAGTCCTTTCTTTCAACTGGATCCTGATGAATAAGAATATCTGCTGTTGGAAAATTTACTTGTAGTTCACTTTCAACAGCCTCGGAAATTTGATGGGCATCATAAAGACTCATTTCAGCATCCATGTCGATATGGGCCTGAATGAAAATATCTTTTCCGGAGGCGCGAGTGCGTAAGTCATGCATACCGATAACCCCGGCATGACTAGCGATTATATTCTTGATTTTTGAACGTTCCTCATCGGATAGTTCTCTGTCCATTAACTGATCCAAAGATTGGCTGACTATGTTCCAGGCCGAAACAATAATGTAGCCGGCAATTAGTAGCGCGAATATCGGATCGGCTAGTGTCCAGGCAACATAAGCACTTAAGAACAAAGACAGGATAACACCGACGTTCAGGGCGATATCGCTGAAATAATGAATTGAATCCGCTTGAATAGCCAACGAACCTGTTTGTTTAACGACATATCTTTGATACAAAACCAGTACTATTGTTGCGCCTAATGAGATCAGCATCACCAGAATACCGATACTTCCGTGTTCCACCGGCTCAGGGTGTACAAAACGTTTAAATGATTCGACGATAAGAAAAAGCGAGGAACCCATAACAAAAGCCGCCTGAGCCAGACCCGCCAATGGTTCGGCCTTACCATGTCCAAAGCGATGTTCTTTGTCTGCAGGTTCCAGTGAGGCTCTGACTGCGAAGAGATTTATTATCGACGCCAGCGAATCCAGTATCGAATCGATCAGGCTCGAGAGCAACGAGACTGAACCTGTGAAAAGAAAGGCGATAAATTTAATGAGAATAAGAAAAAAGGCTGTTGCCACCGAGGCATAGGTCGCCCCGCGCATTAAATTCGCCTGTTTTTTCTGTTCCATTAGCGCTGTCTGTCTGATTTTGTATAGAGTTCGACCATTACCAAGCTAAACAGTAGAATAAGCGTTCATTATAATTAATTCTAAACCCGGCTTTCAGGTTATTTCTCTATGAGTATTTACGATTACGATTTATTTGTTATAGGCGCAGGTTCCGGTGGCGTTCGTGCGGCACGCATGTCTGCAGGATTCGGGGCAAAAGTCGCGATAGCGGAAGATCGCTATCTTGGCGGAACCTGTGTCAATGTCGGCTGTGTGCCGAAAAAGCTGTTTGTTTATGCTTCGCACTTTACCGAAGAGTTTGAGAATGCAAAAGGCTTTGGCTGGCAGCCGGGAAAAGCGGAATTTAACTGGCAAACCCTGCTGGACAATAAGAATCGCGAGATAAGCCGCTTGAATGAAATCTATGGTGGTCTGCTTGATTCCACCGGAGTCACCCTTTTCGATGGTCGAGCTACGGTAGTAGATGAACATAGCGTGTCTGTTAATCAAAAGACAATCAGCGCAGAGCGAATTCTTGTCGCCACTGGAGGCTGGCCCAGCGTGCCGGATATTCCGGGAAAGGAGCATATAGTCACCTCTAATGAAGCTTTTTTTCTGGAGAAGCTACCGGAGAGTATTGTGATTGTCGGGGGCGGCTATATCGCCGTTGAGTTTGCCGGTATATTTCACGGTCTGGGTGTGGATACGACACTGCTCTATCGCGGCGAGCTCTTCCTGCGCGGTTTCGATCAGGAGATTCGCGAACATCTTCATGCCGAAATGAAAAAGAAAGATATCAATATCCTCTTCAATACCAATATTGATGCCATTGAGAAAGACGGCGAAAAATATAATGCAGAGTTAAACTCGGGAGAGAACATGAGTACCGGTTTGATAATGTACGCAACCGGACGGCACCCGAAAACAGAAGGTCTGGGTCTGCAAGCCGCTGGTGTTGAACTGAACAGCAAAGGTGCGGTGGTGGTGAATGATGAATACCAGACCTCCGTTGTTTCCATTTACGCCATAGGCGATGTCACCGATCGGGTTAACCTGACACCGGTCGCAACCGCTGAAGGTACTGTTCTGGCAAGACGTCTCTACGATGGCCAGTCAGGTGCTGTTGATTATGCAGATATTCCAACCTGTGTGTTCAGTCAACCAAATCTCGGGACCGTGGGTTTAACTGAAGAGCAGGCACGTGCTGAGTATTCTGAAGTCACTATCTATAAATCTACTTTCACGCCGATGAAGTATTCCCTGTCATCCAGCGACGAGAAAACTTTCATGAAACTGATTGTCGATAAACAAAGCGATAAAGTGGTCGGCGTGCACATGCTGGGGCCGGATGCCGGTGAGATTATTCAGGGGATAGGGATCGCTATTAAGGCAGGTGCGACGAAAGCGCAATTTGACGCCACTATAGGTATACATCCGACTACGGCGGAAGAATTTGTGACTATGAGAACGCCTGTCTCTGATTAAACAGCGACACTAAGTTTGCGGGATGGGCACACCTTTACGAATTAACAGATCCCGGACGGCCTGAACAACCGGAAAGATCTCCTGATTGAGATCCTCGCCCTGTTCATCAAAGGCCGCCTGCTCCATTTCCACCACCCAACGGTCTTCTGCGAAGATTCCGTTGGTGAAATAAATGATAAAGGGCCAGGCAATATCGAGTAAGCCGGGAATATCCGGGCGACGAATATTGATAAGACCAAAGGTATGGTTAGTGCGCTGCTCTTTATCCACTGGAACATAAGTGATCCATAAATCCAGAGCCGGATGATCAGAACCGGCCGTCCAGAAGCGCAGAACCTGATAGGGATACTGCGTGCTCACAGTCATAATATCTTTCGGTTTGTCTTCTGTCGGTGCACTGCGAATACCCAACATTACTTTCTCACCCATTGGCTGTTTGCCGATCCGGGAAAAAGTGTAATCCACCTCAACTGAATTTTCTTCGTCACGCAGACCAAGAAAGGTGGTATTAATTTTTGACATGATGCGGCGATGTAGAAACTGATGATTCATATCCATCAGGTTCTCATGCAGAAAGGAATAATGACAACCGACCTGATCGTCCAGCACTCTGGTTTTGTATTTCTTGTCATGCCATGCCGGAATATCGGGAAAGGGAACCGAGTCTGCTTTCTCCGGATCACCGGGGAACACAAATATAAAACCATAATCTTCACGGCAGGGATAGGCCCGTACTCCACGTGGTATGGCATCGCTTTTTCCCACGTAAGGTATATTGACGCACTTACCGCTGCAGTCATACACCCAGCCATGGTAACAACAGTGAATATTGTCCCCGTCCACCACCCCCTGATGTAAGGGCACCTGGCGATGAGCACAGCGATCTTCCAGTGCATATAACTTGCCGGTCTTAGTACGCACAATCACAATTGGCTCGCCGGCAAAAGTTACTCCAACAGCCTTGCCGGCTTTCGCTTTAGAAGAACTTAACAAGGGGTACCAGAAATCGGGGTGGGCACCGACTTTTCTTAAATCGGCTGAATTTTTCTCGTCCGTAATAGTACGGCCGTCATCTAATTTTGTTACTGACATCGTGAATAAGAAATTTGTAAACCAGAGTCGAATAATAACAAATATGCCTGAAACTGACTCAAAATAATGGGCTTGCCCAAGGGAAACCAATAGAACATTGGCTTCACTCAGCAAATAAGGTAATGTTCGCCTCGCTGCAGCGACGGGTTGCCATCATTTTAATTGAGATTTTGAGCCTTGAATAACACTAAAAGCAAGTACACACGCGGTCGTTCACTGGATCTACTCTATGTGTTTCTGCGCTATTTTTTCGAAACAGAATATCTGCATTTCGGCTACTGGAAGCCCGGAGTCAAACTCAAATTTGCCAACCTGAAACAGGCTCAGGAAGCTTATATCGAGGAGCTGTTCAAGCTCATTCCTGATGATGTTGAAAGCATTCTCGATGTTGGCTGCGGTTCTGGTGAGATGGCGACCCAACTTCTGAAAAAGAACTTCAAGGTCGATGCCGTCTGCCCACCAAGTATTATGAGTGAAAATGCCTCTTTGAAACTAGGCGATAAAGCCAGGCTGTATGAATGTAAATACGAAGAACTCGATATCGATAAAAAATACGATCTCATTGTGTTTAGCGAAAGCATCCAGTTTATTCAGATTAAGGATGCTTTTGAGCAATGCCGACGATACGGGAACAAGTATATTTTGATCGCCGATTTATTTAAAAACGATATGCCCGAGAAAGGTCCGATTGGCGGGGGCAAACCCTATAAAGATTTTTTAAGTGAACGGGAAAACTTTGACTTTAAAGAACTGGAAAATATTGATATCACGACATTCGTCGCACCGAGTTTTGACCTTGAGCAGGATGCAATTAACAATTTTGTGCGTCCTCTGCTGTCGGTATTCAAAAGAATTATGGCGATCAAAAACTCGTGGCTGACAAAAATCGGCTTATTTGCCTACAGAAAAAAACTGACAAAAATGCGTACCCGCTATCTGGAGAAAAAGGACAGAAATAGCGAATCCTTCGCAAAATATAAATCTTATCGTTTTATTCTCCTTGAAATTACGGCGCGGTAGTTTGCGCCCACTCGCGGGCCAGCATCAAACGCTTTCTATCCTGTCCCCAGCGATAGCCGCTTAATTCGCCACTACTTCTCAAAACTCTGTGACAGGGTATCAGGTAGGCCACAGGATTGGCTCCGATTGCGTTTGCTACGGCGCGCACTGACTTTGGTTTACCGATTTCATCGGCCAGCTTTTGATAGGAACTTATCGAGCCGGCGGGAATACGCAATAAGGCATTCCAGACTTTGATCTGAAAATTGGTGCCTCTGATGGAAAGTAAGAGGCGCCCATCAGAGCCTGAGGATTTCTCGAAAAGGCGATCTATCACCGCGGATGTCCTTGCCGGATCTTCTACGAAACTTGCGTCACTCCATTCGGATTTCAATTTCGCTAATTCGAATTCTTCCTCTCCCTCTTCATAGAATGACAGAGACAAAATCCCTCTGGGACTAAGCGAAATCGCAGCTAGACCAAACGGGGTCTGCTGAAAACCATAGGCTATCTGCATACCGGCGCCACGTTTTTTGAATTCTCCCGGGCTTACCGCTTCTATAGAGACAAATTGATCATGGAGTCGACCGGGTCCGGACAAACCCGTCTCCAGACTGGAGTCCAGAACACTCCGCGATTGCTGCAACAGCTCCTTGGCCTGTTCAACCGTGAGAAACTCGAGAAAACGCTTGGGGCTGACACCAGCCCAGCGTTGAAAAAGCCGTTGAAAGTGATAGGGACTCAGACCTATGTGGCCAGCGACATCCTCGAGATCCGGCTGCTGCTTCACATTATCCCGAATATACTGAATTGCCTGTGCCACTCGCTGGTAATCGCTGCTCATAATTCTATCCGTAATGTCTGGTGTTCACATTGTGGAGAAATACGAGGGGGCAAACCACCCGAATCTTGCTACTCAGGCTTTTTTATTGCTCCTGACGGGTCAGACTATCGTGAACAATGCGCAGAAACATAACGGGTTTCATGAAAGCCTGGCCCAGAGTTTTATCGTAATCCGCATAAGGTTTCAAAGCCACAATCTCATCAATGGTTTTGCCTTCATCAATCAATTTCTGCATGCGCATTCTGAGCGTTTTCAGCATTTTCAAATAACCTTCAAGGTCTGATTTGCTGGCCAATGGTCCATGCCCCGGAATAATTTTTGTGTCCTTATCGACTATAGTGAGCAAATTTTCTGCTCCACGAATAATACCGTCCAGCGAACCGCCGCTTGAGGTATCGATAAATGGGTAAACCTGATTGAACCAGACATCACCGGTATGCACGACGTTAGCCTTTTTGAAATGAATAATACTGTCTCCGTCCGTGTGCGCATTCTGCTGATGAAAAACGTGAATATCATCGCCGTTCAAATGAAAGGTTGTTGTATCGTTGAAAGTAATCACTGGTAAGGCCACTTTGGGTGAAGCTGGCACGGTCATTCCGAAAGCGCCGATAAGAGAATCCACACTCATGCGCTTATAGACATTATCGTGAGCGACGATTAAGACGTTTTCTTTACCCAGATTTTCATTGCCACCGGTATGATCAAAATGCCAGTGAGTATTGATTAGAAATTTTATCGGCTGATCGGTAATCGCCGCAACGGCAGCCTTGATTTTCGGTGTCATCGGTGCAAATTGATCGTCAATCATAAACACGCCATCTTCACCTACTGACAAGCCGATATTTCCACCGGCCCCGATTAACATATAGAGACCCTTGCTGATTTTGACAGTCTCAATCTGCACATCCTTATAGGGATTATCCTCCTCTTCTGCCTTAACGATATTTGTCAATAACATGAGTAAAGCCACAAGACAGCTGCTTACAGCCCTATTAAAGATTTGCTTCTTCATTGGTTTTAGCTTTTTCCTGATAGTGAATTACTGGTGGTAGTTTCTTATCAACAGCATATTTCACCAGACAAGAACTGCCAAGGTGATTCTGCTAATCCGCACCAAATTGATATCGATCATGGTATTCTTTCTTCTGCCAGATTAAAAAGCAGCTTCATCATCTCAAGGGAGCCCCTGTTATGAGTACTACGAGTCTTCTTGTTAAACTGGAAAAGCACAGAAACCAGCACGATTCCGTCAGTGCTGAAGACAAACTCACTACACTACTTGCCATCAGCAGGTGCCGATTCGATAACTCTGACGAAATCGAGCGCTTTCATAATGTTTTGCTTTTTATGCGTGCTTACCCTAATAACCAGAAATTACTGGACCAGGTCGAAGACATACTCGGAAGTTTTGCTCAGCGTTCAGATTTGAAACGTTTTCGTGAAGAACTGGTCAGCTCCGGAATTGCCGGTTGTCCGATTGACTATCGCTTTTTCTATCCCATGGCCGACTGGCTTGCCAGGAACTGGGGACAGTCCTTACAAATTGACTGGCCTGAAATAGACGATGCAGACAAATTAATGGAAATCATTCCGACAATGACTACGTATTCGGAAGCCAGTCAGTTTGATGATTTTGAATTTACGGCAAAGGAATGGTTGAACCGGCTGAAAAATGATCGTGAAAGCGAAGCGACGTTCTTGCTAAACAGAATAGCCAGACTTTACAGAACATCTTTTGAACGGGAAGCCTTACACGACAAACTTGATCTGCCTTACCGGCTTGAGTCTTCAGCGTCAGCGCCATCGATGACGACTGCCAGATACCTGAAAAAAGATGTTTCGTTTGTCACTAGTAATATAGAAAAAAGACGACCTGATCTGCGTAAGGTTATTCAGAGTCATCCGGTAAAAATTCGTAGCGTCTCAAAACGTGAAGGACGACAACTAATTGACCTGGCGCGCACAGCTATGATTACTCACGAACGTGATATCGATGCGTTTTCTCAGGGAAGCACTGATGATGTCAGACTAGTCGATTGTGGCGATGGTCTGCAGTTTGCGTGCATAGGTACATTGCCGGAACGATGCTATCTGCTACCAGCCGTATATGGGTTCTTAAATCTCAAAAACGGTGTGCCAATCGGGTATTTCCAAGTCAGTGTTATTTTCGATATGGCTGAAATATCCTACAACACATTTGTCACCTTCCGGGGTGCAGACGCGGCGCATAACTATGCCAGGGCACTTGCCATGACTCATCGTCTATTCGACATACGTACTTTCGTACTTGATAACTATCAGCTCGGCTATGGTAACAAGGAAGGTCTGCTCTCTGGTGTCTGGTGGTTTTATTACAAGCTCGGGTTTCGCCCGAGAGATGCAAAAATCAAAAAACTGGTCAGAACTGAACTGCAAAAAATGAAAAATAATTCGTCTCATCGTTCCAGTCTGAGCACCTTAAACAAGCTTGCTGAAAATTACATGTTTCTGGAGCTTGAGCCTGGTAAAACTAGTGAAAATGTATTTCCTCTGTCGTGGAATATTGCCCCTGCGCTGTCAAGGTATCTGGCAGATCGTTTCAGTTCGGAGCGCGAAAAAGGGCTCAATAAATGTGCTCTGGAAGCTTCACAAAGACTTGGCTTGAGAAAAGTGCCGAAATTATCTGCAGATGAACGCTTTGCCTGGAATGGCTGGGCGCCCCTCGTGCTGAATCTAACTGGTATTGAACGATGGAGCTCGGACAATAAGCGCAAATTGGTAAAGTTAATCAAGGCCAAGGCTGGCTGACGCGAATCTGATTACATCAAGTTACTGGCAGATCACAAAGTCCTGCAAAGAGCTCTGATAAAATTTGCTAAGCTGGCTGAGATATAGTCTTTATAATATCGAGATAGTTTTGAATAGTCTTCTCAAAACCAGCCAGCAGAGACTCAACCGTTAACGCGTGCCCAATCGATACTTCCAGAATATCTTTAATGCTTAAAAACCTGCCCAGATTATCCTGATTGAGATCGTGTCCCGCATTCACCCCAAGACCAAACGTTTGAGCTGTTTTAGCAGCTTCAGAATATATACTTAATACCGCGTTTTCTTCGTCGCGACCGTAAGCTTTAGCGTAGGACTCGGTATACAACTCAATTCGCTCAGTTCCGGTGTTCACTGAAGCTTCGATTTGATTTTTATCGGGATCAAGAAACAGACTTGTACGAATGCCCGCTTCCTGTAACTGTTGTACATAGTCACGCAAACGATCCTGCTGAGCAATCACATCCCAGCCATGATCTGATGTCAGTTGTCCGGGTTCATCAGGCACCAGAGTACACTGTGTCGGTTTTGACTCAAGGACGACGGCAAGGAATTTATCTATCGGGTTACCTTCGATATTTAATTCAATTCCAGTATTTTCCTGAACCAGAGCGGCCAGGTTGTAGACATCTTTATAGCGGGCATGTCGCTGATCAGGTCGTGGATGAATAGTCAGACCGTGCGCACCGCTTTTGATACATAGACGGGCAAAATCAATAAGATTCGGAAAGTCGCTGTCACGTGAATTACGGATTAAGGCAATTTTGTTCAGATTCACACTTAATTTGGTCATTTTATAGATTCCACATAGCCAGTTAATTCCGGGAAAAACTGAAGAAAGCATTGTTCAAGAGCTTCCTGATGATCTTCAACCTCTTCAATGGCGCCATATAGTTTGTTTTCGAAACGTATCCGTTTCGACATTCTGTTCAATACAAGATCAATGCCGCTCATTTCAGCGTAGGTTTTCAGCCAGTTGTCATTAATCATTAATTTCATTACATACTGCATACGCGCAGGCATGATAGCGTGTTGAGACTGTATATTTTCATAGCTGCGTTCAATAAACCCATCCAGACTCTCATCACTAAAGCGCTGCCAGTGCAGACTGAGAAAATGATCGAACACCACATCGAGGATGATACCAGCAAAACGCCTGCGCTCAGGGCTGAACAATCTCCTGGCCTCAATAACTATCGGGTTTGAATCAGTAAACTTATCTACGCGAAGATGATTATCAATCCCCAGCTGAACCTTTTCCGGCAGTTCCTCGCCGTTCAGATATTTTCTGAAGTCACCCATCAGGTTACCCGCCATAGATTCAGAATCAGGCTCAGAAAGGCTGAGATGTGCCAGATAGTTCAAAAACCTAATCTACACTCATTACCATGGCATCCGTTAAATAGGGGTTATTGAACTTGACAATATCCCCCACTTTTTTACCGGGCACCGGGAACAATCTCGCGGACAGCGGTTTCCTGTATTTAGTCGCAAGTGCTGCAACATCATTCACGAGTCCAGCAAGTTGCTGTTCAGATATATCCCCGGGTAATGGAACCACATCCAGCCCGGTACCGCATACACTGGAATAAAGCAGAAGATCTGAAACGCGGTATCTTCCCTCCGCTGCCCGTTTGGCCAATATTGTATCCTCAAGAATTGGTAACATCAGACCGGAATAACCGCAGGTTCGAAGCTGCAGGGATTTTAACACGTCAGTAATTCTGGCACAGGCCGCGAGGGTTGTCGGACTACCGAAAGGAAGTCCGCTCAGTGTTTCAATAGCTCGACCGATACTGACGTCCAGATTGGGTGCAGGTGAGGTATCTATACCAAGGTATTTCCGGCTCCCATTCTTCTCTATAGCCAGCGCTTTTTCCTGCACAGGCCTCAGTACAGCTTGCATATCCTCTTTTAGTTTTTTATCCGCGCTTCTCCGGCTTTCTTTTTCCAGAAAGGATGTCTGTAATAAATCCGCTGACTCAAGCCCAATACTGAAACTTTCGTCATTGAAATAACTGGCTGGGAAAAAGGGAGTGCCCGAAGGGCACCAGGCTGAAGCGACGAAACGAAAATTACCTTCTCCGCCCTGAGTAGCTGCTGCCACACCTTTCATTATTTGGGCAGCTGTGTTGAAGTTTTTACTCTCCAGTTTATGATCAGCTGAAGCAACGATAAGCGAACAACTAATATTCTTTGTTGAACTAATCAGTTCGACCACCCAGTCTGAAAAAACCTTGTCGCTCTGACTGTTATTATTGATCGGCCCCAGACTCAGCATCATTTGCTGTTCTTGTGCAAAACTATCAAGCATTTTTATTTTTGCTATAGAATCTTCCGCCTGCCAGTTCTTGAAGTATTCAAACAAAGGTTGAGTGGATAAGCGCAATGTTTGAACCTCATAACCAGATTCCAGATATTCTTCGCGAGCACTTACAAGAAATGCTGCCGCACGATGAAGAGTACTCAGATCCTCTAAATCAGTCATTCGCACACCAGCTGTAATTGTCCTTATTCGAAAATTATGTGTTGATGCTTTCGCAGACAATCTATCAAAAGGAAGCACAGCGCTGGCGCCCAGTAATGCTAAAAATTGTCTGCGACTTATTGAGTAGTTCATATTGTGGCTTTTCCTGAGCAAATTTATCTAATTCAGTCTGAATACTAGCTCAGGTATTTTCTTTCTTCCATTGCGTAGTAAACTAGGGTCTTCGACCTAAATAGAGTTTATAGAAAATGATTATTGAACAGATCTGGACTGGTAATAACTGGCGAAACTTCAATTACCTGATCGCTTGTCCGGAAACAGGAGAAGCTCTGGCAATCGATCCTCTTGATCACGAGAAGTGTCTGCATCTTGCTAAAAGCAAAGGCTGGGAGATTACTCAGGTTCTGAACACACATGAACACGGTGATCATACGGGCGGCAACGACGCGGTAATCAATTCCACTGGCGCAAAACTTCTGGCTCACGCCAGTGCCAGAATTAATGGGGTCGATGTCCCGTTAAATGCAGGTGCTGTTATCAAGGTTGGTAAGCAGGTCGAACTCGAAGCGCTTGATACACCCGGACATACCATGAGTCATGTCTGCTTGTTGTCGAGATCAGATACACCCGCACTTTTTTGCGGCGACACGCTGTTTAATGCCGGCGCTGGTAACTGTCACAACGGCGGTCATCCTGATGAACTCTACATGACCTTCGCCACTCAGTTGGCTAGGCTACCAGATAACACTCTGATTTATCCTGGGCATGATTACATTGTTAACAATCTTCAGTTTACGCTGGATAGAGAGCCCGGTAATGCACAGGCTAAGAGCTTGCTAGGAAAGTTAGAAAATCAGGACCCTAATTCTGCGATGCTGACCTCCATTGCCATGGAGAAGGAGATTAATACCTTTTTTCGCTTAAGTAATCCGGAAGTCATTGCCAGATTACGCGAGCTGGACAATTCTCTTGCGCCAGATGCAGATGAAAAAAGCGTTTTTCTTGCGCTTAGAAAATTGAGAAATAATTGGTAAGCAGAATTGATTAACGGCAGGCTTTAGGCACAAACTCTTCAGGTATATTGCCTTTACATGACCATTCTATTTTTCCATTGTATTCGTAGGGGTTCAGGCTTAAATACTTTCCCGATATCTGCGGAGCAAGACCCGGATCTCGCGAGTTTGAATAGTAAAGTGTAATAGTTCCGGGTGTTTTTTCGCCTACCGTGATTTTACTGACAATTGAGTTTCCAAGATTCACATTCATTTCAGGTCCGTCGGCCTGCCATTGCTCTTCGCTGGGGAATGTTTTATTAGCCTGCCAGTATTTTATTACCGCCTGTTTGTGACTCTTTGCCAAGGTTAAACCCTGAAGAACTTTCATCTTGTCTGTAAAATCCAGTTTTTCCGGAAACAGAACAAACTTCCAGAGAAGAAAGGCCATACCGATGAGTAGAATTACCAGTGTTTTGCTCATAAGAGAGGTTTAGATCTCGTAACTATCAAGATTGTTCAGAGTGTCGATTCCGAAACCAGATAATTCTTTAAAATCATCGATGACTTTTTGAAATACATTTCTGTCAACATAGTCAAATATATTATCTGCATCATCACACTCTCGCCTGACAATCTCGAGAACTTCATCCGGACCATTATTTCTGCTGGCAACCACAACTCTGTTGGCTTTTGGCAGACGATCCTGTTCGTAGGCTATCAAACCATCAAGCGGGTTATCATGAGAGCCCAGTGCATAGGCCAGCGCTCTGCCGTCGATAATGGCATGCACCGCACCACTGGAACTCACCGGAATTAGAGGGTGAGCCGCGTCTCCAAGCAGTGTGACGCGGTCAAATGTCCATCGTTTCAGAGGATCTCTGTCATACACCGGAAACTCAAACATCTCCTTGGCCGACTGAATCAATTGCGGAACATTCAGCCAGTCGAACTGCCAGTCACGATAAAGCTCCAGGAGCTTGTCCGGCCGGCTTTGTTGAGCCCAGTCTTCTCTTCCTACCGTATCACTTTCAAACGGTACCGAGGCAATCCAGTTGATATGGCTATTGCCTTGCCGGCGTTGTGTTTCAGATATCGGATAGGAAACCAGCCTTAAGCGATTATCACCACAAATGATCATTGATTCTCCGTCCAGATACGGAGTTGATTCAACTGCGCCGCGGTAACAAATTATTTTCGAAAATACCGGACGCCCCTCATTAGGGTACAACTGTTTTCTTACCACAGAATGTAAACCATCCGCCGCAATCAGGAGATCAGCAGTTTCGGTGCTCAATACTTCCTTCGTTTTCGAATCAATAAACGTCGCCTTGACACCTTTTTCGTCCTGTTCAAATTCTGAAATCGCATGTCCACATATTACTTTGTCTGCTCCCGCACGTTGCTTAAAGGCATTCAACAGCATCATTTGAAACTCGCCTCTGTGCAGCGAGTATTGTGGCCATTTATAACCGGCATACTCACCACAGGGAACGCTGATGACCTCTTTGCCACGACGCGTGAAGTACTTCATCGCTCGCGTTTTGATGGCAAAGCTGTCCAATTCAGCCTGCAGGCCAAGCGCGAATAATTCTCTGGTCGCATGAGGTAGTACGTTGATCCCGACCCCCAAAGATCGAATACTCGAGACACTTTCAAACAATCTGACATCCACACCAATTTTTTGCAGGCTCAGTGCCGCCGTTAAACCACCAATACCTGCTCCTGCAATAATCACTTTCATAAATCTCAAGCCTCTCTGTAATTGCTGAACATTGAACGTAACTAGCTTAATTTATTCTGTCATTGATACGAATTCGAGTATCATTTGAGCTAAACAAGCCCGAAAAATAAAACCATGTCAAACCGCCGTAATAGCATTCAGATGAATACTGAGGAAATGTGGCATTTTATTACCTCACAAAAATCAATGCACGTGTGCAACTTAAATAATGACGGTACGCCGCATCTTGTAACAATGTGGTTTACTATTGACGACGGTAATATCATTCTAGTTAGTTATAGCAAGTCCCAGAAAATACTCAACCTGAAACGTAATCCGAGCATTGCACTGCTCTGCGAAGATGGACAGGACTATAAGGAACTACGTGGCGCTTCTATCAATTCCGATGCTGAATTAGTAAATGATCCAGATAAGGTAAAGCGCTATGAGACCGCTCTGATTCTGCGCAATCAAAAAGAATTAACCGACACTCAGGCTGAAGAGTTAGCGGCTAGAATGTGTTCAAAAAAAACCGTAATTGTGGTGAGACCAGTTGAAACGAAAACATGGGATCATTCGAAATTAGACGTGGAATATTAATAACTCACCTCACTGAAATTCAGGAAAGACACAAAATGATAAACAAAAGATTGACTCAGAAAAATCTGCTGCGCTGCATACTGCTATTTTTTTGTCTAAGTCTGTCCAGTTTTTCTTTCACCGCTGATCAGGCTTTTGATGAATCGTTAACTGATACTTATTCAACGAGATTCTGGAATTCATTTAATAATGATATTGCTTCAGGGAATCTGGAAAAATACTTAAGTCATTGGGATGAGAATGCAGAGCGAATAACCCCCACTGTACACGCCCGCGGCATCGATGAAATCCGTGCCACTTATCTACGTTATCTGGATGTCTATACAGATTTCAGGCAAACAGAGTTACGACGAGTTATCGATAGAAACGTGTCAATATCGGAATTGATTACAGAGGCGAAGCATAAGGTCAGTGGCGAGATTATCTCACTTCCCAACGTTGCTATTGTCGAATTTAATGATCTGGGTAAAGTAATCCGCGCGCGCGTCTATCTCGACACGCGCAAATTCAGTCCATAAACCTGAGGGTAGTGCAGTGTCTTAGTCGGCTGCGGCTTCCCGCTCCTGCACTTCCTTAATAATTTCTTCAGACACATTTTTCGGGCAAGGCAGATAATGCAGGAATTCCATCGAAAACTGCCCACGTCCGGAAGTAATTGTACGAAGTGCACCGATATAACCAAACATCTCACTCAAAGGACTTTCGGCCTTGATTCGAACACCTGTTGCACCTGCCTCCTGAGATTTAATGATGGAACGGCGACGATTTAAATCACCGATCACATCACCAACATGATCCTCCGGGGTATAAACATCAACCTTCATGATCGGCTCCATTAATTGTGGTCCGGCTTTCGGCATACTTTGTCTATAGGCTGCAGCAGAAGCCAGTTCAAAGGCCACCGCGGATGAATCAACCGCATGGAAAGCGCCGTCATAGAGGTTTACTTTGAAATCGAGGCAGGGGTAACCCGCCAATACACCTTTCACCATGCTCTTAACAAAACCTTTTTCAACAGCCGGCCAGAATTCACGCGGGACATTACCACCGGTAACTGTGGACTCAAACTCGAATCCGGAACCGGCTTCACCTGGCTCAAGAACATAATCAATTTTGGCAAATTGTCCTGAACCACCAGTCTGTTTCTTATGGGTATAGCTGTCTTCGAGTCGTTTAGTGATAGTCTCCCGATAGGCAACCTGTGGTTTACCAACCGTAACGTCGATTCCGTGTGTGCGTTTAAGAATATCGATCTTGATGTCGAGGTGTAATTCCCCCATTCCTTTAAGAATGGTTTCTCCGCTGTCCTGGTCTGTTTCTACACGAAACGATGGATCTTCCTTCACCATCTTGCCAATTGCGATACCGAGTTTTTCAGAGGCCGCCTTATCATTCGGTGAAACCGCAATAGAAATAACCGGATCAGGAAAAACCATTGGCTCAAGAGTAGCCGGCTTATCCGGATCACATAATGTATGTCCGGTTTGTACATTTTTCATACCTATAATCGCAACAATATCACCAGCCTGAGCACTATCCAGTTCTTCACGAGAGTCCGCATGCATTTCCACCAGACGGCCGATACGCTCGGTTTTACCAGTGAATGTATTCATTATGTTTGTGCCTTTACCTAATTTACCAGAGTAAATTCTGATAAAGGTCAGAGCTCCGTAGCGATCATCCATAATTTTAAAAGCCAGTGCGCGCAGAGGTGCGTCCGGATCAACAATTGCGAATTCGCCGGTTTCATTACCTTCCAGATCGATTTCAGGTTGTGGTTTCACTTCAGTCGGATCCGGCAGATAGTCGACAACCGCATCAAGTACAATCTGCACACCCTTGTTCTTAAAAGCCGAGCCACAAAAAGTCGGGAAAAAATCGAGATTGATCGTGCCTTTGCGAATGCAACGTTTAAGATCATCTATTGAAGGCTCATTGCCTTCCAGATACTGCTCCATTAGATCGTCATCCTGCTCAATAGCCGTTTCTACCAGTTTTTCACGCCATTCTTCTATCTGATCTGCCATTTCTGCAGGCGGCTCATCAACGGTAAAACTCATAGGATCCATGTCATCAGTCCAGACCCATGCCTTACGGCTTAACAGATCAACCACACCTTTGAACTGATCTTCAATGCCAATTGGCAATACCATCACAAGAGGATGAGCATTAAGCACGTCCTGAATTTGCCCGACGACGCGATAAAAATCTGCACCAACGCGATCCAGTTTATTCACGAAAATAATACGGGATACTTCTGAGTCATTGGCATAACGCCAGTTTGTTTCCGACTGAGGTTCAACACCGCCGGAACCGCAAAATACACCTACACCACCGTCAAGCACCTTTAAGGAGCGATAGACCTCAATAGTGAAATCAACGTGTCCCGGCGTATCAATGATATTAAGACGATGCGCGTTCCACTCACAACTGGTCGCAGCAGACTGAATTGTGATTCCACGTTCCTGCTCTTGTTCCATGAAGTCGGTAGTGGCCTCGCCATCGTGAACCTCTCCGGTTTTATGAATCTTTCCGGTCAGTTTCAGAATACGCTCGGTGGTCGTGGTTTTACCTGCATCAACGTGGGCGAAGATGCCTATATTTCTGTATTTCGCTAGATCAGTCATTTTCCTGCTTCTTTCATGTTATCGAGAGTTGTGAGAGTTTGACGAGCAGCCCGGTATACCCGTACTGCCATCGTCTGCGCATGATGAATTGCTGCAATGCACATACGCCGTCAAAAAAGGCGCGATTATAAACGAGTTTGGGCGGATATGTAATGAGAACTTGCTTTATTTTCAGGACTTTATGATAACTTTCGTCCCGGTCCGGACAGATACAATTAAAACTGCCATAAGTACATGAATCAAAAAGACTTTAATCTTATGAGACTGAAAAGCGAAAGTTAGCTCAGAGGCTCCTCTTTCATGAATGGATGGGCAGAGACCACATTACGTCCACCCGTTTTACTTGTATACAGAGCAGCATCAGCTCGCTGTATTAACTCATCAAGACTTGCTGCATGTGCCGGATAGCTGGCAATACCAATACTTACCGTGGTGTTAAGTTTTTTTCCATCAAGATCAACAGCAGTGTTTTCGACCGCCTTGCGTATTCGTTCACCTGCCTCCAGAGCAGCCTCTCGCTCAGTTTCAGGTAACAAAACAACAAATTCATCGCCACCGTAACGTGCCAGAGAATCGGATTCTCTCAAACAGGATTTTATCGAATTGGCTACTGTCCTAATCAGTGTGTTACCGGCTTCATGACCGTGTTTATCATTAATTTTTTTGAGCCCATCGGCATCAATTATTAATACAGAAAACACATGTTTGTAGCGACTGGCTTTTTGAATTTCTGTGAACAGAGTGTTTTTAAAACTTCTCAGGTTTTCCAGTCCGGTCAATTCGTCCGTTTCCGATAACTGCTTGAACATTTTCTTCGCAAAATGCAGGTCTGCAGACAACATTGTCGTCAGATAGGCAATTAGTATATAGGGCGCAAACACCGTCATAATCAGTCCGAATTGTTCGGCAGTGAAAATACCGGTGAGATAGCCCGGCATTCCCATGTACAGATAAATACTGGAAATCACAGCAAGTATTAATGTGGTTGAGAATTTACCCATGGTCAGACCACTTGTGATTATCACAAGTAAATAAAGGTTTAACAGGGGACTGTGAATCTTGCCGGTATACCAGAGAATAATGGTGATAAATACCACCATCGCCCATATTTCCACTCCCAGCTTCAAACGAGTTTCACGACGATAGAAATTCAGGTACCTGAAAGCAAGTACGAACATGCCATAACAAACACTGGCTTTTACGATTATCCAGTCATCAACTACATTGGTACCGGGAGTGACTATGTAGAGTATAACGAGAATCAGGAGAAGCCATTCCAGTTCAGCGATACTTCGGGAAAATCCTTTTAACTCAACAATATTTACGTCATTGTCATTCGTTTGCCAGAATTTATTGGAGGTATTCAAAATCTCTACTTTCCTTTTTACTAACTTATCCGGACAAAGATTCCAAACTCCTCATCGCACAAGCTATTGTTTATTGTTTTATCAGGTTAATACTTAACCAGCAATCCTCATGCCAGTCTGGCCAACAATAGTATTAGCAGTTTGATGATTTGGCAGAAGCGGGATTTGTGTCACAAAAGCTTATAAAAATATGCCAAGCAGTTATCATTAACTCTGCTCTAGGGAAAACCAGTTAAAATGAAAGTGTCGTTAATTGAATACTTTTCATGAAAAAAACACTTATAGAAGAAATCAGGGCCTGTACCTTGTGTAAAGCAGCTTTACCAAAAGCTCCCAGACCTGTTCTGCAATTTTCCTCAACATCGCCTATTGTCATCATAGGACAGGCGCCTGGACTGAAAGTCCATGAAAGCAGGGTTCCATGGAACGATGCGAGTGGAAAGCGGCTGCGTGAATGGCTCGGTGTCGACGCTGACACATTTTATTGCACCAGACACTTCAGTATCGTACCCATGGGATTTTGCTATCCAGGCAGAGGCAAAAGCGGTGACTTGCCGCCCAGACCTGAATGTGCGGAAACCTGGATGCAGGCGGTTCTGAAATCTATACAACAAAAGAAACTGCTGATTCTGACCGGACAGTATTCGCAGCAGTACTTTTTACAGGAACTCAGGCGGCCGACACTTACAGAAACTGTTGGAAAACACCACGACTACCTTCCTGACTATTTTGTACTCCCACATCCCTCTCCCCGCAACAATATATGGCTTAAAAAGAACCCCTGGTTTGAGAACGAAGTGATTCCTGAGTTGCAGGCACTGGTCAAACGTTTGCTGAAGGATGTAGCAAAAAATACCTGTAAAAAATAAATTTAAACTTATTCAGCGTTAGAGTTAAAATGAAAGCTCAAGATCAGCCGGAGTGAAGCAGGAATGGCCAATACAAAAGAAGATAAAGCGAATTCCTCAAACAGAAAGAGGCGTGCGAAGCCGAAAAAGTCTCTGCAACGTTACTACGATTCTGAACATGGTATTAGAAATCACTGGTGGCCCGGTTTATTTAGTTACGAATTAAAAGAAGACGATGTTAAGGGGATCACCATTGCCGGCGAAAGAATTGGTCTCCGACGCGCGAACGGCAAAGTCTATGGCTTTCGTGATCAGTGTGTTCATCGCGGCGTCAGACTTTCTCAACAACCTACCTGTCTGACCAAGAAAACGGTCTCCTGTTGGTATCACGGATTCACCTACAACCTAAAAGACGGTAAATTGTGTGATATCGTTGCGTCTTCCAATGATCCTTTGATTGGTCGAACCGGCATTCGCACATTCCCTGTAAAAGAATATTGTGGGATTATTTTCGTTTTTGTCGGCGATGAAGATTTTAAAACACCCCCCTTAACCGACGACTTACCTTTTAAGTTACCAAAAAATGAACCGCTGCGAGCACCCTGCATTCAGGACAAAGATGCTCTGGCCCTTGGCATCCATCGTGAATGTATTGGCGACTGGCGACTGGCCGCGGAAAGTGGCGGTGATCCGGGTCACATCATGATTCACAGAAATTCAGCGCTGGTGCTTGCGCTGGACATCGCCTTATCCCTCGGCGAACCGGTCAGCGGTGTTGATTCTATGTTAATTCGCGATGAAAAATGGCCTAAAGGTGTCACCAAGTATTTCGACAACATAGAACCAGTCATGCATCGCGACGATCTTAATATTCACACTTATGGCAAGACGCCACCATATGGTCTAAGAGTCTCTCTCTGCCTTCCTGCCATACTCTTTGTAGAAAACTGGCCACAACCAGGAATGACCCAATACGAATGGTATGTGCCGGTTAAAAAAGGCTATCACCAATACTGGCAGGTGCTGGTGAAAAATTGCCCTGACGAGATGGCTAAAGAAGATTTTACGATGCGCTACAAAAATGCCTGGGAAGATTTGGCATTAAAAGATGGTTTCAATGATGATGACATCATGGCCCGTGAAGCTCAGGAAGATTTTTACAATAATCGCAATGGTTGGGATGAAGAGCAATTATTTTCCATGGATCAATTTGTCGTCGAGTATCGGAAAATGGTGCACAAGCACGCACGTGGCGTGCAACCTCCGCCAGACAAACTCTAAACCCTGAGTAAGATAAATATATGGAAACAAAAGACATAGCCGGCGCTGACAACAAGTTTGTTAATGTAAACGGTATAAACACTCACTATTACGAAGCAGGCAAAGGTGAGCCTTTAATTTTGATCCATGGCGGCGGAGCCGGCGCAGACGCATGGGGTAACTGGCGTGGTTCTATACACGATTTCGCAGAGCATTTTCACGTGTTTGCAATCGATATGCTTGGCTTTGGTTTTACCGATAAACCTGACCCGAGTGGTTTCGACTACAATCAAACAAGCCGGGTAGATCATATCTGTGCTTTTATTGACCACTTAGACTTGACTAATGTCAGTCTCATCGGTAATTCCATGGGAGGCATGACATCGATGGGCGTGGCAATTGAAAACCGTGCCAAAGTCAGCAAAATAGTCCTGATGGGTAGCGCTGGCATACACGCTCCTATTAGTGATGAATTGAAATCCATCATGAATTACGATTACAGCCCGGCAGGCATGGAAAGAATTGTTCAGGGTCTTACCAATCCGGATTTCCAGTATGACGACGACATTGTCCTCTATCGCCACGGCTTGTCCATCGACCCGGCCACCACCGCGGCCTACAATGCGATCATGGGCTGGATTAGAGACCAGACCGGTCTTTATTATGACGAGGACTATATCCGTCAGGTCAGCCAGCCGACTTTAGTCGTGAATGGCAAGCTCGATAAAGTGGTGCAACTGGATTGCGCCTACAAACTTCTGGAATTGATCGACGACTCGACTGGTTATATTCTCCCTCACTGTGGTCATTGGGCAATGATTGAACACCCGCAAAAATTCGCCAGAGTCGCCCTCTCGTTTTTACTAGACTAGATTCCGGAAAAAACCGAATGATAGTTTTACCCTATCCACTTAATACTTATATTTGATTTTATCTATTATTGTCTTTCTCCTAAGGTGTCAATCACACAATGATTGAACATCAAACTGGAGAGATGATATGGACAAAAAAAACCTGACAACGTCGGCAGGCGCACCGATAGCCGATGACAACAATAGTGTCTCGGTCGGTAAACGCGGAGCGCTCACCTTTGACAACTATCAGTTATTCGAAAAACTTGCGCATTTTAACCGCGAACGTATTCCGGAAAGGGTCGTACACGCCCGCGGCGCTGGTGCTTATGGCACTTTTACGCTGACCCATAGCCTCAGTGACTACACTATCGCTGATTTTCTTCAGAACGAAGGTGACAGTGCCGATATTTTCCTGCGTTTCTCGACCGTCGGTGGCGGACAGGATTCCAGTGACTACGCCCGCGATCCGCGTGGTTTTGCCCTGAAATTTTATACCAGAGAGGGTAATTACGACGTCGTCGGCAATAATACTCCGGTTTTCTTTCTTAACGATCCGCAGAAGTTTCCCGATTTCGTCCACTCGCAGAAAAAGAACCCTCGCACTAACACGCCGGATGCAGCACGCATGTATGAGTACTGGGCTAATCACCCTCAGTCTTTACACCAGATGACGATTCTCATGTCTGATCGCGGTATTCCTTATAGCTGGCGCCACATTGATGGCTTCGGCTCACATACATTCAATTTCTGGAACGCCAAAGGTGAAAGAGTATGGTTCAAATGGCATTTCAAAACGAACCAGGGGATTAAAACCCTGAACACAGACGAAGCCGCTGCTATGCCGTCTTTCGGTGCTCAGCAGGATCTGGTCAATGCTATTGATCAGGGGGAATTCCCCAGCTGGACCGTCAAAGTTCAAATTCTGAGTGAAAAGGATGCTCAAAGTTTTCCCTTTAATCCATTTGATTTGACGAAAGTCTGGCCACACAGTCTGGTGCCTCTGATTGAAGTTGGCCAGTTCGAGTTGAATCGAAACGTTGATAATTACTTTGCTGAAACCGAGCAGGTCGCCTTTGCACCTAGCAACTTCGTGCCGGGTATAGGTTCATCCCCGGACAAAATGTTGCAGGCCCGATTACTCGCTTATCAGGATGCGCATCGCTATCGTCTGGGCGTGAATCATAATCTCATACCTGTCAATGCCCCGCGCTGTCCGGTTAATCACTATCAACAGGATGGTGCTATGGCGGGCTGTCCGGTCACAGGTGCTAGGACTAATGGCGACGTGAATTTTTACCCTAATGACAATCAAGACTTGCCTCAAGCTAATCCGCACTATGCCGAACCGGCAATGCCGCTTGAAGATGAGGCCCGGATCGACCGCCATTCTCAGGATGATGAAGATTATTATACTCAGGCCGGCGATCTGTTTCGCTTGATGTCAGCCAGCCAGAAAGACATCCTCTGCAATAACATCGCAGCAGGTCTGTCTCAGGCAGAGCCATCAGTGCAGGAAAGAATGCTAGGCTATATGCAGAAAGCTGACGAGAACTACGCGGAATGGGTAAGAGACAAAATGTAAGAACAGTAAAGCAGTCTCGTCCGGGTGGATACCTCTGCCACCCGGATTTTTACCTGGTAAAGCAGTAGAAGCCCTGGCCCTCAGTGTAGAATAAAGGCAAGTACATTGAGGGAATTAGTAATTTGATACTGTCCGCACGAACTCCCGCCAAAGATGCCGCCAGTTTGATTATTTATCGAGGTCAGGCTGAAAGTATTCAGGTATTAATGGGTCGGCGCAGGGAAAAAGCGAATTTCGCACCCGGGATTTATGTTTTTCCGGGAGGTGTACTTGAAGCTTCCGACCGCGCTCTGGCACTGAATTCAAACATCAGAACTGAGCACCTTGCAGCTTCAGCCACAAAGAGTATTGAGACTCTTGCAATAACCGCAATAAGAGAAACCTGGGAGGAAACCGGATTATTACTCGCGCAAAATTCGGATTTGTCATGGACGAATAAACCAGCCTGGACTGAGTGGCTCAAGCAATCCCTGGAGCCTGCTCCCCAGCATCTTCGATATCTTGGCCGCGCAATTACACCAAGTTCCTCGCTTCGACGTTTTCACGCCCGTTTTTTCGTTTCGCCTTATGAATACTTTCAGGGCTCGTTAATTAAAAATGGTGAATTACTGGATCTACGCTGGTTCTCAGTATCCGAAGCCCTGAGACTACCAATTTATGACGTAACCGAGATTATGCTTGCAGAGTTTCAACGTTTTCTGACGGACAAGAGAAGAAAAACTCCTGTCATATCCTACCGAAATGAACGAACTCTGATACGATACGAATAAACAAAAGTCGGGGATGAATATGAAGCACGAAAACAAAGAGGCATTAAAATCTGGAATAATTGGTGCTGGTATGGGTTTCCTGATGAGTTTTCTTATAAATTTCTTTCTTGTACCCTTCCCCGAAAGCGGACTTGGCAACGCGTTTAATAACGGAATCAGTGGTTTTGTCAGTGGCTTCATGGGTGGTTTCATGGGCCTGTTTATGTATTTCAAAATGAGTAAATCAAACGACTCCGAGAACTAGGGGAACTTGCAAATAATGCGTCACTTACAACTCACTATGGTAGTTTTGCTTGCACTATTAAACAGCACTGCCTTATTGGCCGATGAAATTGCAGTAATGACAACTGACGATCTACCCGGTCTGGGCAACCCTGCCGCTGATCTGCGTATTACTTATGGCGATGATGAATTCCAGTTCGTCAATCTTTACCTGCCACAGGGCGATGGACCTCATCCGGTTATGATTTTTATTCACGGCGGCTGCTGGCTCTCTGAATTTGATATTACTTACACCGGAAAACTCGCTAAGGCCCTCGCCAATGACGGGATTGCCGTCTGGAATATCGAATATCGCCGGGTTGGCAATACAGGTGGTGGCTGGCCCGGAACCTTTAATGACATCGCCACTGCAGCAGATTTACTATATAAAGTTGCTGACAAGTACTCTCTGGACTCCAGCCGCGTAATTGCTTCCGGACATTCCGCAGGTGGCCATCTGGCTTTGTGGCTGGGAGCGCGGCACAAATTCAAAAAGAATTCTCAGTTCGCCATGGCTAATCCTGTGCAATTACAGGGTATTCTTGCCTTAGCGGCCGCTCCAGATCTTGCTATGCTACATGAAAAGAATGTTTGTGACGGGGTAATAGACAAATTAATGGGTGGTTCACCGGAAGCGCAGGCTGAGCGATATGCGCTGGGTTCCGCGTCTGAACTAGTTCCACTTGGCACATCGCAACTGCTGGTGATTGGTGATCATGACAAGAACTGGCGACCAGTCGGTGAGCGTTACTATGCCGCTGCAAATGCTGCAGGTGACGACGTCGAAATCATCCGGGCTAAAGAATCAGGGCATTTTGAAATGATTGATCCTGACTCAACGAGCTGGAAACTGGTTCGCGATGCAGCATTTAAACTGTTGAATATTATTCCACGTTAGCATGGGAATTCGACTGGCAAGGTCAGATGACCTGCCGGTCATTGTTGAAATATACAATCAGGCCGTCAAGGCAGGATATTATACTGCCGATACTACTCCGCTTACGCTTGAAGAAAGACAATCTTGGCTGGCTGTACATTCAAAAAACAAATATCCGGTATTTGTTTTTGAACATGACGATCATCTCAAGGGATTCTTAAGCATTAGCGCCTATCGACCTGGTCGTCAGGCCTTACGCCACACTGCCGAAGTAAGTTTCTATGTTGATTTTGATTTTCATAGACAAGGCATCGCCTCATTGCTACTTAAACACGCTATCTCTGTGTGTCCCTCATTACAAATAAAAAATCTTTTTGCAATAATCATGGAAACAAATTCTGCCAGCTCAGAACTATTAAAACTATTTGGTTTTCAACAATGGGGCTACCTGCCTGAGGTTGCCGATTTTTCCGGAAATGAAGTCGGGCAAATATACTACGGTCTCAGAATAAAATAGCGAACAGATATGAGTGAGACATTGACAGGTAGAGTGGCCACTGGGCTTGGAAAGGGAAATACCTTTACCACGCTGGGCTGGGTTCGAAAACAGCTAATTGAGAAGCTGGGGATAGAGCCTTTTCCGGGAACCCTGAATATAAAACTGGATGATCCGATTCTAGTCAGTAAATGGCAGGCTTTGCTGAAACAATCGCCCTATACCATCAAGGCTCCTGATAACAAATCTTGCGATGCTCTCTGCCAACCAGTGATCGTCAACGCAAAAGTGGTCGCGACTATTATCTCACCTCTGGTCGAAGGCTATCCGGAAAATCAATTAGAATTGATTGCGCCTGTCTGCCTGCGAGAGACGCTCAATCTGGAGGACAAAGACAGTCTCAAAATAGAAGTTAAGCACACTCTCTCAGCATCAACGATAGTATTCGATCTGGATGGAACATTGCTGGATACCATTGAGGCTTTCTACATACTGGCGAAACGCAGCGGCGACGAATACGGGATCCAGATGGATCGTAAACATGTACATGGTTTACTCAATCATGGCAGACCCTATTGGGAAAACGCTGTATCTGGTTCAGAAAAAGAACGCGAAGAAACCATTTTGAAATTAAACCACCGGGCCAGAGAGCTTTGGCCGGAAATAGTGAGTGCACATGCTGGTGTATTTACTGGAGTCGCAGATACTCTTCTGAGCCTGAAAGAAAAGGGTTTCAAACTTGGCATCGTTACCGGTTCAGGCAAAGACTCTGTAGATTTACTTTATAGCGTTGGAGTAGAAAGCTTGTTCGATGCAGTCGTTACCCGGGAACAGGTAAAAGTTCGGAAACCGCATCCGGCAGGTTTACTACTTTGTTTGTCAAAACTCGGTGTAAGAGCTGAACAGGCGATATATGTAGGAGATACCTCTATTGATATGCAGGCGGCACGCAGTGCTGGTATGAGCGCAGTGGGTGTCCTGAGTGGGGCAGGTAGTTCGGCCGACTTATGTCTGGCGGGCGCACAGCGTATTATTACTGATCACGCGCTTTTACCGGAAATTGTCTTTAAGTATTAAATAAAACACGCTGTTCGCGAACAACATGAATTTCAGCCGGTCCAGCCCAGTCCTGCAGAAACACAGTTTATAGATAATAGAAGAGGAATAAGATCAGCCTGATCCTTACTCTTTCTGAACCTTTGCACAAGTTCAACCTGTTCTATACCAACCTGCCTGAGAATCTCGCCGCGACGTTTGAGTTTACGCGTGAACTTCGGAAACCGTTCAGTAAGATGCGAATCCCCGGAGATTTTCAAGACCATCTCTTTTGATAAGGTGTATTCCGTAACGACCATATCGAGAATCTGCTTATCTGCCTTGTCACTCTCAAACTGAGCGGCATAGCTTGTTGCAACATCAATATCGACAAAGGCCAGAGACTTTTCAGCTTCATCAATGACAAGCTGAAACAATCTTGATTCTTTAAACATTTCTTTCAATAATTCTTCACCTGTCTTCCCTCTCACTTTTATAAAATCATCGATCGCGGTACCGATACCATACCAGGCTGGCACGTGATGCCTGTTCTGAGTCCAGGCAAAAACCCAGGGAATAGCTCTTAAATCAGAAAGCGTATTCGCTCCGAAACGCTTTGCTGGTCGCGAACCGATTTTCATCATAGATAGTTCTTCGACCGGACTCGCAGCTGTGTAGTAATCAAGCAAGCCGTCTGTTTCAACAAGCTGTCTGTACCTGGTAAAAGCCAGATTGGAGAGCGCTTCCATAGCTTCGTTGTATTCAGGTTTTGATTGTAATTCTTTTTCATTGGGTGACTTAATTGAATGAGCGAGAACACTGGCAGCAAGCAATTCCATCTGATACTGAGCTGTTCCTTGATTCGCATATTTCGATGAAACTACTTCGCCCTGTTCGGTAATCCTCATACGACCGTTGATAGAGCCTGCGGGTTGTGCAGAAATAGCCCGGCCTGTTGGTGCTCCCCCACGACTGACTGATCCTCCGCGCCCGTGAAAAAATGAAATACTGATACCGCTTTCTGACCCGATTTTGCTTAATTCTGTCTGCGCCTTCGCCAGTTCCCAGTTCGACGTAAAAAAACCACCGTCTTTGTTTGAGTCTGAATAACCAATCATGACTTCCTGTGAAGAATTCTGTCCCTTCAAAGAACGTCGAATTACAGGAGTTTTTAACAAATTACGCATAATTGCAGGTGCTGCACGTAGATCCTCGATAGTTTCAAAAAGCGGTACAATAGGCAGTGAACAAGCTTCAGTTGCTGCAGTATCGACGAAATTGCCACTGTATTTGGCTAACAGATAAATTCCCAGTATGTCGGCCGCAGATTGAGTCATGCTGAGAACAAAATGACCAATGGCTTCACGATCAAGTTGCTCTCGCATGCGCGCTACCAACTGAAACATTCCAAATGTTGATTCGGCATTTTCACTTAAGTTCGAAAACTCCGGTAATAAATCAAGTGGTCTGTTCAATTCAGCTGTTAACCACTCATACCATTCTGTAGATTCCTTCTCCGGTGCCTGTTCTTTATCATTTAGTTCACACCAGATAGAGCCTAATGTTTCGGTGGTTATCGTAGTGTTCTGGCGAAGATCCAGTCTTACGGCACAAAATCTGAACGCTTCAGCTTCGCGCAACAGAGGAGTTATCAGTGATCGAGCCAATTGTCGGCAGTCAGCATCCAGCATTGCCTGCTCTAGTACCTCTACATCCTCAATGAACTCATCAGCGGATTGGTAAGCACAGCCAGCGTCAGTTTTCTCAATGGTTTCGCCAAGTTTCAGCTGAATTACACTCAGATACTGACGAAATATTTCACCCGGGTTACGCTGCAGAATATCTTTGGCACAATGGTTTTTACGTAATAGTTCATCGAAGTATTGTTGAAACACTTCGCTGATTTGAATGGAATTCCCGGACACGCTGCATCGTTTTATTATCGCTGATAATTTATCCTGATAATGCCGGAGAACAAGAAGCCTGCTAGTAAGCAAGGATTTCTCCGTGACTTCATTGGTAACAAAAGGATTGCCATCTCTGTCACCACCAATCCATGAACCAAAATTAAAAAAGGGCGGTATTTTAAATTCATGCCCCGGATAATGCTCCCTCAAGGACCATTCAAGCCGTTCCAGAGTTTCCGGTATACGTTCAAACAATGCCTGTTGAAAAAAATGCAACCCCCATGCTACTTCATCCTCTACACTGGGTTTTTCTATACGTAATTCACCGGTTAGCCAAAGCAGATCTATTTCATTTCCCAATTCATCAATAAACTTGTTGCGTTCACGCGAGGTCCATCGGCTTGCTTCAAGCCTGTAAAGCAAAACATAAATTCGCCTGTGAATTTCTAATACGGTAACTCTTTTCGCTTCAGTAGGGTGAGCAGTAATCGTCGGTCTGATGTTGGCGTTATCTAACAATGTCTGAATATCTTCCGCACTGACCCCCTCATTTTTCGCTTCTGCCAGAACATGTGCGAAAGTACCCGGTACCTGTTCAAGACCAAGCAGGTTTTCTGTCTGTCGACGCCGGCGCATGCCGGTATTCTCTTCAGCGATATTCAATAATTGGAACCATATGCCCCAGGCCTGTAAAATTACTTCAGCTTCATTCTGCGTGGCTTCGGTGAGCAATTTCTCAGATCTAATAAACGGTAATATGTCCGGTCGCCGTCTTCCAATCACTTTGTTGAGTTGAGTAGAAAGCAGATTGACCAGATCGGCAGCATAATTAGCAGCATCATTATCCAGGTCTGCCGCAGCGATAGCAGACTTCAGGTTTTGGTCACTCGCGTTCATTTATCTATATCCCTGTGACGCTGACTTTTCTACGCGACCCGATCACCTGGTTCGCGCCCTGCAAAGAACGCTTGAAGATTATCGATAACTCTCATGCCCATCGCGACCCGGGTTTCCATTGATGCACTACCGAGGTGAGGAAGTAAAACCGCATTTTCCAGGTCAAGCAGACCTTCCTGAACATCAGGTTCACCTTCAAAAACATCGAGACCAGCGCCGGCAATCGTGCCGTTTTTAAGAGCTGTAATCAGTGCCTGAGGATCAACGACATCACCACGTGCGCTGTTGACGAGATAGGCGGATGATTTCATTTTCGCAAGACGCTCATCGTTAATAAGATGGTAAGTTTCCTTACCGCCTGGACAATGCAGAGATACAAAATCCGCCTCAGCCAGTACTTCGTCCATTGAATCTCTGGATTCAGCCTGAAGATCGTCGACAATTTCAGCAGGTGGCGGATAGGGATCAGTAAAAATTATTTTCATGCCGAATCCATGATGTGCTTTATGTGCCATTGCTCTTGCTATACGACCCATACCGATAAGGCCCAGAGTTTTTCCGGTAACACTGGTTCCAATCATGTGAGTCGGACGCCAACCAGTCCATTCCTTGTGTCTGATATGTCTTTCACCTTCACCGGCTCGTCGCGCCACCATCAGCAAAAGTGTCATGGCCAGATCTGCGGTACAATCTGTTAACACTTCCGGTGTATTAGTAACTACCAGATCATTTGCTTTGGCAGCTTCCAGATCGATATGATTAAAGCCGACACCATAACTGGCTATGACTCTGGCTTTCTTCGAATCGACGTTGAGTACCTCTGCATTGATTGAATCGGATACTGTCGGACAAAGCGCATCTGCAGATTGCAGAGCCTCATGTAATTCTGCCACACTCATCTTATGATCATCGATATTCAATTTAACATCAAACAGTTCAGTCAGTCGCTGTTCAACCTGTTCAGGCCATTTTCTGGTGACAACCACTTTTGCTTTACTCATCTTTTTTCTCCCAACCAAGGCAAAGAACCTAAGCCATTTTAAATCAATATTATCTACAGGCGATCGAGACCCTGTTTAATTACACTGCCAAACTCAGACGGATTCGGTACTACGCCCACACCACATTCCTGCAATATTTCGACTTTCTCGGCAGCGCTTTCACCGAAAGCAGAAATTATTGCACCGGCGTGCCCCATAGTTCGTCCTTTGGGAGCCGTTAAGCCGGCAATGTAACCAAACACCGGTGTTTTCATATTTTCTTTATAGAACATTGCCGCGTCAGCTTCCTGTGGGCCTCCGATTTCACCAATCATCACCACTGCGTGAGTTTCATCATCCTCTTCAAAGCGCGCGAGATGATCTCGAAAGGAACTGCCGTTAATGGGATCACCTCCTATGCCAACACTGGTTGATACTCCGATTCCCAGACTCTTCAGCTGCGAAGCGGCTTCATAGCCCAGTGTGCCGGAACGACCGATGATTCCAACATTGCCCGGCATATAGATATTGCCAGGCATAATACCCAACATAGATTTTCCTGGGCTGATAGTACCTGCACAATTAGGTCCGGTCAGCACCATTTTCTGGTCCTGCCGATAGCGAAACATATAACGTTTTACTTTGATCATATCGTGGGCAGGAATACCGTCAGTAATGCAGACACAATATTTCACACCCGCATCAGCGGCTTCCATGATGCTGTCCGCGGCAAACGGGGGTGGTACAAATATAATGCTGGCCTCCGCCCCGGTTTCTGTCACAGCCTCTTTAACGGTATTGAAAACCGGCCTGTCAAGATGTCTGCTTCCGCCTTTACCGGGTGTCACGCCGCCGACAATATTGGTACCGTACTCAATCATTTCGGTAGAGTGAAATGAACCTATCTGGCCGGTAAAGCCCTGCACGATTACCTTTGTTGATTCTTTTATCAGGATCGCCATTTTATTTAACTCCCGTCTGTTCTTTCCACGCCGAGACTGCTTTCTCCGCAACATCTCTGAGCGTGTCTGCCGTAATTATGGGTAAACCACTCTGCTCAATAATGCGTCTGCCTTCTTCCTGGTTGGTACCGGACAGGCGAACTATAAGCGGCATTTTCAAATCGATTTTACTAACCGCCTGTACCACACCGTCTGCGACCCAGTCACAACGATTAATTCCGGCGAATATATTTACCACCATGGTTTCCACTTTGTCATCTGACAGAACCAGATTAAAAGCCTTGGCAACTCGATCGGCAGAAGCGCCGCCACCAATGTCAAGAAAGTTCGCTGGCTCACCGCCGGCGTGTTTAATCATATCCATGGTGGCCATAGCCAGTCCGGCGCCATTGATAATGCAACCGATGTTGCCATCAAGCCCTACGTAGCTCAGACCTCGATCGGCTGCTTTCATTTCGCGAGGGTCTTCCTGAGATTTATCTCGAAGTTCAGAAATATTAGGACTACGAAAAAGCGCATTGTCATCAAAGGAGACCTTTGCATCCAAAGCCAGCAAATGTTGATCTCTGGTCACCACCAGCGGATTAATTTCTACCATGGTTGCATCATGATCTCGAAAAGCCCGGTAGCAACCAAGTAAGGTAGTTACCGCTTGCGAAATCAAACCTTTATCCAGTCCCAGTTTGAAAGCAATTTCCCGCGCCTGAAACGGTTGCATGCCTACCGCAGGTTCAACTTCGACGCGTATCAGTGAGTCCGGCCGGGTTGCTGATATCTCTTCTATTTCCATACCACCTTCTGCTGAGGCAACCACTACGACCCGCTCCCTCTGTCGATCCAGCACAAATCCGATATAAAATTCCTTTTCAATGTCACTTGCCGCCTCGACATAAAGTCGATGCACTACCTTACCCTGCGCTCCGGTCTGATGAGTGATAAGGCGCTTACCCAGAAGTTCGTCTGCAGCATTCCATATTTCATCATCGGTACTGCATATTTTAATACCGCCGGCCTTACCGCGAGCGCCGGAATGTATTTGTGCTTTTACAGCCCAGCGTTCACCGCCAATTTCCTTGCAGCGATAGACAGCCTGTTCCGGGCTATACGCCAGACCACCTGGTGGTATAGAGACGCCGAAATCCGAAAGAATTTCTTTTGCCTGATATTCATGAATATCCATGTTGCTACTCCCAAAAGTTTAAAATTAAATAGTATGAAGCTTATAAATTCGTTCTCCGTATTCAGAGCCAGCAATTATCAAGTCCGGGCGGCAATGAGTTCCGCCTGGCTGACAATATTTCGTGCCATCCTTTCGGAGGCGGCGTCAATCATTTTGCCATCCAGTTGCGCCGCGCCTTTACCTGCTTTGGCCGCTTCTTCAAGGGCTTCTAAAGTTCGTGTGGCACGGGAAACTTCAGCCTCCGGTGGAGACATGACTTCGTTCGCCAATTCAATCTGGCTCGGGTGTATTGCCCATTTACCTTCGTACCCAAGCGCGGCTACTCGACGGGCGGCGGCTCGAAAAGCATCGGGATCGCTGAAATCTCCAAAAGGGCCATCGATTGCACGCAGGCCATAGGCTCGACAGGCTGTAGCCATGTTAACCAGAGCCGCATGCCACTGATCAGCAAGTGCGCCGTCACACTGGTAATCAGGATTAAGCCCGCCAATAACCACAGTCCGTGCTCGCATACTCGCGGCATAATCGGCAACACCAAAATGAAGCGCTTCCAGTCGTTTGCTTGACTGCGCTATAGACATCACATTGGCACCTCCGAGTGCCGTTTCAATCAGGCACTCAATTCCGATTTTTTTCTTCATACCCGTAGCAACTTCGATTTGCGAAAGCATGCAGTCAACGACATAAACATCGGCAGCGGTACCCACTTTCGGAATCAAAATGGTATCGAGCTTGTCACCAGCCTGCTCAACGATGTCGACAACATCACGATACATATAATGGGTGTCCAGTCCATTGATACGGACAGACATAGTTTTATCCTGCCAGTCAATATCATTCAGAGCCTGAATAATATTACGTCGGGCACTTTCTTTATCATCAGGAATAACCGCATCCTCGCAATCCAGAAAGATATAATCCGCGGCAGAATTCGCCGCTTTTTCGAACATATTCGGATTTGAACCGGGTACAGCGAGTTCGCTACGTTGCAGACGTGTGCGGGCCTGCTCATATTGAGTAAAGCTCATACTATTTCTCCCCTTGCGTCATCATTTCAAACACCGTAATTCACGTCCGCGAAAGCAATAACTAAGGCAGTACGGAACACACAGCGCACCCCCCGCTTGCGCGGAGGGATGATGAGATTGGTTTAGTTAATGGCCTGTTTGGTACTGCACAGATATTCCTGGGTCGCAGCAACGCCGCTGCCAAGTTGGATCGGAATACCCATATCGTGCATTGCCATTTCAGCTCCGGCCAGTGGCGTCATTAACATCATTTCGTTCATATCACCAAGATGACCAATGCGGAATGCTTTGCCGGCTATTTTGCCAAGTGAAATAGACAAGGCGAGGTTATAATACTTATAGGCGTGACGAGCGACTTCGTTACCATCAAAACCTTCCGGTA
The DNA here is from genome assembly GCA_012103475.1 of Gammaproteobacteria bacterium. Taxonomy (GTDB): domain Bacteria; phylum Pseudomonadota; class Gammaproteobacteria; order Eutrophobiales; family Eutrophobiaceae; genus WLWS01. The sequence continues at coordinate 83,249 of WLWS01000003.1, read as the reverse complement.
CGTATATCGCACTAACTGTATCGGAATACCATTTCTCTTCGCTGGCAACCAGTTTAAGACCCCAGGCGTCTACCGCTTTACGTACTGCTGTCGCCATTCGAGTGTGTCGGGTAAACACATTATCCAGACCCTCTTCCAGTAACATATCCACTGCTTCGCGCAGACCGCGTAACAGAATGGTCGCCGGTGTATAGGGGAAAAAACCATTGTCGTTGGTGGCGATCATGTCATCGAAGGAAAAGAAAGTGCGCGGCAAGGTTGCCGTCTCTCGTGCAGCCAGTGCTTTTTCACTGGCGCAGACAATGCCGAGCCCTGTCGGCAACATGAATCCTTTCTGTGATCCACTAATGCACAAATCTACCTTCCACTCATCCATGCGAAAGTCCAGACTACCGATTGAACTAACACCATCGACAAACAGCAAGGCCGGGTGATCAGCATCATCCAGTGCCTTACGAACTCCGGCAATATCGCTGACCACACCAGTTGCGGTTTCATTGTGTGTTGCAAAGACTGCCTTGATATCTTTGTTCGTATCAGCTTTCAATATTTCAGCATACTGCTCGACAGGTACGCCTTTTCCCCAGTCTACTTCCAGAGCCTGAACGTCCAGACCGTGGCGTTGACAAAGATCCACCCACAAATAACTGAATTGTCCGAAGTGCGACATCAGTACCTTGTCGCCGGCAGACAGCGTATTGGTCACCGCCGCTTCCCAGCCACCGGTTCCTGACGAGGGATAAATGAAAACCCGACCGCTTTCTGTTTTAAACATTTTTTTCATGTCTTCAAACAAAGGCAGAGTAAATTCAGGAAAATCTGCGGCACGCATATCTTCCTGCTCAAGAGACATCGCATTGCGAATGCGTTGTGGCACATTGGTCGGGCCAGGTATATACAAAAAATTACGTCCGGGCATAGTCGTCCTCCTATAAGGATTATTGCTCGTTAAAGTTAAAGGAAAAAAAGGGGGTCAGTGCGCGACAAGGCGTCCGGCACACTCACGAAGTTAAATTCTTGGATCAGCTATGACAGATCGTTCGTTCTACGATCTTCGTCGGCAGGTAGCTCCGGTTACTCCCTCTGTACCGCGCGACGGAATTGATAGGCCTATTTCAACACAAAAATTGAGACTAAATCTACCCTCAATAGATTACATATCAGCTAGTTTGCGTGTGGATAAGTCAATAAATCTCTTTATTTTAATGCCTTAGCGAGTGCTTGTTGCAGATCACCTTTAATATCATCAGTCTCTTCCAGACCAACAGAAAGCCGGATTAGACCTCCGTTAATACCCGCAGACTGGCGCTCTTCATCAGATATGCGTCCATGCGTCGTCGTCGCGGGGTGAGTGATAGTTGTCTTCGCGTCTCCAAGATTGGCCGTAATAGAAAATAATTGCGTGGCATCTATCAAGGACCAGGCTGCTTTCCTGCCACCTTCTAGCTCAAAACTGACCACTCCTCCGAAACCAGATTGCTGAGACTTTGCCAGTTCATGTTGTGGGTGCGACTGTAGGCCCGGATAAAACACCTTAGCGACACCTTCCTGTTGAATCAGCCACTCGGCTATCAGGCCGGCGTTTCGACAATGTTCTCTCATCCGCAGGCCCAGAGTCTCGAGACCTTTCAGGAAAACCCAGGCGTTAAAGGGGCTCATGCTCGGACCTGCTGTTCGCAAAAAACCAAATACTTCCTTGCCCAGCAAAGATTCAGCACCGAGCACCGCACCGCCAACACAACGCCCCTGTCCATCCAGATATTTGGTTGCGGAATGAATCACAATATCGGCGCCGAATTCGATTGGTCTTTGCAGAATCGGCGTACAGAAACAATTATCAACGACCAGAAGGCAATCATGGCTATGCGCCAGATCCGCAAGGCGCTGAATATCCGCGATTTCCGTAAGCGGGTTGGTTGGCGTTTCCAGAAAAAGCAGACGCGTTTCTGGTCTGATCGCATCCTCCCAGGCCTGATAATCAGTCAAATCGACAAAACTCGTCTGTAAACCGAATTTGGGCAGAATTTTGCCGAACAAATTGACTGTGGTGCCGAAAATGCTGGCTGAACTCACGATATGATCACCAGCTTTCAACAGGGCCATACAGGTACTTAAAATCGCGCTCATACCGGAAGATGTGGCGACACAGCGTTCCGCACCTTCCATGGCAGCCAGCCGCTCTTCAAAGGTACTGACGGTGGGATTGGTGAAACGTGAATATATATTGCCTTGTTCATCGCCGGCGAATTTCGCCGCCGCTTCAGCCGCATTTTCGAAGGTAAAACTGGAAGTCAGAAAAATCGGCTCACTATTTTCCGACTCACTGCTGCGGTGTTGCCCGGCTCGTACAGAATTGGTGCTGATACCGTATAAATTTGGATCTATTTTACTCATGACTCTCTCCTCAATCGTGTTACTCAGCGTTGAAAGAGTCAGCCTGATGCGAAAGTTAATGCGGGAAGTTTGATGCAGTCGCGTATACCTGCGACAAAGGCTCTCCGGGAGCCAGACCCGCATCAGCATTTCGCTAAAGCAGGTTGCCTCTCTTTAGCCGTATTTGTAACGCGCCCGCAAGCTGAAATCAAATCGGTGCAGGCATTAAGATAGAGCTTGCGGTAGAATATGTCAATCGGCCCTTATTGCCTGATTGGATTGAATTTTGATCCGCTCAGTGAGCAATACTGGCAAATAACTAATCAAGAGTAATGTAAAAAGGAGAATATTTGTGGTAACAGCAAATCAATCGCCCGCAGAAGGGGCGAAAATAACAATTTCAAACGGAAAATTGGATGTTCCCCCTAATCCTGTCATTCCCTTTATAGAAGGTGATGGAATCGGACCTGATGTCTGGCGAGCAACGAACATGGTGCTTGATGCAGCGGTAGAAAAAGCCTACGGCGGTAAGCGTAAGATCCACTGGCTGGAAGTATTGGCCGGCGAAAAGGCCAATGTGCAAACCGGATCCTGGCTACCTGAGGAAACGCTGGATCGATGTCGTGAATTCCTGGTCGCCATCAAAGGTCCATTGACAACACCCATCGGTGGTGGAATTCGGTCTCTGAACGTTGCTTTGCGTCAAATTCTTGATTTATACGTCTGCCTGCGTCCGGTGCGCTGGTTTGAAGGTGTCCCCTCTCCTACCCGTCATCCAGAGTCCGTTGACATGGTTATCTTTCGGGAAAACACGGAAGATATTTATGCCGGTATCGAATTTGAACAGGGTAGTGAAGAAAATCAGAAATTCCTCGATATGTTTAAGGAAGCTTTCCCCACCCACTTCCAAAAAATCCGTTTCCCCGACAGCTGTGGTATTGGGATTAAACCTGTATCTCAGGAAGGCACAGCGCGACTGGTAAGAGCAGCAATAAAATACGCGATTGATAATAATCGTAAGAGCTTAACCCTTGTGCACAAGGGAAATATCATGAAATTCACCGAAGGCGCATTCAGAAACTGGGGATATGAACTGGCAGAAACAGAATTCCCTGACAATACCTACACCTGGGATCAATGGGAACGTACGGTTGCGGAAAAAGGAAATGATGCGGCCAACCAGGAGCAGGATGAGGCTTTGGCTTCCGGTAAAATTCTTGTCAAAGACGCTATCGCCGACATCACCCTGCAGCAGGTGCTCACCCGGCCCAAGGAATTCGATGTTATTGCTACGATGAATCTGAATGGTGATTATCTTTCCGATGCTCTGGCAGCCCAGGTAGGTGGAATTGGTATTGCCCCGGGTGGAAACATCAATTACGACACCGGTCATGCCATATTTGAAGCAACCCACGGCACAGCACCAAAGTATGCTGGTCAGGATAAAGTGAACCCGGGCTCCCTTATCCTCTCAGGCGAAATGATGCTTCGCTATCTGGGCTGGGTAGAAGCCGCCGATCTGGTTATCAAATCTATGGATACCACTATCGGGCAGAAAACAGTTACTTACGATTTTGCTCGCCTCATGGAAGGTGCTAATGAAGTTAAATGCAGCGCATTTGCCGAGGCAATGATCGCAAATATGTAAATGACAGAACCGAATCCCGACCGGGAAATCGTTGCAGTATGCGCAAAAGCAATTTACGAAGAGTTTTTGCGGTATAACAGTGCTTTTAGCCGTACGACAAATCGTGCCCGTCGTCGTTTTGAACAGCGCGACTGGCAGGGCCATCAAAAAGACATCGCTGAACGGGTAGATCTCTACGAGAAATCCGTTCAGCGACTTGTTGTCTCCTTGCGTAAAGTTCTTGATGACAGGGTCAACGATCACGCCTTGTGGCCTGAGATTCGCTGGTTTTTCGGCGAACGCCTTGCAAAAGTACCCGACGCTGGTTTTGTTAAAACCTATTTTAACTCTACTACGCGTCGTATATTCGGCACCGTTGGCATCGATCCCGAAGTTGAGTTTGTTGCACCACCCTTTGAAGATGAGCTTGAACTTATTCAATCTCTTAATCTCCAACGCTATCCCTACTGGGCTTCCGTAGATGAGGTTTTTACTCAAGTACTTAGTGATTTCGCCTTTAAAGTCTCCTATGCCGATGTCGAACACGATATTGACTTTATCGCCCGTGAAGTCGAACAGTTCATTCGAATCAATCTCGATGGTTTACAGGAATTAATCCGGTTTGAATTTATCAACTCAGTGTTTTATCAATCTGCCCGTGCCTACCTGGTTGGCAGAATAGTTCTTAATAACAATATCTCTCCCATTGTTATTGCACTAAAAAATACTGACAAAGGTATTTGTGTTGACGCAGTACTGCAATATGAAGATGAAGTGAGCATTGTGTTCAGCTACACACGATCGTACTATTTTGCCGATCCAAATTCTGTCGTCGCCGCAGTACATTTTCTGCATACGATTCTGCCACGCAAACCTATTGATGAATTGTACACTGTGCTTGGCCGGCTCAGACAGGGTAAAACAGAGCGTTACAGAATATTTAACCATCACCTTTTAAATACGGACGACCAGTTTGTCCACGCCGATGGCGACAAAGGTCTGGTAATGATTGTTTTTACACTGCCTTCATATGATCTGGTTTTTAAAATCATTCGCGATAAATTCGGTTATCCCAAAACCATCAAACGGCAGGATGTACTCGACAAATACCGGCTGGTCTCCAAGCATGACCGTGCAGGCCGCTTAATTGATACGCAGGAGTTTCGTAAACTCGAATTTCCTCTTGATCGTTTTGCACCAGCCCTTCTAGACGAACTTTTTAGTGAAGCGACTGAAACCGTCACAGTTGAGGGTGAAAAACTAATCATCAACCATGTTTACATTGAACGCCGGGTCAGACCACTTAATCTATATTTACGCGAGGCACACCGGGAAGCCGCGAAACGGGCGATTCTCGACTACGGACAGACGATTCACGATCTGGCTAACACAGATATTTTCCCGGGAGATTTATTACTCAAGAATTTTGGTGTCACTCGACACGAACGAGTCGTATTTTACGATTATGATGAAGTGGCACTGGTCACCGAGTGTAATTTCAGAGAAATTCCACAACCACGTGATGACGATGACACCATGCGTTCAGAAAGCTGGTATCACGTTAATCCACTCGATATTTTTCCGGAAGAATTCATCAAGTTTCTGGCGATGGATGCTGAGCTGCGCGAATTGTTTATGCAGGTTCATGGGGAATTGCTAACAGCCAGGTTCTGGCGCGAGATGAAAGAGAAACATTTACAGGGCGAAATATCTCTGGTCATACCCTATTACCGGCCAAGCGTACCCGATAAACAATACCATTCTACTTGAGGTTTCCAACGCTCAAAAATCAGGAATGTCTGGCTGGTCTATATCGGTCGTCCATTAGTCTCGGACTGCTGCTTGTTGTCCTGTCCTGTTTCGCTGGCTGTGATAATGATTCTGTAGCCGAAGCCAGACTGCGAGTGTTTGGCGGTCTGACTATGGGCACCACATACAGTGTGAAAATTAATGCGGTTGAGCTTGAGGTAGCTGAGAAAAAAATTGATAAAGAGATCCAATCAATCCTGAAGAAAGTAAACGCGAGCATGTCGACGTATATTAAGGAATCAGAACTTTCTCTACTCAATCAGTCGAATGCAGGAACATGGATAACTTTGTCAGAAGATTTATACCAGATAAGCGAAGAAGCCATGAGCGTTTCCAGACTTACCGATGGACACTTTGATATAAGCGTCGGTGCTCTGGTCAATCTGTGGGGTTTTGGCCCGCAAAAAAGTGAAATTATTCCATCTAAAGACGAAATCGAACAGGCAATGTCGAACAGTGGTTCTGAGCACCTGCAAATACAACAATCGCCACCTGCACTGAAAAAACTCAAGGACAATATTTACCTGGATTTATCCGGAATAGCCAAAGGGTATGCAGTCGATAAAATTGCTGAATATTTAATCAGTCTGGGCATTGATAATTTTCTCGTGGAAATAGGAGGAGAAATTCGCGCCAGCGGTACTAATAATATTGGCTTTGCCTGGAGAATCGGAATTGAACAGCCAGAGCCGGAGAAACAGGCAGTGCGTCGAATAATCAGACTTGATAATATCGCGATGGCGACCTCTGGTGACTATAGAAATTATTTTGAGAGAGATGGTCGTCGATACTCACATACAATTGACCCGGTTAGCGGCTACCCCATAACTCACAATCTCGCGTCCGTGACAGTGTTGCACGCAAAAACCAGTATTGCTGATGCTCTGGCCACCGGTTTTCTGGTTATGGGCAAAGAGGCTGCCGGCAAGATCGCTCAGAAAAACAAACTGGCTGTATTTTTTATAGAAAAAACCGCGTCCGGTTTCAAAGAATCCTTCACCCCTGAATTTGAACAGTGTTTGCTCATAAAATGACTTTTTCTCTGAATGCCATCTGGCCATTGTTATTACTGCTTGTCGTAGTTTATATCTGGTTTGAAATACTACGAATTCGGGAGCTCGTAATCAGACACTGCAAACGATTATGTCAGGAAGCAAATCTTCAGCTTCTGGACCAAACTGTTGCCTTATCTTCGCTGTCATTTAAACGAGGCGGAAACGGAATGCTTTTACTCCAGCGTGTCTATTGCTTCGAAGTGTCTGAAAACGGAGTAGAACGTCTAGCCGGGTTTATCACGTTGCGAGGCAACTACATAATCGAGAGTAGACTGGAAGCAGCCGATGGAAGTAATATTATCCATCAACAAAAATTTCCGACCCTGCATTGAATACAAGGAGCAAATAAATGCCTTCATTTGACGTTGTCTCTGAAATTGATATGCACGAATTAAGTAATGCCGTAGACCAGTGCAATCGCGAAGTCACCAATCGTTTTGATTTCAAGGGCACCAATTCGCGAGTAGAGCCAAAAGAAACTGAACTCACCCTGATTGCACCCGCAGATTTTCAGATCAAACAGATGACGGATATTCTTCTTACAAAACTAACCAAACGCGGGATTGACGTAAGCTGTCTCGACTATGGTGACTTGCAGGAGAGTATCAATGAGACCCGTCAGGTCATTACAGTACGACAGGGGATCGATAAAGAGTTGGGCCGTAAGATCGTCAAACTTATTAAAAACACGAAACTAAAAGTACAATCCGCAATTCAGGGTGAACAAGTGAGGATAAGCGGTAAAAAGCGGGATGATTTACAGGACGCTATTGCCTTCCTGAAAGAACAAAAACTCGGCCTGCCCCTTCAATACACGAATTTTCGCGATTGAGTAACGAAGCTGGCGAATACGGTATTACCTGCCCCTGGTGTTGGGAAGTATTTTCGACCTGGCTGGAGGCCGAGGCTCAATTGACGGAGCTGGTTGAAGATTGCCATATCTGCTGTCATCCAATTCAGATAAGACTCGAAACTGATTTTGATGGAGAAGTAAACCTGCACACCGAGCGTGCAATGTAGAATCTTTTACAAGCTTGGAAAAATACGCCAAAGATATCGAAAGTCAATAAAGACCAGAGTAAAACGCTAGCCCTTTTAATATCCCTGATATCTGATTTTGTTTCTGACTCTATATTGTTTTTTATAACCAGTTATACATCACTACACCAGCTACCGCTGAACAGACGATGAAGTACGGTAATGCCATAAACACCATCGTCACGTACCCTAAGCGAATACGCGGGGCCAGTGATGACATCAGGAGGAACAAAAATGCTGCCTGACCATTTGGTGTTGACATGCTAGGGATACCTGTGCCCATTACTACCGCGACTGCTTGCGCTTCATATAGTTCTCTGGTCAGCACGCCTGCTTCAAGTAAAGGTGATATTTGATCCATATAGATGGTCGCAACGAAGACGTTATCACTGATAGCTGACAACAAGCCATTAGTGAGAAATACCATAAAGACCTGCATTCCACCGTCCATCTGCAAGACCCATTCCATGACAGGAGTAAACATCTGTTGGTCATTTATCATTGCAACTATTACATAGAATATGACAAGCAGTGAGGCGAATGGTAAACCCTCAACGAAGGCCGTTCCAATTTTGTGCTCATCGGTTTCACCTAACAGGGAAGAAGCTAGCACGATGACGCCAAGTCCAATCAAACCGATTTCGGCGAGGTGCAGCGAGAGCGCCACTACCATCAGAACCGAAACAAAGATTTGAATTTTGATCATCAATCGATCAGCATCAGTTTCAGATTCCTGAATTCGTCTATCTTCTTCAGCGAGAACTTCACGAACCGCATCAGGAAGCTCCGCACCGTAGCCAAAGAATTTTCCAAACGGTCGAATTTTTTCTAATAGATAACACATCAGGAAACCAGCCAGTAGTGTTGGTATGGTGGCTGGAGCGACTTTCATCGCAAAAGTAACGAAGTCCCAACCGGCATGATAGCCAATAACGATATTCTCGGGCTCACCCACCAAAGTACATACGCCTCCGATCGCAGTGGCCACTGCACCATGCATTAACAAGCCACGCAGAAAACCACGAAAATCTTCCAGATCGGCTAAATGTTCTTCTTCAATATGGTCATCGCTGGAAGGCAACCCAGGTTCATGTCCCATTTTGGTGATTACCTTTTCGTACACTGTATAGAAGGTCGTAGCCAGGGCGATGAGTACTGCCAGAATGGTAAGCGCATCGAGAAAAGCTGAAAGTACGGCGACAACCACCACTGTAACAACGTTCATGGCAACCCGGGACTTAATACCCAACAACACCTTGTTCATAAATTTAAAAAGCATTTCCCTGAGAAAATACACAGCGGCTACCATAAAGACGACCAGCAGAATCACCGGCAGACCATGCACCACTTCTTCATAAACATGGTGCGAATCTGTCAGGCCCAGCACCAGTACCTGCAATCCAAGTAGACCCCCGGGTTGAAGTGGGAAACATTTCAGCGCCATTGCCAGAGTGAATATAAACTCAAACAGAATTATCCAGGAGGTAACAAGTGGCCCAAGAGCAAAATACAGGGGGACATTTATTACGAGAGCGGCGATTACCGCCTTCTTGTACCACAACGGTGTTGGGCCAAGAAACATCTCCATAAAAGAACCAGCAGGTTTGCTTGCAGTAGTTGCAGTTGACATCGATTGATTCCTTATGTGGTCAGTTATCCGAGCGCATACATGCGCTACATTATTTATTTTTTGGGCTTACGAATTAAAATTCATTGCTTATTCTGGTTTCAGGTATCCCTGAACATAAAATGCCCGGACCTGGTCGAAATGCTTCATCGATCAAATCAGCCCGAGCGTATTTGAGCGCATTTTAACTCAATCTGGCAATAGGGTATAGTAAAGTCGCTGAATTGCTGGACAAGATGGGACTGAGCGCAACCATGGCTTAGAGCTATACCCACGAATTTTAGCAGCGGCCAAAGAAAGAGAATTGGAATTACGCGGGCGCTTGCGCTGTCCCCGCCCTTCCTCCTTTGCTCCGAGCCGGTTTCCGCATTGCTCACTACTACTAAAGCCCCCTGTTTACTGTTCTACAAGCACTATGCTCCTATCGGAACAACTATTGATTTCAATCAAATCAGGTATTCCTGTTCTGATATTTAATATAATATGCGCATCAAAACCAGAAAAGGAAATTACTATGTACCAGAAAATTGTAGCCGCACTAGATTTTTCGGAGAACAACGCTCAAGTCCTGAGCTCCGCACTAAAGCTCGCGAATAACAACGCTTCAAATCTTCACCTTATACACGTAGTTCAACCGATTACTGAAGGTTACGCGCTGAATGTCTATTCGAAAAATTTTCTGGCCATTGAGGAAGAAGCACTGGAATCTGCCACCGAGCAATTATCAAAAATAGCGGAAGCCGAGAAAATACCTTCTGATCAAATTCGTATTATTGTTGGTGACAGAGCTGGAGAAATTCGTAAATTGGCGGAAGAAATTGATGCTGAAGTGATTGTTATAGGTAGCCATGGTTATTCGGGGCAAAAGCGCTTACTTGGAGCAACCGCTAATAAACTACTGCACGGAGCCAAATGTGACATTCTTACTGTTCATGCCTCCGAGATCTAGGCCATAGGAAAAACGGTATAGGTTATGCGGAAGCCCGAGCTTGGCTGTTATGAAAGCGTAGCGATACTAACTAGCTGAAAAAACGGCCGTTTACGAGAAAATGCACCCAGATTGAGGCAAGGTAGCCAAGCATAATTGCCCAGCTCCATTTCAGATGGGCGATAAAGGTATAAACCCCGCGAGCCTGTCCCATAACCGCAACACCTGCAGCAGAACCGACAGATAACATGGAACCGCCGACACCGGCAGTCAGAGTGACCAGTAACCATTGTCCGAGATCCATATCCGGAAGCATCGCCAACACTGCGAACATTACCGGAATATTGTCAATCAGCGCGGAAAGAAATCCGACCAGAATATTGGCCTGAGTCACACCAAGATCTTCATACATAAACACCGATACCAGGTTCAGGTAGCCCAGAGTACCCAGCCCTCCTACACATAAAATGACCCCATAGAAAAACATCAGAGTATCCCACTCTGCTCGGGCAAGTTTCTTAAAGCTATTGAAAGATTTTCCATCCGCGCTATCTTCCTCTTCGCCATGTCCATGTCCGTGACCGCCAAGAGGTTCCGCCCCGAGAGCACCCGCTCCCTCATCTACGGGAATGCGATGTTTCATCTGCAGATAATAAGCGTAGAGTTTTAGTATTCCGAGTCCAGTCATCATTCCCACTACAGGTGGTAGATGAAGAAAACTATGAAAGGTGACCGCCAGAGTGATAGTGATAATAAACAAACCCACCACAATCCAGGCTCCCTCCTTCAGCTCCACTGCTTCTTCGATAGCGGCAGGCACTGAGCGTTCGATAAAGAAAAACATTATGCCAGCTGGAATCAGCCAGTTGACCAGAGATGGCAAAACCAGATTGAAAAATTCGGTGAACTCCACAAGACCGCCTTTTTGCCAGACCATCAGAGTTGTAATATCACCGAAGGGGCTGAAGGCACCACCGGCATTAGCAGCAACAACGATGTTAACGCAGGCGATGGAAACAAACTTTACATTGCTTCCACCAACAGCCATAACAACCGCCGACATTAACAGGGCTGTCGTTAAATTGTCCGCTATTGGCGAGAGAAGAAAGGCTATAAGCCCCGTTAACCAGAAAATTGTACGCAAGGAGAATTCTCTGGAGACCAACCATGAACGAAGTAAATCAAATACGCCTCGATCTTCCATGGTATTTATGTAGGTCATTGCAGCCAGCAGGAAGAGAAATAATTCGGCAAATTCCAGAAGATTATGTCGGACCGCAACCTCTGCTGTATGAGTATCACCCGTCTGGGCATACACATAAGCAACAATCATCCAGATCAATCCAGCGGCGAATATTACCGGTTTCGATTTTCGCAGGTGAATGACTTCTTCCAGTATTACCAGAGAATAGGCAAAGAAAAAAATACCGAGGCAAAGGAACCCGGCCCAATGGCGTGTAAAATCCTGAATATTGCCGGTATCTGCCGCACAAACAAAGCCTGGAATGGCAGATAAGCTCATCATGACAAGAACAACAAGAAGCTTCCTGATATCAAGATAATGCATTTTTATTCCTTATCGAATTCGAGTCGCAGGGAAAATCTGTGAAGATTATGCCACAGCAATTAAGTTTACAGATCAAAAATCAACATAAGAGCCAGCGAGAAATCCTTGTATCAGATCCTGTTAACGGTCGTTGTGTCGCTTTCTTTAGTTTTTCATCAGGAATTCCAGCAAAAATATCCATGACGGAAGAAAAACAGTCTGTAGACCTGTGTCACAGCACTATTTAACATATAATCCGCATCATGACAGGAAACAGTACTATTCGAACACTTACCATAATAATTACCCTGGTTGCATTTGGTGCTGGCATCGGAGTATTCAGTGCCCGTCAGAAACAGCCGGTTCTGGCTCCGCAAATTCAGGGCATGCTCTGGCCCAACCCGAAAATTCTGCAGGATTTTTCCACCACGGATCAAAACGAGCAAGAATTTAAATTGAGTGATTTACGCGGGAAGTGGTCCTTTCTTTTTTTCGGGTATACCAATTGCCCGGACATCTGTCCAATCACTTTGGCCGTATTTAAAGACGTCTACCAGAAATTGCAGGAGCAAAAACGTAGTAATGATGTGCAAATGATTTTTGTATCAGTTGATCCTGAGCGCGATTCCAGTCAACAGCTAAAAGACTATGTGGCCTACTTCAATAATAATTTTATCGGTCTTGGCGGAAGTCTCGAACAAATTTCAACTCTGACTAAACAAATGGGTATTGCTTACTATCACGAGGAGGCATCCCCTGAAGGAGACTATCTGGTAGGTCACTCAGCTTCCGTTTTTCTTGTCGATCCCGAAGGCCGGGTCATCACAATCATGTCCGCACCTCATACAGCCGAAGAAATCATTGAGCAGTTCTCTGAAATCAGGGCGTTCATTAGTCAGCAGACAAGTTAATGTCCATCATCCTTCGCATCTTACCAGTTCTGGTATTGCTCTCAGGGTTTCATCCTGCTGCCAGTGCCGACCATATAAGCATAAGCAATCTCTGGATCAGCGAGGCACCACCCGTCGCCAGAGTACATGCTGCATACCTGACGATTACCAATTCAGGTAGCGATGAAATCGTACTACAACAGATCGATAGCCCTGCTTATTCCAGAATAGAAATCCATAGAAGTATCATAGTTAATCACAGAATGACGATGGAGGCTCATTCACAAATTTCAATTTTTCCGGACACAACATTTCGTTTTAGCCCCGGAGATTATCATTTAATGCTTTTTGACCCGATCAAACCAGGTCGAGCTGGTGATAAAATCAATCTGATTTTTCATTTCAAGGACGACATTCAGTTTTCTGTCAGTGCAACAATAAGAAAACGGGAAAATATGCAGTAATGAATTGGGACTTTATAAAAAGTTCACCACAATACTTACTGCCGCAACATCTGCTTTCTGCCTGGATGTATAGAGCAGCACGATGGCATTGGACTCCCTTCAAAAACACACTGATTCGTTTGTTTGTCCGCCATTATCGGGTAGATATGTCGATTGCCGAAAAACGAGAGACGGGCTCTTATCATAGCTTTAATGAGTTTTTCACTCGTGCGCTACAGCCCTCATCGCGACCCGTGGATCAGACGCAAGGTGGTGTCGTCAGCCCTGTTGACGGTAGCGTATCGCAGTTCGGTATGATCGTGGACGATCATCTGGTTCAGGCTAAAGGTAAGCTATTTAGTCTGGACGCTTTGCTTGCAAACGATCGCGCTACAATAAGAAGTTTTTCAGCCGGCAGCTTTGCTACTATTTATCTTTCTCCCAGAGATTATCATCGAATTCATCTCCCCGTTGATGCGACATTACGTAAAATGACTTACGTGCCAGGAGATTTGTTTTCAGTCAATGAATCAACAAGTAAATCGGTTGATCAACTGTTTGCCCGAAACGAACGTGTTATATGCCTGTTTGATACAGAATTCGGTTCGATGGCGTGCATCCTTGTCGGTGCTATTTTTGTAGGCGGAATGGAAACCGTCTGGCATGGTGAAATTAGTCCTTCGTTAAATAGAGAAATTCAAAACTGGGTGTATGAGGACCCGGGTTCGATAAAACTGAACTACGAAAAAGGTGAAGAGCTCGGGCGTTTTAATATGGGATCCACTGTAATTCTACTGTTTGAGAAAAACAAAATCTGCTGGGACGAGGTCGTAAGTAAAAACAAAAAACTGGAGATGGGACAGCTTATCGCTGCAGCTATTGATGGCCATGTCTAAAGCCTACTAAACAGAAAAAGCGCTCAAGCACAGTGTCATCAAAGCGCCTGGTATAAAACCGAGTATTAATAATGCCAGCCCGTTAATACTTAAGACAAATCGCATTCCTTTGCTGGCTTTCAGGGCAGTCATCTGATCGGGCTTGTCAAAATACATTAGTTTGACAAGTCTCAGGTAATAGTAAGCCCCGATAACGGAAAACAATACGGCTACCGCAGCCAGCCAGATATGTCCCATGGCAACTACTTCCTTTATCACGAACCATTTGGCCCAGAAGCCAACTAAGGGCGGTACACCGGCCATGGAAAACATCAGAATCAGCATCATAAATGCGAACCAGGGGCTGCGTGTGGCCAGACCTTTGAAATCATCCAGCGTATCTGCCTCATAACCTTTACGTCCCAGCAGAATAATCATACCAAAGGCTCCCATGCTCATCAGCGCATAGCAGATGACATAAAACATTGAGCCTGCGTAGCCGGAATAAGAACCGGAAGCGATTCCTAAAAGCAGAAAACCGATGTGCGCAATAGTCGAATACGCCAGCATGCGTTTAATATTGGTTTGTGATATGGCAATAATATTTCCAGCCGCCATAGACAAAACTGAAAGAATCATTAACATGCCCTGCCAGTCATTCACTAGTCCCGCCATTCCGTCCACCAGTAAGCGGATAGCCATGGCGAATGCAGCTATTTTGGGTGCGCTGCTGATAAACAAGGTGACTGAAGTTGGCGAACCCTGATAGACATCGGGTACCCACATGTGAAATGGAACGGCGCCTAACTTGAAGGCAATCCCAACAACAACAAACACGAGTCCAAAGGCCAGCAGCAAACCGGTATTTTCCTGTTGCGCGATATAGGCGGAAAGTGAACCCAAATCTATAGCACCGGAAATTCCGTACAACATTGAAATTCCATAGAGCAGCATACCTGAAGCCAGGGCACCAAGAACAAAGTACTTCATTGCCGCTTCGGCAGATTGCTGTGAATCACGATTCATAGCCACCATCGCGTATAGCGACAGGGACAATAGCTCCAGGCCGAGATAAATTGTTAGCAGACTGTATGCCGATACCATAACCATCATGCCCAGTACGGCAAACAAGCCCAGCACGAAATATTCACCTTTGACCAGTTCATGCTCTTTCAGGTATTCAAAAGAATAAAAGAAAACAACAAGAGTGAAGATACAGATAAAAATCTTTAAATATGCGCCCATTTGATCACTGACAAAACTCATTCCCAGCGCATAGTTTGTACTGTCAGGCATCAGATAGATTAGAAGACCAATTACTACCAGCAGTGAGCTTTGCGAGAGAGTAACTGTAAACGAACGATCATCAGGTGAACCAAAGGTATCAACCACCAGAATGATGCTGGCCAGCGTTAGCAAGGCTATTTCAGGTATTACATAAATAAGTTCTGCAGTCATAACTATCCTAATTTGGGATGAATAATATGATTAAACAGGTGTTCAATAGTCGCATGCATTATTTCGAATATTGGTGCAGGCCAGACTCCGAATACGAGCACAACGATCGCCAGTAAAGACAGAATGAGTGTTTCGCGTGAATTGATATCTTTGAGCTCGGCGACATTTTCGTTAGCGATATCCCCAAACATGACGCGTTTGTACATCCACAGAGTATAAGCCGCGCCAAGGATCAGGGTCAGTGCTGCCAGAAAGGCGATCCAGAAGCTGGCTTGAAAACTGCTGAGAATGACTAAGAACTCACCGACAAAACCGCTTGTTCCCGGCAGACCCGAGTTAGCCATCGCAAAAAGCATCATAAAAGCGGCAAAAACCGGCATGGTATTTACCACCCCACCATAATCGTTAATTTGCCGACTGTGCATTCGATCATAGAGAACACCTACGCATAAGAACAAAGCGCCGGAAATGAAACCATGCGATATCATCTGCATCATGGCTCCTTCTATACCCATAACCGCGCCATCTGCAGAATCCGTATTTGCTACGATTTTGAATCCGATAAAAAAACCCAGAGTGACGAAACCCATATGCGATATGGAAGAATAGGCGATGAGCTTTTTCATGTCCTGCTGAGCCAGCGCGACGAAACCAATATAAACAATCGCTATCAGGGAAAGTACGATCATGAACTCATCCAGCGCGGCACTGGCATCTGGTGCTATGGGTAAACTAAATCGAATGAAGCCATAGCCACCCATTTTCAACATAATCGCAGCAAGAATAACGGAGCCACCGGTTGGCGCTTCCACGTGAGCATCGGGTAGCCAGGTATGTACCGGCCACATAGGGATTTTTACGGCGAAAGCGAGAAAAAAAGCTATAAATATCAGTTTTTGTACATCAAGCGAAATAGGCAGCATTTGCAAATCAATGATATTAAAGCTGCCGGACTGTGAGTATAAATAAAGGAGTGCGACCAGCATGAAAACGGAACCGAGAAAAGTATAAAGAAAGAACTTTACCGTCGCATAAACACGATTCGGACCGCCCCAGATACCGATTATCAGAAACATCGGGATTAGCATGGCTTCCCAGAAAAAGTAAAAAAGCATGGCGTCCAGCGCCATAAAAACCCCGTTCATCAAACCCGTCAGTACCAGAAAAGCTGCCATGTACTGCGAAATTCGATGCTCAATAACTTCCCATGCTGCCAGAATAACCAGTATTGTAGTAAACGTGGTCAATAAAATAAGCGGTAAGGCAATGCCATCAACACCCAGATGATAGTTAATGTTGAATGATTCTATCCATATAGCTTTTTCAACGAATTGCATTTCATGAGTAGTAGAATCAAATTGCAGATATAGACCGACAGACATCAGAAACGTGATAATTGACACGCTCAAACTCAGGTACTTGACGGTGTTCTCCTGTCTATCACCCGCATACAACACCCAGATTCCACCCAGCACAGGCGTCCAGATCAATAAACTCAGCAGAGGTATGTTCATTTCCATGATAATTCGATCAAATGAGGTGATGGACAAACAATGCCAGTAAAATTAACAGGCCGATGATCATGGAAAAGGCATAGTCATACAGGTAGCCGGATTGAATTGTTCTGACAATGCCTGAAAACCAGCGGATGCTCAGGGCGGTTCCATTTACGAAAAAACCATCAATAATTCGGATATCACCTATACGCCAGAAAAAACTACCGATTTTTCTCGTGCCTCCGGCAAAAACTGATTGGTTGAAGCTGTCGAAATAGTATTTCTCCAATAAAAGTTTATGCAGAAAACCAAAACGTCCGGCAATTTGCGCAGGTACTGCCGGATATTTTATGTAAAAAAGCCAGGCGACTCCGACGCCTGCAAGCGCCAGATAGACAGGTGCTGCCTGGAAAGCGTGCAAGGTAAAGCCCCAGACACCATGATAATCTGCTCCAATCTCGGCTAAGACATCGTGTTTGGCCGCAACGAATATTGACTCTTCAAAATAACCGCCGAAAAGCATGGGACCAATCAGAAAAGCTCCGAGAAGGATAGAAGGAATCGCCAGAACTGCCAGTGGCACAGTGACCACTTTAGGGGACTCATGTAAATGCTCCCATGTGTGCTTATCAATTCGTTCTTTACCGTGGAAGGTCATGAAAAACAGACGAAATGAATAAAGAGCGGTAATAAATACTCCGGCGACAACGGCAAAATAAGCGAACCCTGAGCCAGGTAATGCAGAGTGATGTACGGCCTCAATAATGGCGTCTTTAGAATAAAAACCGGATGTACCGGGAAAACCGATCAAGGCCAGCGACCCCAGTAAGGAGGTAATCCAGGTAATCGGCATGTATTTATACAGGCCGCCCATCTTGCGCATATCCTGCTCATGATGCATACCGATGATCACCGAGCCGGCCGCCAGAAACAGCAGAGCTTTGAAAAAAGCATGAGTAATAAGATGAAACATGGCAGCGGCGTAGGCCGAAGCACCAAGCGCAACTGTCATGTAACCAAGTTGTGACAGGGTTGAATAAGCGATAACCCGCTTGATGTCGTTTTGAACAAGACCCAGTAGTCCCATAAATAAAGCGGTTATTGAACCGATAACGAGAATAAAACTAAGCGCCACTTCTGATAACTCAAAAAGCGGTGACATCCGGGATACCATAAAAATACCGGCGGTAACCATAGTGGCGGCATGTATAAGAGCCGAAATCGGAGTGGGACCTTCCATGGAATCGGGTAACCAGACATGCAAGGGGACCTGAGCCGATTTCCCCATCGCACCAATAAACAGGCAGATACAGATAACCGTTATAACCGACCATGGGTGACCACTGAAGATTTCCATCGTCAGACCATCAACCGCTGCAGTCTCAGCAAATACCTCCATATAGTCGAGGCTGCCGAAATACAGAAGCACGCCGGCAATACCAAGTAAGAAACCAAAATCGCCTACCCGGTTTACCAGAAAAGCCTTCATATTGGCAAAAATTGCGCTTTCCTTTTTGTACCAGAAGCCAATGAGCAGATAGGAAACCAGACCAACACCTTCCCAGCCGAAAAACAGCTGCATGAAATTATTCGACATGACCAGCATCAGCATGGCAAAGGTAAACAGCGAGATATAACTGAAAAACCGCTGATAACCAGGATCATCGTGCATATAGCCGATGGTATAGATGTGGATCATCCAGGAAACAAAGGTGACCACCACCATCATACTGACAGAAAGTCTGTCGACCAGAAAACCGACGTTGATATCAAGACTGCCAATACTCAGCCAGGTATAAATTGTCTGATTGAACATCTCGCCGCCATCGAAAACGATGTGTTTATAGGCCAGCATTGACAACAGGGAAGAAATACCGACTCCGATAATTGTGACCCAGTGGGCTCCGGATCGGCCTATCAGTTTGCCAAACAGTCCGGCAATAACTGAGCCCAGTAAGGGAGCGAGTACAATCGCTAGATAAATTTTTTCCATATTCTCGAACATAAGTTATCCCTTCATACTATCGAGATCGGCGACATTGATAGTGTTTCTGCTACGAAACAAAACTACCAGTATCGCAAGTCCGATTGCTGCCTCTGCCGCCGCTACTGTCAGTATAAAAAACACGAATACCTGACCACCAATATCGCCCAGAAAATGTGAAAAAGAAATAAAGTTCATATTGACTGAAAGTAGCATCAACTCAATACACATAAGCAGAATAATCACATTTTTCCGATTGATAAAAATACCTGCAACACTGATGCAAAACAGTATGGCGCCAAGCGTAAGAAATTCTGATAAAACCAGCATTATTTCTCAGACTCCATTTTTACAATGCGGACCCGATCCTGACTCCTGACAGATACCTGCTTCTCGGGTTTCGGGGTTTTGTGCGTGCGCGGCTTGCGCATGGTTAATGAAATTGCAGCGATTATGGCTACCAGTAATATGGCACCGGCAATTTCAAAGGGATAGAGATAATCCGTGTATAAGGCTAGACCTAATTCCTGTGTGTTGCTAAATTGCGGATCGAATTTGTTGAGGTCTTCCGGTTGCACAAGCTGAAATTGTTTGGAACCAACTATCAATCCCATTGAGAGCAACATCATAATTGCAACACCTATTCCCACTGGCAAATGCCGGGCAAAGCCCTCTCTAATTACTGTGACATTAATATCCAGCATCATAACAACGAACAAAAACAACACCATCACCGCTCCGACATAGACCAGCACCAGAACGATAGCCAGAAATTCTGCTTGCAATAGCAGCCACAATGCCGCGCTGGTGAAAAATGCCAGAATCAGAAACAGTGCAGCATGCACAGGATTGCGCATAGACACCACCATGCTGGCGGAAAAAACCAGCATTGCCGCGAAACTGTAAAATACTATTTGTTCAAACATTGAATTGGTCTTTTTACATTCATCAGTAACTATCTGAACATCGCGTCACTAGCGCGATCTTCTGCTATTTGCGCCTCAGCCATATCACCAACTTCAAGCAATCTTTGCTTATCCATCAACAAGTCACTGCGCTTTTCTCCGTGATATTCAAAAATCCGAGTTTCAACTATGGAATCAACCGGGCAGGATTCTTCGCAGAAACCACAAAAAATACACTTGGATAAATCTATGTCGTAACGTGTCGTCCTGCGCGTACCGTCCTCTCTTTGCTCAGAGTCAATTGTGATTGCCAGCGCGGGACAAACCGCCTCGCAGAGTTTGCAGGCGATACACCTTTCTTCTCCATTCGGATAACGACGCAAAGCATGCAGGCCCCTGAAACGAGCAGATTGTGGCGTCTTCTCTTCAGGATATTGCACCGTAATTTTGCGCTTAAAAAGGTAGCGTCCGGTCAATTGCAGTCCTTTTAACAATTCCCATAACATGAGACTTTGCAAGTATTGTTTCGTGGTTTCAATCATAACTCTACTCTGTAATGCCCTTATCTCTTCTTAGTTAAACCAGGGTGGTACATCAGCAACCACAAGTACCGCTGCGACAACCAGCCAGACGATAGTTATAGGTATGAATACTTTCCAGCCCAGACGCATTATCTGATCGTAGCGATAACGGGGAAAGGTTGCCCTGAACCAGAGAAACAAAAACATGAAAAACGATATTTTAAGCAAAAGCCAGAATAAGCTCGGTTCACCGATAAGCGGAATCCCCTGAAACGGTGACAGCCAGCCTCCACAAAACATAATCGACGTTAATACGGCGATCATAATCATATTGGCATATTCAGCCATGAAGAAAATCGAAAAGGCCATACCGCCATATTCAACATGGAATCCGGCAACGATTTCGGATTCACCTTCCGCTACATCAAAAGGTGCCCGATTGGTCTCCGCCACACCCGAGATAAAATACACCAGAAACAGTGGAAACAGCGGTAACCAGAACCAGTGAAAAATACTGCCATCCTGTGCCATGACTATATTACCCAGATTTAAACTGCCGGCGGCTATCAACACACCGACAAGAGCAAAGCCCATAGCAATCTCATACGCTACGATTTGAGCTGCAGAACGCATCGCTCCAAGGAAGGCGTACTTCGAATTGGATGCCCAACCAGCAATGATTACCCCGTAAACCGCCAGTGAAGTCAGTGCGAGGATATATAACAAACCAGCGTTGATATCAGCAAGCACCAGATTCTCAGAAAACGGTATCACCGCCCATGCGGCGAGTGAAGGCGCCAGTGACAAAATTGGTGCAATGACAAACAGAAACTTGTTCGCCCCGGAAGGCACAATAATTTCCTTAAAAATGAGTTTTACCGCATCCGCTATCGGTTGTCCCAGCCCCCATAGACTGAAGCCGAAAAAACCCACTCTGTTGGGACCGATTCTGCCCTGAATAAAACCAATAACCTTACGCTCTGCATAGGTAATATAGGCCACAACAACCAGCACTGGTATTAAAATAGCGGCAATCTTAACCAGCACTTCAAGTGTGTAGAGCGCCTCTGACTCGAATGTTGCGGGCACCAGGAAATGTGCCGCAGGTTGCAACAAATAGCTTCTGATCATCTCGTAAATCGATTCAATCAAAATCAGGTCTTCCCTAGTTTTATATCAGAAAACCAGGCACCCAGCGCTGCCGTTTCGGTTTGTCTGGCGTGAATCAAGGCGCAACCATCAGCCACTTTGTCGTCCAGAACAAGCGGCAGCGTCAGACTATTCTCGTTCTGCTCGGCACGTACCTTTTCAGATTCGAGTAAACCAAGTTGCTCAGCCAGCTTACTATTGATATGGACAGCACCATCACCTACATCTGTCGTTTCCTGTAAGGATTTCGCATGACGTACAAGACTATCGGATGAATTCATGGGCGTATCGCTGATACGTTGAATTCCAACATTTGTCTGATTCAAGGGCGCAGAAAGCAAGGGCACCATGCTCTTGCCTTTTTTAATGTCACCGATTGTTGTCAGTGCCTCAGCTCTAAGCTGGTCAATGTTTTCATATTGAAAGCCATCCAGCCCGAGCATATTTGCCAGTACTCGCAGTACTTTCCAACCCGGGCGCGCTTCACCTGCAGGAGTGACGGCAGGCTTGAAATTTTGTTGCTTACCCTCCGCATTAACGTAGCTACCTTCGTTTTCGGCGAAAAGCGCTATCGGTAACAGGACATCAGCGTATTCCAGCATACTTTGTGACTGAAATGAGCTACAGACAATGACGCTTTCTGCAGCATTAAGCGCCTTTAATGCTGCCGTGCTGTCACGACAGTCGAGTTCCGGTTCGGTTTGATAAAGCAGATAACAGGCAAGACCTTCATTGATCATTTCAGCTGCGTGTTTACCAGAGTCGGCTATTTCAGCTCCACCCGGCCCGCGATGCGGCACACCACCTGCCAGCCAGGCCCCGGCAGCGTTCGCACTGCTGCCGGCAGCAGACAGACATGCACCTGTGTGTTCTGCAAGCAATTCCGCCAGCGCATATATTGTGTAATAGTCTTCGTAACTCTCACAGAGTGTGCCAAGTAAAATTGAGGCAGAATCCGCCTCTTTCAGTCTGGCTGCAACATGCCGATGATCTTCGTTAAGCTCGACATTGGCGAGAAAATCTTTGAGTTCAGTACTAAAATCAGCTGCCTCTCCAATCACCTTCAAGACGCCGGCAAGGTTTCTGGCCAGATCCAGACTGGAAACAATTATTTCTTTATCCAGTGCATAATTGAATTCGTAAGCAACACTATTTAACTGCATTACAGCGGCGCCGTTGAGACTGGCTTTGCGCAGACGATGATTTAGAATAGGTTGTTCCTTGCGCAGGTTGCCTCCTATGATTAATGCCGCATCCAGATTTTCGAGGTCTGCAATTGATTGCCCTAAGCCAGGAAAAACCGGCGCCCTGTCCTGCTCAGAAAAATCGATTTGACCCAGTCTATGATCGATATTTTGACAGGCGGATTCACGCAGCAATTTTTGCAACAGATATATTTCTTCAGTGCTTGAATTTGCTGATAGTAAAGTTCCTGTCTGCGCTGCACCCTTATTGTCAATGGCGGACTTAAGTCTGTCTCTTGCAGCATACAAAGCGGTTTCCCAGTCTACTTCCTGCCACTCACCATCCGTTTTCAGCATCGGCTGCGTTAAACGCTCTTCGCTATAGAGCCCTTCGTAACTGAATCGATCTCTGTCTGATAACCATACTTCGTTGATATCTTCATTCTCCGCAGGTGCAACGCGTTTCACTTCGTTACGTCTGACGTGAAAGTCGAGATTTGAACCAACTGCATCATGGGCAGCAATACCGGGCAACTGTTTCATTTCCCAGGTGCGTGCCGAAAACCGGAATGGCTTGGACGTAAGAGCACCAACGGGGCAAAGATCAATAATATTACCTGACATTTCCGAACTCATGCTCTTCTCAACATAAGTGCCGATTTCCATATTTTCGCCACGACCGCATGAGCCAAGTTCCTGAATACCGGCAATCTCTTCGCCAAAGCGAACGCAGCGAGTGCAGTGAATACAACGGGTCATTTCTGTTTGTACCAGTGGGCCGATGTTCTTGTCTTTTACAACACGCTTCTTTTCCTGATAGCGGGACACATCGTTGCCATAGCCCATAGCAAGATCCTGCAATTCACATTCGCCACCCTGATCGCAGATGGGACAGTCCAGAGGATGATTAATCAGTAAAAACTCCATTACTGATTTCTGTGCTTCTCTTGCGTAATTTGACTGAGTAAACACTTTCATGCCATCCATAACCGGAGTGGCACAGGCTGGCAAAGGTTTAGGTGCTTTCTCTACTTCGACGAGGCACATGCGACAGTTCGCCGCCACCGACAACTTATTGTGATAACAGAATCTGGGCACATAGGTGCCAATAGCATCAGTAACTTCAATCAGCATCTGACCCTTGCGGGCTTCAACTGATTTACCGTCTACTTCAATTGTCAGTGTATCGTCACTCATCTCATTTATTTACGTACTACGCTGCTTTATATTCAGGACTGTCTACAATGCTACGGCCATTGTTCTCTACCATGTATTCAAATTCATGCCGGTAATGTTTAATAAAACTTTGTACCGGCCAGGCTGCGGCATCACCTAATGCGCATATAGTTCTTCCTTCAATTTTATTAGCCACATCAACCAATCTGTCCATGTCTTCGGCTGTGCCTTTACCATCCATAATTCTTGTTATAACTCTGTACATCCAGCCGGTGCCTTCACGACAGGGCGTGCACTGACCACAGGATTCTGAAAAGTAAAAACGGGAAATTCGCTGCAACATGCGCACCATGCAGGTTGTCTCATCCATCACCACAACAGCGCCGGAACCGAGCATGGAGCCTGCTTTTTGAATCGAGTCATAATCCATATTGGCTTCCATCATCAGCTCACCCGGCAATACCGGCACAGACGATCCACCGGGGATCACGGCTTTGAGCCGGTGACCATCACGAATGCCTCCGGCAAGTTCAAGTAATTCACTAAAAGGCATGCCCATCGGCACTTCAAAATTCCCCGGCTTGTTGACGTGACCGCTCACGGAAAAACATTTTGTCCCTCCGCTATTTTCAACCCCCATATCTTTAAACCATTGTGCTCCTTTGTGTAAAATGCTGGGAGCTGAAGCGTATGACTCAGTATTATTTATTGTCGTCGGCCGGCCATAGAGACCAAAATTTGCCGGAAATGGTGGTTTGAATCTAGGCTGGCCTTTCTTGCCTTCGAGAGATTCCAGCAAAGCGGTTTCCTCTCCACATATGTAAGCACCGGCACCTAATGAGGCGTAAATATCGACATCGACATCAGATCCCATCACTCCCTTGCCCAGATAGCCTTCTGCATAGGCTTCTTTCAATGCGTTTTCAAAACGACTAAAAGGCTCATCCATAAATTCGCCGCGAATATAGTTATAACCGACCGTCGCCCCCATTGCGTAGCAGGCAATAGCCATACCTTCTACCAGTGAATGGGGATTAAAACGAAGAATATCGCGATCTTTACAAGTACCCGGTTCACTTTCATCAGAATTACAGACCACATACTTTTGTCCCGGAACATCCGGCGACATAAAACTCCATTTAAGACCTGTTGGAAAACCCGCTCCGCCCCGGCCACGTAAACCCGATGTCTTCATTTCGTCAATCACCTGAGCAGGTGTGATTTTTTCCCGAATAATCTTTTTCCAGGCTTCATAACCACCGACTTTGTAATAGTTCTCAAGCTGCCAGGGTTGTTCGAACTGCAGCGTGGCATAACAGGTTTGATTTAACTTGCTATCATTCATCATTCAAGTCCATCCAGAATGTCATCGACTTTTTCAGGAGTCAGATTTTCGTAATAAATATGATCAACCATCATCATTGGCGCGCCACAACAGGCGGCGAGACACTCTTCTTCTTCTTTTAAATAATAACGCTTGTCACCTGTGGTTTCACCGATACGAATATCCAGCTTTTTTTCAATGTGTCTGACGATGTCATCACTACCACGTAACATGCAGGAAATATTCGTGCACACTGAAATGCTATGCCGTCCAACCGGTTTGGTTTCAAACATGGAATAAAACGACGCTACTTCATAAACAGCGATAGGCGCCATATCAAGATAATCTGCTACCGCGTCCATCAGTTCTGTGGTCAGGTAACCGCCATTTTCATGCTGTACTTCTCGCAAGGCACCGAGCACAGCCGACTGCTTCTGATCTTCCGGATACTTCGCTACCCAGTGATCAATTTCTTCTCTCGCATGCCCGGATAAAAGAGGTTTTGTGCTTTTTGTCATAAGAACTTTACTATCGAATAGTGACTGTTAAACGAAGCGATGTATTCAAAAGATATCTCATCGGTCGATTTCTCCAAATACGATATCCTGCGTACCTATCACCGCAACAACATCGGCCAGCATGTGACCCTGCACCATTTCATTCATTGCCGACAGATGAGCAAAACCTGGCGCTCTTACCTTAAGCCGATATGGCTTATTTGCGCCATCCGAAACGAGATAGATTCCAAACTCTCCTTTAGGATGTTCAACCACGCTGTAAATTTCTCCTTCGGGTATGCAAAAACCTTCGGTAAACAGCTTAAAGTGATGAATCAGAGATTCCATGTCGTCCTTCATTTCTTCACGACGCGGTGGCACCAGCTTATGATCATCGAGAATAACCGGACCGGGGTTCGCCTTCAGCCAGTCAACACACTGCTTGATAATCCGATTCGACTGACGCATTTCTTCAACGCGAACAAGATAGCGATCATAACAATCTCCATTTACTCCAACCGGTATATCGAAATCCAGTTCACTATAAACTTCGTAAGGCTGTTTTTTACGCAGATCCCATTCGACTCCGGAGCCACGTAACATGGGCCCGGTAAAACCAATTTGAAGTGCCCGCTCTGGTGTCACGACACCAATGCCAACTGTCCGCTGTTTCCAGATTCGGTTATCAGTCAGCAAGGTTTCATATTCATCTATACAGCCGGGAAAACGGGCAGTAAAAGCATCAATGAAATCCAGCAAACTGCCACCGCGGGTTTCGTTAGATTCTTCTACCTGTTTTTCATCGTGCCATTTTGAGGTCTGGTAGTTCGGCATTGAGCTGGGCAGATCCCTGTATACGCCGCCCGGTCGATAATAGGTCGCATGCATTCGCGTACCGGACACAGCTTCATAGCAATCCATCAGGTCTTCGCGTTCGCGAAAACAGTAGAGAAACATGGTCATGGCGCCAATATCAAGACCATGAGTGCCCAGCCACATCAGATGGTTCAAAACCCGGGTAATCTCATCAAACATCACTCGTATATATTGCGCTCTGACTGGTGGCGTCACTCCGAGCAGTTTTTCCATAGCCATTACATAAGCGTGTTCGTTACACATCATGGAAACGTAGTCGAGTCGATCCATGTAACCGATGCTCTGGTTATAAGGTTTACTTTCAGCAAGTTTCTCAGTACCACGATGCAACAAACCAATGTGCGGATCAGCCCGTTCAATAACTTCCCCGTCCATTTCCAGAACCAGGCGTAATACCCCATGCGCCGCCGGATGCTGCGGACCGAAATTCATTGTCATGTTTCTGATTTCTGGCATCGAATCCTGTCTCTAATTACTTACTCGGTTTCTGAAGCTTGTTCGTCATCCTGCTGATAACGATTGTCGTTTCTAATTACACGCGGCACCAGCACTCTGCTTTGAATACTGACTGCTTGATAGACCACCCTGCCTTTCTCCTCGTCATAACGGACCTCAACATTGCCTTCGAGAGGAAAGTCTTTACGAAAGGGATGCCCGATAAAACCATAATCGGTGAGAATACGACGCAGATCCGGGTGTCCTTCAAACATAATTCCGAATAGATCGAATGCTTCCCGCTCATACCAATTAGCGGAGGCCCATATTTCGGCAACGGAACTGACTAATAGCGGCTCATCTTCAATTAGACAGCGCAAACGAATTCTTTGATTGTGGACGATAGAAAGCAAATGATAGACCACGGCATAGCGTGGACCGCTGTGTTCCTGCTCAACCTGAGATCTGGCACTGACACCTCTGCTGAAGCCGGTACTGGTGGTGTCCTGAGTTTCCCAGTCAGCCTGACCATAGGTAAGATAATCGAGCCCACAAAGATCCGATAGTTGAGTAAATTGAAAAGCGTCTTCGTCGCGTAGAGCAAGACATATTTCCAGCAGCTTATCGGCCTTAAACTCGAGCGTAATCTGCCCGACGTCTATTCTTGACGAACTTAAATAACCATCAAACCTCTGACGAAGTCGATCAAGCAGGTTTTCTGTTACGGCGGTCATACGAATAAAGAAGGCTGATTAACGTGAAAAAGTGTTCTGGCCGGTGCGCTTTATTTTCTTTTGCAGCTGAATGATGCCAAATAACAGGGCTTCCGCAGTGGGCGGGCAGCCAGGCACGTAAATATCAACTGGCACAATGCGGTCACAACCACGCACTACTGCATAGGAATAATGGTAATAACCACCGCCGTTGGCGCAGGATCCCATTGATATTACCCAGCGTGGCTCGGACATCTGGTCATAGACCTTACGTAGGGCTGGTGCCATCTTATTAACCAGTGTGCCTGCTACAATCATCACGTCAGACTGTCTTGGGCTTGGGCGAAAAATAACTCCGAATCGATCCAAATCGTAACGTGCAGCACCAGCATGCATCATTTCAACAGCACAACAGGCCAGGCCGAAAGTCATTGGCCACATTGAGCCGGTTCTTGCCCAGTTAACCAGATTATCTACTGTAGTAACCGCAAAATTGCGATCGTCAATTTTCTCGTCTACTCCCATTCCAGGGCACCTCGTCTCCATTCATATATAAAACCGACTACAAGCACCGCCAAAAATATCATCATTGCCCAGAACCCGACCATCCCTATTTCCTCAAGCGCCACGGCCCAGGGAAATAGAAAGGCGATTTCAAGATCAAATATGATGAACATTATCGCCACCAGATAATAGCGGACATCAAATTTCATGCGGGCATCTTCAAAGGCTTCAAAACCACATTCATAAGCCGAAGTCTTCTCAGAATCAGGACGGTTAGGACCGAGGAAGTAACCGAGCACAAACATCACTACACCCAGACCAAGGCCAAGAAAGAGAAATATTAAAATTGGTAAGTAATTTTCCAGCATTGCCCTAATACTATTAATTATCGCTGGCAGAATACCACTGACAGCGGCTAAGGCGAGTTCAATTCGCCAAAAACTTGTGTTGCATCAATATAGTCGGGGATTATACAGGCAACAGCCGTGCCAGACACGGATTTGTTCAGAATTTTAATCAAAGAAAATGACCTTAACTGTTTCGACACCGTCCGTAGAGCCAACGACAGCTTAAGGCAGGCTTTTAATATGCTTACTAGCTGCTATTCGGGTCGCCTGAGGAATATCTGCAGGATATCCGTACCAGAATAAACCGACGACGCTTTCAGTGGCGAAATTCAGGCCGACTATGTCAAAAAACCGTCCATTGCGAGTAATCTCTCCTGTTGTCCATTTCATTCCAATCGACTGCTCCCATAGTAGCAGTGACAGATTCTGGGCAGCACAGCAGCAGGCGGCATAGTCTTCCTGATCACGCAGATTATCGTCTACTCGCTCCCGACTCATCAGCAACCAGCCAGGGATCTCCCGCCAGCGCCGTAGTTTGATTTCAGCAGCCTTCTCGCCTTTTTTCGACTGCACCAGTTCTGCATTCAATAGACAAATTAGCTCGGCAGTCTGGGGACCGATCAGGTGAAATCGCCAGGGCTGAGTAAGATGATGATTTGGTGCCCAGATGCAGCTATCGATAGCCCGCTCAAGCAATTCAAGAGGAGGGATTTCAGTATGTTTGAATTGGTGAATTGTACGGCGTGATTTTATAGTGTTTTCGATAGAGACTGTCATGATTTTTTCTTCGCAATTCAACGGTAAGCTGAATTATTATTTTTTAGCCCTTTTCGCTTTAAGTGTTTTTTGTAAATCAAGCAGTTTTTTATTCTCTGGAGCAAGCGCCAGCATCTCTTCTACATAAGAAGCGGCGACATTATACCTTTCCTCTTGAAACGCCTCCCGCACCTTCTCTTCATATTTGGCAAATACTTTCCGGACTTCCCGTCGCGCTTTATCATTGTCAGAACTTTGTGCCAGAACTTTTTTCAGACGCTCCAGTTTTTTCCGATCGCGTTCCTCAAATACGCTATCGATTCCTGCTACCTCAACCCCAACTGGCTCATCTGTTATCTTATCTATGACAGGCACAGAATCTGTTAGCTCAGGCTGCAGGATTTTATCAGAGAAACCTTCCGCCGGTTTTGCAACAACATTATCCCGTTCAAGCTTCGAATCTGAATTTTCTTTTTTATTATCATCAATAATTGCCAGCAACAAAACGATTCCAAACCCAACCGCAATTAATTTCAGGGGTTTTCGATACCATGACTGACGTTCAGGCTTGCTAACAAGGATTGTATCGTCTTCGCCGTTTTTCGAATCAGCATTGATTGTGATTTTTTCAGGAACAGTTGCATTAGGCGGTCTGGTATCAGTATTAGCAGAAGATGAGTCATTTTCAATAAACTCCTCCGACAACTCAGCCCGCCATTCGCCAATACTTTGCGGTCTGTCCTCCCCTTTAAATGCCAGAGCATGATCAATGGCTTTTAGAAAGCCTGCTGAATAGCCTTCCGGATTAATTTCCTCTGCACCAACAAATGAATCACGGTTGGTATGTAACAAAGCTTCACTGCGATCCATCGCCTCGGCTGGCGATCGACCTATGACGGAGCGATACAAGGTTGCTCCAAGACCATAAATGTCGGTCCATGGCCCCTGTTTGTCGCTTTTACTAATGTATTGCTCAAATGGCGCGAAACCTGGTGAAACCATACTTGTCAGGGTTCGAGTAAGTTCACCCAGAGATTGCCGGGCGGATCCGAAATCAAGTAAGACCGGTGTGCCATCTGCCCGAATAAAAATATTGGGAGGTTTTATGTCACGGTGTATAAAATCCGGTCTCATGTACTTTTTCGAGTCCGTCCAATATCGGCAAATATATCGACTTCAGCTCATCTTCAGGCAGCGTTTTCTTCTCTTTAAGAAGCTCATGCATGGCCTTTCCCTGTTCATATTCCATCACCATATAAGCCGTATTATTTTCCGGAAAGACGGTCAGTACCCTGACGATATTAGGATGTTTAAATTGCGCCAGAGTCCTGGCCTCGCTCATAAAGCGATCAAGCCCCCAGCTGAATTGTTCACCATGCTCTCCGGAAACCGGATGTATGGAATCATCGCGTTCACGTACGGCCAGATCGACCGGCAAGTATTCCTTGATCGCGACTTCCTGATCCAGATTCGTATCTTCGGCCAGATAGGTAATACCAAAGCCACCCTGACCAAGAATACGTTTAATGACGTACCAGTGCAGTTGATATCCGGGCTGAAGAGAATTTCTGTGTTCAGGCATCTTATTTAATTAGAACGCATTCATTACCATATGGTTGACAGAGACTACTAATAGTCACCTTGTTTTCATCGTTGAACTCACTATAGGATAGATGGCTGTAATTATGAACCTTAGTTTATAAAAACAAACAACTCGACTGCCTGAACTCTATTCCGGCATAAATATTTGTAACAAATCATTCAGATAGTTCTGACCTTTTTCTGTAGGTCGTATTTGCTCATTATCATCGATTATTAAATCTTCTTCGCGCGCCCTCAATAGCGCTGTTTCGATATTACATAACTGCAATCCAGTTCGCGCTGAAAAAAGTGATTCTGAAAAACCTTCACAGAGTCTAAGGGCGTTTAGCATAAATTCAAAAATCAACTCCTTCCGTTCAACAATCCTGCTTTCTGCTAAAACTGACTCATTGCCCGCACGGCTGATATAGGCATCCGGAATACGGTGCTTCGCGTAACGGGTGATAATGTGCCTATCTTTATTCGTAAGTTTTCCGTGGGCACCTGCACCGAGGCCAAGGTAATCTCCGAATCTCCAGTAATTAAGGTTGTGACGGCTTTCTCGTCCGTCTCTGGCATAGGCCGAAATTTCATATTGATGATAACCTGCAGCCTCCAGCAGCTCTCGTCCTGCGTTTTGCATCTCCCATATCTCGTCTTCCGATGGCAGATCCGGCGGATGAGAATAAAAATAAGTGTTTGCTTCAATGTTGAGCTGATACCAGGAAAGGTGCTCAGGTTTCTGCACAATAGCCATTTTCAAATCGCTCAGGCTGGCAGCTGGAGATTGTCCAGAAAGCCCGAACATAATATCAATATTTATATTATCGAATTCAGCAGAGTGTGCAGTTTCAATGGCATTAAGCGCATCCTCTGCGTTGTGAATACGTCCAAGCTCACTCAGACTGGTATCATCAAAACTCTGTACGCCTATCGATAAGCGATTGACACCCAGTTCACGATACGCCTGAAAAAACGTCGCATCGACCGCTCCCGGATTGGCTTCAAGCGAAATCTCTATATCTTCTGCGAAATTCAGTTCTTTACGACACTCTGACAAAAAACTATGCAGAACCTCTGGCGAAAATAAACTTGGCGTGCCTCCACCGAAAAATATACTACTCAACTTTCGTTTTTCCAGATGCGGAGATTCGAAGCGCAAATCCTTAATCAAAGCGTCTACATATTCCTTGTCTTTTAGTTCGCCTTTTTTGAATTCATGTGAGTTAAAATCACAATACGGACATTTTTTTACACACCATGGTAAATGGACATAGAGAGACAGTGGTGGCTCTTTCAGTAGAGTCATTCGATATTTGTAAAATAATCAGGCGAGCAGTTTTTGACGGAACTGCAACACCAGAGATAATACTGCCGGAATAAAAGTCAATGTCACTACTGTCGAAAATAGCAAACCAAACAGCACTATCGCACCCAGTCCCCGATAGAGCTCAGTGCCTGCACCCGGTGTAAAAACAAGAGGTGACAAGCCACAAACAGTAGTAATACTTGACATCATTATCGGCCTCAACCTGGCTTTCGTGCTCTCAAGTATTGCTGCGTTTACTCCCATTTTTCTGTTATCGATATTTCTAATAGTGCGATCAACAAGAAGTATCGGATTATTTACAACGGTACCAATTAATATCAGAAAACCAAGCATGGTAATTACGTCAAATGGTTGCAGAATGTTTTCCAGCCCTAACAAATCCAGATGCGCGCCAATGCTGTTCATTAGCCAGAGACCGAAAATACTACCGGCGATTCCCACTGGTACGGTGGTGACAATTAACAAGGGATAACCCCAGTGCGAGAATATGGCCACCATCAGAAGATAGGAAATAATGATCGCAATCATAAAATTACCTGCGAGTGCCGAACGCGTTGCTTTAAGATCGTCGCTGGCACCGGTTATCTGCATGTGTATGTCATTACTGACTTCACCGCTGGCCCTCATACTGTCAATTAGATCACGCCTGACCATCTCAACTCCGGTTTCGAGGGGAACATTTCTGGGCGGTACAATACCGAGCGTAATGGTGCGTGCTCCGTCCACTCTTCTGATAGTTTCGGTGTTAACTGTTTCTTTAACGCTGGCGATCGATGATAAAGGAACTATTCCCCCTTCTGATGAGTACAACATTATTTTGTCCAAATCCTGAGGTCGTTCAATTGCACCCTGAGTTGAGAACAGAAACATGTCGATTTTGTCGTCGCCGAGAAAAAACTCATCAACGTAAGCTCCGTCGGAATATGCCCAGACTGTATAGCCAAGATCTTCAGTATCTATTGCCAGTTCCTGTGCACGTTCCCAATCCGGTCTTATCTCCAGCAAAGGTTGTCCCAGAGAAAGGCTCGATGGTTGTGGACGCACCTGGGGATTCTCGAATATTTGCCGGGACTTTATAAAAGCTTTAAAACCCGCATCGAAAAGCGAAACCAGATCGGTTCCTGAAAGCTCCAGATTGATACTGCGCGAGCCACCGGTATTACTGGAAAAAATAGACCCCCGTGATGCAAAGGCAATTACGCCGGGAAAGTCCTGTATTTTTTTATTGACCACTTCTTTCAGTTCTTCTATTTGTGAACGTGAGATTGCTTCCGGTATCATCATGACGCGACCGGCACTAGCATAACCAATAAAATAACGCAGGGCGGGAACCTCACTTTCACCTCTGTCAAACCTGGCGGGCTCGTCACCGACATAAGGCACAAAATACTCATTCAGATTCTTCTGAATAGCATGCATTTCGTCAATGTTGTATCCCGGTGGTGCGAATATAAAAGCAAATATCTTTTGTTCTTCGCCCTCAGGGAGATATTCGGCTCGAGGAGTCAGGTACACAATTACCATAGCAACCAGTGTCAACATGATCACAATCAAAGCAAGGCTTCTTTCTGTTTTTGAGGTACACCAGCTGACAAATCGAATCACAACTTGACTGAAAGCAATACCGAATCGTTTTAGTCTGTCTGATCCCATCCTGGTTTCGTTGGCAGGCTGTAGAAAGCGGCTGCAAGCAGCCGGGATAAGTGTGACGGCCACGAGCATCGACATTAGAATTGCTGCAGAAACAGCTACGGCGATATCCGAGTAAAGTTGCCCGACTTCTTCCTTAATAAATATTACAGGTGCGAATACAAATACAGTAGTCAAGGTTGAGGCAAGTACAGCCGGCCATACCTCTCGTACTCCATCAAGTGCCGCCTGAACCCGGTTTTTCCCCTCATTAAGATGACGATAAATATTTTCCAGAACCACAATACTGTTATCGAGAGTCATACCTATGGCGAAGGCAATACCAGCCAGAGAAATAACATTTATAGTACGGGCACTTATTAGCAAGCCAAGAAAAGCCGCGATAGTACATATCGGAATGCCTATTGCTCCGGTAAACGTGGCTGAAAAAGAGCGAAGAAACAAAAACAGAACCAGAGTAGCCAGTAAGCCACCGAGAATCAGGTTTCGACGGACATTGCTCACTGAGTCTCTGACGTACTGTACGTCGTCGCTAGTCAGGGCCATCACCAGACCATGTCGTTTCAACAAATCCTCATTCAGTACGTCAACCTTTTCAAGCATGGCATCCATAACTTCAACAACATTGGAACCAACTTGTCGCCGCACACCCATAGTGATACTCGGCTCACCGTTCGAGTAAGAATAGGACCGCAATTCGAAATTTGACAGTTCGGCATAGCCCACATCGCTCAAACGAATAAACGCATCGCCACGTCGCCCGATCGCCAATTTTTCTATTTCCTCGACAGTACTGAAGCGTCCGACTGTGCGCAGCAGATAACGTCTTTTACCGCTGTCCAGATCGCCGCCTGAGACATCTTTATTGCGAGCTCTGATCGCGTTACGAACGTCGATAAGACGCAGTTCACGCTCCGCCAGTTTGATTGGATCGACATAAATTTTTACTTGCCGTTCCGCCCCTCCCCAGAGCTGCACTTCAGACACACCGGCCACACGTTCCATCTGGGTACGCACATGGTCTTCGAGAAAATCCCGTGTCTGCAGAATTCTCACGTTTTCCGGGTTACCCGGTAAAGCCGTTACACGAAAAAACAGAAAAGGATTATTTGAATATGAACTTGTGATGATTCGTGGTTCATCCACGTTTTCCGGATAACCAGGTACTTGTGAAAGTGCGTTGTTTACTCGAATCAAAACCTCGTTGATGTCTGTGCCGCTTGGAAATTCAAGTTCAATCTCGGCGTTGCCAGTACTCGCATGCGAAATCATCCGCTCCAGTGAAGGAATCCGGCGCAGGTATTCCTCCTGCTCGATAATTATTTCTTTTTCGACATCCTGTGGTGTTGCCCCGGGCCAACTTGTATTGACACTGATCGCCCTCACATCCAGATCCGGAATCATTTGAATCGGCACCCGGAATATGGACAACACGCCGAATAAACACACTATCAGAATGATAACTGTCAGAATTACCGGTTTTTCTATTGCGAATTTGAACATTCAGGATCCCTTAAGCTAGGGCTTAAGATTGTCTGCTCTGACAATTCTGACTTTCTGTCCTTCCTGAAGAATTTCATTGCCTCGTATTACAATAATGTCATCTATTTGCAGTTCATTTGAAATAACCTCAACTTTATCACGCAGCGTGCGCCCGGCTTTAATCTCGATAGATTTCGCCCGGGTAATTCCGTTTACCTCTGTTATTTTCCACAATGACACACCGCCGTCGGGTTTTCTAATGAGTGCATCCCGTTCAACCAGTTTTGCCTGTCCGGAACTTTCCAGACGAAAACGGACGCGGGCAGACATACCGGGAGCAATAGCCGAGCCGGGATTCTGCATCTCGATTCTAACCGGGAAAGTTCGTGTTGAAGCGCTTGCTGACGGAATTTTTATAGATACATTCGCGTCATAGGCATGTTCAGGGAAGGCGTCAAACTTAATACTGACAGCGGTGCCGACTTCAATCTCATCAAAATAAACTTGCGGGACAGGTACATCGATTCGCAATACGCTGATTTCAATCAGTTCAAACAAGGTTGTACTGGTTTCAACCCACTGACCTATTTCAACCTCTTTCTTGCTTATTACTCCGCTGAAAGGGGCGCTCACAAGGTGCCTGTCAAATATTTCCCTCTGCTGCTCAAGCTCGGAACGGAGTCGGGACAACACCGCCGACTTAATGCTGACTTCAGCCTGCCGGGCTTCGAAACTGGTCGGTGAAATATGTTTTTTATGTAGCAATTCTTTTGCTTCATCGCGCTGACGTCTAGCTTCGTCCAGTTCTGCCAGCGCTTCCGCAACACGGGCCTGAACTGTACTTAGTCCGATTTCTGCCAGTACTGAATCAAGCTGCGCAAGAGTTTTACCAGTTTCAACCTCATCGCCCTCATCAGCTAGCATTTGCGACAAAAAACCCTCGACTCTTGGAGAGATTCTGGCGATTCGACGAGCAGTTACGCTTCCTGTGAGTGGAATTTCATCATAAATCGGTGCTATTTCAACTTTCGCTACAGATACCGGGGTAAGTCTGTCCTCGGCCAGAGAATACTGACAGAGCATTATCCCCAGTATAAGCAAAGACTTGTGTGATAGTTTGTTCATCTAAATCATATTAGATAATTTTTGCAAAAGTTTTCGTAAAGCCTGGCCTCTGTGACTTATCCGGTTTTTTACATCAGCAGCCAACTCAGCGGATGTGCATTCATGGTCTGATACATAGAAAACCGGATCATAACCGAAACCATTTTTGCCTTTTGGCTCAGCTGTTATAGCGCCATTCCAGGCTGCCTGAGCGATTACGGGCACCGGATCTTCGGCATGCCGAAGATAAACCATGACGCACTGAAATCTGGCATCTATTTGCCTGTCCCTAAAAGGTTTTACACTTTCCAGCAATAACTGCAAATTATCTTCATCGCTGGCTCCCTTGCCCGCAAAACGGGCAGAGTAAATTCCCGGCCTGCCATTAAGCACATCTACTTCAATTCCCGAGTCGTCTGCGATTGCAGCCAGGCCGCTTTGTGCACAAGCATGTCTCGCCTTGAGGATGGCATTCTCGACGAAACTGAGCCCGGTTTCTTCTACTTCGCTGATAGCAAATTCCGATTGCGTAATAATCTGCACCGGATGATCTGCGAACAAGGCCCGGATTTCACGAAGCTTGCCTTGATTATTCGAGGCAATTACAATTTGCTTTACTTCACTCACCACTCATTTAACCCGTCAGAGCCTCGGTCTGCAGTTCAAAAAGTTGTTCAATACCGGACTGCGCAAGCGTGAGCATATTACTTAACTCTTCAGCATTGAAAGGATGCCCTTCTGCTGTGCCCTGAATTTCGATAAATTGATTGTCATTATTCATTACGACATTCATATCAGTTTCAGCGTTTGAATCTTCGTCATAATCGAGATCCAGAACTGCCTGCCCGTCACATATACCAACCGATACAGAAGCCAGTTGCGCGATAAGAGGGTTTGCGGACAATTTGCCATGCTCTTTGCCGAATTGAATGGCATCGGCAAGAGCAACGTAAGCTCCGGTAATTGACGCCGTACGTGTGCCACCGTCTGCCTGTATCACATCGCAATCAATCATAATGGTATTTTCGCCAAGTAATTTTGTATCAATGACGGAACGCAGAGAACGGCCAATTAGTCGCTGAATCTCCATCGTTCGACCGCCCTGTTTACTCATACTTGCCTCCCTGCGCATTCTCTGACCAGTTGAACGCGGCAACATGCCATATTCGGCGGTCACCCAGCCTTTACCTGAGCCTTTCAGAAATGAAGGGACTTTTGATTCAAAGCTGGCATTGCAAAGCACGCGAGTATCACCAAACTCGATCAGCACCGAACCCTCTGCATGTCGGGTGTAGTGACGGGTTATTTGTACTCGGCGTAATTCGTTCACCTGTCGGCCGCTCGGTCGCATATAATTTCTCCAAAGTTAATTATTCTTGCAGTGTCTGTCTTCTTAGCTGTTAAACTATTGAAATTCTGAGGGAAAAAAATTCATTGTTTCCTGTTTTTCTACTCCCGTGAAAAAACTTAATTTAATGAATTAGCAGATTATACATGTTCCCTTGTTTCATGAACGGGAGTGAGCAGTTAGTATGCCGACTCAGCGAAATTTTATTAAAACCGGGGTTACTGAATGACAGCAAGCATGACGGCTTTTGCCCGTCTGGAAGAGGCAGCGAACTGGGGCAAAGCGACCTGGGAAATCCGCTCTGTGAATCACCGTTATCTGGACGTATCGATTCGCATGCCGGAAGAGTTACGCATGTTAGAAAACTCGGTACGAGAGCTTATCTCAGCTCATATCAAACGCGGCAAAGTTGACTGTAATTTGCGTTTTGATGCAGAGCAGAGCAAACAGGACAAATTGCCGCTGAATATCGATCTTGCCAACACGCTTATTCAGGCGGCAAGCAGTCTTGATATAGATAAACCGGCCGCCATAAACCCACTGGACATACTACGCTGGCCCGGAATAATCGAACGGGAATCGATGGATCTTGAAAGTATTTCCAGTGCTTTACTGAAAAGCCTTGAAAACGCGCTGCACTTACTAGTTGAATCGCGCGAGCGTGAAGGTACCAAGCTGGAAAAAATGCTCAGCGATCGTTGTCAGAATGCCAGTCAGCAGGTCTCTCAAATAAGAGACAAATTACCTGAGCTGACTAATAACATTCGAGAGCGTTATCTTAAGAAAGCTCGTGAATTACAAATCGAACTAAATCAGGAGCGCCTTGAACAGGAGATGCTCTTACTTGCGCAAAAAATGGATGTCGCGGAAGAGCTTGACCGACTCGATGCGCACATCGAAGAAGTGGAACGGGTATTGAAACAATCGACGCCTGTCGGCAGAAGACTTGATTTCCTGATGCAGGAGATGAACCGGGAAGCCAATACGCTCGGATCCAAGGCGGCAAATGTCGATATGAGTAATGTTTCAGTTGAGTTGAAGGTACTGATTGAACAAATGCGCGAACAAATACAGAATATCGAATAATCAGTATTCACTACTTACAATGACAGTAAACAGCCTAAAATCCGGCACACTATTCATTATTTCTGCGCCATCCGGTGCCGGCAAAACAACTCTGGTTCAAGCCTTACTGGAAACCCTGCCCAACCTATATGTTTCAGTCTCGCATACGACTCGCGATAAACGCCCTTACGAGAAAAATAGCATCGATTATCATTTCGTTGATCCAGAGCAATTTGAGCTTATGGCCGAAAGCGGGCAATTTCTGGAACATGCCAGAGTATTTGACAATCGCTACGGGACTTCCAGACAGATTGTCGAAGAGCAGCTCCAAGCCGGCAGAAACATCATTCTTGAAATCGAGTGGCAGGGAGCCCGTCAGGTACGCGACCTGGTGTCGAATGTGGTCAGTATTTTTATATTCCCACCCTCCTACGATGCTCTCGAATCCCGTCTCGGTAACAGGGGTGACGGCGATGAAGTCATCCAACGGCGTATGCAGGACGCAAAGGCCGATATATCACATTATGGCGAATACGATTATCTGGTAATAAACGACGATTTTCAGACAGCCTTGCAGGAGCTCATCACCATAATCAGCGCCAGTCGGCACAATTATCGTCAACATGAGGCTTTTTTTGATGATTTTGTGAGGGAATTGTTGGTTGAAAACTGATTTTTAAGTACACTACGCGCTCTTTGCCGCAGGGCGACATTCTGGAGAACAAACACATGGCACGCTTAACAGTTGAAGATTGTCTGGACAACGTACTAAATCGCTACGATCTGGTTATGCTCGCCAGTAAACGGGCAAGAGACCTGTCTATGGGCGCAGAAGCCCTGGTTGACGAAGACAATGATAAACCGACAGTCGTGGCTCTGCGTGAAATCGCCGAAGAGTTGATTACGAACGAGAACGTCGACACTATCGGTAAACCCGCAATAGAAGACGAGTTTGCCGAATCTGGTCATATCGAGTTCCCACTACCCGAGTAAATCTTCGCCCAGGACTACCTGTCAATAACAAACCGGGGAGTTAAAAAGATTCCTCATAATTGGCATTGGCTTACCATTTAAGTCCGGACTTCTTTATTTCCCAATATCAGCCTGCTAAACGCAGACCCGCATGCGAGTTGAGCCCTGCTGGGTTACAATCCCTGCATGACAAGCATAGCAGAACTTCGTAAAGTCACTCAGACCTACTTAACCTCAGACGAGGTTGAGAAAGTTACGCGTGCTTATGAATTTAGTGCCAGAGCCCACGAAGGTCAACATCGGAAAAGCGGCGAACCTTATATCCATCACCCACTCGAAGTAGCTCGCATCCTCGCAGAAATGCACATGGACTATCCGACGCTTGCCGCAGCTATATTGCATGACGTCATCGAAGACACCCCCACACTAAAAAATGAAATTCAGCGCAAATTTGGGAAAGGTGTTGCCGAATTGGTCGATGGTGTCAGCAAGCTGACTCAGATCACCTTTAATTCGCACGCTGAGGCGCAAGCTCACAATTTTCGCAAAATGCTGATGGCAATGAGTAATGATATACGTGTCATTCTCGTCAAGCTCGCAGACCGCTTACACAACATGCGTACTTTAGGAGCACTGTCTCCGGAAAAGCGCAGAAGAATTGCCAAAGAAACACTGGAAATATATGCCCCCATTGCACAACGACTCGGTATAAACGCTATACGACTCGAACTAGAAGAGCTCGGTTTTGCCACACTTTACCCAATGCGTTTTCGTATTCTTAACGAACAGGTGGTAAAAGCCAGGGGACACAGAAAAGAAGTGGTCACAAAAATTCGTAATTCCCTGAAGCGACGCATGCGACAGCAAAAAATGCATGCTCAGATAGCGGGCAGGGAAAAACATTTATATGGAATTTATCAAAAGATGCGACAAAAGGGACTGTCATTTTCTGACGTTTACGATGTCTATGCCTTTCGCATCATTGTCGATGATGCTGACTCATGCTATCGAGCGCTGGGAATTATGCATAATCTTTACAAGCCGGTACCCGGTAAGTTTAAAGACTATATTGCTATTCCAAAATCCAATGGTTACCAATCCTTACACACCGTCTTGTTTGGTGCTTTCGGCGTACCGATTGAAGTGCAGATTAGAACTCGTGACATGAACGATGTCGCCGAAGCAGGAATCGCTGCGCACTGGCTTTACAAAGAAGGAGGGACACATAGTCGCAGTGGCGCGCATAAACGTGCTCGCGAATGGTTGCATAGAATAATGGAAATGCAAACCGTTGCAGGGAACCCGGAAGAATTTCTGGAACACGTGAAAGTCGATCTTTTCCCCGAGTCTGTCTATCTCTTTACACCAAAAGGTCGAATCATAGAGTTACCAAAAGGCGCAACGACCGTCGATTTCGCCTACGCGATTCATACAGATGTTGGAAATACCTGTGTCGGAGCACGGGTAGATAGGCGGCTAGCGCCGCTGGGAACCCCCCTGAGTACAGGTCAAACAGTAGAAATGATTACCGCCCCAGGCGCGCGACCGAATCCAGCCTGGCTGAACTTTGTGGTGACTGCAAAAGCGCGTTCAAACATTCGACACTATCTGAAGAACCTGCAAAACGATGAAGCAATCGCTCTCGGTAAGAGACTATTGAATCGGGAACTGGAAATAAACGGCAGCACCTCTGAGAAGATTACCGCAAAACAGATGAAAAAAACGCTGGAAGAGTATCAATTGAAAAATCAGGACTCGTTATTCCAGGAAGTCGGGCTTGGTAACCGAATGGCACCGATAGTGGCCAGAGAATTGATCGGTCTGGATGCCAGTAAAACAAAAACCAAGAAACGTCAGGATAAAAACGCTGTGCCACTGACAATTAAGGGTTCTGAAGGAATGGTAGTTAATTTCCCAAAGTGTTGTTTACCGATTCCCGGTGATCCAATACTTGGATTCGTTACCGCCGGTCGCGGCATTGTTGTACATCATCAATCGTGTCCCAACGTTATTGAATATCGTAATCATCCAGACAAATGGATAAATGTGGAATGGGAAACTGAAATAGATGGTGACTTCCCTACTAATATTCGCATTGACCTGACCAATCAACGCGGTGTTCTCGCAACAATTGCTACGGCTATCTCAGATCAGGAAGCTAATATTGTCC
The DNA here is from genome assembly GCA_012103475.1 of Gammaproteobacteria bacterium. Classification (GTDB taxonomy): domain Bacteria; phylum Pseudomonadota; class Gammaproteobacteria; order Eutrophobiales; family Eutrophobiaceae; genus WLWS01. The sequence continues at coordinate 41,011 of WLWS01000003.1, read as the reverse complement.
ATGTGGAAATGCAGCAACGTGATGACCGCTACATGACCAATAAATTCGTAATCGAAGTAAAAGACAGGATACATCTTGCCAGGGTGATGAGGCGTCTTCGCGGTATAAAACATGTGTCACGAATAAGCAGACGCTAGCTATAAATCTTTACTGCTCATTGCTTCAGGCATTCACTACGAATACGATTGCTTTTAAACCCGAATAACTCACTTAACTGGAGAAGTCATGTCTCGTGAAATAATTTCAACTGATAATGCCCCTGCGGCAATAGGCACCTACTCACAAGCGGTAAAGATCGATAATACGGTCTATTTGTCAGGACAGATCCCACTCGATCCGCAAACTATGGAACTGTGTAGCAATGATATCAGGGAACAGATTGTACGCGTCTTCGATAATCTTGACGCGGTCACACGTGCTGCCGGTGGCTCGCTGGCTGATATAGCCAAACTCAATATTTATTTGACGGATCTAAAAAACTTTCCACTTATCAATGAAATTATGGCTGACTATTTCCAGCAACCCTATCCGGCACGTGCTGCGATTGGCGTGTCTGAATTACCCAAAGCATCGCAAGTGGAGATGGATGCCGTTATGTGCTTATCAGACTGAATATATCCGTTCTGTAATTCATGGATACCTCCACTGGTTTAAACGATCCGGTAACGACGTTGACGGGTGTAGGGTCACGCATCGCTGCAAGACTCGCTGGCCTCGGCATACACACGGTTCAGGATCTGCTTTTCCATCTGCCACGACGCTACATTGACCGCACACGTCTGCACGCAATCGGTAGTCTGCTTCCTGGTCAGGAAGTACTTGTCGAAGGTGAAATAGAACTTGCTCAGGTGCAATATGGCAAGAGACGAAGTTTGCTTTGCCGTATAAGTGATGGCACAGGAAGCCTGACGCTGCGGTTTTTTCATTTCAGTCGTATGCAACAGAACAAACTTGTAAGAGGTTCCTATTTACAATGCTGGGGACAGGTCAGGCGTGTTGCCAACAAACTGGAAATGATTCACCCGGAATATCATAGCCTTTCATCTGAAGAACTAGGACAAGTTGAAAAAACACTCACACCTGTCTATCCGGCTACGGAAGGAGTATCACAGGCAAAGTTTCGCAAGTTGACAATCCAATCGCTGGATATTTTTGAAAGCGCTACAGGCTCGCTTTCTGAATTATTACCAGAAGAAATACTGACCAGACTGGCTTTACCGGAACTCGCTGTTGCCCTGAGTTTTGTGCACCGCCCTCCACCTGAAGCTGAGGTGGACAAACTTTTACAGGGTATCCACCCCAGCCAACAACGACTTTCCTTTGAAGAACTACTCGCCCATCATTTGAGCTTACGATTGTTGCGAGGTCAGTTTCAACAACACAGATCTCCGTCTCTGGCAAAAAATGAAAACATTATTGTTGCTTTCTTAGACAAGTTGCCTTTTCAACTCACAGGAGCACAACAGTCCGTGCTGGAAGATATACAGCAGGACCTGTCCAGAAACTCTCCTATGCTCCGCCTTATTCAGGGAGACGTCGGTTCAGGCAAAACGGTAGTTGCTGCCATCGCCGCATTACAAGCACTTAAGGCAGGCTACCAGGTAGCCTACATGGCACCTACTGAACTTCTGGCGGAACAGCATTACATTAATATCAGCAACTGGCTTGAACCTTTTCAGATCCCCGTTCGCTTGCTAACAGGTAAATTGCCCCGCGCTGAACATGATCTCGTCAGGCAAGAACTCAATGTCAGTGAAGCCCAGTTTGTGGTCGGTACTCATGCCCTGTTTCAGGAATCAGTTCAATTCGCCTGCCTCGGTCTTGTTATCATCGATGAACAACACCGCTTCGGAGTGCATCAGAGACTATCTCTTATCGATAAGGCAGGCGATCTACAGCCACACCAGCTTATTATGACTGCAACACCTATCCCACGTACTCTGGCGATGACATTGTTTGCGGATCTGGATATTTCGGTTATCGACGAGTTGCCACCGGGTCGACAGGAAATAAAAACTATTGCTGTATCCAGTGAGCGTCGCGCTGAAGTGATTGATCGAATCGCTGCTTCCTGTCGTCAGGGTCGGCAAGTTTATTGGGTTTGCACTTTAATCGAAGAATCTGACGCCCTTCAGTGTCAAACCGCCACAGATACTTGTGAAGTCCTTAAAGAAACTCTACCTGATCTGGCGATCGGCTTGATTCACGGAAGAATGAAAGCCGATGAAAAAGCCGGAGTTATGGCCGCATTTAAAGCCGCAGAACTTGATGTTCTGGTCGCGACGACAGTAATAGAAGTTGGTGTTGACGTTGCCAATGCCAGTCTGATGGTGATAGAAAACAGCGAGCGACTTGGACTTTCTCAATTACACCAACTTCGTGGCAGGGTCGGCAGGGGTACTCAACAAAGCGATTGTGTACTGATTTATAAGCCCCCACTTTCCGATTTTGCTCAAATTCGACTCGAAACCATGCGTCAGAGCAACGACGGTTTTGAAATCGCCCAAAAAGATATGGAACTGCGCGGCCCGGGCGATCTGCTGGGTACACGACAAACTGGTTTACCTGCTCTTCGAATTGCCGACCTCAGTCGTGATGCCCATATGCTACCTGAAATTCAGAATACAGCAGAAATTCTGATTAATAATTACCCGGAGCATGTACAATTATTGACCAAACGCTGGCTGGCGGATCGGGTTGTTTTTGCTAACGTTTGACAGTGCCGCTATCAAGTTGAGCTGATATAGAACCACCTATGCCTGAGCTTCAAACATACTTAATACAAATCAGAAAAAGCATAAGAGTCTGGGTCGAGACAAACGGTCCTATGATCCGGCAGCGTTCGATGCTCTATGTTGAATTAACTCGTTTCGATAAGCCGATTGGTTGGCTACTTCTACTCTGGCCCACTTTGTGGGCCTTGTGGATTGCTGCAGAAGGTATGCCAGGCTGGCACTTGTTTCTGGTATTCGTACTTGGCACCATACTAACTCGTTCTGCAGGCTGCGTGATGAACGATTACGCCGATCGTGATATTGACCGCTTTGTCGAAAGAACCCGTTCGCGTCCGCTGACCAGCGGCGCTGTCACCCCCAGGCAAGCTTTGATTCTTGCTCTTTGTCTATTAGTAATCGCTTCCCTGTTGGTTCTCACTACTAACACTCTGACGGTCTACCTGTCCTTTGTAGCCATTCCACTGGCTGTTATTTACCCGTATATGAAACGCTATACTTACCTTCCCCAGTTTTTTCTGGGCCTGGCCTTCAGTTGGGGAATTCCCATGGCTTTCGCAGCCCAAACCGGCAGTGTACCGACGCTGGCCTGGCTGCTATTTATAGCTAACCTGTTATGGATAGTCGTGTTTGATACAATCTATGCCATGGTGGACAGGGAATACGATCTTCAGATTGGCATGAAATCTACCGCAATACTATTTGATGATGCTGACAGGCTTATTATTGGTATTCTACAGGGAATGGTACTGCTGGTTCTTGTCATTGTCGGAGAAAGACTTGAACTTAGCTGGGTTTATTATCTGTCCTTATTTGTTGCGGGTGGTATCTTCGTCTATCAGCAATTTTTGATAAAAGATAGAAAAGCAGAAATGTGCTTTCGGGCGTTTCTGAATAACAACTGGTTTGGAGCCACGATTTTTTCAGGCATCGCACTACACTACTTTATTCAATAATAATGATAATAAAAAAAATTTCGTCCTCAGTTAATCATGGTCTACTGGCTTTAATTCTGGTTCTAACATTGCCCGCGCTCGCAACAGCTTTGGCTAGCGATGATGAATGTAAACGTATATCAGACAAACTTGCGAGTGTCACTTTAGAAGAATGTTTACTCAGCCAACTTGAACAGGCCTCAGCTTATTCTTCAGTAGGTAGTCCAATTCTATTCAAAGATTACACTCCTGTAGAAGGCAGACTCCCACTTGGACGCGTGTTGCTGATCGGTGGTATCCACGGTGATGAATATTCTTCCGTAAGCATTGTATTTAAGTGGATGAACACTCTAAATGAACATCACAGTGGCTTGTTTCACTGGAGAATTTTACCGCTGTTAAACCCGGACGGGCTTCTGGCTGAGAAATCACAGCGCATGAATTCAAACAATGTTGATTTAAATCGCAATTTCCCGATGCAGGACTGGCAGAATGCAACACGTGACTACTGGGAGAATATTACCAAACGTAACCCACGTCGATTCCCGGGTAACTACGCTGTCAGCGAATCAGAAACTCAATATCTTGTCGATGAAATACAACGTTTTCAACCGGACGTCATCGTCGCCGTCCATGCGCCTCATGGCATCGTGGACTATGACGGGCCGAAAAATGGTCCTTATAAGCTTGGCCGCCTCTATTTGAATCTACTCGGAACCTATCCCGGTTCACTTGGTAATTACGCTGGTGTTCAACTGGAAATACCTGTCGTGACAATTGAATTACCATACGCCGGAATAATGCCAAAACCATCCGAGGTCGCTCATATCTGGCGGGATCTGGTAGGTTGGTTAAGAAAAAATATAGGCGCTAATCAGGAGACCGATCCCTCATAGACAATTCGCCATTGCCCATCTTTGTCCTGTTGCCAGTACTGCCGTTTGATGAAGCGTCTAGTGACATTGTCACTGGCATAGTCCTGCTCAAAAGTAACCACCAGTAATGCTTTTTCACCCGGATACAAAAACATGCTTTTTTCGCTTAATCCCACTTTAATAAAGCGTTTTGACGGGTTAACACGACGTTTATACTCAACCCAACTATCATAATTTTTACCCAGACCAGAGTACTGTTTCGAATAATGACTGAGATAAAGTTCGGCATCACGACTTTCCCAGTCTTTTCGCCATTTTTCAAGAAAGCCGTCAAACTGCGATTGCTTTTTTTTCCATTCATCCCGGCCTATCCAGTCGATATTGTCTGCCAGAATAACCGGCGTAGTTCCTACCCGTACATAAGGCGCAATCGTATTCAAATCCTTATTACTCACGATTACGCAACCATTGCTGTCTCTTGGCGGTCTTGAAAACGTTGCGCTTGGTGTACCGTGCAGCCAGATACCATAACCTGTGCGTCCATGCCTCTGATCCCATACGTTTGGATAGTCAATTGGAAAAGCACCATCTCCATAGAGATCCGGTAGTTCTTCCGGCTCGATAAAGCCGGTAACAAAATAAACCCCAACAGGGGTTTTTTGATCGCCTTCAAGATATTTGCCAACACCCTTTTTGCCGATTGTTGTGTAGAAATCCTGTACGAGTTTCGGTTCCCCAGCATTGTTCTCGTAGAGATATAAACGCGAGGTGTTCATGTCCACGACAATGGCATGCTTTTGCTGCTTGCTCAATTTTATCAGCGCCGCTGGTAATCTGTTTTGCTGAGGTGGACTCAGATGATGTCGCCAGCGTGCCTGAGCTTCATCTCTCAGGGCCACGATTTGCTGATATGGCGCTGAGGAGAGATTACCGAAATCGCGTATTGGCCGGCTCTGTGCGAGTAAAAGATCAGCATAAATCAATTGCGCTAATTTGAATTTCGGATTTACCTCGACCAGCTGCTCCAGAAGTGGCAGGGCCGCTCTCGTATTTCCCTGTCGTACCCGCTCCAGTGCGCTAACGAGTAAGGCTTCATGCCCATGATCAAGCTGGTGCAGTTTTGCTTTACTGGCCAGCATTTCCCCTGCGTTTGCAGCAGGCACTGCCAGAATGACAATAAATACCAGTTTTTTGAAAATAAAGTCCCGCATATCTACAATGATTTATTCAGACTGTTCCTGAGTAATGAGCCATTTGTCAGATACTTTTTTTAGTATTAATTTTTTACTAACTTCATCATTGTAGGTATCAGACTGATAACTCTGACGAAAACTCGCCTGTGCGTGATCATCGCCCAGCATTATTATGCCAAGTTTACTGATTTTGATTTTAATAAAACGCGGTTTGGCCAAACGCACCTTACGCTGGGCCTCCCAGGCAGCCCTTGATAATTTTTTTGGAGGAGTGAATTCCGCTCCATAGTAGGTAATATATTTAGCAGCATCCTTTGCTGACCAGGCCGTGGCCCAAGCATCGACTAACGCTGACACCTCAGTTTTAGACTTTTCTTCTTTCAGTTTCTTTGACTCTGCCAATTTTGCGGCCCGTTCCTTCTCAGCCTGACGTTGTTCAGCAAGCAAATCGCGTTCTTCGACTACTACTTCAACTTGCGTTACCAGTGTTGTTTCTTCTTTGACTTCTATTTGCGGTGCTTTCTGACCCGGTCTGGCGTTCGACACCGGTGTCACATCTGCAAGAGTGTCAGATACTTCTGCCACAGTATTAGGAACGAAAAAAAGATCATTAACCAAAGATAGTTTGGCCTTGGCCGAAGAATTATCGGAATCCAGTTGCAATGCCTGATTATAGGCTTTGCTCGCCATTTTCGCGTATATATCACCCATGTTTTCATGTGCCGTGGCATAGCTCGGATGCGTGCTTATCGCTTCCTGTAGAGAATCCCGCGCTTTTTCAAAATCACCCTGAGAAGCATAAATTACAGCGAGATTATTATAAGGTTCCGGTAGTTGCGGATGATCTTTTGTCAGCTCAATAAACTGATCACGGGCCTTATCGAGTTCATTCAGTCTGGTCAGGATCAGCCCTTTCAAAAAACGGTAAGTCACACTCGCGCCATCTTCCTGCAGCTGTCTGTCAGTGAGAGTCAGTGCCTGACGTAATTTTCCTTCAGCAATAAGAGCCTGTATGCGGTCAGTTTCAACTGCAGCAAACAGTAGTCCAGGCAACAGCAGAGAAGCCAGAACCGTCATGCGAAGTAAGCAATGAGGCAGTGATCTCAGATTCAAATCAAGCGTAAAGATAATTAATACTCCCCAATAATACTCTGAATAAATTGCTAAGGATGAAAAAGCTGTGTTTCGACATGGCGATATTTTATGAATAATCCGCGTCTATAGCAATTTCCTCACACTTTACCGGTAAAGAGCTGAATTTAGCCGGATATTCTTCAAGTACCCGACTTAGCAGTGTTTTATCATCCGCCAGCATTGCGTCTATCCAGTAAACTCGTTTGCCATCAGCATAAGGGACTACAACTGCTTTCAAGCCTTTCTTTTTTAACTCACTTAATCGCTTATTCACAGACGCCTGGCTGGAAAAAAGGCCCATCGAAATAGCATTTTGTAAATTTCCTTTAACGATGAGTCTATAGTCACTGACACCTTTATTCTGGAATGTCCGTATGGTGGCCATTGCCTCCTCCCTTGACTCCTGAGGAGCAAGATAAACCCAGAATAATTGCCGCCCCTGTTCATCGGTATGCCTCTGATAGGCTCGTCCTGCATTTTTTTCAAACCAGTTTCGCAACGTCGTCGCCTGATTTTCGTTTGCAATGGGCCCAAATGTGAAGCAAACCGTCAATTCTTCAGGCGAAACAAAGTCAAGCAGAGTCGATTCGTAGCTAGACAAGTCTGCAATATCTTCATTCTCCTCATTCAGTAAAAAACTGTTACTCTCCGACAAATCAACTGAACTTTCTTGCAAATTTGTCAGAGTCTCAAGTGGCATGTCGATTTGGCTCGAACTAAGAGCTGGCAAGGTATCCAACTCTTCTAAAAACTTCAGTTGTTTTGCGCTGGCCGGACGAGTTGCGAGTGTAGTAGACGGGGTGATGTCCATTCTGGTTTGTCGATCCAGTTCCCATCCGAAATAAAGTACATTCCCCAGTAACAAAAAAATGAATAGCCATTTCATCCTGCATCTCCAGTTAAAATAGCAATACCATTAAGAACCAGATGTGGCTCAAACTCGACATCTACATCCAGTGATGTCATTAATTGTTCAGCATCTCCTCCCGTTAAAACACAGAGAATAGTACTCTCAAGTGTTTTCGTGAATTGCAGACAGGCTGCTTCAACCAATGACTTCATGGTCAACACTACACCATTTTTAATGCACGATTCAGTATTGAGGCCCGGGGTGATAGTTACATCTTTTACAGCTGAGTTAATGCTAATTTGCTGAGTGTTCGCGTCCAGAGAGGCAGCCATTAAGTATGTACCCGGAACTATATATCCACCCAGATGATGTCCTTCATTTGACACGAAATCGATAGTCACAGCAGTTCCACAATCGACGACACACAATGGCGCTTTATAATAATTCCAGGCAGCGATCATTGCCAACCATCTGTCTACACCAAGTTGAGCAGGCTCCGCATAAGCATTGGTAACACCCTTCGCTTCATGGCTGCTTTCAATAAAATTTATGCCGGCTGAACAATGTCTGGAAAAATATGTCCGGATGTGAGAGCTAACAGCTTTTCCTGCCACACTCGCGACTACAATCTGCTCAAGTTCAGTCCGTTCAGAAAGCATTGAGTCAAAAGTCACTTCAATTTCCCGCTTAGAGTATTGGCAGGCCTGGTACGAGTGAAGGCGGCCTTCTTCGCAAAGAGCTGACTTAATGCGGCTGTTGCCGACATCTAGAAGAAGTTTCATGTAACTACCCGCAAGCTCAATTCACCGCTGCTAAAACTTCGTGTCTCACCATTAATACTCATTAGTAGTAAACCATTATCATCTATACCCAGTATATCTCCTGAAAGTGTTTCATTCGGCATTATCAATTTGCCTTTGTGACCCTTGAGTTCATCAAAGTTTCGCCATTCCTCAATAAAGGGTTTAAAACCGGTAGTCTGGAATCTACCAAGCATCTTCCACAACTTTTCTATGATGTTTCCGGCAAGAATATTACGCGAAACTGCTCGACCTGATAATTTGCGCAAATCCGTTATCGGCTGCTCAATATCTGAAAATACCTTTTCAGGTAAATTAACATTGAGTCCTATTCCAATCACAATGTCGCAGGCGCCGGCTGACTCACTTTTGGATTCAAGCAGTATTCCACCAAGTTTTTTACCACTACTGACAATGTCGTTGGGCCATTTAAGACCTACACTGCTTAGTCCCATTTCTCTGAGGCTGCTACAGACCACTACGCCGGTCGCCAACGAGAGAGCCATGACTGAAGCGGGCGTCGAATCAAAATGCCATGACATAGACAGACACAGACCACTTGCATATGGCGAAACCCAGTTATTCCCCCGCCTGCCTTTTCCGGCATGTTGGTATTCCGCAATTGCAACAGCGGCATATTTGTTAGATTGCTCTGAATGTCTGAACAGATAGAGATTCGTTGATTCAGTGACGGGAAGTATATTGATTGACGTGATTGAAACCCCGACCTCTTTACTCAGATTCTCCCGGATTTCAGATTCATTCAGTAAGTCGATAGCTTGCGATAGACGATAACCTTTCCCTCTGACTGCAAAGACATCAAGCTCAAGTTCTGCAAGCAGTTTGATACGCTTCCACACAGCAGTACGACTAATCCCCAGTTTTGTAGCAAGGGATTCTCCTGAATGAAATTTACCGTCTGCAAGACAGGCAATCAGCACCTGTTGTTTGTCATTATGACGCTTCATGCCAGCGTAAGATTAAAGGGCATAAGTGGATTCTTGCTTACCTGATTTTCGCAACAGATAAATCCAGTTAATGCCAATACGCCGGGGTTAAACCCTTCTCACCTACCTTAATTTTTATCCGGATCTTCAATATCGAAAAACTCATCAATAGCGGCATCCGTTTCTTTCCGAATCGTCATATCGTCATCTTCAACGGCATCAAAATCGCTACGCATTAGTGTTTCGTCTTCTTCCGCTTCCTCGGCCTGTCCGGCTTGATCTTCCTGTAAACCGAATCCACCGGGAATCAGTGTTTCGTCTTCAGAGTCAGAATTAGAGTCAGGAGATATCGATTCATCGCTCTGATCGGTATCAGATCCTCTGATTAGAGTTTCATCTTCGTCAATATCTTCTAGCACAGCCGGACCGTCATCATTCCCATCCATCTCCAACTCGAATTCCGGTTCAGCCAAAGCACTTCCCGTAATATCGAATTCGGGATCCAAATCAGGAATATCCTCCACCGGCGGGCTACTTTCTTTAAGCACAGTCGCGGCATCAACTTCAGGGGGTGGGGTAGAAACCGGTTGACCGGCAAACTGAGTATTGGACATAACAGTGGCGTTTGCATCGTCCATTTCCGGCATTGAAAATTCAAATTCAAATTTGTGCAGGCGAATTCTGTCTCCATGCTTTAAGCAAACTTCACTATTTATCAACTGATCATTAATAAATGTCCCATTAATACTACCCTGATCGCTTATCCAGAAACCAAAATCCTTATATTCAATCAACGCATGTCGACGTCCGATGGTAGATTCCGGCACCACCAGATAATTCAGATGATCAGTATCTTTTCCAGCCACGCGGCCAAACATTGTTGGTTTTTGACCCAGTTGATACTGCGCAATGCCAGTAATGTTGTTAATGTCATTAATAAATGCATCAGTCGCAACTTCGTTTGCTTCCCGATTAGCATCGCGGCTGCGCTTCAGCAGGAGATAAACTATAGCAAGCAAAGTAATAAATAGTATTGCGGCCGCAACAATCATTATTGTTGAACGAACACGCTCCTCATCACTCATACCCGCGGGAGCCTGAGCAGGCACCTCGATAATCATCGGCTGTTGGACCGGCGCCGGCACAACATCAACAGATTCTTCATCTTGATAATACTCTGTCCTATCCTCGATAATCGGATCGGGAACCTGATTAATGATTGTGTTTATTTGCGCAAACACTTTCTGCAAATCAGATGCCTGCAGTGCGCGATAGTATTCACCTCCGGTTTGCTGAGATATTGACTGTATTAACTGAAAATCTGCGTTTTCTGTGAATGCGATGCCGAATACCTTGATAGATTCATCGGCGGCATCTGCAGCGAGCTCTTCTTTCAGCCACTTGCTTTTTTCCAGATCGACATCGGCTTTACCGGTGTCGACTATCCCATCCGTCATAAATACAATGGATTTTAATGCTTCCTCCCGACCGTTATTCTTGAGCTCGTATATGGCCCGCTCAATAGCTGCAGGGCTATCAGTGAATAAGCCCTTATAATTTACTTTTGAAAGACTGCTGACAACCTGATCTCGTGTTTCAAAGCTGAGTGGGGTAAGCGGTACGGCAAGGCTAATATTCTGATCGAATATAACGATGGCTATACGGGTTTGTGCATCGAGCGCACTGATAAATTCGGAGACAGCCTGAGTAGCAAGGAATTCCGGATCGTTCTGTTTCATACTGCCGGAGTTATCGAGCACCATGACCACATCTTTCGCGAGACCCGAAGAAAGCCCTTCACCAAGCAAACTGGAAATTGCCAGAGCCTCATCTTCTGCTGCTGTTGTTGCCAGCTCGTCTTCTGCTGCAGCTGACTCGTCTAGCAGTGCATCGACGCTTTCTTCAAGGTAGTCGGCTGATTCCGACAAATCGTCTTCTACGATCTCGGCGGCCCCCAGTTCCTCATCCGCCGGGTATAACTCAGTAAGATCAGCCGAAAATGCCACATATGTCGTCAAAGACAGACTTATCAGTAAAATATGGCTAAAAAAAGTCAGTTTTTTATCTAGCATTAGTCTTATAGCGAGTTTAGTTGGAATATATTATAAAGCCTTAGTGGTCCTCTCTGCACCCTGTCTAAGGAGAATAATTTTAGGTCTTAGTCCGGGCCCGTGGCTACCGGTCTCTCCCCGCTTCGACACCATTCGCTCCACGAACCAGCGTATAATATCGCTTCAGGCAGCCCGGCATGGGCCATTGCCAGCAGATTATGGCAGGCCGTAACGCCGGATCCACAATAAAAAACCACTTTTTCAGGTTCCGTGCCTGAGAAAAGCTGCTTGAATTGCTTCTTCAGCTCATGCGCTGTTAAAAATCTGGAATCAGCTGTCAGATTGTTCTGAAAACAATAATTCCTGGCCCCGGGAATATGACCGGCAACAGGATCAACAGGCTCCACTTCGCCTCGGTATCGTGCTGCCTCGCGGGAATCGACCAGCAACTCCGATTGCGCTACCTGATCAAGCATTATTACCCTGTCAGATCGCGCTCGCCCGCTGAATTTCGCAGGGGAAGTTTCGGTATCCCCGGCTTGACTAGGCCTGTTTTGCGCCAACCAGGCTTGCCAGCCTCCGTCTAGAACTGCGACTCGGGTATGACCCATATAACGCAATAGCCACCACAGTCTGGCGGCGAATGCTCTGGAAGCACCATCATAAGCAACTACTTGCTTATCAGCGTCAATACCAAATGACGAAAAAACCTCAATTAGCCTGGCTTCATCCGGTAAAGGATGTCGTCCTGAATCTGAGGTGGTTTCACCAGCGAGATGCTTATGCAGATCAGCATAAATTGAACCGGGTATATGACTTTCCAGATAAGAGTGGTGGCCTGCCGTCACATTAGCAAGATCGTAGCGACAATCGATTACTATCCAGTCCGGGTTTTCCAGGTTCTCAAAGAGCTGCGTTTCACTAATTAATGTATTGTACATAATTACTCTTAAAAGATGTTTTCGCCTGCTCAACATGATAGCGTTTGAACATGATCCGACAGCAAAAGTTAACAGTTATCACCCTGATTTTTTGCCTGACACATAGCTTATCCTCCTGTAGCACGCTTGCCTACTATCAGCAATCAGTTCGCGGACATTTGCAAATGATGCACACTAGTGAAGACATAGAAAGCCTTCTTGGATCCATTCACACCTCAGACAGACTTAAAAAGCGCCTTCAGCTGGTATCCAGAATAAGAGACTTTGCCAGCGAGGTCTTACTTTTACCAGACAACCAGAGTTACCGGCGTTATGCTGATATCGGCCGGAAATTTATTGTCTGGAACGTTGTCGCCACACCCTCTTTCTCATTGACCCCTGAACAATCCTGTTTTTTGTTTATAGGATGCCTCAGCTATCGTGGCTTTTTCAACTACAAAGACGCTGAGACTTACGCACAAAATCTGGAAAATCAGGAGCTGGATGTCTATCTTGGCGGGGTAAGTGCGTACTCAACTTTGGGCTGGTTTGACGATCCTGTTCTAAATGGCATGTTAGACCGCAGTGATACGGATCTGGCCAGACTTCTATTTCATGAGCTTGCTCATCAGCTCCTATATATCAAGCACGATACTGAATTTAACGAAGCATTCGCTGATGCTGTAGCTCTAATCGGGGTAGGTCTCTGGCTCGAATCTTTTGCCAGTGAAGCAGAAAAGCTTGCTTTTAACGGCGATTTAAAACGTGAGCGGCAATTTACCGAACTTGTTCTCGTTTATCAGACTAAATTACGCCAGTTATATCAGTCCAGCCTGGATGATGAAGCTAAAATGCAGGAAAAAAGTACAATCTATAAGGAATTGCGCCAGGATTATATTAATTTACGAGACAATTGGGGCGGAAACAATGAGTATGACCTCTGGTTCGAGAACAAACTTAATAATGCCAAGATATCTGCTGTTTCCACATACCGGAACTTGTTGCCCCACTTTATTACGGCTTTCGAGGCTTCAGGACGAGACTTGAATCAGTTCTATAGTCTGATTAGGGAAATTAGCGCTTGTGACATGAATAAGCGACGAAAACATCTACGTTCCATGACCAGCCCGCGTAATTGCTGAACAAAAACAAAGGGTAGAAACCCTACTTTTTTCCCCAAGTAGGCTAAACTTAAGGCAAGCTTATGGACTTGCGATCCGAAGAATGTGATGCAGTTCACATTGATTTTTTTTATCAAGTGAATCAAACGTTTAAATGGATTTATACTTGCGGTTTAACCAGTACACACAATAATTACACATGCTAAACAAATTTTTCAGCAAACCTCTTGAATTACAGGTAGGCGAGCATGCATTAAAATTCAGCTCAGTCGCTGACTTTGAGTTTGCGGTTGCCGGTCGCATTTCGGTACCCTCCAAGAAAATTACCGAAATGGTGAAATTCACTCCCGACCAGCTGCAAAAGGAAGCCAGAACTATTAAGGAAATTGAGAAAAAGTTTGTTGGCATTTTATCGAAATCTATTGAAGACACGAATAGCATAAACCGTGCGATTCGTGAACTCGATCCTCTGATTTTTTCACAAGATCACAGCTGGCGAGACATCATCAGTGCTCTCAATGAAGGCGAAGATGAATTCAATTCATTCAGACGTGTTGCTCTTGTCAAATATATGCAATATCTCTCCTCAAGGCAGGAAATCATTAAATATCTTTATTCCGAAAAGAAAAGAATGATGAATGAGCCTCTGACCGAGTCACTAAAAGACGTCACATCCAGCCATGAAGACGAATTCAGAGAAACCCTCATGCTGGAAAATACAATATTTGAACCGGTAGGCAGTGGTGAGAAAAACAGCAGTAATGGCGTCACTGATTTCCAACGTATGCCAAAAGGCGAAGCAGTTACGATTACTTTATCTCCGGGCGCAGAAATGAACGTGATGCTGTCGAAGCACAAATGCTCACTCATGGCCAAAGACGGCATTCAGTTTACTGATCATACTGGCAAGTCTTATACACTGGGCAAAGGTCGCAACATTATAGGCCGGGACACAATAAGCACGGTTATTCTTGACCCTTCACTTCGAGATATCTCCAGACTGCATCTGGTTGTCGAAAATATCGATGATAACAGCTTGCAACTTACAATTTATCTTCACATGGTAGTTTTATTCCTACCAAATATATGCAAAGCCATTCTTCCTGGTAGCCTGTTCTGTTGTGAAATCGTACATAGAGTGGGGCTGCAATGAAAATCACGTTCGTAAAGAAAATTAAGGCCGACGGCAGTCCCTGTAAAAAATGCGCCGATGTTGAGCGTCGCCTAATCGATAACAATCAAATCGACTTGATTGATGAAATCGTTGTTGCAGATGAAAGAGATAACGACAGTGCCGGCATGCTACTGGCAAGAGCGCATAAGGTTGAACAGGCTCCTTTTTTTCTGGTGGATGACGGTCAGAAGATCATTGTCTACACGGTTTACTTTCAGCTCGTTAAAGAAGTGCTTAAACCGCGAACGCTTGAAAAAAACTTGACTCCGTGACATTCGGCAAATAAGCAGAATAAATTGTCATATTCAAAGTCGGGGGAGTTCTATTTCTTCGAAGAGCTTATCTAATTCCGCCTGATCAGGCGCATCAAGAGCCCGTAAAATTAGTTCTCTTTGAAGATGCGGGGCAAATATTTTTATAAAGTCATACATATAGCTTCTGAGGAACGTGCTTCGGCGAAAACCAATTTTAGTAACGCTTGATTCAAACAGGTGACTCGCATCGATGGCCTTTAAATCCTTATCTAAATCCTTGTCGAACGCCATACTGGCTACAATGCCGACGCCCAGTCCGAGTTTCACATAAGTTTTGATTACATCGGCGTCAGCTGCCGTAAAAACCACGCGAGGTTTTAAACCCCGCTCGTTGAATGCATGATCCAGCTGTGAACGCCCTGTAAATCCGAATACATAAGTCACCAGCGGGTATTCAGCGAGGTCTTCAAGAGCAAGTGATGTCTGGTCAACCAGTGGATGGTCGTGCGGCACGATAACGCTTCTGTTCCAGCGATAACAGGGCATCATTACGAGATTTTCAAACAATTCCAGTGCTTCTGTGGCGATCGCAAAATCCACATCACCCCGAGACGCCTGCTCCGAGATTTGAATTGGAGTACCCTGATGCATATGCAAAGACACGTCCGGATATTTTTCGATGAACGACTGGATAACAGCAGGCAATACATATCTCGCCTGCGTATGTGTTGTTGCTATGGACAAACTACCACGTTGTTCATCACTGAACTCCAAAGCAAACTGTCGAATATTCTCGACCTTATCGAGTATCTCACCGGCAACATCGATTATTTTTTTCCCAACTGGTGTTACTTCAGTTAAGTGCTTACCGCTTCTGTGAAATATTTGCATACCCAACTCATCCTCGAGGCCACGGATTTGCTTACTGACACCGGGTTGAGACGTAAACAGGCTTTCAGCAGTTGCCGTCACATTTAAATCATGTCTGGCAACTTCCCATATGTACTTAAGCTGCTGTAATTTCATAATGACCTTATAAGTTAGAGAAATTAAAATATTGATGATAATTACTTTTCAGTATAGAAAATATTAAAATAAGCACAAGCCCTGATTGATTTGAGAACGGGTAGCTAGCATGTCAGGAAAAGCAGAGTATAAAAACGAAAAAACCCCGGTATTCCGGGGTTTTTGATAGCTGATATCCCACAACTTCAGGCATGAACTTTTCTGTAATCTTCAATCAATATTGCCAGTCGATCCTTAATTAATAGTTTTTCTTTTTTAAGCTGTTCCAAAGACAAATCGTCAAGTGACTCTTCACCTGCGTGTGCATCATCCACTTTTTGTTTTAGTTCATGGTGCTTGTTATAAAGGCGTTCAAAATTCCTGTTCTCTGATTTTAGTGATTCAACAATTTCGCTATCGTTTTCAAACATATCTTCTCCTCACTAATTAGGTTAATGAAATACGGACGGGAAAAATTAAGGGGACTGCGGATATCTGACGAACGTGTAGTCCGGGTATATTGAAAGACCTCGCCAGAGGCATACTTAGGGATAAAAATAATTTCATATTTTCTCTAAGTTCAACTTAGATCATAATTCAATCAACGACAAGTAATTCATGAAAGAAATCTATGTCTTCATTTATTTTGCATATATTTCAAAAACTTATGTTAATTTTTTAACTTTAGTAACATAGCATGAGTGTTATCTATTGAATTTTATTTGATTTCCATTGAAGCTCACTCTGGTTCCATGACAGAATCTAACTATCGTTATCTATTCAACTACAACAAGGCCTTTTTACAACAAGTTTTACGCTTCAAAACCATGACACTACTAAAAATTTCAGGTTTCGTAATTTCGAAATTACAGCTCACAAAGATCGTTTTTAGCGCGATTTTGTATTTTTTTATGCTTTTCAGTATGGAACATGCTTTTGCCTCGTCCGAATCAAAGAATTTCAATCTGGTCGAGCTTGCCAGTGGCATTTATGTTCACTATGGCAAACATGTCAGTTTCGAAAGCCCTGATCTGGATGACATCGCCAATATTGGGTTTATTGTAGGAGATAAATGTATTGCCATAATTGACACGGGTGGTTCGGTAAGAATCGCTCAACAACTTCTCAGTGAAATTAGACGAACCAGCGATAAGCCAGTGTGCTACGTAATCAATACGCATATTCACTTCGATCATCTTCTCGGTAATATCGTCTTTAAGGATACAGAGGCTGAATTTGTGGGTCATCAAAACCTTGCTGATGAAATCGCTGCGAACAGATCTTTTTTCATCCGTGAATATGGAAAAAATCTGGGCCCTCAGGTCAGCGAAGATTCAATAATAGGACCGGATATTCTGGTCGAAGAAAAAATGGTACTTGACCTCGGGAATAGAAAATTGCAGTTAAATGCTTACGGCGCAGCACATTCACACACGGATTTGACTGTATTTGATGAAAAAACCAAAACTTTGTGGTTGTCAGATTTGCTGTTTAAAGAACGTATTCCCTCTCTTGATGGCAGTCTCAGGGGCTGGCTGAAAAGCATGGACTCATTCGACAGGATTGATGCGGAGCATATAGTCCCGGGTCATGGACCTGCAAGTACGAAATCAAAAGACGGTTATGCAAGCCAGTTACAATACCTGCAGCTGATTCTGGAGGAAACCCGACGAGGTATTTCTCAGGGCTTATTCATGGAAGATATTGTTGAACAGGTCGGTGTTAACGAGAAAAAGAAATGGTTGTTGCATGAGCAACATCATAAACGAAATGTAACCAAGGCCTTTAGTGAACTAGAGTGGGAATAGGGTAAATATAATGTTATGAAAGCAATTCTCGAAGAACTCGTCTCCCATCTGGCTCTGGAGCGTCTGGAAGAAAATTTGTTTCGTGGTCCGAGTAAGGACATTGGTACAAGCCGTGTTTATGGCGGGCAGGTCTTGGGGCAGGCTATAAAGGCCGCTCAATATACAGTTGAAGAAGACAGAAATATTCATTCTCTACACGCTTACTTTCTGCGTGAAGGTGACCATGACTCGCCCATAATTTATGAAGTAGATAGAAGCCGGGATGGCAGGAGTTTTTCCGCACGAAGAGTTGTCGCCATTCAGCATGGAAGACCAATTTTTACTCTGTCCGCCTCATTTCAGTTTGCCGAAGAAGGACTGGAGTTCGGTATAGAGGCTCCTGATGTAGCCTCCCCTGAAAACGTTCTCAGCGTTAGTGAATATGAGACAAAATACCTTGATAAGCTACCTGAAAAATTTCAACGTCTGCTACGTTTGTCTGCACCCTTTGATTTCAAACCTGTTGGTCTCGAAGATGCTATGCAATCCGGCTCAATGTCGCCTTGCAGGCACTTCTGGGTGAAAACAATCGATGAGCTACCGAAAGAACCTCAATTGCATCGGGCGATACTGGCTTATGTATCCGATTACGGTTTACTTACCACCAGTCTTGTGCCACATGGCCTGCGTTTCCCGGATACTAATTTACTTATGGCGAGCATTGACCACGCCATGTGGTTTCATCGACCATTTCAAATGGATGAGTGGCTGCTGTATTCCTGTGAAGCGATCTCAACAAGTAATGCGCGCGGGCTGGCAAGGGGAAACTTTTTTAAGCAAGACGGTACTCTCATAGCAACGACGTCCCAGGAAGGTCTGGTCAGATAGAAATCAAAATAGGCTGAGCTTACATATTCGGATAATTCGGGCCACCCCCGCCTTCGGGAACAACCCAGTCAATATTCTGGTTGGGATCTTTTATATCGCAGGTTTTACAATGCACACAATTCTGCGCGTTTATTTGCAATCTGGATTCATCATTTTCTTCAACTATTTCATAGACCCCTGCCGGACAATAACGTTGTTCAGGTGCGGCATAGTCAGGCAGGTTCTTTGATATCGGTACACTTTCATCTTTTAAAGTGAGATGACAGGGCTGATCTTCCTCATGGTTGGTGCTTGATACAAACACGGAGGACAATTTATCGAAACTGAGAACACCATCCGCTTTGGGATAATCAATTGGTGTTGATTCGTCCGCTCGCCTGAGTGTTTCATGGTCAGGTATTCGATCATGAAACGTAAAGGGAAGCTTGCCCCGGAAAACCGTCTGATCCAGATAGTTAAATGCTGAACCGAGGTAGAGTCCGAACTTATGCATGGCCGGGCCGAAATTTCGGGATCGAGAAAGGTCATCATAGGCCCAGGAATTTTCAAAGTTCCCGGCGTATTCAGTCAGGTCATTTCCACCTTTGTCGCCTGCAGTCAGTCGCTGTGCAATAGTTTCGGCAGCAACCATTCCGGATTTCATAGCCGTATGCGTGCCTTTGATTTTGGCAAAATTCAGCGTACCAGCATCGCAACCCACTATCAGGCCACCGGGCAAAGTCATTTTGGGTAATGAATTCAGCCCCCCTTTTGTAATCGCACGCGCTCCATAGGCTATTCGTTTACCCTGTTTAAGCGTATTGGCCACTACAGGATGATGTTTGAAGCGCTGAAATTCATCAAAAGGACTGAGGTAAGGGTTTGAGTAGTTCAGATCAATTATTAAGCCCAGAGCCACCTGATTGTCTTCAAGATGATAAAGAAAAAAACCACCAGAAGTATCACCAGACAGTGGCCATCCGGTTCCGTGAACTACGAGCCCCGGCGAATGACTATTTTCATCTATTTGCCATAGCTCTTTCAGGCCAATTCCATAGTGCTGTGGATCACATTCTGCTGCCAGAGAGAACTTATTGATCAGTTGCTTACCCAGATGTCCTCGGCAACCTTCCGCAAAGACAGTATATTTCGCGCGTAATTCCATACCTGCTTCAAACGCGTCTTTCTGTTCCCCTGCGGCATCAACCCCCATATTGCCGGTTGCCACACCGTTTATACTACCGTCTTCGTTATACAATATTTCAGCCGCAGCAAAGCCCGGGTAAATCTCTACATCGAGCGCTTCTGCCTGCTCAGCCAGCCAACGACAAACATTTCCAAGGCTGACAATATAATTGCCCTTATTGTGCATACTCCCGGGTACTAAAATATTGGGGGTACGAATTGACGAGCTTGCACCAGTTAAAAAATAAACCTGATCTTCGCTTACAGGAGTATTCAAGGGTGCACCAGATTCTTTCCAGTCAGGCAGAAGTTCATTCAATGCGCGTGGCTCGATTACCGCACCAGAGAGAATATGAGATCCAATCTCAGCGCCCTTTTCGAGTACACAAACAGTCAGTTCTGTATTTTTTTCAAGAGCCAGCTGACGTAAACGGATTGCGGTTGAAAGACCAGAAGGTCCGCCTCCGACTACGACAACATCGTACTCCATGGATTCACGTTCCATAGCAATACCTCAAAATGAATAATCAGGATATCTTGAAGAAGATGTGCGAGACAAGCACCAATTACACAGGCGATTGCTGTGCGGAATTGTACGATCTGATATCTAGCAACAGACGCGTTAAGCCGCGTTGGCCCTTGCGTTATTTTCCTTAATTGAGTCTCTCAACTGCTTCTGGCGGGCCCGCTCACCTCTTGCATGGGTGAGCCATTGCTCTGCCGTTTTTCGACTGTTCTTGTCTTTGGCAGCATCAGAAAAGGCTTTAATAGCTGAGTTATAACGCTGCAGTTCAAAATTGGCAAGCCCGAGCATGACATTGGCCTGACCTTTTTTCTTAATCCCACCTTTCTTAAAACCGGTATTCAGAGCATCAATAGCCTCTTTGTACTTATCCAGATTCATATACGCCTGTGCCAGTCGAACATCGAGATCGCCATCCTTGGACAAATTTGCCGCAGCCTTTAATGGTGGGATAGCCTTTTTACTTTCCTGTGCCTGTAACCATGCTTGTGAAAGTAAGCGAAGATTCCGTACGTTCTTGTCAATAATTCCCTGCTTCATACCTTTATCCATAATAACGGCAGCCTTATAAGGCACTTCATGAAGAAGATACAAGTTAGCAAGATTGAGTTGCTGGTTCCCCTTAGGCAGATTACCCCCCTCATAGAGCATTTCCATTATCGACATTTGTTTATCCAGAGCCTTCAACTCTGAGTAAGCACCTGCCATAGTCAGCCAGTATTCTGTCTTCGGATAAAGCACAACCAGTTCTTTCAGCACATTTACCATGTTTTTGAAATCACCCAGTTCATAATAATCTACTCGCATTAGCAGCAAGAGATTTTGTTTGGGTGCATCGCCTCGATCCTTAACCATCTTGTAGGCTTTCTTCAGAGGCTGCAGTGATTTCTTATAGTCATTCAGCTGATAATAACCCTGACCCAGTAACATGTAGGCGTTCTCAGATGGTTTCGGGGTGATTTTAAACCACTTCTCTATTGTAACGACAGCTTTCTTATATTCTTCGGTAATAAAATACAATTGTGCGAGCGTGTACAGAGAACTGGCTATCAGGCCTTCCGGGAGATCAGGTTGTTCCAGTACTTTTTTATAAGAACGTATCGCATCCTGAAATTTTTCCAATGTGAAGTATGTGTAAGCAAAGTAGTTGTACAACTGAGCTTTTTCGTAAGGAGTTAATTTGGGTTCCTTTGCCAGCTCGCGCAGAACGGCAAGTCCTTGATCATATTGTTTACCTTCAATCAGCTCCTGTGCTTCGGTGAGCTTTTCATAAACCTTCTGCCCCATAGACTGTGCTTTCTTGGTTTTCCGTTCTTCTTTCTCCTGCGCCCACACATCCGAGCCAGGCATGCTGACCGTGACCAGAGTCAAACAGAGGAGTGGAAATATTGCCCGTACTATAGAATCGAATTTACTCTTCATATAACTAGATCCGAATTTATGATTAACGAATTGCCTTTGCTAATCTTCAATTTCAAAGGTTATCTTGTTCTGAACACCAGGTACTTCTATCGGCTGACCATCAACAACACGAGGTTTATATTTAAACTTTGATGCTGCCTTCATAGCCGCATTATCAAACATACCACTACTTGACTCAACCACTCGAATATCTCTTGTTGTACCCTGCTTGGTTACCGTAAATTCAACAATCACATAACCCTCCACTCCTCGAGATAAAGCACGACGTGGATAAATGGGCTGCACCTTAACGATTGGCAAATATTCACCATCACTGGGAGCCAGTCCGAAGCCGGAAGATGACAGATTTATGCTGGTACTGACCGGGCCCGCGGTAACTGCCATTGCATTCGCTTCTGGCGATACATCATCCATAGAAGGAGGTGGTGGCTCTGGTGGCGGTTCGTCCGGTTGCGGTGGTTTCTCTGGCGGTGGTTCTCTCCGGTTAATATCCTCGTTTTGTTTAATACGAACAAAATCCGGTAGTTTCAGAGATTTACTTTTATCCAGGTCCAGAACCTCGGAATGAATCAGGTACTGCATAATCCAGAATAGAGTAAAAACCACTACCGCAGTTGCTATCGCGGAAGACGCACATCTGATAATTAAGCGTGACAAGACAGTAACCCTTTAGTTGTTGGCTGCCAGAGCGATTTGATCATCAGTGATCCCCGCACTGTGCAAGGCATCGATAACTCCGACAAGCATCTTGTTTTTTGATTCTTCGTCAGCCTGAATAACAATAGAACCTTCGGGGTTCTCTGAACGCAGTCGCTTGACATTAGGCGCAACTGATCTGACATCGATTTTACGTCTTTCTATCCAGATATTGTTTTTGGAATCGATGGCAATCAGGATGTTCGCCTTATCCTGCACGGTTGCTGTTTGTGCTTCCGGCTTATTGACGTGTACACCGGCTTCCTTAATGAAGTTAGCCGTTACGATAAAAAATATAAGCATAATAAAAACGATATCAATAAGCGGTGTGATATCAACATCGGATTCTTCGTCCGGAGCAGCATGTGAAATTCTACGCATGTTTTATATACCTTAGGTTTTAGTTCTAATCGACTGTAATAAACTTACAGGCCTTAGTGATCCATCGTCATGTGTTCTGCCAGAGTCTCAATCTCGTACTTGGCCTTATGGGTCAGCCAGACACTAATGAAGTACCCTGATAAGGCAGCTACCAGACCAGACATAGTCGGGATAGTCGCCTGAGTGACGCCTGCCGCCATCGCTCTGGCATTGCCAGAACCGAGAAGCGCCATTACCTCAAATACGGTAATCATCCCGGTGACCGTTCCAAGCAAACCAACTAAGGGGCAGAGTGCAACGGCAACCTTTATTAAGCCCAGAAACTCGCTGGATTTCACCTTAACTTCCGAGATAAGAAGCTCCCGCACTCTGTGAGCATGCCATGACTTGCGCTCGCTGCGAGCCTCCCAGACACTCATTGCATCAGCAACTACTCTTTTATGTTCAAAATAAAAGTAGATAATGCGCTCCAGCATGAATACCCACATGATGACAAGAACGACTGCCACAACCGGGATAATAGGCCCACCGATTTCGAAGAAATCCAGTACCGCCTCCCAGGCATCAACAACAATCTGTTCAAGACCAACAATGGAGGCAATGCCCCTGACTATTGAGTAAATTAAATCAAGCATGTGCTTAAACTATGACTGATGTTGCTTTTCAGAAGACTGTGCAACCAGACCAGTGGCCTGTTCTTCCAGCACTTCCACAAGCTTTTTACTTTGTCCTGCCATGATGCTGTGTATGAATACCGTAGGAATGGCGACACACAAACCAAGCATGGTTGTAACAAGTGCGGTTGATATACCACCTGCCATCATCTTTGGATCACCTGCGCCAAAAAGAGTGATCGCCTGGAAGGTTAATATCATACCGATTACTGTACCTAGCAGACCTAATAGGGGTGCTACTACAGATATCACTTTAACCAGAGTATTGAGTCGGCTCAGTTTCGGTACTTCTTTAAGCACGGCTTCACCCAGTTTCAATTCCAGTGATTCTATGTCGATACTTTTATTGTCCTGATAAACCGCAAGAACACGACCAAGCGGGTTACCTTTCGATGGTGATTCCGGCTTACGTTTCTGTGCGGATACTTTCATACCCAGCAACATCCACAGGATTATTCTGATAAGTCCCAGCGTAATGCCAAGTGCGCCCAATCCCATTATAATGCTACCAACGACGCCACCCTGCTCAGTTGCTCGTTCCCACCATGTAGGCACGCCAACCAGATTACCAAGTAAACTGCCCCTGCTCGGGTCGAGTGCAAATGGGACGATTGAGCCGGCAGCGGCACCACTCAACACACCAGCTGTACTTAAGACACGTTCTTCCGGCTGTCTCGGCAACTCTGAGATCTTGCCGGTTTGTCGGTTGTAGCGAAGATATTTTCCATCAGCAATAATATTAAATGTACCGACCCTGATGACATCCTTCTTGGTCACGTCGCCGCCCTGTACCAGAACGTCAGTATTGATTTTCTTCACCTTGCCGGTTTCGGTCATCTCACGCTGGATCTCGTACCAGAGACGTTCAATTTCGGCCATACTTGGTAATTCATCACCTGTTGCCATTTTGGCAGCCAGTGCATCCAGATACTTACTACGTTCCGGATATTCAATGTCCGTAAGAGAGGTTTCGAATGTCGCCCTTACGTCAGAAGAAGCAGTCTGGATTACGCCAAACAGTTCCTTTAGCTCACCCAGGCTTTTCTCAAGTTCAATTTTAAGTGCATCCAACTCATCCTGATTTGCCTCAAACTTTGCTTCGAGTTGCTGACTTATCTGCTCCTGACGAGCACGTTCAGCCTGCGCCTCTTTGATTAACTGTCCTTGTCTTGCTTTATTTTTCTTAAACTCAGCTTCTCTCGCCTTATTCTCTTTTGTATCCTTAACCGCGCCTTCTTTGACCTGTTTAAGCAAGGCATCCAGATTCGGCGCGTCGGCGGCAGATATATTGAGACTGCTCAGGGAAAATGCTGCGAGGGCTATCGAAATTGATATTTTTTTCATTATATTCATGTTGTTCACTCCGCAGCACTAACAGGCAGGATAAAAAGTTCAGGGGCGATCTGCTTGCTGGCAATTTTCAGACCTTTCTTTATATGGTTTCGGTATTCAGTGGCATCAAGGTCAACCCACTTGCGCGCTTTGTTATCCCACATCGCGTTGTGCTTACCATCGTCTGATTGATAGACCAGTGAGACACGGCCGAATCTCAGGACACTGACTTCCTGCTGCTGCCCGTTGATCTCAACCACCTGTCTGTATGTATCCAGATTACCTCCGAAATCGGTTTCAATCTGATAAGCCTCATAAACCTTTCTCAATTTCTCGGCCCCGATTACCTCAGCATCACCAATCGTTGCTTTCAATTTAGCAACTCGTTCCTGACGTTCTTCGGAGTGAAATGGAATGTCCAGCCTGATGAATTGCTCAAGCGCGTCGACCATATTAAGCATCAGGGGGAAAATCTGTCGTTCAACAACCGCATTTTCAGCAATAGCGTTGGCCAGCTTCTGCTTTCTCCTTTCCTGAGCAGCAATCTGGCTTCGGAAAAGTTCATTGTAGACCTTAAGACCTTCAATGACTTTAAGCTCGCGCTTGTACTTGGAAATAAGTTTATCGGTCGAAGCAGATATGCTGTTCACCCTCTCCTGAGCAACCTTATTCGCTTCGGCCCGTTTAACGCCACCATCAACCGCAGCGTCGACTTTGTCGGCCGCCATCGACGTTGCACTAATGCCAAGCATTGCAGCCAGCAACAGCGAACGTTTAATTGTTAGAAACACTTTTAGATTTTCCATATGCAAAACAACCCTCCACCTTTAATGGCGTTTGATTAGAAATATTTGATTGTCCAATGTTTTTCACTGGCGAAAAACTTATACCACGTAGTCAACAAAACCAACTGCTTCCTTAATTTATTTTTATATTTTTAACATCGTAGGAGCTAGATGAATCTGAAATTCACAAGGTGCGGGGGATTGTGACAAGCGGTGCAGGTCAAATGTTCTGAAATACTGCTACAAATTTTCAACATCAATCCGACCCCATCATCTTTCACAATCAAGAACCTTTAGAATTCTCTTACAGCTCTTACTAAACAGCGTGTCTCGCGTGGCGAGGGAGGCATTCTACGTTGCCGAACTGACAAGTGCAATCCGGAAATCTACTGTATTCCTCCGTAAAACGTCCGTCCACTCCAAGCTGAAAGGACACCGTCAGGCTTAAGTTAACAGTATTGTCCATTCGGGCACAACCGCTAATTTATTGTTGCAGTGCGTCAAGAAATTAACATCCCAAATTGATTAACTGAACATCATTTTTTCCAAATTTTTATTCGCTTTCGGATTGTAGTTAAGGTAACACTGCAGGTCTGTAGTAATTGATAATAGAATGACAAGCTCTAGCCTAGCTTTGATTATTTACTAACTTATAAGGAGTTCTTGATGTCATCATCAAAGTACCCTGGTTTTGACACTCTGAGTTTACACGGAGGACAACAACCTGATCCTGTCACAGGAGCCAGAGCCGCCCCTATTTATCAATCGACATCCTTTGTCTTTGATGAAAGCCAGCATGCAGCTTCGCTCTTTAATATTGCCCGATCGGGACACGTCTATTCCAGAATATCCAATCCGACGGTAGCCGTACTGGAAGAGCGAGTAGCCGGTCTGGAAGGCGGAGTCGGCGCGGTTGCAACGGCCAGTGGTATGGCAGCGATTCATCTGGCTATCTGTACTTTAATGGGCGAAGGCGCACATATCGTTGCCTCCCATGCTCTGTATGGTGGTACACACAACCTGCTGGCCTACACATTGCCCCGTTTCGGTATTCACACTACCTTCGTCGATCCAAATCAACCTGAAGCTTTTGCTGATGCCATTCAGGCAAATACCCGTTTGGTTTACGCCGAGACTATCGGTAACCCGCGCTGTGAAGTTGTAGATATAGCGCGGCTTGCAGACATCGCCCATCAAAATAAGCTGCCGCTCATGCTCGACTCTACTTTAACCACGCCCTACCTGCTCAAGCCCTTTGATCATGGCGCCGATATCGTCGTACATTCGTTAACCAAATTTATGGGCGGACACGGCATAGCGGTTGGCGGTGTTGTAATCGATTCCGGCAAATTCGATTGGGATGCCTCAGGGAAATTTCCCACTATGAGTGAGCCCTATGCGGGTTTTCACGATATGGATTTCAGCGAGGACTTCGGACCTGCCGCGTTTTCAATACGTGCCAGACGAGAAGGTTTGCGTGATTTTGGTGCAGCCTTGAGCCCTGGCAACGCTTTTTACCTGCTACAGGGAATCGAAACGCTGTCGGTAAGAATGGAAAAACACGTCAGCAATACCAGAGCAATTATTTCTGCACTCACAGATAATCAGGCTGTGGAATTTATCAATTATCCTGAAATCGAAAGCCACCCGAATAAAGAACTCGCGGCATCGTTGATGCCGAAAGGCTGCGGAGCCGTGTTCAGTTTTGAGTTGAAAGGTGGTCGAGGCGCTGGCCAGAAGTTTATAGAGTCATTGCAGTTATTTTCTCATCTGGCTAATGTCGGTGATGCAAAATCACTGGTGATTCATCCGGCTTCTACGACTCACGCTCGCATGGACGCCCAGGCTTTGAAAGACGCAGGTATTTCGGAAGGACTTGTACGCTTATCGATAGGTATAGAGGATCACGAAGACCTGATAGATGATTTAAATCGTGCTCTTTATCGTTCATAGAAATAAGAAGAAAAAAACATGTTCTATACGATAGACGGCGAAAACGTCTTCGCTAGCTCTGGCGGGGTCGCCCACAAAAAGCAGCAAGCTTCCCTTATTTTTATTCATGGTGCGGGCATGGATCACACGATCTGGGTATTGTTTAATCGCTATTTCGCGCGTGCAGGATTTAATACTCTTGCTGTTGATTTACCGGGACATGGCAAATCCTCAGGTCAGGCTCTCGCAAGCGTTGAAGAACTGGCCAGTTGGCTAGAAAAGCTCATTAATGAAACCGGACTTCAAAATACAAGTTTGATTGGTCATAGTCTGGGTTCCTTAGTAGCAATTGAAACCGCCTCAAAGTTAACAGAAAGTATAAGTAATCTGATCCTGCTCGGGACAGCCTGCCCAATGCCAGTCGGAGAAGTGCTTCTTGATGCTGCCCGGGAAAATAAACCAGCTGCCGTCGATATGATTGCACTGTTTGGTCACGCCTATCGGTCTAAACTCGGTGGTAATCCCGTGGCAGGTCTGAATATTGTAAACAGCAGTATACGATTACTTGAACGCTCGCTTAACGGCCGTCTCTTCGTTGATCTCAATGCATGCAATGAGTATGAATCAGGACTGAAAGCCGCAAAGAAAGTTACGGCAAAGACAACTCTTATATTAGGTTCAGAAGATAAAATGACTCCGCCATTAACAGCAAAGCCCTTGCTGGAAAATCTACCGAATTCAAATTTAGTAGTACTGGATAATTGCGGTCACATGATGTTATCAGAGCAACCTGAACAGGTTCATCGTGCACTGGTAGAAGCAGTATCTTCCTGATACTTCAATCGAAATAAAGCAAACATCATTCTACTTTTGAACTGACATATATTATGAAAAAAATCGCTATTGTGACCGCCGCCGCCAGGGGCATAGGTAAATCTTTTTGCCTGACTCTGGCTGAAGCCGGAATAAACGTAGTTGGCATTGATATAAGTGACCAGATTGAAACATCAGCCTTAGTAAAACAACATGGTGTTGAATATATTGCTGTTGATTGTGATGTTTCAGATCTGGCAACCATGAGATCTAAAATAGATTCAGTCGTGCAGGATCTCGGGCATATCGATATTGTCGTGGCCAATGCGGGTATCTATCCTGCAGGTCCCTTTGACAAGGTGACGAGCGATGACTGGCGCCAGGTAATGCGAGTTAATCTAGACGGCATCTTCGCAACAATCCAGTCGAGCCTGCCGCACCTTCGCCGTAACAAGTGGGGGCGAATCGTTGTCATCTCTTCAGCAGCAATATGGAATGGCGTGCCTCTACAAACACCCTATGTGGCCTCGAAAGCTGCACTTATTGGTCTGGTTCGCTCGCTGGCAGGTGAAATCGCCGATGATGGTATTACTATTAATGCTATATCTCCAGGTCTGACTGAAACTGAAAATCTGATGAATAGCTGGCCGGGCGGATTATTTGACTGGGTTGTAGAATCCCAGTCAATCAAACGTCGTATGCAAGCGGAAGACCTTGCCAGTACCCTGCTATATCTTATTGATGATAAAAGTGACTTTGTCACCGGTCAGACCCTTAATGTCGATGGAGGTTTCGCCAAACATTAGACACGTCCCTGTGCAATGACTAACCAAATGACTGATAATTACTATGACTGAAAAGGTAGCGCAGCCTGCGAGCATACGCAGCAGGTTTGCACATATCCTCACCTGCTTACCTGTAATTCTAATTCTGCTTATCACTACTCTTGTTTATTACCCGGGTTTGAACAGCGGTTTTATTTTTGATGACTTCCCCTATATTGCCAATAATCACAATATCCAAATTGATGAGCTAAGCATAAGTTCCCTGTTGCAGGGGGGCTCTCGGGGCTCAACATAATCTTCTTGGCAGACCGATCAGCATGCTCAGTTTTGCTCTGACACACTACTTCAGTGGGCTTGATCCCTTTTCTTTCAAACTCTGGAATCTGATTATTCACCTGCTGAATGGCGTTTGTATTTACTCTCTTACGCGTTATATCCTTATCGCAATCGGCTCAAGAATACAGGAGACATTGACTGAAGCTCACATCTACTGGGTGAGTCTTTTCACTTCTGCTTGCTGGCTCCTGCACCCGATAAATTTTACGAGCGTTATCTATGCAAGTCAGCGGATGACTAGTCTCGCAAGCCTCTTTGTATTTCTCGGGCTGATATTTTTTATTCGGGGTCGATTAAGACTTGAACAAGGGCATCAGGGCAGGTTATCAATCGCACTCGGTTTTTTCGTCATAACGCCTTTGGCAATACTAAGTAAAGAAAACGGTGCACTGTTAATCTATTACTTTCTAATAATCGAGTATTTTATTTTCAAGCTATCTACTCGACGTGCTATTGACAGGAAGTTACTGCTGATTTGCTACTTTCCTATAGGTCTGTCCGTAATTGCTGCATTACTTTTTATTTTACTGAACCCGGAATGGCTATCGATCGAATACCTACGCCGTAATTTCACCGTCTCAGAAAGATTGCTGACAGAATCGCGGGTAATTTTTTTCTACCTGAAGTTAATTCTGATCCCAGATGTTACCGCTATGGGGCTGTTTCACGATGATTTTGTGATCTCGAGAGGGCTCTTCTCACCTCTATCTACTATCCCTGCACTTGCAGGGATAGTAGTTTTAGTTTTTGTTTCTCTACTGGTACGTAAAAAAGCGCCAATGCTTGGCCTAGGCCTCGCATTGTTTTTCGCCGGTCATAGCATGGAGTCAACTTTTCTCAGTCTGGAGCTGGTATTTGAACATCGTAACTATTTCCCTGCTTACTGGATATTACTCATCCTTGTTTATTACGCTCTGCACCCTTTTCTCAAACTTAAATACTTTGCCTTACGCAGAATATTCATAACACTCTTTGCCGTAAATGTAGCTTTTCAAACCTATGTCCAGTCAAATAACTGGCGTGATCTTGCCACCTATATTGTAATTAACGCGCAACATCATCCTCTCTCAGCCCGATCAATTGACTCACTTGGTCAATTATACGCGGATCTGGCACTGAACTCGGTAGAGAAGGCGACACGCCAGCAGTATATTGATTTAGCGCGCAGCAATTTTGAACGTGCCAGTAAATTAGCTCCTGATTCAGTAGCTGGCTTGTTGAATGCACTGGTTCTAAACAGTCGACTCGGAGAGCGCACTTCCGAAAAATTACTTGGCAACCTCAATGCCCGCCTCAGAGTGATTCCCTTATCAGACAACACCAGTAACCAAATAGCCGGATTTGAAAAGCGTTGCAATAAACTTGGCGTATGTAATATCAGCCAGACGGAGTTACGTTCCCTGTTTGATTCTGTTTTGGCGAATTCAAGTTTGACGCGACGCGCCAGAGCACAAATAATAATGGCTTACGCCGAGCACTATATTCTGTCAGAGAGTGATTTGCTCAAAGCACTTGATTTAGTTCTCTCTGCTAAACAAATTAATCCCAAAAACCCTTACATATCGATAAGTGCGATCAGACTTTATATCGCATTAGAGCAAAAAGATAAGGCCTTCATTCTATTGGAAGAGACCAGAGCTTCTGATATCTGGAATATTCAATCTGAGAGACTGCAGGAACTGGAAGACAGAATTGCTGTGCTAAACTGAATAATAAATAGACCGTCTGTCTGACGGGTAGTTGTCTATGCAAAAATGCTCACCCGATGTTTACTTGTCGAAATGACCGAATGCTGACATTAGAAAACCAGTACCTCTCAAAATCGTTTTCCATTCTGTTGTTTTCAGTATTGCTTTGCATCGGTTTACTCCAGATAGTAAGTACGTATTCGATGTTTTCACATACATGGGATGAACCTGCTCATCTTGCAGCGGGCATGCAATATCTTGATCTGGGCATTTACGAATATGAATTGCAACATCCTCCTTTAGCACGGCTTGCTACCGCTGTCGGGCCTTATATGGCCGGTCTGAGATCCTACGGCGAAAGTAACATGTGGCAGGAAGGCTCAAGACTGCTCTATGAAAACGGTGACTACCAACGAAACTTAACTCTTGCCCGGCTAGGCATTATCCCCTTTTTTATTTTGTTGTTTATCATCACATGGATCTGGTCGGCTCATACCTTTGGTACCATGGCTGCCGCCTTTGCCGGTTTAATGATAGTTAGCCAGCCCGCTATCATCGCTCACGCCAGTCTGGCAACCACCGACCTTCCTCTGGTTGTTATGCTCATGTGGAGCCTGTATCTATTCACTGGATGGCTACAGAGTCCTACGATTTTAAGAGCCACAGCTCTGGGTCTGGTCGCAGGTTTGACCACTCAAACCAAATTATCAGCCTTACCTTTTCTCGTTCTCGCTTGTCTGACGAGCTGGTTTTTAATCCACTACCCCAGATTATCCGGACCTAATAGAAGAGAACAACCCGGCACGAAACTGATCCTTCAGTTGCCGATAGTAGCTCTTTGTCTGTTTCTATCTGCATGGGCTGTGTATGGCTTTGGCTGGACTGACAAACCACCGCTGCATGATGTGTCAGCTCAAGCTCTTAGTCTCGAATTCAATATTCCCATTGTTATTTCGAATACTGCTTCCGGGATTCTAGAAGTTCTGGAGCACAATAAATACGGTCATCGTTCTTATCTCTTCGGAGAAATTCACAATAAAGGTTCCTGGATGTATTTCCCCGTAGCACTCGCGGTAAAAGCGACCTTGCCTGTACTTTTTCTGGCTCTGTTCGGCTTTTTCTTTGCTATTACTCAGGGCCAACGATACGGCACATGGGTTTATGCAAGCCCGGGACTGATGGCTCTGGTGATTCTGCTCTTTTCGATGTCGGCAAACATCAATATTGGTGTCCGGCACATATTAATTGTATTTCCTCTTCTCATTATTCAGGCATCGTTTGCCGTGAAAATTCTGCTTACGACAAAAAAATTCAGTTCATTGAACCGCATGCTGGTATTTCTGCTTATGCTGTGGCAGTGCAGCGCTTCTTTTTCTGCCCATCCGGACTATCTTGCCTGGTTTAATGGCCTGGCTGGAAAAAAACCTGAAAATATACTGCTTACAGCCGATCTGGACTGGGGGCAGGATTTAAACAGACTGGGTGCTGAACTCCAATCTCGCAATGTGCCCTATCTGGCACTTGCTTATAACGGCTTCGCCAGGCTTGATCAGCATAATTTGCCTGTTAATTTCAGATTAGAACCTGATAAGCCAGTCACCGGCTGGATTGCCGTCAGCCTGTGGTCGCTTGAAGCAGAAAAAGGCTATCATTGGCTTAAACGCCAGAGTCCGCAAAGCCGAATTGGTCGTTCAATTGAGCTATACTATATTGAGGCTACAGATCTGCCTGAGGACATACGTGAAGCCGCTGTCAGTCGTGAAAAGCGATTCGCCAGGGCGACACTTAATCAAAGTCAAGATGGTGAGAAGGAATAGTTTTACATGTCATTCAGCTGCACTTTCATAAATTCCCCTGATCCACTGTATTCCCAGAATCAGAACTACGGTCTGGAGTTTATGCCTACCTGGGTTTTCAACCTTTCCAGCCACATTCCTGAAGAACTGGGCTATGAGCTTGATTTTTATGACACCCGCTTTGATAAAGTCGACGCCATTAAACAAGCGGATGTGTATTTATTCAGTGGTATTAATCAGGATTATCACACCCTCAAAAAAGTCTGGTTAGCAATAAAAAGGCAATATCCCGAAGCAAAATCGATAATCGGCGGTCCTATTTGCTGGTCTTTCAATCAGGTTGGAGAGCTGCATCTACTAGATGACTTTGACCATATTTTTGTCGGCGATGGAGAAGATCATATCGAAAGTCTTCTGGAAAAAATTAGCTCAGAATCACCTCTTGAGAAAGTTGTCGTAAATCAGAAGCGGTTTGCAATTCAAAATTCAAAAGCATTTAAGCTCGATTTTTTCGAACATCATTTCGACAAATATTATGGCGTCGTAATTGAAGTTTCCAGAGGTTGTCCCTTTCTCTGCGAATTTTGTGACATTCGGATAATGAATGACAACAACCGAGCGCATAACAAACCCGTCGAATTAATTGTCGAAGAAATAGAACAGGTGATGCTACGCGGCAAACAACAATTTATATTCGCCTGCGACAATCTTATCGGAGATCTCGAATGGGCCGAATCTCTGACTGATCATATGATTGAAATGATTGAGCGCACAGGGCTTCAGCCAAATGTATATACCTGGCTTACTATAAATGTTGCCAAGCACCCCCGCTTATTAGAGAAGATGCGCCGAGCTGGTTTTGATTTGCTATTCATTGGTATCGAAAGTTTTAATGTTAATTCGTTGATCGAGACCGCCAAAGTACAAAATACCAAACGTATGCTGGAAGAAGATATTCAGAACATACAAAGCTATGGTTTTGTCATTATTGCCGGGTTAATTTTTGGCTTTGATACCGATACAGAAGAATGTTTTGATATCACACTGTCCGGCTTGAAAGAATCCGGCCTGTTATCGGGCGATCCTAATTTTCTGACGGCTCTTCCCGGTACGCCCCTGTATAGAAGAATGCAACTGAGCAGTCGATTGCGAAAAACTAATGATCTGATGTCCAGTACCAGTACCGGAGGAGTCAAGTATGAAACTAATATCAAGTACCTCATTCCAAGAGATCGTCTGATAAATGGCTTTTTGAAGTTCGTTAAAAATTATAATAATGGCAAGTTTCAGTACGAAAGATTAAGGAAATACTTCCAGATCCTTCATCAGCATGGAAACTATATTCCCATGCAACAAGGCGCAAATGGCTTTGCCAAACTGGATAAAGTGTTATTGCTTATTTTTAAAAGCCCGAGAAGTCTTTATTTGCTGTTTAAGCGCGGTTTAATGTTCTCCAGTCAAGCTCTCAATCTGTATTATGCGATAAAAGGATTTGTCTTCGTTTATCAACAAAAAAGTATTGACGGTCGCTTTGCAAAATACCAATTCTGGTTATTTGCGTGGTCAAACTATGTACTCAAGTACAAAAACGTATCAGATTCAGATTTTGATATTGGTAGCGTCGAGGAAGATTACGATCTGAATAATCTGATCCCCGTCAACTATCGGGAAACTGCTCAGGAAAATATACCGTCGTCGAAAATCGATGCTCAGGTTCGGGCAACAGTCAAGGGCCTGAAGGCACTGCAGGAACGTAATTCAGAACAAAAAGCTCGCTTGTAGATTAACGCTGAATCACAACCAACCTTGCTCCCGATAACTGGCAACAGCATCAGTTGCCGACTCTCTAATTGGACGCGGTTGTAATTCCAGCGCTGCCAGGCTGGCTGATGCATCAAAGAACATACTGCGTCGGGTCAATCGAACACCTGTTACTGTCGCCATCGGCATTTTACCATCAACACGATTGGCCCAGCACTCACTGAACCAGGCTACCGCCAACGCAGCTGTATAGGGTACTTTTATTTTTGGTACATTTTGCCCGGTTTCATCTGCCAATACCTGAAACCAGTCAGACAGGTGCAGGTTTTCTGCCCCCAATAGATAACGAATTCCGATTTGACCACGTTCCATCGCAGCCAGCATGCCACTGGCAACATCCCTTACATCAATAAAATTTAACTTGCATTCAAGATATGCCGGCAACTTGCCCTGACAAAAGGCAACACTCATTCGGGTCGGTGGCGTCTGACGCCTGTCACCCGGGCCGACTGGCAGAGTTGGACAGACCACCAGAATAGGTGCACCCTCCTCTGCCATTTTAAATGCCGCCTGCTCTGCCCGGAATTTACTCAGGCAATAAGAGCCCAGCATATCGCTTTCTTTAAGCACTAGATTTTCAACACTGTGACCATTAGCGTTCTCTGAGGTAAGAATGCTCTCGGTACTGCAATAAAGGATACGTTCAACACCATTGTCCAGCGCTGCTCGAAGCACATTCAGCGTGCCGATATGATTAATATTATCGAATTCCTGCACATCTTTTCGCCACAAATTGGGATCCGCCGCCAGGTGATAGACCTGTGAACAGTCTTTTGTAGCTTCGATCATCGCATTTGCATCGCGGATATCCGCGAAGACCATTTCCAATTGAGCACTCGGTAAATGATCAATTTTTGCTCCAGGTTGTTCCAGCACACGAACAGTTTCACCCTTATGAAGCAATTGTTTAACCAGATGTGAGCCGATGAAACCAGCGCCACCGGTAACCAGGATCAACTCAATACTCCAATCGGAAGACTATCGGCCAGATCCTGTAAATGACGGCGCTCAACCGGTAATTTCTCTTTTACGATAGTGTTTATCATTTTTAACGCTGCTCGGTTTAGCGGGCAGGGAAAATCTCCCGCAAGCCGTATCAGATGCCCGTTGTAGGCCTCGATTTCGGTTCGCCCGCTGGCCATATCCGGCGCCATGGAACAATACGTGCCTTTAAGTGATGGTCGGAAAAACACAGACATCAGTGCAGGCAGAAAGGGCGTTGTTAGAATTCGTGACACCGTATCAGGATGGAAAGGTCCAATTTTTGCCAGTGCCATTCCTGCGTTTTTCAATATGGCATAGTTCTCAAGCAATAGAGCGAAGAAAAGCTTGTTCGCGATAGAGTCACCCAGTAATTCTCCATTGTCGACTCCAGCTCCGGCCGCCAGTGGTGATATAGCCGCGTTATACATTAACTTGGTGGCCTTGTAGGGAAGCACATCGTTAACGAATTCAACCGGAAACAATTTGGCACGGTCTATCGATTCCCCCAGAAGTTTTAGTTCCGCGCGCTCTGCATCGCTGGTTTTTCTGCGACTACCAATATGTAAACAGCCTGGTCTGGTAATTCTGGTCACCGGCCTATCTCGCAGACATTCAGATACAAAAGATGCGATCCCTTCTCCTGCGTGATTCAGCTTGTCGAGTTCCGTGTCAAAACCATTCTGAACAGGCACCATTAAAGACTCATCATGTAATCGATTTAATACCGCTGCGTTATCGTAAGTCTTGGTGCATAACAATACTAACCCGCCTTGTGTTGAATCCCAATCATCGAAATGAACAAACTCGACTGCCTCAGTCCCATGACCAACAATCTCCATTCCGTCTTTCTGACCGGCTACTATTTTGGCTTCATTGTTATCGACCAGTATTACTTTCTTATCATCGCGAAGCAGACACCAGGCTATAGCAAGGCCTATACCACCCGCGCCTAATATATGTATGGGCTCAGCCACTGTTGGGTTCTTATTCATGGGTTTATTCAAATCTACGAAAAAAGTAGAGAGTTACTTATTCATCAGCGTCGGTCAAGGTTATATCAACACAATAAATAGCCTGGCTGATGACGAACAGCCAGTGTTTGCCAGATTGTATTCGAGTTTTCTATCGATATACTTGGGTAATCAAAAATCAAGACTGACAAGCTGATACTAATGCAAAACCATAAGTTCGTTTCTTTTATATACCTTTGTTTCCTTTCCTTGTACGCAAATAGCCTGTGTGCTCAGACTCTTCTGATAACAAACGCGACTTTGATCGACGGAAATGGAAGCGCAGCCCTCAGTGATGTCAATATCCTGATAAAAAATGGATTGATTCACAGTGTCGGTACGAGTCTGAACAAGCCGCTTGACTCACCTACAATCGACGCGAAAGGCCAGGTAGTAACTCCAGGTCTGATTGACATGCATACTCACCCGACTTTTGAGATATTGACGAAAGCACCGAGAATGCCATTCCCGGATACCGATTCCATGCCCTCCAGTGATAAGGATATGAGGGAATTTATTGAAACACGCTTACCTTTGCGCTTGAACAGATTTCTCCAGGGAGGCATTACCACCGTCATTTCAGCAGGGGGTTACTGGCCTTTTGATATCGAGATCCGTGAACGTATTTATGCTGAAGATCTGAGCGGGCCGCGCATGTTGGTGGCCAGTCCGATTTTCACCGCACCGGGAGGGCATCCCGCCTCAGGAATTTGTAGTGGCACTAGTTGGTGCGTAAGCAGGCTCAGTTTCGAAGTAAGCGATGCCGAACTTGCTCGTGCGGGAGTACGTCGTTTCGCTGCTGGTGGTGTGCAGGCAATAAAGCTTGTTTATGATAGCTTTGACAAAACCCATCTCGGCGGCCCGGATTTCAACTTCCCCAGACTGGATAAAAAAGTCATGAAAGCTATCGTCGAAGAAGCAAAACAAATCGGCCTACCCGTCATTGCCCATGCTAAAACAGTTAATGAAACAGCAGATGTTATTGAAGCCGGAGTGGATGCCCTCGTACATAGTGCGCTAATGGAAAACCCGGAATTCACCACCAGAGACGGATCATATTTACCTCAACTGGTGGGAGAAAAAAAGGGTATGGTAGTGACGACAACTATCAGAGCTTTTTATGAACGCTTATTATCTGCGACACCGGAATCTCGACCGCAAGCACAGCATAATTTTGATCTGGTCGGGCCAAGTTTACGAGCCTACGCTGAGGCAGGAGCTAGCCTTGTGTTTGGCACAGATTACGATGGTGCCGGACTGGATCCGGATCCCGCCGACGCCGTTCGAAGTGAAGCTCAGGCCCTGGTTGCCGCTGGTTTTACAGAGGTGGAAGTAATTAGTATGGCCACGGGAAACGCCTGGAGGCATCCGGTAGTACCTTTGGCTTTAGGTTCTATTCAGCCCGGAAAAATTGCTGACATCCTGATCCTGAGCGATGATCCACTGAAGGATATCACCGCTCTCACACGCCCTTTGGTGGTGATTAAAGAGGGTCGAATCGTCATTGATAAACGCTGATTGTGAAAAAAATTGCGATTTTTGTTGACGTCCAGAATATTTACTACACCACGCGAGATACTTACGCCCGTCAATTCAACTATAAAAAACTTTGGCAACGGATAAGTCGCGAAGGTGAGATTGTCTACGCCAATGCCTATGCCATAGACCGTGGCGATGACAAACAAATAAAATTTCAGGACGCCTTAAAGCACATCGGCTTTGTGGTGAAATTGAAACCCTTCATTCAACGCAGCGATGGATCGGCGAAAGGTGACTGGGACGTTGGTATTACGATAGACATTATGGAAATGGCAAAAGACGTCGATTCAGTTATTTTGCTGTCCGGCGATGGCGATTTTGGCTTATTATTGGATAAGATAAAAAGTAGTTATACGGTAAGTACTGAAGTATATGGTGTGCGTCAACTTACCGCTAACAACCTGATTGAGTCAGCCAATGTGTTTCATGAGATTGGTTCAGACTTATTACTGTAATTTGCAAGTCTGACTAAATACCAATCACATGAATACAACGGAGTTTTCATCTTTACCCTTAGCCTCTGCACTGTTGAAAAATATCGACTCGCTTGAATATCGGATGATGACGCCGATACAGGCAAAAAGCCTGCCGCATATTTTAA
This sequence comes from Gammaproteobacteria bacterium, assembly GCA_012103475.1. GTDB lineage: Bacteria > Pseudomonadota > Gammaproteobacteria > Eutrophobiales > Eutrophobiaceae > WLWS01. Next base: position 2,063 of record WLWS01000003.1, on the reverse strand, counting down.
CGGGTAAAGACATACTGGCTCAGGCGAAAACCGGAAGTGGAAAAACAGCGGCCTTCGCTATAGGCCTGATACACAAAATTGAAATTACAAACTATCAGGTACAAGCTCTTGTGCTATGTCCAACCCGCGAACTCGCTGATCAGGTCACTACGGAAATAAGACGTCTGGCACGTGCTATCCCTAATACCAAAATTCTTACCTTATGCGGCGGAAAGCCGATGGATCCGCAACTCGCTTCTCTATCTCATCAACCACACATTGTCGTTGGCACCCCGGGACGTATTCTGAAACATCTCGAGAAACCATCTCTAAAGCTGCAGCACTTAACAAGTCTGGTATTGGATGAAGCCGACCGTATGCTAGATATGGGCTTTCATGATGACATCATGCGAATCATAAAAAAGACGCCTAAAAAAAGGCAAACCTTACTTTTTTCGGCGACTTACCCTGATGAAATACGACAAATAAGCAGTGCCATACAAATCGAACCCGTCGATATCCGGGTAGAGAGCGTGCATGACAATGAGAAAATAAAGCAAATCTTCTTCGAGGTATCTGAATCGGAGAAAAGCAATGCACTGGTTAAACTTTTACAAAAATTTCGCCCTGAATCGAGTCTTATTTTTTGTAACACCAAACAAATGTGTCAGGAGCTTAGTAACGAACTTTCTCAGTTAGGATTTTATGCCTTGGCAATTCATGGTGATTTGGAGCAACGTGACCGTGATCAGGTATTAATCCAGTTTTCAAACAAAAGCAGTTCAATACTAATTGCCACAGACGTTGCCGCCCGTGGTCTGGATATACAGGAACTGCATGCCGTCATCAACTTTGATCTTTCAAACGATGCGGAAACACATATCCATCGTATCGGACGTACAGGTCGAGCGGACAAAGCAGGCCTTGCCTTAAGCTTATTTATACCCACAGAGAAATTTCGAGTTGATGCGATAGCCCAATTACAAAAAAGCGATTTAAGCATTGAGAAAGCCAGCACACTCAGAGTAAAAAAACAGAGCAGACTGCTTCCTCTGATGGTGACACTTTGTATCAACGCCGGGCGTAAAAACAAGATCCGGGCCGGCGACATACTAGGCGCACTGACGACAAAAGATCGTTTAAGCGGGGAGCAAATTGGCAAAATTAACATCTTCGATAGACTCGCTTATGTAGCTGTCGATTCAAATGTCGCGGATAAGGCCCTGAAGATATTGTCAGACGGTAAGATTAAAGGCCGTAACTTTAGAGTAAAAATACTAAGATAAAAGAACGAAATCAGGCATAAAAAAACCCCGATCTGAATAAGACCGGGGTTATAGATAAGAGCCTGGCAGTTTTGCCTGCGTAGCAGGCTTATCCTTTAGGGGACCTACTGTTAATTAATCAGGTCACTGCCTCACAATAAAACTGTATCTATAAAAAAACCCCGATCTCAATAAGACCGGGGTTATAGATAAGAGCCTGGCAGTGACCTACTTTCACATGGGGAGACCCCACACTATCATCGGCGCTAAGCAGTTTCACTTCCGAGTTCGAGATGGGATCGGGTGGTTCCCACTTGCTATTGCCGCCAGGCAAATCGTTGGGATTAACTGAATCAACTACATCAATTAATCCGACATAAAAAATCCGAAAGCTGAACAACGCTTGTAACATTTGTATATAACGCATTGCTTGTCAACAAACACCTCAAACTGCTTGAGTGTTATATGGTCAAGCCTCACGGGCAATTAGTACTGGTTAGCTCCACGCGTTACCGCGCTTCCACACCCAGCCTATCAACCTCGTAGTCTACGAGGGCCCTTCAGGGAGCTTAAAGCTCCAGGGAGATCTCATCTTGAGGGGGGCTTCCCGCTTAGATGCTTTCAGCGGTTATCCTGTCCGAACATAGCTACCCGGCAATGCCACTGGCGTGACAACCGGAACACCAGAGGTTCGTCCACTCCGGTCCTCTCGTACTAGGAGCAGCTCCTCTCAAATCTCCAACGCCCACGACAGATAGGGACCGAACTGTCTCACGACGTTCTAAACCCAGCTCGCGTACCTCTTTAAATGGCGAACAG
>WLWS01000007.1 GCA_012103475.1 Gammaproteobacteria bacterium | reverse complement strand
TCGTATGCCCACCGATCCAACGCTTTGGAAATAAACTCACTGCCATTGTCCACTTGAATGCGCAATGGCTGCCGTGCATCACACTGGTTCAATTGCTCCATGACACGCACGACTTGTTCTCCTTTAACACTGGAATTTATCTTGTCATCTATTTCAACACTTTTCGGTACACCATATTTGTCAACTGTGGTTTTCAACCAAACTTTTAGAAGTGGGTGGCAGCCTTTGAACGTGGTTCGGGCGGTTCTTATATATCGTTGCGGTGATGAATAATCTTGACCGTATTTGTCAACTTCCCATCCATGGTTTGGATAAGCACGAATAGTCTCTTCCTTACCTTTCTTCACAAACAATACCGAGTACTGAAACCAGATGGTTTCCGTCTTTCCGTTTACTGATGCCGCCTGAATTCTTGCTCCTCTTGTAGCCCTGTGAACGGCAATTTCAAATTTCTTGACAGTATCATTCTCATCGCCGAAGCAAAAGTTCAAGCGAAAATTACCTTTTCTACTAAGACTGGTATCGCAAAATATCTTTATTTTTATATCATTTTCTATATCAGGGAATTTTATCTTGTTTTGTAAAGATTTCGGGTCATCGGTAAATCTGGCCGGCACAAAAGCTGTTTCCCCATAGGTGTTACTAAGTAAACAAAGCAAAGAGAAAAGCAGAATGTGTTGTCTAAAAAGCATAATCGAATGTTAATCTTTCAATATAATTTAACTATTTTTACAGTAAATCCTTATTGCATCGATAAGAAATATTATGTAAGCGTTTCCACAAGATCAGAGAATACACCCAGCTGTTTCGAATTGAGAGGTTCAAAAAGAGCCGCTGAGGCGTGCTGAAAGGAGATTTGCGCCTCTTCGTATACTCGTTTTCCTGCTTTCGAAAATGCAACAAGACTAACTCTGGCATCACGAGGGTTGTCTTCTTTTTCTATTAAGCCAATTTTTTCCATTGGATTTAAAAGACGAGTAATTCCAGAAGGGCTCAGCCCAACACGTTCGGCCAGATCGATTCGACGCATCTTTTGATTAGGCGCTATAAATAATTGGTGTAGAACCAGATATTCAGAAAGACCAATTCCATGTATAGAAAGTGCGCCACCTATTCGTTTCTGGATACTGTTTTGCAGGCCTATGATGTCCATCGCCAGACTACTTTCCTTGTGTTTTTTCATGTTCTTTATCTTTGCGAGTTATTTGAGCTCACAACTATACAACATTATATTTGAGTGATCAAATACCTCTCAATTTTATGAGTATGTGTTTGATTCCATGCTAGGTGTCAGGTGTTTCATTTGGCCTTTCCTTCTCTTTTGAAGGTTTTTGGTAATAGCATGTTGTCGCTGCCAGTACAAAAAGTGGAAATAGTGAACCAAAAATATATGCACGATGAAAGATTGATGACTTGTGTCCGAACAACTCAAGGCCGATTACTATAGCCGTACCACCCAATGCGATGCCAATGGAGAATAGCAGCCAGCTTAGCTTATGCGTGCATTTCGACAACAAAAGATGGCGCAGTGGTGTAACGCAAAACAAACTCAAAATAGCGAAAGCGATGTATCCAAGTATGAAAATCGGTGCGTCAACGATTATCGGAATATAGATTGAATCCGGCCTGTGCATGAGCTGAATCGATTGTGGAATGGTGAACGCAGCAGCGGCAAACAGTGGCGCTTTAAAACTCCATTACTTTCATCGGACATAGTCATTGCGCTTATTAGCTATTTGATTGAGCAAGATGTACACCCATGCTGACTCTATCTTCCATATTAAAGCCGATTGATTTGTAGAATTCTTCTGCCTGATCATTTTTTGCCCGGATTTGAATATTGACTTTGCCACAGCCCAGTTCTCTCAATGAAGCAAGAACATTAGATACCAGCTTTTTCCCCACTCCTTTTCGTCGAAATTCAGTATCCACAGCGACAGCATACAACCAGCCTCTGTGGCCATCATAGCCGGCCATACAGGCGCCGATAATATTATCTTCTTCCTCAACTATAAATATTAGATCATCTACAATTAGTTTTTCAGCGATTACTTTTCCGGGTTCGTTGTGTGGCGGATCGTCGGGGAAAACCTTGCTCCAGAAACTGACGAGCGCCTCTTTATCAAAGTTATTGTATTTTCTAATGTTCATCTCTTTCTGGGCAAGATTATGTCTGTTTGAATTATTGCTCAACTAGGCTTGCTCTTGTGTGCAACTTTATGTGCATGTTGCTCCCAGTTTTTGCCATCAAAATCAGTAATTTTTACCTGTAGTGGTTTTGTCTCCAGACAATTTACATTGACATCAATGCCATCCGGGTTTGAGCGCGGTGTATAAAAAGGCTTAATGCCACAAGTCTTACAAAAGGTATGTTTCGCTACACCTGTATTGAATGTATAGTTTGATAGTGATTGTTCGCCTGCTAAAAGCCTGAACTTACCAAGCGGCAGGATCAGGTGAAGAAAGCCTGATTTTAAGCAAATCGAACAATTACAGTAGTCAGCTTCAATAATCTCAGGAGCTTCAACCTCAAATAGAATCGCCCGACAATGACAACTACCTTGATATTTCATTTTTTTTATTTTGTCGTGAGTGGAATATAATCATATTCCCCAAGACCTTGTAGTATTAAAAAAGTTGCTGAGCCCTCACCGGTATTTCTCACCAGATGTGGTCTTTGGGCGCCCACGACAAGTGATTCTCCAGGCTCGAGTAGATGTGTTTCTTTCGGCTCTCGAACATACACAGTAATTTGTCCTTTAAGAACATAAAATGTATCCGAGATATTAGAATGATAGTGCCATGGCACCTGTTGAGTATTAGAAAGGCTCAGCTCACTAATCCTGAACCCTTCACGTTCGGCATGTATATCCCGGTGTTCGACCTCATACAAACCGCTTGCGTCTGTGTAAGAATCAGTCATTCAATCAAACTCCATAGTGACTACATTGATGTTCTGCTATTTTTTGTAAGAAGGTTGATACAGTTCAACTGGAACCTTACCGGGCATTTCGAAATGGATGGCAAGTCCATACCCGACGTCTGCAATCTCATCCAGAAACTCAACGCCTTTAGCGCGGAGCTCAGCAACAGTATCATTGATATCATCGCAGTAGAAAGAGACATAATGAGTTCCTGATGGTTTTCCATCGTCAGCATCTACAGGATGGCAACCCATGTCGGCTTCAGGTAAGTCGAAAATAAGCCAGCCATCTCCCACATCTGTTGCAGGCAGTCCGAGTTTGTCGCGAATGAATTCACGAAGTTCCTTTTCTTCGGAAGTATAGAACATGGTGTGTACGCCTTTAATCATTTGTATGTCTCCTGTTCCAATTTCATTGTTTATCTTGCAGGTCAGTCCTCCGCCCAATCTGAGATTGGCTTTTCGAATTCAGGTCGAACTGCAATTATCGGGTCTCGGCCGCCATCGACAAAACCCAGCAGCTCTGCGGCAAGGCTGTAACCCATCAGGCGCAGGAGATCTTCGGGGAGTTGGCGCAGGGTTTCAATCGGCACACAAAGGTACTGGTTTCTTCCTGCCGGAGCCAGCCAACGCTGTACACGATGATGAGCGATTCGCGAATCGAATCGGTGACGTTGGCGCCGGCTCCGTGATAGACCTGGCCCGTGAAGAGCAGGACCGAGCCTGCTTCCATCTCGGCCGCTTCGGAATCCTCCAGACTGAATTGTCGATCACCATCTAGCGTGTGGGAGCCCGGCACTACGCTACGCGTGTCGCTCCGTTTGCTTCAGTGAAGTCTGTGAGGGCCCACATAGTTGAGATTACGGTGTCGTGCTCTTTTGCAAAGCTGCATCCTTTAAAATCTTCCTGATCTTTATGAATCTCCTGAGCCGTGGAGCCGGGGCCGACCCAGACGCTCTCTGTGAGGTGGAGCTGGTAGGTCGCTGCGTGAGAGAGTAGCTTGTTGGTTACACCGAGGATACTGGGGTTCATTATGATCTCGCGGGCCTTTGGCGAGCGAGCGATGAGGGTTCCGGCTCGCCGGGTTTCGAAGCCGTCGAACTCGTCCTCGCCCTTGGGCGCGACTTGCATGTAAGGTGCCATGTCGCGGGCAACTTGATCAATTTCGTTGCGACTCAGCACCTTGTCCAGAATGACACAGCCGTCGTGCTCAAGGGCTTCGGCGATGTTCTCGCTTGATGAATCCCGGGCCAGGTGTTGAATTGTCATGTTGAGTCTCTTTTGTTTTTCAGCTCGTTAGAAGCTCTTCCTGTTAAGCGATTTTTCCAATTGCACCAAAGAAAGCAATGCTCACAGATACTCCAATCCCGATGCAAGCGAGTATTATATCGCTATATCTTTTATTACCGGATATTGGGCCCGGAATTAATACGGATTCATCTGGGTTATTAGCTTTGTAATAGACGGAGATACTGCTATTCGCCGGGGTGTTCATTCGCAAAATCTACGGTTTCGGGATACATTAAAGTATAAAAGGTTGCCGTTGTCCCTTTATGGGTTTTGCCGTCGACTTCAAAAATATATTCTATGTTCAATTTTTCTACCGCTTTGATTTCACCCCCAACATTTCTTTTCCCCAGAGTACAACATTGCTTATTTTGTCTTCGACGCTTGGCCAATTTCTACTTTCTACAGACTTTATATAGCTACGGCAGGCATGAGCAAACATCCAGGCACAAAATATCGAGAATAGAGTTCCAATAATGAAAGGAATATTTATTTCAAACATTTTGCTTTATAGATAACAATCAAAAAAGCCACGTATTTATGCGTCCGACTGGTTTTGCTTGCTAGCGTTTTCTTGGCCTTTTTCCAGTTCAATAATCTTCTTTTTTAATTCTTTGATAGTGGACGATATTTCTTTTTTACTATTATTCTCGGTTGGTCTTTCATGAATTGCATAATATTTATCACTTATTTTATGTACCAAGAAATCATGAGACCTTCCTTCCATTTCTTCATCAATTTTTTTAAGAACAGCATTATCAGCATTTATTTTCTCATTGAGAATTTTGATATATGCGATAAAAAGTGTATTGACAGCTACAATTAAACCAGAGAATGTAAGTATTTCAGATTCTAGAACTCCTGAGCTTAATTGCGAATAAATAATAAAAAGAAAAATAGATGTAAATAAAATTAATAAGCCAGATAAGCCATATTTCAGAAACCTATAGCCATGTTTCTGCTCGACAAAATATTGTATTTTTCTTTTTATATGCCACTGTTTTCTAAACTTTTTTGTTATATCTCTTGCTTTAATATACTTTTCTTCACCGGGAGTAGATTCAAAATGATTTAGATACTTGAGAATTTTTAGAGTGACTTCATTGGTATATCGTTCGCTTCCGTCAGCTAATAATCCTTTCGTGTCAGATTTTCTTTGCCAGTGTGTATCAGTTTCAGTTTCGACAGAATGCAATACTAGAGTTGCTATCCCACCTTTAATTCTAAGGGTCACTTCTGATTTATTGGTGTTATACATAGTTAAAACTAACTTTCCATTCCAGTGTGGATCAACTGTTACTGGATTAATAAACAAACCTTTAGAAGTGACGCCCGCCTTTCCATGTACAGTAGCCATTACACGACTAGAAAGATAAACACGCTCTTTTGTAACTACGACAATTCTTGTTTCACCAGGTATTTTTATATCCTTGTCGTCATCTTCATTTTCTTCCCATGAAAAAAGCTCACCCCCATTGTCTGGGTCTATCACATAACCAATTCTTAAATCATAGCCAATAGGAGTAACCTGATAGTCTTTCCATGGTTCGATAACGAACCTTTTGTTCCGATGTTTATAAAGATCCTTGTCTGAAAGAGCCATTATCCCCTCCGTTTTCTATGAATACTAACGTCTTGCTAAGGCGCGCCGCTTTCTAGCGTCAATTCGATTGCCTTGTTATGTCTTATATCGCTCAAAATCATACTTCCTTAATGGAATATGATGATTCTACAACTGCCACAGGTTCTTTGTAATTTATCGTACATATAGTTGCATGTATTCTTGCAACCGACTTTCCTTTCTCGAGAATTCGAGCCGTTGATACTAAATCTTCACTACCAGTCATTCTCAAAAAAGAAATGTTACAGTTAATAATTAAAGCAACTACATCCTTACCATAGATTGCATGAGCACACGCATAAAGAGATGTTTCAGCAAATCCCATAATAATTGGACCGGATAATAGCATTGTTTCACCAAGCCCATATAGATCATGACTAATATAATCCTTAATAACCGGTAACCTTAACGAAACGTAATCCTTGCCAATTTCTTCAATTACCTCACCACGCTTATCGGCATCCGGTAGATTCCTGTCTAACAAATTTGTCAGTTCCTTTTTGCTTAGAGGAGTCATGCTCTAGTAAACATAACGTCGTGCTAAACCGCCCCGCCCCGTAAGCAACCGCAAAGCGCCCCTGCGCTGTCCGGCGTCGGTTTGAGCACCTTGTTATAAATCATTGCCACTTTTCTTTAGTACTACTTCCAATCGGTCATCAATCACATCAATGGTCATATTATCTAAATAATTTTTCAGTGCTTCCAGGTCTTCGTATGTTGAATAAAAAGTGAAGCCACTTACTTCGAATCCTAAATAAGAGATAATCATTAACGCGCCTGAATTTATAGTTGTTAATTCCCATTTCCATACTACATCTTCTTCACAAGTACCGGAGCCAGAATACAATATCGCTAGAACTGGGTTTGGGTGATTCGAATTAGACAATAGTTTTTCGATTGCTCCTTTCGCTTCGGGCTTGATTTCGAGCGCTGTCTGTATCTGGGTTACTCGATCCATATCGATGATTTATAACAGTTTATTCTACGGCGTTTATATATCTATAAAACTTACAATATGTAGCTTTATAGTTTCTATATATGCCAACTTTGTTTATATATGTAGAAAATATAAACATGGGTTTAATCAATCAATACTCGGTTTTCGAGTTTCAGTTTTATCACGGTGAAATACTCCATCAGCCAGACTTTTCGTTTTCTATCCCAGCGACCACCATGTTCTTTCACTTTGTTACGAAGTTCGCTTTCTTCATAATTGATTTGAAGCGGAACTATTCGGTCCGCCTGATAACTTAAAATCGGGTTCCAGGGGACCGCGTCTTCAATTAGCTCGACTGTTTTGTAGCGTTGACCTTTCTGTCTGTCGTAGCGGTAGCGTAGGTGTCGTCCTGATTAAAAAATAACATACGCCTTTACTATAAGGCTGACAAGCATTCGCTTTGGTCTATATAAAAGGTCAATTTCTTGGTCTTAAGCTGCTGATTTTTATTCTAAAACTGCCTGAAAAGGAGTAGTATGCCGGCATTGCCAATAAGACATGAATAAAGATGATGGGCGCAAAGAATGGCTGTAGTGTGCTCAGTAGGGTTTGATCAGGTAGTGCGCTTCGAGTTTTTCCTCAGGTTTTGATTTTCCCTCCAGATTTACGTCGATTTAAAAATTTCTTTTCAGGCAAATTAAACCAGCGGCCATGGCTGTTGGAAACATGAATTGTAAAAGCGGATTAAATGAGCAGTAGAGTAATGAATATTTTTAGAAACACAGGCCTCGCCCTTTTGCTGGCCCTGGCTGTTCCACAGACGCAGGCCGCCGATGCGGTTAAGGTTAATATTGCGCCCTTCTCAGAGATTGCCACATACCCGCTTCGCAGTGCACCTGCCACAGTGGTCAGTTTGAACGCGACCGCTATCGCTGCGGAAATTCCAGCCAAGATTGTTAAATTCAATGCCCGGGTTGGTGACATTGTCGAGAAGGATCAGGAACTGGTGAGTTTGAAATGTATCGATTTTGAAATCGAGCAGGAGGGTGCCAGGGCCAGACTCGAGTCTCTGGATGCGCGTATTGAGCTTGCCAAACGCCGACTGCAGCGAACGAAAAAGCTGACCATGAAGCAATCAGTGTCCGAGGAACTGCTCGATGAAAGAGAATCCGATCTGGCAGTATTGACGGCTGATCGACTGGCGGCCCGGGCTAGTTATAATTTGTCCCGTGTTCATGTTGCTACCTGTGTTATCAAAAGCCCGTTTCGGGCACTGGTGACGGAACGTACCAGTGCGCTGGGAAATTATGCTGAGGTTGGCAAGCCCTTATTAAGAATTCTGGATATTGAAGATCTGGAGGTTTCCGCTCAGGTTAATTCCAACGATGTTGAGCAGATGAAATTGGTGAATGATTTGAAGTTCTCTCATGGCGGTGATGCTTATCCTGTCAATGTCCGTTCCATACTACCTTCAATAAATTCTGAGACCAGAAACAGGGAAGTGCGCCTGTTGTTTGAAAATGGCCCGGCTTTGCCCGGCGCGGCAGGCAAACTAATTTGGCGCGATCAGCGTGCTCATGTACCCGGTAATCTCATTGTTCAGCGTGATGGTCACTTGGGAGTTTTCCTGTTTGAAAATGGACGGGCACGTTTTGTCGCTCTGCCAGAGGCACAGGCGGGCAGAGCCAGCCCGAGTGAAATCCCGCTTTCCGCCAAATTGATCACGGTTGGACATTTTGGCTTGAACGATAACGACGCCGTCCTGAGCGAGTAAGCATGCGCTGGTTAGAACGCTTTCTCGGGAACCATGTTCTCGCCAACCTGACTTTCGATCTGGTTATCTGTCTGGGGATTTTGTCTTACTTTCAGATGCCGCGGGCCAAAGATCCGGAGATTAATTTTAACTGGATCAATATCATCACCGTGTTTCCGGGTGCCTCTGCGGTCGACATAGAACGCCGCATTACTGATCCCCTTGAAGACTCTCTTCGGCGCACCGTCAAGGACATGCGTTTTATTCTCAGCACCAGCCGCGATGGCATTTCAAATATTCTTGTGCGCTTTAATCAGATTGACGACCGCGAATTTGATAAACGCGTGATTGACCTGCGGCGCGAGATTCAGAACACTTATACTGACGAGTTACCGACTGACGCCGATGATCCGGTGATTTACGAGGTTGGTACATCCAATGCCTTTCCCAGCGCCATGATCGCCGTAACCAGTATCGGTGATGATGAAAACCTGCGGCGTCAGGCAAGGAATATTAAAAAGGATATTGAACGTATCAAGGGTGTTGATCGGGTTGATGATCTTGGTCTGGCCGATCCGGAGCTGCACGTATCGTTTTACCCCGATCGCCTCGAAGGACTCGGCATTACGCCTGGTGATATTGCCGATACCATTCGCGCGTATTTTCGTGATCAGTCTACCGGCGATCTTGAAACCAGTGACGGCAAGTGGATTGTCCGCATCGAAGGTACCAGTGCTGATCCGGCTTCCCTGCGCGATATCCCGATTGTGACGGCGAAAGGTGTGGTGACCCTCGGCAGCATTGCGGAATTATCGCGCGCGCAGGAGGAAATCGGCACGCTGGTGAAATACAAGGGCAAAGCCGCTATCAATCTCACTGTCACTAAGCAGGCTGATGCCAATGTGCTTGATTTGCTTGATCGCATTAACGCTTACATTAATGAGCGTAACAATTTTAAAGACGCAACCGGCACGGAAGCTTTCCTGGTTGATGATCAAACCATCAGCACCCGTAAGGCACTCAACCTGATGCAAACCAACGCCATGATCGGTCTGGTGCTGGTACTGATAGTGACCTGGGTGTTTCTGGGATCGCGCATTGCGCTGCTGACGAGTATTGGTATTCCTTTTACACTGTCCGGCACCTTCCTGATCATCAGCACCATGGGGATCAGTCTGAATAACACTGTTTTGCTTGGCGTCGTCATCGCTCTGGGTATGCTGGTGGATGATGCCGTTGTGGTGGTGGAATCAATCTATCAGCGTCTGCAACACGGGCTGGATACAATGTCAGCGGTAACCAAGTCCTTAACGGAAGTATTTGCGCCGGTAACCACATCCGTGATGACGACGATTGCGGCTTTCCTGCCGCTGATGTTGTTACCCGGGATTCTCGGTGATTTCATGCGGGTTGTGCCGCTGGTGGTGACACTGGCCTTGCTGGTCTCTCTAGTGGAAGCGTACTGGATGTTGCCCTCACATATTCTGGCAGCCAATGTTCGTTTTACTAATCCGAGTAGAACGCAGATTAAACGTGAGGCCATGACGCACTGGATACGTTTGCGTTATACCCAATATCTCTTGAAGTCACTACGGCATCCGATTATTTCTGTTGTGACGGTCGGGCTGGTGCTGACATTGGCTATTGGTACGCTACTGAGTGGGCACATACGTTTCAATTTTTTCGAATCAGATGCCGAGCGGCTTTTCTATGTGAATATTGAGATGCCGCAGGGAACCAGCCTTGAAGAAACCAGCGCCATACTGGAAAAGATCGAGAAACGCGGTCTGCAGGAAGTTCAGGAAGGGGAATTACGTGCTTCGGTGTCATTTGCCGGACAGCAGTTTACCGAAACTGAACCTCTGTTCGGTGACACCATTGGTCAGGTTATGTTCAGCCTTAATCCTGAAATATCGGGTGGACGACACGTATTTGATATTGCCAGTGCGGTTGAAGAGGCTGTTAAATCTATTCCCGGCCCGATAAATCTATACATATTAAAAATCAGCGGTGGCCCGCCAACCAGTAAAGCCATTAGCGTCAAAGTCAGGGGTGATGATTATCCGACGATACTGGCTGCCGCCAATCACCTGCGCAGTTTTATTGAATCACATGGCTCCTACAGTAATGTGTCTCTTGATTACCGGCCCGGTAATCCGGAGCTGGTTTTACAGCTTGATGGTGAAGCCATTCAGCGTAGTGGTGCAACACCGACTCTGGTCACGCGAGCTTTGCAGGCTTACGTCGATGGAGAAATTGTTACCGATTTTCAGGATCAGGGCGAAGAGGTGATGGTCCGGGTTTTATCGAAAAAAAGCGTCGATACCACAATCGAAACCCTGCTACGGCAGACTGTATCACTACCTAAGGGTCAATCTATTGCCTTAAGTGAACTGGTGATCGCCTCACCGGGCGTCGGCCAGCAGAATATCCGGCATTATAATTTTCGTCGTGCCATTACTCTGGAAAGCGACATCGACGAAGAAGAGATCGATACCGTACAGGCTAACAAGTTATTGCAGGAAGAGTGGGATCGCGTGCAGAGCAAATACCCGAGTATTGCTCTGGACTTCTCCGGTGAACTTGACGATATACAGGAAAGCATTGATGCCATTGGCTTATTGTTCTTACTCGGCCTGGGTTTGATTTTTATTATTCTGGGCACGCAGTTTCGCAGTTACTTTCAACCGCTGATGATTATTTTCGGCACTGTGCCTCTGGCGTTTACCGGTGTGGTGCTGGGTTTGCTTGTTACCGGTAATCCATTGAGTCTTTATACACTTTACGGCGTTGTTGCTCTGGCCGGGATATCCGTGAATGCCGCCATCGTTATGATCTCGGCCGCCAATCAACGACTGGAAGCCGGTATGAGTTTACTGCATGCAACGATTTATGCGGCTAGACGACGAGTGATACCAATTTTGATTACCTCTCTGACGACGGTTGCCGGTTTGTTTTCTCTGGCCGCCGGTATTGCCGGTAAGTCATTAATATGGGGACCGGTTGCAACAGCCATTGTCTGGGGTCTTGCCTTTTCAACGGTATTGACGCTTTTTGTCATTCCGCTTCTCTATCGAACATTTATGACCTGGAGTCCGCGTGTTAAGGTTGATCATTAGCTGAACTGGAGAGCTGTATTATGAACGGTGCTGAAACGCTTTTACGCACGTTGGTTAACAGCGGGCTTGATACCTGTTTCATGAACCCGGGCACTTCGGAAATGCAGTTTGTTGCCGCGGCCGACAAGCAGAATGATCTGCGCTGCGTACTTGGTTTATTTGAAGGAATCGTGTCTGGTGCGGCCGATGGCTACGGGCGTATGGCAGGCAAACCTGCTGCGACACTTTTGCATCTCGGACCGGGCCTTGCCAATGCCCTGGCTAATTTTCACAACGCCCAACGGGCAGCCACGCCAATCGTCAATATCGTTGGCGATCATGCCACTTATCACAAACAGTTCGATGCGCCGCTGGCTTCTAATGTCAGCGCTTACGCCAGCCCGGTTTCCGGCTGGATAAAAGAGATTGAATCACCCGCCGATGTGCCACAGCTGACACAGGAAGCGGTACAAGCTTCCTTGCAGGCACCCGGTCAGATTGCGACGCTGATCGTTCCTGCCGATACGGCCTGGAATGAATCAGTGAATCCTGCCAGCGGCTTAATATCAAGGCCGGATATCGACAAAAGTGATGCGGCGGCAATTAGTGAAGCGGCCGCTGCCTTGCGTTCCGGCGAGCCGACAGTGATGTTAATAAAAGGTCATGCTCTCAGTGAAGACGGTTTGGCCTTTGCAAGTCGTATTGCGGGTAAATTCAATGTTCGCGTTTATTTTGATACCTTCACTGCGCGCGTCGAACGTGGTGCCGGCCGGGCTGCGCCTGAACGTCTGCCTTATTTTCCGGAGTTGATAGTCGAGACACTGGCCGGAACCCGACACCTGATTGTCGTTGGCAGCAAACCACCGGTTGGATTTTTTGCCTATCCCGATAAACCAAGCTGGCTGACTCCGGAAGATTGCGAAGTGCATACTCTGGCACGGCCGGATCAGGACGGACTTGATGCCTTACAGAGGCTGGCTCAGTCGCTGGGAGTAGATCAGCAGGCGGCAACTCTGATGGAATACAAGAAACTGGATTTGCCACAAGGCGACCTTAATCCTGAAACTATCGGTATGGCCGTCGCTGCCCTGTTACCGGAAAATGCGATTGTTGCCGAAGAAGCAATTACTTCCGGTTTTGCGCTGATGCCTATGTCGGTGTGTTCTCCTGCACATGACTGGCTGATGGTTCCCGGTGGTGCAATTGGCGGCGGTATGCCCATGGCGACCGGTGCCGCGATTGCCTGTCCGGATCGCAAGGTGCTCAATTTACAGGCCGATGGTAGTGCCATGTACACCTTGCAGGCCTTATGGACTCAGGCACGTGAGAACTTGAACGTCACCACAATAATTTTCGCCAATCGCGAATACAAAATTTTAAATATTGAATTTGACAGGGTCGGTGCTGGTGAGCAGGGCAGGATTGCCCACGATATGTTTTCGCTCGATCAACCTGCACTGGACTGGGTAAAACTGGCCGGCGGTATGGGTGTTACTGCAAAACGGGTGACCGAACTGGATGATTTCTGCAAGACGCTTGCGGCTTATCTGAACGAACCCGGCCCCAACCTGATAGAAGCCGTTCTCTGATCAGAGTCCGGTATTGGTTTCCTTACTGACTTCGAGTTCCGGTGTTTTCTTACCGTGGCTAACGACGTAGATGCCGCTGGCAACAATGATTGCAATTCCGATCCAGGTCATCGTCTCTGGTACTTCACCCCAGACAAGATAACCAAGTCCGACCATCCATAGCATTCTGGCATAATCGATAGGTGCTACCACTGATGGTTTGGCATACCTCAGAGCCTGAATGAAGCAGCCAAGCGCTGAAGTAGCGGATACGCCAAGCAGCAGAAACAGAATCCAGTCATGTAAAGATGGCGCGACCCAGCCATCGAGAGCCCACCAGGCGGATATAAAAATATTCGCGGGATAAATATAGAAGTTAAGGGCTACAGCGGATTCGGTTTTCGCCATTAGTCTGGCTGTCAAGGTAAGCGCGGCGATGGAGGCCGCGACACTCAGAGAAGCGAGATGAGCAATGTGAAAATGATCCGGTGTTGGCCTCATGACAAACAGAATGCCAATAAAACCCACACCAATAGCCATCCAGCTGTGCAGGCTGACTTTCTCCTGCAGAACCATTGGTGAGAACAGGGCAATGAGGAAGGGAGCGGCGAAAGTGAGAGAGACATACTCTGCTACAGGGATACTCTTTAAAGCATAAAAAATAAAAATAATGGTGCCGGCGCTCATAAAGCTTCTAATTACGTGGTCGCGAGGATGACTGGTTTTAAGCTGCTGCAGGCGACCGGTAAATAGTGCAAAGCTGCCAATCAGCAACAAGCCCGAGCAACTTCTGATCCAGGCTATCTGCATGACCGGATAGTCTGCTGTCAACCATTTTCCTATCGAATCACCCATTGAAAAAAGAACTGTACCGGCAAGTGCAAAGGCAATGCCGATCATCGGGTTTTGTTCAATGTGACTATTTTTACTCATGTAATTGTTCAGATTGTTCTGCAAAAACAAACCCCCGGAAGAACCGGGGGTTACATACTAATCAGTCAGGCGCAGCATAAACTTTACTGCGCAAATCACAGGATCTAAGACAAATTATCAAGCGCTGCAGACAGTTCAGGCAGGACCTGAAATAAATCGGCGACCAGACCATAGTCAGAGACTTCATAAATCGGCGCTTCTTCGTCTTTGTTGATCGCAACGATTACCTTGCTGTCTTTCATACCGGCCAGATGCTGAATGGCACCTGAAATACCGACGGCAATGTAAAGTTCCGGCGCGACGATTTTTCCGGTTTGTCCGACCTGATAATCGTTTGGTGCATAACCGGCATCGACGGCAGCTCTTGATGCACCGATTGCTGCTCCGAGCTTGTCGGCGACTTCATCCAGCAAGCCGAAGTTTTCCTCGCTGCCGAAACCCCTGCCGCCGGAAATAATAATGCCGGCGCTGGTCAGTTCCGGACGTTCTGACTTGGTTAATTCCTGTTTAAGGAAAGATGACAGACCAGTACCTGCAGCAGTAGCTGCGCTTTCAACATCAGCACTGCCACCTTCGCTGGCAGCAGAATCGAAGGCGGTACTGCGAATGGTCATGACTTTGACTTTGTCGCTGCTCTGCACAGTAGCCATGGCATTGCCGGCATAGATAGGACGAACAAAAGTATCGGCTAATTCGATTTTTGCTACGTCTGATATGGCACCGACATCGAGAAGTGCGGCGACCCGCGGGATAATGTTTTTACCAAAAGTACTGGATGGTGCAAGGATGTGAGTCATGCCTTCCGCATTAGCAACAACCAGAGGTGTTAATTCTTCAGCCAGTACGTGCTCGTAGAGTGCATCGTCTACCTGTAGTACTTTACTGACACCGGCGATTGCCGCGGCAGCAGACGCAGCATCACTACAATTAAAACCGGCGACCAGAACAATGACCTCACCACCGAGCTGACTGGCGGCGCTGATTGTGTTCAGTGTTGCCGGTTTAACAGAATTATTATCGTGTTCTGCAATGACGAGAATACTCATATCAAATCACCTTCGCTTCGTTGTGAAGTTTATCGACTAGTTCAGCGACATCAGCCACTTTAATGCCTGCACTGCGCTGTGGTGGCTCCTCAACTTTAAGTATTGTCTGTGTCGGCGTCACGTCGATTCCAAATTCATCAACCGGCAGTACATCCAGCGGCTTTTTCTTGGCTTTCATTATATTCGGCAGTTTCACGTAACGGGGTTCATTGAGCCGCAGGTCAGTGGTGACAATCGCTGGTAATTTTAAAGACAGTGTTTCCAGGCCGCCGTCGATTTCGCGTGTAACGTCAATGTTGCCATTCTTGATGTCAATTTCGGAGGCAAATGTTGCCTGGCCCCATCCCAGCAGAGCCGCAAGCATCTGACCGGTCTGATTGTTGTCATAGTCAATGGCCTGTTTACCGAGAAGTACAAGCTCAGTACCTTCTTTTTCAACAACGGCTTTCAGAAGCTTGGCAATGGCCAGTGGCTGGACAGCAACATCAGTTTCAACCAGCACGGCGCGGTCGGCACCCATGGCGAGAGCTGTGCGTAGAGTTTCCTGACATTGCGAGTCGCCGACGATGACGGCGATCACTTCTTCTGCATTGCCGGCCTCTTTAATACGCAAGGCTTCTTCAACAGCGATTTCGCAGAAAGGGTTCATAGCCATTTTTACATTTGCGGTTTCAACTCCACTGTTGTCCGGTTTCACCCGGACTCTTATATTCGCATCAATGACGCGCTTGATGGGCACAAGAATTTTCATGTTCGGCAGTTACCTTTATCAAAGAATTCAGTTTAAAAGTGGTGATACTTCGAATCGTTCTTTTCGTCAGCAAACTCCCTGTTTTGCTGCGCTGCAACAGTAGCATATAAGCCTATCGGGTTCAAACCTGAGAGCCACTCAAAAGCAGCAATATGCTGGTCGTTCTGACTTGTTTCGAATAGCGGTACGGCTGTCCTATTTATTGCTTATAGGTCCATTCAATCAGAGCATTCATTAACTCCTCGCCCGGACCTCGATGTGCGTTTTTATTGTTCAGCATGCCGACCACAACAAAGCGCTTTCCGGAGCGGGCGTTCACGTAACCGGCGATGGCTGAAACGTCATCTATGGTTCCTGTCTTGATGTGCGCATGGCCTGCCCGAATGCGTCTTTTCAGTCTGTTTCTGGCGGTGCCATCCAAACCCATGATGGAAAGGGATGAAATAAATTCGGCATAAAGGGGATGGAGTCAGCGTAAAGAAGCACATCTGCCATCAGTCTTGCAGAAATACGCGTATCCCGGGATAAACCTGCACCATTTATCAGCGACAGAGATTGCGGATCCATGCCGTTTGTCTGCAAAAACTCATCAACAAAAAGGCGCCCGTTTTCAATGCTTCCGGGTTCGCCTTTGGTTTCCGCGGCAACAGTGAGCAAGAGCTGCCGGGTCATGACATTATTACTGTATTTGTTTACCAGTCGAATAACTTCACCAAGCGGGCGGGACTGCCAGGTCAGATAGGGTTCTTTGTCGACTGGAGCGAGACCTGTTTTGACCTGACCGTTAATATTTCCGCCGAGTTGTTGCCACAGGGACTGAAACACACCGAAGGTAAATGTCTGAGGTGTAAGTACAGTTCTCGACATCACGTAGTGTCCGCATTTGGCGGGAAAGCGTCCGTCAAAGCTGACTCGATCGAGTTGCGGGCCTTTGGCTATATTGATGGCAATACCCCGTTGATAACCACCGCAGCGTCCCTTACCTAAGCGTAGATTATTTTGCATGATGAGATTGGGCAGAACCGGATCGGTTTGAATACTGACAGTGCGGCCATCACGATTTGCATAAAAATGAAAATATGCCGCTTTGAAATTTACCAACAGGGCATTTGGCAGAACGTTGTAAGTGCGTTCGGGCTTGTTATCAAACTCGCCGGGATCGGTCGCGGGGACCTGAAAATAGCTGTCATCTATAATCAAATCGCCGGTAATGTGATGCAAACCCTGGCGGCGTAGAGCCTGTAACATTTTCCAGAAATTTTCAGTAACCAGGTAAGGATCGCCGTAGCCTTTTAACAGCAAGTCGCCGTGCAGCACACCGGCCTTTATTGGCCCGAGTGCATAAACTACGGTTGGCCATAAATAGGCTGGTCCGAGTTCATCCAATGCCACCAGAGTGGTGAGGGTTTTTATGGCCGATGCCGGGTTTCGCCGGGTATCGGGCCGGACGGATAGTTCAGGCACATCCTTGCCGATTTCCTGAACCAGAAGGCTATAAGACGATGATGGCAGCGTATGCCCCTTAATGATCAGCTGCAGCGAACGCGGTAAGCTGCCGGAAAAAGCAGTTGCAGGGAGAATGAACAGGCACAGGAATGCCAGTAGTTTCATTCCAGATAGTTTAATTATCATTTTCAAAGCGTAGTCATCGAGCTATAAACAATTTTGAGCCGACATTACTATTGAAAAACGGGGCTTTGTCAAACAGCCAAATACATCAGCCGCTCATGACAGGCCCTAGTCACTGAAATAATAACAAAGCAGGGGTCGAGCTCTGTACTTATTGGGAGTAGAATATCGACCTCGGAAAATCGACCACTAGATGAAGGAAAGGGAAGATGCATACAGATCAGGACTATGATGGTGCCGTTGCGAAGGAAATAATCGATTTACATATCTTTTTTGAAGACTGGTTCCGGGGCAACTGCAACAACAGTGACCGGGTGTTCAAGAATCGCCTGCTTTCCAGAATGGACATTGATTTCCATATTGTTCTGCCGAATGGTGAAAATTATTATGGTGACCAATTCTGGCCGGAGATGAAAAAAGCACACGGGAGCAATCCCAAATTTCAGATCAGCCTGCGTAACTTCAGCCGAAAATTACAAATTGGCCGTAAAACCTTCGTTGCCAATTATGAAGAATGGCAGAAAAATGCCAAGAACACGGTGCCAGCGAATAATGGCCGCATATCAACGGCGATTTTAATTAATGATGAGTCCGGGCCAAACGGATTGAAATGGCTGCATGTTCATGAAACCTGGCTGCCAAAAAGTAAAACTAAAGCTGAGAAGTTTGACTGGTAGGAGCTGTTTGAAATTCTGACTCAGGGCAGCAGTTCAATTTTTCGAGGCAGGTTTTTTTTCGCTTCGAAAAATTTTCTGTGTAGTATTTGTTTTTGTCTTTCGGCTTTCTCAATATTCGCCAATTTAACGTGTCCGTAACCACGGATGATTTCAGGTAAGCAAACTATTTCCAGAGCCAGTTCGTAATTATCTTTATCGAGTCGCTCTACCAGAGAGCTAAGGGACTTTTTATAATCAAGTGGCAGTTGTTTTTCCAGACGTCTCTCATCGCTGTAGCCAAAGAAATTAAATCGGGTTCCACGTAGAAACTTAAGTTTTGCCAGTGCGCGAAACAATGTCATGGTCCATTGACCAAACTCACGCTTCTGCGGAATTTTGTCCTTGTTAGTACTCGCAAGCACCGGTGGTGCAAGATGAAACTGCAGTCTGTACTTGCCTTCAAATTTCTGTTCAAGTTGCTTCCTGAATTTTCCATTGCTGTATAGGCGGGCTACTTCGTATTCATCTTTATACGCCATCAGCTTGTATAGATTCTTTGCGATCTGTGTCAGCAAATGATCTTTCTCATTTTTATCAATCGTTTTTCTTTCAGAAAGAGAGTGTTCTATTTGCCTGAGGAAATCCGCGTAGTCATCGGCATAACTGTTATTCTGATAGGAGCGCAATCTATGTGTTCTGTCTTCAATAATATTTTCTGGTACTTTTTCATCACCGCTTTCATTTAGTTTTGCCAAAGCCATTACCGGGCCCGGGTTCACGGCGGTACGACGGCCCCACATGAAGGCCTGCTGGTTGAAACTGATCGCGACATTATTCAGTATTATTGCCTCATCAATGGCTTCTGTGGATACCGGAATCAGACCTGACTGCCAGGCAAAACCGAGGAGAAACAAATTGGCAGCGATGGAGTCGCCCATTAGCGCCGTGGCAATATCCGTTGCGCGTACGAAATGTGTTTTCTGCGGGGCACCGGTTTCCACTTCGATGCTGCGCTTCATTTCGGCAGCGGGGAAAACAGCATCGGGATTACTCAGAAATTCGGCAGTCGGCGAGAAGTTGTCATTGACGATTGAATTTGATCGTTGGACATGGAGCTTCGCCAGCGCCTCATCTGAGGCCGACACGACCAGATCACAGCCAAGCAGGAGATCAGCATCACCCGCTGCAATTCGAACCGCGTGAATATCATCCTGCTTTGTACCAATTCGAACGTGACTGATAACGGAGCCGAATTTCTGAGCAAGTCCGGTTTGATTTAGTGTGGCACAACCCTTACCTTCGATATGCGCAGCCATAGCCAGTACTGAGCTGACGGTCAGGACACCGGTTCCACCGACGCCGCCTATCAAGACGTTCCATGGCTGCGAGAGCTCTGGTAGTTCTGGGTCAGGAAGAGGCATAAAATCAGTGCTTTCTTTTGCCAATTGATTTTTCCGTAGTTTTTCCCCGATTACCGAGACGAAGCTGGGGCAAAAGCCATCCAGACAGCTGAAATCCTTATTACAGGCACTTTGGTCAATCTCTCTCTTGCGGCCTAATTCAGTTTCCTTTGGCAGTATCGACAGGCAGTTAGATTTGACTCTGCAATCACCACAGCCTTCGCAGACTTCTTCATTGATGAATACCCGTCTGGCAGGATCCGGCATCAGTTTCTTCTTACGTCTCCTGCGTTTTTCGGCGGCGCAGGTCTGATCGTAAATAATGATGGTGGTGCCATCCAGCTCTCTCAATTCTTTCTGCACATTGTCCAGTTGTTTACGATCATCGAAACTCAGACCTTCGAAGCGGGGAAAGGAGGCCGGATATTTATCAGACTGATCTGAGACGATAGCGATACGTTTTATACCTTCGCCACGCAACTGGTAGACGATTTGTTCGACACTGAGCGAACCGTCGATTGCCTGACCACCGGTCATGGCGACGGCATCGTTATAGAGAATCTTGTAGGTAATGTTTACGCCGGAAGCGATAGCAGCGCGAATGGCCAGAATACCGGAATGAAAGTAGGTACCGTCGCCCAGGTTTTGAAATACATGTTTTGTGTAGGTAAACGGTGCCTGACCTATCCATGTCGCCCCTTCACCACCCATCTGGGTAAAAGTGAAAGTACTGCTGTCCATCCATTGAGCCATGTAGTGACAGCCGATGCCGGCAAAGGCGACACTGCCTTCTGGCACTTTTGTTGAGGTGTTGTGTGGGCAGCCTGAGCAAAAATGCGGTTGCCGGGTGAGTACCTTGCGTGGTTCTTCCAGACGCTGCTCTTTGGCTTGCAAAAATGCCAGACGTTCTTCAATAGTTTTGCTGGTATAGAACTTTCGGATTCTGGAACAGATAGCGCGGGCAATCATTGCCGGGGTCAGTTCACCGAGATTCGGTAACAAATCGTTTCCATGTTCGTCAAACTCACCGATTACCCTTGGTCGGTCGTCTACCGGCCAGTTGTAAAGTTGCCCGGTCAGCTGATCTTCAACAATACTACGCTTTTCCTCGACGACCAGAATTTCTTCAAGGCCAGAGGCAAACTCGTGGGTAGCGATTGGCTCAAGCGGCCAGCTCATGCCAAGTTTGAAAACACGTAAACCTATTCTGGCCGCCTCGCGTTCATCGATTCCCAGATCGTCGAGGGCCTGACGTACATCCAGATAGGACTTGCCGGTAGTGATAATGCCAAGTCGGGGCTCGGGGCTATCGATTTTTACCTGATTCAGTTTGTTGGCATAGGCAAAATTTCGCGCAGCATAGATTTTGAATTTATTCAGACGACGTTCCTGCTCAAGCGGGTTGTCGGGCCACCTCGCATGCAGGCCATCTTCAGGTAACTGAAAGTTTTCCGGTATGACAATATTGACGCGATGTGGATCAATCTCTGCCGAGATTGCCGAGTCCATGTTTTCAGTGATGGCTTTCAGTGATACCCAGCAGCCGCTATAGCGTGATAATTCCCAGCCGAAGATTCCAAGGTCGAGAACTTCCTGAACATTAGCCGGACTCAATACCGGCATTGAAGCACCGATAAACATATGTTCAGTTTGATGCGGAAGGGTGGAAGACTTACAGGCATGATCATCGCTAGCTACGGCCAGCACGCCACCATACTTGCTTGTGCCAAAGGCATTGGCGTGGCGCATCACATCCATGCTGCGGTCAACCCCCGGGCCTTTGCCGTACCACATTCCAAATACGCCATCGTATTTAGCACCGGGAAAAACATTCACCTGCTGGCTACCCCAGACTGCGGTCGCCGCCAGATCTTCATTGATTCCTGGCTGAAAATGGATGTTGTGCTTGTCCAGCCAGGTGCCGGCTTTCCACATCGCCTGATCAACTCCACCGAGTGGTGAGCCACGATAGCCGGAGATAAAGCCGGCAGTATTCAGACCGGCTTCTCTATCACGCTGATGTTGCAGGATGGGTAGTCTTACCAGTGCTTCGATGCCGGTGAGGTAGGCGCGCGTGGCGTCCAGGGCGTATTTATCATCAAGAGATACTTGTGCGAGAGCCATTCGACTTCCTCGGTCTGAGCGGGATTTCGCGAAATATTAGTATATTTGGGCGGGAAAAATTATTTTTTTAGCCACTATATGACAGAAAAAATGTATTATTAATCTACTATAAGTAGAGAAATAGGAATATTTATGCAAGCAGAATTAACTCAGACAGACATTAGGATTTTGCAGTTATTGCAGGAAAATGCCGCCCTCAGTACGGCGGATATCGCTGAGCAAGTTGGCCTGTCGCAATCGCCCTGCTGGCGACGAATCAGTCGTCTCGAGGAGGCGGGTCTGATTCGAAAAAGGGTGGCGGTTCTTGATCATGCCCGTTTGGGTATGGAAGTGATTGTCTTCGTTAATATCAGTCTGAGCGCACATGGCCGGCAGGACCTGAGTGCCTTTGAGGTAGAGATCGAAAAGTTTCCGGAAGTGCTGGAATGTTACACGGTCACGGGACAGATGGATTATCTGCTAAAAATTGTCACCAGAGATATCCAGCACTATGAGTCTTTTATAAGAGATAAACTGATGACTCTGCCGACCATTCGCGAAATGCATTCAACTATCGCGATTACTGAAATTAAGAACACCACAGAATTGCCATTGTTGACTCAACTTTAACTAGAGTGAAGCACGAATATCCCTGATTAAATCGTCGATGTCCTGCTCTGTTGTTGCCCAGGAGCACATTAGCCGGGCACCACCTTTAGCAATAAAATTATAATAACGCCAACCCTTGTCTTTCAGCGACGCGTGTAAGTGATCCGGGAATTGTGCAAAAACGCCATTAACTTCGACCGGGGTGATCAGTTTAATTTCCTCGAATTCATCCAGCTTCGAAGCCAGTTTTTGCGCGCAGTCATTGGCGTGTCTTGCATGCTTGAGGCAGGCGTCATTTTCCAGCATTCCAACCCAGGGTGCGGACAGGAAGCGCATTTTCGAAGCCAGCTGACCTGCCTGTTTGCAGCGATATTCAAATTCGTAGGCCAGTTCCTTATTAAAAAAGACTACTGCATCACCAACAGGCATACCTAGTTTGGTACCACCGAGACAAAGTACATCGACGCCGCTTTGCCAGGTAATTTCTTTTGCGCTGACGTTCAAAGAAGCCAGGGCATTAAAAAACCGGGCCCCATCCATATGCAGGCGAAGAGACAGTTTTTTCGCAATTGCGCTTATTTTCTGAAGATCATCAGGCTGATACACCGTCCCCATTTCGGTCGGCTGGGTAAGGGAAATCACTTTTGGTTTTGGGAAGTGTACATCACTTCGTCTCTGAGCGATTTCTTCGACCTCATCCGGATTCAGCTTTCCATTAGCGCCGCCGGCGAGTAAGACTTTGGTACCGTTTGAATAAAACTCCGGTGCACCACATTCGTCAGTTTCTACATGTGCCATCTCGTGGCAGATGATACTGTGATAAGACTGGCACAAAGTCGCAAGGGCTAGTGAATTGGCGGCAGTACCGTTAAAAGTGAAAAATACCTCACAATCGGTTTCAAACAACTCACGGATTAGATCGGAAGCACGAGCGGTCCAGTCATCTTCGCCGTAGCCCGGTGAATAGCCATCATTAGCATGCTCCAGTGCTGTCCATGCCTCTGGCGCAACACCGGCGGTATTGTCACTGGCGAAATGATATTTCTTTTCCATTATTTTTTCTTTACAACTGTGAGAGTATTTTCCATTCTAACCAATTGCCAGTAAGGATGCATTGCCACCAATTGCGGCGGTATTGACGGTATAGGTTTGTTCACTTAGAAAGCTTTGCAGGTAATTGGGCCCACCTGCCTTCGGGCCGGTGCCGGATAATCCGCGACCACCAAAAGGTTGTACACCTACAACGGCCCCGGTCATGCTGCGATTAACATAGACATTACCAACTTTGAGATAGTCACGAATGGCAGCGGCACGCTTTTCAATTCGACTATGGATACCAAAGGTAAGCCCGAAGCCACAGTTGTTGATGTCGTCCAGTATTCGATACAAGTTTGTCGACTGAAAACGAATCACATGCAATATCGGACCAAAGTGTTCTTCACGAAGTTGATCAATATGTTTTATTTCAATCACCGTTGGCGGCAGGTAGTAGCCAGATTTCAAGGCCGCATCAATCTCGCATTGCTTGATTACTTTTTCACTTAAGGAGATTTTTCGCAGATGAGATAACAGGCTCTGGCGAGATTCCGCATCAATCAATGGACCGACATCGCTGGCAAGTTCGGCCGGGTCACCGATCACCAGTTCGTCCATGTGTCCGGATAACAAGCCCAATACTTCATCAGCTATCTCCTCCTGTAGATATAACACTCTTAAAGCAGAGCAGCGTTGGCCGGCGCTATGGAAACTGGAGCTGACCACGTCGAGCACCACTTGTTCAGCGAGTGCAGAACTATCCACCAGCATTGCATTCTGTCCTCCAGTTTCGGCGATCAACGTGGCGATGGCTCCGTTTCGAGCAGCTAAAGTTTGGTTGATATGACGGGCAGTTTGTGTCGAGCCGGTGAAGGCGACTCCGGCAATGCGTTCATCGGCTAACAATGCCGTACCGATTCTTGCACCGTCGCCAGGTAGAAACTGTAAGACCCCGGCTGGTAAGCCGGCGTTCAGAAACAAGCCCACAGCGTAGCTGGCAACAATAGAAGTTTGTTCAGCCGGTTTTGCCAGCACGGTATTGCCGGTAACCAATGCCGCTGCAATCTGCCCGCTGAAGATGGCTAGCGGGAAATTCCATGGGCTAATACAAAGCATGACGCCACGTCCCCTGTAATGCAGATGATTTGACTCGCCCGTGGGGCCGGGAAGTGACACAGGCTTTGCCAGTTTCTGTCGAGCCTGTGCGGCGTAGTAGCGTAGAAAATCGATTGCTTCTCGGACCTCATCATGAGCGTCGACGATGGTTTTTCCAGCTTCATAAATGCACAGAGAAATCAGAGCATTACGTTTCTGTTCAAATAGATCAGCGGTATTTTCAAGAATTGTGGCTCTTTTTTTGACTGGCAAAGCATTCCAGCTGTCGTAAGCCGCACTGGCTAAGTCCAGAGCCTTACTAATATCTTTCTGACTTACTTCGTTAAGCTCCCCGATTTTTTCTGCTGTAGCCGGGTTTTCAATTGCACATACAGCTCCCTTCCTGACTTCACTATTGATGATTGGAGCTGCTTTCCAGTTTTGTTTAGCCACGGTTTCAATTTCCTGGAAGAGAGGCTCCAGTTCCGCGGCGTCGGCAAAATTCAGTCCGTTTGAGTTGCGCCGGCGTTTACCAAACAGCTCGCTCGGTAGTGGAATGCTTTGGTTCTTCAGGAAAGCTTCACCGTTCTGAATACTGTCCAGTGGATCTTTAATCAACTCTTCAAGCTTCTGTTGTTTTTGAGACATCTGATTAATGAATGAGGTGTTCGCACCGTTTTCGAGTAATCGCCTTACTAGATAGGGCAATAAGTCTTCGTGCCGGCCCACTGGGGCATAGACCCGGCAGGGAATATTCATATTATTTTTGTCGATAACATTGTTGTATAACTCTTCGCCCATACCGTGCAAACGTTGATATTCGAATTTTCTGTTGCCGCGATGTTGATAAACGTAGGCAATAGTGTGTGCGTTGTGAGTGGCAAACTGCGGGTAAATTGCCGAACAATGTTCAAGCAGGAAACGTGCACAGGCCAGATACGACACATCGGTATTATTCTTACGTGTAAATACTGGATAATCGGTGAGTCCATTTTCCTGAGCCAGCTTTATCTCGCTGTCCCAGTACGCACCTTTGACCAGACGCACGTGCAGGGTTTTGTTGGCATCGACTGCCAGTTGTTGTAGCCAGCGAAGCACGGGGAGCGCACGTTTCTGATAGGCCTGTACTGCAAGTCCAAGGCCATTCCAGCTCCCGAGTTGTCTATCATTGAACACGCGGGCAAAAATTTTCAAGGACATCTCCAGACGTTCACTTTCCTCTGCATCTACGGTCAGATTAATGTTGTGATCTCTGGCCATTTTCGCGAGCTTTAACAGACGCTGGCTGAGTTCATTTATTGCGCGGGCGCTTTGTGAAATTTCATAGCGCGGAAAGAGTGCTGATAATTTTATTGAGATTCCGGGTTTATGCTCTATTGCCTGTTTTTGACAGCTGGAGCTGCCGATGCTTTCGATAGCCTCAGCATAGGCATGTTGATAAGCGTTTGCGTCTCGCCCGGTCAGAGCCGCCTCACCAAGCATGTCAAAAGAATAACGATAAATCCGATTTGTGGAGTTTTGAGCGCGTGAAATCGCCTCGTCAATATTTCGTCCCATGACAAACTGCCAGGCCATGATGCGCATTGCTCTTTTCATCGCTGCCCGCACCACGGGTTCTTCCATTCGCGCAAACAGTTTTTTCACATATTGCGTGGGGTTGTTGATCGCTGCTTTTTCTGGTCGCAGGGTATTGGCACCAAGCATTAAGGCCCAGGTCGAGGCGTTTACAAACAGGGAGTCTGTTTCACCCAGATGTTTTCGCCAGTCAGCTGACGACAGCTTGTCCGCAATCAATGCGTCCATGGTGCTGGCGTCGGGTATGCGTAATAGAGCCTCAGCGATACACATGAGAACAATGCCTTCGTTGGATGAAAGATCGTAATGTTGCAAAAAGGCTTTCAGGCCCTGCGCCTGTCCCTGCTGCTGGCGAAATTCTGCAGCCAGTTTTTGTGCCAGCTGCTGTACCTTAGTGCTCTCAAGCGCAGACTGCTGGGCCTGTTGTGCCAGCTCACGAATCAATTTGCTCTCATCACAGAGATACAGGGAGTTGATTTCTGCAAATAGCTCGTCGCTTTCATTGGGCGGCTGTTTTCTATGGGTTCTGGCCATGTCACTCTGCTTATCTGGTTGAGGACAAGCAGGTTAACTCATAAATTAAATTCTGTATTAAGCTTATAAAACTTCGCAATAATATTTTAAAATTCTCTTTTATCTAATATATAATTCTTATAATTAAGTTTAAACAAAATATAATTCTGTATGAAATCTGAAAGAAATCACCTTGATCGTACTGACTTAAACATACTTCGCCAGCTGCAAGGTAATGGCCGCATGTCGAATGTTGAACTGTCACAGAGCGTAAACCTGAGTCCGGCTCCCTGCCTGGTGCGTGTGAAGAAACTGGAGAAGGAAGGTTTTATCAGTGGCTATTCTGCTGAACTGGATGCGTTGAAACTGGGGCTCGGTTTACTCGCCTATGTTGAGATCACACTGAACCGCACGACGCCAGATATTTTCGAGAAGTTTAAAACGTCTATTCAGGACATCGATGAAATTGAAGACTGCCATATGGTCGCCGGAGGTTTTGATTACCTTTTGAAAGTACGTTGCAGAGATATGGAAGATTATCGCCGCATACTGGGTGAAAAAATTGCTGCAATCAGCGGTATCTCACAAACTCACACCTACGTGGTGATGGAGCAGGTAAAAACCGGACGTACTATTAAAATTTAGTTCTATGTTTACGCTGTTTCGGTTCCGGTTTTTTTTCTTTGCACCAATAGACCTGTAATGATTAAGCAAAGGCCAATGATAGTAGTAGTGGCGATAGCCTCATCGAGAAGCTGGTTAATAATGAACAAGGACAGAATCGGTGAGAGAAAAATCAAGGTACTGATCTTTGCCGCTGAACTTGTGTCCTTCAAAGCCAGCAACCACATCACATAGGTAATACCCATCTCAAACAGACCGATATAAACCCCACCAATAACACCAGCAGTATTGTGAATTTGTATGTCTGAGAGCAGTAAACAGGCGATACTGACGAAGGGCAGGCTGAAACAGAAACTGACAAACAGACCTAGCACAGGGTCGATATCGTCCCGTGCTTTAAATAACCAGTAGATAGCCCAGATCAATGTACTTGCAAGCGCCAGTGCTATTCCGGGAATACTGAGATCGCCAGAAGGAAATTGATTACCGCCAAAACAGATCACGATAACGCCAGAGTAACAAATGAGCGTAGCGAGTAAATCAAAACGGCTTATTTTGTGCTTGAGTATCGGAATGGATAGCAGCATCAGTGTAATCGCCCAGGTGTAATTCAGTGCCTGAGCGACCTGGGCCGGAAGCAGTTCGTAGGCTTTGAACAAAATCAGGTAATAACAAAAAGGATTGAGCAGGCCAAAGCCGAGCAGTCGCAGATATTGCTGAGTCTTCAGCAAGGCAAGTAATTTTATCTTGCCTTGTATGAGAACGATGACAAACAGGCAAAGACTGGCAGTAAGTGTGGAGATAAAAAGCAATTGCCAGATATCAAGATAGCGCAGACTCAACTTGAAAGCACTGGCAATAGTAGACCAGAGCAGTACTGTGCTTATTGCCAACAGATAAGCTTTTTTTTGTTTAGCGGATACGTCAACCATACTGGAAATAGCATGGCTGCTGTGCAATCAAGATACAAGCAGTTTAGTGCCCGGCTGTCGTTATTCGAGATAGCCGTATAACTCGCGGGCATGTTCGCGGCTGATGTAGCGGTTCTTGATATCACTTTCAATCAATTTACGATCGCGTTTTTCAGGTTCACCCCAACCTCCACCACCACCGGTCTGTGTTTTTATCACTGTACCGGGTTTAAGCGAGAGGCTGTTGGCCTTCAGGCAATGTCGGGTTTTTTCACCCGGCTCATTGATAGATATTTCCGGTCCGATCCCGTCTTTGCCGCCGAGCAAACCCCAGGCGGCAGTATGAGAACGTTCAAACCACAAGGTAACACTGGCTTCGCTTTTTAGTTCATATTCCCGATAAGTGCCGTTACCGCCTCGATAACAACCAGCCCCGCCGGAGTCAGTGCGTATTCCATAGCTTCGTATCAGCACAGGGTATTTGCTTTCGAAAATCTCGATGGGCAGGTCGCGAAAACTACCGTTAACCAGATTAATCAGGGAATCAGCTCCGTCGCCACCATTGAATCCACCCCATCCGCCAGTAGTCGGTTCAACCATAAGGAAACGGGTGTTATTTTTTCTTGGATCCTCACCACCAATGTAAACCACCATTGAATCACCATAGTGAGCACCGGCAGCTTTGTCAGGAAGTGCCGGGGCCAGTGCTTTACCGATCAGATCAATCAATAAACCAAGGGAAGAAAAGTACCAGGCGCAGGCGGCCGGCTCCTGTGCGTAGAACATTGATCCCGGAGCGGCTGTTACTGTCAAAGACTGGAATGAACCTCCGTTTACCGGTGACTCCGGATTCACGATGTGTTTAAAGCCGACTCTTACTGCAGCAATAGTTTGGGTAATGCCACAGTTGATGCAACCTCGAACCTGCGGGCTTGAGCCGTCAAGGTTTACTTCCATATTCTCACCTTTGACATCGATGCGGACTTTAATCGGAACCGGATCGCTACCGAGGCCATCATCGTCGAGTGTGCCTTCGGCGTAATAACTGCCGTCTTCTATCGCAGCGATCGAATTTTGTTCCTGCAATCGGGTTTGTTCAAATATACGTTCCCGTGCTGCTGTGATTGTGTTCTCGCCAAAACGGTCGTACAAAGTTTGTAAACGCATATCGCCAATACGACCCGCAGCAATCTGTGCGTTAAGGTCGCCGACAAGCTCGTCACCAAAGCGGCTGTTCTGACGTAAAAGATCGATCACATCATCACGCGCCTTGCCATTTTTATAGAGTCGCGTAGGTCCCCAGCGCACGCCTTCCTGATAAATTTCATGTGAATCTACGGGCTGCCCCGGATCTTTTGCACCGACATCCAGCCAGTGAGCACGCGATGCGGCAAAGCCGATGCGTTTTCCGTCACGGAATATAGGAATTATAATTGTGGCGTCGTTCAGGTGAGTGCCGGTGATATAAGCGTCATTGGTGTAGATAACGTCGCCTTCTTTGAAGTAATCCCAGCCGTTTTTTTCTGCAATAAGCTTGATGCAAAGTTCGAGATTTCCGAGAAACAGGGGTAAACCGAGAGACTGTCCAAGTACTTCGCCATTCGCATCGATTAGCGCTACCGCACAGTCTTTGCCCTCGTAAATAACGGGGGTGTAGGCACTGCGAATCAGAGTCGCATTCATGTCCTCAGCAATCGAGGTAAACGCATTACGAATTATTTCAGTGGTGACCGGGTCCACCTGTTTGTTTTCAGCTTTCATTTTTATTGAGCCTCACAATCACATTACCAAGTGTATCGAGTTGAATTTCACAGCCGGGCGGAACGATGCTGGTAGCGGATTGTTCTTCAATAACAAGAGGTCCATGATAGGTGTCTCCCGGAACAAGATAATCACGTTGAAGCACAATGGTTTCATGGCTTTCACCGCCGAAAATAGCTTTTCGCCTACCAATCTGCGCATCCTTTGTACCATCGGCGGGCTTGAAACTATTCTCGTATTTGTCAATCGCCCCAAAAGCGGTAACGCGCAAATTGACAAACTCCACGGGATTATCGCGTGTTGCGTGTCCATGTCGTTGTTCGTGACTGTGATGAAAACGGTCAATGATTGCAGCTACGTCGGCGTTTACTGCGACAGGAACGTTGATTGAGAATTCCTGACCAACATAACGCATGTCTGCTGACCAGTGAAAACTGACTTCATTATCCTCACTTAGATCTTTTTCCAGAAGTGATTGCGCTTCAGCTTCGATGTTTTTCAGAGTGCCATTTAAACTGGCCTCAGTAACTTCGCTAGCGCCGAAAAAGAATGGGCGACTCAGATCGTGTCTGAGGTCAGTTTGCAACATTCCCCAGGCGGAAAAAGTACCGGGGAAGCGTGGCACAATAACTTCATCAATATCGAGTTCAGCCGCGAGAAACACCGCCGCCATTGGTCCGGCGCCGCCAAAGGCAACCAGTGAAAATTCTCTCGGGTCGATTCCCTGTTTGACAGTGATGGTTCGCATAGCATCGGCCATCGCAGCATTGGAAATCTGCAGAATGCCCTCGGCATAAGCGACAGGGTCCATATCCAGTTCGGCGGCTTTTTTTTCAATCGCCTCTCGCGTGACCTGAGTAGATAACTCCATATCTCCCGACAACAAAGAAGCTGCTCCAAGCCTGCCGAGAAAAAAGTTTGCGTCAGTCACTGTTGGCTCCGTACCACCACGACCGTAGCAAACTGGGCCTGGTACGGAGCCAGCGCTGTGCGGGCCGACCCGCATTGATTTTGCTTCACTCCAGGCAATAGAGCCGCCACCGGTGCCGATGGTTTGAATGTCCACAATCGACATCAACAGTGGTAATCCTTCCAGAGTGGTTTCCAGTGTCGTGCTGGCTTTGCCATCTACGACCAGGCTCAGGTCAAAGGAAGTTCCACCCATATCCACACATAGTAGATTGGGACGTGCAGAACTTTTGGCCAGTGCGGCGCCGGCGATTGTTCCGCCTACTGGACCAGACAACAACGTGTATACAGGTTTTTCTTCGGCTACGCTGGCCTTCATCACGCCTCCACTGGATTGCATGATGTGTACTTCTGAATCCACTTCGATTTCTGCCAGTTCATGTTTGAGGCTGGCGAGGTAACGTTCTACGACCGGGGCGATATACGCATTCATAACGGTAGAGGAGGCGCGTTCGTATTCACGCCATTCCTTGGCGACGTCATGGGAAAGTGAAATGGATACACCGGGCAGTGCCTGTTGAAGAAGTTCTCTGGCCTGTAATTCATGCTCTGGGTAGGCATAGGCGTGCAGAAAACATACAGCAACTGCTTTGACTTTTTCTCTACGAGCGATTTCTATTACCTCGTCGAAATCAGTATTACGCAGGGGTTTAAGTACTTCACCATCCCAGCTCACGCGTTCGGATACTTCAAATACGTCACTACGCGGAACCAGTTGCTCCGGTTTCTGATATTGCAGTTGATAAAGATTCAGGCGTGGACCGCGCGCTATCGTGTAGGTATCGCTGATACCTTCGCTCATTATCAGAAGTACTCGTTCCCCTCGTCTTTGCAGAAAGGCATTGAGACCCACCGTGGTGCCATGGACGAAGAACTCAATATTAGTCGGCTCGTCGACAAACTTTTTTATTCCTTCGATCACGCCTTGAGCAGGATTCTCCGGTGTTGTCGGTATTTTCCCAAGCCGGACTGAACCCTGACTATCTTCAATTACAATATCTGTGAAGGTTCCACCTATATCAACAGCTACTCTATAATTTGTCACTTAGGATAATCTCCTGTCCGGCTTGAGTCTGTATTAAACTGTTCCTGCCTGCCAAAAAAAAGATACAGAACATGAGTGTCTTCCAGTGCTGTGGTTCTCGAGTACTGGTTTGGTGTAATGGAAACTATGTTTCCTTGCTCCATAACGTGCTTTTCATTGGTCTGTTCCGACTCAATTTGTAATCTTCCGCTAATGACGATTGAAATTTCGTGCATGGAAAAACAGGATTCTCCCTGTTCCGGTAATTTCATGCCTTTCAGAATTCTCGCCGTACCAAGTTGCAAACCAATCTGTTCAGTTTGTAATTCCAGAAGAGGTTTTAGTACCTCTTGCTCTGAATAACTTAATTTTAGCAGTTCCATATTTGAGTGTGAGTGAGTTCCAGGGTAAAAAAATGCACACCCAGCTAGCCGGGCGTGCATTAGCATGAGCAAACTTCGGACTTAAAAGAAGTTATAACGAAAATCGACGCCCCAGGTGCGACCCGGTGCTGCGGCTGAGAAACCCCCAAGCACCCATTCACTGTTGTAATTTTCGTCAGTAAGGTTATCAATAGTGGCACTCAGTGACCATTTATCGGCATTGTCCTGAATCGCGAAGCGCAGGTTTAACAACTCCAGTGCAGACCGGTCCGTGGTATTTTCCGGATCCCAGAACTGCTTTCCGCGACGTTCAAAGTCTACGCGGGCGAGGAAGGACGTATCAGCAATAGGCAAAGGAAAGACATACTGTCCGCCAATGTTGAATGTATTCTGAGGAACATAGGGTGCCCAGTTGCCAACAGCAGCAGGGTTTACCGCATACTCATCGATTTCGCTACTCGTGATCCCATAGGCTGCGTAGATATCAAAGTTATCATTTACGCTGTACACCGCATCGATTTCTGCACCGAGCAGAGAGACTTCGTCAATATTTACAAGAACCTGGGCGCTCACCGCGCCTATAAACACAAAATAGTGCTGCCCTTCAACATCGGTGGTGAAGATGGAAGCATTCACTCTTAGTTTGTCATCGAGCAGACTACTCTTAAGGCCAACTTCAAAGGACTCAGAGTCTTCCTGATCAGCGACGTCGCCGACTCCCGGAACACCAGCACCGGCAGCGACCACGCCGACACCATTCTGATTAAACTGACCACTGCGAAAACCACGACCCCAGGTGGCGAATAATGTCAGATCGTCATTTGGCTGGTAACGTAACGTTGCCTTTGGTTGCCAGGCATCAAAAGATTGCTTGTTATTAGCACCGGGCACACCGATACCGGGTGTCTGCAAAGCAGAGACGTTTTGTTTCCTTGTTTCTTCGTCGTAACGCAGGGCAAATGATAATTCGAGCTGTTCGGTAAGGTCGTAGTTTGCCTGACCGAAAATTGCCCAGGCAGTATTATCATTGTCATCCGCAATGAAAGAAGTCGTCGGGTTGCTGGGATCCGCTGTCGGTGCCTGTTCAAGACGAACAATACCCGCACCGGTATCTGTTCCTGTTGTTGATGATATAAAACGATCCCAGGTGAGATAGTAGGCACCAACATTCCAGCGAAAACGCTGTTCAGCAGAAGAAGTTAAACGGATTTCCTGACTGAAACTTTCGACATCAAAGTATTGTGACTGCGTGCCATCAAAGAAAAACAAGCCGGGAGCACTTTGAGCCGCGGTATAGGGGAACTGATCCGATGAGCCGTATTCTTCGAGTTTTGTATAGGCACTTGTAGAAGTAAACGTACCAACGGCAGTCTCCCAGTCGAGTTTAAGAGAAACATCTTCCATGTCTCTTTCACCAACGTCCGGGTTATTGGAGCGAATGGCAACCACATTGTCTGCATCGATCGGACCGGTGTCGGTACCGAAGCCAGTTCCGGTAATTCCGTCAGCGGCAATATCAACGGCCTGATACTGAAAGCCGATAGCACGGCCATCGTGGCGTGAAACATTTACCTTAAGGTCAGCGCTAAGATCGTCGTTTACTTCCCAGATTAAACGACCGCGTACGGTTAGATCTTCAAAGGGATCGTCTTCACTACCTGTGGTGATGTTGTCGAGGTAGCCATCTCTGTCAACGTAGTTAACGGAAAAACGACCAAACAACTGATCTTCAATAATCGGACCGCCAATGGACGCGCCGACTGAATATTCATCGCCGGCGCCAATACCCGCCCGAAAAAAACCATCCATTTCGTTGGTCGGTTTCCTGGTATTAATAATGATGGCACCACCTGCAGCGTTTCTGCCGTAGATTGCACCCTGCGGACCCTTTGCCACTTGCAGGCTCTCCAGATCAAATAACTCCTGTCGAAATTGCTGACTATTAAACTGCAGAACGCCGTCGACGATAATGGCGGCCGTTCCTCACCTGAGTCAGTCCACGGATGGTCAGAAAGCTGGTGCCGATGCCTTGTGAGGTGGCCAGCGACACGTTCGGTGTCAGCTGAAACAAATCCTCCATACGTTCAATGTTGGCATCATTAATTGCAGAGGCGCTAAATGCGGTGATGGCAACTGGTGCGTCTTGAATGGTTTCCGCCCGTCGTCTGGCGGTAACGACTATTTCTTCCAGTTCGTTCTGCGCCACAACCGGCAAACACAGGCTGCCGAGCAAAACAGTGAATAAGGATTTATTGAGAATGGTGCTGACTTTCATTGGGATCTCCCCCTGTTGAGGCTATTTTTTCTATGAATCGATTAAATACTAACAGCATAATTTGATATATCAAATATATTTGATACTATTTAAAAAATTACTCAAATGAAGCAATTGAGATAGTCATATCCTCGGCATACTTTATAAAGGAGTCTGAGAAGAGGCCTTTGAAATTGCTTTTATCGGTGTTGAATAGAGGAGAAAAGTGTGAGAATTGCTGAGTTAGCTGAAGATTTTCTAACTCAAGATCAGTCACATGGAGAAAATATGAGTCCGCAAGCTGCCAAAGCACGGCATATTGAGAAATCAATTCCAGCCTTACTCCGCGCCCGTCGTAAGCAGATGGGTTTAACCCTGCAGGAACTTGCCGATAAAGCAGGGCTGTCGCCGGCTTTTGTGTCCCAGGCTGAACGTGGCAAGGCCGTCCCATCTATTGTTTCCCTTATTCAGCTGGCAGGTGCTCTGGAAACCGACATAAATTATTTCGTTACGCCGCCTGAGACCAATTCTCTGGTCAGACGTGCGGCGGATCCGATTAAAGTCGAAATCGATTCACCCGTTACCTATCACCGGCTCGACGGTGATGTTCGCAATCGTTTAATCAATGCCTTGCGTATGGTCATTCCACCGAAAACTGAATTGCCTACCGTGCACAGAGAAGAAGGCGAGGATTTCTTTTTTGTACTCAAAGGAGAAATTCGAGTCGATGTCGGTGACGAGGTTTTTGATTTAAAAGAAGGCGATTGTGTTCACATCAATTCGCAACTGGAACACGACACGATAAACATGTCTGAAGAAGAAGTGCATGTTCTGTGGGTCGGTACACCGGCTATTTTTGAAAATTAAACTGGAAGGTCAGGCACGAATGAAAATAATAAAAATGCAGTATGGTGATGAAAATGCTCCACTGGTCGATCTACTGCGTCTGGAGAACATTGATCAGGCAAGCGCCAGAATTGGTACCGCGACTTTCGCTGCCGGGCAACGTATTCCCGAAGTCGAAGGCATGTCCTGTCACGATGAAGATGAAGTGTCATTGATTCTGGAAGGAAAGCTTGCTCTGGAAACTGAAATCGAGAATGTGATTTGCGAAGCAGGCGATTTGATACACCTTCCTGCAGGAACAGCTCATGCAAGCGTCGCGCTTGAAGATTCAAAAATCTATTTTATGCTGCTTGGATAAATAAGGCTCCGGACCGAGCTAGATAATTAACCTCTGAGAAAAAATATGCGTGTAGCAACTGATGTAGGTGGCACTTTTACCGATCTGGTTTATTACAGTATTGAACAGAGCAGTGGTGAAGTCAGCGTTCTGGGTACAGCAAAGGTCGATACCACACCACCGGATTTCGAAGAGGGAGTGATGAACTCACTCGAAAAAGCCAGATTGAACCCGGCTGATTTCGAGTTTTTTGCCCACGGTACTACAGTTGTTATCAATGCTCTGACTGAACGTAAAGGCGTTAAGACCGCACTGCTTACTACCAGAGGTTTTCGGGATGTGCTGGAAATTGCTCGTGGTAATCGCCCCGACCTGTTTAATTTTAATTTTCGCAAGCCCAAACCCTTTGTTGAACGATACCTCCGTGTCGAAGTGGAGGAGCGGGTCAATTACAAAGGCGAAATCCAAAAAGCGGTGGATACCTCAAGCCTTGCTGACATAGTTGAGAATTTTCGTAATGAAGGGGTGGAGGCCATAGCAGTGTGTTTAATGCATGCCTATACCAATCCGGAAAATGAAATCAAGGTTATTGAAGAACTGAGACGCCTGGCACCTGAGATGTCAGTGATCGCTTCAAACGAGATCAGTCGCGAATGGCGTGAATACGAACGTAGCAATACTACGGCTCTTTCGGCTTATATTCACCCGATTGCAAAACGATATCTGGAGTTTCTTGAGTCCAAGCTGGCCAAAGCCGGGTATCAGGGAAGTCCTTATATCATGCAGTCAAACTGCGGTATTTCGACCGTTGATTCTGCCAAACGTAATCCTATCAGTATGGTCGAGTCAGGCCCCGCCAGTGGTATTTACGCTGCAGCACATCTGGGCAGAATTATTGATGAAAAAAATCTGATTGTTCTCGACATCGGTGGTACCACAGCAAAGTGTACGCTGATCGAAGATGGTGAAATACGTATCACCACTGATTACTACATAGAAAAAAACGATAAGTGTCCTGGCTACCCGATTCAGACTCCGGTCTCAGAGATAGTCGAGATTGGTAACGGTGGTGGCAGCATTGCCTGGGTGGATGAAGGTCGCAAACTTCATGTCGGCCCGCAGAGCGCCGGTGCGTCTCCCGGTCCTGCCGCCTACGGGAAAGGTGGTACACAAGTTACGACTACTGATGCCAATCTTGTGCTCGGGAGAATTGACAAGAACAGTTTTGTCGGCGGCGAAGTTGAGCCCGATATGAAGGCGCTGGAACAAGCTTTTCAACCCTTAATGAAAAAACTGGGTATGACTATTGAAGAACTGGCACGAGGTGTGATTCGTATCGCCAACTTCAATATGACTAACGCCTTGCGTCTGGTTTCCACCAATAAAGGCTATGACCCGCGCGATTTTTCCTTAATTGCGTTTGGCGGAGGCGGAGCGATGCATGCGGTAGCTCTTGCTGAAGAGCTGAAAGTACCCAAAGTTATCGTTCCGGTTAACTCAGCAGTTTTTTCTGCCTGGGGAATGTTACTGACGGACCTCAGACGCGACTACGTACAAACCCAGCCATTACTGTTAGATGACAAGAATGTTCAGCTTATTAAAGATCGTTTTCAGATCTTGCAAAGTGAGGCGCAAGAGGAATTCAAACAGGACAAAATGGAAGTAAGCGGTGCGCCGATTAGTTTTGAACACTTCGCCGATATGCGTTACAGCGGTCAGGAACATACAGTAAAAATACCCTTTCCGATTACTGATGCGGGAGACATTGATCTCGGTGCCGCTAATGAAGCATTTCATCAGGCCCACGAACATAACTTCACCTACCGATTGGGTAATGATGTGCAGATAGTCAATTTTCATCTGGTTGCCAAGGTATTGGTGGAAAAGCCTGACCCCGCCAGAAAAAAAATCACCGGTATTAAAATCGAAGACACAATCTTGCACAAACGCATAGTCGATTACGACGCGCATGGCATTCACGAAGCGACAATTTACGATGGAGACCGGCTTGAGCCCGGAATGCAGTTAAGTGGGCCAGCCGTGATACAGGAACCTTCGACAACTCTGGTCGTGGCTCCGGGACATCGGGTCAGTCTTGACGACTTCGGTAATTATCATGTGCTGATTTCGCAAACTGAGGATTGAGCATGAGTGTTGTGAGAAAAACTGGCTATGAAAACCCTGACATCTTCACTATGGAGATCATCAAGGACTCTATAGTCGCTCTTGGTGATGAAATGTTTAACGCGATGATTCGTACCAGCATGAGTCCTATTATTTATGAAACAACCGATTTTGCGGTTGGCGCGACTGATGCGAAAGGCAATCTTCTTGCTCAGGGCAATGGAGTAGCAGGTTTTCTGGTAACTCTGGATACTGCTGTGCAAAGCTTGTTTGATCACTACGCTTTGGATGAGATTTGTGATGGTGACGTTTTTATAACCAATAGTCCCTACGAAGGTGGGGGCACACATTTGTCTGATGTAGTTATATTGGTGCCGATATTTTTTGAGGACCAACTCATTGCCTGGACTGTGAACAAGGCTCACTGGACTGAAGTAGGAGGGGCCCAACCTGGAAGTATTTCCACCTCTGCCACAGATATCTATCAGGAAGGTCTGCACTTTCGTTTTTTGAAGCTTTATGAACAGGGCAGGCTCGTACGTTCTTTACACGACCTGATTCGTGACAATGTGCGT
Organism: Gammaproteobacteria bacterium; assembly: GCA_012103475.1. GTDB lineage: Bacteria > Pseudomonadota > Gammaproteobacteria > Eutrophobiales > Eutrophobiaceae > WLWS01. The sequence continues at coordinate 58,480 of WLWS01000007.1, read as the reverse complement.
CTGCCGGAATCCACGCTGGGAGATATGCATGCCGGTGTCGCCGCGGCAAAGGTGGGTGCAAAACGCATTCTGGACCTGGTGTCAAAATACGGTTGCACCAGTATTTTGCTGGCAATGGATGAACTACTGGATTACGGCGAGGAAATGACCCGAGTTGAACTCGAAAAGCTTCCACAGGGAGAGTTCGAGGCAGAAGACCTTATTGAAAGTGACGGTCTCGGAAATGGGCCATTTCATATCAGGGTAAAGGTCACCATCGCTGAGGGAAGAATGTTAATGGATTTCAGTGGAACGGCGGCGCAGGCACCGGGGCCTATTAACGTATCTTCCAGTGGTCTGGTGACTGCGACACGCTGCGTTTTCAAATGCATCACCAACCCGGAAATTCCGGCCAACGGTGGCTGTTTTCGTGCTCTTGATATTGTTTGTCCTCAGGGCACGCTGTTCAGTGCAGTGAAACCGGCACCGGTATCGCTTTATTATGAGACCGATGTTGCGGCCATGGAGCTGGTCTGGAAAGCATTGGCCCCCGCTTTGAAAAACCGTTTACCAGCGGGTCATTATCGAAGTGTCTCCGGCACCTTTATATCCGGTCAGCACCTGGATACGAATGATCTTTTTGTTATGGGTGAACCGCTGGCGGGTGGCTGGGGTGCTTCTTATGACAGAGATGGAGACAGTGGTCAGTTTTCTGCACTCAATGGAGAGACTTTCAATATTCCCGTGGAGTTATTTGAAACTCGCTACGGCATTCAGGTGGAACAATATTCTTTACATAATGCTGACGGTGGTGGCGGAGAGTATCTGGGTGGCAAGGGAGTGGTAATTGACTATCGCGTAACCGCGGAAACTGCCTATCTGACCTACGGTGCAACCCGCGGAGAAAGCAGACCCTGGGGTATGGAAGGTGGTCAAAATGGCTCGCATAACTATGCACTGGTGATCAGGGAAGATGGTAAAGAAGAGCGCTACAACATGTGTACCACGGTTCCGGTAAAACGCGGCGAATTGATTCGTATTTTCACCGGTACCGGAGGTGGTTACGGTGACCCTTTAAAAAGACCAAGGCAGCAGGTTTCAATGGATTTGAAGAACGGATACATCACTACAGAGCAGGCAAACCAACAGTTCAATCTCGGAGTCTGATATTTCAATGAATAAAATTGTGCAGTTCAAAGAATTTGGTGGCCCTGAAAAGCTGCAGTTTACCTCGCTTGAGCCCGGCAAACTTGAGGCTGGAGAAGTACTGTTTAAAGTGGATGCCTTTGCGCTTAACCGCGCCGATATTCTGTTTCTTAACGGCCATCATTATTCGCTTCCCAATTTTCCTTCTCGCATTGGCTCGGAAGCTGCCGGTGTGGTAGAAGCCGTCGGCAGCGGGGTCACAAATTTCAAACCCGGTGATAAAGTCAGTTCGATACCTTTTCACAACGATGCCTATGGTACGCAGGGTGAATGGGCGATAGTTCCTGAACAATATTTATGCAGCTGGCCGGATAGTCTCAGCGCCGAGGAGGCCTGTTCGGTCTGGATGCAGTACCTTACTGCCTACTACGCTTTATTCGAAGTAGGCAAGTTAACAGAAAATGACTACGTGCTGATTCCTGCGGCCAGCAGTAGTGCAGGCATTGGCGCGATTCAACTGACAGAAGAGGCCGGTGCCAAAGCGATTGCTACTACGCGAACTCAGGACAAAGCTGAGTTTTTACTCACCGCTGGCGCAAGTTTTGTTGTAGTAACTGAAGATGAGAACCTGGCGGAGCGAATTCTCGAGATTACTGGAGGACAGGGTGTGCGTCTGGTTTACGATCCAATAGCCGGGTCGTTTACCAAAGCTTATCTCGATGCTCTGGCTCGTCACGCCATTATTTTTCTTTATGGTTTACTTGGTGGTGACGCAACAGAGGTAGATATTGTGGCAATGGTGCGCAAAGCTGCAGTGATCCATCCTTATTCAATGTTCAATCACGTCTGCGAAGCGGAGCAACTGGAAAAAGGCAAAGATTATATTTTCAGTCGCTTGCTAAACGGCTCGCTTCGACCGCTAGTTGATCGGGTTTTTGATTTTGAACAAACCCTTGATGCTTATCGATATATGGAGACAAATCAGCAAAAAGGCAAAATAGTTGTGAAGACGACGGCTTAGCGCATGATTAAAACATGACTCAGGACGTGGTAGGGAAGAATCTGTCTGATGATTTTTCCCGAGTACAGATACCGGAAACAAATACTTATACTGGAATTCATATTGGCGCCATTATCGTTGGTGGGGTAATAGGAATTCCGGCTTTTTTACAGGCCTCACAAATCGGTAGTAGTCTGGGGCTCGAACGGGCGACAGTCGCTTTTTTGGTTGGCTGTTTTGTTCTTGGTAGTCTCGGCGCGCTAACCAGTTACGTTGGTGCAAGAACCCGTTTTTCGACTTACATGTTAACGGAGTTTGCCTTCGGTCGTAGCGGTGCAAAATTTGTCAATTTTATTATCGCTCTGTCACTGGTGGGATGGTATGGAGTTATCAGCAATGTCTTTGCTGAAGCCGCTGATCTGGTGATTCAGGATATTTACGATTTGCGTATTCCTCTTTGGATCTATGTTGTCAGCGGCTCAACTCTGATGACCGGGGTCACAATCTCCGGTTTTAAAGGGATTGATCGACTCTCGCTGTTTCTGGTTCCGGTGATGATGCTGTTTTTATTTTACGCAGCCTATCTGTCCTGGGACGATATCGGTTCCTGGAACAAGGTCAGTGGAGAGCCTGTGCTGAACTACTCGACGGCAATTTCTTCGGTTGTCGGTGGCTACATAGTCGGTGTTGTGATTCAACCTGACTATAGTCGTTTCGCAAAGAATATAAAGCACGCTATGTGGGCGGTGTTTATTGCACTCTGGATAGTGCAGGCGTTGGTGTTTTTTCTTGCCGCCATTCCCAGTGTCGCTACCGGAGAATCCGATCTGATTCGTATAATGGTAACGCTCGGCATTGGTGTGCCGGCCTTCCTGTTACTGCTGCTCAGTTCCTGGTGCAGTAACGTACTTTGTCTTTATTCATCTGGCTTGTCCATGTCGACGATACTAGTGCGCGCGCATTTATGGCAGTTGATATTGACGATTGGTATTATTGGTACCGCCATTGCTTTCATGTATTCAGAAAATTACTTTATTAGCTTTCTCGTTTTACTGGGCGTGGCTATTCCTCCTGTTGCCAGTATTTATGTCCTCAATGTCATATTGCTACGCAAAGGTGTCTGTGAGATTTCAAGTCTTGAAGAAGAAAGCGCGTTTAACAAGGAAGCATTTATTGCCTGGCTTCTTGCTGTAATAGCGGGATATACGGCTAATGAACAGGTTTTTTCAATTTCCGGGATTGCAACAATTGACTCCATTGTAATTGCAAGTCTTGTATATTGCGGTTTGAACTGGAGTCACATACGCAGGAAAGAGTGAGGTAGAGAAATGACGAATTTGCTTTTAATAAATGGAAATATTTTTGACGGACATAGTCAGGAATTACAGTCTGATAAATTTATTCTGATCGAAAACGATCGAATCGCAGCTATTACTGACGAGCGACCGGATTCTCACGTAGATAAAGAAATCGATCTTGCTGGTAAGACTGTCATGCCGGGACTGATTGACTGTCATTTTCATGCCTATGCCACGGAAGTGAATTTGCAGACATTGGAGACTCTACCGGTGAGCTATCTGGCGCAGCGCGCCAGACCTTTGATGGAAAACGCACTTAAACGCGGGTTTACAACTGTACGTGACGCTGGTGGAGCCGATTATGGCTTATGGCGTTCGATTGAAGAAGGAGTTGTACAGGGACCGCGACTATTCTACGCAGGACGCGCATTCAGTCAGACCGGGGGTCATGTTGATGTTCGTCCTCAACATCTGGAGCCCTGTGGCTGCAGCAACCTGGTTGGAAATCTGGGTGAGGTTGTGGATGGTGTTGAGGCTTTACGCAAAGCCGTACGTGAAACTTTGAGGCAGGGCGCGCACCAGATAAAACTGATGGTATCCGGAGGTATTTCATCACCCACCGATCCAATCTGGATGCTGCAGTTTTCAGAAGAAGAAATTCTTGCCGCCGTCGACGAGGCGAGTCGCCGCCGCAGTTACGTTATGGCGCATGCATACACCGCGGAGACAATTTCGCGTTCGGTGAAACTGGGTGTACGCAGCATAGAACATGGCAACTTAATTGATAAAGATGCCGCTGAAGTTGTGGCTGAACATGCAGCTTTTGTAGTGCCAACGCTGGTTACTTATGATGCAGTAAAGCGTTATGGTAAGGATCTAGGTGCTCCTCAGACTACTCTGGACAAACTAGGGGATGTCGCTGAAAAAGGTTTAGAAGCGATAGAGATTTGTAAAAACGCCGGCGTAAAGCTGGGGTTGGGCACCGACCTACTTGGCGAGATGCACGTTCACCAGTTACGTGAACTGGAAATCCGTTCTGAAACGCAGACACCTTTTGAGATTTTGCATTCTGCCACGACAGTCAATGCAGAAATCGTGCAGCAAAAGGGCCAGCTCGGTTGTGTTAGAGAAGGAGCATTCGCCGATTTGCTGTTCATTGACGGTAACCCACTTGAAGGTCTGTCCTTGCTCTACGCTGAAGGACGCAAGCCTGTGACGGTAATGAAGGGTGGAAAAATTATTTAGATAGTCGGCGCACCAGAGATTTCAATATGGTCAGGCGTTCGATACTGGATGGATGTGAACCGCTGAAACCGACGTGGCGCTTATTTACTTTATAAAGTTTTTCATGAACCCGAACAGCACCGGCCGGATCATAACCTGCTTCAACTGCCCAGATGGCACCCAGATAGTCTGATTCCCGTTCATTGTCACGAGTGTACTTGGTCGATGATGCAGAGAACGCGGTGGAAGCAGAGTTTTTATTTGCTTCTTTTCGCTCTTCAATATGATTGAGTTTCAAATGAGCCAGCTCATGTCCGATGATAGCCGCAGCGGCGTCAACATCGTTACCGATCATCTTCAACATACCGAAAGTAAAACCGATAATATTCTGCTCGTCTTCATCTTCTTCCCGCAGCTTGCCCCTGGTTGCAAAGGCATTCGGATCATCGCCGCTTAATATAAACAGTTCTGCGTATAATTCAGATGCTTTCTGCATGGCTACGTAGGCCGAGTAAACCAGCAACATTTGTTTCGTCTCGACTGTACCAATCACGCGCTCTCGTTCGTCGCGTAACTTGATTACGTCTATCGGTGCTCCGACAAGATCCTTTATTCTCCAGACATGCGGACCCTGATTTCTTCCGGCAGATGTTGCAGGGAATGAAAGTAAGCAGCAAATAAAGAAAATGATTCCTGATCGATACATATTTATATTCCTCTGTAGTGCTGAAACCGGATCAGCTTCGGTTTCAGTTCAGAAATGATTTAATCTGGGCAGCCATACTTTTACAGGCGCCTGACTGTACTCTGGCAAGCATAGGGATGGGTACTATAATTGCTGGCAGATAGGAAGTACCGGTTGTTTCAGCACTGATTTTTCCGGAAAGTTTCAGATTTTCAAAATCCCAGATACTGGCCTCATAATTCGCTTCGTCATCCCAGGTTGCAAAGCCGAAGCAGCCGCCTCCGCCCGGACCTACCGCGCAGGATATTGAGCCTTTTTTGTCAGTGGTTTCTGTAGAGCCATCGATCCAGATAAAATAACGGAGTCGAAAGTCAGCAAATTTTTCGGCAATAGCCGGGTTCTGTACCAGTCTGTCCAGGTTCTTGACATCCATGGGAGCCGTGCTGGTTTCAAAGTAGGGGTACATTGCATCAACAAATTGTTTCTCAGGAATCACCTGTAATCCTGATTCTCCACTGGCCAGTGAGTCACCAACGCAAGAGACAAAATCAATTTCAGTTTCGTGACCGCTACTATGTCGGCGACCAAGTATAACGACGCTATCTTCAGAGTTCATGATCGCCGTCGGGTTTTGACGGTATTCGTCGATTCTGGTTTTACTATTACAGGCTGATAGTAAAACTAACACACCCAGAAGCGTGAGTTGTCTGCCCAATGTTTGAATCTGCTCGTGCATAATCAGCAGATACCGGTTGCACCGCTCTGACAAACTGCCGGGATTTTTGAAAAAGTTAAGGCAAAACGTGCGCCTGCATCTCGAAACGCAGAATTGATTGCAGCCTGTAAACCCTTATCGCGGCTTTTCAGAAACTCGGTTGACGATTTTCCATAGCCGGTTACCGGCCAGTCAGCGACAAGATCGCCATTCTTATCGAGTAGTTTGACTTTGTATTTTATCCAGACTTCATAAAGATCAGACTTTGTTTCGTTAGGCAGGGCAAACTGCATTTCCTCGACTTCAGGAACGATTACGCCATCTACATCGGTAATCAGCGTACCGGATATATCCTCTATATGAGAGATATCCTGAAACATGGACGGTAGTACACGCTCAAATAAATCCACCTGTGAGGTACCACTTTTGATAGCCCAGTTTTGCCGGTCTTCGGAGTTTTCCTCATACGTATAATTGCGAAAATTTTCGTCATAGTGAACGCCGATAGACAGAGGTAGTTTCACTGCAAGTGGTGTCGGGACGTCAGTTTTCGCTTCCATAGTCAGCGATTGATTGCAGGCAGAAAGAGACAGCAGAAAAGCGAGACTGAGAATTAATTTGCTTTTTTCAAAATACAATTTGCTTGGCTTTTTCATTTTTCTTCCTTCTACTCTTGCATTATATACCAGGTTCCGAACTAGTTCAGAGCGACAAATGTACCACCATTTTTCTGCGTTAGCTCGCGCATTAGCGTAGCAAAGCGTTTCCTGGTGATCTGAAAGTGCTCCGGCGCGGTTATCGGTACCGGAAAACCGACTCCGTGTATACGAACCCGGGTTTTACCGCTGGCATCTTTTGGATTCAGACGATCTACAACATTGACAACTTCTTTTACAGAACGCCCGGTAAATTCATCGCCCATAACATAAATACTGATTTTCTTTTTCGGATCGTAAAAATCTCTGATTGCTCTGGTTATGCCTTCGACCGGGCTACTGTTGCTGAATGTATTCCAGCTTCGTAATTGCCTGATCATGGCATTGCGTCTGCCTCTGGTGTCGGGGATCCACTTTTTTCTGTATTGAGAAACCATGTAGGCGCCCATGTCACTCATTATCTGAATACCTTTCACCTTTGGGTAGACGTCAAGCGTCGCCACCAGCTGGTTTATCATTTTGTCCCAGTTGGCATTTACCATACTGCCGGAGGTGTCGATTATAAAAATTATGTATTCGCTATCTACCGGAATACCGCCAACCAGACTCGTGTTAATGTCATTTTTCTGTGCAAGCAGTCTTTGCATTTCCGCAGTCATCGACTGCAGCGCCAGGGCAAGTTCACCGGTGATGATAGCGTTCACTGAAGAATCCTGTGTCAGGTCTTCATATCGGGTTTTGGTATATTTCAATTCAGACTGCAGGCGCGCAATTTTCTCGTCCCAGACGGATATTTGCTCATGCTTGGCATTCAGGTCCCGATTTAAAATACTGGTCTCACCGCGAATTTCAAACAGCTGAGTCTGCAGGTCCCGGACTACTCCCTGAAGTGAAATGTCGCTGGTCTCCAGAATAGGCGGATCACCGGGTCTGGCGATCATCAGTAACAAAATAATCGCACCAAAACCACAGGTGATAACGTCCAGAAAGGACAGGTTTATGGCGTCACTATCGCGGTCTTTTTTTCTCAAGGCCAATCCTCTGAGGGACTCATATATGAACCGTTTGTCATCTGTGCAAGCTTCCAGAATGCGTTGGCTGCCTCCGGGTCTCCCTCCATCGGTGCCAGAATGACATTTACCGGAACACTACGAGGCAGGGTTTTTACGGCATCCTGAAACAATTTTAGACGCTGTTGACCTGAAATAGTTGCGCCGCGTACGTTTTTAGAGCCCTTTGTCGGTAAACCGTCTGTAATCAGGTAGATATTGTCCGGTAGCGGACGTAACTGGCTGATAGAAGAGAAGGCTTTCTCCAGATTGGTACCTCTTTCGGGCACTATATCTTTCAGGTTTTTAATCGCCTGATCAAACTGAAGCTTGTTATTTGCTTTCATCCATTTACCTTTACTGTCGGGAACCGCTGCTTTGACCTCGGTGTTAAATGTATAAATCTGATACTCACTATTATTCGGGAATTTCGCGCTAAGCCAGTCGACGGTCTCCAGAGCATTAATCCATTTAGGTGCGGTTCGTTTGCGCTCATCACGCATGTTTCGCCGACGAATAATATTAACTATTGTGTTGTCGAGCATGCTACCTGATGTGTCGAGCAATATAAGTATGTGCCGGCCACCCATACGCAGGCCAGTAACATAGGCGCGGTTTCCATCACCCGCGTATTTTCGGGAATCTTCTCCAGTCTTGTTGAGTTCCTTTAGTAATTGCTGTTTCTCCGTTTCCAGTCGCTTGATGTCCGCTTTCAGTTTATTCAATTTTCCATCTCTGCCATCCAGCACCAGCTCATCAGTCAAGCCTTCGGTTAAGGCGATTTCTTCCATGATGCGTCGGGCCAGACCCTGAGCGATAGCCAGTTTTTCATCAATATCAGAAAGCGTATTACGAATACGTACGAGATTCTTTTTCCCTTCCAGAACCTCCTCTTCAAGTAACTGAACTTCCGAGGCCATATCGGTTTGCACAACTGGTATTGGTTCAGTCGTATCAACGTTGTGCTTAATAATGAGAAACAGAAGAACTGCGGCTCCAAAACCACAGGACATAATATCGAGAAAGGAGAGACTGAAAGCGGAAAGTTTACGTCGACTGGTTGCCATATTAACCGCTTACATGGATAAGAACATACTCCGTTTTCGAGCCGGCAAAACTGACGATATCGCCGGCAGACACTGCGAGAGACTGTTGCACCTGGCTACCATTTACGAACACTGTCAAATCTCCAAGTGTTGTTAACTCTATCGCACCGTTAACACTCTCAATCTTGCAGTGGCTTTCCTGACTTTTGCTGACACTTATATTACCACTGGCGCTCAGGTATAGGGCATTGCTGCCAAGGGGCAGGGCGTGGTGTTCATGGAGAATATGTGTGATCGACTGTTTGTTGTTAAGCAGGGTAGGGTCCGAGTCCTCCAGTTGTTCAGTTTTTGCAATAATAAGAGGCTCACTTGAGGCAGATAGACTGGTGACAAAATTCAAACCGGATTCGTTTTCGCAGATTTCAGTTTCGTAAAGATAACAACCGTGCAAAACGCTGTTCTCTTCAAGTACTTCTGTATGTTCAAGCAGAGATCTGAAACCCGGGAGTCGGTTCAATTTATGACTGATTATGCAATCTCTCTCACCATCGATATTGCCGGTAATCGTTTCATAGAGAGGTGCCAGTTTTGAATGCAGAAGTTCTGCCGGCAGTTTTGCCTGATAAAGCGATTGCTGATACTGCACCTCGAGTGCAACCTCCGAATGCGTCAAAAGAGAATTCATGCAGGCTGGAATCTGATTATATAAAGCCTGTTCTGTTTCCGGATGATGCTGAGGATCGAAACGAGACTCTTTTATAAATTGATCAGCAATAAGATGTGCGCTCAGATCAAATATATTGGCAAGGCCGGCATTATCGATTATTTGAACAGATTCTCGCCTGACGTTTTCATCGACATCGATTCGGGTCAGGACGCTTTGATGAAGTTGAATGTCCAGATGCTGAAAATTACCCGGGCCAAGTACTCCGGCGCATGCAGCAATAGCACTATCGACCAGACCAACAGCCGTCATCGGACTCGCTTCAACCAGGCCGAGTAACAGCGCGAGTTGTTCATTGTTGAAGGACGCTGGTACTGCAAAGATCACCTTCTCCGGTTTTCCGGACTGGTGATGAATATCAAGTAAATGAGCAAAGGCAAGATCGGCATTGTGTCTTGCTTTGGCTGAATTGAACTGTAGTTTTTCCTGATTCAGGTTTTTCCAGAATCGATTGTTGGCGGCTCTGGGCTGAAGTCGTGCCTGACTTGCTGCCGCTTCGCCAATCTGAATACCGTCATCATTGACGAAAGCATAACCGGGACTTCTGAGTTTGATGGACCCATTATTTCCCAGACGGACTTCGCTGTCGTTCAATTCAATAACGGATGTGACCATAGCTATCGCACCTGCAAGTGACGCAATAGATTTATATCGCAGTAATTTTGTGTGTCGAGCACATGTCTTTCCTGCATCAGTTGCAACTGATGCATCAGGAACATGATAAAAATACTGATTATCAGTGCAATAAAAGTAGAGTTGAAAGCAACGCCAAGACTGACCGTCACACCGACAATATCGCCTTCCACTGCTTTATGTGCCTGACCCAGCGCCTCGCCAATACCTCGCACGGTACCGATAAATCCGATTGATGGAATTGCCCAGATAATGTATCGAATCATGGAGAGTTCAGAATCGAGACGGTCAGATTCGGTTTCACAGACTTCTTTTACAGCAGAGGCAACATCCTGAATGTTCCGGGTTGAGCCGAAGCGCTGAAGTGCCGACATTAAGGTTCTTGGCAGCAGATATTCCTGCTCATCGTCAGGCAAAGTTTGAAGTGGTCGCGAATACTGCCGCGCGTCTTCAGGTAATATACTGGTACCGGGAGTCACTTCCAGCAGGGATCGCGACAACAACCGTCTCTCATCCATAACCAGTTTTGCTTTCAGGCCCATAATCGCGAATACCCACAGTGCCAATACGAAACAGGCTTCCTGTTCGAAGTCTTTTACGACGATAAATATTGAACGCTTAACTTCATAGTTTTCCCCGGCGTCCTGTTGAATCTGCTGTGCTTCAAGAAGTGCATCGGCATTCGGCCGGACGACGGTCACATACACGGCATGAACAATAATGAAAGACACAAACAAAGCGAAAAGCTGATACAGGAAATCGGATAGTGGATTGTGTTTCATAGTGATTTTTATATATCTACGGGAAATGGAGCTGGCACATCTTCAGAGAGTCTTTCACTGGCTTCAAAAGAATCCGGAGTTTCAAACTCAGTCTTCTGTTCCTTCGTTTCAGCACTTTGCTCTGTTTTATTTACAACTTCATCCGCATTGTCACCTGCAGATTCTTCTTGTGCCAGAGTCAGGCCATGGCTGAATGTCAGAAAAATAAATATCAGGGTACGCATGTTTTACTCCAGATAGCGCGCAATTCGAAAGCCTACGTCATCGCGTTCTTTGGCATTATAGTCTCTGTAAGACAGTCGTAATTCCGTAAGCGTTCCATGTGCCCAGCTCGAACCTCTGATTACATGAAATTTTCCTGTTTCTGGTCCAAGCGGATCGAGTTCTGCTTTGCCATTGCTTCCCAGCTGAATATCGTAATAATCATGGATCCATTCTGCCACATTACCACCCATGTCAAACAGGCCTTTACCATTTGCTGAAAAACTTCCGACTGGTGCAGTGGCCAGATAGCCATCGTTATAGCCATTCAACACTTTTCCCAGAAAACCCGAAGTAGAGTTATCTGCGTAATTTCCACTTTTGTCCGGTGGTGGCATTTTGCCCCCCCAGGGAAACTTCAGCAAAGAGTTGTCTGCCTGTTTGCGCGCTGCCCAGGCCCATTCTGCCTCAGTGGGTAGTCGGTAGCTGTTTGCGGCCTGATTAACTCCGCGGATCTTGTTGTTCGTCGTCGTGTAAAAAGGCGTAAGCGATTCACTTGCACTCAACCAGTTGCAGTACGCTGCGGCTTGCTCCCAGTTCAGCTTGGTCACCGGTTGATTATCCCCGTCCAGGCTTTTGCCCTGAATCACACCGGAATTATGTTCCTTCTTAAACTTGCGATACTGTGCATTGGTGACCTCATGAATACCAAGATAAAAAGGTCGTTTCAGATCAATATTCCGTAGAGTCTCATTAGCACGCCTTCCAGGTTCGCGACGCGATGCGCCCATAGTAAAGGAAGACGGGTAAAACAGTTTCAGCGTCTGCCCTGCAGATGTTGTGTATACCGGTTTTATTTTTTCAATTTGTGCCTGCCGTTCTGTCTTCAGGTTGACATTCACCTGTTGCGCGATGCCGGTATGTGGAGTGATGCTGGTTTGATAAGTGACATAACCTTCTTTACGTACTTCCACTCTGTGTTTCTTTGCCGCTAACTCAAGTGTCAGATTGGCCTTGCTCTGAGCCTTGCCGTTGATCAACAAGCGGGCATCTTTGGGCGTGATATTAAACTCGACATCGACCAGTTCAGGGCTGAGCTTCACCAATACTCTTTTCTCTTCGCCGGATGCGACTTGTATTTTCCGACTAGCGGACTGGTAGCCCTGTTTAAAAAGTTTTACCGTACTCGTTTTACCCGGAGTCATCGCCAGTTCAATTGGGGTCAGCCCTTTATATTCACCATCAACAGTTGCATTTGCTCTTGGCGGATCCGAGGCGAGAAAAATTGTGGCGTCAGCAAGTTCGAGCTCAATTGAAGAAAAGTCCAGAGGCTGGTTAGCGATGACGTTCAATTTTTCTTTCCAGGGTTTATAACCAGCCAGTTTCACCCGAACTTCATGTTTACCTTCAAGGATTTCCACTGTAGAAGGAGTTTGCCCGCGTACTTCCTCATCGATAATAATATCCGCGCCAGAGGGTTCTGACGAGAGCGTGACTTCGGCCCAGGCCGGCGTCAGTACCGCTTCAAAACGCTGTTCTTTATCAAGACCTTCTATCTCAATAGTTTCTTGCAGTGGAAAATATCGGTCAGCGACTAAGGCCAGTTGATGTTCACCCGGCGGAATATCCCGGATTAAAGCAGGAGTCCGTCCCATAAGCTCACCATCAAGCATAATTTTCGCATCTATGCCCACACCTGAAGTGACCTGTAAATGACCCGGAAGACGCTGCATCTCGAAGGCAAATCGTTGGCTCGCTTGTTTGTCGACAGTAAGTGTCTGTTCAAGATCGTAATAGCCTTCGGCTTTCAAAGAGAGAGGATAGTCACCACTGACAAGCAGATAGCGGTCAGCCAGCTTCAGTTTCAAAAGGGCGCTTATTTCAAGATTGGCATTGGCAGGAGTCGATTCGACATAGACGGCCCTTGCTGTAAACAGGAAAATCGCCGCCGCCAGGCATAGAAAAAGACTAATACCAACAAAGACGGTTTTTTTGCGCACCTGAATGCTCTTTCGAGGTGCGTTTTCACTAATAGGCTCAAACTTAAGCGGCTTAATGGCTTCGTTATTGTCTTTATTATCCATACTGGCTCTTGAGCTGTCTCATTACCTGCCAAGCGCAATCTTTTCTGCTGCTTGTACAACAATGGTTCTAAGCGGTTTGTCAGGGTCCAGTAAAAATTCGACGCGTACGTCGCGATAGCCCTGTCGTATTCCGATGGCAACATACTTACCCGGTCTCAAGGTCATGGATTTTTCTGCAAATGTGCCTAGCTCGGCAACTTTACGCAGTGTGACCTTGGTTTGATTATCTGACTGCAGTGTAAATTGAACCGGGGTATTGGCCTTGTCGAGCAGCAGAGCAAGTGAGTCGAGTTGTTTTCTGAGTACGGGTCCCGGTGCGGATAACTTTTGAATTTTTTTCTCGAATTCTACCGTCTCATCATAAACCTTTGCATCATAAAGTCGTGCAGGTTGTTTAAGGAGGTTTTCCAGTTTGTCGTGAAGTTTACTACGCAAGCTGCTTTGTTTTTTACCATCCAGTGCTTCCGCGAGTTTGCCGTCAATTTTCAATGCAGCATTGTATTTGTCTAAAGCGTCATGCCAGCGTTCTTCGCTCTCTAATTCTCTCGCACTCGCCAGAATGGTGTTGATATTGACTCTGGTTAACTGATGTCTGGTTTGTTCAAGAGCTGTGCGCGCTTCAGCCGAACGAGGCTTGATTTTCAGCGCATCATTAAATGCAGCGCGTGCCTTGCTGTAACGTTTTGATTCCAGTGCGGCAAATCCTTCAGACATGACATTATTAAACTTCCTGTCTATTATTTTCTTATCGGCAAGTTCGATTTGTTGTCGCGCCTTTTCGAAATGTTCATCAAGTTCGCTTACCTGCTGGTAGATCAACCGGGCTTCATCTAACGAGCCCTTCTCCAGCAAACTGTCGGCACGATCCATTAATTGCAGAACTTCATCGAGTTTGTCTGCTCGCTCACGACCATTAATGGCTGTCCTGTCGATGGCATCAATTGCCAGTGCAAGATCGAAAGCTTCTTTAGCCAGCATGGAATTACCATCCGCAAGAGCCTGGTTTCCCCGTTCTATAGTGGATTTAAAAACCATATCCATTTCCTCTACAAGTGAAGAAAAAATGGCAAGGGCTTTTTCGTATTCCACTTTCGAAGCAACAAAATTGCGTTCGTTATAATAGTCGTCACCTGTGACGGCAAGTTGCATTGCCTGATCGTACTGTTCAGCAGCCCAGTGTTGAGCACCTCTGTCGGCGAGAGCTTTCTGTGACTCAAGCATTTGCGACAAAACTTCCTGTGTTTCTTTGCGCAATTGAGATTCCTGAGCTTTTTCCCAGGGTGATATTTTTTCTTTCGCTTTGGGTTTGGAAACTACCGGAGCGGGTGGCTGTTCAACTGATGCAGTTAACTCATCGTCCGGAATTGCGTTGTCACTGACCCAGCCGGGTAGAAGAAAGACCACAACCAGAGCAGCACAGAGCAGAACACCCAGACCCATCCAGATAAGTGGTGAGTTTTTCAACATTGAGAATTTCGCTGGTGCAGGAGTGTCGCTTGTGTTTGCACTCAAACTTATCGATGCAGGTTCGATACACGTAAAATTTTCGTCTGAGTTGCCAGTTTTATCTTGCGTCATTTTCTTTATTATTGTGTTGTATCCGGACAAGGAAAACCCTGTAATGAACGCTTAGATTCATCACGGCAAATTCTATCTTGAATTAATCAGCTTTGAGGTGAGGGCGCTATCTGACCAGTTTCAGCCTCATAGATGTCCTTGAGTAATTGTCGCCACTGACCGTACTGTTCATTGACCGAGCCGGACAATGTAACCGTCCGATCTTCCAGTTTCATTGTGTGCGGCTCCATTTCTGCATCCATTGAAGCTGAAATTTCCTCCAGCGCCTCTGCGTGTACTTTGGCTTCTTCACGTTTGTTAAGACCACTCATTACAGCCGTAGCGCCGGCTCCGATACCAACCGCACCAGCTGTCCGCGCGGTTCTGGAATCGACGCCCTGAGCCAATATTCCTGCCAGCACGGCGATTGCACCTCCGATGATTCGGTTTCGCGATTGCGATTTTACTTCCTGCAGGGCTTTATTTTCTTCGTAATAAGCGCGTCGCCATTCAAGATAAGGCTCCTGCATTTGTCGCGCAAAAGAGGCATAGTACTCCTGCAAGGTGTCGACAAACATATAGTCCCGTTCACGAATCTGTTTTACACGCTGCAGAATCGGATCGTCATCAGCGGGGAGTCGGGTAATAAAGTATCGTCCCTTTTTATCAATACCCAGATGCTCACTGAAAGCTTCAGCTGAAAAGGCCTTGGCAAACTTGAGTTCGGTAATCAGGCGAATACTGGCGATTTCGTTTGCATCAAGTTGTTGATAGTGCAGCAGCATATCATTGGATATCTGGTTATAGAGCGCCTGAAAAGGCTCGGTCCGGTTTGGCAGGCTGGTGTCATAAGAATACTTACTTGCTTTGTCGGTGTACTTCTTTGTGTACCAGATTTTTCCTGAGGAATCCTGAACTCTGACCAGCAGATGCAGATTCTCGCCGTCTGAACGAAGTATTTCTGCATTTACCCAGAGATCCATTTCGCTTTGTCGCTGAGGAATCACCCGGACGATGCCCCAACTGCCGCTGTTTTGCATAGTTTCCATTAGAATGTAGGGCATGAATCGAGCTTCAGCTTCTCGAATCTTTGGATACACACCTGGCTCGGAGCTAAGTGCATCAACTCCGGGGTTAAAAATACCTATGCCCACATCAAGTAGTAAGTTTTCGGGGATCTGTACCGGCTGCGCCGCGATTTTTTCGCGTTCGGTGGAGCGGACAGTTGTGCTGTTACAGCCAGCCGTAGTCACCAGAATGAACAGTAATAATGAATATAGATAGTGTTGTTTTATCATGAAATTTCTCGCTCCTTATGCGCCTTTCTTATATTTGCGGTATTCATCCCACAACTTGGCTCTGAGTTCCGGATCTTTTTCTTTTTGTGCAGCTTCACGCAATTGACGGGCGATAATATCGTCGTCCTGACCGTCACCAACATCACCCGGAGCAGGTGAAATGTCATCGCGGATCTTGTCTCCGGGAAAACCGGAACCGCGGGCAGGTAAAGGCTGTTGATCTGCCATTGCCGTTTGCAGGGGATCGTCATCGTATCCTTCACCGTCGCCGTCACCACTTCCACCATAACCACCACCACTGCCGGACTCATTATCACTCTTGGAAATTTTGTCTCGTTCACCGAGCATCAGATCATCAAACTTGGCAAACTTACCACTGAGTTGAGCATCAAGAATTCGAGCTTTCTCTTCGTCTGTCATAGCGCTCTGTCCGCCGCTTCCAGTGCCTGCGGTCGTCCTTCCATTGGCGCCTGCGGTCTGACCAGCCCCTGAGCCCTGACCATCTTCTTCAGCAGCCTGATTGCCAGCGTTTCGGCCTTTCTCAAATTCGCCCAGCGCATCAGCAAGAATTTCATCATCAGATTTTCCGTCCTGATTTCCACCTGACTGCTCACCACTACTTTGAGCTTGTCCGCTTTCGGCACCTGCCTCGGAACCAGTCTGTGACCCGGGCTGACTTCCCTGTTGAGATGAACTCTGACCTGCACCGGCTCCCTGTGAAGAAGAACTGGACTGACCACTTCCGGAGCTACTTGATGATGAGGAGGAAGAAGATGATGAACCAGAGGAACTCGAACCGGGAGGCGGGCTTCCGGAAGATGAGGAAGATGAGCTGCTGGGCACGGTATTACAGGCTGCTGTAAGCACAAGCAGGCAGTAAGCCAGTAGTTGACGTAGCGTGCTAATAAAAGTTTTCATTCTAATTCATCCGTCTGTTTATTCAGTAAAGACATAGCGGAGACTGACCCCTGTTGTTAATACCGGTTCACCGTTTTCATATCTGGGCCGGAATTTCGTCGCTGCAATCGATTTCTTTGCCCGACGCAGATACGATACATTATCTTCCGGCACGGATTCTACAATTTGTATGTTGCTGGCTTTACCGGTGGGACTGACATCAAAGGACGCTACCACATAAGGCGGGTTCTCCGGGATCAGGTCTTTTTCTTTGTGAACAGGCAGGCGGATTGCCGGTAGTGTTCTGGGTTGCCCGAATAGTGTGTCGATTTTCTGTTGCTCGATTCCGTCCTGTTCCAGCAAGGCGTAGGCTTTTTTATAGGTCTCAGCTGCGCTGTTTCTTTTATTGAAAAGCAGAAACCAGTCGCCAAGGTGAGTCATCGCCATTGCCTGCATGTCCACCGGCAGATTCGGGTTTTTCGCATGAATATCGATAATCTTTTGCATCGCATCGCGACCCTTGATATAGCTTCGCAGCATGAAATCTGCGCGAAGTTGTTCCAACTGCAGGGCACGTCGGGCTCGATTGGAATCTCGAAAGCCTGAACGGATATCTCGGAGGTCTTCTGAGCTGCTGACCTGAGCGGCAATCTGATAATTAGTAAGTGCTATCCCGTAGAGAGAATTGATCAATCTCATATCATTGTCGTCACCTTCCAGTTCGACAATCTCAACTGATTTGTTGTAGAGATCTTCTGCGTTGAGTAAATGTGAGAGTGAAGCTGAATTCGGATCCAGTTCGAAGGCTTTTAAATACCAGCGGCCTATACGGTCGATAACCGGGAGTAATTTAGGGCTATTGTCGCCATGGTGACGCTTACTGATCCAGTACAGGTTGTGATAATTGTTTTTTAGCTCTGCCCAGTTTTTGAGCTTACTGTTGCTTTCAATCAGTTTTTCCAGCAGTGCCAGCTGTCCGAGGCCGTGCAGGCCTTCATTGACCCGGGTGATATGTAAAGCCCGCTTGAAAATTTCAACGGCATCACTATGACGATTAAGCGACTGGTATATATTTCCGAGGCCGGAGAGTACTTCAGAAAGTTGATTGTCGTAAACGCCACCTGATATCTCCAGTTGCTGAACAAGCTCATTGTAATAGTCGAGCGTCAGCTGCATTTCGTCAGAGACTGGCAGGGGAAGCAAATCGCTATCTACATCTTCAGCAATGATGGTATCAGCGGTTTCAGTGTTATCAATTGCTTCTTTGTCGTCGGCGACAGGCCTTGTCTCCTGTTGCTCAACTTCTTCGGCGACAGTTGCAGGCAAGGGCGTTAGTAACACAACTAATGCGGCGATGATCTGATAGTAAATTTTAGTCATTATTGATTTAGCGAGCGAGTGTCCCTTGTGTGCCTGTTATTTCGAGTCTAAAATTATCTTATTGTTCCTTTGAGTATAGGATTTTAGCAGCAATCTAGCGGGGAAAATGTGATAAAAACGTGAAAAAAATCAAAGTCTCCCCACTTTGCACTTAACTTTTTTTATCACACCGTTATTGACTGAATAATTGAGTTCAAGAGCATAAAAAATACTTATGTTGCGCTGCAACAATCCGGGTGTTATATTCCTGCGCCATTAGGACTACACTACATTAATTAAGTACTGTTTAGTCGAATTTGCCAAGTAATTTTAGGGGAAACTATTATGGGAAGGGTTGCGATAGTAACAGGGGGCACACGGGGTATCGGCGAGGCCATCTCAGTCGGACTGAAAGACGCGGGCTACACAGTAGCTGCAATTTATGCCGGTAATGATGAGGCTGCCAAACGATTTAATGAAAAAACGGGCATCGCTGTCTATAAACTCAATGTGAGTGATTTCGATGCCTGTGAGGCCGCAGCGGCACAAATCACAGATGAGCTAGGTCCTGTCGATATCCTGGTCAACAATGCGGGGATCACCAGAGATGGCACCATGCACCGGATGAGCTACGATCAGTGGAATTCAGTAATTCAGACCAATCTGGCCTCCTGTTTCAATATGGCGCGGGTGGTAATTGATGGTATGCGCGAGCGAAACTTCGGTCGCATTGTCAATATCGGCTCGGTAAATGGGCAGGCAGGTCAATACGGTCAGGTCAACTATGCAGCGGCCAAATCCGGTATTCACGGTTTTACCAAGGCACTTGCTCAGGAAGGAGCAGCAAAAGGCATAACAGTCAACGCGATCGCTCCTGGTTACATCGACACAGATATGGTTCGCGCTGTACCGGAAAATGTACTGGAAAAGATCATTGCCGGGATTCCTGTTGGTCGTCTCGGAAAGGCGAGCGAAATTGCCCGTGGCGTACTTTTTCTGATTGGTGATGATGCCGGATTCGTTACAGGTTCGACGATGAGCATCAACGGCGGCCAACACATGTATTGATATGACCTACTATTGATACTGATATTCGGAGACTCTACTGATGACAATACTAACTAACGTACCAGCAGGCACGATTAAGGTTGGTGATCGGACTTCTTACACGAAAACCTGCACTTTTGGTGATATTCAGCTGTTTGCGAAAGTGTCCGGTGATGTTAATCCGGTGCATCTGGACGAAGAATTTGCCAGCGAAACCCAGTTTGGACAACGCATAGCACACGGCATGTACACCGCCGGGCTGGTCAGTGCTGCGGTAGGCTTGCAACTACCCGGACCCGGCACCATCTACCTGAGTCAGGATATCAAGTTCAGCGCGCCGGTTTTCGTGGACGACACAATCACTGTCGAGCTGGAAGTGGTTTCGGTGCGTGAAGATAAACCCATTGTTGGTCTGGAATTTGTTTGTAAGAACCAGAAGGACAAAGTCGTCGCGTCAGGTAAGGCGGTAGTTCTGGCACCATCCGAAGCTCTCAGCCTTGAAGCACCGGAACTTCCGGACATCAACATCGGCTGAGCTGCATTGTGAAGTAAATAAAGCGGACAAATTTCCGCTTCATTTACTCATACTAATCAGGCGCTCAGCGCATCCCCAGCAGGTAGATAATCGTAGTTAAGGCTTTCAGCAACCGCTTCACAGGTAATTTTGCCTTTGTATACGTTGAGACCGTTACGCAGATCCCGATCCACCAGCAGTGCCTGCTGTGGGCTCTTATTCGCAAGCGAGAGTGTGAATGGCAGCGTCGCATTGTTCAGAGCAAAGGTTGAGGTGCGGGCCACAGCACCGGGCATGTTGGCAACGCAGTAGTGAACGACTTCATCAACCACATAAGTGGGCTCCTGATGGGTGGTTGCTTTTGATGTATCGAAACATCCGCCCTGATCAATTGCCACATCAACAACCACAGAGCCTTTTTTCATACGGCTGATAATATCTCTGCTCAGAAGTTTGGGTGCGGCAGCACCCGGAACCAGAACCGCTCCGACTACCATATCCGCGGCGAGCGCATATTCTTCAATGGTTTCGGCGGTAGAATAGATACATTTCACGGTTCCGCCATATTCAGAATCCAGCTCGCGCAATCGCGGCAGAGAACGGTCAAGGATTGTTACCTCAGCGCCCATACCGCGTGCCATATAGGCCGCATTGTCACCGACTACACCACCGCCAATAACCAGTACTTTGGCCGGCGCAACTCCCGGCACACCGCCAAGCAGGACTCCCGCACCGCCCTGTGCCTTTTCAAGTGAGTGAGCGCCCGCTTGTATGGAAAGCCTTCCTGCAACTTCACTCATTGGCGCCAACAGTGGCAGGGTATTACCCGGCCCGGTGACAGTTTCGTAAGCAATAGCGATAACACCAGAGTCGATTAAAAGCCTGGTTTGCTCTGGATCCGGAGCCAGATGCAGATAAGTGAACAGAACCTGGTTTTCTCTGAGCATCATACATTCCTCTGGCTGCGGCTCTTTTACCTTGACTACCATATCGGCTTCGGCGAAGACTTCTGCCGCAGTCCCGGCAATACGCGCACCGACCCGCGCGTAATCCTCATCCTCCATGCCGATTGCGCTTCCTGCATCGCTTTCAACCATAACCTCATGCCCATAACGAACCAGTTCACGGGCGCCGGCAGGTGTCATGCCAACCCGGTATTCGTGGTTTTTAATCTCTTTAGGAACCCCTACTAACATGTCTGTTCTCCCCGTAAATTGGTCTCAGTTTCGAAGCGATAAGGATAAAGAAAACCGGATTAAATTATCTTGCTAATTAATTGAGGAAATAAAGAAAACAAAGCATATAATTAACAAATAATTAAAAATATTGAAAGATAATCCTAAATATGAAAATAGATAAGATAGATTGTGCTATTTTGCATGCTCTGCAACTGGATGGTCGGCTTAGCAATGTCAATCTGGCCGCTGCTGTCAATTTGTCGGAATCTGCCTGCCTGCGGCGAGTGAAGTTATTAGAAGCTGCCGGCGTCGTTGAGCGTTACGCTATGGTAGTTGATCAGAGTGCTGTCGGATTGCCGGGTAATGTCTTTGTCGAAATAAGCCTGGCCCAGCAACAGCAGGCTGAACTGGTTAGTTTTGAAGAACGCGTATTGCAAATACCGGAGGTCATGGAATGCTATCTGATGTCGGGAGATTACGACTATCTCCTGCGCGTCGTTGTTGCCGATGCTGCTGACTACGAAAGAATTCATCACCATCATTTGACCCGACTGCCGGGTGTTGCAAAAGTCCGTTCCAGTTTCGCACTTCGAACCGTAACCAAAGCCGCAGAATTACCAATCAAGGTTCGCTAAGCGGAACTGTCAGCGCAATTCCTGACAGCTTTTGTTGCGGCGCAAAACTGCGTGTACTAGGATACGGACTCTCCAGTTTCAGGCTGAACCGAAGCATCAGATTCTGGCAATTATTCAATACAAAAATAAAAAGATGAGGAGTGTCCTGGTGTCCAAGGTCGTCAATTACGAAGTAGAAAATAACATTGCTGTCATTACTATCGATAGCCCACCTGTTAACGCCATGGGCTATCTGGTCCGGCAGGGCACCTGGGATGCGATAGAACAGTTTGAAAAAGATACAGCGGCTACGGCCGCTGTTCTTATTTGTGCGGGCAGAACTTTTATTGCTGGCGCAGACATTTCTGAATTCAATGCTCCGCCGAAGGATCCCTGGTTACCTGATCTGGTACAAAGAATTGAAGATTGCCCAAAAGTAATTGTCGCCGCAATACATGGCACAGCTCTTGGCGGCGGACTTGAAACCGCGATGGCCTGTCATTATCGCTGCGCTGTTGCCAGCGCCAAAGTCGGTTTACCCGAAGTGACTCTGGGATTATTATCGGGTGCTTCCGGGACGCAACGCCTGCCGCGTCTGACCGGAGTAAAGAAAGCTCTGGATATGATGATCTCCGGCAAACCGATCTCAGCTGCTGAGGCTAAAGAAAGTGGTGTTATCGATGAGATTATCGAAGGTGATCTTCGTGAAGGCGCATTGGCCTATGCGGCTAGCCTGTTGAAGGAAAATTCATCAGTCAGACAACTCAGCAAAATGGACGTTGATAAAGAAGGTATTAATGATGAATTCTTTAACGACTACCGGCAACAAATGCAAAAACAGACACGCGGGTTTTTTGCGCCGGAGCAGATTGTTAAATGCGCGGAAGCTGCTGTGTCGAAGTCTTATGAGGATGCACTCAAAGTTGAAAGAGACTTGTTTACTGAATGCAGAGAATCAACGCATTCTCAGGCACAACGTCATTTATTTTTTGCAGAACGCGAAGTAGCAAAGATTACTGATGTGCCGAAGGATACGCCAAAACGTGATATCAACAGTGTTGCGGTGATTGGTGCCGGTACCATGGGTGGCGGTATAACCATGAATTTTCTTGCGATTGGTTTACCTGTCACGCTGCTGGAAGTGAGCCAGGAAGGACTCGAACGTGGTCTTGCAATTATTCGCAAGAATTACGAGGGGATGGTTAAAAAGGGTCGAATGAACGAAGACCAGCTCGAAGAGACGATGGCCCTGATCAAACCGACAACCAGTTATGCCGATCTATCTGAAGCGGATCTCGTCATCGAAGCCGTGTTTGAGAACATGGCCGTGAAAAAGGAAGTCTTCGCGGAACTCGACAAAGTCTGTAAGCAGGGTGCGATTCTGGCCAGCAATACATCATCACTTGATCTCAATGAAATCGCCGAAGTTACTGCCAGACCGGAAGATGTTATCGGTCTGCATTTCTTTGCTCCGGCCAATGTTATGAGACTGTTGGAGATTGTACGTGGTGCGAAGACAGCCAGGGATGTGATTGCGACGACGATGGCCATGGCCAAAGCGATACGCAAAATCGGCGTACTCGTTGGCGTATGTTTCGGCTTTGTTGGCAACAGAATGTTTTTTCCTTACGTACGTGAGGCACAGCTAATGCTTCTTGAAGGAGTCTCAGCTGAACGTATTGATAAAGTAGCCTTTGACTGGGGTATGGCGATGGGGCCGAATAGCGTGGTCGATTTGTCCGGTCTTGACGTTTTTAACAAGCTCAACTCTGAATGGGCAGATCGTCCTGACGATCCAGCTTACTACCGCGTATGCAGTGTTCTTTGCGAGATGGAGCGCTACGGGCAGAAGACCGGTCGCGGTATGTATATCTACGAAGGACGCAAGGCCGTAGCCGATGAGGAAGTCTCTGAGATTGCAGCCAGGGAAGCCAAAGCACTTGGTATTGAGGCACGCGAAGTTAGTGATGAAGAAATCATGGAGCGCATGATGTGCGCGATGATTAATGAAGGGGCTCTGGTTCTTGAAGAAGGTATAGCCCAGCGATCCAGCGATATTGATGTGGTGTTTGCGAATGGTTACGGCATGCCCCGCTTTCGAGGCGGTCCGATGATCTACGCAGATACCCTTGGTCTTGATAATGTGTATCAGGCTATCAATAAGTATCGTGAGCGTTATGGTGATTTGTACTGGACTCCGGCACCTCTGCTTGAACAGCTAGCGAAAGAAGGCAAAACTTTTTCTGAATGGAAGAAGTAAAAAAGCAGTTCAGGGATTTTTTCCAGCAGAAATTGTCTACACTATTAAATAAGACGTGAAAAATTTGAAATAGGGAAAAGCCAATGAGCGGACTTAGCGTCCTTGTAATCTACCTGGTAGCAGCTGTCACACTTGCTTTTAAAAAGGCAAGCCTGAAAACGGCCGCTGTGTCGTCTGTTGCACTGTTGTTCTTTTACCTCTTATTCGGTAGCGGCTCTCTGTTCTGGACTCTGATTCTGCTTCTCATAAGTGTGGTTCTTGCCCTGTTATCCATCGACAGTTTTCGTCAGGATAAAATCAGTAAGCCTCTTTTTTCCTGGTATAAATCTGCCCTGCCGCCAATATCGGAAACAGAACGTGAAGCGATAGACGCCGGGACGGTCTGGTGGGAAGGAGAAATATTTACCGGTAGTCCCGATTGGAACAAGCTGCTGACATCGGGTAAACCCGAACTCAGTGAAACTGAACAGGCCTTTCTTGACGGCCCGGTAAACAAGCTCTGTCACATGGTCGACAGCTGGGATATTCATCATACCAAGGCAGACATACCGACTGATGTTATGCAGTACATCAAGGACGAAAGATTTCTGGGCATGATCATTCCGAAAGAGTATGGAGGCCTTGATCTATCTGCTGTGGCGCAGGCCAAAGTACTCACAAAACTATCCGCCTGTGGTTCCGTCGTCGCTACTTTTATCGGCGTGCCCAATTCTCTCGGACCGGGCGAATTGTTAATTAAATATGGTACAGAGGAACAAAAGGAATATTATCTTCCGCGTCTGGCAAAAGGAGAAGAAGTCCCCTGTTTTGCTTTAACAGCGCCGCTAGCTGGCTCTGATGCTACCTCTCTGACCGATACCGGCCTTGTCTGTAAAGGTGAGTATCAGGGTAAGGAAGTACTTGGTATGCGTCTTAATTTTGACAAGCGCTATATCACACTTGCGCCCATTGCGACTCTCGTTGGTCTGGCATTTCGACTACAGGATCCTGAACACCTAATCGGCGACGTCGATGATTACGGTATTACCTGTGCTTTGATACCACGTGATACTGACGGTCTGGAAATAGGCAATCGTCATCTACCAATTGGCGATCCTTTTATAAACGGGCCGGTGAGGGGTAAGGATGTGTTCGTTCCTCTTGAAGCCATTATTGGTGGCAAAGACATGGCAGGTAAGGGTTGGCGCATGCTGGTTAATTGTCTCTCCACAGGACGGGTTATCAGCTTACCTTCCGGTGCCAATGGTGCGGCCAAATACGCACTGGCGTCGACCAGCGCCTATGCACGCATTCGCAAACAGTTCGGCCTGCCAATTGGTGAGTTTGAAGGTATTCAAAAGCCACTGGCCAGAATCGCCGCCTTTAACTACATCATTGACGCAGGTCTGATGCACACAGCGCAAGCTGTTGCGGCTGGCGAGAAACCTGCTGTTCCTGCTTCTATTTTGAAGTATCACTGCACGGAAATGGCTCGTCAGGTACTAATTGATGCGATGGATATTCACGGCGGCAAAGCCGTCATGAAGGGGCCGAAAAATTACCTCGCTATAGCGTATGAGTCGATTCCGGTCGCAATAACAGTGGAAGGCGCGAACATCATGACGCGCAATCTGATGATCTTCGGACAGGGTGCAATACGAAGCCACCCCTACGTGCTAAAAGAGATGGAACTGGTCGCGGAAGTTAATGAGAAGGAAGCCGCGAAGAAATTCGATGCTCTGCTGTTTGAGCATATCGGCTATACCTATAATAACGGTGCCAAGGCACTCGTATTCGGGCTGACTTCATCCATGTTCGCTGACGCTCCTTTGTACTCACCGCTAAAACGTTATTACCAGCATCTGCATAGATTAAGTGCCGGTTTTGCCATGATTACGGATGTTGCCATGTTGATTATGCAATCAGGTTTGAAGCGACGAGAAATGATATCTGCCAGGCTCGGCGATCTATTGAGTACGCTTTATCTGGCCAGCATGGTCTTAAAGCACTACGAAGATGAGGGTAGCCCGCAAGCAGATAAACCTCTGGTAGAGTGGTCTTGTCAGTACCTGTTTCATGAGTATCAACAAGCCATGCATGAAATCCTGCAGAACTTCCCGAATCGTTTGATCGCCATGAAAATGCGCCTGACAGTATTTCCTTTTGGTCAGCATTTTGACAAACCCTCTGATGAACTGGAACGACAGATAGCCGGTTTATTGATTCATGACACGCCTACGCGTCAGCGTCTGATAGAGGGTGTGTTCAGTGAAGAGTCTGATTTACATCCGCTGAAGAACCTGAATGAGGCAATGATAATGGCGGATCAGGTAGTACCGCTTGAAGCAAAATTGAAACAGGCAGTGAAAAGCGAACAACTACCGGCTCTGCTCGGTCTTGAACTGATAGAAGCCGGTGCTGCAGCAGGTGTCTTGAGTGACGAGGAAGCACAGACAATGCGCGATTATGACAAATTGATCATGTCTATTATTCATGTTGACGAATTTGCTTATGAGGCTTTTGCCAGATCGATAGTTGTAAAGAAAACCACCGCAAAGAAAAAGAAAGCGAAAGCAAAGAAAGTCAGTCGCAAGACGAAATCAAAGCCGGATACTCTGGAAACTACGGAATAGAAAGCTCTTCCTCTTTTTTCTGCTTCAAGAGGTAGCTTAGTAAGCCGGCAAACACGAGGGCGGCTACCGTCAGTCCAAGTGGTCTTGAACTACCATCATGAAGAACGCCCACCGATAATGCTGCGAGGGCCCCGGTTCCGACTTCCATAGTCACCAGCATCGCTGCTGCCGAACCCGTGCGGCTGGTGCTGGCCTGCATGGCAAGAGTGGGAGTGGTTGAAAAAATGAGGCCGTCGGCAAGGGCGATTATTGTCATGCCAATTGCCAGACTGACGATACCGTCGTTTGCGTTGTAGGTAAGCCCCAGAATTATGATGGCACCAACAACCAGAATGGCAAAACCTGTGTTCATAATGGCTTTAATTCCGATTTTCTTTACCATGTAGTTGGCATAAAACGCGCCCAGAGCAAAACCCGCTACCATAATGGCCTGAAAATACCCGAAGTGTTCGGTCGCCAGGCCATGATTATTGATCAGAATAAAAGGACCGGCGGTTATAAAGGCGAAAAATACCCCAAGGCTGGAACCGGCGATGATGCAGTATTTCATATAGAGACCGTTGCATAGCAGACCCCAGTAGTCCGACAGTATGGCTTTGGGTGAAAGTGAGGCGACATTCTTCTTTGACGATTCTTCGAGAAAATACCAGACAGCCGCAGTAACGAGGAGGCCACAGATAAAAAGCAGGTGGAAATTCATGCGCCAGCCGAACAGAACATGGACATAGCCGCCGATTATCGGCGCCGCCGCGGGAGATACGCAGCTGGCCACACCATATAAGCCAATGACTTTAACCTGTTCGATTTCATCGAACAGATCGCGAATGATGGCGAGTACAAGAACGCCTTCCACGGCTGCACTAATTCCCTGAAAGACTCTGGCCACAATAAGCTGCTCAACTGTTTGTGCCATTGCGCAACAAAGGCTGAAAAAAGTGAAACCAATCATGCCCCATAGCAATACCGGCTTTCTACCGAAACGCTCTGACAGGGGACCATGAAAAAGTGTGGCAAGTGCATAAGCTGCCGCATTCAGACTCATAGTGAGTTTGATATTTTCTGCGGAAGTTGAGAAGAAATCCGGAAGATGGGCAAGGCTGGGAGCGTAAATGTCCGTCGACATCATTGTTAGTGACGAGGCGAGGACAAGAACAAAAACGATAATTCTTTTATTCATAAGTATGGTTTACAATGGCGGCAGAAAATAATAAAAACCAGATTGCTCCGGGTGAGGAGCTTCGCAGGGATTAATACATATGTCTAGAGAAGAAGAAATCCAGTTACTGACTGACTTTGTAACGGATATAGCGCGCGACTCGGGTGAAATCGCCCTGAAGTATTTCCGTTCCGATCTGAAGGTCGAAAACAAGCAAAGTGATGGCAAGTTTGACCCCGTTACGCTTGCCGATACTGAGATTGAGGCGTTTTTGCGGGATAAAATCAGTGCAAAATACCCCGGTCACTCGATAGTCGGTGAAGAGGAAGGAGAAACCAGAGGTTCTGAGCCCTTTAAATGGTTCATTGATCCTATTGATGGAACCCGAGGTTTCGTCGCCGGTTCTCCGATGTGGGGAACACTTGTCGGAGTAATGGAAAATGATCTCTGTGTCGCTGGGGTGATGAACCAGCCCTTCCTGAATGAAACTTTCGTGGGTAGTGAAACAGGGGCTTTTCTCATCAATAATCAGGGTAAGAAACAGATTAAATGCAGTGAGACTGAAAAAATATCAGACGCTGTTTTGTGTTGTACTCATCTGTCAATGTTTCACACTGGTAAGGCTCTGGATCGTTTCGTCAGAATAGCCGAGAGCTGTCGCTTTTCACGTTTCGGCACGGATTGTTACGGTTATGGCATGCTTGCCCATGGATTCGTTGACCTGATTGTAGAGTCTTCGCTTAAATCTTTTGACATCATGGCTCTGATCCCAATCGTCGAAGCGGCTGGCGGTGTTGTCAGCAACTGGCAGGGGGATAGTGTGGCTATGGGCGGCGATGTAGTTGCTGCGGCTACACCAGCATTGCATGAGCAGGCCCTGAAATTTTTATCAGCCTGAGAGTGACTAAAAGAAAGGATTAAAATTATGACCGAAAATCATCAACAGGGTATTACTGAACCGGCACCCCGTCTGGCTCGTTACATGATTTTATCTCTGCGTCCGGACACGGAACCGAGGCAATCGTTGAAAGATCTTGCCGGCGTAGTGGATGGCAGTAACTGCGTGGTGGGAATCGGCGAGTCATTACTTAAATACCTGGGGGCAGATATTCCCGGTATGCATAGTTTTCCCGCACACAGTGTGGCAGGTATCGATGTGCCTTCAACCCCGGCGGCAATCTGGTGCTGGATACGAGGTGAAGATCGTGGCGAACTGGTGCATGCATCAAGGACTATCGAGAGTTTGTTAAGTCCAGATTTTGAACTGGTCAAAATAATCGATGCATTTCAGTATCGAGACAGTCGCGATCTGAGTGGTTATGAAGATGGTACCGAGAACCCGAAGGGTAATGATGCGCTCGCCGCTGCATTAATGACGGGACAGGCTGAGGGTCTTGATGGAAGTTCTCTGGTGGCTGTGCAGCAATGGTTACACGATCTTGATTATGTTGATTCCATGGAAGACGAAGAGCGGGATCACATGATTGGACGTCGATTGAGTGATAATGAAGAAATTGAAGATGCCCCCGAATCTGCTCACGTAAAGCGCACTGCACAGGAAGATTTTGAACCTGAGGCCTTTGTCTTACGACGTTCAATGCCCTGGGCTGATGAAAGTGGAGAGGGATTGGTGTTTGTTGCTTTTGGTAAATCTTTTGATGCTTTTGAAGCGTTGTTGAACAGAATGCTGGGAAAGGACGATGGTATTGTCGACGCTATATTTCGTATGTCGCAGGCCATCAGTGGTAATTACTTCTGGTGCCCACCTGTGAAGGACGGACAACTGGATCTTCGCGCCTTGAAACTCTAATTCTGGTTTTCCAGCTGCGAAAGCGGCAGGGCGGTGGTCAGCTTCTTATGACGCAGGGCGAAACTGGTGCTGACATTTCTGACTGCCGGTATCTGCATTAGCACATCACTCAGGAATTTCTCGTAGTGGCTCATATCCGCTGCCAGCACTTTCAGCATGTAGTCATACTCCCCACTCGTCATGTAGCACTCCAGTACCTCATTACTTGACTGCACTGCCCGGTCAAATTCGGACACAGTTCTGGCGTGATGGTTTTCCAGTGATATGTGAGCAAAGGCAACAATGGTCAGGCCCAGCTTTTCGCTGTCAAGAAGGGCCGCATAGCCCGAAATTACATGATTTTCTTCCAGTCCACGCAGTCGCCTCCAACAGGGAGCCGGAGACAGGCCAACACGCTCGGCCAGATCACGATTGGAGATTCGACCATCCGCCTGTATTTCTCGAAGAATAGCAATGTCAAAGCGATCTAATAACATTTGAAGCAATAAAGTTAATAAATATATTTAAATATAGAATATTAATTGCTAAAAATACCTAAATACCATGTGCAATGGCAAGATAATTTTTAAGATTTAGCACTATTATTTCTCAAAATCTGAATAAGCGGAGAATTATCATGAATCTTGCCGAATCCCTGCTCCTGGGTCTGAAAAATTATGGCGTTGAAGAAATTTTCGGAATACCCGGAGACTTTGCGCTGCCTCTGTTCAAGGTAATGGAAGAATCAGAGATATTACCGCTTTATACTTTCAGTCATGAACCTGCTGTTGGTTTTGCCGCCGATGCCGCTGCCCGTTTTCACTCTAAACCTTCGGTCGCCGCGGTCACTTACGGTGCCGGTGCCTTTAACATGGTTAATCCGGTAGCTGCGGCCTATGCAGAGAAATCACCCGTGATTGTATTGTCCGGTGGCCCGGGCGAGGCGGATAGAAGCACGGGTCTGCTGGTGCATCATCAGGCCAAGCAACTCTCTTCACAGATGCAGATGTTTAAGGAGGTCACTTGTGATCAGGTAATTCTCGACGATCCGAAAACAGCACCGGATCTGATTGCGCGCGTTCTACGAAATTGCATACTTGAATCCAGGCCGGTTTATATTGAAGTCCCTCGCGATAAGGTCTTCGATAACTGTGCGGAAGTGCCGGGACCCGTTGAGGCAGATATTGCCGATGCGGATGCACTGGCGGCCTGCGCGGATGAGATTATCACCAGACTGGCGAGTGCGAAGTCACCGGTAATGATGGTCGGTGTCGAGATTCGTCGCTACGGTCTGGAAGATGCGGTAAGAGAACTGTGCCAGAAGTTGAATGTGCCAGTCGTGACGACTTTTATGGGTCGTGGTTTACTCGCCGGACAGGAGGTGCCATTGCAAGGAACCTATATGGGTAAGGCTGGTGATGCCCGAATTACGCAAATGGTGGAAAATTCGGATGCACTGATTCTCCTGGGTGTTTTATTGTCGGACACAAATTTCGGAATCTCTGAGAAAAAAATCGACCTGAGAAAAACCATTCTAGCCAGTGATGGTCGTGTCTCGCTGGGTTACCACTCTTATCTGGACATGCCGATTACCTCGCTGGTTAAAACACTAAATCAAAAACTGGAAACAAAAAAACCTCAGGCGGCAGTTGAACTGGATTATCCTGCCAGTTTATCAGCCGATGAGCAGGCGATTACACCGACAGATATCGCCCGCGCCGTTAACGATATGTTTGAGGATCACGAGCGTATGCCAATCGCAGCTGACATGGGTGATTGTCTTTTTACTGCACTGGATATAGAGCATACCGAATTGGTGGCACCGGGCTATTACGCGACGATGGGGTTTGGTGTGCCTGCCGGACTCGGAGTGCAGGCGGCCACTGGTCGCCGACCGATTATCATGGTCGGAGATGGTGCCTTTCAAATGACAGGCTGGGAGTTATTGAACTGCAAACGTTATGGCTGGAACCCTGTTGTTCTGCTTCTTAACAATAGTAGCTGGGAAATGCTGCGGGCCTTTCAACCTGAATCGAAGTTTAATGATCTTGACCATATAAACTATGCAAATATTGCCGACAGTCTGGGTGGTGTTGGTCGACGTGCTAATACAAGACTCGAACTGAGAGATGCGCTGAATGCTTCGGTTGCCGATGAGTCTTCGTTTCAGTTAGTTGAGATCATGCTCAAACGTGGTGAGCTGTCACAGACGCTGTCGCGATTTGTTGAAGGGATTAAAGGAATGCGCGCACAGAGTTAGGGGCTCGAGTTGTTAAACGGGGGTCATTGCAGCGCCTGTTGTTGAGCCGCAGCGTCGCAATAAATCATCCGCCAGTAACTGACAGATATCTTTTTCCACGACCGACTGTAAGCCACGCCAGGCGGGTACGCTGTTAACTTCCAGGACCAGGTACTTACCGTCTGTGTCACGAATAATATCAACTCCCGCATAAGCTGTACCAACACTGTGACTGGCAGCTTCAGCCAGTTCGCGAATCTCCGGTGTCAGTACCGCAGGGAGGCATTTTCCACCTCTGGCCCGATTGGTAATCCAGTGATCTGAAATTCGTTCCATAGCAGCGATTGCCCTGTCTGCAATTACCAATACGCGCCAGTCGCGAGCCTGTGGACCGTCATGCAAGATTTGTTTTTGAAGATAATAGACACCATCTACTTCTTCTTCGCTTGGTACGGCGCTTGAGCGATCAAGTAGCTGCAGACCTCGACCGCAATTGCCGAATAGAGGTTTCAAAACCAGCTTTGCATCACCTCTGGTTTCTTTTTTAATGATTTTTTGTGCTTCAGCCGCGGACTCGCAAACCCAGCTTGAAGGTGATGGAATATTATCTCGTGCGAGTAAAAAACTGGTCATGCCTTTATCTACTGTACGTTCTATAGCACGGGCCGTGTTGTAAACCAGAACTCCGGAGGCCTCCAGTGCGTGCAGAATATCAAGGCGGAAAGTGACCTGTTCAAAACTGCCGTCAGGAATAGCACGAACGAAAGCGGCAGCGGGAAGAGTGTCATGCATACCCGGCAAAAGTAATCCGCTGCTGTTTTCACCATAATTTAACTGGCAATCCATCAAGGACACACGGCTACTACTCACGCCCTGTTTTTTGAAAGCCTTACTCAGGTTGCCTTCATGCAAACCGTCTGTATCGGAAAATATGACAATGTGTTTCGACTTCATGCGCTGACTTCGACTGGTGTTATTATTCTCTGCATAATTAAACAGATTATTATTTTGATTCGTATCATAACAACATATTCACTTGAATTCTGATTAGCCACTCGATGCCAAACGAAGACCTGATTATTGTCGGAGCCAGCGCCCGTGCTGCCTGTTTCTCTGCCAGAAGGGCCGGTTTCACACCTTACTGGATAGACCAGTTTGGAGACTTTGATCTGCAAAGTGAATTCACAGGTCAGCTTGTTGAACCGGATTCTTATCCACAGGGTCTCGTGGATTGCATGAAAAACACGGCCGAGCTGCCTTTTATCTATACAGGCGCACTGGAAAGTCATTTGTCTGTGCTGGAGATTCTGGAACAACAAAGACCTTTGTTGGGCAATTCAACAAAAGTCTGTCGAGCCATTCGCAACCCGCAAAGGCTTCAGGATTGTTACGCCGCCGCTGGTATTGCGCATCCCGAAGTCAGCCGTACGACGGTAGAAACCGGTTCATGGTTGCGTAAGCCTTTGCATGGCGCCGGTGGTCGCGATATTCAGAGTTATCAATCGAAGCAGGAGGTAGGTGATGATTACTACTTACAGGGATTCATAGAAGGTGAGTCCCGCGCGGGCGTATTTCTCGGCAATGGTCAGGAGGCCTGCCTGATTGGCGTCAGTCGACAGCTTATTGGTGAGACCTTTCTTAATGCAGCGGCCTACGCTTATTGCGGCAGTATCGGGCCTTTGCAGATTGCTGAGGAAGAAAGAGTGCAATGGCAGAGTATCGGCAGCGCTTTGACAAAAAACTTCAGTCTTAAAGGTCTGTTTTGTGTTGATGGGATTTGTCGGGACGGAAGAATTTATCCAATTGAAATCAATCCGCGATATAGCGCCTCAGTTGAAATTCTGGAACCGAGTCTCAGCTTTCCACTATTGCTCGCACACCGGCAAGCCTGCGAAGGTGAATTGCCGCGGGCTCTGAGTAGAGTGAGCGCTATGCGGGCAAAGGCCTATCTTTTTGCCGGAGATGAGTTGCGTTGCCCTGATGATCTGAATTTAATCTATTCTTCATCCGGGGCAGGAACGATTACTGCTGATATTCCTCTTCCAGGTTCTAGTATTCACAAAGGGTACCCGCTGATGACGATAATAGCTGAGGTTGAAAATGAAATGCAGGCAATGAGTATGTTGAAGAGCAAAGTAGATCTACTTTACAGACAGTTTGACGTAGAATAATTGCGATGAAAAATCACGGGGATCCAATGTGAGTGACTATATAAAAGCCGCTATTAATGAAAAAATTCTCAGCCTGACAATCGATCGGGCGGATAAGAAGAACGCGCTGGATTTAGCAATGTATCAGGCTCTGGCAGATGCAGTAGAAAGTGCTAACGATGATCAAAATATCAGAGTGATCCTGATTAAAGGTTCGGGAGATAGTTTCTGCAGTGGTAACGATATTAAGGATTTTTTAAAAAACCCGCCAGTCGATGATAGCAGCCCGGTTCTGCAGTTTGTTCGTGCCATGATCGCTGCGGAAAAACCAATTGTAGCGGCTGTCAACGGTATTGCGGTCGGTATCGGCGTTACCATGCTTTTACATTGTGATCTTGTTTATGCGGCAGAAGACTCACGTTTTCAGATGCCTTTTGTCAATATCGGATTATGCCCTGAAGCCGGTTCCACCCATATCCTGCCGGCGCTTATGGGGCATCAGAAAGCTTCAGAATTGCTTTTGCTCGGTAAAATGTTTGATGTTGATACGGCAATTGATGTCGGCATTGTTAACGAGAAAGTGAAAAGCGCTGAACTGGAACAAACCGCGAAGGATGTAGTGCTGAAAATAGCCGCACAGCCACCAGCCGCAACACGGACAACAAAAAGGCTTCTGCGTGCGGCGATGCACGAGCAAATACAAACGGCGGCGGCAAGAGAAAACCAGAGTTTTATTCCAATGCTGGATGGTGCCGAGTGTAAAGAGGCGCTAACTGCATTCATGGAAAAACGCCCTGCCGATTTCTCAAAGTTCTAGGCCTGTTACATTTCCTGCTTGTCCATCGAGCGGCAAACTCTCATCCACGAGTCAACGGCCGGTTTGTTGAAACGTTTTTTTCGGTAATGCAAAATAAAAAGTACGCCGAAGTTTTCGTCGCGGTAATTTAAGCGGAACTAAATCACCATTATCAAAATTTCTCTGCAACACGATTCGCGAAAGACAACCGATTCCGAGACCCGATTCCACGGCATTTTTTATTGCTTCATTGTGTTTAAATTCCAGATAAATATTGATATCAGGTAGTAACTCACTCAGCGCTTTCTCGAAAGTATGTCTTGCACCGGAATCCGGCTCGCGGAGTATCCAGGCCGCATTCTTAATATCTTTCGGACGCAGCGTTTTCTGTGCCGCCAGCGGATGACTCGCCGAACAAAAAACCACAAGTTCATCTTCGCGCCAGGGAATAAGTTCAAGGTCCCGATGCTGCACTTCTGACTCAATCATGCCGATGTCAACTTCGTAGTTTAGAATTTTGGCAACGACATCTGGTGTATTCGCCGTTTCCAGTTGAACATCGGCGTCAGGGTGTTCTGCCAGATAAAGAGCCAGATAGCGAGTGGCGAGATGGTTGCCGATGGTGAAGCTCGCGTCTACTTTGAGATGTCCCAATTCTTTGTGAGCCGCCAGTTTTTCATCAAAACTGTGGCAGTGCGCGAGTAGTTTTTCGGCCTCCTGGCGCAGACTATTGCCGGTGGCGTTCAGTTCAAGCCGGTTACTTAAGCGATCAAAAAGTACAACCTGATAGGCTTGTTCCAGATTCAGAAGGGCTTCACTCACTGCCGATTGCGACATATGCAGGCTGGTTGCGGCACGTGACAGGTTTTCATGTCTGGCGACTTCCAGAAAAATGCGTAATTGCTTGATAGTGAATTTCATCGGCTTTGAGCTGTTTTAGATGATCTTATTCTACTATCGGTAAAACCGATAGCAATATCCTTTATATCCTGCTTTTAATATTAACGTCTACGTCTTATCCTCACGCCTCGATTTCCCTGGTGTGTTAAATCCCGGGGAGGAAATATCACGAAAACTGCGGACAAATGAGTTTATGTCGGAACTGACCCATCTCGAAAGATTAGAAGCCGAAAGTATTTTTATCATGCGCGAGGTCGCTGCGGAGTCAGACAACCCGGTAATGTTGTACTCCGTTGGCAAGGATTCTGCAGTCATGCTGCATCTGGCAATGAAAGCCTTCTATCCTTCAAAGCCTCCGTTTCCCCTGCTGCATGTTGATACCACCTGGAAATTTCATGAAATGATTGAATTTCGTGACAATCTGGCCAAAGAGCTTGGTCTTGAGTTGTTGGTCCACATAAATGAGGACGGGGTGAAGCAGGGGGTTGGCCCTTTCTCACATGGTTCGCAGGTGCATACCGACA
The DNA here is from genome assembly GCA_012103475.1 of Gammaproteobacteria bacterium. Taxonomy (GTDB): domain Bacteria; phylum Pseudomonadota; class Gammaproteobacteria; order Eutrophobiales; family Eutrophobiaceae; genus WLWS01. Next base: position 22,368 of record WLWS01000007.1, on the reverse strand, counting down.
TTATGAAAACTCAGGCGCTTAAGCAGGCACTGGACAAACACCAGTTTACCGCAGCCTTTGGCGGTGCCCGTCGTGATGAAGAAATGTCGAGAGCGAAGGAGAGAATATTTTCGTTTCGTTCGGATCAGCACCGCTGGGATCCGAAAACCCAGCGACCTGAACTTTGGGACATCTACAACACCCGCATTCACAAAGGTGAAAGTGTACGTGTATTTCCTCTGTCTAACTGGACCGAACTCGACATCTGGCAATACATATACAAAGAGAACATCCCCATAGTGCCACTTTACCTGGCGAAAGAGCGACCGGTAGTAGAACGCGATGGGGTGCTGATCAAAGTTGACGATGAGCGTCTGCCACTTGAGCCCGGTGAAGAACCAATGATGAAAATGGTTCGTTTTCGCACACTCGGTTGTTATCCCCTGACAGGTGCCGTTGAATCTTCAGCGGCAACATTGCCAGAAATTATTCAGGAGATGTTACTGACCACCTCTTCTGAACGACAGGGAAGAGTCATTGATCACGATGCCGCGGCTTCGATGGAGAAGAAGAAACAGGAGGGCTACTTCTGATGGCTCATCAATCCGATTTAATCGAAAAAGACATAGAAGCCTACTTACTGAGCCAGGAACACAAAAGTTTTCTGAGATTCATTACCTGTGGCAGTGTGGATGACGGGAAGAGCACCCTTATCGGGCGATTGCTTTACGATTCTAAACTGATTTACGAAGATCAGCTGCAGACCCTCGAAAACGACAGTAAAAAAATGGGCACGCAAGGCGACAAGATGGATCTGGCTTTACTTGTCGATGGACTGGCTGCTGAACGGGAACAGGGGATAACCATCGATGTTGCCTATCGATATTTTTCAACCGATAAACGAAAATTTATCGTTGCCGATACACCGGGTCATGAACAGTACACCCGTAACATGGCTACTGCAGCTTCTACAGCGGATCTGGCTATCATCCTGATTGACGCCAGAAAAGGCGTATTAACGCAGACACGCAGACATAGTTATATTGCTTCTCTTCTGGGTGTAAAACATATTGTTGTAGCGATTAACAAAATGGATCTGGTTGAGTACTCGCAGGATATTTTTCAGAGTATTGAGCAGGACTATTTGACTCTTGCTGCGGATCTGACTTTCACAGATATCACCTGTATACCCTTGTCGGCGCTGAACGGAGAAAATGTTACAAGAGCTGGAGAGCAAATGGACTGGTACAAGGGTTCGGCTCTGTTACCTTTTCTTGAGCATGTCGACGTTGCTAAAGACCATAGTCAGATGCCTTTTCGTCTACCGGTGCAGTGGGTGAACAGACCGAACCTGAATTTCAGAGGTTTCTCCGGCACCACGATTGGAAAGAATATTCATGTCGGTGAGGAAGTGATTGTAATTCCTTCAGGAAAAAGAAGTTGTGTTAAAAGCATTGTTACGCATGATGGTGAATTACAAGAGGCTGTCGCCGATCAGGCGATTACTCTGACCCTGGAGGACGAAGTCGATATTTCACGCGGCGATGTAATCTGTGCTGCGGAATCACCAGCCGAGCAATCGAACCAGTTCGCGGCTCACATATTTTGGATGGCCGAGGATCAACTGTTACCTGGTCGTCAGTATCTACTCAAAACGACAAACAAGTTGAGCCCCGCGACCGTAACTGAGCTCAAATACAAGTTGAATATAAATAATTTTGAACATGAGCCGGGTAAATCGCTTGAATTAAATGAAGTAGGTTATTGCAATATCAACCTCAGCCAGGCTATTGCCTTCGACAGTTATAAAGATAATCGTCGTACCGGCAGTTTTATTCTTATCGATAGAATTACAAACAACACGGTGGGTGTTGGCATGCTTGATTTTTCCCTGCGTCGTGCCAAAAACGTGGTGTGGCAGGATATGGCAATCGACAAGTCAGCGCGCGCCGAGCTCAAACATCAGAAGCCCTGTGTGTTGTGGTTTACCGGTTTGTCAGGCTCGGGTAAATCAACTATAGCGAACCTGGTTGATAAAAAATTGATGGATCTTGGCAGGCATACCTATGTGCTTGATGGCGATAATATTCGTCATGGAATTAATAAGGATCTTGGTTTTACCGACGTAGACAGGGTTGAAAATATCCGTCGCGTTGGCGAGACAGCAAAACTAATGGTTGATGCAGGCCTTATTGTCATCGTCTCGTTTATCTCACCTTTTGTAAGTGAACGCCGACTCGCACGTAGTCTGGTAGAGGATAACGAATTTATTGAAATTTTTGTCAATACGCCGCTGGAAGAATGTGAAAGACGCGATAGAAAAGGTCTTTATAAAAAGGCACGACTGGGTGAAATAAAAAATTTCACCGGCATAGACTCAAGCTATGAAGAACCGGAGAACGCAGAGATTGAAATTAAAACGCTTGAATGTTCTGCGGAAGAAGCGACCATGGAAATTGTAAGTTACCTGGAAGATAAGGCCTTTCTGGAAGCCTAATTATTTCCGAGAAGTTCTGCCATTGATGGTTGTGTTTCGTGACAGGGAATATCTTCGGGTAAGCTCACCCAGGACTGAGCGCTTGAAGTCCACACATGCATCTCGGGTTGAATAATACCGGTGTTATCCAGAGTCCCTGGTTTTACCCGGAGAACGGCGTTATTATCCGGGTTTTCATGATAGATGCGATTACTGCAATTCGGACAAAAATAGCATCGCGCGCGATTTCCACTGGCTGCCGTGCGGTCAAAATGGGCCAGTTCACCTCTTAGCAATTCAAAATTTTCACGCTCAACGAACATGGTCAGGCTCAAGGCACCTGCCGATGTTTTCTGACAGTCCGTACAGTGGCAGACAACGGTTAGTTTCGGCGCATGATTTATTATGTAGTGTACCTGCCCACACTGGCAGGTTCAGGTAGCAGGGTAAGTCATGTTATTTGTCCATTGCGATGCGTAGTATTTGTTTTTTTAATTCGTCCTCAATAGCAGCTTCACCAGGCTGCAGTTTTTCATCGGCATCTTCAATCATCAGCATCATACCTTCAATGAGTGACGCTATCATGGTTGCGCGTTGTTGTAATATACCCGGACTCAAGTGTGGGCTTACTTCGGCAATCAGGGAGTTGAGTGTACTTATATGAAGCGCGTACATTTCATTCAGTAAGACACCTGAATGGGCATCGGAAGATTCGAGTAGAGCCCAGAGCTGAACAAAAAAGCGCCGCGTTTTACTGTTTCTGATATCGGTAAGCAGGTATTCGATAGCAGCGTTCAATCGTGCTTCAGGACCGTCTGGTAATTTCTTGAACAAAGTCTCATAAGTCTGCAGATATTTATCAGCGATAAACTCCATCAGTCCGTGAATGAGTTCATCCTTACCGGGGAAATAATATTGCAGATTACTCAGATGAATACCCGCACGACCGGCTATATTTCTCAGCGAAAACTGGGTATAACCATCCTCAATAAGTATCGCCCGGGAGGCTTCCAGAATCGCAACCACGCGCTTTTGTCCCTTGGCCCGAATGGCTGTACCGCTGCGTTTGCCGCGGTTTCTGGTGTCCTCTGCGGTGCTACTCATAATTATTTAATATCTGTGCATTTACTTTTTATGTCATTCGACCAATAATACCCGAATATCTCTATTAAAGTCGCTAAAATTCGCCGGGGGAAAGATGAGCAAAAATAAGAGCAACGACAGTAAAGGTAACACATCAGACAGCAATTCCGACATCACCCGACGTGATTTTATCGGCGGCACCCTGATTGGTGCTGGAGCGGCACTATTAAGTGCCAAAGCACCCGGAGCATTGGCCGCCTCAGGCCCGAAAGCCGATGAATTCAAGCTGGGTAGGACCATGCCTCTTGGTCTCAATAAACTGGACAAAAGTTGGACTGGTCCGGGTGGGATTGGAGACTATGCGACTTCTAACGGTAATACTCATGTTGAAGTCAATGCTGCCCACACTTTCCGCAATGGCGATTTTGAAGAGCAGGTGGCATCAGCGAAAGCAACAGGCGAAGAATATGATCTCGTTGTAGTTGGTGCCGGCTTTGCCGGTTGCAGCGCCGCTTATTATTATCAAAAAGACCATCCCGATGCGAAAATCCTGATTCTGGACAATCACGACATGTTTGGTGGTGAAGCGCGACAGAACGAATTCGAAGTCGATGGCTACAAGTTATGGGCGCCGCAGGGATCAACGGGAGTTGTCTGGCCACTGGAGTGGGCAAAGAAGGTAGAAATGTATGCGCCGATCTGGGATGAACTGGGAATGCCGCAGAATTTTGAATGGCAGGAAGCGAAGGGCTCAGACTTAAAAATTCCTTACGATAATTACTCACCTATGCATATCAGCTGGGAACAAACTGATCTGGGCTGGTTTCACGATGGTCACAAGATGGCGGTTAATCCCTGGTCGAACCGTTTTAAAGATGTGCCAATAAGTCAGAAAACCAAAAACGATTTAATCTGGATGGAAGTTTATCGTCAACCACCCAGACGTGACGACTGGGATCAATGGCTCGATTCGATGACTTACAAAGATTTCCTTGTTAACGAAATGGGTATAGATAATCAGGAAGTCGATGATTATCTGAACCCTTTTATGGCGGCCATGGGCTGCGGTTTAGGTACTGATGCTGTCTCGGCATTGCAGGCTTTTAACTTTATTTCCCCGGGTGTTCAACAGTATATGCGTTATATGGATTTAGGTGATCCAACTGACAATCTGTATCTTGCGCAGTTTCCGGGTGGTAATACCGGCACGTTACGCCGTATCGTCCAGAAAGTCATTCCGGATATCTTTGGCAAAACGACGACACTGAGTGAAGTGTTAAGTAATCCGGTTGACTGGAAGGTGATAGATAAGGCCGGCTCCCCGGCTCGTATGCGGCTAAGCTCACTGGTGGTCAATGTTGTTCATGAAGGACCGGTAAATAAAGCTAAAACAGTAAAAGTGACATACCTGAAAGATGACAAAATGCGTTACGTCAGAGCAAAGCACGTTGTAATGGGTGGTCAACAACACCTTAATAAACGTGTGGTGACGGATTTACCGAAGGCGCACAAGGAAGCCATGGATGAATTCATGCATGCGCCGATGATGGTTGTTAACGTTGCCTTACGAAACTGGAAATTCATGGACAAGATGGGTGTCTCCGCAGTGCGATGGTTTGGTGATGACATGGGCTGGTTTTTCACATTGCGCCGGCAGATGATTCTGGATGGTAAAGAACCTATGCCACTGGATCCGGAAAAGCCAATTGCCATCACTATGTATAATTCCTTCTGCAAACCGGGAATGCCGGTAGACAAGCAGACGGTTGCTGCGAGAATGCGCATGTTCAGTCTGAGTTATGCCGATATTGAAAAAAATGTGCGAGAGCAGTTTACCAAGATGTTCGCAGCCGGTGGATTCGATGCAGATCGCGATATTGCCGGTATTACTGTTAATCGACAAGGACATGCTTATGTTGTCACTCCGCCGGGATTTTTCTTTGGTAAGAACGGCAAGCCGGCACCAAGCGATGTAATACGGCAACCACACGGCCGTATCAGTTTTGCTCATGCAGAACTCAGAGGAATGCAAATGTGGGAAGGTGCTACACACGAAGGTGAAAGGGCTGCACATCAGGCGGCAGGTAAAAAACATTAATTTATAACAAGGGGAAATGAGATGAAAAAATTAATTACTGGTCTATGTTTAACAATATTTTGTTGCTTACAGTTTAACGTCGCCATGGCGGCGGATAAAAAACTGGATGCCTTCAAAAAAGCGATCCGGGCCAAATACGATATGAAAGAACAGGCCTTTGCTAATAACGATGGAAAACCGATTCTGGAAAAATTTTACAGCGCGGATGTGATGTCCGTTGGTCCAGACGGTACAACTCATCGAGGCACCGAAGGCATTCGCCCGGTTTATGAAAACCCCGAGATCATTGGCTCAATAGTGTATATCGAATCCTACAACACTCATGTGAATGGGAATGCCGGCTGGGACTGGGTTAATTTCCATGTTTATCCACCGGTTCCCGGTGTGGCTCCTTTTACCTTCAAGATGCTTTTCCTCTGGGAAAAGATTAAGGGCGAATGGATGAGTATGGGTGAGATGTATGTGATGGGTGAATTTGACACCACCGACACTGCAGGACATTAGCCTGGAATCTGGCTTGATAATGAGCACTGTAAATTACAACGATTCAAAATACCCTGTAAGAGCTGACTTTGCAGAAAGTCATACTCGTTTCTGGCAGCGGTTGGCCTCTCCCGGTAACTGCTTAAGTGCGAAACAACGAATCGCAGTAGCGAAAGAAGTCCGACAGGCTTTTTCCTGTGAATTATGTCGTCAGCGAAAAGTGGCTTTGTCACCCTATCAGGTGAACGGAGAGCATGATCAAACAGGTGAATTATCGAGTGTGATGGTTGAAGTTGTGCACCGGGTTATTACAGACTCGGGGCGACTAACAAAGACCTGGTTTGATAGCGTCATCGCTGACGGGCTTAAGCATGAAGAATATGTTGAGATACTCGGTACTGTGGTTCATGTTTTTTCCATAGATGAGTTCTCGCGCGCCCTTGGTCTGCCTTTGCGCGAACTGCCTGAAGCCGGAGCTGGGGAACCATCGCATTATCGACCCGGCAATCTTGTCGAAGATGTTGCTTGGCTACCAATGTTGGATCAGGTGATCGATTCCGGTCCTGAATCTGATCTTTGGGAAGGCAAGCTTGAGGGCAATGTTATTCGTGCGCTCTCGCTTGTCCCCGATGAAGTCAGATCTCTGCAGGATCTACTTAAAACCCATTACCTTGATGAAGCCGAGTTCGGAGATTTTGAAAAGTCACCGCAGGGCACTCTGAGTCGTATCCAGACTGAAGTTGTTGCGGCGCGGGTGTCAGCATTCAACGATTGCTTCTACTGAACCTCCTCACATGTACTGGTACTCCGTGTGAGTGCTGACATTGCCGGTCAAACTATCAATATGGATGGGATCGCCGATCCAACCTGCCTTGAAATTGAGGGCGTTCCCCATTCAGGTGTCTTACTCCAATTCAGCAATGCTTTTATGAGCTTCGATGAACTGCAATTGGAGAAGGCAAGAGAGGCGCTTGTGGCAGAGATGGGCTCTGCCGCAATGGTTGATGTCGCGGGTATTGCTTCGAATTTTCAACGTATGGTCAGAATCGCCGACGGCACCGGCATTCCTGTGGAATCCATGGGCGAGGAAATGGACTCTCTGGTGGAGGAGTTAAACGAAGCACATGGCCTCAATGACTATTCCTCCGCTGCCAATACCAGAGCTGCTAAAAAAGTGCTTTGATAAGAAAGTGACTACACAGGGTAACAATAAATATTCCGATAATATTTAACCAGATACCGGCTTTCGCCATCTCTGGAATACGCAAACGACCAGAGCCGAACACAATGGCGTTTGGGGGTGTTGCCACTGGTAACATAAAAGCACAACTGGCGGCGATGGTAGCCGGAATGATAATACTTATAGGAGCAATACCCAGACCCACAGCCATGGCTGCGAACATAGGAATTAGAGCCGTTGTGGTGGCCACATTGCTGGTCAGTTCTGTCAGAAAAATAATAAAGCCGACCACGGCAAAACTCATTAAGAGCGGCGGTATACCATGCATGGCGCTCAGGTAAGTAGCGAGCAACTGACTGACACCATTACTGCTGATAGCGGAAGCCAGTGAAATGCCCCCGCCAAGAAGTATCACAATACCCCAGGGAATCTTCACAGCTGTTTCCCAGTCGAGCAGGAACTCCCTGTCTTTAACACTACTTGGAATAATGAATAAAAGCAGGGCCGCGCTTATTGCGATACCGGCGTCCGTTAAATGTTGTAGTAAGTCTGTTTTTACAAGTAGGGGTCTGAACATCCAGCAAAACGCAGTCAGACAGAAAATGCCTATTGTTAATTTTGAACCTCTGTTCCACGGCTCCGGTTTCGTATCCAGAACGCTTTCATCGATGGCTTCATTGTCCAGCGGATAGATAAATCGGGTGAGCATGAACCAGCTAAGCGGAACGAATATCACAACCACCGGAATACCGATTTTCATCCACTCCAAAAAACCGATGTGAATATCAAATTCACTTTGCAAAAAAGACACCGCAAATATATTCGGAACCGTACCGACAATAGTACCGATACCACCGATAGAAGAGGAATAAGCAATGCCAAGTAACAGACATAAAGACAGATTTTTCTTATCTGGAAACTGTTTTTCATAAATGCCGATGACACTCAGCGCGATGGGTAGCATGACCAGTGAGGTCGCTGTGTTGGTGATCCACATACTCATGGTGGCGCAGACAAACATGAAACCACCAACCAGCCTGCTCGGAGTGGTGCCGATAATTCGCAGTACCATCAGTGCGAAACGTTTATGCAGATGCCAGCGTTCCAAAGTCAGCGCCAGCATAAAACCTCCTATAAAAAGAAAAATAAGCGGGTGAGCATAACCAAGAGCGGCTTCTTTCATATCGCGGGCACCACCTAAGGGCAGTATCGCCAGCGGTAACAATGCCGTTGCATATATAGGAATAGATTCTCCCAGCCACCATATCGCCATCCACACCGCGAGAGCGGCAGTCAGTTTGCCGCCATTGCCCAAAGTGACGATCTCGTTTTCCAGATTAGTAAATGATTCAGGCACAATCGCATAGATAAGTACTCCTGCAAGTGGCCCACCAAGCAGACTTATCCAGCGGAAATTGTGTACAAGTTTCTGTAGAATCGTCATGAACTCATCTCGTTAATAATACTCTGGTGAAAATATCAGTTTCTTCGGTGAATGATACTATGCGAAGCTCGTAGTCAGTAGAAAATTACAGACATGATCAAAATATCTGAACGCGCAAACTCCCTTGGGACTGAAAATGCCTTTGTCGTACTGGCGGAAGTTGAGAAGCTACGTGCGAGCGGGCGCAACATTGTCTCTTTCTGTATCGGCCAACCGGACTTCCCGACACCGGAGTACATCTGCAATGCCGCAACCCAGGCAATGGCCGATGGCCATACCGGTTACACACCTTCAGCCGGTATTGCACCGCTTCGCAAAGCGGTGGTGGATTATGTTTCCAGAACCCGGCAGATTGAGATCAGTGAGGACGCTGTGGTCTGTGGCTGCGGTGCAAAACCATTTATTGCTTACTCAATTCAGGCGGTGACTGATCGCGATCTTGGTCATGAAGTAATCTATCCCTCTCCGGGTTTTGCCATCTACGAATCACAGGTACGTGCTCAGGGCGCGGTTCCCGTGCCGCTTGGTTTGCGAGAGAGCAATAACTTTCATTTTGATCTGCAGGAACTTGCCGACAGCCTAAACGACAGAACCCGCCTGGTTATTCTGAATAGTCCGCACAACCCGACCGGAGTAGTTTATGAGAAAGCCTATTTGCAGGAAATCGCCGATATTCTCTCGGAATGGGAGAATATCTGGGTCTTCTCTGACGAGCCTTATCATGCTTTTGTTTATGACTGTGAATTTGCCAGCATTGCATCAATAGACAAGATGCTGGACAGAACCATTCTTGTCGATTCGGTTTCAAAAACCTGGTCGATGACCGGCTGGCGGGTGGGTTTCGCAATTAATCAGACACTGGCGTCGGTTTTTTCCAGAATGATTACCAATACTGACTCCTGCGCACCGCATCCGAATCAGTATGCGGCAGCGGCAGCCCTGAGCGGTTCAAACCAGAGCGTGTTGACCATGCGGGATGAGTTTCAAAAACGACGTGATCATATAGTCGCCGATCTGAATACACTTAAAGGCGTAGAGTGCCCGCTTCCAGGAGGCGCATTTTATGCCTGGGCGGAGGTCAGCGAGCTATGTGAGCTTGCCGGTGTCAGTGATAGCGGCGAACTGGCTGAGCAATTGTTACATAAAGCCGGCGTAGCCGTGCTGGCAGATGCACATTTCGGAACACCCTTGGCGAATGCAGGACAACATCTGCGCTTTTCCTACGCCTGCCCGATAGAGCAGATAGATAGTGGCCTGAGTCGTATCAGAGAATACATTCAACAACTATCTTGATCACGGCTTTCAGCAAAAACAAAAATCTGGAGTTAGAGATTTGCCTTTGTTACTCTGAATAGAAATAAAAAGTCTGATTACTATGAGCAGTAAGAAAACAGAATTGCCTGATATTCTTTCGCGACGCGACTTCATTCAACTGGCGGTTCGACAGGCCGTATGCAGTGCCACTGTTATCGGTATTGCACCTGCTGCTTTAGCTTCTTCCAAAGGCCGTGAGCTTGATACTGAAAAAGTATTGAGCAATGTCGCAATGGATTTATTTCCCCATGATAATTTCCCCAAACACATCTATGACGATGTGGCCCGTGCAATTATGGATTCTATGACTCAATCAGAGCAGATTGAGAATCTTGTCAATAATGGTTTGAGCAAATTGCAAGAGTCTAGTGCTATTGATAAGTGGGAAAGTCTATCTTATTCAAAACGCCGTGAGTTATTAGTGCAGTTACAGGCCGAGCCTGTCTTCAGGCATTTACTCAGCACAGCGGTAAGAGTTATTTACCAGCACCCCGATGTCTGGGAACTGATTGGTTATGGTGGCTCCGCAATAGAACATGGTGGTTATATCAATCGTGGTTTTGACGATATCGACTGGTTACCGGCGGACTGATTTCTCTGATGAAAAATGCAAAGTATCAACTTAACAATGAAGACGTCGTCGTCATAATCGGCTCGGGCGCCGGAGGCGGTACCCTCGGAAATGCGCTGGCGCAAAAGGGGATTGATGTCGTCTGTCTTGAAGCCGGACCAAGACTGACACTGGCCGACATTGAAAATAACGATCAAAAGATGTTTGAAAAGCTGACCTGGCTTGACGAACGTATCAGTGAAGGCGATTTGATTCCAAACTTCCCCTTGTGGACCTGCAAAACCACCGGAGGCACCACCGTACACTGGACTGCGGCCTGTCCCCGCCTGGAGGAATTCGAAACAAAAACCCGATCTGTCTATGGCGAGATAGAAAATACCAACCTGGCTGACTGGCCCTTCGCTTATAAGGAACTACAACAACACTATAAGGATGCCGAGAAATTACTCGGCGTTACCGGAACGCATGGTGTACCGATGCTTCCTGCCAACAATAACTATAAGGTAATGGAGGCGGGCGCAAAAAAGATTGGCTATAAAGATACCGACACCAACCACATGGCCATCAACCCCGAGGCACGTGACGGCAGACCGGGTTGTCTGGAACTGGGTTTTTGCTCAGCAGGTTGCGCAGTGGGCGCGAAATGGTCGACTTTATATACGGAAGTACCAAGGGCGGAAGCCACGGGCCACTATGAACTAAGACCTCAGTCCATGGTGACGCGTATCAAGATGGGTGCTAACAATCGTGTCACTGGCGTCGAATACATCGATGCCGATGGAAAGTTACGCGAGCAGAAGGCACGTCTGGTTTGTGTTGCCGGCAATGCGGTTGAGACAACATGCTTGTTATTGAACTCCAGTACCTCTGAATTTTCGAATGGCCTGGCGAATTCCAGCGATCAGGTCGGCAGAAATTATATGCGACATGTTTCCGTGCCGACACTCGCCGTGATGCCGGGTGAAGTGCACATGTACAAGGGTGCACAAATTGCGGGCGTAGTCAGAGATGAGATCAGAAATGATCCATCACGCGGATTCGTAGGAGGCTTTCAGTTTCATACCCTGCCATTTTCGCCGGATGTACTGGTTAATCTGACCATGAATGGAAAATGGGGCAGGGAAGTCACTGACATCATGAAAGATTACCGGAATATGGCCGGTCTGATGGCCTTCGGTGAGGATCTTGCCGATCCGGACAATCGCATCAGCCTGCATCCAACAAAAAAAGACAGAAACGGATTACCGGTACCGATTGTTCGTTACAAGCTCCACAAAAACTCTCTGGCGATGGCAAAATACGCACAGCAAAAATCAGAAGACTTATATCGTTCTCTGGGTGCGACAAAAACAGTCAGCGGAGGACTGATGCCATCCACGCATAACATGGGCGTCGCTCGTATGGGCATTGATCCAAAAACAAGTGTTACTAATCCCTGGGGCCAAACACACGATATCGATAATCTTTTTGTTTCAGACGGTAGCCTGTTCCCAAGTGCAGGCAGTGCAAACCCGACCTTAACTATTATCGCTCTGGTTCTCAGGCAGGCGAAATATATTGGTTCTGCAGTGGTAAAAGGAGAGCCCTAACTCACTATTCTGATGGCCAGATAAGGAGTCAGAAACAGAAGGAAAATTGCCAATTTATAGAATGCCATACCGGCATAGTGAATCTCGTCGAATTTCTCCACACTAATGGCGAACCACCTGCCATGGATTTGGTATACCCAGTCGTGAGCCTGAATGAAAACCAGAAACCAGAACATAAGTATGCTGTAATTAATCAATGCGCTCCATCCGAGAATATGAAGTAGAAATTTTATAGTCATATTGATGCCTCTCTCATAAATTAGTTTTGTAACCAGTCAAGGGCTTCAAACTTATCTTCAAAATAACTGATTTCTCCACTACTGAACCAGTTGGTAATTCGAGCAGCAAGTTTTTCCCAGTCTTTATTGCCCAGCATTGCAATCTTGGAAAACTCTCGATTATGTTTAAGTCCGAGTTTCAGGTCATCCCAAGCCGCGCGTAGTTCCCAGCCCTGAAACCCACGCAGATCGACCAGAACTTTTATATGTGGTTGGTCAACGTCCTTTATTGCATTCTCAAGTAAAGGAACCATCAGTTCATAATCTTCATGCTTCAATTTGCCAATGACTGATATATTCATATAAAAAGTGTCATTAAAACGGGTAATCCCGAATGACAGACCATGTTCTTCAATAGCATAGCTAAACTCCTGATTAACTGAAACCTATAGTGAAATTTAGACGATCACTAAAGTCCGGGTTTGATCAGGATCAAAGAGCTGGACGAATAGTGGAGATAGCTTTGAATCCGTACTTAGCTGAGTTTAGATAATGCCAGAGAAACTTTTGAGGCGGGTTGGCGTTGTAAGCTATTGGAAATATGGCGGCCAGTTACTATCAGTTTCTCCAGATCGGTACCGCTTTTTATACCGAGTCCGTTCAACATATAAACTACGTCTTCTGTAGCGACATTGCCACTGGCGCCTGCAGCATAGGGGCAGCCGCCGAGGCCGGCTATCGAACTGTCTATGGTACTGATGCCGAGTTCCAGGCAGGCATAGATGTTGGCGAGGGCCTGGCCGTAGGTGTCGTGGAAGTGGACGGCCAGTTTTTCGATTGGTGTTTTTTCTGTCAGTGCATCGATTAGTTGTTGCGCTTTTCGTGGAGTGCCGACGCCGATCGTATCGCCGAGAGATATTTCGTAACAGCCCATTTGCAGGAGTGCTTCGGCAACTTCTACTACAGCATCCGGACTGATATCGCCTTCGTAGGGGCAACCCAGTACGCAGGAGATGTAGCCTCTGATCTTTATATCTTTGTCCATTGCCGTCTCGCAAACCGGGTGGAAACGTTCAAGGCTTTCTTGAATGGAACAATTGATGTTTTTTTGTGAGAAAGATTCCGACGCGGCTCCAAAAATAGCGATTTCTTTTGCATCAACTGCTAGCGCTGCTTCCAGACCTTTCATGTTCGGAATCAGCACGGGGTAGGAGATGTGATCTGCACGATTAATAGCCTGCATGACTTCTGCACTGTCGGCCATTTGTGGTACCCATTTGGGTGAAACGAAACTGCCGGATTCGATTACGGATAATCCTGCATCGGCTAGTCGGTGGATTAACTCGACCTTGGTTTCGGTTTCTATTACCTGCTTTTCATTTTGGAGGCCATCACGTGGTCCGACTTCGACTAATTTGACCTGTTTCGGAAGAGGCACTTTTTATTCTTCCACGACCAGAAGCTCAACACCTTCATCCAGCATGTCACCAGCCTTGTAATGAATTGTTTTTACGGTGCCATCCAGCGGAGCACAAATTGTGTGTTCCATTTTCATCGCTTCGAGGATCAATAGTGGCGCGCCCGCGGCGACTTTATCGCCTTCTGTTACGAGAACATCAATGACTTTACCCGGCATTGGTGAGATAAGGCTACCCGGAGCGCTTTCTTCAAAGGTGTTTTGGCTGGTCTTGTCTAGTGCAGTCAGCGTGTATTGATAATCGCTATGTAAAATTGTCAGGCTGTCTCCGTCTTTAACGACAGTGACATGTGTTCTGGTACCGTCGAGATGGGCATCGAGCTCGCCATTGTTATTTAGAGTACCGCTGACAGAAATTCTAAGCTTATCAATCAGCAATTCTATCGATTGGTTTTTATAGTGAATCTGAACGAGATGTTCGGTTCCGTTGGCGAGGAAGTAAACATCTTCAATTGTCTCGATATTAGCTTGCCATGCATTGGTGGAATGCCAGGGAGAGAAACTATCGGCAGAATTATTTGCATTGATTTTTGAGCGATCACTCCGGTCGAGCAGAATATAGAGTGTCGCCAGGGCAAGAATGTTGTCGTTTAGCTCGTGGCTATCCAGAAACAGTTGCTCATGGTGTTCTTCAATAAAACCGGTGTCTAATTGCGCCGCTTCAAACGCAGGATGAGAAACCAGCGATGAGAGAAAATCGATATTGGTGGTGACTCCGACGACCTGAGTATCATCCAGTGCCCGTGACATGCGTCGCAGGCAGCTGGCTCTGTCCCGATCCCAGACGATTAACTTTGCGATCATAGGATCGTAATGCACGCTGACGCTGTCGCCTTCTCTGACGCCAGTGTCCACTCGCACATGTTGGTTGTCCTGTGGAAAACGTAAGTGAGATAACAGACCAGTGGCCGGTAGAAAATCCCTGTCCGGATCTTCGGCATAGATTCGGGCCTCGAGGGCGTGACCATTAATAGTGAGATCGTTCTGCGTGCTGGGTAGCTTGTCGCCAAAGGCAACCAGCACTTGCCATTCAACCAGATCCTGTCCGGTAATGAGTTCTGTCACCGGGTGTTCCACCTGCAGGCGGGTGTTCATTTCCATGAAGTAAAAACTGCCATCTTCATCGACGATAAACTCTACTGTGCCGGCGCCGACATAATTAATGGCCTGTGCAGCCGCGATAGCCGCCTTGCCCATTTCCTCTCTGCGCTCAACTTGCATACCGGGAGCGGGCGCTTCTTCCAGAACTTTTTGGTGCCGTCGTTGGATGGAACAATCCCGTTCGAAAAGATAGACGGCGTTTCCAGCCTGGTCGCAAAAAACCTGAATCTCAATATGTCTGGGTTTGGTGAGGTATTTTTCTATCAGTACTTTATCGTCAGAAAACGAAGAGAGTGCTTCTCGCTTCGCAGCAGCCAGGCCTTCGCTGAATTCCGCTTCCTGATTGACAATACGCATGCCTTTGCCACCACCTCCGGCGGATGCCTTGATCAATACCGGATAGCCAATCTTGTTGGCTTCACTTAACAAAAGTGCTTCTGATTGATCTTCGCCGTGATAGCCAGGTACCAGCGGTACGCTGGCGTCCCCCATAATTTGTTTAGCCTGACTTTTTGAACCCATGGCCATGATTGCTTCGACCGGTGGTCCTATAAAGACAATCTTGTTTTTTTCACAGGCTTCAGCAAACTCCGCATTTTCTGAGAGAAAGCCATAACCGGGGTGGATGGCTTCAGCACCACTTCGAATAGCGGCATCAATAATGGCCTCTATCACAAGGTAACTCTGTCTTGCCGGAGCCGGGCCAATCTCGATGGCTTCATCGGCAAGATCAACATGTCTGGCACTGGCGTCCGCTTCAGAATAGACAGCGACGGTTTTTATACCCATTTTATTTGCACTGCGAATAATCCTGCAGGCAATTTCGCCACGATTGGCAATCAGTATTTTATTAAACATGGATCAGGACTTTATCCAGGCAGGATCACGTTTCTCAAGAAATGCAGCCAGACCTTCTTTGCCTTCTTCACTGGCGCGAATTTCGGCGATGCTCTCGCTGGTCATTTGCATGAGCTTTGTTGTCACCGGCTTATTCTCTACGTCATTGATTAAGGTTTTGGCTGCTTGCACTGCCTCAGAACTATTAGTCAGAATCGTCTTTATCAAACGCTCAATTTCTTCATCGAGCTGAGATTCTTCCAATACCTCAGAGACCATACCCAGGAGCAACGCTCTTTTTGCATCAAAGCGTTCGGCCGTCAGAAAATATCTGCGGGCAGCCTGTGCGCCGATAGATTGCAACACATAAGGACTGATGGTTGCCGGTAAGAGACCGAGTCTGGCTTCACTGAAGGCAAAGCTGGCTTTGTCACTGGCTATGGCAATGTCGCAGCAGCAAACCAGACCAGCACCGCCACCCATTGCCGCGCCCTGAACGCGAGCGATAGTCGGCATTGGCAGGTAGTTGAGTTTGTGCAGCATGTCGGCCAGCGCATTCGCGTCACGGACATTCTCCGTATGACTGTAATCGGCCATGCGCTTCATCCAGTCAAGATCCGCACCGGCAGAAAAATTCCGGCCATTCGATCGCAGCACCATTGCTTTTATGGAAGTGTCCTCTGCCAACCCGGCAAAGATATCTGTCAGCTCAGCAATCACATGTTCATCAAAGGCATTATGTTTTTCAGGATTATTAAGCGTTACGCTGGCAACACCGCGCTCGTCTTTTTCCAGTAATATTGATTTCTCTGTCATCTTGATTCCTTACATTCTGAACATGCCGAAGCGTGTCTCTTCAATCGGCGCATTTAGGGCAGCCGATATTCCCAAGCCCAGAACAGTTCGCGTATCGGCCGGGTCTATCACACCATCATCCCAGAGTCTGGCACTGGCGTAGTAAGGGTGGCCCTGTTGTTCGTACTGCTCATGCACTGGCTGTTTGAATTCAGCTTCATCTTCTTCTGACCAGTTTTCACCACGGGCTTCGAGGTTATCTCTTTTTACCTGTGCCAGTACATTCGCGGCCTGCTCACCACCCATCACTGATATTCGGGCATTCGGCCACATCCATAAAAATCGCGGACTATATGCACGCCCACACATGCCGTAATTGCCGGCGCCAAAACTTCCACCGATAATGACAGTGAATTTCGGTACTCTGGTAGTCGCCACCGCAGTAACCAGTTTGGCACCGTCTTTTGCAATACCGCCGGATTCGTATTTTTGTCCAACCATGAAGCCGGTGATGTTCTGCAGAAATACCAGGGGAATATTCCGTTGACTGCACAGCTCAATGAAATGTGCGCCCTTGAGCGCAGATTCTGAAAAAAGGATGCCGTTGTTGGCAACGATGCCCACCGGGTAGCCATGAATGTGGGCGAAGCCGCAAACCAGAGTCGTACCATAAAGCTGTTTAAATTCATCAAAGTCGCTGCCGTCGACGATGCGCGCTATCACTTCCCGGACATCAAAGGGCTTACGAGTGTCATCGGGTATGAGCCCGTAAATTTCATCACTGGAATAAACAGGCTCGACTGGTTCGCGGGTTTCCAGACTGATGTTTTTCGGTCGATTGAAATGACTAACCGCACTTCTTGCCAGACCAAGGGCGTTCATATCATTCATGGCATAGTGATCGGTGACGCCAGAGGTTCGCGAGTGAACATCGGCGCCACCAAGATCTTCGGCGCTCACCACTTCACCCGTTGCGGCTTTGACCAATGGCGGTCCGCCGAGAAAGATGGTTCCCTGATTTTTTACGATAATACTTTCATCCGACATTGCCGGGACATAAGCGCCACCTGCTGTACAGGAACCCATAACGACAGCAAGTTGCGGTATTCCCTTGGCAGACATATTTGCCTGATTAAAGAAAATCCTGCCGAAGTGATCGCGATCCGGAAATACTTCGTCCTGTCTTGGCAGGAAGGCACCGCCGGAATCTACTAAATAAATACAGGGCAGGTGATTCTGCTCGGCAATTTCCTGGGCGCGTAAATGCTTTTTTACTGTCAAAGGGTAGTAGGTGCCGCCTTTTACTGTCGCATCATTGGCGACGATCATACACTCGCGACCTGCCACTCTGCCGATGCCGGCCAGAATACCGGCGGCCGGGACTTCATCGTCGTACATACCCCAGGCGGCAAGCTGGGACAACTCAAGAAAAGCGGTGCCGGGATCGAGTAAATTTCTGATTCTCTCGCGCGGCAAGAGTTTGCCTCTGTCCAGATGTTTTTTACGGGCCTTGTCACTGCCGCCGACGGCCACCTGCGATACTTTTGCGCGCAGGTCTTCGACCAGCACACGCATTGACTCGTCGTATTGCCGAAACTCGTCAGAACGGGTATTAATGGATGATTTTATAATAGTCATTAGTTAGCTGATTGAATGCTTTTTGAAACTTATAGTGACTCGGCAAATAATTCGCGGCCGATCAACATGCGACGTATTTCACTGGTACCTGCACCAATCTCGTAGAGTTTGGCATCGCGCAGTAAACGACCGGTTGGATATTCGTTAATGTAGCCGTTACCACCAAGTGTTTGTATCGCTTCCAGAGCCATCCAGGTTGCTTTTTCTGCAGCGTACAAAATTACGCCGGCGGCATCTTTGCGTGTAGTCTCGCCCCGGTCGCAGGCTTTGGCGACAGCATAGACATAAGCTTTGCAGGCGTTCATTGTGGTATACATGTCCGCAAGCTTGCCCTGCATTAACTGAAACTCGCCAATCGCCGTACCGAATTGTTTGCGTTCGTGAACGTAGGGAACGACCACGTCCATACAGGCCTGCATGATTCCACAGGGACCGGCCGCCAGAACCGCACGTTCGTAATCAAGCCCACTCATTAATACACGTACACCTTCATTTTCTTTCCCCAGAATATTTTCCTCCGGGACTTCGCAATCTTCGAACACAAGCTCACAGGTGTTGGAGCCGCGCATGCCAAGTTTGTAGAGTTTCTGCGCTGTGGAAAATCCTTTAAAACCTTTTTCAATAATAAAGGCGCTGATACCTTTCGGCCCCGCATTCGTATCGGTTTTCGCATAGACGACCAGAGTTTGTGCTTCCGGACCGTTGGTGATCCACATTTTGTTTCCGTTCAAAATATAATGGTCGCCTTTTTTGTCTGCTCTTAAACGCATGCTGACAACATCCGAGCCTGAACCCGGTTCACTCATGGCCAATGCACCCGGGTGTTCACCGCTGATTAGTTTTGGCAGGTATTTTTGTTTTTGCTCTTCGCTGCCATTGCGTCGAATCTGATTCACACACAAATTCGAGTGAGCCCCATAGGACAAACCGACAGAAGCGGACGCGCGACTGATCTCTTCCATTGCCACCACGTGTTCCAGATACCCCATACCGGCACCACCGTATTTTTCTTCAACGGTAATACCGAGCAGGCCCATTTCGCCGAGCTTGGACCAGAGTGGCTGGGGGAATTCATTAAGTTCATCTATCTCGCCCGCTTGCGGGGCGATCTCGGCCTGTGCAAAACCAGAGACCGATTCGCGAATCATGTTAGCGGTTTCACCAAGGTCGAAATTCAGGGAAGGATATAGTGTGTTATTCATGGCAGCTTTCAAAAGTTTCCGTTTACGTCAATATTTTAAATTTAAGGTTCGCGTGGTTTTTGTGTTCAGGGGCTCAGGCAACATTCTTAATCAGTTTCTGCAGACACTTGCCTTCGACTTCATCCATGGCCCGCATGGTTTCTTCTATGTCTTTGATCTTATTAACCAGAGAAGCCCGGTGCTCGCGTATTTTCTCGCATAATTTTAACAACTGAAGGGAATCGTCAGGTTGCCTGGGATCATACATGTCTATGATTTCCCTGCATTCTTCCAGTTTCAGGCCAAGCCGCTTTCCGCGTAGCGTCAATTTAAGCCTGGTGCGGTCCCGTTCGCTGTAGAGTCTGGTCGTGCCTCTTCTTGACGGGTTGAGAATGCCTTTATCTTCGTAAAAACGTAGTGCCCGCGGGGTGATCTCGAAATCACGAGAGAGGTTTTTGATGGTGTAGTCCTGGTTCATAGGGTATTGCATAAAGTTGACGTTAACGTAAACTATAGAAAAACTAATCGAATCTTGCAAGTATTGATTCTCACTTTGTTGATCTATCAGGTTAAATCGTTATGAATGACACGCTTAGTTACGTCAGTGGTAACACCGAAGTACCACTGCGAAGCCAGACTATTGGCCAGGCATTGGATGAAATTGCACAAGAATACGGCGATCGCCCCGCACTGGTGGTTAAGCATCAGAACATCAAGTGGTCTTATCAGGAATTAAATGAGCAGGTAGACAAATTTGCAGCAGGCTTACTAAGCCTGGGTCTGCAAGTGGGCGATCGTGTCGGAGTCTGGGCACCGAATTGCGCAGAATGGATCATCGCCCAGTACGCGACAGCCAGGGCAGGCATCATTCAGGTCAATATCAATCCTGCTTATCGCGTACACGAACTAGAATACGTCCTCAATAAAGTCGGCTGTAAGGCTCTGATTACTGCTGACCAGTTCAAGAGTAGTGACTATATAGAGATGCTCTATAGTCTCGCTCCTGAATTGAAATCCTCCAGACCCGGTTCGCTGAAGTCAGAAAAACTACCACAACTGAGCACGCTGATTCGCATGGGGGAAGAGCATTCCGATGGTTTTCTGAATTTTTATGACGTGACTGCCAAAGCCACTGAAGAAGATTATGAAAAGCTGGCCGTAGTCGCGAAAACTCTTAAGCCTGATGATGCAATTAATATTCAGTTCACCAGCGGTACCACAGGTTCGCCCAAAGGTGCGACTCTCTCGCACAATAATATTTTAAACAATGCTTTTTTCTGCGGAGAAGCAATGAAATACAGTGAGGAAGATCTCGTATGTATTCCGGTTCCGCTTTATCATTGCTTTGGCATGGTAATGGGCAGTCTAAATTGTATGACGCATGCAGCTTGTATGGTTTTTCCAAATGATGGTTTTGATCCTGAAAGTACCTTGCGGGCAATCGATGAAGAAAAATGTACCTCATTGTATGGCGTGCCCACCATGTTCATTGCCGAACTAGATCATCCGCAGTTTACAAACTACGACATGAGTAGTCTTAGGACAGGTTGTATGGCCGGCGCATCCTGCCCGATTGAAGTGATGAAAAAAGTGTTCGATGAAATGAATATGTCGGAAGTCACGATTGCCTATGGCATGACTGAGACCAGCCCGGTCAGTTTTCAAAGCAGCACGGATGATCCGATGGAAAAGCGCGTATCGACAGTAGGTCGCGTACACCCTCATGTAGAAGTAAAAATTATCAATGAAAACGGAGAAACCGTTCAACGTGGTGAAAAAGGTGAGTTTTGCACACGTGGTTATTGTGTCATGCGTGGCTATTGGGGTGATGATGAAAGAACTGCAGAAGCCATTGACGAGGGTGGCTGGATGCATACCGGTGATCTGGCGATTCTGGATGACGAAGGTTATTGCAATATTGTTGGCAGGGTCAAAGATATGGTGATCAGGGGTGGCGAGAATGTCTATCCCAGAGAGATCGAAGAGTTTTTATATACAAATGAAAAAATTCAGGATGTCTCGGTTTTTGGTGTTCCGGATGACAAGTACGGCGAAGAAATTTGCGCTTGGGTAAAACTAAAGAGTGGTTCAGTTTCGAGTGAAGAAGAAATCCGGGGTTTCTGCAAAGAAAAGATCGCGCACTACAAAGTCCCGAGATATATCAGGTTCGTTGAAGATTTTCCCATGACAGTGACCGGGAAAATACAAAAATTCATCATGCGTGACAAAATGAAAGAAGAATTAGGCATACAGGAACAGCAAACAGCTTAACGGGAATTAGAATTGACTACTCATAACATGAAAGATTACGAAGAGACTTATTCATCATTCACATGGGACAGACCCGATAGATACAATTTTGCACGCGATGTGATAGATAAATGGGCAAAGGAAAGCCCGGACAAGCGCGCCATGCTATGGATAGACGACAAGGGAAATGAGGTGCAAAAAACTTTCCTGGACATATCGCTGGCTTCGAAAAAATTATGTAATGTATTGAAGAGGGAAGGAGTTAAACGTGGCGATACCATCATACTCATGCTCGGAAGAAATATTGAGTGGTGGGAAGTGTTCACAGCAAGTCTGCGTATGGGTGCGGTTATTTCTCCCGGTACCACGCAATTGTCGTCAAAGGATTTGAGCTATAGGGTAAATGCATCGAATGCGAGCTGTGTCATAACGGATAGTGCTAATGCAGAAAAGCTGGATGCAGTAATGGCAGAATGCCCGAGCATTAAATCCAGAATAGTGATCGATGATGAGCGTCCGGACTGGACCTGTGTTTTCTCTGACTTAGGCTGACACAATTATTCTATCCTAGCATACGTTGTTTTAGTTTTTCATAAGGCGTTTTACCATTATGCGCAGTGTGTGGTCTCAAGAAGTTATAATAATCTTCCCATT
>WLWS01000002.1 GCA_012103475.1 Gammaproteobacteria bacterium | reverse complement strand
TTCAAGGCTGGCAAAGCACTTAAAGATGCCATAAACTAGCGCGCCTCCCGGGTGCTTAGCTCAGTTGGTAGAGCGTCGCCCTTACAAGGCGAATGTCGGGAGTTCGAGCCTCTCAGCACCCACCAGACCAATGGAGTGGTAGTTCAGTTGGTTAGAATACCGGCCTGTCACGCCGGGGGTCGCGGGTTCGAGTCCCGTCCACTCCGCCATTGATACTGGGGCGTGTCGTAAGGCACGCCCCTTTTTATTGTGTAAAAAAATAACAAGTAATTCCAATGCTACAAATAATTCGTGAAAAAACTTCAGGTGTTATTGCCATCGTTATTGTTGGCCTCCTCATTGTCACTTTTGCCTTCTGGGGAGTAAGTTATTATTTCGACCAGGGTGGAGAAGTTGTCGCTATTAAAGTTAATGATGCCGACATAGAGTTGAGAGAATATCAGCGTGTTTATCAAAACGTGAGAAGGCAGTTTCAGGAACTACTAGGTGAAAATGCAGGAACAGTAGACGATGAACTTGTTAAACAACGGACACTCGACACTCTGATTGAGAGAGAGTTAGTCAATCAGGTGAATGAAACACTGGACTTACAAATCAGTGCGCAGCAGGTGCGAGGCGTTATTAATGGCCTTGAAGCTTTTCAGGGGGGAAATGGTTTCGATAGCTATTTATATGAAAGAGCTGTATTGCAGCTTGGATTCACCCCGGTAATGTTTGAATATCAGTTGCAGGAAGATATGAAGGCAGAGCAATTACAAAACTCAATTTCCGGCAGTGAATTTGTGACGACGGATGAAATCAACCTGCTAGCCAGCCTTGGCAATCAAAGCAGAGACTTTTCCTACTCGGTACTTTCATCCAATGAACTGAAAGAGACGATGTCTTTCAGTGATGAGGCAATAAAGGCCTACTATGACAGCAATATAAAAAACTACATGGAGCCTGAGAAAGTTCGTATCGCCTACATCGATTTATCATTGCAGCAAATGGCTTCATCGCTTGATGTTGACGAAGACGGGTTGAAAACGTTTTATGAGAACAATAAAGCGGATTATGACGTTGAGGACCAGCGTAAAATCCGGCATATCACCATCAGTATTAGTGAAAATGCAAAACCGGATGAAATTGACCTTGCCAACCAGAAAGCTGAATCGCTGATTGCTCTGTTAAAAAGTGGAATGAGCTTTGACGAATTATCGGAGAAGCATTCAGCCGACCCCAATTTACAAATTGAAATGAGTGAGCTTGGTTTTTTGACCAGGGGAATTATGGCGGCAGAGATCGATGAAGTAATGTTCTCTTTAGAGGAAGGTGAAATCAGTAAGCCAATCCTGACTGAAAAGAGCGTCGATGTGGTTAGAGTTGATAAAGTCAAAGGTGGAGTAAAAAATAGTCTTGAAAGTGTCAGAGAGCAGGTGGAAGAAAAATATCGATTATCTCTTGCAGAAACAGAGTTTTTTGCAGCGAGTGATAACCTGGCTAATCTGACGTATGAGCATCCGGATACGCTTGAAATTGCGGCCGAGGAACTGGGCTTTTCAATAAACGAAAGCGGTTTTTTTAATCGTGAGCCCAATGAGGATCCGCTTTTAGCAGACAGACGAATTAAAGCCGCAGCATTCAGTAGTGAGGTTTTAAGTGGCAACAACAGTGATATGCTCGAAGTGGCGGATAACCGGATAATTGTTCTGCGTGTATTAGAACATGTCAGTGAGCAGCAAATGCCTCTCGAAGAAGTTCGTGAAAGACTCATAACACGAATGAAACACGAGAAGGCCAGTGAGCAGGTACGCCTTAGTGGCGAGAAAATTCTGAGTCAGTTGAAAGAAGGTGGTGATCCTGAAACGATAGCTGAGCAATCCGGCATTGTCTGGACAAAGTCTACGGCGATAAAGCGTGATAACAGTGGTATAAATCGGGCCGTGGTGAGAACTGCATTTAGACTTGGCCGACCGGAAGACAAGCAAGCTGTTTTTGGTGGAACCGGACTTGGATCAGGTGACTACGCCGTGATTATTCTTGAGGCTGTCAACGAACCTGAACCTGCAGCACTGAAGGATGAAGAAAAAGCATCTATTATCGCCCAGCTGAAAAGACTCAATGCTAATAAAAGCTGGTCTCAACTGATAAAAGACGTACGGGAATCCTCTGAAGTTAATATTTTTTCAGACCGTCTATAAGATTAAACCGTTTTTACTTTTGATAAGCTGGCGGATACAAAGTGTTCAGCTCGCGGTAACGATCTCTAAGGCGCGTTGACCGGGACACCATGGCAACCGGCTTTCCGTTCATAATAACGCTATCAGCTCTTGTCAAAATTTCCAGTGGGTGACCATCCCAGATTACCAAATCGGCAATTTTGCCGGATTCGATACTTCCAAAACGATCGGCATAGCCGAATACTCTGGCCGGGTTAGAGCTCATCGCCTTGATAGCATCTTCCACTGTAAGACCATAGGCAACGGCATTGCCAGCAGCCTGACGAACAGTATAGGCTGAATGTGTGTTTCTCCAGGCTACACCCGTAAATAAAAGGGTCACTCCCGCAGACTGAAGCCTTGAAGCGGAATCAAGTCGCGCCGCCAGTTGATCAAAGTCTCCCAGAAGGTTTGCCATAGGATCGATAATCACAGGAACTCCGGCAGCCGAGATCTGGTCAGCGACGAGCCAGGCTTCGCTAGCACCAGCCAGAATAACTTTAAGTTTGAATTCTTTCTGTAATGACAGCACCAGTCGAATGTCACTGGCCCGGTGAACTGTTATGACGACTTGTTTGTCACCTTTTAGTATTGGTAGAAGAGCTTCAAGATCGTGTAATGGCAGAAAATAATCTCGCCACTGTCCCCGACGACTCTCTTTCCTGTTGCTCATGTAATCCTGCGCATCCAGCAAACTCTGTCTTAATTTGCTGTAAGCCGAGGCACGGGATCCGCCACTTAATTTACTGCCTTGAGCCGCGAAATTGATAAACAGGGCCAGACTATCATCCAGTATCATATTTTCAGCGTGAGCGAGACGGATGGCAGCACCATAACCGGCAAATAGTAAATGACCTGGTTCAGGCACGACAATAGCGTGAGTGAGACCGTTAATTCTGTTGTGTGGGATGGCAGTGGAAGCCGGATTAATTGCGCTGCTGATTTTGAATGACGGACCGAAAAGCTTATCCTCAGTGACGAAATCTACGGAATGAGACACTGCATTAATTTCGACCAGACCGAGTTGGGTGTAGGAATTAACAAGTCCGGGAGTGATGGAGCGTCCCTCAGCATCAATGGTCTGGCCAGTAAAGTCGAAATCCCGCCTCTCGCCTACTTTGGCTATTTTGTTATCCTGAATAAGGATGTAGCCGTTTTCAATTGTTCCCTGTTCAGACGCTGTGTAAATTTTCGCATTTTCGATTAACAATTCACCGGCGCTGACACAGAGGCATGAAAAAACAAAGCAAACGGTAATAGTCGCAGTATTAAAAATTCTCATAATCGTTCTCCCGCGGGGTCCAGAATGCCCAGATCAAAATCGCTCACCGGTTGCCTTGTCTGGTCGTGTCGGTCGAACATTAAAGCGCCGTCGATATACACTTTTTCTGCTTTGCTGAACACGCTGAAGGGATCGCCGTCCCAAAGCACAATGTCGGCCATTTTTCCGATTTCGATACTACCGGTTTGTTTATCGATTCCGAGCGCTTGTGCGGCGTTCAAAGTGATCCATTTGATGGCAGCTGCTCTGGACACGCTATAACCGGCCTTGTTCCCTGAGGCCATGACTTTGGCAGCTTCCTGATTCAGATGTTGAATAGTAATAGCAGAGTCGGTATGTACAATGGCACAGGCTCCACCGTGGTCAACCATGGCAACATTTTCTTCAACCATGTCGAAAGCTTCGTGCTTAAAGCCCCACCATTCAGGCCACATCGCTGCACAGACACCGTTTTTGGCAAGCAGGTCGGGTATTTTGTAGGCTTCGATTGCGTGATGAAAGGCCGTTATCCGATAGCCAAATTCTTTTGCAATGTCGAGCATTACGGCCATTTCTTCGGCACGGTAACAGTGATTATGGACGAGGATGTTTCCACGTAGTACCTCACCAAGAGTTTCCAGCTGTAAATCACGGGTCGGTGGATCGACTTCTTCTTTGTTCTCCAGACTTGCGTAGTATTTGTCCCACTTACGGTTGTACTCAGTGGCCGCTATCCAGGCACTGCGATAGCCAGCGACGTTCGCCATGCGCGAGGCCGGCGCCTGCTTGTTCTGCCCGTAGACGCGTTTCGGGTTTTCGCCACAGGCCATTTTCAGACTATGTGGTGCCTCAGGAAATTTCATTGCCTGAACATTGCGGGCCGGAATGTTTTTCAATGTGACGCCACGACCACCGAACAAATTTGCGGAGCCTGGCAGTATTTGCAGTGAGGTAATGCCGCCTGCAAGAGCCAGGGTAAACTGCGGGTCCTGAGTGTAGACGGAATGTTCAGCCCAGACTTCTGCGGTGTTTGGGCTTGTGGCTTCGTTACCGTCCTGATTGGCTTCATGTTCGGGACTCGGATACACGCCAAGATGAGAATGCACATCGATCAAGCCCGGTGTCAGCCATTTGCCCCTCACATCCAGTGAAACTGCATTCCCGGGCGCCTTCAGATTCTCACCGATGGCGCTGATTCTGCCATCAAGCAGTAAAATGGAGGTGTTTCTCAGTTGCTCACCTGTTCCGGTGAGAATAGTAGCATTACGGATTAATACCGGGTCTGAGAGGATCGCTTTGTAAGTTCCGGCGAAAGCGACAGGCTTGTTAGCAGGTTTTGTCTTCTCTGTTTGTTTTAAAGTTGTCGTCTGGCAACCCAGAGCAAACGCGATTAGAACGATAGCAGATCTAAAAAACTGCCTGATTAAGAATGACATAGGATCTCCCCGGAGGTCTTTTCTCAGATTTATAATTCGACTGGCAAGTCTCTAACAGGGGCAATATTGCCTGTGCAACAGAAAAATTCCAAGTTTCGTCAAAAAGTGTAAATACCTTCGTCTTATAGAAGCTTGCCTATATTCGTCGATGAGCTGACATTTTTAGGCTATTATTTGCCTAGCTTGCAGCATTTCACCGCTGCTACAGAGATGTTCAAGGGTATTTATTTTAGTGTAATAACTCGAAGGCATTGACTACCATGGGAAAAATAGTTTGTATCCTGACTCTCTCGATGTTGATTTCGGGATGTCTTGCACCTGCCAATATAAAAACCGTAAGTCATCAAGAGCGACAATGGTTGCTAAGTGGTCAGGCACTCCCTGAAGTAAACCCTGCCGATCTGGATCTGAAAGACGAACGTGTTCTCTATGTCACTAAAGATATGCAGGTTTTTGCCCGTAAGGCTGTCTAAGGTTACAGCGGACGGGATAGAATAACTGCCTTACTGCAGGCACTCATTCAACCTTCGAGTCTTAATCTGCAATACGATTCCCGCGCGTCGTATACGGCCGAAGAAGTATTTTACAGGGGCACTGCGAATTGCCTGTCGTTTACAAATTTGTTCGTGGCCATGGGCCGTTATCTGAATATGGATGTGCAGTTTAATGAGGTTGACGTGCCACCTATCTGGGATCTTGGAAACGGTAACACCATGATATTGAACAAGCATATCAATGCCATGGTGACCAGAATCGGAAGCAGGCACGTTATTGATTTAAATATTGATGAATATGAACCCACCTACGAACAACGCTATATTGACGATCGTCTGGCTCTGGCTCAGCACTACAACAATAAAGCGATGGGGTTTCTGGTAGAAAATGATCATGTTCAGGCTCTGCGTTTTCTCCGGAAAGCCCTGCACATGGAACCGTCGGTCTCCTACCTTTGGAATAATCTGGGTTCATTGTATAGACGGGCAGGTAATTTACAGGCCGCCGAACTTTCCTATCTGGCGGCTATTGAGGCAGATGAGGACGATCTCATTGCACTCAGTAATGTCACGCGACTCTATGAAGAGACTGATAATCCGGAACTGGCGGCCTATTATGAGGAGCAAGCACGTGAGTTTCGTTTGCAGAATCCCTATTTTATTTACAGCATGGCACAAAAGGCTTTTGTCGAAAGTGATTATGAAAGCGCGCAGGAGCATATTAGCGATGCTATTGATCTAAACAATAAGGAGCATCGCTTTTATTTTCTGATGGGGGCGATATATCAGAAAACCGGTGATGTTAATCTCGCCAATGACAATTTCAATAAAGCGCTGGAGCTATCCTCCGATCCTAAACAGCAGAACAGGTACCGGAGCAAGATGAATCGACTGACTGCAGCAAATACCTGATTGAGTTATTTTTGACGCCATGTAGCTGTGCTTTCTTCTGCATCTAATTCAGCGAAATTCAGATAACCGAAATACGATAAAATTCTTCTCTCTTCAACATCGTTAATTTTTCTGCGGCCGTGTAAATACCTGGTGTTGTCCAGCACAAGAATATCGCCATCCTGCCACTTGTGTGCATAAGTCAGTTCATCAGAGACTTGTTTAACTTCAGCAACAAGTTCATCGGGTACTATGGAGCCATCAGCGAAGCAGGGCTGTAAGCGATTATTCAGGCCGTAACGCGAGAAAAGCAGAAAATTACCAAAGCTCAATTGTTTACTGAACATAGTTCTGTGTAAGGCCGCTGTCGTATGTACCCGGCACAACTTTCCTTCGAGATAGGTCATTTCGAAAGGGCAGGAAGCTGGCGGGTTCTGCACAAGTTCCGGAGTCGGCCTGTCAGTACCCAGCCAGCGCATAGAGTCTTCCGGCAACATAGCCTGAAAATACAACAGGGGCTGGGCCTGCAATTGTCGAATCGTGTCTTGCTTGAGTCCAGCAACGATTTTCACCCCGTCACAAATTGTTGTTTCACCGTCAACTTCCGGTGATGATTGACAGGCGAAAAAACAAATGTCGGGTTTCCAGGGTTCGCGACATAATTCAGCATGAAGAGGAAAAGCCTGTGTTCCCAGATCAACTGTCTGAATATTATTTTTCTTATCAACTACATCCCGACCATGACTGGGATTAAAAGCCGAACCATGGCAGAAACGATTAACAAAGCGGGTAAAATTTTCTACCTTGTAATCAAAGCCCCGTAGCAATATCACACCACGGTTTTTCAAGGCCTCAATAATCTGCTCATCCCTGATATCGTCGAGACGATTGCTGCTGTCAGTGGCTTCAAAACAGGCATATGGAGCAGGCGAGGAGGATTTCTGCGCACTTTTTCCGCTTTTTTTCGTGCTGATGTTATTTGTTTCAATCAGGGTTGGACTTTCCCCCAGTAAGGGATTTGCCAGCGCGTTAGTGAACTCCAGTTTCTCAAGAATTTTTTCCAGCCACACTCTCGCCTCTTTCAATTCAGAGGCAAGATTTTGCGTCAGTTGCTGCTTTTCATTCAGACGTTTTTCGTTGTTGTATTGTTGTGAAGGCATTTTCGCATGGCTGGTAAACAGCTCGCTTTCCACGATTTTACTTACCTCGTTCGGAGTCACGCTTATATCAAATAATGTAAACGCGGCAGAAAGAACCGCAGTCGGATCACTAAAGAAAATTTCAGAATCCAGGGTTTTCAAATCAGAGTACTTTTCAGAGAATTCCTTAAAGATTAGTAACTGCGTGAGCCAGAGGCTTGCGGCGCATTCCGCGTGACTGAGGTTTTGCTGTTCCTGTTTATCCAGGCCAATCCGTTTTTGAATTAATGACGACAGTTTGTTGTGAATGGTGGCGACCCACTGTTTATGATTGTCTGATTTCAAAATCGAAAGAAGATAATTCTCGAAAGTAGAATAGAGCAATATGCCTGAGGAAGCCGGAGCGATTTTCATCAAATCACTGAGAATAAAATTGACGGGGACATTGGCTTTAATAATCGGAGGAGTCGCTGATTGATACGACTTGTTTAATAAACCCGTCGCCATTGCAAGAGCGTCCGACCACAATTCAGGGGGAGAATCCGGCCAGTTATTCTCGGCGAGAATCAGCGCCAGTTGTCTGAGTACCGGAGGTTCTCTATAAACGACATTTTTTCCCTCAATGTCGAGTGCTCTCGCCAGTAATGTCGAACCACAGTGAGCAACATGAAAAATAAATGCGAGCCTGGGCTGAGACAAGCCGTGATTTCTGAAAGCTTCTGCGAGTAGATCTGTATCGACTCTAAGAGGTTTCGGGTGGGCCGCAATAATGCGTTGATCGGTAAAAATGCTTTGTTTATAACTCGCCCTTGTCATACGGGCAAAAATTGAATTCGGTCCGTCAAAACGCCATAAATAGTAGTCCGGGTTACTAATAAGATCGTTGAGAGGGATGCCGTCGTTGACTTGACTGTTCATAAGCGAAAGGAGCATAAGTGGCTTTATTTGTAATGTCTAGCGAGCACGTGAAAACGCCCAGTATGAAACGCAGGGTGGAGAAGCGGCAGAATCTCGTGCTAGATTAGGCTTATAATCCGCAATCTTCACCAGGGCTATGCTTTATTATGTCAGCAGATAATTGGGACGCGTATTGGCAAAATGCCCGCTCGGCCGCTGCGCACTCTGATGGCGGGCCTCAGGATGAGGCTCTGGAGAAATTCTGGCTCGGTTTGTTTGAACAGGTAACTCCAACATTAAAATCAGACTCTTTGATAGTGGATATCGCCTGCGGCAATGGTGCTGTAGCACGCTTCGCGCTCGCCTCGCTAAACAGCAACAACAATATTGAAATAGTCGGAATCGATGAATCAGCTGCGGCCGTATTGGAAATGCGCAAACGGAGTCCTGAAATCACCGCGCTCTCCGCATCCGCATTGCAACTCCCGCTCAGAGACGGCGTAGTTGATTTTCTGACGAGTCAATTTGGAATGGAGTATGCGGGCTCACAGGTTCTCAATGAACTTATGCGGCTTCTGCCTGCCGGCGGCATAATGGCAGCAGTCATGCATATGCATAAAGGTGGGATTTATCTGGAGTGTGAAATTAATCTGCAGGCAATCGAAGCGTTCAGACAGACTCATATACTTGAAAACTTTGAAGTGCTTTACAGAGAGGTCGTTGTTACCAATGGTCGTAGTGCCGACAAAGAGAGGATTCAGGAAACTGATCGACAGTTTGCAAAGTCAGTGAAAGCGGTTGAGGAGATTTTAAGGCAAAGAGGAAAGGGCGTGGCATCAGAGACCTTGTTGCGTATTTACCGGGATATCGGCCACATGTATACGAAATTGAGCGCTTATGATGAGAATGAAATACTAAACTGGATTAAGGTAATGCATAGCGATTTGGCCAGCTATGCCGGAAGAATGTCTTCAATGCTGAATGCCGCCCTCACAGAATCAGATTTCCAAAAGCTGCTTTTAAAACTGGAGGAAACCGGTTTTAAGTTGAGGGTTCAGGACAAACTCATGTTCGGGGAAAGAAAATTGCCCGCCGCCTGGGTCATTGTTGCACAACGCGAGCCATCAAATTAGTTGTCGGCCCCTTCAATGACCTGCCAGACTGACTTTTCCACCAACTGTACTGACTTCTACCTGAGCTGAGCCATCGGCCGTTGTAAAACTCAAACTTCGTCCCGGACCAAATTCTTCTTTTTTGGCTTTATCTTCTGTCAGTTTGTTTACGATGGTTCCCCCAACATAAGTCTGAATTTCAAATTCGGCTGATACGTCCTTGTTGAAAACCAGATTAATCTTGCCATTAACATTGGAAATGGTGACGTCACCCTTTTTATTCAGGCTCATACTGGCAGATACTCTGCCATTGACGGAATCAATTGCGAGTTCATCGACTTTGTCGAGCTGAAGATCCAGATTTCCATTTACAACTTCAACTTCAACCATGGCAAACTTGCTGGTGGAGTTGATATTTCCTTGCACGGTACTGACTTTGAGCTCACCGCTGGAACTCTGGTCAGTGAAATTCCCATTGACGGTTTCGATATCCAGCCTGCCATGGTTATTATTAGACTCGATATTACCGTTGATTGTTTCAACGCCAATTCGATCCGCAAGCTGCTCAATCAGAACAGAAGCGCTGATCGATTCAACTGAGGTACCACCTTTGACTCCACTCACCTTGATTGCACCGGTTATGTTGGAAACTTCCACAAAACTATTGATCGGGACATAGATTCTAAGCCGCGAGCGACTACCCGCGTCGAGTATTTCTTTCCAGTTTTTCTGATTCGCGTATTCGACTTCAAATATTGCACCATTACCACTTTTCTCAAAACTGAAATCGCTGGCTTCATCTGAAATTTCTCCGCTAATCTGCATACTGTTTTTTTCCCAACTTAGAATTTCAATCTGACTATGTGGATCCTGTATGTTGATGTTGGCGTTTTCTGCAACCTCCAGAGACAAATTTACTTTCTCATCGGCGTGAAGGAAGCTTGATAAGGAAACAATCAGTAAGGTAAATAGTATCTTTTTCATTGTGGTTATCTCTTGGTTACATCCATCTGGGTTGATGCACAGATTGAATAAGCTTGATTTGTTGCTGATATACCTGTTGCAGCATGCCAATAAGATTAGCGTCTGCGGGATCATTTTTCAGGGCGACTTTTATCGTAGTTGCCGCGTCATCCAGTTCTTGTAGTTGCGTCTGCCAGTTATTAGTCAGTGCGGGCTGTTGTTCATAGCTACTCAGTAGGAACTGTTTTTGTCGCTCGTGTTGCTGGTTGAGCAGGCTGATTATCTGGTTAATTTCAGAGCCAAGGGGTTCAGCTTGGTGGATATTGTTTAGCGAAAGTAAGGTGAAAATGCAAAGAGCGGCGACTGATGCCGCGATTCCATACCAGTATCTTGCGACTGGTGGTTGTTGCAACTGTTCTTCCAGAGCCAGATCGATGCCAGGCCAAAGATCTCTTTGTGGTTGAATCTGTCTGTCGAAGACATCAATTTTTTCCTGTAGTAGCGTATCCGAGTCATGCTGGCTCATAGTTCAACCCACTCCTGTAACAAACTTCGCGCACGGGCATATTGTGATTTACTGGTACCCACGGCCATATTCATCTTGCTGGCGATTTCTTCGTGACGGTAGCCCTCAATGGCTCGCAGCACGAAGACAATCCTGGCGCGTTCCGGGAGCTTCGCAATGCAATATTCCAGATTGTGCTCATCGGCAGGCATTTCAGCGGAAGCTTCGGTCGCGGTATCGTTGTCATCATTAGAGACTATTCTTGATAGCCAGGATTTGTTTTTCCTGATTGCCGCCAATGTTGTGTTGACGGCGATACTGTGTAGCCAGGTGGAAAACCGACTCTCAGCGCGAAAATCCTGAATTTTCCGCCAGACCTGAATGAACACTTCCTGGGTCAGGTCTTCAGCCATCGCCTGATTTCCACTAATACGCAGGCAGAGCGCATAAACCCGCCCACAATGTTGCTGATAAAGGTCATGAAAGGCATTTCTGTCTCCTTCTATAACAGCCGCGATCAGTTCGGCTTCTCTTGCGTCCCCGAAACCTTCGTCTGCGCTGGCTAGCTGTTTTTTCTGCACAAGTCAGGTCTTATCCCATACATTAAATTTTATTCTTAATTCTAGGATGCATAGCTCGGGCAAAAGGTTTAAACAAAAGCCAAAAAATATTCGCTCAACAGCGATTCCAATTGATCATTGCATAAAGGCGGGGCACAATCCGCTAAATTTCCTCTGGTAGTCAGGCATTTGAATTCCCCAATCTCACACGATGAAGATGCTGCCCGCATACAGTCAGCTTTGAACAATATCGAAAGTTTATTGGGCAGCGATCCTGGTGCCGCCGAGCAGCAGGCTGAAATTCTCCTGCAAACAGCACCCGAGCAGGAAATGGCGCTTCTATTTCAGGGTATTGCCCGTCGATTACAGGGCAAGTTTGCAGCCGCGGTGGAAATTTTTCGACCACTTGGTGAGAGGTATCCAGAAGCACCATTGATTCACCTGCAGCTGGGACAGGCTTTAAGGGAGCTTGGCGAAATCGGACAGGCCAGGGCGAGTCTGGAACAGGCGATCGTAGCCAAACCGGATTTTTCCGATGCCTGGTTAGCCCTCGCGGATTTGCTAACTGCAAACAACGAATCAGAAGCGGCCGATCGCGCCTTTTCCGAATATGCCCGACATGCCGCCAATGAACCGATTCACAGGGGACCCGCCGAGGCGCTTAAGGAAGGTCGCCTGGCTGATGCAGAAGCAATGTTGATGTCGCACTTGCAGGGCAATCCGACCGATATTGTCGCCATCTGCATGCTGGCAGAAGTGGTTGAAAGTGCTGCTCGTCCTCGGGAAGCTGAATATTATCTAAAAGAGTGTCTGCGACTTGCCCCAGGTTATATACGTGCCAGACATAATTACGCGGTAGTTCTGTTCAGGCAAAATAAAGTCAGCGAAGCGCGTGGTCAGGTTGAATTCATTCTTTCGATAGAGCCTAAGAATGTCGCGGTGAGAAAACTGGCAACAGCTATTCTGGTTCGTCAGCGCGAATACCGGCAATCAGTAGAGATTTGCGAGGATATTCTGTCAGAACACGCTGATGAATTTACTGTCTGGACCAGTCTCGGCCACATGCGCAAAACGCTGGGCGACCAAAGTGGCGCGGTTGAAGCCTACAAAACAGCCATTGCACTCGCCCCTCAGTTTGGAGAGCCGTATTGGAATCTGGCCAATATGAAGACTCTGACAGTAGCCGACGCGGAACTCGATGCCATGCTAAAGCTGGTGGAGGAGAATGAGTTAAAAGATGAAGACCGCCTGCATTTTCATTTTGCTATCGGTAAAGCGCAGGAAGACAGACAGCAGTTTGAGAAATCTTTTCAACATTATAAGGCAGGTAATCAACTGCGATTGCAAAGTAAGCCGTATCAGTCTGAACAATTCGCCGAGCATGTAAGAAAAAGTCAGGCTGTGTTCACCTCAGAATTCTTCAATAAGAGAGAGAATTGGGGCTGCCAGGCGAAAGATCCGATATTCGTTCTTGGTTTACCCCGTTCAGGTTCAACACTGGTAGAGCAGATTCTCTCCAGTCATTCTCTCGTCGAAGGCACTATGGAACTCACCGAGATAGAAGCCCTGTCTTTTTCCATGAATGGCTGGAAGGCCGAAGAAGATGGTGATGTACCTGGTTATCCGGATATTCTCCATAGTATCGAGCAGGTAGCGGCTGAAAAACTTGGCGAGGCATATCTGGAGCAGACGCGTGTACAACGTCATGAAAATACACCGCTTTTTATTGATAAAAGACCGAATAATTTCGCTCACATAGGCATGATAAACCTGATTTTACCAAATTCCCGGATTATCGATGTACGCCGACATCCTATGGCCTGTGGATTCTCCCTGTTCAAAGAACATTTTGCCGGTGGTCAGAATTTCAGTTACAGCCTCGAAGACATCGGAAAATACTATTCGGCCTATATTGAGATAATGAGGCATATTGATGAGGTATTACCCGGACGTGTTCATCGCATCATTTACGAATCGCTGGTGGATGATACGGAAGCAGAAATTCGGCGACTGCTGGATTACTGTGATCTGGAGTTTGAAGAGGCTTGCCTTAATTTTCATCAGACTGACAGAGCCGTAAGTACGGCAAGCGCAGAGCAGGTCAGGCAGCCTATTTTCCGTTCCGGCCTTGAGCACTGGCGCAATTATGAGAACTGGCTTGAGCCCTTAAAAAATAATCTGGGCCCATTGCTGGAGAAGTACCCAAAAATCTAAACCTTGATAATTTTTCTGGAGCAGGCGTATGAGTTTGAAATCAATAACTATTCCTATTTTTAGTTTGCTGTTTTTGACCTTCTCAGCGACATCCATGGCTGAGAAGATTAAGTCCGGTAATTGGGACGGGCTCAGAAAAATGATGACAGCAGAAGAGTTTGAAAAAACGGGGCTGGATAACTTAAGTGCGGACGAACTGAAATTACTGGATCGCTGGTTTTTGAAGTTTCTAGCTCATGACTCCCAGCAAATGGTGAAGTCAGATAAAAAGATTCAAAAACTTCAGAATCAGGGCGTTAAGCGTCACATTGTCGGTCATTTCAGTGGCTGGACGGGAAAAACCGTCTTCAGACTCGATAATGGAGAGATCTGGAAACAGCGTTTATCCAGTCGCTACGCAGTTTCGCTGGAAAACCCGGCAGTTGAAATTAAAAAGAACCTGTTTGGTTTCTATGAAATGACAATCCTCAAAACCGGCCGTCGAGTCGGTGTCAGTCGGCTCAAATAAGATCTCCATAGAGAACTTTGTTGTTTTATGGCGACAACTTTTTTGACACCTAATTTGTACTTTACCTCACACTGTCGTAGGCCTATACTCGCGCCATAAGTTGTAGATTCGCTGGATTGTTTCTATAACACAACAATTAGAAGTTTACGCAGTAAAAGTATGGGAGAAATTTTATGTTTGAACTGAAACCGCTTTCGGTCGCAGTGCATCGCGCGTTGTCGACCGCAGCAATTGCAGCAACTGTTGTTGCTCCAACTGTGGGTTATGCACAGGAAGAGGACAAAAATGTTGTCGAGGGTGTTGCAGAAGGTGTAGGGAATGTAGTTAAGGGTGTGCTTTCAGTTCCAGGTGCCGTAGTAAAAGGCATACTCGGAACTGGAGATGAAACCGTTGAAGAAGTTGTCGTGACCGGTTCTCGAATCGCGACTGATTCCAATCTAGTCAGCTCAAGTCCTGTTTCGATGATTAAAGCAGAAGAACTCAGCGCACGTGGTATCACGCGTGTTGAAGACCTGCTCAACGATTTGCCTTCAATTACACCTGAATTCACCGCTAATGAAGCTAACGGCGCGGTCGGTACCGCAACCATCGATTTACGTGGATTGACATCCGATCGTACTCTGGTCTTGACCAACGGACATCGCATGGGTTTTGGCGACGTTTTTCAGTTAGCGCCTGACATCAACCAGGTACCCGGTGCGCTGGTCGAACGAATCGAAGTTCTGACCGGTGGTGCTTCATCAACCTATGGTTCGGATGCTATGGCCGGTGTTGTTAACTTTGTCATGAAGCGCGACTTTGAAGGCCTGCAGGTTGATTATCAATATTCCGGTTACCACCACAATCAGGGCAATAGCGAAGCTCAGACAGCTATAGGTAACAGTGGCTTCCAACAGGCTCCAGGCAGTGTCTGGGATGGCGGTGGTCATGATGTCAACGTTACAATGGGTGTTTGACGGCAAAGGTAACATCACGGCTTATCTTGGTTATCGTCAGATTAACCCGGTAACGCAATCTGAAAGAGACTTCAGCGCCTGTTCCATTGATGATGCTGACGGACCCCATTCCTGCGCTGGTTCGGCGACGCTTCCCACTGGTTTGTTCACAGACTTTGGTGGGGCGACATCTAACACTGGCTACCTGACGGTCGCCGGTAACCAGTTCGTTCCCTGGGATTATAGTTACTATAATTATGCTCCGGCTAACCATTTTCAACGTCCGGATGAGCGTTTTACCGCTGGCATGTTTGGTCACTATGAAGTCAACGAGCACTTTGAAGCCTACGCTGAATTTCAGTTTATGGATGACAAGACCAATGCTCAGATCGCGCCTTCTGGTGCTTTCTTCGTTACCACGTCACTGAACTGTAATAATCCACTATTGTCAGCGCAACAGGCTGGTGCAGTTGGTTGTACCGGGGCACAGATTGCTGCAGCGGCTGGCGACCCAACTGCGAACGTACCTTTATACATCGGTCGTCGTAACGTTGAAGGTGGTCCGCGTAATGACGATATTCAACATACCTCTTATCGTTTACTGTTCGGAGCCAAAGGCGAGATCAATGATGACTGGAGTTATGACGCTTTCGTTAATATTTCACGTACCGATCTTAGTGAGCTCTATAACAATGACCTCTCTACCACTCGAGTTACTCGAGCCTTAAACGTCGTAGCTGGTCCCGGCGGAGCACCTACCTGTCAATCTGTTGTAGATGGCAGCGACCCGACCTGTGTTCCATGGAACGTATTTCAGACAGGCGGTGTTACACAGGCCCAGATCAACTATCTGTTTATTGACCTTTTTGCTCAGGGTAGCCTGAAACAGGATCAGTATGTCGGCTTTGTCTCTGGCGACTTGACCAACTACGGTTTCGTCAGTCCGATGGCTGAAGATGGCATGCAGATAGTACTCGGTGGCGAATTCCGTGATGAACGCATGGACTACAAACCAGATGCCGGTTACACATCGGGTGATGGTGCAGGTCAGGGTGGTCCGACGGCGGCTGTAAACGGTGCACTGGATGTGACTGAGTTCTTTGTCGAAGCGCAGATTCCAATCGCTCAGAATCAGGACTGGATTGAGTCTTTAACACTGGACGTTGGTTATCGTTACTCGGATTACAGTATTGGCAAGAAAACCGATACTTACAAATTCCAGGGTGAATACACACCAGTATCCGGCTTTAAACTACGCGGTGGTTATTCACGAGCTTCTCGTGTGGCCAATATCCGTGAGTTGTTCGAGCCGCAGAACCTGGGTCTTTGGGCTGGTGTTGATCCTTGTGCAGGACCTACTCCTGCACAATCTGCAGCGCAGTGTGCCAACTCAGGCGTTACCGCAGCTCAGTACGGTACCATTCCTCTGAGCCCGGCTGGTCAGTACAACGGCGTTTTTGGTGGTAATCCGAATCTGGATCCAGAAAAATCCAACTCTTTTACTGTTGGGGCAGTATTTACGCCTGATCAGATTCCAGGCTTCCAGTTGAGTATCGACTACTGGAGCATCACCATTAAGAATGCTATTGATGATGTTCAGCCTGAGTTTATTGTGAACCAATGTGGTCTGACTGGTGATCCGGCTTTCTGTAATCTGGTTAATCGCTCACCCGCCAACGGTAACCTCTGGATTGGTAGCAGTGCGACCGCTCCGAATGTTACCTCCACTAACGTAAACATTGGCTTCTTCGAAACTTCTGGTATCGATATCGCTACTAGTTACGCAATGGAAGTTGGTGATTACGGCAGTCTGGACTTCTCCATGAGAGGTACCTGGACTGAAAAATGGTTGCAACAACTCGCACCAGGCGCTGCTATCGAGGAATGTGCAGGCTTTTTTGGCGGTTCCTGTCAGCGCCCACGTCCCGAATGGAAGCATACACTCAGTTCCACCTGGACAACTCCGTGGGATCTGAGCTTTAACGCTTCATGGCGGTTTATTAAAGGTGTGGATAACTTTCAGGGCAACCCTCGTTCAGCTGGTGATGAGAGCTATCTGGATCTTTCCATGGCCTATACGCCGCAGTGGATTGGGTATGGCGAAACTGTAGTTAACATTGGCGTCAGCAACGTATTGGATAATGATCCACCTATTAATGGTTTCTTCAATAACGTTTCTACTTTCGGTAATGGTAATACGGTTCCGGGTACCTGGGACACACTTGGTCGCTATAT
The DNA here is from genome assembly GCA_012103475.1 of Gammaproteobacteria bacterium. GTDB lineage: Bacteria > Pseudomonadota > Gammaproteobacteria > Eutrophobiales > Eutrophobiaceae > WLWS01. Next base: position 741,312 of record WLWS01000002.1, on the reverse strand, counting down.
GTTCTTCGGGGTGACCCAGAAGTTCTAAACGGCAGTAAAGTGAGTAATATAAACGGCGGACTCAGGTCCGCCGTTTTTATTTGCGCAGTTCGTTTTAAATTCATCTATATGACTTAAGCACGCGAGTATACTGTTTAGCATGAGTAATAAGTCGCCCTCTACCCCGGCACAATTACCGGCCTTGTTGCAGAAAGCAATAAATGCTCATCAGGCAGGTTTACCAGATAAGGCTATGCCGCTTTATCAACAATTTCTTGAACAAGAGAGTGAGCATCCCACCGCTTTACAATTAACCGGTCTGCTACATTCGCAACTAGGCGAATACGAACCTGCTATTGAGTTAATGTCTCGTTCTCTAAAACTATTTCCAGAGCAGGCTGAAGTAGCCAACAATCTTGCCAATGCCTTATCCGCATGTGAGCGCTCCCATGAAGCGATTGAGTGTTATCTACAGGCGGTCAAAATTAAACCTGCCTACGCCGAAGCCTGGCGAAATCTGGGTCTGACTTATATAGAAATAGAGAACAGTCAGGCAGCATTGGACGCTTTGAAACAATGTTTGAAAATTCAGCCGGACGATGCTGTGGCTTGCCTGGGACTGAGTAACATTTTTAAGGCAGAGAATGAACTTGATCAGGCAATACAGTGTCTTGGAAAAGCAATCGAATTCCGGCCTGATTACGCCGAAGCGCATCATAATATGGGTGTGTGTTTACGCATGCAGGGAAAATCGCTGGAAGCGATGGAGTGTTTCGAAAAAGCCCGGGCGCTGGGGCTTGATCGAGCGGAAATTTACCAGAATCTAGCCAGTGTACAGGTGGACAGGCTGGATATGGACAATGCGTTGGAGAATTACCGGAAGGCAATTACGCGTGATCCTGAAGATCTCGCCAGTCACCGTTCACTGAATAGCCTGCTTTTCCAGTTGGAACGAGAAGAGGAGTATTTACAGTCCTACCAACAGGCACTATTGACGAATCCGAAATCTCAGGCACTGGCACTGGCATACGGGATGGCGCTGAATCAGGGTGAAAGTTTTGAAAAAGCGGAGGAGGTGCTAAGCGCAGCTTTAGTGCATGCACCCGAATCCAGTGAATTAAAAAGTTTGCTGGCCTACACCTTTGAAGGACAGGGGGATTGGACACGCGCTTTACAAACTCACGCCAATGCAGTCAGCTGCGCGGATACAAACCCGAATCACGGTATAAGTTATGCTCGTGCTTTACTTGCCCGTGAAGAACCGGAAAAAGCCCTTGTGTACGCGCAGAAAGCGGCCGATGACATGCCCTTTAATCAACGGGCGATTGCCTATCTGGGTTTATGCTGGCGTATGTTGGAGAATGAAGCAGACGCTTTCATAAACGATTATGAAAATCTTGTTCAGGTCTATGACATACCCATCTCGGAACGCTACTCTGATGCCGCTGAATTTAACCGGAACCTTATGCAGTTGCTGGATAAATTGCATGTTGGCAGGCGTCATCCTCCTGAACAAACCTTGCGAGGAGGCACTCAGACTCATGGTGATTTACTGGATCGAAGAGAACCTGAAATTCAGGAATTAAAGGCAGGGTTAAGTGCCTGTGTTCAGGATTATATCAGTAAGCTCGCCGACCATAGCCAGCATCCCTTACTCATGCGTAAGAGCGATCGCTTTTCCTATTCGGCTTCCTGGTCAGTTCGCTTGCATGCACCCGGATATCACACTATGCATGTACATCCGCTGGGCTGGATCAGCTCGGCGTATTATGTGCACGTACCAACTGAAGTGAGTGAATCGGATGAGCATGGTGGTGGCATCAAATTTGGAGAGCCGGATATTGATCTGGGTTGGCGTGGTCTGGCTGTACATAAAATTCAACCACAGACTGGTCGTCTGGTCTTATTTCCATCTTATATGTGGCATGGAACTGTGCCATTTGAATCAAATGAGCCTCGAACAACAGTCGCCTTCGATGTTGTACCTGTTCACGACTAAGTACAGATGAGATATTTTTGACAATGAGTAATGGCGATAATTTTCAGATCCAGATTAACAAGGCCGCTGAACTACTCAGAAATGGGAATTTTGAAGCAGCAGAACGTGAACTTGTTGCATTGGTTGAGATGAGTGCTGATCCGGAGCAATCCTTGAATGCATTGCTGGAATTCTATATGCAGAACCAGCGCCCACTGGAGGCGATGAACACACTTAAAAAATTGCATGCAGAAAAGCCAGACAGTCTTTTCTATCTGGATAGACTGGCCGGGATGCTGACTGGCTTCGGTCAACTGGGTATCGCCATATCTTACTATCAGGATTTTGTCGGACGTCATGCTGGTAATGCTGATGCCTGGTTTAACCTGGCTCTTTTATACAAGCGCGGGAAACGTTTTTCCGATGCGCTAGAAGCTTATGAAAAATCACTGACACTGGGAGTTAGGGGAGCAGAAGAAGTCTACTCGAACCTGGGTGTCCTTTACTCTGAAATGCGTCAGGCTGATAAAGCCCACAGTATGTATGAACAGGCTCTTCAGATTGACCCGCAGTATATTCCGGCGCTATTTAATTTGGCGGGCTTGAGTGAAGAGCGGGGTGACAGAGCTACAGCGGCCAGATTGTATGAAAAAATTCTTACGCTTGATTCCCAGCATCTTGAGTCACTTTCAAGACTGGCGTATATGAAAAAAATTGGCGAAGAAGATAAGGATTTACTCGACAAGCTTGAAACAGCTTCTAATCGTGACACTGCCGATCCTATAGGTAAAGAGAGTATTTTTTTCGCATTGGGAAAATCTTATGATGATTTAGCTCAGTACGACAGGGCAGTTGAAGCCTATACGAAAGGAAATGAACTCGGTAGTGCTCGCAACCCTCCTTATGTTACTGCGGATGTAGAAACGGGATTTCATAATCTTAAAAAGGTGTTCTCGAAAAACCGAATCAGAGATGCTGACGGGGATCCTTCTGTCTCGCCGATATTTATCTGCGGTATGTTTCGTTCCGGTTCTACATTGATTGAACAGATTTTGTCCGCGCACAATTCGATAATTGCGGCAGGAGAACTGGATTTTCTACAATGGCTGGTCACGCAAAATTTTACTCCCTATCCGGATAGAGTAGCCACATCGACAGCGGAGGAACTGCACGCGGTTGGTTACCAATATTTGTCTTTACTTGAATCGCTTTTTCCCAAAGCCTGGAATATAACGGACAAGCAACCTGACAATTTTCTGTTTCTTGGTCTGATAAAAATGCTTTATCCATCAGCCAGAATCATCTATACAAAACGTAATCCACTCGATAATTGCCTTTCCGTATTTTTCCAGCAGCTTGGTGGTAACCTGCATTACGCTACACGAATGGAAAATATCGCTCACTATTATCAGCAACATCTTGTCCTGATGGAACACTGGCATGAATGTTTTGCCGATAATATATTCACTGTAGATTATGAAAATCTGGTGAACGAGCCTGAACCTTTGTTGTCCGGCTTGCTGGATTTTCTAGAACTGGAGTGGGATCCAGCCTGTCTGAATTTCAGTGAAAGCGCTAATCCTGTAAAAACGGCCAGTGTCTGGCAGGTTCGCGAAGGCCTGCATCAGAATTCCTGTGGTCGTTGGAAAAACTACCGGGATATGATTGAAGATATCAGTCAGCTATTACGCTAATTATTTGTTCTCGATACTGGGCATATAAAAACGGGTTGTGACTCCAGACACAGCTACTGCTCTGCCTTCAATTAAGCGAGGCCGGAATTGCGCTGACCAGATGGCTTCGTAAGTAGTCCTTCTGGGGAGGCCACTTTTGCGTTTGTGTTTGCCTATAACAATGTTTTTCGCTAGACCATCTTTCAAGACATCAAAAGACACATCTGCAAAACGCTCTGTACTGGCCGAGACAATATTATTAATCTCCGCCGTAGGATACTTGACTCCGGGAAGTGATTTGGACCAGCCTACGAATTCCATTGTGCCAGTCTCGGGGATTTCATTTTTTTCATATTGAAGCGCATATTTCGTCATCAAATCGGGAATGAACTCGGACTTTGGCAAGAGTATGGGTTGGTCGAAAAAAGAATTAATTAAATCACTGGAATAACCGCGCTCAAGTAGAATGTCATAAGAATTTTGATAACCGCGATTTGCATTCGCGTGTCGATTAAAGAGTAAATCCCAGTCTGCCAGATACAACTGCGCAATTGCTCGGCTATCTTTAGTGGCAGGCACAATATCCTGATGAAGACTTACTATTCGAACAATCAGCTGGCGACTTTTTCTGAACATCTTTAAAGCCGTTTTTTCACTGGCCGTCTCATAACTGTCGCTGAGTTGAATAGGATCAAATTCTTCCAGCAGATAGCGACCGACTGAATCACCACGCTGGACCGCGATTGCTATGTAGTAATGCACTAAAGCCAGTTTGTAAAGTCTTCTGGATAGTTCCAGCTGGTCTTGCACGGGATAATTATCAACTATTTCAAGTGCACGTTGATTTAGTTCCAGCAACTTCATGAAATGTTTGCCCGGATGCTGGCCTGTTTTTAAATTGGTGGCAACCAGATGCCAGGCTATGAGTCTGTCCAGTACGGCAAGTAATTCTGGATCATTTGAATCAAGATTTCTTCGATGCAGCCAATGTAGTTTATGAAAATTATTATCAGCGGACTTCCAGTCCTGACGATTCAGGTTATTGCTGATAAGAAGATCGACTATCGAAGATTGTTGCAGATCCTGAAGACCATAATTTACCCGGTGTAAATAAAGTGCAGATTCAAGTCTCTCGTTGGCATCAGAGAATTGATTGTTTTCATGCAATATAAGACCCATTTGTAAAGTAGGTTGAATCAGCTCTTCACTGTAGGGACCGATACTTTTCTGTATCATGTTAATTCGTTGTTGATAATCTTCTAATGAAGACTCTGCTGACAGGAGACTCGTGCTGACGACGAAACAAAATATCGAGGTGATTGCATTCACAAGCAAGGTGTAAACAATTGACAGCTTGTGAACTTTCATTGAGAGCACTCCTGTAAGACGTCAATAGTCAGCTTTTGTTGAAATGTTTAAATAGCATCACTATGAACTAACCAAATAATCACATAGCTCAGTAAAAAAGTAATCGTTGCGCCAACACCAATCATAGGAATTGAACTGAAGGCAGGTAAAGAAGTAATTGATGAAGTAGTAAAAGAAACCATTTTGGAGACCGGTAATTGCCATGCAGCGATACCAGAGCCCATTGCAGTGAATACAAGTAGTATCAGATTACTCAACCAGGCAGGTAGTTGTTCGGCCTCGGGGAGGCGGGCGATAATGCCCGAAGTAAATCCTTCATCGGCAATATAGGGTTCGGTTTCTCTTAAGTTACCGAGCAAATCATCAAAATTATTTGTGCCTTGCATATTTAGACTCCTGATTGCCAACTTATCATCTGCTGCTTAAGTTTGTCCTGTCCCCGTGAAATGTAGCTTTTCACGGTTCCCAGTGGAATTTCCATCACTTCGGAAATTTCGCTATGTGACAGCTGGCGCTGGAAACTTAAGTGTAGCGCCATTCTCTGTTGTGGTTCAAATGCTTTTAAGGCTCTGGCAAAATCCCTGTGTAAATCACTGGCAAGTTCCGGGTTAAAGCCCGGATCCGGAATATCTTCGTCGTTCAACTGTAATTCGGCTTTGTGGCTGCGATAATAGGCAGCAAAACAGTTGTAGGCAATGCGATAGAGCCAGGTGAAGAATTTTGCCTTGCCTTTGAACTGCTTAAGCGACTTGTACGCTTTTATAAAAGTCTCCTGCGCCAGATCGTCCGCAAGTGCTTCGTCCCAGCCGGTAAGTTGTCTCAATGAGTAGCGTAATTGAGACTGATATCGTTTTACCAGTTCGGAAAATGCATGTTCATCTCCCTTGTCCAGAACCCTTTCTATCAGGGTCTGGTCATCAATTTCCATCGAAATATTTCTGTTCTGCCGTGTTATTTATTCTCCAGTTTCCAGATTAAAAGTTGAGCAAGACCTATGAACAGAGGTATCAGACCGAGAGCAGCTGCCGGGATAGCGCCGATAATGACAAAGCAGAGAAAAATTCCGAGTCCGAGACCGCTCATGATCAGGCCACGATGCAGGTTGTTCTTTGGTGCGGTTTCTTTCTGCAATCCCTGCAGTACTTCCGGAGGAATGTCCTTACCGCTGGCGACATATTGATTTATGGTTTCATGCATCAGTCGTTTCTTACGGTAACTGGCATAAAGAACCGCAGCAATTATCATAATAGGTGTGCCGAATATAAAGAAAATAGCCAGAGCACCCAGCGCGGCTTCAGTAAACTCAAGTGAATCATCATCATCTCCGATATGGAGTTTTGGTCGTATAACGGTGCCTTCATCCTCTTCCTTAATTTCTGTGATGGCTTCTTTAATCTCGGTTTTGATTTCGGCCTTTTCTTCATCACTAATATCATCACCCGCCGCCTCAAGAATATCAGTGATAATTGAAAACACTTTTCCTTTTATTTTAGTTTCCAACTCTTTTTCAGTTATCCGGGTATCGGCTTCATCATCCATACTGAGTTCGATTTTCAAGCCACCATCTTTAGTATTTGAAGAAGAAGTATCGGTTTCGCTCCATACCGGAGCCACGAGGATGCTGCTTAGAAGCAGGCTGTATAAAAAGTTTTTCATTTTATTCTCCGGAAAATATTCCAAATAGTTATGCTTAGAATGAACTCAGATTAAATAATACGTGTATGTAGATCGCAGAGGCAATCGGGTGCGATTATTTCATCACTTTCCTGAACCGTAGCGGGCTCTTTTCGAACAGGCGTGTTTATCTTTTTTACACCGCGATAAGCCTTTTTCGAATTTAGCAATTGTGTCAGGTCTTTCTCGATTTTCATTTGCAGCACCTGATTTATCCCGTTCTGGGGTGATGAAACCTGTTGCATGGCATAACTCTGGCCTGCCACAGTCAGTGATAATACAAGGCAAAATAGCAGTGTTGGTAAAGTTTTCATGGCTTTTCCTCAATAAAATTTAATTACGTTACCCATTTAGATGTTCGTCCTGGGCAATTTGGATGCAAAAAAACCAAAAAAAATATAACAATTTGATATTAAAGGAAAAATAGTGCCTTATCGTAATATCCCCTTAAGCGAATTCTTCGAGTGTTTGAATCCTGCAGGAGGCTTATAATCGTCTTACTCAGCTTTCATAACTAATTTTATCCACTATGTCTCTCACCGCTCGAATTTTACTCGCGATGGTTCTCGGCGTTATCGCTGGCTCTGTTTTGAACCTGCTATTCTCCACACAGGTGCTGTCTGAAGCCTTTGCTACAGACGTATACGATTTTCTCGTTGCCGGTCTGCTGGACGGCATCGGCAGGATATTTATCGCATCCCTCAAGCTTCTTGTGGTTCCCCTGGTTTTTGTCTCACTGGTCTGTGGTGTTACTGCACTTGGTGATAATCAGAGGATGGGAATAATCGCAACTAAAACTCTATTGCTTTATATGTTGACGACGGCTCTTGCGATCAGCGCAGCATTGCTGGCGGCAATGCTGATACAACCCGGAGTCGGTATGAACCTGATCAGCGAAGCCGATTTTGTCGCACAGCAGGCACCACCATTAAAGCAGGTACTGGTAGAAATTTTCCCGTCGAATCCAGTTAAGGCAATGGCAGAAGGGAAAATGCTACAGGTTATTGTCTTCTCTTTATTACTGGGATATGCAATATCCCGTTCCGGTGAGGAAGGCCAGCGTGTCACCGCAATTTTTCGTGATTTTGAGCAGGTTATAATGAAAATGGTAGCCGTTTTAATAACACTTGCTCCTTACGGTGTATTTTGTCTACTGACAAAATTATTTTCCGAGTTGGGCGTCGGCGCGATTGTGGATCTGGCGAAATACTTTCTTACTGTTGTAATGATATTGTTGCTTCATGCTTTGGGTGTATACAGCCTTGTGCTCAGGTTTTTTACCGGTCTTAACCCAAAACAGATGTATTCCAAACTTCGTCATATCTGGGCCTTCGCATTCTCTACAGCATCATCCGGCGCAACTTTGCCGATAACACTGCGGGCCGTAGAAAAGCGACTTGGCGTACATAACTCCATCGCTTCGTTTACGGTTCCATTGGGTGCGACAATTAACATGGACGGAACGGCAATAATGCAGGGTGTGGCGACTGTATTTATCGCTCAGGTTTATGGTATTCCGCTTAGTGCTGTGGATTTATTAACCGTAGTATTGACAGCGACATTGGCCTCAGTCGGTACTGCCGCAGTACCGGGAGTTGGTTTGATTACTTTGGCAATGGTATTACAGCAAGTAGGTTTACCTGTTGAAGGCATTGCCTTAATCATTGGTGTTGACCGCTTGCTGGATATGGTACGAACCGCAGTGAACATAACGGGTGATGCCACAGTCTCTCTTATTGTTGCAAGTCAGGAAGGTGAGCTGGATATCGAAACATACAAGGATCCCGAAGCCGATCTCAATCCTGATAAAAACGGAAACGCCGCAAAAAGGTAATTGAGCTCAGGTTGCTCCCACCGAATTGTAGCCGCAATCGACGTAAGTGACTTCGCCGGTTATCGCTGATGCATGATTAGAGCAAAGAAAAGCAGCTGCATTTCCAACCTCATCGATAGTCACGTTTCGCCTTAAAGGTGAAACTTCTTCCACATGAGATAAAAACCCCCTTAAGCCCTTAATCCCGGAGGCGGCGAGTGTACGAATGGGGCCTGCAGAAATAGCGTTGACGCGAATGCCCTCGGGTCCCAGACTCGATGCCATATAGCGTACATTAGCTTCAAGACTGGCTTTGGCAACTCCCATCACATTGTAGTTTGGCATCGCCCTGACAGCACCGATATAGGAAAGAGTCAGCATGGCACCGTTGGTGTCTTTCATCATTGGACGCGCAGCGTCAGCAAGTGCCGTGAAACTATAAGAGCTGATATCGTGTGCCATCAGGAAGCCTTCTCTAGTAACGCTCTCAAGATAGCCCCCTTCGAGCTGTTCTTTCGGTGCATAAGCGACTGAGTGAACCAGTATATCGAAGTGATCCCAGTAGTCATCGAGTCGCTCAAAGACTTTCTGGATTTCTCCGTCATCAGCCACATCGCAGGGCAAGATAATTTCGGAATTGAGCTCAGCCCCGAATTTCTCGACACGGGCCTTTAACTTGTCATTCTGGTAGGTAAAGGCCAATTCGGCGCCTTCACGATGCATTGCCTGAGCAATCCCCCATGCAATGGAACGATTACTGGCTACTCCGACTATTAGTGCGCGTTTACCTTCGAGCAAGCTCATATTTTCCTCTCAGCTATTCGGTTTTGAAAGACCATTTTGGCATGAGCCTAGCCAGTCCAGCAAGTGGATTATAAAATCAGTAATCTCTGGATGTTTTCAGAATTTCCATTAGCGGTTGAAGGTGATTCTCATAGCGTTTCCAGCGATCAATTGATTGAGAATAGATTGGCTGTCTCACCTGCACACAGCTGAGTGTTTTCACTGCCCGGTCATTGAGATGAAACTCAAGACACTTTTCATTCCAGGGGAGACCTGTGTGCGCAATAATTTTCTGGCTATATTCCAGCTGCTGATTAACCAGACTTTCGTATTGAATATTGAGAATATCTTCAGGAAACAGTTTGTTCCAGTGTGTCATCAGGCGTTGATAATCCAGATAGTACTTACCCAACTCCTCTAGATCGAAAGTGTACTCATTACCTTTAATAAAATAATTAAAGAATATAGACGTACAGGTATCCAGAGGATTTCGTTGACAATGAATTATTCTGGCTTTTGGAAATAATGACTTTATTAGTCCTATTCTATGAAAATTACCAGGATCTTTGTCGGTGACACGTAAGGCCTTGTTCGAATATTTTTCAAGTACCTGTAAATATTGCTGTGAATAGTTTCTAAACAGGGTGGCATCACAGTTCGACATGTATTTTGCATAGGACATTCCCTTTGGTGTTTCATAAATAATCGCTTTTTCAATCTTAAGCATGTCTGTCAATTCACCCGCTCCGCTTATTTCAGGATGAGAAGACAGTATTTGTTCAACCAATGTGGTGCCAGATCGGGGCATGCCCACAATGAATACCGGTAATATCGACTCTGAGCCATAGCCTTCTACTTTCCGGAAATAATCCGGCGTGAAACCATCTATCAAAGTGTTTACATGAGAGGTGTACTGGGCCGCATCATAATTAAGTGTTCTGCGTTTCAGATTATTCGCCAGTAGATAATGTTCAAAGGCCTGATCATAGTCTTTGTTTTCATTATGAATATTGCCAAGTGCATAGTGAAAATGCATTTTCTCTGATTGAGGCAGATCAGTTTGAAGTAATTCTCTGTCAATCGCAGTAATCTGGCTATTCTCATATTTGAGCATGGACAAATGCCTGTGTGCTTCGGCATAAGCGTGTCTCAATTCGATTGCGGTTTCAAAGGCTTTTATTGCGTCTTCTTTCTGACCAAGCTGCACAAGCACATTACCCAGATTATAATGAGCCATTGCAAAATCGGGCTTAATATTAATAGCCTTATTATAGTGGGCAATCGCCTCCTCGTTATTACCCAGATGCCTTAAGGCATTTCCCAGATTACTGTGTGATTCGGCGTAATCGGGATTTATCTTAATAGCCTTACGATAGTTTTCCACAGCATCTTGATATGCATTTTGTAGTTGAAGCACGTTTCCTAGATTGTTATACGATTCGACATATTCGGGAGACAAATTGATAGCAATACCGAAATGCTCAGTGGCCTCATCCAGACGACCGCAATCTTTTAAAGAGACACCCAGATTATTCTGAAAAAGGGCAACGTCCGGCGCCAGATCTACGGCTTTTTTATATGAGGCGTAGGCCTTTCAGTTTGCCCCGACTGTCTGAACATATTACCTAGATTATTGTGTGCACCGGCTGAGTCTGGATTAATCTCAATAGCCCGTTTGTAACGATTTATTGCCGATTCGAGTTGTCCCAGGGCCAGATAGGCCTCACCGGAATTGCAATAGAAATCGCTGGTATCGGGACTGATCTCGATTGCTTTGTCTATAAGTTCGAGGGCTTTTTCTGCATGACCCAGCTGTAAGGAAAGCACACCGAGTAAATGCCAGGCATCCGCGTATTGTGGATAGTTATCAATAATTGCCTGATAGCCTTGCTCTGCCTGTTGCCAGCGTCCGGCTTGATGATGTTCAAGTGCTGACTGAATACTTTTGGCAATATCAAATGACATACGGAACTGATAATTGATTTACAGGTTTTTAAAACTCAACATACCTACTCGGGACTAAATATAATACGCTCTCTGGAACGTTCCTTATCTGGATCAGCAATTGGAATTGCGGAGAGCAGCGCCTGAGTATACTTGTGCTTTGGCTTGTTAAAAATCTCTTCGGTTTCACCATATTCAACAATCTTACCCTGATACATCACCGCTGTCCGGTCAGTAAGGTAGCGCACGACAGATAAGTCATGCGATATAAAAATCATTGTAATCCGGTACTTCTGAATCAGCTTCAATAACAAATCAAGAATCTGCGCCTGAATGGTGACGTCCAGTGCGGATACGGGTTCATCTGCAATGAGTAAGCGTGGTTGTAAGGCGAGGGCTCTGGCGATGGCGATGCGTTGGCGCTGACCACCTGAAAATTCGTGAGGGTATTTTCTGATAGCCTGCGCCGGCAAGCCGACATCAGTCATCAGATTAACAACCCGATCAAGCAAGGCAGACTTATCAATATTGCTCTGAGTGTTTAGCGCTTCAGCGAGTGAGTCATAAACAGTCATGCGCGGGTTAAGTGAGGCATAAGGGTCCTGAAACACCATCTGAAAATCGCCTCGTGCCCGTTTTAATTCCTCGCCTTCCAGTGAGCTGATGGTTTTTCCGTCTAAAGTGATTTTCCCTGAAGAAATATTAACCAGTCGCATGATCGACTTTGCTATCGTTGATTTCCCGCAGCCGGATTCTCCCACCAGGCCAAGCGTTTCGCCTTCAACTAACTCCAGACTGACATTGTCTACGGCTTTATGTATCTCTTTTTTGCCATTGCCAAAAAAACTGCCATCACGAATGTCGTAATTTGTCTGTAGTTGGTCGATGGAAAAAAATGGCTCCTGACCTTTGTTCGTATCGAGGCTTGCTGCTGCAGGTTTGCCTGATGTTGGAATCGCGTTCAGTAATTTTTTGGTGTAGTCGTGACTGGTTTTATAGAAAATTTCATCCGTTGTACCACTTTCAACAATATCTCCCTGATGCATGACAATAATCTTGTCAGCGCAACCGGCAATCACTCCCAGATCATGACTGATGAAAATTACCGCGATGTCATGTTTGTCCTGCAGTTTTTTAATCAAATCGAGAATCTGCGCCTGCACGGTAACATCAAGGGCAGTGGTAGGTTCATCAGCAATAAGAATGTCCGGTTCAGTAACCAGTGCCATCGCAATCATCACGCGTTGTCTCATGCCACCTGAAAACTCATGCGGATAACAGTCGATACGACGTTCCGGTTCAGGAATACCCACTTCCTGCATCGCGGCTATGGCCCGTTTCCTGGCTTCATCCTTTGAAATATCGCTGTGTATGGTTAGCGGTTCAATCAGCTGGGCACCCAGTTTCATATAGGGATTCAGCGAAGTCATCGGATCCTGAAAAATCATGGCTATGCGGTTACCACGAATATCGCGCAGTTCCTCCTCAGGCATATGCAATAAATCTTTACCTTCAAAACTGGCGCTACCGGACTCGATACGAGCTGGTGGTGAGGGCAGCAGACCAAGCAGAGAATAGCAGCACACGGTTTTTCCGGAACCGGACTCACCGACGATTCCCAGCGTTTCGCCCTTATTCAGCTCAAAGTTCACACCATTAACGGCTTTCACAAGACCATTGCGGGTGTGAAAGTGAATATGCAAATCTTTGACGCTTAGTAGTGACATAGTCTATTAATTAATCTCTGGATGCCTTTGGATCCAGCGCATCACGCAGGCCATCACCAAGGAAGTTCAGGGAAAAAAGTGTCAGGGAAAGTACCAGTGCAGGAAAAAACAACAACCATGGATATTCTTCCATGGTCTCGACACCATATGAAATCAACAGGCCCCAGGAACTTTGCGGAGGCTGCACGCCCAGCCCCAGAAAGCTGAGAAACGATTCCAGTAATATGACATTTGGAATTGTCAGAGTGGCATAAATAATGATAGTGCCCAGAGTATTGGGAATCACATGTCGCCACATAATCTGCGCTTTAGGAAGTCCCATGGTTATGGCTGCGTCAATGTATTCCTGCTGACGGATACTGAGAACCTGACCGCGAACAATTCTGGCCATAGTCAGCCATTCAACCGCGCCTATTGCCATGAACAGTAAGAGAATATTTCGACCGAAGACGACCATTAATAAAATAATGAAAATAGTGAAGGGCAGGGCATAGAGGATGTCGACGGTGCGCATCATGAAAGCATCAACCCGGCCGCCGAAGAACCCAGATACTGTACCCCAGAGCACACCGATGGTAAGCGCGACTGCGGTAGCCAGAAAACCCACCATTAGCGAAATCCGGCTGCCATACATTATGCGGGTTAGCAAATCCCGACCCAGTGTGTCGGTACCTAGCCAATGATCAGCATCCGGCGGCGTGGCACCCAAATCAAGGTTTTGCTCAAAATAGGAATAAGGCGCAATCCAGGGCGTCAATAAAGCGATGATAATCATGAAGGAAACCACACAGAGGCCGAACATTGCCAGACGGTTTTTCTTCAGGCGGTTCCAGGCGTCCTGCCAGAGAGAAGTGCCCGACTCGACGCTGTCCAGATCCTTTATTGTGGCTTGCTCTTCCGAACCTGACATAGTCAATTTCCTGAATTGCTATTATCGCGTAAGCGCGGATTAAGCCAGACGGTCACTATGTCGGCGAGAAGATTAAAAAGAATAATGAGTGAGGCAAAAAAGACGGTGGTGCCGAGAATCAGGGTGTAATCACGATTAAAGGCTGCCTGCACAAAATATCGCCCCATACCCGGTATCTGAAAAATAGTTTCAACCACAAAGGAACCGCTTAATAAACCGGCAAGGGCAGGCCCCATAAAGGAGACAACCGGTTGCATGCCGCCACGTAAGGCATGTCGGGTCACAATGGTCGCGGTCTTCAAACCCTTGGCGCGAGCGGTGCGAATAAAATCCTGTGACAGGATTTCCAGCATGCCACCGCGACTCAGGCGGGCAATGTAAGCTGCGTAAGCAAAGCCGAGAGTCAGCGCCGGCAGAATTTTATCACCGGGAATATAGCCCCAGCCTGATACGGGCAACCAGTCTAACCAGATGGCGAAGACAAGAACCATCATTGGACCGAGTACAAATGTCGGTAAACAGATACCGGTCATGGCCAGTGACATCGGAATATAGTCCTGGATGGTGTTGGGTTTCAAGGAAGCAATTACACCGGCGCTGATGCCCAGAGTCAGTGCGATCATAATCGCGTAAAAGCCGAGTTCAAAGGTGACTGGCATACCGGCGGCAATTATCTCAGTAACGCTGCGACCGGTGTATTTAAAAGAAGGCCCGAAATCACCTCTGACAATATTCTTCAGATAAATAAAATATTGAACATAAGCCGGATCATCAAGATTGTACTGTGCATTGAGTGCTTCAATAACCTCAGGTGGCACGGCACGTTCTGCGGAGAAGGGCCCGCCGGGGGCGGCGTGAATAAGTGCAAAGGTTATCGTAATCACAATCAAGAGAACAGGGATGGCCTGCAAAAGTCGCTTCAGGATAAATTTAAGCATTATTCTTTGACTGTATCGTCTTCGAGATAGACATATTTATATGGATGTTGGTCGAGGATGTTTTCATCCCAGCCCTTTACACTGGGGCGTATTAAATACACTCGCGTGTAGGTATAGATCGGCATTACCGGTGCTTCTTCAATGAGAATTTGTTCATTTCTCTGGAAATATCGAAAGCGATCTTCTTTTTCGATGGCCACCGCCGCCGCAGCGATTGACTCATCGTATTCGCGATTCGACCAACCGGTTCTGTTATTACCTCCATCTGATAACCACATGTCCAGAAAGTTATTCGGATCAAGATAATCGCCAATCCAGGCGGCACGCGATATCTGATAATTTCCTCTAGATTCGTTTTCAAGATAAACCTGCCAGTCCTGATTGGACAGAGTTACATCTATATTAAGGGCCTGTTTCCACATTTGCTGAATAGCAATAGCCACCATGCGATGCGATTCATCGGTGTTATAGATTATTTCCAGTTTGGGAAAACCTGCTCCATCAGGGTAGCCCGCCTCTGTCAGTAGTTTTCTTGCACCTTCATATATCGTATTCAAAATTGTGATTGGATGTGAAGCCATTGGTATTCGGTGGTGTAAAAGTATAGGCGGGCAATTCTCCGCCTTTCGTCACGTGTTCGACTATCTGCGGACGATTAATCGACATGGACAGAGCACGACGAATACGCGCATCACCGAGCGGTTTTACTCGTGAATTGAAACGATAAAAATAAGTACCCAGATAAGGTGTAATATTCAGAGACTCTGGATCGTCAATTCTGTATTGAGCAATTTTTTCATTAGGTACTCTGTTTGTGACATGCAATTGTCCTGCACGATACATGCGCTCTTCTGTAGAACGATTAGAGACGGGATAAAAACGAATCTCTTTCAAACGAACTCTGTCTGCATCCCAATAGGTCGGACTTTTTTCTACAGTGAGAATACGATTCAGTTTCCACTCTTTTAATACGAAAGACCCATTGCCGACAAAATTACCAGGCCTTGACCATTGACTGCCGCGTTTAGTCATGCCGCCAAATTTTTCAATAGTGGGTGGGTGCACAGGGTAATAACTATGGTGATCAAGCAATTGTAAAAAGAAGGGTGTCGGTGAACGTAAGCTTACTTGTAATGTTCTTTCATCCAGCGCTTTGATACCAACCTTGTCGAAGTCGTCTATCTCGCCTTTGAAGAATTCATTGGCGTTGACAATGTAGGTGAACATATAAGCGTACAAACTGCCTAATTCCGGACGCAGCGCCCGCTCCCATGAATAGACAAAATCCTGTGCAGTGACGGGCTCACCATTAGACCAGCGCGCATCTCCCCGAAAATGAAAAGTATAAGTGAGTTGGTCCTCAGAGATTTCCCAGGATTCGGCAACAGCCGGCTGAATACTCAAGTCTTTCGGATGCTTTGAAACCACACCTTCGAACAAGGCCAGTTGTATATTAAATTCCGGGATACCGGTGGTCAGATGAGGATCGATTTCCTGTGGCTCATCGCCATTGCCGTAATGCAGGATTTGTTCGCGATTTCCGGATTCAACATTAGACTCCCAGTCCAGCGAACAGGAAGACAGCGTGATGAATACACCGGCGAGGACAAATGAATGGCTGAGCTTTGTAATTATTCTTATTGTGTTGGCTTTCATTACTGACAGGTCAATTTCGCTCTTATACAGACTATAACAGACTTATCGCGTGCCTTTATCCAGTTCTTTTTCAAAGGCTTCAAAGTTATACGGTCTACCAAGGAAATCTTTCACAAGTTCGGCTGCATCGGCCGAACCTCCGGGTGCCAGAACCTTTTCCCGATAATCTTTTGCCACCTTCCTGTTGTGCATGCCTTCTTTCTCGAAACGGCTGAAAAGGTCGTTGGCAATAACCAGTGACCACATGTAGGTATAGTAAATTGCGGAATAGCCATCCAGATGGCCAAAGCTGGCGAAAAAATGTGTGTCATCAACGTATTTGTAAGGTGAATAGCGATCCTGCATCTCTATCATTTTTCGGGTCAAATCAAAGCTATCCGGTTCGCGATTATAGTAGTTCAAAGATGTGGCTGCATAGAACATCTGATTCTTCACATTCAGGCCGCGACCAAAGTAGCGCGTAGTATTCATCTTTGTAATTAATTCATCTGGAATAGTTTCACCCTGCTCATTAGTGGCAAAGAGCTTGAGCGTGTCCGCATCCCATATCCACTCTTCGAGCATTTGTGACGGCGCTTCAACAAAGTCCCATTCAGTAGCGACCCCGGAAAAACTTGTCCAGCGTTGTTCGCCTCCGAAAAAGTGATGAATCAAATGTCCGAATTCATGCAGAAAGGTTTCCACCTGATCATGGGTCATCAAACCGGAACCATCATCTCCTCCGGGAAAATTACAAACAAGGGAAGACACAGGAAGCTGACGACCAGTCAAACCATTTTGTAATGAAAAGTGCGCAGCGTGTTTATATTTACCTTCACGAGGGTGCATGTCCAGATAAAATCGAGCCATGAGCTTGCCATTATCGCGCACTTCATAGGCCTCAACACTGTCATGCCAGGTTGTTGTGTCCCAGGGGTGAATAGAAATATCGAACAGGGTCGACATGAGTTGAAAGATACCGTCCCTGACCTTGTTGTAGGCAAAGTACTGGCGGACTGCTTTTGAATCAAAATTGTATTGCTCTTTGCGCACCAGTTCGGATAAATACGACTTTTGCCAGTCACCGACTTCTTTGGCTGCGGGATCAATTTTTTGCAGCCTTGCCAGCAATGTCTGGTAATCCACAGAGCTTCGCTTATTCGCAATCTTTGAAATTTTTTCTATAAAAGATTAAACCGCTGAGGCATTTTTAATCATTTTATTTTCGGTTATAAACTCAGCGTAATTATCATAACCAAGTATCTGCGATAGTTCATAGCGTTTACGAAGAATGTTTTTCAGAATTTTTTCGTTCTGTGGATAACCCCGGTTTCGAAATAGTTTGTAGAGATCCTTGCGCAGAGAATCATTTTCCGCATAGTTCATAAATGGAAAATAATCCGGATAATCCGTAGTGATCAGAATTTTGCCATTCTCATTAGCAGGGTGATTTTGAATGTAGTCCTCCGGTAAACCCGCCAGTTCTTCCTGAAGCTTTGTTATTCTATCTCTGTCTTTCTCGCTCTTATTCACCCCCGATCTTTTGAAGTCTCTTAGAGTCTGCCGCAAGTAGCGTTTACTCTGCTCATCAGCAGTTGAAACGTCGACGGCACTAACGGTGTCAAACAGAGGGCGCGACAGAGTGATCCTGGTAATCAATTCGGAAAAATCCTGAGCGCATTTCTCCGCCAGCTCTCTGACTTGCGGCAGAGGATGAACGTTCTGGTAAAGCTGGGCTTTGCTGTAGCCTTTGTTAATTAACACTTCCAGATCATTGAGAGGTTCCAGCACGCTTTGCAAAGTTTTGGCTCCTTCAACCGCAAGTATAGATTCAAACTGCAGACTCGAAGCCTCTAGGGATTTTTGACACTCCTGCTGGAACTGGGCGGTAACATCCGCTTCCTTGTCTTGCGCTGACAGTATGGCAGGCAGGCACAGGCACATGAGGAGAATCCTGGGTAGTGTTTTTATGTGATTTTTCAAGTGAATCTCCGACTGATTGAATTAGCAGAGCGGATTTGTCTACAAGCCCTATTATGACCTTGAAAGTGCAATGTGCAAGCTGTCGATTTAGTCGCAAAATCAAGGCCTTAATTCGATGAGATTTCTACCGCAGCTGTGTAATAATGACCCTGTTAACAGCGTTAATCAGATTAAGAACACAGGATGAATGAACATGGCTGAAGTTAAAAAAAGCTCGGGAAAAGCGGTATACATTGTTGATGGAGCCCGAACTCCCTATATTCGCGCCCGCGGTGTACCGGGACCCTTTCATGCAGCTGATCTGGCTGTCTCAGCTGGTCGTAGCTTGCTGGCCAGACAGAATTTTGCAGCTTCCGATTTTAGTGAAGTGATTCTGGGCAGCACCATGCCTTCTCCTGATGAGGCGAATATCGGGCGGGTGGTTGCGCTACGACTGGGCTGTGGCGAGCAGGTACCGGCCTGGACAGTAATGCGCAATTGCGCCTCCGGCATGCAATCGATAGACAGCGCTGCACGCAACATTCTCGCAGGCCGTTCCGAACTGGTGCTAGCTGGTGGTGTTGATGCCATGAGTCATGCGCCTTTGCTGTTCAGTACGGCGATGGCGACCTGGCTGGGTAATTTTTATGCAGCCCGCTCCCTGCCGGCTAAATTACAAGCCATTAGCAAATTTCGTCCACCGCTCTTGAAACCTGTCATCGCCTTGTTACAGGGTCTTACCGATCCGGTTGTTGGTCTTAACATGGGTCAGACGGCGGAAGAAATAGCTTATCACTTTGGCATTGATCGTCTTGCCATGGATACCTTTGCTGTGCAATCACACTTGCGACTTGCTGCTGCCCAGGCTGAGGGCCGGTTGAATGAAATTGAGGTGATGTACGATCACAAGGGCAAATTTTACGATCACGATGATGGCGTCAGACAGGACAGCTCCGTGGAAAAACTCGCCAAATTAAAACCCGTTTTTGATCGCCAGTTCGGCATGGTTACGGCCGGTAACAGCTCACAAATAACCGATGGCGCCGCCTGGCTGATTTTGGCCAGTGAAAAGGCAGTTAAAAAACATAAGTTACCGGTACTCGGGCGATTAATTGATAGTGAATGGGCGGCTTTACGCCCTGAAGAAATGGGACTCGGGCCTGTACACGCCATGACTCCTTTAATGAAGCGACAGAAACTGAAAATCGATGATGTGGATTTCTGGGAAATTAATGAAGCTTTTGCAGCGCAGGTTCTGGGCTGTATCGAAGCCTGGAAGGACGCAAAATACTGTCGTGAACAATTGCACCTGCGTTCGGCGTTTGGCGAACTGGATCAGGCAAAACTGAATGTTGATGGTGGTGCTATCGCGCTTGGTCACCCGGTTGGATCCAGCGGTGCGCGAATCGTTTTACACATGTGTCATGTGCTTGAGCAGAATCAGGCAAAACGAGGGCTGGCGTCGATATGTATCGGTGGCGGCCAGGGTGGCGCCATGTTGATTGAAAGAGAATGAGTCAGTTTTGTTTGAGCGCAGTCGGGTACTCAGCAAAATAATCAGCAGCAGGCGCTGCTAGTTAATCAGGAGTTAGAGAAGTGGCGGAAAAACAAATGAAATACAAAAACTGGCTTCTGGAAACAGATGCTTCAGGAGTGCTCTGGTGTCATCTCGATGTCGCGGGTAAATCCACTAACATCCTCTCGACAGAGGTGCTCGAAGAATTCCAGAGTATTGTTGAAACAGCTGAAAATTCAGCGCCAGTCGGACTCGTCATCATGTCTAGAAAAGACAATGGTTTCATCGCCGGTGCCAATATCGATGAATTCATTCCTTTGCAGGAAAGTGGTGGCGCACTTGAGCATATCCAGCATGTGCATGCCCTGTTTGATCGCCTCGAAGCACTTTCCTGCCCGACACTGGCATTAATAAATGGCTTTTGTCTTGGTGGCGGCCTGGAACTGGCACTGGCCTGTCGCTATCGCGTTGCACTGGATGATCCAAAAACACGCATTGGCTTGCCCGAAGTCATGCTTGGTATTCACCCAGGCTTCGGTGGTCTGATGCGTTTATTACGTTTGATTGGTCCGATACAGGCAATACCGCTGATGTTGACGGGGCGGAGCCTGGACGCGCGTAAAGCTAAGAAACTCGGCATAGTCGACAAGGTTGTTGCGCACAGACAATTACGGCGTAGCGCCGAGATAATGCTGGAGCAAAGGCCGTCTCTGAAGAAAGCGGGTGTATTACAAAATATATCGAACCTGCCTCTGGTCAGACCTTTGCTGGCAAAATACATGCGTTCTCAGCTGGAGAAGAAAGCCCGTCAGGATCACTATCCGGCGCCTTTCGCAATTTTAGATGTCTGGGAAAAACATGGCGGGGACGACCGCGCTGTACTGAAAGCAGAAGCCGAATCCGTTGCCGAGATGTTTGAGACCGACACATCGAAGAGCCTGGTGCGTTTGTTTAAATTACAAGACCGGCTCAAAAGTAAAAACCCTGAACTTGAATTTAAAGCAGAACATGTGCACGTAATCGGCGCAGGAGTCATGGGTGGTGATATTGCAGCCTGGTGTGCTTTACAGGGTATGACCGTAACCCTGCAGGATCGTGAACCAAAATTCATCGCGCCGGCAATCAAACGTGCGCACACTTTATTCAAGCGCAAACTGAAACAGACTCGACTGGTAACTGCCGCGATGGACAGACTTATCCCGGACCATAAAGCTCTGGGTGTGGAAAAAGCGGATGTGATCATCGAAGCCATTGTTGAAAATGCTGATACCAAGATAGCTTTGTTTAAGGATCTGGAATCGAGAGCAAAGAAGGATGCCATTCTTGCCACCAATACTTCGAGTATTCCTCTCGATGAAATCAGTACGCAGTTAAATAATCCAGGGCGTCTTGCCGGTATTCATTTTTTTAATCCGGTAGCAAAGATGCAGCTGGTTGAGGTGGTCTATTCAGCAAAAACGGATAAGCAATGGATCGACAAAGCCACGGCATTCTGTCAGCAGATATCGCGGCTGCCAGTGTCCGTATTGAGTTCGCCCGGTTTTCTGGTCAATCGTATACTCACACCTTATCTACTGGAAGCAGTGGCTTTATGGGAGGAAGGGGTTAGTGCTGAACAGATTGATAAAGTGGCCAAAAACTTCGGTATGCCAATGGGGCCGGTGGAGCTGGCTGACACCGTGGGTCTGGATATATGTTTGTCCGTGTCACAGAACATGGCGGATACCCTGAACATTAAGATTCCAGAGCAATTACAGCAGATGGTCAATAAGGGAAACCTGGGTAAAAAGTCCAGTCGTGGCTTTTATGAATATGAAAAGGGCAAACTGAAAAAAAATAAAAATTATGTGAAGTCATCATTGCCGGATATAGAAGATCGTATGGTCATGCGTATTCTTAACGAATGCGTCGCCTGTCTGCACGAAGGGCTTGTAGAAGACAGCGATCTGCTTGATGCGGGAATGGTATTCGGAACGGGTTTCGCGCCCTTCCGGGGCGGACCTTTGCATTATGCAAAAGCCAGAGGGGTCGAGAATATAAGGGCAACACTTAAAGATCTGGAAGATAAATATGGTGAGCGTTTCCGTGCCCATGAAGGCTGGCAGCAAGTGAAGTAAAGCCTATGACTGCCAGAAATTCTGTTATCGGGCCTGATGTGGCCACAACTCTACCAGAGTTGTTTGAGGAAAGAGTCAGTCGTTCAGCCGAAAATTGTGCCTATCGTTTTTATGATGCCTTGAACGGTGTCTGGACCGACAGTTCCTGGAGAGCCACGGCCAAAGATGTGGCCCGTTGCCGCGCTGCCCTGGCAAAAGAAAAACTGAAACCTGGCGACAAAGTTGCCATCATGGCGCGTAATTCGCGTTACTGGGTGATCTTTGATCAGGCTATATTGTCACTTGGACTGGTAGTGGTGCCCATTTATACCGAGGATCGTGCCGATAACGTTGCTTACATATTAGAGCATGCGGAAGTCAGGCTACTGGTTATCGGTGGTGATGAGCAATGGCAGGATCTTCACGCCAGTCTGAAACCGCTGTCAAAATTAAAACGCATTATCAGCATTGCAGAATGTTCAGGGGGCAAAGATAAACGTCTGTTACATATGGGAAGCTGGTTGCCCATGGATTATCCGGAAGTTGATAGACCGGTATTTGGCCCGGATGAGTTAGCGACAATTGTTTATACCTCAGGCACGACGGGTAAACCAAAAGGCGTCATGCTGAGTCATCGTAACATTCTCAGTAACAGTTATAACGCCCTGCAAGTCTTCGATATAGACACTCATCACGTTTATCTTTCTTTTCTACCACTTTCACACACCCTGGAAAGAACAGTTGGTTATTATCTGCCGATGATGGCCGGGGCAACGGTAGCGCACGCCAGAGGTATCCCTGAGCTGGCAAAAGATTTACTGATTATTAAACCCCATGGTCTGATTTCAGTACCAAGAATTTATGAGCGGGTGTATGCAAAAATTAAAGAAAATCTGGCAGCAAAATCAAACTTTGAAAAACGCCTGTTCTGGCAGGCAGTGGAATTGGGCTGGCAGCGATTCGAGTATTTACAAGGCAGGGCAAAAAAACCAATGCTGCTTTTCATGTGGCCACTTTTAAAACGACTGGTTGCTGACAAGATCACAGAACGTCTCGGTGGTAATTTGCAGATAGCTGTCAGTGGTGGCGCTGCGCTTTCACCCGAAATTTCAAAAGTATTTGTTGGGCTCGGTGTGCCGATTGTGCAGGGCTATGGATTAACAGAAAGCAGTCCGATAATCAGCGTTAACCGCATTGAAGAAAACAAACCGGATAGTATTGGCAAGGCGATTCCGGGAGTCGACGTGCGTATTGGTGAGAATGATGAGTTGTTTGCCAAAGGCGAAAACATCATGCTCGGTTACTGGAAAAATCAGGAAGCCACTGAGGCCGTTTTAAGGACATTATCGTTCTCGCAAACGGTGAAAAAGTCAGCCCGGTCGATATGGAACTGGCCATTGCCTCCAACTCTCTGTTTGAACAGGCCATGGTTATCGGCGAGGCCAAACCTTTTTTGGTTGTATTAACAGTCATTAATCAACATCGCTGGAAAACCATCGCCGCCGAAGCGGGTCTGGCAGATAAAGATGTGAACGACAGCGAATGCGAAAAAATAATTCTGGAGAAGCTGGGCGGATGCCTGAAAGAATTTCCCGGTTATGCACAGATTTATCATAGCCATTGCATCCAAGATCCTTGGACGGTGGAAAATGGTTTGTTAACCCCTACCATGAAAATGAAGCGCAAAGTAATCATGGAGCGTTTTGAAAGTGAAATTGAGCAAATGTATTCAGGACATACTTAGTAGGGTGTATACAAAGACTAATTAAAAAAAGAGTCTTAAAGATTTGTGAAATTTCTAACGTACAGCCTCTACTGACCAAAGCGTGTCGCGATAAGAAGGAAATCTGCTTCGGTGTTGAATTTCCATTCTGACCTGACCATCCAGACGTCGCGGTATGCCGAATCGAATGCTGCCGCGCTCAGTCTGCCATTCCGTAATTCTGATAAAACGCTCATCATTAACATCACGCGCAAGTGTGCTGGTAAAATCACCTTCATCAATGGTCCGGCTGGGGCTACCCAACTGGCGAATAAGTGATTGGCGAATTCTTTCGTAACTTTGCGCATTACTATCACGATTACCGACTTCATCAAAGTCAATCACGACTACTGCATCCCTCAGGACACCCGCCTGATAGGCCAGAGCCAGACGTTGTCGCCGGAAAATATTGCGAAGTACAGCCGTCTCATAAACGGTATAGCCTCCCTGCTGGGTACCACGACTGATATTGGCAGCTTTTAGTTCCGATTCCACGTGTTTAATTTCACTTTCGGGTCCTAGTGTTATGAGATTTAATTGCCATTCACCTGCAGGTAATGCCTTACTGCTTACGTCAGCCTGACGTACTGTCGTGGCAGGGACCGCCGGTTTATCAAATGTCATCGTCCAGTATGCCGAGATACGATAGGCCTCAGTGTCCGGATTGAGTTCGGATTCACGTCCGAAAAGATTCGCTTCAAAACCCAAAGTATGATGTTTGTAACGGTAACGATAGTCAGCATTGAAGGTATGAGTGTCGACATCTATTCCACCCAGTGTGCTGGTTCTGTCTTGAATTTGTAAACCGTAATTCATGCTCAGGGAATGTGCGTCCCTGTTTAGACGAAGGGCAAGTGAAGGTCGATATTCTTCATCATCACGACCACCTTTCCGTAGTATTCGCAGAGTAAAGCCGGGGGTAATATAAGCCTGCCATCCGGAAATAGTAAAGCCACGGTCGAGACCAATATTTACCTGGCGTGTCAGCGTATCGCCGCTTCTACCAAGTCGATTTTTTACATTCTGCAAAAACAAGGCGAGACGACCAGTCCAGCCTTGCGGCAAGGGAGCATTGAGGTTGACGTTGATGGTCTGGCTCAACTGGCTGATGGTAGTTAATTCGTTATCGCGGTTTTGAACAAAGGCGTCAATGCGACCATTCAATCCGGTATACCAGTTTGTTAACAATGGTCCCGTCAGGTTTACCCCGTATGTGCGAGTTCGTAGTGAATTACTGGTTTCCAGAGCGTCCTCAAATCGTTGTGCACGCAGACGTATCTGAATGTTGTTTTGAAATCGCCAGCCACTGTGTAATTCGTAAGATTCCCTGTCGGGCGTGACAACTGCGCCGGTAGGACGGAAATCCTGTCCATAGCGTTCAAAACGAAAACGATAATTCCAGGGCAGCTTTTTGTGGTTTCCGCGCATTTCGACCAGATAACCATTATCGGATCTATCCTGGCCGCTGGCCGCACCTGTTCGACCATTGTGATCACCGCCAAAGTGTGCCGCTTCCGCTTCGATCGAAACAAAATGATTACCCAGTGTAAACGGTACTTCGCCTGCCACACTGTAGGTGTATTGATTCCTGTCCAGAGTGCCGGCTTTGAATGAATTGTCCTGAAAGTTGTGAGCGATATTGAAAGTCCAGCTACCGAGTTTCTGATCCTGAACCAGCCAGGAGAGACCGTTAACGTAGTTGTCCTGTGGGGTGAGGTCGCGCCAGTTATTTTCGTTTGCACCAGAGGTGATAATAATCGAATGCTGCTGTCTGTCATTAGTAAAGGGCTGCAGTTCCAGCTGCAGACCTTTTAACGAACGCTGCAGGGTCAAATAACTGTAGTAGGCAAAATAGTCACCTATCTCGACGCGGTAGGGAATAACGCCTTCGCCACTTTCACGGGTCAGGTTCATACGTTCCGGCACCAGACCGAAATCCTGACTACGATAGTCGTCATTCACGTTATACAAACCACTCACTTCACCACGCCAGGAAGCGTAGTCTGAATCTTCTTTGCTGAAAAACACGCTTAACTCATCAAAATACATATCGCCTTCGAAAGGGTAAGGACTGCCTGAACCGGGACCGCTAGCATCATAGACGCTTCCCCTAAGTGTATTGCTGCCGTACACATCCCAACCCGTCGTTGCTTTCTCTGCCGCGAGATAAGTCGTGAAGCTTAGAAACAGAAAAAAGATCAGGGTTTGAGTTGATGAACTCATCTTTGTGCCGGTTGACTGATTTGTAGAATAAATTCATTTACACCCTGACGCTGGACGAAGCCGGTGCTCGGGTCGTTGAATTCCAGTTGTGTGCGAACTGTGGCCGAAACAACACTGACCAACCTGTTGCCTTTTGATGATGGCAGTAAATATTGCTCCAGAGTCCGTACTCCCTGCACAGACTGGATTCTTAAGGTCGCATCTCTGGGAACAAGACTATCTATCGCATCGCTTAAGCGACTTTTATCAAAAAACCTCTCAGACAAGGTGCTGGCCGTATCTCCCTGGTTC
The DNA here is from genome assembly GCA_012103475.1 of Gammaproteobacteria bacterium. Lineage (GTDB taxonomy): Bacteria > Pseudomonadota > Gammaproteobacteria > Eutrophobiales > Eutrophobiaceae > WLWS01. The sequence continues at coordinate 715,040 of WLWS01000002.1, read as the reverse complement.
CAAAGGGACACAACTTGTTCCACGGCAGCGCTTATTTGCCTTCGATCTAAATCTCTGGCCTCATCCACCGGGATAGCGCCATCAGGCAGTTTCATTTTTATTTTGGCTGGGGCGGAAATTGTACGAAGCTGACGTGCTTCGCTGTCCATTACATTACTGAAGCTCAACACCAGCGAAATCGTCAAGGCTGTAAATAAAAGTTTGTATCGCATTCGTTTTACCTTGGGTATCTTAAGGTCAGGGACAGGTCGCAGTAAAAGTAGTTACGCCGCTAAAGGGACCATTGGTACCGGGAACGAGACCGGGGAAGGGCAGTGTGCTTTCCCCTAATGTAAAGCGGCAATCGGTTGCGGTGCAGGTGTGAGTCAGGGTAACAGTGTCTCCAGAGTTACATCTGATGAATGTAGCGCCACCAGCGAAGTCCGAAGCGCTGCCGTTGACACTACAAAACTCTGTGCCATCAATTGACAACGAGCTGGTTCCGCTACCGGAATTGACATCACAGTTGGCACTGATTCCGACGTCACTCGTAGGTGGCCCCACTGCGTCACAACTACAATTTACCGAGGCTGTTCCTGTATAACCGATGTTGCCGTTGAATCCACCATTCAAAAACCCACCGTCGGGAAAAGGACAGTTCAGATTGGTAGTGGTGTTGACAAAGGCACGACAACTTCCCGGGCCAGTACAGGTGCCTGAAACTGACACAGAATCACCAGGTATACACATAAAATTAGCTGTACCCCCATTTACACCAGTGCCTGTCTGAGAACAAAATGGATTGCCATCGATGCTGACATCATGCGTTCCTGCGCCGGACTGGACATCACATTGAGCATTGAAACTCGCATCAGTCATCACTGGTGGAAGTGGTGGCGGTAATGGTGGTGGTGGAGGTTGTTCCGGCTCGGGCTCTGCTTCGAGAACAATCTCAAGGCCTATCTGAGAAGATTCTTCCGCGAGTGGATCGCGTGGATCATAAGGATCATAAGGATCATTACCTCTGATATTGATGACATCGACAATTTCAATTTCAGTATCACGACCGGGTCCAAAAATATCTTCAAACAAGTCTTTATTCTCTGCAGTCGTCGTAGAAGGAGTGGCTTCCGTTGGGGTAATTGTTGGCGATGAAGGCGGCACTCTGTAGTCCATCAGGTCATCCAGATCTACGACATGGCCAATGGCAATACTACGTGCTTGTGCCTGACATTGCTTAATGCATTCTTCCAGCTTACTTTTTAAATATTCAATATAGTCCTTGGCATTGTCGACTTTGCGTTTGCCGCGGGCAAGATCACGCCGTGCATTCTGAAAGTCTGTGTCTGTCTGTTCGCGCTCCTGCTCTGCTGTTGTTATCTCATTTTCCAGACGTTCTTGCGCTGCTTCTTTTAGCTCTTCGATTTTTTCGGGATCATCCAGATTCTTCCAGGCTTCCTCGGTTTCCTGCGCTGATGCTTCTCCGGAACGATAGCGCTCCTGTGCTTCCAGTGCGGCCTGGTTTCTTACTTCCAGATCAGTTGTAGTTGCTGTTCTTCCGGTGCTTTCATTAGTAGCTGAGCTTTGCGGGTTCAGAAATTCATTGAGTCTTTGACGAGCCTGGCGTTCCTTATTCTGAGCGCGATTTCTGGCTGCTTCTGCTTCACTAACAGCCTGTTCCAGATCTGGCAGGCTTGCTTCGGCATCCTGAAGTTCCTGTTCAGCCAGTCTGATCTGTTCGCGAATCGGATCGCAGATAGTGCAGGTTCTGGCTATCTCCTGCGCTTTTTGTTCGATGCGGCGTTGCTCAGCTTCGTAGCGGCGACGGGCGGCTTCGGCTTCCTGCTGACGTTCTCTTTCCGCTCGAGCTTCGGCTTTACCTTGTTCCCGCTGTCGCTGCGCTTCTTCACGGGCGCGTTGTTGCTCAGCCTGACGATCGGTACCACTAGTACCTGATGAAGTTTCAGGCGGATAATCGAAGCGCTCCTGTGCGGCTTCCAGCTGATTTGTATCAGACCATGTTGCGGCTGCAGGAGGAATGATTCTGGAACCGCAACGCACAGTTATATCCCACTTGTTCTGTAACTTGGGATTTTCTCCCCGCGTGTTTCCCCACCAGCCGCGCGGACTGATATGACCGACACTCGGATACAAGGGAGAATTATTGAGATCTTTAGCGGCTTGCTGGTTTTTCTGCCTGGCACTATCGAGAATTTTGTTAATTTCTTCAGTAATATGATCACCTACTGCTGCACCGAGTTCGGCACCAGCTTTAAAACCAGTTAAGAAGCCGCTGGCGCCTGCAGCAAGTCCCGCTTTTTCTGCCAGTTTATTAAGAAGTTCTTCGGCATATTCGCTGGCTTTTTCTTCAAGCATCCCTTCAATTTCATCAGCAATGACTTTTTTAACTTTTTCAATTTCTTCGATTACGCCTAACCATGTTGATACATGCCGGGTTCTTATTGCACGACATTCGCAATTAGATAGACGCAAACTCAGAGAATTGGCAGGGACATTAGTACCGTGATCGAAGTTGCCTTCAAAACGACCTTCCTTGGTTGTAAAGCGAGCTTGTTGACCATTGTCATAGAATATAGCGACGTCGCAATCTCGAGGATTGCCGGAAGTATCTTTGATGCTAACAATTTCTTTCTTTACGAAATTGACATCAGCTTCCTGGTAGGCTTCGATTAACTCCTTTATTTTATCAGCGGCATTTTCAATTTTATCCAGTGTCTCTTCTTCGTCAGCATGAATAGAGAGAGGGAAAGATACGCACAACAGAAATAGGAATACAAAAAACAGAGAGGTTTTTATTGGGTTATGCAGAAAAAAGCCAAAGCGAGTCATGGGGGTATTAGCACCATTCTCCGGTTAACAGTGTGATTCAGATAAAATTATGCTGTTGTCAGCTCAAGTGTAAATTCTAGGGGTTCCATCGTAACTGAATTTCGGACAATTTGTGTGAACTGATTCACATTTAGTCAAGGTGTGGCGTTAATTAAGACTGCATGATGATTTCGGTTTTTAGTAGTTTATCAATTAGCGTTCTGTCAATTCCCCAATCTGAAAGACAATCTATGGTGTGTTCACCTATTTCGGCTGGAGGAGATTGAATATTCGATGGCGTCCGACTGAATCTCGGCGCTGGCGCCGGCTGTGTAATTCCGGCAACGTCAATGTAACTGTTTCTTTCCAGTGCATGAGGGTGACGAGTGGCTTCTTGAAGGCTGAGAACCGGTGAAAAACAACTTTCAGAATCAGAAAATATTTCCAGCCACTCATCTCTTGTCTTAGTAGAAAATATATTTTGTAATTTTTCTCTGAATTGAGGCCAGTTTGTCTTGTCCATCTGATTGTTACGTAAATCGGAATCGTCTATTTCCAGAGTATCCAGAAGGTTCTCATAAAAACGCGCCTCAAGAGCACCCACAACAATATATTGATCATCCGAAGTTCTATAGGGCCTGAGGAAGTGCGCTCCGCCATCAAGAACGTTTTTACCTCTCTCTCTGCTCCATTCGCCAGCCTCCTGCAGACTATAAAAATAGGTGAGTAAGGAAGCGACGCCATCAATCATTGCTGCATCTACTACCTGGCCTTTACCTGATTTAGTTGTTTCCAGAAGAGCGGCTAGCATACCCATAGCAAGATAAAGGGCGCCTCCCCCGAAATCACCAATAATATTCAAGGGATATGTCGGGCCATTTCCATCATCACCAATCAGTCCGAGAGCGCCGGCAATGCTGATGTAATTCGGGTCGTGTCCCGCTGCTTGTGCGAGCGGCCCTTCCTGCCCCCAGCCTGTCATTCGTCCATAGACCAATTTGGCATTCTGTTTCATACACTGTTCCGGCCCAAGGCCCAGACGTTCCATTACGCCTGGCCGAAAGCCTTCGAATAGCGCATCAGCTTGTTTACATAATTCAAGTAGCAACTCGCGGCCGCGTGCATCTTTGAGGTTGATGGCGACAGAGCGTCGACTTCTATTCATCAGGTTGTATTTCTCCTCCATGCCAACACCAAGATCAACAGTATTGATTCTTTCAACCCGAATGATCTCGGCACCCATATCAGCCAGTAACATACCGCATAACTGAGTCGGACCTATTCCGGCCACTTCGATAAACCGAAAACCTTTCAGGGGACCCTTGCCATTTTTCATACGCTACTTATCCTGTGAAATAAAAAGTGTTCTAAGGTAACATAAGGCTATTCCAGAGCTCAAATAAGCTATTGAAATTAATAAATATATTAATTTCTCCGAGTTCTAATGTTCAGAATTTCAGAGGGAGATTAACCCAAATGTATGATTGGAAATATTCTATTCTTGTTTGCCTGCTTTTTTTTACAGCCTGCTCAGATGACGCGGCTGAACAGAAACAGGAGACAACAAAACAGTCAGAAAATACTGCAGCTTACAAGCGAGCTGAAGTCAGTTATCTTAACGAAGACTATTCTAAATTACGCAGTAAGCAGGTAGATAAGGTTGCTTACACACAGTTTTTCAGTCTCTCTGCGGACGATGAGGATTTTCAGGGTAAACAGGAAATCAGTTTTGAGCTTCTGAATACTGAGCAGGATCTGACTATTGATTTTACTGATGGTTCGGTTCAAAAAATCAGTCTGAATGGTGAACAAATCGAATTCGCTTACAACAACTGGTTTATCACTATCGATAAAGACATTCTTGAAATTGGCCAGCAAAAGCTCGACATTGAATTCAGCCACCCTTATTCGAAAACGGGTTCCGGTTTGTATCGCTCGATTGATCCGGAAGATGGCAATGCCTACATTTATTCAGATCTGGAACCCTATGACGCCAATCGGATCTTCCCCGCATTTGACCAGCCGGATATAAAGGCGACATACCACATAGAAGTAGAAGCGCCGGGTGACTGGCAGGTAATCACGGCACAGCGGGAATTTGCCATTGAAGAGAAAGGCGAGCGGAAGTTATGGCGTTTTCCGGCCAGTGATAAATTCAGTACTTATATATTTTCCCTGCATGCTGGCCCTTATGTGATCTGGGAAGATATGGCCGGAGATATTCCTATGCGTCTGATGGCGCGAAAAACTCTGGCGCAATACGTTGAAGAAGAACACTGGTTTGAAATATCCAGACAGGGTTTTGATTTTTTTCAAAAGTACTTCGAGGTCGACTACCCCTTTCATAAGTATGATCAGCTTATTGTTCCTGATTTCAATTCCGGAGCAATGGAAAATGTGGGTGCGGTGACTTTTTCCGAGCGTTATATAAAACGCGGTGACTACACCATGGAGGAAAGGGAACGTATTGCTAATGTGATCCTGCATGAAATGGCCCACATGTGGTTTGGTAATCTGGTGACAATGCGCTGGTGGAATGGTCTGTGGCTGAATGAGAGTTTTGCAACCTATATGGCCTACCTCTCGGCTACGGAAGCGACGTCTTTCAAGCGGGCCTGGCATAGTTTTTATTCCCGTACCAAGCTCTGGGCTTACAACACTGATGAACAGGTAACCAATCATCCTATTGAATTGCCGGTTAATAATACAGACAGCGGCTTTGCCAATTTTGATGGAATTACTTATGGGAAGGGCGCTTCCGTTCTCAAGCAACTGTCGTATCTGATAGAACAGGAAGTGTTTCGTAAAGGCGTTAGCGAATATCTGAAAACCAAATCCTTTGAAAATAGCGAGCTGGAAGATTTTATGTCTTCGATGGCGCGTGCGGCAGACCGTGATCTCGATGAATGGACGCGACAATGGCTGTATACCAAGGGAACCAACAGGGTGACGGCAGACTACCAGTGTGAGGACGGCAAGATAAATGCTATTCAGATTCTGCAGGAGGCTATGCCAGCGGACGATCAGGAATTACGTGAACATCGACTTAAATTGGGCTTGTACAAAGCTGATGAAAACAGGCGTATGCAATTACAGGACTCGCTATCGGTGGTCATATCAGGAGACAGCACAAATATTTCGGAACTGACTACAAAAGCCTGTCCGGATTTTATTTATCCAAACTACGAAGACTGGGGCTTTGCAAAAATTGGATTACCTGAAAAAGAAGTTGCTTTGCTGAAAAACAATATTAATGGCTTTGACGATCCGATGCTGCGTTCAATGCTATGGCGGAATTTGTGGGAAGCTGTGCGAGATGCGCAGCTACCGATCACTGATTATGCTGAAATTGTACTGGCGAATATTACGCAAGAGAGTGATCTGAAAACCTTGAATCAGGTGATGGGAACTATTGGCGGCACGATAGCCTATCTGCACCTGTTTCAGGCCACGGCTGACAACTCTAGAGAATTGTTTCAGGAGCGTTTCGAAGCGCTGGCCTGGGAAAAAGTTCAGGGCTCTAAAGACAACCCGGATCTGCAAAAACTCTGGTTTGATCACTATGCCTCGATTGTTCACAGCAGTGCAGGACTGGCTAGATTAAAAGCTTTGCTGCAGGGAGAAAACAGTATTGCCGGCTTTACTTTGGATCAGGATCGTCGCTGGGCTCTGGTAGTACGACTTGCCACGCACGCCCATACAGGTATCGAAGATATTCTCAATCGTGAACTGGTCAGAGATCCTTCAAACACAGGTGCCAAGGCACATGTCTCCGCCCAATCGGCCGCGCCGGATTTGAATAACAAACAGGTCTGGCTGGCGGAAATTCAGGATGAAACAACCAACCTGGAGCTGGCGAAATTACGCGCCGCAATGGGAACACTGTACCCGGCGCATCATGTGGAGTACAGGCAAGCACTTTTAGCCAAAGCATTAGAGAAACTGAGCGTTCTTGACACCCAAAAAGACCAGCAATATTTGCGCTTCTATAATCGTTATCTAATCAGAGGTTACTGCACTGCTGATAGTAATGCCGAACTGGAAAAAGCAATAACAGACAATAGTCAGGCATCACTCGGCACGGTAAAAGCATTGAGAATTGCTTTGCAGGAAGATCAACGCTGTATTGCAATGAAAGCGCTGCTTACGGAGTAATCATATGAAAATTACGATGTACCAGATCGATGCCTTTACCAGCAGGGTATTTTCAGGAAACCCTGCCGCAGTCTGCCCACTTGCGCAATGGTTGCCCGATGAAGTCATGCAGGCGATTGCGATTGAAAACAACCTGTCAGAAACGGCCTTCTTTATACCAGAAGATGATGGCTTTCATCTGCGCTGGTTTACACCGGCTACAGAAGTCGATCTTTGTGGTCATGCGACACTGGCTTCTGCTTACGTATTATTCAATCTGCTTGATTATCAGGGCGATAAAATTCGATTTAGTACGAGAGAAGGGGATCTTTTTGTCGAGCGACATACAGACGGCGAACTGGAAATGGATTTTCCAAGCAAGATGCCCATTAAATGTGAAGCGCCCGCCAGGCTCTTTAAGTCACTTGGAATTGGCCCAGTCGATGTCTTCAGCAACGAAGATTACGTAGTTCTGCTCGAGTCGGAAACTGAGGTAAGAAAAATCGCACCTGATTTTAAGTTAATGGCAGAGATAGATACCCGTGGGATCCTGGTCACCGCTCCCGGTGATGAAGTCGATTTCGTCAGTCGTTTCTTCGCACCTCGCTTCGGTATCGATGAAGATCCGGTGACTGGTTCAGCGCATTGCGTTTTAACCCCGTTCTGGGCGGACAGGCTCTCTAGGACAACAATGCGTGCAAAACAAATTTCGAAAAGAGGCGGTGATTTGAAATGCAGTGTTAAAGGTTCACGTGTTGCGATTGCCGGTCATGCTGTTAAATACATGAAGGCAGATATAGAAATCGATCTGGGCTAGGTAATGTCGGAACTAAAGACGAAAAAGAACAAAGCCAGTGTTAGAGAATTTATCGATTCGATTGAAGATAGTGAAAAGAAAAAGGACTGTAAACAACTTGCGACAATGATGCGCAAACTCAGTGGTAAACGTGCGGCGATGTGGGGCGACAGTATTGTTGGCTTTGGTGAATATCATTATAAATACAAATCAGGAAGAGAGGGGGACTGGCCGGTAACCGGGTTTTCGCCCCGTAAGCAAAATATCAGTATTTACATCATGCCCGGATTTTCAAAATACAAAAAACAGCTGGCAAAACTGGGCAAACACAAACACAGCGTGTCCTGTCTTTATATTAAGCGGCTTTCCGATATTGATGTGGAAGCGTTGAAGGAAATTGTTGCAGATTCAATCGAGCGTATGACCAGAATGTACGAATGCAAATGAAAGGAAATTATGATGAAAAAGATAAAGCAGGATTTGTCTCGTAGAGAATTTATTGCCATGGCAGGGCAAACTGCAGGACTGGCAGGTATTACCGGTATTTCATTAACTGCTAACGCGGAGCAGACAAAAACCGAGAAGATCGAAGATGTTATTTTTGGAGATGAAGATATCCCTTTTATCGGTATGACCGAAGATGGACCTTTATATCCACCGGTAGAGATTCCCTGGAATAATGACCTTACGAAAACCGGAGAGAAAGGCAAAGCAAAAGGGACTACGCTCTATTTGTTTGGTCAGATATTCAGCAGACAGGGAAGGCCCTTGCCAAATGCGGTAGTGGAAATCTGGCACACGGATTATAACGGTAATTACAAACATCCCCGTGGCTGGGGTCAGGATCAACTTGATCCGAATTTTGGCTATTTTGCCAAGGTAAAAACAAACCAGGAAGGATACTATTTCTTCAAGACGATTCGACCTCGCTGGTATTTTTTAGCGGGGCTCCCGGGATCTGATCATCGTGGTATTCCAAGAGCAGCGCATATTCATATGAAAATGCGACATGAGGAACATGGTGTGCTGACGACTGAGGCCTATTTCGATAATGCCTCTCATGAAGAAGTGGCTCCTACCGATCTGGTTTTCCTGAGCAGACCAAAACGTGTCAGAGACAAAATCCTGCTGGCGGAGAATATGCCTAAGGATTACAGCGAGCTGGCTTTTAACTTTGAGGATGATGCAATTTGTTGCCGCTACGACCTGGCCTTTCTACTTTGAGTGCGTAAACTTCTGGATCAGATTTGAAAATCAGGATCCAGGCTATTACCAGCCACTGGAAGTCCGAGATCATTCCAGTGCAACATGCCACCATGTAAGTTAGCCACGTTCGCGAGGCCGGCTTGAGACATAATATTGGTGGCTTGTGCAGATCGGGCACCGGAACGGCAGACGGCAATTACAGGTTTTTTTGTGTCCAGATCCTGAAGTTTTTCCTTCAATGTTCTAAGCGGAACAAGAATCGCATCGGCAATGTGACCGAGCGGGCCATCAAATTCTTCCTGCTCTCTGACATCCACAACTTGCACAGCTTTCAGATTGTCCACCAACCAGTTCGCATCAATTTCCCAGATGCCACCAAAGGTAAATGACAGTGGGGCCCATTGAGGTTCGGATTCGGGTAGTTCACCATTCTCTGGTCTACCCGATTTAAGGTTTGCAGGTACGGCTATGTCCAGTTTTCGTGGGTGTGCGAGTCCAAGATTGTCCATGTAACCACTAAAATCTTCTGCACTGACATTGCCACCAAGGCGGGAGTTGTACTTTTTTTCTTCTTTGACTGTGCTGGACATCAACCCACGATAGTCATGTCCCGGATAAATCTGGCTCGAGTCCGGTAGTGTGAATATGTTTTCGTGAATCGATTTGTACAGGGTATGCGCGTCACCCTGCTGAAAATCGGTGCGACCGCAGCCTCGTATCAGCAACGCGTCTCCTGTAAACGCCATACTTTCATCATCGAGTACATAGGTCATGCAGCCATTGGTGTGACCGGGTGTAGAACGAGCCTGCAGGTAGCGAGCCCCGAACCTAATTTCATCGCCATGCTTAAAATAGTTATCGGCACCGGCAACATCCGCATTTGCAGAGACACCGATTTTAGCACCGGTATGCTGACTCATTAACCAGCTGGCAGTGACATGATCAGCATGACAATGGGTGTCAATCACATGCTTGAGTTCCAGATTCAATTCTTTCAGCAGCGCCCGGTCTCTCCGACACTGTTCAAACACGGAATCAATAATCACAGCCTCGCCGCTATCCTTATCTGCCAGCAAATAAGTGTATGTAGAGGAGTCCTGATCAAATAATTGTCTGAATATTATTGTGCTCATAACGAAACCTTGATGTCTATCAAGCTTATCCTGTTGTCTTATTCTTTCATGAGATGAATACCCTGGCCAAGCAGGGAGACGGACAAATCGCCACCTTTTTGAATTGCATTTCGCTGTGCCACATGCGTGGGAACACTCATAGTCAGTATTTCGTCGCTGTTAGTTACCTTTATTGTTACCAGTACAGTTTCACCCATAGGAATAAATTCTTCAATCGCGCCGCTTACCGGGTTCTCTCTTTCCCCTTTAGAGGGTCTGTCACGTCTGTGCAAAATTAAATTTTCAGCGGGAATAACCCAGCTTACTTCCTGGCCTTTTTCGAACTCAGGACGATAATTTGTCTCAAGCAGGTAATCGTGCCAGCGCAGATAGGTGAGTTTCTCAGCTTCGTCATGCTGTTCAATGTTTGCTCTGAAGACATTGTAATGACCAACCAGGTGCGCAACATTCCGGTTAAGTGGTCTGGCCATAATGTTTTGTGGTGTATCGATTTGCAGAGTATTACCACGGTGAATAATACAAATTCGATCAGCAATGCGACGTGCTTCATTAAGATCATGAGTCACATGAATAATTGGAATATTCACTTGTTCACGTAGTTGTAGTAGTTCGCGTACCAGTTTGCGCCGGGTTTGTTGGTCAACAGCGGAAAAGGGTTCATCCAGCAGCAGGACACGAGGATCCCGGGCCAGTGCTCTGGCCAATGCGACACGCTGCTGCTGACCACCTGACAACTGGTTGGGATAGCGATCTCCAAGCCCCTGCATATTGACTCTTTCCAGTAGCTCTTCTGCTTTAAGTAATTGCGCAGAATACTCGGCATTCGGCAAGGCGGTACGGATATTATCCAGTGCTGTCAGATGCGGAAACAGGGCATATTCCTGAAACACAAACCCCACCTTTCTTTGCTGAATGGAAAGGTTCACTTTTTTTTCTGTGTCAAACCAGCTGCTACCATTACTACTAATTTTTCCGGTTTTCGGTGTATAGAGGCCGGCGATACTTCTCAAAACAGTGGTCTTTCCAGAACCAGAGGGACCGAGAATGACCAATATTTCTCCTGTCTTACAGGAAAGCTCGACATCAAGCGGAATAGGGGAAAGTTGATTCAAAGATAGTGCCAGGCTTTGTTCAGTCATGTCGCCGGCCTATCTTGTCATTTAATACATAAATACTCGTGATAGAGACAAAAGCAATAATCAGTAATACAGCAGACATGATTCCTGCGCTCTGATTATCAAAAGCCTGCACACGATCGTAGATGGAAATAGCAATAGTACGTGTTTCTCCTTCAATGTTACCACCAACCATCAAGACCACACCGAATTCTCCGAGAGTGTGTGCAAAGGTTAAAATTCCTGCTGAAAGAATTCCGGGCCAGGCCAGCGGTAGTTCTATTTTCCAGAAGGTCTGCCAGGCGCTTAGTCCGCTACACCAGGCAGCTTCCCGTATTGAAATCGAAATGGATTCAAATGCCCGTTGCATAGGCTGTATGGCAAAGGGAATATTAAAAATAATCGAAGCTAGCAGTAAGCCCTGAAAGGAGAACACCAGTGGTTCTGCAAAAATGAATTGATAAGTTCTGCCAATGAAAGACTGATTGCCCATAAGCAAGAGCAGGTAAAAGCCGAGCACCGTAGGTGGTAACAACAACGGCAAGGCGAGTAATGTCTGAAGAAAATTTCTGCCGGGAAATCGACGCCAGGCTAATATGCGTGCAAGCAGGATTCCAAGCGGGATAAGAACAATGACTGTCCATATCCCGAGCAGCAGAGAGAGCTCAAGGGATTGCCAATCCATCAAACTTTTCTGTCCCGAGTGTATAACCGAAATGACTAACTATTTTTAGTGCAGTGTCTTTCCTGAGGAAATCAAAAAAAACGGATTCAGACTTATTTGCACCTGCTAACAGAACAAGGTGCTGCTGTAGCGGCTCATGCCAGTTTTCCGGAATCAGAATAAACTGACCTTTTTCAGAAACCTCAGGTAACAAAGCATGTGATGCCGGAATAATACCTGCGTCGACATTGCCGCTAATAGCAATCTGTGTTGCCTGTGCAGCGTTCTCGGCCGGCAGTAGTTTCTTTCTGTTCAGAGCCCAGATTCCACCTGTTTGCAAAGCCTGTCTTGCAGCAAGACCAAAAGGTGCGTGTTCAGGGTTCGGGATGACCAGACGGGCATAGTGACCGTGAAACAATTTTTTAATGATCCCGTCTAAATTATTATTCTGATTCAGCGTTGAGTTATGGGGAATAAAAAAACCGATACGCCCGCGTGCATATTCAACGTCAGCAATCAGGCTTACGCCATTTTTCCTGAGCATATCGATATAGCTGGTACCAGCACTCAAAAATATCTTATAAGGGGCACCCTGAATAATCTGCCGGGTGAAATTACCGGATGAACCGACGCTGAGTCTGATTTTCGAATTGCTTCGTTCTTCATAGATGTCAGCTATTTGAGTAAAGGCATGCGACATATTCGAGGCAACCGCTATATTCAGCACTTCCGCTGCCTGAGCATTAATACAGAGTCCTAGCAAGACAATCAGTAGTCGAATTTTTTTCATGTAAGGAGCCAAATATAATGAATTATACTACAATGCGTTCTTTGTCTGATGCTGAACAATTTGAATGGTGATAAACAGTACGTCTCGAAGGTGAAACTGACATACTTCTTAATTTATTATTGATGGAAACTATAACATGATATTACTTACGGGTGTTACCGGAACCACTGGCTCGCTGTTACTTCAGGCGCTAAAAAACAAGGATGTACCAATGCGGGCAATGCTTCGTGATCCTTCTAAGCTCAACAGCAGTGAGATAGCAAACCTTGAAATAGTCGAGGGAGATTTTGACAATGAAGCGTCACTGGCAAAAGCAATGACCGGTGTCGAAAAAGCCTTTATGTTAATGCCAAATATTGAAGAGCAGCTGGATAACGAAAAACGCTTTATAGACGTCGCTAAAAAACCGGAGTACAGCATCTGGTTAAACTCTCTGCTTCGGGAGCTGATGCTAATTCACATGCTTTGTTGAAGAATTTTCATGGCAAAGCCGAAGACTATCTGTCCGATTCCGGACTTACCTATACATCAGTCCGGCCTAATTTCTATATGCAGAATATGCTGCATTCAGCCGCGTCTATTATTGCTGAGAATAGGTTTTATTTGCCGATGCGAGATGGCTCAACAGGCCTGATTGACGTAGCAGATGTCGCGGAGTTTATTGCTGAAGTCCTGACCGGAGAGGGGCACGATAATAAAATCCATTACATCACCGGCCCTGAAATACTGTCTTTCACTGAAATGGCGACACAGATGTCTGAAGTGTTTGGACGAGAAATCTCATATGTTGATGTTCCCTCACAGGCTTTCTGTGATGAATTGCGAAAATGGGGAACTGGTGATTGGTATGTTGCGGCCGTGACCGACTTGTTTGAGCTAATCGCCAGCAATGATGGTGCGAAAAAAACAGACACTTTCACCGAGGTCTGTGGTCATGCTCCGCGTTCGTTCCGTGAATTTTTGGAAATCCACAAAGCGGCATTCTCGAAATCCTGATAAGCGGCAGACGCTATGTTCAGGGATATTGCCAGAATACTTGTTTGCCTCTCCAGTTCTGTACTCATTTCCTGCTCTGATCACGAAACCGGGTACTACGATGGTTATGACAATGTAGAACAACAAAAATGGCTGGTATTTGGCAAAAAGGACTACGAAGACGGCTATAAGGAAGGCCAGATGCAGGCTTTTCAGGACGACTGGTATGCTGAAAATGAAGATGAAATGGATTTCAGTATGAGCTGCCCAACGATCGTCATGCGGGCGAGTCCGGTAATATTTACCGAATCAGGCAGGTCGATTTCTTTCTGATAATCGCTTTAAAATCGCATTTTTCAGCATTTCGGGGTAATTTGCCCTTTTCTTAGTATACGGTATACCGTAATCTAGCCAACGATCGATTGACAACCTAACCAGCGAGTGTATGGACATTCGCCATTTCAGTGGAGACAGCGTTAATGAAATACAAGAAAGGTGAAGCAAAACAATGGGCTAGAGAGAACTTGCCCGGAATCGGCGGCGGCATAATTCAGCCTCTCAATGACGATTACAGCATTGACTATGAAGGCACCGCGGCCTGGATAAACAGACAGATTGATATGGGTGTCGACTCCATCATTTGTGATGGGGCCTGCGGCGAGTGGCTCACCTTCAGCGTCGAAGAGCGCAAGAAAATTTATGAAGTCGCGGTAGAAACCGTGGCCGGGCGGGTACCTTTAATTGCCAATAGCAGCCATCCGAATATCATGCAGGCTGTCGAACTGGCCCAGCATGCTCAGGATGTTGGCTGTGATGCACTTATGCATTGCACCCCTTACGCGAATTCCTCTTCTGATGATGGTGTTTACCGTTATTACAAGTATCTTGCTGATCGAGTAGATATCGGTATTTGTCTCTATAATACGCGCCCGACCGGATACGTGCTCTCTCCACAGGCTATTAATATGCTTGCCGAGAAAATACCAAACATATGTGGTATCAAGCAGGGCATAGGTAGCATCGATCAAACCCTCAGAGCTTATGAACTGGCAGGGGACAAGATTGTCATTGGCGATCCTTTCGAAGATTACTGGCCAGAGCAGATGCGTTATATGCCGGATACGGCCTTTCAGTTTTGTAATTTCGCTCCTGCACTTTTTCAGACCCCGGAAAAACCCCGCCTGATTCAGTACACGCGCTTACTTAAGGAAGGCAAGGAAGACGAAGCAATGAAAATTTTCAATGAATTGTCGCCCATGCGTATTCTCTTCCATCAGACACAGGTAGCTTATCTGATGGGTAAAGGTGTATTTCCTCTGACCGCCTTAAAGTACTGGGCGGAAAAACTCGGATTACCAGGTGGTCCGGTTAGACCTCCATTCGATTTGCTTGATGACTTCACAAAAAACGCGATTGATACGCGTCTTGCAGAAGCCGGGCTTGTGTAAGGAACTGCAGGAAAAAATGTTTTCGGGAAAAAGTTAATCAATTAAGGGTGTTGATGAAGTTATGATTGATTTCGAGTTGTCAGAAGAACAAAAACAGCTACAGGATGTAGCACGGCGTTTTGCGGAAAACGAAATTAAACCGATTGCCGCAGCGTTGGATAATGAAACTGATCCTCACAAGACTTACCCTAAAGAGGTAATCAAAAAAGGTTTTGAACTCGGTTTTCACTCTCTTTTGATCCCGGAGAAATACGGTGGCATAGGAGCGACGCCACTCGATTACGCCATTTTGCTTGAGGAGTTAGCCGTTGCCGATCTGGGCACGGCCAATGCCTTCCATGTCTGCATGTCAATTTCAGAATTGATTTCCAAAACCGGAACTGAAGAACAATGCGAACGCTGGTTAAGACCCATAGCGGAAGACGAAACGGGTACCCAGTTGATAGGTTTTGGTGCAACTGAGCCGGCAGGTGGCAGTGAGATTTTTTGCCCGCTTCCCGATCCTAAACTGGGAACCCGATCTCACGCCAGGAAAGAGGGCGATGATTATGTTGTTAATGGCAGGAAAGTGTATTCCAGTAATGCCGGTGTCGCCGGTCTTTATGGTTGCCTGGCCCGAACCGATACGACCAAACCCAACGCAGAATCCTGCTCGGTATTTATGTTTCCTGCAGATACCCCCGGCTTTTCAATTGGCACCATAGAAAACAAAATGGGTACCCGTTCTTCCATGAACGGGGAGCATATTTACGAGGATATGCGTCTGACAAAGGACAACATGCTTGGCGAAGAAGGCGGCGGCTTTGCCACCCTGAATGCGATTTATGATTCGAACGGTATGGGTCTGGGAAGTCAGGCCGTCGGTGTTGCCAGAGCGGCCTATGAAATGGCACTTGAATACGCCAAAGAACGCGAGATCTGGGGTCAGGCTATCGGTAAGTATCAAGCCGTCGGCAATATGCTGGTCGATATGAAAGCGGATATAGAGATGTCTCGCCTGCTGGTACGCCGGGTCGCCTGGCAATGCACGAATGAAAGTTCAGAGGGCGCCTTGTTACCCAATTTAGCCAAGGTTTATCCGGCCGAAATGGCTCGGCGGGTTACCGTGAATGCCATGCAGATAATGGGCGGGGCAGGATATATGAAAGATTACCCTGTGGAAAAATACCTTCGTGACGCGATGGTATTTCCCATCATTGGCGGCGCTAACGAAGTACTCAAGTATTTTATGTCACAGCGTCTGTAAGTGACTCAGACCTTCAGGTTCTGTCACCCATCCACTTGTCTTCATGGCTGTGGCGGTAGGCCATAATCTCATTCACGATTTCTGCGGACTCTGATTTAACCAGTAACATTTGTCGATGAACCGGTTTTAAAAAAGCTTCATCGACAGCGTGATCTAATTGTGCGAGCAAGTGTTTAAAGTAGCCGGCGGTGTTGAGTAGGGCGCAGGGTTTGAACTGAATGCCGAGTTGTTGCCAGGTTAAGACTTCAATGAGCTCTTCAAAGGTGCCGATACCGCCCGGCATGGCAATGAAAGCATCTG
This sequence comes from Gammaproteobacteria bacterium, assembly GCA_012103475.1. Taxonomy (GTDB): domain Bacteria; phylum Pseudomonadota; class Gammaproteobacteria; order Eutrophobiales; family Eutrophobiaceae; genus WLWS01. The sequence goes on along the minus strand of WLWS01000002.1, from coordinate 698,425 downwards.
CCAATTCCGACATCATTGCCTTGCGTTCGTGCATGGACTGAACGATATGTAACTCGGTTAATTCGTTATGAGCAACTTCCTTTTTCGCAAGAAATTCCGGAATTATGCCTGTTACCTGACCACCAGAGGACATCACTGTATCGGCAATCACTCCCATTAAACCGACATCACCACCACCGTATATCAGCTGGATATCATTTTTTGCCAGCTCGCGTCCGAGAGCGATGGCCGCTTCAGTGTACTCGGGTCGTCCGCCGGGGCTTGATCCTGAAAACACACAAATGCGCTTGATCTTTTTAGTCATACTAATCTGATCCCGCTTTAATTTTTATATGCCTATATAATAACATTCGTTTATTCATAAAATAGATATTTAATTTACGGTATTAAAATGTCAAACGAGTTAAGTTTTCAACCCTTCTCGGCAGAATTTGCGCAAGACCCTTACGCGGTATACAAACAATTACGCGAACAACAGCCCGTGTTTTATTTCAAAGACTGGGATGCCTACCTGCTTAGTTGTTACGAGGATATTGCCACTTTGGTCAATGATTCGCGACTGGTAAGAACTCTGGACCATATTTTGCCAGCAAAGGATGTTGCTGAGCACAAAAAAATGGAAAACTGGGACAGTACGCCAAATCTAAGTGCTTATGTCCGTTTCAGTATACTGGAATCAGAAGGAGAAACTCATGATCGCCTGAGAAAACTGGTCTTTCGTATCTTTACCCCGGCCCGCGTTCACAGTCTACGCAATCTCGTACAGGAGCGTGTCAGTGAGTGCCTCGATATCATTGTTGATAAAAAGGAAGCTGATTTTGTTGAAGAATTTTTCGCACAAATCCCGGGTCATGTCATCGGCATGCTGCTCGGTATTCCGAAACCCGATCGAGCCCGATTACGGATATGGTCGGAGAATATCGTACAGGTCTTTGAGCCTGAGAGAACGGCAGAACATATCCAGCTTGCTGAAGATACGACCAGGGAATTTGCTGATTATTTGCTCGTGCTTATTGAAGAACGCCGAAGGCAAGCTGAAGATGATTTGTTATCTGAACTAATTCATGCAGAATCTGAAGGCAAACTGAATCGTGACGAACTGATATCTACCTGCATATTAATTCTCGCCGGAGGTCATGGTTCAACCATCGATGTGAGCGGTAATGGTTTACTTGCTTTGTTACGGCATCCAGAACAGTTGCGACAATTGAGACAGGAGCCAGAGTTGATTCAGACGGCTGTGCAGGAAATGTTACGTTATGATCCTCCGCTACCCTACTTTCATCGTTTTCTTGCTGAGGATGTGGAATATAAAGGTGTGCTATATGAGAAAGGTACAAAATTCGGGATACTTTACGCCTCTGCTAATCGTGACCCGGCGCAATTTCCGAATGCCGATACTTTCGATATCAGACGGGAGCCAAACCGTCACCTCGCTTTCGGAATTGGCGCACATTTTTGCCTCGGCAATCATCTGGCACGTCTGAATATGGACATAATGTTTTCCAGCGTGCTGAAAAGAATGCCCGAGTTAAGACTGATAGACGATAATCCAGAGTTCAGGCCCGGCATTACCAGTAGGGGTTTAAAGACTCTGCCGGTATCATGGTAGGCAAATTAAGCTCTTTACAGGAAACCTATGAACACGAATAAAGAAATAGCAGCCCTGATTGACCACACATTATTGAAGCCAGAGTCAACAGCTGCCATGGTTGAGCAAGTATGCGATGAAGCCATTACGGCTGGTTTTTGCTCTGTCTGTATCTTACCCAGCTACGTCCATCTGGCGGCAACACTTCTGAAAGATACAAGTGTCAAAGTGTGTACCGTGATCGGTTTTCCTCTGGGTGGGAATGAGTCAGCAATCAAAGCAATAGAAACCGGTGTGGCGGTTGATCAGGGTGCAGATGAAGTTGATATGGTTATCAATGTGGGCCTGCTGAAAAGCGGGGATTGGGACAAAGTCGAGAAAGATATCAGTGCGGTTGTGGGAGCAGCAAAAGGAAGGACTGTTAAGGTTATTCTGGAAACCTGTTTGCTCAACGATGAGGAGAAGAAAAAAGCCTGCGAACTTTGTGTCAGTGCGGGAGCCGATTTCGTCAAAACCTCCAGTGGATTTTCGACTTCCGGCGCGACCCTGGAAGACGTCAGATTGATGAGGCAGACGGTCGGGCCTGATATCGGTGTGAAAGCGAGTGGCGGTGTTCGTGATTATGAAACGGCCAGAGCAATGGTAGAATCCGGTGCAAATCGTCTTGGCACTAGTTCAGGGCTGACCATAGTTGGTGATGCTGATAAAGAAAGTTCCGGCGGCTACTAATGTTTTCTGGCGACTACTAATAGACTAACGCTGTCGTTCATGAAATTTAAAAACCTGGTTGTATACGGCAGTCTGAATTACATCTTTTTTTTCTGCAGCAGTTTAGTCGCTGTTGAGAACCCAAATAACGTGATTAATCCGGTTGCTGATGATGTACTTTTTCTGGTGTTGGCAAAAATGGCGATTTTTAATCAGCATGTTGATGGCGAGGTTACATTACGAGACTATCATTTTGTCGCTGAAATTATGCCGAAAACCGGCCGTCGGATTGTTGGAGGCACGCTTACAAGCGCGGCTAAACCCAACCAGGTATTAACATTCAATAATGAAGGTCTGGCTTTTCTTGCTCACGGTGCTCGTGTTCAAAACGCAGAAGAATTGCATAAAGCTCATCCTGATGGTGTCTATATATTCGACTATGAAACACAAAGTGGAAACATGAATCAATTTCTTACACTGAAAAAACGAGTAACGACAGAGGATATGCCACGTGCGGCCAGAGTAAGTTTGTTGCAGGCTCAGAAAAGAATAGACAATGCGATTATCAATGCAGAGTATGACTGGCGAATAAACTGGGAGCCTATGCCTGGCAATACCAAAGCTATAGGCAGTGAATTAGCTGATCTGATTTTTGTGCTTGGTTTCGATTGTCATGGCAAGAGTGTGATTCATAGCGGTCGACCTTACCAGGGTGATTATCTGACTTTTGAGGATAGACATTACATTGTGCCCGGCAAAACCCTGGAGCCTGGTCTCGACTATACCCTGATAGTTGAACAGGCTACCGCGGATGTTGAAACATACCAGGGAGTCCCGGGTATTTCGACTTATGCCACGCTGACCTTTTTTAGATTTAAAACCAGTGGCGAGGCCGAACCCGGTCGCGCTTGCCCAGTAACGAACAAATAAATGAACTCAGTTCTACTATGAAAAGAATTTTCTTGATATTTCTGCTTCCCGGGGTCGTATTTCAGTCGATAATAGTTGCTGGTGGTTATGGCACCGGACAGGAGCTTTCGGTTTTCTTTTTAAGTCTTGGTCCGAAAGAAGGATTACTGGCGCTCATTCTTCTACCGATTCCGATCATCAGTATCAGTGCGATCCTGAGTTTCGAGTTAGCCCGGATCTATCGGGCATACGACTATAGAAGCTTCTTTCAGTTATTGCTCGGTCGTGCCTGGTGGATATGGGAGATTGGCTTCCTCTCCAGCCTTGCTATTTTCTTTGGACTTATGGGCTCAGCCGCAGGTGAGATTTTCTCTCAAACCTTCGGCTTACCTTACGCTAGCGGCACCATTTTCCTGATGGTTTCTATCGCGACACTTGTGTTCTGGGGTAGTGCACTTGTGGAGAGGGTTCTGTCATTCTGGTCGTTTGTACTTTATGTGACTTACATATTCTTTTTTATCTGGGCCTTTCGAGAATTCGGGGAGAATATATCCACGAGTCTGGCAGAACCGGCAACAGGCAGTAACTGGCTTAAAAATGGCACAGCCTATGCCGGTCTGCAGCTTAGTATGATGCCCGCGGTGTTATTTGCTCTTCATCACATCAAAACTCGCCGGCAGGCGATTATTGCCGGTAGTCTGGTTGGCCCCATTGCCATAATCCCCGGAATTCTGTTTTATCTGATCATGCTGAGTCAGTATCCGACTATAAAAGATGTCGTGTTGCCGTCGAACTTTATGTTGGAGGCACTCAATGCCAGATGGTTTCAACTTTTCTTTCAGATAGTTCTGATAGGTACTCTGATAGAAACGGGTACCGGAGTCATTCACGCTGTTAACGAACGTTTAGCCAGCCTTTATCGCTCACGTAACAAAGAAATGCCGCAAAAACTACGGCCAATAACAGCATTCATATTACTGGTGATAGCCTCATTACTGGCCAAAATAGGACTGGTTGAACTGATAATGATTGCAGCCCAATCCTATGCCTGGTTCTTCCTGTTAATGTTTGTGGGTCCTCTGTTGACTGTTGGCGTATATCGAATAGTGCGCGCCAATGAAGCCTGACTCCAGGCCGCAGTGGCAACCTTATATAGCTTTTCAGTTGATTCCTGTCGTATTTTAGTTGTAACTATTATTTAGGCAGACACTGCTAAGACAATTTGAGTACGATTTCATAAATCTGGGAGAGTTTTATGCAATATATACATCCTATCAGCGTCGCTAGATTGACATTGCCCGTCAATTTTCTGATTTCACTAGCATTAGTTCTTTTTTTATTGCCACTACATACAGTATCTGCTGATAGCAGAATTGAATACATACAGCCGAAAGGACTACCTGACCTGACTAAGTATCATCTTTCCCAGGTTGTCACTTCAACTCGTGCAAAAACGGTTTATATCTCCGGGCAAACTGCACGTGATAAAGATGGGAATCTGGTCGGTGGCGATAACCTGGAAAAACAAATGGTTCAGGCATTAAGCAACATTCAAACAGCATTGATGGAAATTGGTGCCAGCATGCGTGATGTCGTGCGTCTTGAAATTTATCTGGTTGACTGGAGTTCAGACAAGTTGCCTGCCTACCAGGCAGCAATGAAGCAGTTTTTTGATCCTGAACACTTACCAGCCAATACTTTACTCGGAATTGAAAAGCTTTCTTTTCCACAGTTTTTGGTGGAAATCACTGCCATTGCTGTAGTCGATGAAAAATAAATATCTTCGGATTTTTCAATATTGTTTCAGGGCAGTTAAAAAGTATTCATCCTTAGTAAAGTCTTCAAGATTTTCTGAGATCTGCAATCAGATAAGAAGATTCAACGTTTGAGTCTAATTCCGGCAGCTTCTCTATCCCAGGTGCTGGCTCGTACACCGAAGTCGCGAAGTACAGTTTTTCTTACTTTTCCATTTTCCGTGACTGGCAACTCATCCAGAAATTCGATATACCTTGGTATGGCATAGTAAGCAAGGTGGGGCTCCAGATAACGCATAATTTCAATCGGGTCCATTGCTTTATCTTTTCCCAGAACGATAAATGCCATTACTTCCTCTTCACCGATTTCAGATGCGGTACCGACAACGGCTACGGCATTCACCGAAGGATGGCCGATAATGGCTGATTCGACTTCGTGCGATGAGATATTCTCTCCTCGACGACGGATGGCGTCTTTTTTTCGATCAACGAACAGGAAAACGCCATCGCTACGACGAATAACTCGATCACCTGTATGGAACCAGAGATTCTTGCGGCTTTCGATTGTCGCTTCCGGATTGCCAAAATAACCAAGTGCAACTGTGTCCGGGATCCTGTTGCGTACCAGCATTTCACCGGCTTCATCGTCGGTGACTGGGATATCGTTATCGTCGACAACCATTACTTCAAAGTCGTCAACCAGTCGTCCCATAGTGCCGGGTTCAAAGCTTCCAATATTAGTAGACATGATGTGATTAGTTTCTGTTGATCCGTAGCCGTCAATGAGGTGGGTACCAAAGCGTTCCCTGAACGCTTCAACCACAGGAGCAGAAGTAGCGGCAGATAAAGCGATCCTTACTTGATGCTCTGCTTTGTATTCAGATTCATCCCGATCCAGAAGAATATGAGACATCGTGCCTAACAGGTAGGTCACAGTCGCTTTATAGTTCGTTACCTGTCGCCAGAATTTTGAGGCTGAAAAGCGTTTTTCAAAAGTGTAGCTGGCACCAGCCATTAAAGTCTGGCAGAGGGCAGAGATGGCGTTAGTGTGAAAAAAGGGCAGCACAGTAAAAAGTACATCGTCTTCCGTAATGCCCATGTAGTGAACACCATAGTGTCCCCACCAGCAGAACTGTGAATGTGAGCAAAGCACGCCTTTGGAAGGGCCAGTTGTGCCGGATGTATAGATTATTGTCAGAGGATCAGAAGGTAGAATATCAACGGCCGGAATGGCTTCCATTGGGGCTGGTAAATTAGAAACTTCAACATTGTTCCAGAGAGGCTTATCGTCTTTCAAATCCATTATCCACAAATGAGAAAGCGAGGGAGTCTCGATACTATATGTTTGTAGATGATGCAAAAGCTCTTGCTCAATAACGATCACTTCAGGATCGGCCGTAGCAATGACATGACGCAGCTGTTCGCCACGGGCGGCCGTATTAACAGGCGTAAAAATAGCGCCTGTCCATGCACAGGCTAAAAAAAGTTCGAGTACCTCAGGACGATTTGCGGACATGACAACTATCCGATCGCCTTTCTTAACACCATAATGAACAAACATCGCCCCGAGACGGGCTGTGTTTTCGAGAACCTGTGCGTAGCTATTTGAGAAATCACCAGAAGTGATCAGTTTTTTATCTGTGTAGCGGCCAGACTGCTGCTTGAGGAGTGCAGGAATCGTCCTTTGCTCATAAGGTAAAGCAATTTCTGATGTGCTGGCGACGATTATCGGCGATGTTGACATATTTTTTTCTATACTGGATATATCTTATTGGTTTAACATGAATAATACCTGAACTGAGACTCTTAAAAACAATAAAAATGCCTAAACCCTACAAAACATTTTCAGAGCAATTTTGTCTTGAAGAAGCGACTTTCCTACAACGGCAGTTACGTAATTTTCGACTTCTAAAATTTATGTTTTTTACTGTGATCGGATGGGCTAAAGCGAAAAAGGTTAGAGAAGAATTCAAAAGTGCCCGGGAAAATGGTGAAGTCTTTTATGTGGATAGATTCGCACCACCAGATGAAAGCAAATCATGAAACTTCATAACACACCGTCGGCGGGTAACCTTCCCACCTACCAGAACGCACCGGTTTCCGGTAATAAGACTAACGGTCAGGGGCTGAAAGAAAAAGTCAGGGCGCAACGAGTTTTTCACACTCCCGGTCGACCGAATTATCCCTTTGCTGGAATGAATGTTTTCTTCCTGATGACGGGAACTCTGAAAATTGTGCGACTCGCACTGCAATTGAGATGGAAGCTGCGTAGAGCAGCCGGACCCGTCGCAAAAAAGCGCGTCGAAGTGAATGACCCGGTGGAGATGAGTGCCAGAATAAAACAAAAGGCTCGTGAACTGGGCGCCGGAATTATTGGTATTACTGAATTTACTGATCACGATCTCTATCATGATGTTGAACTAAAGTATCGCTATGCTATTTGTATAGGCGTGCCCATGCGACGAGAGGCGATGGCTGGTGTTCCTGATGCCGCTGCCGGTGAGGAAGTGCAGCGGGTATATGATGAGGTAGGCACAATCGCAATCGAGTTGGCCGAATACATACGCAGTTTAGGCTGGCCGGCTTACGCTTACGGCGATCCGCGCAGCACCGACGTACTACAGATCCCGCTGGCTGTCAGGGCAGGGCTTGGTGAACTGGGAAAACATGGCTCACTGATTTGCACTGAATACGGTTCGAACGTCAGGCTATCGAATGTCGGAACTAATATTCCATTAGTCTGCGATGAGCCGGTCGATATTGCTGTAGACGATTTATGTTTTGGCTGCAGACGCTGCACAACGGATTGCCCGCCCGACGCGATAACTGATCAGAAACAGTGGGTGAGAGGGGAGAAGCGCTGGTACGTTGATTTCGACAAGTGCGTTCCCTATTTTAGTGCAACCTATGGCTGTGCGATATGCATTCAGGTTTGTCCCTGGTCTGAACCAGACAGAGGCCCGAAACTGTCACAAATGCTTCTGGCTAAACGCGATAAGAAAAAGCGTAAAGAAACAGCCTCCTGAATCAAGCGGAGTCAGCTATTTGAGGACCTCGGATTTCCTTCCACGCAATATTTCTCTATAGCCCGGGTGATAGATTCAAGTGTGCGCCCCGCATACAGGTTGTCGCCATCAAATATATTGTGCTTACCGCCCCGAACCATGCGAATCTCAATATCTTCGCGATCACCGGTTTCTTTAGTTGTGACTGGCAGGACAAAATCTTCCGTTCCGAAGATCAGCAAAAAGGGTAGCTGAATAGTGGGCAGAATATAAAGAGCGCTTTGACCGGCTATATGGACATTCCGTGCGGTTTGAACATTTATGCGACCTTTAAAGACCTTTGGATCGGTTTCTATAATATTCAGGATCGACTCATCATCACTAATAAACTCCGGTCGAATAGGCATTAAGGGGATGTTTTTCACATGTCGCGACATAAAGGCCAAAACAGGTGAAAAAAAACGGACAAGATGAGAAGCAGTATGACCGACTTTAAAGGCAGGGCTCAAGCCGATTACGAGTGCGACCCGTTTGCTGATTATTTTCTCGATGCTTTTGTACTTTGAGCACAATTCATTCAATGCATGTATAACCAGTGAGAACCCATAGGAGTAACCCATTACAACAACAGGAATACCCTGAGGAATATGTTCTCTTATTGCCCGGATAATGCCTTGCCATACTACGACCACATGATGGCGGTAATCATCAATAGTGCAGGGTTCACCTCTACTAAAGCCATGTCCGAGCAAATCGAAGCTCAAAACATGACAACCTTCCTGATTAAGTTGATGAAAAAAAAGCTGTGTGTGCCGGAATGATCTCGTAGGCCATGCACGAAGACGACCGTACATTTCGGTTTTTCATCGTCTTCAGTGTGTGCACGATGAAAATAATAATTCACCTCTTCAGACTTGCTCGATAGGTTCTTTCCCATGGGCTGCTCCGCAGCAGTGTTTACAGGTCTTATTTATTTAAGATTCTATAGTTAAACCAGGCAATAACAGCAACAGAGCCCGTCATAACAGTTAGCGGCAGAATCATAGAATTGTTAAGGCTTGATTCAGGCGGGAGATACAGTAATCCCGCAAGCGTCGCGGATAAATAGGAAACAAGCGTTCCGCAAATCATGGCTGGAATCGCGAGTGTCGCCAGCTCGTGTTTGCGTTCAGGTATCATTTCACTGATACCACCGATGAGCATCGCAACTGAACCAAAACTGGCGAATCCACAAAGTGCAAATGTGGCAATAACAATCGCCTTCGGACTGAGTTCATCACTGCTAATCATTGGGACCATCTGGCTGTAGGCAACAAACTCATTAATAACCAGTTTTGTTCCCATCAAGCCACCAACCTGAAGAGCATCTTCAACAGGCACACCCATTAGAATGGCAAGGTAGTAAAACATGGCTCCGAGAACACTGCTCAAGGTGAGATTATTTAAATCCATATTTAGAATCAGTGCAGATTCTCCAGTCTCATAAAAGCTGGAGGCCAGATAAGAACCGAAATTACCCAGTAAAAAATCAAGCATGGTAATTAGAGAAATAAAAGCGATTAGCATCGCAGTAACAACCAGTCCAATTTTCAGGCCATCACCAGCGCCGTTGACTATGGCATCAATTGCATTAACTGACTCTTTTTTAATTTCCAGCTTAATAGTGCCCTGCGTAAGGGATTCTTCAACTTCCGGTAAGAGTATTTTGGAGATCACTAGTGCTCCGGGAATAGCCATCACGCTGGCCGTCATCAGGTAGTTGGCGGCTATGCCCATATTTATGTAGACCGCCATGATGCCACCGGAGATACAGGCCATGCTACCGCTCATGATCGCAAGTAGTTCTGATCTGGTTGCGCTGGCCAGAAAAGGTTTTATTAGAATTTGCGCTTCGACCTGGCCGACAAAAATACTGGCTGAGTTTGAAGTCGCCTCAGCACCACTCGCACCCATCAGGCGATAGATAACCCAGGCCATGGCGCCGACAATTTTCTGCATGATGCCAAAGTGATAGGCAAGTGCCGCGAGAGAAGCAACGAAAATGAATACAGGCACCAGCTTGAATACGAATATGAAACTGCCGCCGGGACCAAATATCTCAATTAATTTTTCAGGTTGCGAAACCAGCGGCCCGAATACAAAACCGGCCCCGGCTTCGGCAAAGCTGAGAATCTTCTCGACCATATTGCCAAGTACCTGAAATAAATTTTGTCCCCAGCTCGTACGCAGAATAAACATAGCCAGAAAAAGTTGCAGACTGACACCACAGAAAACCAGTCGCCAGTTAATAGCCTGCCGGTTGTTGGACATCATATAGACGCTCAAAAAAATTACACCGATACCAAGCAAACCCGTGAATTGTGACATGAATCAATTCCTCACTGTCAGCCAGACGCCAACAAGAACAATGCTTAGACCAAGTAATCTTTTCCAAGTGAGTGCTATCGCTTCAATTTCAAGTAAACCAAAGTGGTCGATACAGGTCGCCATCAATAATTGACCGGCGATGATCAGTGTTATCGTAGCGGCAACACCAATAGTTGGTATGATGTAAACCTGAGCACTAATCAGAATCACACCCAGTGTGCCACCCAGTAGTGCATACCAGGGTACGGTCTGCCATTGCCCCAGATTACCGCCTTTAGCTAGCAGTAAGATGGCTAACACTGCTACGAGTCCGCCAAGATGAATAATGAATACACTTTCAAAAATGCCAATACGCTGGCTGATTATTGCGGCCAGTGGCGCCTGTAAACCTATTGCCAGACCACCGGCAATACCAAACAGACTGATAAACATAAGATTGTTCATTGCCTAGTCTCCGCAAGAACGGCAGCATCCAGCGCGACTTCGATCATTTCATCAAAAGTGCTTTGGCGATCCTCGGAAGATAGCGCAGCACCACTGCGAATATGATCGCTGACGGTACAAATAGTGACTGCTTTTGCGCCAAATTCTGCAGCTAATCCATAGAGGCCGGCGGCTTCCATTTCCACACCGAGGATATTGTATTTTTCCATTACATCGAACATCTCGGGTTGTGGTGTATAAAACAGATCCGCTGAAAAAATATTGCCAACTTGAACTTCTATCTGTTTGTTACGCGCAGCACTGACAATATTTTCCAGTAAGCCGTAGTCGGCTATGGCTGCGTAGTCATAGCCCTGAAAACGCATGCGGTTAACTGAAGAGTCGGTACAGGCACCGAGCCCGACAACAATATCGCGGAGTTTTATTTGCGGGCTCACTGCGCCACAACTTCCCGCCCGAATAATGTTTTTCACGCCATACTCATTTATTAACTCTGTGGCATAGATGGAGACAGAAGGTATGCCCATGCCATGTCCCATTATCGACAAACGTGTTCCCTGATATTCGCCGGTAAAGGCAAACATGTTGCGTACGTTATTCACCTGTTTGCTGTTACTCAGGTATTTTTCAGCTATATACTGAGCTCGTAAGGGATCGCCGGGCATTAATACGGTATCCGCAAAATCTCCTGCACTGGCGTTAATATGTTTCGAAGACATAAATCTTGTTCTCCGGGTTAATAAAAGAAAGCCGGTCTACTGGCCAAGAAAACTGCTGCCATAATCCATAGCAGGTAAATCGAAATAATCGGCCAGGCTTTGCCCGATGTCGGCAAAGGTGGGGCGAAGTCCAAGTGAGCCCGGTCTTATAGACTTACCACAGGCAAGAACCGGAATATGTTCACGCGTATGATCGCTACCACTCCAGCTCGGGTCGCAGCCGTGATCGGCACTGATGATAAGCAGATCATCTTCCTGCATAAGGGCTAGTAATTCAGGCAGACGCTTGTCGAAATACTCAAGCGCCCCGGCATAACCAAGTGGATCGCGTCGATGCCCGTAGAGCATGTCAAAATCAACGAAATTAGTAAAAATAAGCGACTGACCCTCAGTCTCCTGCATTGCTTTTAAGGTGGCATCGAAAAGCGCTGCGTTTCCATCAGCCTTGATTTTCTGTGTGATGCCTTTCTGTGCGTAGATATCGGCAATCTTACCAATGCTGATTACTTCAGCACCGCTGTCGTATAATTTATCCAGAACCGTCGGGGCTGGTGGTGGCACGGCCAGATCGCGTCGGTTACCGGTGCGGGCAAAGCTATCTGAACTTTCGCCGACAAAAGGACGTGCAATCACTCTGCCGATATTGTACTCGTCGACCAGTTCACGAGCGACGTGTGATATATCCAGTAATCTTTCCAGGCCAAAGGACTCTTCATGGCAGGCAATCTGAAAAACGCTGTCGGCCGAGGTATAAACGATCGGTTTACCCGACTTCATGTGGTCCTCACCAAGTCTGGCGATTATTTCTGTCCCGGATGCGTGGCAATTTCCCAGTACCCCGGGCACCCCGGCTTTGTCGATAAAGTTCTCCAGTAGTGTCTGTGGGAAAGAATTTTCTTTTTCACTGAAGTATCCCCAGTCAAACAAAACAGGTACACCAGCCATTTCCCAGTGTCCGCTGGGCGTATCCTTGCCTGTACTGAGTTCAGCGGCATAACCATAGGCCGCAATTATATCGGTCTGATCACTACAGCCTGCAGGGTAGGCACCGGCGCTTTCCCGGGCCGCCTGAAACAGGCCGAGCCGGGCCAGATTCGGAAGTGACAGGGCCTGTTGACGTTGTTCCTGACAATGTCTGGCGATACTCCCAAGAGTATTGGCACCGACATCACCAAAACGGTGGGCATCCTCAGTTGCGCCGATACCGAATGAGTCCATGACCAGGATTATTGCTCGTTTCATTGGTTTAATAGATAGAATGTATGAAAATAAAGTCTTAAGCGGTGGATGACGTCCGTAATTATGGATTAAATCAGGCCACCGGAACAATTAAATTAACAATAACATCAATTCAATCAAGAAGATAAATAAAATGACACCGGCAGCGATAAAACCAGAAATCAGCTTTGAAGATTTTGAAAAACTGGACATCCGAGTGGGTACGATACGCTCGGTTGCGGAAGTGAGCTCATCAAAAAAGCTGGTTAAGCTCAATGTTGATTTCGGCGATCACAGGCGTTCAATACTGGCAGGCATAAAGCAGGAGCGGGAAAACCCGGCTGAGATAGAAGGCAAACAGGCCTTATTTATTTTGAATTTGCCAGCAAGAAAAATGGCCGGTGAAATCTCCGAAGGCATGCTTTTTGATATCGGATATGCGGACGGTTTAGTACCTTGTCTGGCAATGCCTGAAAAACCGATCGAAAATGGTGCCCGGGCCGGATGAGTTAACATGGTGGCTGAAATCAAAATCTCCTCGAATTTACCACTGGATGATTATGCGAAAGTCCTGCGCGAAAAAAGACGCGTACAGATCGCTGATTTTTTTGAAGAGGAGACTGCAGACTATCTGCTCAGTCTGATAACAGAAAACAAGGACTGGTATCTGGCCTACAACGAAGGCAGTGAATATTTTGAAAGCTCGATGCAGCAGATGCAGGCTCTGAGTACAGAGCAAAGACAACAATTCATGAATGCGGTTTACGCGCGCGCGCAGACGCAATTTCAGTATGTTTTTCATCAATACTATATAAGTCAGGCAATAGAATTAAACGAGCAGCCGGGACATCCCATGCACGCACTTCATCATTTCATGAATAGTGAGGCTACTTTGAATATGATGCGCGAACTGACCGCAGAAAAAGCAGTGGCAAGAGCGGACTGTTACGCGACCCTGTATTCGCCTGGTCAGTTTCTGACGCAGCATGATGACAGCCACAATACTCACGATCGTGTAGCGGCTTATACTTTTGGTATGACTCGAAAGTGGCAGCAAAACTGGGGAGGACATACGGCATTCTACGATGAACACGGAAATATTGAAGAAGCCTATATACCCGGTTTTAATACCCTTACTGTGTTCCTGATTCCTCAGCCGCATGCGGTGCAGCTCGTGACACCGTTTGCCGGTGCCAGTCGTTGTAGTTATATCGGCTGGCTACATCGCTAAATCAATATCTATGAATAAAATCAGTCTGCTGGTGATATGCCTGATGGCCACCTTTATTATGTCGGGTCTGGTCACACCCATCGGTCTTCTCACCGCTTCTGCTGCTGAACAATATGGGGTTGAAATAACTCTTATTGCCTCGCAGTTTTCCTTTTTCATAGGCGGCGTCTTTATCGGTTACATCATGTCCTTTTTTATTTTCGATTATATGAAAATGAAACCCGCCATCAGCCTTGTGTATATCTTATTGCTGGTAGCGGTACTAATAATTCAATATCTGCCTTCATATCCTATGCTGCCGGCTTTGTTACTGCTGATTGGTGTGTGTGCAAGTATTGCTGCCTGTGCCGGAGGTACAATGATAACCCGTTTATGGGAGGGCAATATCAGGCAATCTGTTCTGGTCGCTCAGGATGCCATGTTTAATGGCGGTGGTGTCGTATTTGCCTGGCTATCAATATCATTCCTTAATAAGGATTTCAGCTGGAGTACTACCTATGTGGTGGTCGGCGGACTTGCTTTTCTGGTCGTACTTCTGGGGTTGTTATCTTCGTTCAGGGATGCAGAGAATGTTACTCGCAACGAAGAACAAACGACAATAGTTACAGAATGGAATGCAGGTTTTATTCTTATTGGTCTGAGTCTTTTGCTTTTTCTACTCGCAAAAATAGCATTATTTGTCTGGGCGCCCCAGTTTGTTGAACAGAAATTTTCTGTCGGTAGTGCTGAATCCGCTCAGTTCATGTCGAATATCTTCAGCAGTGCTTTCTTCGGTTCTGTAGCTGGCACATGGCTGGTTTCAAGAGTAAAAGTTCATTATGTACTCTATAGTCTGGTGGTTCTTGCCATGCTGAGTACCTGGCTGTTTACTCAGAGTGATAACTTCAGCACTATGCTTACTCTTGCTTTTTTATTCGGCATATCTATTTCGGCTACTTATAATTCCTATGTGGCTTTCGCCCTTACTTTTGTTAATACGCCAACCCATAAGCATATTGCTTATCTGTTGCTAGTCGGTGGTCTCGGATCGGCTCTTGGTCCGGTCTTGAGTAGCAAGGTGGTGGAAATGCAGGGTAGTGTCGATGCGGCCGTTAGCATGTGTATGCTGGTTTATCTGCTGGTGTTTATTGTTCTTCTGCTGGCCAACTATTGCAATTATCTAAAGGACAGGACTAGCGCCTGAAAAAGCGACTCAACACCTTAACAAAACTGCGCTCACGATTGCGATAAACATCAAGCACGACTGCTGTGATGATGACTAGACCGGTAATGACCCGCTTACCGGGCTCGGAAACACCAAGCTGAGCCAGTCCGGTTTGTAGAAGCGCAATGATAATGACGCCGAGAAAAGTGTTAATCACGGATCCTTTACCGCCGGCAAGACTGGTACCACCGATTACCACCGCGGCAATGGCAGCCAGTTCAAGACCGATGCCGGCATTAGGATCGGCCGATTGCAGGTAAGCCACGTGAAAAAAGCCGGCCAGACCGGCAAGCAGACCAGAAAGGGCAAATACAAGTATCTTCCAGTAAACCGTGTTGATACCGGACAGCCTGACAGCTTCCTCATTACTGCCAATCGCTACCATGTAACGTCCGAATACATGACGGCTTAATATTAGCTGACCCAGAATCACAACGAGGATTGCAATCAGCATGGCAGGTGAGAGCCCAAGTATCGGCAGAGGTGTGCCGAGAGTATCTATTTTTGAACCGATAAATATAGTTTGTGAATCACTCACAAGATAGGCAGAACCCCTTGCAACTTCCAGCATACCCAGTGTCACGATAAAAGAAGGAACGCTCCATTTGGCCGAAATAAAACCATTTACGAACCCGCATAGAAAACCGGTACCAAGACACAACAGGGCCGCGAGCTAGAGAGACAGGCCGCCATCAACCAGGGCGATGCCCAGCACTGCTGCACTGAAGGCCATGACAGAACCAACAGAAAGATCGATACCAGCCACGATTAATACAAAAGTCATACCGACTGCGATGACGGTCAGGGCAGGTAGCTGATTGGCCAGAGTGGTAAAAGTAAGCAGGGAAAAAAAGTGTTGACTGCTCAGACTGAATACAAAAACCAGTAAGGCCACAACGCCAAGCAAGGTCACGTAGTCTTTCGATAAGATTGAGCGGATTGTCGGCATTGTATTTCCTCAGGCTGCGCTGTCCGTTGAATAAAACCGGAATGCAGCACTAAGTAATTTCTCCTGCGTCCACTCTCCATAATCAAAGGTATCAGCCAGTCTGCCATTTGACATGACCGCGATCCGGTCACACAGCTGACTCAATTCAGCATCATCGCTGGAGACGACGACAATCGCTTTGCCTTCAAGCGCCAGATTGTTCAAGAGCTCATAAATCATGGTTCTTGATTGAATGTCTATACCGCGTGTGGGTTCATCGAAGAGTAACACATCGCATTCAGTCAAGAGGCAGCGGG
Organism: Gammaproteobacteria bacterium; assembly: GCA_012103475.1. Taxonomy (GTDB): domain Bacteria; phylum Pseudomonadota; class Gammaproteobacteria; order Eutrophobiales; family Eutrophobiaceae; genus WLWS01. The sequence goes on along the minus strand of WLWS01000002.1, from coordinate 682,030 downwards.
CAATCAGGATTTTCTGTTGATTTCCTCCACTCAGCTCTTTTATCGTTTGATCGCAACCGGAACAATCAATGGCTAATTGCTCAATCAATCTGTCGACGTCAGCAGCTTCACGGCTTTTGTTCAGCCAGCCTGAATGGGCACTATAACTCAGGAGATTGGCCAGACTCATATTGGTTTGCACGGAATGCTCGAGCAGCAAACCCAGTTTTTTACGGTCTTCGGAAATAAAACCAAGACCATTTTTTACCGAGCTTTGCGGCGAATGGCCTGGTGAATCTTTAGATGTCTTTGTCAATTCGACGTGGCCCTTGCTATGCGGATCGGCACCGTAAATACATCTCAGGAGTTCCGTCCTGCCGGAGCCCATTAAACCGCTTATACCGAGGATTTCGCCATGATAAATATCCAGGTTTATATCCTGCAGGAAATCTCCGGCAGACAAATTTTCCAGACGCACGGCGATTTTACTTCTTTGCCGTTTATTGAAACGCCTGTCAGTACTGATCGTTTTACCAGTCATAGAGCGAATTATTTCCTCCTGAGTCAGAACTCCTGATTCTTCACTTGCCGTCACATTACCGTCTCTGAGAACACTGATGCAATCGGCGATTCGCTCTATTTCATCCATCCGATGACTAACATAAATAATGGCGACACCTGTCTGTTTCAGTCGCTCAATTTCTTCGAACAGGATGTTTGACTGTGCAGCACTGAGAGCGGCGGTGGGTTCGTCGAGTATCAGAACCTTACATGGCCTGACAAGAGTCCTGGCCAGTTCGATCAGCTGTTTGTGACCGATACCCAGACTTGCAGTTTTACGTCGTGGATCAATATCGCTGATACCCAATTTGTTTAGCAGCTTTGTCGATTCCCGCTCAATTTGCCTGTAATCCACAAAGCCATAACGACAGGGAAGTTGGCCCAGATAAATATTTTCAGCGACACTCAGATCATCAAGCAGGTTCAATTCCTGCATCATGATTTGTATACCCGCCGATTCAGCGTCCCGAATCGATGTCGGCGCATAGAGCTGTCCCTGATACAGCATGCTGCCCTTGTCGACAGCAGCCAGACCGGAAATAATTTTGCAGAGAGTCGATTTACCGGCACCGTTAGCACCCATCAGCGCATGCACTTTGCCGGCTTTGAACTCTATATTAATACTTCTGAGTACGGGGGAGGCGTAGGCCTTTGAGATGTTTTCAAAGGATAGAGAGACAGGCAACATTCAGGGGCTAATCAGATTATTGACTGTCACCAGATCAACCGGTGTTTTTAGATCGTCTGGCAGACCTTCTCCACTTAACACTTTCAAGGCGTGTTCAATACCAAACACAGCGAGTTTAGCACCATACTGGTCCGCGGTTGCAAGCATGCTACCTTTACGCAGTAAGTCGTGACTGGCGCTGATGTTATCAAAGCCGACCACCAGGATATCATCACTTTTGCCGGCCTGCCTGACCGCTGCTGCCGCACCGATTGCCATATTGTCGTTGCTACATACATATTGTCGTTGCTACATAAAAGTGCTTTCAAATCGGGATGTTCGTTTATCAGCGCCGCTGCCACCACACTGGCCCTGGCCTGTTGCCATTCGCCCGACTGAATGCTGACAACAGTCATTCCAGCCGCCTGCATGGCATCCTCAAAACCTAGTTGTCTTTGTTGCGCATTAAACGCGGTACTGATGCCACCTATAATGGCGACTTTATCCTTATTTGACAGCGAGGCGGCCAGATAATCGCCTACTTCTCTTGCACCTTCGCGATTGTCAGGACCGACAAAAGGAACTTTAATCCCGACATCTTTCAGTACCTCTTTATCCAGTTTGTTGTCAATATTGATAACGACAATACCCGCTTTGCGGGCACGTTTTAATACCGGCACCAGGGCTTGCGAATCTGCGGGAGCGATAACTATGGCATCGACCTGACTGGCGATCATTTGTTCTACCAGAGCAACCTGCTGCGTGAGATCGCTTTCATCCTTAATGCCATTAATCAACAGTTCATAATCGTCTTGATTTTTGCTCTGGTGACTTTTTGCGCCCTCAGCCATATTGATAAAAAATTCGTTCGCCAGAGATTTCATGACTAATGCAATTCGTGGTTTGGCCGGGGAGGCATTTTCCTGCGATTTTTCCTGCTCGCAGGCAGTAATAGCAAGTAATAACAAGGCCGATAATATTATTTTCAGTACAGGACGCTTCAACATGATTTTCATTATCTAATGACGTTTAATTTGTGCGGCAAGTAATTTTTCAATTTCCTTATGAGCGGGCACAGAAGGTATGGCACCGGCACTCTGAACGGAGATGGCCGCCGCTGCCATAGCAAATTCTACCGCATCATCAATTTGCATATCTTCAGCGATGGCAAAAGCCAATGCCCCGTTGAAAACATCGCCCGCCGCGGTAGTGTCTTTGACGACTACGCTGAAAGCCGGCAGCCGTATTTGCTGGTGGGCAGAAACCAGATACACGCCAGCCTCGCCGAGAGTAACAATAACAGCCTCTGGTCCCTGATCGAGTAAGGCCAGAGCCGCTTTTTTCAAGGAAAGTTCGTCGTCGAGCCTGCTCTCGGAAATCTGCTCCATTTCGACCTGATTCGGTGTGAAAATGGAAACGTGAGCGAGCAGGTTTTTATCGAAGTTGGTAGCGGGGGCAGGGTTGAGTATCACCTTCTGTCCGTTTTTGAAAGATCTGCTTGCGGCAGCTCTGACCGTCTCTATGGGAATTTCCATTTGCAGCAGGACGACATCCGCCTGACTTATCTGTTCATCATATTTACGTAATTTATCAGGGCTTAAATCAGCATTGGCGCCGTCAGCCACACCAATACAATTTTCTCCCAGGCGGTCAACAAAAATCATAGCTTTACCGGTTTCGCTGAGCTCACTGGTGATTATTCCTTCAGGACTGATGTTATTTCGTTCAAGCTCCCGCAAAACTTCTCTGCCGGTTTGATCAGAACCGACACAGGAAATGAAAATCACCTCAGCGCCGGCACGAGCCGCGGCCACGGCTTGATTGGCCCCTTTTCCTCCCAGGCAGAAGCTACATGTACCGCCGCTGACCGTTTCTTTAGCCGAAGGTAGACTGGGAAGTTGCATGCTCATGTCCCAGTTACTACTGCCGATGACACAGATACGTGGTTTCATGAATAGTTGTGTGTATTGAGGGAATGGCGCTGTGACATCAAAGATTGCCTGAATTTTTATTATAACTATTCATCCAATTATGCTTGGTTTATATTACTCCTGTCCATATTGATATAGATTTTGAATTGAACTCCAATGAAACTGAGCAGAAGACATTTTCATAAAATCGCTTTAGCAATCCTATCTTCCGCCCCGGCTTTTTCGCGGGGCAGTCTGGCTGAAGAAAACACGTCTTCGCATGCCCTGCCGCTTATTCTGGACACGGACATCGGTGATGATATCGACGATACCTGGGCTTTGATGATGCTATTACGAATGCAGAACATTGATCTCCGGCTCATTACCACAGATTTTGGGAATACCCGTTATCGTACCCGCTTGCTGGCAAAACTCCTGCAGAGTCTGGGAAAGGACGATATTCCACTTGGAATCGGACTGGATCCAGAGGATAAACCCGGCAACCAGAGTGTCTGGCTGGGTGACTACCAGCTGGAAAGTTATCCGGGAAAAGTTCACGAAGATGGAGTTCAGGCTTTGATTGATTCCATTATGTCTTCCCCGGAACCGGTCACTCTACTTTGTATCGGACCACTTATGAATGTTGCCGAAGCGCTGCGGCGGCAACCCGCGATTGCCGGAAATGCACGTTTCGTCGGAATGTATGGTTCGATTCGTATTGGCTATGACGGTGAAGAAAAACCGGCGGCAGAATGGAATGTGAAAGTAGACCCGCAGTCTTTGCAGGAAGTTTTCGCCGCGCCGTGGGAATGCACTATCACCCCGCTTGATACCTGTGGCTTGATAAAGCTGAAGGGTGACGATTATCAGAAAATCTACTCCAGCAAGGATGACTGGATGAAAATACTGATGGACAACTATCGTCTATGGCTACCGAAAGTTACCTGGCTCGATCCTTTGCCGGATTTTGAAAAAATGAGTTCCACTCTGTTTGACACGCTTGCAGTACATCTTCTACAAACTGAAGATTATCTGCATATGGAGAATCTGCCTCTGCGTGTTAACGATGAGGGTTTTACAGTAATAGATGAGGAAAACGGACGCATGGTGCGTTGTGCAAGTGCGTGGAAAGATAAACCTGCTTTTGAAAAGCATCTGGTCAGTCTGCTTACCGGATCGGGATAATACGATGAGACTAAATATTCTTCTGTTATGTTTACTGCTTTTACCAAACCTGTCTGTCGCGGGTGAACGGCAGGCAAAAAGGTACTTCGAAAAGATAAGGAGTGAACCTGCTTTGTTGAGGAACTTTATGTTTAAGTTTCCCAAAGGAGGCGACTTACATAATCATCTTGACGGTGCAATCTACGCAGAAAATTTTATTGCCTGGGGTGCAATGGACGGTAAGTGTATTGATCTGCAGACTTACCATATATTAATGCCACCCTGTGATGCCGAACTGGCTAGACCGGCCTTGAAAGACATACAAAATAACGCGGATATCGTTAATCGAATTATCGACGCTCTGTCGGTTCGAAATTATGAGCGACGCCCTGTATCCGGACACAATCAGTTTTTTTCCACCTTCAGGCGTTTCTTTCCTGCCGGGATTGGTCATGAAGGTCATATGCTGGCGGAAGTCACTACGCGGGCTGCAAAACAAAATATTGTCTATCTCGAACTTATGCAGTCATGGGGTATGACGGAGGCGCGGGAGCTGGCAAAGAATGACAAGGCCTTTGAGATTGAGACATCTTTTGACGATCTTCTTGCCAATTCCGCTGTGAAACAACTTGTGACAGCGACTATCAGCAATTTGGACAAGATTGAGCAGCAATGGCGTGAGAAACTCTCCTGTGAGACCGCTCAGGCTAAGTCTGGTTGTGATGTACCGGTACGCTACCTTGCTCAGGTGATCAGGGTTTTTCCACGTGATCAAGTGCTTGCGCAGACCTTACTTGCCTTTAAGTTAATTGAACAGGATCCGCGCATAGTTGGCCTGAATTTCGTTGCTCCGGAAGATAATCCAGTGGCCCTTCGAGACTACCATTGGCAGATGCAAATGATTGGAGAGTTGGCTGATTTGATTCCGGTGGCTAAAAAGGGCATTACTCTTCATGCCGGTGAATTGACAATGGGTCTGGTGCCACCGGAGGATTTGGGCTGGCATATTCGTGAAGCAATAGAAATTGCCGGTGCACGCCGTATTGGTCATGGCATAGATGTCACTTATGACAGCGAGTCGCTGCAGCTTATGCAGGCAATGGCAAAGGAAAAAGTCATGGTGGAAATCAATCTGACCAGTAACGATGTTATTCTCGGTGTTAAAAACCAGAATCATCCCTTTCCGGCCTACCGGAAATATGGCGTACCAATGGCTTTTTCGACTGATGACGAAGGTGTGTCGCGTATAGATCTGAGTCACGAATATCAGCGCGCAGTAGAAACCTACGATCTCGGTTACGAGGAATTGAAAATGTATTCCCGTAATGCGCTTAGCTACAGTTTTCTGGCAGGCCGAGATGATTGAAACCGCGCTCAGTCAGGATGATCTCTATGTTGATATTACCTTTGCCCAGGTTCTTGATGAACATGGTTTACAGGCAAGTTCAGAGGACTTTGCGGCGCTTTTAAAAGAGGCTGAATACCCACTCTGGCATGCGAATCTTGCCGCTCGCCGTGCCTTACGCCGGGGTGTGCCGGCCACGCTGAGTGGTTTACCTCAATACAATATACACGCTCACGATATCGATTTTCAGATCGAGTCAGACTTTATTGGCTTGATGAGTCCGGGTCTGCCTGCGGCCAGTAATGAACTTGCGCTGAGAGCCGGACGCGTAGTGAATCACGGCGACGGTATTTACGGTGGAATGTTTATCAGTGCCATGTACGCGTCGGCCTTTTTTTCGAATGAACCTGTTGATATTGTTAAAGCCGGGCTTGCAGTCTTACCACCTGAAAGTGACTACGCCAGTTTGATAGCAGATGTAGTTGCCTGGTGGCAGGAATACCCTGAAGACTGGCAACTTAACTGGCAACGTATTCACGATAAATGGAACCGGGGAGAGATGTGCCCGGAAGGCGTGTTACAGCCTTTTAATATCGACGCCAGCATAAACGGAGCTTATGTTGCTTTGGGTCTGCTCTACGGCAAAGGGGACTTCGAGCAGACAATGCTAATCAGTACTCGTGCCGGTCAGGATTCTGATTGTAATCCTTCTAATGCACTCGGTATTCTCGGCGTGGTTCTGGGTTTTGATGGCATTCCGCCCAAGTTTACCAGCGCTCTGGAATCAATTGCCGATAAGAAATTCTCTTATACGTCTTATTCATATAATGACATTGTTGACAGCAGTTTTCGTCGGGCGCTGAATTTAGTCAGACAGGAAGGAGGCCATGCTGACGAGAAGAATGTATATGTGCCTGTTCAGAAAGCAAAAGCAGCTGACTTACAATACTCTATGGCTCTCGCTTCAGTGAAGGAGGAGATCCCTTTTACGGATCAACGTTGGCAGTGGCAGGGACAATGGCGAGCCAGTCCAATGAAAATCTGGCGTTATACACATGAAAGCATGATCAGTGAGACGGAAGGTGCGAAGGCGACAATCGCTTTTGAGGGTAGTGGTGTTGTTATTAAAGGTATTCTCCTGCCAGACGGGGGTAAGCTTGATGTGCTGCTGGATAACAAACTCATACAAACTGTGGATGTGTATTCAGACGAAGACAATGCCAAGCCGCAGGAAGGCTTGTGGCATCGTTTCGATCTGGCCGAGGGTAAGCATGAATTGACTTTGAAAGTCCGTGGTGAAAGCTATCCGGGCTCAAGTGGTAAAGCAATCAGTATCAGCAGTCTACTGGTTTATGAGTAGCCATAAAGCAGAAGCTATCCAGTTATGATCTCTAAAATACTTCGGGAGCCTTTTTTTCACTTTCTTGTTATCGGGACCTTGCTTTTTGTCCTGTATGAGTTGACAAGATCTGATAGCGATAGGACGAATGATGATGTGATAAGCATCAGCACACAAGATATCGAGGGCTTACAGGAACAATGGCTAAGGCAACATGGTGAGGAAGCGAATCAGGACACACTTTCTGAATTGATTGAATCACTGGTGTATCAGGAAGTGATGTTCAGGGAAGCATCGCGACTTGGTCTGGATATCAACGACACTATTATTCGCCGCCGTCTGGTCCAGAAAATGGAATTTCTTTCCTCTAATCTCGCGCAGTTAAGAATTCCCGATGAAAGCTCGTTACTTGCTTATTATGACGAAAACTCAAAACAGTATGCCATTGAGGAAAAACGCAGCTTTACTCATATTTACTTTAGCCGGGACAGACGTGGTGAGAGGATGCTTGATGATGCAAGTCGTTTGTTAGAGGAGATAAAGCAGTCTGAATCTAGTTCCAGACTTGCAGAGCAGGGCGATAATTTCATATTGCAGTATGACTATAACCTGCGTTCAGTCGACCAGGTAGCAAGAATATTCGGAGAGAGTTTTGCAAAAGATTTGTTTGAACTTCCTGCTGCCAAGTGGCAAGGACCTCTTCTGTCTGAATACGGTGCGCATTTAATCAGAATTCACAGTATCCAGCCTGCTCATGTTCCTGCTTTCGCTGCAGTGAAGGATAAAGTTTATAACGATTTAACCCGGGAAAGTCTTCAAAAACTGAAGGACGAGAGCTATCAGGCCTTGCGAGAGACTTATCAAGTCAGAATAAATACTTCCCTGCCTGAGAACTGATGACTACATTTTTGCCCCAGAGATTTTTGTTATCGCCGAAGTTATGGCTTTCTCTTGTGCTTTTCCTGAACCTGTTTTTACCACAATACAGCGGGGCTCATGAAGCAAGACCGGCCTATCTTGAAGTCAAGGAAAACCCTACAGGCAGATTGAACATCAACTGGACCCGCCCCATACGAGATGGAAGGGTGCTGGCCATCCATCCTGTTTTTCCAGAATCATGTGAAATTCTGGGCAACAGAACAAAGCTTGAAATGAATGCTGTCATGCATGAGCGTTGGCAGCTCACTTGTGACTCATCTTTGTTAAGCACAGGAAAGGTCAGTATAGAAGGTCTGAATAATGTGATTAGTGATGTGCTCATGCGATTTGAAAATGAACATGGCGAGTTACGAACGCAGGTTCTGAATCGGAAGAATCCGGATTTTGACTTTACCAGAACAAGTGCCGAAATTAAGAGTATCGCGCCTTACTATTTCAGACTCGGCCTTGAACATATTGCAGGCGGTATTGATCATCTGGTTTTTGTACTCGGTTTACTGCTGTTGATTCAGGGTCTGATGAATCTGCTGAAAACCATCACCGCCTTTACCCTTGCACACAGTGTCACGCTCGCGGCAGCAATACTGGGTTATGTACATGTACCTTCTGCGCCTGTCGAGGCCGTTATTGCGCTTAGCATTGTCTTTCTGGCTCGCGAGATTGTGGCTGATACGCAAGCAGGATTGAGCAGGCGCATTCCCTGGCTGGTGGCGGCGATATTCGGTCTGGTTCACGGACTGGGTTTTGCCGGAGGTTTGTCAGAGATTGGCTTGCCGGAAAGTGAAATTCCTTTGGCACTTCTAATGTTTAATCTGGGCGTCGAAGCCGGGCAACTGGCTTTTGTGGCACTGGCTTTATTGGTAATGAGTTTTGTCCGACGAGTGCTGACGAACGCACAGGAAGGGCTGCAACGAATAAGCGCTTATGCCATCGGTAGTCTGGCATCTTTTTGGTTAATTGAACGAATAGGTGGGTACTAACAAATGAATAAAAGTTACTGGCTTTCAGCGGACTCCCTGACTGAAAAATACTTTTTCAGACTGATAAGCTTAATGTTTATAAGTGTACTCCTGTCATGTAGCGATGAGCAGGCGCCTACTACAAATGGAGCAGCAGATCCTTCTCCCGCAATTGTCGATAAAAACGCGAATGAAAAACTTTCAAACCCACCTTCGCGTAATCCCTACTTTGGCGATCTTCACGTACACGCTGCCTATTCGCTCGACAGTTATATCAATTTCAATCCGGTCGATCCGGACAAGGCTTATCGCTTTGCGAAAGGCGAAGAAGTAACTATTTCCGGTGGTCGTAAACTCAAACTGACTACTCCTCTTGATTTTGCTGCCGTGACGGAACATGGTGAGTACCTTGGTGAGCTTTCTTTGTGTCTGGATGAGAGTACTGCGCAATATAACATCCCCTTATGTCGCGATATTCGAAACGAAAAACAGGAACGCTCACTGGTATCAGAAGTATTCAAGAAACTGATTATTCCCAGTGTGCTCGCAGTTGATCCGCAGCGTAATACGAGTATCTGTCCGGAAGGCGGTAAGCAATGCCTGCAACGAGCACGTAGCGTCTGGCAGGAATTACAGGAGATATCAAATACACATAATATTGACGGTGAGTTTACAACTTTTGTTGCTTATGAATGGACCGGTAACCCTCTGGGGAACAATCTGCACCGAAATATAATTTTTCGTAATAAAAATGTGCTTGAGCTACCAGTGAGTCATTATGATGCCAATACACCTGAACTACTCTGGCAAGCACTCGACTCACAATGTAATCCGCCCTGTGAGCTTCTGGCAATACCGCACAATTCAAATCAAAGTAATGGGCAGCAATTTCCAGAACTTGACGGTCAGCCTGAAACTCTTGAACTGGCAAAACTGCGCGGCCGACTTGAACCGCTCGCAGAAATAATTCAGGCGAAAGGCGAATCAGAATGTCATACCGGCGTTGCAACTAATGACGAGTTTTGTGCTTATGAGAAACTTAATCGCCGTAAGATCTGTACAGAAGACGAGATAGAAGCAGAATCGAACTGCTATGAAGTTTGTGATGCGAGTGGCAAACCGCAAGGATGTATCTGGGAAAACAGCTATATTCGCAATGCGCTAAAAACAGGATTGCAGTATCAACAAAAGCATGGCACTAATCCTTACAAATTCGGCTTGATAGGCAGTACGGACACTCATAATGGCACCCCGGGAGCTACGGATGAGAGAAACTATGTAGGTCATCATGGCGCCGAAGATGGTAGCCCGGAAGTGAGGGAAGAACTCCCGGCAGTAAAGGAATTCAGCGCACATCGAATGAAAGGTTCGGGTGGTCTGGCCGGAGTCTGGGCGGAGGAAAATACCCGTGATAGTATTTTCTCAGCGCTTAAACGGAAGGAAACCTTCGCAACCAGCGGTACCAGGATGATTCTGAGGTTTTTCGGAGGCTGGGATTTCTCTGGCGACACTGATACTGCTGAGAATATTGTGAATGTCGGTTATCAGAAAGGTGTGCCAATGGGCGCTGACCTGCCTGCACCATCCGGAATCGAGGCACCAGAATTTTTGTTCTGGGCGATGCAGGCCGGCGATGGAAACCGCTTGCAACGTGTACAGATTGTCAAAGCCTGGGTAAATGAAAACGGAACCAAACAAGAGTTGACCTATGACGTCGCCTGCGCAGATGGACTGGTACCAGATGCGGAAACATTGAGATGTCCAGACAATGGTGCAAAGGTGAATCTCGATGATTGTAGTGTCAGCAGTGACAAAGGAGCGAGTGAATTGATCGGAAGATGGCGCGATCCAGAGTTCGAATTGAAAGAGCAGGCTCTTTATTATTTGCGAGTGTTGGAAAACCCCAGTTGTCGCTGGAGTACTTATGAAGCAATAAGGGAGAATAAAGCTCTTTTCGATAACGTCGAAGCCAGCATTCAGGAGCGAGCCTGGTCATCACCAATCTGGTATACACCCTGATCGAATGAAGTCGAGCACAAACAACATCGATCTGGTTGAGGGAGAACACTACACCATTGAAAACGGGCTCTATGTATGGACGAAATATTATTTGCAGGAGCGCGGTTACTGCTGTGACAATGACTGTCGGAATTGCCCCTACGATTTTAGCAATGATAAGAAGGTAATCAGCCTGGTACCTTCCTGGACGGATACTCTGCTCGAATGCGATGTTAAAGTAGTCGGACGAACCCGATTCTGTATAAATCCCGCAGAAAAAATTGCAGATATTCCTGTAGTGGGTGGAACGAAAACTCTTAAAGCTGAAAAACTCGCTGGTCTCAATGCTGATTTGGCCATTCTGGATAAGCAGGAAAATCCATTCGAATTCCTTGAACAGTTAGAACTACCCATATTCAGTAGTGATGTTATCAGTCTGGAAAGTTTGCTCAGCGAACTCATACGTCTGAACATTCTTTTAAAAAGTAAAAAGCTCAACACTTTAATTTTTGAACTGGATACGATGCTTGCTCGTCCTCAACGCTCTTTTGGTCTGGAAAAATTACCAGGGGTAATCGAGTGGTTAAAGCAACCGGAACAAGAGGTCAATAAGATATTGTATATGATCTGGAGAGATCCCTGGATGTGCGTATCTGTAGATACTTTTATAGGATCCATGTTTGATTATCTTGGATTTCCCGGCCTAATTCCGAAATTCGAAACGAAATACCCGAAAATAGTACTTGAAGATTACGATGAAAAGAGTACTTTGCTGCTTTTTTCCAGCGAACCTTTTCCTTTTGATAAAAAAACAGAAGAACTTAAAAGTTTGAACTATCCCAGCGCAATTGTTGATGGAGAATCATTTTCATGGTTTGGCTCAACGGCTATTAGATTCCTGCAACAAAACACCTGAAGGGCTGATCAGGCAGAGACAACACCAGGTTTGTTGTTTGTTTTTTTCTTTATAGTCACATTTTTCGGGCTTCGCTGACAAAGGTCCTTTGCAATAACAACTTTATTTCGGCCAGTATTTTTGGCTTGATAAAGGGCTTCGTCGGCGGCTTTTACAAGTTGCGTCGCAGAATCAGCATGCATTGGAGTAACCGCAACTCCCAGTGATACAGTGATTTCATTGAATATCTCACACTGAAAAGATATAGATAAGTTGCTGATGTCATTACGAATTTCTTCGGCTCTTTGTTCGAGTATTGTTACTGGTGCAGTAGGTAAAATCAAAATGAATTCTTCTCCACCATAACGACAGGAAATATCACTCTTTCTTAAACGATTTTTAAGAAGGTTTCCTAATTCTGAAAGAATTTTGTCACCCACGTCGTGCCCGAATTTATCGTTATACTTTTTGAAGTGATCGATATCGAGCATGATAACACCGAGGCTTTTCTCATTCCGAATGTAGAGAGAGTATTCCCGTTCCAGTGACTCTTCCATGTATCGACGATTGTACAATCCTGTCAGAGGATCTCGAATGGACTGAGTTTTCAGTGCCTCACGCAACTTCAGACTGACAAGAGACAAAGCCAGATTGTCAGCGGTCATGTAGACGAGTCTTCGTCTGGACTCAAGTAGTTTGCTGCGTTCGGTGACATTAAGACTTTTGTCTGTAATCTCCGGGAACTGCAGATGGATCATTCCCAGCATGTCACCCTGGGCAATGATCGGCACACACATATAACCAAATTCGGGAACTTTCTGCAGGTGCTGGCAATTCAATGCGTGTTCGAATTCTAATACTACATGAGGTTTACCCTGTCGAAGTGCCCAGCATTCATCTGGAATAATTACTGGAATTTGCACTTCGTTGTTCGGACTCCAGGACACGACGGACTCAACAGTGGTCTTCGACTCATTTAGAAGATAGATGGAACCGGCACAGTCCGGGAATAGTTCCTGAGCATAGTGGAGCATTACCGGGTAGGTCTCTTCGAGTGTGCGGCATATCTGCAAGAATGAGTTTAGTTTATTCACTAAAGCCATTTCGATATTATGAAGCTCCATTTCCTGATGCGACTGCTGCAGTCGTTGCTCAGAGCACCTCTGTTCAGTTATATCGGCAGAGGAACCGATGTATCCTGAAAACTTACCATCTTCAGAGATATAAGGTTCACCTGTATCCAGCATATTGCGAAATTGTCCATCGAGACGCTTTAGACGATACTCCATTTCGAAAGGCCGATGAGACGAGAATGAGCGTTTAAATACTTCAAGACAACGCTCTTGATCTTCAGGATGGAGAGCTTGGTACCAGGCATTGCCGCCATCTGCCTTAACTTTTTCCGCGCCGATAAACTCTTTCCATCTGCTATTCGAATAAATTATTTCTCCATTGATATCCGTTAGCCACAACATTACCGGCGCATCTTCAGCGAGAGTTTTGAACTCTATCTGGATTTCTTTTGTGGCTTGGTCATTCATAATCTGCATTTATATCCTTAAAAAGCCAGCTTATTGAAAGACTCAAAGGTCCTCACCTTATAGTCATCACTAATGATGTATCGGCATCCGGGGTCGTAATCTTTAAATTATTAGTTAGAGTATAAGAGATTGTTAATAATAAAGTTTTGGAGGGAAGAGGCCGAAACACATAGGAGATAATCAGGAGAGAAGATGTGGGGGAATCGGTATTGAAGCTCGAACAAGAGTCAGACGCTCAAATATTTGTTGGCAGGCAGGCCATTCTTGATACGCATGGAAATACTTATGCCTATGAATTGCTGTTTCGCTCTGGGCAGGAAAATGCCGCCGAAATTCTTGATGGCAATCGAGCGACAGCTCAAGTGCTCATAAATTCTCTGGTTGATATAGGGCTTGATTCACTCGTAGGGGAGAAACTCGCCTTTGTTAACTTTACACGAGACTCGCTCCTTAACGATACAGTGCATATGCTGCCAACAGAGAGAATCGTTGTTGAAGTTCTCGAAGACATGCTTGTCGACGAAAAACTGATACAGGAAATTGAAAAGCTATCCGGGTTAGGCTATATCATTGCGCTGGATGATTTTGAATACAGTCCGCATTGGGATCCCATCATACCCTTGGCAGATATTATCAAGTTTGATGTGATGAGCCTTGGTCTTTCCGCGCTGGATAGGGAGCTTGAGCACGTGAAACAATACGATCTCAAGCTGCTCGCGGAGAAAGTTGAAACGCACGAGGAATTTGAACACTTGAAAGCGCTGGGATTTGATTACTACCAGGGCTATTTTTTTGAAAAACCTAAAGTAGTTTCAGGTAACAAGATGCCAGATAATCAAGTTGCCCTATTGAATCTGATTGCACGCTTACAGGATCCTGAAATCGATGTTAGCGAAATTGAGTCTCTGGTCGCACAGAATGTGACGCTGAGTTATAAGCTGCTTCGATACATTAATTCTGCTTCTTTATCTTTACCGAAAAAGGTCAACTCAATTCGTCAGGTGGTAGTTTATTTTGGATTACAACGACTGAAAAACTGGGTTACTTTGTTGGCAATGACGGACCTTGGTGACAAGCCCTCTGAATTACTCACAACCGGATTAATCAGAGCGAAAATGTGTGAGTTACTTGCCATTGAGCTAGCCTATCCAGACAGTGAACGTTTCTTTATGCTTGGCATGTTTTCAATTCTTGATGCCTTACTGGACAGACCTATGCCGGAAATCCTGGATAGACTACCCGTCAGTGAGGAAATGCTGGATGGGCTGATAAACAGGCAAGGTGAGTTGGGGAAAATCCTTGAATACTGTATTGCCTTTGACAAAAACACGCCTGCCGGCTGGAATCCGGATATCGACGCAAATTCAATCAACAGGATTCATATGGAAGCGATAATCTGGTCTCGGGAATCACAGGGAAGCCTGGGGAATTAATAACTGATAAGGGGTGGAGTTTTTCGGGTGAAAAAAAAGCCGTCAATGACGGCCTTTTTTAGTACTAGTTTAGCTAAGCTTTATGAAACATTACTCGTCGCTGTTAGTCTGCGTCGTTGGGTGAAGCTGAACAGACATACCAGGCCTAATAGAATCATAATAATGCTGGCTGGTTCCGGCACGTCATAGGCGCCTTCAATTGTGTCATTACCACAAGTCATACCCCAGTGCAGACCAATGGAGCTGGCTCCCTGAAGAGAAGTGCCTGTCACATCGAGACCAAAAGTAATGCTGGTTGCAGTTGTGCCAAATGAGGTTAAGTTGCTATTGAGTAAAGTCGTCGATGAACTACCCGTATCCACGGCAACTTCCTGACCGTCGCGAAATATACCGGAATTCAGAAAATCTTCACTCAGAAAGGCGGGGTCATCATTTGAACCGGTTAAGCTGTATAAAGATGAGCCTGAATTCGTAGCCCATCTGTTATCCAGGCTGTATGAAAATCTCGACTTAGGTAGACAGTTTATACTGTTATTGAGCTATAAAGGAGTCGAGTATAATGAATCGAAGAGCAGAGCATGACATAGCCAAAAAGAGTGAAATAGAAAAAAACGAGGCGACACCGCCTCCGAGTGCGGCGGCCATCTGCACCGGTTCGATCTGTGACATAAAGTAGCGATCAGTAAAAATCATCACAGCGAAGGCACCCTGAGATACGACCATCGGCAATGACAGTCGCAGCAGTTCAACCATGGTCTTTCTGTTCAGATGTAATGCAGGTAATTTCATCGATAACTCGAAAAATCTATTGTGTATTGTTGCTTGTTAAAATTTGGGCGCCAGTATACAAGTTATCATTTAGCTTCCAATGGCCTACTTGCTGAGGAATTCTTTTTATTAGTGTCAAGACTCTAAATACAGACAGTAAATTTGGTAATTACTTGGTTGCAGTAACCATCTTCGTTATAGTCGGGAATCTTAAGACTCAATAAAAACCCTGCGGAGGAGAGTAAATGAAAATAGCCATCTTTGTGACCATATGGTCGACTGGTATGTCCGTCACTGATTTAGATAGCTACTTCAGAGGCGTGCCACTGGACAGTCTTAGGACTAACGATTCAGTAAGTTCGGTTGAAATTTATACTCCTGAACCTGGAGATGTTCCGGTATGGGATGATGTGCCTTCGCCTTCAATCATTGTTCAGATTGATCTCAATGACGTCGAGGAGGCTAAAGCCTTGACGGAATCTGCCAGTTTTAAGCAACAGTTTTTAAACAAAAAGGAAATCGGTCCTGGTATAGATGAACTTAAGCTGGAAATCACAGAAGTCATGAATTTCGGATTACCCGGTATGACCGAAGCGCCTGCACGAACGGCTCCTTTGTCATTCGTTGTTCGCTACTATGGCCCCGTCGCAAATGGCCAGCAATTCGCTGATTTCTACTACAAAAATCATCCGCCAATACTCAGTAAATTCCCGAACATTCGCAATGTTCTTTGTTATCTGCCGCTAGGTTGGCGAGAATCCGGGGAAGTGACAGACAAAAGACTCATTATTGGAAATGAGGTCGTATTCGATGATCTGGCGTCGTTGAAAGCCGCTTTAGCAACCGAAGACGTGCTTGCGGCTGCCAAAGAGGATAGTTCTCACTTCCAGGAATATGGTTACAGTACTCATCACGCAATGCACAGGGAATTTGCTTATCAGCGCAACAAGTGATTACTAAGCGTGTTCTTCGAAAACGCGGTTACAGTCCAGACACTTTATTCTGAGCTCAGGTTTACCCCATATATTGTTCAGGCATGAAGGACAGTTGTATTTGGTTTTATTCTTTCGCGCTCTCTCTTCAACAACAATAGCCAGAGGAGTAATGTCCGGTACAAGGGCTTCAATTTTTGCGCCTAAAATTTCTTCGTTTGAGGGAAGGCTGAAATTCACCTCAGACAATTCCATTGATTCTCTGATCTGACTGGATTCTCTACTGGCGGGAATCCGGTCAATCCAGCTCAATTCAAATTCTTTTGCTACCAGGTCTTCACAGGCTTTCAGAAAGGGACCGCCCGAAAGTGGATAGTCCGACATTTGCTGGCCGGTCTTTTTGCCGCCGGGCGCACCTGTTCTGCTTGGAATCAGGCCGATTGATTCCATTTTTCCAGACCACTCACGGTTGTGGTAGCCATATTGGCTTTTCCTTTGACCGAATACCTGTTGCCATAAATGGCATTGCTCGTGTACCAGTGTCTGTAATACTTCCACAAGTGAATGAGAGGCAAAATAGGCCGGGTTTATTGCGATTTCATGAACCCTCTCTCCGCGACGATTACCCCAGCGTTCTGGTGAAAAATACCCCATGGTATTTGTTTCTCTTTGCACGGTAAGGAGGCAAGCGGGAAGGGTGCCACCGAATAAGCCTGCGTTAAAATGTTCAAAAGCCTGGCTAAGTAAACGATAAAACTCCGTCGTTGGTTCACTATTTCTGCCAGTTCTATCATTCATATATAAATTATATCGTACGATATAAAAATATCAGATGCTTTTTGTTCAAATCTTCCGACTATTCAGGACAATAAATTAATCAGATGCTGTAAGATCAACAGCACACGCGGAGTAACTACTAATGATTTTTTCGAAAAATAATTCTACTAATGACAGCAACGGCGTTGCCGCATTGGCAATGGTTAAGGTCTTGCTGGATATTATGGAAAAAAAGCAGATTTTAACGAAAGATGAAATCGCTATTTTACTAAACTGCGCCGAAGTCGAAGTAGATAGCTCAGATAGCAGTAGTGAAATAAACGAAGCCAAAATGCTGATAAGAAACCTGATGACGGTCTCCGACGACACGACGCGGGGCTATAATGGAACAACGGGTTAGAACAAAGGTAAGGACTGCAGCTGTTTTATATTGAATAGTCCATCGTGTGCAGACCACATTCACGGTTTTCTTCTGCTTTGGTTGGATCTTTGTATTTACCTACCTGCGGCAAATCGTGCTCATACAAATATCCTTCCATATCCACCTCTGTCCAGTTCAGAAAAGGTGCTACTTTGACAATATCACCCGGACCATCACTAAAAACATCAAGACTTTTTCTGAATTCAGTTTCATCTTTACGAATTGCTGTCAGCCAATAGTCCGGTTTGACGGATCCAAGCATACGTTGAAAAGGCTCTAGCTTTACCTGACGGGTAAACTCGGTGTGTAATTCGCTATCAACAGCAGGTATGCCGTTCATCAGAGCATTACGCCTGGCTGCCGTCATTTCAGGGGTGAACACCTGAATATTGAGATTTAAATCCTGGATTAATTGTTCGGCGTAGGTGTAGGTCTCCAGCGTGTTATAACCCGTATCCACCCAGACAACTGGAATATCGCTTTTGATTTGGCTTGCCAGATGTAACATGACTGCCGAGAAAGGGCCAAAACTGGTGGTGACTATCGCATTTTTATCCTGCGCAACCACCCACTCAACAATCTCCTGCGGGGATTGCAGTTCCTGATCGAAGTTGTCTGGTAATTTTGGTGCAGCAGAAGTCATGGTTTTGTCGAAAATCAGCCGTTCTGTTATAAGTTGTATAATGCATTGTAGTGTTTTCTTCCTGCAATAAAAGAATTAATCGTATGTTTTTTAGACGATTATGTAATAAATATATATGCCTTGAATTGACTGTATGAGCTACTTTCTGAATTGCTCGGGATAATTGCTGTCTATGAACGTAGGCAAAATAAAACAATGATTTACTTATAAAAATGACTATCAAACTGACTGCACTTATTGCCCTGTTAACGACATTTATAAGCACGAATTTATATGCAGAGCAGGGCAACCCCGCCTTCAATGGTGTTTGGGTAATCAACGAAGAGCTTAGTGACGACACAGATAAACAGGTGGAGAAAGCGATTAAAGATTCCGGTGGCAAGGTTGGCCGAACCAAGAAAAAGGGTAAAGGTCGATACAAAGGCGGGCCGCCGGAACAAGCCATGTATGATCACATCTCCTATGATGAAACTCTTACTTTTCAGTATGATACACCCGAATTCAAATTAATTTATGAAGAAGGTTTTCAGCGGGTATTTCACTCCGATGGAAGGCGGCGTTCGGTCAGTGCGCGAGGAAAACCGAGGGGAGAAAGAGAAGATTTCGCTTTCGCCAGC
Source organism: Gammaproteobacteria bacterium (assembly GCA_012103475.1). Taxonomy (GTDB): domain Bacteria; phylum Pseudomonadota; class Gammaproteobacteria; order Eutrophobiales; family Eutrophobiaceae; genus WLWS01. Next base: position 663,142 of record WLWS01000002.1, on the reverse strand, counting down.
TGGTCAGGCCCCAATAAGCTCTTCGTGGAAGCACGCCCCAGAGATGGCGGCAGAACCAACGAAGTCTATACCCTGAAAAAATCGAGCGAAGGGCAACTGCTCTTACATGTTGAACTGAAACTGACGCCGCTTCTATTTTCCGGCTCTGTCCATATTAATCGCTACTACGAAAAACAGAAGCAACCCTGAATCTACAATTTTAATAGTGATAGCCGGTCGTCTTGCCCGCCAGGCCATCGTATAAACCAAGCATTCTTTCACGCCAGTCATGAATAATGTCACCGGGCTTTATAATCGGCCAGGGACTAACCGCTCTGGCCCACATGAAAGTCGAAAAAACGATATAATCCTGAAAGTTCGGCGAAATGCCGCCAAAGTAATCAAAGCCGTTTAGCTGTTCCCGAAGTGGTGCCAGACTGGCTCTCCAGGCAATAAAATCATCTTCACTGCGATCCTGCGTCAACTCTTCACGGGTTTTTCCGGTCCATTGTCTTCGAGATTCAATGTAGTAATCCATATCTTCCGGATACACGACATCAAAATTGTCTGGCAATACCAGCGGAAACAGTTTCAGCGTAATTATTTCGTCAAACCAGTGATTAAATACACGAAGTAAACGACGCTGATCCTCAGAAGTGAACAGGGACGCGGCATCCGAGTATGTATCTTCGAGATAGCAGGCGATGGACCAGGAATCTGCCACTACTTGTTCGCCATCGACAATGACAGGAACCTGCTCCTGATCGGAGAACTTCAGCTTATGTTTCTCAGTGAATTTGATTGGTACAATTTCGAAATCGAGCTTTTTGTGCGCAAGCGCCATTTTTGCTCTCCAGCAAAAAGGACTCATGTAGCGTTCATCTAATCCAACCAGCTCATACAATTTGATTTTCGTCATAGAGTCTCTCTTTCAAGCTCGTTTTCTCTAATATCCTTGAGCCCGGATTTAATCCAGATCTCGCGCGCCATGGTTCTGGCCTGTTCGAGTTGGTCAAAGTCGAACTGGACGGCAATCGCTTCTCTGGCACTAAGTGCCTGCTCATGTCCTCCCGCAACCGCAACTCCGAACCAGGCATAAGCCTTTAAAAGGTTCTGTTCCACACCGTTTCCTTCCAGATACATGCTCCCAAGTTTGTGCTGGGCTGCCAGACTGCCCTGATGAGCAGCTTGTTCATACCAAAACAGGACTTCACGATTATTCCTGCGGATACCAATATTGTTTTCGTACATATAGGCGAGGTTAAATTGTGCCTCCGCCAGACCTTGTTCTGCAGCAAATCGATACCATTTTAGCGCGAGTGCCGGAACAGCTGCCGTACCAAGCCCCTCGGCGTAAATATAACCGAGACTATGTTGAGCCTCAGCGACATCCTGCATAGCAGCCTTGCGATACCAGTTGAAGGCTTTCCTGTGATTAATCTCAACTCCAATACCCTTGAGATACATATAACCAAGATTGTTTTGCGCTTTGGCATCACCTTTTTCAGCTAGTATTTTCAGCTGGGACAGTGCGTCGTCGTAGTTACCAGCCTTGAATTCCTTGTGTGCGGTTTCAAAATCGGCCTTTTCACAAGCTGACAACACCACTATTAATAGAAGTACGATTTTTAGCATAATGATATGGGAGTCACGGTCTGCTATTTAACTGGTGTAGTGATTCAAACAACAATATAATCTTCCTAGCTTACCACGCAATAAACGGAGAACAGACGAAATGAGCTTTGTAGCAAGCATATCCAAAGAACAGGAGTCAATGTCTGCCATTCTCAAACCCTATCCTGACGTAGCCGGCGCCGTTAGCATGATGACTGAGTTTATAATGCGAAGTGAGGATGTCGAGTTTTCGCTGGCCGAACGGGAATTGATCGCGACCTTTGTGTCCGATCTGAATGCCTGCACTTACGCTGCACGCACCCATCAGGCCACGGCCGAAACGCTGGGCATCGACGCTTCTGTATTTGAGAGTCTGCTTAAAGATATCGATAGTGCACCTGTCGAGGGCAAACTAAAGCCTGTTTTACGCTATGTAAAAAAATTGACGGAAACACCAGAGCAGATGACAAAACGGGATGCTGATGAAGTGTTTGAGGCTGGTTGGGAAGAAAAGTCGTTTCATTTCGCGGTGATGATCTGCGGCATGTTTAATCTCTTTAACCGCCTACTTCAAGGCTATGGTGTGGAAAACACAGCGCAATTTCATCAGGCTTCAGGCCGCCGTCTGGCTCAGCATGGTTATCTGCATGTAGCAAACATAGCGGCTGAGTAAAAACTTTTTCACAAGCAGCCGTGATTGAAGCGACATAGAGTGACATCATCTTCCTCGCACACAGATTTTCCCGCCTCGCTCGAGAACCAGTTATCCGACGCTGTCTGTATCGCACAGGAGCTCTCTTTAGGAACGCCGTCCATTCTGATGTATTTCTGCTTTGCCTCATAACTGCAGGCGATAAATTCGCCATAGTTTTCTATAGATGCAGCATAAAGCTTTTCGACTGACAAAATTTCTTCAAGAGTCACGCCTTCACTCACCGACCAGTCATAATCAGGTGATATCAGCCTTTCTTTAACTTCCTGAGGTGTCGCGCAGCGTTCTGCCTGACTGAATTGAGCGCAGAAAATGACCACTACAAATATGACAGTTTTTTTAAACATTTGTTGAATCCGACTTAACTGGTGTTCTCCTTAGAGCAGGGAAAGCTTAAGGCATGCTAATCTGACCCTGATTGACACTTAAAATTTCATCCATGATTATACAAAGCCCGTAAAAAAATGGGCAAACTCTGATGTGTAAAGATAAGAATTAAGTGATATGGCGATAAAACTGGATCTTCAGGTAGCGGAATTGCTCCAGAAAATTGAGGAGAGCGGAATTCCCCCTATGCACGACATGGGCTATGTACAGGCGCGTAATTTTTACAATTCTAGCAGCGAGACGGGAGCGGGAGAACCTCCTCAGGACGTAGATATTGAAAACATCATTCTAGAGACTTCTTTTCCTTTACCGGCAAGAATCTACAGGAGCCCTGAGTTGCGAAAAGATCCACAACCAGCCTTAATTTACTTTCACGGGGGTGGCTGGTGCATTGGCAATATTGACAGTCATGATCATGTCTGTCGCTGGTTAGCAAAGAAATCAGAAGCCATCGTCATTTCGGTCGATTACCGTCTTGCACCAGAGCACAAATTTCCTGCTGCTGTAGACGATGCTTATCAGGCCACCTGCTGGATTTTTGAGCACGCGATTGAATTGGGACTGGATCCCGCGCGCATTGCGGTCGGTGGAGACAGTGCCGGTGGTAATCTATCTGCCGTGGTCTGCCTTTTGGCGCGCGATGAAGGCAAGGTGAAAATTCATAGTCAGCTCTTGATTTATCCGGCAACAGATATGCTAATGAGATTTCCGTCGCACGTCAGCAACGGTGACGATTATCGACTCACGCGTACGCTCATTAACTGGTTCGTGTGTGGCTATCTGCGGAATGGTGAGGACATGAACGATATGCGTGCTTCACCCTTGATGGCAGAGAGCCACGCAAATTTGCCTCCGGCACTGATATTGACAGCAGGGTTTGACCCTCTGATAGATGAGGGTAAGGCTTACGCCGACAAACTCGAAGAGGAGGGCGGTGAAGTAGAATATTTGTGCTATGAAGGGATGATACACGGTTTTATCGCCATGCCTGGCTTCATTAATACCGCTCTGACCGCACTCGATGACTCAGCGACCTATCTTAAAAAACGTTTTTCCAGTTAATTACTTGTTAAATAAATCCAGAGCAGCCGCAGTCATAGCTTCAACACCCATCTGAATAGTAGGCTTGGCCAGGGGAGCAAAATAGGCGGAATGTAATGATGGCAGGCTTTCACCTTTTTTCTCTGCTATTTCAATAGCTTGCGGATTGACAGCACCCAGCCAGAAGAAAAAACTGGGTACTTTTGGCTCGACCCGGCCATATTCTGAAAAATCCTCACCGCCCATCACAGGCTGGACTTTGACTATGCGCTCGGCACCAAATCTCTCTTTGAAGACACCCGCTACACGTGCGGTCAACTCCGGATTGTTATAAAGCGCCGGTGTAAACTCATCACGCACCTTGATGACAGGCATTTTCTCTGCCGGAAAGCCCATAACCTGGGCCTGAGCCTTGGCAATTCGCTTGATTCCTGTCAGCAAGGCTTCCCGGTTCTCATCCGTATAAGAACGAACCGTAAGTTGCATATGCACTTGATCTGGAATGATATTATGTTTTGTGCCACCGTGAATTGAGCCCACAGTCACAACCGCCGGATCAAGCGGGGAGAGCTCGCGTGACACCAGAGTTTGCAGGGCGTTGATAATCTGGGCTGCAAGTACAATTGGATCTTTAGTTGTATGCGGGTAAGCACCATGACCGCCTATTCCCGGCAGATGAATATCGACCATATCGACGTTCGCTAGAGCGTAGCCCTCAACATAACCAATCTGTCCGGCTGGTAAAACCGCGTTGGCGTGCAGTCCCATTGCGTAATCTGGCCTCGGAAAACGGGTATAAAGGCCATCAGCAAGCATCGCCCGGGCACCGGCACCACGTTCCTCAGCAGGCTCACCAATCATCACCAGAGTGCCTTTCCATTTATCTTTCATACTGGCCAGTCGCCGAGCTGTACCCGCAAACACCGCCATATGAATATCGTGTCCACAAGCATGCATCGTATTTACGGTATTGCCAAGATCATCAGTGACCTGAGTCTTACTGGCGTAGTCCAGACCGGTTTTTTCCTCAACGGGGAGGGCGTCGAGGTCAGTTCGAAGCATCACTGTTGGACCCGCTCCATTCTTTATTACGCCCACCACTCCATGCCCACCCACTTTTTCTGTCACATCAAACCCGACCTGCTTCAATTCTTTGCTGATTCGAGCCGCCGTTTTTTTCTCATGAAAGGATAATTCAGGATTTCGATGCAAATAGTGATAAAGAGACTCAAGATATTGATAATCCCGCTCAACCGCCATCTTCAATTCAGTATCGGCCGACACTTGATGAGAAAGCAACAATAAAGCCACAGCATTTAATATTCTAATGTTCATAAGCAACCTTTGATCATTCATAGGAGTTAGAGAAAGCGAGCAAAATCCCCGTTAAACTATGAATAATGTACATGAAACAGGGAACAGGCGACAATATTGATTGGGTCTTGAGAGAATCCGGGAATAATTAACTTGGTCAACGCAAAATACGATATTGGTCCCATAGATGTAGCAGCCTGCAGGACGTCGGTAATGCTATTAGAACCGTCTCCGCCCGACCAAGTGATCGATTTAATCGATAGCGACCGGAAAATCATGGCTAGACACCCTGGTTTGTTTCTCAAGCTTCTGCCTCTGTATATGGACTCCGATACGTCCGCAGTCAAGACTGGTGGCGCCTATTTATTCGACACCTATGAAAATGCTTTGGCTTTCGATAAATGGTTAATGCAGGAGCTTGTCACAGACGGAGTAGCTTATACAGAGCGTGAGATATTACTGGAAATGTCCAGTTCGGCCTGGCATGTCGTTGGTGCGCATAATCTTAAAGATTTATATACACAACAAACCATCATGCGTGTGGAAGATTGGCAGGCACCCGCCGCCTGTACGCGTGAGCAACTTGTTACTGAGTGGGACAGGCTCCTTGAACAAGCAAGTGGTGCAGGTTATTCAGCCATCTGGTTATTGCACGATGATGAAATGCGCAAACTTTCCCTCATTACGACTTTTCGACCAGAAATGTGTCAATCGAACCCGGATAGCAAGACTGTATTTTCACAACTTAATTCAATTCCCCATATAAGCGATAATTCGGAACTACTCTCAGGAGCTGAAAAAACATTCGATCGTAGCAGTTACATTTTTAATATCTGGTTTCCCATCACAGACTCTATAAATGATCAGGAAGCACTCTGGCCCAATGAGTTTTTAATAGCTGAACAATAGGTTTTGTGGGGGCCCCAAGCATCAAATCGAAGGAGCTTGGACTATGAAGACGATAATTGGAATCCTTACAATACTATTTCTTACAGGGTGTCAGACCCAACAGGTATCACCTTATGACTTCGCCGCGGTCTGCAAAGCATTGCCTAACCAGGAAAATGCCAAGTTGCCGTTATCAGAGGCCTCTGATGACTGGTTTCAGGTTTATGAAGCCTCAGAAGGTGTCTTTTCCATCGTAGAGCCTTTTCATATCCAGGGGACAATTTCTCACCTTATCGTAGGGAGAGATCGTGCTCTCTTGTTTGATACAGGTATTGGCTTATTGCCCATACGACCGGTGGTAGAACGAATTACCGATTTACCTGTAACGGTCTTGAATTCGCACACGCATTATGACCATGTTGGGGGAAATGCAGAATTTTCATCCATTCTGGCGATTGACTCGGACTACACGCGGGCAAATATGGCTGGTTTTGACCACGCCACAATCTCAGAAGATTTTGGAGAAGAGGCATTCTGCATTGATCCACCTACTGGTGTTGACTTGAGCAGCTTCCACACAAAGCCCTGGAAGGCTTCACGTTATGTGAAGGACGGAGAGATACTGGATCTGGGCGGTCGCCGACTTGAGGTTTTGCATGTCCCGGGGCACACACCAGATGCCACAGCTTTGCTAGATGCTGATAAGGGTCTGCTTTTCACCGGAGATACATTTTACGATGCGGAAATCTGGTTATTCGTTCCAGAGACGAACCTCGACGATTATGATCGTGCGATTTCCCGACTGGTCGATATCGAAAATAAGGTCAAGTATCTACTTGGCGCTCATGTTTCCGCCAGAGTGGATACTGGTCGACTAGCTAAAGTCAAAGCCGCATTCCGCAAACTGCGTTCTGGCGATTTTATCGGCGAGCTTACAACGACTCGTTCATTTCTGCGAGTCGATGAGATTGAATTTACGACTTCAAAACAAGTACTTGAAGGCAAACAGGGTGATATTACCAAAGGCGGGAGTGGCTTAGATACATGGGACTGAAATATACATTATGCGCATAATGTATATTATGTTAAATATTGGATTAGATGCCCAGGTCAACACATAGCCGTTTTCAGGACAGATTTGGGCATTACTCCCCGTCTTGTTATGGTTAGTTATGAAACAAGCGTATTGGGATGGTTTGTCTGAAACTTTTGACGATGAAGTCTTTGATCCGGTCAAAAACGATTTGAATAAGGTTATCCGCTCATCCATTGAAAAATTCAGTCATCCACAACACACCGCAATTGATATAGGGTGTGGCAACGGACGCAACCTAGGGTCACTTTCCCTACAATTTAAAACGGTACTAGGAATTGATATTTCGCCAGACTGTCTGCAGCTAGCCAGTGAGCAGTTTAAATCTCGGCAAAGCGTAGAATGCCGACAGTTAGATTTATCTCAGTGTGTTACTGATGTAGAAAAAGCCGATCTGGGACTGTGTCTCAATGTTGTGATGATGCAGTCATTTGAAACCAGACAGCGTTTATTGCAGAACATCACAAGCTTAATCAAGCCTAAAGGGCGCCTTTTACTGCTGGTGCCATCTTTGGAATCTGTGCTTCTTACTCTACACCGTCTTATTTTGTGGAACCTGGAAGAACACGCCAACTATAAACAAGCCGCAGCAGCGGCAAATAACGAGCTAGGTTTCAGCGCCCGCTATATACGGGATGGCATGGTAAATAAGGGTGGTACTCCAACAAAACACTATATAAAAGAAGAGCTTGAACTGCTTATCAGCTCACATGGACATCGCGTTTGCGATATTAAGAAGGTTGAGTATTCATGGAAGACGGAATTTGCAAATCCACCCGCGACAATGTCAGCGCCCTATCCCTGGGACTGGTTGGTAATATCCACTCCACACTGATTTACACGCTTACAGCGCCATTTGTTGCTTGATAAGGTCAAGTGCTTCGTCAAACATTGCATCACAATGATGACTTTCCGGGATGGCCCGCCAGCTTTTATTACTGTCTGGCTTAATCTTGTTGTAAATAGGCGGGAAGTGGCCCAGAGCCCAGTATTCATCACCTCCTAAACCTAATTGGCGTGTGGCACCCTGCTCTACACCCAGATTCACCAGAAAATCCATCTTATGGTCAATTTCCCAGTCTGCACCCTCTGCGAAAGCCATACTGCTTCTGTCGAAGCCTGGATACGGCCGAGTTGACTCATTCGCAGCTGCGATATCACAGGCATCTGTCGTATGGATATGATTGGGAAGCTGATTAAAGAGCCGGTCAATTGTGGTGTAATTCGATGGAATAGAGCATCTGGCTTTGGAATCAAGATTTTTACAGTCTGTATCAGTCTGGCAGGCCGTACTACCATCATAATCACAATAACCCTCTCCATAAGAGCGTCGTTTACATTGGGCGTTCAGATCCCACATATTTGGGCCGCCTACGAAGAGTTGGTAGTCTACAATCGAATCCAGGCCGTGCCAGAGTACAGGGCCAAAGGTGGCATTGGTGCCCATACTGCAGCCTAACGTACCGAACATTGTGCCGGAAGACAGATTATCGTGGCTCCAGGCAATCACGCTTGCCACCCGTTTGTTTAAATCTTTGATGTTGGTTTCATCGGCAGAGGTACGTGAATACCAGCCCCAGCCAATCTTATTACTAAAGGGGGATTGCACAATCTCTGAAACATAACCCTTCTCCCAGCGCATCATCACCGTTTTCGCCGAGGAGTTTTTCTCAAGTGTCTCTGCAGGCTTGGCGTAATAACGTGTGCCACCGGCGCCGGTGTGAATAAAGACATTTTTTTCGCCATCACGGCTCAGGGCAATGTGTCCGGCCATGCCATCCACCACGAAAGCCAGAGATTGCTTGGCGACTGAAGGCGCACGTCCATTCACCAGTAGTTTGCCGTTGTCAGCTGAATAGGCTGGTACGAAACAACTCCGCCAGTCACTACAGGTCTTTTTACAGGAATAATTGACCCAATACCCGCTTGCCCCCTGATTTTCTGAGCGACGGAAATTGAATGCGTCTGAGGGGGCTTGTGGATTAGGCGATTGGCAGAAAGTGATTTCTGGAAGAGCATTCGTCTTTTGTCCTGCATTTTCGTCCTTCATACTTGTCGAACAAGCGCTAAGGATGAAAAGGCTGACGACAAAAAGTACGCTCTGAAATTGTTCAATGCTAGATAATCCTGGTTTCATAGATCTGCTTCCTTTTATTTTAATGCCGCGACTGAATTAGTCGGCGTGAACAATGCCGGCAGCGATGCCAATTTCCGGTGCAAGTGTATAGATACCTTCTGTTGGCATATCTCCACCCGCTGCCCGATGAGCGGCGACGGCGGCAATCCAGGTGTGTAACTCCAATGAACCAATGCCGGCTTCTTCAACCAGAACATCAAGGTTCCAGTCATCAAATTCTTCAAGATTATTATTACACAGAATATCCAGAAACCGTCGATCGGATTCTGCGTTCAGGCGCATGTCCTTTGCAGTTCGTAGGCCTCTGGCAATCATTTCTGCCCCCTCGTGATGCATGTCGTGTAAACGTGTCAGCCAATCAGTACGTGACATAGATTGAGAATCTGTGTCTCCAGACAATTTCCAGCGTTCAACGTCCTCCTCCCCTTCACCGTGTCCAGGATAGTAACGTGCAGGGTGATGCGACATACCGCCAGAGGCCAACAGTAAAACTCTTTTATCAAAGCTGGAAATAAACTCTCCAATTGCTTCACCGAGTTTGCGGGAACGTCTAAAGGGAACGAATGGAGCAGAAAGACAGCTGATAAATACCGGAATTACTGGAAATTTATCCAGACCACCCAGTGCCAGTTGAATGGTCTGGGAAAAAGCATGATCGACGAGCATTTCATAGGATACTGCCGGATCGACATCGTGATTTCGGAGATGTTCGATGCATTGCAAAGCAATATCTGCAGGAACGTTTAAATCCCCGCTGAAGCCACCAATATCATTTTCAGTTTGCGCTTTTAAACCGACGCAAAAAGCAGGCATGGTCTTGAGAAAAAAACCATTGTAATGATCAGAACCAAAAGCAAGAACTAATTCAGGGTCAAAAGATTTTATCGCTTCAGCTCGTTCTGCGAAAACCTGATTCAGCTGATCAAGTTCCGCAGGAGGCTTTGCATAGCAGAAGAGCAAAGGCGAATGTGAAGCGCATAGCAATGATGTTGTCATAGCAACTCAACTATTCAGTCGGAAAGTAAATCTCCTTTTGCCATTGCGATGGCCAGTGAGTCAACCGGATTCGGTGGTTTTGCATTCAGTCTAAGCTCCAGTTCTTCTTCATTTTCTTTTACAGCTTTTGCTTCAGCTGCAAATTTCCCGGGTATATATTGTGCTGGCCATTTCTCATTGGTGTGCTGGTAATGAGCTGCAGCGTTCAGTACGAAATGGGGATCGTTCATGATCGGCCGGGCCAGAGCGACAATGTCCGTGCGACCCGCCGCTACCAGAGTATTGACTTGATCGGCAGTCGAAATATTTCCGGCGACTATTGTTGGAATTCCGACCTCATTGCGTATCTGATCGGCAAAAGGCGCCTGAAACATCCTTCCGTACATAGGATCTTCTTCTTTCACTACCTGTCCGGTTGAAACATTAATAACGTCCACCCCGTTTTGTTTCAACAATTCGCACATAGCCAGCATGTCACATTCAGCAAGACCTCCCTTTATCCAGTCCGTTGCAGAAATTCTGACTGAGATTGGTTTATCAGCCGGCCAGACTTTTTTTATCTGTGACAATACGGCCAAGGGAAATTTCATTCGTTTACCGATGTTTCCACCATATTCGTCGCTGCGTCTATTCGTACAGGGGCTTATGAAAGAGGAAAGCAAATAGCCGTGCGCCATGTGTAGTTCAAGCATGTCAAAACCCGCAGCATTGGCATTTTTAGCGGTGTTTTCAAACTCGAAACAGACTCTGTCCATATCAGCTTCGGTCATTTCCTGAGGAACCTGACTGTTTTCCAGATAAGGGATAGAAGAAGCGGAATAAATCTTCCAGTCATTTTCGTGCAAAGGTTGATCAATGCCTCCGATCCAGGGAATACAGGTGGCGCCCTTGCGACCGGCGTGGCCGATTTGTGCGCAGACTTTAGCTTGGCTATTCGTGTGAATGAAGTCGACTATCTGTTTCCATTTTTCAGTTTGCTGCTGATTCCACAAACCCGCACATCCCGGTGTAATACGTGCCTCAGGCGAAGTACAAAGCATTTCAGTATTGATCAATCCAGCGCCTCCGATTCCCCTCGCACCATAATGAACAAGATGCCAGTCGTTTGTCATACCGTCTTCGGCACTGTATTGGCACATAGCTGAAAGGGACACCCTGTTCTCTACACGCATATTGCCGATTTTAAACGGCTGAAACATCGGCACGACAGCGTCATCGATCTTAATATCATCATAAGCGGTCGTTTTTCGAGCGTTGCTTGCGAACCATTGATCAAGCGTACGGACATATTCCGGATCGCGTAGGCGTAAATTCTCATAAGTGATGCGTTTGGCTCGTGCCATCATATTAAAAGTGAATTGCTCCGGATCCTGTCGGGCATATCTGTCGACGTTTTCAAACCAGCTCAGGCTGGTCACTGCTGTTCTTTGCAGTCTGTCTGCTTCGGGCTTACGCAGGTTCTGATAATCTTGCAGCGCTTCTGATACTTGCTGCTCATTTGAAAAACACTCGCTCAGCTTAATCGCGTCTTCCATAGCCAGCTTAGTTCCGGAACCGATGGAAAAATGAGCTGATCGACCAGCGTCGCCCAGGAGTACGATGTTTTTGTGTATCAGACTTTCGTTTCGAACTACCGGAAATTCTCGCCAAACGGAGCGATTGGTAATCAGTTTATGTCCTTTCAGTTCGTCTTTAAATAATTCAGCGACCAGCGATTCGGTGTCGGCTTCACTGGCTTTGTCCATGCCCGCATTCAGCCAGGTCTGATGGCTGCATTCAACAATCCAGGTGGCCATTCCCTCCTCATAGGCATAGCCGTGTACCCACCACCAGCCGTGTTCGTTTTCCTTGAAAATAAACACGAAAGAATCAAGAGGCAGTGTGGTGGCCAGCCAGCAAAAATGATTTGGGCGAACATCAATCGTGGTACCAAAATCCTCTTTAAATTCTTCTCTGAGCATCGACATCACGCCGTCGCCTGCAATGACCAGATCCTGAGAGTCAATCTCCAGTTGCCCCAAATCACTAATGTCTGACTCAAAGCGTAAATCCACACCAAGTTCGTCACATCGATCATGGAGAGTATTCAAGAGTTTCAATCTCGACATTCCACAGAATCCATGACCTGAATTACTTACTTTTTTATCGTGTATAAAAGTATCTATCGTGTCCCAGTAAGCGAACTGCTCAACGATTCTCTTATAGCTAACGGCGTCGGCTTCCATAAAACCATGTAAAGTATCGTCGGAAAACACGACTCCAAAACCCCAGGTGGCATCCCGTGGTCCGCGTTCATAAACCGTAATCTGATGTTCCGGGTTTTGTTTTTTCATTAAAATAGCGAAATAAAGCGATGCAGGTCCTCCGCCCAGACAAACAATCTTTAAATTACTCATTAGGTTTCCGTTATTATTCAGCTTGAATTTACAATAAAGAAATCGACAGTGCTCAATGTCGCTGAAAACTATTTTAACATTAAAATATTTACTGATAAAATAAATTGAGGAAATATCTTTTGAAGCACTCTACGAAAAATACCTAATAAGAATAATGTATAAAAATCATAATCTTGAAGGATGTCACGCGGTGATCACAGGCGCTGCGAAGGGGATTGGAGCGGCGATTGCAGATAGACTCGATGCCGAAGGTGCCAGCATTACTTTAATGGGTCGTACTCAGGAAACCTTGGATTTAAAGGTAAAAACCCTGAATAGGGCCCAGGCACAACAAGTTGATGTTACCTCGGAAGATTCTGTTATTCAGGCTTTCAGTATGGCTACTAAACAGCTGGGTCCCGTTGACATTCTTATCAATAACGCCGGTGCGGCACTGAGTGTCCCGCTTCATAGAACCGATACAAAAGACTGGCAATACATGCTGGATGTAAATTTAAGCGGTACTTTTTACTGTTGCCGGGAAGTAACACCGGCCATGCGTGACAATAACTGGGGCCGCATCGTCAACATTGCCAGTATCGCAGGTCTATCAGGAGCAGCATATATCTCTGCCTATTGTGCCGCGAAGCATGGTGTCATTGGCCTAACGCGAGCTCTGGCAATGGAATTGGCAACCAAGGGTATAACGGTAAATGCACTTTGCCCTGGCTACACAAATACCGAGCTTCTGGATGGAGCGCTTAATAACATCATGGCAAAAACCGGTCTTTCCCAGGCAGAAGCTGAAACACAATTGAAAAGTAGTAATCCACAAAATCGTTTTATTGAGCCTGAAGAAGTTGCGGCCAGTGTGGCCTGGTTGTGCCTGCCCGGCAGTGAGGGAGTCAACGGGCAGTCTGTACCAATAACCGGTGGCGGCTCACAGGCCTGAGCCAGTTATGTCCTCGAAAAAACAGTCAGATACAAAGGGAAAAGATGCTCTACGAATGTGGCTCAGATTGCTCAATTGCGAATCGATGGTTGAGCAGCTTTTACGGGCCAGATTGCGTGTGCACTATTCCATTACCCTGCCCCAGTTTGATGTGCTGGCCAAACTAGACTATATGAAATCACCTCTGACTATGTCTGAGCTGTCAAATCACTTAATGGTCTCCAATGGCAACATTACCGGTGTGGTTGATCGTTTAGTTCGTGATGGATTGGTTGAACGTCTGGCAGCGCCAGATGATCGACGAGTACAGTTAATATCCCTGAGCAAAAAAGGTGGAAAAGAGTTCAGGTTGATGGCTGAAGCTCATGAAAACTGGGTGCGCGAAATTTTTGAAGGAATTGGCACTACAAATATGCAGGAACTCACAGAGTTATTAAGTGAGGCAGGCGAACAAATGAAAATGACTATCGAGAATCTCAAACAATGAAATTTCAAGACTATTCTGCTCAGCATTTTAACTGGCAATGTGAAAATAAGGTTGCACTCATCACTCTTAACCGACCTGAAAGAAAAAATCCGCTGACTTTTGATTCTTATGCTGAACTCAGGGATCTATTCAGAAATCTGGTTTATGCAGAAGATGTCAATGCTGTCATTTTCAGTGGTGAAGGAGGTAACTTCTGCTCCGGCGGTGATGTTCATGAAATTATCGGAGCGCTAACCAAAAAAGACATGAAAGGACTCCTTGAGTTTACCCGAATGACAGGCGATCTTGTGAAAGCAATGATCAATGCACCACAAGTTGTCATCTCAGCAATTGATGGTGTATGTGTCGGTGCCGGAGCCATTATCGCGATGGCCAGCGATATGCGTTATGCGACAGAAAATGCCAAAACGGCTTTTCTGTTTACCCGCGTTGGTCTTGCTGGATGCGACATGGGTGCCTGCGCAATCTTACCTCGCATTATCGGTCAGGGGCGTGCTGCAGACTTACTCTTCACAGGCAGGAGTATGAGCGCAGATGAAGGCCTGAAGTGGGGTTTCTATAATAAGCTTTGCGCAGTCGATGACTTGCTGAAAGAAGCGATGGAATGTGCCAACAGGCTTGCCACCGGCCCCACTTTCGCCCATTCAATGACAAAAACCATGCTGCGACAGGAATGGGACATGTCGATTGAACAGGCTATCGAATCGGAAGCTCAGGCTCAGGCCATATGCATGCAGACCGAAGACTTTAAACTAGCCTATCAGGCTTTCGTTAGCAAAGAGAAACCGAAGTTCAAAGGTGACTAATGAACGATAAAACTTTTTTAAGCTGGCCTTTCTTTTCAGAGCAACATAGGTCTCTCTCTGAAGAGGTTTCACTTTGGGCGGAAACTCATTGTGCTGAGTTTCAACATAACAATGTTGATGAAAGCTGTAGACAACTCGTGTCAGCTTTGGCAAAGACAAGTTTTCTCCAATACTGTTCACCTGAGCGACATTCCGAAAATGGTCAGGCATTTGATGTGCGCGCACTCTGTATCATTCGTGAAACGCTCGCCTATTATTCAGGACTGGCAGATTTTTCTTTTGCCATGCAAGGCCTTGGCAGTGGGCCAATTACACTATTTGGATCAGCTTTGCTAAAAGACAACTATCTTGACGATGTTCGACAAGGTCGAAAGATTGCCGCCTTCGCCTTATCTGAACCGGATGCTGGGTCAGATGTAGCAGCGCTGACTACAAATGCCACTAAGGACAAGGACACTTACGTTCTCAACGGTGAAAAAACCTGGATATCCAACGGAGGCATCGCAGATTTTTATATTGTTTTCGCGCGTACGGGTGAGGCATCTGGTGCCAAAGGACTCAGTGCCTTTGTAGTAGACGCCGATAATCCGGGTCTTAGTATCAAGGAACGTATAGATGTCATAGCGCCCCACCCTTTGGCGACAATTGAGTTTAGTGATTGCAAAGTCAGCGACCTGAGTTTATTGGGTAATCGGGGAGACGGTTTCAAGATAGCGATGTCTACACTGGATATTTTCCGCTCTACAGTTGGGGCCGCTGCCTTAGGTTTTGCGAGACGGGCGCTTGACGAGACATTGAAACAAGTCAAGCAACGTCACTTATTCGGTGCTCCGATGGCCGACCTGCAATTGACGCAAGCCTCACTCGGCGAGATGGCTCTGGCTATAGATGCCAGCGCACTGCTTATCTATCGTGCCGCCTGGACCAAAGACTGCGTAGCCGATCGCGTAACCAGAGAAGCTGCTATGGCCAAGCTACATGCGACAGAGGCTGCGCAAAAAGTGATCGATCAGGCAGTCCAGCTATTCGGTGGTCGCGGGGTTAAATCAGGAGAGAAAGTTGAGGAGTTGTATCGAGAAATTCGCGCTCTGCGAATTTATGAAGGTGCATCCGAAGTACAGAAATTAATAATTGCCAGGCAAACACTGAACTCTTAAACCTGTCTAGCTATCCTCGGAAACCGCAGGATTAAATTGCAAATGACAGCCTTCACAAGGAGGATACAAGTCATCTCCCGCTTTAAATAGTTTGTCCAGATTTTTCTCTAAAATTGCCTCTTTGGCGTGATCTGCGGCTGCTTTCATTTCAGAGTTATAAGTTTGCCAGTCGGACTGCTTCGACCAGTCCGTTCCTTGATCACTCAAGGCATTTTTTTGCATGGCTTTCGCAGCCCTGATTATTTTTTCAGCCGCCGACAAAAGCTGGCTCCACTCTTCGTCCGATTCAGGATTATCAGCACCCCACAGCAATGTACTTTGTGGCACGATTTCCTGCATCATCCATTGCATCACAGTTTTTTTTGCAGAAGGCTGGGTTTCGGCGCCTGTATTCAGGCAAAAAACCAACAATAATATGTAAAAGAATAATCGCAAAAACCCATAATGAGAAAACATCTTGTGCTTCCGGTTTGTTATTGAATTATCAGAGTACGTATATAAATTAAAAAAAACATGATTTCGATCAACTTATGGGAGACTTACAAACATATTGGTTAGGCTTTACAAGACATCAGGAATAATCGATAGTGTACTTTTACCGACGATATATATTTAAAGATGGAAAATGAAAATAGCAAAGACCCGAATGCTTTACAGATATTATGGAGCATGCTGGCCTCTTTCGTAGGCGTTCAAAACAAAAGAAACTTCGAGCGTGATAACGCATACATCGAAAAAAAAGGAATAAAACCGTATATATTTATGGGGATTTTTCTAGTGATTGTTTTTCATCTCACTATATTCACAATCGTGAAACTGGTCATTCCATAAATACGAGATCAATCATCACCTAGTCGCTTCTCCCAGGCAATTTGATTTCGTCTGGCATCCTGAATAAAAGGTGACATTCTGATTAATTGAAGGATCAGTTTGTTGACCACAGATCCCGGGAAACGAAGCGGTCTGAGAACATCAAGAAACAAGACAACTCGCGTTCCATTTGTATTGTTCTGGACCTGATGTTTATAGGTGTCATCAAAAACCAAACACTTACCTTCCTGCCAGTTCGCCTTTTCCTCTCCCACCTGTATCCAGCATTCTTCTTTTGGTTCGGGGACAATGAGTCCCAGGTGACCACGCAATAAACCTTTGTACGGCCCCCGATGTCTGGGTATATGTTTGCCTGGGGATAGTATTGAAAAAAAAGCCGTGAACATTCCGGGTATTGATTCAACCAGTTTTGTCGTTTCCGGACACAATTCGCAATTTGGCTCAAACTTATAGCCATAACCGAATAGAAAGAATGATTTCCAGTGATTGTCCTTAGTCAGATTTGTCTGATCTTTAGAAATATCCTGAAAGTTTGGAATTGTTTCCGGGTGCTGGAGGATGTTGTCCAGTTCCAGTCTTATTTTTTTCCAGTCCGTTTCTAATGACTCATGCCATTTAAACTTCTGCACGTCGAGAAAGGGTTGATCCTGAAACTCGGAATAGCGCATTAGAAATTTTTCTATTCGCTTAATCAGCCACAAACCAGCAGCCACACTCGTGCGGTGCTTGCGTTTTTTCTTATTTGGTGCTTCAGTCTGCATAATGAAATAATTGAAAGTTCATCAGTGCATTACTCCTTGCCTTATCAACTGCCACAGCACTTTCCCACCGAATAAGATCGGATGATTACGTAGTCGGGTAGTAAGCTCAATTTTTATTCCTGTATGTCTTTCTATTTTCCACGCGGCATAGTCGACACAGTCTCTGAAAGTAAATACTGCTTTAGTTAAGCGCATAACAGACAACACTCTGCCCTGCCATCTTCGAAAACGCCATTTACGTAATGCCCGAAGGCACTCTTTTTCATTTGCTGTACAGTTGTATCTGTCATGTGGTAAAGCTTCAAGCAGTTCAATCATTTCCTGTGAATAAGCAGTAAGACGAATATAATCACCCATGTTCAGATGTGTTAGTTGCCGCGCCCTGTTTTTTTGCTCAGGACGAAGCTCTGCATTATATGAAAGCGCGAGACCGCGACTCCAGATTGTTTCAGTATCTACGACACTTCTTCCAAGAGCTGGCACAGTGGCGCGCAAAAACGTAATAGTAGCCTGAGCCAGTGTCTCTAACACTTTTAATCTTGCGTCTTCATTTCGAAAATAAAGTAATCGGACCGGTTGTGAAAATCTGCCCCAGATATAAGAGTGAAACCATGAAGATGCACCCTTTTCGAAATCACTCAGTGTTATTACTCCATACTTACAACGCAGGGTCATTCCTTCATGTTCCAATTCAAGATAAAACACGTTTGGTGGAACAATCTTGTTCAAGTATGAGAATAATGAGCTAGTGTAGGCTTTGTCATAATCGTCAACCAACACATAGAGGTCGACCACACTGTCTTTAAGATCATAGCTATGGAGACAGGAACCATACAAAAGCACCGCTTGCAGCGATTCTCCGAAATGTTTCTCCAGAGCTCCGACAAAAACATGAAAGCCACCAGGTACGACTCGCGCACATTCAGATGCTTTTTCTGCAACCAGAGCCGCAGGTGGGGCCAGGTTATTGACAGCATCAGGCACGGAGGAGCTCCTCAGGCTGTAAAATTGACACAGAGGTATCGGCACTTACTTCAATCCCCATTGCGTCGGGTGATACCGAATATATCTCTCCATCAATAACGTATTTACCTTTCATCTTAATAGACACTTTGTTCACATTGTGACTCGAATAGCCATCTTCTTCAGATAGTTGATGTCCTTTGCCATTCAATAAGGCAAACAACGAACGCCATAATCTTCGTGGTGGTTCACTGACAAGGGTCATATGAAGTGCCCCAGTTTCAGACCCCCAATAAGGTCTCATTCCGAACAAAAGTCTGTGTAAAGAACTAATGAGCAAGACAAGACAGGGACCTTGATTGAATTGGAAATCATCCGAGTGAAGCTCGATTATTGATTGGTTTATTTGACGTCGATTGAAAACCAATATTAACAGAAAACGAATAAAAACAATTGCCGAAGCCCCCTCGCCTGTCAACCCGGTTTTTTTAATATTGTTCTGAAAATAAGCTACCGCCTCTGCGATTACACCGATCCCGAGGAAAAAGCCGTACTGGCTTTCTGTTTTACCACATTGCACTTTGACTAGTTTCTGCGTTTTTATCTGAGGCTGACTACCTTCTTTTAACTGTTGAATTAATCTGGCCAAAACTAATTCGGGCTTGCCATTCATCTTACTATCGAGTGCTGTCATATTCGTTGTTCCCGCAGGAACAAATGACAAGACAGGGGTGGTTTGAAAAAGGTGCGCGTTGAAAATTTGTGTCAGTACCGCGTGAATAGTACCGTCACCGGCAATAATTACAAACAAATCAATTTCTAACGCAACGAATTCCTTAATCACTATTGCAAATTCTTCAGGGACTCGCGCTTCGCGATAAGCGACACCGGGAAGCGATTCTGATTGGGCTCTTATCTCTCCGGTTTTGTTTTTGACCCTGCCCGCTTTCGGATTGCACAGAATTCCGATTTTACGGAATCGCTGTTGCGTATACTCAGTCATACTATTTACACCAGACTGGATTTGGAAAGCCGCGTAAACAGGCGAACTTCAAGACGGCCGAGATCATTTACCGGGTCAATAGTGTTGAGCCATGTTTCCAGTTCACCCACCCGTTTTTTCTCTTTCATAGCCATAATAACTCTGATGAAAAGAATTATTGTGGAGAAAACGTGCCAGGCTGCAACTGAGTAAAGTCCAAGATCCGGGCGGTCAAAAAATAATGAGGCTGTTAATAAAATCATGTTAGGGTTGCGTCGGGCTGTGATCAGACGATTGTATGAATCAAATGGTTGCCAGAGGAATAAACGAAAAGGTGCTATCCAGAGATCAAAAGCGCCTTCGCAAAAACGACCACCAATGTAGGCCAGTAGAATAATCCAGAACATAGGCATCACCAGAGTCGGTGACATCCAGACACCTGCTATTCCAAGGGCCCAGGCCAGATACCATAGTGGTGGATGAACGAGGTCGAGTCCATGATCAAGTATATCGCCGATTTTGCTTGAACTGACAGTCACTCGAGCCAATTTACCATCCACAGTATCCAGGAAAGTCATTAACCAACCCATCATCAGGCCGGAAATGAAAAATCCATAAGCAAAAGCGAAACCTGCCAGAAGCGCCAAAACAAAACTGAATAATGTTACCTGATTTGCAGAAAGACCCTGTTTGACACAGAATTTGACAGCTGCCTTTGCCGGTAAGGGCCAAAGCCATTTGGTAACGATATCGGTGATACCCTTGTAAGAACCATTGAATAATTCATTTTCGAGCTGAGTTTTGTTTTGTTCATTGATTGCTAATATTTCTGGGGGATCGTATTTAAGTAACTTCGCATCATATGCTTTAACAAGTTCTTCAGGCAGTACAGACGGTAATTCAGAAAGCAAACTGAATTCCGATTTTCCTGACAACTCCAGACTGGCCTGGCGGGCATTAATTACAACAACCTTTGCCGCCACAATGTTTTCTTCAGTACTTGCCTTAAGGGCAAGTTGCTCAGAACCAGACATCAAATTGCTCAAAATACGCGGGTCATACAGGTAATCACTGAGCAACAATAGAACACAGGATTCATCCGGAATCTCATCCAGGGACTCTACAAGAACCATCCCTGCTTTTGATTCGAGCATGCGAACGAGTCGGGATTTCCCACTCAAACCCCACAAAACCGTCTCCGTATCTTTCAGCAGGTAAACATATAATGTATTCATAGCAGCTTCTAACTTTCTTCTCGGCTCACATTGTGGCTATTGGTAAATTCGGACGATATGATACAGGCATGATGAAATTTTTACCCCCATCTGCTAATAATGGCGTCGGCCCCGTCCGTATAGCCCATATTTCTGATCCGCATTTAAGTGATCTGAGCGGTGTAAGCTGGCAGCAGTTACTGAGCAAACGAATACTGGGTTATTTGTCCTGGAGGTTTTCGCGCCGACATATTCAACGTCTGGATATTCTAGACAAGTTACTTAACGATCTCAGTTCCAATGAGCTTGGGCATTTGCTCATCAGTGGAGATCTTACTCACATCGGAACTGCTGCAGAATGTCGACAGGTCAGAAGCTGGTTGTCGGATCTTGGCACAGCGGAAAATATCTCGCTTATTCCCGGAAATCACGATTACTACACAAAAGATGATATAAGCCGGACTTTTGGCCTGTGGTCAGACTATATAGCAAGTGACAGTGTCAATTCTGACAATCATAAGCCCCCGCTTTTCCCCAGCTTTAGACAACGTGGACCGCTGGCAATAATTGGTCTGTCCACAGCACTGCCAACTTCGCCTTTTTTTGCTACCGGTGAGTTGGGCCAAAAACAAATTCAGGACCTTGAGCAATTACTGGTGAAAACAAAAAAAATGGGCCTGTTCAGAATTGTGATGCTTCATCACGGTCCTTTGCAGACTAGTAATAAGTTTAGAAAAAGACTCAGAGATGCTCATGAATTTCGACAATCAATTGTCTCCCATGGCGCGGAGTTGATTGTTCATGGACATGGCCACTATCCGGTTTGGGATTTTCTGCAGAGTGATAAATTGAAAATACCTGTGATTGGGGCTGCTTCTGCCTCAGTTCTCTCAACTTCAACGAGTAAACGATCCGGTTATAATCTATATGAAATTGAAAGAATTCCTGAAGGGTGGAGCCTGCGAGTTCAGTCGCGCCGATTGGAAATCGAGGCAGAATCATATTCTGTGCTTAAAGAATTTGAACTTAATCTTCCGGCCGCCTGACAAGCAGGAACACCGGCCCGGACTAGGCGATACGTTGTAGCCACGCCACCGCTATCCAGATCAGGATCAATCCTGGCGCAAGGGCAACAAGAGGAAAGCTAAGATCCAGTAGTAAGCCAACGTTTGCTGCAATCTGGTCAAGCAAATAAACGCAAATCCCGGTAATTCCTGCCAGGACCAGTCTGTTAGCAATGCCACCTCGCACCGAACCGAATACGAAGGGTACAGAAAGTAAGAGCATGGCAATGGTGACCAGTCCGCCGCCGAATTTACGCCAAAGAGCCAGTTCATAAGCATCGGACTTCTGTCCGGTTTTTTTCAAATAGCTAACGTATTGATATAGCTCCACCGGTGACAAACTTTCAGCTGGTCTGTTTAAAGTCGCCATCTGCTCAGAATTAAGAAAAGGTCTCCAGAGAATATTCTCAAAATGGCTGGTCTCGAGACTTCTTTTGGAAAATTTTCTGCGAGTGACGTTTGAGAGCTCCCATTCACTTGCGGTAACTATTTCAGCGTATTCCGCATTTAGGTGTTCCCTCAAAGATCCATCTTGATCAAAGGTCATTATCTCAATATCACGCATCAGACTTCCCGGCGCACTCTCTCCAATTCGTAAAACCTGACTCTTATCGCGAGTCCAGGTGCCGAGATCACTTCCTAACTCTGCACTTTGCGCCAGTGCTTCAGCACGATGAGATATCGCTTTTTGCTGGTATTTTGGTGCGACATATTGTTCCAGCACAGTCAATAAAATGAGTAGGAAAAAACCCACTTTGAGCACAACCAGACTAATTCGCATGGGTGACAGACCAGCCGCACGCATGGTAATTAACTCCAGATTAACAGCCAACCTTCCAAGACCGATCACGGTTCCCAATAATGCAATAAAAGGCGCCAATTCAATAAATCGTCTTGGGAGAAGGTAGATCACATAAATAAAGGCATCTCTAGTTCGATAGAAGCCTTCTCCGACATCATCGAGCTGTTCAATAAGGTCAAGAAAACTGAACAAAGGTATTAAAACCGCTGCAGATATGGCGAGCCCTGCTCCAATTTGGCGGACAATATAATTTTCCAGGAGAGTCATGGGACACGTCTCCCAGTTCTGAATTCAGGCAGTAACATTATCGCGACAAGAACAACAAGTACTACTTGCAGCCACCAAATTCCCGGAAAACTCCCTACTACTCCCTGCTCCACCCAGGTGCGAGCAAGCCCGCTTATATTGTAATAGAGAGCAAATATCATCGCTGCGGTGAATATTTTCTCGTTCCGGCCCTGTCGAGGAGAAGATTTGCTTAGTGGCACAGCTATCAGAGCTAGTAAGAGCGTAGCTAAGGGCCTTGACAGACGCCATTGCAATTCCGCCACATCATTGGCTTCTTCCGAATGGATCAAGTCGACGGTTGCGGCGGCTTTTCTTTTATAACCAATATCCTCTTCGGCATTGTCGATATACAAAACCAGTTTTTCAAAAGTAATCACTTCATCCTTTTCTTCTCCGTACATCAACCTGTGGATGGTGCCATCAAAGAGATGAAGTTCATTGCGAAGCCCGTCTTGCGCAGCTTGTTGGGTAGCACGAGTTGAAACGATAATCTCCTTCGCATCGTGCTTGTCAATGTAATGAAATATCTCACTCATCTGCCCTGAAGATTCGTTCTTTTTGTTAATGTAGACTACTCTGCCGCTGTCCTCATTTCCGTAGAAACGACCGGCCTGGAATCTATCCGTATTTAATTCCGCATTGGCTCTGGCGTCCAGTAAATAACTATCGGCATAAGCCAGGGGCCTGCCTATCACGGACAATAAGCCAACAATTAGTCCTACAGGAATCGCGACCCAGAGGATAGCCCGGATTATCCGGGTGCCACGAATGCCAGCTGCACGCATGGCAATTATTTCCTGATCACGATGCATACGTCCAAGACCGATAATAATTGAGACATAGAGCGCCACCGGAACCAGAACTTCAAGTGCAATGACTGTTTTCAAAAACACCAGCTTGAGCATAAGCGCCAAACCAAGAGTTTCCGTTATTGCTTCAGCCAGATAGCGAGCGCTGCTAAAACAGGCAAATAATCCAACCAGAATTCCTAGGACTGCGGCAAGAGGCTTAAGTACCTCAAGGAATATGTAACGTTCTATCTTGGTCATTTACCTTAGTCTGTAAATTCAGCTCCGCTGTGAATGGTATAATAATTATCAGCATGTATTATACGCAGCTGAAATTCAGCAAGTTATCTTTTCAAAATTATGAGTATGAATCACCCGATAAAGCCTGACTATGACTAAAGCGATAATACTTAGCGCAGGGCAAGGGCGCAGGCTTTTACCTCTGACCGAAAACTGTCCGAAATGCATGTTGGAAATTGCAGGCAAATCAGTGCTGCAGTGGCAATTGGATGCGCTTCTTGCCTGTAATGTTACAGAAATCAGCATTATTACCGGATTTCATAGTGAACAAGTCGAGAACTTACTCGATTCAAACTATGCGGATAAACCTCAAATAGGATTTGTTTTTAACCCTTTCTTCAATGTTTCAGACAATCTGGCAAGTTGCTGGCTTGCTCGCCAGGAGATGAATGAGGATTTTCTCCTAATTAATGGCGACACCGTGTATGAAACATCTTTATTGGAACATGTTTTAAAATCAGAGTCTGCCCCGGTAACCCTGACGATAGATTTCAAGGAAAAGTACGATGAAGATGATATGAAAGTCACATTAGAAGACAGGCAAGTCAAAGGGGTCAGCAAAATCCTCAGTCCAGAGCAAACTCACGCGGAATCGATCGGCATGCTCTATTTCCGTGGTGACGGCCCACGCCAATTTAGAAATTCGGTCGAAAATGCTATGCGTAAACCCTCAGGCTTAAAGTCCTGGTTTCTGTCAGTTGTCGATGCTATGGCACGAGATGGAAAAGTCACGTCTTGCTCAATATCCGGGCATCGCTGGGCAGAAATTGACTTCATCCATGATTTGGAATCCGCTCAGGAAATTCTCGCCCCTTCAAATATTAGCTAGTTAGCAGGTTTTTCACTTGAAACTGTCACTGAGTCATTAGCGAGTATTTTTTCTATCAGAAGTTTGTCTTTGACGGTATCAACATCAATTCCGGCCCGGGCAAAGGGCAGAATCACGGGCTTTACCTTGACACCCAGTCTACTCGAGACTTTTTCAAGCGCACCTTCAATAGTCAGTCTATGCAACAGATAAGACAAGACACCACCTACACCCAGCACGCCTGCAAGCATTTTTGCGGGCTTTTTACGAGATTGTTCCACATTGCGCCAGAACGAGACTAGTTTCCGTCCCTCAAGAGTCATTATGGCAAACAGGTTACAACCGCAAACTCCTTTTTCTTTAAGCTTGATGACAGTACGTTTTACCTCCGGGTAGGCGCTCTGTACTGTAGAGTAATCAACCAGCCCGACGTTAAAATCCACTTGATTATCAAGAGCTTCACTTAAGAAATACCTGACAATATCAGCCGACAACAAAGCATGATCGGCAGTCGTGAGAAAAACCGGTTCTGACTCATCGACAAGCTCGAGCGCCGTTTCGACACTGCGACTCGGGGATTCCGAATTCCGAAGCCATTGAATACCGTCTGTTTCTATACGATTGAGTAACTCGGGGCACTCGTCCAGCCCAGTCTGAGCTGGACCGCACAGAATTATCGATTTAACTCTGCCACTTGCCTGGAGAGCATCGAGCACTCGAGTCACCATCGGTTTTCCGTATATATCGGCCACCGCCTTACAACTTGTCCCGGAATGAGCTGCAACCGGGTCAGCATTACTACGATCGCCCGCCAATACGATGGCTACAAATTTCTGTTCGTCAACCCCAGTGTTCATTTTACTATTCACTTAAGTCCTTGTTCTTATTATATTTATCAATATTACCGACGAAGCATCACACTTTACCACAAAGATATTATCCAACCCTGACTCGATGTCAGGCTCGCTGAACAATAGCGACGTTAGCACAGTTCCAGGGTAATCGGGTTCAAGACAAATGAACGGATGAAGTTTCCGCCGCAATGCAGGCTAAAAGGTGTTTAAAATATTTGAGTGCAATCCATTTTTTTTATTATATTATTCATATAGATGGCAGATAATCTTAATCTTGACACGCAAGCATTGAACGCAACAATGTTGAAGTTTGGTGCGCCAGATAGCTGTATTTACCACTATCAGCACTGGCTTGTCATGTTAAGACCTCAACAAGCGACTCTGGGTGCCTTGGTTTTAGCGGCTTTGGAGCCTGTAAAAGCCTTCTCTGATTTAAGTGCAGCCAGCTTTGCTGAACTTGGACAGGTAACGGTTGATATTGAAACTTGTTTGAAAAAGACATTCGACTACGACAAATTGAACTACTTGATGCTAATGATGGTCGATCCGGATGTCCATTTTCATGTTATCCCGAGGTACGCAGACAAAAAAGTTTTTGAAGGGGTTGAGTTTGAAGACAAAGCCTGGCCGGGTCCTCCGGACCTTGCCTGCAAAAATGAGACAAGTGAGGCAATGAATCAAAAGATTACTGATTTTTTGCCTGCAAACTGGAAATGACGAAAAACAGGTATTTTCATGATTTTGATGCATTTTTGCTGGATATTGTGTAGGATGCGTCGCGATCGCCTCCCGGGGGGGAAAGCGAGCTCGACCACTGCCTGTGGTCAGCGGATTTTTCAAGCGAAGGATAATTTAAATTTATAGAATAGACTGGGTCTAAGGGTTTCATGTGGATTAGGAATACACACTATTTTGAACTCTTATCTGGTCCGGAGTTATTAAGGCCGTGATTGAAGACGTAACAAAAACTATAAATACTCTGCCGAGGCGATTAGCAGATTTCGATACGCTCACTGAAGCTTTAGATTACGCGGCCTCAGGTGTAACCGGTTGCAATTTTTTTGATGCACGGGGAAAGCTTAGAGACGTACTCACCTATAAAAAACTTCAGCAAAGGGCTCAAGATTCTGCACAAAGACTTTTAAAATTAGGTCTTACAAAAGGCGAACGTGTGGCCTTAATTGCAGATACAGAAGCCGATTTTATTGTATTGTTTTTTGCCTGCCGCTACGCAGGCTTATTACCATACGCGATGCCTGTTCCGGTCAATTTAGGCAGTCATAAAATTTATGTACAACAATTAACCGGCTTACTTCGCGGCGGTGAAGCATCAATTGCAATCGCACCGGAAGAATTCGAGGGTTTTCTTCAGGAAGCTGCTGCAGATGTAGATCACATCAAATGGGTTGGTACTGCAAGACAATTAGAAGAACTCGAAAAAGCGGACGTCGAGTTTACTGTGAACTCCACTGACGAGCCTGCCTATTTACAGTTTACCTCTGGTAGTACCCGATTCCCGCAAGGTGTAGTTATCAGCGAACGGGCTATTATGAGTAACTTGCAGGGTATTGTTCGTAGCGGCCTGGAAGTGCAAGACGGGGATAGATGTGCTTCATGGTTGCCCTTCTATCACGATATGGGTCTGGTTGGCTTCGTTTTAGGGCCAATCGTATCGCAGTTGACCGTCGATTATATCCGTACACGAGATTTCGCGATCCGACCCTTGCAGTGGCTCAGGTTAATCAGTCGTAATCGATGTACCATCGCTTTCAGCCCGCCATTTGGCTACGAACTGTGTGCTCGTCGTGTTAGAGAGTCTGACTTTGCCGAATTGGATCTTAGTTGTTGGCGTGTCGCCGGTGTTGGTGCTGAAATGATTCGCCCCAGCATTCTTGATAACTTTGCTTCTGTCCTGAAACCAGCAGATTTTAGTGATAAGGCCTTTTTGCCTTGCTATGGTCTTGCGGAGGCATCACTTGCAGCCTCGTTCTCTCCGCTTGGCGAAGGTCTTGATGTCATGGTAATTGATGCACTTGCTCTGGCAGAACGAGGCGTTGCTGTACGAGTGCAATCTGACAATAGAAAAATTAACTCTATTGTTAATTGCGGTAAAGCGCTTCCTGAACATGAAATCAAAATTGTTAACGATGCAGGTGAACTGCAACCTGATCTACGTATTGGACGAGTGCTGATGCGTGGGCCGAGTCTGATGGAAGGATATCTCAACAATCAGGAAGCCACAGATAGCGTACTTTGCGCAGACGGATGGCTGGATACTGGTGATCTGGGCTACATCTTCAAAGAAAATCTCTATTTAAGCGGACGCCGAAAAGACGTAATTATCGTTAATGGACGCAATATCAGAGCTCAGGATCTTGAAGAACTTGCAGAACAGCAACCCGAGATTCGAATGGGCGATGCCTCTGCTTTTGGAATAGAAGATACAGAAGAAGAACAAACTGTCGTTCTGGTCGTCGAGTGCAGAATTTCAAAAACCTCTGAAAGACAATCGTTGATTTCCATATTGCAGAGACTTGTTTATGAAAGCTTTGGTATACACTGTGTTGTCGAACTCGTTAAGCAACATACACTGCCAAGAACATCCTCAGGTAAGCTCTCACGGGTAGCCGCACGAAAGGGCTTTATGGAAAGAGCGGACTGGAATCAGGAAGCAAACCACAAGCTGAGCTTGGTTAGTTCCTGAGCACATGCCCGGATATGTGGCACTTACCGGAGCCACGGGATTCATAGGCAAAACCATTCTCGCTGACCTACTTCAGCATGGATTTCGGGTAAAAGCCCTTAGTAGAAAACAACAGCAAGATACAGAAAATCTTCACTGGATAGTCGGAGACCTCCACTCTTTACCCCAATTAAATGCTCTCGTAGAAAATGTCGATACCGTCATTCATTGTGCCGGGGCGGTACGTGGTAGTTCACTGAAGGAATTCGTTTCAATCAACAACACAGGCAGTATTAATTTGTTAAACGCCTGTCAATCTAAGAACACCCGTATTCGTCTTCTGCACATATCTTCACTCGCGGCAAGAGAGCCACAACTTTCCTGGTATGCAAAAAGCAAAAGACTGGCAGAGGCGGAATTGATTACCCGAAAGAATAATGTTTTGACCACAATTTTTCGGCCGACTGCCATATATGGTCCCGGGGATAAAGAAATAAAACCTTTACTGAAATCACTAAAAGCTGGTTTTTTGCCTGCCCCGGATACGCAATCGCAATTCAGTTTGCTGCATATAGATGATTTAGTCGTGGCTATTAGAATGTGGCTCGAACAGAAATCTTTCCCAGGAGGAATTTATGAATTGGATGATGGAAGTCTGAATGGTTATAATTGGGAGACCCTGATTCAATTAACAAATCAGGTCTGGGGGAAATCAGTGGTCAGAATTCCTATTCCTGTTCCACTGTTAGAGGTATTCGCGAAAATTAACTTAAAGATGTCCAGACTGCTCGGTTACTCACCGATGCTGACTCCGGGTAAAGTCAGGGAAATTACTCATTTAAACTGGGTGTGTGACAATCACCCACTGACAAACACACTGGGCTGGTCGCCCACAATAACATTAGCGGATGCCATGAATACACCTGATTTATTGCAATTATAGAAAAGAAAAATACTGTATGTCTGCAAGTTATGATGAAGTTCTTCGACGCTTAAACAAGCAACTTGAAACTGTCGCCGAGCTCAATGCCGAATTTGATGAGTCAACCGAGCTGGTTGATGGTCTCGGCCTTGACTCTTTTAAGGTATTGGATCTTCTGCTCGAAGTTGAAGATGAATTTGATATTTCTATACCTATGAATGTGCTAGCTGATGTCCGCACAGTCGCAGATATGGCCAAACGAATTCATGAACTCGGACCAAAAGCAGAATGAGCCTTTTCGATAAGTTTTCCTCACTGGCAAGTGATAGAGAGGCGTTGTTATCAGTCGGCTTTGATCCATTTGGCACACCCATAGAAGAAGTTTACTCTCCTACAGAAGCTCGCATTGATGGGCGACGAATCATACTTGCCGGTACCAATAATTATCTAGGGTTAACTTTTAATGCAGAATGTCTGCAGGCTGCCCACAAAGCTATTGATGAGCAGGGAACGGGAACCACTGGCTCACGAATGGCTAACGGAAGTTTCGCAGGACACCGGGCTCTTGAAAAAGAACTGGCCGAGTTTTACCAGATGCGTTCTGCCATTGTATTTACCACAGGTTATCAGGCTAACCTCGCAGTAATTTCAGGTTTGACGCAGGCTGGGGATGTTATCGTTATTGATTCTGACTGTCACGCGAGTATCTATGACGGTTGTAAACTAAGCGGTGCGGATGTTGTCCGTTTTCGCCACAATAACGCGGAAGATCTTGATAAAAGACTTGCCCGCCTTGGCGAGCGCGCCAACAATGCCCTCATCATTATTGAAGGAATTTACAGTATGCTCGGTGATCGAGCTCCGTTAAAAGAGATAATAGAGGTAAGGAAAAAATATTCCAGTTTGCTTGTGGTTGACGAGGCTCATTCGTTGGGTGTGCTTGGTGAGACTGGTCAGGGACTCATAGAAGAATGTGGGGTTCTGAATGAAGTGGATTTCGTGGTTGGGACCTTTAGTAAAAGTCTTGGTAGCATAGGTGGATATTGTGCAAGTAATCATCCTGAACTTGATTTTCTACGCTATGCCAGCAGACCCTATGTCTTTACAGCATCCCCCTCACCCTCGGTAATTGCATCGACGCGAGCGGCTCTGCCTATACTTAGAGATGGAAAGCATCTACGCAAGAAATTATGGAACAATGCTCAAAAACTGTATGAGGGTTTGAGCGAACTGAATTATGAACTAGGACCTGAAATCAGCACAGTTGTTGCTGTAATGCTGGATACCAAAGAACAAGCTCTTGCTTTCTGGCGTGGCCTGCTGGAACACGGGGTTTATGTGAACCTTGTATTTCCTCCTGCAGCGCCTGGAAAAAAATGCCTGGTCAGGTGCAGTGTTAGTGCTGCTCACACAGACGAGCAAATAGAGAAGATTATTGCTGCCTTCGCCGATCTCGGTTCGCTGGTAAAATAAACGACCAAGACTGGTTCACATATTTCGGCGATATTGTCCGCCTATTTCAAAAAACAAATCTGTGATCTGTCCCAGACTGCAACAGCGTACTGCGTTCATTAATTCGTCAAAAATATTATCATTACTTATGGCTGCCTGACGCAGTTTACCTAACGCAGATACAGATGATTCAGAATGTTTATCTTTAAATTGTTCTAGTCGTTTAATCTGGCTTTGTTTTTCGGAATCTGTTGAACGCGCCAGTTCAATTTCGAATTTTTCAGGCTCAGCTGGATTAAGAAAAGTATTCACACCAATAACAGGTAGGCTGCCGTCGTGTTTTTTGTGTTCGTAAAGCATCGACTCATCCTGGATTTTGCCACGCTGATAGCCGGTCTCCATTGCGCCTAAAACGCCTCCTCGTTCAGATATCCTCTCAAATTCCTGCAATACTGCCTCTTCAACAAGCTTGGTCAATTCTTCAATAATAAAAGCCCCTTGATTGGAGTTTTCATTCTTGGTAAGCCCCCATTCCTTATTTATAACTAATTGTATAGCCATCGCCCGACGAACAGATTCTTCAGTTGGAGTAGTAATGGCTTCATCATAGGCATTAGTATGAAGGCTATTGCAATTATCATATATCGCGATCAAAGCTTGCAGTGTTGTGCGAATATCGTTAAACGCCATTTCCTGTGCATGCAGCGACCGTCCGGATGTTTGTATGTGGTATTTCAATTTCTGGCTTCTTTCATTGGCACCATACTTAAATCGCATGCTAGTCGACCAGATGCGCCGCGCCACGCGCCCAAGAACTGTGTACTCAGGATCCATACCATTGGAAAAAAAGAACGACAGATTAGGAGCGAAATCATTAATATCCATACCTCGGGCCAGATAAGCTTCGACAAAAGTAAAGCCATTAGCCAGCGTAAACGCCAATTGCGAGATTGGGTTGGCCCCCGCCTCTGCAATGTGATATCCGGAGATTGAAACTGAATAAAAGTTTCTGATTTGCTCATCAATAAAATACTGCTGGATATCGCCCATCATTTTCAGACTGAATTCAGTTGAAAAGATGCATGTATTCTGCCCCTGATCTTCTTTTAAAATATCAGCCTGTACCGTTCCTCGAACATTCCTTAAGGCAAAATCTCTGATTTCTTTAAGCTCAGTTTCCGATGGTTCTGATTCATTTTTTTCTATGAATTTTTCGACTTGTTGATCGATGGCAGTATTGAGATACATTGCCAGTATGGTCGGAGCCGGACCATTTATCGTCATCGAAACAGATGTTGCCGGGTAACAGAGATCGAAGCCATCATAAAGTGCTTTCATATCGTCCAGCGTTGCTATCGAGACCCCGGCATTGCCTACCTTGCCGTAGATATCAGGACGTTCATCTGGATCGAAACCATAGAGTGTTACAGAATCAAATGCCGTTGACAGTCGTTTAGCACTGGAATGTTCGGATAATTTTTTAAAGCGTTTATTCGTACGGAAGGGATCGCCTTCGCCGGCAAACATGCGTGTCGGATCTTCACCTTCTCGCTTAAAGGGAAATACGCCAGCTGTAAAAGGAAATCGTCCAGGCACGTTTTCCAGTAATAGCCACTTCAAGATTTCTCCATCATCCTCATACTCAGGCAAAATCACTCTGGGGATTTTGGTCCCCGAAAGAGTCGTCGTTATCAAATTTGTTCGGACTTTTTTGTCGCGACTCTGGCTGAAAAAAAACTCTCCACTATAATCCTTTTTTTGCTGTGGCCAGTTTTCAAGAAGTTTACTGGCACGAGAATCCAGTTGATTCGAGCGTTTTTCAATAAGCTTATCTAGTTCATCGATTATCGTACTCGATTCGCTTGCCAGCATTCTCCGGCTTTCCTGTAATTGCTGCCGTTCTCTAGCAAATACCACTTGTTCTTTAACAGTGACGTGATAATCGCGTACGCAGCTGGCAATTTCCGCCAAATAACGCTGTCTTGCGGCAGGAACAATAATCGTGGTTTCGCTGGAAGTTTTTACGCTCTGGACGGGTAGTATGTTATCAAAATCTTTAAGTCCTTTGGATTGTAGCGTTCTGAGTGTTTCCTGATATAAGGCCGTTACGCCATCATCATTAAATTTAGACGCAATAGTGCCAAAAACCGGCATTTCTTCGACGGATTGCTCAAAAGCCATACGATTTCTCTGCAACTGTTTACTTACATCTCGTAAAGCATCTTCTCCTCCTTTCCGGTCAAACTTGTTGATCGCAATTACATCGGCAAAATCAAGCATATCAATTTTCTCTAATTGACTTGCCGCTCCGAATTCAGGTGTCATTACGTATAATGAAGTATCGACAAACGGGACAATACCCGCATCGCCCTGACCAATACCCGGTGTCTCTACTATTATCAAATCAAAGCCAGAGAGCTTGCAGGCATTGATTACGTCTGGTAGATAAGGTGGAACTTCCGAAACTGAATCACGCGTTGCCAGCGAACGCATAAAAATGTTCTCATGATAGATCGCGTTCATTCGAATACGATCACCGAGTAATGCCCCACCGGTTTTGCGTCGTGTTGGGTCTATAGCGAGTATTGCAATTCTGAGCTGATCTTCAGCGTCAATTCGAAAGCGTCGAATGATTTCGTCAGTAAGCGATGATTTGCCTGCCCCGCCGGTGCCGGTAATCCCTAAAACAGGCGTTTTTTTGCTTGATTCTGTTACACTTTTACTGATTTCGTCACGCACAGTTTGAACAACATGATCATTTTCCAGAGCACTTATTTCACGAGCAAGGGTACATCTGTCTCCCGAACCTAGTTCTTTGAGTGTTTTAGGCACAAGCAGATCAGAATCAAAAGAACACTGCTCCAGCATTGAATCAATCATACCCTGAAGTCCTAATTTCTGGCCGTCATTCGGAGAAAATATTTTCGTCACCCCATAATTGTGCAGTTCCTCGATTTCGGTTGGAACGATGACTCCTCCCCCACCACCGAAAACCTTAATATGCGCGGCCCCACTTTCTCGCAGCATATCTATCATGTACTTGAAATACTCCATATGACCACCCTGATAAGAACTAATGGCGATTCCCTGTACGTCTTCCTGCAAGGCGGCGTCGATAACTTCAGAGACTGAACGGTTGTGAGCCAGGTGTATGACCTCTGCACCAGATGCTTGCAGTATCCTGCGCATAATATTGATTGCAGCATCATGTCCATCAAAGAGACTGGCTGCTGTTATGAACCTGATATTTTCGGTTTTTTGCTCACTGGCAAATGGTGAACTTGGCTGCACTGATAAGGTTGCCGACATAATTGCTCTCCGGAAGTATTTGCAAATGTTTCAGACTAGGTTATTATATTGACGTTTACGTAAACGTCAATCATATTATGCTCAAACTGAATCCTGTAAAACCTGAAATTGCAAATGACGGAGAAACCCAAGATCTGACTTATACGATCTCCGAATTAGCCAAAGAGTTTGGCATAACGACAAGAGCTATCAGATTCTATGAAGATGAGCATCTAATCAGCCCTGAACGAATTGGCCGCCAGAGGATTTATTCCGGTCGAGACTACACCCGATTGAAACTGATTCTCAGAGGTAAACGATTGGGTTTTACTCTGGCTGATATAGCCGATATGTTGAATTTGTACGATTCTGAGCCGGGAGAAAAGGCTCAACTGGAGGTAGCTCTTGTCAAAGCCAGACAAAGGCGGCAAAGCCTGGAACAACAACTTGACGATTTGAAGTTGACTATGACTGAACTGGATGCTTTTGAAACGTCATGCAGAGAACAATTAAAAAACCTTTAATTTCATATATAACAATATATTATGTTATTTAGATAAAGTACTTTCTATATTTTATATATCGAATGTAAAGTCTGAAAATTGTTTTCTCAATTCAAGTTTCAGAATTTTTCCGGTAGCGGTATGAGGGATTTCATCAACAAATTCAACGGCGTCTGGCAGCCACCATTTAGCCACTTTGTCTTTGAGCCAGTCAATTATCTCTTCTGCCTGCAAATCAGAGTTTGGATTACGGACTATAACCAGAAGAGGCCTCTCTGACCATTTCGGATGAGATATCCCTATAACGGCGGCCTCCACCACGTCCGGATGGCCAACTGCTGCGTTTTCGAGGTCCATAGAGCTAATCCACTCTCCCCCGGATTTGATCACATCTTTTGAACGATCGGTAATCTGCATATAGCCATCGGAATCGATTGTTGCGACGTCTCCGGTCGCAAACCAGCCATCCTGATCATGCACATCATTCTTGCCTTCCATTTTGAAATAGTCGCTGCAGACCCACGGCCCCCTTACTTTCAACAATCCAGAGGATTTTCCATCACGTGCTAGCTCAATATTATCATCATCGACTATCTTCATTTCTATGCCATACAAGGCTCTCCCCTGTTTTAACTTCATGCGATACAGCTCCGTATCCGGCAAATCTTCCATATGGGCTTTCAAGGTGTTGACTGTCCCAAGAGGGCTTGTTTCGGTCATTCCCCAGGCATGATGAACATGTACTCCGTAGTTATCCAGAAACTGACGCATCACCATCTCCGGACACGCTGCTCCACCGATAATCACTCTTTTTAAGGAATCGACAGATTTACCCGATTCGTTCAGATAATTTAGCAATGCCAGCCACACAGTAGGGACACCAGCACTAAACGTAACCTTTTCTTCTTCAATTAGAGCCTGTAGTGAGGCACCGTCGCCCATTTTAGGCCCCGGGAAAACCAGTTTTACGCCGACCATCGGACTGGCATAGGGAATGCCCCAGGCATTGACGTGGAACATTGGCACAACAGGCATTGCGGCATCACCCGTCGAAAAATTGAAGACATCCGGGGTATTGGAAGCATAAGAATGCAGGACATTCGCCCTGTGACTATAAAGAACACCTTTCGGGTTGCCGGTCGTCCCCGATGTGTAGCACAGACTACTGGCACTGCGCTCATCCAAATCTGGCCAGGAATATTCATCCTTACAGGTTCCGATAAAATGTTCGTAACTCATGATGTTTTTGAGTGTCGATGAAGGTAGATTTTCATCGTCTGTTAATACGATAAAGGCTTCAACAGGGATCAGCTGATCAGCAATAGCTTCCAGAGTAGGCAGAATAAAGGGATCAACAAAAATTAGGCGATCTTCAGCGTGATTGATTATGTAAATTATCTGCTCGGGGAAAAGTCTGGGGTTAATGGTATGCGTTATTGCCCCAATACCGGCAACTCCGAAATACAGTTCAAAATGCCTGTAGTCGTTCCAGGCCAGAGTGCCAATACGATCTGAGGGCTTTATACCGTATTCACTCAATGCATTTGCCAGTTTACGAGTACGGCGAAAAGCTTCCGCATAAGTATAACGATGCCGAGGATTGTCAGTCGTTATCGAAACTATTTCCTGATCGCCATGGTTACAATCTGCATGTTGCATAATCGACGTTATGGTCAGGGGGACATCCATAATTAAACCCTGCATATCAGCATCTCCTGTAAAATAGTACGATCAGTTTAAAAGCCAGGGCGAAAAGTACAATCCCTCTATCATAGAATATCGAGATTACTGCTTTTACTTCCTATATACAAAAAAGTAGACTAACGGTACCAAGCTATTTTTCAACAGGACAATGAGTCTAATGCAGGCTATTGATATTCAGAAATTCAAAGCGTCTTGCGAAAACTGCAATCTTGCTGAGCTGTGCTTACCGCATGGGCTAAACTCAGAAGAAATGGTCAAATTGGAAAAGCTTGTGAGGCAGAATCGTCCCCTCCAAAAAGGAGACTATCTGTTTCGCTCGGGTGACCCATTAAGCTCTCTTTATGCCGTCCGCTCAGGTAGCATTAAATTATTCACAAATAGCGACAATGGTGACGAGCAGATAATCGGCTTCTACTTACCCGGCGAAATCGTTGGTCTTGATGGCTTTGATAGTTTGACTCACAGTTGCTCTGCAGTCGCTTTGGAAACCAGCAGTCTATGCAATTTTCCCCATACTCAATTAATGGATGTTTGCAAGACAATCCCGGCCTTGCAGGATCAAATGTTCCGGATTATGGGAAGAGAAATTTCTCATGAGAATACATTGTTACTGACAATTGGCAAGAAAAATGCGGAAGAACGTATTGCCACATTCCTTATTTCCCTCTCAATTCGATTTCGTCAGCTTGGCTTTTCCGCAGATGAATTTAAATTAAGTATGTCCAGACAGGAAATCGGTAACTATCTGGGCTTAACCATAGAAACTGTAAGTAGAATATTCAGTCGATTTCAGAAGAACAAGCACATCAGTATAAACAATAAGCATATTCAAATTATTGATCGTAAGGCAATTCAAAATGCTTGTGGGGGCTTGAGGAATTAAAAAAAC
Organism: Gammaproteobacteria bacterium; assembly: GCA_012103475.1. Lineage (GTDB taxonomy): Bacteria > Pseudomonadota > Gammaproteobacteria > Eutrophobiales > Eutrophobiaceae > WLWS01. The sequence continues at coordinate 626,108 of WLWS01000002.1, read as the reverse complement.
ACCACCTCACAACTGGGGGTGATACAATGGTGAGGACACTCAAGGTAGTGTGAGGCGGTGTCAGTCTGCTTGTATTGAACACTGGCAATCAGGTCAATGACGTTTTTTAGATTTTTCAATAATCCTTTTTCAAAACCGTGAGTCATACTATGCCTTATCGTCCATTTTATTTTGATTTAGATCAATAAAACACAGATTTAAGATTTGTTCGTTTTGTCGTGGACACAAACAGCCAACTAACTCTCGCTGCAGCATTTATCATCGGCCTGAGCAGTAGCTTTCATTGCCTTGGAATGTGTGGGGGCATAATGGGCGCTCTGAGTCTAAGCCTACCCGAAACCACTAAATCGCGGAGCTCCAGTCTGCTTTTGTTAATGAGCGCATTCAATATAGGGCGGATAGCCAGTTATTCTGCAATTGGCGGATTATTTGGTTTGGTCGTTAGCTTGCTTCCCTCAGTTGGTGGGAATTCATTTTTCTACTTCGCACTTCAAAGCCTGGCGGCCTTGTTTTTAATCTGCCTTGGAATTCATATATCAGGCTACCTGCCTGGCCTGAAGAAAATTGAGTCACTTGGACTTAGCCTGTGGGCTCATATTCAACCCTTTGGCAAACGTTTTGTGCCAGCGACAACAGCCCCGAAAGCTTTTGCTCTTGGAGCCATTTGGGGATGGTTACCCTGTGGTCTGGTCTACTCCGTGCTTTTGTGGGCAAGCTCGGCGAATGCCCCTGTGCTTAGCGCTATGTATATGTTTATGTTCGGTCTTGGCACCCTGCCCTCAATGATACTTACCGGATTCGCAGGTGGCAGAATAATAACGCTTGCCAGGTCTGTTAAGTTAAGAAAAATTGCAGGTGCAATTATTGTAATGATCGGTTTGTCTTTGTTTTATTTTCACACCGAGGCGGCTTTTTTTAGTGAGCTGAACAGCCATCATGACCACCACTAATTACTAAAAACAGTTTTACTTATTTGATTAGTGCGAATGCCCGTGATGTAATTTCTGGTGGGTCTCGTGAACTTCCTGTTTTCTTTCAATCAGTTTATTTACACTGGCCAGGCCTTTATCCACGCTGATTTTTTCAAGTGCAGCAAGCCAGTGATCGTAATAGGTATCGCCAAGGTCGGAGTCACCCGCCTGCCGAGCTTTATTGATGCTCGCGCCCAGTTCCTCGGCCCATTCCTGCCAGCTAAAAACCCCTTCTTTTTGCAAGCTGAGCACAAGTGCAAATGCCTGAGCTTGCCATGGTGCTTTAAACACGGGACCGTCCTCGTCAACGGGCAATTCAGGTAGGATTTTCAGATCAGGTGTCGTCATGTTTCTATCCGCTAATTTGGCAGATGTTCCATATAATCATCGTGTAAGTCTATACATACAGTATCTTTCGCTGCTGCCTCCTCTCCCCACAACTCGCGCGCTGTGAATTTCACTGAATAGACGTGCTGGGGCTTATCCTGACCACCGTGAGCATTCGTGTCAGCCAGCAAAAAGACTCCATGATCCTGAATTATCTCACCTCTCTTACCTCTGATAAACCTAGGGATTCGTGTGTGATGAAGTGGATTCAGGTTTTTGGCCAGGATTTTATCGCCAGTTTGAAATTTAGCTTCGATTTCTTTTTCAACCCGGGCAGAAACAGGGTTGCTCATTGCATACTGAATCATCTCATCCGGGACGGCCGGAAGTAGATTGCCGCCCTCGGTTCGAATTGAACGCCCCGAGTCCAGCTCTTCCTGAGTCAAAATGTTTTTTTCGAGAACGATGCTTTCAAGCGTTAACAACCATTTTTGGTAGTATTTAGCGCGAAGATAGACGGCTGGTTCTATGCATTCAGTGGTTCGGCGCATTTCATCAACATTACAATAACCCGCTGGAAATGCTGCAATCGTCAGCGCAAAAATCTGCCTCTCCCAGTCATCATGGAAAACCGGTTCATTTTCCTCTCGATTTATGATTCCGAAATTGTCCATCCCACCAAGATCATGTATGCCATTCATAGTAATATTCTCGCCTTTCTATCAGTTCATCTCGACAACGGCTGTTCCAATCATGGAGTCTCGCGTGACCAGCTCAGCAAGCTCATCCTCTCCAAGTCCTTCGCTGCCAGCCGGTCGTATGGGTAATACCAGATAACGAATTTCCGCATTACTGTCCCAAACGCGCACTTCAACATTTTCGCTCATTTTAACGCCAAATTCGGCCAGAATGCCCCTTGGATCGCGAACTGCACGAGCGCGATAGGGCGTACTTTTATACCAGGTAGGTGGGAGTCCAAGCAGAGTCCATGGGTAGCAAGAGCACAGTGTGCAGACAACCATATTATGTAATTCAGCGGTGTTTTCTTTTACTTCTACGTGAGTGCCTTCAATGCCCGAGAGCCCCATTTCAGCCAGAGTGTCGGAGGCATTTTCAAGCAATCTTGACTTAAAATCAGGATCGGTCCAGGCCTTAGCGACGACTGAAGCACCAATGTGAGGGCCAACTTTGTTTTCGTAGTTGTCGATAATTGCGTCTAGCGTTTCCTGTTTGACTACACCCTTTTCCAGTAATACTGACTCGAGCGCTTTAACACGCAATTGTGTATCCGATAGTGGATCGCGATGGCTTGATTTCGACATATTCTGGCTCTCAGATAAGTAAACAGGTATAAATTTATCATGCAATCCGGCTTATTGCGAAAATTCTTCCGCGGAGGTCTGATTGACAAGCATTGAATAGAAAAATACCCTATAATCCGCGCTCTCGCTTTGATAGCACGAGTGCAGCATTTGCCAGTATCGTTTCAATTCAACCCAGATCTTTTGTTTCCATAGCTTTATCACCGAGTATCGTATGTCTAGCCCAATTACTATTAGCTTCAAGCAAATGGCCATTGCCAAACCCGTCCTTCAGGCAATTGAAGCGATTGGCTATGAACTGCCCACCCCTATTCAGGAAGCGAGCATCCCACCCCTGCTAGGCGGTCAGGATCTGATTGGAATGGCTCAAACCGGTACCGGCAAGACTGCGGCCTTTGCCCTGCCTCTGCTTTCATCTATTAAACTAAGTGTTAAATCCCCTCAGGTTCTAGTACTTACGCCAACTAGAGAACTTGCCATCCAGGTCGCTGAAGCTTTTCAGAAATACGCGGCAAAACTTTCAGGGTTTCATGTCCTCCCTATCTATGGCGGACAGGAATATGCAACTCAATTGCGTCAACTCAAGCGTGGTCCTCATGTCGTTGTTGGAACACCTGGCAGAGTTATGGATCATCTGAGACGAAAAACTTTGAAATTGGAATCATTGAAGTGCCTAGTTCTTGATGAGGCGGATGAGATGCTGCGGATGGGCTTTATTGAAGATGTCGAATGGATTCTGGAACACACTCCGGAGAATCATCAAACTGCTTTATTTTCCGCAACCATGCCAACGGCAATCCGGAAGGTGGCCCGCAAGTACCTGAAAGACCCCTGTGAAGTTAAGATTGCATCGAAAGCTTCGACTGGAGAAAACATAGACCAACATTTCTGGATGGTCGGTGGCACCAATAAACTTGATGCTCTGACCAGAATCCTCGAAGTAGAAAGTATTGATGCTATGCTGATTTTTGTGCGTACAAAAACGGCCACTGTTGAACTGGCAGAAAAACTGGAAGCACGAGGCTATCCAGCTTCGGCGCTCAATGGCGACATGAGCCAACAGATTCGTGAACGAACCATTGATCGTTTACGAAATAAAAAACTGGACATTCTGGTTGCTACCGATGTTGCTGCCAGAGGGATAGACGTATCCCGCATCAGCCATGTTCTGAATTACGATATACCTCATGACAGCGAAGCCTATATCCATAGAATCGGCCGCACTGGTCGTGCTGGCCGTCAGGGCAAAGCGATTTTATTCGTTGCTCCTCGAGAAAAACGGCTTTTACACACGATGGAAAAAGCCTCTGGTCAATCCTTGACAAGAATGGAACTGCCGACTGGTGAGAGCATCAGCAAGCAACGTATTGATCAATTTAAACAGGTTCTTTCGGAAACCATAAACAATCAGGATTTGAGTTTTTTTGACGAATTGCTTGCTGAATACAGTCATGAACACGATATTGCTCCGGAGGATATTGCGGCCGCTCTTGCCTACCTGCATCAGAAAAAACGCCCTCTCAAAGTTCAGTTCAGTAAACCCAACAAAGACAAGTCGAATCAGAAGAATAAGCAGGATAAGTCTAAGCAAGACAAGCCGAATCTGCGTAAAGCCAGAATGGTTCGCTACAAGATTGCAGTTGGAAAGAAACACAAAATCACTGTTTCTGATATTATCGGCATCCTCGCCCGTGAAGCAGGTCTTAATGCAAAACATATTGGTGAAATCGATATATCAGAACAATCCACCTCCCTCGAGCTACCAGAAGGAATACCGAAAGAGGTGTACGAATCTTTACGCCACGAAAAAGTGCACGGACATAAACTCAATATTACTCAAGACAAATCCGCAGTATCAACTAAACACAAGCATAAGCATTCTAAGCGGGATGAAAACGGTGTTAAAAAACGCAAGAAAAAACAAGTTAAAGCCAATAAAAACAAAAAATCCGCGAAACGAAAGAAATCAGGTACAGTGTAAAGTAAAGCTGCCATTTATAATTCACTTTGTGCTCTCGTCAGCTTCCTCCACCACCTTTGCCTTATCATCATCCATCAAAATTTGAAAACCTGAGCCTTCCATGTCATCAAATTGTCCGGAACGAATAGCCCAAAACAGAAAATAGATTATTACCCCGACAAGTATCAGAGAAATTGGAATCAACAGATAAATAACTTCCATCTGCATCAGTCTCCCTGATTCAGGCGACCAGAATTGACAACGACAAGTAAAGAACTCAGAGACATTCCAATAGCTGCAATCCACGGTTCAATATTCCCCGTCATTGCCAATGGCAAAGCTGTAATGTTGTAAGCTATTGCCCAGATCATATTTTGTTTTATTATCGAGCGACTGTGCTTGGCCGTTTTAATGAGCGTGATCAGTTTATCAAGACGACCTTTCAATAAAATAACTGCCGCATTGGTGTTAGCCAGAGCGGCACCCTCTCCCATTGCAATTGATACGTTTGTCGTAGCCAGAACAGGGACATCATTCGCACCATCTCCCACCATCGCTACGATCTCCCCATTTTTCTGCATATCTGTAATTTTCGACATTTTGCAAGTCGGTGATTGTTCAGCGTGAAATTCTGCTATCCCCACTTTCGCAGATAACAACCGGGTTGGAGCCAGGGCATCGCCGCTTAGAATCATATGTTTCAATTTATTAATATTCAGAAATCGAATCGTCTCTTCTGCACCTTCTCTAACCACATCTGTCAGATAAAAACAGCAATGGATTTGCTCTCTGTTCGCCAACACTATTTCGCTAGTCGATTTATCCATTGACAAATCCGACTTATCGTCAACAAGCTGCAGCCCGGTTTTGTCCTTTATAAATTTTCTGTTTCCCAGGTACCATTCATTCTCTCCAACAAACCCTGCGATTCCTGAGCCCGGAAAATTACGAATGTTTTCGGCATACATTTCACTACTACTTGGATCCGTCGTTTGAAATGCTTTTGCAACAGGATGCAGAGAATTCAATTCCATTGCGCGGGCAATTGATAAACAAGACTCCATAGGAAAAGATGAAAACATCTTTACCTCGGTAATCTGGAGCTCCCCTGCAGTCAATGTTCCGGTTTTATCAAAAACGACTGTATCAACCTTGTTCAATATCTCGAGTGCAGATGAGTCAACCAGAATGAGTCCTTTTTTCATCAAGGCTGTAGAGGCGGCAGCGAGAGCCAGAGGTGTGGCAAGTGATAATGCGCAGGGGCAAGTAACTACCAGAGTGGCTATGGTGACCGGCACCCAGATTGCAGGATCATTGCTTATCCAATAAATGGCAGTCCCAGTCGCCAGAATCAGCACAAACAATACAAAGAAAGCACTAACTTTGTTAGAGATAGCGACTAGAGTTGGTCTCTGCTTCTGCCCCTGCTGCATAAGACGATAAATATGTGAGCTCACGGTGTCTTTGCCGGTTTTAGTCACAGTCATGTAAACAGTTTGGTCTATATTGCTGCTTCCACCAATAAGAAAATCTCCAACCCCCTTTGAAACGGCTCTGCTCTCACCGGTAAGAAGTGACTCATTAACGCTGGTATCACCTTCGCTGACTATACCGTCGGTCGGGATAACATCGCCGCTTCGAACCAAAACGACATCCCCGCGCCTTAATGACTCAACAGGTATTGTTTCCAATTCTGAATCGCGCCCCTGCCCGACTTTTCTCGTAGCGATAACAGGCAGCGACTGACCAATAGATTCCATTATCTGACTGGATTGTCTGCGTGCACGAAATTCCAGATAGCGTCCGCAAAGTAGAAAAAAGACAAACATGACTATCGAATCGTAGTAAATCTGGCCGTTATTTGTCGTAGTGGCCCAGCTGCTGCTGAGGTAGGCGATCAACAGGCCAAGCGCAACCGGCACATCCATGCCGGTTTGCAATAGACTGATATCACGCCAGGCTCTGACAAAAAAAGACCTTGCCGAGTAAAGCATCACCGGCGTAGTCAGAAGCCAACATAACCATGAGAAAAAACTTCTGAAGTTCTCATGAATACCCGACCATTCGCCTACATAAAGTGCAACCGAGAGCATCATGACCTGTATACCTAAAACCCCTGCAACCCCCAAACGACGTAACTGTTCCTTTTGCTCCTCATCAAGCTGTTGGCTTGCTGCATTGGCTTCATAGGGTTGAATCTTATATCCCAGAGCATTGACGATTTTGAGAATGCGACTCATCTGTATTTGCTCTGGAATCCAGCTAATCGACGCTTTATGCGACGAGAAATTCACATCGACATTAGTAATACCAGTCGTCTGTCGCAGACGTGTCTCAATTAACCAGACACATGCCGGGCAAGTCATGTCGGCGAGCAGAAAAGATGCTGAATTGTGTTCTATATTCTGCGATTTTACATACTCATTCTGCAATAACGGATTATCGTAAGCTTCAAGACGCTGCAATTCTTCAGGTATCAACTGCTCTGGTTTATGCGCCTTCTGCTCACGAAAAAGGTAATAGTCACCCAATCCATATTGAACTATGGCTTCAGCAACAGCCTGACAACCAGAACAGCACATAGGCCTTTTTACGTCATCAATTTCAGTAAAGAGCTCAAACGACTCCGGCACTGGCTCTCCGCAATGAAAACAAGGTTCAATAAGAATTGCGGAAGTGGAATCACTGGACGCCCCATCACGAATTTCGATTGCGTCAGCGGATTGCATTTAAAACTCCAGAAGAAAAAATTTTGGCTGAATATTGTAAGCGCCTGACTCTACGGTGCCTAGCTGAATATGAGAATCTCGCTTCACATCAACAATAAAGCCTGTAAACATTTATTACTTGATCGAGATCAAGATTCTACTGAACGGCAAATGTGATAATCGCTTCCGGTTAAATCAAGGTTTAACCGGGAACTGGGGATAAACTTCTTTTGATACAAAGGTGTGTATTTGATGACCGAATCTAATACCTATAACTACAAGGTCGTGCGGCAGTTTGCGATCATGACGATCGTCTGGGGTGTTGTTGGCATGGCAGTTGGTGTGTTCATCGCCGCTCAACTGGCCTGGCCTGCGCTGAATTTTGACCTGCCCTGGCTGAGTTTCGGGCGACTCCGGCCTCTGCATACGAATGCAGTTATTTTTGCATTCGGCGGATGTGCATTGTTTTCTACTTCCTATTATGTTGTACAGCGAACCTGTCACGTTCGCCTGTGCAGTGACAAACTAGCGGCGTTCACCTTCTGGGGCTGGCAGGCCGTTATCGTTTCAGCCGCAATAACGCTTCCGCTCGGGATTACCACTTCGAAAGAATATGCCGAGTTGGAATGGCCGATAGACATTCTTATTGCCGTTGTCTGGGTCAGTTATGCGATAGTCTTTTTTGGCACAATCCTGAAACGTAAAATCAAACATATCTACGTAGCCAACTGGTTCTACGGTGCTTTCATTATTACCGTTGCCGTCCTGCATATCGTCAACAGCGCAGCCATACCCGTGAGTCTATTAAAATCATATTCGGCTTATGCGGGTGTACAAGATGCCATGATTCAATGGTGGTACGGGCATAATGCGGTTGGTTTTTTCCTGACCGCCGGATTTCTCGGAATGATGTATTATTTTGTACCCAAACAGGCAAACCGACCAGTTTTCTCCTATCGATTATCCATTATTCACTTCTGGTCTCTGGTCTTCACCTACATCTGGGCAGGCCCACATCACCTGCATTACACCGCTTTGCCGGAATGGACCCAGTCCCTGGGAATGGTGATGTCCATTATTCTCCTGGCGCCTTCCTGGGGAGGCATGATCAACGGCATCATGACCCTGTCTGGAGCCTGGCATAAATTACGTACAGATCCGGTTTTGCGTCTACTTATTGTATCGATTTCATTTTATGGCATGTCTACATTTGAAGGGCCGATGATGTCGATTAAAACAGTGAATGCGCTTTCTCATTATACGGACTGGACAATCGGTCATGTGCACTCAGGTGCTCTGGGGTGGGTTGCTCTGGTATCACTCGGTTGTATGTACTACCTGTTTCCTCGTTTATACGGTCGTGAAATATACAGTCTTAAACTGATCGAGGTACATTTCTGGACTTCAACAATTGGTATTGTCCTTTACATTGCTTCTATGTGGGTTTCAGGAATTATGCAAGGTCTAATGTGGCGAGCCGTAAATGATGATGGCACCCTCACCTATAGTTTCGTTGAGAGCGTCCAGGCAATGCATCCTTTTTACATTATACGTTTCCTTGGCGGTGCACTGTTCCTGCTTGGCACACTGGTGATGGTTTACAACCTGATTAAAACTGTTTCCGGAAGTAAACCCGTCAGCGCAGAAATACCATTGCCAGCAGCTGCTCAATAGGAGAATTAACGTGTCGGGTTTTCATGAAAAAATCGAAAAGAACATTGGCCTTATGATAGTGCTGGTCATACTTACAGTCAGTGTAGGTGGTTTGGTGCAAATAACTCCCCTGTTTTTTATGGGTTCAACGACCGAGCCCGTCACGGGTTTGAAACCCTATACTCCCTTACAGGTCATAGGCAGAGATATCTATGTTCGTGAAGGCTGCTATCTCTGTCATTCACAAATGATTAGACCTTTTCGTGCTGAAACTGAACGTTACGGTCATTATTCCCTCGCCGGCGAGTTTGTCTACGATCACCCATTTCAATGGGGATCAAAACGAACTGGACCAGACTTGCATCGGGTCGGTGGCCGTTATAGTGACGAGTGGCATCGTGTTCACCTTATTAATCCACGTGATCTTGTACCGGAATCAATTATGCCGGGTTATCCCTGGTTCGAAGAGAATCCCATTGACGACGTTGACATCCAAAAGCGAATGACGGTTCTAAGAACGCTTGGGCTCCCTTATAGCGACAAGGAGATTGAATCAGCACCGGAAAAAATCAAGGGAAAAACAGAAATGGACGCTGTCATTGCCTACCTGCAAGGATTAGGCACAGCAGTGAAAACCAGACGATGAGGTTACTATGAGCTTAATACTATCTATCTGGACGGTCGTTGCTTTTCTAATGTTTCTAGCCATCTGTCTATGGGCTTGGAGTAGTGCCAACAAAAATGAATTCGATGCAGCGGCACACATTCCTTTTGATGAAGACGATTCAATGGAAACGCCTAAGGAAAATCATCATGGCTGATTTTACAAGTGCATTCTGGGACTGGTTCATTATTGCCCTCACACTTCTGAGTATTATCGGGCTGCTTATTTTTACCCTCAAAGTCGGAGCCAGAAAATTTGTTCCCGGCGAAAAAGCTGAATCTATGGGGCACGTATGGGACGAAGACCTGCATGAGCTGAATAACCCCGCCCCTCGCTGGTGGTATCTGGGTTTTATTATCAGCATATTCTGGGGCATTTTGTATCTTTTCCTGTATCCGGGGCTTGGTTCTTTTAGTGGTTATCTCGGCTGGTCACAGATAGCCCAGTATGAAGAAGAAATTGCACAAGCAAAACAGACATTTGGCCCCATTTTTGATGAATTCAAGAATGAAAAAATTGAAGATCTGGCGCGAAACCCCAAAGCCCTGCTCGTTGGTCAACGATTGTTTTCGACCTATTGCACAACCTGTCATGGTTCTGATGCCCGTGGGGCTCGCGGTTACCCTAATCTAACTGACAATGACTGGCTCTATGGTGGTGACTCCGTCGCTATTAAAACGTCTATTATGAAAGGTCGACAGGCAGCGATGCCGCCGTGGGGCAGTTTGTTAAAAGACGCTGAAATACATGCTGTTGCAGAATATATAAGAACGCTTGGCGGACTTTCGGCGGATGATTCGCTCGCGGCAAAAGGTAAAGCCAATTACTCACAATACTGTATGGTCTGTCATGGTGCCAACGGTGAGGGTAACCCTGCCTTAGGCTCACCCAATCTAGCTGATGATATCTGGCTATACGGTGGATCGAGCAAAAAGATTATTGAATCAATAAAAGATGGGCGTAATGGCCTGATGCCTCCGCATGAAAACTTTCTCGGAGAGGCAAAAGTACATATCCTCGCTGCCTACGTTTACAGCCTGTCCAGATAACAAGGGACGAAATGAGAGTATGGGATAGAAGCGGGCATATTCCCTTTGCCCAACGAGTCATCACAGTTTTATGGCTTTCTTTTCTTATGGCGGCAATGGCGACAGGTATCTTTTTCTCAGCAATCGACCCTCTGGAATTAAAATATTGCGTCAGCTTCCCCGAGATCAGCCGGAGTGGTGCTTATACAGTAGGCTTCTTCTTATTCTGGATGTTGACCTCAATTTCCAGTTTACTTGCCGTTTTTTTTACCTATCCAAGTAAACTGGATACTCAAGAACAAGACAGTTCCAAGCGGTTCTGATATAAATATGCAAGAACAGGTGAACAGTGGTTCCGCTCGCGATAAAGAAGTTGAACTAGCATTATTCGCGAAGCGCGAAAAAATATTCCCCAGAGAAGTTCATGGTATTTTTGCAGGTTTACGTATCGCTTCGGTTTTTATTTTGCTTGGGATTTTTTATGGCTTGCCATGGATAAGCTGGGACGGTCATCAATCGATTCTACTGGACCTGCCCGCCAGAAAATTCTATATCTTTGGCCTGACATTCTGGCCACAAGATTTTCTCTATCTAACTTTTCTGTTAATTATCGCGGCATTGTCATTATTCTTCTTTACCACCCTTGCCGGCCGACTCTGGTGCGGTTATGCCTGTCCGCAAACTGTCTGGACAGAGACCTTTCTCTGGATCGAACGACTGGTTGAAGGTAGTCGCAGTCAGCAAATGCGACTGGATCGGGAGAAAATGAGTTTTAGAAAGTTTCGTATTAAAGCCAGCAAGCATGGTTTATGGATAATTTTTGCTCTTTTCACCGGATTCACCTTTGTCTCTTACTTTACCCCCGCGAAGACCCTGGTTGAGGCGGTTATGCAGCTTCAACTCAGCCCATGGGAAACTTTCTGGCTTCTCTTTTATGCATTTGCCACTTATGGCAATGCCGGCTGGATGCGTGAACAGGTTTGCATGTACATGTGTCCATATGCCCGTTTCCAGAGCGCCATGTTCGACGATGATACTCTGATTGTGTCTTATGATGCTCAACGGGGTGATCCGAAAGGCGCTCGAAGCCCCAGTATCGATCATAAAGAAAAAGGTCTGGGAGACTGCATAAATTGCACTCTGTGTGTGCAGGTTTGTCCAACAGGGATCGATATTCGAGATGGCTTGCAATACCAGTGCATAAGCTGCTCTGCCTGTATCGATGCCTGTGACGATGTTATGGAAAAAATGCAATACCCAAAAGGTTTGATTCGTTATACCACGCAAAATACTCTCGCAGGGGAAAGTAGTCACCTCCTCAGGCCCCGCGTACTGATCTATGGAGGGTTGCTGCTTACCTTACTGCTGGTATTTTCCTATTCAATCTGGAACAGAGTGCCTCTGGGTCTTGACGTTATTCGAGATCGGAATCAGCTGTATCGGGAGACTCAGGGACTAATAGAAAATGTTTATACGCTGAAAATATTGAATATGGACACAAAAGCTCACTCCTACTCGCTCACAGTAAAAGGAATTGATAATTTGAAAATTTCTACTCCGCATGAGAACCTGTTAGTTGAAGCAGGCGAGGTAAAAGATGTAGCAGTAAGAGTTCAGGTTGATGAAATGAATTTAACTGGGAGAAGCAATGATATTTTTTTTAGCATACAAGCCTCAGACGCAGAAAAATTGAGTGCAATCGAACGTGCTCGGTTTTTAGGACCTCTCCCCTGATGATTGAATCTGGCGTTCGCTCCTGGTACAGAGAACCCTATGTCTGGTTACTTATAAGCTTTCCACTTGCCGCGGTAGTCGGCGGTATATTCACCATCATTCTGGCAATACAATCCGATGATGGACTGGTTGTAGATGATTACTATAAAAATGGTCTTGCAATCAACCGTACCCTGAAAAGAGATGAGGTCGCCCGTCGACACAATTTGTCTTCGATTATCCAACTGGAGTCTGGTGCCAGTCATTTTCGAATCATCCTGGAGGCCGATAAAGATTTTCAGTTTCCGACAACGCTTCAGGGGCACTTCATGAATGCCTCCAGAGATGGGTTTGATCAGATTATCGAATTATCTCAGCAGGAAAAATCTATTTATCAGGGGCTCAACCCTGATCTGGTCAGGGGCAAATGGCACCTTTTGATCGAAGCTGGAAACTGGCGCTTATTACGTACACTAACTGTGCCCTAATTCTCAAAAAAACTCAGAATCTTCATAAAATCAGCGTATTAGTTCACATAATTGACAAAGCTTTTGGCTATAACTGAACTAACAGCGCCAATCTCATCTAATCTTTCAGTCGGGTAATGATAATTTCTAAATCTATGACTGCAGTATTTAATACTGATGAACACTAGCACTAAAGACTGGATAATCGTGGCACTTGTGCTTTCTGCTGGTCTGGCATACCTGATTATGCTCTAAACTAGACTATTGCACACAAACCATAAAAGCGTCATTTCTATGATTCATAAAACTAAAACCGTTGCATCTTATTTTTTCATAATTGGAATTTCCTTATCAATACATAATCTTCAAGCGGAAAGCTTGACATTTGAAAGCGGCAAGGAGAAAACGAGTCTATTAGAGCTCTACACTTCTGAAGGCTGCAGTAGTTGCCCACCCGCAGATCGATGGCTTAGCGCTTTAGTTGATGATAATAAACTTTGGCAAGAATTTATTCCTTTGGCCTTTCATGTTGATTATTGGGATTACATAGGATGGAAAGATCGTTTTGCCAGTCCTTCTTATAGTAAACGGCAACGGCGCTATGCGCAGGAACAATCCTTACGTACAGTTTATACCCCGGGATTTATCCTTAACGGTAAGAAGTGGCGTAAAAGGTCTGTAAAACAGCTCAATGCTAATAACATACAGAAAAATCCAGGCTTACTGAAATTGGAAGTAACAGGAAATACAGTTTCCGTAGACTTTAAACCTGACGAAAGAATTGGTGATAAGCTTAAAATCAATCTGGCCTTACTGGGATTTAAATTAAAAACCTCTGTGACGGCAGGAGAAAACAGTGGTAGAACACTTCCACACAACTTCGTTGTTCTGGAGCTGAAGCATTCCAGACTGGAGTTAAACAAGTATTCTTATCAAGCCAGATTAAAAATACCCGAATCAGAAATATATGCTGCTCAATACGGACTGGTAGCCTGGGTAAGTGGCGTTGACAAGCAGCGACCAATTCAGGCCACTGGGGGGTGGTTACCCCGGCAATTTGTGACTGGAAGCTAGCCGAATTCGCTTTACTTTTGTTTTATCACATAAATCGTTTACAACGTTTTGCCAAATACAAGTTGTCCTTGTTTGAAAGACAGGCGTAATAAAAGATCCCGTATTTCTTTAAAAGCATGATCATAGCTTTAACGTGTTTTTTATCAGCATGGATTACAGCTTTTCTAATCGTCTTGAGAACGAGTTCCTGCGTTTTGCTGTCAAATTTACTCCACCCATGCAAACCGATTTCAATTATCACTTTTTGGACACCTGGTTCCCAAGAACCAAGTTCGGAAGCATGGAGTATTGATTTGTAAAACTCTTCATCCAGTTCACCCAGACGGTACTTAACCAGAGCAAGATCAATCCATCCGTATGGCCAGGCTGGCCGCAAATGCACCGAATTACGGTAAAAATTTAAAGCAAGTTTTCTTCCTTTTTCTGCCTTTGCAAATCCGGTTTCCTTAAAAGCATATTGCCCTTCGTACGATAGCCCGGCCATCATCAATGATTCCGGGTTGTTCGCATCAAATTCAAGCGCTTTGAGAAACCTTCGATTGCTATTCCCCCAGTCAACTTCCTGACTATCCTGAGACGCAATCTGCCAGTTCTTGACGACATTAAAAGGAGTTCTATAGTAGATGTCCGCGACAAACCATTTAACCGGACTGATAATAAGATAACTGACAAGAATAATTAAAAGAAAAACAGCACTTTTTCGTAATGACAACTGTTTATTCATTCCCAAGTTCTATGTCTGCTTACTAAATAATTTATTGGTGATTTTCTCTGGTAATTCCCAAACCATGGAATACGATACATTTTCACCAACAATTTTTTCGGCCACTATTCTTCCAGGTTCCATTTCTGGTGGGCGGCTCGACAAATTATGTGCGTCAGATGCAATCAAAGACACCCAGCCTTTTTTCAGGAGCTTTTTACCAATTGATTTTGCGGACCCGCCAAATGTCCCCGTCAAAGAGGCAGCTGTAACTTGTAACATAGCACCAGCATCTACAAACGGTTTGATTTTTTTGTAATTATCAATCACAGCTTTGTTTCTTTCAGGGTGGGCAATTACCGGACAGACATTTCTCTTTAAAAGCCATTCAACAGTTTCCAGTGCGATGGGAGGGATAGTTGAATGCGGAAATTCCAGCAACATCAACTTTAACTTGTCTATTTCCCCAAGAAACGGAAGAGTATCAGTCTCCAGCATATTGATAATAACAGGGTCCAATCTAACCTCTGCGGCCATGGCGAGTTCGAGCTCTATACCGCGATGTTTGATTTCGGAATTATAGTTATTAAATGACTCCCTAATAGAGTCTTGAGTATTGTCATATCGGCCGGGAATGATGTGGGGTGTGAGCACCGCCTTCTTTATTCCATTAGCCGATGCTAGTTCAGCCATAGAGATTGCAATCTCCATATTTTTGGCGCCATCATCTATGCCTGGCAACAAATGACAGTGCAAATCAATCATAGAGTTGAAGTGAAACTATTCGTCTCCAAGGTAACCATAGTGCCCATGATATTCACCTTCATAAAAGTCGTAAGAAGAATTTTTCGACAAGCCCACCTGATTAAGAACTACTCCAGTAACAGGCGCATTAACATTATGTAGTTTCGACAGCCCTTTACGGGCAGCCTGGTAGGGAGTGTTATCTGCTTTAACAACATAAATTACGCTGTTTACCATTGTGCTTAACACTACTGCATCGCTAACAGCAAGAATCGGCGGCGAATCTATTACAATATGATAATACTTCATTGCCAGCAGTTTTAATCCGTCACGAAATCGTTTAGAAGATATCAACTCGAGGGGATTCGGAGGCAATACGCCGGCTGGCATCACAAATATATTTTCTTCTTTCTGATAGTGAACACACTTGTCAATCTGATGATTACCGGCCACAAACTGTGACAAGCCCTCATCGCTTTTATCAAGCTCAAATGCTTTCAAAATCGAAGGTCTGCGCATATCACAATCCACCAAAAGGACATTCCCCATTTGAGCAAGAGCCAATGCCAAGTTGACCGAAGTTAAACTTTTACCCTCCTTAGGAATAGAAGAGGTTACCAGTACTATCTTCTTTTTTTCATCAATTGCAGATAACAGCACACCAGTTCTTACATTGCGAATTGACTCAGCGAAACTGGACTGCTTGTTTTCCTCAAAATACCTCAAACTTTCAGATTCTTTACCATCTTTCACATTTAGTTTTGGAACCAAACCCAGAACAGAAACATGCAATTTATCCTCTACGTCCTGAGTATGCTTCAGGGTATTGTTTAACGATTCGCTAACGACTGCAATGATTGCAGCCATAATTAAGCTCAGCACAAACGCAATCGAAATTATCAAACTCTTTTTCGGTTTAGTCGGTTCATTGGGAATAACAGCGGTTTCTACAATACGTGCATTAGCAGACTGCATGTCGCTAGTCGCATTGGTTTCTTTCAGACGGGTCAGGAAGACGTTATAGAGGCTTCTGTTCGACTCCACCTCCCTGCGTAATTCAGATAATCTGAACTCCTTCTTATTAATACCCTGAACTTCAGCTTTAGTCTTGTTCAGGGCTCTTTGCAAATGTGATTCTTCTGCTCGCGCAACTTCATAATCTTTGGCTATACTTCTAATGATGCTGGCCATTTTCCTCTGCAAACTATTGTTAACTGTTTGCTGCTCAGACATGGCAGATTTCATTTTCGGATGTTTAGGGCCATATCGTTTAGATAATTCTGACACCTTACGATCAGCTTCCGCTTTGACTATATAAGAATTTTGAATAAGCGAATGATTTAATATAGCGGGAATAGATTCTATCTTGTCTATATCTCCTCCTTTCAATGAGTTCACCTGATTGTACAAAACTTCCGACTCAGAGCGTTTTCGCCTTGCTTCTACAAGCCTTGCCGTGATTTCATCAAGCTCCTTTGCTGCCAGACTATTAACGCCTTGAATATCAATAAGCTGTTCCTCTTCAATAAAACTTTGAAGAACACGCTCTGAATTGTCTAGATTCATTTTCAACTCACCAATTCTTTCATTAATCAAACTGGTAGCTTGCTGGTTCATTTCAGATCCAGCTTTTAGATTGGACTCAATGTACATCTTAGCCAGAACGTTTGGGATTAGAGCAGTCAACTCCGGATCTTTGGATTCGCAGGTGACTTTAATTATCTGACTATTTCGGACAAGACTGATAGATACCATTTTCATGAATTTTTCTATCAGGGCACTGTTTTTTTGAGATTCAGTTAAAACTTCACTCGATACTCCACTAAGGTT
Source organism: Gammaproteobacteria bacterium (assembly GCA_012103475.1). Classification (GTDB taxonomy): domain Bacteria; phylum Pseudomonadota; class Gammaproteobacteria; order Eutrophobiales; family Eutrophobiaceae; genus WLWS01. Next base: position 608,944 of record WLWS01000002.1, on the reverse strand, counting down.
TTTAATCGGAAGGTATTTCAGAGGATTAAAAAGAGATTTTTCGTTTTCATCAGGAAGGAATTCCCGATGTTCTTTCAGGTTCAATTGATTAAATACTTTTTCAGCCAAATCTCGAGAGTTTAAGATTTGCACCTGTGTTTCGAAGTATTCTCTATTCGTACTACTAATCCCATAGACTTCTTCGATCGAAACAATATTAGCGTTTTCAGACTCTATTAACAGAGATGTGCTGGCTATATACGCGGGATCAAGAGAAAAAACAGTGATTATTGACAGCAACGTGATTGCAAATGAAATACCTGAAATATTCCATTTATGTTTTTTAAAAGTAAGGAGATAATCTCGTAGATCTATTTCATCTTCATCATTAGATTCAGGTTTTTTAGTCATAACTATATCTAATGTTTATTCTGTTAGAAAAAGCTTTCCCGCACTGTAATTATATCGCCCGGCAAAACTTCAGCCTCTAGATCAATTCTCTTTGGATCTGAATCCGAATCATTCTCATGAATAACAAAGATTTTTTCCCGCGATGCACGCTCTTTGAAACCACCAGCAAGCGAGATTGCCTTCCTTATTGTCAAGCCTGGCTGGAATGGAAAGCCCCCTGGTGACTCGACTTCACCATTGACATAAAACTGACGGTATTCAAGAATATCAACAGATACTTTTGGATCAATAAAGTAATCTCCAGTTAAGCGCTCGGTTATGATTTTTTCAAGCTCTTCTGGTGGCAATCCGGAGACTTTAATTTCTCCCAAAAATGGATAGGAAATCGTGCCACGATCACTCACTCTGGCTTCAAGATACATGTCTTCTTCATCATAAATCTGAATCCGAAGAACATCCCCGGTGTCCAAACGATAAAAGCTTTCAGCAGAAACTTGAGAGGAAGAAACTAATGAAATAAATGCATAAAATGACAGCTTATAAAATATACCTTTGTAAAATTTCATTAGCACTGGCCATTCAATTTATAAAAACAGAATTTTGTCTAAATCTACTAGCGAGACATTAATAAGCAAAGGAGTGATGGATGCGACTACAGAGTTATTACTGCGGTTAATTCAAAAATATTTCTTTCATAATTAAAGTTGCTATTATTAGAGTCACGTTCATCATAGGTATAGCCTACTCCCACGGTGAACCATCTTCGCATTTTATAATCGAGCTTCAATGAAAGCGTGTTTTTATCATCTTCGCGAAGACTAGCGTAATCATTCCTGGAAAACGTATAATTAATACTACTGATTAAATTACCAGGCCACTCGTGCTTCCAACCTGCGTTTACCGAGTTCTCTTCTATAAAATCGCCTATACCATTAGTTTCCGTAAAATCGCGTTGGGTTGAGAGAGAAAAAGTGGAATAGGTCCTCGGTTGCCACTCCACTCCTAGTTCCCACAAAAGAGCGTCACCATCAGCTCTGGCGCTGGAATCGAATTTCTTTTCAATTAAACCCAGTTTTGCGTAACCGGTGGTCTTATATGTAGCATCCCAGGTTACACCAGCTAAATATTTGAAAGTCGTGCTGTCCAGACCTGCTGTGCCAACAGCATCCTGTTCGTAATTGAAGTTAATGGCTCTGGTTTCAAACAATAGATTGGTTTTTGGCAGGATTCTATACAAAAAACGTGCTGAGCCATAAAAATCATCGCGATCCCGTACAAAAGTTGTCTGCCTGTTAGTGTCGTAGTTTTTATCTTTATATCCGACATCAAACTCGAACCGCCCTTTTGCAGTCTTAGCGCCATAGCGCATCTCACCTAGAACCCCGAAACTGTGATAAAAATCCGGGCTTAAAATAGCAACTTGTGCTCCTTCAGATGCACCTGTTCCTCGCGGATCTCTTGTATCAACGAATTCCCCGCGAACTGCAGTGAAAATTCTGCTTGTCGGTTCATATTCGAATTCGGCACGAGCTCTATTGTCGACGTAATCGTCATTGTGGCTACTGAAATGCTCAGCAGTATCCATGACATACTCAAACAACATCAGAGACTTGTTTGACTCGATTTGATAGAGCAACTGTGGAGAAAAAATGCTTACAAAAGTATCAATTTCACCGGTGTTCGCTCTAAGAAGGTTGTCGTCGTGCTGTAATTTGATATCCAGTTGTGGGTATAGCTGGCCATTCCCTATAGGCACGCCAGCCGATTCCGCAGCGCTTACATTTACGGATATAAACGTTGTCACAAGAACAAATATTTGAATCACCAAATATTTCACGATTAGCTTGTTCCTTTCCATTTGAATAATTGAAGATACACAGGTTTAGACTTTAATTTAACTGTTGAATATACCAGTTTATCCCCTTAATAAACAATCATATGTAGAATAATATCTAAGACATTTCTAGTCTGTTATAGCACAGATAATTAAATAATTTCAAATGCCTGAACAGTTTACATAAAAAAGCGATAGAAAGTCGCTTTAATTATTTGTTTTATAAGGAAATTCTAAGTAGGGCTTACATTGGTTCCACCGCCGCCGCCGCCACCGCCACCACCTGCCCCAGCGCCAGCTCCTGCGCCAGACCCACTACCATCACCATCTCCGCTACCATCACCATCACCATCACCATCGCCATCTCCACTCCCATCGCCCGTTCTGAGGTTAAATGCGGTCAGGTTATTAACCAATACATTAGAATCAACTCCAAAGGCGGTAGAAACGGCATTAATCGCAGCACCCAATCCAATATTGGCCTCAGTCATCGCATTTACGGCAGCCACATCGGTAATTCCGGCGCTTTGCAGTGCAGCGGCAATAGATTCAGTACTCTCGCCGGCATTTACAGCATTTTGTACGGCGGTCGTCACATCAACGCCATTCGCAAGATCCCCTGCCAAATCTGCAAGTGCGAATTGCGAAGCAAGCAAAAGAAATCCAAAAAATATCAGTTTATTCATGAGGTTATAAGCCCTAATCTGGTGCATGATATACAGTATTTACATATTATAGTCCATTAAATAAGTCAGTACAGCTATTTACTGGGAACAAGTTATCATTATCACATTTTTGTGAACAAACACTGGTTTTCACCTCAATTCCCCTATATATATTCCTCACTCTGGGTTTTCCAGAGTAAATTAATGATTCGCCAATGATTTGTTGATAAAATCAAATAAAATCAACGATATAAAGATTCCAGACGACCAAGTGATAATAACAAGATGATTGTGCGAGTTGCCGTATTTTGGCATTGGGACCCATACAAAAACTATCCGGGCGGTATAGGACGATTTATTGAAGATATTATTTCCAATGCCCCTTCTAACTTTGAGTTTACTATTTTTGCTATGTCGAATAGCCCCGAAAGATTTAAACAAACTGCAAATTTAGATGTTAATGGGAAGAACTGTAAAATTGTATTTTTAAATAAAAAAAAGGTATTTAGAAACAAAGTTATCCCACTTCGACTGATATACACTTTCCTCACATGGCGATTTTTCAAGAAAAATAACATGAAAGGGTTCGTCTTCCATTTTCATGGGATAGAACCTCTTCTAAGTTTGCCCAGAAAATCAAAAAACAAAAATATTCTGTTTTTACACAGCAGTCCAAGCCGCAGATGGAAAATGAATTCTGGAAGTAACTGGCGATTTATGCCCTCCTCCCTTTATTACTATCTAGAAGATTTAGCTCTGACACAGACAAATAATATTTTTTTTGTCAACAGGGCGTGTTACCTGGAATACCTGGATAAATTGTCTTTCAGAAAACAGGATCTGACTTTAATTACTACATGGTACAACCCTGCCTTGCACTTCCCTCCGAACAATCAGGGGGAAAGGAATACAATCATGTCTTCGGTAAAGGCAAAGCTGAAAATAGAAAACCATACTAAATTGATTTTATACTTTGGTCGTTACGAAGAGGTTAAGGACCCACTTATCTTGTTAGATGCAATGAGACATGTTATTTCCAGGATTCCCAATTGCCACTTACTGATGATTGGTGGAGGGACATTGGAGGAAAAAATGAAACAATATATTTTCGAAAATGACTTGAATTCTAAAGTGACTGTTCTAGGTATTCAAAAAAAGGATGAGATTCGAGAATATTTGTGGGCCAGCGAACTGTCTGTCTTACCTTCGAAGGACGAAGGCATGTCCATGGCCATTAATGAGAGTCTGGCATGTGGTCGACCCGTTATCGGTTTTGATGTTGGCGAAATTCGGCAGGTCATTAAATCTGACAAGGTGGGGACAGTTGTAACTCAAAGGAGCTCTGAAGAACTCGCGCAAGCAATTAGCAATTTACTAGATTCAGATGAATCCGACGAATACCGCACACAGCAATGCTGTAAAGCTATCAATGAATATAAACCCGAAAAAGCATTATTACCGCTGTATAATACTTGTGAAGAATTGACCAAGAACATCTCCAGTTAATTCCCATAGTTATAATCAGCAGATATTTCCCTTATATGAATTTTGTATTCTTGATAATACCTAGATCGTTGTATTGAATGATAAGTCTGCTTGCTTATAGAAACCTATAAACAAATATAGTATGTAAATGAAAAACTCGCCTTCGATAAAAATCTGCTTTGGCGCTTCATCAGGTGGACATTCAAGTCAACTATTTAAGTTACTGGAATTTCAAAATGACTGGTCTGTCAAACCATCCTTATTTATTAGCACTCTTGAACAATATCGGGCTACGCTGGAAAAGAGAGGATCTACCTATATTATTGGAGAATGCAACAGGGAGCATTTGATAAAATTATTAGCAGTACTATTCCGAACATTTTTTATTGTGGCTAAAGAACGCCCCGACGTAATTATTACTACTGGGGCGCTACCAATGGCTGCTTTTTGCTTTTGGGGGAAATTATTTGGCGCAAAAATCGTATGGATTGATAGTATCGCAAATGTTAATAGTTTAAGCATGAGTGGCGCATTCGTACGTCATTTTGCAGATTTATTTATCGTTCAATGGCCAGAACTGGCTTCCAAATATTCAGGGGTGGAATTCGTTGGTGCTCTAGCATGATTTTTTTAACAGTTGGAACCTCTCCCTTTCAATTTAACAGACTACTTGAAATAGTAGACTTGATGGTCAGGGATGCTTTGATCGATGATAGTGTATTCGGTCAGATCGGTTTCTCTTCATATAAACCCAAATTCTTTGAATATAGTGAATTGGTAGAGAAAGATGAGTTTGACGAGAAATTTGAATCCGCTGCCGGGATAATCAGTCATGCCGGAATGGGCACTATCCTTGCGGCAATGACTATGCAAAAACCAATTGTGATTGTACCTCGACAGAAAAAATACCGAGAACATGTAAATGATCATCAGGTGAGCACTGCAGCAGCTATGGTTAAATCAGGTGCGATATTAATAGCCAGCGACAGAGAAAGTCTTATTAAGGCAATTGAGGATTTCAGAACTTTCGTTCCAATTTGCCACGAATCCAGCGCTGATAAAGTAGCACTAAGGATAGGTGATTTTATAGACGCGGTCTCTGCTGAGAAAAAACCACCAGAATGAGCCCACATGTTTTAAGCACATTACCAGAGAAATATCATGCTGATTATGCATCTCTTCAAATATTAAGAAAAATCAGGTTTCTTAAAATTTATAAAACCAACATCGGGTATTTAGTAGTGGCTGGTTTTATTAAAAGTGCCTTTGTAGTTAATGACAATTTGACTCCCATTCTTTCATTTCTTAGTAACCATACGATCGCAAAAAATGCCGGTATAAAAGGAAAGGTTATTAACTTCCTCCTCATGAAGATACTGATTCTGAGTGTTCGAATACCTGTTATTATTCTCCCCAAAATAAATAGTAGATTTAATTGTCAGATTCTTATCTGGCGTGGAGGTTTCAGAACGAGGTTAATCGATCTAAATAGTAATTCTTTTTTGGATGTGGCAGAGGGAAAAGAAAGTCAGGAGCTAGGCAGAGAAATTAAAGCTCGAGAAGTATTTTCTCCATTCATCAATATCCCGGAAATACTCAGTCAGGACGTAAATAACAAATTTATTGAGCAAAAGCTTATCGACACCTGCAGTTTGCAAAACTGCAGGAACAATGAATTACTAATGAACACACTTGAATTACTATTCAAGGATTTAGAGAGACTATATGAATTCACCAGTAAGAATGTCTGTACTTCAGACTATATAGATAAACGGCTAATGTCTATTAAGAACTCTGCTCACATTACACCAGAGCAATATTTCTATATTGACAAAATACTATCTAAAATAAAACAACACCTACCCGACACAATAGATATAGTAAGTTCTCATGGTGACCTGCACCTGGGCAATATTTTGGCAGTTAAAGATAATTACTATTTATTAGACTGGGAGCGAACAGATCAGCGTTCCTATTCACACGATTACTTTAACTTAATCACCTTTTGCAATTACATTCATTCCGGCCGCAAAAACCTCGTCACAAATATTGAAAAACTGGTATCCAATACAATTTTAGGTGATGCGAAAGAAGCTGGCAGAATGGCCCATTACAACCTTTATTTCCTTGAAAGAGTGTCTATGCATTGTGATTATTCCCTCCCGAATTCTAAATGGCTTAATATATTGATGCGTATAATAAGAGAAGAAAATGAGCGCTAAATCCCTGTTTCTGGCACTCAACGACGAAGGGATCAAAGCAACTGTATTTAAGAGCTGGGAGGATATTTATCTTTTTAACAAGACATGTTCTTTCGAACTTGACGTATATATTCCTGCAGAGCACAAAACAAAAGTGCGTGAATTAGTAATTAAAGAAGGAGGTTGCATAAGAAAAACATCTATAGAACGTCAAACTGAGTTCTATTATTTTGTCGATAATAGTAGAGTTATAATGATACATGTTGCTTACAAAATTATTACCGGCGAAAGATTCAAAAATTGCAGCTTGAGTATCGAGGATAATTTACTTTCCAGTACTTCAGAGATTAATGGCATCAGGACTGGAGACCTAGTCTCATATACGTATTACCATACAATCAAATACCTTCTCCTGGGGCTTGATAAACACTGGAAAGTGATCAGTACTGCAAGCACAGAGCACCTTGAAACTGTGCAGACAATGATTACAGATGACTTTAAGGCGTCTAGTGGTTTGGTAAATATTTTGCTAAAAACGAAAAATTCACCATGGAAGAGAATATCCTATAAATACAGTTTTAAATTAGCAAATGCTATTGACATCAGCTACTTCAGCAGTCGACACATTCTTGATATTATTTTAACCAGACTCAGATTTTTCATACAAAAAAGAGGGTTTAGTATTGCTTTTGTTGGTGTTGACGGTAGTGGTAAGTCAAGTTTATCTGTGGAAATCCAGAATAGATTACAACTGGTTAACTGTAAAAAAGTGGTGTATCTGGGCCCAACCCATAACTTCAAACTGTTGAGTATTTTCATGCGATTATCAAGACTTATCCAGGGTAGGCTAAGGAGTTGTTTTGGTGGAGTAACGATATATGACCGCCATTTGCTGGATATCCTCGCGTATCGAAGAGAGAATACTGTCTTTACAAGATTAGTTTCTTTATTCATTCCTAAACCTGATTTTTTGTTTTTCTGTAACACAAAACTTGAGGTGATTCTGGCGAGGAAACAACATGAAAATCCCAGGGTTCTGGAGTTTGTCCAGGGGCGTTACATTCAATTAGTAAAGGGTTATAGCTTCGCTCACACTATTGATACTTCATTCGACGTTCATGATAGTAGTGATAAAATCATGAGCATATTGTCAGACAGATTGATTAAGACTCTAAATTGCTAAAAATTCTGACATATAGACCCTCAGCAGATTTTGCATGGTTTTTTTGGACCTTGCGCTTCGATTTTTTGGCTATTTTTTACGTGTCAATCTAATTAACTGCATCTCCAAATACCCTTAATTATGGACTTAGAGAACTCCCATGGAAGCCTTATACAAATACCTAAGGAAATAGTTAGTAAACTAAAACATGGGGCCGGAGGTATTGTATTCGCTAGAACTATAGGTTTTTTTGCGGGGATAATAATAAGTGCTCTAATTGCAAGATTTGTTACACCAGCTGAAATGGGAAACTATTTCCTGATTTTAAATCTGGCAGGCTTGTTTTCCATCCTTTCTCATTTTGGGACTCCAAATGTTTTACTAAAGCACTCTGCAGATGCCATTTCCTCTGGAAAAAACGGCATGATTTGGACTTTATTGATCAGAATACTTGTTCTTGCATTGCTCTCCAGCATTACTATTTCTATATTATTATGGTTTTTCGATGATGTAATATTCAGAAGTATTCTGAATAACCATGAGTTGAGTACATTCACAAACTATTTGATTTTCTGGTTTGTCACACTTGGTTTTCAGGCTATTTTCACTGAACTTCTCAGGGCGCATAAGAAATTCTTTCTCGCAGCATGTGTAAAATCCCCGCTTTCTTCAACACTAACCATAACCTTCATTACTTTGTTTTACTTTTTGTCGGAAATAGATCTCTCTCTTGTTCTAATTATCTCGGCTGCAGCACCATTGGCATCATCGGTCATCGCATTTTTCTTTTATTACTTTCAGCTGTCAGCTGAAAAAAGAGTTAACGATTCGTCTGCAGACATTCAAACGATTCAACTTGTAAAAGATAGCTTTCCTATGTTAATTGTCGGCATTGGCGCCTATATAGGCAGTCATTCAGATATATGGTTAATTTCATTTTTTACCGATTCGACTCAAGTTGCTTACTATGGCGCGGCAGCCCGACTGGTTATCCTTGCCGGTGTCACTTTAACAATAGCTAATGGCGTATTGCCGCCATTTATAGCTGAGCTAAGACAATCTGGCGATCATCAGCAACTAGAACTTTTACTGAGGAAAGTCGCCAGTATTGCGGCTATTCCTTCTGTTTTAGCCATGCTCCTATTTATTTTCTTATCAAGTGAAATTTTATCCTTTGTTTATGGTGCGCAGTATGAGTATGCCGGATATATTCTGGTAATATTATCTTTCGGACAACTATCCAGTGTACTTGTAGGATCGTGTGGTTATGTACTAATAATGTTTGGCAAAAACAAACTTCTTATGTCAATAACAGTTGTCACCACCTCTATTTCTTTATTATCTACTTTTATTTTAACTCACTATTTCGATGGCATGACTGCCGTGGCTCTTGCCTTTACCGGAGGAAAAATAGTCAATCAAATATTGACACTGTTATGTTGTAAAAAGTATACAGGCATTAACACAGCCGTGTTTTTACCTTTAAATCTTAAGAATGGCTGAGATGATAGATACACTTAAAAACAAATATAGAGAGTGCCGCAGAACTACCTCGAACTTATATTATGATAATTTTATATATCACCGATATTTTGACGAAACCAGAAGCATTTTTATACACATCCCGAAAACAGCCGGGACAAGTATTGCGAAGGCCCTGTACGGAAAAGATCCTCGTCATATACCTTTAGATAAATTTGAAAGAAAGAATCCATATAAATTCCAGAATTATTTTAAATTTACATTTGTTAGAAACCCATTACATAGACTGGCGTCATCATATTTTTATGCTCGTTCATTATTGCCAGATATTGATATAAGACACCCTATCTATTTTATTGAAAAATATAATTCTTTTGATGACTTTGTTCTAAAAGGGATAGATCAGAGTACAAAAGAGCACTATTTTTTCGGGTTACAGACAAGATATTTATTAAACAGAAATTCTTCTATGAATTCACTGGATTTCATTGGAAAGTTTGAAAACCTGGAGTCGGATTTCAAAGTTGTTTCGGAAAAAATTGGAATTGCCGTCAAGATAGGTCATGAGAAGCAAGGTGAAATTAAAAACTATGATCATTTATTCACAGAAAAATTACGTAACAAAGTAAAAGAGATTTTTGCAGAAGATTATAGGCTGTTAGACTATTAATTAAACTATATTCTAGTTAGCAACTCTTGCTAAAAGGACGGTAAAATATACTGTCCTGTCGCAAGCAAAACATGTTATGCCTAATTTAAAGTACACAACACCTGCTAGTAGCGTTAAATCCAATATTGTTATATTGAGTTTAATTACATTGCTAATTCTAAAGCTGTTGTTTTCATTTTCCTTTCATTTAGAAAAAATGGAATATGTAAGTTATTTTTTGGACTACATTATTATACTGCTCACCACATTATTTATAGCATTCAGTGTTCATAGAATAAAAAAACGGCACATTAGAACATTACTTCTGTGTGTTTTTTTTATGATCTATATTGGAATGCAAGGGATGATGTATGGGAATGCGTCTTCAGCCATCATTTATTATAGTAGATTCTCTGTTCCTATATTATTTATGCATTGCATGTATATCAGTTACACTGGTCAATATGAGTTATACAGAAAAGGTATGCTACTCATGATTTTCCTAATCTTTTCTCTTGGTTTTATCGGCTTGTTTTTTATGCCGCTAAACTTCAACCACAACGAAATAAAATTGCCAACATATTTTAGTGGTTTGCATAAATCCTCATACATTTTCTCAATAAGTCTTTTACTGCTTCTATGCATGTATCGCGATCTAAGAACAACATCAAAATATTTTTTTATTCCGTTCATTATTTTTGCCCTCTATATGCTGTTTGTTGGATGGGAAATCAGAACCTCCATTTTGATTGTAGTTGCGTTTTTTGCGTATTGGTTTTTATTTAAACAAAAAAATAAAATAAAAACCGTTCTGCTACCTTTTTTGTTCGCACTCATGTTTGCATTACTATTACTATTACACGACAGTATCGCCTGGAATGAAATTTCTTCTGGTCGCATAAATATGTGGAACCTTAAGCTGGAAATGCTGATGAACGCGGATATTATGCAAGCTATTTTTGGTCGTGGCTTTGGAAGCGACCACGTCGAAGTTAGCGGATGGTATGGCGAAAAAAACTCTCACAATAGCTTCCTGCAAACAGTAACTGAGTTTGGCCTGATAGGCTTAGTTCTGTTACTGGCAACAATCTATTCAATATACAATGAACAAGCATCACTGCTAGGAAAGTCTGCGGTTTTTTCTTACGTCTTTTCTGGCCTGGTAAGTAATGGAGTAATTTATAGATTATTGCCAGGTTACATTTTCGCCTGCTTAATAGTTTTTTTATATGTTCAGGAACAACATTATTCTAATAAGCGTAAACTTATCGAAACAAAGTAGACTTATACTATTAATACATATTTAATTTGAAATAATCAGTAGTTATTTCAAATTAAATCAAGAGTGTTCATTCCACCACACCCCAATCCGCACTATTGGTCATATTCAGACTACCGAAGTTGGTGATCGTGTGTCCATCCAGCGTGTACATAAACCAGGTGTTGTTACTCGCCTTCCTCAGTAACACGTCCGCACTGCCGTCACCGTCATGGTCATCCGTGTTCACCACCTGCCAGTCCGCACTTGAGGTCATGTTGATGCTACCGAAGTTGGTAATCGTGTGACCATCTAAGGTGTAGAGGAACCACTTGTTGTTACTCGCCTTCCTCAACAACACATCACCACTGCCATCACCATCATGATCGTCCGTGCTCACGATCTGCCAGTCCGCACTCGAAGTCATACTCACTGCACCAAAGTTCGTGATCGTGTGGCCGTTCAAGGTGTACAGAAACCATTTCTTATCACTGGCTTTGCGTAACAACACATCCGCGCTGCCATCACCATCGTGGTCATTCGTGCTGACGATCTCCCAGTCCGCATTCGAGGTCATCGCCACCGCACCAAAGCCCGTTATCGTGTGACCATCCAGGGTGTACAGAAACCACTTGTTGTTACTCGCCTTGCGCAACAACACATCCGCATTGCCATCGCCATCATGATCGTTCGTGCTCACCACTTCCCAGTCCGCATTCGAGGTCATCGCCACCGCACCAAAGCCGGTGATTGTGTGGCCATCCAGGGTGTACAGAAACCACTTGCCATTGCTCGCCTTACGCAACAACACATCCCCTCGCCCATCGCCATCGTGATCCGCCGTACTGACTATCTCCCAGTCCGCATTCGCGGTCATGCTCACCGCACCAAAGTCGGTGATCGTATGCCCATCCAGGGTGTACAAAAACCAGGTGTTATTGCTCGCTTTGCGCAGCAAGACATCCGCCTTGCCATCACCATCATGGTCATTGGTGCTCACCACCTGCCAGTCGGCGTTGCCCGTCATTCCGAGACTGCCAAAATTGGTGATGGTGTGACCATCTAAGGTATACAGAAACCAGCTGCCGTCGCTGCCTTTACGCAACAGCACATCCGCACGTCCGTCACCATCGTAGTCATGTCGGGCGCTGGCAGGGAAGTCATTAATGTCATTTGGATCGGTACCCGCATCGTGTTCTTCTATGTTCGTGAAACCATCACCGTCTAAATCGCCTGCTGCACCGTTCACACCGGTGTCATCCAATGGATCTAAACCATTGGCCAGCTCATACACATCCGACATGCCGTCGTTGTCGTCATCGGTATCGATATTATCCGGGGTACCATCGCCGTCCGTGTCTACAACTACGGGGATAATTCCTGATACCAGAATAAAACTTGCAGACAATGCTGAACCGACCACTGGCTGCCCGACGGAGGCAAGTAGCTGATAACTTGTTGATGAAGAGGAACCGCCGCCGGAGGAAATAACATCTGCGGTAATCTGAAAATTTGCACTACTGCGAACTGCAGCATGGGCAGCAGGTAAACCTGCCAAAGCAAGTACAAATATGAGTGTGGCAAGAGAACTTAACTTGTATGCCAGAGTGGATTTACCATTTGTGGTATGTGCGCCCTTATTTTTACTTCCTGATAGTCTCATTGATTCAGCCTTTCTATCTTCGCTAGTCATAACAAATTTCACTCATTATCGTTATTTAACTTCTGTCTATTTAAATACTGTCGCTATAACTTAACTCAATTCACGAGCTAAAGTTCTGGTACCGGGACGGAGCAAAAAGAACCGCCTGTAACAACAGAATTGGTAATTCCGTCGGTGCCTGTAATGTTTGGATTAACCGGCGTCGTCAATACTCCATTTTCAAAGCATTCCACACCATAATCAGATCCTGTTGTACCTGACCCTGTAATCGTACTTGTACCTGTTTTAAGAATAACCGCAGCATTATTTCGGACTTCAATAGCACTACCATCGCTTGCAACAACGCTACTGCCTTCAATTTCCAGCGTACCACCATCCACCTTGACACCTACACTAGCGCCGGATATGGAATTAGTTACGCCATCTTCAAAGAGCTGCAGGCTGCTGCTAGCGGCCATATAGGCACCCATCCCATTCGTTGCTGAGATGCTAGCGCCTTCCAGTTCTACCGAAGAACTACCTTCAACCCAAAGTGCAGTGGCATCAGTGATAGTGCTAGATATTGTCACTCCCCCATAGCCATCATCACCAGCAAAAGCAAAGGAGTTTCCACCCACAAACAGCCCCTCATCTGCAAAGCCCATAATTGAGGTATGCGACATAGCCACACTTGCTCCCGCTGAAACCTCTACACCAACACTGCCACCGGTAATGCTATTCAGAGCGGTAGGTCCACCAGCGGCAACATTAAAATTTGCACTGGAATTGAAAAGAACATCAACGCCGATATCGGGGCAAGCTGGCACAGTGATTCCAAAAAAACCAACATCCGAACCGCCTCCGACCCAAATACAGGCTTCATCTTCACTGCCCGCAGCTTCAGAAATCCTCAGTCCAACAACGGTAATAAAACTGGCGCCGATAAGTTGCAAGGCAGGTTTGCCATCGCTTGGACCGGTAATACCATCTAAACCATTGCCTTCAGCTATCAAATCAACCCTACTACGACTAATGAGAACAGCTTCTTCGCAAACGCCATCTATGATGATAGTTTTTGCACCAGAATCTACAGCCGACTGAATCTTGCCTCCAACGGGGACTGTCGTGCAGTCGACAAACTCACTACCTTGTTCTTTAAGACGAAAAGCCGTGGGCACACTGCTAAATCGCAGTAGTGGAGTCATTTCCGCATCAGAACCGACAGATATTCCCAACAAATAAGGTTTATCAAAATCCAGATTGCCAAGTGTGCCGCCTACACTACCAAGGCGAACATTGAACAATCCATTTGATACCGATGCGCTGTTATGGGTTTCAGTCCAGATCGATGAACCATCAGCAGCACCGTCGTTGTTCTCATCTTCATAAATGTTAAAAACTAAATCAACAGAGCCGTTAAGCCCTTGCCCTGCACTATCTGAAATCAATCCGCTATAGCTAATATGAGAAGGCACTGCAGAAAATACAAAATTGGGCGCCATTGGCAATAGCAAGGAGAACAGAGCTAGCTGTGAAATCAAATTGGTGCCGGTAATCAAATGCCTGAACATAAATCGAGTCTCCTATCAGTAATTAACAAGCACATATCACGCCACAATAGTAAATCTTTTTAATTCAATAACTTATAATTTCCTGTAATACATAACTGTAAAGATTAGCGACATAAAAAAAGACTAAATTACGAAAAAACATTGATTTTCGTAATATTTATTAATAATTTCAAATAGATAGAGGCTTCCTCCTTGCGGATAGGCAATTTAATGCAATTCGCTCTTTTGAGACAGCGGCAGGTAGAATCTAATTTGATCTTGAACTCGTGATTAAGACTTAATCCAGATTGTGATAGTTATTAATATCGTTAGCATTATTGGCTACGCCAGAAGCGTTATTGGCAACATCCGTTTGTAAGGTAGTGATACTGGAACTATTTGAGCCGACGCTTGCCTGTAACTGCGAAAGAAGAATATTGAGCAAGCCAATCTGGTTTTGCAGGCTGGTTATATCTGTCGCCAGCGCAAAGGCACTGGCATTATTACCATCCAATTGAGCGGCATCTTCAGCATGTAAAGCATAAGGTACGCTTAAAAAAGCCTGTCGCGGGCTCTGGGCTTCACCCTCGATTTCCAGTTGCAGCCAGGTCGTGTTTGCAGCAAATGTCGATGCGCTGAAAGAACCGGTTGGCGTGCTACCTGATCCCAGCACGAGACTAAAAACACCTTCTTCAACCGTTACATTGCTATGGGTTTCGCTATATAATTCTGTTCCGCCTGAGGCTCCATCGAATACCCGGGCCACGATAGTCACCGTAGTCGGCGTCGTAATGGGGATACCGGCCGAATCAGTAAGGACGCCCTGATAATTTACATTCTGAGGTGTAGCGGCTGATACTGAGAAACAAAGCACAAAGATAAAGCCTGTTAATAAAATTCTCATCATTTTCATCTTATCCTGTGAGCTTGACTGGTTGCTAAACTATATACTGTTTATTGATAAATACACGCAACAACCACGCCATAGTATACTTTCCAATATATTCAAACACTTGCAAATTCATTTTTTTGAAAGTGTAAAACTATCCAACAATGTCTGTTCTTGAATATCATAGCATGAAGCTTCTAAGCACTTGATTGCTATAGTTTAAATGTGATTAAGTTATTTTTTACATCTCTGTAAACTTAACCGACAGTTGTTTAGAAGCAGCAGAATAATTATTGTATATCTATTTGATTAGTGGTAATTTTTCTGCGAAATCGGACTGCAGCAATTTGAATACTGCGATGTTCACAAGAGTACTCCTGAGGTAAAAAATGGAAGAGGCGAGACAAATTGATCCACCTTCAAGTATTCATCATTCTTCTACTTCGAATTTAGCTGGATACACCCCTCTTTGCGAGGTTCTAATTTCCAAAGCTTTGCTCAGGGAAGATGATCTCTCTCGCTGTATTGATCTGCACAGAGAAAACGGAGCCCCTCTGGCTATCCTGCTTGTGCGACTCGGTCTGGTCTCCGAGCGAGATATGGCCGAAAGTCAGTTTAAGGCAACCGGTCACTCACTTTGTAAAGATGATGATTTTCCCGACATCGCGGTGGTGGCGGACAAGATTTCTATCAGGTTCCTTAAGGATGCCCATATAGTCCCTCTATACGAATATGAAGATCGCATTTTGATTGCCATGGCCGATGCGCTTGACTCTTTTTCTGTTCAGGCTGTGCAATTGGCCTGTAACGAACCCGTCGATATTAAAATTGCCACAATTACTCAAATTGATAATGCATTGGGAAAACTATTCGGTGACGGAAGCTCCAGACTAGCTGATATAGTTGATGAAATTGAAAGTGATGAGGAAACTTACGCCGAATCCATTGAAAGGCTGAAAGATCTCGCTGGTGAGGCGCCAATCATCCGCCTTGTCAGTCTCATGATAAACCGGGCTCTCGATCTCCGTGCCTCCGATATACACATTGAGCCTTTTGAGAATCAGCTTAAGTTACGCTATCGAATAGATGGAGTCCTGCAGGAAGCAGAAGCACCACCGGTTAAATCAACAGCCGCCATTTATTTCCCGAATTAAAATAATGGCCAAAATGAATATAGCCGAACATCGACTACCACAAGATGGACGCATTCAGTTA
This sequence comes from Gammaproteobacteria bacterium, assembly GCA_012103475.1. Classification (GTDB taxonomy): domain Bacteria; phylum Pseudomonadota; class Gammaproteobacteria; order Eutrophobiales; family Eutrophobiaceae; genus WLWS01. The sequence goes on along the minus strand of WLWS01000002.1, from coordinate 592,522 downwards.
CGCACTCAGGGAAAACTAATTGACCTTAGAGTGTCAACTGTCCCTACCCTGCATGGTGAAAGCCTCGTGTTACGCATACTCGATAAACAACATGTAACACTTGATTTTGATGAACTCGGTTTTTCTGAACCTATTAAACTAAAATTTCAGTCCGCCCTGAAAGTGTCGCACGGCATCCTGCTTGTGACCGGACCGACTGGAAGTGGAAAAACAACGACTCTTTACACTGCTCTGCAGGAATTGAACACCCCGGATAAAAAGATATTGACAGTTGAAGACCCGGTCGAATATCAGTTTGAAGGGATTAATCAAATTCAGGTAAAACCTAAAATAGGATTGAATTTTGCTGATGCGCTCAGATCAATTGTAAGACAAGATCCCGACGTAATAATGATAGGCGAAATGCGCGATCTGGAAACCGCCAGTATTGCAGTACAATCTGCATTGACCGGTCATCTGGTTTTTTCAACTTTACACACCAACGATGCCGGCAGCTCCATAACACGGCTTCTCGATATGGGAGTTGAAGATTATCTGTTGACATCAACTTTAAATGGAATACTTTCTCAACGACTTATCAGAACACTATGTCTTAGTTGTCGAAAACCCTACACGCCTCTACCTGAGCTGGTTGATGAACTCAATCTACGGGAGCTGACTGATTCAACAACACATGAACTTTATGAAACAGTCGGTTGTGAACACTGTAACGAGACCGGTTATCACGGCAGGAGTGTTATCACAGAATTCATGACCCTTTCTGAAGAAATAAGAAGATTAATTCTTTCCCGAGCAGACGGTTCCCAGATTCAAAATGCAGCAATCAACTCCGGAATGGACTCAATTCAAATAGATGGAATTAAAAAGTCTTTACAGGGAATAAGTACAATTGAAGAAGTAATGCGTGTGACACAACAGGTGTAGGATGCCCCTTTATAACTACAAAGTTGTCGGAGTTGACGGTGATATTCATGAAGGGATTATGGATGCATCCACACAGGATGAGGTTGCTGAAAAATTACAAAACAGCGGCAATGTACCGCTGCATATTCATCAAAACGAGAATGATTCAAAAATCTCATCGCGGTTCCCTAACTTCCTATCAAGCCGAGGACAGATATCAAGTAACGAAATTACACTATTTACACGCGAATTGTCTACTATATTGGAGGCAGGTCTTGCTCTAGACCATGCACTGGAAATACTTGAAAGCCTGTCGTCGAAACCCGCACTGAAGAAGATAATTAAAAGTTTGAATCAGCAGATAAAAGGCGGAGCCACATTTTCCACCGCGCTTGCAGCACACAGCGAGCAATTCGATGCACTGTATCTGAATACAGTACGTGCAGGTGAAGCTGGCGGAGCAATCAGCATAGTACTTGAACGTCTCGCGGATTATCTTGAACGTGCAGCAGAGTTACGCTCAACAATAATATCAGCACTTTTCTACCCTGCCATCCTTTGCTTTGTTTCATTATTGTCAATATTTGCACTACTCAACTTTATTGTCCCCAAGTTCGTTCCGCTTTTCGAAGATGCGGGTCAGTCTTTACCAGTTCTCACTCAGTTTGTATTTTTCTTGGCGGGATTGGTTCAAAATTACTGGTGGATGGCCTTGTTCTTCGTTGCTCTTATTGCATGGCTTGTTGATCGCCAATTGAAAAAGCCGCAGTCCCGTATTCGGTTTGATCGTTGGTTATTAGGTATCCCTATGTTAGGGGAATTGATTACTAAAATTGATGTAGCAAGGTTTTCGCGCACGCTGGCGACTTTACTCACAAATGGCGTGCCATTGTTAAAAGCTATTTCCATCGTCAAGGAGGTTGTTGCGAACCGGGTCCTGTCCGCAGTTGTTGGAGACGCTTCTACGGATCTCGAACAGGGAAATCGTCTGGCCAGACCGCTTGCTCAATCACAATTATTCCCATTGCTCTCTATTCAGTTGATTCAGGTAGGTGAAGAAACCGGACAACTTGAATCGATGCTTTATAAAATCGCTGACATTTACGAGCGTGAAGCGAAAGAAATGATAAATCGTATTCTGATACTTCTGGAGCCTGTCCTGATTCTTGGTCTCGGGGCAGTCATAGCAGTTATTATTATTTCAATCTTAATCGCTATGCTTGGTCTTAACGATCTGATCACATAAAACTATAAGACGGAGTTGTAATGGTAAAATCGAATTCACATGGTTTTTCTTTAGTAGAGTTACTTGTCGTTCTGGCAATTCTTGGTCTGATAATCGGCGTAGTTGGTCCGAGTGTAATGAAACACCTCGGTCAGCCAAAACTGACACTGCCAAAATACAAATAGAAGATCTTGGTTCCACACTGGATCTTTTTTACCTCGAAAACGGTCGTTATCCGACAAGTCAGGAAGGCTTGTCAGCGCTTGTGTCCAAACCTGCTTCATTGGATAGCTGGAATGGCCCCTACCTGAAAAAGAAAGTTGTTCCACGTGACCCCTGGGGAAACGAATACCATTATAAGTCACCTGGCGACAACGGCGAATATGATCTTTATTCTCTTGGTGCCGACAACCAACCCGGTGGTGAGAAAAACAATCGTGATATCAACAGCTGGGAATAAATGAATTATTCAAGAACACGTGCATTTACGCTAATTGAATTACTGATCGTGCTGTCAATCATCGCTCTGATTATGCTTATCGCGCCTCCTTTTATGCCAAAAGTAATAGCCGGGGTGAATGTAAAAGCCACTACCCGCGATATAGCGAGCAGCCTGAAAATTGCTCAATCACTGGCGATTAATAAACAACAGGAAGTTGCTTTCCTGGTAAATATTGAAAGTCATAACTATTCTTTCGCAAATAGAAAGAAACATATGAAACTCCCCAGACAAACGAAATTAAGTTTGGTCACCGCACGTTCTGAACAACTTTCAGAGTCTGAAGGCGCAATTCGTTTTTTTCCTGATGGCAGCTCCACTGGCGGACAAATAAAGCTGAATCACATTAACCAGGAATATCTGATTGACGTTCACTGGCTTACTGGCAAGGTGTCGATTCAACCCTGACGCCATGTTCAATAAGAACAAACAACTTGGCTTTTCATTGCTTGAAGTCCTAGTCGCATTTTCAATTTTTGCTATCAGTTTTACCATGATCCTTCAGATATTCAGTAAAGGAAGCAGATCCGCTCAACTTTCCAGTGATTACGCAACCGCAGTTATTGTTGCTGAATCAACTCTCAACAGTATTGGTATTGTTTCTTTTCCAGAACCAGGCGTTTATCAACAAGATAATGGGAAATACCAGGTATCCACTAGCATAGAAGAGATTAAAGAGGACAGCGAATCAGAATCGAAGCCAACAGTTGCTCTACGTGATATTGCACTCAAGGTATCCTGGAAGAACAGAGGCAAGTCGCATACCGTCTCTCTGGATACAGTTAAAATTTTTCCTGTCGAATGAGCATCAACAACCGAATGCAGCTAGAAAACAATAACACCGGATTTACGCTCATCGAAATGATGATAGCGATGGTACTATTAAGTCTTATTATGCTGATGCTCTTCAGTAGTCTATTTTCGGCAAACAAGCACTGGCAAATAGGCATGCATAGCGCTGATAAAAATAATGAAGTCAGACTTTCCGTGGGTGTTATCGAAAAATATTTATCTCAGGCTACACCATTAATCTGGATTGATAAAAAAGAGCAAAGCATCCTTTTCAGTGGGAAACAAAACGAATTAGCTTTCAGCACCAGATTACCTGCCCATCGTGGTGGTGGTGGCTTTTATTTTGTTAAATTGCATATTACAGAATCAGAAACTAACTCCTCACTAAACATGGATTACTTTCTTATCCAGCCAGATTCGCCACCTTTGAAAAATGAGAAAGCAGCAGATAGCGTCGAGTTGGTCGCTGATGTCGATACACTCGTTTTTTCCTATTTTGGCAGAAAAAAACCCGGGCAGAAAGAAGACTGGTTTGAAGAATGGGAAAGCAAAACGAGTTTGCCAAGATTGGTGCGGATTCAAATCAGGACATCTGCACCCGATAATATCTGGCCTCAAATTGATATTCCTCTAAGAAACACAAGCGTCAAACGCCCAGAGTACGTCATCGCAGCAATGTGAAATGACATTCATACATTATTTATCGAACTGTCAATAAATGAATTCAAGACGTCAAAACGGTGTAGCACTGGTTCTCGTACTTTGGATGCTCGCCATACTTACAGTATTGGTAGCAGGCTATAGCCGGGTTCAGCGAACCGAAACGGTGCTAACTGCCAATATCGTCAATGCTTCCAGTGCTCAGGCGCTCGCCTCTGCTGGAATATCTCTGACGATAAGAGAGTTACTAAAACCGGAGTCTGAAATTTCATTTAGAACTGACGGAACAGTTCATTCCCGAATGTACAGGGGACAACAAATAAAAATCGACGTGCGTGCGGAATCCGGCAAAATCGACCTGAATATAGCTCAACCTGAACTGCTACTGGGGTTGCTGGAGTCTGTAGGTTACTCATCAGAGATCTCTCAATCTACGTTAAACACCATTCTCGACTGGCGAGACAAAGATAATCTGACACGACCTGATGGCGCCGAAGAACCGGAATATCAAGAATATGATTACAGTGCCAAGAATGGTGTTTTTAACTCCGTAAGTGAATTGCTTTTAGTTAAAGGCATGAGTCTGGAAACGTATCGCCTAATCGCCCCTGTTTTGACAGTCCATTCAAATCAGGCCGGTATATTTCCACTGTCTGCCAGTCGCGAAACTTTACTCGCTATCCCCAACATTCTGGAAAGTGATATAGACGACTATATTGAACAACGTTCCAGCCCGGATAATGATAACGAATTCCCTCCTGTGCTTGACGCTGACGGAACATATCTGGCGACCACAAAAGGAAATGTTTTCACAATTAGAAGTGTTGCTTCGATCAATAATATTATCTCCTCAGTTGAAGCTGTAATATCGATTGAAAAAACAGGAAAGCGACCTTTCACTGTATTATCATGGAGCGAGGATAAAATTCCAGCTCAAGAGCAACTAGATGAAAGTTAAGTTTTTATGGTTAGCAGTCAATTCCAAAGCAACTGCTTTTTTAGAATGGTGGTTTGAAGGCCTTTCAAGCATTTGTCCTGCTTTTATCAAATCCTCCCTGCTAGGCAATCACAGAGTTCTGACTATTGAGTTCGAGCAAGAAACCGCCTACCTGAAATATTTCGTTCAATCGAATGGTAAAGCTCGTGATAGCCTAAAAGTGACATTAAGTGATGAGGAGAGTAAAGCTTCTGCGATTTCATGGCTAACGCACAGGCTCAACGAACCATGCAAAATAATCTTACTATTACCTGACGACATTCTTCTAACGAAGAACCTGCAGTTTCCTGTTGCCGCCAGAAATAATATAGATGAAGCATTGAAATTCGAAATAAGCCGGAAAACTCCATTCACTCTGGAACAGGCATATTATGACTATCTTATAACGAACAATGCTACTGAAGATGGTCAAGTCACTGTATTTCTAGCTATGACTCCAAGACTTAATCTGGACAATGCGCTGAAAAGTTTGAGCGCACTTCAAATCAGGCCTGATTTTGCATCAACGCAGACCCTGTTTACTGACAGACCCGACATTAATCTCTTACCAAAAGAAAACCAGCCACAATCAGATAAATCTACTTTCTCCAGATACTCTTTTTTTGGTTTCACAAGTTTTGCTTTGCTGGCAGCTCTGTGTGTTCCGATAATGGAACAGTCACGTTATATCAAGACGATCGAATCCGATCTTTTGCAGGCACGTAGTGATGCCTTGGAATACTCCAGACTCTCAAAAGAAAAAGAAGAACTTTTAGATAAGATAAACTTCCTCAGCAACAAGCATTTCAGCACAGTTAGCAGCATACGCCTGCTCAATGAGATTACTGTCCTTTTGCCTGACGACACCTGGGTTTTCAGATTTTCTTTAAGGAAAAATGTTTTGCAAATTCAGGGGGAGTCGGCAAATGCCTCTGACTTGATCAAAACTCTCGAATTATCACGTTTTTTTGAAAACGTGCGATTCACCTCACCTACAACAAAAAACAACTCAACCAAAAGGGATAAATTCCATTTATCAGCTGATGTTATTATCAACCCATGAACGCCAATACAAACAACTCTTTTAATCTTCATGGACTATATGCTCTGTTCACTCTGGCTATAATTTTGGTCCTGATTTATACGCTCATTGTTTCCCCCTTGTTAAAAATCAAGGAAGAAAATAAGGATAGAATCGAGACAGCCATTTTCCAATTGGAAAAACTGAACAATCTACGTTCAAATATAGTTTTACTTAAAGACAGTATGGAAAATTTGAAGAAACGCAATGAGAACGTCCAGGGTTTCATCAAAAAAACTGTTCCTGCTATTGCTGCAGCTGACTTACAAGAAAAAATTACAACATTGATTGAATCCAACGGTGGAAACGTTGTAAGCACCGCAGTAGTAAGAAAAAATGACGAGTCGATTTATACCAAGGTGACTATAAAAACACATATGCGTGCAAATATTGTCACACTCAACAAAGTTTTATATGAACTTGTTAAAAGCAATCCGATACTTTTTACTGACAACCTTTTAATTCAGAAGAAAAATCTAAAAGGCAGGAATGCAAAACAAACAAATGAACTTCTTGAAATCCGTTTCGAAGTCAGTGGTTTTATGAACGGTTGAAACTATGACCAGTTTCCAATTCAAAAAAATAATTATGAATGGCTTGCTAGTAGCTGTTTTTCTATTATCAGCCTGCCTTATCTGGAATGAACATCGTGAAATTAACAATATCCAGACAACAAGACTAAACCGCGTATCGACTACGACAGAGTCCTCATTCATGCCCCTTAAAATCGTCGACAAGTTGCATATTCCTGATGCCACAGAATTTAAAGGCATTATTGAACGACCCTTGTTCAACATCAATAGACGACCATCGTTTAACTCATCGCCAGCCGAGCTAACACAAACAGACAGAAAGAAAGCCAAAACAAAAGCTAAAGCTCAACTGCTCCTTAATGCGATAGTAATCTCACCTGATAGAAAACTTGCTATTTTCCAATCAGGGAAAAATGCCAAGCCGGAAAAAGTGATTCTGGGTGATTCCATTAACAATTGGGTGCTAAGTGAAATTTCACCCCACTCTGTCCGCTTATCGAGAGGCCGACAGGTGAAAGTGCTCGAGCTTGAAGTAAAAACCTCAAAATGGACAAAACCATCAGAAAAGCCCGGTACAAAGCCCGCGAACAAAACTTCGACTAAAACACCACAAGCCAAGCCGGCTAAAGAGCCTGAAACAGACGCTATTAAGGCTACGGAATAGCGCAAACACCTTTTTTTATCAGGGATTGTGGTTATACTATAATAATGAACAATAAAGATAAGCAGGGAAATCAAGCGCTAAGAGCAATTACTTCAAATAATATTTGCTTGATGAAACTCGCCTTATGTGGCGTCGTCGCTACAATTTTCAGCTCATGCAATCTGCTTGAGACTAAGCAAGACAATCGAATACCCGAAACCTTGTCAGCAGTTCTCAGTAAAGACTCAGAGCTTATTCAGGATGACGCAAACCAGCAAAATGATGCTCTTGACTTAACGGAGTCTCAAACCTCAGTAAAACAACAAATAGTCGAAATCGGTAGCGGTGAATTCACGGCATCATCAAAAACCTCTAACCAATCTTATGAGCAGGGCAAGGATGGCGACATCACCCTGAATTTTCAAGATACCGACATAAATGAATTTGTTAAGGTCGTGCTAAGCGATTTGCTGAATAAGAATTTCATTATCGATCCTGCTGTCAATGGCAAAGTAACTATTGAGACCGGCCGGCCGATAACAAAAAAGGAACTCATGCCAATTCTGGATGAAGTTCTATCCATAAATAACGCAAGCATAGTTGACGCAGGAGGCTTGTATAAAATTACCCCTCGCGCTAAAGCTGTCCGTGGCAACCTGTCTCCGAAGACAGATGATGTGGGGTCAGGCTACAACGTACGTATAATTCCTCTTACCTATATTGCCGCTCAGGAGATGCAAAAAATTCTTGAGCCATTTATAACCGAAGGCGGTGAGCTCAGAATTGATAGAACCCGCAACATGGTTATTCTTGCAGGCACAGTTGATGAACTGAATAATTTACAAGATACCATTGACATATTTGACGTCGACTGGCTTCGCGGCATGTCAGTTGGACTGTATCCTCTTGAGCATGTTGACCCGGACACACTCAACCTGGAATTGGAAGCGATATTGTCCAATGCAGATAATGATTCGGCAGAAGGTATGCTAGGAGGCCTGATACGCACCGTTCCGATTAAACGACTTAATTCCATTCTACTTATCAGTTCAACCACGGCAGCACTTCGTGAGGCGGAATTGTGGCTTCACCGCCTTGACAGGCCTGGTGAGGGAATGGGGCAACATCTCTATGTTTACGATGTTCAAAATGCGAAGGCCTCAGAGTTAGCTGATATTCTGGGACATATTTTTGTAGAAGGTGCCTCCTCTTCACAATCTCCTAGCCTTGCGCCGGGTACGTCTCCGATCGAATTAACAGAAAATGCTTCATCTTCAGGCGGTCAATCTGCATCTGCTTTATCCGGCAATACCAGCAGCCTGACAGTTGCCTCTAGTGAATCTATTAAAATCATTGCCGATGACACTCGAAATTCCCTGGTTATTCTTGCCACTACGCAAGATTATAAAATGGTTGCCGCAGCGATTAGAAAACTAGATATAGTGCCGTTACAGGTCTTGATCGAAGCCAGTATTCTAGAAGTTACACTAAACGACGAATTAAATTACGGCGTGGAATGGTTTTTTAAAAACGGCGTGGGTAGTGCGCGTAGAGGGCAAGGACAGCTTGACCTCGGCGAATCCGGGCTCTCCGCCCTGGCACCGGGTTTCTCATATACAATCATTAATAGTGCTTCTAATGTCAGCGTTGCTCTTAATGCCTTAGAAACTGAGTCAGAAATAAATGTGCTGTCTTCACCATCCCTGATGGTGCTTGATAATCAGGAAGCCTCTATTAATGTCGGCGATGAAATCCCTGTCCCTTCCCGACAATCGGTCAGCAACATTAATCCAAATTCACCCACTGTCAACGAAATTCAGTTTAGAAATACTGGTATCACCCTCACCGTAACTCCCAGAGTAAATAATAGCGGTTTAGTAACGATGGACATAAAACAGGAAGTTAGTAATGCAATTCCTACAACCTCATCCACTATAGATGCTCCGACTATCCAGCAACGCCAGATAGAAAGTACAGTAGCAATCAGCTCAGGTGAAACTATAGTCCTCGGCGGTTTAATTCTGGATTCAAATACCGATAATGAAAGTGGTGTACCGGGCTTATCTAGAATCCCAATACTCGGTAAGTTGTTTGGTCAGACAAATAATTCGTCCAGAAGAACTGAACTTATCGTGCTAATTACACCGCGCATCGTACGCAATAATATTGATGCCAGAGAAATAACTGATGAATTCAGAAGTAAATTGTTGTCTCTACCTAAGATTTAAATTGTTAAAACAATCTGAACACGGATGTACTTTTAATATGCCTGATCACTGGTAAATCCGTAAAAAATAGTTAAAACAATTATCCTAAGATCCAACGGCAGTGACCAGTTCTTAATATACCAGAGGTCATGCTCAATACGTTTTTCCATTTTATGCAGAGTATCGGTTTCACCACGCCAACCATTGATTTGCGCCCAACCTGTTATCCCCGGCTTTATTGAATGTCTCAGCATATAGCCACTAATTTCTTTTCGATAAAGCTCATTGTGTGCTACCGCATGCGGTCTTGGTCCGACAATAGACATTGAACCCTGAATAACGTTGATGAACTGTGGCAGCTCGTCCAGAGAATACCGTCTCAGTCTCTTTCCAAGCCAGGTGACTCTATCGTCATCTTTTTTGGCCTGAATTATTACCTCACTATTCTCACAAACGGTCATCGTTCTAAATTTCAAAATGGAGATAGGCTCACCCGAAATCCCATATCGCTGTTGTTGAAAAATCACCGGTCCTTTTGATGTTAACTTTATTGCCAATGCAATCATGAGCATCGGCAAGGTAATAAGTGTAAGTATTAAAGTGCCAAGAACAAGATCTTCCAAACGTTTCAACCAACCATCTATTCCTGTAAATGGTCTGTCATGAATACTCAGTATCGGCAAATTCCCCATGTAACCCCAGCGAGTATTCAATAAAGTTGACATAAACAAATCCGGGACTACATAAGTGATAACGGTAGAATTTGAAAGCCCGTCGACCAGTTCTTTAATTTTGTCTTCTTTTATAATTGGCAGAGCAATAAAAATTATATCTACTTCCTTATTTCGTGCTTTCTCAATTAACTGCTGGTCATTACCAAGAACACGTAAATCGTAAGCTTCATGAGGGCGATGCCCTATCGAAAGCTCATCATCGTAAAATCCCTCAACCTGAAGACCACTCCAGGGCTGCTGATCAATCTGCTCAACTAGTTGTAGAGCCTGAGATCCTGCACCAACTACTGCGACACTTCTGCTGTTCCGGTTTTTACGGCGCAGGGCTCTTATTGCATTTCGAAAAGCAAACCTGAACAAGGTTAATAATAAAGGTGTAGAGATCATCCATGTTAATAAAACTCTCCTTGAATATATTGAAGATGTCTTAGTTATATAAGCAAGTACTAGCAAAACAAAGACCACTGCCGCCCAGGTAATGATTACCTGCTTATTCTCATTAGTCAGACTACCCAGTCTCCAGGATGCATATAAGGCAGTTACTTCTGCCGTAATAACGTAAACAATAATTGCGACGCAGCCTGCCAGAGTTAAGTAGCCATGCCATTGAACACGCAAGAGCCAGGCAAGCATAAAAAGCGTAGTAATAATTATGAGTATGTCTGTGGCTCGAAAAAGAGCTGCTAACAAACTACTATATGGACGAATATGTCCACGATGCGCACTATTCATATTCAAGTGTTTTTATTATGTGTTGAGTTTTCGCCCGCATGGGGTTTAACTTTTGGCAGTCTGGATGGGTGATATCTCGCTATCCAGGCGAGTGCCAGTATGACGTTAAACGTAGCCGCGTTGGCTGGAATCTGCATGCTGAAATCCACGCTAGCATGAATAAGCATGGCAAACACAGCCATTATTACTGCGAACGAGATTCCTTGCATTAAGGGATCATTTCTATACCTGTTTGCCTTTATGGCAGTTACCAGAGTTACAAGCACGAGCATGCTTAGCAGAGCCATTCCAATCACCCCTGTTTCGCTGGTAAATTGCAAATAATCATTGTGAGCATGGTCATAAAACCCTGGCACGTCCTGTCCTCTGTAGTTTGGAAAAACGCCGTAAAAAGTGCCCAAACCTGTACCAGTATATTTATAGTCTTTAACTTCTTCGAGTACATAGACATAAACGTTATCTCGCGATTCTTTCTCAATCGATGTTTTTTCAAGTCGATCGGCGACATTATCAAGTCCAAACCACGTCCCTACTATCATAAGGTCTATTATAATCAGGCTCGCTAAAAGTAATACAGTCTGTCGTGACGCGTTTTTGGAGAGGATCAAGCTGACGATCCCGGCCAGCATCAGACCAAGAAAAAATGATGCGTTCCCCATTCGTGAATGCGTTAACACAAGTCCGATTACTATCAGCACAAGGTACAGACGAAGTCTGAGTTTTTGGCTTAACAATAGTCCAAAAAAGTACCTTATCTTATGCTTGATTCCAGTCGATTCATTTCTATCCAGTTTAAAAACCATCAGCCCAATGCCTAGTGCCAGAGACATTACTAAATAGGCTGCAAGATGATTGCGGTTGACGAAAGTTCCAGTCGCATTGCCTATATAAGCAAATTTCTTAATGAAAAAGCCATACTCCAGACCAGAGAGCACCATAAGACTTCCATACATAGCTTGGAACAACCCGGAAAAAACTATCACTAGAGATAGGGTAATTAGTCGGGATCTGCTGTTAAGAATTAACAGGGAAATGCAAAAAAACAAAAAATAGGCAATGCTCTTATACAGTGAAACCAGAGTCGCGTAAGGGTCAAGGGATAGTCTGACAAACCCATCACTGGTTCCTACTCTCGCCGCATGCTCAATCGCTTTAGGAGAAATCATAGAAACAAGGGATGATGGCAAAGGCAATATCTGAAACACAAGCAGTAAAAGCCATAACAGATAGATTATTACCGCTGGCATTGCTTTGGTAAAAGGGATACTGAAGCTTACTTTTCCTTTTAAATACAGAACAAGCCACATCAGCGCTATTGAAAATACAGCAATTTCCAGAATTGACCAGGCCCACGGCCGATTGCTTCCAAAAGGGAACGGCAGCCAGATAATAAGCAAAAGGAAACTCTTATAGAGCAGTGAGCTACCTTTACTGGAATTAGTTATATCAGACATCAGTGCAATTACGTGTTGCTTGTTTACGTAATTTTATAAAATAGATGGGGTAGTCTATCAGATTGGCATGGACTTATTTTCGCCTGTTTACAAAAATTCCAGCTTTACACGACAACTATTAAGGAAGTTATGACTAAAGCTAGACAGACAAAGCGTATGACTCTGGCCTGGAGAAATGTTGCTCTGAAACTTAACGATTACGCGTGAACGGGCGTTGTCCCAATGCAAACAATCCCAGAATCATTAACGCAAAAGACATTGGTTCAGGAACTAATGAAGGGTCCCCGATCAATAATGCGACATTACCACTAGCAACTCCGGCACCCTGAGTGTTCAACTGATCGTGTAAAGTTATAATATTTGTCTCAAAGTAAAAAGAGTAGTTGTTTCCTGCTATCAGGTTGCCGGTGAGAGAGCCAAGAGTGATATTGTAAGTATTACCATCTCCGCCTACTCCCAGGTTAAAAATTTGTGACAAATCTCCACCTGTAGTGGATATCGTTGTGTCTCTAAAAAGATCTATGCCTTGCGTATCATCACGTAAGTAGACGTCATAATAACTTCTTCCGCCATTACTTATATTAAAATCATAGAGGCCGCTCAATGCGTAAGCCGAATCATCATTTGCGGAAAAAGCAATTGTACTCTGGTAAGTCTGGGCATAATCGAATCCACCAGTAGTATCATCAGAGTTGTTTATATTATGGTTGAAGGAAGCATCGAATAGCACAAAATTATCGCCGCCCGTCCAGTCAACGTCAGTTACGCTGCTGGAGTTTCCACTAGTTGCGGAAAGTATGGCACTGAATGGAATGCTCGTGTTGTTGGTTGAATCGCTTATCCATGTGCCGTTATCGTAAGAAAGTGATTCGATATGATTGGACGTGACTGTCACAGGCATGGCTTGCAGCGCAAAGGGCGCCAAAAGCAACATAATCCCGATTCTTTTGATAATGCCTTTTATTTTCACAAATCCACTCCCGAGATTGTCGACATAAAAAGCTAGATAGTCGTCTCATTATAGGGTAGTCACGTACTACTCTACGTAATCTATTGCAAGTACCGTGCCTATTCTAAAATAGTCAAAATTATCAATCACTTACAATACCCTGAATATTCCCTTCTAATTATTTGTAATATTAACCGACACCAGAACCCCTGGTTTATAATCGAGAATTACGATTATATCTATTAATTACAAGCACTTACCCTCCCCCCATTGATTTTTGACGTAACTTTCGTGGTATCCTATTTTTCCCAATATTCATGATATTGTCGGTCAAAGACGACAGCTCAAGCAGGTTTAGCCGATCCATGATATTTTTCAGTTATTCTGAATTCGGCTACCTGGTAAGGTGTTTGGTTTGGTTTGGCTTATCTTGCGACTAACATACTCCTTGTCAGCTGTTTTTTTTGTTGAAGATATGCGCGGGATGGAGATTATTATTATAAAGATTGCTGGAAGATTCTTAACTTACCAATAAGATCCCATGTACTTTCTGATATGTGGTTCTGTAAAATTTTGCGCCAATTGCCCTTGGACTGGTAATCCTCTCAAAATTATAGATTTATTAGACGAAAAAAAACCCGCAACAGAGTGCGGGTTTTATTAACTATTTTGTAACGCTGGCTTAAGTTGAGGCTCTTTTGCGGGAAAATCCTAATCCGGCAAGACCTAATCCAAATAGCGCAAGCATCGCTGGTTCCGGAGTTTGAACCGAGGAATTAGGAATATCTACTGTTCCTGTCCAGTTCGAGCCTGCACCGCCCCAGTCAGCCCAGTTAATTGTGAACATGCTTGAAATCGTATAAGTATGCATACCTGCAGTGAGGCCTGTTAAGGTTGCAGACTGCCAAAAGACTTGTGTACGACCAGTTGTATTCGTAGCGGAAGTGTATGAACCCGCACCACTGGAGAAAAAGTTATTCACGCCATCAACTAGAACAGAAGGCTTGGCGCCTCCGCTAATAAGGTTACCAAAGTTGACAGTCTGGGTTCCGATCGTAATAGCGCCTTCGGGAGCTACTGTACCGTGGCCACTTTGATAGGTGCCCAAGTAAACAGTGACACTGCCTGTTGCCCCGGCGTTTGCAGTACCAACCGATATAGTGTGTGCATTCGCTGGTGTCGCCATGATAGCCATCAGTGCTGTAACTGATATAGCTTTGAGCAAGTTCTTGATATTAGCCATGAATCCTCTCCCCTAAACTGTGTATTTACTAATTAATTTCAATATATCTCAGGCAATCAGCGTGCCAAAATGCATTATCCCTTAATAATCAATAGCTAAGCTGAATTTATTTTATTTTGTCATCCGCTTGGCAAGAAAAGTGTAAATATTATCGACAAGTACTGATCGATAGTGGAGGCAGTTAAGCCTGATTTTTGTTTCAAAGTAATAATATTGATTCAGATAAAATAATAACTTTAATATTTATAAACACTTATGCTTTTTTATTGCACAGGAGATTGTGTAAAGTAAATCGACAAAGCTACTCCCGATGCGATGGGTGTCTGTGCAGCCAGAGACCTAGAAGTCTATAGAGGCGCAAATGGTGCCCGGAGACGGACTCGAACCGTCACGGCCGTGAAGCCGAGGGATTTTAAGTCCCTTGTGTCTACCAATTCCACCACCCGGGCGTACTTCTGGATTGAAAGGTTACTGTCAACTTTCAAGAATATGGAGGCTGAGGTCGGAATCGAACCGGCGTCCACGGCTTTGCAGGCCGCTGCATAACCACTCTGCCACTCAGCCATATAGCCACTAATTTGCATCCTCTGCCCGTGGCCCACTGTACGTCCTGTACATAAAAGCAAAAACCCCGCAAAACGGGGTTTTAACTATTTGGAGCGGGAAACGAGATTTGAACTCGCGACATCCTCGTTGGCAACGAGGTGCTCTACCACTGAGCTATTCCCGCATAATTCTCTATCACCAGTCTAAATTCTACACAATTATCAGGGTGATTCCCAAAATTGGGAGGCCTATTGTAGCCGCGACTTTTGATGTGTCAATCGTCACAGCTCAAGTTATTGTTTTTTATTTGATTCTCGAAGTTTGGGCCAGGCACTGGATAGGTATTGGAACATTGACAGTAAAGTCAGCGCGGCGGCAATGTAGAGGAGAATCATGCCCAGAGCGTAAATTGGTAAACCTAATAAATCGTCGTGATAGACGAGAATTCCAAGCGCGACCATTTGCGCGATGGTTTTAAATTTGCCATAACCCGAGACAGCGACTTTACTTCTTGCGCCTAATTCAGCCATCCATTCACGCAAAGCCGAAACTGTAATCTCCCGGCCTATGATTACCGCTGCTGGCAAAGCCATGAGCAGACTTGAGTCCCTCTGGACAAGACAGACCAATACCACAGCTACCATCAGTTTATCTGCAACCGGATCAAGAAATGCGCCCAGAGGTGAAATTTGCTTGAGTTTGCGCGCCAGATAGCCATCCAGAATATCCGTCACAGCAGCTACGGTAAATATCACACAGGCAATAATGTTGGCCATCTCAAGAGGAAGATAAAACACCAGCACGAAGATGGGAATCAGTACGATACGCAGCAAAGTAAGGGAATTAGGGATATTCATTGTCTAATGGAAAGCGTCATAGATTTTCTGGGCGAGATTCTTATTGATTCCGCTTACTTTCGCAAGATCTTCAACACCTGCTCGTTCAATTCCCTGTAAGCCTCCAAAATAACGTATCAGCTGTTGCCTGCGTTTGCTGCCAACACCTTCAACATCCTCGAGCACCGAACGATTCCGGGCTTTCTTACGCCTTTGCCGGTGTCCGGTAATAGCAAAACGATGTGCTTCGTCGCGAATTTCCTGAATCAGGTGTAAAGAAGCTGAGTTTGCCGGCAAACGTCGTTCCGAATGACCATCGGAGAGTATCAGTACTTCAAGCCTGGGTTTTCTCCCGGGTCCCTTGGCTACCCCTATCAAAGGCAGATTTTCAAGTTGTATCTCTGACATTATCTCTTTTGCACTGCTCACCTGTCCTTTCCCACCATCAATCAAAATCAGGTCAGGCAATTTACCGTCTTCCTTTTTAACTCTGGTGTAACGTCGTGACACTACCTGTCTCATAGCTGCGTAGTCATCTCCCGGTTCGATATCACTCACATTAAAA
Source organism: Gammaproteobacteria bacterium (assembly GCA_012103475.1). Classification (GTDB taxonomy): domain Bacteria; phylum Pseudomonadota; class Gammaproteobacteria; order Eutrophobiales; family Eutrophobiaceae; genus WLWS01. The sequence goes on along the minus strand of WLWS01000002.1, from coordinate 575,944 downwards.
CGTCTGTAATCAGACTTTAGCGCCCCTTCTGTTCCAAAGACCACGCAGGAACCAACAGTCGCTTCACCGGATGTATGGCTGATATCAAAGCACTCAATCCGTTCAAGAGTATCTTCCAGTTCAAGTGCCTGTCTCAATGCATCCAGACGGTCGTGATGGGACTCTTTTTGCCGCTGACGCTGTTGCAGGGCAATCATGGCGTTTTCCATAGCCATTTGCATTCCCTGTTTTTTCTCTCCCTTATATTGAAACTGGATTTTCACTTTTCGGCCTGCCTGTTCGCTGAGCACTGTTTCAAACATATCTTTGTCTTCAGGCTCGTGACTCACCAGAATCTCGGGCGGAATCTGTCTGTCACTGCGTCCTGAGAAATAATATTGAGAGAGGAAAGCACTTATAATGTCCGCAGCCACCTCATCTTTCGCCTGTTTTGGAAAAAACGATTTATTGCCCAGGTTCAACCCGCCGCGAATATAGAAAATCTGCACGCAGGCCATCCCTGAGTAGATCCCACAGGCGATAATATCAATTTCGCCTTTTGGTGCGCTAACATGTTGTTGCTCTTGTATTTTTCTTAAATTGCTTATCTGGTCACGGTAGTGAGCTGCGCGTTCATATTCCAGCTTTTCAGCGGATTCCTGCATGGGTTTTAGGAGAGCATCGATCACGGCTTCATTTTTCCCTTCGAGAAACATGACGGCAAAGCCTAACTCTTCGACATAGTCTTCTTTACTGATGTAATCGACACAAGGAGCGGTACAACGACGTATCTGGTACTGCAAACAAGGACGCGAACGATCCTTAAAAAAATTATCGTCGCATTGACGAATTTGAAACAATTTTTGCACCAGATTTAATGCCCTTCTGGCCGACCCTGCACTTGGATAAGGACCAAAATACCTGCCTTTACCGCGTCTGGCGCCCCGGTAAAAGCTCAGACGTGGATATTCGTGTTCCAGACTTAGATAGAGAAAGGGATAAGTCTTGTCGTCTCGAAATACGATGTTGTAACGCGGGCGCAGATCCTTGATAAGGTTATTTTCCAATAACAGAGCCTCACCTTCGGTATGGGTGATTGTCACTTCAATCGCCCGAATCTGGGCTACCAGGGCTCTGGTTTTTAATGAATCCTGGGATTTTCCGAAATAGCTGCTGACCCTGTTCTTCAGGTTTCTGGCTTTGCCGACATATATCACGCCACCCTCTCCGTCCAGCATCCGGTAGACACCGGGCTTGGACGTTAAAGCATTCAAATAAGGTTTTGGGTCGAATTTCAGCAAAGTATTAATTTATCAATTATTTATAGCTAATAACTCATCTATTTTATCGAATATAGAAAAGAACATATCCTCACTGAGTCGACGGGTCTGGGTGTTATAACGACTACAGTGATAGGAGTCGATCAACCATTTATCCTGTGCAAGTAAATGCAAATTGGCGTGCCCGAATTCATGCCCCTTTGGCTTTAGAGACAGTGCTTTTAACACGGCTTTGTGGGCAACTCCACCCAGAGCCAGAATCACGTAGCGAGATCCAAGACTCTCGATTTCCTTCTCCAAGAAACGATTGCAGTTGTTGACCTCTGCTCCTACCGGTTTATTTTCCGGTGGCAAACACTTCACAGCGTTAGTAATTCTACAGTTCTTTAGCTTCAGACCATCGTCGGCAGCGCTTACTTCGGCAAGATTACTATAGCCATACTTGTGCAAAGCCTTGTAGAGCAAAATGCCCGCATAATCACCGGTGAAAGGCCGACCTGTTGCATTCGCACCGTGCATCCCCGGGGCAAGCCCGACTATCATTAAGTCCGGTTTTTCGTCACCAAAGGGGGGGACCGGACGTGCATGATAATCAGGGAACTTCTTTCTCACTTCCGCCAGATGACTGGCAAGGCGCGGGCAAAGCACACAATTTCTATCATAATGCGACTTTTTATTACTATTTACTTTAGATATCATTCGTATTTATATGTTTTTTATACTTATATTAATATTTTTATTAGAGTTTGAGTTAGCATGTTGATTACGCTGTTTTCACCCATGTGACGCTACGTGATGAACGCCCCGTTCGTACATAGGATGTTACCACGAGATAAATTCGACCGCCCACGTTCATTACCCCTTATCTATTTGATATACAATACTTTTGATTCTTAACAACAAGCTCGAGCGGGTTGAAATAATCGGCGTATTTTTCAAAAATATTATCTCGTGTATGAACGACAATCTCATCTTGGTAGTGTCGCCTTACCCTGTATCTCAATTGTTAATTCCTGTTCTCGAATGACATTGATTCTATTAACCTCAATTCCTTCAAGCATTTACAATACTAACTTGGCATGTATAATTAAGTTCTTTTTGACGAGACAGGCTTTACTATAAAGAAATTCAGCTTATGAATGATCTAGCAACTGAACAGGTTGGCGGCAGCACCTTCCATACTTTCAATAATGTCCCCGATGTCATTGGTAAATACGATATTGAGAAAGCTGTTGGTAAAGGCAGTATGGGTACCGTCTATTCTGCTTACGACTCCTTCTCGAACCGCACAGTTGCCATCAAGGTAGCTCACCCGCAGTTTATCGATCAGACTGAAGACGGTAGTCGTTTTCGCAAGCTTTTTTTCAATGAAGCCCATGCCACAGCCGTCCTTGATCACCCAAGCATTCTGAGCCTGTTTGACGCCGGTGTTGACGGAGAACTTTGTTATCTGGTTATGGAATATGTCGAGGGCGCCGCCACCCTGCAACCCTTCAGTAAGGCCGACGGGCTTTTGCCTATTCGGGAAGTTGTGGGTGTAATCTATAAGTGTGCGAAGGCTCTCGATTATGCACATCGTCAGGGAATCATCCATCGCGACATCAAGCCCAGTAATATCCTTTTTACCAAGGACAGAGATATTCGGGTTTCCGATTTCAGCATCGCTCGCATAAATCGCGCAGACGAGACTTCCACTCAATTTGACGGTTTTCTGGGCTCCCCGCTCTATATGTCACCTGAACAAATAAATGAATGGCCGATCGAGAGTAACACTGATATTTTTTCGCTGGGCAGTGTTCTCTATGAAATGCTGACAGGTGCGCATCCGTTTAAAGCTGACAGTCTGGCCAAGATTTCTAACAATATTACTAACGAAAAACCGAAGCCCCTGTCTGAATTCCGCTCAGATTTATCGGAAGGTCTTGATTACGTGCTGAGCCGGATGCTGAAAAAGAAGAACAGCAAGCGCTACAGCATGGGACTGGATCTGGCAGCTGATCTGGCGCTTATTTACGACGATCTGGAGAAAATCGAAACGGAAGATTCACTTAGAGAGAAATTCGATACGCTGAATCGCCTGGGCTTTTTCAAAGGATTCAATGATGCCGAAATATGGGGTCTGGTACGCGCGAGTAACTGGCAAAACTACACCCCCGGAGAAAGCATTATCAAGGAAGGTGAAATTGATAACTCCTTCTATATTATTCTCTCCGGCGTGGTTAATATAGAGAAAGACGGTCAGCATGTCGATACACTTCAGCAAGGTTGTTGCTTCGGAGAAATGGGCTTTATCGCCAATACCGAAAGAACTGCCTCGGTATTAGCCAAAACAGATGTCTCTCTAATCAAAGTCAATGCCTCAACATTGGATCGGGCCGATGAAAGCACTCAATTGCGTTTTCTGAAAGTGTTTGTAGAAACCGTCACTGAGCGTCTAAAGCAGACTACCTCTATTCTCACCCAGTTAAGACAGATTTAATGGTAGAACTAGCCCTGGTAAGTATGGCTGGCCAGTGAAATACGTCTGGCGATACTTTCCACCGCCATAATCAAAGAGTCAGACAAACCGTATCCTTCTCTGTAATCCTGAGTTGCCAGATTAGACACACGTCCCTCTTCAATAAAACCCCAGGCTCTTCCCCGTCTATCAGAGTTCTTCCGATCATAAACACCAATTGCAATACCCTGCTCTCTGCGCACCAGAGAAAAACAGGGAATGTCAGTATAACCATCGCCAACCATAATCATCTGGCTGATAGGGACACGAATTTTCTCCTGTGGCACCTTGCGATTCACTTCGAATGGCTTATCGTCGAAATGCGGACCAAAAATCCCTTTTTGTATGTGAAAGATATAACGGGTTTTATCTGTAAAGCTGACAACACGTTTTGGAAACTTGATTTGTTCAGCCTCATCATAAACAAAATCGGAAGCCCAGATCGCGCTGAATTGATGGGCTATCTTCGAATTCCTTAGAACGTCTCCGATACCAGAGCTGATTAAATAGAATTCGAGCACGACTTTAGGGTTGATTTCTTTTACAACCCCACGCAGACACTCGAATATATCTTCTGCACCTGGGAACAGCGGCAACCTGCTACCCCAGTTCATCAGTGCCTGACGGGTAATCGGCTCAATCTCCCCGCTTCCGGACTTCTCAATCATTTTGTACAGATAAGCCGGCACCGGGTCCCAGTTATCGGCTAAGAGCGGATGTACCTCATCCTGCCAGAAACGTGGCACATCCAGACCACATTCAGCAAGAAAACCGGAAGTGCTGTCAGGTGCGAGGGTGTCATCGAAATCAAAAACAACGGCGATGTTTTCCTGCATCAGCTATATCCCATCAATGAATCGCCGGTAGATAATCAGTATTCTCTCTCAACTGCGTATCTCACCCGAGCAGACTCCTCCATCATGCTCACTGCGGGTAATTGTTTACCCTGCAGAAACTCCAGAGAAGAACCTCCTCCAGTGGACAAATGTGAGTAAGCAGTAGAGAGTTCAAGTGTCTCAATAACAGAAAGCGTGTCTCCGCCATTAGCAATGGAATAGCCATCACTTCGTGCGATACTTCTGGCAACTTCATAAGTTCCGGACTGGAATTTATCCAGTTCCACAAGTCCGAGAGGACCGGTCCAGAAAACAGTTCTGGCAGGTGTTATCTCAGCCTGAAACAACGCTACAGTTTCAGGACCAATATCGAGGATCAACTCATCCGGTTCAAGCGCATCCACTTTCTTTATCACCGCGTCACTTTCATCATCCATAGACGTACCGACGATAATATCTACCGGCATAATAATCGCTTTATTCTGCGTTTTTGCCTGAGCCAGCAACTCACGAGACAGGTCAAGAAATTCCGGAAGATAAAGCGACTTCCCCATTTCCCGGTTTGCGGCTTTTAGAAACGTATTTCCAATTACTCCGCCAACGAGAATTTTATCGACATCCTCAAACCTTGTCTTCAGTAACTCAAACTTTATTTCTGGCCGTCGCTGCCCACCGATTACGAAAACTAGAGGCCTGTCGATATTGTTCACCGCTTTATCAAGTGCCTCTACTTCTTTAACAAACAGGGGACCGGTGTAAGCGAGTGGTAAGTATTTGGCTATACCATGAACTGATGATTGTTCCCGACGCGCACTGGCAAAAGCTTCGTTGACGTAGACATCGCACAAAGTTGCCATTTTTCTGGCTAGAGCGTCGGTATTAGTTTTCTCACCACTTGCAAAACGAATATTTTCAAGCATGACTATTTGTCCAGGGCTAACCTGTAAATCTTCAAGCCACTCGACGATAAGAGGAACATCCTGATCGAGAGCCTGGCTTAAGTATTTTGCTACCGGGGCAAGACTGTAATCAGAATCATAAATAGCCGCTCGTGGACTCCCCAGATGTGACAATATAGCAACTCCGGCTCCGGCACTCTGCAGATAACGAATTGTCGTTAATGTAGCCTTGATGCGACTATCGTCCGCAACCTTCCCGTCTTTTATCGGTACATTGAAATCAACCCGCAACAATACTCTTTTGCCTTTCAGGTTGGCTTCGTCGAGAGTAATAAATCTGGAGCGTGTCATGATATTTTACTATCCAATTTGGGAATGCTGCTAGCACGGTCGAGATTCATTCTCTAACCAGCCTGCCCTGCAAGTCAATAGTATGTTTCGAAATCGGGCCAATCCATTGCTAAGCCACAATTTCCAGGGAAATTTCAGAAATCGTAGTCAAAATTCTCTTTAAAGCGGTCACGAAATTCCTGCATCGTGAAACTGTGGTTTTGCGTTCCGCTGATTTCAATTTTCATGGCGCCAATCATTGAGGCAATGCGACCCGTTGTTTCCCAGTCCATCTCTTACATCAGACCATAAAGCAAGCCAGCCCGATAGGCATCTCCACAACCCGTCGGGTCACTTATCTGCGCCGCAGCGGCTACTGGAATGCTGATTTCTTTACCTTTTGTGTAGATACTCGAACCCTTGCCACCACGTGTCACAATCAGCGCATCCACCAAATCCGTCACTGAGTTCAGATTCAGCCCGGTTTTGTCCTCTATTTGCTGCCATTCATAATCGTTAAACGTAAGCCAGTTTGCATACTCGAAGGCTTTCAGCATTTCATCTTTATCTATTAAAGGCACGTTTTGTCCCGGATCAAAAAAGAAAGGAATATCTGCGTTGGCAAACTGCTCAGCGTGTGAAAGCATGCCTTCTTTGCCATCTGGTGCAACTATGCCGATGCTGATGTCTTTTGATTCGGTAATTTCGTTTTCATGAGAATTTCCCATTGCGCCAATCTGGAAAAAATTAATTTGATTATCGTCAATATCCGTAGTGATAAAGCACTGGGCAGTAAATTTATCTTCAATCACCTTTACATAACGATCGTCAATACCTAACGTCTGAAAGCGTTTATGGTAGACATCGTAATCTTCACCAACGGTTGCCATTGGCAAAGCGTCGCCTTCAAGTAACTTCATATTGTAGACAATATTCCCTGCGCAACCGCCAAACTCCTTATTCATGTCCGGCACCACAAAACTCAAATTCAACATATGAGTTTTATCAGGGAGAATATGGTTTTTGAAATAATCATGAAAAACCATAATATTGTCGTAGGCAATCGAACCGCAAACTAAAGCTGTCATAGTATCTAGTCGTATTATTATTGTGTTAGGAAAATGATGTGACCTTGTCGCTTCTCACCGAAATATTATTTAAAACAGACTTCAGTCACCCGTAATCCGACCTTGTGTCACATCAGCCGTCATCAGGTAATCGAAGTACTGCATTTCCGGTTCAACCCCAAACTGATTTTTAAGTCGAGCCAGAAATTCCTCACCATGGGCCTGTTCGGCACTTTCTTTGTCGCTGAACACATAATAGCCGTAGGTTTTGTTATTCTCATCGAGCAAAAAGTCTTTGCGCAGCAAATTGGGATGTTTCAGCCATTCCATTGCGACTTCCCTCGCCATGACAATGACTTTTTCGCGAGCCATGTCTTTCGGCAGCTGGAATGAAACTAGTTTTGCAATCATTGACAAACCCGGGTTCAGTCAGTGTGAGTCTCTACCTGTAAAGTCAAGACAGGCGTTTAAAAAAATGGCGGAGAGGGAGGGATTCGAACCCTCGAAGGACTTTCATCCTTGCTGGTTTTCAAGACCAGTGCATTCAACCGCTCTGCCACCTCTCCGAACTCGGCCGACATTCTAGCGAAGAATCTGAAGCAAACAAACAAATGGATTATCATTCCTTCACTTTATATCTCTTTACAGGGGAAATTTATGTCCACTGAAGAAAAAAAATCAGCCGGCGCGGTACTTGTTTTCTATATCGCGGTTCTCAATCTGCTAATAATTATTGTCGCCATAGCTGGCCGCATGTTACTTGACTGGTCGCCTGCCAGCGCTTTCTACCCTTTCTTTTATGCCGCTCAATTTGGCCTGATAGTCGCCGTTTTGAGTGCTTTACAGATCATTTTTGCTTTCTTGAAGAAAAACTCAAGACTTAAACGCTATGCTTTCTTTTCATTAGTACTGGGTTTGGCTCCGCTTTTAGGGGCAATTCTTGTAGTGGGACCTTCCGGATTCAAGGCCCCCATGATTCACGACATCACAACAGATACACAAAACCCGCCGGTATTCTCAATTATTGCCTCATTGCGTAATGCCGAAGAAAACAGCCTGGATTATGCCGGTAATTCTATCGCCAGCCTGCAACAACAGGCCTTCCCTGACATCAAAACTGTTCATTCCGATCTCAGTACTACACAGGCATTTAGCCGGGCAGAAGCGAGTCTTAGCAGTCTCGGCTGGACCGTAGTGCTTGCAGATCAGGAAGCCCTGCGACTGGAGGCTTATGAAAAAAGCAGAATGTTTGGTTTCATTGATGATGTCAGTATCAGAATCGTCGACTCTGCACAGGGAAGTCTGATTGATGTGCGCTCAATTTCGCGTATAGGCGAAGGTGATCTGGGAGCAAACGCAGAGAGAATCCGCCGTTTTTTTGAGACTTTTCACAGCCAATTATAACCACGATTGTAAAACACACTTTAAACCTTTGTTTTATAAATAATTAATCAATGTTGCGGGGTCATCACCATAGTCTCTGCCAATCAACTAATCGGCCACAAATACTTGAAATATTTATCTTTTAACCCCATCATCATTATTCATTAATTGTTTTTGGAGAATGGTAGACATGAGTCAAAGTCCTTTTGCAGTAGCACAACCAGCTGAGTCAGTACTAGCGACCAATAAGTTGATCCGCAATACTTATACCCTGCTATCTATGACCCTGTTGTTCAGTGCTTTCACCGCAGGCCTGTCCATGGTTTTGAATTTTCCTTATATGGGACCGCTGGTCACTCTGGGCGGCTATTTCGGCCTGTTATTTTTAACCAGCCATCTGCGCAATAGCGCCTGGGGCCTTTTGTCTGTTTTCGCGCTTACCGGTTTCATGGGTTTGACCCTTGGACCCCTGATTAATGCTTACCTGCATATGTTTAGTAATGGTGCAGAACTGGTAATGCTGGCACTGGGTGGAACTGGCGCAATTTTCCTCGGTTTATCTGGTTATGCGTTAACTACCCGGAAAGATTTCAGTTTCATGGGTGGTTTCATTATGGTTGGGATTCTGGTCGCTTTTCTGGCCGGTATCGCTGCGATGATATTTTCAATACCAGCGCTTTCGCTGGCAGTTTCAGCCATGTTTGTCCTGTTAATGTCCGGTTTTATCCTCTACCAGACCAGTGAAATGATTCATGGCGGCGAAACCAACTACATCATGGCAACTGTTGGGCTGTACATAACCATTTATAATCTTTTCACCAGTCTGCTGCATCTGTTAGGCGCATTTGCAGGAGAAGATTAATCGAAGAAGCCAGACTCTAAGTAAAAAATAAAAAACCCGGCCAGGTGCCGGGTTTTCTTTTGTCTAATCCGGGCTTTGCGCTTGTGAGCAAGGGAGTTCTACGCTAGGATTCGGCGGGTTTTTACCCTTCCACTGTTGTTATTTCGACAGTCAAAATTGAATATTAGAAATTCGGGAGATATCCAGGATGAAAATCGGTATACCCAAAGAAGTTTATGCGGGAGAAAAACGGGTCGCGACCACGCCCGAAGTTGTGGGCAGACTTCAGAAACTCGGTTTTACGGTTGCTATTGAATCTAGCGCAGGCCTGTCAGCAAAATTTTCTGATGATGCTTATCGCGACGCTGGTGCTGAAATTATCGCGGACACCAAAAGCCTCTGGTCTGATTCCGACATTATTCTTAAAGTACGTGCACCCGGCCCCCATCCTGAGCTTGGATGCGATGAAGTCGACCTCCTGAATGACAAGCACACCCTGATCAGTTTCATCTGGCCGGCGCAAAATGAAGAGTTGCTTTCGCGTCTGGCCACAACAAAGGCCACAGTCCTTGCCATGGACAGTGTTCCGCGTATTTCGAGAGCACAGAAAATGGACGCCCTGAGTTCAATGGCGAACATTGGCGGTTATCGGGCTGTAGTTGAAGCCGCTCAGCATTTTGGCCGTTTTTTTACCGGGCAGATTACCGCAGCCGGAAAAATTCCACCGGCAAAAGTCCTCGTCATTGGTGCCGGAGTAGCTGGTCTTGCTGCCATTGGAGCGGCGAAAAGTATGGGCGCCATCGTCCGTGCCTTTGATACGCGACCAGAGGTCCAGGAGCAGGTTGAAAGCATGGACGCTGAGTTTCTTCTGCTGGATTTTGAAGAAGACGGTTCCGGCTCAGGCGGTTACGCAAAAACCATGAGTGCCGAATTCATAGAAGCTGAGATGGCGCTTTTCGCCGAACAGGCAAAAGAAGTGGATATCATTATCACCACCGCGTTGATTCCCGGTAAACCGGCCCCTGAATTAATTACCGAGGCCATGGTAGAGAGCATGCAGGACGGCAGTGTTATTGTCGATTTGGCAGCGGAACAAGGTGGCAACTGCAAACTGACAGAAAAAAATGAAGTGGTATTGAAACACGGCGTTTCTATCATTGGCTATACGGATTTACCCAGTCGTCTGGCGACTCAGGCCAGTCAGCTGTATTCAACCAATCTGCGTCATCTGCTGACGGACATGTGTCCTGAAAAGAATGGCGAGATTGTGGTGAACATGGAGGATGAAGCAGTCCGGGGTGCAACTGTGATAAATAAGGGTGAAATCACCTGGCCACCGCCCGCACCGACGCTCACAGCAGCACCAAAAGCAAAAGAAGAGACCCTTCCTGAAGTTATTGAGGAGCCTAAAGCGTCATTAATACCAGCCCCTGTAAAACAGTTTTTGCCGCTTGTTATTGCCGGGTTGGCCCTGTATGGATTGGGTTCAGTCGCACCAGCTTCGTTTATGGCACATTTCACCGTATTCGTTCTCGCCTGCTTTGTCGGTTACATGGTGATATGGAATGTGACGGCTTCCCTGCATACGCCGCTTATGAGCGTAACCAATGCGATTAGCAGCATTATCGTCATCGGTGCACTGATTCAAATTTCAGCAGCGTTGCCAATTATAAAAATCCTGGCCGGTATCGGAATATTGATAACCAGTATCAATATAACCGGGGGCTTCGCCGTCACTCAACGCATGCTTCGCATGTTCCAGAAATAAGAGGAAATACTATGTCTCAGGGCGTAATTACAGTCTCATATATAGCGGCGACAATTTTATTCATCCTCGCCCTAGGTGGTCTCAGCAATCAGGAAACCGCTCGCCGGGGTAACCTGTACGGCATGATAGGGATGGCCATTGCCATTATCGCTACCGTATCGGCACCTGGTGTAAGCAGTTATCTGGAAATTGTTGTCGCCATGGGGATCGGCGGAATAATCGGTTACATACTTGCCGTGAAAGTAGACATGACGCAAATGCCGGAATTAGTCGCCATTCTGCACAGTCTGGTAGGCATGGCTGCTGTACTGGTTGGCTACGCTAATTTCATGGACCCCACAATCAGTTTTCCAACATCTGTTGAAAAAATTATCCATGAAATCGAGATTTATATCGGCGTTCTTATCGGAGCAGTTACGTTTTCAGGTTCGATAATCGCTTTTGGAAAACTGAGTGGAAAAATCGGTGGCTCGCCGATGTTACTTCCCGCTCGTCATTGGCTGAACCTAGGGCTCTTACTTGCTGCTATCTGGTTCGGTCGGGAGTTTGTCCACGCCGCTGAGACGGGAGGTGGCATGCAACCATTGATCATAATGACCGTCATTGCTCTCATCTTTGGTATCCATATGGTGATGGCAATTGGTGGGGCTGATATGCCGGTTGTTGTTTCAATGCTTAACAGTTACTCAGGCTGGGCCGCATCGGCAACCGGCTTTATGCTTAGTAACGACCTGCTCATTGTGACTGGTGCTCTGGTCGGCAGTAGCGGCGCAATATTGAGCTACATTATGTGTCGGGCCATGAATCGCAATTTTGTTGCGGTTATCGCTGGTGGATTCGGTACAGAAGGAGGGAGCAGTTCCCCGACTTCCACAGAAGATCAAGGAGAAGTGATTTCCGTTGACACAGACGAGGTAGCAGAACTTCTAAGTGAAGCCAAAGAAATCATGATCATCCCCGGCTATGGAATGGCGGTGGCTCAGGCACAGCATACGGTTAACGAAATCACACGCACACTTAAAGAGAAAAAAATTAATGTCCGCTTTGGCATTCACCCGGTAGCCGGCCGTATGCCCGGGCACATGAATGTTTTGTTAGCTGAGGCAAAAGTACCTTACGATATCGTTTATGAAATGGATGAAATAAACGATGACTTCCCCAAAATTGATGTGTCAATTATTATCGGTGCAAATGACATTGTTAATCCTTCAGCGCAAGAAGATCCGAACAGTCCTATAGCAGGTATGCCAGTGCTCGAGTGCTGGAAAGGCAAAACAACTATTGTACTCAAGCGCAGTATGGCCACCGGCTATGCAGGCGTTCAGAACCCACTCTTTTTTAAAGAAAATACGCGCATGTACTTTGGTGATGCCAAAGACAGTCTTGATGCGGTTTTAAAATTACTGAACAGCTAAATCATCAGGCTAACTTACATGAAGAATACAATCCTGAAACCCGCCAGTCTTAATTTTTGTTTTTTGTTTGTATTGTTAAGCCTTACAACATTCAGCTCACACTCTGCTGACGTTCAGTACCTCAATTCACCAACATACAAACAGTTGGGCATGCCGTTTTCCGAAGCAGTTCGTGCGGGCAATACTCTTTATCTGTCAGGACACGTTGGAAATTATTATGGGAAGCTCGAACTTGTGCCCGGTGGTATCGGGCCGGAGACGCGCCAAACGATGAAAAACATTAAAACGAGCCTAAATCATCATGGCGCCACCTTGAACGATATTGTGAAATGCACAATTTTTCTCGCTGATATAAAAGAATGGTCACAAATGAACGAAGTCTACAAAACTTTCTTCAAAGAACACTATCCTGCCCGTAGTGCTGTCGGTCAGAATGAACTGGCAATCGGTGCCCGGGTTGAAATTGAATGTATTGCTGTAGTTTCCGGCTAAGCCTTCTTAATCAGTTCAAGACCTGCCGTATAAGGTAATAAGGCTTCAGGTACACAAATATCCCCGTCTTTGGTCTGGTAGTTTTCCATAATCGCTATCAGTGTTCGTCCTACTGCAAGACCGGAACCGTTAAGAGTATGTAGTAGCTCTGGCTTATTGGTTTCCGGATTTCGCCAGCGGGCTTTCATTCTGCGCGCCTGGAAATCTTCAAAGTTGCTACAAGAAGATATTTCCCTGTACTTCCCCTGCCCCGGCAACCACACTTCAATATCGTAGGTAAGTGCCGATGCAAAACCGATATCACCACCACATAAAATAACCGTTCGGTAAGGCAGCTCAAGTTTCTTTAAAATATTTTCCGCATGGGCGGTGAGCTCTTCGATGGCCTGATAGGACTGCCCTGCCGGCACCAGCTGTACCATTTCTACTTTCTCAAATTGATGTTGCCGGATCATGCCACGGGTATCTTTTCCGTAAGAACCGGCCTCACTACGAAAGCAGGGAGAATGACAAACAAGTTTCAGAGGTAAATCTTCTGCGGCGACGATTTCATCTCTGAACATATTTGTCACTGGCACTTCCGCTGTCGGAATCAAATAAAATCCGTGCTCCTTAATATGGAACAGATCTTCTTCAAATTTTGGCAACTGGCTGGTTCCGAAACAACTGTCTGCATTAACGACATAGGGAACATTGACTTCTGTGTAGCCATGTTCCTGAGTATGGACATTGAGCATAAATTGAATAAGTGCCCGGTGTAATAACGCAATACCAGCTTTCAACACGACAAAACGTGAGCTGGCAATCTTGGCGCCCGTTTCAAAATCAATCAGACCTAATGCTTCACCAAGATCGACATGATCTTTCGCTTCGAACTCAAAAGCTGCAGGTTCCCCCCAGCGCCGCACTTCTTTATTATCGTCTTCTGTTTTACCCGCCGGAACGCTCACATGAGGAATGTTTGGCACTGCGTGAAGAATGACGTTCAACTCTTTTTGAATTTTACCCAGCTCATCCTCTGATGATTTCAGTTTGTCCCCGAGCGATGCTACTTCTTTTAACAAAGGCTCAACATCTTCTCCGGCTGCTTTCGCTTTGCCAATATTTTTCGAACGGGCATTTCGCTCGGCTTGCAAACCTTCCGTTTCAACCTGTATCGCCTTGCGACGTGACTCCAGTTTCTGCAAGGCATCGAGTTCAAGTTCAAAACCGCGTAATCTCAGTGCGTCACGAACTTGCTCTGGATCTGTTCTTAATAAATGTGGATCTAACATATTTAAAGTTCTATTTTATTCTGTTATGTAAAAGCTCAAACTTGCCTGCCAAGCATCAGACCCAGCCAGCAGGCACCGAGACATAAGAAAACACTTAGAAAAATATTCAATAATGCCTCTGGAAATTTCCCAGCTTCAATTAAATTCAGAGTCTCAATTGAAAAAGTAGAAAAAGTCGTGAACGCTCCCAGCAAACCGATGCCAAGTAGAGCACGCGATTCTTCACTGATTTCAAGACGCTCGGAAACATAAACATAAAGTAAGCCCATCGCAAAAGACCCTATGACGTTTACACTTAAAGTGCCATAAGGAAAACCACGACCTAATACAGCGTGAATTCCGCCGGACATCCAGTACCGCAATAGGGCTCCAGTTGCACCACCTGCGGCAATTAAGGCCAATTGTTGCAAATTAAAACTCCCCGTTTACTACCACCGGTATTTTATATGATGAAAGCAAAGAAGTTTATTTTTTCGCTTTCTTATCCTGCTCTCTCAATTGTTCCAGTTTTTCAGCAATTTTTATTTCCAGACCACGCGGCACAGGATAATAGTATCGTCTCTCTCCAATTTCATCAGGGAAATAGGACTCTCCAGCCGCGTAGGCATCCGGTTCATCATGAGCATATCGGTATTCCTTACCATAATTCAGTTCTTTCATTAGTTTTGTTGGTGAATTACGCAGATGCAGAGGTACTTCAGCGGATGCAGAACTTTTTACATCTTCACTGGCTTGATTGCAGGCCATGTAAACGGCATTGCTCTTCGGAGCACAGGCGAGAAAAACAATCGCCTGCCCAATCGCGAGTTCCCCTTCGGGAGAACCGAGTCTTTCCTGAACCTCCCAGGCATCCAGGGCCAGTCTTAAGGCTCGGGGGTCAGCATTACCAATATCCTCCGATGCCACCCGCACGATACGTCGGGCAAGATATAAAGGATCACAACCTCCATCCAGCATTCTGTTAAACCAATATAAGGCAGCGTCTGGCGAACTCCCGCGAATACTCTTATGCAGGGCGGATATTTGATCGTAAAAAGCCTCACCTGCTTTATCGAAGCGTCTGCTACTGCCACCAGACAACACGTCTTTTACCTGTTCCAGGGTGACTATGCCACCCTCGCAGAGGTCCGAGGCGATCTCCAGAAAATTCAGCGCACGGCGGGCATCCCCGTCTGCTGCTTTAGCCAGTTGTGAGAGAACTCCCTTTTCAAATTCAAGATTGCTTTCACCCAGACCCAGCGTTGCATCCTTTACAGCACGATCTAATATTCCTTCTATCTCCTCAAATGACAACGATTTGAGAATGTACACACGCGCTCGGGAAAGCAGGGCATTGTTTAATTCAAAGGACGGATTCTCGGTTGTTGCTCCTATAAAAGTAACGGTGCCATCTTCAACAAAGGGAAGAAAAGCATCCTGCTGAGATTTATTAAAACGATGTACTTCATCAACAAATAGCACCGTGTCTTTCTGATACACGTCCCGGTATTGTTTGGCGCGCTCTATTGCCCCGCGTATGTCTTTCACACCGCTCAGCACAGCGGACAAGGTAATGAACTGTGCTTCACAGGATTCGGCAATTATTTTCGCCAGTGTGGTTTTCCCGGTACCTGGAGGCCCCCAGAACACCATCGAATGGAGATTCCCGGATTCAATTGCCGTTCTAAGTGGCTTTCCTTCTTCAAGCAAATGCGTCTGACCGTAGAAAGACGCCAATTGCAGTGGTCTCATTCTCTCAGGCAAAGGCCGGAATTCTTCTGCATTTGCCATTACAATGCGACGTCTATTCTCTGCTGTCTATGACATCAATACCCTCTGGCGGGGTAAATTGAAAAAGCTCATGGCCTGGTTCACTATTGCGCACGACCAAGTCAAATTCAATTTGAGTCGTCTGGCCCAAAGCGTCGAATAAAATCATTTTTTTCAGATTTTCATTTTCAAAAGCAAGACGTATTGCAGAATATTGAGACTCTGAATCACGTGGCGTGAGCTCGAGCCAATGCAATTCAGAACTGGCCGGCCCATCACTTAGAAGATAATGTTCGTCAATATCAATGTCTCCGCCAAGAATGGCTGCTGGCGAATCTTCAATTATGCTTGCGACATCTCGAATCGTCACCTGTTCAAGATCAGCATCGTAAATCCACAGCGATTTCCCATCACTAATTATGTATTGTTCGTAAGGTTTCGTGTAGGCCCAATGAAACATACCCGGTCGCTGAACATGTAACATACCCCCTGACTCATCCAGCGTCTCACCGTACTGATTAAGCAATGTTTGTCTGAAGGGTGTGCTAAGAGAATCGAGATTATTCATGAACTCTTGCAAAAGTTCACGGTTTGGTTCCGCCATTCCGGTATTACTGTAGCAAAGTATTACTGAAAGCAATGCGCTGCTTAACAAGCGTTTCAAATAACCAATCATAGCGAATGTATCATCAGAACTAATCGTCGATCGGCGGAGGTGGTGCAGCAAGCACCTCACGGCTACCGTTTGATTCCAGTGGGCCAACCAGCCCACTGCTTTCCATTTCCTCAACCATTCTGGCAGCCCGGTTATAGCCTATTTTAAGACGGCGTTGAATATAGGATATAGAAGCCTTTCTGGTTTCTGTTACGATTCGCACCGCCTCATCATAAAGCGCGTCGGAGGCCTCTGAAGCAGTTTCAATACCAGGAATAGCCTCAGCACCACCTTCACTCGGACCACGTAAAATATCTTCCAGATAATCCGGTTCACCTCGGCTTTTTAGATTTTCGACCACGCTATGAACTTCATGGTCATCGACGAAAGCGCCATGTACCCGCTCCGGGATACTGGTGCCTCCGGGAAGATAAAGCATATCGCCATGACCCAGCAAAGTTTCCGCGCCCATCTGATCGAGAATAGTACGTGAGTCTATTTTTGAGGAGACCTGAAATGCGATTCGACATGGCACATTAGCCTTTATCAAACCGGTGATGACATCGACAGAAGGCCGTTGAGTCGCGAGGATTAAATGAATCCCCGCAGCTCTTGCTTTCTGAGCCAGTCTTGCGATCAGTTCTTCCACTTTCTTGCCGACTGTCATCATCATATCCGCCAATTCATCTATGATGACAATAATGAAAGGCAATTCTTCGAGCTCTGGCGCCTGGTCTTCTTCACTGACTGGCTTGTAGATAGGATCGAGTAAGGGCTGACCTTTTTCTCTGGCCTCGACAACCTTGCGGTTATAACCAGCAATATTTCGTACGCCCAGAAGAGACATCAGTTTGTAACGCCTTTCCATTTCAGCCACACACCAACGCAAGGCATTGGCGGCCTCTTTCATATCTGTCACAACCGGCGCCAGTAAATGCGGAATACCTTCGTAAACAGAAAGCTCAAGCATCTTCGGATCAATCATGATCAATCGAGTGTCTTTGGCTGTCGCCTTGTAGAGAATGCTCAGAATCATCGCATTAAGCGCCACCGATTTTCCTGAGCCGGTGGTGCCTGCTACAAGCAGATGAGGCATCTTGCTCAAATCGGTCACTATCGGCCGTCCACCTATGTCCTTGCCCAGAGCCAGCGCCATATTCGACTTCACTGACTCGTATTCTTTGGAGTTAAGAATTTCACCTAAAGTTACCAACTCCCGGTGTTCATTAGGTATCTCGATACCGATAACCGGCTTACCCGGAATGACATCAACAACACGAACGCTGACTACGGACATTGAGCGAGCCAAATCTTTGGAAAGATTCGCAATTTGAGCGCCTTTCACTCCGGGTGCAGGATTTAATTCAAAACGGGTGATCACCGGCCCCGGATGGACTGCTACCACCTCGACGCTGACACCGAAATCTTTTAATTTTAATTCCAGTAAGCGCGACATCGCTTCCAGAGCTTCTTTGGAATACCCCCCTACAGACGCTTTAGGCTCATCCAGCAAATCAAGAGGCGGTAAAGCTGTATTAGCCGGCATGGCAAACATCTGTGTTTGCTTTTCCTTTTCTACACGTGTGCCTGTTTCAATTTCTTTGATTACCGGTTCTATTCTCGGTGGTGGCCGATGCTCAACTTTTTCTTTTTCCTCTTTTACCACCGTTTCCCTTTCTTTTCGGACCCGCCGCCCTTCCGCTTTATCACGTAAATCTCCTAACAGGACTGATGCGCGCGCAATCAGGTCAAGAGTTAGTCTGCCGGTGTTATCCATCAACCAGAGCCAGGAAAAGGCAGCGTACAGTGTCACGCCAATGAGAAACATCGCCAGCAGAATCAAGGTGCTGCCCAGATTACCGAATATAACTTTTTGTGAAGAGCCAAGCGCATCCCCAAAAATCCCCCCTGCTCCCCTGGTTTCATGGGGAAGCCAGGCGCCAGATTTGAAATGCAAGTAGGCCAGCCCACAGCCACCTGCGAGCAACAGAAGAAAACCAATTGCTCGTACACCGAGTAGTAAATGATTCAAGGGTAGCTGCTGATCACGGGATTTGAATACCCGCCAGCCGTCAAATGCCAGGATCAGTGGAAATAAATATCCCAGATAACCGAACAGATACAACAGTATATTAGCAATCCAGGCACCAACGACACCGCCGTGATTGTGGATTTCATTGCTGGAAACCGCCTTTGACCAACCGGGGTCTGCCGGGTGATAACTGAGCAGCGCTATACTCAGGTAAGTGGCTAAGGCGGTAAGCGCGATGAAACTTATTTCTTTGACATTACGCACAACACGACCGGACGATATCGCGCTGTTTTTTCTTTTCTTGGACGCCTGTGTCACAGTTAAATCTATTTAGTCAAAAAATATGATATGAGTATGTTTCTTATGAAAGAATTGTATCAGCTGGAGCAAATTATTACAGCGCCGTTTTGAGCAAATTACAGCCTGAGAGCTGTTTGGAACTGACTGCTTGTGAACGCTTATCCAGGCCTGAAAATAGCTGCCGCCACTACACTTTCTCTTTGAATAACACCGGTCATACTATCAATAAAGGCGGACTATTTATGTTAGAATCGCGCACCGCGTTAAGGAGCTATTATGTCGAGGAAAACCATGTACAAAGTGATATTTCACAATCAGGGCAAGATTTACGAGGTTTATGCCAAAAACGTGGATCAAGGAGCCATGTTTGGGTTTATAGAAATTGAAAAACTCGTTTTTGGAGAAAAAACCTCTCTGGTTCTCGATCCATCGGAAGAAAATCTGAAATCAGAATTTAGTGATGTCGTGCGAACTTATATCCCCATGCATTCAATTATTAGAATTGACGAAGTTAACAAGCAAGGTACGGCGAAGATCAGCGAAAGTGCAGGTGGTGAAAATGTCATGCCCTTTCCTGTTTATACAAAAGGTGAAGAAACAAAATAGGCGGATGAGCCCCTATTACCGGAATTTGCGTCTTAATTCGTGAAAACCGTCATAAAACATGAATGAACATCAGTGTTTCCGGTGAAATCGCCTCAGAGCTGTGATAAGTTTCTGACTTCACAGGCCTGTTAAATAATCATACACGCAGGGTTATTTGATGATATTTGCGTTAAACCGTATAACCGTCCCCGGATTTTACCTCCAAAACCTGATAACAAAGGTCGGCCTCAGTTTGTGCCTGACAATTGCTTGTGCGGTAGTAAGTGCTGCAGAATGGAACACCATTACGCATAGTGATATGGATTCTAATACCACGACCAGTGTAGCTATAATTGAAAATGATGACGGTTATACACTTGAAGTTTACAAAGATTCAGTCAACGCGGTTAGAGCACGCTTCACTCTTGCAAAAGAGTTAATAAGTTTTCCTAAGAACTTCTGCCCAACTTTTCAGATAGATAACGGCCAGCCAAAAAATCGCTCTATCAATGATGCCCCCTGTCTCGCTGATAAAACATGGGCCGAATTTATACTCGGCTATATAGAAAGCGGTCAGGTGACTTCATCAGCCATAGCAGGAATTATGAACGGGGTCAGTTTGAAATTACGCTTCATGCTGGAAAACGGCGACTACAGGGAAACACTGTTCTCCCTGCGTGGATCAAAAAGAGCGATGTCTGCCGCACTAGGCGCAGGTATAAGTGTATCGCCAATAAATTGATAGCAGCGAATCAGCCAGTTCATTTGTTTTCGCTATGTCTTTCCAGGTATTAAGATAAATCGCTGTCCTTGTCTACTTCACAACTCATCATAAAACATCAGGAAAGCCTTGCTGATATCAACCCTGTCGACTGGAACCGCTTAAACACCCATTCCAACCCATTCCTGCAGCATGAGTTTCTTTACGGGCTTGAATCAACGAATTGTTTAGAACCGGAAGGCTGGTTCAGTCGCCATCTTACAGTTGAAGCCGGGGGAAAATTAATTGCGGCCTTGCCACTTTATTTCAGAACAAACTCTTATGGTGAATTTGTGTTCGACTGGGCCTGGGCAGATGCCTATGAGAAAGCCGGTGGACAATACTACCCGAAACTGGTTTCTGCCATCCCGTTTACCCCTGTTGTCGGTCAACGCCTGCTTATCGATGAAAACTATGCTGAAACCGGGTCTATTCGCAATATTCTTATCGAGAACCTGCTGAAAACTGCCAGTGATGCCAATATCTCTTCTTATCACTGTCTG
Organism: Gammaproteobacteria bacterium; assembly: GCA_012103475.1. Lineage (GTDB taxonomy): Bacteria > Pseudomonadota > Gammaproteobacteria > Eutrophobiales > Eutrophobiaceae > WLWS01. The sequence goes on along the minus strand of WLWS01000002.1, from coordinate 555,299 downwards.
TTTCCGGCAGAGAATGAAAGTAGTGCTTTCGCAAAACATCAGTTATTGCGTCGAAAAGGCTTTCAGTTTCACTGGCACAATCAAGCTTATGAGAATTTCGATGATTTCCTTCAGAACCTGAGTAGTAAAAAACGTAAACAAATTAAACGAGAAAGACGTCAGGCTCTTGAAAATGGCATCAGTGTGGAAGTGCTAAGTGGTGAACAGATCTCTGATGCTCAATGGGCAGCATTTTATCTTTTTTACTGTTCAACCTTTCACAAAAGATGGGGGAACCCGAGGTTGACTCTGGATTTCTTCAAACTCCTGAGTCGCGAAATGCCGGATGCAACTCTACTCATTCTGGCCAAAAGAAACGGTGAATACGTAGCCGGGGCATTTGCTATGCTTGGTAAGGACACTGTCTATGGTCGGCATTGGGGTTGTAGTGAAGATCTGCCATTTTTACATTTTGAGTTGTGTTACTACCAAACCATAGATTACTGTATAAAAAATAATCTGAGTGTTGTCGATGCAGGAGTTCAGGGTGAGCACAAACTCAGACGAGGTTTTATCCCGGTATCGACATGGTCATATCATTGGATTAAACATGAGGGTTTTCGAGATAGTGTTAATAATTTTCTGATGCAGGAAACTAGGGAAATTGACTATTATATTGACAGCATGAAACAGCACTCACCTTACAAATCGCCACAATGACCACAATAGGTAAAGGACAAGTCAGCGACAATCAGCTTTACTGGGTTGCCGAAAACAAGATCGCAAGCGACTTTCCTGAACTTGGCTCAGCCCTGCGTGATCCTGATGGCCTGCTAGCAATCGGCGGCGATCTCAGTATCAAGAGACTCCTCAGTGCCTACCAGAAAGGTATTTTCCCCTGGTATAGCGACGGACAACCTATCTTGTGGTGGTCTCCTGATCCGCGTTGCGTGCTGGAACCAGATCAAGTAAAAATTTCCAGAAGTTTGAATAAAACACTACGCAAGAATATTTATCAGATAACATTCAACACAGCGTTTGCGGATGTCATAAAAAAATGCGCCGAGACACGAAAGGATAATTCCGGCACCTGGATAACACAGGAAATGATGCAAGCCTACATACAGCTTCATGAGCAGGGTTTCGCCGTGTCAGTAGAAGCCTGGCACGAAGGTGAGCTGGTCGGTGGTTTATACGGGGTTGCGATAGATCGGGTATTTTTTGGTGAATCTATGTTCAGCCGTAAAACAGACTCATCCAAAGTTGCATTGGTTGCACTGGCACGCACTATCGACGCACTTGGCTTTCGCATGATCGATTGTCAGGTGCACTCTCATCATTTACAAAGCCTTGGGGCAAAACCAGTAGCCAGAGAACTGTTCAGTAATATACTAGGTAATTTTGCAAGCTCACTCTCTCCTGTAACGAACTGGCCCGTCGGAGTTCTAGAGTAATGACGCAGGAGCAGAAACTCAGTTTTTATGCGACTCCTCCGCATGATTGTAATTATCTGCCCGGACAAGACGCGACTACTCTTTTTGCTGATCCCCGGTTTCCCAAAGATACCCGGCTCTACTCCGCTCTGGCAGATTGCGGTTTTCGCCGCAGTGGTGAGCATTTGTACACTCCTCACTGTGACAACTGTAGCTCCTGTGTTCCTATTCGTATTCCGGTGCAAGAATTCAAGCCTTCTCGAAATCAAAAAAGAAACATCAGACAGAATCAGGATTTAAGTTTCACCAGCCATCCATCTGAATTCAGGCAAGAGCATTTCGAGCTATTTGAAAAGTATCTTGCACAACGCCACACTGGTGGTGGGATGGATAACCCGACGCAGGACAGTTATTTACAGTTTCTTACGGCCAGCTGGGCGGAAACAGAATTTTTCGAAATGCGAGTACGAGAATCGAAACAGCTGGTGGGAGTGGCAATAGCAGACATCATGGAAAACGCGATTTCTGCTGTTTATACCTATTTCGACCCGGAGTTCAGCGCCAGAAGTCCCGGACGTTTTGCAGTTCTCGCCCAGATCGAAGAAGCTCGTAAAAGGGAGTTAAGCTGGGTTTATCTCGGCTACTGGATAAAAGATTGCAGAAAGATGAGCTATAAAACTGAATACCAGCCGATGGAATATTATCGAAATAACGACTGGTATCGGGACCCCTGATACGATTCACAGCAAGAAGCTTTGCCTGTTTGTATGAATTGAGGCAAAATGCGCCTCTTTTAAATAATCCTAAGGAAAAAATGGCAAAAGAAGACCAGATTGAAATGGAAGGCACAGTCGTGGAGACTCTACCTAACACTATGTTTCGAGTCGAACTTGAAAACGGTCACGTCATAACGGCTCACATTTCAGGAAAGATGCGCAAACACTATATCCGTATCCTCACTGGTGATAAGGTCACCGTTGAAATGACCCCCTATGATCTAAGCAAAGGAAGAATTACTTTTCGTAATCGCTAGTCACACTTTCGCGGACTTTTTTTAAGTCTGCCTCTGTATCAACACCAACCCCAGCAATCGTTTCCGCCTCGGCAACATGAATTGAGTATCCGTTGTATAACACTCGTAACTGCTCGAGACTTTCATTACTTTCCAGTTCGCACGGTTTTAATTCAGAATACTTTCGTAAGAAACCTGCCCTATACGCGTATAAACCGATATGCCTGTAGATTGAGGTCTTATCAGTTTGGCTGTTTTGATTTCCCAGGCCTGAAGGAATTCCTGACCTGCTGAAATACAAAGCCGACCCGTGGATATCACGCACCACTTTTACGACAGCCGGATTATTAAATTCTTCTGCACTTTCTATTCTTTCACATAAAGTAGCCATAACGCTCCCGGGGTTTTTCTCGAGTGCTAAAGCTACCTGATTTATGAGCCTTGCCGGCAATCCATATTCATCACCCTGAACATTCACAATAATCAAATCATCGGCCAGATTTCTGAGTTTAATCACTTCAGCAATTCGATCGGTTCCTGAAAGATGATCTTTAGCAGTTATGATAACGTCTGCACCGTATGAGCGTGCAGAATCTTCAATACGTTCATCATCGGTGGCTATGATAATCTTTTCAGCATCGCTGTCTCTGGCTGAATCATACACATGTTGCAAAAGCGATTTGTCACCTATTTCCAGCAAAGGTTTCCCGGGAAGTCGACTTGAGTCAAAGCGACTGGGAATGACAACATGGAATGAAAAGCTCACCCCCGGTGCTTCTCCAGCTCTTCTTCAGAAAGTTTTCTTGCTTCATCTTCTAACATAATTGGTATCTCGTCTCGAATCGGATAGGCAAGTTTCGCAGAGCAGGAAATCAGTTCAGCATTTTGCTTGTCGTAGATTAAAGATCCTTTAGTGACTGGGCATACAAGTATGTCTAACAGCTTTTTATCCATGTTTAAGGTCCTTCAGTAATATGTTGAGGCGATGCTCGAAGCTTGTGTGCATTTTCACATCGACTTTCAAATACCAGCAATTATCTTTTCCGAATGCACGACATTTTACTGCATCTTTTTCTGTCATGACGACTGGTAATTCATCATCGAATTCCAAATCACTAAGAAAATACTCATGATGATCGGGAAATTCATGTTTGATAGCCTGAACACCCAGACTCCGCAGATAAGAAAAATATCGTTGAGGATTCCCGATACCAGCGATAATGTGAACAGCCTGTCCTTTTAGTGATTCTTTGTCGAGGATTTTGTCTGGATCGCTAAGCGATATGATGTCACCGTATAGATACTCCATCAAAAACTCGTTTTTGCCAGCTTTAGAATTTCCGACAATCATGTCCACAGAATCAAGTTGACGAACAGACTCACGCAAGGGTCCCGCCGGCAAACATTGACCATTACCGAATCTACGATCACCGTCAATTACCGCAATTTCAAGATTCCTGTAGAGACTTAAATGTTGTAGTCCGTCATCACAAAGCAAAATGTCGCAATCAGTGTGTTCCAAGAGCTCTTTTGCAGCAATATAGCGATTGGGAGATACCGCTACGGGACAAGCGGTTCGTTGTGCAATTAATACCGGTTCGTCGCCAACCAATAGCGGATTGCTGTCAGAACGGACCTGTTGCGGCCACTTTCTGGATTTACCTCCATAGCCGCGACTAATAAAGCCCGGTTTCATTCCTCTCTCTTTCAAATATTCGCCAAGCCAGATTATCAGTGGCGTTTTACCCGTTCCACCAACAGTAATATTACCGACAACAATCACCGGGACAGGAACGTTTTGTACAGGGAGAATACCACTCAAGTAAGCTACACGTCGGATCGATACGAACAATGCGAATAACCACCCGAGGGGATATAGCAGGTATGCCAGAGGATGCCCCTGGTACCAGAGTTTTTCTACAAATTGACGGGTAAACATGCTTTCAGTTCGCGTGCTTACACTTACTCGCCGCTGTCTTCTAATCCCTGAGTAGCGAAAGTAATTTTAACCAGATCCAGCTGTCGTGCAGCGTCCATGACACGAACCACCATCTGGTGTGTTGCACCCGCATCAGCGTTGATAATCACCTGAGGATCAGACAAATCGTACAGCGCATTCTGCAAGGCATCGCGTATGGTATTCGTCTGAGAGTTAAGTAAAGACTCATTGTTGACGAATACTCTTCCGTCTTTATCGATTGCTATTTCAATCTGATCCAGCTCCGATTCTGTATATTCCTCACTGGCTTCCGGCAGTGTGATATTTATTTCTGATTCTCGTTCAAATGTGGTTGAAACCATAAAAAATATCAGTAAAAGAAACACCACATCGATAAGTGGCGTTATATTCAGCTCCAGTTCTTCTCTGCGCTGGGAACGAAGGTTCATTCGGTCGACCCGCTTTCTTCGTCTTTTTCGCGCTGACCATGCATAACTTCAATCATTTTCATGGCTTCCTGCTCCATTGACACAACCAACTCATCGATTCGCCCTCGAAAATAACGATAGAACATAAGTGAGGGTATAGCGACCGTAAGCCCGGCCGCTGTAGTTATCAAGGCCTCTGAGATACCTTCGGCCAACACTGCTGGATCACCCACCCCCTGAGCCGTGATGACGGTAAAAACCTTTATCATGCCTATAACAGTGCCCAAAAGTCCCAATAATGGCGTAATTGACGCTATCGTCCCCAGCGTATTTAAGAATCTTTCCAGATCATGAGCCACATGCCGGCCGACCTCTTCAATGCTTTCCTTCATCACCTCGCGCTGATGTTGTCGATTGACCAAACCAGCGGTCAGGACTCTGCCTAAAGGAGAAGCAAGTCGCAAATCCTGAATTCGTTTGGCATCCAGATGTCCCACTTTATCCCATTGCCAGATCTGAGCTACCAGATTTTTGGGAGTCACCCGCTTGGACTGAAGTGTCCAGAACCGCTCAGCAACAATCGCTGCGGCAATCACCGAACATAGTAATAACGGCCACATTAAAAAACCGCCTGCCTTGATTAATTCGAGCACCTTCTACCCCTTATTCTTGTTGATATCCGCTCAATCAACGCCTGTGCCAGAAACGCTGTGCGTCCTGACGATAAGCATTGACTCTTACTTGTGTCTTTCCGACTATGAATTCAATAGCACCATTCTCAGCTGTGCTTAACATTTCAGCATCAATTTGTTGATAGCGCATAATTATATCCTTTTTTGGGAAAGCGAAGCGATTCCGATATCCGACCGCAAACAAGGCATAGTCGGGTGATACAGCCTGTACAAAAAGACGCATTGAAGATGTGCGGCTGCCATGATGTGGCACAACCAATATGGTCGATTCCAATTTTTGATAATCGCGGCTTAGCAATCTGGATTCAGCCTGTTTTTCAATATCTCCGGTAAGTAAAACCGAATAGCTGGCGTTACGTATTTTGAGGACACAGGAGAGATTATTGCCCTTAAATGAATCTCCATGCTCTGGATGTAGTATCTCGAAGTGAACCTCATCCCAGGTCCACGCCATCCCTCGTTGACAAAAACTAACGTTCTTATGTTTTACAGAATCAGGCACACTAGTGAGAATCTGCCCTATTGCTAGCGATTCAAGTATTTTAGCCAGGCCTCCAATATGGTCGTTGTCACCATGGCTTTGTATCAGAATATCCACTTCATTTACTCCCGCTTTAGCCAGATAAGGCAAGACCACAGCACTTCCTGCGTCAAAGTCTTTACTAAAACGTGGTCCGGCATCAAACAAAAGCACGTGATTTTCTGTCTGCAGCACCGCAGACATACCTTGGCCGACATCCAGCAGTGAAAATCTAAATTCGCCTTTTTCGATCGGCTCTTTAATTGGGAAAAATAGCGGTAAACACCAGACTAAACCTAGCCACTTGCCCGGTAGCCCCTTCGGAGAAATAAGCAGAAAACTACCCACTAATGCGAGACACAAAGCCGGATAAGTAGTGTTTTGAAAACGATAAAGGCTAATATCCAGAGCTTCCAGTGCGCTCAACATCGGCCAAAATAGATTAATACTGTCGATACCGACCTGCAGGAAAAAAACTCCAGACGACTCACTTAGCCAGAGAACTAGACTGCCAAGTAAAATGAGCGGAACGGATATCATGCTTACCCATGGCACGAAAATTACATTGGCCAGAATCGAGAAAACCGGTATCTGCTGAAACCAGAAGACCAGCAAGGGAAACAAGCCAACAACGATCAATAGTTGAACCCTGCCCCAACGCCACCAAAGACTGCGGTTATGCAAGCGAGAGGACATACCAAACAGGATAACGGCAATTGCTGCAAAAGATAGCCAGAACCCTGCTGACATTACGGAAAAGGGATCGAGAATGAGAACCAGAAATAAAGCCCATGACAAAACCGTAGATTTAGGCAGCTTTCTGGATAATATAATCGTCAGAAAAAAAACAGACAACATGATCAGTGCACGTTGCGTCGGAATTGAGAATCCAGCCATCGCCGCGTACAACACGGCTGCCAATATAGCAGCGACAGCTGCCATACGTGGTGCAGGTATAAGAATTGAGGTAATACCACCAAGCGGCCATAACCAGCGCGTCAGAAAAAAACTTATTCCGGCAACCAAACCTATATGCAGGCCTGAAATGGCCAACAGATGACTTGTACCTGTCGATCTCAGCACACGCCACTCCTCATTATCAAGAGCGCTTCGATCACCAAGTACCAGCGCAGGTATTAGTCCCCAGTTCTCAAGCTCACTTAGTGAAATACTCAGTTTCTGACGAACCTGCAAACGAAAACGATGAAGTCCCTCTTCTAGCGAGCTTTTCAGTTGTTTATTGTACTTATCCCTTAATACATATCCTGTGGCACCAATATTTTGCTGAAAAAGCCAGCCCTCGTAATCGAATCCTCCGGGGTTCCTGAACCCATTTGGTATTTTCAGCTTAACTTTCAATTGCCATATGTCACCCGGCACCATGTCTTGTTCAGACTCGAACCAGTGAAGTCGTATTTTGTCGGGGAACCCCTGGGGTATGCCTGAGGAGTTTTTTAGCTTATGAATTTTAAACAGGAATCGGGCACTACTGCCGGTCCTCTCAGGAAGGCCACTAACTACACCTTCTATATACAGTTTTTCGCCTTCAAGTTCGGGAGCTAGTCTGCACTCCAGAATCAGATCAGCACGAAAAAGCGCCCACAGGAATCCGCAAATAAAAAAGCACGGGCATGAAAACACGGGGAAACGAATACTCAGAAAAACCGCCAGGGGCGCAATCGCCAGCAGCCATATTTGTGGCAGCTCATCAAAAATTAATAAACTGAGAATACCGGCCAAAAAAAACAGACTTCCTTTTCGCATTCCAATACGTCCTTGTATGGATATTCAGTTATAATAGCGCGCTTTTCGACGCGTAGTAAATCAATTTGATATGGGACTTAGAGGTTTTTTCAAGGGCTTATTACCTGAGCATCACGAATTCCGCCAGCATCGCCAATTAGGCAAGCTGGGCAGTATTCTGCACGATCCGAATATCTTTCATCTGAACCGTCATTCTGCTGCAGGGGGCATTGCAATTGGTTTATTTCTGGCATTCATGCCGGTTCCCGGGCAAACCTTTTTGGCGGCTCTTTTAGCAATTTATTTCCACGTCAATTTGCCGCTTGCCGTAATGTTTGTATTCGTAAGTAATCCACTCACCATCCCACCACTCTTTTATATTTGCTACCGCACGGGGGCTTTTATTCTTCAAAAACAACCAAGAAAGCTCAATTTTGAATTGTCTCTGGATTGGTTTAGCGGCGTTATTTATGAGATTTGGGATGCCTTGTTACTCGGTTGTTTACTATTGGGCACGCTGTCGGCGGTGATTGGCTACGTAACTATCAGGCTTGTCTGGCGAATTGCAATTGTTCGTAAATGGGAAGAGCGAAAGGAAAAAAAACGCCTGGCAGACCTGCCCTGAAGTTTAGCCCGAAATTACGAATTAACTTGTAATGCGCCATCCCGTAATTCGTATATATTATCCAGACGAGATGCCAGTGTGAGGTTATGTGTGACCATCAGCAGACTGAGGCCATACTCCTGATTTAACTCCAACATCACATCAAATACTTTATCAGCAGTCTTTTCATCCAGATTTCCGGTCGGTTCATCCGCCAGTATGCAGGCTGGTTTGGTCACCAATGCACGGGCTATTGCGGCTCGCTGGCGTTCGCCCCCGGATAACTCTCCCGGTTTGTGCTGCAGTCTGTTGACAAGTCCTACTTTAGTCAGTATTTCACTTGCCTCATTTTCTGCCTCAGCAGCGTCCACGCCACTTATTAGCAAAGGTATCGCTACATTCTCCAAAGCACTGAATTCAGGTAAGAGGTGATGAAATTGATAGATGAAACCCAGCTCTCTATTCCTCAGATCACTTTTTTCCTTCTCTCCGAGCGTATGGATTACCTGGCCTGCCACGAGCACACGACCTTCACTAGGTGAATCCAACCCTCCCAGCAGATGTAGCAAGGTGCTTTTTCCGGAGCCTGAAGAGCCAACTATAGCGATACGACTACCCTTCTCGACAGTTAAGTTAATTCCATCCAGAACCTTAACCTGTAGCTCACCTTCAGAATAAGTCTTATGCAGATTTGTGCAGACAATCGTATTCGTCTCACTCATAACGAAGCGCCTCTGCAGGTTCAGTGCTGGCCGCTTTTCTAGCCGGATAGATTGTTGAAAGTAAACTAAACAGGAAGGCGACAACACTAATGATAGTCACATCATTCCAGTTTAATTCCGAGGGTAATGTGCTGATGTAGTAAATGTCGCCAGGCAGTAGATCTATACCTAATATTTGCTCTATAGATTTCACTAAACTTTCGAGGTTGGAGGCCAAACTGATACCACCAACAAGACCGAGTAAAGTCCCTGTCAGCCCTATGACTGTCCCCTGTATCATAAAGATAAACATGATACTTTTCGGACTGGCACCGAGGGTACGCAAGATTGAAATATCAGCTTGCTTGTCGGTAACTGTCATCATGAGCGTTGAAATAATATTAAATGCGGCCACCGCCACGATGAGTGTAAGGATGATGAACATGACAATTTTTTCAGTTTTCAGCGCATGAAACAAATTAGCATGTCGCTGTGTCCAGTCCAGAATCCAGTATTGCCCTGGTATCGTGCTCATTACTTCGCGACTAATGAGCGGGGCACGCATCAGATCAGTGACTTTTAGCCTAAGTCCACTTGGGCCTGTCTTCCTGAAAAGTTTTTGCGCATCATCAAGATGAATTAGCGCAAGTGCGCCATCAAACTCCTGCATTCCTATTTCGAAAATACCGACGACAGTAAAACGTTTCAATCTTGGCATAATTCCGGCCGGGGTAACGTTCGCCTGTGGCGCTACCAGGGTTACTTTATCGCCCGTGAGTACATGTAGAGCGCGAGAAAGTTCTTTACCGATAATAATACCGAACTCGCCACTTTGAAGTCCGTCAAAGTCACCCTCAATCATTTTATCCGCGATTAAAGATACCTTAGGCTCTTCATCTGGAAGTATCCCGCGAATTACCGAACCACTCACCTGCCGTTCATTTACCAACATGCCTTCCGCACGAAAATAAGGTGCAACTCCCTCAATCTCAGGATGAGAATTGACCTGCGCTGCTATCTGCTGCCAGTTATTCAGATTTTCATTACGTTCAAGTACAGTAGCATGTGTCGCCATCCCCAGAGTTCGCTCGGTAATTTCTTTCTGGAAACCATTCATCACTGATAACACCGTTATCAAGGCGGTCACGCCAATGGCAACCCCAAGAACCGATATAAGTGATATAAAAGAGATAAAGTGATTACGCCTTTTAGCCCGCATATAGCGCAGACCAATGAATAATTCATATGGTTTAAACATGCATCGCATTATAAGGTAATGACAAGAAGCCACAAGATAACTGTGTGACGTATGTTCGTTCAATGTATGTCATAATTATTAGCACAGGCTAGTATTCAAGTATTTTTGAGCAAAACAGCACTTAATAGTCGTATTAAATGAAAATCCTCGCTATAGACACCACCACAGAAGCCTGCTCTGCGGCACTGCATATTAATGGTGAGACTTGTGAAAAATACGAGGTCGCGCCTCGTCAACACGCTGAGCTAATTCTGCAGATGATCGACAGGCTTCTGGCGGAATCTGAACTTCCCTTGTCAAACATTGACGGTATCGCTTTTGCCTGTGGACCCGGTGCATTTACCGGTGTACGACTCTGCACTAGTGTTGCCCAGGGTTTAGCATACTCTGTAGATTTACCTCTTGTTTCGGTATCTACTCTTGCCACACTCGCACAGGGGGCTCCTGCCAGCGCGGAGAACATACTCAGTATGCTGGATGCACGAATGGGAGAAATCTATTGGGGCGCTTTTCTCAGAGAGAATAATAGCCTTGTCCGGTCTGTGTCAGAAGAGCGCGTTTGCAGGCCTGATGAGTTCCTCCTTGAATCTAATGAGCATTTTCATGTAGTGGGTCCTGGCTGGGCTAAATACGACACAATTCTCGCTGACAAATTAAGTGAGAAACTTTCTGATACCTACCCCGATCTATTGCCACGTGCCCGACACGTGGCAGAAATTGCCCTGAATAAATTCAACAATGGCGAGTCAACAACTGCCAAACTTGCTTCACCAACTTATACTCGACTCCTTTATAGCTCAATAACAGTATAAACTGTCTACCTAAGTCGAGATTTTCATACTATTAGAACATCTTGAAAACCTTAATATGGCGGCTTTATGAAGTAGTTCCGTCGTTTAAATACGCAACATTACCATCAAAATTCCGTCGACTTTCATTCTCCACCAATCTATTTTGGGCTTTAGCTAATCGCTCCATAAGTTTCAGGTCTCTTTCTGAAATATTCATTGCGACCTCTACCCAGTAAGAACAAACTCCCATTAAATCTTCGTAGGAGATCGGGTGAACTTTATTTCGAACGTTCTGCATAGCTAGATAGCCATTTCGGTATTTACTTTGTCTTTCAACATACTCGTAGACTGCTTGTTTACCTTCATTCTTTTCAGCTAAAACGTCTATTGCACCCATTGCATGAAGTTCGCTACCTTTGTACTTTTTGCCATCTAGCATCATTTTTTCAGCCTGCCCAGGATGCATTCGCTGTGATAATAAATGGTAGCCTCCCATGCCAGGAAACAAATTAAATAGAATCTCAGGGAATCCCATTTCGACTTGACGTTCAGCTATTACAACCTGACTACTTAGAGCAACCTCGAAGCCACCACCAAGCGCATCTCCTCGCACTAATGAAATTGTTGTGATAGGCAATCTAAATCCCACAATAAAACTATGAATCGTATCGATGCAAGTTTAAGCGTATCGCAGTAAACCCTTTTTATCTTTTCGAATAATATGATCGCGAAACAAGGCCAGATCACCGCCCATGCTAAAAATTCCGGGCGCTCTTGAATCCAGAACGTGATAATGAATTGGTACCAACTCACCATTGTAAGGCAAACAACCCTGATAGGTTTCCAGCAATAGTTGAACTCGACGCACTTCTGCAATTAATTGTGGATTAAAGCAGGGTCTCGGTGATGATTTCTGATAGACCCAGACAATGCCATAGCGTGGATCAATTTCAACATCGATCTGTGTAAGATTTTCCAGACTAAACTCATTTTTGATTGCGACTGTTTTCATAATACCCTCCGACATCTTAGTTATAATATTTTAACGACAGACAAGCAGTGCTCAATTTCTGGCTGTGTCTAAGGGGATTCTAGCAGGCAATTATCCCGCCTTGTCTAATTTTCGGAGTGTTGTGGAGAAGAAAGGAAAAATTCTTGAGGAAATATAATATCTAACTTGATGTTGGTTTAATCAGACACACCGCATGAACAGCCAGCCCTTCCTCGTTGCCGATAAAACCCATTCTTTCTGTAGTGGTCGCTTTGATATTGATATCAGTTGTAGAAATTTGCATATCTTCTGAAAGTGTTGTTTTCATCTTATTGATATGTGGCAACATTTTCGGCGCCTGCGCAACAATAGTGGCATCAATATTGGCAATGCTGAAGTTAAGTTCAGCAAGCTTCCGACATACGTCTCGAAGTAAAATTCGGCTGTCTATGTCGGAGAATTTATCATCAGTGTCAGGATAATAAGTGCCTATATCGCCAAGGGCCGCTGCCCCAAGCAGGGCATCACAAATTGCGTGAATAACAGCATCTCCGTCTGAATGTGCTTCAAGCCCACGATCGTGCGGGATTTCAACACCGCCCAGGATAAGCGGTCGCCCTTCTATGAATCGATGTACATCGTAGCCGTGCCCTACACGCATTAGCTCTTCTCCTGATTGGACAAATACAGATCCGCCAATGACAGATCCTGTGGATGGGTAATTTTTATATTATCAGCGTGACCTTCGACCAGAAGTACATTGTGCCCAGACAACTCCATTGCAGAAGCTTCGTCTGTAATTAACAATTTCTTTTGCAATGCATGTTCTATTGAATCCTGCAGCTCGCCAAGACGAAACATTTGCGGTGTGAGAGCGTGCCATAGATTTGTTCGCTCAACAGTCTCAAGAACATAGCCCGAATCATCTCCACGTTTCATGGTATCGCGAACCGGCAGAGCCAGAATCCCGCCATGCTTTGCAGTCCGAACAGTAGATATTAATTTATCCAAATCAGCCTGTCGTAGACAAGGGCGTGCAGCATCATGTACTAAAACCCAGTCATCACTTGATGCCATGTTCGCCAAAGAACGTAATCCGTTCAAAACAGAATGACAACGTTCCTCGCCTCCGTTTGTGCTTATTATTTTCTCATGATCTGCTAATTCCAGCGTCGACCACCAGTGGTCGTGTTCTGCCAGTGGCACCACCACGGCGTCTATCTCGCGATGCCTGCAAAAATGTTTTAAGGTGCAGTCGAGAACCTTGCGGCTCTGCAAAGGCAGATACTGTTTAGGGACTTCGCTCTGCATTCGTGTACCTATACCAGCAGCCGGTATAACAGCAAAGAGCTTATCCATTGCGGTTTCGCTCACAGCTTTTCATTTGGTAAACTTGCTTCCGGAGCTTGTTCAATTATCTGATAGAAGGTTTCGCCTTCCCGTATCATGCCCATTTCACTGCGGGCTTTTTCTTCTATCGCTTCCAGGCCCTGCTTTAAATCAAGCACTTCGGCTGCGAGCGACTGGTTTCTTTCCTTGAGTTCCTCATTAATTTCGATCTGCTCCTGCTTGATTTCCTCAAAATTCCGGACATCCAACAAGTTACCACGACCAAACCAGAGTCGGTACTGCAGTGCCAGAAACAGAGCAATCAGAAGTGTTAACAACACTTTCATCGGTCTTTTTCAAAAGGTTTAGCCAAGATGCCTGAATATCTGCGCGCCGGGATAGCGCGCGGCGCTTCCTAATTCCAGTTCTATTTTCATCAGGCGATTATACTTGGCGACTCGATCAGAACGTGAAAGCGAACCGGTTTTTATTTGTCCGGCTGAAGTGGCGACTGCCAGATCGGCGATGGTAGTATCTTCAGTCTCACCCGAACGATGCGAGATGACTGCCGTGTAACCAGCCTTTTTCGCCATATCAATAGCAGCGAGTGTCTCCGTCAATGTACCGATTTGATTAACCTTAATCAAAATCGAGTTGGCAATATTCTCGCGAATACCACGTTCGAGTATTTTCGTATTGGTGACAAATAAATCGTCGCCAACCAGTTGTATTTTTTTAGCACACTGCTCTGACATTAACTTCCAGCCATCCCAGTCTTCTTCGGCCATTCCATCTTCAACTGTGATGATTGGATACTGGTCAAACCAGGGTTGAAGATAAGTCATAAATTCGCTGGCATTGAGCACTTTGCTTTCTGAACTCAGAGTGTATTTGCCACCTTTGTAAAATTCCGAGCTGGCAATATCCAGACCAAGCAGAATATCTTTACCGGCTTTAAAACCTGCATCTTCAATTGCCTGTAGTATTACCTCAATGGCTTCCACATTGGAGCTTAGGTCGGGCGCAAACCCGCCTTCATCACCAACGGCTGTGTTCAGCCCTTTGCCTGATAAAACCGCCTTTAAGGCATGAAAAATTTCCGCGCCGTAGCGAACGGCTTCGGCGAGGCTGGCTGCACCCACCGGGAGTATCATAAACTCCTGCATATCAACGCTGTTGTTTGCGTGTGCCCCACCGTTGATGATGTTCATCATTGGAACAGGCATATCAAAAGGACCATCACCACCAAGATAACGATACAGAGGCAGGCCTTCCTGATTCGCCGCGGCATGTGCCACCGCCATGGAAACGGCCAGAATGGCGTTGGCGCCCAGCTGGCTTTTATTTTCAGTGCCATCAAGTTCTATCATACTTGCATCAATGCCGGCCTGATCGCTAACTTCCATACCTGTCAGACTGGATGCAATTTTATCTTCGATATTTTGAATTGCCTTTTTTACCCCTTTTCCCAGATAGCGACTCTGGTCTTGATCGCGTAATTCGAGCGCTTCGCGAATACCGGTAGACGCACCAGAAGGCACCATGGCCGAACCTGAGGCACCAGCAGCGGTTGTCACTTCTGCTTCAATTGTTGGGTTTCCACGTGAGTCCAATACCTCGCGTGCGCTAATCTTTGAAATTTCCGTCATTTTCGTTTCTTCGTAATGTTGTAGATTTATTTTTTTACCTGCTGGTCGATCAGCATCAGGGTTTCCAGTAGCTCGCCCATCTGCTCAAGCGGCCAGGAATTGGGGCCATCGCTCAGAGCCTGGTCCGGATTCGGGTGAGTTTCCATAAAAAGGCCGGAAATCCCGACCGCTGTGGCCGCCCGGGCAAGAGCCGGCACGAATTCCCTTTGCCCACCGGAATGGGTTCCCTGGCCACCAGGCAGTTGAACAGAATGAGTAGCATCAAAAACCACCGGTGTACCAAACTCCCGCATAACCACAAGCGAGCGCATATCAGAGACCAGATAGTTATAACCGAAACTACTGCCTCGCTCACAAACCATAATTTGCTCGTTACCGACTGCTCTGGCTTTTTCGACAACCTGTTGCATATCCCAGGGGGCCAGAAACTGACCCTTTTTTATGTTTACCGGTCGCCCCTGACTAGCGACTTTCTGAATGAAGTTGGTTTGTCGACATAGAAATGCCGGGGTCTGTAATACATCAACAACTTCTGCAATTTCATGTACCGGACTGTCTTCATGAACGTCGGTCAACACCGGCACAGCCATGGTCTTTCGTAAATTCTCCAGAATCGACAAGCCCTTTTCGTAACCCGGTCCACGATAACTTTCATGAGAACTACGATTGGCTTTATCTATTGAGGATTTATAAATGAAAGGAATATTTAGGCTGGCGCAGGTTTCTTTCAAACTCCCGGCAGTGTCTTCCGCCAGTTGCTCGGATTCAATAACGCAGGGACCGGCGATTAGAAAAAACGGTTGATTGTCACCTACTTCAAAATCACATAGTCGCATTCTTCAGCGTTCCACTTGATGCCACACGATAATCCATTGCCGCCTTAACAAAGCCCGAGAACAAAGGATGACCATCGCGCGGCGTTGAGGTGAATTCGGGATGAAACTGACAACCTATAAACCACGGATGATTCGGCAATTCAATAATTTCTACCAGCTTCGAATCGGTGGATAGACCTGCAACGACCAGACCTTTTTCTGAAAGCTTATCGCGATAGTGATTGTTGAATTCATATCGATGCCGGTGTCTTTCGATAATAGTCGGCTTACCGTATAGCTCCCGCACTCGCGTATTCTCTAATAATTCACATTCCTGACCGCCCAGTCTCATGGTACCCCCCATATCTGACTCGGCATCGCGTTTTTCGATTTTACCTTCGGTATTCAGCCATTCCGTAATCAATCCAATTACCGGATGTTTCGTATCAATTTCAAACTCCGTGCTATTCGCCCCTTCGAGACCAGCTACGTTCCTGGCAAATTCAATCACTGCCACCTGCATACCCAGGCATATACCAAGATAAGGCACAGAGTTTTCTCTGGCATAACGGGCTGCAATTATTTTGCCTTCGATTCCCCGGTTACCAAAACCGGGAGCAACCAGAATAGCATCGTGTCCCTGTAGCGAATCAAGGCCATTCGTTTCAATCTCTTCAGAATCGATATAGGTGATTTTTACCCTGGTGCGGTTCTGCACACCCGCATGAGTCAGTGCTTCGGACAGAGACTTATAAGAATCAGGCAAGTCCATATACTTGCCGACCATGGCGATGGTTACTTCGCCGTCGGGTTGGTCCATGGCATCAACTACCGCATCCCATTCACTCAGATCGGATTTCCTGATATCCAGACCGAATTTTTCCACCACAATATCGTCCAGATGCTGCTCGTGATAAAGCCTGGGAATTTTATAAATATTGTCGACATTCAAAGCTGAGATAATGGCGGATTCTTCTACATTCGTAAAAAGCGCAAGTTTTTTCTTTTCATTATCAGGTAAAGGCTGATCAGTACGGCAAATAAGAACATCCGGTTGAATACCAATCGAGCGCAGCTCTTTGACCGAATGCTGAGTCGGTTTGGTTTTAATTTCGCCCACAGCATCTAGATAAGGGACCAGAGTAAGATGGATAAAAACCGTATTTTTCGCGCCCAACTCGATGCGCAGCTGTCGAATGGCTTCAAGAAAAGGCTGTGATTCAATGTCACCAACCGTACCACCAATCTCAACCATGGCAATTTCAGCATCCGCAGCACCCTCGATAATGCAGCGCTTAATTTCGTCTGTTATATGCGGGATAACCTGTACCGTACCGCCCAGATATTCCCCGCGTCTTTCCTTCTGAATGACATTGGAATAAATACGGCCAGTGGTGTAATTATTACGCTTACCCATACGAGTACGGACAAAACGCTCATAATGACCAAGATCGAGATCCGTTTCCGCACCGTCTTCGGTGACATACACCTCGCCATGCTGAAAAGGGCTCATAGTGCCTGGGTCAACATTGATATACGGATCAAGTTTCAGCAAGGTGACTTTTAATCCGCGAGCTTCCAGTAAGGCTGCCAGCGAAGCAGATGAAATGCCTTTGCCTAGCGAGGAAACCACGCCACCGGTAATAAAAACGAAGTGCGTCATAAAACCATCAACTCTGGGTAGGGACCGTTAACAGCGAATTTTGGAGGAGCCACTCTTATCGATTCTGTGGAACCGTTGCCGGGTTCAATAAGAGTGAAATGAGGACTCATACAATGGCGGAGAATGCTAACAGATTATGGCACCCAGCTCCACGTCGAAAACAGGAATAATTGAGCTCTGTTGATAATTAATCTGCCCGGCTCACCCGGTAACTCTTTTCAATATGCTCCCGTGTGACAATACCGTAGATTCGATCTGCATTCGAACTGAGTGGACGAATTACAAACAAAGCTTCCGCAGCCGACTCATTCAAAACTTTAAAGGCCTGTTGCAGCGTCGACTGCTGTCGAACAGAGGCCATTTCCAGACGTTTTGAGGGAATCTCCATGAGATCAATGCCCTGCTCCTGTTCGAAATCATCATCCAGCTTATCCAGATAACGAGCCAGATCCGCAGCCAGCATGAGTAACTTGCCCTCGTCTCTGTTGATAATCAACCATTCGGGCTGCTCTTCTGACAATATGGTTTCTGCCAACTGACGGGGGATGGTTGGGTTTAAGAAACTGAACGATGTGCTCATTACCGAACCCACGGCCCGTCGTCGTAAGGACTGAGAAACCGGATCGCTGTGATAATCAAGCCCGATCGAACGCATTTGCACGTGATAGACAGAATCCTGACCAAACCATTCCTTTGCTGCCAGATTGGCGCTTATGATGGCCAGCATGCCGGGGAATATAATATCGACATTGCCGGTCAACTCCAGCAAGGCCAATAAAGCCGCGAGCGGTGCCTGTAGACAGGCTCCCATCATCGCCCCCATACCTAGCATGGCGTACAGACCGGGATGCGAGGCATCCACATTGAAAATATGGACAAAACCGCCCACCGCGGCTCCAAACATGGCGCCCATAAACAATGTCGGGCCAATCAGACCAGCTGGTATTCCCATACCGATACTAAAGGCTGTCGCCAGCAGCTTCATGAGCAAAATCAGCAACAGCGTCCACACCAGCATATCGCCAAACAAAGCCTGATTGACAGTGTCGTAGCCGATACCCATCACCTGCGGTGCGATAATGGCACAACAACCGACTGCCAGCCCCCCCAGGCTCATTCGCAAAATAACAGGAATCGACTGTGCCTTAGTGGTGATCCATTTCACGCTCACGATAAAACCCGCCGCAATTGCGCCAATGGCGACTCCCATGACTACGATCACGGCCAGTTCCCAGAAAGTATGCAGCGACAATTCCGGCGGAATAAATGTCGGCAGACTACCGAATGTCATCCGATTAATTGTTGTTGCGCTAACTGCTGCCAGAATTACCGGCGTAAAACCGCTTATGGTGTATTCCATCATCACCACTTCCATCGCAAATATCACACCGGCCAGCGGGGTATTGAATGAGGCGGCAATAGCGGCGGCAACACCGCAGGCGACCAAAGTTCGAATACTGTTATTGGGCAGGCCTAGACGTTGCCCCATGATGCTCGCTACCGCAGCACCTATATGTACACTCGGTCCTTCCCGTCCCACCGAATGACCGGAAACAATGGCCAGAGCGCCAGCAAAAAACTGAACTAATGCCGGTTTCAAAAGCAAATGACCTTCGTGATAGGCCAGCCTTTCCATAACATGAATCACACCGACCCGTAACTGCCCGCGCGCTACAATGAAAAACAACAGGCCCAGCAGCAATCCCCCACCGAGCGGCAAAAGAAAGCGTTCGAGCATACTCAGGAGTTCATAGTTTTCCGGATCGGCTGAGGGCAGAAAAGCAACCTGTACCGTTTCAATCGTCAGCCTGAATGAGATAACCGTAGCACCAACCAATAAGCCGGATACCAGACCCAGCAAAGCCAATAACCAGTTGCCACGAGCGCCTGCCAGCTGAACGTGAGTCGCTTCCAGATAAGATTTAAATTTCCCGATTACTTTATGCATAACATTTCAAAATTAGTGAAATTATTCACATCAGGCTAGAATGCTGAGCAGATTGTGAAGCAATATGACCTGAACTATAACAAGATTAATTCAGGAACTCTTTTTAACTCCCCGTAAAATAGCGCCGTCGCCAACTGTGAGCGCAGTGGGGTCGTACTGTGAGGAATGTCCCGTATGTCTGATATCGAAATTGCCCAACAAGCCCAGAAAAAACGCATCATCGATCTGGCTGAAGAACAATACAACATCAACAGCGATCATCTGGAGCCTTTTGGTCACTACAAAGCCAAACTGTCGCTGGATTACATTGATGCTTTGTCTGATCAGCCTGACGGTAAACTCATCCTGACAACGGCGATCAGCCCGACGCCCGCTGGCGAAGGTAAGACTACAACGACAGTCGGTCTTGGCGATGCCATGAATCGTATTGGCAAAAAAACCATGATTTGCCTGCGCGAACCCTCGCTTGGCCCCTGTTTTGGTGTCAAGGGCGGCGCAGCCGGTGGTGGCTATGCTCAGGTTGTACCGATGGAAGACATCAACTTGCATTTCACCGGGGATTTTCACGCCATTGGTGCTGCACATAACTTGCTCTCTGCCATGATCGACAATCATATTAACCACGGTAACAATCTGAATCTGGATCCACGATTATTGGCCTGGAAACGTGTCGTCGACATGAATGACCGTGCATTGCGTCAGGTTGTTGTCTCTCTTGGCGGGACGGCGAATGGTTTTCCCCGTGAAGATGGTTATGACATCACGGTGGCCTCGGAAGTTATGGCAATTTTTTGTCTGGCAACCTCGCTTTCCGATTTACGCGAACGTCTGGGAAATATTGTCGTCGGCTACACAAGAGGTGACCGGGAGCCGGTTTTCGCCCGAGACCTGAAAGCCCATGGTGCCATGGCCGCCTTGTTAAAAGACGCCATCAAACCAAACCTGGTTCAAACACTGGAAAATAACCTTGCCCTCATCCATGGTGGTCCTTTCGCCAACATAGCTCATGGGTGTAACAGTGTGACGGCGACACAGACCGCGCTGAAACTCGCTGACTACGTCATTACCGAGGCAGGATTCGGTGCTGATCTGGGCGCGGAAAAATTCATAGACATTAAATGTCGTAAAGCTGGTTTGAATCCAGCAGCCGTGGTTCTTGTCGCTACTGTCAGAGCACTTAAATATCACGGAGGTGTTGATAAAGCAGAGCTAAACAATGAAAACCTGGACGCACTTGAGAAAGGAATGGTTAATCTTGAACGTCACCTCAACAACATTCAGGAAAACTACGGCCTACCCTGTGTTGTCTGTATCAATCACTTCACTGCAGACACCGATGCAGAAGTAAAGTTATTACAGGACAAGGTGGATTCGCTAGGTGCAAAAGCGGTTATCTCAAAACACTGGGCCGACGGCGGTGCCGGTGCGGACGAACTGGCCAGAGCAGTAAGCGATATCGTTGACAACAAGCCTGGCAGCCATCGCTATGTTTATGAGGATAAAGCCAGTCTCTGGGAAAAAATTGAAACCATCGCCAGCAAAATTTACGGCGCAGGTCAGGTTACCGCCAGCCCCAAGGTCAAGGCCGAAATCGATAAGCTGAGTAAAAATTACCCGGATTTTCCAGTCTGCATGGCAAAAACGCAGATGTCTTTCAGCTCGGATGCAACTGTAAGGGGCGCACCAAGTGGGCATACTATCGAAATCAGTGAAGTACGTTTGTCCAATGGAGCTGGATTTATCGTTGCCATTGCCGGTAACATGATGACCATGCCGGGCTTACCGAAAGTGCCGGCTGCAGAAAATATTGACGTCGACGAAAGCGGAAACATAACCGGGCTTTTCTAACAAGGAGGCAGCCGAGCATGATTACCCTTTATCACTTCGGTCCTTTTCAAGGTCTTTCTGATCCGAGCCCTTTCTGTCTGAAAGTAGATTGTTATCTGCGCGCCTGTGGCCTTGAATTTAAAACTGAGGCCGGTGTTAAATTCGTTGGCGAGTCTCCCAAACATAAATTGCCTTACATTGTTGATGACGGTAAAGCCATTGGCGATTCCAATTTCATTATCGACTATCTGAAAGATAAGCACGGTGACTCACTCGACGCCGGATTGAGCCCCGAACAAAAAGCCGTCTCCCGCGCTTTTATCAAAATGATGGACGAAAATCTGTATTGGTGCATCGTACAATCACGTTGGCTAGGCGAACTTTGGCCAGATATTAAGCAAGAGTTCTTTGGCAACATGCCACAGCCCCTCAAAACTCTGGTTCCGGCAATGGCAAGACGAAGTGTAAAGAAAACTCTGTTCCTGCAAGGTTTGGGGCGACACAGCGAACAAGAGTTGCTGGAAATCGCGCAGAAAGATATACAGGCGCTATCTGATTACCTCGGCAACAAACAGTATTTTTTAAGCGATAAGCCTACGACACTTGACGTGACCGCCTTTGCATTTCTGGCAGAGATGATCGTCCCTCAAATGAATTGCAAACTAAATGATGTTGCGAGGTCTTTTGATAATCTAGTCAAGTTTACCAGCAGGTTACAAAAGGAATACTATTCAATGTGATTTCTTAATTTGGAGATTTAACAATGATCGAAAACAAAGAGCTCGACGACCTAATGAGACTAATGAAAGATAAATTATTTAATCATATTCGTCTTTTTGAACAAATAGGACTCACAAGAGCAATGGTTGCCTCCCATATGCTAGGTCAAGCAATCTATTTCCTAAAATTAGATAATTCGAAGAACGAAGAAATAATAACCACTGTTAAGGCTTTACTAAAACAACACGATGAATTCAAAGCATCGTCTCACTAAATTACTGGAATTTCGATATGAGCAGAAATGAACAGTTGACACATGAAATATTTGATTTTGAACTAGGTTATATATGCGATGCCACAATATTAGCAGGATATAGCCAGCATTTCGTTTCACTTAAATGTCTAGAGGCCGGGGTAAAATTCTTGAAACATCTAGGGCTGACTAAAGAGCAAGTGTTGGAAACAGCAGGGAAATTCTATGACGGCGACTTTGTAGACACTCAATAATGTCTAATTCGTTTAATTAAGTTGCTATATACATGTTGACCAATTCGTCATATACAATGCTGAGTTTGAAATCTCAAGTCCATTCTTTGCTACCTCTGATAATCAATAACTTACCTAGACACTCATAGTTTATTTTGCTTATATATTTTTCTTTGAAAGTGCCCAGTAAGGGCATTAAAATCCAATCCGATTGATGCCATTGGCTTTAAAGTTAAAATCCAGCTCATAAATCAATTAAATAGCAAAAATACGACGATAACATCATATGTTAATTTCAATACCTTTTACTTATTTCTTTTTGCTTCTTTGCAGTTCTTCCATCATCTTCTCATGAATTATATTAATTGCTTTTAATGGTCTAATCATGACTTTGAAATCCACGATCTGATTATTCTCATCCCATGAAATAATATCTACTCCGTTAATAGCAATCCCGTCCAATTCCACTTCAAATTCCAACATAGCTTCTCGCTCCCACGCGATTTCACGAATATAATTGAATGTGTCGTTGACGAGGACGTTGAAAGCTGCAGCCAAATACTTCCCTGTAACTTCCTTTCCGATTTGCGGTGTATAAACAACCGGAGAATGGAAGATGACTTTATCGGAAAGTAGAGACGACAAGGCATCCATATCGCCATCTTTTATGAGGCTACGCCACTTATTGATAACTTGACCTGTAAGCATAGTCACTTGTTAGATTATATTACTTTCCATTTTTCGGAGCCATAAGACTAGCCCTTTGCTTCCAACAAAGCATCCTCCTTTGTTTGAAATACACCGATTGAATATTTTCCCGAAGGAAATCAGCATGACTTCTCATCACTATATTTAGGATCATCAAATTCAAATAATCCATCAACCCTCTCAAATATTTCGAGCTTTCTAGTCTCTTCTGAATTATGTAATTCTTGTACTGTTTTCGTAGGCATGATTTCTTTTCAAAATCTAACAGTTTCTAGCTGGAATCTGTGGCGTATAGTTCGAACGCAAGGAGCAACCTATCTTTGATAATACTATTAATACTCATAGTCTTAAGTATAGCCCATGAAATCGCAAAAATATTACTACTGAGACCCCATTAGTTTTTTGAACGTCATCCATAAAAAAAAGCCCCAGCAATCAGAATCACAGGGGCTTTGAAATGTTAATACTGCGGGACAATTAATACCGCGGGACGGAGTGTACTCGTTAAGCTGGAGCTTGTCTTTACACCAAATGGGGTAATCAATCACTTTTTAGTTTACGCGTGAGCTTTCGTACTTCCTTCTGTAATCCCTCTTTTTTTTTGATTCTAGATCTAATTTAAATTTTCCTGCGACATATACACTTCAGATATTCACTTGGGGTTAAGTCTCCGATTGAATCGTCTGGTCGTTCTTCGTTGTATTAATAAATTTTTCAACAATATCAAAATAATTCTTTAATCAATCTAGCTGATCATTAGGATATTTTCTCTGGGAAAATTACCTACATCTGAGGAAATAATAGGGAAATAGCAAGCAAAACATATTCAACTTTAGAATTAGAGAAAAAATACTAAATGTAATTGATTGTTTTGTATAGCGCTCTCGAAAGGATTCGAATTACCGATATTTTGGATCGTAAATAGATTATCCAGTCATCGACCCCATTGAGCAATAAAGTGGAGTAAATTATTATCCTATGTGATAAATCGCACAATTTATTAGAATCATGTCATGTATAATTTACTCTTTCGTCTAGATTATAGGAGGCCAATAAATGGCAAATCAATCGGAATGGGAGCGACTGGATAAAGAAATAGACTCATTATATGAAAAATATACGACTGAAGGAGCGAAACCAGATATGTTTTATGTACATCTACTCAAACATGCCTCAAAAAGACTTAGACTCCAATATTTTCATGAGCGTGATATTTTGAATTACGTTGGTGCCGCTTTTATCGAAATTAATCCAGGATCTAATTGAGACTTAACTCTCCGCAAGTTTAATAGATCCAAGATAGAGACCGTCAAGTAGTCCGCTAGCAGTAAGCAGGGCGTCCAGTGGTTTGTCTTTTGTTAGCACTTCGATATTTAGTCTGCCCTCGCCTTCATCACTTAGAACTTTGAATTTTGTCGAATTGTTTAGAATGAAGGTATTGCCTACGTAAGTGATATTCTGCACCTGCTGTTCTTTTAATGCGCTTTTTACCCGTTCCCGAATTAAATCAACAAATGAATTGAGCTTTTCTTTTATTGACTGGCTTTCTTTCTTCGAAAGAGCAGAATCCAACTCAATGGAGAATGTCGGCTCACTTTGAATGGATTTCAGATAGTGATGTATGTCTGCACATTCTCTCTGAAGTTTGAACTCAACCAGGTAATCAGATTCTGGTTTTGCCGCATCATTGATCAGATGCATAGTGATATCGCTAATTTCGGTTTGGTTGGTTATTCCCAGACCTTTACTAACGGCAAGTGAACGTATTTCATAACGTCGAAAAAAACGGGAGATTACCTCAGTTGTTTCTTCATCCAATTTCACTTCGTTCTGCATCTTTGCTGTATCCTTATTGTTTTTTTCTTAATTCTGTTACCTGCTCGCCAGCGATACCCCAGTTATCTGTTCCTACTTCATCAATTATCACTATTGTGGTTGCGGGATTCTTGCCTAACACATCAACCAGTAACTTTGTCGCGCCGGCGATTAATTCCTGTTTTTGTGCTTTTGTGACACCTTCATTGGTGATTTTGATATTTACGTATGGCAACACTCTCTCCTAGCTTGATAACTTTTTAACTTCTCGATAGCGGAAACAATCTTTTGTGTGATCATTAACCATACCTGTTGCCTGCATAAAGGCATAGACGATTGTTGATCCGACAAAATTAAAGCCTCTGGCTTTCAGGTCTTTGGAAATTATATCGGACAATTCTGTTTTGCCCGGTACATCGGACATTGTCCGGCAGGTGTTTTGTATCGGACTGTGTTCAACAAAGCCCCAGATGTATTTATTAAAGGTACCAAATTCCTTTCTGACTCCTATAAAGGCGCCGGCATTTCGAATTGCCGAGCGGATTTTTAGTTGATTACGGATAATACCGGGGTTATTCAGTAACTGTTTTACTTTGGCTTCTTTATAAAGGGCCACTTTGTTGTAATCAAACTTGTCGAAAGCTTCTCGATAGGCCGGTCTTTTTTTAAGAACGGTTATCCAGCTTAAACCCGCCTGTGCGCCTTCCAGGATGAGAAATTCAAATAATTTGCGATCGTTGTGCAAAGGCACGCCCCATTCCTTGTCATGATATCTCTGATAAATCGGATCATCTCCCGCCCAGTCACACCTTTTCATTCTAGTTTCCTTTCTCCTGCTCAATAATTGCACTCACTGAAGCGTGTGTCGAAACGCAAAAAGGAACGCAATAAGTTAATAACATTTTTACTAAATCAATTCCGCCCACATTACCGATTAGTATGCGGTCAAAATAATTGATCCCTACCAGTATTGTCCCGACTAAGAGTGCAACACGTCGAGAGCGGCGATAAACCTGTGGTCGTCTGGCGACCTCTAACCAGCCATTCATTTGTCTTTGTATCTAAACCGTTTCGATATAACCGAGCATGCGCTCTCGCATCGCTGCATCCGGCAATTCGCCAAAACCCGCCTGCATGTTATCCAGTGCATGGCGCGCTTTTGAGGTTGCCGGTATCGCGCAGCTTACTGCCGGATGCGAGACAACAAATTTGAGGAAAAATTGTCCCCAGCTCTTAATCCCGATTTCAGTTGCCCATTCCGGGACTTCTTTGCCTTTTACCTTGCTAAACAAATCCCCACGCTGAAAGGGTCTGTTTATCAGAACGGCAATTCCGCGATCAAAGGCAATGGGCAATAGAGTTTCTTCCGAAGTGCGGTTACCGATATTGTAACTGAACTGAACAAAATCGAGCTCTTCGTTTTTCATAATTGTTGATAATTCTTCATGGAAACGATTGTGCGATGTCGTGATGCCGATGTAGCGAATTTTACCCTGCACTTTCCAGTCGCGCAGGTTGTGAATCTGCATCAAATCAAATTGTTTAAGACCCCAAAGCGACAGGGAGTTTTGCATTTGATCTATGCCGGCTTGCTTACCATCTGTCCAGACTTTGGTTGCTGAGAAAAGACCTTTGGGTCGATCCAGTTTATCCAGTAGACGTCCTACCGTGGCCTCAGAAGCGCCGTACATAGGTGAGGAATCAATCATGCTGCCGCCATTACTGAAAAAGGCATCCAGTACTGGCAATAATTTGAATTGTCGCTCTTGTTTGTCGACATCGAATGTGCGCGATGTACCCAGACCAATTACCGGAATGTCTTCGCCGCTGGATGGAATCGCCTTCTTGATTAACTGCTTTTTCATTTCTGCACGAATGAGTGTGGGATTCGTACCCGCCACCAGGGCCGTAGCCAGCCCGGCCTTGATAATCTTTCGTCTTTTTTCACTGAACATAGGTTTTCTCCACAGCAAGTTCTCTATTTAGTTTACTCTCTTCTCAGGCTGGCTATTCACACATTCTCAGGCAGCTACTGTCTATTTCCTCGACGGACGTCAGCCCCAGCAAAGCCATGTTGCGGCGGACTTCACTTCCCAGCAATTCCAACGCCCTGTCGACCCCTGCTTCACCGCCGGCTCCAAGCCCATACAAATAGGCACGCCCTATCATGCAGGCATTAGCGCCGAGTGCGAGCGCCTTGATAATATCTGTACCGCGTCGAACACCACCATCCAGAATGACTTCCGCCTTGTCACCAACGGCATCGCAAATTTCACCGAGTACCTCAAAACTACCGGAACTGTGATCCAGCTGACGACCACCGTGATTGGATACCACAATAGCCGTCGCCCCGATATCCACAGCCCGCAGGGCATCTTCCCTGGACATAATCCCATTGTTTCACCATCCATTCGGCAGCCGCCCAGTCCACCGAGGGATCAAACTGAGCATTAGTATATTCTGCCAGAACAAAAGCGTCGTCACTGACACTGGAATGACCTCTGACGTTGGCCAGTTCCATACGGGAGGATCTCAGATACTGCCACAACCACTGCGGTCGAATAAGAGTATCTATAAGACTTTGAAAAGTCAGTTCAGGAGGTATCGTCACGCCGGTGCGCATGTCCCTTTCTCTTTGTCCGAAAACCGGAACATCAACGGTCAGGCACAGGGCTTTATAACCACTGGCCTTGCAGCGTTCTATAAAAGATTTAAGTACATCGCGATCGCGCCATACATATATCTGAAACCACTTCGGACCATCGCTAAATCCGGCAACTTCTTCGATAGAGAAAGTCGACATGGTGGATAAGGAATAAATCAGGCCGGCTTTGTGCGCCGCCTTACTGACGGCTTCTTCTCCACGGTAATGAAATAATCGCGACATTCCGGTTGGTGCCAGCATAAAGGGCATACTGGACTTCTGTCCGAGTATGCTCGTGCTCGTATCAATGCTGGACACATCACGCAGGACTCTTGGTACCAGCTGATATTTCGAGAAGGCTTCACGATTTTGCCGTAAAGTCACTTCATCTTCAGCCGCACCATCCAGATAGTGAAATACCGGGGCAGGTATGCGCTTTTTCGCCCTCGTTCGCAAATCATTGATTGAAAAACACCTGCCTACATTACTATTCATAACCTGACTCCTGATCAACAGGTGACTAGTTTAATAGCAGGCAGGTATATTGCGAAGCCTTAATCTGTGTTTTCACTCAGTCCATCTTCTAGCGAACTGTATAGCCGTGGGCTTCAAGGCAGGCACTGATAGCGCGCTTGTAGTTTTCCTGATCCTGTGCAAATTCTGCCGCCTGTTGAGATTGTTGCGCCTGTTTACGAGCGTATCGGTCTTTTCTGTGTCGATTATTACCGGCAGAGCTGAAAATACCTGCCAGCGCACCAACGCCCGCGCCAATGGCGGCTCCTTTGCCGGCATTACCACCAATGGCACCACCAAGAGCTCCCAATGCCGCGCCGCCGGCAGCACCGGTAATGGGATCAAGATCATGGTGATGCGGAGCATGTCTGCCTGAGGTTGAAGCGACATGAACCGGCCCCGGCGTACTGCCGTAATACGCGCTGGGATCAAAGCCGCTCTGATTCGCAGCCCAGACATGACACTCATAACGATCCTGAGATTGTTGTTGAGGGTTCTGGCCATTATTCGGATACACAAAAACATCCGAATTCGCCTTTACATTGAGACTGAGACCGCTAAACGCCAACAGTAGTACCACAGTAAAATTACGCATCGTTTCTCTCCTTTATTAAAGATGTACTCATCACTTACTTAACGCTGTAACCGCGTGCTTCGAGGCAGGCACCATTGGCTCGCTGATAATTCTCTATAGAACCAGCCTGATTACTTTGATTAACATGGGCAGGCTCGACTCCGGTTTGATCCACAGCCCAGAGATAACATTCGTATCGATTTTTAGATGTTTGCGTGGCACTTTGCCCCTGTGTTGGGTAGGCAAACTGCTCCGAGACATTTACTTTTTGTTCTTCCTGATACTCATCAAAGCGAGGGTTATCAATAACTACATAGTGTCTGGAAAAGTCGTTCCAGCGATAGAACACCCCATTAGCCGAGTAATAGTCAAAATTACGATAACGATGACTGCGATAGCCGGCTGGTAAAATACTAATGCCGACACCGAGTGGTGGTCTGCTGACAATGAACTGTCGCCCGTTTCTTCGATAATAGGCGCCAGAGTGGTAGTAGACATTAGAGCCGGAAAAACTGAGTGTCAGGTAACCCGATGGTAGTCGATTCAGGCGATGGCCAATCGGGTAGTAATGTCGATAGCCGGCATTGCGACCACCATCATTGTAGTAGTGTTGTTTTTTCGCTTGTTTTCCCGGACGTGCCTCAGCATGACCTGTCATACTTATCAACAGCAAGCCAATAAGCACCGAGGTCGCTCTCATATATTTCAGTTTATTCATTACTCTTTCCTTAGGGTCAATGTTCAGTAAACATCTGAACTTATGACTCAAAGTCTAGAGATTGATTGCGTCAGAATTGTGGAAGAAATAAGGAACAGGGCCAAGGCGGAGAAAAACTGCGGTGTTACTAAGGATTTTCGTATTTGTAGCCTACTCCGTAAACAGAATGTATGTAGTCATGATCGCCATCCAGACTGCTCAGTTTCTTGCGTAATTTTTTAATATGACTATCAATAGTGCGGTCACTCACAATACGATGATCCTGATAAATCTTGTCCATAAGCTGATTACGGGAAAATATTCGTCCGGGTTCCGACAACAATTTTTTCAAGAGCTCAAATTCGACAGCCGTTAACTCAAGTTGCTGCTCATTCAAATGTGCCTTGTATGTCGATTCGTCAAGATGAATGTTGTTCGTCGACGGGTTCGGTACAGAAGTTGATCGACGCAGAACTGCTTTTACTCTTGCCACGACTTCTCGCGGACTGAAAGGTTTACAAATGTAATCATCTGCACCCAATTCGAGGCCTAGTAATCGATCGATTTCTTCGACTCTCGCGGTAAGCATAATGATAGGCACATGCGAAAAGCCCCTCACTTCCCTGCAGATTGTCATGCCATCCTTACCGGGTAACATAAGATCCAGTAGAATCAGCGCAGGGGCATTTTTTTCAATATGCTCCATGGCTGCATTTCCATTGTCTATTATCTGAACCTGATAATCCGATTGTTGTAAATAGTCTCTGAGTATCCCGGCCAGTTCGGGTTCGTCTTCAACAATCAGAATCGTTTTCTTCTTTGTATCGCTCATGTCAGTCTTCAGCTAATTCTATTACTATTTTTAATCCACCCAGAAGAGATGTTTCCGCCGATAATTTGCCTGAGTGCGCCTCGACAATATTGCTGCATATAGCCAGGCCCAGACCCGTTCCGCCGGTTTCCCGGTTTCTCGAACTGTCAACCCTGTAAAGCCTCTCAAATAACTTTGGTAGATCCTCACTTTCTACACCGGGAGCAGAATCCTGCATTACAATAACTATTGTTTCACCTTTTTTACCAACATCGATTTCCAATTGTCCCGGAGCATCGGTATAGCGTAGTGAATTTGTCAACAGATTCGAAAAAAGCTGCTGCATTCTTTCACCATCCGCAAACAACTGGATATCATCTTGTTCGTGAGTGAAGGACACCGCGACACCTTTGCTTTCAAATTCAGCACTCATACTGTTAATTGTGCCGCTAAGCACTTCGACGATATTAACCAGCTCTTTTTCGTAGTTCAACGCACCAATATCAGACATAGAAAGTTCGTAAAGATCGTTAATTAATCGATTCAAATTCATAATCTGCATATGCAATGACTCTAGTCTGTCTTGCGACATCTCGCGCACACCATCTTGCAGAGCTTCTATTTCACCGCGAAGTACACTAAGTGGTGTACGTAATTCGTGAGAGATATCCGCTATCCACTGCTTGCGTGCCTGCTCATTATTCTCCAGTGTTAGCGCGAGTGAGTTGAAATCCCGTGACAAGTCAGCCAGTTCATCAGAAGAGCTGATTGATGTACGGGTCTGGTATTCACCCGCCGCCAATTTACGTGTTGCTCTGGTCAGCTCTTTTATCGGCTTAACCAGTTGTCTTGAGAGGGGGAAGGCCACAATAATGGAAACAAGCGTGATACACAGAGCGAGTAGCAACAGAAATCGATGCTGTTTTTCTGAAAAGCGCAAATCGTGTTCATCGGATAACTTTCTGCGCGGCGCCGTGGCCAGATACCCCACTGTATTTTCATCAATGACTATTTCGCGTATCTGCCAGTCAGCTTCGCGCTGTCGGCAGTAGGTGACGGCTTCTTGAGCCTCATCGAGAAGACAAACACCGCCCTTACGGCGACCACCAAAACGCCGGGAATGAGGTGGCCTGGGTCTGTCATGTGGCTGCGTTCGCGGGCCGGCAGATCGGTAACGGGGTGTCGGGCCTGCATCATCATGTTCGAGCATCTCCCGTGTCGGTATGCTCTGCCTGTGCATTTCCTTCCATAGACGCGGGTTTTCGCGAATGAAATTCCAGCTGCCATTTTGCTGATACGCGTCTACAAGGTTGATAACCAGGTTTTCGTGCGACTCCTGTTCAAGCCGGTTGACGTATTCAAGAAAGCCACGTTCAAAACTCAACTTGATCAGAAATACCATGGCCACGACCACTGTGAGGATCGTTAATAGTAAAGTCAGGAACAATTTGGTTTTAATGGTAAAACGCATCTTTTTCTCAGTAATGACAACTGCTGTATAAAGTAAGAGGAATAATAAGCAAATTTCACTAAGAAATATCCTCAATTCGGGAATTTGCACATTATTTGCCAGTTTTCGATGTAATCTCATCTCGCATAAAGAAAACAGTTTTTCACTTCCACAATCCTTGCATATTTGTTGCAAATTCTGCTGCCAGACTGATATCCAGATTAAGAAATTAATTCCCAAACAACCTCAATTAAATTGAAGGAGTACGAAATGAAACTAATAAGCACGCTAGGTCTGATAATAATGATGTCGTTCAGTCATCTTGGTTTCGCTGAACCCGGCCAGGGCGGAGACAGGGAAGCGCGTCATTCACGGCACATGGAACGTCTTATTGATGATTTGCAGCTAAGCAGTGAGCAGGAACCTGCTGTCAGGCAAATTCTTGAAGAACAGCACACAAAACTGAAAAGTGAAATGCAAGCTGTTCGCGAGCAGGCAGAACCAAGAATGCAGGCTCTCAAAGCCGAAACGGGTCAACGACTTTCCAGCATTCTAAATGAAGAACAGTTGCAGACTTTCAATGCCAAACTGGAAGACCATAGTCAACGCAGACAGCAACGCAGAAAGCGCTGGCACAGCAATGATGAAGGAGAAAATTGATCTCGACAGTCTCCCAAAATAACAGAGTTTGATAACAGAAATTTATCCTCC
Organism: Gammaproteobacteria bacterium; assembly: GCA_012103475.1. GTDB lineage: Bacteria > Pseudomonadota > Gammaproteobacteria > Eutrophobiales > Eutrophobiaceae > WLWS01. The sequence goes on along the minus strand of WLWS01000002.1, from coordinate 522,848 downwards.
TCCGTTATCACCCCCTCCTCTGTTTCCTCTCCTTGATTGACGACATTGTCATTCAAGCGAGAGGTTTTTTATTTTTGGCGCTGTAAAAACTTAATAACGGGAACTTTGCAAAAGCCTGTCTGCCATACTCCAGGCCTTGTCAAAGCGAACTTTGACCACACTCAACGTTTCTTCATTGCCCTGTGCTTCGAGTGCCTTTATCAAGCCGTACAGCGCATAACCATTTTCCGGATTTCGACGCAGGTCATCCCAGTAAATCACTTCAGCCTCCTGCGGGTAACCTGCTTCCAGTAATACAGCGCCGAGTATATGGCGTACTGGGAAATACCAGTCAGGTGGTTCGTTGTACCGCAAACTATCTTCGAGGCGAACTGCTCGTTGCAGGTGGGCTATTGCATCAAAATATTTACCGCGTTTGGCAGCCATTTCACCTGTGAGTATTTCTTCCGCAATAGATAAGAGCGTATCGGCGGCTCCGAATCCTATGAAGTAGTCGTCGTTGCTGACTATTTTCTTGCGCAGACGTTGCAACTGGTTCAGCTCTCTGGCGGATTGACGTGCCTTACCCTTATGGACATACGCCATACCTCGCGTGTAATGCCAGACTGCATTCATAAATAAAGCATCTTCATGTGGTCTGGACTCTGCCAGTACCTCATCCCATAAACCAAATCGGGCCAACACGTACATCGGCTGACTACTGAAGGTTTCAAACAGTGGCCAGGTGTTATTACGCATATGAACGGGAATTTTGTCTGCCACTTTGCGCGCCGCGCTCAAGGCGTTAGCACTACGCCCCAGTTGCATTGCTGACCAGACCAGAAAATGGATGTTGTGCGGGTAATAGCCGAGCGGGTACAGACCCTGAGCCTGACACTGAGTTATATAGCCTTCATCTGCCTCAATCGCTTTCTGGTTTGCCTGATATGAATCCGCATAGCGTCCGATACGCATATAGATATGTGATGGCATGTGAACAAGATGACCTGCACCAGGCATCAGGCCTCCGAGCTTATCGGCACTCGCCTCTCCAAGTTCAGGCCTTTGCGCCTCAACGGTGTGGATCAAATAGTGATGTGCGCCTGCATGTTCAGGATTACGTTCAATAACAGAACGTAATGTTTCTATCACCACTTCAGTATGTTTTTTTGCTGAGCCATCACGGTACCAGTAATCCCAGGGATTGGTGTTCATAATGGCGGCAGCGTACAAGGTGGCCGCATCCAGATCGTCCGGATATTTATTCACAACCCGTTTCATGGCGTCCACATAAGCTGCATCCAATGGTGCCCGGTCGGCCTCTGGGTCATTGCTGTAGCGTCTGGAAAGTGCCCTTATATAGTCTCTTTCCCGCGGCGATACTGCCTCACTTAGCGATACCGCTTTCTGTATAGCAACGAAGGCCTGTTCAACAACTTCAGCTTGCATGGGTAAATTCAGATTCGGTCCGAGTACCAGCGCAATACCCCACCAGGCCATGGCATTTTCCGGATCCAGACGTGCCGCTTCCTTAAATGCCCGCAGTGCTTCCGAATGATTGAATCCCAGGGTCAATCGATAACCTTGATCGAAAAAGTACTGCGAGTCTTCACTGTTGCTTGTGACTTCAATGTGGTGATCACCAAGACCATCAAGACGCGGAGCAATGGCTTGTGTTGCCGTTTCGGGATCAGCCTCAAGAGCTCGAGGATCGTGCATCTGGGCCTTAAGCGGCGTGACCGTTAGATACAAAACAAAAGTCAGTAAATAGCTGAGTCTTGAGATATTCATTTATCTTTCCTTTTCTTTAGTTCGCACTACTAATCAAGTAATTAATCGTGGTGATATTCCTTCACCGCAGCCAACAACAAGGTAACAAGCTCGCGTTCCTCTTCATTAAGCTCAGGTCGCCAGATTTCAAATAAGAGTACCACGCGTTCCTCTTTAGAATGATTCCAGGCTTCGTGCTGAATACTGTCATCAAAAATCAAAGTTTCCCCTTCATGCCACCGGCGTTCCTCGTTACCAACCCGCAGAGCGCCACAACGCTCTGGCACGATTATCGGGAGATGACAAATGAGCCGGGTGTTGAGTACGCCATTGTGTGGCGGGATATGAGTCTCCGCTTTCAATTTTGAAAACAACGCCATTGGTGCCTGCCCTCTTATCTCCGGTAAGGGAGCGAGTTTCAGGGCCTCAATCGTTTGCGGGAACAATTGCGCATTTTCCTTTATCAATTTGCCGTGTTCCCACAAATATAGTGCGCTCCAGTCTTCACTATTAAGTAGTCCGTCATCGTAACGGCCAAGATGATTCGAATCCGCCTGCAAATAGGGTGAGAAAGTTTCCGGCTGCGCGAGTACTTCAGTCAGTTCATTGCGAATTTTATCGGCGCTTGCTTCCATCTCGTTCAGCCAGGCAAATTGTTCTCGTTCATAGAACTGAATTTGCGGTAAACCCGGGTAATAGTAACGACGAGGTTCCTGATAAAAGACTTCTTTTTCACCAAAGATTAAATCGATTGATTGTTGAAACCGTAAATTGCTACGTGAGGGCTTATATCCATCGTCTTTCAGTTTCGCCTCAAGAAATGTTTTGTATTCTCTGTCTTTCCGTGCACAAGCCTGCTCTGCTCTTTGTAAACCTTGTTTAACATCTTCAGTCATTTCAGTATGGTTTGCAGCCAGAGCAAGAGCGTGCTGATAATACTCCAGTGCTGACCGTGACTGCCCATCCTGCTCGAGAAAATCTGCCTTAAACAGCAACACCCTGAGATTCGTCGGTTCCATTTCGAGGGCACTGTCAACTGCAGCTAAAGCAGACGTTTTGTCTTCAAGTCGAAAACAGGCATGCGCCAGTCCCAGTACTATGGTCGCATCCGCTCTCCCCGATGAGACCAGACCTTCAAAGATTTCTCTCGCCTGCTGGTTTTTTCCAGACTGTAAAGTACTGAATGCCTGTTGGGCCAGTTCCTGAATATTTTCTGTAGTGCCTGTCATTTAATTATTTGCCGGTTTCTGTTGCTCAGCACGCACAATGATACTGCAGAACTGAGTCCATTGGATACAAAGCGAGTCAGAATTGATACAATCCGCTGTCTGCTTGATTCGACCGTTTTATAATATCTACAAAATATCTGAGCTCTAAGAAAATTGTCCTCATCAACTCTCGAAAATTTAAAAGAACGTTACGTAAATCTCGCCGATTCAGCTAATGGTGCGCTCGCACTTTTTGCCAGCGATGATTTTTTCGCAGATAAAGCCAGAATGCTGGCGCCCGGTGATCCACAATGGAAGGACGAAGTTTATGATGAGCATGGCAAATGGATGGATGGCTGGGAAAGTCGTCGCAAGCGCTATCATGGCTTTGACTACTGCATTGTTCGTCTGGCTGGAGCCGGCATTATTCACGCTATTGATATCGACACCAGCTACTTTACTGGTAATTACCCACCGGTCGCCTCCGTAGAAGCCTGTGTCTCTGAGTCGGAAGTGGACGAAAACAGTGCCTGGACCGAGTTAATGACCCCCCATCCTGTCAAAGGCGATAGTCATAATATTTTCGATATTGAGGCAAATGACATGGTCACCCATCTGAAGCTGAATATATTTCCTGACGGGGGCGTTGCCAGATTCAGAGTCTATGGAGAGTTACAGTCGTGAGCCCGGAGATACCAGACAATTTGCTTGAGCTATCCTCAAATGAAAATGGTGGGAAAGCACTTGAGTGTAATGATGCACATTACGGCTCAATTCATAATTTATTAAAATCAGGTCGCGGGAGAGATATGGGTGACGGCTGGGAAACGCGGCGACGACGCGAACCCGGTTATGACTGGGTGATCATCAAACTGGGACAGGCCGGAATCATCGAAGTAATCGAAATTGACACGGCGCACTTCAAAGGAAATTTCCCACACCAGTTATCTATTAATTCGGCTTACCTCCCTGGTGATTGTGATGAAAACCTGGCGCCTCGAAGTCTTTACTGGGATGAATTGCTGGCTCCACAGACTCTGCAAATGGATCATCAGCACTTTTTTAAAGCCGAAATTGCCGAGACCGGTTTAGTCACTCATCTTCGTATCAACATTCATCCTGATGGCGGTTTATCACGCGTCCGGTTTTTTGGAAATCCCGCAAAGTCGTGAGCAGCAAGACAATATCTGTATCCAAGCTTAATGCCGAGAATTTTTCTGAATTTGGTGATGTTATTGAGACGGGAGGCGAGGCAATCGAAATTAATCAGGGTACGACCTTGCGTTTTAATGATCTTGCTCAGCTTGACCTGTTGGAACACGGTGGCCGACCTAGCGTGAGTATTTTCCGGGCAAAGCCACTTGCCCTGCCTTTCAGTATCCGTTTACTTGAACGCCACTCACTTTCCAGTCAGGCCTTCTTCCCCATTGATAACCGGTCTTATCTCGTTATCGTCGCGCCACCTGCTGAGAAGCTTGAACACGCAAAGATTAAAGCCTTCATTGCCCATGGCCGACAGGGCGTGAACTATCATCGTGGCACCTGGCATCATCCCTTACTTGCGCTCGATGAAGAATCGGAATTTATTGTGATTGATCGTGCTGCTGATGATAAGAATTGCGATGAATACTGGTTTTCAGATTCGGAAATACGTACGGTAGATATTAATTCCGGGGTTTAAGTACTAAACATCTCATAATAGCGATCGAAGGATTCAACCATTCCGCAGATGTAAAGTGCGTCACTTTCCCTGAGTCGAAAAGATTCAGGGACTTCCATTAGTATTTCTCCCTCCCGTTCGACAGCGATAACCGTGCAACCGGTATGCTCGCGTATGTTCGCCTGCTGCGGATGACTGCCCGCCAGACGTTCAGCACTGACTTTGACCAGTTTTATCCGGGCCTGCTGAGTTATTTCCTCACCAAGTACGTGATGAGCCAGTAACTGACCGGCTACCTCGCTCACCGACAAAGCAAAATCGGCACCGGCCTGCTGAATGCGACCGACATTTTCTTCAAGTATGGCGCAGGCAATGATAGGCACGTCCGGTGCAAAATCCCGCGCCACTGTTGCCGCAAGGATAGTGGCACTGTCATTTTCACATGCTAAAATCAGTACCCTCGCTTTTGCCACTTCGGCGTTCTCAAGCACCCGTGTGTCCAGTGCTTCACCAACAACATCAACGCCCGGCTGACCGCTTTCATCAATCACGAGAACGTCTTCCTCAGCGTCTTTTAGCATCTCCACCAATTTGCTGCCGACATCTCCGAAACCAACCACAACAATAGTGCCTTCTGCTGAGATCGGGTGACCAACCTCACTCAGGCGTTTGATACTGTCAGGACTACCGGCCGCAACCAGCAGCATACCAGCGCTCAGTGCCTGATCCGTCGCTGGCGGAGAATCGAGACCACCGTCTCGCCATTGTGCGACTATCTGTGCACCACTGCCGGCATGAATGGACTCTTCAATAGTCTTGCCAAGCAAGGGGCTGTGCTCATGCACACGTACTTCAGCCACCTCCAGTAAATGTTTTAGCGGACGCACACCGGTAATACGCGGGCCAATACGATCGCTCGCGCGCACAGCAATGCTCGCTGCGAGTACGTGATTCGGTGTAAAAGCTACTGTCGCGCCAGCCAGTTGCATTGGTGCGCGCCGGTTCGGGTTCTCCACCATCGCCACAATCGGCCCGGCGAAGTCCAGCTCCCGCGCACTCATACAGAACATCGCGTTGTATTCATCTTCGCCATTGGCGATAAGTGCTTTTGCTGCAATCAGTGGATTAATATCCAGATGTTCTTCGGTAAGCGAGGCAAAAACAACTCGCTCTCCACGTGTATGTAAGCGTCGCGCCACACTTTCATCGTCTTCAATGATGACTATGGGTAAATGTCGACTGGCAAACTCGACCAGTAGCGAATCTACCTCCGGCCCGTATTTATAGACGACCACCGTATCACTCAGATCGGGCAGGCTACGCATGAGTTTCTCATCGTAACGTTCCTGTAGCAGCGGTTCCGCGAAAGTATCCAGTTGAACAATGCCTTTGGTGGCATCGGACTGGCGTACGGCTCTCCCTTTGAGTAAAGCTGCACAGCCTTTCAGAGCCATGGGTGTAAACAGGTTGAGTGTAAAGGCTGTCAGAATAAGAACCGTAAACACCGGTTGGTCGATTGCGCCCTGAGCCAAAGCCAGGGCAGCCAGTATAAAAGCCATTTCGGCCCGGCCACACATGCCGACACCGACGGTAAGGGCCTCTCCTGCAGGCAGTCCCATGCGCAGAGCCATACCACCTGCGCTCAGAATCTGACCAATAATCACCGCCAATGTAAGTATGACAATGAAGGCCACGCTGGAGGCACCGATATCAAAGCTAATGGAAAATCCCAAAGTCATGAAAAAGATTGGCCCGAGAAATGAATAGGCAATGCCATAAGCTCTGTCCTTTACTACTCTGACCAGATTCGGATGAGCGACCTTGTCTTCAAAAAACAAACCAGCGAGATAAGCACCCAGAATCATTTGTAGACCAATTGCTTCTGCAAATAAGCCCGCACCAAACGCAATGAGAAGAATAAAGGTAAACCCCTTGCCACCTTCCGAGCGAAAAGGCAGAGTTAAACGTGGATAAAGATATCTGCCCAGCACCAGTGAGACTGCGAAAAATGCTATCACCTTTAACAAAGTGATCACGACACTCAGCGGTTCGAAAGTACCCCCTGACAGCAGTCCCAGCAACACGCCGAAAAAAATCAGGGTGATCAGATCATCAATGACACAACTGGCGATAATAATCCGTGCCATACGAGTGTTAGCAAGCTTTAAGTCCTTAAGACAGGTAAGTGTAATCACCACAGCAGTCGCCGTCATTGTCAAACCGACGAATGTCGCGCCGATATAATCAAGGCCGAAAATAAGGGCGACGGAAAAACTCACCGAAAACGGAACGATAGCGCCGACGATGGCGACTCCGAGCGAGCGCTTCAGGGCATCGTAGAACTCCAGTGGTTGTGTCTCCACCCCAGCATGAAACATGAGGAAGAAGATGCCTATTTCCGCCAGTAACTGAATCGCTTCACTGGGTTCAATCAAGCCAAGTACAGCCGGGCCGACGACAACGCCTACGATGAGCTCACCCATGACTGTTGGCAGACCAAGCGGACGCAATGTTATGGCGACCAGCCAGATTCCGCCGAGTAAAATTAACAGGTCTAAGGCTATTTCATGCATCGAATCTTTTCTGTAGAAAAGTTATGGCTTTTCGTCATTGTGGCGATTGAAAGAGACTGACCGAAACACCAAACGAAAAATAGTTTGATGTAGATCTCCAAGACGCGTTATAAACATATCATGTTTGCTGACAAATCTTCCAGCTTCAAATCGCTTCTTCGTGTAAGTGGACTATTACTGTGCATGCTGCCGGGCGCATGTAGCACTTCCTTTACCTATAACCAGCTGGACTGGCTAATACCGTGGTATATGGGCAGTTACGTCGATCTGAATAGTGAGCAGAAAGAATTACTAAAAATACGGCTGGACCCCTTATTAAGCTGGCACAGAGAGGAAGAGCTTGCGGGATACATTGAATTCCTCGACAGAATAGAAATGGACCTGAAAGAACCTGTCGCTCCGGAAACGGTACGAAGCTGGATGTCTGAAGTTAGACAGGCCGTTGACAGAATTGAATTCAGACTGCTGCAGCTGTCGTTGGAAATGGGAGAATCCATGAACAACGAACAAATTGCTGATTTTAAGACCTCACTAATGGACAAGCAGCAGGAATACAGAGATGAATATTTAAAACGAAACGATAAAGACTACACCGAGGACAATTATAAGAGACTGTCAAAAAACCTTCGCCGATTTAGCGGGAAGCTCAATAAGGAACAAAAACAAACATTACAACGAGCCGCTGAGTCAATGCGACGATTCGACATACCCTGGCTGGAAGATCGGGAATTGTGGCTTGAGAATATTAAAGAACTACTGGACCGCAAACCAGGTTGGCAACAGGCCATTGTAGATTCCTACCGGCAGCGAGACGAAAATCGAAGCAAAGAATATCAAATGACCTTGGAACACAATATTCAAGTCCTGTCCGAATCAATATCGGAAATACTATCTAATCTGGATGACAAGCAAAGAAGCAGGTTTATTAAGAAGATCGGCAAGTACAAATCAAGTATTGAACAACTGGCAAAAAAAGAAACATGAAATTACGGCTTTGCAAATAACTCCATAGCCGCGTTAGTCATGACTTCCACTCCGGTTTTAATTGAGGGCTCAGGATCAATTTTAAACAGGGCTGAATGATGATCAGCTACCGGCCTGCCACCTGCTGCGGCAACATCTAAAACTTCCCGGCTAGTCCCACCTACAGAAAAATACACACTCGGAATAGCCGGCTTGACCCTCACTAACCAGGGGAAATCTTCAGCAATCATATCCTTCTGAACAAAGGGCAGAACCCGGGATTTCCCCATTGTCTTCGTCAGCACAGGGCGAAGTCGTTGTGCCAGCGCGGCATCATTGATCATGGTTGGCACCCCATCTGTGTAAATAAATATTTCAGGCAGGCTATTTTCTGAGACTCCGGCGGTTCTTGCTGTATTAATGGCTACCCGTTCAATACTATCAAGAAGGTATGTTCTCACCTCTTCGCTATTTGCACGAACGCTGAGTTCGAGTACTGCTTTATCGGAAATAACGTTAGGAGCATCGCCCGAATGAAAAGAGCCGACAGTAATAACGGCGGGCTGAAGTGGCGAGATTTCGCGAGACACGATTGTCTGCAAGGCCATCACAATCTGCGAGCCAATTACAATCGGGTCTTTGCCGTTGTGCGGTGCGGCTCCGTGAGTACCAACACCATTAATTGTGATTCGTACTGTGTCCGCGCTTGAATACATCAGACCATCGGCAAAATACACATTACCTGCCACCGTGTTCGAATTAACATGCAGGGCAAGTGCGTAATCCGGTCGTCCAACACGTTCATAGAGCCTGTCTTTTATCATGGCTTCAGCCCCGCCCTCTGCCTCTTCTGCAGGCTGACCAAGTAGCATCAATGTGCCACGCCATTGATCTTTCATTGCGGCAAGACGACGCGCTGTACCTACCAGTGCGGTCATATGCATATCATGACCACAGGCATGCATCACCGGAACTTCTTCGCCACGCAGATTTATCTGACGATTATTAGATGCGTAACTAAGACCGGACTTTTCCTCTATAGGCAGGCCGTCCATATCGGCCCGAATCATCACTGTCGGACCGTCTCCGTTTTTCATAAGGCCGACGAATCCTGTTTTGGCGATATTTCTTGTCATCTTGAATCCGAGCGCTTCGATCTCCTGTGAAAGTCGCTTTGAGGTTTCTACTTCCTGCATGGAAAGCTCAGGGTGAGCATGGAAGTATTTGAAGAGGACATCCAGATAAGCGTAATCCTGATCAATCGCATTCCGAAGCTGATCAGCAACGACAATTGGAGGGCAGGAGAGGAAAAACAGGCTAGCGAGATTTATCAGCAGAATGATTTTTGTTTTCCTGAACATAATCAGCTCTCTCTTGCAGGACAGATTTGTATGTATTCGGTGCAAGATAATTGACTCATGGTGTCTGTCGCTTTCCAGATTTATTGGCTCAGGAGTCTAGACATTTTCTTATGATTATATTGAATAGCGTAATCGAGTGCCTTCATACCATTTTTCATCTTAATGTTTTTATCCGCTCCTGCAGCAAGTAAGGCCCGAACAAGGCCTTCGTCATTTCGTATTGTGGCATCGATTAACGCGGTCCAGCCCTGTGAATGTTGAATATTTGGATCAGCGCCCTTTTTGACCAATAACAAAGCGAGTTTGCTATGTCCACGGTTTGCCGCCATGGTCAATGACGTCAGGCGACCATTATCGTAGGCGTCGATGTCAGCACCATAACTGAGCAAGCGCTTTGCTGCCTCGTAGTGATTTTTTTCAGTCGCATATTGCAAGGCAGTTCGATCCATCGAGCCTCTCTTATTTGGATCTGCGCCCTGCGTGTATAGTAAATCAATCATTTCCACGTTTCCTTTAGATGCAGCCAGCATAATCGGCGTCATTCCGTTTTCTACTCGATTAATTTCGGAGCGATCAATTTTCTGGAGGATTTCCGTAAGTGCTTCAAGCCGCCCATTAGAGACAATTTGGTGAACAGAATCTATGTCTGCTAAGACCTTCATCGGCTTCTTCTCTGATTTTTCTACGCTTGCCTCGCGTTTTTTGATCTCTGTATTGAGAGACAGCTTTACCGGACTAAAAATATGGTAAGCGATGAAGATCGCGATAATGAAGATGATGATCTTGAAAGGGCCCCGTCTACCGGGATTTCGTTCAACTACGCTGTAGGCGTCGATATTATCACGCATACCTTCCTGATTTGTCAGCGCAGTATTCTCGTTCCCGTCAGGTATATTTCGTTTAAACATTGAGTATTGTTCCGCTTAATCGACCGCGTAAGCATCGCTGGCGCGCCAGGGCGGTGCCGTTATAGCCAGTAATTTCAAGTCATACTCATCACTTTTATTGTACAAACTATGGACTTCATTCGGCTCAAGTAAAATGACATTGCCCGTTTCCACAGAATATTTATTTTCATCTACGTGCAGCTCACCACTGCCCTGCAGGATATATAAAACTTCTGCAGAAGCTTTGTGATAATGCGCGGCTGAGTGCTTACCTGCAGGGATGACAGAAAGTGCAAGGCTTTGTAGTTTTGAACTACCCAGCTTCTCGTCAGCGCCTATCAGTTCAAACAGACGCTCACCTGTATCTGTCACTATGGCTGGCCTGGACTCATCAGTCTGTGTTAACCACATGATTTTCTGCTTCCCCTGAATATGGGTGATTTGGGCCTAGTCTTATGTAAAGAACTGCTTTTGTACAGCCTTGCCTATCTCGGCAGGTAGAAAAGACTTCTCCAGAGCATAGAGATTCATTTTCAGCAGATCTTCATTGCTAAACCCGAAAGTTTGCCGGGCGATTTCGTATTCGTGAGTCAGGTCGATGTCCATTAATTGCGGATCATCCGAATTCAGGCTGACTTTGACACCAGCATGAAAAAAGTCCGGTAAAGGGTGTTCAGCAAGAACCGGTACACATTGGGTGAGCCAGTTGGAAGTCGGGCATATTTCCAGCAGTACGTCTTGTTCCTTCAGTAACTCAACCACATCTCTGTCCTGCCAGGCATTGACACCATGCCCTATTCGATCAGGCTTTAATATCTCCAGAGTCTTTTGTACTCCTGATGCGTCGGTATCTTCGCCACTGTGAACAGTAATACCCAGACCAGCATCCCGTGCCATCTCCACCAGCTCGACAAAATCTTCAGGCTCAGTGGTGTTTTCAAGATCCGCCAGATCAAAGCCGACTATCCTGTCGGCCATTCTGTGTTTTGCTTTTTGCGCATAAGTGATGGCCTCGATTGTGCCCTGCTTATTCGCTTCATAATCAAGAGTACGGGAAACAATGGTAATCAGGCCTATCTGAATATCATATTTATCCATACCGGCTGCCACGCCGTCGATGACTCCCTCAATAATTTCATCGTAAGCGATGTCTTTACCCAGTGCGATAAAGGCGGGACTGAATCTCAGCTCGCAGAGTTTTATGCCATCAAAGAAAGCATCTTCTACATTTTCAAATGCAATGCGCTTAATCGCTTCATAAGAACAACTGACTTTCTGGATAATATCAAAAGCGTCAAGAACGGCAGCAAGATCCTGCATAGGTTCAGTTACGGTCGAACGTTTTTTCAGTGCAGCTGGATCGGAGATATCGATATCAAGTTTATGACGCCGGGCTATATCAATTATCGTTTGCTGGCGTATCGAACCATCCAGATGACGATGCAACTCAATTTTTGGGAAATTTCGCATGCGCGAAGTGTCACTTACTGACATTTATGATGAAACATTATCATCAGTAAATCATGGCACTTAGCATGCCGCCATCCAGTACCAGATCCTGACCACTAATCCAGCGCGCCGCCGGTGAGGCGAGAAATAAACAGGCGTCGGCAACATCCTCTGGTGTGCCCATTCGACCTAATGGCGCCTGCTTTTGCCAGCGCGCAACCCCTTCCGGCCACTGCTCTTCAATTCCGGGTCTGGCTACCAGACCGGGAGAGACACTATTAACACGGATATTATGCTCGCCAAGTTCCTGCGCCGCTGAACGTGTCAACATCAGCACCGCTGCTTTCGCGCTGTTGTAATGACTGTGATCACTGCCGGGGTTTGAGGCCGAGGTTGAGCCGATATTTACAATCGCCCCACCGTTAGCACCCTTCATGTGCTTTGCCGCAAAACGGGTACACAACATGGCAGTTTCTACATTAGCTGAATACATCTGCTGCCAGTCTTCCAGAGTCATTTCGAGCAGGGACTTATTTGGAAAAATACCGGCGTTGTTTATCAGCACATCCAGACTGGAAAATTTATCGAGTGTCTCTTGTATCAGAGAGGCACAGGCTTTTTCAGAAGTTAGATCCGCCTTTATAGCGTCAGCTTTACCACCACTGTCAGTAATTTTCTGAACAACAGCTTCAGCTCCCTGGTGACTGCTCCGATAATGCACTACCACATTTGCACCGGCTTCAGCAAAACGTCTGGCGATACCGGCACCGATACCCTGACTGGCACCTGTCACAATGACAGTTCTATTTGAAAAATCGAGTAAAGCGTTTGTAGCGGGTATCATTTAATTTATTTTTCTCAGTAATTATTTTCTTAATTTAAGCGCGTGACGCATCACATAATAAATATAATTCTGTTCCTGAACGCCTCTGAATAAATGCGCCCAGGGACCGTCTGCAAAAATAGCCACATCTTCACCACCATGCGTCTCGTCAATTAAAGGGATCAATGACTCCTGATAATAATTACTGGACTCCGTATCGATTTTCGAAATATCAGCACGTCCTGGCTCGCCAGCACCAGTCGCTTTTTCACGTTTTCCGATATCATCCATTACAGCGTGACCATCGCCATTGTAGTAACCCAGTGTCGTATAAGGCTTGCCGTCAATTGCCAGGGCTTCGGTGCCTTTTGATTCTCCGGCATTGTTGTTCTCGATCACTTTACCCAGAATCGGATTACCTCGGACCGGATAGCCGCCCATGGTAAACACGTGACTATGATCCGCCGTGACTATTAACAGTGTATTTTCAAAGTCTATTTTTTCTATAGCTATGGCAACAGCCTCATCAAAAGCCACGGTATCGTGTAAAGCACGATGGGCGTTACCATAATGATGGGCATGATCGATGCGTCCGCCTTCAACCATTAAAAAATAGCCTTTTTCATTCTGCTTCAGAATATCAATCGCCTTGGAAGTCATCTCAGCCAGAGAAGGCTCGCCCGCACCATCATTTTGTCTGTCTGCTTCAAATTGCATATGCGAAGGTTCAAATAAGGCAAACAGACGTGATACTTTTTCAAGATCGATGTTATCGAACTGTTCTTTGTTCCAGACAAACTTGTCTCTACGGTATTGTCTTTCCCACTCACGCGTCAGATCGCGACCATCCTTACGATAGCCTTTTTTCTTTGGATATTCCGGGTCGGCGACATCGTCAGGCAGAAAGTATCGACGGCCTCCTCCCATCACAACATCAACACCATCTCCATGTGAAAAAGACAATAATTGCGATGCGATATCCCGACAACCCTGCTTGATTGCCGAAAGCGGCATATCATTATCACCTTCCCATTCCCGCTCTACGCTATGAGCATAGGTTGCCGCTGGTGTAGCGTGAGTGATGCGTGCCGTTGAAATGATTCCGGTTGCGTAATTTCTGTCTTCCAGTTCTTCCAGAAAAGTCTGTAATTCGTTACCGGTTTGCGATGTACAGTTTCGTCGCGTCGCGTTTTGATTAACGGATATGAATCCGGCCTTTGTTTTCACACCGGTCATCATCGCGGTCATCGTGCCCGCCGAATCCGGTGTTTGTTGATTAGTGTTATAGGTTTTTGCTAAAGCCGTGTAAGCGAGCTTTTCAAATGACAAACGATGTTCCTCGCCAGTACCACCCTGTTTCTGACCGGCCAGGATGCGCGCAGCGGTAATAGTAGAAATACCCATACCATCACCAACAAACAAAATAACATTGCGGGTAAGCTGGGTATTCGGCTTTCTCGCCAGGACCTGCTCCAATGCGCGCTCTCCGTCTGCGCGCCAGCTTTGCGGAGTTTCGGTATCAGCATGAACGGCGAAGGCAAAACACAATACTGCAATTATTATTAATTTAACTTTCATAAACTGGTTTTTGCTCCTGTTTCATACCAGCCAGCAATTTTCTCCCGCTCCTCATCGCTAATGGTGGTGAGGTTGGCCAGAGGCATGGTTCTGGTAACCACCGTTCGTTCGTAAATTCTGTCAGCCCATTGAGCTATCTGCTCAGCCGTATCGAACATGACGCCATTGGGTGCTACCGGAGCTGTCGGATGATTTGGCGTTGCTGAATGACAAATCACACAGCGCTCTTCAATTATGTTTGTAACTTCGGGAAAGGAAACATTAACCAGGGATGCCTGAGTCTCAGTTAATGATCCCGATTGTGATTTTCCTTTGACAGAATCAGGAGCGATAAACCAGGCTGTTGCCATCAATATAATGACTGCAATAACCGGAAGCATTGGTACCAGCCTGCCCTGATTGCGCAGATTAAAAAAGTGACGAATCAGCGCACCAGCGATGAATATGACAATTAACAGCAACCAGTTATATTCATGCCCGTATAACATGGGATAGTGATTACTGAGCATGACGAACAGTACCGGCAAGGTAATATAGTTGTTGTGTACCGATCGTTGTTTACCGCGTAGTCCGTAAACCGGATCGGGTTCTTCTCCGCGCAGTTTCGCTGCAACCAGTTCTTTCTGCCCCGGAATGATAACGAAAAATACATTTGCCACCATGGTAGTGCCTAGCATGGTGCCAATCTGAGTATAAGCGCCGCGTCCACCGAATAGGTGAAAGACAGCATAAATCACAACGAGCAGAAAGAGGAAGCCAACGATGGCGATACCGCGATCATCTAATCTGGATTTACACAGTAGGTCATATATCACCCAACCAAGAACTAATATGAAAAGACTGATAAGAATGGCTTGCACTGATGAAAGATCGGCGACACTTTTATCAACCAGATAGACATCGGCGTTAAAATAATAAAGTACGACCAACAGCGCAAAACCGGTCAGAAAAGTGGTATAAGCTTCCCATTTAAACCAGTGCAGGGGTTCCGGAATTTTATCCGGTGCGAGCTGGTATTTTTGCGCATGATAAAAACCACCACCGTGGACAGACCACAGATCACCCGCAACACCTTCATCTTCCGGATGTTGGGGTGGCCGATTCAGGTTGGTATCAAGCCAGACAAAGTAAAAGGAGAAACCAATCCAGGCGATACCTACAATCAGGTGCGCCCAACGTAACAACATGTTCAACCACTCGATGATATAAGCTTCCATTTGCTATTCCTGTCTTTTCCGCTCTCTTATAAACTAATCGACACAAGCTTGTGTTCGATATCAGAAGTGTTTTCCTCTATCGAGGATAAGGCTTCATAAAGCTGTAATAGCTGAGCGCTAACGGAAACAGCAATTGCCGCGGGTTCTTTCGATCTGATTCCATCTATACCGATCGGGCAGGTCAGTTTCGATAAGTCATTTTCACTAAAACCATTTTTTATAAAATGTTTTTGAAAACGTTTGAGTTTGGTCTTCGACCCAATTAATCCCAGATAACGCTTATCATCACGTTTCAGAATTATCTCACACAGATTTCGATCCAGAGCATGATCATGAGTCATAACCAGATAATACGTATTTACCGGCATGCTTTCGACAGTCTCAAGCACCTTACTCGTCTCTATCGATGTGACATTGGCT
Organism: Gammaproteobacteria bacterium; assembly: GCA_012103475.1. Classification (GTDB taxonomy): domain Bacteria; phylum Pseudomonadota; class Gammaproteobacteria; order Eutrophobiales; family Eutrophobiaceae; genus WLWS01. The sequence goes on along the minus strand of WLWS01000002.1, from coordinate 506,960 downwards.
GGCAAAGATTCTGGAAACATCTGCTCGCGCGAATCAATCCAGCTAATCTGACAACCTGACACCTCGCCAAGTATGTTTACAAGTGCTTTGCCTACGTGACCGGCTCCATAAAGCGCGACATGAAAATCACTGGACAATATCACCTCATAAAGCAGGGCCGAGCTGATATCCGGTAATACACCTTTCGATTTTTTAAGTGAGCGTAACTGAATGAAAGAACTGTCCTGCTGCTCTCTAAGCAGATTTCGAGCCTGTATTGTCGCGCTTTCGTCTGACTCGCCAATACTTCCGAATGTTTCCTTTTCTGTGACCAGTAATTTCTGATTATCAAGTACTGCTTCTTCGTCACCTGTCTGAGTCACGATGACAACCGGCTGCCTGTCTTTCAGTTTGTCTCGAAGCCATGCCAGCCAGTCTGCCTGTACAGTTTGAATGAGCTGATAATGCAAAAACACTACTCCCCCACAGCACTGTTCCAGCATTGGACCTAGCGCATACAATTCAGCAAACTGATGCAGATCTGTAGGTGGTGAAGCACTTAAATATTGACGGGCTTTTTCAATCGCCCTGTATTCGAGGTTACCGCCGCCAATACTGCCAATTACCTTATCTGGTGAGACAAGCATTCTCGCGCCGGCCTCACGTGGTGCAGAAGCCGCAGTATGAGCAACAGTGATCAAAACACAAGGCTTGTCAGATGCTGCAGCTAATTCATATTTATTTATTAAGTCATGCACCGGATTTGACGGCCTCATTGACTCTGGAAATGGCGTTCAACACTTCTTCAGCTGTTGCCGGTGCATTTATTCTGGAGCTGCTTTTGTAGTCGCCACAGCTTTCCACTGCATCTTTTATTGCATGAAAGACTGAAATTCCAAGCATGAATGGTGGTTCACCGACAGCCTTGGAACGATAGACAGTTTCTTCGCGGTTTTCACTCCAGTCGACTAACTCGACATTGAAATCCTGCGGTAGATCACTACAGACCGGTATTTTATAGGTGGAAGGCGCATGAGTCGTCAGACGGCCACTTTCATTCCAGACCAGCTCCTCACTAGTGAGCCAGCCCATGCCCTGAATGAAGCCGCCTTCTACCTGTCCCATATCGATAGCGGGATTAAGTGATGCGCCGACATCATGCAGAATATCAACACGCAAAACTTTGTGCTCTCCGGTCAAAGTATCAATCACTACTTCGGATACAGCCGCACCATAGGAAAAATAAAAAAACGGGCGACCACTGAGACTGGCGGGATCGTATTTAATTTTAGGTGTCCGGTAGTACCCGCTTGAGGAAAGCGAAATTCGCGCCATATAGGCACGTTCGGTCAACTCGGCAAAGGACATTTTCTTATCGCTGCCAATATGCACTTCACCGTTTTGAAAAATGACACTTTCTACAGGGACTCCATATTCACCACTGACGAAATTGACCAGCCTGTCTTTAATAGTTTTTGCGGCTACTTTCGCTGCCATGCCATTCAAATCGCTACCTGAAGAGGCCGCAGTTGCGGAAGTATTCGGCACCTTACTGGTATCTGTGGCGCTACATTTAATCTGCCCTATATCCAGCTGAAACTCTTCGGCAACCACCTGAGCAACTTTGGTATATAAACCCTGCCCCATTTCCGTACCGCCATGATTCAAAATGACACTGCCGTCACGGTATACATTAATCAAAGCGCCGGCCTGATTAAAGAAGGTTGCAGTAAATGAAATACCAAACTTTACCGGAGTCAGAGCAAGTCCGCGTTTTAATATGGGGCTCGTTTTATTATAGCTGGCGATTTCTGCCCGTCTCTTTTGGTACTCTGACTTTGTCTCCAGTTCATCAACCAGGCGATGGATGATGTTGTCCTCGACTGTCATCTGGTAGGGCGTCACATTTCTCTCATCAATACCGTAAAAATTCACTTTGCGAATATCGAGAGGATCTTTTTTCAGGTGCCGGGCAATTTCATCGATGACATATTCGATCGCCATCATTCCCTGCGGCCCGCCGAAACCACGGAAAGCCGTATTCGAAACCGTATGGGTCTTACAACGATGCGAGGTGATATGAATATTTTCCAGAAAGTAACAATTATCACTGTGAAAAACAGCCCGATCATTAACCGGTCCGGAAAGATCGGCCGAACGCCCGCAGTTGGATGCGAGCATGAAATCTATTCCCTCAATTAAACCTGTTTCGTTAAAACCCACATCGTAGTCCACTAGAAAACCATGACGTTTGCCAGTGATTATCATGTCCTCATCACGGTCCAGACGACATTTCACCGGATGCCCGGTTTTTTGCGCGGCTACAGCGGCAATGCAGGCAAGCAAAGCAGGTTGAGTTTCCTTACCACCAAAACCTCCGCCCATACGACGACATTCAACCACTATATCTTTTGACTGTTTATTGAGCGCGTGGGCAACCAGGTGTTGTCCTTCGGTTGGGTGCTGAGTTGAACTATAAATAAGCATGTCGCCATCTTCTTTTGGAAGGGCTAATGCCACCTGTCCTTCCAGATAGAAATGATCCTGCCCGCCCATACTGAGCTGTCCCTGCAGACGATGAGCTGAAATCGCAAGTGCAGCTGAGCTGTCGCCACGATCCAGATTGATAGTCGGAATGACATAAGACTCGTTTTCAAGTGCGTCCTCAATGCTCAGTATTGGCTCAAGTTCCTCGTAGTCAATTTTTGCCATTCTAGCTGCACGACGAGCGGCACCGACAGACCTGGCGATTACGGCGAAAATGGATTGCCCCTGATATTCAACCAGAGCATCGGCAAACAGAGGATCATCAGCCACAACAGGTCCATGGTTGTTGGTTCCGGGCACGTCACTTGCCGTCAGCACATCTACGACACCGGGTGCAGCGAGTACAGCCGTCAGATCCATTGTCTTGATTCTGGCATGCGCCTTTTCGCTGCAGCCAATAGCCACATAAAGGGTGCCGCGTGGTTCACGAATATCGTCTACATAGCGGGCTTCGCCACTGACATGCAGATGGGCGCTCTCATGAGCGTGCTCACTGCCAACACTACCTTTGATTTTGGATTTAGCTGTGCTCATTATTTAACCCACATAACGAAGTACATGTGTTGTGTTTTTCGCTGCGCCATTTACCTCGTGATAAAAGCGGAGTAAGAGATTAGCAGCAACCTTAATTCTATAGTCTGCAGAAGCACGCATATCTGTGAGTGGCGTAAAATCCTCACTTAAAACTTGCATGGATTTTTCTACTATTGCCAACTCAAAATTCTGTCCCAGTAAACTCTTTTCACACTGAAGCGCTCGTTGCGGGATCGCAGCCATACCTCCATAGGCAATGCTGATCTCATCAACTACTCCATCTTTGAGAACAAGATTGAATGCCGCGCAGACAGCGGAAATGTCCTGATCAAAACGTTTGGAGATTTTGTAAGAGCGAAAAACATGCTGCTCTTCCGGTAGAGGAATCAAGACAGCTTCCACAAACTCGGCTTGCTGTAGATCTTTCTGTTGATATCCCAGATAGAATTTGTGCATCGGGACATCGCGCGACCCTGCTGCACTGCGCAAGCGCACAATCGTGCCCAGACAAAGTAAGGCCGGCATGGAGTCGCCGATCGGTGAGCCATTCGCGACGTTGCCACACAGCGTGCCGGCATTACGTATGGGTGGTGAGGCAAAGCGGCGCGCAATTTCATCAAGATCAGGGTAATGCTCAAGCAAACACTCAAAGGCATCGGTCAAACTGACACTTGCGCCAATCTGAATAAATCCTTCAGCAATATTAATACGCTTCAGTTCTTCGATCTGCCCCAGATAAATAATCTCGGGTAAATCACGATATTGTTTGGTCACCCATAAACCGACATCCGTACCACCTGCCAGTAAAGTCGCTTCGGGATGTTCAGCATAACAGCTAGTCAGCGAATCAAGGCTCAGCGGCGCATAAAAATGCCTGCCGAGTTTCTTGTCCTTGGCAGGTTTGATCATTTCAAGTTGTTCGACTAATTCTTTCTCCAGCGCTTTTACAGAACCGGGGCTGTTAATTACTGTCTGTTGCTCTGCAGTCTGCTCCTTTCCGTATTCGTACATCTGTCCGGCCGCATCAATAATCGGACGATAGCCGGTACAACGGCACAAATTCCCGGCCAGAGCATCATCAATAAGCTGCCTGTCAGGCCTGTTCTCGGACTTGTACAAAGCAAAAAGCGACATGACAAAACCCGGTGTGCAAAAACCACATTGCGAGGCATGGCAATCAACCATGGCCTGCTGCGCAGGATGCAGACTGCCATCCTTATTACGCAAACCTTCTACGGTATACAGAGCCTTACCATCCAGCGTTGGCAGAAACTGTATACAGGAATTTATTGAACGAAAACGAAGTCTTCCATCCTGCTGCTCGGCGATTACCACAGTACAGGCCCCGCAGTCCCCCTCTGCGCAGCCTTCCTTGCTACCGGTTTGCAAAAGAGTCTCTCTTAAATAGTTGAGTAAGGTGGTCGTAGATTCAACATTGGCAACTTCGTGTAATTGCCCATTCAGGTAAAAACGGATGATATTTAACGAAGACAACCAGGCTAACTCCCGCGGTAGGTAGTATAGCTCCAGGGCGACACTAATAAGGGCACGTGATAATGAGCATCTACATCATCGATACCGAAACGAACCGGCACTTCTGTTAAAAAAGGCGTATCAAGAGCATCAATCTTCTCATTCTTGAAATACTCGCCTATATGAAAAGCTATTTCCCAGTTTCCCTGCTTGATTTCATCACTGTCCAGCAGTGGCGCGTCACAACGGCCATCACTGTTTGTCGCCACCGTTTTGATATGTCGGCGCTCAGCATCAAGGGAATAAAGCTCAACCCGAACACCGGCAGCCGGTTTACCGTGCATGGTGTCTAATATATGTGTGGTTAATTGGCCCATAATCTCTATTAATTACTCAGGCTTCACTGCCCATCCTGTTTCCCGTAAGTGCTAAATTTCCCCAGCACAGTATCCATTTCAGCAGTATCAAGAATAACAGCTTCGCCCAGCTGCAAAGTATAAAAATACTGCTTGGACAATTCTTCTACTTCCTGCGCCATTTTAAAAGCACTATGAACATTCTTATCAAAGGCTATCTGACCGTGGTTGGCCATCAGGCAGGCTTTCCTGTCTTTGATCGCATCAACAACATACTCCGACAGTTCAGCTGTGCCAAAAGTAGCGTAATCAGCGCAGCGAATTGAATCACCGCCGGCAATCGCCACCATATAATGAAAAGCCGGGATATCTTTTCGTTTGCAGGCAAGAGCGGTGGCGAATGGTGAGTGCACATGAACTATGGCGCCGGCCTCCTCTCTTTCCTTGTATATATCACAGTGAAAGCGCCATTCACTTGAAGGTTTCAGCTTGCTGCCGATTACCTCGCCAGCAAGACTCATTTCCACCAGTAAATCCGGAGCGAGTTCGCTGTAGGGCACGCCGGTTGGCGTCACAATAAATCCCCGTTCCGTTCTAGCACTCAGGTTTCCCGAAGTGCCCACACCAAGTCCGTGTGCAGTAAACGAACAGACAGATTCAATAATATGTTCTCGTATTTCGGTATTTTCCAGGGCCATCAGTCTTTCACTGCTACTAATCAAACAAGGCTTTAAGGTTCTCAACGAAAGGTGGGTAGACAATACCTTTCTCGGTAATAATAGCGCTTATATACTTCGCAGCCGTGACATCAAATGCAGGGTTACCCACCTCGGTGCCCTCGGGTGCGATTCTCTCTTCACCAACGAGCAGGACTTCAGTATCTGTTCGCTCTTCGATTTCGATATCGTCACCGCTTGCAGTTGATAAATCAATGGTTGAGGTTGGTCCGGCAACATAAAAAGGAATACCGTGAGCATAAGCCGCCAATGCCAGATTGTAGGTGCCTATCTTGTTCGCGGTGTCGCCATTGGCGGCAACCCGATCACAACCCACCACACAAAAATCGACCTGTCCCTGCTTCATATAAAATCCGGAAGCACCGTCTACGATCAATTTGTGTTTGATACCAAGTTGCTTCAATTCCCAGGCAGTCAGTCGCGCTCCCTGCAGACGTGGCCGGGTTTCGTCCACCAGCACGGAGATATCATGTCCATTTTCATGAGCGGTTCTGATTACCCCGAGCGCAGTGCCATAACCGACTGTGGCAAGACCCCCGGTATTACAATGATGCACAGCCGTCGCCTGCTTTGGTATCAGCTCCAGAGCATTGAGGCCGATTTGCCGACAGATTTCGACATCTTCTTTGGCAATTAGATGGGCCTCAGCCAAAACAAAGTCTTTCAGCTCCTGAGCCGTGGTGAAAGTCGTGTCGTTTACCCGATTTGATACTCTGTCCAGCGCCCAGAACAGATTCACGGCAGTTGGCCGCGAGGCCCTTAACACTTCATCCGCTTTGCCGTATTTTTCTGATAGTAGTTCCAGATCGTCACTATCCGACTGTCGCAATTCAACTGCCAGACCGTAGGCCGCCGCGGCACCAATCGCGGGTGCGCCCCGGATGACCATATCCCGTATTGCTGCTGCCACTTCTTCAGCACTATTGAAATCCAGATATAAGACTTCTCCAGGCAAAATACGCTGATCCAGCATTCTGACCGCGCCGCTCTCTTCTATCCACTCTATGCTTTTGTATTCCAGAATAATTTCTCCTGCTCGACTGATTCTAATGCAATAACATAAGTTAACATTATAATGTATGTATGGGTATGAGCTGTCTTTGATATTTCACTTCCCTGCAAATCCTTATTAACAATGGGCAATTCATATGATCTGTAGTGCAATAGTGGATGACTGGCACGCTATCGCCAGCCGCAAAGAACTGCAAGAAAACAAACTGATCGGACGTGAACTGCTCGGTGAACGCATTGTTCTCTGGTCCGATGGCAGTCAAATTCACGCCATGGCCGACCGTTGCCCTCACCGCGGTACACGTCTCTCATTGGGACATGTCAACAAAGATCAATTGATTTGCCCTTATCATAGCTGGCAATTTAATAACGAGGGTGGCTGTTCTTTTCAACCTGCCCAACCGGATATCAAACCCTCCGCAGGTACTTCCATCCCTAAATACCCACTTGTTGAGCGCTACGGGCTCATATGGATATGTCTTGGTGAACCACCCGAGTCACCACCTAAATTCAAAGGTCTGGACGACGACTATCATCTGGTTATAACCGGCCCCTATGATGTTGCTACCAGTGCACCAAGAGTGGTTGAGAATTTTCTTGATGTTGCTCATTTGCCCTTCGTTCATAGAGGCATGCTCGGTGACGAAGAGCATGCTGAAATAAAAGACTATGACGTCAGCAGCAAGGCCGAAGGCGTTGAAGTACGCAACTTTCGAATCTGGCAGCCAAATGCTTCCAGCATTCATACCGAAGGACAGGAAATTACCTATAGTTACGATATTCTCAGACCTTATAGCATTATGTTGACCAAGACTCCCGCTAGAGCTGAGGAAAAACCCACCGATATGATTTTTCTGACAGTCGCACCCATGCAGGAATTAAACGTGCGTGCCTGGATAATTATGGCAACAACTTATGGCAGTGAGGAAACCGAACAGGCTGTGCATGACTTTCAGGATAAAATATTCATGCAGGATAAAGACATTCTTGAATCTCAAATTCCGCAAAAATTACCATTGCGGTCAAATGCTGAAAAGCATCAGCGCGCGGATAAGGCCTCATTAGAATATCGCCGCTGGTTGACGCAGCTTGGCGTAAATTATGGCACCATATAACTTCCATTAACGACATTATTAGTTCCAGTTTTGACTATGAACCTTACAAGCAGAAGTTTTATTGCTCTTCTTGGCTTTTGTATTTTTGTCTCCTCGCTCGAGTTACAGGCCAAAGAAAGTGTTGATCTGGTGGTCTCCGCCAATTATGTGCTGACCATGGACAGGAATAATACTTTGCTGGAGAAAGCTGCCATTGCTATAGACAAGGGAACAATCGTCGCCATTGGCAATGCAGCGCTTATTGACGAGCACTATGCAGGCCGGCAACACATCAGCTCAGCAAATCAGGTCATCATGCCCGGGCTTATCAATGGCCACACTCATTCTGCGATGACATTATTTCGTGGAATTGCAGACGACCTTGCGCTCATGGAATGGCTGACAAAATATATTTTTCCTGCCGAAATTCAATTTGTCGATCCTGATTTCATTCGAGCCGGCACACAACTCGCCTGCCTGGAAATGATCAAGGGCGGCACGACCACTTTCGTTGACATGTATTTTCATCCAAAAGAAATCGCCAAAGTAGTAGACGAATGCGGAGTTCGTGCTGTGATTGCCGCCGCGGTGATCGATCAGGAAAGCGGTTATGCGAAGAATTTTGATGACGCAATGAATAAAGCAGAGAGTTTTATTCAGGAATGGAAAAATAAGAACAGTCGAATTACCCCTGCTATCGCCGCTCATGCGGCCTACACGATTGCGCCGGAAAAACTGAAAATAGTCAGAAAAAGGGCAAATGCTCTCGATGTACCTGTTTCCATACATCTCTCAGAGTCAAAAGCGGAACTTGAGATCGTCAATAATCTCTATCAGGACACATCAATTAACCATCTTGAGAAAATCGATTTTTTCAGCGGCCCGACAATCGGCGCACATGTGGTCTGGCCCACTGCTGAGGAAATTCCCATACTGGTGAAACGCAAGGTGGGAGCGATTCACAATCCAACCTCCAATATGAAAATTTCCTCTGGTTTTGCTCCGGTATCCGAAATGCTTGATGCCGGTGTCAAAGTTGGCCTGGGGACCGACGGTGCTGCTTCTAACAATGACCTCGACATGTGGGAGGAAATCCGCCTGACGGCTCTTATTCATAAAGGTCGATCGCTCAACCCAAAAGCCATGCCGGCACTGCGGGTACTAGAAATGGCAACCAGAACAGGAGCGGAAGCTATTGGTCTTGCACAGACGAGTGGTTCGCTGAGTGTCGGCAAACGTGCCGATATGATCCTGATTTCGCTCGATGCTCCCCATCTGACGCCTCTCTATGATGTAATCTCACATCTTGTATACGCTGTGGATGCTCAGGATGTTCAAACCGTTATCGTCGATGGCAAGATACTAATGCAGGACCGCAAAGTTCTGACTCTTGATGAAGAAAGTATCATCAAGAATGCGCGCGCCATTGCAGAGAAAGTAAACAGGGAAATCCGGTTAAATAAATAATATGGATACACTGAAAGCGGAAGACATCATTCAGGAACTCGGACTCCAACCATTACCTGTTGAAGGTGGTTACTTCTCACTTACCTACACAGCAGATGAACAAATTAGCGCCTCTGCTCTCCCGGAACGCTATAAAAACGATCGCAATATTAGTGGTTCTATTTTCTTTCTCGAAACACTCGAGCAATTCTCGGCCATGCACAGCCTGCCAACTGATGAGCTTTACTACTATCACTATGGTGATCCGCTTGAAATGCTGTTTCTTTTTCCTGACGGCAGCGGCGAAACCCGCGTGCTTGGTCCCGACATTCTGAGCGACCAGCGGCCACAAATACTGGCGCCCCGCCATTGTTATCACGGCTCTCGTCCTCTGCCTGGCGGCTTGCACGGGTTTTCACTCTGCAGCACTTCCATGGCTCCGGGTTTTGATGAAAGTGATCCTGTATTCCCAAGCCGGGATGAATTACTGTCGACTTTTCCCGAACACAGCGAACTGATTGAAAGTCTGACACGTTTGCACCCACACAATATTTAAAATAACAATAAAGGAAACCGACCATGCCCGCTTTCGTATTTAACGCAGAACCAGAAGATGTTTCCGACACAGTCATCATGCCCGGCGATCCACTGCGGGCGAAGTATATCGCTGAAACCTATCTGGACGACGCCCGGCAAATTACCGATGTCAGAAATATGCTGGGATTCACAGGTCACTACGAAGGTAAGCGCATCACAATCGTCGGTCACGGCATGGGCATTCCATCAGCCACCCTCTATTGTTCCGAGTTAATTCTGGAATACGGCGTAAAGCGACTGATCCGGGTTGGTAGTTGCGGCACTATCAGTGACAAGGTACCGCTGCGCAGTCTGGTGATTGCGATGGGTGCATCGACAGATTCCAACTGCAATCGCATTCGCTTTAAAGGTCACGATTTTGCCGCCATTGCGGATTTCAACTTGCTAGAAAACCTGGTCAATGCGGCGAGAACACTAAAAGTTGAGCATCACGTTGCGAATGTCTTCACATCTGATTATTTTTACCCACCGGAAAACACGGAGATGTGGGCCACTATGGAAAAATACAATGTGCCGGTAGTGGAAATGGAAATTGCCGGTATTTACGGTACGGCTGCTGAATATGGCGCGGCAGCCGCAGCCATGTGTACGGTGAGCGATGACATCAAGAACAGCAAAGCGCTCACAGTTGAAGAACGACAGACCAGTTTTGATGAAATGATCAAAGTTGCCTTGCGTACCGTAGCCCAACTTTAATATCTGAAAACTCTTTTCTAATGTCCACTTTAAAGAAAATATCCAGATACTTTGCGGCATTCGGATTGTTGTGTTGTTTATCTACTTCCCCTGCTTCATACGCAGAGGAACTCCAGGAGGGATTTAGTAAAGAACGTTTACAAAGGCTCAATATTAAATTCAATTCTCTGATAAAGAACAGGAAGAATGCCGGCTTTACCGCACTGATTTATCGAAATAATAAACAAGTGCATAAGATGAGCATGGGTTGGCAGGATATAGAACGAAAAATTCCGATGCGTGCCGATAGTATTTTTCGAATTTATTCCATGAGTAAGGCCATTACTTCTATAGCGGCATTAATACTCTATGAAGAAGGACATTTTCAGATTGATCAAGCGGTAGCTGATTTTATTCCGGAATTTAATAATATTCGCGTTTACAAAAGTGGTGAAGGCGATGGAATAAAAACCGCAGATCTGCATAGACCTGTGACTATCCGCGACTTGTTCATTCATACTTCCGGGCTGACCTATCACTTTCTCGGAAATACAGCAGTTCATAAACTCTATCGGCAGCAGGGAGTGATGCCCGGAGTTGAAGAACTGTACCCTGAGGAAGGTGATGCCAGCGCCATTACTGATCTGGACGCCATGGTAAAAACCCTGAGCCGCATCCCGCTTTTGCATCAACCCGGTGAACGTATGAGTTATTCGGTTTCGATTGATGTGCTGGGCAGAGTCATCGAGGTCATATCCGGCCAGCCTCTCGATCAATTTATGCATGAAAGAATTTTTAAACCCCTGAAAATGAAGGATACCGGTTTTGTCCTGCCACAAGAAAAACTGAATCGTTTTACAGCTAATTATTCGATGTCAGATGGTCAAATAAAACTGATAGACGATCCACTCAACAGTCAGCACCAGAGAGCAAATCGAATTCACGCCGGTGGGGCCGGACTGGTATCCACTGCGCACGATTATATGCAGTTCCAGTTAATGATATTGAATGGCGGCAAACTTGGCTCAGCAAGAATCCTCGGACCAAAGACTCTTGATTTCGCTCTCAGCAACCATTTCCCTATTGATGATCTGCCACGACCTGTTTGGATGAAACAGGACAGTCACGGTCTCGGCTTTGCGCTGGCAATGAACCCGGCAAGAATGGGGATGCTTACCTCAACAGGCACAGCCGATTGGGCAGGTGCGGCTTCTACCTTTTTCTGGATCGATCGCAACGAAAACCTTGCTGCCGTATTTATGACTCAGGATATGCCCATCAAAAACAACCTCCTGATAGAATTGGGCAGAACATTAACTTATCAGGCTCTTGTAGAGTGATTCTTAATTGTTAATCACAGAATCTTACCTGCGTTTTATTCAGCCAACACTTCTGGCATTGTCACTTGCCTTTGCTGTGATCGGCTGTTCAGAACAGACATCGGAATCAAGCACCTACGAGGAAAAGGATTCAGTTAAGCTAAGTGCTGAGAACAGATCAGATAGTCCCGCAACTATCCCCAATCGCCAGGCCTATTTCGGTGATTTACATGTGCACACCAGTTATTCTCTTGATTCCTATATGACCTTTGTTCGTTCCACACCTCGCGACGCTTATCGCTTTGCCAGAGGTGAACGCGTGACTCTGTATGGTGGCAGGGAAAAACAACTGAAAAACCCTCTGGATTTTGTTGCCGTCACAGAGCACGCAGAGTTCCTCGGCGAATTCGCTCTTTGTTCAAGCAAAGGATCGATTGCCTACGCCACACCTCTTTGCATTGATTATCGAAACGAAAAACAGGATCGAAAACTGGCCAGTGATCTGTTTCGCGATACCATGTTACCCATTTTCGCTGCTCGCACGCCGCAGCGCTGGCCGATCTGTGGTGAAGATGGCGGTCGCTGCAGAAATGCCGCCCGCAATGTCTGGCAGGAAATCCAGAGAGTTAATGAAGAATTTAATTCGCCCGGTGAATTTACTACCTTCATCGGCTATGAATGGACCGGTCAATTCAAAGGTAACCGGCATCGCAATGTGATCTTTCGCAACAACAAGGTGCCGAAAACTCCCTGGAGTCAGTTTGAAGTACCAACACCAGAGCAGCTCTGGAAAAAGCTTGACGAGGAGTGTCACGCACCTTGTGAAGTCATCACCATCTCGCACAATTCCAATCAGAGCAAAGGCCAGCGCTTTTCAGGCTTGAACTCCGATGGAGCATCGCTGACTCAGGAAGAAGCCGAATTTCGTCTGGCTTACGAGCCACTGGTCGAAATTATTCAGCAAAAGGGAGACTCGGAATGTCGTCTCGGTCTTGGTACCAACGATGAGTCCTGTGGTTTTCAAAAATTCGACCTGCGTCCGATATGTCCTCAAGCCTCTGCGAATCCAGATGTAAAAGCCTGTGCCCCAGTCTGTGATGAAAATGGTCAGCCCAAAGGCTGTGTGTGGGAGAGTGATTATGTTCGTAATGCGCTCAAGATAGGATTGAAACTGGAAGAGACTATCGAGACCAACCCTTACAAACTCGGCATTATCGGTAGCACCGACCACCATAACGCCAACCCGGGTGATACTGAGGAAGACAAATACGAAGGTGCCCACGGTTATCTCGATGACAGAGTGGAAGACCGGCTCAAGCTTGCGCTCGCCAGTGGCTACAAGGAATTATCCCGCAGTGCCGGTGGATTGGCGGGTGTGTGGGCAGAAGAGAACACACGCGACAGTATTTTTACCGCCTTGAAAAGAAAGGAAACCTTCGCTACCAGTGGTACGCGCATTCTGCTTCGCTTTTTCGGTGGTTGGAATTTTCCGGATAGTGATCCACAAAATCTGGATTTGAATACACTGGGTTATCGTAATGGTGTGCCAATGGGTGGCGATTTGCCAGCGACTAGCAGCGACGAGTCACCGCGCTTTCTGATTTGGGCGAGCAAAGGGGTAGATGGGCAGAATTTACAACGCATACAGGTTATCAAGGGCTGGCTGGATAATGGCGAAATGCATGAACGTGTCTACGATGTCGTCTGCGCCGACGGTCTCCAGCCGGACGCGCTAAGTCATCAATGTCCGGATAATGGTGCCCGAGTAAGTATTCGGGATTGCAGTACCAGTCCGGATAAAGGTGCCTCCGAATTACAGGCAAACTGGCTGGATCCGGATTTCGAAATCGATCAGCGGGCATTTTACTACGCCAGAGTATTGGAAAACCCTTCCTGCAGATGGAGTACCTTTGATGCCCTCAGGAATAATCGATTGCCACCTGAACAGCTCGATTACTGGATACAGGAAAGAGCCTGGTCATCACCTATCTGGCACTCACCTTCTGAATCGAATAACCAAGTGAATAAGTGAAGCATGAGCAAATATAAAATCGAAGACCCGGGTTTGAATGAATCGGGCAAAGACAGAGTCGACTGGGCCCGGGCCAACATGCCGATCCTCGCGGCACTTAAACAGCGTTTGAGCGAGGAGCAACCCTTTAAAGGAAAGCAAATCGGTATCTGTCTGCATGTTGAAGCAAAATCAGGTGTCTGGCTTGAGACCCTAATCGCCGGTGGCGCAGAAATTGTCATTACCGGTAGCCCGGGAACAACGCAGGATGATACGGCTGCCTATCTGGTCAAAGCATTGGGTGTCGGAGTTTTTGCCTGGCGCAGTGAAAACTTTGCAGAACATATGCAAAATGCAAAATGCGTTCTGGATACTCAGCCTGACATCATCGCCGACAACGGTGGTGATTTACATTATCTTCTCGGTGAAGACGAAAGCTATCGTCAGCTACGCAAATCAATTATCGGCGCGACAGAAGAAACTACCACCGGCGCCAACCGCTTAAGAGAAGAACTTCCTCCCTTTGCATTTCCCACCATTATCATTAACGACACACTGGCCAAACGCATAGTAGAAAACCGCTATGGTGTCGGTATATCTGTAGTCGACGGCATTATGCGTACAACGAATATTATGCTTGGTGGTAAGTCTGTTGTGGTAATCGGTTACGGTTACTGCGGCCAGGGGGTTGCACAGCGCCTGCGCGGCCTTGGTGCTCATGTCACCGTTGTCGACACTTCGCCGCTGGCCCAACTTGAAGCACATCTCGAAGGTTTCAGAACATCTAAGCTTGAAGATGCTCTTCCGAATGCAGACATTGTCGTTACCGTTACGGGTCGTGCTTACGCCATACAAAAACAACACTTCGAGCTAATGAAAGACGGAGTCATACTCTGTAACGCCGGACAGAATCAAACGGAAATGGATCTGAATTACCTGCGTGATAATGCCGAGACCGAACACGAATTACGACCCAATATAGAAGAGCTAACTTTAACTGACGGTAAAAAAGTCTTTTTACTGGCCAGAGGCAATCTGATTAATCTAGCCGGTGGTGATGGTAACCCGATTGAAGTCATGGACCTCGGGCTTGCCCTGCAAACACTTAGTCTGGAATGTATTGCACTGGGTAAAAAGAAGCTTATCAATGAGCCGCAAAATGTTCCTTATGAAATCGAGCAAGCGACGCTAAAAGCGGCGTTGAACGCATGGGTGAAATGAATAAAGAATTAAGCGACTGGCAGCAATGCTTTGAAGAACGTATTACATACGAACTTGAACAGCAGGGGCATCAGGACGCTGCACATGATTTATCTCACGTGCGCCGAGTGTGGCAACATTGTCAGACCATTAATGAGCAGGATAATTTTCAGGTAGAACCTCTTGTCCTGCTGGCCGCTGCTTATTTTCATGACATCGTTAATGTCCCCAAAGATTCAAAAGACAGGGCACAGGCTTCGCGGCTTGCGGCGGAACGTGCAGTGGAAATTTTACGTTCTCTTAATTTTCCAGCTGAACATCTGAATGAAATCGGCGGCGCTATACAATCGCATAGTTATAGCGCAAATCTGACACCAGAGAGTGACGCCGCAAAAATTGTTCAGGACGCTGATCGTCTGGAAGCCTTAGGTGCACTTGGAATTGCCCGTTTGTTCTATGTTGCCGGGCAAATGAACTCGCAGTTATTTGCTGCAGAAGATCCCTGGGCTAAGAATCGTCAATTGAATGACAAGCAGTATGCGCTTGATCATTTTTACGTCAAACTATTCAATATAGAAAAAACCATGCAGACCAATACAGGTCGCCAACGAGCGGAAGAACTCAGCGAACAGATGCAAGGCTTTCTGAATCAGTTTAAAAAAGAGATTTCCTGATCAGGAAGTTTGAGTGAACCCGCTTTCCCCTTTTCTCACCAGAAAATTGGCAGCATCAAAGGCCCGTGACTGATTATCTTTCACATCCTGCATAGCCCTGGCTGTTGTTTTCCATTCTGTTTTATTTACTTCATGCAATAGATAACCGCGTCGTTCGCCTTCGTAAAATTTCACCTGCGGATTATTATTCAAATTATCCATTACCGGTTTATTAAGAGGTTCAGGCCAGTTAGCCGAAATAGAGGAGGTCACGAATTCGACTACCGGTATCCTTTCATCTGGATCACGCGTTAAAGAACCATCAAGAGCCCAGAATGAATGCACGTCCCCACTTAAAATGAGCGGATGTCCGCTGCTGGATTGCGCAACCACCTCGGCAATTCGCTTGCGATTCGCCGGGTAGGCATCCCACGCGCCTATGTAACGTAGATCCTTTCCTCCGTGCTGGAAGTGGAAAGGTAAAAAAGGACCCGGAGAAGCGATAACATTCCAGCTTGTACTATTGTTCTGCAGGTTATTAATTAACCAGCTTTCCTGTTCTTTCCCCAACATGCTTCGTTCGTCCTTGATGATTTCCTTACAGCGTTCACGGTAATTACCGAATCCGAATTTCGAATCCATACTGTCACGACAGAGATCTTTTTTATCACGAAACTGTCGCGCATCCAGTAGGCTAATCTGCGCCAGATTGCCAAGTTGAATTTTTCTCAAGAGATCGAAACGGTTTGCACCGGGTCCGACAAAACCACGTACAGGCATGTGCTCATACCATGCCTGATAAGCGGCTATACGCTGAGCAGCTTTATCAGGGTCCTTATCTTCGATGGCATCGTGATTATCGATGGTGGTGAAAAAAGGAATTTGTGCGTGGGCATGCTGCAGATGTTCATCAGTTTTATAGAGTGCATGCCGACGACGGAATTCGTCGAGCGTTTCAGGGCGTTTTTCAGTTTCGTGTTTGCGAAAAGTCGCCCCGAATGAAGTGTCGTAAATATAATCACCCAAATGGATCACGAAATCCGGCTTGTCTTTGACCATGTGTTCATAGGCAACAAAATAACCGTGACTATAGTTCTGACAGGATGCAGTAACAAAACGAAGAGACTGCAATTGACTTTTTGTGTCAGGCAGCGTTTTTGTTCGGCCGATCTGAGAGTGCTGCGAGGTGGTAGAAAAACGATACCAGTATTCTTGATTAGCGTTCAGGTTCTCCAACTCTACATGAACGGAATGTGCGAGTTCGGAGGAAGCAACACTTTCACCGCGCTGTACAATTCGGGACATTGCCGGGTCCAGTGCTATTTCCCAGTTAACTAGAACACCAGAAGAGTCCATTCCACCATCAGCCTGCAAGGGCTCCGGAGCAAGCCTAGTCCAGAGCACCGCTGAATTGTCAGTGACATCCCCGGATGCGACGCCCAGAGTAAAAGGATTGCGCGAGAATTCAGGAGCGGATGCCCTTGCGGGTACCAGAGTCGTCGCACTTAAACCCAAAATCGTACTGCCTAGAAAGGCTCGCCTTTTCATCGTAGTCTTAGTCCAGATAATGGTGATATTTCAAACTCTACAGTTCTCAGATTGTAGCTGCTTGATTCGTATAATAATTATTCTTGCCCCGCTTCCAATTCAGCTCAGTCAAAGAAGAATTGTAGCGCAGTTTTCTCAGCATCGGTCTGCTAAATGTCGTTCCTTTACCACATGCATTTTAATCAGGATTTCCGTATACTCCTGCGCAACAGCGGGACGGGGTGTTGGTGCCACGCTACAGATTTTAATTTACTGTTTTGGAGGAAGTTGGATGCTTTATACACACAAAAGCAAATCATCAGCAATAATGGCTGGTTTTGTCCTATTAGGTTCTCTTGCGAGCCCTGCTATTTACGCACAAGACGCACTTGAAGAGATTATTGTTACCGCACAACGTCGGGAACAGAATATTCAAGATGTTCCTATTTCAATTACCAGCATGACCGGTGACAGATTAAATGCGCGCTTTTCCGGTGGTGGAGATATTTTACAACTCGCCAATGCTGCACCGGGCTTGCATATTGAGTCATCCAACGGGCGTCTGGCACCGCGATTTTATCTTCGCGGACTCGGTAACGCTGACTTTACAGCAGCAGCTTCCCAACCGGTATCTGTCGTATTTGACGAAGTACCGATGGAGAAATCAGCGCTCAAAGGTTTTCCAATCTTTGATATGGCCAGTGTAGAGGTCGCACGCGGTCCTCAGGGGACGCTATTTGGTCGAAATACGACGGCCGGTATTGTGCATATCAAATCAGCGAGGCCTACTGAAGAAACGGAAGGCTATATCAAGTTTTCTGGTGGTAATCTTGAAACAGTCAATGCCGAAGCTGCAATTAGCGGAACACTGATTGAAGGCAAACTTACAGGTCGAGCATCTTTCATCACACAAAATCGTGGTGACTGGATAGACAACCCCATACTTGGTACAGAATTGGGTGGTCATAATATCTTTGCCGGCCGTGTCCAATTGAACTGGACACCAACAGAAGATATCAATGTCTGGATTATGCATCAGCATCAGGATTCAGAAAGTGCCACCAGTATGTTCCGCGCTAATGTTATCAATCAGGGAAGTAACGAACTGAATGGCAATTACTCTCGCGATACAGTCTTTTTCGACGGTGGCGATGGTAATCAGGGTAATATCAAATCTCACGGTACGACCTTGAAAATAGACTGGGATGTCGGTGACTATACTCTTACCTCTATTACTTCTTATCAGGATGTTTATGACCGCTTCGGACGTGGTGATATTGACGGCGGTTTTGGTTGTGCCTTGCCTTTCCTGCCTTGCGGTGCCGGTCCGGCCGGTCCTGCTAGTACACCGTTTAATCCATTTGCATCGCCTTTCGCAGGTAACATTGATACTGGTGGTGATCAGGAAGTTGAGCAATGGACCCAGGAGTTTCGAGTTGCTAGTAACCTAGATGGCCCATTGAATTACCAGTTTGGTGGTTTCTACTTTTACGATGAGATATTAAGTATTTCCAGAGCCATGAGTTTTGGTGCGCCAACATTCAGCACCGGCTCCATTGGTACAGTTGAGAATACCTCCTGGGCCATCTTCGGGCAGGGAAGTTATGACCTCACTGATCGATGGACGCTTACCGCTGGTCTGCGTTACACCGACGATGACAAAGACGCCCTGATTCTCGACCTGGCGCCACCTGTCGTCGCATTGTCTGGTGTCCCTATTAGTCTCTCCGATGACTTTCTCAGTTTTGATGTCGCTCTCAACTATGCTGTGAGCGATAGCACTCAGGTCTACGCCCGTGTTGCCTCAGGGTTCAGGGCACCTACCCTGCAGGAAAGAGTTGAAGACGACGCAACGTTAACACAGGCAAATTCAGAAGACATAATGTCCTATGAGATTGGTATCAAGGGACAGACTGACAGATTCCGGTATAGCGCTGCAGCCTTCTACTATGAAATCGATGACATGCAATTGGTGGCTGTAGGCGGTACGTCTAATAGTACGTCCTTGTTAAATGCCAATGAAGGCGTTGGCTATGGTGTTGAGCTTGAAATGGATTACCTTCTCACCGATAACCTGATCCTCTCTGCTGGTTTTGGTTATGCCGAAACAGAGATAAACGATACTGGCCTTGCTGTGCCACCGGGACCTTTGACAACCCCATTAGACCCGACTTTTACAGTACCCGATGGAATGGGTGGTTTCACCACACTCGCCAGCATTGATGGCAACCGTTTTCAGCACGCACCACTTTGGACTGCCAATATTGAACTGGATTACACCTATCCGTTGTCAAATGATGGTGAGCTCTACTTGTTTACCGACTGGAAACTGAAAGGAAAAACCCAGGACTTTCTCTACGAAAGTATTGAATATACTTTCGGCACCCAGTTTGAAGGTGGTCTGAGACTTGGTTATCGAAATCTTTCTAAGGGATGGGAAGTTGGTTTCTTCGCCCGTAATATAACCGATGAAGACAATCTTATCGGTGGTATCGATTTTGCCAACAACACCGGCTATGTCAACGAGCCTCGAGTCTGGGGTGGCGAATTTTCTTACCGCTTCTAAAAGCTAATCTGTAAATCTAAAGCGGAACCGGAGTATAACTGCGGTTCCGCTTTTTTTGTCTGAATTTTAGAGCTTGTTTGAACTCGAGCCCCCTTACTTTGCTATTAAGCGTCCTCTTTTCGGTACCGGGACTTTCTCGTATTTCCTGAAATACTCAGTTAACACCGTGGCGAAATCTCGCCCTCTGTAAACAACTTCGCTACCAACGAAATGGGTATAGAGATCGCCACCATTAGTGACAAAGCTCCCGGTTGATACCGTATACGTTGCATTTTTATCAAGCTCTTTACCATTCACTGTTGCAGCAAGGATTCTAGAACCAACAGGTCTTTGGGGATCGTACTCCACCACCATACCAGAGACCTGCATTATTCCTCTTTCAAGCGACAGACCCTGTTCAATAACGCCCAGTAATTTCTCACCAGATAATTTCACCGCAACAACATCATCAAGAAAGGGCCAGGCGTCCAGCAATTCCTGCACCGTCACCTCACCTGCTTCAATATCGCGTCGAATTCCGCCGGAGGGATAAAGGCCAACCTGGGCCCT
This sequence comes from Gammaproteobacteria bacterium, assembly GCA_012103475.1. Lineage (GTDB taxonomy): Bacteria > Pseudomonadota > Gammaproteobacteria > Eutrophobiales > Eutrophobiaceae > WLWS01. Next base: position 486,686 of record WLWS01000002.1, on the reverse strand, counting down.
GCCTTCCTGACGATGGATGTCGGCGAACAGGTTGCCCATATCCGATTCTGTCGTGTAGGCCCTACTTAAGTGTTCAGCAGAACGTCCGACCACGTCATAAATATCTTTATGACGTTCGCGGTACATGGCCAGTTTTTCTACGATGCCCGGGTGAGGTGTCAGACTGTCGCTATCAACCGGTATCAGACGCCCGGAATGAGCGAGGACTTTGTCATTCTCTACATCCACTTCAAGCTGCAGGAAGCCAAGGTGAAAACCCTGACCATAGGTCTGCATAATCAGAGTCCCGGTTCGGGGGTGAACTACCGGTTTCTCCGTACCAGCGTCCGCATGACCACTAAGAATCACATCAATACCCTCTACACTGCCAGCCAGCGCTATCTCAGCGTCAATGTCCCTTTGAATTTCAGGATGCGCCGAGTCATCCGTTTGCATGGGAGCTGTCTTACCCTGATGCGTGAGCACTACGATCAAATCAACATCCGGACGTAATAGCTTTACGTATTCCGGCACCACCACTTTAGGATCCCTCACATCAAGCCCGGCTATATTAGGAGGATTAAGCGCCGTCGCCGCATCCTGACCCATAATACCAATAACACCGATACGAATTCCGTCGCGCTCTATAATGGAATAAGGTTGGGCAAAAAGTATGTCCGTCCCCTTGTAGTAAAGGTTCGCACCCAGCACAGGAAAGGGCACGCGGTGTTTTTGTTTCTCAAGTACTTTCCAGCCATATTCAAACTCATGATTACCAATCGCCATAGCGTCGTATGCCATGGTATTCATCAGCTCAAACGACACTTCACCTTCAGTCAGCTTGGCAAGTATTCCGGTGAAGATATCACCGGCATCGAAAAGAAATACATTGCTCTCCGATTCGCGTAATTCATCAACGAGGGTTGCCAGTTGAGCGACTCCGCCAATATGCTCCATATCATCACGCCAGAAGGCTGAAACCGGATCATAGGTGCTTTCAAGATCATTGGTGAACAATAAAGTGACGGTTTTAATATTATTGTCTCTGTCAGCACGAATATTGGACCCGCTCGTCTGACAGGCCGTCATTACTACAGCGAACATGAAAATAACAATATATGTTCCGGGTTTGCGAATCAGTATATCGCGCATGATTTCTAGCCTCATAAAGAAGTTAAGGATGGGTCTAGGGATAACTTTGCCCGACACTTTAACAGTAGATTATTCAAGTTAATAAAATTCTCATTTACTGTAACATTCTGCTCATGTCTGGAAATTTAAAAACCACAACTACTCTGACCCATTGGGGTGCCTATGAACTTGAAGTCACAGATAACGAAGTGACAAAAGTCAGCGGCATTGATGAGGACAATGATACCTCGCCCATCGGGCAAAGTCTGTCCGGCACACTGAACGACAGTTGTCGTATAACAGCACCCGTGGTACGTAAGAGCTATCTTGAACAGGGCTTCAGGACGGGCGGCGCAGGGCGTGGAGCGGAGCCCTTTGTTGAAGTTTCCTGGGAAACAGCAGAGAAATTAGTAGCTGCTGAGATTCAGCGGGTTTCAGAAACCCATGGCAATCAGGCCATCTTCGGTGGCAGTTATGGCTGGGCCAGTGCCGGTCGCTTTCATCACGCACAGAGTCAGCTTCATCGCTTTCTGAGTTGTGCCGGCGGCTATACTTACTCGGTTGATACTTATAGTTTCGCTGCTGCAGAAGTTATTCTTCCACATGTCATTGGAAATGCCTGGAACTACGTCTATTCCCAGACAAGCTGGCCGAATATTATCAGTCATACTCAAATTCTCTTGTCCTTTGGCGGAATGCCTTTAAAGAATGCTCAGATCAGCAACGGCGGAACAGCCAAACATGTACAGAGGAATTACATGCGTGCCGCGAAAGAGGCCGGAGTTGAGTTTATCAACGTCAGCCCACTGCGTGACGATTGTGCCGATTTTCTAATTAGTGAGTGGCACAGTCCACGCCCAAACACCGATGTGGCCATTATGCTGGGCATGGCGCATTCTCTGCTTATCAACGACCGGCATGACAAACATTTTTTGCAACACCATTGTGTCGGTTTTGAACAATTTGCCGACTATTTGATGGGCGATACTGATGGCCAGCCGAAAGATGCCGAATGGGCCGCAAACATATCCGGCATGGATGCATCCCTTATTAATGATCTTGCACTGAGAATATCCTCTAAACGTACAATGATTTCCCTGAGCTGGTCGCTGTCCCGACAGGACCATGGTGAACAACCCTACTGGATGGGAGTTACTCTGGCCGCTATGCTTGGTCAGATCGGATTACCCGGCGGCGGGATTGGTTTTGGCTATGCCGCAGAAAATTCAGTCGGTAATCACTGCGGGCCTTACAAACTTGGCGCACTTGGACGCAAGGCAAATAAGGTAAAAGAGTTTATTCCGGTGGCGCGTATCGCCGATATGTTGCTACACCCGGGTGACGCATTTCATTACAACGGCTCTGAACTTGAATACCCGGATATAAAACTGGTTTATTGGGCCGGTGGCAATCCCTTTCACCAACATCAGGATACCGGAAAACTGCTACAGGCCTGGCAGCGTCCACAATCAATCGTAGTCAATGAAATCTGGTGGAACGCGGCAGCGCGGCACGCAGACATTGTTCTGCCCGCGACTTCAGCCCTCGAAAGAAATGATCTGGGCGGGAAATCGGTGGATCCGGGACTCTTTGCCATGCATCAGGCGGTCTTACCTTTTGCGCAGGCAAGAAATGATTACGACATATTTCGTGGTATCTCCTCACATCTCGGTTTTGAAAATGAGTTCAGTGAAGGTCGGGAAGAAATGGACTGGATTCATGAGCTTTATGAGAGTACCAGAGAAAATAATCCGGATGCGAACATGCCCGTATTCGAAGAATTCTGGACCAACAAACGCTACCTGAGTTTGCCGGTATCAAATCAGCCGCGAGTTGTTTTGAGTGATTTTCGACATGATCCCGAAACAAATAAATTGAGCACACCAAGTGGAAAGATTGAAATTTATTCGGAGGTTATAAATAAATTTGAATATACGGATTGCCCTCCTCATCCGGTTTGGCTGGAGCCCGTGGAGTGGTTAGGCAGTAGTTTGAGTGCACGATATCCATTGCATCTTATTTCTAATCAGCCCGCCAGCCGATTACATAGTCAGCTGGACAACGGCCTTTGCAGTCGTCAATCTAAAATTAAGGAACGTGAGCCCCTGCGAATTCATCCGGACGACGCCAAAGACAGAGGAATTGAAGATGAGGATGTAGTCCGTCTCTATAATGACCGAGGTCAGTGTCTCGCCGGGGTAATAATCGACGCCACAGTGAGTCCTTCAAGTGTACAGATGTCAACAGGTGCCTGGTGGGACCCGGTTCAGTCCGAATGTTCAGACAGTCTCTGTGTGCATGGTCAGGTTAACGTACTGACAATCGATAAAGGTACTTCCTGTCTGGCACAGGGTCCGAGCGCCCTCTCCTGTCTGATTGAAATAGAGAAGTACGAAAAGAAACTGCCTGATGTCAGCATTTTTCAGGCTCCGACTATTCACAAACCATGATTGAAAGTCTGCAAAGTCTGTTCGGTCTGGCGGTGTTTGTCGGCCTTTGTTATGCCTGTAGCGAAAACAGGAATGCCGTAAAAATTAAACTCCTTATTACCAGTCTGGCTTTGCAATTTGGACTTGCACTTGTCCTGTTAAAAATTCCAGCGATGCAGCATCTGTTTATGTTTTTGAATCAGGTGGTTCTGGAATTACAGACTGCAACTGAAGCCGGAACCGCATTTATGTTCGGATATCTCGGCGGTGCTGCCCTGCCTTATGAAGAAAACCTGCCCGGCGCAAGTTACATCCTTGCTTTTCGCGCTCTTCCATTATTATTGTTGACCAGTGTCATTTCTTCTTTACTGGTTTACTGGCGAATTCTTCCTCTGCTAATGCGTGCTTTTTCTTTCTTTCTGGAAAAAACTCTGGGGATTGGCGGTGCGGTTGGCCTTTCAGTTGCCGCCAACGCTTTCATCGGCATGGTCGAGTCCCCGCTGCTTATCCGGCCCTATTTAAATAAACTGACAAGGAGCGAATTATTCACTGTTATGTGCGCAGGGCTAGCGACCATATCAGGCACTATGCTTGCTCTGGAAGCCTCTGTGATCAGCGCGGTGGTGCCGGATGCTGTCGGCCATTTATTAAGTGCCTCTCTGATAACGCTTCCCGGTGTCATACCCATTGGCCACTTGCTAATACCCGAGTCCACTCAGATAACCACCGGTAAAACGCCTATTGAACGTGGTGCAGACAGCATTATGGACGCTATAACCAGTGGAACGCAGAATGGTCTGAATCTGTTGATGAATATTATCGCTATGATCGTAGTGATGGTGGCGCTGGTATATCTGATTAATGCGGTTCTTGCACTGCTACCCGCAATTCATGATGCCCCGATCACCCTGGAGCGTGGCCTCGGCTGGCTAATGGCACCGCTTACCTGGCTGATGGGCGTGCCCTGGTCTGAGGTGACCGTCGCAGGTCAACTGATGGGGGTGAAAACAGTTCTTACCGAGTTTCTCGCCTATCTGCAAATGGGGCAGCTACCGGCAGACGCACTGGATCAACGAAGCAAAATAACAATGACTTACGCGCTTTGCGGTTTTGCAAATTTTATCAGCCTCGGCATTATGTTGACCGGGCTGACTATAATGGTACCTGAAAGAAGGGCCGAAGTGCTTGAACTGGGACTGAAGTCACTGGTTGGTGGCACTATCGCAACCTCATGTACTGCCGCCATTGTCGGTGTGATTTTGTGACCAGGAGAATACGGTAATATGCGTATAAGCAACGATGACTACCCACTGATTAAAAGTGAACGGGAAGTATACAATCGCGTACTGCCCATGGATGGTAAAAACATCCTTGAACTCGGCTGCGGCAAAGCTGATTTTACATTCGCGATCGCAAAAGACGGTCGGGGTCGAAACATTATTGCGATGGAAGTTGACAGGCTACAGCTCGATAAAAATCTTGAATTACCCGAGCGTGATAATGTCAGTTTCCGCTATGGTGGTGCAGAAAACATCCCGCTTGATGATAATAGTCAGGACATTGTGCTCATGTTCAAGTCATTACACCATGTACCTGAGAACAAAATGTATGCCGCAATGAATGAGATACAAAGAGTCCTTAAGACAAACGGTTTGCTGTATGTTTCCGAACCGGTGTTCAGTGGTGATATTAATGAAGTATTGAGACTTTTCCACGATGAAGAAATTGTCAGGCAGTCTGCCTTCAATGCGATCAGGCAGAGCATTGAAGATGACAGGTTTATACTGGAAGAAGAAATATTTTTTTGTATTCACATTGAATTCGGCGACTTTTCAGATTTCGCGGATAAAGCTATTAATGTCAGTCATACCAATCATCAATTGCCTGATGATGTTCTAGAGGAAGTAAAAAAACGTTTCGAGAATCTTTCGACGCTCAATAATGGTCTGTTTTCAGTTCCCCATCGCGTTGACCTTCTACGCAATAATAAATGACCTTATTCAATGCAGTCGAAAACCCGTCTGGAGAGAAGTAAGAAACGAGAAATTATTTTCTCACTTGTTTCCATCCTGCTGAGCAGCCTACTTTGCCTCGGTGTCGCCGAATATGCGCTTCGCTGGTATCAACAGTCTGTAAATAACAGTTCGTCCGGCGATCCGGGATTGCTCAGCTATGATTCGCAATTTGGCTGGAAGTTAACACCGAACTGGCAGGGAAGACACACCCATCATGATTTTGATGTGCAATATACGATCAATAAATATGGCTTCCGAGGGGACTTCCCGCCTGAGTTGCAAACAAAGAAGAAAAAACGAATGGCTATAGTCGGTGACAGTTTCAGTTTTGGTCTTGGCGTTAATGATCAAGACACCTTTGTGCATTTACTCAACCTGGATAATCCGGATACGGAATTTTTAAATCTCTCCGTCCCTGGCTACAGCACCGATCAGCAACTCCTTTTGTTAAAAAGGATGTCTGCCCTGATTCAGGCGGATCACTATCTTCTTATCGTCTATCTCGGTAACGACCTGCTCGACAACATGTTGGATTATCCGTTACAGGTAGAACAGGCAAAACCTTACTTTGTTATTGATAATACAGGCGATCTCCAGCTTAAAAATGTGCCGGTTCCGAATTTGCAAAAACCGGCTGCCTTACGTTCGCGTACGCTCAGCTCAGAAATATTCGGTGACAGCCTGATGAAATATGAGTCGAAATCCTATCTGAGGAAATCAAGACTATGGCGTCGAATTTTTCCTGCTGAGTCGGCGATACCAAACGAGCAAGTGATCAAAATCCTTAATGCCAGACTGAAACAACACAAAATATTAATGAGCGCTCTTATAGACGAGACTAATAAACATATAAAAAATCAGGGCTCCAGCTTTGAAATCGCCATGCTACCCGGTTCTTCTTTTATAAAACTTCCTGAATCCTATGCTTCCCTGTTTCAGGACTATGTCAGAGTGTATTTAACCGAACTGGCTATTCAGAAAAGTATTCCAGTGATTGACGTGGCGGGTGAGATGCGCGCCCAAAGCCCACATCAGATTGAAAACTGGTATCACGCGTATGAAGGGCATTTGAACTCGAAAGGCCATCGCTTACTTGCTCAAATATTGAAGAAGACGAGTGTTAAATGAAGCCAATCTGTCGCTAAGAACAGACATAAGCTGGAAGATAAAGCTGTTAACCAGGCTCCCACTGAGCGAATTATCAACTAAAATTGTCGAAATATTTTACAAACAGAACATCCAGCTTCAAATCTGTGTGCCTAGGCTGTTCTTCGCTATTTGCCTTGGAAATAGCTGTTTTACGGGCAAATTAGACATAAGCCGGCCCCACTCTCACAAGTTTCCTCGCCGCCCCCACCCTGTCAGACAAAAACCTGCTCAAGGATTTTGTGAACCAGTTCCGCTGAATGTCGAGATAGTTTACAGACTTCAGCAAATCAAACGTAAATTCAACTATTTTATTACTAAGGCATTGATATTATTAGTGTAGTTGGTTTTGGCACTTTACTTGCCTATGTAAAAGCGAATATAAATTTTTCTATAGGTGTATTAAAGATGAAAAAGTACCTGCTAAGCATTCTCCTTACTGTATCTGTCCCTGTTATGGCCGCCCCTATAAATATTAGTGATACCTACCATGGTGGCGACGACCATGGATATGGCGACGTAATTGGCAGTAGCACCAAATTTGGCATCAGTAGCATGGATGTTGAGATGATAGGTAACTGGCTGAATGTCACAATTTTTACTCAGTTTGCCTCACAAGGACTCGGGTCTTTTGGCAGTCTGACAAATACTCCTTTATAGCTCAATAACAGTATAAACTGTCTACCTAAGTCGAGATTTTCATAGCAGTTTGAACTCGAGAGTATTTATTACAGGTTGTTAATGCTCAGCGCTTTTATTCCACTGGCCAAACTTTGTTTCGCGTCATACTTTTCCGGCATCGGTCGCACCAAAGTAGTTATGATCTGTGATGTCCTCGGAATGATGATGAATGTGCCCCTGTCTTACATTCTGATATTTGGCAAATTCGGTTTGCCGGCAATGGGTATCGCCGGTGCCGCATATGGCACCATTATCAGCGGAGCGTTTGCCCTGTTGTTATTTATGCTCTTCTACCTTGAAAAATCAAACAAAGAGTCTTTCGATATTTCCAACTCGTTTCGCTATGACCGGCAGATTATGACTCGGTTTATTCGCCTAGGGCTGCCATCAGGGCTGGAAATGTTTATCAATGTGGCTGCTTTTAACCTTTTCCTACTTATGTTTCAGTCCTACGGTATTGCTGAGGCTGCGGCTGCCAGTATCGTCTTTAACTGGGACATACTCGCTTTTGTGCCGATGCTCGGTCTGAATATAGCCGTCATCAGTCTAATAGGACGTTTTGTTGGCGCTAATGATATGGCCCGAACAAATGAGGTTATTGCGGCTGGTTTTGTCGTATCCCTCAGCTATACCGGGATACTGGCATTTGTTTTCATTGTTTATCGAGTCCCTCTGGTACAAATCTTTATTTCGCCCGGTAAGGATTATCAGGCAATACTTGATCTGACCAGCTTTATGATGCTTGGGCTGGCAACTTATGTCATGGCTGATGCGGTGCGGCTGGTCTCCAGTGCTGTACTGAGAGGCGCCGGCGATACCAGGTGGTTGATGGCGAGTTCTGCGATTCTTTACTGGACCATGCTGCTGGCACAATATCTGATAATCAAAGTCTATAATTTTGGCCCAAAAGCATCCTGGATTGCTTTTGTGATTATGATTTTCTCGGTCACTCTGGTTTGCCTTTTGCGCTTACAAGGAGGCAAATGGAGAACTCCTGAGAAATTGAACAAGGTCATGCAAGAATCATAAAATATATATAATATACAATTATTTATAAACTGTACTTAAAGTGTTTTATTTATTTAAAATTGAGATTATCTAAAGCACAGACTGACAGGATGATCGAATTTAGCAATTACTTCATCGGCTTAGCATTATTCTTGCCTGGAAATAAGAGTTACTTCATTTAAATATTAATCTATATTATCTCTCTAAACTTATGATAAATATGTAATTATGATTGCATTGAAAACTTGTAGTTCTGCGTCTTCTCCACTAAGATGCAAATCCCTATCGGTCTGTTTTACACTGGATATATGAAACAACTAGCAACACTTTATCATGAGTTTTTTGGCCTGCATGAGCAGCCTTTTCAGCTAACGCCGGATCACAGCTTTCTCTATTTGAGCAAGGTACACAGTCGCGCCAAAGCTTATATGGAGTACACCATATGGAATCGCGATAGCTTCGTTGTTATTACCGGCGAGATAGGATCAGGCAAAACGACTCTGATACATAGTCTGCTCTCAAATATGGATGAAAACGTCCTGGTCGCCAAGATCCATCAGACTCAGCTCGACGAGCTGGAGTTTTATCAGGCTATTCTGGTTGAATTCGGCCTCGAACCTTTTGAAGCAGCGAGTAAGGTCGAATTGCTCTCTATGCTGAACAAGTTCCTCAAGGAGCAGAGTGAAAATGACACTCAGGTAGTGCTGATTATCGACGAGGCGCAGAATCTGACACCAAGAGTGCTCGAAGAGGTCCGTTTGATGACTGGAATGGAAACCACAAAGGGGAAAATTCTGAATTTGATCCTGGTCGGACAACCTGAATTGAAAGATATAATTGATGCTCCCGGTATGGAGCAGCTTAACCAGCGGATCCGTTTTCGATTTCATTTGAGCGCCCTGAGTGAGAGCGAAACATCCGAATATATTGAACATCGGCTGGCTACAGCTGGCTATGCCGAGCAAGAAGAGAGGCTTTTCGCAAAATCCACCATAAAACTTATTCACCATTACACCGGTGGAATACCTCGTCTTATAAATATTCTCTGTGATACTGCCATGTTGTCTGCCTTTGTTGAGGGCAAAACAAAAATCAGTCTGAAGATGATTGAAGAAGTCATTATGGAACTACAGTGGAAACCTTATAGTGAAAGAGCTTTGCATCAGCAGCATCCAAAAGAGATAAACGACCTGGAGCACCAGCCCGCAAAAGTCATTTTGCAAATCAGCGGCTCTGACAAAACCAGAGAATTCAGTCTTGAACAGGAAACTATCTCTATTGGCCGATTTGAGGATAATGATATACGTATTGATAACCGTTTTATCAGCGGTCATCATTCCAAGATCGTTACGGTTCAGGGACAGTCTTATGTAGTAGATATGGGTAGCACAAATGGCACTTTCGTTAACGGACAGCGGATCAGTAAGTGCCGCCTGAAAAACAAGGACAATATCTCACTTTCAGTGAGAACCCGCCTGCTGGATAATGGCGAGACCGTTGCCTTTGCTCATGCAAAATTACAATATATTAATGAAAACCCGCGTTCAAACACCAATAATCAGGTTGTCCACCTCAATACACAGTAGTTTGCCTGGCTAGTCACCATCATTTTCAAAGTTTTCGAAAAATGCTTCTACCTCGTCCAGTTCACTGACCTGAACCATGGGCGGTAAACTTTTGACGAAGACTCGCCCATATGACTTTGTCTTTAATCGCGGATCACAGATCATGAGTAAGCCATAGTCGTCCTTATCGCGTATCAGACGGCCGATTCCCTGTTTCAATGCGATAACCGCTTCCGGAACCTGATATTCCATAAAAGGGTTTCTGCCCTGCTCTTCCAGTAAAGTCATACGAGCTTTCAACACAGGATCACCCGGTGAAGAAAACGGTAATTTGTCGATGATGACACAAGACAAGGATTGACCTTTAACGTCAACGCCTTCCCAAAAACTGCTGGTGCCGAGTAAAACTGAATGCTCCGTGTTTCGAAATGATTCAAGTAACTCAGTGCGAGGCGCATCTCCCTGAACAAAGACCGGATAATCTGTGTTCACTTTGACCAATTCAGATGCTATTTTCAGTGCACGGTGACTGGTAAACAGGATGAAAGCTCTACCACGGGTGAGTGAGAGTACAGGCAATACCTGCTCTATCATTTTTTCCGTATAACTGGATTCTCTTGGATCGGGAAGCCCTTCGGGTAAATACAGCAAAGCCTGTTTTTGAAAATTAAAGGGACTATCCCAAATCGCAGTTTTCACCTCTTCCAGACCTAATTGACCCGCAAAGTGTGAAAAACTGCCATTCACCGCCAGAGTTGCTGAGGTATAAATGAGTTCACAAGCGTATTCCTGTAATCTCGCCTGAAAGGCTTGTGCAATGTTCAGCGGGGTTCTATGCATGAGAAACCCGGAGCCTCGTGTTTCCAGCCAACGTATATGCTCATGGGCAGTCGAGTCATCAAAACTTTCCAGCAAATCGAGCAACATTCCTGTTCGCTTGAAACAGTTATCGAGTAATTTTCCGCGCCCTGCAAAATCTTCTAGTGCTGTATGAACTGAATGCCCGAAGTCGGTCAAATCAACCAGTGCTTTTCTGACTTCCTGTTTTTCAGACAATGCTTTCCAGTCAAACCTTTGTTCATTTGTGCCAAACTGCAGACGTAAATCGCGCACTGCCTTATCAACTTTTTCCAGTAGTGGCAGAAACTCCGGTAGATCGGCTGCTTCTTCATAGTAGGCCGCTCTGGCATCCTTTATCAGGTCAAAGAATTGTCTGCTGCTCAAAGTTTGACTGAAGAACATGGAAGCTAAATCTGGTAACTGATGGGCCTCATCAAATATCACCATATCAGCGGTTGGCAATAATTCGCCATAGCCATGTTCTCTCAACGCCAGATCTGCGAAGAAAAGATGATGATTGACAATGACTACATCAGCGTCGCTGGCTTTTCGGCGAGCTGCGAATAAATGGCAGCCGTCAAAAAAATCACACTCCTGACCCAGACAATTCTCAGTTGTCGAGGTCACATAAGAGCGTACGTTTGCGTTGGCAGGAATATGTCCGAGTTCATCAAGGTCTCCATGCTGTGTGTGCTGCGACCACTGCCGAATGTCATGAATATGACTCAGTGTTTGCTTGTCGATATAGCGATTTTCAGTTTCTGTGATTTTAAGCGCATGCGCACAAAGATAATTTGAGCGACCTTTTAACAAGGCTGCCTGAACGGCCCTCCGGAGGGCCCGGTGAACAAGAGGCAGGTCGCGTTGATATAACTGGTCCTGCAGATTTTTAGTTCCGGTCGAAATAATAACTTTGGCGCCAGACATTAGTGCCGGTACAAGGTAGGCAAAGGTTTTTCCAGTTCCGGTACCTGCTTCACAAATAAGTGAGTTCGAGTCGGCAAAGGCCTGTTCTATTGCTTGCGCCAATTCAATTTGTTGCGGTCGTGAGGAAAAGCCGTCAATGAGGTCGGCCAGCGGACCATCAAACGCCAGTATATCTTCTGCCTTTTGCATTACTATCCCTGTCAACAATCCATGAACTACGATTTGTTATCCCAGCTAACTTCCTCTCTACTCCAGAGCAGCTCACCTATGTTTTTGAATTTCGACACACTTAAGGAACCGCGCTTACTATTGCTTTCGCTGATTGTCCGTTCAATATCATCGCGGCTGGCCAGATAGATTTCAACACTTTCATAATTTTCATCCATGACAACCAATACTATTGCATCCCAGTTTTGCTCGATCTTCAGTTGGCCCAGCCTGTGCCCGCTTTTCCTGTTATTGATGATAGCTCTGCCCTTAATCTGAACGCGTAGCTGTTTATCATCTTTTTCCAGCCAGGCATCAAAACCCGGAGAATCAATATCCGCAGAGCGCATTTCAAGGAGCCGAATTGCATCGTTGACGGCAATTTCGCCACTAATCGGCAGGTTTTTGCCTGTTGCCAGACGATATTCTCTAGCCAGCCTACGAGCTTCACCGATAAGTTTGTCAACAGAATAAACACTCATAAGCCGTATTCTACGCAAGCTCCACAGGGAATGTCATAAGGTCTTCAATTCGATTTTTGTTCGCCAGTATCATAAGCAAACGATCAAGACCTACAGCAACGCCCGCGCAGGCCGGAATGCCGGATTCAAGTGCGGCCAGAAAATTATCATCCACAGGAACCTGTGCGAGGTTCATTGATTCTCGGCGAGTATTTTCCATGACAAAACGATCCCGCTGTTCATTTGCGTCGGTGAGCTCATGAAAACCATTAGCAATTTCTATCCCTGAGATAAAAAGTTCAAAGCGTTCAGCCGTCGGCATCTCATCAGACGAGATTCTCGCTAGAGCAGCCTGACAAACAGGGTATTCGACAAGCAACACAGCTTGTTCATTGCCGAGCTTTTTGCTTACTGTATGACTGAAAAGGAATTCAAGTAACACTGAACGTTCCGCTGGTGCTTCATACAAACCCTTCTTTGATGCCAGTTCCCGAAGTTCCGAAACATCAGCCGTGTGCGGATTCAGTCCCAGCTCTGAAACGAATGCTGCTTCGTAGCTAAGTTTGACTGGTTTTGAGAGTCCTATTGATATTAAAAGGGTGGAAAGCTGCTGCATTAAATTGTGATGATCATACCCTGGCATATACCACTCAAGCATGGAAAATTCGGGTTGATGCAGTCGACTTGTTGCATCATCACGAAACACTCTCGATATTTGAAAAATAGGACCACTACCTGCTGCCAGCAGACGTTTCATATAAAATTCTGGCGAGGTCCCCAGATAACGTTTACTTGTCTTTTCAGAAAGACTTGTCTGCAGGCTATGAATGTTCGGGTCTGGAATGCTTGCCGGGCTGAGAATTGGTGTTTCAACTTCAAGAACACCCTCTTCTTTCATGAAGCTACGAATGTTATCCAGTAACTCGGCTCGTAGGCGGATGGTTGCCAAATCAGCGCGTGGTCGCCAGTTCTTTCCCATCTAAGCGAACCGGATTTTTACTAGTCTTTTGCCCGGCTTACATATTCCGCCGTACGCGTGTCGATTTTTATGATTTCATCCTGTTCCACAAATAAGGGTACTTTCACCGTAGCGCCCGTTTCCAGGGTTGCTGGTTTGCTGCCACCTGATGCGGTATCACCACGCACGCCCGGATCCGTCTCAGTAATCTGTAAAGTAACAAAATTCGGAGCCGAAACCGTCAGAGGCTGTCCATTCCAAAGTGTCACTTCACACATTTCCTCACCTTTTAGCCACTGCGCTGAATCAGACATGGCTTTTTCATCAGCGGCAACCTGATCGTAACTTGAAGTATCCATGAAGTGCCACATATCACCATCCGTGTAGAGGTATTGCAGTTCCACATCCATAACGTCAGCGGCCTCTACGTTGTCACCGGATTTGAAAGTTCTTTCGATCACGCGTCCATTTTTTAAATTGCGTAACTTAACCCGATTGAAAGCCTGACCTTTACCCGGTTTAACAATATCATTCTCAACGATCGCAAAAGGATCTCCATCGATCATGAGCTTTAGACCGTTTTTGAATTCGCTTGTGCTATAGCTTGCCATTTGTCAGTACCCGTATGGATTCGAGGCGGCGTATGATACCTTTATTCAGCCAGTTGATTCTACTCCGACTTTTTATTCCTCTGTTTTTACTCTAACCGGAATGATACTGACTACCTGCCTGAAGCCCCTTGGTAACATACTTCCGCGACGCCCTCGTTCACCGTAAAAACCGTCGATGGTCTCTGGTTTTAAAGTCAGATGACGTTTACCTGAACCCGCCAATAATGACTCGCCTTCGCTGAAAGTGGTGATTGCACTGATGTATTCTTCCCGCGCTTTAAGTTTGGCTGGAGGAATTTGCATAATTTTTATACCTTTTCCTTTGCCAAGAATTGGAAATTCCTGAATATCCATTACCAGGAAACGGCCTGTCGAACTCACTGCAGCTATAAAATCTGCTTTTGGATTAAGTACGACTGCTGGTGGTAACACGCGTGCACCTTTCGGTACATTTAAAATGCTTTTGCCGTTCTTGGTTTTGACAAATAAATCCTCAAGCTTTGCCATGAAACCATAGCCCGCATCACTCGCGAGAAGATACAGTTCATCTCCGGCACCGCTCATAACGCCTTCGAAGGTCGCACCATCAGGCGGTGTCACACGACTTGCTATGGGTTCGCCATTACCCCTTGCTGACGGCAAGGTATGTGCAGGTACGGAATAACAACGCCCAGTGGAGTCAAGAAAAACCGCGGGCAAGTTACTACGCCCTCTGGCCGCCTGCTTAAAGCTATCACCAGCCCGGTAATTTAAAGTTTCCGGCTCAATATCATGCCCCTTGGCTGCCCTGACCCAGCCCTTCTCTGACAGTACAATAGTCAGAGCTTCAGTCGGCAGTAACTCATTAACGTCAATGGCTTTTGCTTCTTCACGGGAAACAATAGGCGAACGTCTGGCGTCTCCGAATTCTTCCGCATCCGCTTTCAACTCTTTTTTAATCAGGGATTTCAAGCGCTGACTGGAACCCAATATCTGTTTCAGGCTTTTTCTTTTTTCGCTCAATTCATCCAGTTCGCCCTGAATTTTAATTTCTTCCAGTTTGGCCAGTTTTCTCAATTTCAATTCGAGAATGGCTTCTGCCTGTTCATCGGAAAGTTTGAATTTTTTTATCAAAGCCAGTTTCGGTTTATCTTCCTGACGAATAATTGCTATAACCTCATCGATATTCAGATAAGCAATCATCAGTCCTTCAAGCAGGTGTATCTGCGTTTCAACCTTGTCCAACCTGAATTGAAGGCGTCGACGAACTGTTTCAGTTCGAAAGTTGAGCCATTCTTTCAAAATGTGCTTTAGATCTTTAACCTGGGGTCGACCATCGATACCGATCATATTCAGGTTCACACGAAAACTCTTTTCCAGATCGGTTGTAGCAAATAGATGCATCATTAGTTCATCCGCATTGACCCGGTTTGAGCGCGGTACGAGAACCAGTCGTGTCGGGTTTTCATGATCGGACTCATCACGAAGATCTTCCAGCATCGGTAGTTTTTTCGCATTCATCTGTGCAGCGATTTGTTCAAGAACTTTGTTGCCTGAACATTGGTACGGCAGATCCGTGATGATCACGTTACCATCTTCCTTTTCCCAGACCGCGCGCATCTTTACTGAGCCATTCCCGGTTCTGTACATCTCAAGAATTTCGCTTCTGGGGGTAATGATTTCTGCAGCAATCGGATAATCCGGTCCCTGAATAATTTCACATAGTTCCTCAATCGAAGTCTTAGGCTGCTCCAGCAGTTTCAGACAGGCCCTGGTGACCTCGTGCAGGTTGTGTGGTGGAATGTCAGTCGCCATTCCAACTGCGATTCCCGTCGTCCCGTTCAACAGAATATTCGGCAAGCGCGCTGGCAAATGTTTGGGTTCATTCAAGGTGCCGTCAAAATTAGGTATCCAGTCGACTGTTCCCAGACCTGTTTCGCTTAGCAATACGTTTGCATAAGGCCTGAGTTTCGCTTCTGTGTAACGCATTGCCGCGAAGGACTTCGGATCATCCATGGACCCCCAGTTCCCCTGACCGTGCACCAGTGGATAACGGTAGCTGAATTCCTGTGCCATCAGCACCATTGCTTCATAACAGGCAGAGTCTCCATGAGGATGAAACTTGCCGATCACATCGCCAATCGTGCGGGCTGACTTTTTAAATTTTGCTCCTGCCTTCAATCCCAGTTCAGACATGGCGTAAATAATTCGTCTCTGTACAGGTTTTAAACCATCGCCAATAAATGGTAAGGCACGATCCAATATGACGTACATTGAGTAATCAAGGTAGGCCTGTTCAGTGAATTCCTGAATCGGGCGCTTTTCATTTTGCTCAAAATCCAAGGTCAGGTTGTCAGACATTTGCTGTACTCTTTATACGTTTGTTAAGTGATCTCAAGTTTATATATGAAATCATACAGAGGCCGTGTCGCCCTTTTTCTCCAGCCAGGATTTTCGATCCCCGGCGCGCTTCTTTGCCAGTAGCATATCCAGCATCTTCTCCGCTTTCTTCTGCTCTGGTAAAGTTAACTGAACGAGGCGACGGGTTTCCGCTGCCATGGTTGTTTCTCTGAGCTGTAGTGGGTTCATCTCACCCAGACCCTTGAATCTCTGCACGTTAATATTCCCACGAATTTTCTCAGCGGCAATTCTATCGAGTACACCTTCTTTTTCTGAGTCATCCAGGGCATAGAACACCTCCTTGCCCACATCAATGCGATAAAGAGGTGGCATGGCAACGTAAACGTGACCGTTTTCAACAAGAGGGCGAAAGTGTTTCAAGAACAGCGCGCACAGTAAGGTAGCGATGTGTAGACCATCTGAATCGGCGTCGGCGAGTATGCATATTTTCCCATATCTCAGTCCATCGAGATTGGATGAGGCAGGATCGACACCGATAGCTACTGAAATATCATGAACTTCTTTCGATGCCAGTACCTGC
Organism: Gammaproteobacteria bacterium; assembly: GCA_012103475.1. GTDB lineage: Bacteria > Pseudomonadota > Gammaproteobacteria > Eutrophobiales > Eutrophobiaceae > WLWS01. Next base: position 469,808 of record WLWS01000002.1, on the reverse strand, counting down.
GCCGGGTCGACTTCCCAGGTATTTAAAATTTTCCCTCGCAATGGCATTACTGCCTGAAATACTCTGTCTCGAGCCTGTTTCGCAGAGCCACCGGCAGAATCGCCTTCCACCAGAAACAGTTCACTGACAGCCGAATCCTGCATGGAACAATCAGCTAATTTACCCGGTAACGCAGGCCCTCCGGTAATTTTCTTACGGACAATGTTTTTACTGGCCTTGAGTCGGTGTTGGGCGTGATTTATAGCGAGTTCAGCAATTCGACTTCCCATATCGACATGCTGGTGCAGCCACTGACTAAAGGCATCGTGAACAACGCCGGAAACAAAGGCACTGCATTCTCTTGACGACAAGCGTTCTTTTGTCTGGCCAGCGAATTGGGGATCGTCCATTTTCACGGAAAGAAGATAAGCACAACGTTCCCAAACATCGTCTGCTGCCAGTTTAACGCCTCGTGGCAGAAGATTTCTGGATTCGCAAAATTCCCGAACGGCCTCAAGTAGCCCCTGCCTCAGACCATTTACATGGGTCCCTCCCTGCAGGGTCGGCACCAAATTAACATAACTCTCGCAAACCAGCTCACCGTCTTCAGGCAGCCAGTGTACTGCCCAGTCTACTGCTTCATGATTACCTTGCATTGAGCCCATGAAGGGTTCTTCCGGTAGTAATAGTGAGCCTGCTAAAGCATCCGTTAAATACGTGGTGATTCCGTGCTCATAATGCCACTCATCCTTGTTTTTACCGGCCTCATCGTTGAGCTTTACTAATAAACCAGGGCAGAGAACCGCCTTGGCTCTAAGCACATGTTTGAGCTTGCTGATGGAGATTTTAGTGGTGTCAAAATATTTGCTATCCGGCCAGAATCGTATCGTTGTGCCAGTATTACGTTTGCCGACCTCACCGACGACCTCGAGCTTGGATTTTTTCTCTCCTCCTGCGAAGGAAATGTTGTACTCTTTTCCGTTACGCTTCACCCATACTTCAAGGTTTTTAGAAAGGGCATTAACAACAGACACCCCTACCCCGTGCAATCCACCTGAAAACTTGTAATTTTTATTTGAGAACTTACCGCCGGAGTGCAAGCGGGTAAGAATAACCTCAACCCCACTTATCTTTTCCCCGGGATGTTTATCAACCGGCATACCCCTGCCATCATCGCTGACAGAAAAGGAACCGTCTTTGTGAAGTTGCACCTCTATTTTACTGGCGTGACCCGAAATTGCTTCGTCGACACTGTTATCAACCACTTCCTGAATCAGATGGTTTGGCCGGCTGGTGTCTGTGTACATGCCGGGGCGTTTACGCACAGGTTCGAGACCTGTAAGAACTTCTATGTCTGCAGCGTCATAACTGTTAGTCAATCGATAAACCCTTTCGCTTGTTGTCGTTTTATACCTTCAGGCTCTTGTCTTCCCTGTACGGGCAGATCAATCGCGGTGAAGTAACACAGTATACGATGGGTATTACAATGTCGAAAAGCGTTTATAATTCTGAAAGGGAAATAGTTTTATATTTGATGGGCTGCTTGTGACTTAGTCCAGATCATTGGTTAACGAAGTTTGAATGTTTGCAGGAATCGGAGTGAGACTATAGCTATAGTGTTGATGATCAATCCCGGCTGAAATTGTGTCTCCGGACTTCAATGCCTGAACCATTTTCTCTTCAAGTTCAAAGCGGAGAAAATGCACTGCTGAAGTCTTTTTTTCTGTTTCTCTTTCAAGATCTTCGTTACTGATCGGCCTGATAATACCGAGTTTTCCAATACGCATCCATACGGCCTGATCAACTCCAAGAAGTTTCGCTAATTGAACCCTGCGCTCTTCTTCATCATCGTATTCAAGCATGAAGGTTGCTTTCCAGTTGCTGCCATCAGGAATAAGAGGATTGTAAGCCTCCAGTTCCTCTTTTATACCAGATGCTTCGAATACTTTCTCCACCCTGAGCATTTCCTGAACCTGATAATGAATGGTTTCTCTGTCTTCAAAATACAATGTCGCGTGAGGACCTATTGCCAGACGTCGATTTTGTTTGTGAGCCATAACACGGGCTCGCATCTCTGTTCTTTTTTCTGCGTATTCTTCAAGGCTATATAGCTGGGTTCTGTCGAGTTTCTTCATTTTTAATCCGTATTAATCCAATCCGTAGGCGTGACAAATAAGACTGAAGGGCGATTCCGCTTTTTTACTACCTTCCATACCAAGTTCGATTTGATCGCCCGCCATCGGACAGTCACTGATGTAATGATCAATCTCTGCCTGTTTGATTTTATTCACAACTGGTCTGCAAATTTTCATTGATATATCGTGATATTCACTTTTGACGGCATAAGTGCCATCGTGTCCGGAGCAGCGTTCGATGACTTCGATAGTGGTCTCAGGAACAAGCTCAAGCAATTCTTTCGTTTTCATACCGATTTTCTGAACCCGCTGATGACAGGGAACGTGATAGGCGATCTTGCCCAGTTTGTTGCTAAAATCAGTCGACAGTTTTCCGGCTTTGTGACGAAGCATAAGGTATTCAAAAGGATCGAAAAAAGCGTTTTGAACCTTTTTGACCTGCTCGTCTTCGGGAAACAGTAAAGGAAGTTCCTGTTTGTACATTAATACGCACGAGGGAATCGGTGCGATCAGATCGAAACCCTGATCGACCATCTCGGCTAGCCGCGGAATATTATACTCTTTCAGTTTTTCAACTGCTTCCAGATCACCCAACTCCATTTTAGGCATGCCACAGCATTTTTCCTGTGCGACCAGTTCAGTCTGAATATTATTGTGCTGTAACAGACGGATCAGATCCTCACCAACATCTGGCGTATTCCGGTTACAGTAACAGGTCGCAAAAATGGCTACTTTCCCCTGAGTAGTCTCAGTAGATTCAACCGCTATTTGTTTCGGACTATGTTTCTTTACCCGTTGTCTAAGAGTTTTGCTGTGATATTCCGGTACGATGGCATCAGGATGAACGCCCAGAGTCTTGTCCAGAATGTTTCTGGCTACTTTGTTTTTATTAGCGGCATTGACTATTTCTGCCACTACCGGGATACCTGCAAGGCTGCCAACCGCGTCGGTTGAGGTCAGAATCCGGTCGCGTAATTTACTGTCGCCTTTCTTATGATTTATAGCCTTGGCCTGTAGCATCAGATGTGGAAAATCAACATTCCACTCGTGTGGCGGCACATAGGGACATTTAGTCAAATAGCAAAGATCACAGAGGTAACAGTGATCAACTACTTTCCCATAGTCTTTCTTATCGACGCCATCAACTTCCATGGTCTCTGATTCATCAACTAGGTCAAAGAGTGTCGGGAAGGCGTTACAAAGGCTCACGCAACGACGACAACCATGACAGATGTCAAAGACTCGCTCCAATTCCGTGTTTAGTTTTTCTTCGTTATAGAATTCTGGATCTTTCCAGTCAATAGGATGCCGGGTTGGGGCTTCCAGACTACCTTCACGATATTCCGATGAGCTCATTTACTAATTCCTGAGTTGTTACTTTCTATGGAGTTCATAGTTTTCGACTATTATCCGCCTAAAAAAACAAACCGGGCATAGCCCGGTCAGTGATTTACTGCATGATTAAAGAAGCCTTTAGTCGAGATTATCGAGGGCCTTCTGAAAACGGTTGGCATGGGAACGCTCTGCTTTCGCAAGCGTCTCAAACCAGTCAGCTATTTCATCAAATCCTTCTTCACGAGCCGATTTGGCCATACCAGGATACATATCGGTATATTCGTGCGTTTCACCGGCAATTGCGGCTTTCAGATTCAATTCCGTACTGCCAATAGGTTCGCCTGTTGCGGGATCGCCAACAGCCTCCAGATATTCCAGGTGACCGTGAGCGTGTCCGGTTTCGCCTTCGGCTGTCGAACGAAACACGGTAGATACATCGTTATAACCTTCTACGTCTGCTTTTTGCGCAAAGTAGAGATAGCGCCTGTTTGCCTGAGATTCACCTGCAAACGCTGCTTTAAGATTTTCTTCTGTTTTAGTGCCTTTCAATGACATTGCAAGCCTCCTAAGCTATTGATAAATATAATTTAAAATTCTACCTGATTACTGTCGGGGACGCGAAGACTGTACCTCTGGTGTTAATGACTGTCAATCCAGTCAGGACTCAATCTAGATTGTATTTTTATATCTACTTGATAGCTAAATACTATGGCATTCATCATAAGTCATAAATTTCCCGGATAAATTTAACATCGACCTGCACATGTTGGTAAGATTCGGCCTTTCTCAAGCAAGGAGATAGTTCGTGGCAAAAAAGCAGGAGAAATTTGATTTCGAAAAATCGATTGTGGAATTGGAAACGCTGGTCGAAAAAATGGAACAGGGTGAAATGAGTCTGGAAGAATCACTCGCTCAATTTGAACGCGGCGTTGCATTGACTCGTTCCTGCCAGAAAGCCCTGGCTGAGGCTGAACAGAAAGTTCAGGTGCTTCTAAAAACCGCAGGAAAAGACGAATTAGGCCAATTTGAGGCTGACGATAATAATTAAAAATAACGATGACACTTCAAGAACAACTGAATGCCTACCAGGCCCGCGTGGAGAATGCACTCGAAAACTGGATGCCAGAGGCTGGCAAAGAGCCTGAGCATTTACACGCAGCAATGCGGTATGCAGTTCTCGGTGAGGGTAAGCGTATTCGGCCGGTACTGGTTTACGCCAGCGGTGAAGCTTTCGGCGTCACACCTGAGGCTCTGGATGCTTGTGCCTCAGCAGTAGAAATGATCCACGCTTATTCACTTGTGCATGACGATCTTCCTGCAATGGATGACGATGATTTACGCAGAGGTCGCCCTACCTTACACAGGCAATTCGATGAAGCCACTGCGATTTTGGCTGGTGATGCATTGCAGGCTCTGGCATTTCATGTGCTAGCGCATGATGAAAAAATTTCGGTTGAGGCAGGGCAAAGGGTAAAGATGATCGATACGCTGGCGATGGCCAGCGGTTCTCTGGGAATGGCTGGTGGACAGGCCATTGACCTTAACTCTGTGGGCAAGAATCTGAATCTACACGAACTGGAAAACATGCACTTGCATAAAACAGGAGCGTTAATACGGGCCAGTGTTGAGCTGGGAGGATTGTGTTCGAAAGACGTGGATTCAGACCAATTCAGCCAACTGTCACAGTACGCGGATTGCATAGGACTTGCATTTCAGGTTCACGACGACATTCTTGATATCGAAAGCGATACTGAGACCCTGGGCAAGCCGCAAGGCTCCGATTTGGCCCGCAACAAACCGACATATCCCAATTTGCTCGGTTTGGAAGGCGCTCGCGAAACTGCCCAGAATCTCCACGCCCAGGCCCTTGATTGCCTGCGTGATTTTGACGATAAGGCAGACACGCTGCGAATGATCGCCGACTATATCGTACAAAGAAACAAGTGAGCACCCGACCCGGCTAGTTTTAAAAACTTATTTCGAGTGCCTGAATCAGAAAAACCTAGTAAAATACTAAGGAATTATTCACAGAATCAAATTCAGGCCATGCCAGGGAGCAAAGCTTCGCAGCCTGATTACTTATTTAGAGGTTAAAACTAAATGAACCAACCTGCAGCAGTTATAGACAAGGAAATTCCTGATGTTCAGAACAGTCAGGATACACGCCAGATCCCTATCGACAGAGTGGGAATTAAAGATATCCGGCATCCGGTCGTGGTCCGTGATCGTAGTGGTGGCGAGCAACATACTGTTGCAAATTTCAATATGTACGTGAGTCTGCCACATAATTTCAAGGGAACGCATATGTCTCGTTTCGTTGAAATTTTAAATAATCATGAATACGAAATAACAGTTGCTTCTTTCAAGCAAATGATCGAGGAGATGACAAATCTTCTGGAAGCAGAGTCCGGACATGTGGAAATGAGTTTCCCCTATTTCGTGAATAAAGCAGCGCCGGTTTCAGGTGTTAAAAGTCTAATGGACTATGAAGTGTCTTTTATCGGCGAAATAAGCTCCGGTGAACCGACCGTCCTTGTCAAAGTGTTGGTGCCCGTAACCAGCCTCTGTCCCTGCTCTAAGAAGATTTCTGACAGAGGTGCCCACAACCAGCGCTCACATATCACAGTGACTGTCAGAACTAATGATTTTATCTGGATTGAAGAAATAATCGATTACGTCGAAAAAGTGGCATCATGCGAATTATACGGTCTGCTGAAACGTCCCGACGAAAAGTATGTGACTGAGTACGCTTATGATAACCCCAAATTTGTCGAAGATATTGTTCGCGATGTCGCTATAGAATTTAACAAAGACGAGCGAATTGCCGGCTATATTGTCGAATCCGAAAATTTCGAATCCATACACAACCACTCGGCTTACGCCATGCTATCGCACGATAAAGACGGTGAGAATTGAGTAAGCTCAGGTAAGCTGAAACGGCAACATTTTGCCTTATTTGTCGTCAGAATTCGGACATCATTTGAACAAACACTTATAATTAGCATTAATTACAATCAATAAGCTATTGTAATATATGAATATATAATTCTGGCATTATAAATGCAGGCATTTAAACTGCAAGAATGATTCCCCCCCTCCTTGAATCTTGCAGGGTGCCTTGAAGGCACCCTTTTTTTTAATTTCCAGAGGTAGTTTTTAAGGGTCTGAGTTTTTAGCTTCCTGCCAGAATTCTTCCATTCGCTCTGCATTCGCCTCATTTAATTCCATACCCTCTGCTTTTAATCTTTGTTCAATATAATCAAACCTGTGCAGAAATTTGAGATTAGTTTGTCGTAGGGCGCTCTCTGCCTGTACACCAAGGTGCCGCCCCAGATTGACACAACTAAACAATAAATCGCCAAACTCATCCAGAACAGCCTGCTCTGAGTTGCTTGATTCAACGGCTTGTTTTACTTCGGCTAATTCCTCTTCAATTTTGGCAAATACAGGAGTCAGCTCACTCCAGTCGAAACCGACTGAGGCGGCACGCTTTTGCAGTTTCTCAGCCCGTATCAAAGCAGGAAAAGATCCGCCAATATCACTCAAGAGACTAGTCCCCGTGCCATTTCTTTGTTGCGGTTCTTTTTCCTTTCTCTCCTGTTGCTTTATTTGTTCCCAGTTTTGTTCCAGCGACTTGCGATCTCCAAACTCTTTTTCTGCGAAAACGTGCGGATGACGACGCTTCAGTTTCGCCGAAGCTCGTGCGCAAATCGTCTCAAAATCAAAAAAATCACTTTCATTTGCCATTTCCGCGTAAAACACAATATGAAACAGTAAATCACCAAGTTCATCACAGAGCCCGGGCATGTCCTCGTTTTCAATACTCTCGACGAGCTCATAAGCTTCCTCAAGTGTATAGCCTGAAATCGACTTAATGGTCTGAGCCCTGTCCCAGGGGCAACCATTTTCCGGATCACGCAGATTTTTCATTACTTCTAATAATTCGTTTATTGCACTCATTGTTCGTATTCACCAATATAAACAGTCGATAACTTGATTTTTGCCTGTCTTTCTAATACAACAGTTCGGCGCTTAAGGAAGCAAAGCACCAAAAGCGTTACTAAATTAATCCTTACCATGGAATTAAAGCATGCCGCCACTGATCTTACGACTAGACATATCCGGTGAACCAGTTAACTGGATTGCCTGGCAGACAGCGGTTTGTTTGTATAGTCGCGATATGATTGCCTGGACAGCGGGACAACAAAGTTTTTCCTTTAGAGGAGGAATCAACCGGCTGAGCGGAGAGCGTTCTCAGATTAATATCAATTCAATTATCGCTATAAAACGTTCTTCCCCGAATCGCCACTCTCGCCGCACCATCCCGCCTCTGACTAATCGTGAGCTTTTTCTGCGCGACGCACACTTGTGCATGTATTGTGGTAAGCAATATGCGGAATCTGCCTTAACTCGTGACCATGTTATTCCAATATCAAGAGGTGGTAAGGATCTCTGGCGGAACGTAGTGACAGCTTGTCGTTCCTGCAACACCCGAAAAGGAAACCGGAGACCGGAGCAAGCCAATATGCCACTGCTGGCTATACCATTTGTACCAAACTGGGCTGAGTATCTGGCCTTGTCCAATCGTAAAATTCTTGGTGATCAGATGGAATTTCTGAAGTCTCAGTTTTCCGGCAGACCTTTGTCTTTCACCAATCATTGACTCAAAGAAGGAAATATTCATGAAATTTATTGTATTAAGTATTCTCCTGCTGTTTAGTAATGCTTTGCTGGCTGCAGATGAAAAAGGCAGTTATGCCATCTGGGGTGCTGGTAAAAAGTCTTGTTTCAGTTACACAAAGACCCGTAATGGGGAAGACGACAGTTTTTATCGCAATTATTTAAAAGGTTATCTGACTGCCTATAACACGCAGGCACCTGATACCTATCGAGTATCAGGTGATAAAGACTTTATTGCCGTGCTGGCCTGGTTTGACGATTATTGTGAGCAAAAGCCCGTACACGGTTTTGATCAGGCAATTGTCGAGTTTATTATCGAGCAACATCCGAAACGTCATAAACGAGCACAAACGGGTGGAAGGCGTTAATTTGTCTATCGTCAATCAGGGCAAAGTCTTTTGAGAAGGCCTTAAGTTCACAAAGTCTGGGGGAAATGTGACCAAATGCCGATCTCACAACCCTAAAAAAATTGATAATCAAGAAAAATTGCGTCATGATTCCGCCTTCTAAGACTGGGAAACCCAGATTGCAAGATTTAACAGGAGAATCTTAAATGAAAACAACTATAGTAAAAGCTTCAATTATCGCTCTGGCACTTGGAACACTGGGTGGGTGTGCTACAACGGAAGAAATTGCGCAGATTAGATCCACTGCCGAAAAAGCGCTTTCCACCGCGAATAGTGCAACTTCTCGTGCAGATAACGCACTTTCAGTCGCTAACAGTGCGCTGGATGCTGCTAATACCGCTCAATCCGCTGCTGAAGCCGCTGCAGCATGTTGTGCAGAGAACACCAGCCGTCTGGATCGTATGTTTGAAAAAGCAATGCAGAAATAAGCTCTGTAATTGCTTCAGGAAATTGAGAAAACCCTTCAGCTTACTGAAGGGTTTTTTTTCGTCTACTGAAAGCCAAAAAGAACCCCCAGCGCTACTTTATTCCGTAATTCCCGTTTCAAGTTGCAAACTGATGCCCTTTGCCTGGATGTCTGTACTTTCTCCATCCTCTGATAACACGCCGACATCTTCAAAATTCAGTCTGCCGATAAGAACGGGAATACCTTTCATTTCATGGATGACCTGCTTTGCGAGGTCCCATTCGATCTGATAATCCGTGTCACCGGTTAGATCGACGATCATTTTCACCACACTGGTCAGATTGTCTCTGAACAACTCTTCGTCTTCTTCCAGATAAGGATGAGCTTCAAGGTAAATTTTGTCATCAAGGCGCCCTACTTTGTAGGGCTGATTAATTATATTAACCGGTGTTTTTAGCTTCACCTGAGGAAATAGCTCTTCAATGTCTTCCGGATAAAGCCGAATGCAGCCATGGCTTACCCTCATACCAATGCCAAATGGTTTGTTGGTGCCGTGAATCAGATAGCCCGCCAAACCGAGTCTCAAGGCATAGTCCCCGAGTGGGTTATCCGGTCCAGGAGGAACGCGTTTTGGCAAAGGGTCCCCTGCTTCTTCATGTTCCTTGCGAATTGACTCAGGAGGATGCCATGCCGGATTTTTCTTTTTCTGAATGATACGTGTTCCTGTGTATGGGGTTTGCCAGCCTTCCCGGCCAATTCCCAAAGGATAAGTAATCACACTGGGTTCTGAATCTTTCGCCAGAGGAGGATAATAATAGAGGCGCATTTCCGGAATATTCAAAACAATCCCTTTTCGAAGCCCCATGGGTAGTACATATCTTGATGGTAGTACTATCTCTCTGTCAGTTTCCGGTAACCAGGTATCAAGAGTTGGGTTTACCCGTTTTATCTCGTGGTATCCGAGGCCGTTAACTCTGGCAATATCAAGCAGGGTGTCCTCTGTACTGGCCCGGGTCTTTTGAATTTGTCCGACAACGGAATCCTCCTCGTTGTCCAATCGATAAATTTCGGCTCCGACATTGTTACCTATCAAACTCAACAGAAAAGCAAATTTCAGAATAGGATGACGGAGAAAAATGATGCAGTTCATGATGTTACTCAGTATACCAAGGCGAGAATTAAAAACTCCGCGTATTCTACCAGAGGAGACGCAGTTACGCTTTTAGTGACTCGGCCTGTTCACCGATACGTAGCAGGCTTGGCAGAAGAATCAGTGTAAATACCGTGCTCACACTCATGCCACCAACAATAACTGCCGCCATGCCTCGATAAAGTTCAGTGCCTGCACCCGGAATTAGTAATAGCGGTAACATGCCAAACAGACTTGTCAGTGTACTCATCAGGATTGGGCGAAGTCTTTGGCGAATAGCCTGTCTTACAGCAGTCTCTCTGTCCAGACCCGCTCGTTCTCCGGCTCTGGCCTGGTGGACAAGCAAAATGGCATTGTTAACGACCAGACCAAGCAGAATAATGAATCCAATCATCGTAATGAGATCCATAGGCTGAAAAACTGCCTGACCGAAAAGCCCGGGTACGGTATTAATCAGAAACAGCGCCACAACTCCCCCGACCGTGGCTAATGGTAAAGCCAGAATAACCATCAGCGAATCGATAAAAGACCGGAATAATGCGCTTATTAGAAGATAAAGAATGGCAATTGCCAACAGAAAACTATTTTGCATTCCAGACAGAGCGGTTTCCAGTTTGTCTGCACTTCCGCTGTAGTTGACGTCACCATCCTGTGGCAAAGCTCCCCTGACTTTTCCTTCAACCTTGTCTTTTAGTAGTTCAATAGCGTTTTCCAGCGATACGTTGGCGGGTGGAGTGACCCTCAGGGTAACCGTGCGTCGCCTGTTAACGCGTCGAATTTCCTCTGGCCCCGATGTTCTGACAATTTCTACCAGTTCATTCAAAGGTAGAATACCGGCATTCGGAGTTGCCAGCGGTATGCTGGCTAATTCTTCCGGGGTCTCCCAGGGATCTGCCCTGACAATAATATCCATGGTTTTTTCACCATCGAAATAATCCCCTACATAAAGTCCGTCGCTTACCGCTCTGGTGACGCCGGCCATCACTGCCCTGTTCCAGCCGGCTTCGGTAATCCGGCGTTCATTGGGAATCAAACGTAACTCTGGCTGAGCTAGTTCGAGCCCGGGCATGGGTTGTGTTGTCGATCCCGGGATTGCATTTGATATTTCAAGAAAACCGATGGTGGCAGCTTCCATGACCCTGGCCATATCACGCCCCTGTATGTCCATGTCAATTGACCTGCCTTCACCAAAGCCGCCAAACAATGAGGCTTTATTGGCGAAAGCAATTACGTCAGGGAAGCCGGAAACTATCTCGTTCAGTGCTACTAAAAGTTCATCTATTTTTTGTTGATTCTTGGCAACCATACCCATAAACACACCCTGTCCCCAACCGACGAAAAAGTAATGTTTAACCTGTGGGGATTTCTCACCATTCATATAGGGCACGATGCGTTCAGCGACTACTGAACCCATTTCATTCTCAATGTGCTCAATGTTGGCACCAGGTGGTGGTAACACAAAGGCGTAGACCAGGTTGCGATTGCCATCCGGTAAATAATCAGTCTGCGGAAACAGAAAAAACGCAGCCAACATCGGGAGCAGGATCAGGCTGGCGATCCAGCCGTAACGCTTGCCGGGTCTATCAGTTACTCTCATTAACAGATCTGTACCATTCTGCCACCAGTTCTGGTGTTTATCCTGAAAGCTGACATTTTTCATGTACTCCATCGCAAATGTCGGAATGACCGTGGTCGCGACGACAAATGAAAGACAAATGGCTGCGGTGATGGTCAAAGCCAGATCGGCGAACAACTGACCGGCTTCGCCTTCAAGAAAGACGATTGGCAGGAAAATCGCAACCGTTGTGGCAGTTGAGGCAACCAGAGCACCAAGAACCTGTAAAGCACCTTTCTCCGAGGCTTCCTCGGCTGGCAGACCCTCTTCTCTCAATCTGACAATATTTTCCAGTACGACAATCGAGGCATCGAGTACCATGCCTACCGCAAAAGCCAGACCCGCCATCGATATGACATTCAATGTTCGACCAGCCAGATGCATGAGCAGGAAACTGGTTACCAGACAGATGGGAATAGCAAGCGCAACGGTGAAGGTTGCTCGAATCTTTCTCAGAAACAACCAGAGAATGACAACAGCAAGAGTAATACCCAGACCCAGATTGTTTCTAAGCATGCCGATTGACTGATGAATATAGACTGTCTCATCAAACACCTGTTCCATAGTCAGACCGGCACGTGCCAGAGGCCCTTCGCGCAGTTCAATCACTGCTGCATTGACTCCTTCCATAACCTCGAGAACATTGACACCCGTTTCGCGTTTGGCATTGACAGCCAGAGCCAGATCGCCCTGAGCCAGAACGAACTCGTCTTTATCAACCATACGCTGCTCAACTACTGCCACATCACGCAGATAGACAGGATAACCATCGCGCCATTGGATAATCAATCCGCCCAGATCTTCTACTCCATACTTCCCCGAGAAGCGGATGCTGTAAGCACGCTTGCCGACATTGGTAGAACCGCCCGAGACATCGTCGCCCGAGCCTGACAGCGTTGACACAACAGGTAACTGGATGCCCAGACTGGCGACTTTGTAGGGGTCAAAGGTAATTCTTATCTCGCGGTCGCGACCCCCATGTATCTCGGATTTAGCTACCCCGGGTATTTGTTCGAGTCTGGTTTGTATAACTTCTTCAACAAAATCTTTGTATCCAGCAATGGGATGATCATTGCCAGGCATTTGTTTGACCATAAACCAGGCGATTGCGTTAGCGTCACCACCAACGGTTGCGAGCACCGGCTCGTCAGCATCTTCCGGGTAGCTGGGAACCTGATTAAGCCTGTTTAACACTTCAATCAAGGCTCTGTTCAATTCCATATCAACAGAAAAAGTCAGAGTAATTTCACCATAACCTTCGTAGGCGGTGGCAGTGATTTCGGTCATGCCGGGCAGACCACGCAGGACATCTTCCTGCGGCTCGATGATTTCTGCTTCAACCTCATTTGGTGCCGCGGCACGCCAGGTTGTACTGACCGTTATTTGTGGCTCTTCGATTTCGGGTGTGAGCTGAATCGGAAGCTGTGAAAGTGAGATAGCGCCGAACATCACCGCCATGATTATGCCGACGATAACGGCAACAGGATTACTCAGACTCAGCTTGACCGGGTTCACGGTTGTACCGAGTTGCTTTGAATAGTCACCTTTTGGCCCGGTCGCAAACGTTCATTGCCACGGACAACGACTCGCTCACCGGCTTTCAGGTCACCGATAACTTCGATGAAATCGCCTTCAGATAAACCCGTTTTAACGGCAACAAATTCGGCGATGTTGTTTTCATCAATTCTGAAAACGCTGACATTTTTTTGTCGAATGACAAGAGCATCTCTGGGAACAACCACTACCTTTCTCGGCCTGGACATTGGCACGGAAACTCTTACAGCATGACCTGACATCCATTCCGGCTGTTGAAAAGTCAGGCGAAGTTCATACAGTCGTGACAATTGATCGCCTACGGGAACATAGGTGCGTAAACTGGCGCTACCGAATAGTTGTTGATCCTTAACTCCGAATTTCTCTTCACTGTGTATGTTATTAATCGCTTCTTGTGGCACTCTCACCTGAATTTCGAGATCATCCGTATTAACCAGGCGGATTATCTGATCGCCCCGATCTACCCGCTCACCTTCTGATTTATAACGTTCAGTGACCACTCCATCAAATGGCGCATACAAACTGGTTCGTGCAAGCTGATCTCTGGACTGGGCCAGTCTTGCCCGCGCTACTTTTAATTCACCTTTAGTTTGCTTGAATTGCGAGGACACCTCGTCGAGTCGATTTTTGGCTGCATTATTCTGCTCGGCCAGCATGGTCAGTCGCTTCACTTCTCTTTGCAGAAAATCCATTCGCGCTTCCTTCGGCAGTATCTCTGCTTCCATTTCTGCGACATGCAGACTGAGAGTAAATGCTTCAATAGAAGCCAACTTATCGCCTTTTTTGACGCGGTCACCGACATCCAGTAGTTGCATCAGCCGGCCTTCGACTTCAGCGGCAATGCGCGAGTCGAAGCGCCCCATGACTGTTCCCGGTAACCAGCTCTTTGCAAATACTTCCAGTTCTTTCGCTTCAGTCACATTCACTGGCACAGAGTCATTCTGCTGGGCAAGAGGCATGACAGAAAAGAAAACGCCAAGAAGAACAAAAACTATTTTGACGATGGTTTGCTTATTTTTTTCGATTGGTGGCACTCCGTATTCCTTTTTTTAACAACATCCTGAATATATCGCTCTAATATACTAAAAATTAAAGGTAATTCGAACAGTTTCTTTCTATCAAAATTAGAATTCAAGCACTAACAAAAAATGCTGAATTTCAGTAAATTTTAAGAAGCTGGTTGCGTTCCTTTAATTATTTCTCCTTTAGACGGGGCATCAGTTCAACCAGATTGCAGGGTCTGGTTCGAAAATCGAGTTGATGAGAAATGATTTTATCCCAGGCCGTGGCACAGGCTCCCGAACTGCCAGGCAGGCAAAATACATAGGTGCCATTTGCTACACCGGCTATTGCTCTGGATTGAAGTGAGGAAGTGCCGATTTCCTCGTAGGAAATCATGCGGAACATTTCACCAAAGCCTGCGATTTCTTTTTCGAATAAAACCGATGCAGCCTCGGGTGTTCCATCGCGACCTGTAACCCCTGTGCCCCCGGTACTTATGACAACATCGACATTTTCATCCGCAATCCAGTTGGAAACTCGAGATCGAATTTGTGCTAACTCATCAGGCACAATACTTTTTTCATAAACTTTATGCCCATTGTCAGTCATTCGTTTTTCCAGAAGTTTTCCGGATTTGTCCGTTTTTTCAGTTCGTGAATCTGATATTACCAGCACGCATATATTCAACGGGATAAACTGTTTTTCTGTCACTTCCCTCTCCTTCCACTGCATTTTGTTACTATTACGAGGATAATAAGGCAGTGAACCGATAAAGCACAGCTTGATGTCAAATAAATCAAAATTAATACCTGATGGAATGCGCGCCGATAAGTGGCTCTGGTGTGCACGGTTTTATAAAACAAGAAGCCTTGCCAATAGTGCCATTCGAACTGGCAAAATTAAGTTAGCTGGTCTAAGCATCAAAAGCGGGAAGGAAATTAAAATAGGCGACGAAATAGAAATTTCGCAGAATGGATTTAAATATCAAATTGAGGTGACAGCTCTGGCCAAATATCGAGGTTCTGCAGCTAGCGCGAGTTTGTTGTACGAGGAAACAGCAGAAAGTCTGGAGCAGCGACGATTATTAGCTGAGCAAAGAAAAATTGCGCAGCTGGCAATCACCAGCGATGGCAGACGCCCGAATAAACAGCAACGCCGCAAGATTATCCAGTTTACTCGTAAATCAGGAGACTGAGATAAAGCCACTACCCCGCTTTTCAATTTTAAAGTAATACCAGCCCAAGCTTGCCCCGCGGGCGCAAAAAAATATTAGCAATGCCAGCCACAGCCCGTGATTGCCAAACATTCTCAGCAGATACCATGCAGGCAGAAAAACCAGAAATGTTGAAACCAGCATTGAGTTACGCATTTCCTTGCCCCTCACGGCACCTATGAATATTCCGTCCAGCAGGAAGCACCAGACAGAAACCAGTGGGGAAATAATCAACCAGGGAAGATAAAGATTCGCGGCTACAATGACCTCGTCGATGCCTGTCATCAGCAGAATAATATGTCTGCCCGTTAGAAAATAGACAAGCATGAGGGCGAGGCTGATAACTAATGACCAGTAAAGCGCACTTTTTACCGACTTATTGAAGCTTGAATGGTCCCCTGAGCCAATTGCTTTACCTATCAGAGCTTCAGTAGCGTTGGCAAATCCGTCCAGACCAAGGGCTGTAATCGCCTGAAAATTCATTAGTACAACATTTGCGGCGAGTATGACGTCGTTTTGTCTGGCCCCTTCCCTGGCAAAAAACGCGAACACGAAAATCAGGCAAATGGTGCAAATGAAAATATTACGATTTAAACTCAGCATGCTCTTTAGCTGACTGAAATCACAGATCTGATTCCTTAACCATTCTCCCCTGTTCAACTCCAGTTCCCGGTGTACCAGAACGATTCCAAGCAAGAATCCGCAGTATTGAGAAATTACTGAGGCCAAAGCGACGCCGAAAACGTCCATGTTGAAGCCGAAGACAAACACCAGATCCAGTACTATATTTACTCCGTTCTGAACCAGAGCAAAGATCAAAGTAGCTCTGGCATTTTGCATACCCAGCAACCAGCCGAATAATGTCATCGAAAGCAAGACCGCGGGCGCACCCCAGATAGCGCAATTGAAATACACCTGGGCATACTTCGTTACTTCATCACTCGCCCCGAGAATTCCGAAAGCAATCGAGGCTATACCGGTCTGGCCAAGTAAAAACAGAATAGCGATAAACAGGGCAATTAACTGGGAGTGGACAAGCGCACTCCGTATTTTATTGTTATCTGCTTCACCATGAGCCTGAGCAATAATACCGGTGGTACCCATACGCAGGAATCCCATTCCCCAGTAGAGGAAACTGAATATCACTCCGGCGATTGCCACAGCGCCAAGATAGTAAGGCTGGTCAAGATGACCGACTACGGTAGTATCAACTATGCCAAGCAGAGCAATTGAGATATTGGAAATAATCAGCGGTCCTGCCAGACGCCAGAGCGCCCGGTCTTCCTGTTTTTTCACCGACTTAGTTTGGACTCCGTTATTACATTAAAAAATTGAATGCTGTTGAAGCACGCGGATTATTACATGCCATTAACCAGGCTGCTACGGTATGATGTTTACTCGATAAAATTCACTAAGCCGTATAATGAACCGGAGGATAACTGGGATACTATGCAGGGGCAGGAAATATATCAGGCCATATCAGCCAATATCAACAGTGTCATAAAAGGTCAGGAACACGCGGTGCGTTTGCTCTTAGCCGCATTTGTAAGTGGTGGACATGTCTTGCTTGAAGACGTCCCCGGTACCGGCAAAACGACTATGGCCAAAGCACTTGCTAAATCAATCACAGCAGATTATCGCCGGGTGCAGTTTACGCCTGATCTATTACCTACTGATATCCTTGGAGTCTCAGTCTTTGATCAACGCGATCATGAATTTCATTTTCATGAAGGTCCTGTATTCACTAACATTCTTCTTGCTGATGAAATTAACAGGGCATCCCCCCGTACTCAATCAGCGCTATTGGAAGCCATGGGCGAAGCTCAGGTTAGTGTCGATGGAAATTTGAAAGAACTGGATGAGTTGTTCTTTGTAATTGCTACGCAAAACCCTATTGAGTTTCATGGGACCTATCCACTACCGGAAGCCCAAATGGATCGTTTCGCCATGAGATTTGAGCTCGGATATGTTGAGCATCAACATGAAGTGGCGATTCTTTCAGAACAAAATACTACACACCCTCTGGATGCTATCGAAGCTTGTGTGAGCAAGGAACAAGTTGTGATACTCAAATCCCTGTCAGCTAAAATACGAATTAGTGAAGAATTAAAAGATTACATTGTGCGTCTTAGCCGAGCCACTAGAGACAATCCTGATGTGCTTAACGGAGCAAGCCCCAGAGCGTCGCTTGCACTAATGAAAGCTGCCCAGGCATTGGCTACCTTCGACAACATGTCATTTGTAACCCCGGAACATATTCAGGAAATTGCGATACCGGTACTGGCTCACCGATTAATATTAAATTCTCAATCGACTTTTAGCGGCATCAGCGAAAAAACAATTGTCTCGGACATTTTGAAACAGGTCGCTGTGCCAGGCTAAGGCTATAAACGATGTTCCGGCGCCTACTGTACAAGAATCTGAAGTTTCTCTTCAGAGTATCACAATGGAACAAACACAGATTGACCCCCCTTGGCTTGCTAATTATGGGTGGCATGATTTCCTCTGCCATTTTCGGCGTGGACGTTAGACAGTCTCTGGCCTTCTATATATTCTCCATTTGCATTTCTCTTTTGCTGGTAGCAAGTTTAAGCTTAATCAGTTTTCAGGGCAGGTTCGGAGTTAAACGGCTCCTGCCTCAATATGGTGTTGCTAATCAAACATTTCGCTATCGGCTTGAAATCTCTAATCGGACAAATAACAATCAGCAGGACTTGCTCATTGCTGACGAATTGCAAACGCGATTACCAGAATATAGTGAATTTACGAGCAGTCGGGATCCACAGGATAAAAACAGGAATCGCTTCGATCGGGTAATTGGATACCCACGTTTGTTATCTCTAATTCGAAATAAGAGTGGTGGTGTTGTTGAAACTATCATGCTTGAGAAATTACTTGCGAAGGAGACCATGCAGACAGTCATGGAGATGACAGCCAGCAGACGTGGCTATGTTAATTTCTCAGCAGTGAAGATTTGCCGTGCCGACCCGTTTGGTCTTGTCAGGGCGATCAGGAAACTTGGTCACCAGAGTAAATTATTAATTCTGCCAAAAACTTATGAAGTACCTGTTGTTGAGCTAAAAGGTTTTCGAAAATATCAAAAAGGCGGCATGAGTCAGGCTAGTCTGGTGGGCGATTCGCAGGAGTTCATGTCATTACGAGATTATCGGCCAGGTGATCCAATTCGGGCTATTCACTGGCGAAGTTACGCCAAGATGGGTACACCCGTAGTGAAAGAGTTTCATGATGAGTTTTTCGTTCGTCAAGGCCTCATTCTCGATACTTTTCAGGAAGAGACAAGCTCTTTGGTGTTTGAGGAAGCAGTATCAGTAGCAGCTTCTTTCTGTATAACCCTGCCAGGACAGGATGCGATCCTGGACTTAATGTTTATTGCTGACAAAGCTTATCGGCACAGCAGTGGCCGTGGTCAGGGAAGAACAGAAAGCCTGCTTGAAACTCTGGCTTGCGTTGAAGCGGCTCCCGCCCATTCATTTTCGAAACTCCAGACTATCGTCCATGAACACAGCGAAGAGACCAGTGGCATTATCTGTGTGTTATTGAGCTGGGATTCGAAACGACAGGCACTAATTGAATCCATTATCAGGCTTGGTCTTCTGGTTATTGTATTTCTAATCAGTGATAATCCGAAACTTTTCACCCCGGAACCAGGTCCTCTGAGCGATCAAGCGCAGCGCTTAGTAGTCCTGAGAAGCGGTTTTATTCAAGCTGATTTGAACAAACTTAACCTGTCTGCATTGTTAGAAGGATGAGCCGGGGTAACTCACAACTCGGCCCCGCACCTGTTTTGCTTATTGGTGCTGCACTTCTGGTCTGGGGCTGGCAATGTCAGAAATTGCCCTACGCAATTTTAATGGCACTTCTTATTGAACTCAGTCCTGTGTCCCCCTGGCGATGGGCAATCACTGATAAAGAATTCAACACACTTTCCGATTTCAGTGGGGTCGTGTTTTTTCTATCAGTTGTTTATATCTTTTCCGATGAAGGTGCCAGAGGAATATTTGTCATACTCGAAGTACTGCCCTTTATTCTTTTTCCACTCTTACTGGTTCAACAATACAGCGTCACAGGGGACATGAAATTAAGCGCCCTGTTTGTCAGTCTCAGGAAACTTGATCCTGCACTCTCTCCTGAAGCGAAGACCAGAACAAATATTACCCTGCCCTACTTTATTATTTGTCTGCTTGCAGCAAGCACAGGCAATCAGCGGAGTATTTTGTTTTTCTTCATGGTGGCTACCCTACTCATTTATGCAATATTCAGCCGACGATCGAAACGCTATTCGATTATCACCTGGTTAGCGACTGTGGCTTTGGCACTTTCAATAGCTTTTGCTACTCAACACGGATTGAGAAGTTTGCAGGCATCGATTGAAGCCAGTTTTCTCGGCATTTTTGATCAGTTTATGTGGCGTTATAGAGACCCAAGTAGAGCGACGACCGCAATCGGCTCTCTGGGTCGCCTGAAATTATCCGATCGAATTGTTTTGCGCATCAAAACCAGAGAAAAATTACTGAAGCCACTGTACCTCAGAGAAGCGAGTTACAGTAGTTTCGGTCACGGAATCTGGAATAGCCAGCAGTCCGAATTCACGGTTATTGATCCTGCCAGGGACAAGGTCTGGGAGTTAAACCCGGGGCAGGAAAGTACAGGCAAAATGCATGTATCGACTTATATGACAAGGGAGGAATCAGTGATTCCTGTCCCGCATGGCACGAATGTCATCGAGAATGTTGCCGCAATTGAAATTGCCAAAAACCAGTTTGGCGCAGTACTGATGGATATGCGGGAAGGCTGGGTTCAATACGATGTGAAATACGGCGATGCTATTTATGCAGACTCGGCACCGGATTCAAATGATCTATCTATAATCAACTATTACAGAAAGGATTTTGAGAAACTGGCGGCAGAACTGAATCTCTATTCTATGAGTGATACCGACAAAATAAAGACGGTACAGGATTATTTTCATAATAACTTCACTTATTCATTAAATCCCTCTCAACGGTATCCTCGTGGTCGTTATATGGCAAAGTTTCTTTTTAAAACAAAACGGGGACACTGTGAATATTTCGCTACTGCTACTGCTCTTTTATTACGCACTGTTGGAATCCCTACACGCTACGCGGTCGGTTATTCGATAGATGAATACAGTGCACTGGAAGGACAATACATTGCCAGAGCTCGAGATGCTCATTCATGGACACTTGCCCACCTGCATGGAGAATGGACAGTAATAGACACCACACCCTCAGTCTGGTCCGGACAGGAAGCGGAAAACGCCTCTGTCTTTGAACCTGTACTCGATCTTTGGGCATGGCTGAGCTACAGCTGGTCCGTCTGGCAAACCGATGACGGGGCAGACGAGGAGGAAGAGAATTATCTGATATGGCTTCTGATACCGCTATTAGCAGTGCTTGCCTGGCGTGTTTATTTTCGGGAGCGCATCAAAAACTCAAAGCAAGGTGTCCAGAATTATCAGCAGATAAAACGCTTTGGCACAAATTCCAGTTTCTACCGTCTTGTTCAATTTCTGGAAACCAGCTACAGACCAAGGCAGGCTGGAGAAACCCTAGGCAGCTGGCTGAATAAACTGAAACCGATCATCAGCTCTGACAAATTGCGCATGGCGCTGACTCTGCATTATCGTTATCGCTTTGATCCGGCTGGATTATCAAGTGCGGAATTAAGCAAATTAGACTTAATTGTGCATGAATTATTGGAGAATAAAGATCTGTGGATTCGGCAGGAAGATCCCAACGAGTCAATAAATACTGCCCGATAAGGGGCTACCAGAACACGAGTAGTTGGCTATCTTCAATTTTGCAGTCGTAATTATTCAGGTGACTTTTATCCGGGTTTAGGCATTGTCCTGTTTCAAGACTAAAGGCCCAGCCATGAGATGGGCAGATCAGTCTGTCAGTTGCCACTGATTGTAAAGACAAGCGAGTGGATTGATGCGGGCATACGCTATCGTAAACTCGAAATTGTTTTTCGTTCCGATAAACAAACAGATTTTTCCCATCGCAGTTTTCCAGATAATTCAGGCCGGATTCGAGTTCTTCTATCGGGCCAAGAGAGTGCCAGTCCAACGACTGATTTAGACGCTTCACATCGAATTCTGGTAATTCCATCTCTAACAGAATCTCTATCGCCCAGATAATTTTACTCAATCTCAGAGTTGGAAAGGCAAGGAATAATGCATCAATTATCTCATCTGCGCTGGCACCGACATTCATTGCCCGTTTTAAATATTGCCTAAAACCAGCTTCAGTTTGCTTATCTACCTTGGTGATCACGGAAATTAATGCCCGGGTTTTGTCGTCAAGATGACTTCCAGATTTTTTAAGGAAGGAAAAATAATCAGCCATCGCCTCGCCTCGAATCTGCATCAGGTATTTCATCGCATCACTCATTTCACTCTCCTAATCAGATAATATCTTCGGCTTCTGCTAGCCGCGGGGATGTAAGGCAACAGACTTAATTGAATTCGGCTTACTAAGGTGCTCAGCAATATTTAAGGTAATCGTATGGGTCATATAATCCGTATGGATCAACATCACCTGCAACTCGGGGTCTCTGGTTGGCAGGTACTGCTCACCTTTATCAAACAGAAGACTTCGTGAGACATACTTGATAACCGGGACCATAATCGACACTATGCCAACTTTCCCACTTACCTTTTGGGTACAGGCATTATCATTCATTTTTTGAAAACACTTCGCCCGTGTGTGCACGATCGGTGAATTGTCTTTTATGTCTGCAATGCGGATCTTTATTTCGCGAAGGTCGTACTCTGGTGTTTTTTTTATTCCAAACAGACCAGCATAATCTGCCGTCACAAAAATACCCGCACTCACCAACATGGCAAGCCCGATGATAATGACCTTCTTAATCATAAATTTGTAAACCCTTTCAAACTGTGGTGATGAACAATACAGGAAACTGGCTGAACTGAGCCAGCCCCATAAGAGTTAAGGGAGAAAAAGTTGTCTCTGAATTCCCTCACAATTCAATAATTTATTTTGTATTATGTATTAGGACTGGTAGGATGTGGCTGTGAAATTGAGACTTAAATCCGTAACATTCGATTTTTTGTTTCATACAATAATAATCATTAAGAACAAGTAGTTGCATCAGGGCCTTTTGCCTGTGCGAGGAAATTTATGGCACTTCAATATGAGCTGGCCGGTTCTCAGATAGATGGCACCCGCGGTTACCAGGAAGACGCCTTCCTGATAACTCACCTGACTGATAAAGAAGGCAATCAGGCCTCTCTTGTCATTGTCGCGGATGGTATGGGTGGTCATGCTGCCGGTAATGTTGCCAGTAACATGGCAGTTCAGGCTTTTAATAAACACGTGTCTGCCAATTACCCTACTGACAATCTCACCGAAGTACTTCGTGAATGTGTAATCCAGGCGAATAATTCAATCAAGGAAACCGTTGCGGAAACACCGGCTCTATCCGGTATGGGCTGCACAATGGTCGCCGCCATTCTTGAGGGTAATAAAATGTGGTGGGCCAGTGTCGGCGACAGTCATGTCTATCTGATTCGCAATAAAGAGCTTCATAAAAAGAATGATGATCACAGTTACGGTGGTTTTCTCGACAGAATGGCGGCCGCAGGTACGCCCGTAGAAGCAGAAGACGGCCTCTCACGCAATATGCTCATGAGTGCAATTATGGGCGACGAAATAAACGAAATAGATGTGCCCACTGAAGGTTATGAGCTGGAAGCAGGTGACCGTCTTCTTATTTGTAGCGACGGCATGGATACTTTGAGCGCCGGAAAAATAATTCAGTATTCTGAATGGTCTGAATCGACCAAAGAATGTGCAGATGCACTTATGCAGGCTGTCGAAGACGTTGGCATGCCAAAACAGGACAACACAACTGCTGTAGTCGTAAATGTAACTGAAAAAGAAGCCACTCTGCGCCAGCGCCAGCTGAAGTCACTGAGGCAGCTCCTGCTGAGACTTCACTCGATAATACCGCTGAAAAATCCCACTTGCCTCTGATACTCAGGAAATTGAGGCTCAACCTGGTCCTGCCCCTGCAGTTGACGAAGAATATCCCGAAGAAGGCGAAGAAGAGAAAGGCGGGAAAGGCATGCTTATTGGAATTGCCGCTGCTGTTATTATTGCGATTGGAGCCGGCGTATTTTTTATGATGGGTGGCGAGGATACATCCGCGCCGGTAGTTGTGGTTGCAGACACGGATGTTAGCGATGATGCTGATCTTGAAGCGGATGATGACGCGCCGAATGATACGGAAGATGCTCTTGCAGATGCTTCAGATTCAAGTGAGTCAGAAACGACTCAGTCAGTTACTGAAGTAGCGGCGGAAAAAGCCGAAACACAAGCAGCCTCTGCTGTTGAAAATAAGAAAGAATTCTCGGATAAGCTGAAAGACGGGACTGCCGGACCAACGATGATCAGAATACCTGCTGGCAACTTTGACATGGGTAGTCCGGGATCGTCGAGACACGCTGACGAACGTCCCCGGCATAGTGTAAAAGCTGACAATTTCGCTATCAGCAAATATGAGGTCAGTTTTGCAGAGTATGATAAGTTTGTAGCGTCGACTGGACGCAAGTCCCCCGATAATCTCTATATGGATCGCAACACTCATCCTGTTATTTTTGTGACCTGGGATGACGCTTATTACTACGTCAAATGGTTGAGTGAACAAACCGGTCAGAAGTACCGCCTGCCCTCGGAATCACAGTGGGAATACGCAGCAGGTACAGGGAAACGCTCACCCTTCTGGTGGGGCTTTAAGGAAGAACCTAAACGAGCACATTGCTTTGGCTGCGGTTCCGGTCTTGATCCGAGAAAGCCGACAAAAATTGGTAGCTTTGGAGCAAATGAGTTTGGTGTTTTTGACACCGCCGGCAATGTTGCCGAATGGGTGCATGACTGCTGGCATGACAATTATAAACAGGCACCAACAACTGCAGAAGTCTGGGAAGGCGGTGATTGTGCCTTTCGTGTCGCTAGGGGAGGTTCCTACAGCAGCCCGCCGCAGTCAATTCGCCACGCTAAACGTGATAAGTACAAATCAGATTCAGCCTATGACCATGTTGGCTTTCGGGTAGTACGCGATCTTGACTAGCTATTGAGGCGGTACTTTTCCGACTGCCGTATTCTTCTCTCTCTGCATCAGAAAACATATCAGCAAAATAGCCGGAACACCGAGTAAGCCTGTGTAAAGAAAGAAGCTCGGATACCCCGCACTGTCTACTACCACACCTGCAAAGCCCCCAATTGTTTTACCTGGCAGCGTCATAAACGAGCTGAATAAAGCGTATTGTGTCGCGGTGTAAGCCGTATTGGTAAGACTGGACAAATAAGCAATGAATGTGGATGTTGCAATTCCTGCACTCAGATTATCTGCACTGATTACAAGAGCAAGCGACACCAGATCAGGATCGTTTAGGGCGAGATAAACAAACAGAAGATTCGTTACAACTACCAATATCGCACCGTAAAGCAGGGGCTTTAATAGTCCATATCTGGCAACCAGTGCGCCACCGAGGAAAACACCTGCTATCGTCATAGTGAAGCCATAAACTTTGATTACATAAGCTATCTCAGAGAGACTAAAACCTTTATCAAGATAAAAAGGGTTGGCCATTACACCCATGCTTATGTCACTGATTCTGTATGAACCTATTAATAGCAAGATCATTATTGCCAGCCAGCCGTTACGTTGAAAAAAATCTATGAAGGGCTTGATTATGGCTTCCATAATCCAGGCGCTGATTCTGCTGACACTGGATCGATTTGAATCGTAGTCTTTCTTCGTTTCAGTTTGCTCTGCCCTGTCCGGTTCTCGTATCACCAGAGTCGTAATCACACCTATCAGCATAGACATTGCCATCAATGAGTATGAAACAGTCCACGAATAGGTATCGGCAAGTAGTAAAGCACCTGCACCGGCAACTAACAGCGCAATCCGATAGCCAAGTACATACATTGCCGCCATTCCGCCCTGATAATTTTCATCGACGGCTTCGATTCGATAAGCATCAATAGCAATATCCTGAGTCGCCGATCCAAAGGCGACAAGTAGCGCAAAAATTGCCATCAATTTTAAATCAGTCTGTGGGTTGGTAAATGCCATTGCCATCAATGCCGCAGCAATACCCAGCTGAGCGATCAACATCCATGAGCGTCGTTTGCCTAGCCAGGATGTCAGAACAGGCAGAGGCAAATGGTCAACAACGGGTGCCCAGAAAACCTTGATCGAGTAAGTTATTCCAACCCAGCTAAAGAAACCTATGGTGCTTCTGGACACCTCAGCCTGAGTTAACCAGGCGGATAAGGTAGTGAATACAAGTAGAAAAGGCAGCCCGGCAGAAAACCCGAGAAACATCATGCCCGCTACACGTGGTTTCCTGTAAACCGCGAAGGCTTCTTTCCAACTCTGCACACCCTCTTGCATTTGTCTGTTCACTTCAGAAAGGTTCAAGACTGGGCATGAGGCGAAGACTAACTGCTCTTGAGTTCTTCTTCAGTCATATAATGCTTTGCATCAACAGCCCGCATACGTGCATTACTAATCAGGGCGATAGCCAGAACACAAGCCATCAGATACATCGTACCATTATACAGGTTGCTGGTAGGGTCAACGGTTCCCGGCGGAGCGATGTCCATCAACTTGGATATAGTTACCGTTTTTGTCTGGACAAGTTGTTCAAGCTGCCCGATACCAGCTCCGAAAGTTGCCTGAAAAACCTGTGGGTCAATATTTTCGACCAGATCGTTTATAGCCTTACTCACGGCATTTTCGCGCAGAGAAGTGATAGCCCAGGGTCCTAGAACACCTGCAGTGCTCCAGGCTGTGAGTAAGCGGCCATGAATACCACCAACAAACTTTGTACCAAAAATATCAGCCAGATAAGCTGGAATTGTGGCGAATCCACCACCGTACATTGTAAAAATAATCATTGTCGCGGCATAAAAATATATCAACCATATAACACCCGGGTTTACGCTCACCTGCTCCGCTGTAAACGGTATTGAACAATAGAGCAATATTCCAAGTGCAAAAAATATCCAGTAAGTATTTTTACGTCCTATAAAATCTGAAGTGCTTGCCCAGAAGAAACGACCCAACATGTTGAAGACACTAATCATAACGACATAGGTTGCTGCAAAAGCGCCGTCAACGATGCCAGGTAAGGTTGTGCCAAAAATCTCTGTCATCATAGTCTTGGCTACACCGAGCACGCCAATTCCAGCGGTGACGTTAAAACACAAAACAATCCAGAGTTGATAAAACTGAGGGGTTTTTAATGCTTCGTCGATATCGACATGGTTTTGCGTCACCATCTTTTTCTCAGCAGCATTACTGTCAGGCGGTGCCCAACCCGCTGGCTTCCAGTCAGTGGCCGGTATGCGATAGAGAAAAGCCGCACACATCATTACAACAAAATAAATAGCACCCATAGTAAAGAAAGTTTCTGCAACGCCAACACTGCCGCCACCGACGAGATAGACTCCTTCAGGTCCAGCCTGAACCATTTTGCTGATGTCATTTGCTCCGATAACGACAACCTCACGCTGCTGTCCTGCAACTTCTACAAACCTGCGCCCTGCTCTGGTGAGCAATTCAATATCTCCGAGCGGACCAAGGTATTCCGGAGCACGATAATACAGATTGATGAAAAACTCTTTTAAAGGCGCACCTATCATCGCGCCTCCACCAAAACCCATGATCGCCAGGCCTGTTGCCATACCTCGTCTGTCAGGAAACCATCTGATGAGCGTTCCAACCGGGGACACATAACCAAGACCCAGTCCGCACCCACCAATAACCCCGTAACCCAGATAAAGTAACCACAGCTGATTACTAATTATTCCCACACCGCCGATGATAAACCCGCCTCCCCAACAGCAGGCAGCAACAACACCAACCATCCGAGGGCCGACTTTTTCAAGCCAGCGTCCACCAATCGCAGCGGCCAGACCCAAGCATACAATAGCAACAGTAAATATCCAGACTACGCTCTTCAATGACCAGTCATCAGCTGCGCTGGTGACAACCCCTATACGCTTAATCAGAGCCGGGTTAAAAATACTCCAGGCGTAAACAGAGCCGATACATAGATGAATGCCGAGTGCGGCCGGGACAATAAGCCAGCGGTTAAAGCCCGGTGCAGCGACGATACGATCTTTTGATAATAATCCTGGCATGTGAAGCTCCCTCAGCAAGCATGAATCAGATAAATTAAAAACAAGTCAAGGGCTGCACCGCTTTCAGACCTGTAATGAAGATAGTCGAGAATGTCGAATCGTATCGATACAGTCAAGTGATTATCTTTGACCCGCAAGGGCTGGCAACGTAGAATCTCCTGTTCAATAAAGCCTTTTAATAACAATGGTTTCAGAATTTTGTGAAGTTCGACAATATGAGTAAAAACGCGGAAATAAAAGAAAGCCTGGTGGACAATTTCGGCAGAACTGTCGATTATCTGCGCATTTCAGTGACCGATCGGTGTGATTTTCGCTGTGTGTACTGTATGGAAGAGGAAATGGAATTTGTGCCAAGGGCACAATTACTCACTCTCGAGGAAATATCCACCATCGCGCGTGCTTTTACTGAATTGGGTGTAACAAAGATTCGCATTACCGGCGGTGAGCCTCTTGTAAGACGTAATGTATTAAAACTGTTCGAAGATATCGGTAAGTTGCCCGGTCTGAAAGAACTGGTTACCACGACAAACGGATCACAGCTTCGTAAACTGGCTCCGGATCTGAAAGCGGCTGGTTTAAAGAGAATCAATATCAGTCTTGATTCACTCGACGCTGATAAATTTCGCCGAATTACGCGGGTCGGGGAATTGGATAAAGTTCTTGATGGCATTGATGCGGCTCTTGAAACCGGCTTCGAAAAAATAAAAATTAACGCCGTTATCCTGAAAAACCGGAATCATGAAGAAGTATGTGATCTGGTTGAATTCGCCAGTCAGAAAGGTATGGACATCAGTTTTATTGAGGAGATGCCGCTTGGGGTCATAGCCGAACACGATCGCGCTGAAGCCTATTACTCGAGTGACCAGATTCGTCAGGACTTGAGCCGCAAATACGCTCTTCTCGATACGACTGAAAGAACCAACGGGCCATCTCATTATTATAGAATCGCTGAAACCGGCACGCGTGTTGGATTCATTTCACCGCACAGTCACAATTTCTGTGGTGACTGTAATCGGGTGCGCCTGACCTGTGAAGGACGTCTTCTGTTATGTCTGGGACAGGAACATTCCGTTGATTTGCGTCATGTACTCAGGAGTCATCCGGGTGATCTGGAAAAACTTAAACAGGCCATCAGGGACTCCATGTCGATTAAACCCGAAGGGCATGATTTCGATTTAAGCGCTAAACCCGTCATATTTCGACATATGAACGTCACGGGGGGCTGATATGCCCTCCTCATTTCCGGAATTAAGTCAGGCCGGATTACCACCTACCGTAACTATCAGCGCCGTTGATGAATACCATAATGTTCAGGAAATGCGTGTCGCTGACGAACGTGCTCTGACTATTTATCTGGATAGTTACGAAATCGTTACACTGATGACTCTGGGTACTCAACCGGAGCTACTGACGCTAGGCTACCTGAAAAATCAGGGACTGATAAAGGACATCTCTGAAATTCGATCAGTACAGGTTGACTGGGAGGTTTCCGCAGCAGCCGTCACCACCTACGCCAATCGCGATGACTGGCAGGAAAAACTGGGGCCGCGAATTGTAACGACCGGCTGTGGGCAGGGCACTGTCTTTGGTAATATTATGGAAAATCTCGACGAGCTTAAATTAAGCCCGGTTCGGATACGGCAGTCCGAAATCTATGCACTGTTAAAAAAACTAAACGCCTATAATGATGTTTATAAAAATGCCGGAGCTGTACATGGATGTGCATTGTGTATGGGAACCGAGGTGCTGGTTTTTGTTGAGGATGTCGGTCGTCATAATGCCGTAGATGCGATTGCAGGACGCATGTGGCTGGAAGGCATAGAAGGTAAAGATAAAATATTTTATACCACTGGTCGTTTGACTTCTGAGATGGTTATCAAGATTGCACACATGCGTATTCCGACTTTGCTGTCACGCTCTGGAATCACTCAGATGGGCTATGAATTAGCAAATGAGCTGAATGTAATGATGTTCTCGAGAGCAAAGGGCAGACATTTTCTAATCTATACCGGTGCCGATAATGTCGAATTCGATGTCGACCTGTCAGCGAAAACCCGATGATAGTGCATCATTTTTATCACTAAATAAATCCTGTGGCCTCGACACTATCACAAACTGCAAATGTTACTGCCGTTATTCTGGCTGGAGGACAAGCCCGGCGAATGGGCGGTGGCGACAAAGGTCTCGTACAGCTGGCCGGCCGACCGATGATTGAATATGTAATTGATGCCCTGAAATCACAAGTCGATCTGATTTTAATAAATGCCAATCGAAATAAAGAAATTTACGAAAATTACAGTTTCCCGGTCATTGCCGATCTGCACGAAGGTTACAAAGGCCCTCTGGTAGGTATGATCACTGCTATGACCAGAGCTAACACGGACTACATAATAACCGTTCCCTGTGACGCACCGCTCCTGCCTGCTGATTATGTAGAACGAATGATTAAACAAACTGTAAGTAATAAAGGGGATATAGGTGTTGCCGACAGCGGCGAGCGTATTCAGCCGGTATTCAGTTTACTAAAATGCTCGCTCTTTGAGTCCCTTAACCACTATCTTGAAAGTGGTGAACGAAAAATCGATATCTGGTTTAAACAGCACAAGTTGGTAAAAGTCGATTTTTCTGATAAACCTGATATTTTTGAAAACATAAATACCATGGAAGATGTCAATAACCTAGAGTCGAGGCTTATTCAATGAGCATGCAACAGGATACACCTGTTGTTGGTTTCGCCGCTTTCAGTGGCACTGGGAAAACTACATTATTAACAAAAATATTATCTATATTCAGCGAACGAGGTCTGCGCGTCGGCGTTGTTAAACATGCTCATCACACATTTGAAATTGACTATCCGGGCAAGGATAGCTACGAACTAAGAAAAGCAGGGGCTAATCAGGTTTTAATCGGCTCGAAAAAACGTTGGGCCCTGATTACTGAAAATACCGATCACATTGACAAAAGTCTCGAATATCATATAAATAATCTTGATCTGGAGGCGCTGGATCTGGTTCTTGTTGAAGGTTTCAAACCTGAACATATCCCGAAAATAGAATTACATCGCCCCAGTCTTGGCAAAGAACTCCTGTTTCAGGATGACGAGAGCATTTTCGCGATTGCCAGTGACGAAAAGATTGAAAACACTGGCGCTTTGCCCTGCCTCGATCTGAACAAACCTGACGAGATAGCGGAATTTGTGATTGACCGTTTTTTAAGTAGTAAGCAAACTGACTGAATACCGGAATAATATTTACTATCATGAGTGATGATGCCCTCGTAAAAGACTTCAGCTGCATGGATGACTATGACCCCAATTCCCTGCCTGCGGATGTCGCTCTGGAAACAATCAAGTCTTCTCTGTCGGTGATCAAAGGCACGGAGAAAGTGGCGCTAAGAACTGCTCTGAACGCAGTGCTGGATGAAGATATCTTCTCAAGAATCAATGTCCCCTCAGGTATTAATTCAGCCATGGATGGTTACGCCATTTCAAGCAAAGATATACCTGGCGACGGCATCAGAGAATTGAAAGTGATAGGTACCTCGTGGGCAGGTAAACCCTTCAAACAAGGCAATGGTACGGGAGAATGCACCCGAATTATGACGGGCGGTATCTTGCCTGAAGGTACTGATACAGTTGTGATACAGGAAAGCGTGGAAAGAACAGGCGATACTATTCGAGTGGATAGTGAGATTCGCTCTGGCGACAATGTCAGACAGGCCGGCGAGGATATTTCTGTTGGCGACAAGGTCTTAAACAGGGGGATAAGACTCACTGCAGCAGATCTTGGACTACTGGCATCACTCGGTATCGGCGAAGTAAAAACAAAACGCAAACTTCGAGTTGCCTTTTTTTCAACCGGTGATGAATTGCGTTCAATTGGCGAAGCGCTTGATGAAGGTAGCGTTTACGACAGCAATCGTTACACACTTTATGGCATGTTAAACCGTCTTGGCTGCGATATCTTAGATATGGGAGTGATTCGTGATGATAGAGAGGCAGTTAAAGAGGCCTTTCTTTCCGCCTCTGACATAGCAGATGTGGTGATTTCCTCGGGCGGTGTTTCAGTCGGAGAAGCGGATTTTGTCAAGGAAACACTTGACGAGCTTGGCAAGGTTGAATTCTGGAAAGTCGCCATGAAGCCGGGACGCCCGCTGGCCTTCGGCCGTGTTAAAAATGCCTGTTTTTTTGGTCTGCCGGGCAATCCTGTTTCGGTCATGGTCACTTTTTATCAATTCGTTCAACCAGCACTGAGAACATTGATGGGGGAAACACAAACGGAAGTTATTACGATGAAAGTGCCCTGTGTCTCAAAATTAAAAAAACGACCGGGCAGACTCGAATATCAGCGAGGTATTATGGAGCGCAATGATGAAGGCTTACTTGTGGTTAGAAAAACTAGTGCGCAAGGGTCCGGCATATTAAGTTCAATGTCACGAGCCAACTGTTTCATTATCCTGCCGATAGAAAGCAGTACTGTCGAACCAGGCATGAATGTGGACGTTCAGCCTTTCTTTGGTCTCGTTTAATCAGGCCTGATATCTCCCGCAAAAGGGATTTAAGTCAGATATCAATTTGCATGCCGTCGAAGGATACTTCCCAGCCTGCAGCTTCGACAATTTGACGCTCTTTACTATCGTCGAGCAGGATCGGGTTAGTCGTATTAATGTGAATGAATATTTTTCGCTTAATTTCCAACTCAGCGAGTCTGGCAAGCGTGCCCTTTTCCCCTGAAACGCTCATATGACCCATTCTCTGACCTGTTTTAATACCCACTCCTTCGCGAATCATCTCATCATCGACCCATAGAGTGCCATCAAAAAACACCATGTCCGCGCCATGAATTCGAGCGGCAAGTTCCTCTGTCATCGTTGCACACGCAGGCATATAGTAAAATCGCGCACCACTTTGAATATCTTCAACTTCAAGGGCAATGGTGTCTTCTTCTACGGATCCAAAGTTATCGCCTTTACTGGCATCTTCCAGCCAAAGCGCCACCTTGCCGGGTATGGCGAAAGGCGTCACTTCTATTCCCATTGAGCTCCCGTCGGGTTTAATTAGTTCCTGCGCTTTATCAAGCACGACGGCCTCACGGCTGACAAACTTGGGATTAAGGACATTGAAAATTGAGTTTGCCTGCAATACATCAAGTACACGTTGAGTTGCATAAAGACGTAGTGGTTGAGATTCTCTCAGATTCAGCAGGCCAGCGACGTGATCGACATCCGCATTCGTCAGCACGGCCCCCTGTATCGGACTATGCCTGAGGTCTTTCTTTGGGTGCAATATGTCATTTTCTTTTATTTGCTGGCGTAGATCGGGAGACGCATTAAAGAGAAACCAGTCTTCACCATCGCCACTCACCGCAATTGATGATTGCGTGCGCTGACTTGCTGCTGAATCGTTTTGTCTGGCCCGACGACTATTCGGATGGTTGCAGTTCCACTGAGGGAAGCCACCGCCAGCTGCTGCGCCAAGTACTCTTATTTTCATTTTATAGCCTCTTGTTCATTATTTTCAGCGTAGCCGTCAGTGTTGTTTTCAACCCATCGCTCGCCACTATTTACAGATTCTTTTTTCCAGAAAGGCGCTTTCGACTTGAGATCTTCCATTATAAAACGACAGGCATCAAAAGCGTCACCCCGATGCGCAGTCCACACCGCGACTAACACAATAGGATCGCCAATATCTATTTTGCCTACGCGGTGAAGAAGTAAAACATCAACTATTGTCCAGCGCTCCAGAGCCGTATCGCATATTATTTTCAGGTGTTTCTCAGTCATCCCCGGGTAATGTTCAAGCGTCATGCCCTGTACACTTTCACCATCGTTATAATCCCGCATAGTACCGACAAAAGATGCCGTCGCGCCAAACTTGCCGGGACTCAAAAAAGCACGTTCATACGCTTCTATTTCTGTCAGCGGCTGAAACGCCTTCTGTCTGATTTCAATTAACATCTAACCGCCGGTGACCGGAGGAAAAAAGGCAACTTCATCACCATCTTTGAGCTCAACTTCTCCGCTGACATACTCCATATTGACAGCAATCATGACCGATTCGGGAAAATCCGTATTTTTGACCAGGGTCGTCCATACTTCAGCAGTTGATATTCCTTCTTTAAAATCAACCTCACCATCACCAATTCCCGCTTCATCACGCATTCGGGCGAAGAATTTTACTTTTATACTCATGTTTTTACCTTACTAGCTGTTCGCATTTCGAAATTAAGGCCTTATTATATGACGAATTATTAATGAAAAGGGTCAACATTGAGTAAATTAACGCATTTTAATCAGCGCGGTGAAGCTCACATGGTTGACGTCGGGGCGAAAGACGTGACACATCGTGTCGCGCTTGCTGAAGGAATAATTCATATGCAGGCAGAGACGCTGTCCCTCATCGCAGGAGGAACTCATAAAAAAGGCGATGTGCTTGGTATTGCCAGAGTCGCGGCAATTATGGCTGCAAAAAAAACCTCAGAATTGATTCCGCTATGTCATCCGATATCTCTTAGTCACGTTGATGTGGAGTTAGAAATAAAAGAACAGGATAACTGTGTTTACTGTCGGGTGAAAACGGAATCCAGCGATCAGACCGGGGTCGAAATGGAAGCTCTGACAAGCGTACAAATTGGCCTGCTGACAATTTATGACATGTGCAAAGCCGTTGATCGCGGCATGACCATCAGCAATATTCGCTTGCTCGAAAAATCAGGCGGCAAATCCGGCTCCTGGACGCGCGATCAGGACTGAGCTGTGAAATAGTTTTATTTCTTTATAAAAGCAATTCAATGGCACTATTTACTCCCCTGAAGATCCGTGGTCTGGAATTTCCAAACCGGATTGTCATCAGCCCCATGAGTCAGTATCTCTCAGTCGATGGACTCGCCAATGATTATCATTTTGCACACCTGTCACGTTTTGCTCTTGGTGGTGCCGGTCTTATATTCACTGAAGCGACTGCGATCGAGGCTCGCGGTAGACGAACGCATGGCGATCTCGGCTTGTGGAATGACAGGCAAATTGAAAATCTGAAACGTATAAGCTCATTTCTGCACGGTCAGGGAAGTCTGTCCGGGATACAACTTGGGCACGCCGGGCGGAAAGCCAGCGAACGTCGCCCCTGGCATGGAGAGACGCCAGTTAACGGTGAAGATCTTGAGCAGCGCAATGAAGCGCCCTGGACGGCCATCGCTCCTTCTTCACTCGAATATGCAGAAAACTGGCATGTACCAAAAGCCATGACGGAAGATGATATTCGTTTATTAAAAGAAAACTTCAGAACCGCGACGCTCAGGGCACTTGAAGCCGATTTTGATGTTATTGAAGTTTACGCCGCACATGGTTTTTTACTCCATCAGTTTTACTCGCCTGTTTCCAATATCAGAACAGATGAATACGGTGGCAGTTTCTCTGCCCGAACGCGTTTGCTGATAGAAGTAGCAGAGATTATTCGTTCAGTCTGGCCTGACGACAGAGCCCTTTTTTTCCGACTATCGGCATGCGACTGGCTGGACAATGGCTGGCAGCTGGAAGATACGATCAAGCTGGCCAGACAATTAAAAACATGTGGGGTAGACCTCATTGATTGTTCTTCCGGTGGCATTGGAGGCTTGCAGTCACAACAAAAGATTCCGCTAGGTCCGGCCTTTCAGGCTGGTCTTGCAGCCGAAGTTAGGGAGAAAGCCGAGATCATGACTATGGCAGTGGGTTTGATCTGGGAGGCCGAGGTTGCCAATAAGATAATTCTGGAAGAACAGGCAGATCTTGTTGCCATTGCCCGCGAAGCACTAAACAATCCAAACTGGCCCCTACACGCTGCTGCAGAACTGGGACTGGATGGAGATTATTCTTTCTGGAAACCGCAATTCGGTTGGTGGCTGAACAAACGCGAACGGCTATTTAAATACCTTGGCTTAGATCGCTGAGCTATTCGGATTCCGGCAGACTGATGCCATTTTCCTGCAACCATTCGTAGTATTCGGCAGGAACTTCCTCCGATGTCATCGGAAAGACTTTTTTTATGTGATTTTTCTCGCCAGTCGGTACTTGTGCCGTGGCAAACCAGACATCTGTGTCCGGTTCTCTCAGTTCTTCGGGAACCAATGCTGTAGGAACCGTCGCGATTAGTTCAGAACCGGTATTATTAACCGCCTCGGTGCCGGTCAATTCCGGATTTAGCACAATTGTGATAAATCCACTGGAAATCTCTCCGACTACTTTTGCGTACGAAATAGCCATCATCTGTTCTTCCTGCTATCGGAATAGTCAATCATACTTTATATACTTGAAGCGCGGATCATTCGGCGTCCCCTCAAGGGCGGAATTGTCCTTGTCAGGCGCCCACATTACCACTTCTTCAATTTTTTTGGCTAGCTCAAAATCCTTATCTGTGACACCTTTCGCAGCATGATTCATCAATTTCACCACAACAAAGGCGTAAGAGGCGTTTATATCAGGATGATGCCAGGCGGCTTCTGCCAAATGACCTACAGTATTAATAACCATCAGGGTGCCTTTCCAGCCACTGGTGGCGTATTTTCGTCTGATCCAGCCACCTTCGTAATACCAACCCGGCAATTCTTCGTCTAATCTTTGCCGGATTTCATCTTCAGCATAAGTTTCTTCTTTCTTTTTATCTCGCCACTTGGCCATACAATTACCTCCTGATGCCTACACAGCTGTGTTGGTCGGCAGAATTATGCTCTGTTTCAGAGGAATCTGCTCTCGAATAGTCCGCAATCTGATTTCATCCAGTTCCTCAGACCTTGCCCCGCTCTGGCAAAGTCCGCCGCGAAAACCAAGGTAATCAGGCTTCAAGCTCAGCAGTGGCTCTATATCCGTGCCCGTCAGAGAGCCTGCCAGACCACTCAATAAATTATGTTTTCTGGCTTGTCGAATCAGAGCCAAAAGACTTGCCTGACTGGTTTTCTCTCGTAAATTGCCACTCTCCTTATTGCTGGTATCCAGCATCACGCCCAGAAGCCCTGCCTCTGCCAGGCAAGTGAGATCGAGCGAGGGATTATAATTTTCCGCAAATATAACGAGCACAATCCGCAGTCCCCGTCCGCTCAAGGATCTGAGTAGATTGAGTTCAGTTTTTCTATTAAGTTCTCCGAACACCCCTACTTTGATGATATCAACGCCGGTTTTCGCCAGATTCTTTATTGCGGGTTCGATCAGCCTGGCGACGAAAGGCATATCACCGATGGTTGCACTCACGGGAAGAACACCATCCAGTTCAGTGACAATTTGACGGCATAAGTTAAGAGGGAGTGCACCTAGCGCGCCAGACTTCGGATCCTTCAAATCGATAATATCAACACCTGCTTTTTCAACGAGACGTGCTTCCCGCACACTGCAGACACTGGCGAGCATCGATGTCATACATTCACCTCTGTGTTCTGCTCTTGAAAGTAGGCGTCAAATTTTTCCATTAGCCATTGCCAGGCAATTTTTTCGCGGAAACCTGCGGTTTTTTCTATAGCTATTTCCAGATAACTCAGCTCATTTTTTATTTTATCGGGCGGTAATATTTCAAGCCTGCTCATCAGTATCGCAGCTTCGAGTACAGCCGCCTGCGCACGGTTAAACCCCATAAACGGAGAATGGCTGACCTCATGAACCTTTCTGCAATGAAAAGAAGGTCTCAGCTCGTCATCCACCAGCGTCTCTACTTTGACTTCCACATGTGACAGGCTCGCATCAAGCACCATGCCCTCCACTTTCGTGGGTTTCTTTAGCGCCCACGAACGTCGGCCTGTCAGACAGCCTGCAATAATTCTCACATCGTCAACGAGATTGATCACCGCGTTCCCCGTTTCCTGCATGTTTCTAAGAGTCGCCGAGGGTCTGAATGGTGCAATGACATAAAGCCCCTGTTCCTGTCGAATCCCCATTGGTGCAATATGTACATCCTTGTCTTTATTCACGGTCGTTATTACCGTCTCGTATATCATCATTCGTCTTTACTTCTTTTTCGACCAGCTTCTAGAGTAGAGCCGGCTTTTTTATATTCTTCATTTGTTTCAGATTCGCTTTTATCTGTTTTCAAGGCCGCTCCCCAGTCGAGTGCCTGATCCTGTGTATAGCGTTTGCCGAGTTGTAATGCCAGCTGTGCCTTGTGTAGCTCGATGCCCATGTAAAATGCGTGTGGGGCGTCATCACTCAGTTCCCTCAACTCAGGAAACAGCTCAAAGGGATCATCTGCACACGCTATCCCATCCCGATTATAGACATGAATGCCCTCTTCACTCACCTGAATTCGATAACTCGGATCTTTCACTTCGGAGGCAATTTCATTGATCTCAGTGCCG
Source organism: Gammaproteobacteria bacterium (assembly GCA_012103475.1). Classification (GTDB taxonomy): domain Bacteria; phylum Pseudomonadota; class Gammaproteobacteria; order Eutrophobiales; family Eutrophobiaceae; genus WLWS01. Next base: position 431,798 of record WLWS01000002.1, on the reverse strand, counting down.
TTATAGGAAAAAGGGTTGCGCTCATGCACTGTCAGTAAAGAACCGTCAATACCCTTCGGTAAACTGTCCTGTTCTTTTGCAGCGTGAAACATTCTCCTTGCCGCGTCGGCTTCTCGAACTGCGGAGCGAGCATGAGGGCTGACCTGAGTCGTTAAAATACTGTTAATTCCAAGTTCAGATATTACTCCGAATAATATGGCATTGATGCCAGTGGTATCAGCTTCGGTAAGTTCTGTGAGATTGCCAACCCCCATCATGATTTCACAGTCAGGGAATTTTTTCCGTAATTCAGAATAACGAATCAGTGATTCGGTAAATCCGAAATGTATAGGATCGAGAATACTGTCGGCAATATAGGGTTTACCGGCTTCACTGAGCTTGCGCATGGCCCGATACAGTGAATCTACTTGTGGGTGTTCTTCCGGTATCAATACGGGAATGGCTTCGACTTCTTCAGCTATCCAGAGAGTGGATTCCTTCAGACTTAGCAGATAATCTGCACCTGCCTGACCTGCGCGTAACAATTCCTCCGAATCCATTGAGTCAACGCTAACTGACAGCCCCGCCTCTTTAAGCAGCTTTACTGCATCCTCAAGTCCCGGAAAATCTGTATCGGGAAGACAACCAATGTCAATTACATCGGCGCCATCATCTCGATAATCTAAGGCTCTTTGAAGAAGCTCTTCGAGGCTGATCTCGGCAGCATCCACAATTTCAGCAAATATTTTTACGCTGTGCCGGCTTAAATCCGGTGCTTCGAAATTGCGGCCAAAGTGAAACGGCAAGTCTTTCAGATCGTCAGTTCCTCTGATAACAGGAATACCCAGCTTCTCCGATAAAGACTGTAAATCCCCCCGACACAGGCCTGGCACCATTATCCTGTCGACACCTTCCAGCGTCTCTAACCTCCTGTCAATCATTCCTGCTGTCATTAGCGCCGCGACACTGACCCCGATATTGCGCACTTCGTAGCTAAAATCACGCTCATGCATACTTTCGAGTACACGCAGCAGGCGTTTCTCAGCAAGTTTTCCGGTAAGAAATAAAATATGCTCGGGCATCAGTAAAAACGTTGAATGCGAATGAATAAACTCATTTTGATATTAAGGGTTTATTAGAATTATTGGCTAATTGCAACCAACTAATACGGTTAAGACAAACCAGATGTCCGGTCCAGGTCTGTGCACTGACAATAATTCCAAATCTCAAACAGTCGATATAATATCTTACTAATTGATTTAAAATAACTTTTCATTTTGAGTTCAATAATCCGAATCAAAACACCCGGGCTGGCACGTTTCTCGCTCTAAGAGCATAAACTTGAATTCAGAGTACATGAACGGAGATAAATTTATTATGGGTTTAGACAAGGACTCTCCCTGGAGCAGAGAAGAATTTGAACAACGTCTTCGTGCCAAAGAGAAGTATTATCATATCAATCACCCTTTTCAGGTCATGATGAATCGTGGTGAACTGGAGAAACCCGCTATTCAAGGCTGGGTCGCTAATCGTTTTTATTACCAGACCAGTATCCCGGTCAAAGATGCCGCGATTATGGCAAATTGCCGGGATCGCGAAGTTCGTAGACACTGGATTAAAAGAATAAGCGACCACGATGGCGGTGAAGGTGAAGACGGGGGTATTGAGGCCTGGTTGCAGCTGGGTGAAGCAGTTGGACTGGAGCGAGATGAACTTCTCTCTGAACAACATGTGCTTCCTGGAGTGCGTTTCCCGATTGATGCCTATTATAACTTTGCCAGAAGCGCGACCTGGCAGGAAGCGGCCTGTTCGTCGCTGACTGAATTGTTCGCACCGAAGATTCATCAGAAACGTCTGGATAACTGGCCAGAGGTTTATCCCTGGATAGATGTGACAGGCTACACTTATTTTCGCAAACGCCTGAGTGAGGCGAGACGAGACGTTGAACATGGGCTGCAAATTACTCTGGATTATTTTCAAACTCGTTCAGAGCAAGAACGTGCTTTGGGTATACTTCAATTCAAGCTGGATATTCTCTGGACCATGCTTGACGCTATGTGGATGGCATATATTGAGAATAAACCGCCCTTTTACTGCGTTAATGACTAACTATGCTATCTGAATTCGACTCCGACTCAATCCCTCAGCTCAGTCCTACTTTTCGCTTTCAATGGGAAGAAGCACAGGATTGTTATGTCATCCTTTATCCGGAGGGGATGGTAAAACTAAGCCAGAGCGCAGGCGAAATAATGAAAAGATGCGACGGTATCTCTTCGGTAAACGACATAATCGACAATCTGAAAAGTGAATTCCCCGGAATCGAACTGAAAGATGATGTCTATCAATTTCTGAAACAGGCGAAAGAAAATGGCTGGATTCGAAACAAACCAGAGTAAACCTCTGTGGTTATTGGCTGAACTTACCTATCGCTGTCCCTTACAGTGCCCGTATTGTTCCAACCCCATAGAGATCGCTAAATACAAGGACGAGTTATCTACTGATGACTGGGTTTGTGTCATGCGTGAAGCTCGTAAAATGGGAGCTACTCAATTAGGATTTTCAGGTGGCGAACCGCTGGTGCGACAGGATCTTGAAGAATTGATAGCCGAAGCACGGCAATTAGGTTTCTACACCAACCTGATTACATCCGGCGTAGGTATGGACGAGACTCGAATCAAGGCATTTAAAAAGGTCGGTCTGGATCATATTCAGGTTAGTTTTCAAGCAAGCAATGAAGAGCTGAATAATTATCTGGGCGGTAGCGAGACGTTTCAGCACAAGCTGGAAATGGCAAGACTCGTTAAACAATACGAATACCCGATGGTCCTGAATATCGTTCTACACAGAAAAAATGTTGAGCAGATAAAAGATATTCTTGATATGACGGTGGACCTGAACGCTGATTATGTCGAGTTAGCCAGTACTCAGTACTATGGCTGGTCGAGAATTAATGTCGATCAACTTCTCCCGACCCGGGCGCAACTGCAAAATGCCGAAGCGGTGACAAAAAAATATCAGGAAAAAATGAAAGACAAAATGAAGATCATTTATGTCATTCCGGATTATTTTGAAAATCGCCCGAAACCCTGTATGAATGGCTGGGGCGCTATATTTCTCACTATCGCTCCTGATGGCAGCGCTCTACCCTGTCATGCGGCAGCACAATTACCGGGTCTGAATCCACCAAATGTCAAAGAACACCCTGTTGACTGGATTTGGGATGAATCACCCGCTTTCAATAAATTTCGCGGCCTCGACTGGATGCAGGAACCCTGCCGCAGTTGCCCTGAAAAAGAAAAAGATTTTGGTGGTTGCCGTTGTCAGGCTTATATGCTGACCGGTGATCCCAGCAATGCCGATCCAGTCTGCGATAAGTCTCCACATCATCAGCAACTACACGATGACGTTGAACGAATTGGCCGCATTGCAGAGAAAGGCTCTGATGAGAAGCCCCTGATATTCAGAAATATGAAAAATTCGAAACAGGCAATGAAAGATCAGCTCCCTGTCGACTGAATTTGTTGCGCCAGTCTGGTTAATTCGACGTGCCCAGACCCAGTCCTTCAAGGCTTTCTCGAAAGTTTTTTGCGATATCCGGTACTTTTATTGTGCTACGAGCATCCACAGGTAATTGAAAAGCCGGATTTATGCCGAGAATTTTTTCAGCTGTAAGCCGGGCTTGCTCTCGCTCCCCCAGAAGGCTGTAGCTGGATGCAAGAAACAGATGTCCGGGGATAAATGCAGGATCACTTCTCAGCGACTTATCGAATAGCTCGATTGCGTCTGCAAATCTTTTTTCCATATAGGCAATAGTTCCAGAAGGAAAACAGTATTCTTCCATCGGATTCAATCGTTTTGCCACCTCGAGTTTTTTCTCTGCCTCCTGAGTTTGTCCGGACCAGGCCAGATTGAGTGCAAGCCAGCTCAAAGCATCCGCCTGGCTGGGGTCAAGATCGATAGCCTTTGCCCATTGTTTGCGGGCTTTTTCCTCCTCGCCCTGCCATTCATAAGCCCAGCCCAGCGCGGCATGGCAGAGTGCGGAATTAGGACAGAACTCTACTGCCTTAAGAGATAGCTCCTTTGCCTTATCAAGTGTTTCAGTTTTTGTTTCTATTCCGCTAATCCACTGATAGACGTATATTTTCGATAGTCTTGCATAGGCTTCCGCATATTCCAGATCGAGCGCGATTGCCCGTCGAAATAAAGCCATAGCCTGAATTAAATCATTACGATTCGATTTTCGTGCAAACTCTGCTCCTCTCAGGACACAATCGTAGGCTTCCAGGTTACTGGTGTGTCTCGGCTCTGCTGTTTTTGTAGTATTAATCTTCAGGGTAAGCTGCAGGGCACTAACAATATCGCTGCTAACTTTATCCTGAACAAGAAAAATATCATCAAGTGCATGATCATAGCGCTCAGCCCACAGTTGCCTCTGATCGACCGTACGCGCTAGTTGAGCTGATATTCTGACTTTCTCACCGGATTTACGAACACTTCCAGTCAGAACGAAATCCGCGCCAAGCTCCCTGCCAATGATGGCCGTATCGATATGGCGATCTTTATAGCTGAAAGTTGATTGTCTGGCGATGACTGCCAGATCCGGAAATTGGGAAAGGTCGGTAATAATATCTTCGGAAATTCCGTCGGCGAAATAATCCTGCTCTTTATCTCCGCTACTATTTATAAAAGCCAGCACAGCGATATGTGGCTTGTCATCAATTATCAGGTGACGGCCGTAAGCGGAAGCATCTTCTTCACTGTTCTCACTGGTTTCATCTTCTATTTCTCTGAAAACGAAACTGGGGGCATACCTGCCTTTGCGTATTTCAATCAGGACCCTGTCGGTGTTACCGGCATCCGTATAATAATCACGTAATTTCGATCTTAATCTTCCTGCTTCGACGCGCACAATAGAATCAATAGAAGGATCGAACGAACTATCTCTGTCAAATACATCTATACCAATACTGTATTGATTAAGAGATTTTGCATTGTCAGTCAATGTTTGTTCCACTACATATTGAAGAAAACGACTTTGACGCTGACTTTGAAAAAACAGTTCATCATTAAGAATCTTATTCAGGTTTTCACGGATCAGAATAATTTCTTCAGAACCTAATTCGTTCACAAGCAAACAAACCTCTCTATACTCAAGCAATAAAATGATTACGTTTCGGTCTCGTCTCTTCTTTTAAAAGCGAACGAATACGATCTTGTAATTGTTTGTCCAACACAGTGACACGCGCATGTTGGCGCAGATGTTCCAGCCAGGAATTAACCATAAATACTTCAACCCGACAGTCTGCAGCGCCGGCTTTGTTGTACATTTCCCAGAAAAACGCGCCATCGCGTTTTCTCAGCTGTTTCAATTGCCGTGACAGACGCAGAAACTCTTCTATGTTCTCTTCTTTCACCTTATATTCTATCGTTATCATGACCGGGCCGCTGTCTGGCCTGATGTCTTCAGCAAACTCCGGTGTTGGCCAGTGCATGGATGGGGTTAAGTCTATATGGTCATCTTCCCCGATGCGGACGTTTCTGATCATAATAAGGCAAAATGCTAGTCCTGCCGCAGTCAGACTGCAGGTCAGAGGAATGCCGAGCTTGTCAGCCAGATGGCCCCATAGTGCACTGCCAACAGACATGCTTCCCATCATGGTAAGCATTACCAGAGCGAGACCTCTTGCCCTTACCCAATCCGGCACGGCCAATTGCCCGGCCACGATAATTGTTGAAAATAATGCCAGCCAGGCGCTTCCACAGACAAAGAGAACGAGGAAAAGCAGATAGACATCGCTTGTATTGCCGAAGCCGAATATCGTTGCGGCATAAACCAGTCCACCTGCGGTGACGATAGCATTTCTTGTATAGTTCTGATTGAGCCAGCCCATAATTTGAGTGGTGAATACAGCACCAAGGCCGATAGCGGCAATTAGCCAGCCATACAGGGTCGGCCCTCCTTTCAGGACTTGCACGGCTATTACCGGCAACAGGGCCCATATGGCACTACCAAAGAAAAAGAACACGATGCCTTTGATCAACACTGCCTGCAGCATCGGCGCATTTCTGGCATAGCGCAGACCCGCCCGCATACCTTCCATGAATCGTTCTACCGGCAGAGACATGCTGTCGTCGGCAACAGGCTTCGGCCAACGGTAAATAGTATATATAATCGCTGAAAAGCTAAGGGCGTTGATCAGAAATACATAGGCAGGCCCAGCTGAAAGGATGATAAAACCCGCTAGCACCGGTCCGGCTGAACGCGATACATTCAGGCTCATCGAATTAAGTGTAATTGCCCGTCGCAACTCATCGCGCGGTACGAGCGTCGGCACAGACGCGCTAAGAGCAGGACGCATCATTGCGTTACCTATGCCAAGGGAAAACGTCAGGCTCAGCAAGATCCATGGCGTCACATAATCTGCAAGCGTCACTAATCCGAGTAGCATTGCCGAAATTAGCATCCATAACAGACATAGCAACAAGTAGGATCGTCGATCAACGATATCCGCCAGGGTGCCAGCCGGAAGTGCCAGTAAAAAAAACGGAAGAGTGGTAGCGGTCTGCACCAGTGCGATCATCAATGATGAGTCTGTCATGGTCGCCATCAACCATCCGACCCCCATGTCATGCATCCAGGTTCCCGTGTTTGATATGGTCACGGCTATCCATAGAGAACGGAACGCAGGGATAGCGAGCGGACTCCACATCGAGGGCGTGTTTATTTTTTCAATATTGGATGCCATAGGCGCACTATAGTAGCACGCAGTAAACTATGGCTGTATCAGGCAAGCAGTTTCAAGTTGTCAGGGAACCTTAGTCGCGTCCGCTTCCAACAAACCTTTCAGCAGGAATACTTCCGTTTCATGGCATACACAAAGTTGATGCCAACGTTCATCCGTCATATCCTTGCCTCGCCATGCCAGTAAAGTGACAAGGCAGTGTCCTTCCTTAGCACCATAAGTGGCAGAGTCAACTATTCGAGCCGAGATACGTGGTCTAAAATTACCGGGCTCACCCAGTAAATAGTCAATCAGCAATAACTCCCGACTGGCAGAAATATTAAAATCGGATTGTTCGCCAGTGAAGATAGAAAAGCCGCTGTAATCATCCTTTTTTTTACGAACATCGCGACAACCGAGTGCCCATTTTCCCAATTGCATAGGATCGCTTAGAAAATCAAAAGCCACGCAGGCTGAAACATCAAGTTCGATGCTGGCAGCGTGAGCGAGATCAGAGAATTTATTCACCTTAAGCCTCCTTAAAACCCCAAGGTACTTGGCAACCACAAACTAAGCTGCGGAATATAGGTTACCGCAATAAGAACGATAAAACTGACGAGTAAAAATGGCAGGGTCTCACGTATTAATGCAGGCAGACCGCAACCAGCGATTTCTTCAGCCGCGAACAAACATATTCCCAGAGGTGGAGTAAGCAGACCAAGATTAAGATTCAGAATCATGATTACGCCAAAATGAACCGGGTCAATACCGACAGTCTGAGCTATTTTGCTGAGTATCGGTGCAAATAAAATTATGGCGGCCGTTGGATCGATAAACATACCCACAAACAGAAGTATCAGATTAGCGATCATAAGCGTCGCAAACGGAGACAAACTGGCTGTTTCAATTGCGCTTTGAATTAAAAGAGGGACGTTTTCAATCGCCATTACCAGCGAAAACACAGCGCCACATGCAACAATAATCAGCAGCCTCGCTGAAAAACTCATTGTGCGTGCAAAAACGTCATACAAATCTCTGAATTTCAGGCTTCGATAAAAGCCAAGTGCTACGGCAAGAGCATAAAATGCAGCCACGGCACCTGCTTCTGTCGGCGTCATAATACCTCCTAAAATGCCGACCAGAATTATGACAGGAACCATCATTGGTACCAGTGAATGAGTCGCCGATGACAGCAGAGCAGGTGCTGTGCGATCCTCTTCTACAGGAGTGTGTCCTCTTTTCTTTGCCTGCCACCAGACTAACATCATCTGCATCAGCCCTACTGTCAAACCGGGTATCACACAAGCTGCAAAAAGAGCGCCTATGGAGACTCCGGTTGCGGCCCCATAAATTATTATTATGAGTGAAGGTGGAACCATTGGTCCGATAATCGAAGAGGATGCCGTTACTGCGGCAGCGTATTCTGCGCTATATCCCTGTTTGACCATGGCCGGTATAAACACTCTGCCGAGGGCAGCAATATCTCCTAGTGCTACTCCGGTAATGCCCGAAAAAAGTATTGAAGACCCCACATTGACCTGGGCCAGTCCGCCACTTATCCAGCCAAAAAATTGATTGGCAAACTGGACCAGTCTGTCAGTAATTCTTCCCGCGTTAAGTAACTCCCCAACTAGAATGAAGAGAGGTACAGACATAAGGATAAACACATCCATTCCCTGAAAGATTTTGTCAGGCACAATTAACAGGAATACTAACTCATTACTCAAAGCCATCCAGATTAGAGTGGCCAGTAACATAGACCATGCAATAGGCAAGCCGCCCAGTAAAAAAACAACAAAGGCCAATAGAAATACGCCGAGTGCCAGACTCATCGTCAACCTTTGTCTCTGCTAAATATTCTGCTACACATGAACAGCAGTGCGAAGAAGAAGAAAAGCGGTATCGCGGAAAAAGGTAATGAAAGTGGTATTTGCAAGCCTGGACTTTCCTGCCCGTGATTAAACAACATCGAATCGATCCCTGTGTATATGAGTAGAGCAAAAACAAACAGTGACGCTACATCCAGTAAAAGTTGCCAGAAACGACGTACTCGTTCCGGTAGTTTTTCGGCAATGAAACTGACTCTGATATGGGTGTTTTGCCGTGTTTCCAGCGCCATGCCCGCAAGAGTAGCCCAAATCAGAAGATAACGACCGAGCTCCTCAGTGGCAAAATGGGTGTAGTCAAAGCCATAGCGCAAGATCACTTGAACAAGCATTAAAAGAAACAAGACAGCCAGACAAAACACGCCAGTATGTCTTATCAATTTCTCCAGAATACTCAGCACAACTAATTCATTTCCAGACTTTTGACTTCATGAAGCAAGCGGTCAACCAGCTCGGGACTATCGACATTACTTTTCAACCACTCAATCGCTTTAGGTTGTGCAATTGCCGCAAACTCCTTTCTTTTTTCATTTGATATTTTAATAACTGTTACGTCTTTGTGCACTGCAATCTCAAGTGCACGTGCTTCCAGCTCTGCCGATTTTTTCCTGTTCCAGCGTATTGCCTTCCTGCCAGCATCGAGAATGATTTTCTGCTCCTGCTGACTGAGCGTTTGAAAAAACTCGTCGTTTATTCCCATAGGCCCAAAACCATAGATATGTTTGTCCAATACAAGATATTTTTGCACCTCATAAAGTTTTAACATATTAAAAACACTGACAGCATTATCCTGACCGTCTACCACACCTGTTTTCAGTGAAATATATAATTCGGGCATTGGTATAGGTGTTGCCGCTCCGCCCATTGCCGTTACTGGAATTGAAAAAGCTGCACTCATAACTCGCATTTTCTGCCCTCGCATATCGGCGGGGCTGGCAATGGGCTTGTTAGAACTGTAATGTTTGAATCCGGCAGTTTCCCACCAGCCAAGAACCCTGATACCGGTGTTAATTCGAATATCTTCCGCTACTTTCGAACCCAGGCTGCCATCCAGTATTTCGTGAGCAATACCTGTAGAAGGGAAAAGATAGGGCATAGAAAATATTTGCACGTCGCGGTGAATGGTTGCGTAATTGCCATCAGATGCATCACTCATCTGTATAACATTTCTACGCATTTGATTAAGACGTTCGTCCGGTCTGCCAAGCACGCCACCGTAATAAACCTGTACTTTCAGGGATCCATTACTGGCACGCTCCACTTCCTCCTTAAACAAGGCATACATGCCGGTTATGTAAGCCGCAGCTTGCAACTCTTTTGGCATGGCCAGACCAATTCTGATTGTTTCGGCGTAAGCAGGCTGCAACAACTGGCTGAACAATATTATTTTCAAAACACAAACTGTGATTTTTTTAAAATGCTTCAGGCTACTGTTATTTGTCCAGCTCATTTTGAATTCAATAAAGTCGTCAGATGCGCCAGTGCTGCACTCGCATTGCCGGGCAGGTTGTAGCCACCTTCTAGTATCGAAACCAGACGTCCGTCACAATGATCTTCAGCTATCTGCATGACAATCCTGGTTAAAGACTGAAAGCCACTGTCACTTACCTTGAAACAACCCAGAAGATCGTCACGACGGCTATCAAACCCAGCTGATACAAGCACAAGATCAGGCTTAAAGCTGTTCGCGGCAGTTACCAGCGTCTGTTCATATACCGCGACTATTTCTCTGTCCTCTGTATCGCAGGGCAAATGAATATTTATATTGTAACCGAGGCCTCTATCTACTCCTTTCCGATCTGGCGCTCCTGTGCCAGGATAGGCGAAACGATCATGACTGGAGAAGAAAAGAACGCTGGGGTCATCGTAAAATGCTAATTCTGTGGCATTCCCATGATGATAATCCCAGTCAACAATCAGCACTTTTTCCAGCTTGTATAATTTCTGTGCGTAGCGAGCGGCAATCGCAATTTGATTAAAATAACAAAAGCCCTCTTCTCTACCGGTATTCAAGGCATGATGTCCTGGTGGCCGACTTGCACAAAAAGCGTTTCTTACTCTACCGGCAATCACCAGATCGACAGCCTCCAGACAGGCATCAACCGCTGCTGAAGCAACTTTATAAGCTACTGGCGAGTTAGTCTGAATGGAATCGATATGCTCTGTACTGTGAATAATATTTAACCACTTTGCAGAGCGTGACTGAAAAGCGGGTTGTATTAAGCCAGGTGATAATTCTGCAGTCAGCACTGTATTCTGAAGAGTTCTTATCCGTTCAGGCGATTCAGGATGGTCCGCCGAAATATGATGTTGTAAAAATACAGGACTGGTCAGATAAGCTGTCGATTTGCGGCTTACAGTTTCAGCTACAGCATTACGCGACAGCATGCCGGCACAGGTCGCAGCGGCAAGCACTGCAATGAAATCTCTACGCTTCATTCAGCATTCGTCTCCTGCACGGTAAAACTACGTTGAGATCGGATTAATAATCAGACTACATTAAAAAACAAAATAACAAGAATAACTGCCGGGGCAAGCCAACGTAAAAAGAAACGCCATACGCTGTAGACCACTCTCGATTTAAAGGCCAGTTCTTTTTCTATAATTGCATCGGGCAAATTCCAGCCAACAAACAGAGCGATAAGTAAGCCACTAATCGGCAACAGAATCGTTATTGATATGTACTCGCTCAGATCGAAAATGGTTTTGCCTTCCATCAAAGGTAGAAAACCAAGAGGATGAAAATCAGCCAGATAATTAAACGACAATACCGAACCGAATCCCAGTACCCAGGCGGTCAGTCCGATAATTATTGTGGTTGTTTTTCGTTTGATACCACGATTCTCTTCTGCCCATGCGACGATTGGTTCAAGTGTAGCGATTAAAGAAGTCAGCGCAGCAATTGCCAGCAAGAGAAAAAATGCGGTACCGATTATGCTGCCGCCAAACATTTTCCCGAAGGCAATAGGCAGGGTAACGAACACCAGTCCGGGCCCACCGTCTGGTTGTAATCCAAAGGAAAATACTATCGGGAAAATTGCCATGCCCGCAAAGATGGCTACGCCGGCATCCGCAAAAACTATTATCGCTGTGGTTCGCGGGATGGAAACATTGTCCGGTAAATAAGCGCCATATATCATCATTGCACCGGCACCAATCGTGACTGAAAAAAAGGCCTGACTGGAGGCCAGCATAAAGCTATCAGTGGTGACTTTGGAAAAGTCCGGCTTTAACATGAAAGCCAGACCAGCCATAAAGTCAGCGGCAACCATGGAATAGATAACCATTCCAATCAGAAGGGTAAATAGTGCCGGCATAAGCCACTTAATAGCACTCTCAATACCATCGTTGAGGCCACGTGAGACGATATACACTGTTAACGCGGTAAACACCGTATGCCAGACAATCAAACGCAGAGGATCCGCTAGCAAACCATCAAATATGGGCTGGATCTCATCCTTACCCAGACCGCTGAAAGTCCCCATTGCTGATTTCAAACCAAAATCGAGTGCCCAACCGGCGACCACGCTGTAGAACGTCATCACCATGAAAGCGATAATAACCGCGAGCCAGCCTCCTATGCCCCACCAGGCTGACTTGCCATTATTAATTGCGATATTGCGCATTGTATTAATGGGACTCTGCCTGCCCATGCGCCCCAGCATAATTTCACCGATCAGAATCGGTAAGGCGATGAAAGTAACACAGAGGAGATAAATCAGTACGAAGGCACCGCCACCGTTTTCTCCGGCAAGGTAGGGAAAACGCCATATATTTCCCAGACCAACTGCACTGCCGACAGCTGAGAGAATGAATAAAGTCGTAGAAGACCAGGTTTCGTGATTCGCGGTATTTGCCATGGTGTTTACCGTTTTAGTGATTATTAGTATAAACGCGAGCAGCTATGCGATCTGAAGCTGGATAGTACAGTAAAAAAGGCCGGGGAAGATAGCCCACCCCTGCCTGCTATATGGATTAGTCAGAAGTTAAAAAAAGTTTAACACGCTCAGCCAGCGCTTCAGGCTGTTGCAGGTGTAGCATATGACTGGCATCAGCAAGACAGTCATCACTCAGGTTTTCAATACTTGAACGGCACTCTTCCTGAAAACCATCTTCGCGATAACTTTTGTAAAAACGAGAGTCTTCACCATATAAAAACAGCGTTTTTGCAATGATTTTCCGCCAGCATCCCTGCGCTTCCTCACGCCTGTAAAGAACCGGATTGACTCTTTTATGAGCCGGATCTGCTTTGACAGTGAAGCCATATCCGCAAGCTCTGGGTTTTGCCCAGGAATCGGCAATGAATTTTGCTCGCTCAGGACTGATTCCCGGTGCCAGTTTCTCAATATGCTGAACCAGGGTATCGATATTTTCATATTCGGAAAATGACTGTTGCGCCTGAAGTTGATTCAGCCACTGGGCGTAACGCTCGGGCGCCCGTGCAGCATCGCTATCGGGCAGGCCGAATACATCAAGGCTTATGAGATGGCTGAGCCGCTGAGGACGGATACCAGCATAAAGACAGGCGATATTTCCACCCATACTGTGACCGATCAGGCTAATCGCAGCCGGGCCTGAAAAATGCTCGATAATACACTCGAGGTCTGCCAGATAATCTGGAAACCAGTAACCTTGTGGACTCCACCCGGACTCACCGAACCCACGCCAGTCCGGTGCGATTAAAAAATAGTCCGTCGCCATTTCATCAGCCAGAAATTGAAAACTCAGTCCAGTGTCCGCCCAGCCATGTAAGAGGTAAACAGCAGTTCTATCAGGATCTCCCCATGTGTGAATACAATAAGGCAGACCTCTTATTTCGATAGTCTCTCTTTTCGAGGGATGCATCGGAGTGTAAATTTGCTTTTTCAAAATTCAGATCCTGACCTTTGATAGGTTATTATAAGCTCTCTTATAACCTAAATTGACTATCAATAGCTATGCAGGCCTTAATTGAACGAGAGTTTCCACAGGAACCGGAACTCGTATACCTGAATCACGCCGCTGTCTCTCCATGGCCAAGGCGAACGGCTGCAGCCATAAAAGAATTCGCCGACGAAAATGTTAATACAGGTGCTGAACACTACAAGCTATGGTCTGCAAAAGAAGATAGTTTGCGTGAGCAGTTGCGTATGCTGATTAATGCGCCCTCCACTGCTGATATTGCCCTGTTAAAAAACACCTCCGAAGCTATTTCCGTTGTCGCTGACGGATTAAGATGGCAAGCAGGTGACAATATTGTCACAACCAATGAAGAATTTCCTTCCAATCGCATCCCTTGGGAAGCACAAAAAGACAAAGGTGTGGGCCTGAAAGAAGTTGCTGTGCAAGTTGAGGAACCTGAAAACGCGCTGATTGAGGCTTGCGATGACAAAACCAGATTGATGACGGTGAGTTCGGTTCAGTATGGAAGTGGTTTACGTCTCAACCTGAAGAAACTCGGTGAGTTCTGCAGTGCCAGCAATATTTTGTATTGTGTCGATGCCATTCAAAGTATTGGCGCCTACCGTTTTGATGTACAGCGAATTCATGCAGATTTTGCAATGGCGGATGCGCATAAATGGATGCTTGGCCCTGAAGGTATTGCTGTATTTTATTGTCGGGAATCTGTACGTGAGCAACTGGACTTGCATCAGTATGGCTGGCATATGGTCGAGCATGCCGGCGACTACGATCGAAAGAAATGGCAAATCGCGCGCACGTCGAAACGTTTTGAATGTGGCACTCCCAATATGCTTGGGACCTTCGCACTCTCTGCCAGCCTGAGTCTGATTGAGGAGCTTGGAATCGATTTTATTGAAGAGCAAATCATAGAGAAGTCCGAATACCTGTTGGAGGGTCTGCAGAAACTAAGTGGAGCAGAAATTTTGACTAAACAGGGCAAGTCAGAACGCTCCGGCATCGTTACTTTTCGCATTCAGGGACAGGATTCAAAATCACTGCATACCAGTCTCATGCGCAAGCGCGTAATATGTGCAAACCGTTTCGGGGGCATCCGTTTTCCCCCTCATTTTTATACACCCCGGCAAAAGCTGGATCAGGCCTTGAATATTCTTGCTGCCCTAGAACAGGAAAAAACATGATAAAACTACTTTACGCTTTTGTAGCAAGCATTCTACTTTGCAGCAGTATCTCAGTTGTCGCTGAGAACAAACTTGTGTTTCCAGCGAGCAAAATAGAAAAACAAACGCGCAACTATCTTCTGGATTCGAGTATTAAAACTAATGACGCAGCGCTTAAGCTGGTCAAGCCTGAGTATCTTGCAGATACTTTACTGAGCCTGCTCGCAGAACCTTCTAAAAGCTGCCAGGAGACGGCAACCACAAACAAAGCCCGGGAAATTCTGCTGCAGGTCGCCAGCCCATTGGCAATAAAAGTCTCCATAGACGATTTACCCAAACAGCTTGCCCAGATGAGTTCTGAAAAACGTAAAGCACTATCATGTAACAGTGGCAAAACGGCACCCGAATCGGGTAATTTGATCGCCTTTATTCCGGGTAATATAGCGGCACCGTCCTGGAACCTGTCTTTTCATCTTGATACTAATCAGCTCAGCTTCGAGGGCATCAAGCTGGACGGAGATACCATTTCTCCTGCTGCGAATACGCCTCTCGGTGCTGACGACAAAGCCGGCATTGCCATTGTTGCGGAAGTATTACGGATTATTGCTGAAAACAAAATCGAACATGGTGACATCCGAATAGTCGGTCTTGTGGCAGAAGAAGACTCAGCCGTTGGTGCCGAGCTAATAGAGGCGGAGGCCTTCAAGGGCGACATACTGGTTAGTATTGATGGTACTGATCCTGATGAAATCGGACGAGCAGCGCCGGCTATGTACAACGGCTACATAACTGTCTCTAGTCAGACCAGTCATCCGGCTGAAGTCGATAGCAAACAGTCTGTGAGTGCTTGTGCTGTAGGTAGTCAAATCTTGCATGAGGCAGGATTTCGAGCCGATGCTCATCCGCCCGGTCATCCGAATGTGGTTTTGCACAGCTACTTCATATCCTGTGGAATCAATAAACGGAAATTAACGGCCAAAGGCGAACCAGTCGCGGATTATCAATACAACACTATCTCACCTTTCTGGAGTGCAGCCTGGCAAATGCGAAATCTGGAAGGTAACGAGGCGGCACAAAAAATGGTTCTGGACCTGGAAAAAACTGTCCATCGCATTTGTGCGGAGGCCGGACGCAATCGGACTAAGCTTAAATGTGATATTACCGGAGTCAATGAAGCAAAATTAAGCGGATATATCGTCGCTGAGGAGTCCGCCAGCATTCAGCTGCTGAAAACCGGTTTTGAACGCACTGGTGATGATGTGGTGAGAATAACGGCGAAACAGTTCGGTGGTTTTAACGGAAATCTGATTAAAGCCAGATTTGATGAAGAAATGGTGATCGTGGGAACCGGCGCGGATCAGATCCACACCAATGAAGAAACTATTTCAGTGGCCGGAATGACTCGGGTTGCCCGGGGTCTGCTGGCGTCCATGCTTGAGTCTTACCGCTATCGTGTGGTGGATTAATCTCGTTTTTGATTCAATCCTGATATTCAAGCAGGTCACCTGGCTGACACTGTAACTCTTTGCAAATGGCACTAAGCGTACTGAAACGCAGGGCCTTTGCCTTGCCGGTTTTTAAAATAGACAGGTTCTGTTCACTAATACCGATGCGTTTAGCCAAATGATTCGATTTCATTTTACGTTTTGCCAACATCACATCGAGATTCACAATTATTTGCATGATAGTGCTAAACCGTAAAACTACGCTCTTCTTCCATCAGGGAGGCCTCGTGCATTACCCAGGAAATAAGAAGAACAATCGAGCCAATTAGTATATTGGCCATATCGGCCGAGCCGATGCTCAAAACCAGAGATTTTTGTCCCGGTGGGTTGTGTGCAGTCAGAACGATACTAATTAATGGAACAAAGGCTAGTTTGGAAAAAGCCCAGTATATCAGAGCATATCCCAGAGACCGGTAACAGTCGGCGTTCGCCACACTGAAGATCACACCCTTATGATAAAGTGAAAACAGGTTTCTCAGTTTAATGAAGGCGTAGAGAATGATCCCTGTTGGAATTGCACTGACAGTAATGGCAAGCAAAAGGCTTGATAAAGGTAAATTCTGACTAACTATTACAGGTAGGTCGTTTTTAAAGCTCTGAGGCAACTGATTAAAACACAGCCAGAAAATGATGGTGGCTGCAGGTAAGGTGATAATAAACAGGTTAAATAGTTGTCGGAATGTGCCGCTGATTCGTCTGATTCTCTGAAGGTTTTCTTCTGCCATGCTGCTTGTCTCCGTAATATATTTGCAAAGCATACTTAATATATTATCGAATAAGAATTAATTTTTCTCGTTATTCGATAATATTTGTAATTATGACAATAAGCGCTCAGGGGATACTTTTTCCTCAAATTGGAGAATTTGTTGGTAGGGCCCCGACTGTTTTACATCGGTAAGTAAAGTGACACTTAAGGCCGCCAGCGCCGGAGCAGTTTGCACACCATAACCGCCCTGGCCTGCCAGCCAGAAAAAGCCATTCGCCCTTGAATCAAAACCGGCAACAAAAGTCTTATCTGGTGCGAAGCTACGCAAACCTGCCCATTTGTGATTAATTTTATTCACTTCAAGACCGCTTGCCTGTTCAAATCGATCGACCGCAAGGGCAATATCCATTTCCTCGGGTTGTGCATCGCAGGCCGCGCTAGGAGTCTCATCAGCTGGGGAAATCAAAAGTTGTCCTGCATCCGGTTTAAAATAAAATTGTTCATCGATATCAATACATAGTGGCCAATCACTGATGTCTTCACCAGACGGGGCATCGATCAGCAGAGCGGTTCGACGTTTCGGGGTGATATCCAGACCCGTCAAACCCGCCATTGCGGCGATCGTATCCGCCCAGGCACCTGCAGCGTTGATTACGATGGGTGAATACCAGTTCTGTTTGCCAGTGTCGATTCGCCACAAACCATCCTTTCTGCTTAGACTCTCGACCATGGTCGCATTCTCGATTTTTCCATTATGCGAGCGAAATTTACGCAAATAACCTTGCATAATTTCATTTACATCAAGATCTCCGCCACTTATATCTAATAATCCGCCGGCCAGATTATCCACACCGAGAATAGGTACCTGATCGACAATTTGCGTGCTTGTCCGTTTTAGCAATGAGGGGATTTCAGTGTGCATATCTTGCAGGCTGCCCTTCTGATCAGGCCGGGCTATAAATAGACAGTCCCGTGGCCGAATCAGTTCCACATCACTGAAGCCTGTAGGTGGATCACGAAAAAACTGTTCGCTTGCTGCGGTGAACGCCCGTACAACACTATTTCCATAGGGAGGAGAAAAAAAAGCTGCGGAGCGCCCACTGGAATGATAACCGGGCTGCGTTTCCATTTCGATAATCCTGACATTGGCATGTTCAGCTAGCAGGGCTCCTGCCGAGACCCCGGCTATACCTGCCCCGATGATTATTATGTCATTCGACTTCTCTTTCATTGGCTACGTCATATCGCGCTAGGCATTATATAAGTTTGCTATAATACGTGAATATTAAATCAGACAACATTGGATATTCCGGAGAAAATATGACTGAATCAATTGGCGACATTGACACACTGGAAAAGCATTTTGGCGAACCCATTGAACTGGCTCTTGCTGTTATGCTCGACAGTCTGGATAAGTTTCATAAACAGTATATTGAACGTTCACCCTTCGCCTGCATAGCCACCTCCGATGCCAGCGGCCAACCGACAATTTCACCAAAAGGCGATGCTCCGGGTTTCATTAAAATCATTGATGACAATACCCTGCTTATGCCGGATCGGATAGGCAACAACAAGGTAGAGTCTTTCCATAACCTCGTCGAAAATCCCAAAATGGGTCTTATATTTATGATACCGGGTCTTCGTGAAACTCTGCGTATTTCCGGTGAAGCCGCCATTACTACTGATCAGAAGTATCTAAAAGCCTGTCAGGTTGGTAAAACCCCGGTTCGAACCGGCCTGCTCATTAAAGTCAGCAAAGTTTATTTTCATTGCGGCAAAGCAATGATCCGTTCCAGATTATGGGATGAAGAGAGTAAAGCCAAAACAGGTGAACTGGCCAGCTTTGGTGAAATACTGAAGGAGGAAGCACGTATAAATGAGAGTAAGGAAAATATGGAGAATCATCTGGAAGAAGTTTACGAGAAAGAGCTCTATTAAAAACTCCTTTGCTATCTAGTACGGCATTAAATACATCAGCAGATTTAGCTAGCGGCCAAAGGGAATAGTTTATAAAAGTTTCCGGTGGTTGAGTCGGCAATCTGCTCATAGGGCAATTGTCTTAATTCGGCGATGTGTTCTGCCACATGTTTGACAAATGCCGGTTGATTGCTCTTTCCTCGAAAGGGCACCGGCGCCAGATACGGTGAATCTGTTTCAACAAGGAGCATCTCAAGTGGCACTTTTTTAGCCACCTCTTTCAGTGGCTGTGCATTTTTAAAAGTGACTATGCCGGAAAAAGATATTCTGAAATTTAGTGCCATTGCTGTCTGAGCAGTCTCCCAATCTTCGACGAAACAGTGCATCACACCGCCAACATCAGCGGCATTCTCTTCTTTCAATATCTTGATCACATCTTCTTTCGCTTCGCGACAATGAATAATCAGAGGCTTGTTAACCTGCCGGGCGGCCCGGATATGGCTGCGAAAGCGTTCTCTCTGCCATTCCAGATCTCCTTCACTGCGAAAATAATCAAGTCCCGTCTCTCCAATTGCGACAACATTTGAGTCAGAAGCGAGTCCAGCGAGCTCATCTATTTCAATCTCATTCTGCATTTCCGTATTCGGATGCACACCTACTGAAGCTGATATACAGGAGTGATTACGCGCAAGACTGAGTATTTCAGGGTAGCTGTCCAGCTCGACTGAGACGCATAACATATGCGTGACATCGTTTTCTCTGGCTGCCGCGAGAATGGTCTCAATACCATCTGAGTCCTCAATCATGGGAATATGGCAATGAGAGTCAACAAGAGAGGTCATCAGGCTAGTATCTTCGTAGAAATGTCAGACTAAAGGCCTGCAGACTAATACCTGCATAAGCGGATAAAATTTAAATGGTGTGAGTAGCGCGGTCAGACTTCAAGGCACCAGCTAACTGATTTTCGATTTTGTTTTTTGTCGCACCCTTATCAAGCTCACTGAACTGAACACCGATACCAGCAGTTTTATTTCCCTGCGAGCCTTTCGGTGTTATCCAGACCACACGTCCGGCTACTGGTAACTTTTCCTTACTATCGGTGAGGGTTAGTAACATAAACACTTCGTCACCAAGCTTATAGGGTTTAGCGGTCGGGATGAACAGACCTCCATTTTTGATAAATGGCATGTACGACGCGTACAAGGCGCTTTTATCGCGAATTGTCAGGGATAATATGCCCTGTCTAGGATCTCTACCTCCAGCTGCCACCCGTTTTACCCCCTATTTTGTCCAGCTAATTTTTGCCAATAGATAATAAAGTCTTCCAATAAGCCCTGCTTATTCAGACTTGTTGGCCCCCTTACCGCATTATAATGTCTTAACAGGAGATCATAACAGCGGATAAGCTGTACCAAGTCTAATCCTTTTAAAATTCCTTGCAA
Source organism: Gammaproteobacteria bacterium (assembly GCA_012103475.1). Lineage (GTDB taxonomy): Bacteria > Pseudomonadota > Gammaproteobacteria > Eutrophobiales > Eutrophobiaceae > WLWS01. The sequence goes on along the minus strand of WLWS01000002.1, from coordinate 411,582 downwards.
GTGCTTGTGTACAGAGGAATTATCGCTATCAATACCGAGTTTTATACGACTCATCATGTTGAAAAAATTAAGCAGGTGCATAAATACCAGCAAAGCATCCCAGGCCAGCCACTTCTCCGCCAGTTTCACGACATCACATCGCTGTTCACGTAGTGACTTCAGATCCCTTAATAATTCTAATTGTTGCTCAAGCTGATCACTTTCCTGTATCTCAATCGCCTTAAGCGGTGCTCCCTGCGCCAAACTAAGCAACTGCGCAGCATCAGCGTCAGCACCCAGCCTGCCCTGCAGCCAATCAAGGCTATCTTTTTGATTGCTGACAGGGAAATCAATTTTCTGACAACGACTACGAATAGTTATTGGTAACAAGGCGCTTTTTTCGGTCAGCAGAATCAGGACTGAATCTGCCGGTGGTTCTTCAAGCGTCTTGAGCAGGCCATTTGCCGCACTCCTGTTCATGGCTTCAGCGGGGTCGATAATAGCCAGCTTATAGTTACCGAATTGGCTTTTATTCTGAATAAACCCGACCAGCTCTCTTACCATATCAACCTTGATCTGTTTACCGGTTTCTTCCGGCTGGATACTGAGAAGGTCAGGGTGAGTGCCAGCCTGTAATAAGTGACAGGACTTACAGATACCACAAGCGTGTCCATCTCCCCTACTTTCTATACAAAGCAAGGCCGCAGCAAAGCTGAAGCTGAACTGTTGTAAACCGATTCCGGCCGGCCCGGCAAGCAAAAGAGCATGTGGCAGTCTGTTTTGCGCGTACGCGGATTGCAGATGGTCCCATTGTTTGATTTGCCAGGGAAAGGGTTTAATCATCAGTACTGCCTGCTCCGAATGACAGCATCTATCTGTGCCTGAACTTCATCAAAATCCAGACTGGCGTCTATTACTGACAATCGCTCTGGTTCTTGCCGTGCAAGTTTCAGATAGGTCTGTCGAATCAACTCGAAAAACTCGATGGTTTCAGTTTCAAAACGATCCAGCTCACCGCGACTCCCTGCCCGTGCCAGACCAGTTTCAACCGGCGCATCAAGCAATAAGGTCAATTCGGGTTTTATACATCCGTCCAGCCAATCTATAAGTTGTTTGATTCTGGCCATGTCAATGCCGCGTCCTCCGCCCTGATAGGCGAGACTGGCATCAGTAAATCGATCGCATATGACCACCTCGTTCCGGGCCAGAGCCGGCTCAATTATTCTGCGCAGATGCTGAGCTCTGGCAGCAAAAATAAGCAACAACTCAGTCTCATCACAAATATCCAGATCCTTTCCCTGTAAAAGAATTTCTCTTATGGCTTCACCAACGGATGTACCCCCGGGTTCTCTGGTCACTGTAACGGTCCTGTTTTTTCTTCTAAACAATTCGGCGACATAATCCACCTGAGTCGTTTTACCGACACCTTCTATGCCTTCCAGTGTAATGAAAAGTCCTTGAGTCATACTTAAATTTACCGATAATGAGAATTATTTCTTTTTGTTCAGCTGATATTTTCTAACTGCTTTATTATGTTCTTCCAGTGTTTCAGAAAAGTAGTGACTGCCATCGCCGCGAGCCACAAAGTACAAAGTTTTTCCCGGCAAAGGATGCAAGGCTGCGTGAATTGCATCACGCCCGGGAGAGGCAATTGGCGTGGGTGGCAGGCCTTTGTAGCGATATGTGTTGTAAGGAGAATCTATAGATAAATCCTTACGTCTGATATTGCCATCAAAACGTTCAGCCATTGCGTAAATAACCGTTGGGTCAGTTTGTAACTTCATGCCTAAACGTAGTCGTCTAACGAAAACGCCAGCTATGTGTTGTCTTTCTTCTGCACGCCCTGTTTCTTTTTCTATTATCGAAGCCATAATAAGCGCTTCGTAGGCAGACTTATAGGGCAAACCTTCTTCTCTACGAGCCCATTCTTCCTGCAGTACCTTTTTTTGTGTTTTGACTGCGCGTTGAATGAATTCTATATCACTAGTACCAGCCGGAAACAGGTAAGTATCAGGAAATATACGACCTTCAGCGAAATGACCCGCAAACCCGGCCAGCGACATGACCTGTTCTGGCCTAGATGTCGTCAGGGTCTGTTGCAATTCAGGGTTTGCGGCGATGGCATCCAGTATTTGCGTTAATGTCCAGCCCTCGGGAATCGTCATTGAATACTGCTTTACTTTACCCTCTACGAATATGTCCAGAAGCTGAAGAGGCGTAGTACCCGGAGTAATTGTATATTCACCGGCTTTGAGCCGAGAGGCGACATTCTGTTTTCTCGCTTCGAATTCAAGATAGTAAGGATGTTTCATCCAGCCTTTGTCGGTTATTTCTCGACTGAGCGATTTCAGACTCTGTCCTGGTCTCAGCTGGATAATTTCGCTTCCTGTAAAAGCAAGAGGTGAGTTTAATTCTCGTTGCATATCTTTATTCAGCCACCACAAAGTGATACTCATAAAAAGCACAATAATCACGACGAGGCTGAGCGTAATTTTTTTCACCGTCATGTAATAAGCTTTTTTTCCTGCAGCACCTGTTGCAATTTGAGACTGACAGGGCCAAGCGCGAACTCAGTATTTTCAATTCGCCGAACCGGCCATAAACCCGCAATACTATTGCAGAAAAATACTTCATCAGCATTAAACACATCATCAAGTGAAAATCTGCCTATCTGCCTTTCCATAAGCAATTCGTCGGCAATTTTAAGCAGTGCATTTCTGATAACACCTTCAACACCGGCCTGATCCAGCGCAGGGGTCATCACTTTTTGATTGCTTACTAAAAACAGATTGGATTTACTCCCTTCTATCACTTGATTATCAATATCCATAACCAGGGTTTCAGGCTTGTCTTTTGCAGCAAGCTCTCTGCTCAGCAAGACCTGTTCAAGTCGGTTCAGGTGTTTCAGGCCAGCCAGCAGGGGATTATGGCCAAGGCGAATACTACTGATTGCAGCTTCAATTCCCACTTGTGCAAACTCTTTCGGGTAGTCCGGCCAGTCATATGCGAGAACAATTCTTCCTGTAGTTCCCTTCTCTGCAGGTGTGTATCCGCGTCCGCCACTCCCGCGACTGATTATAATTTTGACAACAAGCAGTTCCCGGTCACCGGCGATCTCTACAGTTTCCAGCAAGAGGCTTGCCGGGTCGGGGCAATCAATACCGAGTTGCAAACATGATTTCTGCAAGCGCTGCATGTGATCATCCCAAGCCAAAGGTAGACCATGCTCAACAGCAATTGTTTCGAAAAGACCGTCACCATAGTGAATAGCGCGATCCCCAAGGGAAAGCGTATCCTCAGGTTTACCGTTGACTAGAATCATTCTCTTCTAAGATTGACATAGTCCTGTTCCTATTGTTTTTCGGCTTTTCTACAGCCGATACGAATCAGGAAAGTCGTTTGAAAATGAGAGAACCATTAGTTCCACCAAAACCAAAAGAATTTGATAACACTGTGTTAATTTCCATTTGCCTGGCTTCATGTGGAACGTAATCGAGGTCACATTCCGGATCGGGCTTATCGAGATTTATAGTCGGTGGAGCAACTTGATCTTTAATGGCAAGCACTGAAAACACCGCCTCAACACCGCCAGCAGCACCAAGCAGATGTCCAATCATTGATTTAGTTGAACTCACAGCCAGATTACTGGCATGAGCGCCAAAGACCTTTTTTATTGCATTGCTCTCTATAACGTCTCCAGCAGGTGTGGATGTGCCATGAGCGTTGATATAGTCCAGTTCTGTTAGCTCCAGACTGGCGTTATTCATGGCGTTCTGCATGCAACGCGCGGCGCCCTCACCGCCTTCGGATGGCAAAGTCATATGGTAGGCGTCGCCACTCATACCATAGCCAATGAGTTCAGCGTAGATGGAAGCGCCTCTGCTTTTAGCAAATTCATATTCTTCCAGAACCATCACGCCGGCTCCGTCACTCAAAACAAAACCATCTCGATCCCGATCCCAGGGTCTCGAGGCTCCTTGCGGATCGGAGTTATTTGTCGATAAGGCACGCGCGTTAGCGAATCCTGCCAGTCCGGTTGGTGATGTTGACATCTCAGCACCACCGGCAATCATGACATCAGCGTCTCCATATTCAATAATACGGGCTGCATCACCAATGTTGTGTGTGCCAGTCGAACAGGCGGTAACGATCGCGAAATTAGGGCCTTTTGCACCATATTTAATGGATAGATGACCGGAAATCATATTGATGATGTTACTGGGCACATAGAACGGCGAAATCTTACGCGGTCCGCCTTCGGTAATGATATCTGTGCCTTTTTCGATACCAGGTAAACCGCCAATACCCGAGCCAATCGCTACACCAACTCTGTGAGCAATCTCCTCCGAGATTTCGAGCCCCGAATCTTCGATAGCCTGGATTCCTGCCGCCATACCATAATGAATAAAGGGATCCATTTTCCGGGCATCTTTTCGGGAAATATAATCTTCGATATCGAAGTTTCGAATCGAACCACCAAAACGAACAGGAAATTCACTGGTGTCAAAATGCGTCAGTTCAGCAATACCACTGACGCCCTTGAGAACTTGATCCCAGGTGTCTTTAACATTATTACCAAGTGGGGTAAGGCAACCCAATCCTGTGACAACAACTCTACGCTTACTCACAATATTTATATCGTACTCATGTAAGCCCTTAAAAAAGAAAAGGCCGCGTGGTTAAACGCAGCCTTTTCTTTTTTTGAAGCCGGGTTTTAGTCAAGATTGGCGTTGACGTAATCGACTGCCTGTTGGACGGTGGTAATTTTTTCCGCGTCCTCATCAGGGATTTCCGTCTTGAACTCTTCTTCCAAAGCCATAACAAGTTCAACTGTATCAAGTGAGTCGGCGCCCAGATCATCAACAAAAAATGCTTCACTGGAAACTTCCTCTTCCTTAACGCCTAGTTGTTCTACTACTATTTTTTTAACGCGTTCTTCAACACTGCTCATATGGGTAATTCCTCCCTCTACGGTGTGGTCACCGAAAATTCGTGTGTAAGTTTAGAGAAATGATAATAACTTGCAAGCTGCATACAGCATTATTTGATATATGATTAAATATCAGCAAATTACAAAGTTTAATTAATGTTAAAAGTAGGTGTTTACGCCATATACATGCCTCCGTTGACATTAATTGTTTCGCCGGAAATATAGGCCGCTGCAGGTGAAGCCAGAAAAGCCACACAAGCTGCTATTTCGTTTACACTACCAAGTCGGCCGAGTGCAATTTGATTTAGCAACAGGGCCTGTTGCTCTGCGTCCAGGGCATCGGTCATGTCAGTCTCTATAAAACCTGGCGCAAGAGCGTTTACGGTTATATTTCGACTACCCACTTCTTTCGCCAGTGCCCGCGTAAAACCGAGCATGCCTGCCTTAGCTGCTGCATAGTTTGTTTGTCCAGCATTGCCAGACAAGGCAACTACCGATGCAATATTAATTATGCGCCCGCCCCGGGCTTTCATCATTGCTCGAAGACAAAACCTGGTTATTCTATAAACTGAACTCAGGTTAGTGTTAATAACATCTTCCCATTCTTCATCTTTCATTCGCATTAAAAGATTGTCCCGGGTTATTCCAGCATTGTTGACGAGGATTGACACAGCGTAATTTTCGGCCTTTAAGTTGCTGGCAAAATTATCTACAGATTCACTATCAGATACATCCAGTACAAAACCGCGGCCATTTCGTCCTTCTGAATTAAGTGTTTTTTCCACAGCACTTGCGCCGGTTTCACTAGTGGCAGTACCGATGACAAAAGCGCCATCATCTGCCAGTTTTATCGCAATGGCTTTACCAATTCCTCGACTGGCTCCGGTTACCAGTGCAATCTGTCCGTCAAGAATCGCTGTCATGGACGGGAAAAATTTCAAGCGAACGATCGATTCGTTTAATCAAACCACTGAGCACTTTACCCGGACCACATTCAATAATAGTAGTGGAGCCGAGCTCTTTTAAACGAGTAACTGAAAGCCACCAGTGCACTGAACAATAAAGTTGTTCAAGTAAAGCTTTCTTAATCGCTTCTGCATCCGTACGTTTTTCTGCATCGACATTCTGAATTATCGGGATACTTGCATTGGCAAACTGTATTAACTCCATTCGCTCAGCAAAGCGTTCAGCGGCCTCTCGCATGAGCGCACAATGAGATGGTACGCTGACTGCCAATAGCATGGCTCGTTTTGCGCCCTGCTCTTTGGCAAGCTCTATGGCCCTTTCTATGGCGTTCTTATCACCGGCAATCACGACTTGTCCGTTCGAATTGAAATTCGCAGCAGAAACCACTTCCGATTGTGCTGCGTGAGCACATATCTCAATAACCTGCTCATCAGGCAAGCCCAGAATAGCTGCCATCGCACCGCTCCCTTCAGGGACTGCCTCCTGCATGAATTTTCCACGATCTGCTACCAGGCTCACTGCATCTTTCAGGGAAATAACACCCGCACACACTAATGCGCTGTATTCGCCAAGACTATGTCCTGCCAGAAAGGCCGGTTTATCTCCGCCTTGTTGAATCCACAATCGCCAGATTGCAACACTGCTGGCGAGCAAAGCCGGCTGAGTGTGACTGGTAAGATTGAGCTTGTCCTGCGGGTTTTCAAGTATCAGTTGCCAAAGATCGAACCCGAGTGCTACTGAAGCTTCATCATATGTCAGCCTGACTATTTCATATTCATCCACAAGTTCAGAAAGCATGCCCTTTGACTGGGAACCCTGACCTGGAAATACAAAACTCAATTGAGAGTTATTCATTTGAAGTTATCGGAATAGAAAACTAGTATTTGAGAACAATAGAACCCCAGGTAAAACCGCTTCCGACCGCTTCAAGGAAAAGCTTGTCTCCCCTTTTAATACGCCCGTCACGAATACCAGTATCAAGGGCCAGTGGAATCGAACCGCCAGAAGTGTTGCCGTGTTCAGCAACTGTCAGAATAACCTTATCCATAGTAACACCGAGTTTTCTCGCCGTAGCTTTAATAATACGTTGATTGGCCTGATGCGGCACCAACCAGTCTATGTCTGACTTACTCAAACCACACTCCTGTAGAGTTTCATCGACGATACTGCCCATTGCATTGACAGCAAACTTAAACACTTCATTGCCACTCATACGGATAAAAGGATCGCCTGTCGGTTTTGAAACACCTGATGGCACTTGTAGAAGATGTGCATGAGATCCGTCTGCGTGTAAACGGGTAGCGTACACTCCAGGTTCATCGGAAGCCTCCAGAATAATAGCGCCTGCACCATCACCGAATAAGACACAAGTACCACGATCAGTCCAGTCCAGTATTTTGGAGTTTGCATCGGCTCCAACGACAAGCGCTTTTTTTACGCTGCCGCTCTGAATAAATTTCTCAGCAATACTGAAAGCGTAAACAAAGCCAGAACATGCAGCCTGGACGTCGAAAGCGGCACAAGTATTACTCACACCCAAACGCGCCTGCAGTAAACAGGCAGTACTGGGATATATTAGATCCGGAGTCGAAGTTGCCAGAACTATCAGGTCGATTTCAGAGGGATCTATATCCGCTGCTTGAATTGCATTCAGTGCAGCCTGTTCACACATATCACAGGTAGTTTCGTCCTCTCTCGCGATATGACGTTCTTTAATACCGGTGCGGGCCTGTATCCACTCGTCTGAGGTATCCACCATCGCTTCTAATTCCGAGTTCAACATCACGCGCTCGGGTAAATAACTACCTGTACCAAGAATTTTTGTATAATTCATCACTATACTCGCTCTGGCTTAATCTTCGATGAGTAACTCTTCGAGTCTTTGACTGATGCGCTCGGGAACGTTTTTGGTTACTTCAATCATGGCTTCTTCTATTGCATGAGAAAATGAAAGACTGTCTGCACCACCATGACTTTTGACAACTATTCCCTTTAGACCAAGCAAGCTGGCACCGTTATACCGTCTCGGATCAATCTTCTTACGAATCGCCTTGAGAACCGGGCTACTCAACAAAGCTGCCAATTTACCATAAGTCGAGCCGCTGAAGGCCTGTCTCGCGTGCGCACTAAAAAGCTCAGCGACACCTTCACTGGCTTTAAGAGCAATATTGCCGGAAAAACCGTCACAAACAATCACATCAACCTTGCTGCTGTACAAATCGTTACCTTCAACGAAGCCAACATAGTTTAAATGGCTTTCCGACAGCAGTACTGCTGCCTGTTTAACACGATCATTGCCCTTGATTTCTTCGGCGCCAACATTAAGTAATGCAACGGAAGGGTTTTGCACATTATCGACTGCACTTGTCAATTCAGCGCCCATCACAGCGTATTGAAAAAGATGCTCGGAACTGGGTTCCACGTTAGCACCGAGATCCAGTACGTGTGTATGGCCTTCGATACCCGGCATCATTGAGCAGATTGCCGGTCTGTCAATTCCAGGCAGCATTTTCAGAACGAACCGGGCCATTGCCATCAAGGCCCCTGTGTTGCCGGCACTCACGCAGGCTGAAGCCTGACCATCTTTAACCAGTTGAATTGCAATACGCATTGATGAATCTTTTTTATTGCGCAATGCCAGTGATGGTGCCTCATGCATTTCAACGACTTCAGAGGCATGTTTGATCTTTATACGCTCGTGATCCTGAGCGCTTTTCTGAGCAAGGATAGTCAGAATTGTGTCTTCATCACCGACCAGTATGATTTCCAGATTTTTGTGTTGCCTCAGGCTATGCAGAGCGGCAGGAATGATCTCTGCAGGACCGTGGTCCCCCCCCATCGCATCAAGTGCAATACAAAATGTCAAAATAGATCTCTGAGTGATTTGGCCGGAGAGCGTTTGATGGGGCTGTTACTAAGGGACCGCTTAACAGCCGGCCCCAGTATTATTCGTCGTCGTCGCTATTTTGCAGAACCTGACGACCGCGATAATATCCATCTGCACTGACGTGATGTCGTCTGTGTGTTTCTCCTGTCGCCTGCTCGGTTGAAAGTGTTGGGCCACGTAAGGCATCATGAGAACGGCGCATATCACGTCTCGATGTGGACTTCTTGCTTTTTTGTACTGCCATGTCTGTATCCTCTGTCTAATCAATCTTTAGTATTTCTGGTCTTAAAGTCTTTCAGTACTTCAAAAGGGTGCTGTCTTTCTTCAATAATTCCGGGCTTACCTGTACTGTTTGCAGAACAGGACTCATTTTCATGCAAAGGCGCCAATGGCAGAGCCAGCAGCAACTCTTCCTCAATCAAGGCAGGCAGAGAAAGCATTTTATCAGTAAACAACAAGCCCTCTTGCCGGCGAGGTAATTTTTTTGCCTCGTCTTCGTCAGCTATCAGAACAATATCGATTGAATGCTCAACATTAACATTCAGCGGCAGCAAGCAGCGCTGACATCGCATTGTCAGTATGCAGGTAAATCCGCCTGATATACTGACCCGCCTGTGCTCATCCCGGTCAAAACTCAACTCAAAAGAGATTTTTCCATCCTTCGACTGCAGCAGACCATCAAGTCTGCTCAGTTCGATAACATCCAATTCACCGAATAACCTTTCTTTTTTATCGGCGAAACGGGCGGGATCAATACGCTGCGGAGGGCCTGCTTGCATCAGGCGGGCAAGTTTAGCCACACATGCTTCCTCTGTCAAAGAAAACACGCCTTAATATTGAGGTTTAAGCCATTGACTTGACAGGTTTTTACACGCTGTCATCATGTCCAGCCCAGAACCTAGTCGTGAAACAGAGGGAAACCACCATTTCCGAGTTAATTTTAGCCTCTTCATCGCCCTTTAGACGTGAATTACTGGAACGTCTCTGTCTCCCCTTTCAATGTATTTCGCCGGACATTGACGAAGCACCGCAAGTAAATGAGAGTCTGCAGGATCAGGTGACTAGACTGGCTTCCAGCAAAGCAAGAAAAATCGCTGGCGGCAATGCCACGGCTTTGATAATCGGTTCAGATCAATTGGCAAGTTGCGACGGCGAGATATTCTCCAAACCGGGCAATCATCAACGAGCCCGTGAGCAGTTGCGTAAGATGGCTGGTCGGACACTAATCTTTAAAACCGGGCTGTGTTTACTGAACGCAAAGACGGGACAGGAACAGCTCGATTGCGTGGATTACAGAGTGAATTTCAGAAATTTTTCAGAAAATGAGATCCAGCGCTACCTGCTCGCTGAAAAACCCTACAATTGCGCCGGTAGTTTTAAATCAGAGAAACTGGGCATTTGCCTGGTTGAATCGATGGAAGGTCACGATCCAAGCGCGCTTGTCGGCTTACCCCTTATTCGATTGACTGCGATGCTACGTCAGGAAGGCGTAGACCTTCCTTAATGTTGTAGGTTAACTAATTACCCTAACCTATTATTTTAATTGATAATTTAACTTAGTTTCAAATTGATTCATCAGACTGGCCCCGAGACTTCCGGCGAACTGGTCCAGATAACTATCCCTGCGTGTGAAATCGACAATATCTTCTTCGCCTATGACTTCTCTGGCAACATAACCGGCACTACCAAGCGCATCTACTAAACCGAGTTCTATTGACTGCTCACCAGTCCAGATCAGACCTGAGAATATAAGATCATCTTTACCACTGACGAGTCGATCACCTCGGCCTTTTTTAACGGTGGCAATGAACTGCTGATAAATTTTATCCAGCAAATCGTCAACATGAACTATGTGCTCTTCTTTCTGAGGCGAGAAAGGGTCAAGGAAGGCTTTACTTTTACCGGCGTGACGGACACGCCGTTCAACGCCCAGTTTTTCTATGCTATCGACAAACCCGAAACCCGACATAATAACTCCAATAGAGCCTACGAGACTGGCTTTATCCGCGTAAATCTCATCTGCGGCTGAGGCTATATAGTAACCTCCGGATGCGCATAAATCTGAAATGACGGCATACACCGGAATATCAGGGTACTCTTGACGCAAACGGATGATTTCATCGTTAACATAGCCCGCCTGAACCGGACTACCACCCGGACTGTTGATACGCAAGATGACTCCGGCCGTATTTTTATCTTTAAAGGCCGCCCGCAGACCGGAGCCGATATAGTCAGCGTTGGCCTCGCTGTCCATTGAAATGACACCATTGATATCTACCAATGCCGTGTGTTTTTCCCCACTGAGACTACCCAGCTCAACTTGTCCGGAAAAATAAATTGCCAGAAATGAAAACAAATACAAGGCCAGCAGGCATTTAAAGAAAATATTCCAACGTCGATTATTTCTCTGTTCTTTTAAAAATTCTCTGGCCAGCTGATTGACCATTTTCTGTTCAATTTGCGAATCTGAGTTATCGTTCATTACCGGTTTCCTGTTGCTCACTTAAGAGTCATTTACAGCCATTTCTGATAACCACTCAGGCAAGTCCGAGAAGTTATGCAGACACGTCAATGGTTCGAATTTTAGTAGAAATTCACTATTTTGTGCACCGTATGATACGGCGGCACTGGCAACTCCTGCATTTTTCGCCATGAGTAAATCATATTCACTGTCACCAATCATGAGAACACTATCTCTTTCTACTGCAAAAATATCCATAATATCTTGCAACATCTGAGGGTGTGGTTTTGAGAAAGTTTCGTCAGCACAGCGTGAATATTGAAAATATTCACTCAAACCCGTGTCAAGTAAGGCTCTATCCAGCCCACGCCGACTTTTCCCTGTAGCCACCGCCATACTATGCCCGGCATCCCGTAAAATCTGCAGGGTCTTCTCTACTTGCGGAAATAACACAATTTCCGAACTACAAGCTCCGGCATAAAACCCTCTGTAACTAGCAGCAAGAGCATCACGGTCGCTTGTTGAAATACCGGGATATAAACGCTCCATTGCGGACTCCAGCCCAAGTCCGATGATGTCTTTTATCTGCTGATCGCTTTTTTCAGGCAAACCCAACTGCCCTGTCGCATGACGCACAGACCTGACAATAAGTCCCAGAGAATCGGCAATTGTCCCGTCCCAGTCGAAAACGAGCAGCTCGAAGCAGGATATGCTATCAATGCGCTTAGTCATGTTTGTCTAAAAAGTCGGACAACTCTTCACTCAAAGGCGCTTTGAGCTTCAGGCCTTTTTTGCCGTAATCAGGAAGTGTTAGAGTCGATGCATGCAAGAATAATCGTGACAGGCCTGCTTTTCTCAGTTACCGGTTTATGGAATCATCACCGTATTTTTCATCGCCTGCAATAGGATGCCCCATAGATTGAGCATGCACTCTGATCTGATGCGTGCGTCCGGTTTCAATAAAAACATCTACCAGACAGGTTTCCCTGAATAATCGACTGCGGGCGAAAGTTGAAAGAGCACGCTTACCGTCTTTATCAGGCCTGACCAGCCTTTCGCCTGAACTAATAGTGTTTTTTCTTAAAGCTAAATCGATAGTGATCTTACTGGGACCGATATCTCCCGCTAACAGGGCGATATAGCCTTTTCCCATTTTTCCGCTTTTCAGGCTCTCATGCAATCCTCGTAAACCCCGTCCAGTTTTGCTGAGCAGGAGACAGCCTGATGTGGCCTGGTCAATACGATGCACCAATTGTAAATTTTCATCTTCTGGTCGCATATGACGCAGGATCTCAATCACCCCATAAGAACGGCCACTCCTGAGTGAACGACTATCCCCGATGGCTTATTGACCACTATCAGCTTGTCGTCTTCGAACAAAACCGCCGAATCCAGCATATCTATCAGATATCGTGGGGGCGTGGCAGGTGCTTTCTCTGTTTCCAGAGAAATCGGTGGAATCCGTAGTACGTCGCCGGACTGTAACCTGTAACCGGGCTTTTTGCGTCCTTTGTTTACTCTCACCTCGCCACGGCGCAACATTTGATAGATTCGCGTCCGAGGCAATCCCTTGAAACGGCTCATCAGAAAATTATCGATTCTGCGGCTCTCATCCTCAGAATCGATGCTTATTTGCTGTACCTCTGATTTTTTATTAAGAATCCGTGACATAGTTTGATTTGAGCATTGCGATAAACGGCACTATTGCTATATTATCTGGGTCTCGTTCGCCTGTAGGCCAACGAGTAAACTGCAGGTTGGTCGTTTTGATTACATACCCCTGTTGAGCAGAGCTGGCAAACAAAGGTGATACGTGTGGACCGATAATTCTTTTATCGTGCAGTGTAAACTCCGCCCCCTTCACTCCTCCGCTCCAGATGTATGTCTCCGGAATCCGACACCGCAGAATATATACTTCTTGTCGTGTACGCGGGATTATAACTGACTGTCACTAAACTGACAGCGTCTCCGCAACAGCTTATCTGGCACGTCATGAACTAAAAGGTTAAACAGCTGCATGTTGTAAAATAACAATGAGCAGCCAACTGTATTCCAGCCCGTGCGAGCCAGTTTACCTCCCATCTAAATGATGAGGATGCGGTCTCCGGAAGATGAATACATAAGGATATAACAATAATGATAAGAATGCTGATCAACGCGACTCAGCCGGAAGAGGTGCGTGTTGCGTTAGTGGATGGACAACGCCTTTATGATCTGGACATAGAATCTGCAGGCCGCGAACAAAAAAAATCCAATATCTATCAATGCCGTATCGTACGCCTGGAGCCCAGTCTTGAAGCGGCGTTTGTTGATTATGGTGCCGAACGTCATGGTTTTCTTCCCTTCAAAGAAATTGCCCGAACTCTCTTCAAAAATAGTGGTGGCGAAGGCCGTTTCAATATAAAGGATGAACTGGAAGTCGGTCAGGAATTTTCAGTTCAGGTAGAAAAAGAGGAACGAGGCAATAAAGGCGCGGCGCTGACTACTTTCATCAGTCTGGCTGGCCGATATCTCGTGCTCATGCCCAACAATCCCAGAGCAGGGGGTGTCTCACGTCAGATTGAAGGTTCAGATCGGGCTGAGGCTCGTGAAGCCATGAGCGGCCTTGAAGTACCGCAGGGTATGGGCCTGATTCTGAGAACTGCCGGTGTCGGTAAAAGTTCAGAAGAATTACAGTGGGATCTCGATTACCTGATGAGTCTCTGGTCTGCCATCAGTGTGGCGACTTCAGAGCGAAGTGCACCATTTCTGGTCTATAAAGAAAGCGAAGTTGTAATGCGGGCAATTCGCGACTATCTGCGTAAAGACGTGGCCGAAATTTGGATTGACGATACCGATGTGTTTGATCGTGCGCGTGAGTTTATGGAGAAGGTTATGCCGCATAACCTCAGCAAACTCAAACTTTATAAGGAAAATGACTCCCTGTTCAATCGGTACCAGATTGAAGGTCAGATAGAAACAGCATTTTCCCGTCAGGTGGTTCTGCCATCCGGGGGCGCCGTCATAATCGACCCTACCGAGGCCTTAACTTCAATTGATATTAACTCTGCCAGAGCAACCGGCGGACAGGATATTGAACAAACCGCTCTGAATACCAACCTTGAGGCTGCCGACGAAGTTGCCCGCCAGCTTCGGCTTCGCGATTTAGGTGGACTGGTAGTCATCGATTTTATCGATATGATGAATACCCGAAATCAGCGGGAAGTTGAAAACCGACTCAAAGATGCCCTGCGTATTGACCGGGCACGTGTGCAAATAGGCAGAATATCAAGATTTGGCTTACTGGAAATGTCTCGTCAGAGACTACGGCCGTCGCTGGAAGAATCCAGTAGCTTACCCTGCCCCCAATGTGACGGTCAGGGCACTATTCGAGGTACAGATTCCCTTTCTCTGGCTGTTTTGCGAATTATTGAAGAGGAAGCGATGAAAGATTCCACAGCTAAAGTAATCGCGGAATTACCTGTGGAAGCCGCGACTTTTCTTTTAAACGAGAAACGCCAGGCGATTCGAGATGTTGAAGAAAGGCTGGATGTGGAAATAATTATTGTGCCCTCCCCGCTTATGGTTACGCCGCATTATCGGGTTCAACGTGTTCGATTAAGCGAAGCAGAGCAGGAAAGTTTCAATAAAGCCAGTTATCAGATTCCTGAGAAAGCTGAGGATGTAATTGATTCGCGGACGCATGTTAATAAGCCTCGGCCGATGGAAAAACCGGCTGTACAACAGGTCGTGCCAGACAAACCCGCGCCTGGTTCAAGCAGCAAACCGGGCAAAGGGCTTATTTCAAGAGTATTCGGCAGTCTTTTCGGGGTGCCTGAAACTGAAAAGCCAGTCGTCAAAGAAGATAAACCAGCGAACAAAAATAATAACAATCAGCGTCGCCGGCGCCCGCCAAGAAATCGTGATCGGAACCGGAACAACAACAATTCAGGAAACCGGCAACAACAAAGAAACAACAACAAATCATCTACCGATGACAAATCTGAGCAAAACCCCAATCAACGACGGGATAGTCGCGGTCAGTCTGGTAACAATCAGCAAAAACAACGAGGCAATTCAAAGTCTGGTAACAATCGGAACCGGAATAATTCAAATCAACGCAGAAATAACGAGCGGAACTCCCAGGGAAATAGACAGAGAAATAATCAGTCGAATAATACACGCTCAGAAGAGGCGCAAAAATCAGCTGAAAACAGGGAGCCCAGAGGAAATCGGTCTGCCGGAGAAAATATTAGCCAGAATAATTCCAGTCAAATAGCAGTCAATGTGACTGCCGAGCAATCGACCAAGACGCCGGAGAAAGTTAATACGCCAAAAGCGGAAAGCAATAATGCATCGGTAAAACCGGAACAAGACACAAAGAGTTCTCAACCAGTCACACAGACAGCTCAAGCTGTGCAAACTCCGGCTCCTCCTGTTTTGAAGCCTGCTGCTGAGAAGGATGCATCTCGTATAGCTGCACCTGCTCCCAGCGAGGATGTCACGCGGATTAATCCCCGTACTCAGGACAAAGGCGATAGCTCTGGAGGAGTAGTTGATATCAAGCCTCCCATTAATTCACCAGTTGCGAATGCTGCGGTTGAGAGTACAAAAAGCGAACCACAACAAGCCGCGGGTAAAGAAGAAAACTGAGGTTATTTAGTGTTCGCGAGTCTTTCGAAATTCGATTTCAGGCCACCGCTCCATGGTCAGATTCAGGTTGACCATGGATGGAGCCAGATAGCTTAAATACTCACCCCCATCCAGAGCTAGATGCTGGGCAAGTTTTTGCCTGAACTCCTGTAGTTTGCGTTCATCGTCACTAGTTACCCAGCGCGCGGTATTTACCGCGATATTGTCATAGCTGCATTCCACGTTATATTCATCTTTTAAACGCCACGCAACAACGTCAAATTGCAGGGTACCAACTGCTCCGACAATCAAATCATTGCTGCTAAGTGGTCGGAAAACCTGAGTGGCGCCTTCTTCTCCAAGTTGAATAAGTCCCTTCAACAGCGCTTTCATCTTCAAGGGATCACGTAATTGTACACGTCGAAAAAGTTCGGGCGCGAAGTGAGGAATACCCTGAAATGTGAGTTTTTCACCTTCGCTGAAAGAATCACCCACCTGAATTGTTCCATGATTGTGTAGACCGATAATATCACCCGGCCAGGCTTCTTCTGCCTGTTCTCTCTCGCCAGCCAGGAAGGTCATCGCATTTGAAATCTGCATATCTCTGTTGACCCGTACATGTCGGATTTTTATGCCCTTCCTGTATTGGCCTGAGCAAATTCTGACGAATGCAATTCGGTCTCGATGAGCGGGATCCATGTTCGCCTGAATTTTAAACACAAACCCGCTGAATTTTTTTTCATTTGGCGACACGTCTCTTTCTACTGTTTGTCTGGGACCAGGAGAAGGTGCATTTTCGGCAATATAATCTAGAAAATACTCAACACCAAAATTGTGCAGGGCTGAGCCGAAAAACACCGGAGTCAATTTTCCAGCCAGATAGTCGTTTAAGGAAAACTCCGGACATGCGCCCTTTATCAGCTCTATTTCTTCCCTCAGCTCCTCCAAATGAGAGCCCAGTTCCTCGGCAGCTTCCTGGCTGTCAATCCCCTGAATAAGCTTACTACTCTCATTTTTAGAATAGAGAGAGATTTCATCCTTCAATAAATGATAGATACCTTTTAGTCGGCTTCCTGAGCCAATCGGCCAACTAACGGGCGAACATTGAATGCCGAGATCGCTCTCTATTTCGTCAAGCAATTCAATTGATTCTTTACCCTCTCGATCGAGTTTATTAATAAATGTAATAACAGGCGTTGTACGTAAACGACAAACATCCATTAATTTTCGCGTCCTCTCCTCAACACCTTTGGCTACGTCAATTACCATTAATGCTGAATCGACTGCAGTCAGTGTTCGATAGGTATCTTCTGAAAAATCAGCGTGGCCAGGTGTATCAAGTAAATTAATGACCTTCTCTTTATAAACAAACTGCATAACCGAACTTGTTACCGATATTCCGCGTTCCTTTTCCATTTCCATCCAGTCGGATGTCGCATGGCGGTTTGATTTTCTGGCCTTCACTGTACCCGCTAACTGAATCGCACCACCATAGAGAAGCAATTGCTCCGTCACAGTTGTCTTTCCCGCGTCAGGATGAGAAATAATTGCGAAAGTACGTCGCAAGGAGTTTTGCAAATCTAGTTCAGACATTTATCAGATAAACCGAGTGTAAAAAACGGCGTATTGTAGCCATATTAACTCATCAGGTACATCACAAGGCATCACAGTCCTTTTTCATTCTTCTTTAATAATTTCATAGGGACTATTTGTAATGTCGGGCATACGCTTTAAACAGTTCCCGGCTGGCAAGAGGTTTGTCACCGAGATAAGAATTCAGGGTCAGACGCATCACTTGCTTGATTTCAGAGATGGAACAACTCTCATCCAGGTTTTCCGAATCCAGTGCCAGTAAGGTTTTGCCACTTACACTGACGCCCTTAGTAGATCCAGACTTGGTCAAAAAAGGTCCTTCATTAATAGAATAAAAATATTCCTTCTCGGGAGATATCGGTAAGCCCGATTCCAAATCGTGATCAAGTACCAGCCCATAACCAATAGTATCAAGCAGCTGTTTTTCAAAATAACGCAGACACAAAGACTCAGGTTCACCAAATTCAAGTCTAGTCAGAGTTTTAAGATAGGTATCATAGAGCTGAGGATGAGATTCGTGTCTGTGCAAAAATCGAATCAACAATTCATTTATGTAGAAAACAGAAATCAAAGCTTTCCCGCCAAGATTAAAATTAGGCCCATCGGCTTCAATTTCTGTCAATGTTCCCAAATCACCGCGACTACCCCAGCTCAAAAAAAGCTTTCGGTTTGCCTGATAAAGACTTTGCGATTTTTTCCTGTTTCTTCGAACGCCTTTAGCGACAAGGCTTACTCGTCCATATTCCCTTGCGAATATTTCCAGTAATAAACTGGTTTCCCGATATGGTCTCTGATGAATTATGACGGAAGGCGTAAGCGATACTCGCATTGTTAATCAAGCTAGTTATCAAACCCCAGTTGTTTCATAAGCAACTGATCATCACTCCAGTTCTTTTTCACCTTTACCCAGGTCCGTAAAAAAACCGGGCAATTCAGCAGATATTGCATTTCAAGCCTCGCCTGCTCACCTATCTTTTTTAATACCGAGCCGTCCTTTCCAATCACAATGGATTTTTGACTATCACTTTCGACCCAGATTATTGCATCTATTTCAGCCCCACGAAGGTCACGAGTGAATTTTTCAATGGTAACAGTTACTCGATATGGTAGTTCCTTGCCAAGCCTTTTTATCAGTTTTTCTCTGATAAACTCAGCGACAATAAAACGCTCGCTACGATCGGTTAACTGATCTTCAGAGAATTCAGCCGGCCCTTCCGGCAGGAGGGATGCTAACAATTGCTCGGCCTTGTCCAGACCAGTTTTTTTACTTGCTGATACGGGAAGAATTTCCGTAAAATTTTTCCTCTCAGAAAGTGTTTTGATATAAGGCAGAAGTTTCTTCCTGTCTTTTACTTTATCGATCTTATTAATCAATGCAATTACCGGCACCTCTACATGACTTATTGCATCGAGTATCTCGTCATCAGCATCCGTCCACTTGAGTGCTTCCACCATTAATAAGAGCACATCCACATCAACTAATGCACTGCTTATTTCCTTTCTCATATAATGATTAATCGCGTCCTGATATCTGGACTGCATCCCAGGAGTATCAACGTAGATTATCTGGTATCGCTCCCGCGATTTTATGCCTAATAAACGCCGTTGAGTTGTCTGAGGTTTGCGAGATGTTATGCTGATTTTCTGACCAATCAACACATTTATCAGGGTAGATTTACCAACATTCGGACGCCCGATAATTGCCGCGTAGCCGCATCGAAAGTCATTCCCGGGGGTTTTTTTATCGATGATATTACTCAAGACCTGGCCTGAATAAATTCAAGCGCCTTTTGCGCTGCCGACTGCTCAGCAATCCTCTTGCTCTTGCCACTGGCACTGAAAGTGGCATCAAAACTTTCAAGATAACATTCAATCGTAAAGACTTTATTATGTGCTTCGCCCTGTTCAGATAGAACTTTATAGTCTGGAAGAACTTGCTTTCTGGCCTGTAAAAACTCCTGAAGTGCTGTTTTAGAATCTTTGGCAGAATCCTTTAAAGATGCTGCCCTGATTAATTCTGAATATAAGTCGAGCACAAATTCTCTGCATCGATCAAAACTGCTATCCAGATATACTGCGCCAATCAGGGCTTCCAGAGTATTTGCCAGAATTGAGTCGCGTCTCCACCCCCCACTCTTTCGTTCTCCATCCCCGAGTAAAATAAGTTCTCCGAGATCAAGTTGGCGGGCCAACAGAGCCAGTGTTTCTTTCTTTACGAGCGCTGCTCGCTGTCTGGTCAGGAAACCCTCAGGACCATCGTCGAATTTGTGAAAAAGAGCCTCTGCAATTATAAAACCGAGGATTGCATCGCCCAGATATTCCAGACGTTCATTATTTACAGACTGGGCGCTGCGATGTGTCAGCGCCAGTTCTAATAAGCCAGTGTTCTTAAATCGATAGTTGAGATTATTAATTATAAGTTTTTGAGACTCATTCACTCGCGCTTGGACCTGACAATGGTATTTTCTTATCAAATTCCAGCACAAAGGAGATGTCAGCGATGAATTTGTTTCTGGCTTCATATTGCATGTGCAGGACACGGGGCTGTCCCTTTTTCTTAGGTTTTATTACCACAAGATGGTTTTTTATGTTGCTGTCTACGAATCGGTTGATATTGGTAACCGCCATACCTTTCATAAAGACCTTACCAGCCTGCTTGGTCGTCATTTTTGCGGCGTCGGGTTGATTAGCTACTGTGTTAAGAGCCGAAACAATCTGAAATTTCTCGTTGTACAAAGGAAATAGTCGCAGCACTATAGTCACCACACCTGCCAATACCGCCAGGGTCAGCATAATACCAATACCGGTCATACCGTTTTGTTTTTTCGTTAATCTTCTCATTTTCCACCCCTTATCTAACATTTGCCAATTGTGATCAATTTATAGGTATACCAACTCTACTCCATTCTACGTCCCAGCTTGGAATATGCCACCAGCGGGTATTACTCCAGTTCATCCAAATGTAAATAGCTCTTCCCATCAGGTTTTCATCAGGAACGAAACCCCAGAAGCGACTATCCTTACTATTATCACGATTATCGCCAAGTACGAAATAATGACCTTCAGGCACTATTTCTTCAACAGTTTTTGACGGGCTATGGTGATTGTGAAGTATCTCATGCTCAATCTCACCTGTTTGTGTGCTCAGTAACTGCCAACCGTTCATCTGCCAGCCGGGCCCGTCATCCTGATAGACAGATATATTTTTCTGTCCGTCCGCTACTCCATTGATATACAAGGTTTTATTGAAGTAGGCTATTTTATCTCCGGGTACACCAACCACACGTTTAATAAAGGGTATTCGCGGGTCTTCCGGATATCTGAATACAATGATATCGCCCCTTTGCGGAGTTTTATTCTTAATTATCTTATTATTGAGAACGGGTAAGCGAATTCCGTACTCATATTTATTGACCAGAATAAAGTCACCGATCATCAGAGTCGGCATCATCGAAGCCGAAGGAATACGAAATGGTTCAAAAAGGAAGGAACGCAGAATCAAGACAATGAAAAAAACCGGAAAAAAAGAACGCGCGTAGTCAACCAGAAGAGGTTCCGGAATCTGATGGTCTTCTTTCTCAGCGATACCCTGCTTATTTTCATCGCTTCTACGAGCTTTTGCATAAAATAAGCTGTCTATTCCCCAAATAAGACCACTGGCAAAGGTCAGCAACACAAGAAGTGCGGAAAAATCGAAGTTCATATTTACATTTTATCCTAAGAATCTTTACCGACGTGTAAAATTGCCATAAAAGCCGATTGTGGTATTTCAATCGAGCCAAATTGCTTCATTCTTTTTTTACCGGCTTTTTGCTTTTCCAACAACTTTCTTTTGCGACTTATATCTCCACCATAACACTTCGCCGTTACATTTTTGCGCAGAGCTTTTACATTCTGTCGGGCCAGAATTTTCGAACCGACTGCGGCCTGAATAGAGACCTCGTACATCTGCCTAGGAATAAATTCTTTCATTTTCCCCGTTAACTCACGCCCTCGCCGGTCAGCCAGATCCTGATGAACAATACATGAGAGGGCGTCAACTTTTTCTGAATTAATCAATATATCAAGTTTTACAAGTTTGGCGGCCTGATATCTGATAAAGGTGTAATCAAACGAGGCATAGCCGCGGCTAACAGATTTCAATCGATCAAAAAAATCCAGCACTACTTCGTTCATGGGCAGTTCAAAAGACAGAGATATCTGTTTACCCACGTACTGCAATCTCTTTTGTGTGCCTCGCTTTTCAATACACAAGGCCATGACATTGCCGAGATACTCTTGCGGCAAAAGAATATCTGCCTGAATTATTGGTTCGCGTATTTCGGCGATTCTATCGGTGCTTGGTATGTTGGATGGATTATCGATATATATCGTCTCTCCAGCAGTTGTCTCAAGTTCATAAATTACCGTTGGGGCCGTAGTAATGAGATTCAGGTCGTATTCGCGCTCGAGTCTTTCCTGAATAATCTCCATATGCAGCATCCCCAGAAAACCACAACGAAAGCCGAAACCAAGCGCCTGAGATGTTTCAGGTTCATAATGCAGGGCGGCATCATTTAATCGTAGTTTCGATAAAGCATCGCGGAAGGTTTCATAATCATTTGAGTCAACCGGGAATAAGCCGGCAAAAACTCGCGGTTTGATTTGCTGAAAACCGGCCAGTGGCTCAGTGGCCGGCGTAGAAGTAAGTGTAATTGTATCACCAACAGGTGCGCCTTCTATCGCCTTGATACCCGCTACTACATACCCTACTTCGCCCGCGTTAAGTTGTTTTTTGGGAAACCATTTAGGCGTGAACACTCCAAGCTCATTTACTTCGAAACTCTGTCCGGTGGACATGATCTTCACTTTTTTCCCTACGTCTATTTTGCCGTCAAACACTCGCACAAGTGACACAACACCAAGATAGTTGTCAAACCATGAATCGATGATTAGCGCTTTAAGTGGCGCTGCAGGGTCGCCCTGAGGTGGCGGAACCAATTCAACGAGTTGCTCCAGAAGTTCAGGAATACCATCACCCATTTTGGCACTGATTTTTATCGTGTCGGTGGTATCCAGACCAATAATTTCCTCAATCTCCTGTGCTACACGCTCAGGTTCTGCGGAAGGAAGATCAATTTTATTCAATACCGGCACAACTTCGAGGTCCTGTTCAATAGCTGTGAAGCAATTTGCGACACTCTGTGCCTCAACTCCCTGAGCCGCATCTACTACCAGTAACGCACCTTCACATGCTGACAATGAACGACTCACTTCATAACTGAAATCTACATGACCGGGAGTGTCGATAAAATTAAGCTGATAGGTTTGTCCGTCAAGGGCTTTATAGTCGAGAGACACGCTCTGTGATTTGATAGTAATGCCGCGTTCCCGCTCAAGATCCATCGAATCCAGCACCTGAGCTTCCATTTCCCGCTCACTCAATCCACCGCACAATTGTATTAGCCTGTCCGATAGAGTCGATTTGCCGTGATCAATATGGGCTATTATGGAGAAATTTCGTATGTGTTGCATACGTAGCAATAAGTTACCTTAGTTAGTCAGGGAAACGTTCAAAGTGCTGCAAAGCGCGGCGATTCTAGCTTATATCGGGGAGAAAGATAAACAGATAATAGCTTTTTCGTGAACTATTGGCTCAATCAGAGTGTGAAGACAGGAAGGACTGCAGGGCTTGCTGATCAACTCTCACTTCACATATTTCAGTATTTCCGCATACAAGTACCGGAATACGGGCTGCATAACGCTGTTTGAGCTCAAGGTCATTGCCTATATCAATGTCATGTAGAATTACGTTTTTTTCTGTCAGGAACGGTTCGATTGTCTTTTTAAATTCATCACACAATTGACAATCTTGTTGAGAATACAAAAATAATTCAATTGTCACGAATCATCGGTCATTTTTAATGCAAGGAAAACCGGATTACCGCGTCGCTGTATGAGAACAGGAATCGACTTATTGACTGGCAAGTCACTCAATATTGTACTCAACTGCGTGGATTCAATCAGCTTTTGATTATTCAGCAGCAATATGACATCACCAGCACGAATTCCAGCCTCTCTGGCAGGACCTTCACCTACTTTTTCCACCAGAACACCATAATCAGTTAACTCCAGCTTTTTACGCTGACTGGCTGAGAGATCCTTAAGAGTTATATTAAGTCTGTTACCTGCCTGCTCCATAATATTACTGGCAGCGGCAACCTTAAGTTCTTCCTCACCCGGTAATTTTTCTATTTCAACTTTGAGAGTACGTTTTTTGCCTCTACGGATTATCTGCACAGCAACTTTGCTGCCAATTAAGCTATTACCGACGATCGGTGGTAAATCCGAACGAAACCCAATCTCCTTATTATCAAATTTGACGACGACATCGCCAACTTCAAAACCGCTTTTCTCCGCAGGACTATCAGGTAACACTTTTACCACCAACGCCCCCTGCGGCTTTTCCATGGCAAATGACTCAGCCAGCTCTCGTGTCACTTCCTGTATTAACACTCCCAGCCATCCCCTTGAGACATGTCCTTGCTCACGGATTTGATTGTAAACATTTAAAACGACATCAATGGGCACGGCGAAAGACAAGCCCATAAACCCGCCTGTGCGACTGTAAATTTGAGAATTAACTCCTATCACTTCTCCTTCGAGATTAAATAGAGGGCCGCCAGAATTTCCAGGATTAATTGCTACATCCGTTTGAATGAAGGGCGTGTAGTTTTCGTTCGGCAAAGCCCTGCCCATTGCACTGACAATTCCTGCCGTTACGGAATGATTGAAACCAAAAGGTGAGCCTATTGCCAACACCCATTCACCAACTTTCATTTTATCGGAATCGCCCAGTTCCAGAGTTGGAAAGTCTTCACCTGTTATTTTCAGGACTGCGATATCACTGCGTTTGTCAGTACCTACCAATGTGGCGACCAGTTCCCGTCTGTCTTTCAGACCAACTATAATTTCATCCGCATTTTCCACTACATGATTGTTTGTTATGACATAACCATCTTTAGAAATAATGAAACCGGATCCGAGCGATGAGCGTTCGGTAAAGGGCTGGCCACCTCGGGGCGTCTGTTCAAAGTACTTATTGAAGAAATCATAGAATGGACTGTCTTCAGGTATCTCGGGCATCGCCGGTGAATTAGAATCAATACCTGGGTTTTTCTTTATCGTGCTGATATTTACCACTGCAGGCGAATGTTTCTCGACCAGGAGAGAAAAGTCCGGCAAGGCCCGGGCTGACAGATTGCTGTTAAAAAGCAGCAGCAGTGGTATTAAAAAAAGATATTTTCCTGATATTTGTTTCATAACTCTCAACGTGTTCTGAGCTTGGTTTTATATTGGACTTATGCTGAAATGATTGTATTCAACTTTGATAGCTACGCCTGTGATGCAGAAGTTAATTATTCTAATAATTAAATAATCAAAGTCTATGGCTCGGTTGATACCGAATTAGCCATCCTCTGGACAGTAGCCTGCGGCACTTCACCAACGGCGGTCACCTGATAACCTTTGGTTATACGTGCATAAGCATTCACACCCCCAAGCCTGGAAAGCCCGGTGGTCATTTCTGTGTCGGAATCGAGTTTTTCAATAAAAACTGAAACCATTGCTAGTCCATCGGAGTAGACAATGTGATTAACAGGTGTCTTGTTTTCCGTGGCCGGATACATCTCTTCATTGTCTTTTGAAAAGCCACTCGGCATCCAGCTGACCTGCCACTTTGAAGCGAAATTCTTATCTGTCTTCTTATCCTTTGAATTATTATGCCAGGTATAACCTGCACCGCTTATGGACGGCTTTAACATTTCGGCGGATACCGTATCAAGTATATCCAGTTGGGTGAACATGATCTGTTCGAGTAATAAACCTGTTCGATTTCGCAATTCAGATTTCAGAAGCAAATGATCTATCTGATCTATCCAGAATTGATAACCATATCTGTATGCGTCATTTGGCCTGATGTTGACGACCCAGGCTTTTCTTCCAGCAACGCGGTCTTCAGCGACAATAGAGAATTGATAGTTGGCTTCCAGTTTCTCCAGCGATCTTGGCAATTGGGATGATAGCAGCTCTCTTGGCCGGCTTTTTTCGACAACCACAGCCTGATCATCGGGAAAATAACAGCGAACAGATTCTGCATCTCGAATGACTTCCCGGGCAGCGCCGGTAAGTGAAACAAGCCTTTCTATACCGCCTTTTTCATCAAACTTATGAATCAGACGCAGGGTATTCATCTGTCCACCTCTCTGATGGATGAAGACACCCTCGTAATTCAACTGCCGAACAGCCATTGACATGTTTCGAATCAAACTTCGAGCCGATGGTTTGCTTTCGTTGTCAGCCTGAGCGGGAAATATTATGAAAACGAGAAGGACTGTCAACAATCTGAGAGACAGGTTCAAGCTGTAAATTTCAGTGTTGAACATACTAAATTTGCGCATAAAACTCCGCCGGGGCGATTAAATACTGACTCCTGGGAAAATTGTAGGACAACACCCCATAGTCAGACTCATTTCCGATTATTTTCGTAAGTTACAGTTCTGGCATAGGGCAACATACCCTGAATTCCGGAATTTGTCTGATACTCATTATAATTTACAAGATAGCTATTAAGACGAGCCCGGGCTTCAGCTCTTACCTGACGAATTTGCGCATCATCTTGTCTGGCCTGAGATGTCACTGGCGTGCCTACTGGTGTGAAACTGGCGACTTGAATACCCTGTTCGCTACTGCCTTCCTGAGCCGGCTGAAGCACTACAATCGCCAGAGCTGCTACCGATGCCGCAATCGCCAACCCTGCCAGAGGTTTTAAATAGGCCGGTTGGCTCTTCTTCACCGGTGCCAGAATATGTGGTTCATTATCTATTTTGGCAGCAACACTGGATGCCAGTGTTTTGTCCAGTTTCTCAGGCAGCTGATGCTGGAGACTGTCGCGGATGAGATGATAACTACGCCATCTTTCCCGTAATAATGGAGTATTCAAGAGATCGTCAACAAGATGTTGGCCATCCTGCTCCAGCTCATCGTCAATCATTGCCGAAACGTCTTCAGTTCTATCTACATTCATTTTCCTGTCTCACTCATCCAGTAATGGTTTCAATTGTTTATCTACGGCTTCCCGGGCCCTGAATATTCGGGATCTGACTGTACCGATCGGACATTCCATGACACCGGCAATGTCTTCATAGCTCATTCCATCCACTTCACGAAGCATTATAGCCGTGCGCAAATCTTCTGGCAGTGCCTCAATAGCAGCAATCACTGTCGCCTGTATTTCGTCCCGCAGCAACAGCCTCTCGGGTGTTGCCTTATCCCTTAGAGCATCGTTTGCCTCAATTTGTTCAATTTCTGCTATATCTTGATCCAATTCACCGGAACGACGCGATTGCATGGCGAGGTAATTCTTTGCCGTATTGACGGCAATTCTGTACAACCAGGTGTAGAAGGCACTGTCACCACGGAAATTTGGCAGGGCTCTATAGGCTTTCAGAAATGCATCTTGTGTGACATCAAGAGCATCTGCATGACTCCTGACGAATCGAGATACCAGATTAATTACTCTCTGCTGATACTTAACAACCAGCGCGTCGAAGGCTTTTTTATCGCCCTGTTTTACACGCTCAATCAGCAATTTGTCCGCGTCATTACTACCCATATGATGTCTTCTATCAAAAGCTCCGTTATCAAGCAGCTAACTGACCGGTCGGGCAAGTGGTCAGTGTCAAAAATAATGTCAATATTCTTTTGAAATACAATAACTTATAATCACCTCATGTGCAGAGCAATGATCTCTGTCATGACACTCTTTCGGCATTGATTTTAAATTTCAATGGCTTACGCCAGAGCGCGGCTATGGTATCTTAAATAGAGTTTGCTGACCAACATCATAATGTACTGAGAAATCGATGCTATTCAGTCGACTAAGGGGTTTTGTAGCTTCCATGGATAGCGTTATATTCTTCAGTATTAACACACCGTGGGCGTTCCTGGATAATGGATCCCACTGGTTCTGGCACTCAAATTGCTTCTGTTTATACAGTTGAGAATTGAGGCTCAGGTTAATGCAGATGACAAATTATAGAATGGCTGATATTAAAGACATCAAAGACGCACCGGGAAACCAGAACACCAGTCAGTCCTACCATTTTGGTGGTGAACCAGCAGAAGTAAGCGAGAGAGCTTTACAACTTGCCAACGTTCTGCAAAGCACATTGGAGTTGAACAAATTACTGGAACTATTTCACGATGAGCTCGCTTCCGTCGTAGCACACGATGGCCTGAACTACGTAAATAAGGATGAAAATCATAGTGTTAGCTTTGGCGAAGAAGAACGGCATCGATGTAACTATCGACTGGTACTTCTGGAGAAGGACATAGGCGAACTGACACTGTTTCGTCGAAGTAAATTTACCGAAGAGCAAACTCGGCAAATCGAGAATACCATCGCGGCACTGGTCTACCCTCTTCGTAACGCCATACTTTATAAACAGGCTGTGGAGAAAGCATACAGGGACCCTCTTACTGGAGTAAATAACCGTGCGGCTCTTGATAACGCTCTGGAACAGGAAATTGACCTTGCCCAGCGTCACGACACACCGCTATCGATAATTATGCTCGATGTAGATAATTTCAAACGAGTAAACGACACCTATGGACACATCGCCGGAGATGCCGTACTCAAGAGAATTGCTGAGTCGATGATTGAGTCTGCAAGGGGTAGTGATGTTATCTATCGCTACGGGGGCGAAGAATTTATCGTATTGCTGAGGAACACAGATCAGGCCGGGTCAATACTGGTGGCTGAGCGCATACGTTCTGCCATCGAAATGATAATATTCCGATACGATAAATTTGATATTCGCGTGACCGCCAGTGAAGGTCTAGCTAGCTTGAGTGCGGATGACGATATTGACAGTTTACTTTCGCGGTGTGATAAAGCACTTTACAAAGCGAAACAGGAAGGCAGAAACCGTGTGGTTTTCGGCACGCCTGTGACACCCATTCCATAAGAAGCCGAATATATTTTAATCTGCCTCTATAAGGGCTTTCAATTCTTCCTCGTTGAGAACGCTAACTCCAAGGTTTTCCGCTTTGGTTAATTTACTACCTGATGATTCACCAGCAACCAGATAAGTTGTCTTACTTGAAACACTCCCACTGACTTTTGCTCCCAGAGCCTGCAGTATTGATTTCGCTTCGTCCCGGCTCATTGACTCCAATGTTCCTGTCAACACAAACGTTTTTCCCTTCAGAGTCCCCGGACTTTTTGTCAGGACAATTTCATTCCAGTGAATACCCTGTTCAAGTAACCTTTCGATAACCGTTCTGTTGTGCTGTTCTGAAAAGAATGCTCGTATGTTCCGGGCGACGACGGGGCCAACGTCTTCTACCTCTTCTAACTCAGACTCGGTTGCGCAGGCAATCTTATCTAGCTCGCCGAAATGCTGGCTTAAGGCTCTGGCGGTGGCTTCGCCGACTTCCCTTATTCCCAGTGCATAGAGAAAACGCTGTAATTCAGTAGATTTGCTTGTTTCTAGAGCCGCTAGCAGGTTTGCAGCTGACTTCTCTGCCATCCTTTCCAGATTTTGTAAGTGACTGGTTTCCAGACTATATAAGTCAGCAACATTCTGAATCAAGCTTGAGGCAAACAATTGTTCAATGAGTTTGTCTCCCAGACCATCGATGTCCATTGCCCGCCGAGAGGCAAAATGAATAACAGCCTGTACAGCCTGTGCCGGACAAAACAAACCAGCCGGACACCTGACTACAGTCTCACCTTCGGGCCTTTCCGTCTTCGACTGACAAACCGGGCAAGTATCCGGCATAGAAAAAGCTTTAGTGTTTTTTGCTCGCTTTTCCATAACAACTGAAACTACTTCAGGGATAACGTCACCTGCGCGCCTGATAATAACAGTATCGCCTACTCGTACGTCTTTTCTCCTTACTTCATCTTCGTTATGCAAGGTTGCATTGGTAACAGTCACGCCCCCGACAAAAACTGGGGCAAGTCTGGCCACAGGTGTCAACGCTCCCGTTCGCCCCACCTGGATCTCAATATTGTTGACGACAGTCAGTTCCTCTTCGGGGGGGAATTTCCAGGCAATGGCCCATCTAGGTGCTCTCGATACGAAACCCAGTAAATCCTGCTGAGCAAGTGTATTCACCTTATAAACAACACCATCAATATCGTATTCCAGACTCGATCTTCGTTGTCCGATATCGGCATAGTAGCCGAGACATTGCTCGACACCTTGTAAAGTCCTGGTTTCGGGTGAAACCGGAAGTCCCAACTCGCGCAATGCGTCAAGAATACCAGTATGTGTATCCGCCAACCGCATCGATTCTCTTTCAAAAGGTGCGCTATAAGCATAAAAATTCAGACGTCTACGCGCTGTTAAACCTGGATCTAGCTGCCGTAAACTTCCTGCTGCTGTATTTCTTGGGTTGGCGTATAACTTTTCACCACGCTCTGCCTGTTCCTTGTTTAATAACGCGAACTCTTTCCTGCCAATAAATACCTCGCCCCTGACCTCAAGCGTTTCAGGAAAAACACTCCCTTTAAATTGTAATGGGATTGCTTTGATCGTTCTCACATTGGCAGTAACATCTTCTCCTCTACTACCGTCGCCTCTGGTAGCAGCCTGCACTAATTTTCCGTTTTCATATAATAGACTTACTGCTAAACCATCCAGCTTTGTTTCAGCGGCATACTCGATATTTACGACAGACAATTTCTCACGTAATCGTTTGTCGAATGCTCTGAACTCAGACTCATCAAAGGCATTGTCAAGCGACAACATAGGTATTTTGTGTGTGATCTGACTAAAAGATTCAAGAGCTTTCGCGCCAACACGCTGTGTAGGGGATTCGGAAATTATCAGCTTTGGAAAACGCGATTCCAACTCTGATAACTCACGCATCAGTCTGTCATACTCCGCATCGGGCACAGATGGAGCATCCAGCACATAGTAGTTGTAGTTATGCTCCAGAATTTCTTCACGTAATATATTTACGCGCTGAACCGCGCATTCTTCTTCAGTGCTTTTTGAATCCGCCATTTCTACTCAGGCAATCACGAGAGAACAGAAGTTCGAATTGTGTCGATTGTTTGCTCACTTAATAAGGCACGTTTTTCATCGCAGACATCGGCAGCCAATTGTTCCGCCAGCCTTTGCGCAGTATTTAACATTAATTCAAATACCACCTGAGAGTCGAAAACAGTCGGTAGACACATAAACATTACCAGACCAGGTGTATTTAACTCGTTTAGCTCTTCAATCTTGAAACTCCCCGGTTCCATAATATTTGCCAGACTGAACAAAGGTCTGTTCATTTTCATGTCACCAACACCGAAGTGATGATATATCTCCATGTCTCCAAGATGCATGTCGACATTTTCCATAGCTTCTACTATTTCCGGACCATGAAAAAACTCTCGGGCACGTGGAATAATATTGAAAGTGATTATTTTTTTTATTTTATCAACGGGAATTGTTGAGCTCTGCTCATCATAGGTAGTGTTATCGAGGGGATTACTTGCAGGTATTGAGTTCGTCGAAGCTGAATCTAAAGAAACAGAATTGACACTCGAATCAGCATCTCCGTCTTGCAGGGGCAAATTATTTATTTCCATCTCCGAATCAGCAGTCATTGAACGACTAAGGCCTGCGAGCGCGGAATCATAGTCAATTTCCGAGTCGATATGAGAATTCATTTTTACTTCCGGTGAATGCTCAGCCGCGGAGAAATCACGTACTGTTTTCTGACGTTGATCACGACGCTGTTGCATAACACTCCAGAAATAGATCCCGGCGATTAAGCAAACACCGAGAAATAATAGTAATAATCGCAATTCGCTCATTGCTTAGGTACTAGTAACCCGGGCATATGACCACCATCTGGCATGCCTCGATGCTGAATTACGAATTTTGGTAAAGAGGTCAGGCAGAGGCTGCCATTTCAACAGCTTCATCGACATTAACTGAAACTAGTCTGGATACACCGGGTTCATACATGGTCACGCCAAGTAACTGTCTGGCGATTTCCATAGTGATTTTGTTGTGAGTGATAAAAATGAATTGAACTTCCGAAGACATTTGCTTCAATAGTTCACTGAATCTGGCTGTATTGGTGTCATCCAGGGGCGCATCGACCTCATCAAGAATACAAAATGGAGCCGGATTCAATTTAAAAATGGCAAATACGAGTGCGACTGCGGTAAGGGCCTTTTCTCCGCCTGACAGCAGATGTATTGTGCTGTTTCGTTTACCCGGAGGTCTGGCCATAATGCTTACTCCGGTTTCCAGGAGATCATCGCCTGTCATTTCCAGATAAGCATGGCCTCCGCCAAATAGTACCGGAAACATTTCTTTCAGGTTTGTGTTCAAAAAGTCGAAGGTTTCCTTGAAGCGAGTTCTGGTTTCCTTGTCAATTTTCTTAATTGCTGTTTCCAGAGTCTGCAGAGCCTCTGCCAGATCCTCATCCTGTTTATCCAGATATTCCTTGCGCTCTGAAAGCTGTTCAAATTCATCAATAGCTGCAAGGTTAATAGGTCCAAGTCGATTAATTTTACGCTCTACGGCCTCTAATCGCTCCTGCCAGCCAACTTTCTCAGCCTCGTCATCAAGCTGTTTGAGCATTTCTTCAATTTCATGTCCCTGTTCCTGCAATTGTTCAGCGACAGTTTGTAAACGTACTTTTGTCTCCTGCGCGTTCATTTTCGCATTAGCTAACTCATCTCTGAGCTCCTGCACTTTTAGTTCAAGTTCACTTCGTTGCTGTTCCTTTTCTCTGAGCAAAGTTTCTTTACTTTGCACCTGTGTTCGCATCTCAGCTAAATTTTTCTCAGCTCGAATTTTTTCCTCGAGTCTCTTTTCCAGATCACTTTGAAGTGATACAAGTGGAGCCTTGCTGCTCGTCAGCAGGTTCTCCAGTTCATTTCGACGACTGACATGGTTGGAAAGTTGTATCTCGCTTCGTTTTATCGCCTGCTCAAGCGAGGCTCGCTGAGAACTGATTGATTCAAGCTGTAAGGCAATTTCAGAGCTTTGCTCGTGCGTAGACTGCCAACGCCCACGCGCGTTCTCAAGCGCCTGCCGATGCTTTTCTCTATTCTCAATTAATCGAGGCCCTTGTTGGTCAAGACCCTGCTTATCCTGCTGCGTTCTGGAGATATTATGTCGCAGGCTTTCCAGCTCATGCTGGTCGTCGCCACTATTGAGGTCAAGTTCATCAAGTTCCTCGCGTATTTTCAACACTCTCAAACTTACTTGCTCGTGTCGTGTCTTGTATTCAGTATGTTGTGACTGAATCTGATTCAAGTTCTGCTGTTCGTCGTTTACAAGTTTCTGAACACGATCCAATTGCTGCTCAGCTTGTTCTAGATCCTGCTTGGATTGTTGTTCTTCAATTTGTAATTGATCGAGTTTTTCAAGTGCAGCGAGTTCTTTAGATTTCAATTCCTGCAATTGCTGTTCTCTTGACAAGGCACCGCTCTGCCCTTCTTTTTCCCGACTCAGGCGTAACCAGTCCGGTCCTAACCAGACACCATCTTGTGTAATTACCGACTCGTGCGCCAGCAAATCATCGCGCATTTCAATTGCCTGTTCATGATCGCTGGCTATATATATGCCCCTTAGCAATCCACACAGGCTGACACTCGCATTCACTTTTGAAAGAAGTTCGGTATACGGCCGTGGGTTATCGGCCGGCTTGTAGTTTCCACCAACCAGCCCAATTCCATCATGACTTAATCCGGATAAATACTGAGCAGGATTAGCCACACTATCAACGCAAATATCCTGCAGGTGATGCCCCAAAACCGTCTCCAGCGCGAAAGTCCATTCCGGCTCTACATTCAATTGTTGTATTAATCTCGGTGCATTAGCCAACCCTCGCGCATTAAGCCACTCCAGAGTTTGCTCCTGACCTCTGCTATCAGCCTCCTGCAAAGCTTCCAGAGAGCTAATCTGGCCTGTTAGTTTTTGCTGCTCAGAACGTATCCCGGCCAATCGTTCACCGGTTTTATGAGCATCTTCACGACAACGCTTAACCTTTTGCTGATTACGTTCAGTCTCTGCACGGGCGTTTCGTATTTTTTCTTCGCTTTCATTGAGCCGTTGTAGTAATTCTGTGGCTTTCTCCTGATAAGCATGTGTACTGGCATCTTCAAGTTCTTTGTCCAAATCCAGTCTGCGCTGCTCATCGCTGGCCACTCCGGATTGGAGATGTTCAAGTCGAGTGGTATCAACTTCAATCTGTCTGTTGAATTCAGACAAGGCTTCATTGTAGGCATCCCACTCAGTCTGCCAGCTCTGCATGGCTTGCTCTGCCTGATTCAGAGAATCGTATGCCTGATCACTGTCTGTTCTGGAACCGTGAAGTTTCGGTTCCAGTTGAACCAGCATTTGTTTAAGCTTATTTAACTCTTCAT
Organism: Gammaproteobacteria bacterium; assembly: GCA_012103475.1. GTDB lineage: Bacteria > Pseudomonadota > Gammaproteobacteria > Eutrophobiales > Eutrophobiaceae > WLWS01. The sequence goes on along the minus strand of WLWS01000002.1, from coordinate 377,726 downwards.
CGTCATTTTTCTGTTGTACTTTCACAGATTGCTCAGCCTCGGCAACCTGTTCTATGTCAGCACTCAGCGCCTGAATCCGTTCCTGAGTATGTTGAATTCTTTGTTCCAGTTGGGAAATATCACTGCCAACCTCGTAAAAAGCAGATTGCGCCTTATTGAAGGCCTCATTCGAATTTGTCAGTTCATCACGTTGTTTTTCAATCTCTGCTTCAACTGCTCGTAAGCGTGCTATACCTTCCTCAACCTTGGTTTCCTTCTCGCGTGTTACTTCTTCTTTTTCGCTGATTTGTTTTTTCAGTTCTTGCCAGCTTAGCACCAGCAATTCCGCCTTTAACTGCCGTTCTTCCTGTTTCAGGACCTGATAACGTTCTGCGGCTTTGGCCTGTCGTTTCAGCCGTTCTAATTGTTTACCCAGTTCTTCGCGAATATCCGTTAAACGATCTATATTGTCTCTGGTATGTCTTATTCTGTTTTCAGTTTCACGTCGCCTTTCGCGATATTTCGATATCCCGGCCGCCTCTTCTATAAAGATGCGTAATTCTTCAGGTTTGGCATCGATCAGTCTGGAAATCATCCCCTGCTCTATAATTGCGTAACTACGCGGACCGATACCGGTACCCAGAAAAATTCCGGTAATGTCTTTTCTGCGACAACGGCTGTTGTTTAGGTAGTAATTGGATATACCTTCGCGATTCATAGTTCGCTTGATGGAAATCTCACTGTAACTGGCGTATTGACCACCCAATTTACCTTCAGCATTCTCAAAGGTTAGTTCAACTGAGGCCTGTCCCACTGGTTGACGAGCACCTGATCCGTTAAAAATTACGTCTGTGAGGGAATCTCCTCGAAGATGTTTTGCCGATGACTCACCCATTACCCAGGTAACGGCGTCGATGATATTTGACTTGCCACAACCGTTCGGACCGACAATACCAGTCAGACTATCAGGGACAGAAAGAGTGGTAGGATCGACGAAAGATTTGAAGCCTGAAAGTTTAATATTGCGCAAACGCATGGTCGGCTACCATACCGATATCAATACCTTCAGACAAGCCTTTAGTTTTTCTATTATTAACATTAAGATTAGAACATATATAATTGTTTTTAAATAATTATTAAATGACAATTAATCTTAACTATTAAGATTGAAGTTAAAAAATATTTTGCTTTTTTAAAAGGCTAATTTGTGATTGACAAGACCACAAAATGGCAAATACTTTGAGTACTTTGTAGTCAGATGAAAGGATTCATTTCTGCATCTGCAGTTTTACACTTTAATTTAGCGGAGAAACGAAATCTTGGGTAAATTTACCGACGGTCCAAAGCAATTGCTGGCAGGGCTTCGACTGCTACTGAAACCAGGCATCCGTATTTATGTCCTTATTCCTTTCACTATGAATTCTCTGTTGTTTGCGGCTGTCATCTTCTTTGGTGCAAGCAGTTTAAATGATCTGATTGACTGGCTGACGTCAAATTTCCCCTGGACAAGTTGGTTAAGCTGGCTTTTATGGCCGGTATTCGCCTTTATTTCAATGACCATTGTCTTCTTTTGTTTTTCGATCATTGCCAATCTTATTGCCGCACCTTTTAACGGATTTCTGGCCGAAGCCGTAGCTGCGCATCTTAATAAGACTCCTCCAGACCGACCATTCACACTTAAGACACTGCCTGCAGAACTCAGCAGTGCATTCAGAATTGAAATTATCAAGCTGAGTTATTTTCTGGTCAGAGCGCTGCCCTTGCTTTTATTATTTTTTATTCCTTTCGTGCAGGCTTTTGCGCCTTTTCTCTGGTTTATTTTTGGTGCGTGGATGCTCGCACTTGAATATATGGAGTATCCTATGGGTAACGAAGGTATTCTCTTCCCACAGGTCCGACAAACTCTCGCCGGCAGACGTTCACTTACACTGAGTTTCGGCAGCAGTGTAATGCTTCTGACGATGATTCCTGTTGTTAATTTTATCGCTATGCCTGCCGCAGTTGCTGCGGCGACGAAGATTTGGATAGAACAGCTTAATGCTGATTCCAAAGAGGCCCTAGATGTGGCAAAGTAGCGCCCTAATTGCCACAAACCTGCGTTTTTGGTATAGATACACCCTTAATCGAAGTCGGAGTTTCAGATAATGGCTGCGAAGAAAAAAACGGCTAAAAAGAAGCCGGTAAGCAAGAAAAAAGTCACCGCAACGAAAAAGAAAACTGCGTCCAAGCAGAAGACGAAACCGGTCGCCAAAAAGAAAGTTACAAAGAAGAAAGCTGCTGCCGTGAAAAAAACAGCGAAAAAAGTTGCTAAAAAAGCGACTGCAAAAAAGAAAGTTGTAAAAAAAGTCGCTAAAAAGACTACGGCCAAGAAGAAAGTAGCCAAAAAGAAAGTGATTGCAAAGAAAATTACTAAAAAAACAATTCCTGCCAAAAAGAAAGTAACTGCAAAGAAGAAAGCTTCTTCCTCAAGCAGTGGAAAAACAACAAAGATGTCCAAGACTGTAACTGCAAAAAAGAAAGTAACAATAAAAACTGAAGTCACTCCGATAAAACCGTATCGGGCCAAGCGAAACGAAGAATATATGAATACTGAGCAATCCGCTCATTTCAGAGGCTTGTTGCTCGCCTGGAAGCGGAGTCTCATGGAAGAAGTCGATCGTACAATGCATCATATGCAGGACGAAGCAGCCAATTTTCCTGATCCCAACGATCGAGCAACGCAAGAGGAAGAGTTTGCACTTGAACTAAGGACACGCGATCGTGAACGCAAGTTGATTAAAAAAATTGATGAAGCCATTCAAACTCTTGAAACTGGTGACTATGGTTACTGCGAATTATGTGGAGTAGAAATTGGTGTGGGTCGACTTGAAGCCCGCCCTACCGCGACTTTATGTATAGACTGCAAAACTCTGGATGAAATAAAAGAACGTCAACTCGGTTAGCGCACCTTTCCGTATCTGTAGTCTGAGACGGTAGCTACGCTCCGAATCTATAGCATTATTGACCCTGGCATTATGAATGTCCGCCGTTAATACAGACTATGTAGGTCGATTCGCGCCAACTCCGAGTGGTCCCTTACATTTTGGCTCCATTATAACTGCCCTTGCCAGTTATCTGGACGCCCGCGCAAATCACGGCAAGTGGTTAGTTCGCATTGATGATCTGGATTCACCGCGTACGCAAAAAGGTGCTGACAGCAAAATACTGTCTACTCTTGAAGAACTCGGTATGTACTGGGACAACCAGATTCTGTATCAGAGCCAGCGTAATGACGCATACCAGTCAGTTCTCGAGCAATTACATAAAAATGAACTTATCTATGCGTGTTATTGTTCCAGAGATAAAACCAGAGGCAAACCCTACCCCGGCAGCTGTCGAAATCTAACATTCGTATCAGACAAACAGTATGCCTTGAGAATTATTGTTGAGGAAGGTGAGCTGGAAGTAGACGATCTGATTCAACAGAGTTATTTTCAGAATCTTAAATCTGAAGTGGGTGATTTTGTAATCAGACGAGCTGATCAAATCACCGCTTACCATCTGGCTGTTGTTGTCGATGACGCTTATCAAAATGTGTCACACATAATTCGAGGTGCTGATCTACTTGAATCCTGTGCTCGTCAGATTTATCTACAGAATATTCTGCGACTGCCCGGGCCACTCTATGCACACGTGCCGCTGGCTACTTACACCAATGGCGCAAAGATTTCTAAACAGGAACAGGCCGATTACGTGTTACTGACATCCAAAGCCGGGCATGTTCTTTACGCATGCCTCAGGTTTTTAGGACAGACTCCGGCGCAGGAACTACAAAATGAGACAGTAGAAAAGATTATTCAATGGGGTATCGCAAACTGGAATTTGAGCAAAGTGCCCCAACAACATCAATTATCTGCACCGACTATTTTTCAAAAAAAATAATTTCTCCCGAATTTTTCTTGTCTTTGCTTACTGTGCTAATTGCAACTGCAGTTCACAGCGCTTCAAATAGGCCTCACGAGCTATCTGCACATCTTCCAGGAACCACGACAGTTCCCCCATACGCAGAGCCTGAGGGCCGTCTACCAGGGCCTCTTCCGGGACAGGATGAAAATCAACCAGAATCATATTGGCTCCCGCGATAACACCCTGAGCAGTACAGTGAAACACATCCATTATGTTGTCAGGAGAGCTATTTCTGGAGCCTACAGAGTGGGACGGATCGATACAGACTGGCATACGCGTCATTGTTTTAACGGTGGGCACGTGTGAAAAATCAACCAGATTTCGATGTGGATCACCGTAGTTTGTTTTCATTCCACGCAGACAGAAAATGACATTGCGATTGCCTTCGCTGGCCAGATATTCTGCCGCATTCAGTGATTCTTCCAGAGTAATTCCAAAACCGCGTTTCAACAGTACCGGAAATTCCTTTTGCCGACCCGCTGTTTTGAGTAATTCAAAGTTTTGAGTATTACGAGTACCGATCTGCAACATGACGCCAGTCGGTTTACCTGCGGTTTCCAGAGCTTCATTGATCTCATCAATCTGGTCGTCATGAGTGATCTCCATTGAGATAACTTTAATATCGTATTTTCCTGCCAGTTCGAACACGTAGGGTAAACAATCTTTGCCGTGACCCTGAAATGAATAGGGACTGGTACGCGGTTTGTAGGCTCCCATTCTTGTGCATTGCAAACCGTTTTCCTTCAGCGCTTTCATCATTGATTCCACATTGTCAGGCTTATCAACAGCGCATAAACCGGCAAAAATCTGCAGATTATCCTGTCCAAATCGTACTCCGTTGTACTCGAAATGCGTGTCTCGGAGGTCATTATTGTGTCTCCCCAGCACACGGTATTCGCGTGATACTCGAACCACTCTGTCGACTGCTTCATAGGCTTCGATTTCTTCGCTAATCAGGGGCATCGTATTACCCACCAGATAAATTTCAGTCAGGGTTTGCTCTGAACCCTTCTCATCATGAACACGAATACTTATCCCGGGCAAGGATTCGAGGTGACGCATCAACTTCTCGTATGCCGGTGCTTTTTTATCAGCATCCGGTTGTAAAATAATGATCATCTGTCTGTTTTCCTTATTATTTCCTTGAGCAAAAGATACCGGATCATAGCATAAGTTTAAAAAATAACCTGTCGACAGTAGTGCTCAGTTTCTTACTTGGCGTACCTTAGTGCTATGATAATCTCTCTCAATTCACCTATGTATGACTAGATGAAACTAATCTTTAAATTTCTTGTTTCAAGCTTTTTTGTTATTTGCAGCCAGGCAGCACCGGCAATCGAAAAAATTAATATTCTGGGTTTATTTAAAAACAAGGCCATTGTCAGGGTTGATGGGAAACAACGAATACTTGAAGTCGGTAAAACCTCGCCGGAGGGGATTATTCTGGTCAGCGCCAACAGTAAGGAAGCCATCCTTGAAATTGAAGGTGAGCAAAATACCTATACATTAGGCTCTCATATAGGCAGCAAATTTAAAGCAGCCGAGGGTGGGAAAACTTCAACCATCGCTCCGGACTCTAATGGTATGTATTGGGTCAGTGGCAGCATAAACGGTTTCCAGATGTCTTTTATTGTCGACACAGGAGCGACGCTTATCTCTATGAATAAGCATGACGCCAAACGTATTGGTTTGAATTACAAACTTGAGGGCCGGGTTTCAAGTGCAAACACGGCCTCAGGTGTGAGTAAGATATATATTATGAATCTTGATAAAGTCAAAGTTGGTGATATAGAAGTTCGTGACATCGAAGGTGCAATTCACGACTCTGATTTTCCAAAAGTTACTTTACTTGGAAACACATTTCTGAATAAAGTGAATATGAAACGGGAAGGACAACTTTTGCAATTAGAAAGTCGTCGATGACCCTGATTTGGAAATACCTCAGTTGAATTTATGAACATTCTGCTTGTTGACGCAATGAACCTGATCAGGCGGATATATGAGGCCAGACCACACAAGGATGACCTGATTGACGAGGAAGTACTATCCAGCACAAAACATTCTTTATTGAGAGCATTAAAAAAACACTTGCCTACCCATGCCTGCGCAGTCTTTGACAGCCAGGATAAAACATGGCGACATGAACTCTTCCCCATGTACAAGGCTAATCGTTCACCAGCACCTCAAGCTCTTATGAGTGTCTTACCAGATTTTGAATCTGCATTTGACAAGCTTGGTGTAAAATCTATCTGCATCAAACATTATGAAGCTGACGATGTTATCGCCACACTCGCAAAAGGGCTCGCTTCAAAACAGGGTAAAGTAGTTATATTGTCTACAGATAAAAACTTCCTGCAGTTACTTGATAGCAATACCAGAGTCTACGATCATTTTAATGATCAGGAACATGACCCTGAATGGGTTCAAAATAAATATGGAGTATCACACACCCAGCTAGTTGATTACTGGGCCTTAACCGGAGACTCGACCAATAATATCAAAGGTGTGTCGAAGGTTGGCCCAAAAACCGCACAGAAATTGATTGCAGATTTCAATTCGCTTGAAGCCTTATTAGCATCACCACCAGATGGGGCTCTTGGCCAGCGTCTACTTACTCAAAAAGTAGACGCTGAAGATGCCCGCGAACTTGTTAAGTTAAAAACGAATGTGAGATTGGGCATTAATCTACGTGACCTAAGATACCGTCCTGCTTAACTTAATTATCCGGCAACCACCTCACCCCGAACCTTCGGCATCATGATGAATTTCCAGGGGCTTGGCATTCTTTCTTTTACAGCTACTTCGATTATCGTCGGACCATTGTGCTTAAAGGCCTGTTCCAGCTTCGATTTTAGTGATGCAGGAGAATCCGCATGCTGACCTGAGATTCCATAGAGTTCAGCCAGTTTCGCAAAATCAGGATTATGTAAATCAGAACAAATTCTGCGTCCTTCAAACCACTCATCCTGCTGGCGCTGAACATTTGTAAATGTGTTGTCATTGAAAATTATACTGACCAGGGGAATATTATATTGTGCGGCAATAGATAGTTCCTGCACATTAAACATGAAGCCACCGTCTCCGCTCACCTGCACCACTTTTTTATCCGGGTTGCCTACAGCTACACCAAGTGCAGTCGCAAAGCCAAAGCCAAGTGTTCCCATTTCACCTGCTGTAATATGCTGTCTTGGTGCATAAGTCTGAAAACCATACCAGGACACGAAACCAACTTGTGTCACCTCGTCAACAAAAATACCGTCATCGGGTAGCACCTCACGAATGACATCAAGATATGCCATTTGCGGAGCAGCATGATCTCGTATCTGAGCATAGACCTGCTTGTTCAGTATTGTCATTTCGTCTTCTCTGGAAGCACGAACACTGTTGTACTTCTCAAGCACAGGCAGCAGGGACTGGAGCGCTACTGTGGCGTCACTGAGAATGGCCACATCCGGTGTGTGTATTCTTGTCATTTCTACAGGGTCAATATCGATATGGATAAGCTTCACATTTTCGTCTTTACCCCACATCATGAGTTGTTCTTTAATTCTCGAACCCACGGCAATTACCGCATCTACTTTTGGCCAGAGTGCGTGACCCATAGGCGCATTCGCGTGAAGATAATGGTTTGCGCTGACTATTCCCTTACCTGTCCGTTTTGACATTACGGGTGCCTGTAATGCCTCTGCCAGCGCCAGAACTTCTTCTCCAGCATCCAGTGCACCAGTTCCAACTACTATCATAGGTTGCTTTGCGGCACCCAGAATCTTTGCAGCCTCATCGATCAAACCCAGATCGACAGGCGGAGTGTCGTATTCTGCAGGAGGTTCAGGCAATACTACCTCGGCCCGGTTCCCCATCAGATCCATCGCCATCTCAATTTCCACCGGACGCGGACGACCAGTATTCAACTGCCGCATAGCTTCACTTATTGTCGCGGGAGTGTGACTTGGGTGTTCAATTCGTTCTGCCCATTTTGTGATGTGACGAATCATGCCAAGCTGATCGTTAATCTCGTGTAAATCACCGTAGCCCTTGCCGATGGCATGAGATGGTATCTGACCTGATATGCATAACACCTGCGCATTATTTCCCCATGCAGTACATAAAGCTGCGCTCGAGTTTAATAAACCCGGACCTGGAACAACGGCGTACACACCTACTCGCCCTGTTGACTTGGCATAACCATAAGCCATATAGGCAACACCTTGCTCATGTCTCGAATGTACCAGCTGAATATCGTCACCTTCTTTGTACATTGCATCAAAAAGATGATCCAGCTGTCCGCCGGGTAAGGCAAAAACTGTGTCGACACCATAGCGACGTAAAGATTTGATTATGGCTTCTGCACCCGTCATTTTGGGCATAGCATTCCCCTGCTGTTAATTACTTGGTTAATTGTCGTTTTGCTGCGTGCCGGCGGCGATATCGAATTAGAAAAAATGGAAACCCGATCAAATATAACCAGACCATAGGTTTTTTAAACATCTGAGCCAAAGCATCCATAATGTCATCAGGACTGACATACACTTTTGTTTTCATAGCCTGACTTTCGGCACTGTGAATTATCAAGTGGTCTTTCTTGTATTCGAATTTACCGAATTCAAACTCAACATCTGCCAGCTTGCTTCGTACCAGCATAATCAGCTCTTCTTTAAACGCCCAGTGTCCTGAGCGAACTTGATTCGTTTCTCTAACAAACCGGAAATATCTTCAGGTGCGTAGCCGGCAGGCGGTGTGAATTGCCCTCGCCCGTAAATATCGTCAAAGACTTCCTTACAAATGGAGACCTTTTCGGAGAGGCTGCGCGGTGGTTTGCCAGAAGGAAAACGGTTTGGCGGGTAGATCGGCTTCTCGTATATTTGTTTAAATCCTTCGGTACGAACATCCACCCAGCAATTATGAATAGTTTTTGTCCGGTGATGTCTTAAGGCTTCGATATCGATACCCACGGCCAGTACCTGCTCTTCGGGATATGGGGTATGTCTCAGCACCATCCCCGTATAGTCAATCGCAAAGGAATTACCCGGGCAAAAAGCTTTGGGATAATAATCGTAGTTAACTTTCCCCCAGTTCGAGCCTAGTACATAACACATGTTATCGTGAGCACGGGTGCGACGTGTAAACATCCAGAAATCCCAGGGCTCAGAGACCCCTTCCACTTCCTGAATAGCACCGGGATGACAAATAACTTCCACACCATTGTAACCAAGAGCGCGGCTGACCTCAGGGGTACAACCGTCATGGCAGGTCATAGTGCCAAGTTTTCCGATCGGCGTATCGATCACAGGAAACAGATCTTTAATGTCGCCACCCAATTTCTCACAATATTCATCGTACATGTCATGAGGGCTGGTACCCAAACCTATATACGCCGGTATGTGCCACTTGTGGTACTTAAGCACAACCTCACCCGTCGGTCCGATAATGAAATTGGTATTGAACCAGCGATCAGGAAATTCGGGGATCTCTTCGCAGACTCCACCGGCGCAAATATATATTTCATATTCTTTCGCTATGGCGGCCAGTTGATCAGTTTCAGGTCCAGGTATGGTCACCACTTTATTCATCTGGTCCTGAATAGTGCTTTCACCCCTGCCTGGTGTGCCAACACCTTGCATAAAGTATTCCGGCAATACCACCAGACGAACCGGCTGCTCCCAGAAATAGCCAACTCCGAAATGAATCATGTTGCATACTCTGTCCAGGTTTTTCTTTATCCCGGCCCGGTCTTCAACCACCGTTACTTCAGGTTGAATTATAAGGGCGGTATAGGGATCAATTCTTTCTGCTTTTTTTGACATAATTACATCCTCTTAGAAATCAAAATCATCGTCTTCTTCAACTACACCAAGGTCCAGTAAAATTTCATTTGCCGCTATCGTACCCATCCCACTGATTCCGCCACCGGGGTGACAGGAAGGACCGGTCATATAAAGTTTGTCTATAGGTCCACGATAATTTGCATAATTAGGGAATGGTCTGAATGGTCCGAGTTGTGCGAGAGTGCGTTCCCCTCCGGTAGTAACCCCTCTGTGAAAACACAAATTCGCCCGCGCCAGGCTTGGTCCGGTTTCGACGTATTGAGCAAGAATATTGTCGTCACTCATGTTCGTCGTAAAATTACGCAGTTGCCCCAGTAGCTTGTCTTCTATATAGGCTGGCGCAATTTCTTCCCAGTTTTCACCACTGGCAAGATCGACAGGAACAAAGGTGTCCATGATCAATGTATGTTTGCCCGCTGGGGCTCTGGTAGGATCCATTCTTGTCCATGCCGCTGTCCAGAGAAAGGGATCACTTGGCGCAAGGCCCATTGCCATTTCGTTATACTGTTTATCAATATCCGTCATGTTTCCAAAAATTCTCTGGAAGGCAGTTTTATCCATATCCGGTCCATTCTTAAACGAAGGTGCCTCATTAAGCGCGTAATGCACTCTGGCAATAGTCACTTCTCCGAACTGGAATTCTCTTACCATTCGCAGGAAGGAATCCGGCAACACGCCTTCTTCAAAACCATGCAGATAGGTCTGATATGGATCCAGTTCAGAGACAACAGCTTTACTTGCTGTAATTTCGGTTCCATCTTCTAAACGAAAACCAATACATTCATTATTTTCAACAATAAATTTACGTACTGTCGCTCCGGTCATTACCGTGCCACCATTGGCCTCAATATATGACTTGATAGCCTCCGACAGCATGCCACTGCCACCTTCGGGAATGGACTGCCCGTAATAATGAATGCTTGGGATCATCACATAAAATCCAGCCGCCGTTCCTAGCTGATCTGGGAGCGTTTGTGGTGCCATCGCCCAGCCAAGAATAAAAGCCCGGACATGATCGTTTTCAAAATTATCCAGCGTAAACTGACGCGAACTTAACTGGTAATCACGCAAACGCTTTAGACCTTCCGGACTGTTTTCCATGGCCTGATACATGTAACTGGGAGGTGATGGCGGAGCAAACATCGCTTTAGTCACACCGTCTTTTATTTCGCCAAACTCCTCGTAAATTTCTTTGTAGCGAATCGCATCTTTTTGTGAATACTCAGCAATCGTGTCGCAGGTTTTATCCACATCCTTGTAAACAATAATACCCTGCCCTTCGTATTTATTCGGGTGTCCAGTAATGTGATCTTCAGACCAGATATATTTAAGCCCATGCTTTTCAAATTCGGGCAGGAGATCTTTAAAATCGGGATTCAGGTGAATCCAGACATGCGATGAACCAAACAGGTCATGCTTAAAACCAGGTAAGGTCACATCACGGGTGATGACACCTCCGCCAACCCAGTCATTACGCTCTGCGACCAGAACTTTCAAACCATTTTTAACGAGTACCGCTGCGGCAATAAGCGCATTGTGACCACCGCCGGCAATAATAACTTCGTAATCGGACACTTATTGCTTCCTCATGTCAGTTGAATTTGAAATAATCTTCCCGCTTCACCGGTAATAAAAACAGAAAGCTTTCAGCGTTAACTTGAAAATAATACAATCTGTTGCGTTCATCACCAATTCCACATGGTGCCGTCTTTCAGTCTGTTGACAGGAAGATAGGCTCGCTTGTATGGATATTTCGCCGCCAGCGTTTCATCTATATCCACACCGTGGCCGATGCTTTCGCCAGGATACAGGTAACCGTCTTTGAAACTATAGCTATGTGGAAACACCGCATCGGTTTCCTCCGTATGGCGCATATATTCCTGAATGCCAAAGTTCGGTACCCAACTATCAAAATGCAAAGCCGCCCCCATACACACAGGCGAGAGATCGGTAGCTCCATGACATCCGGTCCTGACATGATAGAGAGCAGCAAGGTCTGCAATACGTCGAAGATGAGTGATTCCACCGGCGTGCACAACCGTTGTCCGGATATAATCGATTAGCTGTTGCTGAATGAGGTCTTTACAATCCCAGATAGTATTAAACACCTCTCCTAATGCGAGTGGAGTTGTCGTATGTTGTCGAATCAGATGAAAACCTTCCTGATTTTCTGCCGGCACGGCGTCTTCAAGCCAGAATAATTGATAATCTTCCAGAGATTTACCCAGCCTCGCCGCTTCCATTGGTGTCAGACGATGATGAACGTCGTGCAGTAGCTGCGGTTCAAAACCGAATTTATCACGCAGATGCTCAAAAAGCCTGGGCACATGGCGAAGGTACTCCGGCGTAGACCATGTGTTCTCTGAAGGCAAATCGGCGTCAGCCGGTTCGTAGTACATTTTTTCTCTGGCGACACCATAGGTTGAGTTTAAGCCGGGAATCCCAGATTGTGCACGGATCGCCTTGTAACCGAGTTCAATGTATTTGGCCACTTCGTCTGCGGTTTCACTGATATCTTCACCATTAGCGTGGCCATAAACGAGGACGCCATCACGACTTTTACCTCCAAGCAACTGATAAAGGGGCATATCGGCCGCTTTGGCTTTAATGTCCCACAAAGCCGTATCAATGGCTGCAATAGCACACATAGTCACCGGTCCGCGTCGCCAATAGCATCCCCGGTACAGGTATTGCCAAATGTCTTCAATCTGACTTGTATCGCGGCCAATCAGACAGGGTGCGAGGTGATCCTGTAGATAGGCCACCACCGCCATCTCACGACCATTAAGAGTGGCATCGCCGATTCCATAGAGACCCTCCTCAGTGCTGATTTTTACGGTCACGAAGTTTCGTCCCGGACAGGTAACGATGACCTTTATATCTCTGATTTTCATTGAATTTGAAAGTTTTGCCCCGGCTAAGATACTGTTTGTAAAACGATAATTGAATTTTGCAATAAAGCCTGCTAAATTAGTTTAAGCATAAACTATATTAATCTCGAAATCTGTAAGTGTCAAAATTAATTTGGGATCACTGAACAGTTTCGAACAACACCAGAAGACAACTATGGCCAATATACTAATCACCGGATGCAGCAGTGGCTTCGGGCTTGAAGCTGCCCTTTCTTTCGCTAGAAACAAGGACACTGTTTTTGCGAGTATGCGCGATCTGAATAAGGCAGACCTTCTTAAAAAGGCCGCTGATGAAGAAGGTTTCACAATACATCTTAAACAACTGGATGTTACCAGACCGGAAACATTTCAGGACTGTTTGGCAGAAATTATTAATGAGGGCGGAAGCATTGATGTTCTGGTGAATAACGCCGGCTTGCTCCGTGCCGGTGCCTTTGAGGATTTATCTGAAGACATGATTCGTGAAGTCACTGATACGAACCTTCTAGGACCATTATTACTGACCAGAGCCGTGCTGCCGACTATGCGTAAACAAAACAGCGGATACATCATCATGATTAGCTCTCTTTCAGGAATTGCCGGATTGCCCGGTGATGTGGCTTATACGGCAAGTAAATTTGGTCTGGAAGGCGCAACAGAAGCTTTGCGTCACGAAGTAGATCGCTGGGGAATAAAAATCGCTCTGGTGGAAGCAGGCATGTACGCAACAGGCATAATGAACACCAGCCTGCCCGAAGACAAAGTGCTTCCAGATTATTATCCTGTAAGTTCACCCTACCGAAAATTAATTGAAACGAATCTCAAGGCCCTGCGCCAACGCTTGCCGGAGGCATTTCCCCCTTCTATTGTGGCAGATTTGCTTGTCAAGATAGCCGCGTCAGATGGTAGCCAGTTACGCTGGCCCGCTGACGATGTGGCGACAATGGTACTGGAAAAGATGTTTGCTCAAAAAGACAAGGAACGAGATGATTTTCTCAGAATGGTCTCAGGTAGTGACTGGTGGAGTGAAGGCAAAGAAAACCCCGATTCGGATTAATAACAAATTTATAACGAGGTATATTACAATGGCCATAAGACTCGCTCATGTCTGCATTGAAACCGATGATTTCGGTCCGACTGAAGAATTCTATTCTTTCCTTGATATCAATCGACAATTCGAATTCAGAAATAAAGAAAACGAATTAGTTGGTGTGTATTTATCCATCGGTGAAACTACATTCATTGAAATCATAAAGGTCAAAAAGCCCCTGTCTGAAGGTAATATGCGTCACTTTGCCCTACAGGTGGATGACGTTGAGGAGACTCGCGAGCTTTTAATGTCAAAGGGTGTTGAGGTGACCGAAAAAGAGCTTGGTATTGACCACACCTTGATGGTTACCTGCCATGATCCAAACGGAAATTTTATTGAATTTCATCAATACACCGATAAAAGCATGCAATTATACGGTGGCGTCTGCGAAATCGACTATACGCCGACATAATTAATAATCAGTCTGGGTCCAGTCATAAAGAATACCCATACTTTCTCCTCTGCGATTATCGGCCTGTTGATAAGCCTCTACACATTGGTCGGGTCGAAATTCATGAGTAATCAAACCAGTCAAATTAAATTTTCCTTTATGAAGTAAATCAAAAAAGCGGGCATCAATCTTGCGTTGAGTCCAGCCTCCAAGGTCATGAGAGTCGTGTGTTGCCTGAATCGTCAGCCCTTTAGTCATCACCTCGGAACTCAAACATTGTTTTGAGGGATAGCCACTGTCTCCAAGCAAAATTACTTTGCCAAATTGTCCTGCCGCAGCCAAAGCGCTACCAAATACTTCAGCGTTACCGGTGGTATCAATGACAAGATCCGGTCCTCTGTTTTTGTTTATTAATGAGATTTTATCCAGGCTGGACGCAATATCTCCCTGAATAAGCAAAGCTGCCCCACCCTGCTTTGCATATTCAAGTCGAAACCCGGACACATCTGCTACAGCCAGCGTAGCAACATTTGCATTGGCTACCCAGCGAACCGTCATCTGGCCAACGGGGCCAGCACCAATAATCAGCACATGACTCTCAGGTTTTAGATCACCTGCCCATGCTGCACGGAATGCGGTCTTCGCCAGTCCTGCCCAGGAAGCGGATTTCAAATCTTCAATATCGTCCGGGATCGGCGAACAAAGAGACTCATCAAGTAACTGATGTGAACCGTGAGCCGCACGCATGTAGACAAGATCCCCAACCTTGAAATTGTCGGCAGCCTCGGCTTTTGCCTCGACACGGCCGATGGCCTGGACTCCTGTTTTGAGCTGTGGGAATGAGAACATCTGAGCAAAATGTGTATTCTCATCGTATTTCTGATGAAGAATAATGGTTTCTGTACCTATGCTCATTAAACTGAAAAGCGTTTTTACTCTAACTTCACTATCGATCGGAGCTCTGAGTTCAAATTCCTCAAAAACAACCCCCCCTTTTTTTGGAAAAATAATTCTCTTTGGCATATTTAATCCCTGTTAAATGACACTTTTTGTAGAAACTGCAACTCATACATTGTCTTCAAACTAGTTTAACCTTAAACTATTATTTATGCAGCAGGAGACTGAAAAAAAACATGACACAAAGTAGCAATAAAGTAGCGCTGGTAACCGGCGCAGGAGCCGGTATTGGACGTGCCTGCGCCTTACGTTTTGCCACTGCCGGGTATCATATTCTGGCTCTTGACCTCTGCGAAGCAGATCTTGTTTTAACACAGGCAGAAATTCTTAAACTAGATGTAGATTGCGAAGTGCAGACAGGCGATATTTCCGATGAAAGCACCAGTCAACTCGCCAGTGAAAAAGCCTTGAAGCTGTGGGGCAGAATTGATGCATTGGTAGCCAATGCCGGGATACAGACTGCCGGTGGACTCCTGAGCACTACTGAAAATGACTGGGACACGATTTTGGGCGTTAACCTGAAAGGTGTCGCTTATTCTGCGAAAGCCTGTCTGCCCACAATGATCGACAAGAGTCAGGGATCTATTGTTATTATTTCATCGATCAACGCGTTCGGTGGAACAGCCGGTATGGCGATCTACGATGCCAGTAAAACCGCCGTACTTGGTCTGATGCGAAGTCTGGCTATCGATCATGGTAAACAGGGTATTCGAGTAAATGCGGTTTGCCCTGGAAATACCCTGACGGATTTTCACATTAAGCGTATGAAAGAAAAAGGTATTGATCTGGATGAGTTACGTGAAATGACCCGCGGTTACGCTCTTCTTGATCGTGCTGCCGAACCACCTGAAATTGCCAATGCTGTTTACTTTCTTGCTTCCGAAGAAGCCTCCTTTATCACCGGGCATACCCTTATTGCCGATGGTGGCTATTCGATAGCGCCTCATTAATTGCCAGTCATAATAATGAAAGAAAAAATAAGATGGGGATTATGGGGACTGGTCGAATCGCCTCCTCATTCGCAGAAGCTATGACAATAGTGGAAGACGCGGAAATCATCGGCGTCGGCTCGAGAAAATTGCAAAGTGCTCAAAACTTTGCCTCTGAATACCTGATACCGCAGGCTTTTGAAAGTTACGAAGCCCTGGTTGAATGTACTGAAATAGATGTAGTCTATATTGCCACGCCCCATGCAATGCATAAAGACAATATCATGCTGTGCTTAGATGCCGGCAAGTCAGTACTCTGCGAGAAACCGTTTACTATAAACGCCAGCGAAGCAGCGAGTGTTATTAAACTTGCGCAAAGCAGGGGCTTGTTTCTGATGGAAGCAATGTGGACGCGTTATATACCATCGATAGTAAAATTAAGAGAGCTACTCGCCGACGACGCGATTGGTGATGTTCAGGTTATGCTTGCCGGTGGTGCATTTATGCCGGACTTCGATCCTGATTTCTACTTATTTGATGCGAAGCTTGGCGGTGGCGTTTTACTCGATGCCGGGGTTTATCTCATATCTATGGCTTCCATGTTATTTGGTAAACCGACTTCAATTCGTGCCCTGGCTTCTTTAGGGAAAAGCGGCGTAGATGAACATGATGCGTATCTCCTGCAACACGAAAATGGCGCACTCGCCAACCTTTATGTCTCACTGCGCGGCCAGTCTTCACCCGACCTTACTTTGCTGGGAAGCAAAGGAAAAATTTATCTACAAGCACCAATATTCTGTCCTTCCAGCTTAACTCTGGAACTTTATGGGCAAAACAGTCAGGACTTTGACCTGCCTTTTGATGCCAATGGTTATCAATTTGAAATTGCTGAAGTCAATCGTTGCCTTAGAAATGATGCTTTGGAAAGCGAGCTTATGCCCCTTGCCGAATCACACGAGATTATGCAAACAATGGATGAAATACGTCGTCAAATTACTCTTAAGTATCCGACTGAATAAATAACCATTTTAGAAATTATGATTGATAAAATTCTCAGAAAAAAATTGATCCCTGTAGCAGTAATTCATGATGTCAACAATGCTAATCGAATAGCCGATGCACTGCTTGCGGCAGATCTTAACGTCATCGAAGTGACCCTGAGAACTGAAGCCGCAATTGAATGCATCGCCGCAATTAAAGAATCTGCACCAGAGATGATCATTGGCGCCGGAACTCTGCTTGATCACAAGCTTATTCCTCGCCTGCTTGATATTGGTATCAGTTTTGCTATCACTCCAGGTTTAAATCCATTGGTAATTGAAAAAGCTCAGAAACATAATTTACTGATAATGCCCGGTGTGATCACACCTTCCGAAATCGAACAGGCGCGAAACTCTGGTCTTGAAATTTTGAAGTTTTTCCCCGCCGAAGCCGCTGGTGGAGCCAGTATGTTAAAGGCATTTGCCGGCCCCTACGGTCATACCGCTTTACGTTTTATTCCAACCGGTGGTATAAATCTGTCCAATATTCAATCCTACCTTAACGTAGATTGTGTAGCCGCAGTTGGCGGCTCCTGGTTTGTATCAGACAAACTCGTGCAGGAGGGAAAATTCGATGAAATTACCCGTTTAACCAGAGAAGCTCTGAGTATCGCTAGACAATAAAACGACGGTTCAAATCATGCTGGAAATTAAAAAACCTGATAGTTGTAAATACGATTTACTTTCACTCGGTGAGGTTATGCTTCGGCTCGACCCCGGTGAGGGTCGCATAAGAAACGCCCGCCAGTTTCGAGCCTGGGAAGGCGGTGGTGAATATAATGTTGCACGTGGGCTGCGCAAGTGCTTTGGCATGCGGACAGCTATTGTCACGGCACTTGTCGAAAATGAAATCGGCTCACTCATTGAAGACTTTATTTTTCAGGGAGGGGTTGATACAGACTGTATTAAATGGGTTCCATCTGATGGAATCGGCAGAACGGTTCGTAATGGTCTCAATTTTACTGAGCGAGGCTTCGGTGCTCGCGGTGCGATTGGGAATTCAGATAGAGGCAATACTGCGGCCTCACAGTTGAAACCCGGTGATATCGACTGGGAAGATTTATTCGGCAAACAGGGGGTCAGGTGGTTTCATACTGGCGGCATATTCGCAGCCCTGTCTGCCAGCAGTGCGGCGCTGGTCGAAGAAGCCGTTAAGATTGCCAAAAAGTACAATACGATCGTTTCGTATGATCTGAATTATCGTCCCTCACTCTGGCAGGGAATTGGCGGCCAGGTAAAAGCTCAGCAAGTAAACAAACGAATCGCGTCATTCGTTGACGTGATGATAGGCAATGAGGAGGATTTTACTGCCTGCCTTGGTCTGGATGTAGAAGGTGTCGATGCCAATATTTCTGATATTGATGTGAGTGCTTTTAAGAATATGATTCAAGAGGCACTTACTGAATTCCCGAATTTCAAGGTTACAGCAACGACCCTGCGTAATGTTAAAACAGCGACCGTGAATGACTGGGGTGCAATTTGCTGGATGGATGGTAATTTCTACGAAGCTACTCATCGTAGCAATCTGGAGATTTTTGACAGAGTCGGGGGTGGTGATAGTTTTGCTTCCGGCTTGATATACGGTTTCCTGACAGGAGCCGGTCCTGAAAAGTCGGTCAATTACGGAGCCGCTCACGGAGCCTTGGCGATGACAACTGCCGGCGACACCTCAATGGCAAGTCTTGCTGAAGTTGAAAAACTGATGGCTGGTGGCAACGCGCGGGTCGTCCGCTAGCTAGCTATTAAGAAAATTCATTTGAGAGCCTTAGGTGAGCACAAACAGGTTGTTAATTATTCCTGTTTATAAACAATTCCGTCTTTCATCACAAACCGATATTCTGCATTAATCGTATATCCACTGTCGGGTCACCCTTAACAGCGACAATATCGGCTAACTTTCCGACTTCAATACTCCCTAAGCGCTCTTCAATTTTCAGGAGTCTGGCAGCTTCAATAGTGGCACTTAATAAAGCGGTGGGTGCAGGTATGCCCGCCTCGACCATGTATTCAAATTCTCTGGCATTAATTCCATGAGGAAACACACCAGCATCCGTGCCGAAAACGATTCTTAAACCCTTTTTATAGGCCTTCCCTACTGTGAGATCGATTTGTGGCCCCATATTCTCCGCTTTCTCACGAACTTCCGCCGGCATGGTCTCTTCATCAGAGGCTTTACTGGACATCCACTTCATCGCGCTCATTGTCGGAACATAGGCAGTATCATGTTTTTTCATGGCCTTGAATGCAGCATCATCCATAAAGGTGCCATGTTCGATTGAATCGACTCCGGCTTTTGCCGAGCGAATTATACCGACAGGGGTGTGGGCATGAGCTGCCACGCCCAACCCATATTCCTTTGCTGTTAACACAACCGCATCGTTCGTCCTGCATCCACTGTGAACCCAAGCCACCTCGCCCCGGATTGATCGACCCGCCCGTCACATTTAGTTTTATTACATCTGCACCTTCCTTAAAGCGTTGACGAACTGCCTTACGTGCGGACAATGGGCCATTGATTACCCCTTCGACAAAACCAGGTTCTCCCATAAACTCCATTCGTAATCCATTGTTGGGGTCCGCGAGACCGCCTAGTGTCGCCAGACCTTTTCCAGCGGTAAAAATGCGCGGCCCAATCACATAACCTTCCTTGATAGCATCACGCAAAGCCATAGTGACATTATGGTCCTGATCGCCGAGTTCTCTAACCGTAGTAAAACCAGCCAGCAGGGTGTCTTTGGCATATTTTGTCGAACGGAAAGCATAGTCTGCGGAATCCATAACGAACTTTTCCATAAAAAAAGTCGGCGAGAGAACAGTGCTGAGATGCACGTGCATGTCCATTAAGCCGGGCAGGACTGTGTATTGTTTAAGGTTGATTAATGTCTCGTTTTCAGAGACTTTCGAATAGCCTTCTGAGATGCCGATTATTTTATTCTCACGTACCCGTATGCTGATCTCTGTACGCATATTTTTTGAACTTGCATCAAAAAGTCGCCCAGCATGGATAAGTGTTTCTGCTGCACAGAGTTAATGACTGGCGACAAGCAGGGAAATTGCCAACCAAATACGTAGAATTAATACTTGCATTTCAACTTCTCCCCTTGGTTTTTGAAATAGTCAAAACTTCTTAAAAACAATTAATTATGGATAAATTTCATGCTTCAACTATAGTGATTCACTGGTATCAAGAGCAATCACTTTTTTAGGTCATATGCTGAATATGTCTTCAGATAAGAAAAAAATGTATTACGGCTGGTGGGTTCTTTTGGCCTGTATTGTTGGCTTATTGGTTGGTCCCGGGCAGTTTGCCTTTGGTTCTCTCGGCTTATTCATTCTCCCGCTGCAGAATGAATTCGGCTGGTCACGCACTGATATCACACTTGCCACGAGTGTATTCACGATTTCTGTCATTTTTTGCATACCTGTTGTTGGTCGGCTTGTAGATAACTATGGTGCTAAAATTGTGCTAATACCTGCGATGCTTACTGTCGGTATCTGTCTTGCACTTATCCCCCTGTTAGTCAGAGAATTGTGGCACTTGTATCTGCTTTTCTTCCTGATTGGTTCTCTCGGTGCGGCGGCCAATAGTCTACCTTTTATGCTTGCTATTTCAGCCTGGTTTGATAGACACCGTGGTCTTGCTATCGGCCTTGCTATGACTGGAAGTGGTCTGGGCTACGCAACCGTGCCACCGCTGGTGCAGTATATAAACGGGGAGTTCGGCTGGCGCTTCGGATATTACGCTCTGGCGGGGATAATTCTTTTTCTGGCTCTTCCCTTCATATATCTGATCTTCAAAAACCGGCCTGAAGAGATGGGTTTGAGTATCGATGGTAACACGCCAGATTCCCAGACCGAGGATATTCAAACCAGTCTCACTGGCATGACCAGATCTGAGGCTCTTGGAGACCGCAACTTTCAAACCCTGGTCTTCATTTTTTCTCTTCTGGCTTTATCTTTATTCGGAATTTTATTGAATATGGTGCCCATGTTGAGCGACCGTGGGATGGCCTCAGAAAATGCACTTTGCCGCATCTTTGGTGGGCATAACAATCATGTGCGTCAGAGTGCCCATCGGTTTATTAATGGACCGGTTTTTTGCCCCCTATGTCGCCCTCTCCTGCTTTTTACTTTCAGCAATAGGTTTTGGCCTGTTTGCCTCAGGTGCAATAGACCACTGGGCCTATATTGCAGCTATTCTAATTGGGTTCAGTATCGGTGCAGAAGTCGATTTACTCGGATTTCTGACCAGTCGATATTTTGGTCTTCGGAATTTTGGTGAGATATACGGTTTTCTATTTGCGTCGATGATGCTAGGCGTATCGCTCGGTCTGCCCGCCTTTGCCTATTGTTTTGACACCCTTGGTGACTACAAACCCATTCTATGGCTCAGCTGCGGCTCACTGATACTACTTGCTTTAATTACCGCTCGTTTACCCGTCTACCCAGTGTTTGGTGCTAGCGAAAATAAGGAATAACTTTTTCCCCAAACAAGCGCAGTGTTTCTTTCGGATCAGGCCCGAGCGGACCACCGATTGAAACCTGAGTAACACCTGATTCAATAAGCAATTCTATCTTTTTAATGGCATCCTCAGGAGTCCCCACAATGGCCAACTGGTGCATATCTTTTGTCACCAGCTCTCTGGCTTTTCCATAGTTTCGTTCTTCTACTGCTTTAGCCGTCTCAGCGAAACTTTTCTGACTCAAGCCGACGGTGTTAAGTGCTTCCCCATCAAGATAGTTACCAAAGTAGGCAAGAATATCCTTAAGTGAATCTGTATCCGTATTTTTTCCATTCTCACTCATTGATATCCAGGCACAACCACAGATATCGACTTCAGATTTGTCGCGCCCCGCTTTATCAATACCACTAACAATTCGTTCTACCATCAATTTAGCTGACTCAGGCGGCGTCACCATAGGTAAACTGCCATCACCTATTTCACCGCTGAGTGCCAAGTCATCATTTTCGAAGCCGGAAACATAAATCGGAATTTTCTCCCTGTAAGCTTCAAATCTCAAATAACATTGATCTGACCACTGAAACTCCTGCCCACTAAACTCCGCTATTTCTCCACGCCAGACCTTTCTCATCAATTCAACAGCTTCGCGAACACGAGTTATCCGATCATCAACATTAATCCCCATCCATTCGATCATTTTCTGCGTATGCATGCCATAACCAATTGCGGTTCTACCCTTATTCAGTTGGTCCAGAGTAGCCATAAATGCTGCCGTCTCACCCGGAGAAATACCATAAGGTTCGCTACCATTCGCGCCCACAATTATATTCTCGGTATGCTCGGAAAGCGCAGCGATAATGCTCCAGGCGTGATACATAAACTTGTCACTGGGAAACCACGCATGATCAAACCCTGCCTTGTCAGCCAGAATACCCAAATCAACAATATCTCTAGGACTACCTAAATGCTGAATTAAACGGACTCCAAATTTCATATCGAACAAATCTACCCAATAGTGTTATTTATTTTTCCACTCGAATATTTCAACGGTATAACCACCCGGGTCTTCCGCCACGAATGCGCGAATCGGTGCCTTGCTGTGATTGTATATCTCTTTTAGAATTTTAATATCACCGGCAGCCTGTAGTTTTTCGTACCAGGCATCTGCATCGGCTACAGTCAGACTAAGCATCACCGAATTTTCATTTCGCGCCGGATGATAAGCCGTACCACCTTCTTTGATTATTCCTACATAGGAACCGGAAGTGATTTTATACAAGCTCAGCCAGTCATCTTCCATTGTCGCCGTAAAGCCCAGAGTCTCCCCATAGAATTTCCTTGGCTCAGCGAGATCGCCGTAATACAGCATCACATAACTATCAATCACCTCATCTTTCATTTGTTTATCATCCGATGCATAGAGTGTTATGGACAGTAGCATGGCAAGTAGCAAAATATAAATTCTTCTCATAATAACTTTCTCCGTTTACTCATTTATTTCAACATCCATTCGATCGGTTTGCCCCGTATCAAGCGGCGGAATATCTTCAGGACAACTACCCGCTTCAATATCACCGGTCGTATTTATATCGGTATAAGTTGCTGTTGCATAAGAGGTGAAACCTGGAACATCATCATCAATGGTGCTATCTACCACATGTGGAAACTCGACAAACATTGAATAAGTCTGGCCCGGTTTAAAGCGTCCCGCAGGCACTGTCATTTTTTTAGTGGTAAATTTAGTGTATTCCTTTTCCTTAAAAGGCAGACCTGTATGAAATACCCTTTCCCCCTGACAACTCTGGAATACCACAAATAT
Source organism: Gammaproteobacteria bacterium (assembly GCA_012103475.1). Taxonomy (GTDB): domain Bacteria; phylum Pseudomonadota; class Gammaproteobacteria; order Eutrophobiales; family Eutrophobiaceae; genus WLWS01. Next base: position 354,397 of record WLWS01000002.1, on the reverse strand, counting down.
CATGTCATCAACCACGCCATTCGGATCAAAGCGGCCATTTGAATACAGGCTCCAACTAACCTCTAGAGGCAAGGAAGGATTGATCGCGTTTTGCGCAACAGTTTTTCCCTGTTGATGAAAAAATATTCTAATGGGAGCCGGAATATCCGTAGTGCCTTCAGGGCCAGACAGAGACATAATTGAGCTGACTTTCCGCCCTGAATGAAATTCAATATCAAACTCATATTCACCGTTCGGGTGACTTTCATCCACCGCTTGCTCCGTATTAAAGTGTCCGCCTTCAAAATAATACGAATCCCCCCTGTCCTCAAATTCAAACTGCGCTTCATCTTTCCCCAGTCTGGACAGGCGCGCTGATTTAATTTTCCCCGCCTTTTTTGGAAACAATTCAGAGAAAAAATGATAGTTAAGCAACTTTAGTTCGCCATCCTGATTCTGACTGTGGTTATTGGATTTCACCAGCACAAAAAACCACAAATCATCCTGTTCTGAAAACACAGGAAAAACCACCAGGTTTGTTATCAGAATTAGACTGATGCATCTGATTACATGTTTACAATTAATCATATAGTGTTATTTCTCTAGTTTTTTTGAGGTCTGTCAGTTTGTCCACCATCCATTGCCGGCATAATTTTTGAACATTTTCGCCTTCCCCTGCTCTGCTCACCAATGGTGTGAATATCAAGAAAAGTGGTGGCGGCGTATGTGGCAATTTCAGGAATCTCTCTATAGCTTGATGTGTCGACATCAGCATGTTCAACAAATAGCTGATAACTCTCTCCCGGTTTCAGGACTGATTTTAAAATAGTGTAGTTACTAGATGCGTATGTGAGATACTCATTTCCTGAAAATGGCCCGCCACTATGATCGATTTTTCTACCATGGCAATCACCAGTCACCACGAAAACCAGATCGTCTACAATTGTGTTCGGATCGGCATTCCCTGTCTCGAATACACTCCAGCCAACAAGTAAATCCACATCTGGATCAATCCTGCCCGGAGAGACCCTGCGACCATCCTGCAAGAGAGTAATATCAACAATCGCAGGGATACGACTTTGTGATGTACTGTTATTTATTATCACAGTCTCGTTTAACAAAGTGTTATCCGAGAGTCGATAGGAAAAAATATAATTCCCATCGGGAAAAGCCTGATTCAAGGAAGCTTCATCCTTATAACGCCCACCATGAACTTCAAGGACAGATTCATCGCCTTTGAATACCAGTTCATTTTTGCCACCGGGTGTAATCAATGCTGCCCGATGAACCTTGCCACCCTTTTTCAGGAATATTTCTGCGAAAAAATGATAGTTAAGCAAGCTATGCTTACCGCTTGCAGATTGGCGATAATTGGCTGTTTTACCCAACACCACAAATGACACATCCTCTTGCTCCTGCTCGGCGTTGGCACATAGCGAGACGACAATATGCATAAAAAAAAGAGTGTATTTGAACAGTTTTAAGAACACGAACTATAAGATTCCAGACGTGAGATAAATGAAACAAGCGTGAATGTGGCGTATCATCAAGTGAAATTCTACCGATATTAGAAATATATGAACAATGATAACGATATCTCCGATTTGGGTAAAAAGACTAATCTCGGCGAGGCACTAGCATTAGTTACGATTCTGGTTATTTGTATTTGTACTGCAGTCATTCTGTTTAATGATTATCCGACAGGTGGGCCTATACAACTAGCCCTTACCTTTACCGCTTTCACCGGCATTCTGGTCGGATTTAAAAACAAAGTTCCCTGGAAGAACATAGAACGCTCCATTTCTGACTCGCTTGGAGTCGCCGCGAACGCTATTTTTATATTGTTTTGTGTCGGAGCTTTGGTTGGCACCTGGATCTTAAGCGGCACTGTACCGACCATGATTTTTTATGGATTACACTTCCTCTCCCCGGAAATATTTTTTCCTACCGCCTGTCTGCTTTGCGCCATCGTTTCTCTGACTATTGGTAGTTCCTGGACTACCATGGCAACTGTTGGCCTTGCACTGGTAGGAATATGTAATGTCCTCGGTCTATCAATTCCAGTGACAGTCGGCGCGATCGTATCCGGTGCCTATTTCGGCGACAAGATGTCCCCTCTTTCGGATACCACTAATCTCTCACCTGCTGTTGCCGGCAGTGAACTCTTTTCGCACATCAGACACATGGCCTGGGTTTCTGTGCCTAGCTTCCTTATTTCTCTGATACTTTACACTGTGATTGGACTGACAATGACGGTACCTATAAGCTCATCGATTGAACTAAACGCTTTCACAGATGCTCTGCAGAATCAATTTGAGATTGGAATTCATCTGCTTATACCTCTCCTGATATTGCTTTTCATGGCTTTTAAACGCGTACCCGCTCTTCCAACCATTTTCTCCGGAGCACTCATTGGGGCACTTTTCGCCGTTATTTTTCAAAATAATGTTGTACTCAATTTAGCCAATACGCCCGATAGTCATGCATTTGTCAGTAGTGTTAAGGGGATCACACAGGCATTGTTTCAAGGGTATACGTCTGATTCAGGAGTTGAAGTCATCGACAAGCTGCTTAATCGTGGTGGCATGGGTAGCATGACCACAACGGTCTGGCTTATTCTCTCCGCCATGCTTATGGCTGGTGTCTTTTCCAGTATTGGTGTCTTTGATATTCTGGCAAAAGCATTGGTCAGATTTACAAAAAGCACAGGCAGCTTGATTAGTGTGACGCTTTCAAATTGCGCTTTGATGAATGTAATCGCAGGCGATCAATACATCTCCATCATTGTTCCAGGGCAAATCTGGCGAAAGGAATATGAACGTCGCCAACTTGCAGCGGTGAATTTATCTAGATGTCTGGAAGACGCTGGCACACTGACATCAGCTCTCATTCCCTGGACGACCTGTGGTGCTTACATTTATGGAGTACTTGGTTTAACGACATTCACCTACATTCCTTTTTGTTTTTTCAATATTATCAATCCGATCATCTCAGCAATTTATGGATATACGGGATTCACAATCGTAAAGGATGAAAAAGCTCTTCCAGAGACTGCTTGAATAATTGTGAAGGCCAAAAAAAAGCCCCGAGATAATCGGGGCTTTTAGTACACCTAAACTACCTTTTATGATTTAGCTCAAATACCGCCAAAGCTGTAGCTGACGCTACCACCAAAAATACGGGGGTGCGGTCGTAAACGAATGCCACTAGCTCCAAAGTTTTCCTGAGTACCTGTGTAGTACTCTTCATCCAGAACGTTCTGAATATAAACATTGAAAGCCCAGTTATCCATGTCGTAGCCTGCTCTGAGATTCACGACCTCGTAATCCGGACTAAGATATGGGAACTCGCCTGGACCAACAGGTCTGCTCAGCCCCTGGTTTGGTGAAGGACCGCGTGTTTGCAGATTAGTCAGACCCTCAATGTCAGAGTACTGGCCATCACGATGAATAAATTCGACTCTGCCCCAGGCTTCATTGTTTCCAATCGGCCAGCGGTATTCAGCCGCAATGCTGGCAGTAAACTCCGGTGCTTTCGGTAAAGGAAGCCCCTGAAGATTAACATTGTAACCACCAGTAATCTCGACGATATCAGCACTCTTTATTTCGGTATCAAGATAACCAAAACCACCGGTAATCGTCAGATTGTCTGTAGGTACGGCAACAAACTCAAGTTCAATACCATTGGCTTCTGCTTTTCCAATATTCACAAACTGTTCAAAGTTAGAAGCCAGACTACCCGGTACCAGAAAGCGGAAAGATTCAAATTGCATATCTTCCCATTCGCTATGAAAAATAGCACCGTTTAAACGCAGTCGGTTATCGAACAATTCTGTTTTCATACCGAATTCGTAGTTCCACAACACTTCTTTTTTGTAGGTCAGCGCGGTAGCCGGAGAACCAGCCAGATCGGATCGGTTACCTACTGTTGAACCACCTGCTTTATAACCTTTCGAGGCCATTGCATAAATATTTGCATTATCGTTTAGCTGTAAACGAAAACCGAGTCGTGGAGCAAAATCTGTGAAATCGTTATCCGCATCTACAGGAGGTCTTGGACTACTGGCAAAACTATTAAAGAATGCGAAGCCAGGACCACCGGGGAAGCCAGGTGAACCCGGGAAGCAACAAGTAGGTCCGATACCATTCCCCCGCAGATTGTTCTTTACCTCGTCAGCAGTGAAACGTCCTCCTGCAATCAAGTCCAGATTTTCTGTCATGTGAAATGTCAGATCTGCAAAGATAGCCTTACTCTCAACTTCAAAGTTTTTGCTATTTAGTGCGAGACCCAGATTTGGCGGGAATGGCGGCAACAAACCCACACCACCGGGTGCGGTATGGCCTAATTCGGCTCCAACGCCAACGTTGACATTGTTTTCCTGCTCAACATCGTCTTTGGCATACATCAGACCAACAACCCAGTCGATACTATCACCGGTTGATTCGAGACGAAGTTCTGTACTCCAGGAAAAGCCGGTATACAGATTCTCTCTTTCTACCAGATCAGCACCACCAATCAGGTCGTTATCGAACAATCGTGTTTGATCGACATCTATCAGACCAGATATCCATTTCAGGGTTAACTTATCGTTTATTTCATGATTGACATTCACAACAGCCACAATTGTTTCCAACTCGTTGGATTCATTTAAATCATGAGCAAGTTGATTGCGGTTATTCGGCCAAAAGCCTGTACCCGGATCGATTGCAGCCTGAATACCAAAAGTATCCACGGAGTCGACGTCAAGTATGCCGGAGGGCACGTTCTCATCTGTACCCTGATCCTGATCATCATAGATAAACGTTGTTTTTATCGTTGTACTCTCACTGATATCCCAGACAGTCTTAACCCGAGCCATCATGTATTCGTGGCCGCTATCCTGAGCACCGTTCGGAGTAAATCCGTTCGCGGTAGCGTTTGCGCAGTTTGTGGAACCCGTGGCACAGATATTGTCTACAAGGCCTCCACTATCTTCATAGAACAGGACTGCTCGGGCACGAAAATTATCTGAAAGCGCCCCATTGACCACGCCAGTGATACTGAACATTTCGTTCGCATCTTCATAGCTCTCACCACCGACCGTTAATTTGTATCCGAATTCATCTGTCGAGTCTTTACTGGTGAGGTTCAAGGCACCACCAACCGCGTTTCGGCCAAAAAAGGTGCCCTGAGGGCCACGTAAAACTTCCAGTCGCTCCATATCCGGGAGAAAAGGATTGGCAACACCATTTGGAACCGAGGCTATACTAAACTCATCGAGGTAAATTCCGATGGAATTAATCACAGCGTTTTCGCCGGTAACCAGATTATTCACCCCTCGAACACCGATTCCGAGACCACGTGCACCTGACTGACCATCTTCTGTGAAGGCAACATTAGGCGTTAGAGCAAGAAAATCCGTGGCCCCTCTGATATTTCCCTGTTCGATAGCGGCTCCGGTAAAAGCGGTAACACTGACTGGTACTTCCTGCAGGTTTTGCTCTCTACGTTGCGCTGTTACAACAACTTCTTCCAATACACTCTGAGCTGAAACTGGTGTTGTAAAAATAGCAGCTAAGAGACAAAGCAGATAATTTCGTGGATTCATCTATAAATTCCCCCGTCTATAATTCGATATTTCTTGGTTAAACTATAGAGCTATTGCCCTAAATGATGGCAATTTAAAGCTATGCGGGAAGGTCTGTCAAGTAGTTTATACTTAAACCAATTTGGCTTTTTGAGAGTCCATGTATTGCGGCCCTGGATTATATTGCAATATAGTTACAAATTCGTGCTTCGCCAGCTTTTATTAGAGAAGCAGAGCGACGAGGAGACTGCACATAGTTACGGGTGGTTTCGCTTAATCTTTTCTTCAATATTTGCTCTCGGATAACTCAGTAACACCCCAAATTCTCTTGCGATATTTTTTCGGGCGTCTCCTGAATAAGTACCAGCGCTAACTAGCTCAGCTTTCTTACTTTTAAGTTTTAAATATTTATCAAGAGTATCGTCAGTGAATAAAAGCATGACATCCATGCCCTTAGATACACTTGCGGGAAATAAGTCTGTTACGATCAGATCTGCCTCTCGATAAGCTTTTATGCCCGCCTCTTCTGCGATTCTTCTTATATCCGCTTCCAGTTCATCCATATCCGCTGGCAACATAGCCGCACTCAAAGCAAGTGTTTTAACACCAACAGCAACCATTTCAGAAAAAGAGCCGACGCCACCAAGTCGATAAGAACGCAGATCAATTTGTTTGTCCATAGAGGTATTTGAGTCGGCTGAAATTACAGGAAATGAAAAATTTAACAGCAGTACAGTCAATAATATCTTCATAAGAGCACCCTTCTTTAAAATTATTATCTGCATTCTATGAACAAAAAAACCCCGGTATAAACCGGGGTTTTAGTGTCACACAACTAGCTTGTAAAAATTACTCACTAAACAGGCGGAAATTGATTCCGGCTGTGCGGAAATGTGGTCGAATACGAAAACCACCAAGACCAAAGTTCTCCTGAGTACCAGTGTAGTAGTTCTTGTCGAAGACATTCTCTACATAGGCAGTTACAGCCCAGCGATCGCCACTTATGCCGGCACGCAGATTAACGACGTCATAACTGGGTACTCTGAGTGGGAAGTTAGGACGTGGGAAGGTGAAATCCAGACCGTTTCCTGTGCCCGTTCCACCGAAAAGTGTATCCAGTCCTTGTGCCGTTGTAACAGCGTTATCCAATATCGGCAGTCCTGATACAACACCTTCTATATCAGAGCGAATACTGCTGCGATAGGTCCACTCCGTACGGATAAAACTTTCCATACCGGCAATTTCAAAGTCATACTGACCAAAAAGGTTTATTGTCCATTTTGGTGAGCGTGGCAGAGTTTCGCCGTCGAGATCGAAGCCATTGTTATTAATGACGAATGGGTCATCAGCACCGTAATCTGTAAAAGTCGCATCCAGATAACCTACGCCACCACCAATGAGGAAGTTATCCATCGGTAAGGCCTGTGCTTCCAGTTCAAAACCGATTGATTCAGCTTCTGAATTATCGATTCTCAAGTTATTAAGGATGACACCATTCTGAATGAGAATTTCAACTGACGGTATTTGTAGATTTTTCCAATCCATGTAGAAAGCCGAAGCATTAATTGACAGCCGATCGTCGAAACCGCGCCATTTCGCACCGACTTCATAGTTCCACAAGGTTTCCTTGGCAAAAGGTACGTTGGTACCAACGTCTTCCAGTAGAATCAAACCACCTGGCTTATAACCTTTAGAAATAGACGCATAAGCGTTTAGATCATCATTCGGTGACCATGCCAGTACAAATCGCGGTGTGATTGCGTCTGATGATTTCCCGCCCTGTGCAAAGGCAAAGCGTAGGCGAGGATCGCCTGGTTCTGGCATATCAAAGTTAAATATTTCACCAAGAGGCAATTGATCAAAAGCAAGACGATTCCAGTCAGCTCGTTTGGATTCAACGTCGTGCTTGGTATAACGAATACCAACCGTTGCTTTCAACTGCTCCGTAAACTGCCAGTTAACTTCAGAAAAGATAGCCCAGCTTTGAGAGTCAAAAGAAGTATTGCTGGGTCCTGAAATAATTTGACCGTCGGTCAGACAGAAACATGAGTTAGCGACCTCATTAGGATCAAGGGTACCGTCGGCCAGAATCGCGGCTGCACCATTAAACAGGAAGAAGAAGTCATCACTACCAATAGGACTGACGCCGTATGTGTCGGCATCATCATTTGAGTAGAGTCCACCTAAAGTCCAGTCCCAGTTATCGGCTTGATAATTGAATCGGAATTCCTGACTTAGAGTATCACCTGTGCGGCCCGTATAGGTTTCATATAAGGAATACTGAGTTAAATCCTGGTCAAACTGTCTACGTGAAGTAGATTTAAGTACGCCAGTGATTGAACGAATTGACCAGTTATCAACAGCGTAATTCAAACGCATATTGAAAATGTTCTGTCTATTTCTGTTGAGTTCGTCAAAGTCCTTATTAGTGACACGGCGTTCATTCGGGAAAAAACCGGAACCGGCATCAATTGGGAACAAGTCGGAAAACAGGGCAAAGGTATTTGCTCCGGGAGTAGTAGGCAAGACATTCGGTGTCGAGTTTGGTGTGTCAAAATCACTCACGCCGGCATTAACGTTTGAATCACTACCACCATTTTCGACCGTGCGCATAAAAGACACATCAGCAGTAAGTGCTTCAGTAACTTCCCAACGAGCTGCCATGCGAAAAGTGACTTCATCAAAACCGTCATTATTACCTGTCGGGCTAAGGTTTTTCAGGAAACCATCACTTTCGGTGTAATAAATATTGCCGCGGATAAACAAGTTGTCTGTTACCGGGGCATTAACCATGGCATTAACTTCCCAGGTGTTAAAGCGGGAAAAACCGCCACCAAGTTCATATTCCATTTCATCATGGGGTAACTTGGTACTCAGGTTAAGTGCACCACCTGTTGCATTACTGCCGAAATACGTTCCCTGAGGCCCACGCAGTACTTCAAGACGGGCCAGATCGTTTAGTTGAGGGTTAGCCGTCTTCGTTGCATTGTTAGCAATGTTGAATTCGTCTAAATAAATACCAAAGCTGTTAGACAGGCCACCAACTCCTGTAAAGGAGTTAGCGAAGTCACTGACACCACGCATACTGATACCAACTGAGCGGTTGCCGGTCTCACCGTCTTCTGTAAAGTTTACGTTTGGAGTGATAGAGAAATAATCTTTCGCTTCCCTGACGTTTTGCTTGTTCATGTCCTCCGCTGTGAAAGCCGTTATAGAGACAGGAACCTCCTGCAGACTCTCTTCTCGTCGTTGTGCAGTTACAACAACTTCTTCAAGCGCTGATTGTGCTGATACCACTGGTGAAAACCCGATTGTCGCCAGTGTGAAATATAGGATATTTCTTTTCACGTTAAACTCCCCAAAAAATAATTGATAAATGTTGATGAATAAACCCTTAGCACTAAATAAGCCTCAAATTAGTTCAAGCTTGAAATAATTCCAGAACAAGCCGGTATATTCAGCATGGACAACATTGTATTCCTTGAAAACGCTTTTTAATAGTTAGCTAAGCTCCTGAAAGCACACAATTATAGTACTAGCGGTCTAATTCTGAGTCATTTTTACAACAAATTCTAAAAAACATGCTTGTTAAAAAGTCATTTCTTTAAGAAAGCGATTGTGCCGACAGACTGAAGTTTAGTCACTTTGCTTATTCGCAATAGCACTGTGACCCTAGAAAGCCCGGTGATCTCTGATTGAAATCTGTTAATTTTAGCAAGGTCTGAGCGAATCCTGATGAAGAGGAGGAACCATGAGTCTGTCACGCCGTCGATTTCTTACTAACACAACTTTGTCAGCTGCAGGCATTCCGCTTCTGGCAACTCTTGGCAGCGATTTCTGCGAAGCCTCCACAGAGAACCCAATTGACTGGTCGATGGGCTTCCCCGGAGACGCCGTTTTACTCAATCGTAACGAAAACCCTATTGGTCCGTCATCTGCAGCAATAGAAGCTGCCAAAAACGGAATAGCGCGCTCGTTTCGCTATGCAGATCCGGATTCCATACGTGGACTTCTGGCGGAACACCATTCTCTGGAGAAAGACGAGATACTGGTTGGAACCGGCTCTGGTGAAATCCTGAAAATTGCACCTCTGGTTTTTGCCCGTGATGGTAACGTTGTCGCGACGCTTGAGTCCTATAGACAATGCCCGGCCTTCTCGGAAAAACTGGGGAGTTCAGTTAAATGGGTCAATCTGCGCAAACATAAAAATTATAGTTACGATGTGAAAGGCCTGATTGAGGCCGTCGATGACAAAACAGGACTCCTGTTTGCGGTCACGCCAAATAATCCCACTGGTACGATATTGCCATATGAAGACATGAAAATTATCGCTGACTCGCTGCCCAGGCATGTGCTCTTTGTGATTGATGAAGCCTACGTCCATTTCCAGAAGGAAGGTAAGTCCGGCATCGATCTGGTAAAAGAAGGTTATAACAATGTTCTCGTCACACGCACCTTTTCAAAAGCTTATGCGCTTGCCGGCTTACGTTGTGGTTATGGCATCGGTCACCCTGACATCATGAAGAAAATATCGAATTTCGGATGCGGCCCAACCAGCACGAACATGGCAGGTTTCGGGGCCGCAATTGCCTCCCTCGCTGACGACGCCCATTTACAGCGTTCGAGAAAATTCGTCAGCGATACAAGAAAATTCTATCAGACACAATTCTCCAGACTTGGCATTACCACCCTCTCCGGCCCGCCTATTTTCATAATGGCTGAGTTCGGAGACCGAACCAGCGAGATAAGTGCTGAGCTCAGAAAACAAAAAATTTATGTCAGAGACGGTAAGGAATGGGCATTGCCAAACCACATTCGTATCTCTTATGGGTATGAGCAAGAAAACCAGGCTTTTTTCAGGGCAATAAAAAAGCTCATTTGAGAAATTGAGCCAATTCAGGATTTGCTTGTAAGCTGATTTGCAATTGGTAATCGGTAGATTCTCTGGCCACAAGCCGCGAATATAGCATTGGTAAGCGCCGGTGCAGCAGTAGGGATGCCCATTTCCCCTGCCCCAGCAGCTGCATAAGTACTCTTCATGATATGAACTTCTACATCGGGTGCATCACTCAGTCGTAACACCGGGTAATCTGTAAAATTACTTTGTTTCACTCTTCCCTCTTCCACAGTAATTTCGAGTCCGAGCGCAGTTGATATGCCATCTATAGTCGCCCCGCTAATTTGTGCTTCTACGCCTGAAGGGTTAAGCACCTGACCAAGGTCAACAGCACACACACAACGATGAATTTTTAATTGACTCTCAATTACAGAAACTTCCATAGCATGGGCAACGTAGGCCCCATAAACAAAATGCATCGCCATTCCAATACCATGCCCGGCTTTGAGCTTTCGTCCATACTTAATTTCTGTCGTTACTTTCCTCAGGACTACAGCCAGACGACCTGTATCGATTACCGTCGGGTTTCGGTTATCTTCGAAATTCATATCACGATAAGGCATCTGACGAGCCTTGCCGAGAAGTTCAAGCCTGAACTGTAGCGGATCCTTGCCGGCAGCGTGGGCGACTTCGTCTATAAAACTCTGTATAGGAAACGCGACAAAGGTGGGTAGAGGACCTCTCCACCAACCACGACGCAAACCAAACTCAAGAGCGGTAAAAGAAGCTTCAAAATTCTCAACACATCCTGCAGGGAAAGCATCCGGATCATGACAACTAACCCATTCGTTAACTCCGATTCCCTGCAAACCCGGCTCACGAAACAAACGATAAGTCGCCGCAACCTGATGGCTCCAGCAACTTAAATTATTATGTTTATCAATAGCAGCACTCAGACCATGCATGCCCGCCGGTCGATACAGATCATTTTGAATATCGTCTTCACGTGTCCAGATTAATTTAATAGGTCTGTCCACCTGACGCGCAATTTTCACCGCTTCAGCAATATAATCTGCGCTAATCCGTCTTCCAAACCCGCCACCTAGCCGGGGCAGTCTTATCTCAATTTTCTCGCGTGGAATTCCTGTCATCATGTGAATAACATTGGACGCATTATCAGGAACCTGAATAGAAGCAATTAACAGAGCGTGATCGCTGCCGATTTCAAGGCTGGCATGAAGAGGTTCCATTGCGCAATGCGCCAGAAAAGGCATGAAATAGCGTGATCCAATCAATTTCCCTGCCTGTTTGCTTGCCTGACTGATATTACCCTCAACTCGCGGGCTTATTTGTGCGGCTTCATCAAGTGCTCTGCCAGCTCTTTTCATCAAAGCTTCAGTGGAATCGTTTCTCCAGGGTCCAGGCAACCAATCGACCTTCAACTTTTGTCGTCCTTTCAACGCCGCCCAGGTATCATCAGCAAGGACCGCTATCCCTGCCGCGAGGTTACTGCCGATTCCATCATTATGTTTTTTTCCTCCGGGAAGTGAAATATCGTTTTTGTCAGCGCCGCTTATCTCGACAACAGAATGTACTCCTGACAATTTCAGGGTATGGCTGGCATCGTATGTGCTGACACTACCATCAAAAAACGGGCAACGTGCGACTACGGCGACAAGAGAGCCGGGTATTTCTGCATCGATACCATAGACTGTCGCTCCCACAACGATTTCACTCGCATCTGCTGTCTGGGTTGATTTCCCGATGATGGAAAATTCTTCAGATTTTTTAAGTGGTATATCGTATTCCGGCAATGACAGATTCGTGGCGACTTTACTCAATTCAGAATAGCTAAGTGTGTTTCCATCAGGATGCACAACCATAGCCTGGCGGGTGTTTAACTTGTCCAGTTCGATATGCCATTTAACCGACGCTGCTTTGACTAGCAGGTAGCGTGCCCGTGCCCCTATTTGACGTAATTCATTCCAGGATCGTCTTACTGTGGCACTCGCGTCTGTATTTTGATTACCGTAAACATTCGTCAATTCTCCATTCACGTCTGCTCTAGTCAGGCCATAATCAAGTTGTTCTACCCTCACCATTGACCAGGGTACGTCCAGTTCTTCCGCAATTAACATTGGCAGTGCTGTCTTGACTCCCTGTCCCATTTCGCAGGCACGCGCACCTATAACTATCTGACCATCTGGTTCGATACGAATAAACGGGTTTATCCGGGTTGTCATCACATCATTAGCATCAGCGGCCAGGCCCGGATAATTCAGACTGATCAGCATACCACCCAGACCGGTAGTGGATAGCTTTAAAAAGTTACGCCGGCTACCGTCCATCTTCAAAGCCCGGATGTCAGATTAATTTGTCGTACGGCACGCTCGATCGCTTTTCGCATGCGTGGATAAGTTCCGCATCTACAAATGTTTGTTAAACCGCTGAACTCCCTTTGCCCGGGTCTCGGGTTTGATTCCAGCATAGCAACAACAGACATGATTTGACCCGCCTGACAATAACCACACTGTGCGACATCCTCATCAATCCAGGCCCGTTGTACGATATGCAAAATATTATTAGTGGCGAGATCTTCGATTGTTCTTACAGCTCTACCTTCAAGTTGCTTCATCTTCAGTGTGCATGAACGCACTGCTCGTTTATCAATATGCACAGTACAGGCGCCACAGGCGCCAATTCCACAGCCATATTTGGTTCCACGCAATTTTGCGTAGTCACGCAAATACCAGAGCAAGGGCATTTCTTCATCGCCGTTATATTGTTGCACCTTATTATTGAGAATAAATTTCACCTTCATACCACCCCATTCTCCTGGATCATATTCATCACAGAGATTAGGGTCTGTACCCTATGCTTTGCGATGTCTCGTTCTTTTTTATATTCACCTCTCCCACTCAGTCTGCTAGCGTAGTCAAGGTTTTCAATTTTTCAGGTGTCCGACGATGAAACTAATCTTCACTATTATTTTGCTCTGTTTTTCAATCACTGCATGCCTCGCTGCCAAACCGATTACCAGTGAAGTTGATGGTTTTGTGTTTTGGAAATCAGAGACCATTGACGCGGCATCCGAACGGCTTTACAAGAAGCTTGGTGACAAGCGACTGGTCTATGAAGTGATAGGTAATTATCAGGGGCATTCAATGTATCTGGTATTACGAGGTAAAACGAGCTCACCCGAATTACATGAAACTGAATCTGATTTTCAGATCAGTATTCGCGGCAAAGCGACTTTGCAAATGGGTGGTGAATTGATTAACCCGGTTAAACATCCCAGAAAACAACAACGAGGAGATGCGATCCACGGCGCAGATATATATCAACTCAGCGCCGGTGATATCATTCATGTGCCTCCAGCCACGCCACATCTGCTTGTCATTGACCCCGATGAGCCCTATCTTTATCTGCTTATAAAAATTGATGAAGAACCTTTGCTGAAATAACACTGGAAATATTTTCACAAAAGTGTAGCAAGAGTTCGGAAAAACACTTCGTTCTCTTTTTCTCTGCCGTATGAGACTCGCAAATAATCCGGAACGTTCCAGGACTTCCCATTACCAACTAGTATTTTTTTGTTTTTAAGAGCTTGTTGAATTTCAGATGTGCGATTGCCTGTCTTGATCATCATGAAAGGCGATGGTCCTGATACAGAATGCAGATTCAAAGTTTCACATTTCTGCTGATAAAACTTACGAGTTCTCTCAACGTAACTTCGAGTCTGCCGGGCATGCCCAATATCATTTAAAGCTCCTTGAATCGCACCGAAAGCCACGATACTTGTACTTGCAGGTCCACAGCCGAACTGGGTGATTCGCTTCAGGATGTCCGGATGTCCGAGACCATAGCCACTACGAAGACCCGCCATACCATGAGCTTTGGAAAAGGTGCGTGTCACCAGAACATTTTTATAACCTGCTTTGAGCAAATCAATACCTGTGCCCCAGTTGTCCGGCAGATAGTCTGCGTAAGCTTCATCTATGACGAACAGTACTTTGTCTGGTAAAGAATCAGCTATGCGTTTTAACTCTTGATAAGACAAACTGGTTCCTGTCGGGTTATTGGGTGAAACCATAATGAACATTTGTGTCTTGTCATCAACTGCGTTTAACAAACCTTCTATGTCGTAGGCGAAACCTTTTTCTTCTATCAAATCAATTCGTCTGACATCAACACCCATATGTTCGGCCACTCTAAGGCCACCTGCCCATGTTTCCAATGACGATACAACGTTGCCACCTTCATTCAAATGCGTTGCCGGCGCCAGTCTTTGTAATTCAGTAGAACCTGTACCCATCAAAACCCAGTCCTTATCAAGACTATGGTAGTCAGCCAGCAATGGTGCTAACAAACTTCCAAGAGCATAGCGATAGCCTTCTTTCAATCCAGCAATCGCACCTTTTATTGCCAGCGGCGAAGGGCCAAGTGTATTTTCATTCCAGTTCAAACGAATCGCATTTTCCGGAAAACCCATACTTAAATCTGGTGGTGTAGCAGTAGCCGCTTCGCAATAGTCAATGTCCATCGACATTAAAAGCGGCACGCCTGTCGCAACAGCAGTTGATTTTTGCAGGAAGTCACGGCGGGAGAAATTCATAGACAACTCCTGTGGAACTGTTATCAATTTGAATGAAAATAGCAGGCATAAGCGTCACTTGTCCAAATGCTCGTAGGGTAGCTACCCTAATCTAAATAAAAAATTAGTATTAAAAAATAGATAAAGTGATTATCCCTGTTTTCAAGTCATTGCCATCACGGAGAACAAACGATGAAAAATCACACATCGGCCTTATCTCGCAGATCATTTATTGGTGCCAGTGGTACCCTTGCGGCCCTGTCCGGCATGACCACTCTTGCCAATTCTGCACCTGCGACCTCTTCCCCTTTTTCGAAAACGGTTAATGCCAGCGTTAGCTTCATAACAGATGCGTTACGGAAAATTGGTCAGGATCCAAAAAAACTTGTGATGAATACCGACATTCAAGCACTGGTCTATACCGGTAAAACCGTCATCGGCCCGGCAGTCACGTGCAAGTGGGAATTGGCACACGAAAAAGGAAGATCTGCTGACATACGCCGTTTTGTTTTCAGACCACTTGATAATGCATTACCGGGGTCATTCTGGGTTATCGCCAGTGGTACCGATGAAATACTAAGCATGTTCGGTGACGTCATTGCCCGGGCTTGCTTACGCAATGGTCTCGTCGGAGCCATAACCGATAGCGGTTGCCGGGATATTCAATCAATACAGGAAATGGGTTTTCCTGTTTTTGCTAAAGGTGCCGTACCTTACGGACCTGGAAACATTATTCGGCCGGTAGCTGCTAATGTTCCTGTGGTTTGCGCTGGTGTGGAAGTTAACCCGGGTGATCTTCTTGCCGCAGACAAGGATGGCATTATTGTAATTCCGAAGGCCTTGATTCACGAACTCGACAAGAGTCTTCAGGCCAGAACAAAGCATGAAATGGAAATGAGGGAGAAAATCGACGCGGGTGAATCCTTGGAAAAAGCTTACGCACTCTGATTCTCAGTTGGCGCACTATTTCGACCGTAACCGCTTGCAATTGCAAATAATGTTACAACCATCAAAGCCCAACTGAAAAAGTTATGCAAACCGACGTCCAGAGGACTTATCGCTGGAATATTAAATTCCGCGCCAGATTGTGTGGCATTGGCCATGAGTATCACCGGAATGAAATATGGCAGTATGAAAGGAAATGTACAAACCACCAGACCCATCAGGTTTGCTCGTCGGTATTTATTTATTGCCATTTGCTCGCCCGCCTGACGCACAAATTCACTTGCAGTCAATATTGCTACTACGGAATGCGCAGTAACTAAAACCGTTGCAGAAACTGATCCGGCAATCCAGGTTTCAGCCTGTTTTGCAGTTTCAATTTTTTGAGATGAGAAGTCTGCCAGCTTCTGCAATAAACCACTGGCCTTAACCGATGAAACCAGCCCCATAAGGAGAATGGTAAAAAAACTTATGCCAACCGCACGATTAATACCATCAATTACAAAACTGGTTGCACGGTAATGTTCCAAATCCAGTGAAAGCAGTTTCCCCGGAGGCAACAGCCCGAAGACGAGCGCTGTTATTACACCCGTAATCAGACCGGCAAATAGCCCGTGAAACAGATGTTTTTTCTTGAGCAGCAAATAAATAATAACCATAGGCACAATAATCATTACTAAGGCCAATGGTCTGGCCTCGACCTGTGGAGGCAATTGCAACAACTCACCTGAACGGGTGATTGTACTTGTTGCATACATGATCAAGGCAATAATAGCCGCCGGAATCACATATTTTAATCTGGTTTTTACAGTTCCCCCGATATCCGCATCCTGACTTAGCGCACTGGCAATAGTTGTATCCGAGACAGGCGCAATGCAATCACCAAATGTGGCTCCACCTATAATAGCCCCGGCCATTGTCGGCAGATGAACACCTAGCAAACCACCAACTGGAAACAACAAGGGTCCACATATCAAAATAGTACCGAAACTCGAACCCGTAGAAACTGACACTAACACACAAACAAAAAACGCAACAATAACAAAGACTGTATGTCCGAGATTGAGTTGATTCGCCAGCCAGGTGAGCGCTTCGACAAAACCGGATATCCCCATCAGAACGCCAATAGTCGATGCCAGCATCCATGCGGTGATCATTATCATCACCACGGGCTGTGACATTCCTTCCAGCAGAGAATCGCTGAATGCTTCTTTGTTCTTTGCCAGCACTAAGCCTACGCTTAGCGCCAAAATCAAAATTGGCCAGAAACCTCTTTCATCTGGCGCCCCGAGTACAGACAGAGTAATAACCCCACTGATAAAAATAAAGGGAGGCAATAGTGCCCCTGCTATTCCCCCGTAATACTCAACTGTCTTCTCATTTGTCATGACTATTATTTTCTCAAAAACTTTTGAATAGTTTTAATCATCAAGCACATTAGAATCTTCAAAACTCTGTTTGCCAATTCGCTCCACAGTTTCAATATCTATTTCGTCACTAATTGTTATTTTCATGAAATCGTGAGCAACCGTAAGCGGCCCTTCGTAAAAAGGCCGGGTTGCCTCAATCAATTGTCTTTCAGTAGTTCCCGGTGGAATGATATGAGAATACACAGCCAGTCGCGGCTTTGTTCTGGAAAGTATATAAGCTGTCTGCTCAGGTGTTGAATGCACGGAAAGACTGACATTGGCAAGTTTTGCCTCTTTGCTATTCCCGGGTGAAGGTACCTGAACCTCGTGGATTAACACGTCAACGTCTTTACCGAACTCAATTAACTTGCTCTTGTCTGTCGAACGGGTATCACCGGAAAATACGACTGAACGGTTTTTATAGTCTATACGAAAACCCAAAGTGTCCCCGCGTAATCCCAGCGATTTGCCACTTTGTATATTAACTGGCATATGTTCAACTGCAAAGGCGGTGATTTTCAGGCTACCAACTTTGATAATTTCTCCTGCGTTCAAATCCTGTGCAGTCAGCTTAGATCCTTGCAGAGGAACACCTACGATGCCCCTGTAATCAATATCCCATTGATATGCCTTACGCATATGTTCCATCATTTTCTCGGTTCCGGAAGGCCCGTATACATTCATAGGTATACGTCGACCGTATAGCCAACCACTCAGCCACAAACCTGGAATACTGATCGTATGATCAAAATGCAAATGAGTAATAAGAAATGTATCAATGCTGGTCAACAAGGGAAACCCGCCAACCTCAAAAATACGTTCCCTCATTCCCGAACCTGCATCAACCAGTATTTTATTTTCGCCGGCTTCTACCAGAATTGAGGGGCCGTAACGTTCAAAGGATGGCCGGGGAGCCCCTGTACCAAGAAATGTCAGAACAATTGCATCACTTTTATTTTTCGACACTGCCAGAGTCTCGCTGACAGCCAGATCTGACTGGAGCAAGAGCAGGAAGATTAGTAGGGTTTTATTCAGCATAAATAATCCAGCTTCAATGTTTCAAACGTCTTGCTCTCGTATATCTTCGACTACTTCCTTAACTTTGGAGAGTACTCCAGTAAAAGTATCACTGTCATCCAGCGAAACATCGGAAAAGAGTTTGTTCAGTAATTGCTCATACTCCTCTTCCATTTGTGCATAGAGCTTTTTACCTTTCGGCGTTAAAGTCACACAAAAAGAGCGGCGATCAGTTGGCGTTGGGTTTCTTTTAATAAAACCATCTTCTGAAAGTCTTTCTGCTATGCCCGTCACATTGCCTTTAGTCACCATTAACCAGCTTGACAATTCCCCCATACTCAGACCATCGGGGACCCTGTCCAGGGCTGAAAGTAATTCAAACCGGGGTAGTGTAGTGTCAAATTTATCACGCAACATTGCGCGTATCTCCTGCTCAACCATTTGTGTACAGGACACGATCCTGAGCCACAGACGCAGTCCTTCCTTATCACTGGGAATGTGTTCAAGTTTTTGTTCAACAATTTTAAGACGATCAGTCATTTAGGAATTCCGATAAACCAAATTATCCATAAGTATCAAGACAAGATTTTTGTCACTGCCACTCCTATAAAAGTCGCAATGGCATATCCAAATATGCCACACATAATCCCTGGTGTAATTAAATCCCGCCAGCCGCGTGATATTGCTATCGCCGCGGTCACTGCCGGGCCGACCAACGCTGCTCCCGAGGCGACAATCGCATCTGCAAGATCAACTTTGAATATTTTTGCAAACAGTAAAACTATAGTCAGATGGGTAACTATGATAATCATCCCGTAAAAAAACAAATAAAGCGCTTCTGATAGAAATATAGTCGCATTTGTACCAGCACCAACTACCGCGAAAAAAAGATACATCAGCAACATGCCAATTATAAAATCGCCTTTTAAATTAGCAAAAGCTTTTGGGAACAGATTGGCAATAATCAGTGTCAAAACAGTAATTATCAATATGTTGTACTGTTGCATGCCGAGAATTTCACCTAGATATTGTGAAATAGCGCATATTGCAAAACTAACCGCAATAGCCGCGCTGACATGGGTCAGATGAAAAGGCTCATAAGCAGCCTCAGCTTCGTGCCTGCCACCGCCCGTGGCGATGTTATCAATTACAGCGGAGGGAATAAAACGAACTATCATCGGGATAGAAGGGATGGCAATGAGCATCAATAAGGCCAGGTTACTTACCTGAGAGCTTCCTGCGATAGCAACACTGAATTCTTCAGTCGTCATTTCGACCGCCTGTGAGACTGCGAGGGAATTAACAGCCCCACCGATATAGCCTCCGGTATAAACACCCGCTACTTTGGGGCCGATTTCGCCAAGATCCATTAAATAAAAACCAAGTATTGCACCAATAATTGTTGCAGTACTGGCTACAAGGAATACCAGCATCACCTTGCCGCTTTCGGAAAATATTTTGCGCAAATCAGCTTTGAATAAAAGCATTGGTATTGCTAAAGGGATCAGCGTACCCCCAACGAAATCATACACCGGGCTTTTGAAGGGGATCAGATGAAAATTGGAAAGTGCCATACCGGCAGTCAAGACCCAGACCACGCCGGAAATCTTTTTACCGATTTCTTTTGTGTCAATCCAGAATCCAAGCCACGCAATTGCGAATATTACGGCCCCCAGAGCAAGTACATTATCGTCAGCAATCAGTGCCATATTTTTCACCCCTTTGACGCTAAATATCTGCAGGATGCCTTTTACTGCTAAAGGTAAATTCTCTGGCATCTCATTGAATTGATTTGATCTTACAGTGGATTAGTTTAAGATTAAACTTCTTTTTAGATTTAACCAGCAGAGTAACAATTCATGTCCGCCAAACCAGAGAATTTGAAACCACATCCTCAGGCCCGTAAGGAAATCCTCGATATTGCACCTTACGTTCAGGGAAAAAGCAGCCTGCCCGGCAAAGAAGAAATCATCAAATTATCCAGCAACGAGTCGTCCTTTGGACCCAGTCCTGCTGCTATAGATGCTTACCAGTCATGTGCTTCGACTCTGCATCGCTACCCGGATGGTTCCCAGTTTGCTCTCAGACAGGCAATAGCCGAAGTTTATCAACTCGATGAAAACAAAATTATATGTGGCAATGGTAGCGATGAAATTCTTGATCTTATCTATCGCAGTTATCTCTCAAGCGGCGACGAAATCATACTCAGCACGAATCACTTCGTTATGTGTGCTCTTTACGCCAAAATTCAGGGCGCCAAGCTTGTACTAGCAGAAGAAGATTCGTTTAAAACAAGGGTCGACGATCTGTTAAGTAAGGTCACTGATCGAACTCGAATGGTCACTCTGGCTAATCCGAACAACCCTACAGGTACTTACTTAAGCAAATCTGAAATCAGGGAAATCCAGGCCGGTTTACCCAGCCATGTCCTGCTGGTTCTGGATGGCGCCTATGCTGAATACGTGACGCACGAAGACTATGACAGTGGCACCAGTCTTGTCGATGATTTCGAAAATGTTGTTGTCACTCGCACATTTTCAAAAATTTACGGACTCTCGGCACTGCGAATAGGCTGGGCCTATTGCCCGGATAATATCATTAATATTTTACAGCGAATTCGTTCGCCCTTTAATGCAAACCAGCCTTCTATGGCAGCCGCCATCGCCGCAGTGAAAGATCAGGCTTATATTGAAAAAATCCGGGAGCACACGGCTCGCTGGCTGTTACGAATTGAAGAAGATTTAAAAAGCCTTGGCCTTGATGTTATACCGAGTGCATCAAACTTCTACCTGTTAAATTTCGAAAATTGTACGGGCAAGTCTGCGCAGGACGCGGCGAGTCATCTGGAATCCAGAGGCATCATACCTCGTCCAGTTGGCGGCGGCGCTGAGGTGTTAAGAATTACAGTCGGGCTCGACTCTGAAAATGAAGCCGTACTGACTGCTCTCAGCGAGTATATGAACTAAACCGTCCAGATGTCGCCTGAACGTAGGTGTTCGAAAAATTCTCCCTTACCCTTCTGGTTTGTTACTTCGGTAATTTGCTCATCAAGAAGCTCTCCATAAAGAGGTTTTGAAATATTCCGGAATACTCCCAGGGGAACCGGGTATTCAGCTTCATCAAGTTGTGCCAGTAGAAATGCCAGAGCTGTGCCGGGAGAAGACTCATCGTGAACAAGAATATCTGCCACATCAGCTTCATTCGTGTTTACTATACCTACTTCTTTCAGTCCTGATTCACCCGTAACCATAGCTAATGCTTTTTCCTGATTTTTACCAAAGGTAATTGGTTCTTTATCCTTTAAATAAATCAATCTGTCCTCTTTGACCGTTTTATCAGTAAATGAACTGAAAGCTTTATCATTGAAGACATTGCAATTCTGCAGAATTTCTACAAATGCCGAGCCTCGGTGCCGCGCCGTTTTCAACAGAATATCGCGAAGATTAGTGGCATCTGTATCCACCGCTCGTGCAATAAAACTCGCCTTTGACGCGATGGCAATAGACAGTGGATTAATCGGTTTCTCTATCGTGCCAAAGGGACTGGATTTCGTTTTCTTACCCATTTCCGAGGTAGGTGAATATTGCCCTTTGGTAAGACCATAGATGCGATTATTGAAAAGCAGAATTTTCACATCAATATTCCGCCGCAAACAGTGCATAAGATGGTTGCCACCAATACTCAGACCATCGCCATCTCCGGTGACAATCCAGACCTGTAGATCGGGTCGCGATACACGAAGTCCTGTTGCGATTGTCGGTGCCCGACCATGGATTGTATGAAACCCATAATTATTCATATAGTAAGGAAATCGACTTGAACAACCGATACCGGAAACAAAAACAATATTCTCTTTTGGTATATCCATTTCTTCGCAAATTTCGGGCATGACTCGCTGCATTTGCGCCAGTATTGAATAATCACCACAACCAGGACACCAGCGAATATTCTGATCGGAAGTAAAATCTTTCTTCGTGTATGAACTGCTTGCTTTCGATTTACTGGTATTTACTGATTCGGCTTTAACACTCATTTTTTTACTCCATCATAAAATTTCTAGCTGAATTAGGCCTGTGCCGCTCTGGGGTAATTCTGATCGAGAATCTGATATATTTTCTCTTCTACTTCGGAAGTGAGTAAGGGTTGTCCCTGTACTTTATTCAAACCGATTATATCAACCAGATATTCTGCTCTTAATAGCAAACGTAGTTGTCCAAGGTTAAGTTCCGGAACAAGAACATATTTAAAGTTACTCAGGACCTGCCCAAGATTTTTAGGGAATGGGTTGAGATAGCGTAATTGCGCACCCGCAACGGAATAGCCTTTGGCCTGAGCATTTTCGATTGCATGACGACAAGCGCCCCGCGTGCTGCCCCAGCCCAAAACAAGCAGGTCGCCTTTTTGCGGTCCATGAACGACAAGATCGGGGATATCCTTTGCGATACCGGCAACCTTTGCCTGTCTAATTCCAACCATACGTTCGTGGTTTTCTGAGTCGTAACTGACATTGCCAGTGACATCTTCTTTTTCTAGCCCGCCGATTCTATGTTCAAGCCCGGGCATACCCGGCACTACCCACCTTCTGGCGAGTGTTTCTGCATCTCTTTGGTAAGGTGCGTAATCCTCAGGCACGCTACAGACATTGTGTTCGTAATCCGGTAATTCATCCTGATCCGGGATTCGCCAGGGTTCAGAGCCATTTGCCAGATAGCCATCTGAAAGAAAAAACACCGGCGTCATGTATTTTATAGCAATACGAAAGGCCTCAATCGCCATCTCAAAGCATTCTCCCGGAGTTGAAGGTGCAACAATCGGGACCGGACATTCACCGTTGCGACCAAACATGGCTTGTAAAAGGTCAGCCTGTTCAGTTTTCGTAGGTAATCCTGTTGACGGGCCTCCACGCTGGATACTGGCGATTACGACGGGTAGTTCTGTCATCACCGCTAAACCAATAAACTCTGACTTCAGGGCGACTCCGGGACCGCTGGTTCCTGTCAACCCGAGCGCACCGCCCCAGGCTGCTCCGAGGGCCATTCCCATGGCAGCAATTTCATCTTCTGCCTGAAAAGTACGAACACCAAAATGTCTTAATTTTGACAACTCATGAAGGATGTCACTTGCCGGTGTGATCGGATAGGAAGCATAAAAAAGATCTCTGCCGCTCAATTCTGAGGCTGCGAGGAAACCTAGAGCAGTTGCTTCATTACCGGTAATACGCTTGTAATCTCCCGGCGGTAAATCCGCTTTACTGACCCGATATCGTCCCGTGAAAACTTCCACTGTATCGGCAAAATTAAAACCGGCCTGCAGGGCCAGTTTGTTTGCTTCGGCCAGTTCCGGTTTCTTTTTAGAAAACAACTGCTCTATGCGCTCTACCAGTGCGTCAAGCGAGCGATCATATAACCAGGAAATAATCCCCAGAGTGAACATGTTTTTACTTAATTCGGCCTGCTTTTTACTCAGCCAGGATGATTCGACCGCCGCCACAGTCAGGTTCGTAATAGGAAAATCGTACACTTGATAGCCAGTGAGACTCCCATCATTACGGGGATCCAGTTCATATCCTGCTTTTTTCAGACCGGTAGCGTCGAATGCATCATGATTCAGGATTAGTGTCCCACTGTGCTTGAGATCTTTCAGATGTACTTTCAGAGCTGCCGGATTCAAAGCTACCAGCACATCAGGCCGGTCACCGGGTGTATGCACATCATAGGAAGAAAAATTTAACTGAAAACTGCTGACTCCAGCCAGTGTGCCTGCCGGCGCACGAATTTCAGCTGGAAAATCTGGTAAGGTGCTGATGTCATGGCCCACAACAGCTGAATCATGACTGAAAATTGCGCCGGTTATCTGAATACCATCTCCCGAATCTCCGGCAAATCGAATGATGACATTATCTATTTCAAAGATTCCGTTTTCATCGCCTGATTTTTCATCTGGACTAACGGATCCTCTATTACCCTTCTGCGTCATAGAAGTCTCCCAACTACTTAATCTAATGAGCTTTATTATCTACTACCTGATAATAAAATAACATGTCTTTTAGAGCATTGATTTATGTTCCTCAGCGCAGCGATACTACGATTATATTTTCGGTTTGACGCTTTCGCTGAAATGCGACAACATCATGGTTTTATAAACGGCTGTTTAACAAGAAGTTTAAAGGATACTTTCTATGTCTGAAGAGAACGGTGCCAATCATAATCACGAACACTGCGGTATTTTTACCATAGGTCCCAATATTCCGATTCAGGGAGTATGGCGTGATATATGCTATACACCGGTAGTAGATAATATCTGGTCCGTGAGCGAAGGAATTTATCGATCCATTTTTCTGGAAGGGAAAAAAGGCACCATAGCCTTCGATACCCTGACTACTCCGGGTACTGCTCGCGCTTATGCTGGCGCGGTTGGTCGGGTTTTCCCAAAGAAACCCATTCATACCATTGTTTATTCTCACGAGCATCTTGATCACACCGGCTACGCGGCCGATCTTGCCCCTGAGGCAGATATCATAGCGCACGACTACGCCAATCAGGTTATCGTTGCCCGGAAATCGGACGGACAATTACCGGCGACTGAGATCTTTGAGGGCGAACGCAAAGCTTATTCTATAGACGGTTGTGATTTTGAATTGATCTATCCGGGCCCGACCCACGGAGATGGAAATATTGCCGCTTTTTTTCCACAGAGCAAGGTTCTTTTTATGGTCGATACAGTCGCGGCCGGCGTCGGTTACTGTTATTTGATGGACTGGCACATGGCGCATTATGTTGAGGTCATGCGTCGCTTTCTAAGTCTGGATTGGGAAATTTTCGTACCTGGCCATTTCTGGATCATCGATAGAAAACAGTTCATCGAAATTCTCAATTACTGGGAACACCAGATCGAATTTGCTCAACAGGCAGTCATTGATGGTGTTGACCCGCACGACTGGAAAGGACTGAACCAGTACACCGAGGAAAAACTCGGGCCAACAGACAGAGAAATGTTCCGCTATTATGAGTACGCGGCCATAAATCTATCCCGTTATATGCAAGGCTACCTTTCCGGCGGATGGGGTATCGAAGGCAATATGACACCTGACCTCTCACCATTATAGGAAGCATACGATTATGAACGAGAATAAAGGAAAATTTACTCGCGAAGCAGCGCAGAACTTTCTTGCCCTTGAACCTGAAATGCAGGCCGAAAGGCTCGCAGACTACATCTGGACAATCAGCGATGGCAGCTGTCGAACAATATTTTTAGAGGCGGCAAATAGTATTATCGCTTTCGATACCTTCGGTACCCCGGGTCGAGCACGTGCCTATAAAAAGAAAGTCGCCGAATGCATTCCTGAAAAAGAAATAAAGACCGTTATTTACTCTCACGATCATCTCGATCACAGTGGCTTCGCTGCAGACCTCAGCGCCGATGCAGAAATCATTGCTGATGAGATGTGTGCAAAAGTTATCAAACTGCGTCAGGCCGAAGGCCAGTCCATGCCAACAAAGATACTCAGCGGCGCGAAAAATGAGATGTCAATTGACGGGCTGGAATTTACCCTGCTCAACCCGGGCCCTACTCACGGCTCAGGAAATATGAGCGCATGGTTTGCCGATGCCGGCGTTCTGTTTTCTTCTGACACGATACTTGCCAACGCCAAATACGGATTTGTCCCAGATTATCATATCTGTAATTTTGTGAAATTTATGCGCGGTTTCCTCGAACTGGAATGGCAAACATTCGTTCCGGGCAGATACGAAATTACCGACCGAGCTGGATTCTCCCGAGGCTGTGATTACTTTGAAGCTGTGCAACTGGAAGCTCAGAACGCCTTCGCAGAGTTTGTGCCTATCTGGGCCTTTGAACCAATGAAAGGGTATGTGATGAACAAACTAGCAGAGCGCTTCGGTGATCTGGACGGCTTCGAAGACCATGTTGGTCAGACCGCAATTCGTATTGTTCACCATTACCTTATGGGTGGCTGGGGACTGGAAGATACACCGGAACCATCTGTTTTGTTGGCCAACGAAGTTCAACTATGATCTGTGTTGAGAACCGTAACAAACATCTTTCATTAACAGTCAGTTTATTATTTTGTTTTTTTATCGGCCCGATTTCATCAATTGCCGGTGAAAAAAACGATGATCAACTCTTAAAATCAGACTATTTCTCTGCCTCAACTCAGAAACAAAGGCAGTACTTCGTCTATCTGCCCAAAGGCTACAATCAGGCAAATAACAAAAAATGGCCTGTGATGTTTTTCCTGCATGGTCACGGTCAAAGAGGCAATGGCAGCAGCGATCTTGACTATGTACTGACTCATGGTCCTTTGATGGAAGCCTGGATACAGCGTCGCCCCTTACCTTTCATTATTATTAGCCCCCAGTTGCCACTTAAGTTTGGAATCCCCGGTGTCGAAGAAGACCACTCTCAGGATCCACTTCCCAGGCGTCTTGAGTCCGGCGTGCCTGAGAGAAATTACGGTTTCAAATCTGACCTCCCCATCAGACGTTTCAACGCAGAAGAATTTCCGGATGGTCCTCATTCACGTTTCAAGGACTACCCGAATTTCAAAGGCTGGATCAACATACATGAAGAAATCATTCTCATGCTCGACAAGGTCTTGCAAAATTACCACGCTGATCCCGGACGAGTCTATTTGACAGGCATCAGTTACGGTGGCTTTGGTACTTTTGACATTGCGTCACAATATCCCGATCGCTGGGCCGCAATAGCACCTGTCGTAGGAACTGGAAAACTTCAAGATGCGCAGAAGCTGGCTGATGCGGCACTTCCAATCTGGATATTCGGGGGTGCAAAAGACACCACGGTAAAACCTCACTGGCTATATGAAATGGCAAATGCTTTGCAGAACGCAGGTCACCCGGCCTTACGATTTACGGTACACGAAGACATGGATCATGATGCATGGAAACGGGTGTATGAAGGAGAAGATTTGTTTAACTGGTTTTTGCGATATCGCAATGACAGGCGCCCTCATTGATTTCTCTATTCACCCATTGAAGAAATAGCCAGTGATATGACAAATACTTCTGGAAAAATTTTCTACGGCTGGTGGAATGTCGCTACCGGCTTCGTCGGTATGGCTCTGTGCTACGGTATTTTTACCGTCTTTGCATTCGGGGTTTTTGTCGGGCCTCTACAGGAAGAGTTTGGCTGGAATCGTGGTGAATTATCTTTCGCCCTGTCAATGACAAACTTCGCCGTCGTTATCGCCTCTCCGCTACTTGGCCTGCTCATTGATAAATACGGTGTGCGAAAAATACTGATCCCCTCAGTTGTCCTGATGAGTATCTGTATCGCTTCTATGGGATTACTCACCGCTAACATCTGGCATTTATACTTACTCTATTTTCTTATTCCTTTTCTTGGTGCCGGGACTTTACCTCAAAGTTATTCGCGTGTACTGATTGCCTGGTTCAATCGCAGGCGAGGGTTTGCACTTGGCCTTTCTTTATCAGGTTTTGGTGTTGGCGCCATGCTTATACCGGTAGTCGCTCAATCGATAATCGAAGTAGCTGGCTGGCGTGTGAGCTATTTTATTTTTGCCGCAACAGTTTTTCTATTGGCCCTGCCAATGGCGATATTTTTTATGCGTGAGTCTCCGCAAGAAATGGGCCTGTCAGCTGATGGTGATACCGCTACCAAAGATCAGCCTGACAATGACTCCGACTTAACCGGTCTGTCCGGCATGGAAGCGATGAAGACGTCAACTTACTGGCTAATTCTGTTTTCCTTTTTGCTGGTTGGTATTGGTCTAACGGGTGTGCTCGCACACCTGTATCCCCTGCTGGTCGATCGCGGGCTTTCTCCTCAATTGGCCGCCCGTTGTATGGCCAGCATTGGCCCCGGTATTATTATTGGTCGAATTGTCGCAGGCTATTTGATGGACAGGTTTTTCGCCCCTTACGTGACCGCCTTCTTCTTACTAGGTATGGTCGCCGGTATATCAATACTCGCAAGTGGCACAACAAGTATGCTGGTTTTTGCGGCAGCCCTGTTGGTAGGAATGGCGAGTGGCTCAGAAATCAGTGAAATTGCCTACATCTGCAGCAGATATTTTGGCAAAAAAGCTTTTGGCCAGATTTACGGCATCATGTTTGCCGCCTTTCAGGTCGGTGCCATATTCGGCGCCCCACTGATGGGTTTTTACTACGATCGCGCAGGTAATTACATTGGTGCTCTGTGGTTACTAGCGGGCATTGTCACTCTGCCGCAATTACTATTGCTTTACTTAAACCTTACCCTGACTAATCTGCTTGAACCCATCAAATTACCAGCCTGATTCGTTTAAATAATCTTCCAGAGTCCACATATCAGATAATTCAGAGCGAACCAGATTGATATTAGCACTGTAACCTACTCCCTCAATCCAGCGGTCCATCACCGTCATTTCCTCACCTTCTGACTGTTCATATTCGTCCCAGGGTATTTGTATATATTCAACCGGACTACCTGTCATGATGCTGAATATATTCACAAGCTGTTTCACCGAATATTCTTCCCCTGCAATATCCAGTGCTCTGCCTTTCCATTCATCTGGCCTTTGAAATGCTAACGCGGCAAACCGACCAATGTCCCGAACCGCAATCTGTTGAAGACGGGTTGCCATCGAAAAAGGACTGGTTAATTTGCCAGCAACTATTTCCTCTCTGGAGTAGGCCCAGTTATCCATAAAAGAAACCGGCCGTAAAATAGTGAAATCAATGTTCTTCGAGCGAATATATTCTTCAATTTCATATTTACTATCAAAGTGAGGAATGCCGGTGGCACTATTTGCATTCGCAACCGAAGTAAATACCAGATGACTGATATTTGCGCGAACAGCCGCATCCACCATATTTTTGCCCTGTTCGACTTCAGCGTCATAACCATGCTCCCAAAAGTTTGTTATCAGAAACACGCCTTCAGTACCTTTTAATGCGTCATCAAGAGAATTTGCATCACTGAAATCCCCTTTTACTATTTCTACACCCAGCGAAGTCATTTTGAGCGCTCGGTCACTTTTCGGATTTCGACTCAGTCCGCGGACTTTGTAACCTTCATTAAGCAAGGCCTTCGCGACTGCACCTCCCTGTTGTCCGGTTACTCCGCTAACCAGAAATATTTCCTTGTGACCCTGAGTTGATGGCACGGGTGGGGACTCATTCACAACTGGCTCATTGTCATTGCTACAGGCAATGAGGAAAAGCAAATAGAAACATAGCGAGAACAGACGAATCATATTATTGGCTCCTTTGAAAAAACAAAACCCGGCTTGAAGCCGGGTTTGTTACAAGAAAAATCAAGTGTCATAAGCCTTGGTTAAAACGCAGACTCACCACCCTCGTAAGCTTTAATCGGAACCCCCGATAATGGCTCACCAGCATCTTTTCCAACCCGATAGGTTTCCTGAAAATATAGCGAATGCGTACGTTCCTGATTCATAAAATGCGGATGCATTGAACATATCATATTTTCCGGAAGTACAAAATCAAATCCTTCACCGATTCGAGGCATCTCAATCATGGTCATACCAATAGAATGCCCGCAGACATGGCCTGAACGATAACCTCGATCAAAGATGGGTTTCATGCACTTGTCAGCAACATCTTCAGCATTATTACCGGCTTTCATATGTTCTTTGGCCAGTTCATGAAATTCCTGATAAGCAGTCATCATTTCTTTCGTAGTGTCATCCATTCCAGCCGGCATTAAAGGACGTGAAAACTCCACCCAATGACCACCTTCACCGGAGATTTCAAGACCATACATCATGCCGTCTGTGTCCTGTAGCGGACGTTGAGTAGGAAAAATCATCTGCGGTTCCAGCGAACCATTTGGTCCCATTTGCACCATATCCATCGTGTTGCGGGCACAGCCTTTCTTGGCGAATACATTTTCAGCAAGCCCCATTAATTCGGCTTCAGTTTTTCCTGCCTGATAGTTCTTGATAACTTCAAGCACACCTTCCTTGTTTATTTCCATCGAGTGTCTTACCGAGGCGATCTCTTCATCACTCTTTTGAGCCCGTGAGTAATCAAAGGGGATTTCAAAATCAACAATATCAAAGTCTTTAGCCGCTATCGCTTTATAATCACGAACATTGATAATGTACTCAAGCCCGTAAATACCTACCTTTTGTGAGCCTTTTTCTTTCAGATAATCGGCGATCCATTCACCGCAGTGTCCGGGGAATTCACGGTTTTCGATGAATGTAGCAGAATGATCTCCAACCCATGTTGCTTCACGAGGAAAAACACAAACAGGATCGGCATTGTTAGTAATAACAACGTAGGCATAGCGATGCAGAATCAAAAATCCACACATGTATCTGATAGCGCCTTCAAAGCCGCTGTACTCGCTACCACTGATGACGAGGGCATCCAGACCCGCCTCTTCCATTGCTGCCCGGGTATTAGCATAGCGTCGATCAATTTCGGCCTGGCTTGGGCGATACTGGTTTACATAATCAGTCATATCAAATCCTCTTAGTCACTCAATTATAATATTCAATTTTTTAATGTTTCTCTGGAATCTCGAGGCTCCAGGAAAACTCCAGTCCTTTAATCAACGCCGTGAGCGCCTCGTTCATTGGAGTCGGTATGCCGAGTTCCTTACCGTACTTGGCAATTCCACCATTTAGTACATCGACTTCAGTTATTCTCTCACCCATCACGTCCTGTAACATGCTTGGCGGATGGTAATAAGCTTTCTCACGACCAAAATCAGTCAATTTCTCCGGATCACTATCCAGAGTTATCCCAAGTGCCTCGGAAACAGCCACACCTTCTGCCATAATCACTGACATTAACTTTCGTACACCTTCCTGATCGCAATTAACACCATGAGGCAAACGTGTCAATGCAGCCACTGCATTTGATGCTGCGTTAAATATCACTTTAGTCCACTGCGCACCTCGGGCATCTTCCATGGCCAGACACTCCATACCACTTCTGTTAATCGCATCGGCCAGTGCTTCCACTTCCTGCATACTTGCAGGGTTGGTCGCAAAAGGTCCTATCCAGGTTTTGCCACCGGCATCGTGGTTTACTACTCCCGGCTCAGTAATATGCCCGGCCGGAAAAATTGTGCCCTGAATGACCCTGGAAACGTATTCAGCAACAATCTCCTCACTACCAATTCCGTTCTGAACAGAGCAGACAGCACCGTTCTCAAATATTTTCGCCACGGATTCCATTGCGGCCCGGGTAAACATGGTTTTAGTTGCAATTATTCCGAAATCACAAGCTGGAATTTCATTCACATCACTGGTGGCATTCACACGTGAGGTAAAATCGCTCAAACCGGTCAGAGTCAGACCGTTTTTGTTGATCGCATCGACATGTGCCTGATTCAAATCATAGGCCCATACTTCAACATCATCGAGTTTACCCAAATGGGCGGCATAAAGACTTCCAATCGCCCCACAACCAATAATACAAACTTTCATAACAACTCCTGTGGTCGGTTAATGACCTTTATTTTCAAATGTCCAACTGAATTCAAATGCTTTGACGAGACGATACATAGTTTCATGGTAAGGTGCTGGCACTCCTGCTTTTTTTGCCTCTCTGACGATAGAACCGGTAATCCAGTCAACTTCGGTCAGACGTTTACTCCTGACATCGTCAAGCATTGAGGGGACATGCGCGTAATCTTCCCCACTGGTGCTACCTTTACTAACCGCATTGACATTCATTTTCCAGGGGTCGTCTGCAAGTGTAACGCCTCTTGCTTCAGCAATTTGCTTTGCCTCATTCATCATATCGAAAACGAGATTACCCAGATCCTGAATTTCATCCTGCTCAGCGAAAGCCTTCATGTGAGGAAGGTCAGTCACAGCCGAGATACTGTTTACTGCTGAATTAAAAATCAATTTCGACCATTGATGCGGCAGCAGATCTTCGTAGGCTTCGGCAATTAATCCAGATTTATTAATCAGTGATTCAACTTGCTGAACATCTTCAAACTTTGCATGACTCTCAGCCCATGGTCCCATCCAGGTTGCCGTATCCAGCTCATATTCAACATGTATATCTGAATGGCGTGTCCCACTCATAAAAGTAACACCGGATATAACCGGCCAGTCACCATATTTACTTAATATTTCTTCACAACCGAGACCATTCTGAATCATCAGTACGTGAGCATTAGGGAAATGTCCTGAAATCATTTTCGCACTTGCTTCTACTGCCAACGCTTTGGTGGCAATAATAACCAGATCAACATCACCCAGATCAGCAGGATTGGTGGAAGCGATAACACTCGTTTGCAATTGTGATTTGCCGCTGACTTTCAGACCCTGTTCATTCAGGCTTTTCGCATGTTCATCACGACGCGTCAACACGGTAGTTTTAACAACCGTTCCCAGGTGTCCAATTAATAAACTGCCGATAGCACCTGCACCGACAACACATACTCGTTCCAGTCTCATTAGAATTTACGATTATCAGGTTTTATAAAGCGAATTAAAGAGCAGCTACTATTTCACGAAATTCATCATCAGTAACAAGTCGACTATGTTTGACTGAAATATCTTTTACTTCCTGCAGTACCGCACCTCGCTTATCTTCCGGGATATCCAGTCCCAACTCTTTGCCTTTCAAATCGACATTTGATAAACCACTCTTCTTACCGAGCACTATTCTACGTTCTGCTGCAACAATATCTGATGAATAGGGTTCGATTGCTGCAGGTATGTGAAACTGGTTCGCCACCGCACCGCTTTCGCGAGTGTATAGATACTCACCGACCACAGGTTTCCAACCATCGACTTTATAACCACCCGCTTCCTGTACAAGCCTGGATACTTCCCGTGCATGAGTGAGGTCGAGTTCAACCGGCACGTTGTAAAGGCATTTCAGTGCCAGAGCCACTTCACAAATATCAGCATTACCAGCTCTTTCACCCATGCCATTGATGGTACCTTGAATCCAGTCAGCGCCACCCCGTACGGCGGCGACAGCTGAAGCACAGGCCAGACCGAAATCATTGTGTCCGTGCCAGTGAACGGGAATGTCACTACCCACCCAGCTTTTTACTTCACGAATGAGCCACTCAACAGCTTCCGGTGCACAGGCACCGATAGTGTCAACCACTGATATTTCGTCAGCACCAGCTTCCAGTGCAGCCTCGTACACGGACTTGAGAAAATCCAGATCGCTACGGGTACTATCAACAGCAAAAAAGTTAACTTTCTTGATGCCATTACCTTTCGCATGTTTGACGGCATTAACCACACGCTCAAGCACCTTTTCACGGCTAAAACCGTAAGCTTCCATTTTCAGATCGCTGGTGGATATTTCAATTAGCAGATATTCGGTTCCCAGTTCGATATGGGCATCAATGTCTGCGATCACACAACGGGCAAAGCCCCAGATTTCAGATGAGAGACCCGCCGCCAGAATACGCTCAACAGCTTTGGTGTCATCCTCAGATACACGCGGAAAACCCGATTCTATCCGGCCTATACCAAGTTCAGCGAGTTTACAGGCAATATTGAATTTTTCTTCAGGATCAAAACAAACGCCAACCGATTGCTCACCGTCGCGTAGTGTGGTGTCGTAAAAACGAACTGTTTTTGAACGATCAAAAGGAGATTGAATGCTCTCGTGCTGATTGATCTCGGCGGTCCAGACTTTATCTTCCAGGGTGTTGCTGCTCATAATTGAATACTCTCGAATTTGGGTGAATAATCACCATTAATTATGTTAAAAATGATAGCCAAAAAGCTGTTTTTTGTCTTGACTGCCAGAGAGCTGGCACTTGACTGACAATGCCAGTTGCAGACTATAGCTCGTTCTTATACCACTTGTAGATGTCGTCGGCACTTGTAATCCAGACATCTGTTTTCTTCATCATATGATCGATAGCCGCCTCGAAGTACTTAATTCTATGCGGAACGCCCATTATATAGGGATGAACCCCCATCGACATTATTCTTGGAGATGTAGCGCTTTCCTCATAGAGGCGATCAAACTGATCAATTGTCCGCTGTAACCAGGTCTCCGACTCATAAGCATGCACCACCATCATCGGTAAATCGCTTAATTCAAAAGAATAAGGCATGGCGGTGATTGAACCCGCGGTTGTCTTCATTTCAAAGGGATGCTCATCCATCGGCCAGTCACAGACATACTTGAAACCGGCCTCTGACAGGTAATCCAGTGTATCCAGAGTTTCATGTAAGCCCGGGCCGAGCCAGCCAAGCGGCGCTTTACCCGTATACTCTTTTAAAACTTCAAATGATTTCTGAATGACGCTGACCTGGTCCTCAACAACATGCATTGCTGCCTGCGCGTAACCATGCCCCATAAAATCCCAGCCAATGTCGCGAATGGCACGTGCAACCGGTTCACCATGTCCTTCACAGACTCGCGCATTGATAGAGGCACTGGCCTTAATTTTGCGTTCTTCAAGAGCATCAATGATTCGCCAGATACCGACACGCATTCCGTATTCATGCCAGGCCCAGTTAGGAATATTAGGTACGGTTTTCACCCCTGCAGGTGAAGGCACATATTCTCTGGCAATGGGTTTTTCGATATCCCACTCCTCAATATTGACCATGATGTAGACCGCAGTACGTGCTCCATTCGGCAATACCAGAGGCTCCCGATCGGGCAAAGCTGAAAATTCGAAACGTTGGTGAGGTAATTTCATAATAGTTCTCAGGCGTAGTTAAGCAGGCGTTCGTCCCCAACCAGGTCTATTGAATATCCTGATTCACATTTCGGCAGTCCATACAGAGTGGTACGCTGAGCCGGAAAGCGATTTATTGAGCGTATCAGAACCTCCATGTCACTGGCTTCAAATTCCTGTCCGTGACTGGCACCAGCAGCTCGGCTGATACTTTCATTCATTAAACTGCCACCCATATCATTTGCACCTGAAACTAATGCTGCTTTCACTCCTTCTTCACCCATTTTAACCCAGGATGCCTGGATATTATTCACATGAGGATAAAGTGTGAGACGGGAAACAGCATGCATCAGCAAGGTCTCCCGCCAGGTTGGTCCGATTCGCGTGCGTCCTTTTCGATACAAAGGAGCTTCCATATGCACAAAGGGCAAGGGAACAAATTCAGTAAAGCCGCCCGTTTCCTCCTGCAGATCTCGAATTCTGAGCAAATGCCTGGCCCAGTTTAGTGGAGATTCAACATGTCCAAACATGATGGTGGAAGTGGAACGAATGCCGACATCATGTGCCGCCCGCATGACTTCCAGCCACTGCTCGGTATTCAACTTATCGGCACAAATAATCTGCCTGATTTCGTCGTCCAGAATTTCAGCCGCTGTGCCAGGCAGGCTCCTAAGACCAGCGTCTTTCAATTTGCGCAAATAGTCCCGCAATGACAAACCAAGTGTTTCGGCACCGTGGGTAATTTCCAGGGGCGAAAAAGCGTGAATATGAATATTCGGCTGCTCTTCTTTTATTGCACGGGCAATGCCCAAATAAGTCTCACCGGTATAGTCAGGATGTATTCCGCCTTGCAGGCATACTTCGGTCGCTCCTTTTTCCCAGGCTTCACGTGTGCGCTTTTGAATTTCCTCGTGAGAAATATTGTAGCCCCGCTCACGCAGATTTTCAGCTACCCTGCCCTTCGAGAATGCGCAGAAACCACAACCGAAGTAACAGATATTGGTATAGTTAATATTTCTGTTAATCACATAACTGACAACATCGCCATTTACCTCAGCACGCAACCGATCTGCTGCCTGACAAACGTCTTTAAACCAGCTTCCGCGGGCGGAAAATAAACGAGCCACTTCCTGTTCTTCCAATCGCCTGCCGCCTAGTGCCTTGTCAACACAGCGTCCCATATCACTTTTAATATTGATAGAAGATCGCGAGGTGCGTATCTGCGGCAGCGCATCACCCGATCCAGGTGTCCAGCTATCGGTACGGGCGTAACCCTCCGCATCTACCCGCCGCAATGCCGGCGTGCGTAAAGCTTCATCAAGCCAGATATCAGCGCCACTTAAATAGTTAGGATAAATCGGCAATCTGGCTGCTAATTGTTTACCACTTGTCTCTGTCGCACTGGCCAGTTTGTCCAGAGTCGGCCAGCGAGCTTCGGGATTAACATGATCAAGCGTGACCGGTGAGACGCCACCCCAGTCGTCAATGCCGGCCTGTACCAGTTGTGGCATGGCGTCAGGGTTAAGATTCGGCGGTGCCTGAATATGCATGTCATTACCAAAAATTATCCTCGTTACTGCAATACTCCATAGGTGATCATTCAAAGAAGGTTCTGCAGCTGAATGCATTTTGGTGTCGGGTTTACGACGGAAGTTTTGCACGATAATTTCCTGAATGTGACCACATTCCCGGTTTAACTCGCGCAATGCCAATAAAGAGCGGATACGCTCTTCCCGGGTCTCCCCTATTCCAATAAGAATACCGCTGGTAAAAGGGACTCTGGCTTTTGCCGCAGCGGTAATGCTGGCCAGTCTCAATGATGGATCTTTGTCTGGTGAACCATAATGAACGCCACCTTTCTCAGTCAGACGTTTTGAGACACTTTCAAGCATTATGCCCTGCGACACGGAAACCTCCCTCAATAGCCGCAACTCATTTTCATCTAAAACGCCGGGGTTTACATGAGGCAAAAGTCCTGTCTCTTTTAATACCAACTCCGCCATTTCGTGTAGATAGGAAACAGTGCTCTCGTGACCAAGCGCTTTTAGATCTTCACGAGCAACTTTATAACGCAATTCTGGTTTATCACCCAAAGTAAATAGGGCTTCATGACATCCGGCTTCGTGACCCGCTTTAGCAATTGCGAGAACCTGCTCTGGATTTAGATACGCTTTTTGATTTTTTTTCGGCGCCTGCGCAAAAGTACAGTAATGGCAAACATCACGACACAGTTGTGTAAGAGGAATAAAAACTTTCGGCGAATAAGTGATGATATCCGGGTAGGTCTGATCCCTGATAGCAGCAGAAGTACTGATAAGAGACTTCAGATCGACGCAGTCTGCAAGTGACAATGCCTCAGCATCACTTATAAGCTGACCATTCAGAGCCTTGTCGAAAACGCTGGAATGTTTCATCTAGGAGTCTTTAAGTCAACACTCAACTCATTCTACTGTTCCGCAAACTGTCATCATTACCTGAATATAAACTTTAATGATATCGAGCATATCTCCAATGTGCGCAGCTTCTCCCTGGTGGGTTGAGAAACCACCACCGCCTGATCGAATTCGACCAGCAGAACCGTAGTTGACTGTCGGAATACCATAACGATTCATGTGCGCGGCATCGGACATCCAGACCTCAGTTCCCATTTCAGGTTTTGAACCTAATTGTTGCTCATGTGCTGCCTGAATAGTGGTGATCAATTCATGGTCTTCCGGTATTGATGTACCCGGAGTCGTCATAAACGTTTCAACCTTGGTGCCCTGTAACTCAACATTTGCTGAAACTGTCCGCTCAACCAGATCTCTTACTTCATTGTAAGCTTCGAGAGGAAATTTATCTGGCAAGGTCCTGACATCCATGTAGATAACACAGTTATCAGGAGTTCTGGCACCACGCCACGACCAGCCGCCTTCAATAGCGGAGACATTCACCCGCGGCTGAAAACCGTCATCCATGGTATTGCGTGCGCAATAGTCAGGTATCCACTCGTGAATCGCATCAAGCACTTTACGCGACTTGTTAATAGCGTTTTTGTCGACCTCAGACCAGGCAGTATGAATGAGATGTCCAGGTACCGTAATCTTGACCCAGCAGCTGCCACAATGACGCGGAATCAACATCAGATTAGTCGGTTCACCAAGAATACAATAATCAGCTATGGCACCATGGGTTATCGCATATTTGGTACCTACACCGTAGCCCTGATATTGTGGTCCTTCATGATCGTTGACCGGCGCCTTTTCAATTTCCCCGGCCACGCCAGCGATAACGACATCACCGCCCAACTTTATTCCGGCTTTCTGAATCGCTTCACAGGCAACAATATAAGTGCCCATGGCGCTCTTCATATTGAAAGATCCCATGCCGTAAATCCACTCATCGTCAATGAGTGTACCCTTACATTCGTAACCGATACCCCGGTGTGCCTGCTCCGGGCCGAATGAAGTGTCGAGGTGTCCGTTAAACATTAGTGATTTACCACCACCCTGCCCCTGCCAGCGTCCGACTGCGTTATAACGGTCGTCACCAATCGGTTGCAAAACAGAGTCAAAGTTCGCCTCTTTTTGTACGTCGTGTACTGCACGTGCGACTTCGCCTTCAAATCCTGTCGGACTGGGGATATCCACTAGATCCATAACCAGTTTTACTAATCTGTCACGATCAATTTGATCGACTGCTTTAGCGACCAGATCCATGTTTAAATTATTCGACATCTTTTTACTCCACTCGTCTCGTTCAAATCACGTTTGTTGTCAGAACACCCAGCTCGGCAACTGTTGCCTCAACTACATCACCCGGTTTCAACCATTCCGGATTTTTCATACCTGCAATCACGCCAGGAGGGCTGCCACTGGTAATGACATCGCCGGGATTAAGGCCCATTAACGACCACCAGGAAACCAGTTCTTTTGTCTTGTAGTGCATCTGCGATGTATTACTTTCCTGACGGGCTTCACCATTTAGGCGCAGTGTCATTTCCAGATTATGCGGATCCGAGAGTTCATCTGCGGTCACAAGTAAAGGGCCCAGTGGGCAGGAATTTTTAAAACTCTTCCCCATCAAAATAACCATATTGGAATGCTCTCTGGCCTGAATATCGCGTGCTGACAGATCGTTAAAAATGGTATAGCCGGCAACATAGTCCATGGCATCTTCTGAACTGACTTCAAATGCTTCCTTCCCGATGACAATGCCTATTTCAATTTCAAAATCGAGCTGCTTGGTAAATTTCGGTATGGCGACACCGGTATTATGTGGGCAGACTGAAGAGCCGGCCTGGAGAAACCCGGTCGGATGTTCAAAATGAAAATCCTTCCAGTTATGAGATTGCCACTCAGAGTCTTCCCAGGTAGTTAATTCATCAAGATGTGCATCAAAATTACAGGATGTGTGAACAATTTTACCGGGCCGGGGGATTGGTGCCAGAAGTTCAATTTCATCGGCGCTGTAGGCGTAGCGTTTTCCGTTTGCCTGCAGAGAAGCTGCATCAGCGTCAGCCAGTGCTTTGCCAGCATCCGCCAACAGAGCGCCGGCTTTGGACTGGGCGGCATCACCTGCTTCGAGAAACAGGATCATGTCAGCGGGTAAGGCCCCATCGGACAAGGCGTGTAAATCCACATAACTGTCATTGACATAGCCACCAATGGTTCGTACACCATCCGCTTTAATATTAAATGTTGCCAGCTTCATATTACTTATCCTTCTACAATTTGAGGTTTCAGATTCGGAACTACATGTTCACCCATTAATTTAATGGTATCCAGATTATCAGCTTCCGTTTTACCCACCACTTCCAGTAACGGCAGATTAAGACCAGCGTCAACCAGTTCCTGAGTGATTTCCAGGCAATCATCAGGAGAACCTGAAATGACAGTAAATGCCCGCATCATCTCATCGGTGACCAGATGGGTGACATTATCCTGAGTGCCAGCCGCGATTGCTTCACGGAATGGATCCCATGCAGAATCAGGCAAACCTGAACCAGCGAGTATCACGTCGTTTTTAATGTTACGAATCTTGTTAACTACATAAGTTCCGGTATAGCTACGGGTCGCATCACGTGCTTTATCGCCGTCTTTTGAGCATGCACACAAAATTACGCCGCCGACAGGAAAATCTGCTGGCAGGGTCTTACCAACCTTTTCCGCACCTTTATGCATGTTATCGATTGCGTACTTCAGAAATGCGGGTGATGTCAGGCCGGCTGTCAGCATTCCATCACTTTCACGACCACTCAGACGTTGCATAAAAGGCCCGGTAGCACCGACATAGATTGGAATGTCAGTGCGCAAGCCATCTGCAGCCCTGTCATAGGCTGGCATTGAAGATTCATAGTGCTTGCCTTTGTAGCTGAATTCTTCGCCACTGAATATCTTGCGCATGATATCGATTGATTCAGAATGCACATGAACTGGCTTCATGACGTCAATATCGTATTCGAGATACTCAATACCAACTTTGCCAACGCCAATGCCCATGACGAATCGACCATTGGATAGTTCATCTATAGCCACCGCTTCTGAGGCTTGTGCTGTCGGATGGCGAATATAAGGAGAGGTAATACCTAAACCAACAGGAATATTCTTTGTCGCCAGAGCCACCGCGGCGAGTGTGGCGAAGCAACCACGTGACTCCAGACCGTACTGTCGAAACCAGTGATAGGCTTCAGCAATCCAGAAGCCTCCCATCATATTAGATGCTTCTGTTTGTGCAGCGTATTTCTGCATTGAAGACATGGGTTCGTAGGATTTGAAGATAACGCCTACTTTTGGGCTGACTGAGGTGCTCATGTTTAGTTCTCTCCTTACAAAGATTAGCGGGCTGTGAAGCCCCAAAGACCAAGTGTGATTTTACAACATATTAAGCCGAAGGGGGCAGAAGAGTCTTGCCTTTCAACGTCCTGCTTCTTGACTGCAAGTGCAGCTCAACTATCCCGCAGTCGAATCTGCCTGTCTAGGCCCCTGATTACGTAACTGGGTGGGCGAAATACCAAAGCGATTTTTAAATGATCGACTGAAATGGGCAGAATCATTAAATCCTCTGCGGAAAGCGATCTCACTGACCCGTGTTTGCGTCTGGGCAGGGTCCAGCAAATCATTTCTGGCGGCTTTCAGTCTCTGTTCCCACACCCATTTTAATACCGTCGTGCCTGAATCTCGAAAAAGACTGTGTAAGTAACGGGTAGATATGCCGTTGCCCTGAGCTATTTTGTCAGGAGTCAAATCACTGTCCATGTAATTTTCTTCAATGTAGGTAAATATGCGATTAAGTAAATCAGTATGTCTGGGTTCTGATTTCAGATCATCAGGGCGAATAATTGCGCGAGTGAGTGCTGCCGTCAGCTCCAGCAAACTCTGGGTGAGTGTGTATTGCTCGGTAATATTGAGACTTTCGGCCTCAAATGCGACCGATTTCAGTAAATCGTTGACCACCCGCCCCAGATCTTCATTGGGGAGATGTCCCATAATTGCTTTTTCATCACAATCAGACAGTCTCTGTTGAAATACTTCATAGGGTATCCGTGCGATAAGACGACGACTCGGCAATTCATATTCAATCGTGTAAGGCAATCCTCCGGTCATCAAAGCCAGATCACCCGGGTTCATAACAGTAGTCTTTTCTGCTTGCTGGATGATTGCCCTGCCTTCAAGCAATGTTGTCAGGAAGTAATCGTAATTAGCGTCCGCGGCTATATGATTCGGATGTCGCTTTATAATTACCGGGTCGATATTAATATCAAGCATGCTGAGGCCACCTGGCAGGCTTATTTCCTTGCAATGAAAGTCGCGAAAATCAAGGCCGGATATTTCCTGAGTGTCCACTTCTGCTAGCGTACTAGTAACAGAGGCTTTTAATTCTTCCAGTTGATTTTTTTTGCTCATGAAAACGTCAGAGAAACTCCAGTAAGATATTGATTATTCTACGCCCTGAGGGCTGCTTTAGCCAAATCAGACTTCCAGTGTTGAGTGTCAGTAAGAAATACTGCTTATTAAAAGTTCTGTTGTTTGACTCACTGACCTGCTGACATTATGCTCTTCGGCTCGGTAGCTAAGACGATGTATTAATACCATACAGCCAATACTTGAAGAAGAGCTGTCTCAGGAGGAAACAAAAGCAATGTATCCGCAACCATTTCGTTACCACCGTCCGAATTCTGTCAAAGACGCAATAACTCTGCTTACGGAACTTGGCGAGGGGGCAAAACCTCTTGCCGGTGGACAATCTCTCATCCCTATTCTGAAAATGCGTATGGATGAACCTTCAGATCTGGTCGATATCACCAGAATTCCCGGATTAAATTCTATATCCACTGACAATGACCTCATTAGAATTGGTGCCCTGTGCACCCATGCGCAAGTAGCCATGTCCGAGGCAGCGCTGACCATACCAGTCCTGCGCGATTGTGCAGGCGGGATTGCTGATCCACAGGTGCGGAGCCTTGGAACCATCGGTGGTTCAGTCAGTGTCGCCGACCCCAGCAGTGATTGGCCGGCTTTGCTTTTCGTGCTTGATGCAAAGATTGTTTGCCAGGGGCCTGAGGGTAGCCGAACAGTCGGTATCAGGGATTTTATTGTGGATTCCTATACCACATGCCTTGGAGATGCTGAACTGGTTACTGAAATTCAGATACCTCAGCCACCTGCTAACAGTGGTGGCGCCTATATCGGTTTTAAAAAGGCGGCTCCCGCCTACCCCGCCGCATCGGTTGCTATCCAATTGACGCTCGATGATGCGGGTAAATGCAAAGAAATCAGTCTCGCACTTGGCTCAGCCGGCCCCAAACCGATCATCTCTGCAGATGCAGAAGCCATATTAAAGGGAAACAAACTAACTGAAGAACTGCTAAAGCAGGCAGCTGAAAAGCTGGTAGCCGAGTCCAGTCCCCCCTCTGATGCCAGGGGCTCCGCTGAATTCAAGCAGGAAATTCTGAGATCACTGTTTTTAAAGACTGCTGCGACGGCAATAAATCGTGCCGGCGGCTCTAATATTGATGGAACGCATGACTATGTCTGATGCTAAAGAAACTATTGAAGTAGAAATTACCGTTAATGGCAAGAGTGTTCGTCGTGAAGTCGAACCAAGACTGTTACTGGTGGAGTTCATCCGTGAAAATCTACAACTTACCGGAACTCACGTAGGCTGTGACACCAGCTATTGCGGAGCCTGCACCATCATTTTGAATGGCGAGGCGATTAAGTCCTGCACACTGCTTGCCGTGCAAGCCGACGGTGGCGAGGTGCTTACAGTTGAAGGTCTTGAACAGGATGGACAATTGCATCCGCTGCAACAAGCCTTTTCAGAATGTCACGGACTTCAATGTGGCTATTGTACGCCTGGAATGTTGATGTCCTCTTTAGCGCTGCTGGCTGAGAATCCGGATCCAAGTGTCAAAGACATTCGCAAACGTCTGGCCGGCAATGTCTGTCGCTGTACCGGTTACCAGAATATCATTAAGTCGGTACAGTCTGCCGCCAAAGCATTGCAGGAGGGTTAACAACATGGAAATGAAATTTACAGGCGAATTTAAAGTCGACCAGACAAGAGATAAGGTCTTCGCAATTCTATCTGACCCGGAACAGTTTGCGCCTATGCTGCCCACTTTCCACAGTCTGGAAATGAAAGACGAACGTACAGCACTTCTGCGCGTTAAAGTCGGGATTGGAAAAATCCGCGGCACAGCATCCACTGAACTCGTACTTGATGAAGCCGAGGCTCCCCTTCGCGCCCGCTATATTGGTCAGGGTAAAGTCATGCAGGGTGCATATAAAATGATATCGTCTTTTGAGCTTGAAGAAAGCGGCGATGGCACTCTGGTTAAATGGCAGGGTGAGACGCAATTAGTTGGCAAGATACTCTCACTGGCCGGCGGCGGAATGCAGGGCTACGCGGAAAAAGAAATCAACAAACTGATCAGTAGTCTGCAGAACGCGCTATCGAAAAACCCGCAAAAAACTGAAAGCAAAGCAAAAGCCGATGGCTGGTTAGCGCGCATACTCAGAAAGTCGGACGCAGGGGAATCTACAGAAGCGATAAACGATTCATCGCCTGCGGAATCAATAATTTCAGCAGGACTGGCCGGACTGACTGAAGACCAGCTAGCCCGTCGAACGGAGAATCAGTCTAAAATTTCCAAGATTCTCTCTGCCAAACGATCCGAAAAGCGGCTTCCACGCAAAGAGGACATGCGACTGATCCGAGGTCAGGGCCTGTTTACCGACGATTTCCATCCTGCCGGAATGTTACACATGGTTTGTGTACGTTCACCCTACGCACATGCAAAGATAGTGAGTATTGATGTCAGTGCTGCAGAGGCTTTGCCCGGCGTTGTCTGCACTCTTACCGGTACGGAGGTAAAAGCCCAGTCCAACGCTTTTACACAGCTTGGACCTGAACCTAGTGCTCTTATTGAGGATTACTGTCTGGCAGTAGATGTTGCCAGGTATCAGGGTGACCCGGTAGTAGCGGTCATTGCCGAATCAGCACAACTTGCCACAGATGCCGCTCAGCTGGTTGAGATAGATTACGAAACACTACCCGTCGTTGTAGATTGCCGGGAGGCAATGGAAGCCAAAACCGTGCTCCACGAACAGGTTGGTAGCAACTACACCTGGCAGGGTGAATATGAATATGGAGAAGTTGATAAGGCATTCGACGAGGCAAAACATGTCGTTAAAATCGATGATCTGAAATTTCACCGCTACGGTAGTACTGCACTTGAATGCACGGCCGTAGTTGCAACCTGGAATCAGCTAGACGAACTCGACCTGTTTTGTAATGCCATTATGGCTGTGCCGATTGCTATGATTGGACCAGCACTTAACCTTAGCTCGGACAAGATCAGGTTACGCACGCATGATATTGGTGGCGCCTTCGGTAATAAGATTAGCGTTTACCCCTTCATGGCTCTGGCAGCTTTAGCCTCC
Organism: Gammaproteobacteria bacterium; assembly: GCA_012103475.1. Taxonomy (GTDB): domain Bacteria; phylum Pseudomonadota; class Gammaproteobacteria; order Eutrophobiales; family Eutrophobiaceae; genus WLWS01. Next base: position 309,492 of record WLWS01000002.1, on the reverse strand, counting down.
AAGAAAGCCGGTGGAGCACCAGTGAAATGGCTGGAGACCCGAAGTGAACACATGATGTCAGGTGGTCACGGCAGTGAGCGTAATTTTTTCGATACCGAAGTTGCTCTTGATAAAGAGGGCGTGATTACGGCAATTCGTTCGACGCATGTAGATGATTGCGGTGCGTACCCGCGTTATGAACCACTGGCCTGCGTCATCTGGGCACAGGTAATGCCAGCGACTTATAAATTGCGCAATATGAAGATAGACATGCGTCAGGTGGTTACTAACAAAAGTCCAACAGCCCCGAATCGTGGATATTCTCGCTTGCCGCACCTCTGGTTTATGGAACGCATCATCGACGTTTGTGGCCATGAACTCGGCATTCCAGCTGATGAGATCCGTCTGCGCAATTACATTAAAGAGTTCCCCTATACAACGCCAAATGGTTGCGTCTATGACTCCGGCGATTTGCCAACGATGCTACAGAAAGCGAAAGATCTGGTTGGCTGGGATGAGTGGAAAAAGAAACAGGAAGAAGCCCGCAAGGAAGGTCGCTATATCGGTATTGGCATCGGTACTACCCTTGATTCCGGTACCAATAACTTCGGTCAATCACAGATTATTAATCCATTTCTGCCCTTTACCGGTCAGTCACAAGCATCTACAGCAAAGTTGGATCTGGACGGAACAGTAAACATTGCTGTAGGCTCGTTTCCGCAGGGACAGGGACACGAAACAACTTCCGCACAGGTTGCTGCGGAAGTGCTTGGAATCGACACCGACTTCATCAACGTCAAAACTGGATTCGACACCGAACGCAATACAAACACTGGTACCGGTGGTACTTACGCCAGTCAATTCGCCGTGACCGGGTTGTCGGCAGTGCATGGTGCGGCTGTGAAACTACGAGATGAAATGAAAAAGCTTGCCGCTTTTTCTCTCGAAGCAAACGAAGACGATCTGGAATTCGGTGTTGGAGAAATGGGTCCTGAAATACGTGTTGCGGGAAGCCCCGACAAGAATATAAATTTCTGGGCTCTGTCGAATTTAGTTAATTATAATACAGCGGCGTTACCTGAAGAGCTTCGTGACTTGCATTGTAATGTACGCCACGTCTATGTTGCCCCGTTCCAAACTGTAGACAAAGAGAAGAAATATGGCAACCTGACGCTGACATATGCCATGCAACTTCATATTGCCGTCATTGAAATAAACAAAGAAACGGCACAAACAAAGATACTGGATTACGGCATAGTTGATGACTGCGGCACTGTGATTAATCATATGATTGTGGAAGGTCAGTCTCACGGTGGTGCCGGGCATGGGATTGCCGCGGCTTTACTTGAGACCATGCCTCACGACAAAGATGGCAACGTTATTTGTGGTTCATTTACAGACTATGCGCCAATTACCATAAACAATATGCCGGAACTGAAATACGAAAATATGGAATCACCTTCACCATTCAGCTACAACGGCGCCAAAGGTATGGGTGAAGGTGGTGGAGCGCCCCTGCTTTCTATCAGCGCAGCCGTTCAAGATGCGCTCTACGGTGATGGCTTCATCGTTCAGAACTCACATCACTCGCCAATGTTTCTCTATGAACAGTTGAAAAACTATAAGGATAGTCCTATTAGCGTAGAAACCCGCTAAAAATTAAAAGAGAGGCTCTAGCCGAGCCTCTCTTTTATCAGTTTCTCTATTCCGGTTTTCTCCTGATCAACATGAGCTGCAACCATCTGATGGAAGGCTTCACTGCCCCAGGGTTGTTCAAGTCCATAGTCATTAACTCGTTCAATAGCACGCTTCAACCACTTGCCCACTTCCTGTTTATCCTGCCATAGTTTTTTCAGACCGATTTTTTCCATTCGAACAAGATAAGGCGCCGCACAGGCATCGGCAAGACTGAAACTTTCGCCACAAAGCCATTCATTATCACCCTTGATTTCTTCCATCAAACTGACGACTTTACCTAGTGTTTCCAGAGCCTGTCCCGCTGACGGGGATTCAAGTCCTTTTGCATGCGTACTCTGTTGTCGTTGACGTCGCATCGGATCGACGATATTTTCAAAGTGTTGTTCCAGTTCAGCCGGTGTTTTAAGTTCATTCATCTGATGCCGGAGTACTATCGCGTAACTTAATATTCCCACACTGGGGTGCACTTCCTCGTCGAAACTTTTTATTAACAAATTCATCATGGCCCGAGCGTAGGGCTCTTCTGGCTTGAGTGCCTTCTGCGGATAAATATCATCAAGGTAATGAATAATTACAGTCGATTCGCGCAGCACCTTTTCATCATGAATAAGCGTGGGCACCACCGCCTTACGGTTCAATTTCAGATATTCCGGAGTGAACTGTTCGCCCTTACGCAGGTTAAGGTTTATCTGTTCCCACTCAAGTTTCTTTTCACTCATGACGAAGCGAACTTTTTGAGAGCAGGTAGATTCAATACTGTGATATAAGGTCAACGACATTCCAGAATACCCGTGAAAAAAGACAGGATTCTGCCACAGGAGAAGCCAGGCGGACAGGAAAAACGTCATCCTCAACAAAATCACAAAGTAAAATTCAAGAATAGCAATTCCACATTGCGTGCCTTGGTGCAGATACGTCATAATGCGCCTCTTTTTTCTCCTTCCGGATCCCAAAGATGTGGTTTAAAAATCTACGCGTATACAAACTTACTCAGAAAATTGACTTGACTACAGATCGTCTTGAAAACGATCTACAAAAACAGGCATTTCAAACATGCGGCAATCTTGATTTCTCCCGTTATGGCTGGGTGCCACCACTCGGTCGCGACAGCGAATTGCTGACACACAGCTGTAACGGCCAGATTATGCTCTGTGCCCGAAAACAGGAAAAAATTATCCCTCCAGCTGCCATCAATGAAATTGTTGAAGAAAAAGCCCAGGAGCTCGAATCCGCAAATCAGCGTGCTATCTTTCGTAAGGAAAGAATGAGTCTGAAAGACGATGCTATACATAGCATTCTGCCTCGTGCCCTGACACGCTCAGTCCTGACATATGCTTACATCGATCCGAAACAGATGTATCTGATCATTGATGCTGCCAGCGTTAATAAAGCTGAAGAATTTCTTGACCACCTCCGCGCCACGCTTGGGGTTTTGCCGGTACTACCACTCTCCTGCCTGTCTGACGTATCCGAAACGATGACTCGCTGGGTAAAACAAAGCACTGAAAAAGGATTTGAGCTGGATGACGAATGTGAATTACGCAACCAGCGTGAAAGCAGAAACATCGTACGCTGTAAAAACCAGGAGCTCGAAAGCGATGAAATCCTGAGTCATATAAAAGCTGGCAAACGCGTAATACAACTTGCACTCAACTGGAAGGACGCACTTCGTTTTGTTCTAACCGAAGACTTCGTGGTTAAACGTCTCAATTTCGATGATGTTGTTCAGGAACAGGCACAGGGAGATGCAGAAGACAAAGCAACTCAGTTCGATCAGGATTTCGCGATCATGAGTCTGCAGATAAACCAGTTTCTGGAAGAATTACTTGGCGCCTTTGGTGGCATTGACGCACACTGAGTCTAGTCCGAATGAACATCAGCAAGGATCATATCGTCAAGTTTCATTATGAATTACAGAATGAATCGAATGAAGAACTGGAGAATTCCCGCAGCGCTGAGCCGGTTGCCTATCTTCATGGTTCAAATAATATATTTCCGAAACTGGAAGCGGAAATGGACGGAAAAAAATCTGGCGATATTTTTTCAGTCACGCTTGCACCTGAAGATGCTTATGGCGTTCGTCTTGCCAATTCAGAGCAACGTATTTCCCGAAAACATGTTGTCGGTAAAAAGAAAATTCTGCCCGGGATGGTGATCAGTGTAAATACTGAAAAGGGACAACGACAGGTGGTCGTGATAAAGGCTGGAAAATTCGTGGTTGATGTCGACACCAATCATCCGATGGCGGGTAAAACACTGACATTCAAAATTGAAATAATGGATGTTCGCGAGGCAACTGCAGAAGAACTGTCACATGGGCATGCTCATGGAGCCGGCGGGCATCATCACTAGCTCAGTCGTCGGAATACCATAAGAGTCATGTCATCAGAAAGATTTCCAGCCTGAAAAGCATTCACTTCATTTATAGTCAGATCACATATTTCAGCAGCGGAGGCTCCTGTATTAGCTGTCAATAAAGCCTCAAAATACTCTTCCCCGTAAAACTTCCCATCAGGCGAGCGTGCTTCAGGCACACCATCCGTATACATAACGACGTACTCTCCTTTTTTGATAATAGTCTCCGAATCTTCGAAATCTATACCATCAATCATTCCCACTATAGTTCCTTCTGCCTCTTCAAATTTCTTCACCTGCCCAGTGCTATCCATTCGGTATGGCGGATGATGTCCCGCATTCGAGTAAACCAGCCTTCCACTTGCCGGTTCATAAACAGCGATAATCATCGTAATAAAAATAGAAGGGCTTTCATTCTCCAGCAATAGCCGGTTGGTCTCTAACAGGATTTCCGCAGGTGATGAACCGATATTCGCCAGGTTTCTGATAATAGTTCTCGCAACGGCCATAACCATCGCGGCAGGAACGCCTTTGCCGGAAACATCTGCCATTACCATGACCAGCTTTTCATCATTAACAAAGAAAAAATCAAAAAAGTCTCCGGCAACACCTCTGGCCGCCTGATTAACGCCATGTAAATCGAATTCTGTTCTATCCGGGAACGGAGGAAAAGTATGCGGCAGCAAAGATGACTGAATATCTCTGGCAACATTCAATTCCTTTTCAACCAGCTCACGCGCAGCCATCTCACGACCAAGAGAGCGCATATTATTTTTTAATTCATCCAACATGCGGTTAAAGCCTTGAGCCAGTTCGCCGATTTCATCACTGGAAGCGATGCCTTCTACTTTCGAATCAAATTCCCCTTTGCCCAACCTGGAAACTGCGATCGCAAGTTTTGATATTGGTCGCGTCAGGCTGGTACTAACCATAGAGATGGAAACAATGACGAGCAACAACAACACACAAAGACCAATCACACCTTTACTGATTTGTGCTCTGATATCTCTTGTCATTTCCTCTTCGGGCACCGCTGTAGAAAACGCCCAGCCTGTAGACTGGATTGGCGCGTAGAAAATCCAGGTGGTGGAGTCAGTAGGCATTCCGCCCAGCGTAACACCATGCAATTCCTGTATGCCTGCATTCTGCGCGAGTATTTGCGAAATGAAATTCAAATACTCAGGACTGTTTATATCCTTTGCCCGGCTCTGCAGAGACTCGTTAATTATAAAATCACTATTCGGATGCGAGATGAAATTACCAGCTGCGCTGACAATCACAAAGCTTCTGTTTGCCATACTTTCCAGTCCTATCTGCTTTTGCAGTGCATCCAGTTCCACATCAACTGTTACCACGCCACGAAAACGTCCTTCCACATAAAAGGGTACTGAATAGGTAACCATGAGAATATTACCTGCGCCTTCATCATAGAATGGCTCGGTCCAGATCGGTTTTGCAAAGAGCCTAGGTCGTGAATACCACTCCCACCCACCATTCGAATAATCATAAGAATCAGACGCGATATCTATTTCCCGAAAATTATCTCCATCGCGATACACATAAGGCGAAAACAGTTTTTTTTCTCCCTCAAACTCTCCGGGTTCGAATGCGATAGCTGAACCATAAGCTAGTGGGTTTTGATCCAAATTAGCTCGCAACAAGGCGTAAAGTTGGTTTGCTGTAACGTTTGGTGCCACCTCCAGAAAAGCCGCCGTGCTATCGGCGATCTGGGCTATGGAACGAAATTTTCCATCGAGTTGGGCTGCCTGATTTCTGGCAAAGCGTGTGGCATCTCCGTGTAATCTAAGCTTGGCATTTGAATACACCACGTCCAGAGTTAACCACATCACGATGGTGGATATGACGAGTAATGGCAGAACGATGGAAATGGTCAATTTCCATCGAATAGATAATTGCATACTTTATCGTGTGTCGTGACTGATAATCGATCAGATTTTATATTGAGGTCTCTACTTAGACAGAAGAAACTTCGACTCTGGCATCAAAAGCTGACTGGCCGACACTGAAAGGAAACAGTCCAATGGCAGAATCGGGCAGGCTTTTCTCGCCCATCGTCAGATTGTTTAAATCCGCCCAGCCATCATGCAACCAGACCACACCCGTGGGCAATTCATCACTGATTTTTGCCACTCCTTTGCATTCTCCACGTTGATTGTGAATACGAATGTTTGCACCATCTGTGAGACTTCTTGAATCTGCGTCAGATTGTGAGAGCCACAATACAGGGCCCGCTTCGAGTTTCGCCAATGACGGTAATGCTCGGCCATGATCGTAGAAGGCGTGAAAATTAGTAAGCTGACGGCCAGTTCGCATCTCTAATGGAAAGTCCGATGCTGGTTTTTCCATGAATACTGGCAATGGTGATACACCTGCCTGTTCTGCCAGCTCAGAATAAAATTCAATCTTCCCTGAAGGAGTCGGATATTTATGATCCGGATGAGCAATATGAGAAATATTAAGTGCTCTGACTCCCCCCTCTTCTCTTAGTTTTTCAACACTGGCATGTTCTGTACAGGGATGATCCAGAACCGCATCTATATGCCCCTGCTCGTGCTGCCAGGGATAAAAATCGTCAATCCCTAAGCGTTCAGCAAGTGCACGAAACACCGAAGACATTGATCGACACTCACCTTCAGCTGGCAAAGCCTGATCCATCAAATACAGATGCGTTGCAGTAGCCTTACATCCGACATCTTCCAGCCACGCAGTCGCGGGTAGCACCACATCAGCATAGCGTCGCGCCGTCTCATTCATGAACAAATCATGGTGCACAATCAGCGAGGTTTGGGCCAGACCCTTAGCCACACGGTTAGTATCCGCGAAGGATGAAAGAAAATTAGTGCCAAACAACAACATCACTTTGACTTTATTGTTCTCAAAACCTTCAATAATGGCTGACATCTGATTGGGAATATAATCACCCGGTGGCATCATGCCCGGATCAACAATATGATTCAGTTGAAATCCATGGGCGTTTCCCGCATGTCGCGTGCCAATACCACATCCGGCTTTACCAATTTTTCCAGTCAACCCGGGTAGACAGGAAATCGCCCGACTCGATTGCCAGCCATTCTGATCTTTATAGAGGGAACTACCGCCAAGCATTATCATGGCTTTTTCTGTATCTGCGTAATCATTGGCAAGATCAATTATACGTTGGGCATCAATTCCGCTGATTGATGCCGCCCACTCCGGGCTATGACTGCCGAGATGTTCCGCCATTTTCTCGAATCCAACGGTGTGTTCTGCAATGAAAGCCTTGTCGTGTTTATCGGCATTCACGATTACCTGCATCATCGCCAGAGCGATGGCAGAATCGCTTCCCGGTTCGACAATAAAGTAGTCATCTGCAAGTTTACATGCTTCACTCTTTCTGACATCGATCACAACAATACGCGCTCCGCGGGAACGCGCAGCACTCAGGTGTCGCGATGTATTCGGCTGACTGGCAATATTCGCTCCCCACAAAATTATAAGGTCGGAATTCTCGCCCATGTCTTCCTTGGTGTTTGTCTCCATAATGCCGGTTAAGCCCAGACCGAAGCCACCCAGTCCCCAGCATATCATCGATGGATCCCAGAGCTGTGTACCGTACATCGCTCCGAACCTCAGAGCGAGTTGTGCATGGGCAAAAGTCCCATAATCATTCGCAATCGATCCATGCCCCGGCCACAGGCCAATTTCATCTGGTTTCACCGCTTGCATGCCATCGACTATCTTCGTTAGTGCCTCATCCCAGCTCACTTCTCTCCAGTCATTGGAATCACGTGAGTCACGTACCATGGGATGTAAAATTCTCTGCGGGTTACCGATGATCTCCTTAGCAGCCTGCCCACGGACACACAAAAAACCCTGGCTATCCGGATTTTCCTTATCTCCTTTAATGTCGATCAACGTATCGTTCTCAACACTGACGCTCATGCCACAAAGTGTCGGTGCACAATTCATTGGACACATAGTACGTACTTTTCGGGTTTCTGAGCTCGCCATCCCAACTCTCCATTAAGGGCTATTCTTGAAGCCTTACCATACACTCATGACAGTTCTCTAGGCAAGAATTGTTAGGACAAGATACTTTACAGTAGACCTGCCAGACCACAGTCTCTATGCTTAGCGCATGAGCAACTCAGAATCCGAAGAACTTGAAAACATAGGCAAGCGCATGCAGGAAAACACGGGACGCAGACTGCTTCGTTTTGGCGTGGCCGGTTTCACCGCAATACTAATGGTTTTAGTGACTCTACTTTTTATGCGTTACCTGATTACGGGATATGATCGCTCTGCGTCGGCTGCACTAACCCGATATATTTCCGTACCAAGTCTCACTATCACAAGAAGTAAAGCCCCGGATATCGAAAGAATTACCAGACCGGCCGCTCTGCCTGACACGCCTGTTATTGATGAGGAAGATGTACAGACGGAGTCGTCTGAGTTTATTGAGGAGAGCACGCTAGCATTCCCTGAAATGACCGCACCAGAAAATAACATGAATGAGGCAATCCGAATACCGGAGCTACAATCAGCACCGTCAGGTGAAAGAAACAAAATGAACGAACTGAAAGAGGCCATACTAAATGCAGGCGAATAGATCCTGTTCAGTAACAAATCATAGCTGCTTATTCCTGAATGCCTGATCTATCACAGCAGGAAATCTCCCTTATGCTGGAAATCTCAGGAGACAATATCGAATTGTATAAAGTACTCAAGCTGGAAGGCCTCTGCCATAGTGGCGGTGCGGCAAAGCTGGCTATTTCTGAAGGGCTGGTGAGTGTCAATGGTAATATAGAAACCCGCAAGCGGAAAAAAATCGTTGATGGTGATCTCATCGAGTTTGAGCAGACCGCAATTGTCGTCAAACAAAAAAGCCCATGATTCTATGCCTGAGAAAGACTGTTTAGTGGAATCGGACGACTGATACCATAACCCTGAGCACGATCCACACCTATTTCCTTTAACAGAGCCAGTATTTCATCATTCTCAACAAATTCTGCGGTGGTTCTTTTTCCCAGAACTTTACCAATTTCGTTAATAGATCGAACCATTGCCAGATCTACCGGATCACTGACAATTTCGCGCACAAAGGTGCCATCAATCTTCAAAATATCGACCTGTAAAGACTTCAGGTAGGCAAAGGAACACAGACCTGCGCCAAAATCATCAAGCGCAAACAGACAACCCATTTTTTTCAGGGTTTGAATAAAGCTGGTTGCGTCAGCAAGATTTGCAACTGCAGCAGTCTCGGTAATTTCGAAACAAATTTTACCCGGGGGTAGCTTCTTTTCTGCAATCTGTGTTTCGATGAACTGTAGCAGTTCACGATCGCCAATAGAATGACCTGACAAATTAATACAACAAAGATCAAGCCGGGCTACATGTTCCGGGTTCTTCTGCAACCATTCCAGAGTATGACTGATTACCCATTTATCCAGACGCGTCGAGAGTCCGTATTTTTCTGCGGCAGGTAGAAATACACCCGGAGGAATAAGTGCGCCGTCTTTCGCTTCCAGTCTAAGTAACACTTCGTAATACAATTTATCTGCATCGCTATTCTCAACAGCAGCAATAGGCTGACAATAAAGCTGGAAACGATCATCTTCGAGTGCACTGGTGATTTTTGAGACCCAATCCATCTCGCCCGAACGTTTCGATAACTCCTCATCCTGCTGATGATAGATATGTAGTCTGTTTCGTCCGGCATCTTTTGCCGCATAGCATGCGGTATCCGCTCTTCGGAGTATCTCACCTATATCCGCACTGTCTTCACCGACAGCCACCAGACCAGTACTAATCGTAACGTTGAAAGTCTTTTCATCCCACAGGAAGCGAAGCTCTTTAAGAGCTTCATGCGCTTTTCTCAATACCTGTTGTGCCCGCTCTATATCGCAACCTTCCGTAAAAACACAAAATTCATCGCCGCCCATTCTGGCAACAACATCATCACGTCGAAACATGCTTTGAAGTAAAACGGATACTTGTCGTAATAATTCATCACCGGCTGCGTGTCCGCAGGTATCATTGATTACTTTGAACTGGTCTAGATCCAGATAAGCTAGCGTACTATCAGTATTTTTCTGGATAATGCCAGGCAAAATATTGACTATCCTGCTCTCAAACTCTCTACGATTCAGCAGACCGGTCAGTCTGTCATAACTAATCTCCTGTGAGAGTTTGCTAGATAAATCGCGAACTTCGGTTATATCCCTGATCTGTATCATCGCCGACTTGAAGCTTCCATCTTTTGATTTAATTCCCTCAAAGTCTGCCGATGTCCATTTCGTGTTTTTCTGTCTGGTAATAAAACGCGATTCAACTGTGAACTTGTCTTTCTCTCCAACTACCACCTGGCTGATTCGTTTGCCTATTTCTGCCATGTCATTTGTATGAACAATGTCAGAGAGATTCATGTGTAACAAAATATCCTCATCGTATTCCGTCAAATTGCACAGAGCTTCGTTAACACGAATTATCCTTTCATCAGCAGACACAAGCAGAATAGGAATAGAAGATTGATTAAATACATTTCTGAGCCTCTCTTCACTTTCCTTAAGTTGCTCAAGTGCATTTTTCTTTTCCGTAACATCAAAGGAAGTGCCCGTGATTTTTACAGGCAATCCGGCATCATCAAAAATCAGCGCCGCACGTAGAGAAATCCAGTGAGTGCTTTTATCGGGCCACAAAATCCGATAATCAAAAGAAAACTGTTCTTTGCAATTTTTACAGGCTGATTCAACTTCCTTTCGCACAAACTCACGATCTGCGGGGTGAATTCTGTCGAGCATATGTTCGTAACAACTAAAACTGTCAGTTGCATTCAGACCATACAGGGTTGGCAAATTGTATGAAAAATAGGTTAGTTGTAAGGACTTGAAATCTCTTTCCCACGAGGCAACTCCCCCTGATACCTGCGCAAGACGCAGACGTTGCTCAGCAGCGAGAAGTGAAATATTTTGTTTTTTTAATTCATACTCCTGATCTTTACGCTGACTTACATTGAGACTTGTTCCTCCCGCGCGTAAAGGCAGTTTATCCTCACCAACACTTATTATTTTCCCGCATGACTGAATCCAGGCCCAGTCAGTATTTTCCTGTTTCAGCTTAAACTCTAATTCCAGATAATTTTTTTCCAGTGATTCCAACTGTGCGAGCTGACTACGAAGCCCCTGTCTATAATCTGGATGCACCAGCCTCAACCAGGCTTTGAAATCCATACAGGTCTTAGCCTCTGAACCATCCTCTGACATTACTTCGAAAGAAATTTTTTTACTGCGATAATCGTATTCCCAGAACCATATTTCAGCATCGTGGGCAGCAAGCTTTACTATTTCTTTTGTTTTTTCCAGACTGGCTTCATTTTTCCTCTGAGTGGACAAGTCATAAAAAGTACAGGCAATTAGCTTGCGTCCCTGTAGCGTACTCGGCCGCATTGCTATTTCGACTGGAAAACGAGCACCGTCTTTTCTTTGAGCAAAAACACCTCGTTTGTAGCTAAGTGACTGCCCTTTATTCGTCCGCAAACATAAGTCTATTTCATGGTAAAACCCGGGTCTGTCAGCTTCATGCAGAAGTCTTTCACTGGCCATTCCGAGCATGTCAACATTTCGATACTGAAACATCTGCCTACCGATTGCATTGCATGCCTGAACAATGGCCTCCTCATCAATCAGTAACAAAGCGACAGGCAGGGAGTCAAGAAATGGCAAGTGCTCTTCTAATGAAGGATTTATAACAGGGGCTTGTCTGTTATCTGGTGGGGCCGCTGCTCGCAATTTCGTTATTCTCGACACGTCAAAACACTTTATTTAATTTAATGTATTGACTGTTATCGACAGAATAGTCTGAAAACTTTAACGCCAGATCATGAAAAATCAGTAATAATTCATATTGCAAACAATGATTTAAACATCAATACCTTAGTTATCAGTGAGGTCCAGATTCTGAAGAAAATTCCAGGTTCTGGCACCGCTCGACTTCTCTTTCAGCCAGTTGAGATCTGCTGGTCGATCGATGTCTTTTGCAAAGCCGCCAATTTCTATTAACTGCAGCGGAATTTTGCGCTTGAATGCCACGCTCTGGTAACGCGATAAACTATCGTTCCCGAATAACAGGGGAATATTCAGGGGAACATTAAAAACAAGCGCATTGGTTCCACTATCGGCGACTGCAGGACAAAGACTCAATCCTGTTTTGTGTTGTCTGATAAGAGTCCTGAGATCACCGGGGCTTAAGTGTGGTATATCAGCAGGTATAATTGCCACCGTTTGCTCATTGTCAATCCTTAGATGTTCAATACCGAACAAAGCATCTTCTGAATAACCTTTGTCTTCCTCCGTGTGAATAAAATTCACCTTATAGCTATTTGCCATAGCTTCTAAGGACGATTCACAACTGACAATATTGATGCTGTTAATTTCTTTTACTGAATTCAGGCATTCCAGCATATCTTCAAGCATGTATTTACTTAAACGGGCGCGTTGATCTACAGAAAGTAAAGATGCGAGTCTTGTTTTGGAATTGGTCAGAGATTTTACCGGTATTAATACGTGCATGGTGAGATTCGAAAATCAGTCTTGTCGTGTTGCGATTTGCAGAACTTCGCCGGCAAGTCTCTTTTTATCTTCAAGCTTACGCATCATAATGTCAGTGCAGTGCACTGACATGCCTGATTTGGCAATTTGCTCTGCCAGTCCGGCGTCTGCGCTATCTATTATTATGTCGCTGGCAATGTCCTGATAAATTTCAGCAATCGTCATTACACTACACGGCAGATTGAGCTCCTTCATCAATTTGGCGGTCGGTCCTTTCACCGCTTTCCCGTCAATTATCGGCGAGACAATGATAACGCGTTTGCCCGATTGCTTTATTTTGTCTAGTAAACCCGGCAAGGAAAGCACCGGTTGTATACTTAAAAACGGGTTTGAGGGACAAAACACTATTGCCCTCAGTTCAGGTTCGGCCAGGGCCTCGAGAAATGCCGGTGCAGGCTGAGCTGTTTCCAGTCCGCTAAAAAAGATATTGGAAACGACGGGTTCACATCTGTTTTTTACAAAATATTCCTGAAATGGCAATGTACCAATATCAGTTTTCAACATTGTACGAACAGGCTCATCACTCATTGGTATTAATTTGATTTGTATTCCGAATTTTTCACTTAAATCGGCTAACACCTCACTCAGACTTGAACCTGTGGCTAATTTGTTTGTTCGATACAGATGAGTGGCTAGATCTCGATCACCAAGTTGGAACCAGGTCTCCATCCCCAGGCTCTCGCAGGCAGCGGCAAAATTCCAGCTCTCTTCCCGCCTGCCCCAGCCCTGCTCAATATTCTGCACATCCGCAAGTGTATACAGCAAAGTATCCATGTCAGGCGAAATATAAAGGCCGAAATGCTCGAAATCGTCTCCTGTATTCACGATCGCGCTTAGGTCGCCGGGTTTCATTATTTCTTGAAGCCCCAGTACCAGCTTCGCACCACCAATCCCACCCGAAATAGCCAGAACTTTTCCAGTCTGCGACAAATTAGTCATCCGCTCTGTGAATTTCCAAGAAGCACTTGCATAGCTACTACCCTTAACATAAATTCGGATCCTTTATTCAAAACGCTATATTGTATAACAATCATGCCTGCCTTATCGCTTTCACTTGACGCTGTCCCACATATTCCTCTTATTAAATCGGGTGATGATCTCGCCCGTATTATTAAGCACGCGATTGATGGTTCAACATTGCGGCTAGAGGACGGAGACATTCTCGTACTCGCGCAAAAAATAGTATCAAAAGCGGAGAATCGAATAGTTGCTCTCTCTAGTGTGACACCGGGCGACCTGGCTATAGCTATCGCTACTGAGGCAGACAAGGACCCACGCCTCGTTGAACTGATTCTGCAGGAGTCAAATGAGATCATCAGATGTAAAGAAGGCGTTATTATCGTTGAGCATAAGTCCGGGATTGTTATGGCCAATGCAGGTATTGATCATTCTAACGTCTCCGCCCTTGAACGCGATGAACTGGTGACACTTTTGCCTGTCGATTCCAATAAATCTGCCGCGGGCCTGCGCGAGCAGCTTCAACAGCTAACCGGCAAACGACTGGGAGTCATAATAAACGACAGCGTCGGTCGGGCCTGGCGCGTTGGTACAACTGGCTTAGCGCTTGGTTCCTCCGGTGTGCTGGCAATTAAAGACTTGCGAGGTGAACAGGATTTGTTTGGTGTTGTGCTGAGAGTAAGCGAAACTGCAGACGCCGACGCATTAGCCAGCGCTGCCTGCCTGATCATGGGCGAAGCTGACGATGCCTCGCCCGTAGTAATTATTCGTGGTCATCCGGTATCTGATGTTATTGGTGGTACCGAAAAGCTGATCCGCCCGAAATCCGAGGATATGTTCAGATAAAAATGCAGGCATGAAAGAATGATTAACAGGAGACTAATCCAGGCTCTGGGTCCAGGCCTGATGTTCGCAGCTATTTCTGTTGGAGTGTCGCATCTGGTCCAATCAACACGGGCTGGAGCCTTATACGGTCTGGCCATGTTGGTTTTCATATTTTTCGGCCTGTTGAGTAAATACCCGGCCAGCCGTTTCGGTCAGCAATACGCCGTTATTACGGGCACTACACTGCTTGAAGGTTTCAGAAAACAGGGCAAATGGTCGCTCGTATTGGTCGCACTGATTACGTCAAGTGCCATGTTCACAGGAGTTGCAGCAGTTACCCTGGTTACTGCAGGAATTGCCAAAGTCGCATTCGGTCTTCAAGCAAACCCGGTTTTTATTTCTGCATGCATACTCACATGCACAATGCTGGTTTTATTAATTGGTAAATTTCACTGGCTCGATATCAGTATTAAGATTCTGGTTATTATCATGGCCTGCTCTACCTTGCTTGCGACGTTTTTTGCCCTCCCTTCAATAGACTGGTCAGTCTCCGGCAGTTTAACCCCTGAAAGATTTGATCTTCTTACGATCATGTTTATTGTCGGTCTGGTTGGCTGGATGCCGGTACCTCTGGATACGGTAATTCTGCAATCAATATGGACTGTCGCCAAGGCCCGGGAATCGAAGACCGAAATTGACTGGAAAACCGCAAACATAGATTTTCATATCGGTTATTTCGGCACCGCTTTTCTGGCAGTCTGTTTTCTCTTGCTTGGCACCGCGCTCATTCATGGCACCGAAATTGAACTGCAAAAGAGTGCGGCTGGTTTTGCAGCTCAATTGATCGGCCTCTATCAGCAGGCTCTGGGTGACTGGACCAAGCCGATAATCGCGATGGCATCTCTTGCCGTAATGATGTCCACTGTATTGACTTTGGTAGATGGTTATCCGCGCAGCGTTGCTATTTTGATTCTGCGTTTTCGCGGCGCCGAAAACCCGGCCATCCAGGAAGATGAAAAGAATATGCAGACGGTTTATCTGAGCGCAATGCTGGTTTTAATAACAGGTGCGATATGCATTCAGATGTTTTTCATTTCATCCTTTACCGCACTTATTGGCTTCGCGACTGCGATTTCGTTTATTACTGCACCGATTGTTGCGTTCCTGATTCACAAAGCCATCACTGATCCTGAAATCCCGCTTGCCAAACAGCCCGGTCACGGTTTGAGAATCTACAGTCTGATATGTATTCTTATCCTTGCAGTCTTTGCGCTTTGCTACATCTATCTGTTGCTGACAACTTAGTTATTGTAGACTTTCAGGCAATATAATAATCGTCGTTAAGACATAGGCCGAAATGAGTAAGGAGAAAGATAAAGAGTTACAAGTCCGCTATGGCAATCCGGTCAGCAAAGACTTCAGACTGGACAAGTACCCCTTCTACATAATCGACAGAATCAATCACTCCTACGGTCTCAATATGGAAAACGTACTGAAAAAGCTGGGTCTGGAGCGAGTTCAGTGGCAGATACTGCTTGTTTTGAAGGAGAAAAATCCAAGTAGCATCAGTGAGTTATCAGAAATGACAGGCAAAAAACTCTCGACTGTCAGTAGAACTATTGAACGCATGCGTGCAGATGAAAGCATATCGACACTGCCACGCGAGTCCGATAACAGAGTCACGGACGTATTTCTGGAGGCAAAAGGAATTCAACTTCTGGAGAAGATTCTCACTATAGCGAGTAAGCAATATCAACACGCAATGACAGGTTTCAGCGAATCGCAGATAAAAATTTTTCAGGAGCAGCTCGATACTATTCTCGCTAATCTGTCCCGCTCTCCTTATGAGTAAATACTGCAAGAATGAACTATCTGTGGCTGAACTCATGTTGTAGAATGCTCCTACATACTGAAAATGCAATTATGAATAAAATCAAGTTGAAGACTGTCTTATTCCTCCTGTCAGCGAGTTTGCTTTCAGGATCTTTTTGCTTCGCGGAAAACCCTCCGGTTGCGATTGACAAATTTGGCGTTATTGAGTCTGTCCCGGCAAAACCCGGCCCTCACTGGCTTTGGGTAAATGATACTAACTTTATTTCATTCTCTGATGGCCGGGCCCATCTTATTGATGGAGATACTGGTTATTATTTCGGTTCTCTAAATACCGGTTATGTTCATGCAAAACTGGTGTTACCCAGTCACTATCGTGAAATTTATTCCGCAGAAACTTATTACAGTAGACATGTTGGCGGCACCAGATCGGACATGGTAAGAATATATGATCCCATTAATCTGAGTCTAATTGATGAAATCATGATCCCCAACAAACGCGCCACTACCATTCCGCGTACAACAAACAATGCACTTACTGAAGACGCCCGCTTCATGTCTGTATTTAACATGACACCGGCAACTTCGGTAAGTATCGTCGATCTTGAAAAGCGTGAATTTGTCGGGGAAATAGAATTACCGGGTTGCGCCCTGACAATGCCGGCTGGTGGCCAGCGCTTTTTCTCTCTATGCAGCGATGGTGCAGCTTTAACTTATGTTCTAGATAAAGAAGGCAAACTGGAATCCAAGCTTCGCAGCAAACCATTTTTCAGTGTCGATAAAGATCCTGTTCTGGAAAATGGAGTGCAATATGGAAAACTCTGGTTATTTCCCTCTGTCGAGGGCATGTTATATAGCGTTGATGTGAGCGAAGAAAAACTGAAATTCCCCAAACCCTGGAGCTTGCTCGACAAAAATGATCGCTCCGAAGGCTGGCGCACAGGTGGTATGCAGCAAATTGCCGTGAACGAACCTCATTCCCTGCTCTATTCAATTATGCATCAGGGACCAGCAGAAACATATGAACATGCCGGGCCTGAAGTCTGGGTTTACGATCTCAAGACAAAAAAGCGAATACGAAGGATAGTTACAAAACGTATGGCTCTGTCTATTCATGTCAGTCCGGACGACAAACCTCTGTTATTTTCGCTCCCTGAAACCGAACCGACTCTGGATATATACGACGCATTAAATGGAGAGCATTTGCGCAGTGTGACAGAACTTGGGGTGACTCCGTTTTTAATGGAAACACCACCCTATAACTAATACGCAGGAGAGACAGGCAAGTGCAGATACTTGATAGCTGGATACAGAAAACGGCGCGAAAACTCGCACACACCACCTCACGTCGTAGTTTTATAGGTCGTTTCGGCGGGCTAATGGTAGGCGGAGCTACTCTGCCACTGCTGCCCGTTGCCCGGGCTACAGCAAATGAGCGACCGAGCGTTCCCAACGACGCTGGAATAGAAGGCAGTGAAGGCGATCCGCTAAGTTGCGATTACTGGCGAAATTGCGCCATGGATGGTTTTATGTGCGGTTATTGTGGTGGTTCTCTTACAAGCTGCCCCCCTGGCACAGAGTTTTCACCTGTTACCTGGATTGGCACCTGTCGTAACCCCGCCGATGATCGTGATTACATTATTAGTTACAACGATTGTTGCGGTAAAAGTTCCTGTAACCGGGCCCGTTGCAATCGTAACGAAGGGGATAAACCCAACTATCTGCCTTCAAAAAGCAATGACATTATCTGGTGTATGGGAACCAGCAACAATATTTATCATTGCACTGTCACTCTGGTTCTGGGTCTGGCCGTAAAGTAAACTTTTTATAAAGCCAGCGAACCCAGACTCGCGCCGCCGCAAACATACCATGTTTGACCGGTGATAAAGCTGCTTTCGGGTTCACACAAAAACTCCACTACCCGCCCAACGTCCGCGGCGTTACCCACACGTTTAACCGGAATACTCTCAGCTATTTTGTTTTTTTGCTCACTTTCCTCCGGAACCAGTTCGTGAAACATGTCTGTTTCAATGGGGCCTGGAGCAACCGCATTCACTGTAATACCGTCTTTACCCAGCTCCAGTGCCCAGGTTCTGATCAGGCCGATTTGCCCGGCCTTCGTCGCAGCGTAGTTCGTTCTTGTAACCAGCCCCAGTACGCCTCTTGAGGAAATAAGAACAATTCTTCCGAACCTATTTTTCTTCATCGCCGGAATAAAACTCTGAGAGAGTGTGATAGCCGAGCCAAGATGCAGCTGGGTGAGGTAATCCAGATCTTCCAGTTTCACATCTTCAAGCAGATCCGGCCGTATCACTCCCGCGTTATGCACAAACATAGAGACTTCATTAGTCGCAACTATTTCGTTGGCAATTTCCTGAGTCACATTTCTATCTGCCAGATCACCGAGATAGGTTTCCAGATTCTCGTGTGAGAATGTGGGTTCCTGTCGTGAAATATTCACTACTTTAAAACCGTTATTCAAGTATCGGTGAGTGATATCTTCTCCGATCCCGCGATTACCTCCGCTTACTACGATTGTGCCTTTAATTGTTGCTGACATTTTTTTCCCCTACATTAATTTGTTCTCTGCTCAGATAGCATAGCCCTTAGACTTTCTGCCTGTATTACTTCCGTGCCCCCGGCTGATAAAGCGATAAATACGCCCCGGCCGTTGATATCGCAACGGTTCACCAGCTCAACCCTGTCACCTGTTTTCAGCTCAGTCCTGGCAAGATGAGCGTAGACAAGTGGCCCTGCATCCAGTTTTATCAGTGCAACGGGATGGGGCAGATGTTCTCTGAAAAATGCGCTGGTACTGGCATTCAGCGCAGTTGATGCAATTATTTCTCCTGCGGATGTAATTTCCTGCCACTGCAGCCCGTCATGCAGGCAATTATGGCAAATCTCACGCGGCGGATATTGAATAGCGTCACATTGTTCACATACCGGTAACACAAACTGACCCTGTCTCGCAGCATGGTCGATCGTTTTCCAGACAGCGGTCCGTTTCTCCGGCGGCAATAATTTATCAGTCATGCGCTTCCCCGTTTTAATATAGCCGCGTTACTCGATAAACAACGATCGTAAATAACCATCCCATAACCGCTTACAACAGCAATATCCGCATTCTCAACTGCATTACCACGGGCTTGCCCGGTTAATTGTCTGATACATTCAACGATACCGATAAAACCACCTGCGGCGCCTGCCTGTCCTGCTGACAACTGTCCGCCAGACGTATTATGAGGAAGACCTCCACCATTCCAGGTCAGCTCAGTACTCTGAACGAATCTGGCAGCCTCGCCTTTTTCACAAAACCCCAGATCTTCCATCTGTAACATCACAATTGCCGGATAATCATCGTAGGTATGCAGTAAATCAACATCCTCGGGGCCGATACCGGCAGAGGAATACATGTTATCCCTGAACATCGCCCAACCACCTCTATAGTGAATATCGTCATCCGCATAGGCGTTATATAATTCTTCGCTCGCCATTATTTCCACATAAGGCAATGATAGAGAGCGTGCCCGCTCAGCGGACATCAACAGAAACGCTTCAGCCCCTGCGCAGGGCATGACGCAATCGAAAAGATATATAGGATCAGCAATAGCTCTCGCATTCAGATAGCTATCAAGGTCCAGTGGTTTACTGAACAAGGAACGTGAGGCAGCAAGGGCATTGTCTCGTTGAGACATACAAATTCGTGCAAAATCCTCACGTTTCACATCGTATTTATCCATGTAATGTTGAGTAATCATTGAGAACACTGTGTTCGGCCCACCTGCGCCATAAGGGTGCACAGCATTACTAGAAAAGCCACTGAAATTATCTATCAGTGTGGAAAAAGATTCGGCATTAGCTGTATCCCCGCCAATACAAGCCACAACTTCTGCATCGCCTGCCTGTATAGCTCTGGCTGCACGGCGCATTGCGACAACGCCGCTGGCGCCTCCGAGCGGTATCGTTTCAAGCCAACGAGGTGTCATTGAAAAATAATTCGTCAGGCTGACTGCCGAATCAGGTGCCAGTGTGAAACTGGAAAGAGCAATCCCGTCTACATCCTCTTTCTTCAAGCCTGAATCCGAGAGTAATTCGGCCAAAGCCCGCCCGATGAACCATTCAGCCTGTTTATCGCTTTGCTTTTCATAGTCGATAGTTACAGGACTGACCAGTGCCACACCTTCGTAAGAGTTTGGTTTTCTGTTCACAGTGATTATTTCCTGGCCCTTTTACGATCACGAAAATCTATGCAATCGCCTTTTTCAATACAGGCAGCTGCCAGTTTTTTTATCTCACCACGCTGAATTTTTTGTGAAGCTGTCATTGGCAATTCCGGAACAAACAGAAAATAAGCCGGCACTTTATAATACACCAGTTTCTCAGAGCAATACTCGAACAAAATATCCGCCATCGTCTCATCTCCCGATGCACCTTTCGCCAGAGTCAGGCACACGCCAACTTCTTCTCCGCGCATTTCATCATAAATGGGAGTGACTGCGCAGTTGGCAACGTGCTCCGATTGGAACAGAACATTTTCCACTTCAACCGCGGCGATATTTTCGCCACTTCGACGAATTATATTTTTACGACGATCAACAAAATGAAAAGACCCATCATCGCTGACTCTTAATACATCACCAGTATGAAAATATCCATCCTCCCAAACCTTAGCCGTTTCTTCTTCATTTTTATAATAACCGCTAAAAAAACCTTTATCGGGTTTATCTCCCTTTGCCCTGATTAACAGTTCACCAGGCTCACCAGCGTTAACCTCCCTGCCTTCTTCATCCACCAGACGATATTCAATCGGGTAGTATGGCTTTCCAACGCAGCGCGTACCGATATGGCGTGGCTCTACATTAGTCGTAATGCAGACATAACAACCGGTTTCAGTCATAGCCCAACCTTCGACGAGGGTAAAACCGAAGCGATCCTCAAAACGCTGAAGATGTTTTGGATCGACTCCGGCACCAAAACCGAATTTAATCTGATCGCCAACATAGTCATCCGGTCTTTCCGGCTGATTAAGAAGAATGGCTGGTATAACCCCCAGATAGTGCAGACAAGTTGCTTTACTTTCTCTGACTGTGTCCCACCAGCTTGAGGCATGAAAACGATCCAACTGAATAATACACCCGCCACTCATGGTCATCGCCATCATCGTGCACAGCGCATTCATATGTACCGTTGGCAAAGGTGTCAGCATTCGTTCTTTACCAAAAGTCAGTTGACAATAACCCGGAATATCGGAGTACCACTGCCCCAGCGAAATAAAATAATCGTTGTTCAGCATGCATCCCTTGGGTTGACCTGTTGTGCCTGAGGTATATAGAACTGTGGCTTCGCTCATTTCATCAATTTGGCTTTCTTTTACTCCGATAGTCGCTCGAGGCAATTTCTCCATAGAAAGGGTATCCAGCAAAGCGGCATCTGAATCAATTGATGCCAAAGCCTGTTTTGCTTTTTCCATATGTTCAGGCAGCGCCAGAACCAGACAGGCATCACTGTGCTCAATGACGTAGGACATTTCCTTTTCCAGAAATCCGCTGTTGACGGGAACAACACTCACACCAATTTTGTTCAGCGCGTGAAAGTGCAAGAAAAATTCAGCTCGATTATCCAGCAACACCGCAATGCGCTGACCATGTCCATAACCTGCCTCCTCATAAAGGCGACTTAAGTGCTGGATTTCATCAAGTGCTTCTGAGTAGGTGTAATCAATACTGATTCCGCCATAACTGGCTGTGGCCTGTGGCGGGATGTGCAGGAAAGGCTGTGTAGGAACTTTCTCTGCACTCTGGTAAAACTCATCAAATACAGTCATAAAAATAACCCGATATAAAAAACACTCGAAAGTAAAATAGAAAAGACCGGTAGTAGCCCACTACCCGGGCCAAAGAATAACTTCGGACAGGCGATCCCTGAATTAATTAATTTAAAAGTAAACCAGTATGTTACCCAGAGGTGCGTCACAGTTGATCAAGTCGACGCGTTTTTTGATAATTTTGAAGCCCTCATCCTCAATTTTAAGATGATGGGTATAGCCACCACCAAATACGTCCTGCTCTTCACGTCTGTACTGCAGCATGAGGAATCTTGAACTGACAACACATTCATTCTTTTCTGCATCGTACTCATCAAGCATCACATTGCTGAGCATGTGACTGGAGCGTGGAGCTGGCTTCAGGGAAAAAGCGTTGGGATGTTTAAATCTTTTAATGCGCACCGCTCTTAGTAAATCTGTTTCATATATCAGGGAAACATGGTTTTTGGGATCCGGCTGTTTATGACTGGCGGGTACCCAGTATTCTCCATTTTCGACAAACAAATCATTCCAGTCCTGCCAGCGTGCTTCATCTAACAAACGGGCTTCATGAAACAGAAATTGCTCAAGGTCCTTTACATCTGGTTGCTGCATTGCTGCAGTGTTTTCTGCGACTGCACTCATCAGGCCGCCTCCTCTTTCGTCATGTAGGCTTTCCATGTTTCAAATTGATGTCTGAAAACCATGTCACTGGTTCCTGTGGAGGTTTTTTCACCATCTTCATTAATCTCGTCCGCACCAAGGTAACGATGCTGACTGACCCATTCATTGTCATCTTTGGTTTCGAGTCCGTATTGCATTCGATGATAGGCTTCCTGATCATCAGGACCAACAAGATTTGCGTGCGAATTAACAAGATTGCAGTAAGTAATAGAACGCTGAAACAATTCTTCCGGTGCACCGACCTGGCGAAAAACCCAGGATTCAATCACCGTTTTATTAACAGCTATCGGCTTTACTACACGAATTGAAGTGATAACGCCTTTTAAAGTAAAACTTGGATAAACGACAGTGTTGTGCCGGTTAATGCTCAGAATGTCTTTTGTTTTTTCTTCACCATAAGCATCAATAAGCGCTTCTGCATAGCCCGGTATCGGTGAATAGGCGGAATGGATACTTACTTTCCCGCCAGTCACGCTATGACCATTATCCCAGGCTGTGAGTCCCATCTTTTCGAAAAACTCATAATCGCTGGCGAATGGACTAAGCATTTCCAACTCAAACGGGACCTTATCCTGCTCCATACCAAGATCGTCAAACACGCGCTTCGCAGTACCGGCTGAAGACTGATGAACCACCATCGGGTGCATCGCATCGTTTAAATTCTCAACAAACATTTTCCAGTTAGAATCGTGGACATAACGAAAACAGCCACCTGCGATTTCAAGCTCGCCCTGTGGCGATCTGTCTGCCATGTTATCGATCGATAGCGCCGCGCCACCTAACCAGGTTCTCAAATCAGGACCGCTGGCTGACAAGCTGGCAAATACCAGACCACGATAACTATCGACCCGGGCAACTCGCTTGATATTTGACTCGTCTTTGCCTTTACCGTAAGGGCTTCCGGCGTAACCCTCCTCCTGAGGAATGTGTATCAGAGTACCTGCAGTATCGAAAATATAACCATGATAAGGACAACGCATCTGCTTGGCATGACCACAGGCATCACCTATCAGTTGAGCGCCTTTATGAGAACAACGATTGAAAAGAACATGCACCAATCCATCAGTATGACGGGTCATGATGACATTTTGCGTACCTATACTGGTGGCAAAATAATCTCCCGGGTTTTTAACCTGACTCTCATGGCCAACATAAATCCAGGAACGCCCCCAGATTCTATCCATTTCGATTTTGAATATTTCCGGATCGGTGTAAACATCACGGTGCACTTTATCTTCTTTAACAAGCGCCGCTATCTGTTCGTTTGTATAGTGCATGTTCCCCCTCTCCTCTGCATCGCTATTGTTAATGACAAGAACAAAAAAATATCCTATATCACGTGATTTTGCAATTAATCTACTAATCCAGACAAACTTCAACCAAAGGTATTCCGTATCCGTTTCAACAAGGCAAGCAAATCCTCTTTTTCTGCAGCCGAAATATCCTGAAAAATTTCAAGAGTCCAGGCTTCGTGATGCGCCGCCATATTTTTGAACAATCGGGAGCCATTCTCAGTCATATACACAATACTGACGCGACGATCTTTCTCCGATAATTTTCGTTCCAGTAATCCGTCTTCTTCCATCCGATCAAGCAGTCTGGAAATGTTGCCTTTGGAGGCCATTAAACTACTGCCAAGTAGCGAAGTACTCATGCCCTGCTCACCAGCCTGGTACAGATGCGCCAGCACATCGAATCGTGGAAAGGTGCTGGAATAGTTCTCCCGAAAGCGATCTGACATTTCCTGTTCAAGCCGCTTGGTGCACTTGTACAAGTTCAACCACAGCCGCAGTGAATTTTTGCTTTCCGGGCTACTTTCAGAGCCCAAATCTAGTTCCGTGTCTAACATACAAATATATTACCCCATTTCCCAATCAGGACAGAGTTTATCACGCAGCATTAAGCAATTTGTTTCGCACTGCAATAGAGAATAAGCGATTGATTTATATTGCATTGCAACCGAGAATTCTTTTGATACTATGCGCAGGCAGAAGCGCAACTTCGACGCAAAATTCGCCGCATTCAACGACAAAACAAGCAACAGGCAATATAGACATGAAACCATATTTCGAGAAAATGGACGACTTCGGCAAAGAACTTAAAAAAGGCCGTATCAAACGCGCTGCAGAAAGCGTTGAGAACCTGAATAAAACCGAAGGTTTAATCGATGATTTAAAGGCAAAGGTAAAAGAAGCCGGTCTGCCTACCGAAAAGATCAATCAGCGTGGATCCATGACGGTGTGGCAACGAATAGAATATCTTGTCGATGCCGATAGCTGGCATCCACTGCACAGCCTTTATAACCCACTCGATAATGACGAAGGAACCACAAATGTCGTCGATGGTCTGGCTCAAATAGAAGGCCGCTGGGCCGTTGTTATCGGCTTCGACAATAAAGTCATGGCCGGAGCCTGGTTGCCCGGGCAATCCGAAAATATACTCAGAGTCACTGATTTGGCTGCAAGACTGAATATTCCGCTGGTCTGGCTGGTCAATTGCAGTGGCGCAAAGTTACCGGAACAGGAAAAATTCTACGCAAACCGTCGCGGTGCAGGCACGCCTTTCTACCGGCATGCTGAGCTTGAGCAAGCGGGTATTCCGGTACTTGCAGGAATTTACGGTACTAACCCTGCCGGTGGCGGTTATCAGGGAATCAGCCCAACCATTCTTCTTGCCCATAAGGGCGCGAACATAGCGGTCGGCGGTGTTGGTATTGTTTCCGGCATGGCGCCAAGAGGCGGTTTCGATGTTGAAATGCTGGAGGAGTTGATCGAAAAAACCCGTGAATTCAGTGCGACCCCACCCGGAAGCGTCGACACTCACTATGATAAAACCGGCTTTTTCTCTCATGTTTACGAAGAAGAAACCGGCGTTCTCGACGGTATCAAAGAGTACATGCAGGCGATTCCCGCTTATCAGCCCAAGTTCTTTCAAGTCGCAGAGCCAAAAGAGCCTGCTTTCCCGATTGACGACATCTATTCTCTATTGCCCTTTAATCAGAAAGAGGTTTACGATTTTGATGAAGTGCTCGCCCGGCTGGTTGATGGCAGCGAACATATGGAGTTTCGGCCCGACTATGGCCCGGAAATGTACACCGGCATGGTCAAAATCAATGGCATGTTGGTAGGCTGCATCGGCAATCGACAGGGCTATCTCGGCAAGGACTATCCGGAATATGGTGACTATCCCGGCATCGGAGGCAAACTCTATCGTCAGGGTCTGATCAAAATGAACGAATTCGTCACGCTCTGTGGCAGAGACCGGGTGCCGGTCATCTGGTTTCAGGACACCAGTGGCATTGATGTCGGCGACGATGCTGAACAGGCCGAAGTACTGGGTCTGGGACAGGCATTGATTTATTCAATCCAGCAAACCGATGTGCCTATGATGCTGGTGGTCTTACGCAAAGGCAGTGCTGCAGCCCATTATGTATTGGGTGGCCCGACGGCGAACCGACACAATGCTTTCACTCTGGGAACCGCTGCAACGGAAATTGCGGTGATGCATGGCGAGACAGCCGCAGTTGCTACCTATGCCAGGCGAGCCATCAAAGAAAAGGATGCCGGCAGACCGCTTGAACCTGTTGCCGAGAAAATGAATGAACTGGCTCAACAGTATCTGGAGAATTCCAAACCGGCCTTCTGCGCACATCACGGCATGGTCGATGAGATTGTTAACCTGAAAGATTTGAGAAACTACCTGAAAGCCTTTGCAGGCGCAGCCTATCAGAACCCCAAATCTATCTGCCCGCGTCATCACATGATCATGCCCCGGATTATAAAAGGCTAAACCAGACTGATGGATCAGGTTATTGATATTTTCTTCAATGGTATTGCCGGGGTGTTTTTGGGTATTTCGGTACTTTACATCGCCATTCGAATCAACGCTGCCATTTGCGGTCGCGTCCTGAACAAGTCCGAGTAAGATGGTTTTTTTCGAAAATATGGGACTGTTCAACCTGACCTGGGAAATGCTGGTCATGTGGATCGTCGGTTTTCTATTGATCTACTTTGCGGTCGCAAAAAATTACGAGCCCCTGTTACTTTTACCCATCGGTTTTGGCGTACTATTGGCCAACTTACCAATGACTGGTTTGATGATGGTAGATGAAGGTTTAATCTGGCGTGTCTACCAGTTAGGTATTAAATGGGAGGTTTTTCCACCACTGATCTTTTTGGGTCTGGGTGCGCTGACAGATTTCGGTCCCCTGCTCTCGCAACCCAAGTTAATTTTCCTTGGCGCCGCAGCTCAGGTAGGTGTCTATATTACTTTTTTTACCGCCTTTGAAATCGGTTTCGATATGCAGGAAGCCGCGACCATAGCCATTATTGGTGGCGCAGACGGACCGACGACGATATTTCTGGCAGCACATCTTGCACCCCATATGATAGGAGCCTGTGCGGTTGCCGCCTATTCTTATATGGCTCTGGTACCAATAATCCAGCCACCTATTATGAAACTGCTTACCTCTGAGACTGAGCGTAAAATCAGAATGACAAAGGGCCGGAAAGTAACAGCGCTTGAGAAAGTTTGTTTTCCGGTTGTCGCCGCGCTTGTCATAATCTTGATAGTACCCGCCTCCGCACCCCTTATATCAATGTTTATGCTGGGCAATTTATTTAGAGAATCCAAAGTCGTTGACCGTTTAAGCGACACGGCGCAAAACTCTCTGATGAACATTGTCACGATATTTCTCGGACTAAGTGTCGGTGCGACGATGAGCGCTGATACTTTTCTGAAGAAAGATGTGATATTCATCTTCTGCCTTGGTTTGTTTGCATTCATGATCAGTACGGCAAGCGGTATACTCATGGCAAAGGGAATGAATCTCGCCCTGAAAAACAAAATCAATCCCCTGATAGGCGCTGCTGGTGTATCTGCTGTGCCAATGGCAGCCAGAGTTGTTCAAAAGGTTGGCGCAGAAGCAGACAAAAAAAATTACCTGCTCATGTTCGCGATGGGCCCCAACATAGCCGGTGTTATTGGTACTGTTATTGCCGCCGGTATATTTTTAACAATGCTTAAATAGGAGACTTAACCATGGCTACAAACGTAGAAGCGCCTCTCGCAGGCAATATATGGGAAGTACTGGTCAAGGTCGGTGATAGTGTGGAAGAAGACGATGAACTGGTGATCATTGAGGCTCTGAAGATGGAAAACCCCGTCTATGCGCCAGCTGATGGCACCGTAAAAGAAATCAAGGTCGCCAAAGGCGATGTTGTTGAAGAAGATGACATACTCATAATACTAGAGTGATCAAAGTTACTAACCAGAGAGAAGATAATTATGTTTTTTGAGCTCACAGAAGAACAGGCACTAGTCCAGGAAACCGCCCGCCGGTTTGCGGAAGAAGATATCCTGCCCACATTGGAAGAAGAAGAAAAGAATCATGAATTCCGGCAGGATCGTGTGGAAAGAATGGGCGAATTGGGCTTCCTTTCCTGCGTGCTACCTGAAGAGCTCGGTGGTAATGGTATGGGATTTCTCGAATCAGTTCTGATGGCGGAACAAATCGCTGAAGTTTCCGCTTCCTGGCGCTTACCTTTTAATATGCAGAATCTGGGTGCGCCATTATCCGTAGCCCGCTGGGGAACAGATGAGCAGAAAGAGAAATACATCTCCGGCTGGATTGAAGGTAAAAAAATGGGCTTTTTCGCGATGACCGAATCCAATACCGGCTCTGATGTGGCCAGTATGAAAACACATGCCATCGATAAGGGCGACCATTGGGAATTGAACGGCAGCAAAATGTGGATCACCAACGCACATGTCGGCGATGCCGGTCTGCTGTATGCCTACACTGATCGTGAGAAAGGTAATAAGGGTATTTCCTGTTTCATTATCGAACCTAAAAAAACCGAAGGTATTACTGCCAAACCGATTGAAACAAAACTTGGCCTGCATTGCTCTCCTACCGGCGAATTCGTTTTTGAAGGCACAAAAATACCCAAGGAAGCCATGCTCGGTGAGCTCAACGGCGGTTTTAAAATGTGCATGTGGCAACTGGGTAATACCCGTATAGGCTGTGCTGCTGGCGCTCTTGGTGTGGCTGGTGGTGCCCTGAAGCACGCCATTCAATACGCGAATGAGCGCACTCAGTTCGGCAAGTCGATTTCTAAACATCAGATGGTGCAGGCTCAGATAGCGGAAATGACTGTTGAACACGAGGCCGCACGAATGCTCGTCTACAAAGCTGCATGGCTGAAAGACCAGGGCAAGCCCAATCAGTTCGAAACGTCCGTTGCCAAGCTTGCCGCATCCGAAGCCGCCGTGCATGCCGCTAACGAGGCCATGAAAATCTTCGGATCCTTTGGTTTCTCTACAGAATATCCGGCTGAGCGCTACTATCGTGATGCCAAATCACTGCAGGTGGTTGAAGGAACATCAAATATTCAGAAAATGATTATCTCCGGCATGGCCTGCGGTCACACTGACAACCGATAGACAGTATTTCCCGACCCGATTCGCTGAGACAGGCGGATCGGGTCAGAATACCTCACAAGTCAGAGCCCTTGGCACTACTTTTCAGTCTTCAGGCCTACAAAAGAAACCATTTCCTCGCAATAGGGTTTACAATATCCATACGCTGACGTACTTGTTTTAGCGTAATTTAATAATAACTTTATAAAACAATATATTAACGTATAGTCTTAATAGTTTACGGGAACTATTTTACTTGTCTGAGAAACAAAAAACTAAACGCCTGACACGCCTCTCGTGGATAAAATGCGCTTTTGATACCCTTTATGAAGATGGCATTGAACAGGTGCGAGTTGAACGTCTTGCAAAAAAACTGAAGGTCACCAAAGGCAGCTTTTACTGGCATTTCAAAGATCGCTCCGAATTACTGGAAGCCCTCATTGAGTACTGGAATGAGGAAATGACCAAAACCGTCCTACAAAACGCTGAAATGTTTCATGGTGATCCGCAAAAGCGAATTGTCAGCACATTAACCTACATCGTCAGTAACGAACGGACAAAATATGATCCTGCAGTCCGAGCCTGGGCAAATCACGACCCGAAAGCGAAAAAATATGTGGAGAAAGTCGACAAACTTCGTCTGACTTTTCTCATTGCATTGTTTTCTGATGCCGGTTTTGACCCGGAAGAATCCGAAATACGCGCAAGAATGCTTTATTACTATGTCCTTGGCGAAGCCTATGTAACTCGCAAAGAGTCACGGGCTGTACGTCTCAGGCGTATTGAGAATAAGGCCAGAATATTTATCGCCCCTTCCTGAAAAAAATAAAAGCCAATGTTCAAATCTATCGATGACGTTGAAAAACAGCTAGCCAAACACGATTACATCAGCGACCGCATGCTCGCCACTTCTATCTATCTGGCCGTAAAAATGCAAAAACCGCTTCTCCTAGAGGGGGAGCCCGGGGTCGGTAAAACCGAGGTCGCCAAGGTTATTGCGACACTTCTGAACACTGAGTTAATTCGGCTTCAATGTTACGAAGGTCTAGACACACAAACAGCCCTGTATGAGTGGAATTATCCCAGACAAATGCTGGAACTGAGACTGCAGGAAGCCAGAGGAGAAGACAAAAAGGCCATCGGTGCGAATATTTTTAGCGAAGATTTTCTACTCAAGCGCCCGCTTCTTTGTGCCATCCAGTCTCAATCTGCTACCCCTCCCGTGCTACTAATTGATGAAATTGACCGCTCTGACGAGGAGTTCGAAGCATTTCTACTTGAAGTCTTATCCGATTTTCAAATCACTATCCCTGAACTCGGAACCATCAAAGCGAAACAGCCCCCGATTGTCATTTTGACATCCAATCGAACCCGGGATCTGCACGAAGCGCTGAAACGACGTTGCTTGTTTCACTGGATTGACTACCCCTCATTAGAACGGGAAACCCGTATCGTCACCACTCGTGTCCCAGGAATTCAAACTGAACTCGCTCAACAACTTTGTCAGTTTATGCAACTAGTCCGTGAATTAGAGCTGCAGAAATTACCAGGTGTCGCGGAAACACTGGATTGGGCCGAAGCTTTGCTTGCCCTGAATACAAGTGAACTGGACGCTGAGACTGTTGAAATTACCAAAGGCTGCATATTGAAGTACAAAGCGGATGCCGATAAATTAAAAGGTAATGAAATCGCAGAATTGATAAAACAGGCCTCAGCCGCAATTCAGGGAAACACGGCTTCACATTCGGACGTGCTCAGGCGCGAATGGAATGATTAATAATCGCGTTTAAGTCAGACCCGACTATGCAGGATACCTCCCCTTCTTCTGTCTCTGCTCAAGCATCCATGTTCGATCAGGTCGTTCGTTTCTCGAGAGTCCTGCACAATGGTGGAATCAGCGTGAATTCCTCCAATCTGATTGATTTGTGCAATAGCTTTAAACACATCGATATTTCCAGACGCGAAGATTTTTACGCCGCAACCAGAACCAACCTCATTTCCAATGTTCGTGATATCGAATCTTTCGATCAGTATTTTGCTCAATACTGGGACAGGATATTTGCCTTTGAGGACTCAGAGTTAAGTGAAATAGAGGCTGACGGCGACGAAGACAGCGAAGAGACTGGCAGTGATTCGGTTTTCGCGGAAGCGGATGCCGGCGACAGCCAGCCGGCGACGGATGAGTCGCGTCCGGACGCTTACAGCGCAGAAGAAATATTAATGAAACGCGATCTGGGCACGATGTCAGAAAAAGACATTGAACAAGCGCGTAAATTAATCGCACCGCTGGTTGCGCTATTCGCTGAGCATCAGAGCCGCCGTTTTCAGAAAGACAAACGGGGCAGGCTTCTGGATTTTCGCCGCATGCTGCGCAGTAACGCCATGCAGGGAAAAGATGGCGTCACCCTTGCCTACCGAAAGAAAAGGATAAAAAAAACCCGCCTCATGCTACTTTGTGATGTCAGTGGCTCCATGCAAACCTACAGTCGCTTTATCATCCAGTTCATTTACGCACTGAACCGTGAGTTGAAAAATTTTGAAGTGGCTGTTTTTTCAACTCGCATGACACCGATAACAGAATATCTGAAACATCGTAGTGTGGAAGAGTCTCTCGATCTCGTCGCGGATTACGTCCATGACTGGGCTGGTGGTACAACGATAGGCAATTGTATCAAAGAGTTTAATGATAAATACGCGCGCGACATGCTACGCTCGAAAACTACCGTCATAGTTCTCAGTGACGGCTGGGATCGCGGAGATTCGAGCCTGTTAAGCTCGGAGATGAAGAGATTAAGCCGGCGTTCGCACAAATTGATCTGGCTCAATCCCTTACTCGGAAATTCAATGTATAAACCGCTCTGTCAGGGTATTAAGACGGCGCTTCCATTTATGGATTATTTTCTCCCGGCACACAGCCTCGAAAGCCTTGCCGAACTGGCCAGAACCTTGAAAGAAATACAGTCATGAGATTTGCTATCAACTCTTGTGTTATCCCATACGCTAGCGTATGGTGTGCCTATACTGTTTTTTATTCTGTTATAGAGATAGAAGGAGCGTGTCATGAAAATTGAAAAGACTTTCAGCGTAAACGCCCCCATGCAAACAGTGTGGGAATTTATCACTTCACCTGAAAAAGTCGCCCCCTGTATTCCAGGCTGTGAAGGCGCAGAGCAGACTGGTGATACAACTTACAAAGCTGCGATAAAAGTCAAAGTTGGCCCAATTAAAACCCGCTTTGCTGTTGAGATCGAAACAATCGAGGAAAGACCGCCGGAGTTCGCTTCGTACGAGACGAAGGGCGAAGAAGGCACCAAAAGCAGCCGTCTGAAAGCGACAAGTACTTTAAGTTTGATTCAGGTCGATAATGAAAATACCGAGGTTACTTACACCTCAGAAATCAATTTGCTGGGCCGGCTTGGCAAATTTGGCTCAGGTATGATGCAAAAAGTAGCCGATTCTATAGGTAATGAATTCGTTGCGGGTCTTAAAGAACAAGTTGAAAAATAAAGACGCTCATTCCGAGTAGCGATGAGTGGCGTCCCCCCTGCCAAGCATCCAGAGTAACAAAGTTATTGGCAGCCGGCGCAGCAGCATAACCATTAATTTGTAATTCCACCCCGGTACGGATACTACTTTACCTTTATTCAGATCTTTAAGAGATTCTGCGACGACATACTCTGAAGTCCACGAACGAATCATTCCACGCTTTTTATAGAATTTGTCCGGATTGAGTCCCAATTTTTCATGAAAATCTGTAATGGTAAAACCCGGGCAGAGTGCCTGAATCCTGATTTCATTATCTTTGTTTTCGATTGCCAGCGCTTCACTAAAGCTTCGAATAAAGCTTTTACTAGCGCCATATAGCGTGCTGTTTGGAGTAGGCACAAATGATGCTACCGAAGAAACATTGATTATGCTTCCTCTACCTTTTGCTGTCATCACTTTCAAGGCCGAATGACTGAGTCGCAATGTTGCATCAACATGAACAGTCATCAAATCGTGATGTTTTTGCCAGTCAACTATATTAAACTGTCCGTCTTCTGCGTAGCCAGCATTGTTAACTAGCGTCTCCAGCCCGGATTCAGATTCCACTAAGCTCGCGAGATTCTCGATCACATGAGGATCTGACAAATCCAATATTTTAACGATCACTCTTACTTCTGACCTCGAGCGTAACTCCGACGCAAGCTGATTTAACTTCTCTTCCCGTCGACCAATCAGCCATAATTCGTCATGAGAGCTGAATAATTGCCTGCTGAATTCTGCACCAATACCACTTGAGGCACCGGTAATAATTGCAATTCTACTCATGACTTATAATCTTCATGGTGAAACACCCAATTTAGTTTGCCTCTGTAATTTCTAGTCCTTTCAAGATCAACTTAACCGTCTCATCAATATCCGCAACAGCTTTGTGGTAGATGGCACTTTTTTCTTCGATAAGACCAATAATAAGAACCAGGCTGTTTTGCATTTGATAAGAATAAAGTTGATCCGGCTTGCGCACTATCAATGTCTGAATCTGAACACTATCAACAACCTGCTCCAGCACAAAATCAAGTACTGCCTGACGATGAATATCTTCAAGTCTTTCAATATAGGTATAATCACCTTCCAGACTTTGGAACATTTCAATTACGCTTCGGTTACGCACATGTTTTATCTCCCCACTGTTTACCAGAGTTTGATAAATACTACTCTTACGTCGAAAATCAGAGAAATTTTTCAGCTCAAGCACGATCTTCGCTAACTTTTGAATTTGCTCTCGATCATTCTCGGCGATAATAGAAATTGCCTGCCTGAATTGTTCAAGAAAACCATTGTTATATTGGATTTCCTGCCCGAGCGTTTTCTTATCTGCCAGCAACTGAGCTTTCATGTTCAGATAGTATTGCTGCTCCAGCTTGCGATTACTATTTTCCTTGTTCCAATTATCCACCTGCAGAGCAATCAGGATTCCGACAACCACCAGAAGAATTTCACCTGCTGCATAGAGCCCGTATTTGAATATCTTGCCTTCCTTCAAAAGAGATATTTTTAATCGTCTAAGCAGTAAAAACATTACGTAAACCTCAGCAAAGTTATGCTTGATATATGATTAAGTTACGGGAAATTAAATTAGAATCAAGCGTTCAGTTCAGGCTGAACGCTTGTTGTTGGTTTGTCAGACTCTATTGACGTCAGTGTCCGGGTAGAACTCCGCAAAAATAAACCAGAATAATTTACTTTTCAGACTGTATACACGTTCCAGTTTTTGACCATCCGCGGTTTGTCCGAATACATCAACCTCATCAATATCCTGCCCGGTCGGATTGAAGAAAGCGGTAACAGAATCGAACTGCTCATCATAATCGACAACTACTGTTTCACCACCGATAACAACATTAACCGGACCAGCCTGTGCTTTCATGAAGTCTTTTGAATACACCACATGAGCATCATTCAGACTTATTGACCAGATCAATTCCTTCATCGGCAGTCGTTTGTCCTTGTACTCAATTGTCGGGAACGCCGGTTTTTCATTGTCGACCCAATTTAAACCTACACCCCACAACATCATCACGTGTCGAACCAGTCTGTCCCATAGGGCAAGTACCGGGTTTTCGTTAAAGGCTGCAATTTCATTAATAAATACTTTGCCATCAGGATAAAGCTGTTTGAAAGAAGAAAACGGCATCCTGATTGTCGGCCATTCCTTCATGCTTTGTTTACTTTCATCCCGCTCCTGCGTGCCCCAGATTTGCTGGATGGCTTCACCACTGTTTTTATCAAACATTACGAGATTGTTTTTCAGCTGTGTCATCACCGTAAGATCAAGTGGCTTGTCATTAATAACCGGACTGTAAGCGATACCAAGGTTAGTCAATCCGCAGTAAGTCATAATGACTTCCTCACCATCGATGGTGTCACCCTTAACCACATGAGGTTGCAGGAGGTAGTAATCCGAATAGGCATAGGCGCCATTATCTGTTTCCAGTACCAACACATTAATATCATCGACAGACTCATAGGACTCAGGCCCGAAATGAGCAAGATGCAGACTGCGTTGCATATAATCAACAGCTTCTTCTACCGGAACGAAGGTAGCGGCATGTTGTTGTGCGCGGAACATCCACTTCGGATTAATCATGCCCGAGTAGTAATTAAAGGTGAACGCCAGAACCAGGACAGCGAGCAAGACTCGAGAGCAAATCTCCCGGTTTTTAAACCAGATAAAAATCGACAAAAGCAGAGCAAAAATTGAGATTCCACCGATAATATGGCGGTTGTACCAGATGGTCATGGTGAACTCTCTGGTCGATTGCACTAGCCACTGACTAATATCGGCGAGGTCTTTGAATATGACAAAGGCACCCGCCTGCGCGAGCAACATCGCCAGCCAGAAAACAATTTTACTTTGGGTCGGGTTCATTTTTGTCTACAACTTCCCTAATGCCTTTAGAATTTTCTCTGGTGTGATTGGCAAATCTGTAATTCTTACACCAATCGCATTGTAAACCGCGTTTGCGATCGCCGCGGCTGGCACAATCAGACACATTTCCGACATACTCTTGCCACCGTAGGGACCACTTGGCTCATTCGAGTCAATAAAAATACTTTCAATATTCGCTGGCATCTCCATTGATGTCGGTATTTTGTAGTCGAGAAAATCTGCAGACAAACACGCACCGGTTTCCTGATCAAACTGCAGGTTTTCCATCAGTGCATAGCCCATGCCCTGTTGAAAGCCACCTTCGACCTGGCCTTCTGCCGAGTTCGGATGAATGACCTGACCAATGTCCGTCGAATACACCACTCTTAATATCTCGACAACACCAGTGTCGGTATCCACGTCGAGTTCGATGAACTGGGCACCAACCGGAGAAGGATTCGAAGGTGGTGCCTGGCTTGCCGATCCGATAATCGTGCCTTTCTCAGCAATAGTCGTGGGAGCGGGCCCCTGCTCTCCGACCTGAATAAAAGGGGATTCGGCTCTGGCAATAATATCGGTCATCGGAATTGCCGAATCTGGCGCGCCTTTCACCATTACCATTCCATCTTCAAGCACCATATCCTCTGCGTTCGCTTCCATGACGGCGGCTGCAGCCTGGAATAAACGTTTTTTCGTTTCTACTGCGGCAGCTTTCGTCGCCAATCCCGCCGAGTAAGTTGCCCGACTCGCATGCGTCGGTGCATCAAAAGGTGCTGTATCGGTATCCGCATAAACAACTCTGACGTTTTCCGGCGCCAGACTGAGCTCTTCGGCAACAACAGCAGTGAGCATACTGATCTGACCCGAACCAAGATCAACACAGGCGGAAATCACATCAGCGGTTCCATCCCGGTTTAGCTTTACCGTGGCACCAGAGTGTTCATATATATCCGGGAAGCCAACACAACCACTGACCCAGAGCGGATGACAGGCAAAGCCTATACCCCGTTTCTTTACCTCTGTCGACGAGCCGGCTGGTTTGCGCTTGTCAAAACCAATACGTTCAGCGCCCTGACGCAGACAATCTTCAATTTTGTAACTGGCCAGCTTATGACCTTCGAGTACGGGGTGTGGATCGCCTTCACGATGGGTATTTTTCAGACGAAATTCAATTGGATCAATACCAAGTGTTTCACAAATCTCGTCATTCTGTGATTCAACGGCGAAACAGCCCTGTGGTGCACCATAACCGCGGTAGCCACCACCAATCATATTATTGGTATAAACAGTGAAGCCTTCCCATAATTGATTCGGGCACTTCCACGGAAAGAAAGTACCGTAGAGACCATGCACCATAATCACTTCCGAGCCATGGGTGGCATGGGCACCGGCATCCAGTATGCTTCGAATTGAACGCGCTGTGTAAGTACTATCCTTTTTCACGCCGGTTTTTAAATACACTTTAATCGGGTTACGGGTAGTGGAAATAAAATCCTCACCGCGACTGTGTTCTCCCCTGACAGGCTTTCCGGTTTTTAAACTCAGCAAGGCCGCAAGACCTTCTATAAAACCGATATCCAGCTTGCCACCAAAACCACCACCGATGTAAGTCGGCTTTACTACTGTTACCTTGCTTTCTGCAATATCCAGCGCATACGCCAGTTTTTCACGCAAGCCAAAAGTATGCTGCATGGAAGAATGAACTGTCAGACGACCATCCGTATCACTGTCGACCACACAAACGCGGGGTTCCATGTAGCAGGTGTGCACACGTTGGGTCTCATAGACACCTTCAAAAATGTGATCAGCCTCTTCAAAGCCAGCGTCCATATCACCGAAAGCAAATGACGGAGCCTTGGCAATATTATTCGGTGAAGCTTCATGTAACTGTGGGGCACCATCTTTCATAGCTTCTTCAGGGTCAAATACTGTCGGTAATTCTTCGTATTCGACATCAATCAATTCAAGTGCCTGCTCGGCAATGTCTTCGCTGACAGCCGCAACTGCAGCTACAGGCTGACCTGCCCAACGCACCGTATCGCTCATCAGGACGAAATCCTGAACCATGCTGGGTGCGTTGTGGGGAACAAAATATACCGGTGTGAAATATTGTTTAGGAACATCATCGGGGACTAGCACCCCTCTAACACCCGCTACTTTCTCTGCTTCTGACGTATCGATACTTAGAATTTTTGCGTGTGGATAGGGGCTACGCAATATCTTCATATGTAACATACCCGGCAGGGAATAATTCACCGGGTATTTTTTTCCACCGGTTACTTTATCGTAAGCATCAGGTCGGGTAATACTTTTTCCAATTACGTTTGTGCTCATAGTTAAACTCTCTTTATTTGTTATTAACTGGCAGCAGCCATTTTGATGGCATCAATAATTTTCTGGTAACCGGTACAGCGACAGAGGTTGCCGGAGATTCCCTTACGAATTTCATCCTCTGTCGGATTCGGGTTATCCGCCAGCAATTGCTTTGAGGCCATCATGATCCCGCATGTGCAGTAACCACATTGCACTGCGCCAGCATCAATAAAAGCCTGCTGCAAAGGATCCAGCTCACCATCTTCAGGCAAGCCTTCCACCGTGGTGATTTTCTTGTCGATAACTGACATCACCATAGTCATACACGAATACACTGCCTTGCCATCGACCAGAACGGTACAACAACCGCAGCCACCGGAATCGCAACCGCGTTTGGTGCCCTGCATACCAGCACGGTCACGCAAGGTACGCAGCAGGCTGTCATACGGTTCGACTGCCAGCTCATGCACTTCGTCGTTTACATCAAGTTCTATAATCTGTTTCATCCTAATCCCCTTAAGCCAGTCTGCCGATGGCACTGGTCACTGCGCGTTTTAACAATACTTTACCCATAGCTTTTCGATATTCCGCAGACGCCCGATGATCCGATAACGGGTCCAGTTCATCGGCTGCCGCCTGACCAGCCTTTTCCAGTGTGTCTTCATCCAGTTTTGACGCACTTAATATTCCCTCCGCTGCGCTACAGCGCACCGGCGTCTCACCAACACCACCACCGGCAAACACTCTTGCTCCGGCGCAGCTGCCATCGTCTGTCATACTCAAACTGACGGCCAGATTAATTATCGCCAGATCATTGGCATTGGTTTCCATCTTGATAAATGCGCTCGTGCTTTTACTTGCCGGCACCGGAATCGTCACTCCGGTGACAAATTCATCGGCCTCAAGTGAATTTTCAAACAGACCGGCAAAAAACTCATCCAGTGAAATAGTTCTCGCACCATTGCCGCCTTCTGCCTGTACGTTTCCATCCAGTGCGAGCAAGGTGACCGGAAAATCAAAGAATGGACAGGAAGAAGAAATTGAACCGCCGACTGTGCCTGAATTCATTATCTGTACCGGCGGATAAGTCATGGCATCTTTTACTGCGCCCAACCAGGCTTCTTTTTGTACCTGCTCACAACTTTGTAACTGTCCGAGGATGGTGGTCGCACCAACTGTCATCGTAGCGCCCGATACATCAATTTGGTTGAGCCCGAGTTTTTGAATATTGATCAGCGCTTCAATGCCGCTTAGCAGACCTCTCGATACCAGACCATGCAGAAAGGTACCTCCTGCGACGATTAATGCACTGTCTTCGTATTTAGCCAGAAGCTCAATAACACCCTTGCTGTCTTCCGGACTGTAAAATGATTGCACGCTTGTTAAGGCCACGGTTATTCTCCAGTGTCGATTGTTTTATTGATAAGATTCATTCGCTGCTTTGCCGATACTTCTGAATTACTTCAGCCATAATGGATATGGCGATTTCTGTTGTACTTTTGGCCCCGATATCCAGTCCGATCGGACCCCGAATAAGTGCCTGTTTTTCAGCACTGAAGCCTTTCGCTTCTAATCGCTCTAATCGCGCCGTATGAGTTCGCCGGCTGCCGAGCGAACCAATGTAGAACGCATTTGAGTTTAATGCAATTTCAAGTGCCGGATCATCCAGTTTGGGATCGTGGCTCAAGGTAATAACTGCTGTGCGCCCGTCAATGTTGAGTGCCTGTAAGGCCTTATCCGGCCAGTCATCGACTACGTTGGTATTCGGAAAACGGGTCTCGCTGGCAAAAACAGGGCGTGGATCTACCAGAGTCACCCGAAACTCACATTGATTGGCGATACTAATGAGATCCTGTGCGATGTGCACCGCACCAATTACGATCATGCGTAAGGGTGTGTTGAAAGCCTGAATAAACAGATCCCGCTCATCAAGCTGAAAACGTTTACTGCTATTAAGTATCAACACCTGCTGGGCGAGAAGCTTGTCCTCGTTAGACAGCGGAGCGCTGCTGACGTCACTGTCGGCGTAATAAAGTACTTGCGCGCCATCATTAAGATCCGTCACAAGCGCAACCGGCCGCAATTCTCGACAGGCTTTGTTAAGCGCTTGCAGGGTTTCTAATTGCATTCAGTTCGCCTCTAGCAGAGCTTCAACATAAACATGGATATGGCCACCGCAGGCAAGTCCGACTTCCCAGGCCATCTCGTTACTAACGCCATAATCGAGCAGGCGCGGCTTGCCGTCCTTAATAACTTCCAGTGCTTCTGTAATAACCGCCGTTTCCACACAACCACCAGACACAGAACCGAGAAAATCGCCGGTGCTATCAATCAATAATTGACTGCCTGCGGATCTGGGCGACGAACCCCAGGTTTGCACAACGGTGGCAATGGCCACCTGTCGTCCTTCGAGAACCCATTGTTCCGCCGTAAGCCGCAAATTATTGTTGTTTTCCGCCAATCCCCCCGTCCCTCTTATTAATAGTCACTATATTCGAAGCTCAGGATGCGTAATTGCTCAACAATAATGACCGCAGTGGGAATTGTCAATACGGTACCGTATTGATAGGTCTTTATTTTGTCCTGATAAAGAGTAAACTTGTGGCAAGCGTGTTGAGCGTCAAACGTATTTAATCGACCTGATAAGAAGAGAGGCGAATAATCAATGAGTGCTACTGCCCCTGTCCCACAAGACAAGAAAAAAGTATCCACATACTGTTATCAATGTGTCAATGGCCCGGATTTATTGACAGTCGAAGTCATAGACGGTATCGCGACCAAGGTCGAACCCAATTTTGACTTGAAAGGTGAGCATCCTGCAGACGGTAAAGTCTGTGTAAAACCTTTCGGTCTGGTGCAGAAGCTCTATAATCCCGATCGTATAAAACGTCCCATGAAACGTACCAACCCGAAAAAGGGCCGGCACGAAGATCCGGGCTGGGAAGAAATATCCTGGGAAGAGGCTCTCGACATTGTTGCGGAGAAAATGAACGAGGCGCGGGCCAAAGATGTGCTCGACGAACACGGCAACCCGCGACTGGCCTTCACTACTGGCGGTGCAGCCACACCTTTTAAATACATGGGCAGTTTTCCTGCTCTGTTATTTGCCTGGGGTCCCTTTGATCAGAGTCTCGGTGCTGGCGGAACAGTTAAGTGTTATCACTCAGAGCACATGTTCGGCGAACTCTGGCACCGGGCCTTTACCATCCTTCCGGATACTCCTCGCTGCGAATACCTGATTTCATTTGGCAATAACATTGATGCTTCCGGCGGTGTGACCGGTGTACGTCGTCATGCTGATGCACGCGTAAGAGGCATGACCCGCATTCAATTTGAACCACACCTCTCGATAACTGGTGCCAGCGCAAGCGAATGGGTACCGATTAAAGTAAAAACCGACTCTGCAGTTATGTTTGCCATGCTGAATGTCATGATGCATGAGATTGGGCTAGAAAAACTAGATGTTGAATTTCTGCGTGACCGAACGGCGTCCCCCTACCTCGTCGGCCCGAACGGATTTTATCTACGCGACCCGGAAAGCAAAAAGCCGCTTTTGTATGACAATAACACTAAAAAGGCCGTCCCTTACGATACGAAAGGTA
Source organism: Gammaproteobacteria bacterium (assembly GCA_012103475.1). Taxonomy (GTDB): domain Bacteria; phylum Pseudomonadota; class Gammaproteobacteria; order Eutrophobiales; family Eutrophobiaceae; genus WLWS01. Next base: position 268,005 of record WLWS01000002.1, on the reverse strand, counting down.
CTGATCCGGCCTTGTACGGTACTTACACCATCGACAAAGCGATTGAAGTAGGCGCCGATGAAGAGAGCTGGACACATGATAATGTCGAAGGCACTACCGGTCTGGATTTAACCAAACAACTGGTGGCAGAACGCACACCGGAATGGGCAGAAGGAATATCTGATGTTCCGGCAGAGACAACACGTCGTATCGCCAACGACTTCGTCGCCCACGCCCACATTGGTGAGTTCGAAGAAATCGATGGTCGTAAAGTTCCTTTCCGTCCGGTAGCAACGGTCCTTGGAAAATCCGTCAACAACGGCTGGGGAGGTTATGAATGTGTCTGGGCACATACCATGATGCAGGTACTGGTCGGAGCACTCGAAGTCTCCGGTAGCATGCTTGGTAGTACCACGCATCTCGCCGGCGACACTGATTGGGACAGACTCTTGACTGTTGATGTGGGAGAAGATGGTTTCATGTCACACACCTTCACCCCCACCAGCAAAGAAGGATGGAACGACGCGCCGCTTAATCGGCATGCTAACGATACCCTGACACCGATGTCTGGTAACAATATGGGACAGCAGTTGTTCGGTTCCACCACGATTGCCTGGCTGAGATTACAGGAACGCGCAGCTGAGAGCTGGCCGAAACCAAATCCACCCGATGTCTGGTTTGTTTATAAATGTAACCCGGCGATATCTTTTTCAGAAACCGATTTAATGGGTGATGCAATGGCGAAATTTCCGTTTATTGCCGCTTTCGCCTACACCCACGATGAAACCAATCACTACGCTGACGTCATCATGCCGGAAGCGACTGATCTCGAAAGTGATCAGTTGTTACGCATCGGTGGTGGCCACTATTTTGAGAATCATTGGGAATCAGAAGGCTGGGCACTGCGCCAGGCTGTGGTCCCGCCACAGAATGATGCGAAAGATTTTAGCTGGATTGCTAACGAGCTGGCGCGCCGTACCGGCTTACTTGAAGCCTACAATTCAGTTATCAACGGTGCCGGTTGCGGAATCCCGCTGCAGGGCGAAGGCTATGACTATTCCCTCGATATTACAAAAGAACACACTCAGGATGAAGTCTGGGATGCCGTCTGTAAAGCCGCCAGCCACGATTTAACCGGTGGTAAAGAAGTACTCGATCTGGACTGGTTCCGGGAGAACGGTTTTAAAACACGGCCCTACTCTCGCCTGAACTGGTACCTCTATCCGGCAATCGAAGACAGGGATTTGCGTTTCGAACTTCCTTACCAGGAACGCTATCATCGCATGGGTAAAGAACTTGCCAATCGCCTGCACGAAACCGGAGTCAACTGGTGGGACAGACAACTTGCCGAATACACACCACTACCAGTCTGGCACGATCTAAATAAATTGTGGGATGAATTGATTGAAAAGAACCACGATGTGAAGGCCGCTGATTTTCCTTTCTGGTTACTCACCGGTCGCAGCATGCAATACGCCTGGGGCGCCAATGTCGGCATTCAAATGATGAAAGAAGTGGCTGACAACGTCTTCGGTCACGATGGCATCATAATGAATGAAGGCAAAGCCAATGCGATGGGTATTGAAAACGGTGACATCATCGAAATAACCTCTCCGATAGCCTCAACCCGCGGCGTGGCCTGCTTAAGACAGGGCGTACGTCCCGATGTCATTATCATGCTGGCTCAGTTTGGCCAATGGAAAACACCATATGCGAAAGACCTGAATCGACCGAGCTTGAACAGGCTCGTAGCTATGGACCAGGATTATATTGACGGCGGTGGCGCGAGTATCGATGGCACCAAAGTATCTATTAAACGAGTAGGAGCTGCACAATGACCCGTTATGTCATGATTGCTGATTTGAATCGCTGTGTCGGGTGCCAGACCTGTACAGCGGCCTGTAAACACACAAATGCCACGCCACCCGGTGTGCAATGGCGGAAAGTGCTGGATCTGGAGTGGGGTGAATACCCCGATGTCGAACGGCTGTTCGTACCAGTGGGTTGTCAGCACTGTTCCGATCCACCATGTATGCATGTTTGCCCGAGTACAGCTACCGGCCAGCGTGATGATGGTATTGTCACGATTGATTATGATCTTTGTATCGGTTGCAGTTACTGCACAGTCGCCTGCCCTTATCAGGCCCGTTATAAAGTCGACAAGCCGCGCTTCGCATACGGTGACACGCCAATGGAGTCCGAAGAAATTCGATTTGATGAACGCACGATGGGCGTCGCTCAGAAATGCACATTCTGCTCCGATCGCGTTGATGCCGGCCTGGAAAAGGGCCTCACACCTGGTGTCGATCCTGATGCCACGCCGGGCTGTGTGAACGCCTGTATCGCCGACGCACTCAGTTTTGGCGACATCGAAGATGAGGAAAGTAATGTTTCTGAATTACTCGCAGAAAATACCTGGTTTCAGATGCACGCCGAGTTAGGTACTGAACCGGGCTTCTTCTACCTTTGGGATAAAGAGCTACCCGAAGAACTACAGGAGAAAATGCAAGGTGAATAGATTCGGAAGTAAATTACAAACGCACTGGGACTGGCGCGCCGCCGGAAACTTTATGTTTGGCGGCACCGGTTGCGGTCTGATTCTGATGAGCGCCGCAGCCAGCTATCCCAACTCCCTGCCACTGGCGCTTGGACTGCAGGCACTTGCCTTTATTGGTTTGGGTTTGTTTCTGGTCTGGCTGGAAATCGGTCGACCCTGGCGTGCCCTGCATGTGTTCTTCCATCCGCAAACCTCGTGGATGACACGTGAAGGTTCTGTCGGCACCATTCTCATGCCATTGGCATTGGCCGGACTGTTTATGGACATTCCCGGTCTGGTGGCACTTTCTGGAATCCTCGGATTACTTTACCTGTTTTGTCAGGGTCGTATATTACTTGCTTCCAAAGGCATCCCCTCATGGCGTGAACCGGCGGTAGTACCACTAATCCTCTCAACCGGTCTCAGTGAAGGCAGTGGTCTTCTGATTCTGACACTCTATGCTATTGGTATGGCCCCGATACAGGGCTGGGTCTTCTTCAGTTTCATCGCCTTTCTCGCCTTCCGCACTTATTCCTGGACAACTTATCTGGGTAAACTGAATGGCAGTAAAGCACCGAAAAAAACTTTGTCCATTCTCAATGGCATCAATCCACTGATGCTTTGGGGCGCCAACGTGGCACCAATCGCTTTGTTACTGACAAGTATGTTCATTTCCACTTACACCGGCCTGCTCTCCTGTCTTGCTGCAGCACTTGCGGTCGCCGGTGGCTGGTACATGAAATTTACCATTGTTGCCCGTGCTTCTCAGGTACAGGGTTATTCACTCGGCAAACTGCAGAAAGGTCGGCCGAAGATGAAAGCACCGGTAAGACGGAAACCGGACAGCTTTGTGTTTGATCAAAAGTACGAAAAAGAAAACGCTTGATTTAGCGTTCTAAAAAAGTAGCAAGCGTTCAAGGGCAGAGTATTAAACTACTCTGCCCTTTTATTTTGACAATTAAAACAACAACAAAAGGGAACAATAATGAGTTCAATATTTGAAAAACTAGGTGGCGAAGCGGCCATTGATGCCGCCGTCGATAAATTTTATGAGAAAGTTTTGGCCGACGACCGGATTAAACATTTTTTTGAAAACACAGACATGGCAAAACAAGCCCGTCATCAAAAACGTTTTTTTGCCTATGCACTAGGCGGTCTGTCAAATTATCCGGGACAGTCAATGCGAGACGCTCACAAAAGCCTGGTTGAAGAACACGGCCTGACAGATATTCACTTTGATGCAGTAAAAGAAAATCTTGGCGCAACACTTACCGAAATGGGCGTCGACAACGAGCTCATCGGCGAAGCCGCCACCGTTGTAGAATCCGTAAGAGACGACGTACTGAATAGATAGTCACAATTAGTCGGACAGGGATAGCAACGGTCCCTGTCCGGCAATCGCGCCACCTTATCTAATTTACGCCACAACCGAAATCGCAGGTGAAAAAAGAACGGAAAAAAACCTGCGACGATAAACTACTAATAATTAAAATAATTTTGGCCTAATTAAACACTTGCCAAATCCTGGAACAAAAGCCAAACCCATTCAAACCCGCAGGTTATTTTTGACTGTTTTCATAAATCCCAACTAAATATCTGGTTTCAGTATCTTTTTCCCCCTGCGTTCGCTATAAATATATCTATGAACAAAAGCCATGTTATACGGCGCTCGCCGTAGAATAAACTGTTAAGTGCCATGAGCGAAATACCTGATAGCTGGAAAATTGACAGAGTACCTACCAAACGAGAGCGACTCTCGACAATAATAGCTTCAGGCATTTTGTCTATAATATTTGGCTCGTTAAGCGGTATGTCTGTTTGGATGATGTTCTCATCTCCAGACACGAGAGAAAATGAAAACATCTATTTCTTGGGTAGTGTGCTGCTGCTATTTATAATTTGTATTTATATATTAATACGCGCGTTAAGAGATCGGAAAAGAAAGCCTAGTGCTTTAAAGGCGAAAATAACAGGCTATATAGTCCTAGTTGCTTCTGCCGCAATGATTCCACTAGCTTTACTTAAAGGTGAAGGTGCAAATACATTCTATATGCTAGCGATATCTCTTACAGGAATTCCTATGGGAATCAGTATAATTAAGCAAGGTAAAACCATTGAAAAACGCACTTAACAATGCAGTCAACCCGTCGCACTCTTTTATAATGTTGCTTCGCGATAATAATTCTGGCGCGGGTTACCGCAGACGTTAGGTCTACAAACATGAAAATTATTTCTATCGTAGCTTTGAGTATTATTTACACTGTCATGTTTAATATAGCTTCAGCTGATAACACTTACCAACTTGTACGTGCTGGCTGTTATCCAGAAATAGGAGTTTTCGAAATTTATCCCATCCATGTGCAAAATCTCGATCGTCATTTTGATACTAGAGAGGAGACGCTAAAGGAACACGAGATATACTATGCTAATGACAATAAGTATGAATGTGATTTGAGTGTAACAGTTTACGGTAAAAGAAAAGGAAAAACACAGAAGCAAAATATTATAGCTAATTTGGATTTCTCATCCAAAGCGAGAGGAGAGTGCTATGACTGGCAATGGGGGTCACTCACTGTTTCTGTGGAAGAAAACATTCTTATAGATAATTTGCCATTTGATTCGTGTCATTACGTCGATATTAAAAGATTCACTTATAATAATGGCCTATACACAATATGCGCAAGTATAGGAGGTAATTCTGGACACAACACTGATAAATGCTTAAGTGGAAATGAAAAATTAGATAATGAAAGATTCCAGCGTTTATTTCAAAAATAGAGACCTAACAAATTGCTCAAGTACGTTCCGCTACGCTCCACCGGACGCGCAAAAAGCGCGCGCCGCTTAGCAAGACGTTAGGTGACCATGACTCATTACCTCATTGAAAATAATGATCACTCATTAGCGATAGAAGATGTTGAACTATCTTTAATGAAACATTTCCTGATATTAGGGGCTAAACGGGGAAATTTACAATGTGAACTACAAGTCGTAGAAAACTGGAGCCATGAAGGACCAGGCGTATGGTCTGAAGTAGATTTTCAATATCTAGTTTTGAGAAAGGAACTTATAAAGCACACCGAGGAGATAATTCGATCTATTGGAGAGAGAATATCAACTGATTATTTAAATCGGTACGTTATTGATGTGGTGAATGAATGGGACAATCCTCAATCTACTTTACAGATAATTAATAAACTCCAAGAAATTCTTAAATTTTTCATCGTGCCAAAAAATGCTTAAATCACCTAACAAGGCAGTCAACCCGTCGCGCTCTTTTGTGAGGTCGCTACGCAATAATAATTCTGGCGCGGGTTATCGCAGACGTTAGCCTCTAATTAAAACTTAGGTAAACCAAATGACAGATAAATTTTGTTCAGAAATTCAGGAAGAGATGTCAGGGTATGGTTTTAGCGTTTACTCAGCAGAAACTAAGAACGGTGACGAGGCAGAATTTATCAATGAAAAACTGCCAAACAATAGTGAATTCAATTTGTTAGTAGTTGGAGTAACTATTACAGTATTACTACTAGCGATATCAATTTAATCATATCTAGGTATTTAGCATTTCTAAGTAATGAACAAAAAAGCGGCGCGATTGAAGCAGACGTTATAGCTCCAAAAATCACCCCCAGAAATGATGGATGTTTCAAATAACAATAATGTGAACGACTAAAGGAAGCTATCGAATGGTAAAATTTGGATACACAATAAATTATGTTGGTGATGTAGATATGGCTTTGTCATTCTTTGAAAAAGCATTTGAAATGAAACGTCGCTTTATCACTGACGAAAATGACTATGGAGAATTAGATACCGGCGAAACAACTCTGGCCTTTGCATCTCACGAGTTAGGATTATCAAATTTCTCTGGTGGGTATATAAGCGCTACTGAATCTGATAAACCATTAGGCATTGAAATAGCACTTGTAAGCGATGATGTTAGTAGCATTCATCAGTGTGCAATACAGCATGGTGCAATTGAGCTAAAATCTCCTGAAACAAAACCTTGGGGGCAAATCGTTTCTTATATTCGCTGCCCTTCCGGTATATTAATCGAATTATGTACTCCGATTAATAGCTAAACGATATCAAGCGCCCGCATACTGGCGAATTCATAAGAAAAACGTATATGTTGCCCTTAGATTTCGCTTACAGAATACAATCTACCAGAGATAACGCACACAAATGTTTGATTACACCCTGGCTCATTGGAGCACTTTCTTAGTAGCCGCAATCCTCCTGAATCTCTCTCCGGGTCCGGATATCGCCTTTATACTCGCTCAAACCGCCAGAAATGGGCAGCGCTCAGGTTTTGCCGCGATGTTTGGGATTTGGGGTGGTGCATTTTTGCATGTTTTATTGGCAACAGCGGGCTTATCTGCAATTCTTGCCACATCGATCACAGCCTTCACATTAGTAAAGTGCGTTGGTGCACTTTATCTAGTTTGGCTAGGAATCCAGTCAATTAAATCTAATGGTGCTTCTTACTCTTCCGATACAGATGTAAAACAATCATCGAACCTGGAAATATTTAAACAAGGTGTTCTTGTGGCGACACTGAACCCAAAAGTTGCTATTTTCTTTTTAGCATTTTTACCGCAATTTGTGGTTGAAGGTGCCGGGCCAGCAAGTGCGCAGCTATTTTTACATGGTTCTCTTATCATTGTAATTTCAGCATTTATTGAACCTCCATTAGTTATTCTAGGTGCAAAGTTAACGAAATACCTCAGTGACAACTCCCAATTTGCAGCCTGGATGGATCGCGGTCTGGGAGCGTTATTCATCGGACTAGGTGTTCGCCTCGCTATGAGTGAACGTACATGAGTCCATTGTTCCGCATAAAAAGCCCATCATAAGCCCAGGGAGAGAAAAAATGATATTGGAAGTTGCAGTGCTAAATGTGAAGCCGGGACAGGAAGCAGATTTTGAATTAGCTTTTGATGAAGCGCAGAGCATCATTTCCAGTATGCAGGGTTATCTATCTCACGAGCTCCAAAAGTGTATCGAAAAAAACAACAGATACATACTCTTAGTAAACTGGGCATCTTTAGAAGCCCATACTGAAGGATTCCGTCAATCTGTTGAGTATGAAGAATGGCGACGATTGCTTCATCATTTTTACGATCCCTTTCCTGAAGTTGAACACTATACTAGTGTTTATGAGTAAAATTTGTAGCAATGTCCTCGCAGACTGATCTTTCCCTGACTCTATTAACGCCTTATGCTAAATCATCTCACTACTGAAATCGTTTATTATAAAGCACTGAGTAAAGATCCGAGCGTTCTGCGAGCATCGAAATGGCTACTTGCTGCCGCTGTTGGTTATCTTCTTTCACCAATTGATCTTATCCCGGATTTCATTCCAATACTTGGTCAAGTAGACGATTTGATTATTGTCCTCTTCCTTGTTTGGTCGGCTTTATTGTTAATCCCCGGCCAGATAAAAATGCGCATTAGAGAGGAAATTACAAATGATTGCTGAGTCTTCAAACAATCCACCAGATATCTGGAAAGGTCAGAGCCTACATGCTCTGTGTTTATTGACTCTTCTTTTAGTCCTTTACTACGGATGGGCATATCTGGGCTATCCTGATCCGGCTTATTTCTGGGTTGCCGCGTTTATTCCTATCCTTCATCAGGTATTTGTCTGGGTGTCATGGAGACGAAGACTGGCTTCATCAGATTCAGCCAGTGCCCTTGAATTTCGAATCTATCTGATTATCTTTTTTCTACTCTTCGCCAGCCGTTTTGTTTCCTTGTTTGCTCTGGGCTGGATGGACGGCGGAAGTTTGCATTTATCTGCTACCAGCCAATTTATACTCATTGCTATTCTTCTCTTTCCTGGTTTGTATGCGGCATACAGTGTTGCCAGATATTTTGGAATGGCGCGCGCAGCGGGAGCCGATCATTTTGATCCCCGCTATCGTGATATGCCCTTTGTTAAGGCCGGAATATTCCGGTTTACAAACAACGGGATGTATTTCTATGCGTTTTTACTTTTCTGGGCAGTTGCCACAGGCTTGAATTCTTCTGCAGCGCTAATTGTCGCCGCCTTTAGCCACGCCTATATCTGGGTACACTTTTTCGCCACCGAGAAACCAGATATTAAATATCTATACTCCTAGAACCCTTCCAATACGATCTTCCCTATCGCCTGATTACTTTCTATATGAGCATGAGCGCGTTTCAAATTGATGGCGTTAATCTTCCCATAATTCTCGCCCAGAGTTGTTTTAATTTCTCCCTCATCAACCAACTTTGCCACCGAAGTCAAAATGTCATGTTGCTTGTGCATATCCCAGGTGTTGAACAGCGAGCGGGTAAACATTAGTTCCCAGTGTAAGGAAAGCGATTTGCGTTTTAATTTGGTGATATCTATACCCGCTTCAGGATCATCAATAAGTGCCAGTTTGCCCTGTGGTGCCAATGCCTCTACCAGCTGATCGAAGTAGAGATGAGTGTGAGTCAAACTAATTGCGTGTGTCACATCCTCGAAGCCCACTGCGTTTATTTGTGACAGCAAGGGCTGATGATGATTAATGACATGATGACTGCCTAATTCTCTTGCCCAATTTGCGCTTTGTTCTCTCGATGCTGTGCCGATAACAATCGCATTGGTGAGTTTTCTGACTAATTGAATCAATATAGAGCCAACACCTCCTGCTGCACCGATAATCAGAATAACCGCTTGTGGTGCTTCTGGATCATCTTTACTCGATGGGACAAAATCGAGGCGATCAAAAAGTAATTCCCAGGCTGTTACAGCCGTTAGTGGCACGGCCGCGGCTTCCGAATTGGATAGCGACTTCGGTTTCAGACCCACTAGTCGTTCATCTACCAGCTGATATTCGGCATTGGAACCCGGGCACGTTAACGCACCGGCGTACCAGACCTGATCACCCTTTTTAAATAACTCAGCCTGATCACCAATGGCTATTACTTCACCCACTGCATCCCAACCCAGTATTTTATACTGCCCCTCTTCTGGAGAAGCTGACTTTCTTACTTTGGTATCCACCGGATTGACCGATATGGCGCTGACTTTAACCAATAAATCACGACCTTTCGCTTCGGGCATGGGAATTTCAATATCAAGCAGCGCATCTTCTTCGTCAATCGCTCTGGACTCTAAATAACCTACAGCTTTCATGTTTATCGCTCCATTTCTTATACAATTATTATAGACAGTGGATTGTTCAGGTATATCATGCAAAAGTTGATGATAATTTGTACCTATTAAATACTACATCTTGAAACAGGGAAACCAAACCGTGCCAGCAGTGAATTCTAAACTCCAGATCCCGGAAGACGAAGTCGTGATTACGGCTATTCGCGCTCAGGGCGCGGGTGGTCAGAATGTAAACAAAGTGTCTTCCGCGGTTCATCTGCGATTCGACATCACTGCATCATCCCTGCCCGATGAGGTAAAACAACGTTTATTTGGTTTAAGCGATAGTCGCATCAGCAAAGAAGGCGTTGTAATCATAAAGGCCCAGCGCTTCCGCACTCGTGAAAAAAATCGTGATGATGCGTTACAGAGGCTGCATGAGCTGGTCGGAATTGCTTCCAGAACGCAAAAGAAAAGACGCCCGACCAAACCGACTAAATCCTCGCAGAGCAAACGAATGGACAGCAAAACCCGTCGTGGACGAACGAAATCCTTACGCGGTAAAATTTACGACTAATTCATTGCTGATAGCGATATAAGCCGTCGCTCAACAGGCGCTGAATTTTTCCCTGATAATAAAGATAGTTCAAATTTGCCAGGGCCTCTCCAAAGGCCAGAATGATATTCATGCCTTCCAGTTTTCGTCTGAACAGTTTCGGTACCACTTCATTTACACAACTCGCGTCTTCACAAAGTAAAAACACCTTCTCCAGCACTGCCTCGTGATGCTCAATGATCTGGCTTATCCGTTTATGAATGCCGGTAAATACCTTGCCGTGAGAAGGCAACACCAGCGTATCCTCGGCTAAATCGTCATAGCGCTTAAAAGACAAAAGATATTCCTGCAGTGGGTTTTGCTCCGGCTGATCCGCGTGCACACTCACATTACTCGTTATTGTCGGCAATATCTGATCGCCTGAAATCAACATGCCCAGCTCTTCACAATGCAGGGTAATTTGCCCGGCTGCGTGGCCATAGGTCATGATTAGCCTCCATTCATATTCTCCGATTCTCAAGCGTTCATCATTATCCAGAAAACGCGTGCAATCGGGGCTTCCGGAGACGATATCGCGGTAAAGCGTACCTTTGAGGAAGTTTTCAAAAAATTCTCTATCCTCAATACCATGCTGCTGATAATAAAGCTGCCGGTCATCGCTACCCTCGTCCTTGTGATCTTTCAATAAGAAGTCGGTTCTTTCCTGAGTTTCCTTGCTAGTCCAATATTGCGCAGAAAATCGATCTGTTAACCAGCCAGCGAGCCCGAAGTGATCCGGGTGAAAATGGGTGACGATTACTGTTTTTATTGGTTTATCACTGAATTGTCCCCCTAGCAGAGGCTCCCAGGCGTCTCGTGTTCTTGACGAATCAATGCCGGTATCAATCAGCGTATAGCTGTCCCCATCATCGAGTAACCAGACGTTAATATGATTCAATTCAAAGGGAATCGGCACGCGTAACCAGAATACGCCTTTTGCAATCTCCACAGCTGCCGAGAGCTCCGGAGCCTGATGAGGGAAAGTCAGAGCCGGGTTGGTTTTTTCTTTCATCTGACTAGAGTCGATCTTTTTGCCAGTACACTTCTTCCCCGCCAGCATGTCGGGCAAGAATTCTGGCGAACACGAAAAGCAGATCAGACAAACGATTCAGATAAACCAGAGCATGTTGATTGACAGCTTCATCCCTGGCCAGAGCTATCACCCTGCGCTCTGCCCGTCGGCATACTGCCCTGGCAAGATGACAGGTACCCGCAGCGATGCTGCCACCGGGCAGAATAAACTCTTTCAATGCAGGTAGATTTTCATTGTGATTATCTATCAGGGTTTCCAGCGTTAGTACATTTTTATCAAAAACCAGTTCCGCACCAGGAATGGATAGCTCGCCACCAAGATTGAAAAGCACATGCTGAATATCACGTAAACACTCTCGGATGGTTTCCATTTCACAGTGCTCGATAAGCATGCCAATGACGCTGTTTAACTCATCCACATCACCCATGGCCCAGACTCTTGTGTCGGTTTTAGCAACTCTTGAGCCGTCACCAAGTCCGGTTTCACCTTTATCCCCGGTTTTTGTATAGAGCTTTGAAAGTCTGTTACCCATCCTGTTTCATTCCAATTGTAGGGCGATGTCCGCCTGTTTGTGCAGCGCACTATCTTACACTAAACAAGCCACTTCGATGTGGTCAATTTCAGACGTTAACAAGCAAAGAATTTACTTTAATATTTACATTATTAACTTTTATTAACAGTCACTTAAAAAGTTTTTCTAAAATAATTATTATGTTTTTCCTAGCTCTGCACCCAGGCAATATCCCTGACAAGTGATGGTATAAATGTCAGTCTCGATCTGCTTTAATAATCACAATCATCATTTACCTGGGGATAAGCATGAAAAATATTTTACAGCGCTTAACAAGCACTCTGTGTGCATCAGTATTTGGCCTGCTCGCCGCTTCGGCCTCCTTCGCCGATGAAACCTGCATGTCACCCTATATGGCCAAGATCGTTGGTCAGGAAGATTTCATTTATGTCTGGACGCTGGGTGTTGAAGGTGTCGGTGACGAGCAGGATAAACTGGTTACAGTGGATGTGAATCCGAATTCAAAGAACTACGGCAAAGTCATAAACTCCTTGTCAGTTGGCGGTCGCAATGAGGCACATCACTCTGGTCTCACCGACGATCGCCGCTATTTGTGGGCCGGTGGTCTGGATACCAGCAAGATTTTTATCTTTAACGTCCACAGTGATCCAGCCAAACCAAGACTGTACAAAACCATCGATAACTTCGTAGATAAAAGCGGTGGTGTTGTCGGCCCGCATACCACCTACGCTCTGCCTGGTCGAATGATGATTTCGGGCCTCTCTAATGACAAAGACCACGGTGGAAGAACGGCGTTGGTGGAATACACCAATGGCGGTCAATACATCACCACCCACTGGATGCCTACTGATGAAAATCTTGGTGGAGCGATGAAAAGTGGTCAGTTTGCTGATGGCTACGGCTATGACGTACGTGCATTACCACGACGCAATGTGATGGTGACGTCCTCTTTTACCGGTTGGAATAACTACATGATGGACCTGGGTAAAATGATGGGCGATGGCGAAGCCATGAAACGCTTCGGCAATACCGTGGTTATCTGGGATCTGCACACACGCAAGCCGAAAAAAGTGCTTGATGTGCCGGGTGCGCCGCTGGAAATTCGCTGTGCCTGGGGCTCTCAGAATAACTATTGCTTTACGACAACGGCTCTGACCTCGAAAATCTGGCTTATCTATGAAGATAAAATGGGTGAATGGCAGGCCAAAGCGGTCGCAGATATTGCCGACGCCAGCAAAATTCCACTGCCCGTTGATATTTCCATTTCTGCCGACGATAACACTTTGTGGGTCGACACCTGGAATGACGGTATGGCCAGAGCTTTTGATGTGTCTGATCCCTTCAGTCCCAAAGAGGTCTACACCAAGAAAATCGGTGCGCAGATTAATATGATTTCCCAAAGCTGGGATGGCAGCCGTGCTTACTTCACCTCATCCCTGCTGGCAAACTGGGACAAAAAGAAATCCGATAGCGGCGATGTACAGTATTTCAAAGCCTATGACTGGGATGGCAAGGAGCTGAAACTCAAATTTGCCATCGATTTTGTGGCTGAAAAGCTCGGTCTTCCACATCAGATGCGCTTCGGTGCCTATTCGCTGTATGCGCAAAAAAGACCGCAGGATTCTGATGTGAAAGTAGCAGCGAGTCCTTAAACGAGAGTAATTTTGCGTACTTATCCAATGCCGGTAGCGTTATGCGTTACCGGCATTTTTCTTTTCAGTCTGGCGGGCACTGTTTTCGCTCACAGCGGACATAATAAAAAACCGGAGCAGCCTCCCCAGGTGCTCGCGCCCGGATATCAGTCTCTAAATTTTACCGCGCCAAAAGCCGGCAGCTACACACTACCGCAACTAGGCCCTGCCAGTGATGGCAATATTCTGGATATGCAGGGCAAGTCAGTTCGACTACATCAATTTTTTGGTGACAAATATCTTGTCTTGAGTTTCATCTATACCCAGTGTGATGACGTCAACGGTTGTCCGCTGGCCACCTATGTCAGTAGTCAGGTGCAAAACCGGCTCGCCGCTGAACCCCTGCTTAGAGACAAGATTCGCTTTATTAGTATGAGCTTTGACCCTGCTAATGACACACCGGCCGTCATGCGCGATTACGCAAAAAACTTCGTTAAAAAGGGATTTGACTGGCAATTTCTGACAAGCACATCGGAGTCTGAGCTTGATCCTCTTCTTGCCGCCTATGGCCAATCCATTCTTCGCGATGTTGATGAGAATGGCGATACCACAGGTACTATCTCCCATATTCTTCGAGTGTTTCTTATCGATACAGACAAACAGATTCGAAACATCTACAACACCTCATTTCTACACCCCGATACAGTGGTTAACGATATAAAAACGCTGGCTATGAGTGCCGCCAGCAAAACTACTAGCGGACTGAGTACTCCCTCACCTGAGCCTCGGCTTCATGGCGCCGGTGACTATAAACAGGGTTATGCAAACAAGTCTTACGTTACCCAAGCGCAAAGCCTGCAGTCCCGATCCGGGCATGAAGCAGACCTTCTTCAAGTTATCAGTCAGACGCCGCTTGGCTTACCCGCCGTTCCTGTTCCAGCCGAAAATCCGCTAAGCAAAGAGAAAGTCCGACTCGGCCGTCAACTTTTTTATGACCGGCGTCTGTCACACAACAATACGTTTTCCTGTGCGATGTGTCATATACCAGAGCAGGGTTTTACCAGCAACGAACTGGCCACGGCAGTCGGTGTAGAGGGCCGTACAGTCAGGCGCAATGCACCCACTATTTATAATGCAGTTTATGCAAAACGGCTGTTTCACGATGCCCGTGAGACAAGCCTTGAACAACAAATATGGGGGCCATTGCTGGCACACAATGAAATGGCGAATCCTTCAGTTGGTCAGGTTATAAGTAAAATCAACCAGATACCCGACTACCGACAGCAATTTGAAAAGGTCTTTAAGGGTCAGCAAGCCGATATAAAAAATGTGGGTGACGCTCTGGCCAGTTATCAGCGTGTTCTGGTGTCAGCCAACAGTGATTTTGACCAATGGTTGTTTGGGAAGAAGAATGACGCTATGAATAAGGATGCCATTGCCGGTTATCGTCTGTTCGTTGGCAAAGCGGCTTGCGTTAGCTGTCATCTGATTGAGGAAAACCACGCTCTTTTCACCGATCATAAGTTGCACAACACAGGGGTCGGTTACGCGAACTCCATGTCCAAAGTTCCTGTAGTTCAAAGAGTCCTGGTCGCACCCGCAACCTGGATAAATGTCGATACAGCAGCAATCGCTGATTCAGCAGAGGTAAAACCCGGAGATCTCGGCTACTACGAAATCAGCGGTTTACCGGAAGACCGCTGGAAATATCGCACCCCCGGTCTTAGAAACATCCAACTGACCGCGCCTTATATGCACGATGGTTCAATTTCAACGCTTGAAGAAGTTGTGGAGTTTTACAACACAGGCGGCATCAACAATGAATTACTTGATCCGCTTTTAAGGCCTTTGCATTTATCTGCAAAAGAAAAACAACAGATTGTTGCCTTTCTCAGTAGTCTGACTGGCAGCAATGTAGATAGCTTGATTAGTGATGCCTTCGCCGCACCGGTGGGTAATACTAGGTAGGATCCACGTAATCAGTGTTGTGTTTAAAAAACCAGCTGTAGCCTTTGAGCATGTAATGCCAGTAAAAAAGGGGTAAGCCGCTTGCTTTAATCCACCAGTTCAGCCAGCGTTCCTTGCGTGGATCGAGCGGAAAAGTCGGTGTTACTTTACCACCATAGATAAACTCGGCCATGATGACTTTGCCATAGGCGGTAGTCAGCGGACAAGATCCGTATCCATCGTATTCGTCATTGAGACTTTCCCCTTTCATTACAGCCAGTAAGTGTCTGACCACAACCGGTGCCTGCTTACGTACCGCTGCCGCGGTTTTGGAATTTGGTGTTGATGCCGCATCACCCAGGGCAAAAACATTGCTGTATTTATTGTGTTGCAAGCTGTGTTGATGCACATCGACATAGCCGGCCTCATTGGCCAACGGACTTACTCTGACTGACTCAGGCGGTGATTGTGGCGGAGTGAAATGAAGCATGTCGTAATCCAGAGTGATCCGTTCGCCTTCTTTCTCGCCTCCAACAAGCTCGAAAGTAGCTTTCTTATTCGCACCATCAATGGCTATCAGGTTATGCTGAAAATGAACCTTGATACCATAGCGCTCAGCCACCCCATTCAATTCTTTTGCAAACAAGGGCACCGCAAACATAGCCGGGCCATGTGTCAGAAAATGTAGGCTGGTTTTTTCCAGGCAACCTTGCTTTTGTAGATAATCGGCGGTGAGGTAGGCAATTTTTTGTGGCGCACCAGGGCATTTAAAAGGCAGTGGTGCCTGTGTGAATAGCGCCGTAGACCCGGGTTTTAGCTCCTTTATACAACTCCATGTGTATTCCACATGCTCAGGAGAATAATTACTACAGACGCCGTTCTTACCCAAAGCGTCAGGGGCGCCTTCAATTTTGTCCCAGTTTAATTCAAGCCCCGGGCAAACAATAAGAAAATCGTATTGCAACTTATCCCCGGACTCGAGGCTGACACTTTTGTTATCTGGATCAAAAGCGCTCACCCTGTCTTTTATCCAGTCGACACCATCAGGGATCAATACTGACTGCTGACGTTGGGTTTTATCCAGAGAATAAGCTCCTGCTCCGACCAGAGTAAAGGCAGGCTGGTAATAATGATTATCCGAAGGTTCAATAATGGCGATATCCAGTCCGGCATTGCCGGATTTTCTCTTTAGTGCTGCGGCGACCGTAATACCTGCTGTTCCACCACCAACAATAATTACCTGGTGTTTATTCTCTGTCATCAGTATCTCCTCTGCAGATTGATGTAAGTGGCAAGAATTATCGAATCAAACTAGAAATCAAACTCAAGTTGCCACCTGAAAGTATTTGCGACACTCCCCTGTGTTAAGCCGAACAACCAGGTCATTTGCGTCTCCAGCCCTATCCCGAAGATTACTAAATCATGATAGACAGCCGGCCCAAGAATATGCTCCTGCTCCGGCAAAGATTCAAATTTTTTTATTTCGCCAAGTTCACCATACGCTTCAAGACCGATACCGCTTGTGTCTGAGAGGCGGTATTTTGAACGCCAGATATATTCGAGCTCAAGACTTTCCTCCGCAGCACTACCGAATTGTTGTTCAAAGTTTATATTGGCAATGTGTTCGAACTTTCCTGAGTTATGGCGAAATAAAAAACGTACTTCAACCTGATCGGCAACATCTTTTTCATCATCCAGCTCCAGCTCAATATGCACACCTGTATCAAGCCAGTATTTACCTTCTTCAGTGAACTGAATGGTATTCTCCCAGCCGAGCACGTTGTATTTCAAATCTTCGCCTGGAAGTTTTACTATGCTGTTAGTCAGAGAAGTGGCCCATCTGTCGTTTATGCTGTATTCAAATTCAAACTCATGATATTGAAAACCATCCCGCGATTTATCATTATCGAAAGTTGTATCTCCCAGTACCTCGAAAGCCAGTTCCCCCTTTTCGACGATGGGGGAATACACTTTCAGGTCCCCCAGATCAGCGTAGCCCGAAGCTGGAATCAGCAAAACAGCCAGAAGCCAGTACGCTGAGAGCAGACAAGGTGAATTTTGCTTATCGCGGGCTTGTTGATTAGTCGCCAGTAAACTGTACATTTTATTTATTTTACGAAATCCCGCTTAAGCGGCTCTGCATCTTTATTATTTTATCGAATGATAAACGATAAAAATTATCAATAATTGGAAATTTTTATCTAAACGTACTAGAATCCTTCGCTAGAAGTAAGTTCAGACCGAGGAGCGTTGCAACAGATTTATCTGCCAGGCTCGGACTGGATCGTCAATTAGCAACCGCGCTCGCTTAAATAGTTTGGAATCGAACGACATAAGCGAGGCGAACTCAAACCTTTCCTCCCTGTTTTGTCTGCCTTTTCCACTCGTTTACAGTGAGTGTAAGAACATGAATGGAAAAAACAGTCCGGGCGAGACTCAATCGGCCCTGGGTAGTCTTCTACAAGAACGCATCCTGATTCTGGATGGTGCCATGGGCACGATGATCCAGTCCTACAAACTTGAGGAAACGGATTACAGAGGTGAGCGATTTAAAGATTATCCTTCTGACTTGAAGGGTAACAACGATCTGCTTTCTATTACCAAACCTGAGGTAATCAGCGCAATTCACCAGGCCTTTCTGGATGCCGGCGCCGATATAATCGAAACTAATACCTTTAATTCAACTTCAATTGCGATGGCCGATTACCAGATGGAAGATCTGGCTTATGAACTGAATCTGGAGGGAGCGCGTCTCGCCCGAGAAGCCGCCGATGCCGCCAGCACGAACGAAAAACCCCGCTTTGTAGCCGGTGCAATTGGACCGACCAACCGTACCTGTTCAATTTCGCCAGATGTGAACAAACCCGGATTTAGAAATATTGCTTTTACCGAGCTGGCTGACTCTTACACCGATGCTGTACGCGGTCTGGTTGATGGCGGCGTAGACATATTACTGGTGGAGACCATATTCGATACATTGAATGCCAAAGCCGCACTCTTCGCGATAGATGAGTATTTCGAAAAACATAACATCCGCCTGCCGATTATGATCTCCGGCACCATCACCGATGCCTCCGGACGCACGCTGACAGGCCAGACCTGCGAAGCTTTCTGGCATTCGGTAAGGCATGCCAGACCAATCAGTATTGGTTTGAATTGCGCGCTTGGGGCAAAAGAACTGCGTCAGTACGTTGAAGAATTATCGAACATTGCGGATACCCATGTCAGCGCCCACCCGAATGCCGGTCTGCCAAACGAATTCGGAGAATATGATGAATCCCCCGAATATATGGCAGGCCTGTTACAGGAGTTCGGTGAAAGCGGTTTTTTAAACATTGTCGGTGGCTGCTGCGGCACTACCCCCGCTCATATCAAGGCAATTGCCGATGTTGCCGCGACTATTGCTCCACGTACAGTGCCTGAGGTTCAAACTTTGCAAAGACTGAGTGGCCTCGAACCCTTGACGATTACACCTGAGGCCAATTTTATCAATGTAGGCGAACGTACCAATGTTGCCGGTTCACCCAAATTTCTGCGCCTGATTAAAGAAGATAATCTTGATGAAGCACTCGATATCGCCCGCCAGCAGGTTGAAAACGGCGCTCAGATAATCGATGTCTGTATGGACGAAGGTATGCTGGAATCAGAGCATCTGATGACCGAGTTCCTGCATCTGATTGCCAGTGAGCCAGACATCTCACGTGTTCCAATTATGATTGACTCTTCAAAATGGTCTGTTATTGAAGCAGGTCTGCGCTGTGTCCAGGGCAAAGGCATAGTGAATTCAATAAGCCTGAAAGAAGGTGAAGAAAAATTTATCGAGCAGGCAAAACTCGTCCGCCGCTACGGGGCCGCAGTCGTGGTCATGGGTTTCGATGAACTTGGTCAGGCCGACACCACTGAGCGCCGTTTTGAAGTAGCGAAGCGTTCCTACGGTATTCTGGTTGATAAGATCGGCTTCCCTGCTGAGGATATTATATTTGACCCCAATATCCTGACCGTTGCCACCGGCATGGAAGAACACAATAACTATGCCGTTTCATTCTTTGAAGCCACACGATTGATAAAAGAAAAATTGCCACACGCACTGGTAAGTGGCGGACTAAGCAATGTGTCATTTTCATTCCGTGGTAATAATCCTGTACGTGAAGCCATGCATGCCTCCTTTCTTTATCACGGCATCAAAGCAGGTATGGACATGGGCATCGTCAATGCCGGTCAACTTGCTATTTATGATGAAATCCCAAAAGAACTTTTGACCAAAGTTGAAGATGTTCTGTTAAACCGAAATGAGGAGGCAACCGACACACTGGTCGAATTTGCCGACACTGTCAAACCAGGTGAGACAAAGGAAAAGATAGTCGATTTGAAATGGCGTGATGAAGATGTGAGCTCTCGTCTTGCGCATGCTCTTGTCAAAGGTATAGCCGACTATATAGATACAGACACCGAAGAAGCCCGTTTACAACATGACAAGCCACTGGATGTCATTGAAGGTCCTCTGATGGATGGCATGAATATCGTTGGCGATTTGTTTGGTTCGGGCAAAATGTTTCTACCACAGGTAGTGAAAAGTGCCCGTGTTATGAAAAAAGCTGTTGCCTATCTGCTGCCTTATATTGAGGAAGAGAAAAAGCGCAGCGGCAGCACTCAGAGTAACGGCAAGATTGTCATGGCAACCGTAAAAGGCGACGTGCACGACATCGGCAAGAATATAGTTGGCGTCGTTTTACAATGCAATAATTTTGAAGTAATAGATCTTGGGGTCATGGTGCCTGCCGAAAAAATACTCAAAACCGCGGTCGAGGAAAATGCAAACCTGATTGGATTAAGTGGTTTAATTACACCTTCTCTGGATGAAATGGTTCATGTTGCCAAAGAAATGAAACGACAGGGAATCAAATTACCCCTACTCATTGGCGGAGCCACTACCTCACGTGCACATACCGCAGTAAAGATTGAACCCGAATACGATGAGCCTGTTGTTCATGTAAAAGACGCCTCGCGTGCCGTGGGTGTGTCGCAGAGTCTTATCAGCGATGAAAAAAAGGCAGACTTTGCCAAGCAAATAAAAGCAGAGTATGTCACAGTCAGAGAACGTCATAAGGGGCGACAGGCAAAACTGGACTGGTTAAGTCTGGCAGAAGCTCGCGCTAATCGTACTATTATAGATTGGGACAACTACACGCCACCTGTACCAACACAGACTGGTCTTCAGTTTTTCGATGACTATCCACTCGAAGAACTGCGCGACTGCATAGACTGGACACCTTTTTTTATTGCATGGGAACTGGCCGGAAAGTATCCGCGCATTCTTGAAGACGAGCTTGTCGGAGAAGAAGCCAGCAAGCTGTTTGCCGATGCTCAGACAATGCTCAACACGCTTATTAAAGAAAAGTGGCTGACGGCGCGCGCTGTGATTGGTCTGTTCCCCGCCAATGCCATCGCTCATGATGATATTGAAGTATATGCCGACGAGACGCGTCAGGGTATCAGACTGGAATTACATAGCCTGCGCCAGCAAACATGTAAGCCACCCGGTCAGCCCAACTTTGCACTGGCCGACTTTATCGCGCCCAGAGAAAGCGGTAAGCAGGACTATGTCGGCGCGTTTGCTGTAGCGACCGGTTTTGGTATTGAAGAGAGAATTGCCGAATTTGAAGCCGACCATGATGATTACAGCAGTATCATGCTTAAGGCATTGGCTGACCGTCTTGCCGAAGCACTGGCCGAGCGTATGCATCAGCGTGTGCGTAAAGAGTTCTGGGGCTATGTCAGCAATGAGGAACTGGATAATGAGGCGCTGATTGCCGAGCAGTATCAGGGCATCCGCCCTGCCCCCGGTTACCCGGCCTGTCCTGATCACACAGAAAAGCCATTACTGTGGGATCTCCTCAATGTTGAAGAAAACACAGGAATTTCTCTAACGGAAAGTCACGCCATGTATCCGACTGCAGCGGTCAGCGGATTTTATTTCTCTCATTCTGATTCACGCTACTTCGGGCTAGGTAAAATCAATCGTGATCAGGTAATAGATTACGCGCACAGAAAAGGCATGGAAGTTCATCAAATGGAACGTTGGTTGAGTCCAAGTCTCGGTTATGAGACCGAGGAAGACTAGTGGCAGCGGTAAGCGAACATTACGATAGCTTGCTTGGTGAAATTTACAGCTGGTTTACCGGTGGTTTTGAGGAGAACGCCAAGAAGAACAGGGCATTTTTCGACAAATACAATATTCATCCTCGATTAGGCAAACGAGCACTCGACCTCGGTGCTGGTCCCGGGGTGCAATCCATTCCACTGGCCCAGTTCGGCTATGAAGTCACTGCCATCGATACCAGTGAACATCTTCTTGGCGAGCTCCGGGGACACGCGGAAAAGCTGGGCCTGCACATCGATATAATTCACGATGATATGCTTGGATTTCCAGAGTATGTTATCAGCCCTGTGGAACTCATTGTATGTATGACAGATACCATTGTTCATGTGGAATCAAAAGAACTGGTGACAGAGTTGTTTGGCAAAGCCTACTCTGCTCTTGAAAAAGAAGGTCAATTCGTACTTACTTTTCGTGATCTGTCTTTTGAACTAAGCGAACTTGATCGATTTATTCCACTGAAAAGCGATGACAACAGAATATTCAGCTGCTTTCTGGAGTACCAACAAGACAGCGTTAAGGTGCACGATCTCATTTACAGGAAAGAGAACGATGTCTGGCAATTTGACAAGAGTTTTTATCATAAACTTCGTCTTTCTGTGAATTGGGTTGAAGAGAGTCTTGTTAATTCTGGTTTCAGAATAAGGGTCTCTGACAGTCTTAAGGGTTTCACACACCTGATAGCCAGCAAGTAAGCCAGCGGTATCGATTACCTTTTTCATCTCTGAATTCGGGCATGCACTCTAATTGTCTGGTGATTTCCCTTGGTAGTGAACTTTAGCTGTAATAAGCTCTCTTTCTTACTATAAGTTTTCAGAGGATTTATGTATGCCACGTATAAAAGCCAGTTTTGAGAATCAGGAGGGCGAGACTCTTGCCGGATTACTTGAAGCCCCAGACGGCGAGGTAAAGGCTTACGCTCTTTTCGCGCATTGCTTCACGTGCTCTAAAGATATTGCCGCAGCATCCAGAATTACGCGAGGTCTGGCCAAAAAAGGCGTTGCAGTTTTACGTTTCGATTTTACGGGTCTGGGCAATAGTGATGGTGATTTCGCTAACACTAATTTCTCATCAAACTTACAGGATCTTATTCAAGCGGCTAACTGGCTGGAAAATAATTATGCCGCGCCGAGTATGATTATCGGACATAGCCTCGGTGGCGCTGCTGTTCTTGCCGCTGCCCAGTCCATTGACTCTATTAAGGCGGTAGTCACCATTGCCGCCCCTGCTACCGGACATCATGTCGAGCATTTATTTTCAAAGGCCAAAGACGAAATACTGGATAAAGAACAGGCGACAGTTGATCTGGCCGGCCGTCAGTTCACCATAAAGAAGCAATTTCTGGAAGACATCAATCGCTACAACGACATTGAGCATATCGGCAAGCTTGGCAAAGCTCTGCTTGTTTTCCATTCTCCTGTTGATGAGACGGTAGCTATCGATGAAGCCGCGAAAATCTATACAGCGGCAAAACACCCGAAGAGTTTCATCTCACTAGATAATGCCGATCACCTGCTATCTCGTCGCGAAGACTCGGAATATGTATCCTCAGTCATAGCCAGCTGGGCAGCACGTTACCTAGATTTAAGTGAAAGCAGAGAGGAAAAATCATCCGGCACAGCTCCCTCTGTAAGCAAAGGTCAGGTGCTGATTACGGAACAGGATCAGAAATTTACCCGTCGTATTTATACTGAAAATCATCAGTTAGTTGTGGACGAACCTTTATCCTTTGGCGGTGCAGACCTTGGCCCTAATCCCTACGAACACCTTTTGGCAGGGCTCGGCGCCTGTACCTCCATGACTATAAGGATGTATGCAAATCGAAAGAATTTACAACTCGACAATATAGAAATCACGCTTACTCATAGTCGCATTCATGCTGAAGACTGCGAAAGCTGTGAATCAGAAAAAGGTTTTGTTGATCGTATTGAAAAAGAAATTAAGCTTGATGGCGGATTGTCAGCTACAGAAAAAAACAAATTATTAGAGATTGCTGATAAATGTCCCGTACATAAAACTTTACACAATGAAATCTTGATTGAATCAAAACTGGTATAAAAAATGACTATAGTACTAAAAGGGCAAGTTGCTCTTATCACCGGTGCCGCTCGCGGTCTGGGCTTGAGTATTGCGCGAAAACTGGCTGAGAGAGGCGTACATATCTGTGGCACGGATTTGCGCTTTGACCTTCTGCAAAATGAACTCAGCAGTATTGAAAAGGAATATGGTGTTGAAACACTAGCCATAGCAGCTGATGTTTCCGAAGAAAGTGACGTCTGCTCAGCTGTGGAGCAAGTTTACAAACGTTGGAATAAAATAGATATTCTTGTTAATAATGCAGGACTGCGCATGATCGGCTTGCTGCATGAGACTTCTGTGGATACCTGGGAGACTATGCAAAATGTAAATTTAAAGGGGCAGTTTCTGTTTACACGCGAAGTCTTAAAACAGGGCATGCTCGAAAAAAATGAAGGTACACTCATATTTCTTTCTTCAGATGCCGGTCTGCATGGTAGTAAAAATAGTGGTGCTTACGGCGCTTCCAAATGGGGTGTCATCGGACTTGCAGAAACCACGGCCAAAGAAACAAAACGCACGAATATTCGTGTGAGTACTATCGCACCTGGCAGAGTATGGACACCTATGGCTGAAGAGTCAGAGGTTGCAGATGCCGATCTTGACTGGTTAGATGTAGAAGATGTCACCAATGCCGTGATGTATTGTATTGATCAAAAAGCCGGCACGATAATTCCTCTCTTAAGTATTATGCCTCGCTCACAAATCTAGCAATCAAAATTTTCCTTTTATCTTCTCCATCGCGCAGTACTTATTGCTCTGCATCATTATTAGTGAGAAGTTTAAGCACGATCAGGCCGATACAACCTATTACGGCAACAGAACCGAGTAGAGCCATCACTTCACCTGCCAGTATCATACCGCTCGCCTGTAAAGCCAGACCCAGTGGATAGATTGCAGCGCCTGCACCTAGCGCGCCCATGATATGGAATTTATAGGGCGAATTTGCAAGAGCAAAATTCAACACCAGACCGAGGATAGTGATCATCAGTCCCAGATAAATTGCATGAGTATGGGCGCCGATGGCACGTTGATATTCAATAGTACGGGCATTGACACTCTCGATGTTGTTCATTGTCGATTTAGAAGTTCGATTATCAAACCCTTTGTCAGCTGCCTGGGTGAATGCAACTTTATAGTCCTCTCTTAGCTGCAAGCGCGGTGCATGATCGACAGCGATGGTATGAATCATGCCATAGAGAAAACCAAGCAGAATAAGAAGTAGTCCGGTAATGACAAGGCGTAGTTGAATTTTTTCCATTTACGCCTCCTCCCCGGCCGCGTCATTGTTTTCGGCCTTAGAGCGGGCTGCCCCGTAGATAACTACCAATGTCAGACAGGCCAGCAGGACACCCGTGTAATTGGCAAAAAAGCGAAAATTGAACCAGAAATTAATGGCCAGGAATATCCATAATGGTAGAGCAAAGCTCAATGTGGCAAAGGCGATCGAAAACAAGCGAAAAAACCTTTCCCCCAAATTGATTCTGTGTCTTAGCAATGCCAGTAACAACATGAACAATGCCAGCACCGGACCATGAGAATGGGCGGCCGCGTTAATTCCCGATTTTGCCTGAGTAAATTTGAAATTTGCTATAGCTGACTGTGCTGCGCTGACATCTTTCTCCATCAGATGTTCAACGGATTGCGCCACGGCTGACAGTGATTGTGTTTCTTCGCCTGATACGATTAACCACGCAAGGTAGCTCCCCAGTAACATACCCAGCAACAATAAGGTCACGCCCGCCTTCAGCAACAAGCGGCTGGCTGGAGAATTGAGTCGCGATTGAACATATGTTGTCAGATCCCCTGCACCCTCTCCACGCCTGAGCAAACCACAAAGCACTATAGCAACACCAGCAAACAAAATTGTTGCGCCCAGATCGGCCAGGTATATAGCCTGGAAATCAAAATAATAGGCACACAGAACGCCTGCAAACTGCAGTATGACAGCACTGACCACGCTCCAGGCAAGCAGACGCAGGGTATTCCGGGACAAACTCGTTAATGGCAGGAGTGCCGCCAACAACAGGGCTAGTAACCCACTGGCTCCGATATGAGAGTGGCTGTTCATGATACGACCTCGCATTGCAGATAGATCCGCAATTACGGCAAATTGTTCCCTCACCGTCGTCGAGTCTCCTATGGCAACAGCAGCCATTATACCGGTCCAGGCTTCCTTCATTCCGGAATTGGCCACATGCGAAACCACGAAGGCAAACAACACGCCCAGCACCATGGCCAGAAATACGTATGTAACCCCTGATAAAACAAGAATGCGTTCCGCAGCTACTGTCGAAGGTCGATTATCTGCGCTCATTTACTATTCACTCTCGGATGGAAGATAAATTGGAGTATACAGGCAGGGAATGAAAATTTCAGTGTGACGCAGGTGAATGTTCGCGATTCCAATCAGTGTTAAGCTCGCTCCAGCATGGCGTGTAGCAAAACGTTACAGCCAGCTTCAATATCTTCCTTGCTGGCGTTTTCTGCCTCGTTGTGACTCAGGCCATCTTCGCAGGGGATAAATATCATGGCGGTTGGTGCCACTTTTGATACGTAAACCGAATCGTGTCCTGCGCCGCTAACCATTTGTTTGTTGCTGTACATGAGTAAGTCCGCTGCCTTTTGCACGGCATTGACGCAAACTTCATCGAATTTTACCGGTGGTGAGACCCATTCATTTCTGACTTCTGATCTTAAACCGAGTTTGTCTGACACCTCGGTAACCAGCTCCCGCATAGTCTGATCAAGTTGTTCAAGCAGGGCTTCTTCAGGGTGACGCAAATCGATAGAAATAACCAGACGTTCAGGTACCGTATTTCTGGAACCCGGTTCAGCACGGATATCGCCAAAAGTAATACGTCCCCAGGGCGATTGTGCTTCAATCAAGTCGTAGAGTTGATTCAGAATCTGGTGCAAAGCCATAAACGGGTCTCTGCGCATTTCCATCGGAGTCGGCCCGGCATGACAGGGCTGACCTTCAATAATCAGATCATACCAACGCATCCCCTGAACTCCGCTCAGCACTCCGATTTGAAGTTTTTCATCTTCAAGAATCGGGCCCTGTTCAATATGCACTTCAAAAGCCGCACGTGTTTCAAAAGGACTGCAATCACTATCGCCAAGATAATCAATTCGCTTTAGTTCGTCAGCTATAGACAAACCCTCGTTGTCAGTACGACTGTGCCCGTAGTCTAGGTCAAACTCGCCGCACCACACTCCCGAACCAATCATCGCCGGAGCAAAACGTGCTCCCTCCTCGTTGGTCCAGACAACGGCCTCAAGCGGGTACTGTGTCTGCACATTTGCGTCATTCAAACTGCGTATCACTTCCAGAGCGGAAAGCACGCCATAAACGCCATCAAATTTTCCACCGGTTGGCTGAGTATCCAGATGCGATCCCGCCATAACCGGCGGCAGTTTATTGTCGGCGCCTGCACGCCGGGCAAATATATTGCCCATCTTATCAACACGGATAGTGCAACCAGCCTCTTCACACCAGCTGACAAACAAATCCCGCCCCTGCTTATCAAGATCGGTCAGCGCCTGTCGGTACAGCCACCTTTTTCGGTGGCACCAATTTCAGCCATTTGCATGAGGCTGTCCCACAAACGCTGTCCATTGACTCTTAATTTTTCAGTCATACCAATACTCTTTCTCTAAAACGGAACGTCGAGAGCAAAACACAAATATTTCATCAAGGGTTTTGCGGCTTTAAATGTACGCTCAACCTCATCGGCAAAATCTTCCTGATGAATAACAGCAGGTTTAACGTGACGCATTGCGAAAAAACTTTTGCGCTTGAGATCTTCAAGATGTGGGTGTGCAGGATCATAACCCCTGGGCGGCCGCACTAGGCCATCGCCTCTTATTCCTCCACACAGCTCCCTGATTCCCTTGTTAGATTTAATACGTTTCCATTCTTCCGGATTCTCAACAATGGTGTCGCGAATTTTAGTCAAGGCAGGATTTGGTGGCATCCAGATGCCACCACCGAAGACGACTTCAGTCGGCGCAATATGCAGATAGAAACCGGGTGCATGCGCATCTTTGCCGACTTTGTGTCGAAACTGACAGGCTGCATGTTGTTTGTAGGGCGTTTTATCTTTCGAAAAGCGTACATCCCGGTAAATTCGAAACATCGAACCGCCGTTCGGTTTCGGGTTGGCGTTAAAGTGCCTTGATATTTTCTGCAGCCGCGGCGCCATGTCAGCTATGAAAACAGAAAGCGGCTGCACGACGACTTCCTTGTACTCTTCCTTGTGTTCGTTAAACCAGTCGCGATTATTGTTTTTCGCCAGTGCTCTGAAAAATTTCAGGAAACTTTTATCAAACATAAGGAACCTGTTTCAATCGGTAGGTGTAAATTGATCCATGTATGGAGGATATTCCTCATATTTCGTTTCATTCTCTGCAATGTCAAACCACTTGATTTTCGAGCGTGCAAACATGTGATGTACCCCATCTACTTTAAGCTCATCATCAAGCGTAGCCGCTGTAACTGCCAGAATCTTGCCGCCCTCTATTTCAGCAACTAATGAAGACCCACAGGCATTGCAAAATAATCGGGCCGAGTGGCTGCTGGATTGGTATCGACCAACATCCTCTCCACCGGATATCCACTTAAACGTAGCGACATCCTCTAGCGCTGCATAAGTGCCGAATGGCGCACCGTGAAATTTCTGACAAAAGGTACAGTGACAATGATCAAGTTCACTTGTCAGTTCACCTGTTTCATACTGCATTTTTCCACATAAACAACTGCCTTTATGAGTCATCTGAGTTCTCCTCTATGAACGGCAACTAAAAAAGTGCTACGCCAGTGATATACCGATGTGCAAAAGCAAACCCTACAAATGCGACTGTACCCAGAATCACGGTCAATACATCATTCTGAACCGGTACGCTTGCCGGTAGTTCCCGTTTACCGTCTCTCTTATTTGTCAGTATTATCTGTATTTTCGCCCACACTAGCATACCGGCAAACAGTATTAACGAACGGCTGTCGCCGTTTACCAGTAAGTGACCGAAAGCCCAAAACACCAGGCCAGTCAGTTGGGGGTGCCTCAATATTCTTTTGATATTGGTTTTGCTACGAGCTGCAGCAAATAGAATAAAGGTGATCAGAACAAACAAATAGGTAATGTATTTGACCCACTCCGGTAAAGCATAAAGGTATACCGGAGTGATTGAACGCCAGCCAACTACCATTAGTACCATTGAGCCGATAATAGTAAGAGCAAAGCCAATTTTGTAAGGTATGACCCCTACTTTGGCCATTATTTTTTTGCGCTTATAGGCATCGGTGGCTGGTAAAAAATGAGCAGCACTCCAAATCACTATTCCAAGAATCAATAAAAACATTATCTACTTCTCCTCATATCGAGTAATGAAGCTACTAAATTCCAAGCGAGCCGGCCAGTAATCCGATTAAACCGCCGAAAACACCTCCCCAGACGACCAGCCAGCCCAGGTGCTCCCTGATCATTTTTTGAATAATTTCTTTTACCAGTTGTGGTGTCAATTCGCTCAGGCGTTGTTCAATTATACTCTGTATCTTCTTCTGCATCTCTGCCAAAACATCAGGGCTTTCAATTTCTTCCCGAATAATCGCATCAAACTCTTCGCTTCTTGAAATATCAGCGAGTGATATTTTTATTTTTTCCACGAAGGGTTCACGCATTGGTTCCAGAGCGGCAACACCACCAACCATACCCAGCATACTTCCGAAGGACGACTCCTGCACAACACTGATAAGAGAATCAAATGCGGGCGACATATCGACTTTCTCTATGACCGGTGCAAGGTCGAAATGCGTCGCGGTACCATCTGCCTCGGACAAAAAGCGATCAATATTTTCTTCCGTAAAAAATTGCTGCATCATCAGTTCTCGAATACCGGCCTTGAAATCTTCAAATCGAGCGGGAATCACTCCGGAACCATACAGGCCAGGCACTTTTTCAAACAGCATGTGCACAGCCAGCCAGTTAGTGATGGCACCGGAAACGGCAAACAAACCCACACTAAACAGCAAATTATTCGCCAGCAGATGTCCTGCTATGGCGAGAATGAGAGCAAGCGCATTAGTCACAACACTTTTATTCAAAACCTGATTCTCCTAAGGATTGATGGCGCCGCATTCTACCATGATGGCCGGGATGTGGTGCGCTGCTAGTGGGTGAACATCAAGTTTCGTATTGCACCTGCTATTGCCGCTTATTGTTGGTTTTCAACAGCTCAGGTTTGCTCTATCTGAATTATCTATAGAGCTGGCCTGCAGCTACTTCTCAAGCTAAATGAGAATTGTTATCATTTGAACTCAACTTTCCCCTGCCCGGAGCATTACATGAGACAGCTTGTCCATTTGGCTTTTTCCATTATTGTAATTTGTCTACTCGCCCCCCATCTCGCTAATGCCAGCAGCACAATGACTGACAAACAGCTGTTGAGTGTCGAACGCAGCATTATCGATAGCGATGAAGTCCGCAAAAAAATAGAAAAGTCAGCCGTACTGCTGGCGAGGTATGAGATCGAGGCGAAAAAACTGGTCAAACTGAATGAAATTGATGCTGATGCCGCGGTGATTAGCAGCAAAGCCGAACAATTAATGGATTTATCCAAAACTGTTATTGATAGTGCCCGTTTCCGGTTACCCCAATGTGATGCCTATCTCGCGCTTTCGCTGACACTTGAAGGACAGTTGGCCGATATCACTCATGCCCGTCTTGAAAGCGACTATCACCATGACGGAGCCTTACCACAGGCCCCGGCAGAGTGTTATCACGCGAAAGATCTGTTCGTGCATCCGGCAACAGTAATTGTGCTCACGCGAGATGATCCTGAACTCGGTGATGAAACTAAAAAAGCGATTCGGGCCGAAATTTCAGAAGTATTGGCACACACAGAACTGGTTCGGCAACTGGTGCTTTATTGAGTCTGCTTCAGCACCTGTTTAAAGTCAGTGTAGTGCGGTTGCCAGTCAACTCGCTCACAGGTAATAGCGTTATCGCATCGACGCCCTTCCGGACTGTCAGATTCATCTTCAAATACAGGCGGAGGGCATGCCAGAACTCTCGCCAATTCGCCATAGTACTGCCCCCGGCTCAGGCATTGTCCATCACTCCCCAGTTCCACCCTTGCCGCCGATTGACTACTCATTACTTTGAGCAACAAGGTAGCTGCGTCCTCAACATGGATTAGATTGAGGTAACTGGCTGCCCTGCCACTTAATTTTTCCTTTGCCAGTACTGTTTGTATACCGATTATTCTTTCAGCTCCATAGAGCCCAGCTAGTCGCACAATTCTGGTCTCACAGCTCATCGAGCGAACCGCTTCTTCTAAATCAAACTGTCTTTTTGCCCTGTCACTATCAATTCTGACCGTCGAATCCGCATCGACCGTTCTGCATTCGCGCCCATAGACTACCGTTGAGGAAGTCATTACTAGTCGTTTCAATGGCCATCTTTGCAGATGGCTGAGAAAATGCCTGAATATTTCCAGCCGGAGTTTTGAGGGTGGTAAAAGCAGATAAATCTGCATGTCGATACCAGCCAGAACATCAAGCCCGGCCCAGGTATCCGCTTCGTTGACATCTACAAGAATAGTCCGGGCTCCACAGGATTGCATTTCCTCAGCTCTGATCTCATTACGAGTGCTGACCCAGACTGTTTCTCCTTTTCCAAGCAGCATGTTTAAGAGCTTTTGGCCAAGAAAGCCAGATCCGATAATAAGGCTAACGACCTCTTTGCTTGTCTTCATCATCAATATTTAGTTATTTATCTGAAAAGCATACCATTGTTGGCAACAACTACAGAAAATGCCCTGGATTCTCGGGAACCAAGGAGTCCGAGCATGGTCGGAAACACTTAAGTAATGTCACCTTTTCGCGAGATTAAAATGAATAAATGGAAACCCCTGTTATTAGCCTCAAGCATCGCTCTGGGCGCATCAATCTATACTCAAGTAGCCAGTGAAACAGAATCTTCTTCGAAAAGCCTGACTGAGGTGGCGATTAATTCAGAAAACAATGCCAACTGGCAGGCCGTCAAAGACAATTTTGTTAAACCTTCAAAAAACGAACTGAAGCAAAGACTGAGTAAGTTGCAATACGACGTTACTCAAAAAGACGCCACAGAACGACCCTTCAAAAATGAATACTGGGACAACAAGCAAGATGGTATTTATGTCGACATCGTTTCCGGCGAACCATTATTCAGCTCAACCGACAAATATAAATCCGGCACCGGTTGGCCCAGCTTCACTCAGCCAATACAATCAAACGCGCTGACCAGTCATAAAGACAGGAAACTATTCTATACCCGTACCGAACTTCGTAGCCGCATAGCGGATTCTCATCTGGGACATGTTTTCGAAGATGGCCCCAAACCTACTGGCCTCAGATATTGCATTAATTCCGCGTCACTGCGCTTTGTGCCGAAAGAACAATTAGCCGAACAGGGCTATGCAAATTTTTTAAGCTTATTCGAGAAGTAAACTCCTCCCTATAGTTGTAAATAAGCTGTAGCCCGAATTCTTATTCGGGCTTTTTTATTGGCGGATTTTATCCAGGACTGAGTCATCCATCACTCTGACTCGCATTTCAATTCTTTCTTTTGGCAAATCATTCCTGTCACGTTTTTGCGAAGATATTTTATCAGCGATATGCATGCCTTTGGTAACGCGGCCAAAAACTGTGTATTTTTTATCGAGAAAGCGTGAGCTTTTAGTAACGATGAAAAACTGTGACCCGGCGCTGTTTATGTCCTCACCTCTTGCCATCGAGACAGTACCTCGAATGTGTGGTTGATTATTGAACTCAGCTTTTATCGTGTAACCGGGTCCACCCTGCCCATAAGTCGCCTTGTCCTTTCCCAGAGTATTGGGATCACCACCCTGGATCATAAAGCCCGGAATAATGCGATGGAAAATAGTGCCATCGTAAAAACCCAGTTTGGTCAGGTGTATAAAACGTTTCACATGATTAGGTGCTACATAAGGCAGTAATTGAATTTCGATAGTGCCGAATTTTGTATCAATGGCGATGTGAGATTCGGTTTTCGCCGCAAATGCCGGATTACTGTAAATAGCCAGATAGTACACAGTGGCTAAAAGCAGTAAGCGAAGAATAGGTTTTTTATCTGTCATTAACAATGTCTCGTACTGTAAATATTAAAGTGTAATAAAACTCTGTAAAAAATACATCAGTATCGGTACTGAAAAGAGTCCTATCAGAATAGTCATGGAGGTTATACTGGATGCAAAGGCCATATCAAGTTTTGCCAACACCGGAAATGTCAGAGCATTAAAACCGACCGGAGCGGAACAGCATAAAATCACGGAAATAGCCGTCACTCCTTCTAGTCCGAACAATACGGTAAATCCTATTCCAATCAACAAACCCAGCCCCATTCTGATAAAGGCAGTCAGTAGTAAAAGCCGTCGATTTTCCAGCCTGAAATTAAAATAGATACCGAGTGCTACCAGAATAATCGGATTTGTCAGCAAGCCGATGGGATCCAGTATCGCTATTAATTGAGGTGATAAATGATACCCGCCAAAATTCATGCCTAGCGCAACGAGGAGAGCCCATGAAACCGGTAACTTAACAATATTCAGCAGAATATTTTTAAATTCAAGTTCTAGCGGACCATATGCAAAGGCCAGTGCATAGGCAATTGTTAATGTGGTTATTGCATTTCCGATATCGAAAATCATCGCATCAACCAAGGCCTCGTTGCCGAGTACCGCCAGAATGAATGGAAAGACGAAAAAATTATTGGTAATCATGCAGGCGACCAGCATGACTCCCAGCACATCTCTCCTGATTTCCATTTTCCGGGTCACCAGAGCCATCACACCGAGGCAAATCAGATTCACTCCAACATTCATAAAGGGAAGATAAAGTTTATCTGCGGCCAGTTCAGTTTCAGTTATTTTTGCCAGAACCAGTGCTGGTAAAGTGAAGAAGAACATGAACTTCAATAGAATCGCACCATGCTTTTGAGTCAGAATGTTGAATGTTTTCAGACACAGACCAAGCAGGAACCAGGCAAACACGGGTAGTAATTTTATGTAGATTTCCAGCATCTTTTTTGTTCTTATTGTATCTGATGCTCTTAGGGGCTAAGCGAGCAGAGTTTAATTATTCCGATCATGAAAACATCACAGCTTCTAGTCAGACCCTTCGTCATTCTTGTAGAGCGCTACTATCCTGATCCATTTGTTTTCGCCATATTACTTACATTCGTCACGATATTTCTGACACTCGGTTTTACGGATAGTACTTTACAACAAACAGTGGTCGCCTGGGGTGACGGATTATCCAGTCTTTTCGCTTTTACGTCACAAGTTTGCCTGACATTGATTGGGGCTCACGCCCTTTCTCATACCGTCCCGGTAAAAAACTTCTGACGAAATGTGGTTCATTGCCAAACACGCCCTTTCAGGCCTATTTCCTGGTCGCATTTATCAGCGGATTATGTAGCCTGCTCGCCTGGTCTTTATGCCTCGTAGCCGGCGCAATTCTGGCCAAAGAAGTCGCGATACAATGTCAGAGCAGGAACCTCCGCTTGCACTACCCCTTGCTGATTGCCGCAGCCTACTCCGGCATGGTCGTCTGGCATATGGGTTACAGCGGATCGGCAACCCTGTCGGTCGCCACGCCTGATCACCCATTGCAGGAAATGAGCGGAATTATACCCGTAACAGAAACCATGTTTTCAACCGCTAATATTGTGCTCGCACTGGCTACAATCGTTATTGTAGCTCTGGCCTGTACCCTCCTCCGTCCGGCTGATGAAGATATCATCGAAGTGAATACAGATAGACTCAGGGAAATGAAGAGCCGGCTTGAGGATGAAGAGCGTTCAGAGCAATCTTCGAAGACTTTTGCCAGCCTGCTGGATAACTCCCGATTAGTGAATATAGCCATCGCGTTGTTATTCGTGGCTTATTTAATCAATTGGTTTGTGACGACAGGCTTCTCCCTCAATCTTAATATCGTTATCTGGACCTTTGTCTGTCTTGGTCTGCTGCTGGCTAACTCTCCTGCCCACTATTTGAAATTGTTAATCGAAGCAAGCGGCCCTGTCGGGCTGATTCTTCTTCAATATCCTTTTTATGCGGGCATTCTCGGAATTATGAAAGGCACCGGTCTCGCCAGTGTGATTTCAGCTGTATTCACCGAAATTTCAAGTACACAGAGCCTGCCATTTTTCGCCTTCCTTTCCGGAGGCCTGATTAATATTTTTGTTCCTTCGGGTGGCGGTCAATGGGTCATTCAGGGTCCTGTTTTTCTGGAAGCTGCCAGCAAACTCAATGTCGATCCTGCCCTTATCGTACTGGCGGTTGCCTATGGTGACCAGTGGACTAATATGATTCAGCCCTTCTGGACTATACCTGTCCTGGCTATTGCCGGCTTACACTTGCGTCAGATTATGGGCTATACCTTTATTATATTTCTGCTTACTTTCTTTTTATTCGGTGGCAGTTTGTTGTTTCTATTTTGATATCTGATAAGTAGCAGAATCCAGTCCCTGCTCACGACAAACATTTTTGATTATTTTGAAAGCCACCAGCCCGGCAATAAAATTACCAATGGCTGCGCCGACGAAAAGTCCTGTAATTCCCCAAAATAAAGAACCCAGGTAAGCCAGTGGAAGATATAGCAGCAGCAGGCGAATTATCGTCGCCAGTAAAGCCGTGCGTGGGCGGCCGAGCACATTCAATGAGACCATGACCAGAATCACAACAGCGTGAGCGCTATAACTGAGAGGAAGTATGGCGAGATAAGTCTTAATGACATAGATGACATCCGCATTATCACTAAAACCGGTTGAGATAAAAGGTGCGAGAACCAGCAAAATGAAATACACCGCAATCTGAAAAATCAGGGCGAAACGTAAACACATAATTAAAGCCTGATAAGCACGGTCTGCTCTTCCGGCACCCATATTCTGACCGATAAACATCGGCAGGGTCGACGATAAAGCGAAGGTAATCAGAAGACTCATTGATTCTATTCTTGCCCCTACCCCGAATCCGGCCACCGATGCTTCGCCATGTCGTGCGATCATCGCAGTCATTATCGCTGCCGCAAGCGGGGTCATAATATTGGCAAAAATTGCCGGGATGGCAATACTCAAACACTTGCGCCAGTTATCAAACAGTTTAACCAGCTTAGGTAGACGGAAATCGAGAAGTTTCTCCTTAAACGCCAGCATGTAGTAACTACAAATCCAGGTGAAACAGGCGGCAATCACTGTAGCCACAGCAGCACCGGGCATGCCTAATTCAGGGAATGGCCCCAGTCCGAAAATAAACAGAGGATCCAGAGTCAGGTTTAATAGTGAGAGTAAGGTTGAAAATATGGCCGAAGCTTTAATATGCCCGATAGCTCTGAAAGTACTGTTGCATATGAAAGTCAGCACAATTATCGGGGAGCCGAGCAGGATAATTTTCATGTATGCACGAATATCGGGCATGACATTGTTCGTCGCACCCATGGCCGTAAAAAGACCGTCGATCGAGACGTAAAAAGCCCCGGCAATAGTAATGATTATCATGCTCGCGAGTATGTGCGAGTCTGTTATAAATCTGGCTGCTTCCTTGAGACGTTGCTCGCCGATTAATCTCGAAGTAAGCGAGCTTATAGCCATACCAATACCAAGAGCGACATTCACCAGCAACATATAGATTGGCATGACAAAACTGGCGGCAGCAAGTTCGTTGGTTCCCAACAGACTGATAAAAAAGGTGTCTACCAGACCAAGTAGCATCATAGATATAATGGCGAAAACCATTGGTATGGTTAAACGCATCATCAATGGTCCGATGGGCTCTGAACAGATTTTTTCCGTGCGTAGGGAGGCTTTCGATTTAATTGCTTTGTCTTCCTTTAGTGATGATGCATCTTATCAATTTCAGACCGCTATCACTATCTCGCTCTGTAGCTGTCTCACTTCTACTTTTCGTATAGAATAGCGCTCCTTATATTTACCTAAAAAACTGACGGGAAGACTATGGCGCAATATGTATTTACCATGAACGGTGTGGGCAAAATTGTCCCGCCAAAACGTCAAATTCTGAAAGACATCTATCTGTCTTTTTTTCCAGGGGCAAAGATCGGCGTTCTCGGCCTTAACGGCTCTGGTAAATCAACACTTCTGAAGATTATGGCTGGACTTGACACCGATATCATCGGTGAAGCGCGGCCAATGCCCGATATTAAAATCGGTTATTTACCGCAGGAGCCGATACTTGACCCCGAAAAAGATGTACGAGGCAATGTTGAAGACGGATTAAAAGAGCCTCTTGATGCGATGGCCGCTCTGGAAGGTGTCTATGCTGCTTACGCCGATGAAGACGCTGACTACGATGCTCTGGGTAAACAACAGGAAAAATACGAAAGTATTATCGCGGCCTGGGATGCAGAAAATCTGGACAATACACTGGAACGCGCAGCTGACGCACTCCGCCTGCCAGCCTGGGATGCTAATGTGGAGCACTTGTCAGGCGGTGAGAAAAGGCGTGTTGCCCTGTGTCGCCTGATGTTGTCACGACCGGACATGCTATTACTGGATGAACCGACAAACCATCTCGATGCAGAATCTGTCTTCTGGCTCGAGCGCTTTCTTGCCGACTTTAACGGTACCGTTGTCGCCGTCACCCATGATCGCTATTTTCTGGATAACGTTGCCGGCTGGATACTTGAGCTTGATCGAGGAGAAGGTATCCCCTTTGAAGGCAATTATTCACAGTGGCTGGAGAATAAAGAAACACGACTTGAACACGAAGAAAAAGCGGAATCGGCCAGGCAAAAAGCAATAAAACAGGAACTCGACTGGGCTCGTAGTAATCCCAAAGGTCGCCAGGCTAAAAGCAAGGCACGACTTTCACGACTGGAAGAGATGAACTCACGCGAATTTCAACAGCGCAGTGAGACTAATGAAATCTATATTCCACCCGGCGAGCGTTTAGGCGAGTTGGTTATAGAGTTTAAGGATGTCAGTAAGCGTTTTGATGACAAGGTTCTGTTTGAAAACCTGAATTTTAAAATCCCGCAAGGTGCACTGGTTGGGATTATCGGCGGCAACGGTGCGGGTAAATCAACCTTGTTTCGACTAGTCGCTGGCAAAGATCAGGTAGATGAGGGTGAAATCCGTCTGGGTGAAAGTGTGAATGTTGCCTTTGTCGAGCAATCACGCGAATCACTTGATGACAATAAAACGGTGTGGGAGGAGATCTCCGACGGCCTCGACAATCTGATGATCGGTAATTATGAAGTTAGTTTACGGGCTTATGTCGGGCGATTTAATTTTAAGGGCACTGACCAGCAGAAACGGGTTGGCGATCTTTCCGGTGGTGAGCGTGGCCGTCTGCATCTTGCCAATACTCTTAAACAAGGTGCGAACGTTCTTTTGCTCGATGAACCGTCAAACGATTTAGACGTCGAAACCCTGCGGGCACTGGAAGAAGCTCTGCTTTCCTTTCCCGGATGCGCTTTGGTTATTTCGCATGATCGTTGGTTTCTGGACCGTATTGCCACACATATTCTTGCTTTTGAAGGCGAGAGTGATGTGGTTTTTATGGAAGGCAACTTCAGTGATTATCACGAGGATTTGCACAGGAGAAAGGGGAAAGATGCTCAGCCTCATCGAATGAAATACAAACGCCTGAAAAAATAAATCCTTAGCCCTCGATACAGGCAATTATTTCATAAGGTGCGATTCTCTCAGCAGAAATATTGGCAACCATATTTTTCACTTTTAAAGCCGCGCTTTCACCCATCAGAATATGTAAGCCAAGTGCTGGTTTTTTTGTAGCAGCCTGGCTTTTCTTTTTCAATCGGGAAAAAAAATCGATTGCAAACTCCCCTCTGTTACGCTCAGAGACGATAGAAAAACCCGCCGACTTCAGTTCATTACGATATAAACCAGGCGAATCTACAAAACTTGTTGCCTTGTCTGATGCCCAGGGCAAGGGATAGGCAAGTTCATCGTCTCCGACTGACATGACATCATAGATACCAAAGTAGCTTCCGGGTTTTAAAACTCTCGCGACTTCTTTAAACAGTGCCTTTTTATCTTGAATATTCATTCCAACATGCAACATACAGGCTCCGTCAAAAGTTGCATCGTCAAAACCACATTGCAATACGTTACCTTGTTGCAATGAAATTTTTTGCTCAAGACCCAGCCAATTGCACAGTACCCTGCCCGTCTCAATATATTCGCCTGACAGATCGACGCCGGTAATTTTGGCCTTGTAACTTGAGGCAAGTAAGCGCGCGGTACCACCGATACCACAGCCGATATCCAGATAATGCTGATCCTCTCGAATAGCCAGTTGATCGAGAAATTCTATTGATGCCTGCCTGCCACCTACATGAAATTCCTCAACTGCGGACAGATCGTCTGCGCGCAGATTCTTCCTCGTTATACCAAGTTCCCGCAGACCCAATTCTATCGCAGCAAGCAAACTACCATGTTGATAATGTGCACTCAGTTCTTCATCGAGCATGGCTTGCGTGCCCCCTGTTTATCTTAAACGTAAAAAAAGCGGCATCTTTCGATACCGCTCGCGAATACTCTCTATCCTACAGGCTAAATTGCACGGAGCATATTCGTGCGGGCTAGTCAGCCCTGGCCAGACGGTCGATCTCCGTATTGATGCCTTCTTTGCGCAGATTATGGGCAAGCATTTTATCCAGCACGGGCAAGTCAGCGGAGGCTCTGTTTCGCACTACCTTATACAGGCCAGGCTTTATTTGTTTCAGAAAAGTCTTGTCTATTGTACTTTTTTGAGCCAGCTCACAATGAGATTTGGCCAGAGCTACGGCATTCGTCTTCGTATAGGCAATGCAGAGATTATGTTGGGCGACGATTTGCGTGTAAGCCGACTGACTTCGTGCCAGTGCTTTTCTGCCGTATTTAATGCCCGAATTATAGTTGCCCTTGAACATGGATTTACTGCTTCTATCCAGAAGTGGCGAGTCGCCGACCATCACCCATGCCGTCATATCGTCATTATTCTCCGCATAAACAGTAACTTGAGATGCCATGATGGAAAGCCCAAGTAAAAACCTGATAAGTGCTTTTAAGTACAGTTTGTTCATTTTACTAGTCCTCTAAAGTTTTTGTGTGAATTCGGGGACTAAGTATGATATAAATATTTGTATTGTCTTCACCTAAATTAATATAACTAATATTCATATTTGTATAGCTATGGAATGGAGCGCATTACGAGATTTACTCGCTGTCGCCGAGACTGGCAGCCTGAGTGCCGCAGCCCGACGCCTCGGCAGCAGCCAGCCGACCATGGGAAGACGCATTGAGCAGCTCGAGAAACAGCTGAAGACGCTGCTATTCAACCGGACATCCAAAGGTTTGATACTGACCCCCGTCGGCGAGCAGATTCTCGGCTACGCCAAAAATATGGCCGAAAACGCTAACGCTATCGAACGAATTGCCAGTGGCGCGGATCAGAGTCTGCAAGGCGTGGTGCGCATGACCATGACTGATCAGATGGGAAACTACTGGTTGCCGACCAAGTTAAGTGAATTCCGCCAGCGTTATCCGGGTTTGAGGCTGGAAATTGTCGTTGAAAACAGAACGCTGGATTTGTTCAAGCGTGAAGCAGACATCGCAGTACGTTTTAGTCGTCCGCAACAGCTTGATTTAGTGGTCAGAAAATCCATCGACTATCATTACGGTTTTTATGCTTCTAAATCCTATCTTGAAAATCATGATCGTCCGGAAAGCCTAAAAGATCTGAAGAATCATTCATTTATTAGTTATGACGAAACTATTTTCAGTAATGCCGCTTTGAAACGCCTCGAAAATCTCATTGGCGAGCAAAATATCGTTCAGCGTTACACCAGCAACTCAGGTGTTATCAATGCTCTGACACAGAATCTCGGGCTCAGTGTGGTTGGTTGTTACTTTGCTGATCAGGATGAAAGACTTGAAAGGCTAATGCCAACACAATTTGATTATTCTTTTAATGCCTGGGTCGTCACACATGCTGATCTTTTCAAAAGTGCGAGGATTAAAGCCGTTTTCGATTTTCTGGTAGAAAAGCTCGCAGAGGATGCCACTGATTTTGCCGGAGTTTCATCACACTAAAGATACCGAATCATTTCAGGGAAAATAAACGGCTTCTTCACCAGCTTCCCATTTTTTAAATTTTTTCATTATCAACTTAAACCTGTCTGTCGCTTCGAGATTATGTAACCACTGACGTGTAAGCGAGTAGGAACAATCACCAAACCAGTTCATGTCAACACGCGAAAACTGTCGAATGAAAGGAAAAATGGCAATGTCCGCAAGACCCGGTTTTTCCGCAAGTAAAGCTTGGCCTTTCTGAACCTCTAGCTTGTTTTCCAGCAACTGCAAAAATTCCTCTGCCTTTTCCCGATATACAAGCTGGCTCTGTTCGGGGTAGCGTACATGATACTTATAACGGTCAAGATAAGCTTTAAACTCGCCGTCGTTCATTGCTATCAGTGTTTGCGTGTCACCACACTCTCCATTCAACCAGCTCTCCGGATCAGACTGCTTTAGCGCCCATTGCATGACATCCAGACTTTCATCAATCACTCTACCATCTTCAAGCTGCAACACAGGCACTGTACCTTTACTCGAAAGGGTCAGCATCTGTTCAGGTTTATCACTCAGTGAGACTTCTCGTAATTCGCAGCGGATGTTAGCTGCTGCAATAGCCATGCGGGCACGCATTGCGTAAGGACAACGACGAAAAGAATATAATATTGGTGAGTTGGACATGCTTAAGCAAGATTGAAATGTTTATCAGCTTTTCTCATATTTCGCGCCAACGTGAAGCTGCTGTCGTGCCGCTGCCAATTCGACTTGCTTCTGTCTTTCTTTCAATGCTACGAGTTTTTTCTCAGATACTTTATTGAAACAATGCGGACAGGATACTCCTTCTTCATATTCTTTCGACTGTACTTGATCGGCAGACAATGGACGGCGGCAGGCATAACACTGGATAAAACTACCCGGCTTCAAATCCTGATTAACAGCCACGCGTCCGTCAAACACGAAGCATTCACCCTGCCAGAGACTATCCTCTGCATCAATTTTCTCAAGATAGTTGAGAATCCCTCCGTTTAACTGATAAACCTCCTCAAAGCCCTGTTCAATTAAATAGGCCGAAGCTTTTTCACAACGTATCCCCCTGTGCAGTACATTGCTACTTTTTTCTGTTTATCCGGATCAAGATGTTGTTCAACATAATCGGGAAATGTTCTAAAAGTCTCAGTTTGCGGTGAAAGCGCTTCGCTGAATTTACCGATATCTATTTCGTATTGATTGCGCGTATCAATCAACAATACTTCAGGGTCGGCTATCAGTTGATTCCAGTCCTCCGGCTCAACTCGCGTGCCAGTAAGCCGATCGGGGCGTACGTCGGCAACTCCCATGCTGACGATTTCCTTTTTGAGTTTCACTTTCATACGCAGGAAAGGCATTTCCCTGCTTAATGACTCTTTACACTCCATCCCGATAAAACGCCCATCTTTGCCCAGATAGACCAGCAAATTATCGATCCCGGTTCGCGATCCGGCGACCGTACCATTGATACCCTCCTCCGCCAGCAATATCGTGCCATAAAGATTTTCCTGAACACATATATTGTGCAAAGGCTGACGCAGCTCAACGTAGTCAGGCAACTGAGCAAACTTATATAACGCCAGCACAATCACTTCAGCATCCTGCTTTGATAGTTCGCTGTTATCCTGTTTGGATTTCGACATTAACCGGAGCCTTCAATCACTTCAATTTTTTCCTGACAATTCAACCACTCATCCTCACACTTGAACAGCTTTTGTTTTACATTTCCACTTTCCTTCAGCATTCTCTGCAAGTCTTCTTTGAATTCTTCCTGGTACATCTTTGAGTCAGCCAGCTTTTCTTCAAGAACTTTTAGTAAAACCTGATGCTCACTAATTTCTTTTTCAAGCTTCTTTAGTCTGTTTTTCAGCGGACTGAGTTCTGCTCGTAAAGCCGCACTTTTCTGTCTGGTCGCGCGCGCGTCATTCGGCTTGCTATCTGATTTGACTTCTAATTCAGTCCTTGCTTTATCATGCACGAAATTTTTTTGATAATCTTCCAGATTTCCATCAAAAATATCTACTCTTCCATTTGCCACCAACCAGAATTCAGAGACACAATTGCGCAGCAGATGTCTGTCGTGCGAGACAATCAACATGGCACCCTGATATTCCTGCAGCGCCATAGTTAGTGCATGACGCA
This sequence comes from Gammaproteobacteria bacterium, assembly GCA_012103475.1. Lineage (GTDB taxonomy): Bacteria > Pseudomonadota > Gammaproteobacteria > Eutrophobiales > Eutrophobiaceae > WLWS01. The sequence continues at coordinate 225,137 of WLWS01000002.1, read as the reverse complement.
TTTCAAGATCGAGGTGATTAGTCGGTTCATCCAGCAGAAGCAGATTTGGTTTCTGCCAGGCAACAATGGCCAGGGCAAGCCGTGCTTTTTCACCACCGCTAAATGGCCTGACTGCATCAAGCGCTTTATCACCATGAAAATTAAAGCCGCCTAGATAGTTACGAATTTCCTGTTCACTGGCTTCGGGGCTCAATCGTTGTAAATGCAGAAGTGGGCTAGCTTCCATGTCCAGAGCTTCTAACTGATGCTGAGCAAAATAACCAATGCGCAGGTGTTCGCCTTCGGTACGCTCACCCTCCAGCAAGATTGGCTCTCCCAGCAATGTCTTAATGAGGGTGGACTTACCTGCTCCATTGACACCCAATAAACCAATACAGGAACCGGGATGCAAACTGAATTTCAGTTGTGACAAAATGGCGCTTTCGTCATAGCCTACGCTGACCTGACTCAGTGTGAGCAATGGATCAGATAACTTCGGCGCTTGCGGTATGGTAAAACTGAATGGCGAATCGACGTGAGCGGCGGCGATATTCTGCATTCTGTCCAACTCTTTAAGACGGCTTTGCGCCTGACGCGCCTTGGTCGCCTTAGCGCGAAAGCGATTCACAAAACGCTCTATTTCTCGAACGCGTTGCTGTTGTTTCTCATATAGTGCCTGTTGTTGAGCCAGACTCTCAGCCCGCTGGTTTTCAAAAGCACTATAGTTTCCGCGATACAGTTTAAAACTCTGATGTTCTAGATGAAGAATATGCTGAACTACGGCATCGAGGAAATCGCGGTCATGGGAAATCAGCATTAATGTCCCTGGAAATCGCTTCAACCAGTTTTCCAGCCATATTGTCGCATCAAGGTCGAGGTGATTAGTGGGCTCGTCCAGCAACAGCAGATCGCCCGGGCACATCAAAACTCTGGCAAGATTCAAGCGAATTCTCCAGCCACCAGAAAATTCGTTTACCTGTCTCTCACAATCCGACTGGGAGAAACCGAGGCCGTGTAATAATTGTTCCGCTCGATAATGGGCGTTGTAGCCGTCAATGTCCTGTAGTGATTCGTGCAGCTTTCCAATCATGACATCGTCATGTCTGATTTCCGCTTCCTTTAGCTGCGTCTCCAACTGTCTGAGTGTGGCATCCCCGTCAATGACGAATTCGACCGCGCTCAAGTCACTCGCTTCAAGCTCCTGTGCCATGTGAGATATCGTTAGCCTGGCCGGTATATGCAATTCACCGGTATCAATACTCAATTCGCCAAGTAAAAGCTTGAACAAACTGGTTTTACCAGTGCCATTGGCCCCGGTAACGCCAAGATGCTGTCCCTTGTTAATGGTTACTGAGCTGTCCTTAAAGAGGAATTTCCCGGCACGTTGCAGGCTGATGTCATCGAGGATAATCATGGCGGGCAGAGTCTACCAGTAATCGAAAACTTGTCGAGATTGCGGCCCTAAAGACGCTCTATTCACTGCAGCCGCACGAGCCAAACACAACTTCTCATTCGCGGCTTATATTTCCCTGAACTTTAGATTAGGCTGTATTTCACAGCAGAGATTCAACGGGAACAGAGCAACAATGTCAAAATTATTTAAAATTCAAGGTTTTATAGCCTACATTACAATGATCTTTTTGAACGCCTTTGTCGATCTCGGACACAAAATTATTATCCAGAACACGATTCTGAAAGTGTATGAGGGTCAAACACAGATAATCCTCATTGCCATAGTCAACGCCCTTATCCTTCTGCCGTTTATCATGCTGCTTACGCCGGCTGGCTACTTATCTGATAAATATCCGAAAAACCGGGTGATGCGTCTCAGTGCCTGGGCGGCGGTCATTCTCACTTCCTGTATTACCCTGTTCTACTACCTCGGCTGGTTCTGGCCAGCTTTTGCCATGACTTTTCTGCTGGCAATGCAGAGTGCTTTTTACTCCCCGGCTAAATATGGTTTTATTAAGGAGCTGGCTGGTAAGGATCGACTGGCTCTTGGTAATGGTGTCGTTCAGGCGAGCACGACAATAGCGATACTCGCCGGTATTTTCGTTTACTCGATACTATTCGAACAGGCACTCGATCTGAAACAGTATTCAAATAAGTCCGACATACTGCTAATCATCGCTCCACTTGGCTGGTTTCTAATATTCAATGCCGTGCTTGAACTTTTAGCCGCTTACCGACTGCCACAAACGCAGGAAGTCGATGAAAGTATGCAGTTCGATTTCAATAAATACAAAAAGGCGAGTTATTTGAAAGACAATCTGCGCATTGTGCTCGGACATGAAATTATTTTTCTATCCATTGTCGGACTCTCAATTTTCTGGGCGATCTCACAGGTTATGATTGCGGCCTTTCCTGTATATGCCGAAGAAACCATGCTAGTTAGCAATACGGCGCTTATACAGGGAATGATAGCCTGTGCGGGTATCGGCATTATGTTTGGCTCCCTGATTGCAGGTCGTGTTTCCAGAAATCACATTGAAACCGGACTCATTCCTGTTGGCTCACTTGGAGTTGCTGCCTGTCTGCTGATTCTACCTTCACTTGAGAGCGTGATTCTTATCAGCCTGACATTCTTGTCACTGGGACTGTTTGGCGGCTTGTTCATTATTCCGCTGAATGCCCTTATACAGTTTCATGCCGGCGAGCAAAAACTGGGGCGAATACTCGCAGGCAACAATTTTATTCAGAACGTTGTCATGCTCAGCTTTCTTGGTCTTACTGTCGTTTTCGCTTACTTTGGAATTGGCAGTGTCGGGCTGTTTTTTATCCTCGCCTTAGTTGCTATAGGTGGCGCCATCTTCACCATCTATAAACTCCCTCAATCATTAATGCGCTTCATTGTTAGTTTTGTTATTGGTAGAAAATACTCTCTTGAAGTGCTTGGCCTTAAAAACATGCCGGAAAGTGGCGGCGTGCTAATGCTTGGCAATCATATAAGCTGCATAGACTGGGCAATCGTACAAATGGCCTGCCCGCGTCCTGTTCGTTTTGTGATGGAACGCAGTATTTACGAAAAGTGGTATTTGAAACACTTTCTGGATTTCTTTGGAGTCGTACCAATATCACGCGGTTCGAGTAAAACTGCACTTGCCAGTATCACCGAACTACTCAACTCTGGTGAAGTAGTTTGTATTTTCCCGGAAGGTACTATTAGTCGTTCGGGGCAACTTGCAGAATTTCAAAGGGGATATGAAAAAGCGGCAACAGGTGCACACGGCATCATTCTTCCTTTTTATCTACGCGGTTTATGGGGTAGCTGGTTTTCTCGTTCCAGCGACAAACTGAAAAACATCCGGGCGGAAAGTGTCAGAAGAGACATTATAGTTTCCTTTGGTCCGCCTCTGGCAATTGACACTCCCGTCGATGTCCTGAAGAAACGAGTTTTTGAGCTCTCGATAGACTCCTGGCAGCGTTACACTGAGTCTCTTCAGCCTCTGCCTCATGCCTGGCTGGATACAGTAAAAAGAATGAGCTCAGAAGCCTCGATAGTAGATACCGGCTCTGAACCAATGTCCAATAGCCGGTTCGCGGCAATTACGCTGGCTTTTTCAAGACTAATTGCCCGCCATAGTCACGAAAGAAATATTGGCTTACTACTTCCAACCAGCAGTGCAGGCGCAATCGCGAATATGGCTACGCTTTTACAGGGAAAGACCGTCGTTAACCTGAATTTTACGGCAAGTAGCGATGCTCTTCTCGCTGCCTTGAAAAGTGCTGAAATTAAAAATATTTACTCTTCCAGAAAATTTTTACATAAACTGGAAAAAAAGGGTGTCGACCTCGGTCCCGTTTTAAACGAAGTAGAAGTCATTTATATGGAAGATCTTAAACAGGAAGTTTCCAGAGCCAGAGTTATATTTTATTTATTGTGCCTGAAACTATTTCCTGCCTACTTACTGAAAATCTGTTTATGCAGGCAGGTTGATCTCGATATGACAGCGGCCATACTTTTTTCCAGCGGCAGCGAAGGAGCACCTAAAGGCGTAATGCTCAGTCACCGTAATATCATGGCCAATTTAAAGCAGATATCAGATGTTCTTAATACAGAAGAAACCGATGTTGTGATGGCTACTTTGCCGCTGTTTCACGCCTTCGGTCTGACTGTGACCACATTTATGCCACTCGTGGAAGGCATTCCGATTGTCTGTCATCCGGATCCGACTGATACGGTGAACGTCGCCAAAGCGATAGCCAAATATCGGGCAACAATATTCTGCGGCACTTCTACTTTCCTGCGCCTTTATGTAAAGAACAAGCGCGTTCACCCTCTTATGCTTGAATCTCTCAGGATTGTCGTCGCTGGTGCCGAAAAGCTGAATCAGGACGTGCGAGATTCATTTAAACTGAAGTTCAATAAAGATATCTATGAAGGTTTTGGTGCAACCGAGACAACGCCTGTTGCCAGTGTCAATATTCCGGACCAACTCGATTCAAGCTATTGGCGGATTCAACTTGGTTCGAAAACCGGCTCTGTTGGCATGCCCTTACCCGGTACCAGTTTTCGAATCGTAGATCCGGAAAGCCTGGAAGAATTCGAAACTGATGTGGATGGTTTAATCCTGATTGGCGGCTCACAGGTAATGCAGGGCTACTTGAACGACCCGGAAAAAACAAACGATGTAATCACAATAATAGATGGGAAACGCTGGTATAAAACCGGTGACAAAGGCCATCTCGATGCAGATGGTTTTCTTTACATCGTCGACAGATATTCACGTTTTGCAAAACTCGGAGGCGAAATGATTAGCCTCACGGCGGTAGAAGAACAGATTCGTAAAGTACTGAAAAACCCCGAGCTTGAACTGGTCGCAGTTAACATCAGTGATGATAAAAAAGGTGAGAAAATAGTCCTGCTGATCAACGAACAGTTGACTACCGATGAATTGCGAAAGGCTCTGCTGGAAGCCGAATGCAATCCGATGATGATACCCGCTGAACTGATTTTTGAAGAAAATATACCCAAACTGGGCAGCGGCAAAACTGATTTTTCCGAATCCAGAAAACGAGTCAGGGAATTGTCCTCCCCATGAGCGAGCCCCTGAAATAAAAAAAGGCCCGTAAGGGCCTTTTTTCTAACCTTGTAAATACTACAGCTTGGATAGCCAGTCAGCGATTTTCTCAATCTCTTCATCAGATACTGCGGCGATAATAGCCTGCATTGTCACGGACATTCCATTATTTCGTTTACCTGTCTTAATATCTTTCATCTGCGCAACAAGGTATTGTTTGTGCTGACCCGCTACATTCGGCCAGATTGGGGCAGGAGATATACCGGCTGCTCCGTGGCAGGTAACACAACCCTTTGCCTGATAGAGATCAGCACCCTCATCTGCCTGAACACTGCCCAGACTCAGGGAAAGTAACATAAACATGCCCGCTAAGAATCTTAATTTCATTGTTAATCCGCTCCAAAGTTTAATATAAGTACAAAAATTGAATATTCACACTCGGGAATTAGACGACGAGTGCAAGGAAAAATTCCGTGCATCATAGCTAAATTTGATTGCCGATGCCAAATTTATATATGCGAGCAATTAATCAATTAAAGGACAAATTGACCAATGTCATTGACAGGCAGGATTTCTTCTTGGCAGGAACTGTTAGTAATATGAATAATAAATCTGTTTTATTGATTCTGTTAATGCGGAAGTTTACTGTAAGTACTGCGAACACTCTCAATAGCTTCCTCAGTTATCGAATCAAGAAGTGAACTATTGGTGCTATCCAGAGATTTCAGCTGGTGTGCTTTCAGGTTCTTTAAAAAAGCATTAATGGCATCTTCATCCATGGAAATAACTTTCATGCCATTCAAGAGCCGGTACAGCAAACTGGGTAATAATTGAACCTGTCGTTCACGATCATAATGGCTCTCAGGACCGGAGACCATCCAGATCAAATCATCCATGGTTTGCCTAGCAGCGTTCCAGGCTATGCTATTTTCGCTATATTCAACGTAGATACCTTCCAAATATATACGCCAGTGTTTAATCAGGAAATAACGGACAAAATCGGGAACCTTGTGCCCGGCCAGTCTGTTTTCTATTCGGTTTATTACTTCATACCTTAGCATCACGATTTCATGCTCCTGTGCTTTGTCTGTCGCAATATCGCCAGCCTGATTAGCCAGTTCATCTTCAAGAGTGTTTTCTTTCTGTAACAATGTATTTATGTCCTCGTAGATTTCTTTTAATTCTGACGAAAGCCGCTTCTCAAATATTCTGAACATCATTAGTCTTACTTCATCTCCCGATTTAATATCCCAACAGGCTTCCTGAAAAGCTTCGAAAATAAACGCAGGCTGCATCGGATTCACAGACTTTTGCGTATCCAGCAACAGACTCATTTTTTTATCTAATTCCAGCAGAATCTGTCCGCAATTCTGTCTGACAATACCCAGACCTTCTTCAAGAGGTGCTTTGAAAAGTTCGCTTGATGAACTTCTTTGCGGCTTTCCAAGTATATTTTTATAGCCTGTTGGAATGTTTTTTTGAGTTTGACTCCGCAACTTCAACTCATTTTCGAACAAATTTATAAACCGACGCTCAAATCTTGTTTTAATCTCCACTCTTTTCAGGCGGATTTCCCGCACTGCTTCATAGCAAGCCTCTTCTTCAAGTGCTCCGCTTCGTCGCTGAGCCATATCGAGTAGTTTTTCGTCGACTTCATTCAACATACCCGTTATGGATGAGCGCATACGCTTTGTCATGATTTGACGACATTCCTGCAGCAATAATGTTGGTTCAGTTTCTTGCATGATTTTCTTTCTTCTGATTAGTTTTAATTTTATTTTTTTTGCGGCCTTAGCAGGCGTTTCCCGTGTATATAGGTTTAATGCTTCGCTAACTGACTCGCAAGGTCTATTGAGAGTAATGCGGACCACATCACAATCGAATTTACGCAAATTGAGACCTGGTTCACGGCAGAGCAAAAAAAACTAAAGTCAGAAGTGAATTTTGAGGATATGTCTCTAGAAACAGACAAATTTACACTTTTGATTAACATCAAAACACATAACTGCTTGTTTTTAATATATTATTAATTTGGCATGACAGTTGCGAAGCTCTACCCAACAGACCGTTTCGGAGAACAATTAAATGAGTGTTTCAAAAAGCGAACTCGACGACATCAAGCAACAGCACATCGATTTTCAGGATTTGGTACTTGAGTGCAATCACGATGAATTGGGACAGTGTGCAAAGTTACTCGCCATGTATGTATCCATATACAAACAGCAATATGGAGAGTTGCCACTTGATAGCTTGTCTCTAATGGCAGATACGCCTTCGATCAACCAGGAATTATCGAAAGTTATTCAGGAAGCAATAGAAGAAGCTTCTACTATCCTGCGCTTAGTCAGGGGCGAACAACGTCAACAACAGAATTCTTTTTATTACAGTCCTAGTGAAAACAGTATCAACTAAAGGCTATGCGTCATAGGGTAATCAGAAGAAGTATCCTCAGCCGGTTTTCTGAAAATCAGGTCTGGAGCCACTCATGAACGACTCAATACCTTCTCTGGCAGCATCTGTACAAGCACTGTCTCCAAATGCCGTATAGCCAATCTCAAGAGCGTCAGCAAAAGAATCTACCGCAGCTGCATCCTGAATGGCAGCACACATCAATTTGAGTACTGCCGGGCTTAATGCCTGCCCTGTGGCGCTATAAGGTTCATTAATTTCACGAATTATCGGCGCGATTGTAACAGCCTCATCCCGTACTTGATGAGTAGAATCGGCCAGGTCTCTGGCCAACCAGACACCGGCAGGAATTAAATTCATCTGCTTATCAACCAGCGTATGTATCATTCCAATCTCTGCCGCTTTCTCAGCGCCCAGCTTTTCCGCTTTGGTTAACATGCCATGAAATACCTGTGCCGCATCCGGCCAACGGCGATACGGTACTACCAGCCCGCCAATACCGGGAACTATTCCAAGTGTAATTTCCGGAAACTGCATCCAGGCTTCTCTCACCGCTACAATCCCATGACAGCGCAAGGCCAGTTCCAGGCCACCACCCAATGCCATTCCGTTTAATGCCGCTACCACTGGTTTTTTACAAGTGTCGAGATAGTTAAGCAAAGCGGAACAGCTACGGGCGTATTCAATGGATTCGCTCTTATTACCCAGCATTTCAGGAAAACGTCCTATATCAGCACCTGCACTGAAAGCACGGACACCATAACCGGCAATGACAAATCCTTTCACTTCGGGGTCATTTTCAAATTCCTGCAACACTTGCATAATTTCCTGATTCATCTCGTCGTGCAGGGCATTTAATGCATCGGGTCGGCGTAGACTTATAATCTTTATACCTTCAAGCTCATCAATCAAAATAAAACGTCGAAAACGAGTATAGGATTCAAGTGTTCGTTTTGCTTTTGGCATGCCAGGTTTTGCCAGAGTAAACTTATTCAGAATTCTTTCGCTTTCTTCTGCTCCCAGTTCTCTCATCAGCTCTAGCGGCCCTTTTTTAAAGGCAAATGCCAGTCGCGATCCGAGATCAAGATCCTCTGCTTTGCCAATTTCCCTGTCGAGGATGTCGACGCTTTGAGAAAACAGGATGCCTAAAAGTCTGTCCCTGATTTCTTCTGCAAGTTTTTCTTCAACCTCAACTTTTTCACCAGGCTTTACTGTTTCCCATTCTCCAGCTGTTTCAAATATTTTTGCTGGTGCATAATGTTCACCTTCAATCTCTGCCTGCAATGCATTTGTTTCAATAATAATCGCGTTGCCATTAGCAAAATTAAGGACAAAAAACGGACCAACGTGAACAAATTCACTGGCAACTGAATCTATCTGTGCAGGCGTGGCCTTATCCAGAAGAAGTGCGGCCTCGTTACACCAGTTATCGAAAATTCTGTCCAGCATAAAACAGACTTTATCTCTGGTTAATATCGGCGTCTTGTCTGTTACATAAAAAAGCCAACGCAAATACTGTATCATCAGGCCATCTGACTTTTCCCATTCTACAATTTCTACTGCAGGGTTTTGAAAAGCAGGCGCAAAAAAATGTGTGATTGTCGTTCTTTGCGGATGCTGCAGATGTGAGAAAATCATTTCTGCCGGAATCGAACTGGAATTAGAAGTAATGATTGCTCGTTCACTGACTACCTCTTCAACCATGGAAAAAATCTTTTTCTTTAATTCGATATTTTCCGTAGCTGCTTCGATCACCCAGTCACAATAAGCAAGTGCCTGATAATCAGTCGAGGCCATTATGTTTTCCTTAACATTATCCGCCATCTCATCGCTTAACTTACCCCGTTTGCGGCCCTTTTCAGCATAAGCACAAATCCGCTCAACCGCTTTATCTAGCGCGTCTTCATTAATGTCAATCAAGACCAGTTTTAAATCAGGAATCGTACTCTTTAAATAATACGCAATATCAGGTCCAATAGTACCGGCTCCGATCACGCCTAACCATTTTGGCATTTCCCGCGTTGGTTGAATCAGGATAGGGGTATTGAATTTTTTCCAGTTTGTCATATTTGTTTTAAATCGTATTTATCAAAAAATATCTGCTATTCCGATGGGGTTTCAGCAAGTGCGCTTAATGCGACTTTATCGACTTTTCCAACTGCTGTCTTCGGCAGTGCCTCGAGCTTACGAAATTCATCCGGAACTTTATAGCGCGCCAGATTCTTTTCACAATAATCAGTAAGAGATTCTGCGTCCAGGTTAACTGTCCCGTTTTCTACTATAAATGCTACCGGCAATTCTCCTCTGTAGGCATCAGATTTACCAACCACTGCGGCCTCTTTGATACCCGAGTGCAGAAACAAGACTTCTTCTATTTCCCGCGGGAAAACATTAAATCCGGAAACCAGTAACATTTCCTTTTTCCTGGCAGTGATAAAAAGATAGGAATCTTCATCCAGATAACCGACGTCACCGGTATACAGCCAGCCATCTCTGAGAGTCTGTGCTGTTTCCTCAGGAAGGTTCCTGTAGCCACTCATTACTTGCGGCCCACGCAGGCGAATCTCACCTTTTTCGTTCGCAGGCAGGACCCGATCTTCTCCATCGAGAGACACAATCTCGATTACTGTCTCGGGAATTGCAACGCCAACTGAGCCGCTTTTTGTAGGTTTGTCTTTCGGGTTGAATGAAATAACCGGACTGGCCTCTGTCTGTCCGTATCCTTCGTATATGGGCGTACCCGTAGTACTTTCCCATTTCTCGAGGAGTTCAGCTGCGAGCGGAGCCGAACCGGAGTTTGAGAGCTTAAGGGTGGAAAAATCCGTGTTCTGAAAACCTTCGTAATTCATCAAACCAGTAAACAGCGTCGGGCTACCGGCGAAAATAGTGATGGCTTCTTGACTGAATGCGCTGAGAACTTCATCAGGTTGATAACGGGGAATGATTACCATGCAGCCTCTGCAATTACACATATTATAGAGACAGACACTCCATGCGTAACAATGAAACAGTGGCATAACACACAAGTTACGCTCACAGTCCATTTCTGGCTGTTGCATGACTTCTGTCTGGTGAATATTTCCGGCAATAGCCCCATGACTCAGATTAGCGCCTTTTGCCCGCCCCGTCGTGCCTCCGGTAAATTGTAACATCGCCAGTTCTTCCGTCTTCGGCAAGCGCTCCGGTACGGAACGACTATTGTCGTCTTTCCACTCAATCAATCGGCGGCCGCTTTTTCCATCGATGAATATTCGATGAGGAATCTTCAGTTCATCTGCGAGTTTCTCAACACAGGTCTGATTGCACTTATCATAAATAATGACTTTGACCTCAGCATCCAGCAACATCGGTCTCAATTCGTTTTCCGTATACATCGGATTCATCGGCACTACTTGCGCACCGGCTAGATGAGAGCCAAACATGGCTATACAGATATCAAGAGAATTACCCAGTACCAGAGCCACACGCTCACCACGAACGCCAATCTGGGTTAATTCCTCTGCAAAGCCCAAAACACAATTCAGATAGGCTCTATAGTTCAGTCGCTCATCCAGACAAACCACGGCCTCATTTCCCGGCGCATTTCGGGCCGCATCAATGAGCATATGAACAACGCTCGGAAAAGCTTTGTCAGCCGGCATGGCTATTCCACCTTAATGACCACTGCCATCGCGGTATCGCCAGCCGCGCAACCCTGGAACAAGCCGTAGCCACCGCCTTTTAGTACCAGTTCTTCTATCAATTCCATAATTGCACGCATTCCTGTCGGGCCCTGCGGGTGTCCCCAGATGAGGGAACAACCATAATTATTCATCTCCATCACATCAATTCCCATCTCTTTCGCGAATATGATGTCGTTCACCGCGAAAGGATTGTGGGATTTTATCGCTACCACATCTTTAATGGAAATACCGGCAAGCTCAAGCGCCTGTTTACTTGCCGGAACCGGTGCAGACGGCATGTAGGCCAGTTCTACTCTTGCCAGACCAAAAGAAACTATTTCTATCTCAATACTCGTGTCCGCTGACAGATCGCGCGCCCGATCTTTTGTCGTCACTACCATTCCGGCTGAGCCGTCTGCCGGATGGGTTTGACTTCCATAGGTCACAGTCCCGTTTTCCTTGACAGGTCTCAAACCGGCCAGACCCTCGGCCGTGGATTCAGTAATACCTTCATCACCCTCGAGCACGTGCAGGGTTTTTCTATAACGCTGATCCGGAACCTCTAGTGGCAGTAACATATAACGATTCTGAAACGAACGACCGTCTTTCTGCGTACATGCCTGTTGGTATTGCTGATAACGTCTGAGCACAAGTTCGTGTTGTTCTTCTTTGCTGACTTTCCACTTGCTTGCACAGTTCTCTGCGGTTTGTGTCATATCACAGAGGGCGAAAGGATCCCGGTTGAAATTGCTCATCACCCAGTCTTCAGTTTCGCCGGTGCCACCGGGACCAAGCGGGTTAGGATAATAAATGTGTGGCCCGTTGGAAATACGGTCGGTGGTAATAGTTAGCACACAGTTCGCATTTTTCGAGTCAATTTCCTGACTGGCTGCGGCCAGCACACGCGCACTGGTAGCACAGGCCTGACTGATAGTGGGTCCGCCTACCTGACTCGCGCCCATCATGCCTGTTAACCGGGGCAGACCGTAAAAACAGCTCTTTTGCGGTATCGTCATACCAAGCACACCATAATCAAATTCTTCTATGGAGAGATTCCTGCTCTGTAAAGCCTGTTTTCCAAAATGGGCGGCAACTTCCATACTGTGCAAATGGGCAAGGCTCCCCTGCCATTTCACGAAAGGGCTGCACCAGTAGGCACCATAGGGAATATAAGTTGTCGTTGTCATCCTGCCTTACCTCCTCTCCGGTTCTAGACTCTCAATGCCTCTGATGAAATAGCGTCGAGTGTTTCTGCTCCAAATTTGATTCGTTCACTAAACACAGCCATTTCGGGCATCAGGTATTGTTCATAGTACCGGCCACTGGCCAATTTGGTCCGGGAAAAATCAGTTTCAGTATCGACACAAGCCATCATTCGCAACCACATCCAACCACCCGCAATCAGGGCGACAAATTGCAGATAATCGCTTGCTGCAGCTTCAATATCTCTTGGTTTTTCTTCTGCCCGCTGCATTAAAAAAAACGTGCAATCATCGAGTAGAGACATGCCTTTTTCAAGACTGGTTATCATCGAAAAGCAGTTATCATTCGATCTGAAATTTTCAATGTCAGCCTTAACACGGGCGCCGAAGAGTTTATAACGTTTTGTTTTATCCCTGATTACTTTTCGACTCAATAAATCCAGGGCCTGAATACCATTACTTCCTTCGTATATCATAGTAACCCGGGCATCACGCACATATTGCTCGATACCGTTGTCACTGATGTAACCATGACCGCCAAACACCTGAATCGCAGTACTGGCGACCTCAAAACCTGTCTGAGATCCAGCCGCCTTGCAGACAGGTAATAAAAATTCTGCCAGCTGTCGTGCTGCCTGAACTTTTTCCTGATCTTCTTCGACTGCGGCGATATCCAGATTAAAAGCCGCTTCATATATCAATGCACGCATCGCCTCTGTGCGGGCTCGCATGCTGAACAACATTTGACGAACATCGGCATGTTCGATTATGGCAATGGCCCTGTTCTCGGGAGCACCTCCCTGCAAGCGCTCAGCAGAATAATCCAGAGCTCGACGACAGGCTGCTGAAGCAATGGCCGGACCCTGAATCGAGGTTTCCAGTCGCATCAGGTTAACCATCGTAAACATGCACTGCAGGCCCCTGCTTTCCTCTCCGACTCTGTAGGCTTTGGCATTATCCAGATCTAGCACGCAGGTTGGTGATGCTTTCAGGCCCATTTTTCTTTCAAGGCGACTGACCGATACACCATTCCCCTCATCTGACTCCAGATCCAGCTTAGGCACCAGAAACAAACTGATTCCACGCGTTCCTGCTGCCGCTTCTGGCGTTCGCGCAAGTACTAGATGAATAATCTGATTGCTTAAATCATGGTCGCCAAAAGAAATAAACATCTTGCTGCCGCTTAGACGATAATTGCCGTCTTGCTGTTCAATTGCCTGTGTTTTAATACGTCCAACATCGGAACCAGCCTGTGCTTCTGTGATACAAATAGTGGCAGCGTATTCTCCGCTCACTAGCTGTGGCACGACTTTATCGATGAGTGCAGAATCTGCGTGTTCTATAAGCAGGCTTGCGGCAGCACGCAACATGATAGGTAACATGGAAAATGACAGACAGGCACCGTTAGACATCTCCGCAAAAGCGACCTGAACTGAAAGAGGCAGACCCTGTCCGCCGTAAGCTTCGGGCATATCCAGGCCCTGCCAACCCGCCTCAGTATATTGTTGATAGACTTCTTTAAAACCATCTGGCGTGTGTACTTTGCCATCTGTCAGCTTGCTGCCCTGCTGATCGCCTATTGCATTAATCGGGCTGAGCACCTGCTCGCAAAATTTTGCACCTTCAGTCAATATCGCAAGCGCAGTTTCTTCATCAACATGTTGAAAAGCTGGATAGCTAAACAGCTTGTTCCAATTCAACACTTTAGACAGTATAAATATACTGTCGTCTATTGCGGCTTTGTAGGTGGTCATTAACTTTCTACCTTGAATTACTTTTTATTCTGATAATCCTGAACAATGCTACTGGCACAGCTATCAGGACTCTCATCGCCCCGTTGGGCAGACTCAAGCGCCTGTTCAAGATAAGCAAGACGCTGAGGGGTCCAGAGTGATGCCTGAATTGAATCGTATACTTTATTGCGTATCCGCTCTTCAAGTTGACTCTTACGTCGGCTTTGTAATTTTCCACTTCGCTCGAGAAAATGCCGGTGTTTTTCTATCGCCAGAATCAATTCGCTAATACCCTGACCTTCGCTAGCGACAGTCTGAAGTATATCAACATCCCAGTCCTCATTATGCTTGCCCTTGAATGACACGGCGGCATATAAAGACTGAAGCATGGAATTACTACCGGGTCGATCACTCTTGTTTAGTATATATAGATCCGCAATTTCCATAAGCCCTGCCTTAATGGCCTGTACCTGATCGCCTGACTCTGGTACCAGCACCACAAGTGTCGAGTCTGCAACCCGCTCAATCTGCAATTCGACCTGACCGACACCGACGCTCTCAATTAGAATATAATCAAAGCCTGCCGCATCAAATACATCAACTGCATCGGCTGTTCGGGCACTCAAACCACCACTGCTTCCTCTTGTGGCCATACTTCGGATGAACACGTCATCGTCCTGTTCAATGTCGGGCATACGAATACGATCGCCAAGCACCGCGCCACTGGTAAAAGGACTGGTTGGATCGACGGCTACTATCGCGACTCTATGACCAGCCTCTCGCAATTTCTTTGTCAATTCAGCGATCAGAGTAGACTTCCCGGCACCAGGCGGTCCGGTAATACCAATACGCCAGGCCTTGCCTGTATGTTTGTGTAACTTTTGAAGAAGCTCGGGCGCCTGATCATCACCGCCCTCTATGAGGGAAATCGAACGAGCTATATGCCGACGCTGTCGATTAATAACATTTTCAACAAGTTCGTCAATCATCAGAATCTAGTTTTCGTTTACAGCGTTGAAAAACAGGCTATACCGCGAGTGATAGTCTTAATTCGCGTTTGAGAACTTTACCACTCGGGTTCTTGGGCAATTCATCAAGGTATATGACTTTTTTCGGTTTCTTATAACTAGCCATATCTGCTGCGCAAAAATCAATAAGCTCCTGTTCGCTGACCGCCTGATTTTTATGTAAAACTACAACAGCGGTAACTATTTCTCCCCATTCATCATCGGCAAGACCGATAATTGCAGCTTCGAGTATTGCGGGGTGCTGAAATAATCGACTTTCAATTTCTCGTGTATAGATATTAACGCCGCCACTGATAACAAGATCTTTGATACGGTCAACAACAAAAAGATAGCGATCCTCGTCAAGGTAACCCAGATCTCCGGTATAAAACCAGCCATCTTTAATCACTCTGGCAGATTCCTCCGGCATGTTCCAGTACGCGCTGATTACCGAACGACTTCTAATCAATATTTCACCAACCTCATTGTTCTTCAGGTCGCACCCTTTCTCATCAACAATTCTTATTTCAGCACCGACTGCTTCACGTCCGGCGGAACCGAGGCGTTTTTGCTTTATCTCACTCCCATCCATTCGATGATCTTCTGGTAATAAAAACGTAGCTTCCAGAGTCTCTGTCAAACCATAACCCTGATTAAAGCTGCACTTGAGTCCGCTAATCGCCTTTTCCAGAACCGCTGGTGGCATAGGTCCGCCACCATAGAAGACCAGTCGTAAACTGGCCAGATCGTATTCATCAAAATCTTCACTATTTAATATTGCGTTGATCATCGTGGGTATCAACAGAGACACACTACAACGGCAGGACTGCATAAGTTTCAGCCACTCTGAAGGACTGAATTTGTGCAATATATATTGTGCACAGCCCAGCATCATATAGGTCACTGCCATAAACACCGCACCCATGTGATATATCGGGCTTGAAATCAGGTTGCTATCATTAGCCGTTGCCTCATCCGCCACCATCTGGTTATATGCGTTCATTTCCAGATTATAATGAGACACCATCTCACCTTTTGGCAGGCCGGTGGTACCACTGGTATAAAATATTGCAAAACAGTCTTTTTCATCTGCCGGAGAATAAGCTGGAATCGAAGGTGCGTTCAGTAAGACATTTTCGTAACTTTCGAAACCTGTCTTTTCGACCTCACCTACAACCCAGCTGTCATTCAGTCCATCCAGAGCTTCTGTTACTGATCTCGCTTGAGGGACAAATTCAGCGGCGATGAGGAACAACTTTGGACTGGCATGAGTGAGAATTTCCAGTAACTCTTTCTCTGTAAGTCGGTAATTCAGAGGAACCGCAATCAGACCTGCGCGAGCACAGGCGAAATAGATTTCGAAATACTCCGGACAATTGGCAGCAAGTATGGCGACACGATCCCCCTTATCCAGACCCTTTTCTCGAAAGGCATTAGTGAGCTGGTTAACCCGCTTATCAAGTTGCTGCCAGTTAAGCAAGCTGGCATCCATCTGCAAGGCTGCTTGTTGGGGAAAACGCAGTGCGTTGCGTCTTACGATTTCATCAAGTGTCATTTGAAATAAATACGTATTGTTTCAGGCTGAACACGTGTTACACCTTCAAAGCCCGGTTAACCAGTATCAGAATATCTTCGGTAAGCGTTCCGGGTTTAATAACTTCAGAAATACCCAGATTGCGCAATTCAGCAGCATCGTCATCAGGAATCACGCCACCGCAAATGATCGGTAGATCAATTTCATTTTCCTTAATTGCCTCGGCCAGCAAACGGGTCTGTGCCATGTGTTGACCGGAGAGAAAACTGACACCGATAGCATCAACATCCTCTTCAATAGCTGCCTTCACCACTTGTTCTGCAGTGTTATGCAAGCCCAGATAAATAACCTCGAAACCATTTTCCCGCAGTTGCTGGGCAACGGTAATAATACCCGTGTCATGACAATCCAGACCCATTTTAGCCAACAGTATGCGTTTTTGTGTGCTCACCTTGTCTACCTCGTATTGATTCTTTTTTATTTTACTTCGCCAACCGAAGCGTTTTGACGGTTATCTGAATGACCAGTCCTGTGCCTGACGCATCGCCTCGTGTATTTCGCCCATGGTCGCCTTATTTCGTAAAGCATTCATGATTATCGGCACCATGTTTTCATTGTTTTTCCAGCCACTGTCAATTTTGGACATAGCATCGTTCCATTTCTGTGAATCTCTGTCGGCACGATACTGTTTAAGATATTCGCTGCGTTTTACTCCCCACTCGTCAGCCTGAATTTTATGCACCTTAACCGGTGTATCCTCTTCCGGTGGAATCGTATAACAGTTCACACCTACTAGCGGTTTTCGTCCGCTGTCAATATCTCTCTGGTTTTTATACCGAGCGGCATTAATTTGCTCTTCCAACCAGCCATCCTGAATAGCTTTGGCCATACCGCCCAGTTCATCGACTTCTCTAATTTTATTTGTGATAGCTGTTTCCAGCTGATCGGTCAGATTCTCCACATAATAGGAACCCGCCAGCGGATCAATTGTTTTTGTCACACCAGTTTCATAAGCAAGAACCTGTTGTGTGCGCAAAGCCACCCTGGATGATTCTTCAGTCGGCAATCCATGGCCTTCGTCGTAGGAACACAGATGAATAGATTGAGCACCACCGAAAACGGCGGCCAGAGATTCCACCGTGCTGCGGACTATATTGACGTGCACCTGTTGAGTAGTCAGGGTGTTACCCGCCGTCTGAACCGAAAAACGCATACGGCAGGCATTCTCTTCAGTTGCGCCGAGTTCATCACGCATGGTCCGGGCATATAATCTGCGCATAGCACGAAATTTCGCAATTTCTTCGAAAAAGTCGACTGAACAGGAAAGAAAAAACGAGCCTCTCAGGGGAAATTTATTTATATCGAGACCACGTGCCTTGGCCATACGATAAATATCAAATGCGTGCGCGAGAGTAAATGCACCATCTTCGATTGCGTTGACACCGGTTTCTCGAAGATTATAACCATTGGTTACCATCCAGTTCAGGCGTGGCATGTTTTTACTGATGAATTCGATATTATCCAGACACAAACGCAGTGTTCCCTGTATAGGGAAAAACTGAGTAGTCGTTTGCAGTGGCCCACCGCTCATTTGATAAAAAGGATCATTCTGCTGAGTTCCGATAACCGTATTCAGTGGCACTCCTTTGTCTTCAGCAACACAGGCCAGCATTGCCAGTGTTACCGAAGAGACCGGTGGTCTAATTGACAAGGCATAGCTGACCGAGTCCGGTCCGAAACCATCGTAAAGATTCTCCATATCTTCCAGAGTGCTGATTGCGACACCTGTTACCCCGACTTCACCAGCCGCGATAGGATCATCAGAATCGAAGCCATAAGAAGTCGGTAAATCGATAGTAATAACAAAACCATTAGCGCCGTTCTGGTGAAGATATTTAATACGCTCATTACTTTCTTTCGGTGAGCCGAAACCAACCTGAAAACGTCTGGTCCAGATGCGCGTCCGGTACATTCCTTCATAGGGTCCGCGGGTAAAAGGAAATTCGCCCGGAGCGTTCAGATCTCGCTCATAATCAAGATTTTCAATACTGTTGCCATCATAGATTTCTTCGATAGTCAGACCGGAAGCGGTTTCAAATATCTGCTCCTCGTGATCACGTACTTGTGCGGATTCCGCTGCACTCATATTAATTTCCTCTTAATTCTCTGGTGGCCTGTTCATCAATTTCCAGGTTTGTTTCGTTAATAACAACAGCATAGTCATCACGCGCTTTATCGATTGTGACCACCCCATTAATGACGTCAGCTTTAACACGTTGCATTGAACGCTCACGCGGATCGCCGTAGCCCCCGCCGCCTGACTGATAGATTTCAAATTCATCACCGCTGTTATAGTCATAAAAACTTTCTGCATCGACTTCAGTCTCTTCATCATCCTTACGTAAGGTCAGTTTATTCGCCGGTGCCTCATGCCCACCCTGTAAACCGAAGGGCACGGTTTCCGGTCGGTTACCACCACCAAAATTGGCAACAGCGATATTGTCTGCCTCAACACGCCAGCGATAAATAACACCAAGCCCGCCACGCCATTCTCCGGCGCCGGCACTGTCGGGCCAGTATTCGTATTGCAAAACCGTATAGGGGTTTACCAGTTCATGTAGTTCAGGATCGGGACTGCGCAAACCACCACCGGTAACGATACTGCCTATATGATCCCAACCATCAACACCATATGAAGCACCGCCCCCGCCTTTACACATAAAATGTATATCACCAAAAAAACGACCGGTGCGCAGATTCATACCCATCGTTGCCGGTGAACACCAGCGACCCCAGCAGGCATCGACTTTTTCCGGAACCGTTTGCGAAAGCGCCAGCCATACAGATTCAATAATCGCCTGCGCTGCAGAAATAGTGCAACAGGTGACCGGAGCTGGCTCAAGAGCATTTACAATAGTACCGGCAGGTGCAACGACGTGTAACACGCGCAAGGCACCTTCATTAAAGCGAACATCCGAACCGACGGACATAAACAATGCAAGGTAAGCTGAGGAAACCGTATTCGGTATAGTGCTGTTCACGTAACCTTTGGCTTGCGGATCACTGCCAGTGAAGTCGAAGGTAATCTCCTCTTCATCCACTTTGACCTTAACCTTAACCTTGATCATCTTGTCTTTTTCAATGCCGTCATGATCGATGAGGCGTTCTGCTTCAAACTCGCCGTTCGGCACCTCTTTGAGTACCGCACGCATGTGTCTTTCAGATGCATCAAAAATCTGATCAATGGCGGCGCTCACCAGATCGACCCCGTACTTTTTCAGGAGTGCAATCAAACTGCGTTCTCCCTTGGTGCAGGCGCCAACCTCACAATGCAAATCGCCTTCCACCAGAAAAGGAATGTGGACGTTCAACAGTATGGTATCCATCAGCGCTTCATTCAGTTTTCCCGCCATGTAAAGCTTGGCTGGTGGTATTCGAATACATTCTTCCCAGATACTTTGTGCACCGGGGTTGTAACCTGCTACTCCACCACCGCCGACATCTGCATGATGCCCCTTGCAGACAGACCAGAAGCGTATTGCTCCTTCAAAAAACACCGGCTTGGCAATGGTAATATCAGGTGGATGATTGTTTCCGTGATAGGGATCGTTGAGTATAAAAATATCACCTTCATTGATGTCATCTTCGAATCTGCTTGCGATACTTTTAATCGCGTATGGCAAGGCACCCATCAAGACAGGAATGTAAGCAGTCTGTGCCACCAGCCTCAGTTTTTCATCAAAAATGCCCGTCACAAAGTCCCGCGCTTCAGAGAAAATGGGAGAACGCGATGTACGCATCATGGTTTGCCCGATTTCCTTGCTGATAGCATCGAGACGGTTATCAATGACCGAGACTTTTATAGGATCGACATTGGCTGAATGCACATTAGTATCCATAATTATTTCTCCACCTGTAACAGGGATTGGCACAATGATTTTATATCTTCATCTCGTGGGTACATCAGATAGTTGTTAAACTCATCACACATCAGCGCGAAATCCGGTGGCACCACTATCGTCGTTGTTGGTTGCACAACAATAGCCGGTCCGGCCAGTGTGTTGCCGTTTTCCAGTTTAAGACCATCGTAAACCGGTGTACTTTGAAATCTATCTTCAAAATAGGCCTGACGCTCACCAATTAGTGCTGAGGAAGAATCCTCATTAGCGTAAGGATAGCTATCCTGATTCGGTTTACTTGTTTTACCTCTGCCGCTGACTCGTAGATTAATCAGTTCCATCTCCGCACCGTCCATCGAATATCCGTAGAGCGTATCGTGCCGCTGATTAAAAGCTGAACACAATTGACTCAGCACTTCATCGTTCAAACTACCTTCTCCAGATAAAGGCACTTCAACTTCGTTAAATTGACCTACATAGCGAAGGTCTGCCGAATAAACGATCTCTATCTTTTCATCAGGCACGTTTTCAGTTTTTAATGTCTCTCGCGCGGTATCAGCCATTTCAGCGTAGATTGTATTCACCTCTGTGAGATTAATATTCTTAACCTCCACTGCGTAAGTGCGTACGTAGTCGTGTTTCAAATCGGAAATCAACATACCCGCTGCACAAAATACCGAGGATTCACGCGGGATCAGTATCAGGGGGATTTCCAGTTCTCTGGCGATTGGAGCTGCATGAATTGGTCCCGCCCCGCCTGCAACGATAAGAACAAATTCACGAGGATCGTAGCCTCGTTCCACTGACACGACCCCGAGTGCCGCTGCCATATTGTTATTCACCAGCTGATAAATGCCGTCTGCGGCGCTGACCGCATTCATTTTCAAAATGGACGCAACATTTTCTTCAATTGCACGCTTTGAAGCTTCAGCATCAAAAGTTAATTCCCCTTTTTCGAAAAAAGAAGGATCCAGATAGCCAAGCAGATACTGCGCATCGGTGACCGTTGCCAGAGTCCCGCCACGGCCATAACAGGCCGGACCAGGCTCAGCTCCCGCACTCTTCGGTCCAACCGCCAATAATCCGCCACTGTTAACCCAGGCAACCGAACCACCGCCGGCACCGACAGTATGAATATCAAGAATCGGAGAGGCAATTCGGTGTTCGTCTATTACACCTTCCGTGGTGACCGTTGGTTGGGCATCTTTTACCAGGGCAACATCGAAAGAGGTTCCACCCATATCCACTGTAATAACATTTTTAAAGCCGTGCGTTTCACCATAAAACACACCGGCCATTGGCGCACCTGCCGGTCCGGAGAGTAAAGTATTGGATGCAAAGCGTTGAGCAAGTTGTGGCGACATCACCCCGCCATTGGATTGCATGATCAATAACTGACCGCCGAATTTACGCCGTGTCAGCTCCTCCTGTAAACGTGAAAGATACCGAGTAAGCACAGGACCTACATAGGCGTTCAGAGCTGTTGTGCTGTTTCGCTCATAGACCCGTATTTGTGGAAGGATATCGATCGAAAGAGATACGTAAACACCTGGCAAAGCCTCAGCAAGTATCTCCCCAATACGTTGTTCGTGAACGGGATTACGAAATGACCAGAGTAAGGATACGGCAACGGCTTCGACAGCCTGCTCTCGGAAATATTCCGCTGCTGTCCTGACATCTTCCTCGTTCAAGGCAGTGAGAATTTCGCCTTCAACGTTAATTCGCTCGCGAACAGTCATTACTCGATGTCTTGGAACCAGAAGCGGTGGTGCCTCATATTTTTCAAACTGACGTTCTCGTAAGCCGCGTCGCATATTGAGCACGTCACGGAATCCGTCTGTAGTAATGAATCCGGTAACGGCACCGTCACCTGTCAGAGTGGCATTAGTTGTAATCGTCGTTCCATGTACGATGGTGTCGACTTGCAAAAGAAAGTCATCAAGACTCAGTTTGTGCGCATCCGCTGCTTTTTCCAGACCGCGGAAAAAACCTATGGTGGGATCTTTGGGAGTGGTAGAGGTTTTATATATCTCCGCATTACCGCTGTCGTCACTAACCAGAAAATCGGTAAAAGTACCGCCTACATCAACGCCTACTCGATAGCCCATTCAAGCCCTCCGCTCACCAGTATAGTTTGTTATATTAGATAACAGCCATGCTATTATGTATAGTTTCAATAGAAATTCAATGGAAATTTGATTTGTCTGGCACAAACCGCTAATCGGAGAGTCAACTATGAGCAAGCGTATCAAGGTTATTTTTCCAGTTCCTATGAACGAGCACACCCGAGAGCTAATTGAGTCGCAGATTCCGGCAGAATTTATAGACTCAAGTTTCGAAGTCGAGTTTGTCGGCTCAAAAAGATTAATGACTCTGGCGAACACCTATTATGACATGTTCATCATGGACGGCATTATTGTTGAAGCCGGAATGAAAGCCGAAGAAGAAGGGTTTGATGCCGTTTGTATTAATACAGTCAGCGACTCCGGACTCAACGCCCTCCGCGCCAGATTAAGTATTCCGGTTATCGCACCAGGCCAGTCGGCATTTCACATTGCCTGCACGCTGGGTCATAAATTTTCCATCCTGACGATGTGGGAACCCTGGTTACCACTCTATAAGAAAACATTAAACGAATATGGGCTCGAACATCGCTGTGCTTCAATCAGACACATAAATACCCGACCCGACGTACAGGAATTACTGGAAGGTAAAGAAGACATTGTTTTTGCCAAGCTTGAAGCAGCCGGTCGTCTGGCTATTGAAGAAGACGGCGCCAGTGTCCTGATACTTGGTTCTACCACCATGCACCAGTCTCACAAGCACCTGCAGGATAACTTGCCCGTGCCTGTCATCAATCCAGGGGTTGTTGCTTATAAACTATGTGAAATGATTCTTAAACTTAATCTCAGCCATTCGAAGCAGGCCTATCCGAACCCGGAAATCTTGCAGGATGAGAATCTTTTTCCTGCAAGTAGCTAATCAACAACCCTAAGCGAAGACACTCCACAGATAAATAATGGAAACCAAATGAAACAAAAAAACAGCAACCACGAACAAGTTGAGGACGCGCACTACCGTGCATGGCATCTGGCTCGCAGCGATCACGAAGCCATGTCAACCGATTTTGAGTGGAGTATTCTGCGCTGGCAACAGGCGTTTGAACGTTGGATTACTCAGTTAGCCGATATTACCGGTCTATCTGAATTGAGTTATATAGAGATCATTATCATGCACGTCATTCGTATGCAGGATCGACCCAAAACCGCCGCCAGCATCGCCCGTCAATTAAACCGCGATGATATTCCAAATATTCAGTACTGCCTGCGAAAACTGGTGAAAATGGAGCTCTGTTGCAAAGTCAGTGAAGCGGGCAGTAAGACTGCTGCTTTCTCGGTTACAGAGAAAGGTAAAACCCTGACTGACAATTACGCCGCCGCACGTCGAAAAATATTGACGGAACAATCTAAGAATATTGAAAATGTCGACGCCAAGCTTAGGGAATCCACCCAAATAATCAGTCTGCTGACCGGGCTTTATGATGAGGCTGCCCGTATATCCGCATCCTATAGTCCCATAGAAACACAGAAATAGAGTGCTTAGTTGAATTACCTTTATAGAGCGACGATTCTTCTTCTCTTTTTACTAACAACTAGCTGTGAACAGGATGCTCAGGTAGACCCGATTCCAGTGTTTACCCAAGCAGCCGACTTGTCGTCGTTTAAGCCTCGCTGTCATCACTATGAATCGAATGGTATAGCCTTATTTGGCGATTTACATGTACATACCGCCTTATCTCTCGATGCATACCAACAAGATGTCAGAACGACGCCGACTGATGCTTACGCCTTTGCGCGCGGAGAGCGGATTGCCTTTCACGATTCAAGCATACAAATTGATCGTCCACTCGATTTTGCAGCTGTCACCGATCATGCTGAATATCTGGCTGATTTGCAAAAGTGCAAAGCTTCACAACGCGATGAAACATTATTGACTCACTGTGAAAGTGTCACAAAAGGCAGCGGAGCTGGTTTTCAGATTCTTAAGGATACTTTTGAAGCAAGTAAACACGGAAGCCGGGTTGAGCGGGTGACTCATGCCCTGAAAATATTGTTCGAAAGTGAAGATCCTGTTCCTAACCATGAGCTTTGCGGAGCGCAGGGCGAACTTTGTGAAGAAGCTAAAGCACATGCCTGGCAAATCATTAAGGATGCCGCAGAGTCCGCATACGACCGTAGTCCAGAATGTCGTTTTACCAGTTTTATAGGTTATGAATACTCAGGTGTAAAAAGCGGGAGCAATTATCACAGAAATGTAATTTTCAAAAATGAACACGTTCCCGTTGAGCCTGTTTCCTATCTGCATGCACCACGCGACAGGGACTTATGGAAACAGCTTGAAAGACATTGCCTCAATGATATTGAGCAGTGCGATTTTTTAGCCATTCCACACAACCCTAATCTGAGCAATGGCATTCTGCTTACTCCTGACTATTCTGGATTAAACAGTAATGAACAGGAAAAAAATCTGGCGGCCTTACGCTATCGCTCTGAGCCTCTGCTTGAAATTTTTCAGCATAAGGGGCAATCAGAATGTATTAACGGCCTGCAATCCATCACCTCCGATTTCGATCCTCTTTGCGAATTTGAACAAGTCAGAAAAATCGCCAGCACAACCATTATCCTTGATACAAAACTTCTCAATCAGGAGTGTACTGACTCGACCGGTTATGGTGGCATGATCAACACCGGCTGCATTTCAAAAAATGATTTCTTACGTGGAGCTTTGTTGACCGGTCTTGAAGAGCAGCAAAGACTCGGCGTTAATCCGCTTCAACTCGGCGTGATAGCCAGCACTGATACCCATGAATCCACTCCCGGTGCAGTCGATGAGCAAAGCTGGCGTGGACACGTTGGAAGAGAGTCCAGTCTGAAACAACGCCTGCAGAAAAAAGTCGGTCTCCCCTATCGACTGGACGGTAATGCAGGAGGACTTGCCGGTGTCTGGGCAGAGGAAAACTCACGTGAAGCGATTTTTGCCGCACTAAAACGGCGTGAAACATTTGGCACTTCAGGACCACGAATTCAACCGAGATTTTTTGGTGCCTGGTCATTCGAGGAAAATATTTGTCAGCGAAAGGATTTCATTGAACAAGCCTACCAGCTTGGTACAGCAATGGGAGGTGAACTAAGCCGTCCGGGGCGGAGCGGAATTAAACCCAAATTTATATTGGCCGCACTCAAAGACCCTGAAGGAAATAGCTTGCAAGGCTTACAGCTGGTAAAAGGCTGGATAGACAATGACGGCGTATCTCACAATAAAATTATTAATGTCGGCGGAAATCTGGACAGCGCGAATTTAAATGGTTCAAAACTTGCCGCTAAAGGTTTTGATAGTTTATGCCACCTCTACAGCGACGAGAATTTCAAGCCGGAAGAACCTGCCTATTACTACCTGCGAGTGGTTGAAATTCCAAGCAAACGTTGGAGTTATGCCCAATGCCTCGCGCTTGAAGAAAATGCTCGACCAGTCGAATGCGATAACAACGCACGCAGATATATTCAGGAACGTGCCTGGACTTCTCCTATCTGGTATCGACCGTCTGCTCCAGGCACATTATGAATATTCCTGTTAACGCCACTGCACCTCAATAATTTCCAGTTCGCTTTCACCTGCGTTTTCATAGCTATGCATACCTTCCTTTTCTAACCAAAGGTAATCTGCAGCACTCACCACTGAACTCTTACCTTTTTGATCTTTGATTTCTCCATCAGACATGAACACTCGAGCATAGGGAAGATTATGACTATGCAGACCACTCTTCTCTCCCGGTGCCAGCTTAATGCGATAAACGCTGGCATGATCTTTTTCCATTGCCATTTCCATTCCGCTGGTGTCTCCTTCTATCGGCGTCCCACCTTTTGTTACAGCACTTTTTCTAGCAACTCCAATTACATGAAAAGGTGTCTGGCCGATATTTCCTACTCTATGAATATGCGGCAAGGGATGATTGTCAGAGCTGAAGCGCAAGTCCCCTTTATCTACTGTTGCCTGTCTCCTCTTACCACCAAGCGGCTCTGCCCAGACGGTGGTGCCACCAATAGTGACATAAAGGATATCGGCCTTGTGTTGGTGATAGAGACTGACATAGTCCGGTTCCAGTTTAACATTGAGAATGTATGTTTCATCATTCTCAAATACCAGCCTGTGACGGGGCTCTTCGTAGACAGGCACCCATTCCTCTGCAAACAATGTATTTGCCCAGAGGAACAAAAACAGTCCGCTTATTTTGAATTTCAGTAGGGAAAGCTTCTGTGGCTGATTCAACATTTTGGGATATCCTCTGCAATTCGATTATGCTCTAATCATATGATGAAAATGACTCGTCCGTTAACACTTTTTCTCTTCATACTAATCTGCTCTTCCCCATTTACCAGTAGAGCCGGTGATGAATCAAGCTTGCTGGAAAATCGTAAAAATGCCAGTGACAGTATATTTCACGTTGGTTTGTGGGTCGAAGATGTTGATGAAATGCTGGCCTTTCTGAAAGAAATTCTGAGCTTCGACATTGTCACTCGAAGTAATCGTCCAGACGGCGGAGAGAGGTTGATAATCAGTGATTCTCGTGGGCAGTTGATTGAATTACTCTCAGATCCGTCGCGGGTAGTCGCACATGAAGAATTTGACTTACATCCTCTGGGTCGCGTGGCTGGAATTGCCCATATTTCTATTCAGGTTAATGATGTCGCTGTGCTTGAAAAGCGACTACGAACCAAAGGCTATAGAATACTGGCACAGGCACCCCCAAATTTTTCTCAGGGCTATATCACTACCGGCTCCAGCAAGTATCGAATTTTATTCGTACAGGGCCCGGGAGCGCTTAGTTTTGAGCTGTTTGAAATCAAGGCTGACTAAGCCTTTCTACCTTTATTCCCCGGTATGGATCTCGTTTTTCACTATTTCAGCTGAATTGTTCTCAGAATTATTTCTTTAAACTACTGATAAATATATATTTATCCAGCTTTTCTACGATTGCAATAAATGAGCTAGATGATCAAATCTTAGTATACTGTATACTAAGTACAGTTCAGTTTACCCTATTGAAACAGCTATTTAGAGTCGTATCAAATCAGCAGGCGGGAACGAGATAAAATTATGAAATCACCAGCGAAACGAATGCTAAGTCAGGCGCAAAAGAACTTTGGCATGTATGAGACGGCAGCCAGAATCGCAGCTCAGGATCCGAGTGCCGATATCATTCATCTTGAAGTAGGTCGACCTTCCTTTGACACCCCACTGCATATTAAAGAGGCAGCAAAAACTGCACTGGACAAGGGCATAGTTCATTATGGCGAATTAAACGGCACCTTCGCCTTGCGCGATGCACTTGCCCAACGTTATCGGGAATTAAACCGGATTGATGTCAGCGCCGACGAAATACTGGTCACTAATGGTGTGACACAGGCAGCCTTTTCGGCTCTGATGACTTTGATTGACGAGGGTGACGAAGTCATTGTCCTGGATCCTTTTTATCCACAGCACAATTCAAAAATAGAATTGCTTGGTGGTAAAGTTGTCACCGTAAAACTGGATCAGGCCAGAGGCTTCAGCCTTGATGCTCAGGCCTTAGACGAGGCCGTAAGTCCAGCCACGAAAATGATTATCCTGGTTAATCCATCCAACCCCACCGGTGTCATGTATAGCCAGAAGGATTTATTGGCAATTCGGGATATAGCAATTAAGCATGATCTCTATGTTCTGTCTGATGAAGTTTATGAATTCAACATATATGACGACAATAAACACATAAGCATTGCCTCTTTGCCGGATATGAGAGAGCGGACAATCACAATCAGTGCCTTCACAAAAGGTTACGCGATGGACGGCTGGAGAATTGGCTATGCTGCTGCACCTCTACATTTTATTTCCGAGATGTTGAAAGTCACTCTGAATGAATCCACTCATCCCTGTATATTTGCTCAGGAGGGTGCGATTGCCGCTGTCAGCGGGTCTCAGGATTGTGTAAAAGAAATGGTTGCAGACGATAAGCTAAGGAGAGATCTGATCGTCAGCCGTTTAAATGCCATGCCCGGGGTTACCTGCAACACTCCGCAAGCCACAATTTATGCTTTTCCGGATTTCAGTGCCTGGGGTATCGAATCCAGTAAATTGGCTCAGGATATTGTCGAACATACTCATGTAGCTGTTGAATCCGGCTGCTTCTATGGAAATGCGGGTAAAGGCCATTTACGTATCTGCTTCGGCTCTGAGCCTTATGAAAGACTCGAGGAAGCTCTGGATAGAATGGAAGCTTATCTACAATCGCTGGAACTACCTTTACAAGCTACTGCCACTAATTAGTCCTATATTTCAATTACTGCTCTGTTTTATAAATGGCCCAATCACAAAAAAGTCTCAAAAAAATACTTAAACCCCTGCCGCTAAGGGAGCAGGTATATGATTCTTTGCGCAAAGAGCTGTTTAAAGGCACCTTCGTCTCAGGTCAGCGAATCACCGAGCAGGAAATAGCAGTATCGCTGGGTGTATCTCGCACCCCGGTTAGAGATGCGCTTAATGTTTTCAGAAAACAGGGGATTCTCGAGCAGAGCCACGGTGGCGCTTACGTATTCAGTTCTCCCAGTACAAAACAGGTAGAAGATATTTTTGAAATCCGCCGTGTACTGGAACCTATGGCCGCAAGGAAGGCAGTCAAGAATTGCAGTCCCGTCGATATCAAACGACTGGAAGATCTAATTCATAAAGAAGAGGATCTTATCGACGAAGAAGACTCATCTCTGACGTACTTGCATAACGCAGAATTTCGACGAACTTTTTTTCATCTCTGTGGCAATGAACCTCTCGCAAACAGCATCGACGAATTTACCGGCCATATTTTGTTTCATGGCATACTGACATTGAAAATAAAGAGTGTGCGTCAAACAGTCATCCGTGGTCAGTCTCGTATTGTTGAAGGCTTAAAAGCCGCCGATGAGGACAATATGGAAAAAATAATACTCGATTATCTCGATCAATCTTACAAAGCCATCATGGCGGTAATTAATTAAGTTTCTCACATCTTCAAATAATCATTTCAGAACTTAAGTATGAACGCTCAACTACTCTCCTCTTTGGCGCTAAGTCTGTTTTTTTCCATTGCCTTTGCACAAGGGCCTAGCACAAGCGAATTACTCAACGACGAAAACGAAAGTGATAACGTTGTTGTTTATGGTATGGGTTATTCGCAACAACGTCATAGCACTCTTCAGAAAATAAACAAAAAGACTGTTTCTTCACTGGCTCCAAAGTGGATATACAGTCTTGACGATGATCGCGGTCAGCAGGCCTTTCCAATGGTTTACGATGGTGTCATATATTTCGTAACTCACGACAGCACAATTGCAGTAGATGCCTTAGACGGTAAACAAAAATGGAAACAGAAAATAGAGTATGACAAAGAAGCATTGAAATACACCTGTTGTGGCGTTACCAATAGGGGCGCTGCAATATATGACAATAAAATATTTCGTGGTGGTATGGATGGCAAGCTGTATGCCTATAATATGTCGGACGGAGAATTACTCTGGCAGGCGGATGCATTCGAAGATATAGAAGACTGGACTGGGCTGGCAATGAACGTTGCTCCGCTTGTCGCCAATGGTATCTTGATCTCGGGTGTCTCCGGCGGGGATTACGGTGCCCGTTGTTTTATTGATGGTTGGGACCCGCAAACGGGTAAACGAATCTGGCGTAGATACACTATCCCGGGGCCGGGCGAGGTGGGCAACGACACATGGCCGGGTGATACATGGAAAAGAGGTGGTGGTTCAACCTGGTTAACCGGCTCATACGATCCTGAACTTGATTTGGTTTATTGGGGTGTCGGTAACCCTGGGCCATATAACCCAAGTGTTCGAGTTGGTGATAATCTCTATACCAACTCAGTCCTGGCTATTAAACCAGCTAGTGGAGAAGTGATCTGGCATTTTCAATTTTCACCCAACGATCCCTTCGATTATGACGGTAACAATGAATTCATTATTACAGATTTGAAAATTAAGGGTGAAACCAGAAAAGTAATTTTGCAGGCCAGCCGAAACGGTTTCTTTTACGTCATCGATAGACGAAACGGTGAGTTTATTACCGCCAATGAGTTTGTCAAAGTGAACTGGGCAGAAGGCCTCGACGCGAAAGGTAAACCGATAGAATCCAGCTTACTGAAAAAGCTACGGAGCACTGGCGAGGAAGTTACTGTGTGGCCTGCCGGCACGGGAGGTAAAAACTGGTCTCCGATGGCTTATGACCCGTCAAAACAAACAGCTTATGTAAATACCAATCACTATGGTTTCACTTATAAGTATACGAAGGTGAAATATCGCCCCGGTCTTCCCTATTTCGGCGTGAAGTTTGACTTTAGCTGGGATAAGGACACACCTTATCGTGGTTATTTAAAGGCTATCGACCCTCTGACCGGTAAAGCCCGCTGGAAGGTACCCCAGTTAACACCTAATTACTCTGCTGTGTTGAGTACCGCTGGTGGTTTGATATTTACCGGCACTCATACCGGTGAATTTATCGCCTACGACAAAGACGATGGTAAGGAATTGTGGTCTTTTCAGACTGGTTCAGGAATTGTCGGACAGCCAATTAGCTGGTCACACGAAGGTAAACAATACATCACCATAGCCAGTGGTATCGGTGGCCTATATTCGCGTTTTGCCGGCGACGAAAGACTTAAAAATGTTCCAAAAGGCGGAAATCTAATAACCTTCGGTCTGTTGCAATGAAGCAATTTATCAGTCTCTGCATTTTTCTTATTTTCCCTTTAAGTGCTCTGACCAGCACCGATCTAAGTGATGACTATGAAGCCGGCGAAGAACTCTATGATCTGGCTTGCGCGAATTGTCATGGCAAAAATCTGCGAAACCCGGGCACTGCCAGCTTTAATCTCAAAATGTTTCCGAAAAACGACAAAAAAAGATTTATCAGCTCGGTCACTTCAGGCAAAGGGTTTATGCCGGCACTGGGTGATGTATTCGATGCAGAAGAGATTGAACAAATCTGGGTATACGTCTCCCAACACAAATAATCTTAGCAATAATTCCCTGGTGAAGTAGATGAATAAAAAAAACACAGCCTTACCTTCCGCGTGCGACTATCTTAAGCTGATGAAAAAAGGTGATATTTCGAGCGAAGAATTAGTTAAACAAACTCTTGATAGAATAAATAGTGTCAACGATAAATTAAATGCTGTCGTCGATTGCGATGATGAACGCTCACTTTCTTTAGCTAAACAGGCTGATAAAGCTCGTGCCGAGGGTTCAGAACTTCCCCTTCTCGGATTACCGATAACTATTAAGGACTCCATAGACGTAGATGGGTTTATTTGTACCGGCGGCTCCTTTGCCCGCGAACACCACAAACCAGAAGATTCCAGCTGTGCAGCCCGCTTACGACAGGCAGGCGCTATCTTGATAGCGAAAACAAACTGTCCTGAGTATTCGTCTTCTTATGAAACAGACAACGCTATTTTTGGTCGAACAAATCATCCGGCTAATCTTGAGCATACTCCCGGAGGCTCGACTGGCGGAGAAGGCGCTCTTCTCGCCGCCGATGCAACACTCGTTGGCATAGGACTGGATGGTGGCGGTTCAATCCGTGTGCCGAGTCATTACTATGGTACAGTTGGTATACGGCCTACTGTTGGTCGAGTTCCCGATACCGGCAGTTGGCCTGAAACGCGAGATACTGGCTATCGCGATTTGATGTGCATCGGTCCTATGGCTCGCTATGTCGAAGACCTGAGTCTGTTATTACCGATAATGTCTGGTCCTGACTGGCTTGATCCTTACGCTCCACCAGTGCCACTAGGCGATATGCATCAAATTGATGTCAGCAAAATGAAAGTTGGCTATTACAACTATGATGGCACGATCGAAGTCAGCGACGAAACAAAATCGGCAATCGAGACTGCGGTAAAAGCCCTGGAGGCAAAAGGCGCCACAGTGTCAGAAGTCACACCTCCCGATTTAAGTCAGGCAACAGCAATATTCTTTTCAATGGCAGGTGCCGATGGTGGCATACGAACATGGAAAGATCTTGAAGGCTGTAAGGGACGACACCACGAGCAATTTCAGTCTTTATTGAATGGCTTCGGCGATCCTTTGCCACTTGCTGAGTTTTTTGATCTTCAGGGACGGTTTTTTCAGTTTCGTTCCATGATGCGCCAATTTGTCGCGGCTTATGATGTCATTATCTGTCCGGTTACTACTGGTCCTGCACCAAAACACGGTATAGCCCCTTATGGCGCAAAGCAGGAAGAATATCTTCAATACGCTGCATTTAATTACGTCCATGCCTGGGCGGTAGCAGGCGTGCCCGGCGCTGTCGTCAATGCGGGTGAGCAGGATGGTCTGCCACTTGGCGTACAGATTGTCTCACAGGCATTTCAGGAACACATCGCTCTGGCTGCCGCCGCTACCGTCGAAAAATCGCTTGGCGGCTTCATTCCGCGCAGAACTGGTTTATAAAAAGATTCTACTAAGTTTTTACATCAGCTTTGCTGATAGTAATGACGAGAATTGCCAGGGATAAGGCAAGAAATAAGAACAAAGCGGCGATTTTGTAAGCCGGTAGAAAATCACCAACCAGAAAGAAAGAGACAATTAAGGGCCCGACGCCTGAACCTACACCTGCAACTGCGTTAGCAAGAATCATAGGTCTGCCGTCCCTGTCCAAAGCGGCGATCATGCCAAGCTGATAAGGGAAAAACATATACCAGCCAAACATGAATAAACCCGCAGCCAGAGTGTAAACAGTAAAATCAAAGCCGGAAAACAGAATGTACAGTGCAGTAAACTGTGCGCAAACCGCAAATAATACAGGCAACAAGCGTCCTAGTTTGATATTGAGCTGAGCTGCCACGAATGATCCCGCCAGGCCGCCAAATAAACCCAGACTGATTGCACGCCCGGTATCCTGTTCGCTTAAACCGGCGGCAAGTCCTATAGGGGCAATATAAGTCCAGAACCCGCCTAATGCGATAAAGAAACACAATACAGCGGTCAGCTGAATGACACATAAAGCCCATATCCTTGGACTATTAGTACCTGCTGCTTCCTGTTCTGCCACCTCCACGTTCGGCACATTCTTAAGCAGCACGAACAAAGCCAGCAAATCAAGGACTAGCAGTACGATAAAAATGCAAATAATGCCAGTCGATTGCACAATACCTGGTAGAAACATATTCGCGATAATGGCGGAGACAACCTGAAATGACATAAACAGGCCAAAATTCCGATCCGCTTTCGCGGTATTACCCAAAGCAAATGCTCCGAATGACACGCAGATACCACCAGCTGCACCAGCCAAAAAGCGAATAATAAGAAATGACATATAATCATTCAGAAACATACTGGCCAGATCACAAAGAAGTAATCCGAGTAAACCAAATGTGGCGATGCGTCGCCAGGAAAGTACTTTTATCAGCCACAGGTTAATGATTGATCCGAGTGCTATGCCCCCAAGCTGAGCACTGGAAACTTTCCCTACTTGTTGCTGGGTAAAACCGAGATCGGTAATCATGCCGATAATCATCGATGGTAAAACCTGAAAAGCCATCACACCCAGGGCGCCTATTACAATAAGCGAAAATACCGTGATGTTTTTATTCAGCTTCTCTTCTGCGTTTTCACTAACCATTTTTCATCTCCCCCGTAAAACATCTGGCTTAAATAAAACTACTTCACTTCACCCAATTGAGAACGTAACAACTGTGCCGGAAAAGCAGCTTTTTCTTCTTCAGCACGTTCTGATTTATCCGTAATTGAAAAAAACCAGCAAAATAGAAAGCAGGCACTCATTGAAAATATTGTGGGATAGGCATAAGGAAACACCGCTTCTTTATATCCGAATACTTTCACCCAGACATTCGGTCCGAGTATTATCAGACCGACTGCCAGTACTAAACCAATCGAACCGCCATAGACTGTTCCGCGAGTGGTCAGTCCCTTCCAGTACATAGACAGAAACAACATTGGAAAATTAGTACTCGCACCGATGGCCAATGGCAAAGTTGCCAATATAGCGACGTTCTGACCTTCAAATACAATAGCCAGATATATTCCTAGAATTCCGAGTACTACAACCGTGATTCTGGAAATGAACAGTTCTTCCTTTTCCGTGCACTTGTTATCACGGATTACATTGGAAAATAAATCATGAGAAACTGTCGCTCCTGCTGAGAGAGTCAGGCCGGACACTACGGCAAGAATAGTCGCAAAGGCGACCGCGGAAATAAAGCCCATAAAGACATCACCACCAACAAACTGGGCCAGATGAATAGCGACCATATTACTACCGCCTATAACATCAGTTCCACCATTTGAATATTCCGGATTGTCTACCAGCATGACTACTGCCCCGAAACCTATAATTAGAACCAAAACCTGAAAATAGGCAATAAGTCCTACTGCATAGGCTGCCGAGCGCCGCGCCTGTACAGCATTCGATACTGTAAAAAATCTCATTAACACATGTGGCATCGCAGCTGTGCCACCGATAAAGGCGAGACTGAGAGACACCGCGGAAATAATATCGGTATAAAGACCACCCGGACTCAAAAGCTTGTCACCCAATGGGTGCTTATCAACAGCTGCTGAAATCAAATTGGCCGGGTTAAACTGAAACGCAGACATAACTCCTATTGATAGCAGCGTGCCTCCTCCTATTAGCAATACAGCTTTGACAATCTGCACCCAGGTAGTTGCCATCATCCCACCAAAGGCGACATAGATCATCATGAGAACACCGACAATTATCACGCCCTGTTTGTAATCCAGTCCGAACAAGCCCTCTACCAGAGTACCTGCCGCAACTAATTGTGCGAGAAGATAAGGAATCATAATCGCCAGAGCGCAACTGGCAGCAAGAATTCGAATAGGTTTTTTTGACAGCCGGTAGGACAATGCATCAGCAAATGTGTAAGAGCCAAGGTTTCGAAGCCGTTCTGCTATCACAATCAAAACAACCAGCCAGCTAACTACCAAACTTACAATAAAGTAGAGCGCATCGAAGCCAAGTACAAAAACCAGGCCAACCAGACCCAGAAACGACGCTGCTGACATCGTATCACCCGCTATGGCAAAACCGTTCTGCAGACCAGTTATCTCACCACCCGCAACATAGTAGTCCTTTCTGGACTTCGTCCGACGCGCAGCCCAGGTGGTGATCATTAATGTTAGAATCATAAACATCACAAAGGTAATCAATGCTGCAATATTTACGGGCCTTTGCACCTGCTCTTCAACAGCACCCATAGCGAACTGTGTACCGCCTAAATACATCATTGCTGACATCAGACAGAGTTTCATATTAAATTTTCCAATAATCACTTTAACGGACACCAGGCAGGAATTTACTTTCTTTCTCGGTAATTCGATAGGAATAGTAAAAAGTTGAAGTAATGACCGATACGACAATAAACAGAGCAAAAACGAGCCCGATGGTATAGGCGCTGTCAGCAAAAATAGATGAACTAAAGACGGTGGGCGCGTAGATTGCAAGGAGATCAAACAGCAATACTAAAGCGAAATGATAAAGTGCCAACTTCAGGACAAAGCGATTTCGCCAACGCAGATAAACGTCGCGTGATTTACTTATAGACATATGTATTTTTTCTTAAATTGAATTAGATTTGGGATTCAAGACGATTTTTTATAATATACATTTCAGTTTCATGCGAGACGCAGGTAAGTTTCCATTTTGCGTCATCCGCAGCAGCGTTTCTCCAGCTGAGTAAGGTAATCAGACAGACAGTTTCATCCCTGCCTATTACTGGACCCGGTACGATTCTGACAACATTTCTTGGTTGCAGGTTTTCCAAATCCATGCCGACGTGGTAGTAAATAATTAGTTTTTCAAGATCGGCTTCTATTTGAATGAACAATTCATCACCATTGAAGAGAGAAACACCACTATAAGTGTTATCACGAACCTTTTTTCTTTGCATGCTGCCCAGCGTCCAGTCACCCTGAGCCACCCCATCACTGAGATATTTAAAGGCAGTGTCGGTGTCGACATTCACTTCAATGCTACTACTATGACAATATTCATCACCAGTATACATATCCTTCCTCCCTATTCATGCCTTCAAGACAGTTTTATATTTTTCTTCATCGCTCTGCAGTCAAAGTATTGCCCGGCTTCCAGAGAGTCTGTAACAAGCTGACGAAGTTGGCCTCGCTGTATTTTTTGTGTCGAAGTCACAGGCAATTTATCAACAAATATAATGTAGCCCGGCACTTTAAAATAACTGAGTTTTGTCAGACAGTAGTTAACAAACTTGCTCGCGACTTCCTCACTTGACTCTAAATTATCGCTTAGCACGATACAGGCTGCCACTTCTTCTCCACGAATCTTATCCGGGACTGGTGCAACAGCACAATTCACAACAGAATCATGATCAATCAGGACTGTCTCAACTTCAGCAGCGGCTATGTTTTCACCGCTACGCCGAATAATATTTTTTATTCGTTCAACGAAAAAAACAGAGCCCTCCTTGTCCTGTTTTACAGCATCACCGGTATGAAACCAGCCTCCGCTCCACGCTTCTCTGGTCGCTTCCGCGTTTTTGTAATACTCAGTGAAAAAGCCGAAGCCAGGCTCCTCGCCTTTACGCCTGACAAGTAACTCGCCTACTTCACCTATATCGACTTCATTTTTATGCTCGTCAACAATCACAAACTCCATCGTATCCAGTGCTTTCCCCATACAACGTTTGCCCACATGCCTGGGATCACTATCAGTCATAAAACAAACACCTGAGCCGGTTTCAGTCATGGCCCAGCCTTCAATCAAAGGGAAACTGAAACGTTCTTCGAATCTGGCATGCAGATCCGGTTCAACACCGGCACCAAGACCAAATTTTATCTGTTCGTTACAATCAGAATCTGATTCAGGCAAGCTAAGTAGCATGGCGGGCATGACACCAAGGTAGTGCAGACAGGTCGCTTTGGATTCACGCACAGTTTCCCACCATGTTGATGAATGAAACCGGTCTAACTGAATCAAACAGCCACCGGTCTGTATCATCGCCATCATTGACCAGATCAAGGCATTGGTATGAAAAACCGGCAGTGGCGTAATCATTCTTTCGACTCCGACATCGAGCTGGCAATGACCTCCAATATTGACATACCAGTCACCAACGCAGAAAAAAAACTCGTTTGATAAAACACAGCCTTTAGGTTTACCTGTCGTACCAGAGGTATACAAAATGGTCGCATCTGCCTTAACTCCTGTTCTAACTTGAGCGTGGCTGAGCGGCGGAGCTTCAGCTAAATTCTTGATGTCGGTAACAATACAGGTATCTATTGTTTTCTTAATAGATTGCAGCGATAGCTGCAATTTTTCTAAATAAAGCGGTAGAAGTATTACCAGGGAGACATCACTGTTATCAAGCAGATAGCTGATTTCGTCTACCACAAACTCAGCGTTTACAGGAACAACACAAACACCAAGGCTATTTAGTGCAAAAAAGTGTTGAAAAAATTCGGCGCGGTTTTCGAGCATCAAAGCTACCCGGTGCCCTGCCCCATATCCACGCTTCTTATACAGTTTACGTAACTCTTCGACCTTTCCAGACATTTCCGAATAAGTGAAATTTACAGAGTCATTCAAATAACTGCTTGTAGCCTGCCTAGGTATGTGTAAAAACGTATTATCAGGATAAGTCACTACGCTTTGTTGAAAGCGCTCGTAAACTGAGATTGCTACTTCTTTAGTAGTATTCAAAACAGCGAAAAGCTACGAATCAATACCGTAATAATCGTGAAACACGCCTTCGGGATCATATTTTTTTCGTAGTACTCGTAGCTTTTTCCAACTCGCCTCGCTGAATGATGCCTGATTTCGTTCAGGGTAAGTCACAACATCGTCATTATTGATGTAATGTCCGAGTGAATAAGGCGCTAAAGCATCCATAGTCCCGCGCATCCAGCCGGCAATTTTTTCGTCATCTTTTTCATCTTGCCAGGTCAGGACAGAGAGTATATTTGTGCTGCCTATCAAGGAAAATGCTGCTTCATCCGGAAGTCTGGTGTTGCCGAGAAAACGAATACTGACCGTAGTAATGGGAGTCACTGCTTGTTTCATTCTCTTATACAGAGTAGCTATGACAGGTGCTATTGAATTACTCCATACGCCTTCAGTTGCCATTCTACCTCTGGGAAAGGATTCTCCAGTCTCACCTGTCATGACTTTCAGGTTGGTTAATTCGTATTCTTTCTTGGCCAATGGCTTCTTCCCAAGCGGGCTATCAGCTATGGTTTTTAACAATGCTCTGGATTCCTCTTCATCTGCACCATAAGCATTCGCGTTTATTAGACAAACCTGAGCAGGGGCGCCAGCCTCGACAGCTGCCTTGTCGGAGTTACTTGTCAGTAATAGAATTATCTCTAATTTGTGGTCGCTATCTGGCACAAGTGTTTCGAGCGCAGAAGAAACTTTTTCATACTCGCTAAGTGGGTGAATATATTGCGAGGTTAGCAAGACCCCTGGCAGAGGATAGGCTTTCAAATAGTATTTTGTCACGATACCGAAAAAACCAGGGCCTGCTCCCCGTACCGCCCAATAAATATCCGGATAGGATTTTTCATTAACAGTTATCTGACTACCATCAGCCAGTACTACGTCGGCACCCAGAATAGAGAAGCAAGCTATACGCCAGGTATTCGGATTAAAGCCTAGCCCCCCTCCCATTAAAAATCCGCCGATAGATACACTGCCCCCGCGAGCCACAGGAAATCCGAGACCATGCGGTTCCAATGCATTCAACACTGTCGGTCCCCATGCTCCCGGTTGTGCGGTACACGTTTGCGATTCAGAATCAACTTCTACATCGCGCATGGCCAACATGTTCAGGAGTATTCCTTCATTACGAAGAAAGGACGCACAGATACTATGCCCACCACTTTTGGCAATGACTTTCTGTTTATTCTCTCTCGCGTAATTAACGGTAGAGATTACATCATCAATCGACTTTGCCTGAACGATAAGCTCCGGCTTACGGTTTGGTTTCGCTGCTTGCCAGACTAGACCCTTTCTCCACATTTCGTAATTATCATCGGAAGACGAAATAATTTTACCTGATATATTCATTGCCATTTTCTGTCTGGTTGATTTCGCAAAAAGACTCGAACTAGAAGATGTTAACGCGGCAAAGCCAAGTCCGGCAGCACCCCCTATGAATTTACGGCGAGAGAAACTAGTAACTTTCCTGAGCTTGTTATATCTATTTAAATATCTCATGATTATGAATACCTTAAAATTTCATTTACCAACAGGCGTGTACCAGATTGGTGAAGTCCAGGCCATTTCCTGAATCACTTGTCGTGATTTGTCCTCGCATATTGCTGGTCTTTTCGATTCATTCATTTTCAAACAATCCAGTAAACTCCATCGCGGGCTGGGATTTTCGACGAC
Source organism: Gammaproteobacteria bacterium (assembly GCA_012103475.1). GTDB lineage: Bacteria > Pseudomonadota > Gammaproteobacteria > Eutrophobiales > Eutrophobiaceae > WLWS01. The sequence goes on along the minus strand of WLWS01000002.1, from coordinate 185,212 downwards.
CCGTAAGTAATAATAGGAGGGTACAGCTGGATCGAAGCTCTCATCTTTGAACACAGTGCACAGAGCGTCGTGCCCATTACCAAAGCGGGAGCCATCTCCAAGATTCACTCCGGCACCGTTATCCGCATCACCGGCCACAGTGTGTACCTCATAACGCGACTCACCTTCTTTACTTACCCAACCCTTTATAATCTGTAATTGTTGTAAGGGTGTGGCATCAGTGGCCGAGTCTCTTAATGCTGAGACCAGAAAAGTGGGTTTACTCTGTTGTGATGGTGCTGATGTCAAATCAGCTCCCATTGGTACCCCCCTCTGATAGGCATCAGCAATCATGTCTTGCCTGTCACAATTGGCGGTTTCAAACTCCCATCCAGCAAAAAATCGAGGCAGAATGCGTGGACCTGAGGTGCCAAAAACCTCCCTGCGTTGCATGGCGTTGAATATTGCGTCTCGGGAATTCTCTTCTGCCCAAACCCCGGCCAATCCTCCCGGGTTACCCAGGATCCCACTTGGGAGAGTCCCTGGTTGTAAACGTTCTTCCGGCGTCATCTCTCCTGTCACGTAACCCTGCCATTGATTTTCCTTAACTGAGCCAGGTGTACTGGTATGCCCGTCACTAGCCGCGATGACACCAAGCTTAATTGGGTTGATACCAATGTCCTGCTCTTCAAGCATTCCTGTGAGCAAGGCACTTCGGAGAAAATCATTTTTTGAAACACAACCGCCACCCATCATGCCATGACGACCTACGTCGTTTCCTTCACATTCAACCGTTTCGGCTGCGGAATCTTCCACATCAAAAACTAATTCAGGGCCATCAAGACTAATATTAATTCGTTTCGCGCGAGATCCAATTTGACGCACCTGTTCAATGTTACAGAGTTCATCTGGAGCACCAATTATTGTTTTTAGTCCGTTGAGACATTCCGACCCACCCTTATGTTGAAATATTTCCATAATCGGTTCGTTTTTCTGCCGATCCTTCGCGTATTTCACCTTGTTCTCCAACGTTGGTTCTAGGTTCGCGTATGGAGTGAGTAGACGATTATTCGAAATATTGCTGTTGTGAGGAATCGTCAGGTAATCACAGCCTGATTTACCTTTGCATACATTATCGAGTTGTTCCCACAGGAGATAGTCGTAGGGGTTCTCCATATAACTGACAGGTAAGTCAGGAACATTGTCGTTTCTGAAAATAACATTACGATGATAATTCGAATTATTAGGAGAGCCTGTATATTCGTAGCCAACAAAGCTCGTGAACTTGCAGGCGGTACTTCGATCGTAAGCATCTTCTGCAGCTTGCCTGATCACCTGCCATGGACCCTCAGCGTAATCACGACAAAGCTGACCATCTTCTCCACAGAGCATTTTTATTCGTTCAGGGTAATCTCCGCTCATTGAAGTTGCGATCATCGCCGCACCTCGAAACTCTACCTTGCGATACTCTTTACAAAAGTCACCATCATAGGCTGGTGAATCTTTTTCTTTACAAAGCACCGTTTCGCCCAGAAATTCACCATGATCGGTAATAGCAACGAAATCCAGTGGTCGATCAATTCGAATTTCACCCTGTACATTACCGTTCTCATCCACAGGAAAGTAAGGAATCGTTTCGCCTTTTGCAAAGCGATAAGCATCAGCAGGAAGAGTTTTTAATCGACCAGCGGCCGCATCAAATGACAAAGCTGTATGAATATGAAGTTCACCAAATAGAGGTTTACGCTGAGGGCTATAGTCTGCACATGCTTCACGGTTTTCGCTGTAACTACGTTCGGCAAGCGCTGCAGTCTCTTCTGAATCTGACGCGAGCATTTCAGTTTCAGCCCCTATAGATGGAGTACCTTGATCGGAACAGGCCTCTAGCGACAAAATTGAAATAGCGAAGATTGTAATTCGAAGCAGTTTATTCATCACATACTCCCTGACAGTGTATAAAAAGAAACTAGCAGATAAAAAAATACCCGGACACTGTTAATGCCCGGGTATTTTTATTACAACTTTTTACAAGTTACCGCATTAATCAAAATTTCTGCGGATACTCAATGACCATGTTGCAGGTAAACCGTACACACCTTCAACAATACCTGAGCCAGAAACACCGGTTACGAGGTAAGTCTCATCTGTCACGTTTTTACCAGCAGCAGTAACCGACCAGACATCATTGACATCACGCCAGGTCATGGAAAGGTTCAAAAGTGTATTGGCTCCTTGTCGAAGTCTTAGATCGTTTTCGGGAGAGTTGTAAACCGCACTAGTATGAGATACATCCACACGTGGGGTTAGTGTGCCCCAGTCTCCAAGATTGTAATCGTATTGCGCCGCTGCCACTATATTCCATTTTGGTGCATTCACTAATTTGGAATCCTGACTGATTACAATACCACCGAAAGGGTTATTTGCCGTATCAATTTCAGTGTACTCGGCATCAAGATAGCCAATACCTAGCTGAATTAATGCTTCGTCCACCGGCACCGCTGTCATTTCCAGCTCAAAGCCCAGGATTTCAGCAGCAGCCGCATTTTTCGTCACGTCACCGATGGCTCCTGTTCCTGTACCGGCACTCACATTGATCTGTAGATCTGTGTAATCCGTGAAGAATACGGCACCGTTCATTCGTAAACGGTTATCAAGCCAGGTTGATTTAAAACCACCCTCATACACCTTTACAAACTCCGGATTAGAGGTAGGTGTTGCCAGTGCTGGTGGAAATACACGTTGCGTAAATGCGCCACCTTTAAAACCTTCTGAGTAAGAAACATAAGTCATCAAATCATCGTTCCATTGATAAGACACGTTGACATAGGGCTCAAGTTCGTTGGCGTTTGAGGTAACAGGATCTAGTGGCAACAGACAGGCAGGTTGGCCTGGTGTGCCTATAACATTACCCAGACAATCAATCGCCCCGTTCAATAATGAGGCTGGTAGTCCCGTTACCGGGTCCGGTGTTTCTGGATTAGCATTGTCCAAACCAGTTGTTGATCTTGCTGAAAATTCTTTATCTTCATCGGTATAACGAATACCAAGGGTCAATGCTAATTGATCGGTGATGTCATAGGTTCCCTGAGCAAATATCGCCGAACTAGAGTTGTCAGTTATACCACCACTGTCAAATACGGTATTCAATACCAGTTCGACAACATCCTTATGGAAGGCTTTCTCCTCCATGTAAAAGGTACCAATAATAAAATTCAAGCGATCATCGAGCGCAGAGGCGAGTATCTGGAATTCCTGACTGGTCTGGCTTTGCTCAAAGGCATTAGACGTTCTGGCCAATACGTGACCCTGGTTACCTGAATGAGATGAGTCTCTTGACCAGAAACCATCTTCGACACGCCTGTGTGCAGTAATCGACTTCAAAGTAACATTATCGCTGACGTCCCATTCTATGGTGCCGCCTATGCCCCAGACGTTAATCCCAGATTCTGGTTTCACCGTAAGACCAAAAGCATCATCGTTTTGAAGTTCAGGCGTACTACTAACATGCGAACTAAAAGTTTGAAACGGGCCAACAGCCCATTGATCGTTATAGCAACCAGGGTTTGTCAGTGCAGCTGCCGGCACGGTATTATTTGGTCCCAAACAGGCCGCACCACCACCAGTTAAAGCGTTGGTAAAATTATAGAATCCCTGGCCTGGATTGGTAGCAATTAATACGTTTGCTGCCGGTGCTTCATCCGTAGTGGAGTAATCGGCTGAAAGATCAACCGTCAGGCTATCGGAAGGCTGCCAACGAAATGCCACTCGAGTTGTCGTATCATCGTTATCACCCAGATCTGGCGCACCTGGAAACAGGTTTTCAACATAGCCATCACGAGTTCTTTTAGAGAAGGACGCGCTAGCTGCCATGGTGTCATTAATCGGGAGATTGATATAAGCATTGCCGTCAATGCGATCATAACTACCAAAGGTTAATTCTGCGCGACCAGCAAAGGCTTCAGTATCGGGTTTCTTGGTGACCACCGAAATGGCTCCGCCAATAGTATTTCGACCAAACAAAGTACCCTGTGGACCACGCAGCACTTCGATTCGCTCGACGTCAACTGTATCCATGACCGAGCCAATTGTGCGAGAGATATAGATACCGTCCAGATAAATACCAACACCCGGGTCGGTACCAATAGTCCAGTCAGCCGCTCCGACACCGCGAATCATAACAATGGCGGCTGAGTTACCAGCGGCAATGGCTGAGGTGTAATCGAACGTCACGTTCGGTGTGAATTCGCCGAGATCAGAAAAGTCGACTGTGCCACGCGCTTCTAAATCTGCGTTGGTAAAAGCAGCAACGGAAACGGGTGTGTCCTGCAAGCTTTCTTCGCGCTTTCTGGCGGTAACAACAATTTCTTCCAGTGCGCCCTGCGCAAAAGTTTCCATCGCGGTGGTTCCCAAAAAGCAAAGTAGGAAAACCTGTGAAACTCGGGATGATGCTAACCTAAGATAATTCGACATTACGCTACCCCCTATTTGTAGCAGTAGATATATTGCTATTGGCCTGAACTCAGACGATGCCAGTATACGGTATACTGGATCTATGATTCAACCTAAAAGATACTGATAAACCACAGATTTAATTTTTGTTGTTTCAATGTAACATTTGACTGACTTGGCTGATTTATCGGCACTGACAAAAAATGCTAACTTCAATAATTGAGGATATCGCTATTTTCTTATGAGAATGCCCATTCCAGACGCAACAATCATTGCCAATCGCCAGCAATTGATAGACAAACTAAGCACTTTTCTTACAAGTAAACAAATAGTTATTGATAAAACTACCCTGAGAGCCTATGAATCAGATGGCCTCACCGCCTATCAGCAACGGCCATTGCTTGTGGTGCTGCCGGAGAATACCGCTCAAGTATCGGAAATATTGCGCATCTGCTGCGAAATGAATGTAAATGTCGTGCCCAGGGGCGCGGGTACCTCCTTATCTGGTGGCGCTCTGCCTCTGGAAGACGGCATCGTTCTCGCCATGGGAAAATTCAATCGCATCCTTGATATTGACTACGACAATCGCTGTGTCGTGGCCCAATCCGGAGTCACTAACCTCGCGATAACTCAGGCAGTTGAGAATAGAGGCTTTTATTATGCACCTGATCCTTCCAGTCAAATTGCCTGTTCAATCGGCGGCAATGTCAGTGAAAACTCTGGCGGTGTGCATTGTTTAAAATATGGACTCACAACTAATAACATCCTGGGTGTTGAGCTAGTCTTGATGACTGGTGAAGTTATTCGTCTCGGCGGCAAATACATGGATCCGGAAGGTTACGACCTACTCGGCGTTATCACGGGCTCCGAAGGCCTGCTTGGCGTAGTAACCGAGGTTACGGTAAAGATTTTACAAGCACCACAATGCGTCAGAGCCATGTTATTAGGCTTTCCTGATAATGAATCTGCCGGTCAATGCGTAGCAGAAATCATCGCCAAAGGCATCATTCCGGCGGGTATAGAAATGATGGACGAACTGGCCATCCACGCTTCCGAAAATTTCTGCCATGCCGGCTACCCGCTGGATTGCCAGGCTTTGTTGATAGTCGAAATCGATGGCCCACAAGCTGAAGTTGACGAACTGATTCAAGTAATTAGGGACATTGGTAAAAGTCGTGGATCCCAATACTTCAAAGTAAGCAGTAGTGATGAGGAACGACTTAGAATCTGGGCCGGACGTAAAGCCGCATTCCCGGCGCTCGGTGACATTTCACCTGATTACTACTGCATGGATGGCACCATACCCCGCAAACAACTCTCACGGGTACTGACAAAGATGACTGAGCTGTCGAAACACTATGGCCTGCGAGTAGCGAATGTTTTTCATGCCGGTGACGGAAATTTACATCCTCTCATCCTCTTTGATGCAAACAAGGATGATGAAATGGAGAAGGCGGAAGAATTTGGCGCAGACATACTCAGACTTTGTGTTGAAGTCGGCGGTGTACTCTCAGGTGAACATGGCATCGGTGTTGAAAAACGAGATCTAATGCCCGATTATTTTTCTGAGCACGATCTTAACCAGCAACAGAGATTGAAGTGTGCTTTTGATCCTAATGGAACACTGAATCCCGGAAAAATGTTTCCCACACTGCATCGTTGTGCTGAGCTGGGTAAACTGCATGTACATAAAGGTAAATTACCTTTTCCAGAACTCCCAAGATTCTAATGCAGGAAACTTTATTACCAGAGAACCAGGATCAATTCGCCGAATTGGCCCGGTTCTGTTTGTCGGAGAAAAAGAGTCTTGCTATTAGCGGTAATAACAGCAAATCAGGATTTGGTTATTCAGTGCAGGCGGATATTGACGCTTCGATGTCGGCTTGCACAGGCATTATTGAATACGATCCTGCTGAACTGGTAATGCGCGCCCGTGCAGGTACTACTTTAAATGAAATTAAGACCGTACTGACTGAACAACAACAGCAACTCGCTTTCGAACCCGAAACTATGTCTGCACTCTACTCAAACTCAAGAGAGGATACTATCGCTGGTGTTTTTGCAAGCAACCTAAGTGGCAGCAGACGTTTTCAAGCAGGCTCCGCCCGCGATCATCTTCTCGGTTTCAATGCCATTAACGGTCGTGCCGAACTCTATAAATCTGGTGGCAATGTTATCAAAAATGTCACTGGATACGATCTAAGCAAACTCATTTGCGGTTCATGGGGAACACTGTCCGTACTTACTGAACTGAGTTTCAAAGTACTTCCAGCACCTGCTGTTATCGTCACAGCTATTCTTGACGATCTGAATACTGAAAAAGCCCTGGGTTTATTATCCACTCTAGCTACAAGCCCTTTACATGCTTCAGGCCTGGCCTTGCTTCCGGGAGGAATCAAATCAGCATTAGAATCGAATGTGACACAAGCAAACTGTACAAGCCTGATCAGATTTGAAGGTTCACGAACTTCCGTGGACGCAAGACTTCGTGAGTTTCAAACCTCGTACGCTAGTCAGATGTCGGTTTCCTTGCTGGAACAGGACGAATCTCTTCAAATATGGAAGGCATTAAGTTCGGCAAGCCCCGTGGCATATCATCCGGTTATAATGAAGTTATCTATTCCTCCTTCACTGGCTTTGAGAATGAGTCAGCTATTGAACGAAATCGGAAACTGTAACTGGTACCTCGACGCCGCTGGGGCATGGTTCTGGCTTGGGCTCGAAACAACTAAGGCTGTAGAGAATATAAATCGGTTTCGCTCATCACTAGCCGAGGAAAATGGTAGTGCTATCCTTTACAAGGCGCCGGATGAAATAAAAAATAAAGTTGGAATATACAGCCCGGCACAGGTGACCCTGGAGTCACTCCGACTAAGAATCAAAGAAAGTTTTGATCCCGCAAACATATTCAACCCAGGACGTCTTGATTACCAGAAATGAGGACAGAATTCTCTATTGAGCAATTGCAAAACGCTGGTCTTGCCGAAATGGAATCCATATTACGCAAGTGTGTTCACTGTGGGTTTTGTAATGCCACATGTCCAACTTACCGTTTGACTGGCGACGAACTCGATGGGCCTCGCGGGCGAATCTATCTTATGAAAGACATGCTTGAACATGGCTCAAAGCCCGTCAGTGAAGTAGTCAGGCATATTGATCGTTGCCTGTCCTGTCTTTCCTGTACTAGCACCTGCCCTTCAGGTGTCGATTATATGCACCTTGTCGACCACAGCCGTGCCTACATTGAGAAACGTTACACACGATCCTTATTTGACAGATTTTATCGGGCGCTTCTGGCAAACGTACTACCTTCACCTGACAGGTTTCGAACACTAATCAGACTGGCAAAATTACTTTCATGGTGTAGACCTTTACTTCCTTCCACCGTTTCAGCGTCGATAAAGCTTGCAGTCAACAGTCAGATTTCTACGGGACAAGCGCACGCGGGTTCTGTATTCAAAACAAATAAACAGAAACGCGGTACTGTTGCCTTGTTACAAGGTTGTGCCCAGCAAGTTATCGGCAAGCACATTAATGACGCGACAATAAGAATATTAAACCGTTCTGGTTTTGATGTGCATATTCTCAACGAAAACGAATGTTGCGCTGCCATTGAACATCATCTTGGCAAAGAACAGCGCGCATTAGAAAGAATCAAGACAAATTTAAAAAGTTGGGCCTCACAACTTCCACAATTTGACGCTTTGATTAGTAACGCATCTGGTTGCGGAACGATGCTGAAGGATTATGGACACCTGTTAAAATCCGATCCTGAATATTCCTCTCTTGCTAGCCTCGTCAGTGGGAAGACAAAAGATATTTGCGAGTTCCTTCACGAGAATGAATCTCTGGTATTTTCCACACCGAGAAATAACAAAATTACCTACCAGAATCCTTGCTCAATGCAACATGGTCAAAGACTCTCTAAGCAGCCCCTTAGTCTGCTTGAACAGGCAGGCTACAAAATCGAGTCGCTTCCCGACAGTCATATTTGTTGTGGTTCTGCAGGCACTTATAATATTCTGCAAAGCGATTTGGCAGAAAAACTTGGCCAACAAAAAACTCAACAGTTGGAATCTACCGGGGCAGATATAATTGCCAGTGGCAATCTTGGTTGCATGACACAATTGCAGCAATACTCCGGTTTGCCACTCGTACACACTATTGAATTACTGGATTGGGCCAGCAGCGGTCCGACTCCGATGGCATTAAATAAAAACTTTTAAACCCCTAACCTGGAATTCAAACGCACTATGTCTATTTTTTATCTGTTGGAAATTCGTACCAATGATAATGAAGGTGAGTCACCTTTCCCTGAACATCTTGAAGAAATTGCCGTTAAAGCGAAACAGATCCCAAATCTCAAAGGTTTAAATTTGTTCACTCCGGCGGATGGTGGACACGATCCCTTTCTTAAAGATGACGGACCACCGAAACTGGTCTTACAATTAAAGACAGAAGACGATAATGATCTGAACGGTATGCTCGAATCCGATGAATTGATAAACCTTCTCGAAACAGTAGCAAGCTTGTCTCCGGCAAGTATTCAAATCGAACAGGTCGCCTTACTAATGGACCCTTATAAGAGCTGTGATTCCAGCAAGGGCAAGGCTGATATTTCCTATCTGGTAAATTATCAGGGCCCGGCAGAAGATGAAACTGTTTTTCTAAAATATTATCGAGAAAACCACCCCGCCATTTTACTGGATTTTCCCGGAATACGACGTTTAGAACTTGGCCTGCCAATCGACTGGCAGCCTGTCGCTAACATCAATCGCGCTGAGCGCATGCTTTATTGTGAGGTCAGCTTCGACAGTATTGAAGAATTAAATAATGCCTTGAACTCTGAAGTACGGGCAGTTTTGCGTAAAGACTATGAGTGTTTCCCGCCTTTTTCCGGTCTTGTCACTCATTTTGCCATGCATCGACATACTTACCTTTAAGATACCAATGAATAGTTATACTGCTCATATTGATACCTTCGCCAGTGACAACCTGCCACCTAAGGCCTGGCGTGCAAAAGAAATTTTCAATCTCGACAGCCTGCAGTTTCCAGAAAAACTGAACTGTGCGGAAATCTTGCTTGATGAAAAAATAACTGCCGGCCATGGTGACAAGATAGCTCTGCGCAGCGATCTTTCCAACTGGACCTATCAGGTGCTGTACGAGAAGGCCAACCAAATTGCTCATGTATTGATAGAAGATTTTGATCTGGTGCCTGGCAACCGGGTGTTACTAAGGGCTGCTAATAACCTCATGCTCGCAGCCTCCTGGCTGGCTGTGGTAAAGGCAGGTGGTATCGCGGTCACCACGATGCCTCTGCTACGTGCCCGCGATCTACAACCGGTCATCAATAAAGCCGAGGTGAAACTCGCATTATGTGATACTCGCCTGCAGGACGAGTTAAACGAAGCACAGCAACTTTGCCCTGGTCTCGAGAAAATTTGCTTTTTCGATGGTTCAAAAAGTGATGATGCTAATACTGAGTTGGAATCATTGATGTCCGGCAAACCCACCGAGTTCGATACGGTGCAAACGGCCGCTGAGGATATCGTGCTTATCGCTTTTACCAGTGGCACTACCGGTCAACCTAAAGGCACCATGCATAATCATCGGGATGTCATGGCCGTATGCATTTGCGTCTGCGATGATTTAATTAAACCCGTAGAGAATGACGTGTTTATCGGTAGTCCCCCCATGGCCTTTACATTCGGTCTCGGCATGCAGTTGCTGTTCCCTCTTTATACAGGAGCCAGCTCAGCCCTGCTTGAGGCGGCGCCACCAGCAAAACTTATCGCCGGCATCGAACAATTTGGCGCATCGATTTGCTCAACGTCACCGACTGCCTATCGCGCAATGCTCGCCGATATCGATAATTACAATATCTCTTCACTAATAAAACCCGTTTCGGCCGGCGAGCATTTACCACAGGGCGTATTCGAGCAATGGCAGACTGCAACCGGTAACAATATTATCGACGGGCTTGGAGCTACCGAGTTGCTACACATATTTGTTGGAGCCAATCGATCTGAAGTACCAGATGGCGCTACCGGTAAAGCCTTAGCAGGATACGAATGTTGCGTATTGAATGAAGATAACTCGCCAGTACCGCCCGGACAACAAGGCCGACTCGCGGTAATCGGACCGTCTTCCTGTAAATATCTTGCAGATGAAAGACAACGTAAATACGTTATCGATGGGTGGAATGTTCCAGGAGATATTTGTCATATGGACGAAGATGGCTACGTCTACTACAAAGGTCGTGCAGACGATATGATTATATCTTCAGGTTATAATATTTCCGGACCGGAAGTTGAAGCCGCTTTGCTTACACACAAGGCCGTGTTGGAATGTGCCGTGGTTGGTGCCAAAGATGTGGAACGGGGAACTATCGTCAAGGCCTTCGTGGTTTTAGAGTCATCTCAGACTGCCGACAGTCAAACTGTTAGCCTGCTACAAAAACACGTTAAAGAATCTATTGCACCCTACAAATACCCTCGTGCAATAGAGTTTGTTGACGCTCTGCCAAAAACACAGACCGGTAAGATCCAGCGTCACAAATTACGCGATTAATTTTCTTATTCTGATGTTTACTCGCTCTGCCAATCAACCGCCTGTTCATAGGCGTGGGCGAGTTGATATATCTGTGACTCCTGAAAGCGCCTGCCTATCAGCATCAATCCAACAGGTAGGTCATCACGCAGACCGCATGGCAATGACATGGCCGGGTGTCCCGTTGCGTTAAATTGGCAGGTGTTAAAAGTGTTATTGAATGCATAGCCAATTAACTCTTCGTTAGTCGCCGTCTCTAATGAAGTCGGATTTTTTACTGCCGTATTCACTGTTGTTGGCATCAACAGAATATCAAATTTTTTAAACTCCTTATCGTAGGCCGCACGCAAAGCATTTACCTGATTTTTAGCCTTCGCATAGTACTTCCCGTTGTAACGGGCAAGGTATTTCCCTAGTAAAAAAAGTATCTGCGCATTAAACGGCATCTCCCCTAACCTGTCAGTCACGCCACTCATTGCTTCGTAGAGTGCGGGCGAATAGCTACTCTCATAGTTGTAACCCAGACCGTTTAATTCAGCAGTGCGCCAGAGACCTTCAGTGACTACAGCCCCCCAGATACCCATTCCAACATCGTGCATGGGTACGGACACATCCTCGACAGCTGCACCGAGTTCCTGCAAACGAGTGGCCGCCTGACGTACGCACTTGTCTACTTCAGGGTTTCCTGCAGGGTGGCCAAAACCTTCTTTGACGATCCCAATTTTCATTCCTTCGACCGGCTTGCCAAGGACGGCCGTGTATTGTCTGGACCAGGGATTAAGCTCAGGATCTGCTGAGTAACCTGACAAGACCTCCAACAGGAGAGCATTGTCTTCGACAGAACGGGTTAGAGGTCCGATGTAATCAATCGAAGTCTCCATTGGCATCCCTCCTTCGTAAGACACCACCCCCATACTGGCCTTCATTCCGTAACAGCCACTGAGACTTGCCGGGATTCTCACAGAACCACCCTGATCCGTGCCTAAAGCCATGTCAACTTCTCCGGCAACTACTAAAGCTGCACTGCCTGAGGACGAGCCCCCGGTTGTGTAGCCTTTTTTCCTTGGATTATCCACCACACCGTTATGGGCGGTGCAACTTCCCCCGGATAAACAAAAATATTCACATACTGATTTACCTGTAATTTCAGCGCCCGCTTCTAATATTCTGCTGACTGTAGTTGCATCATAATCTGCATGCATTCCTTTCAGGACCGAAGCACCTGCTGTGAAAGGAAGTTCTGCAACAAAGATATTATCTTTAACGGCGATGCGCTTGCCTAGCAAGGGACCACTATCTGTTTCCTTAATAGAACATTTTACATACCAGGCCCCGAGCGGGTTTTCCGCGGGTGAAGGCAAGCTAAACGCTCTATTACTGCTGCCTGCCTCTGGCAGGTGATCCGGCTGTTCATCAAGATACCGATAACCTTCAGCAAAACCCTGCATATAGCTCAGAAATTCGTGGGCCTGCTCATCACTCAGTGAAAACGACGATTCTTTCGCCAGCTTTTTTAGTTCGTCCGGTTCAGGCAGGGAAAATGACATCGGGCTATCTCCTTTGAATCATAAGCGGTGTATTTTGGTTTCTACCTAATCTAGGCTACAGTTATATTAGATTTTAAAATCAGTGTCGCAAATTTAAGGTTGAATATCTATGAAAGTACTAAACGAAAAATCCATAAGTCTTTGCCTGTTACTGTCAGCGATTAGTTTCCAACTATTTGCTCAAGCTCCCATGATAAACGCTGGTGACACCAGGCAGGTAACAAAGAATGTCTATGTTATTCCGGATAAACGTATCAATCTTGTTCCAAACATTGGAATTATCATCGGTGAGAACAGTATCATGGTCGTTGATACCGGAATGGGGCCAAAAAACGCTAAACTCGTTCTGGAGGAAGTCCGCAAGATAAGTGATAAACCAATCGACTATCTGGCAATTACGCATTTCCATCCTGAGCATGGAATGGGGGCACAAAGTTTCCCAGATGAAACCCGTATCATCGTGCCGCTTGCTCAAAAGGCTGAATTAAATGCAAAGGGCCAGTCGTACATCGGTTTTTTCAAGGGAATGAGTCCGGAGATTGCTGATCTTCTTAGCGATATCGAACTGCAACAACCGGATATCGCCTTCGAAAATAAAATGGAGATCGATCTGGGTGGCCAAAGCGTTGAACTCTATCATTTCAGCACGGCACATACGCAGGGGGACATGTTCGTTTATCTACCAGATCAAAAACTACTATTTGGTGGTGATATTATTATCGAACGTTTTTTTCCTATCATGGCCGATAGCGATTCCAGTGCGGTCGGATGGATTGATACTCTAAAACAGTTGAAAGCGCTTGAACCGAAGATAATAGTTCCCGGACACGGAGACGTCGGTACCGTTGACCTGATTGACCAGATGACTATATATCTTAATGCCGTGAAAGTGCAGGTATCGAGTCAGAAAAAGAACGGTGCAACGCTGGAGCAAACTTACGCCTCGCTGATCCCGCAGTTTTCCAGAAGCTACTCACATTGGGAAAACCCGGAATGGATTAAAAATGCCATAGAGCGCTTCTATAACGAACTCTAATTAAGATTATTCAATACACGGACTGCAGACATAAAAAAACCGGAGTCGAATGGACTCCGGTTTTTCGTTTTATGGCTAACTGCTCTTAGAAATAGTTGTATCGGATTCTTGCACCGTACATACGTGGAAGACCGAAAGACTGCTCGTCACAACCACAAACCGTCGCTAATTCAAAACCGATATTCTGGTTGCGAGTATCTGAGAAGTTATCAACAAAGCCACTGACTTCCCAGTGCTCATCAGCACTTGTCCACTGCAGGCTCATGTTACCGCGCCAGTAGCTCTTCATTCGGTGAGTATCGAAATTATTGATGTTATGAAAAGCTGAAGACGCATAGTTACCATCGACCTGTAGTGCCAGAGCGCCACCCATCAATGCGTTAGGCCAGGTATAACGACCCAGAGCACTGAACTGAACTTCAGGAGTAAAAGATGGTTCCACATCGCGTGGCACACCAGGGGCAACGTTTACGTCTTTCACTTTGGGGTCGATCATGCCTAGACCAATCATCAAATCCAACTGTTCAACAGGGTTGGCAAACAATTCTGCTTCAAAACCTTTATAGGTAGCATCGACGTTAAATACAGCGCCAGATGTTCCGATGAACTGAAATACCTGATAGTCGTTATAATCGTAAACATAAGCAGAGAGATTCAGACGTGCTTTACCATCCCACATACTCATTTTCACACCAGCTTCCCAAGCCAGTAATATTTCCTCGTCGTAGCAGTATTGATCAGGAGTCAGGAATGTTAGAAGTGGCGCATTACAGCTTCCGGCTTTAACGCCCCGGTTGAAAGTTACGTAACTCAGGAAGTCATCTGTAACAGCAAAATTCAAGCCGAACTTACCGGACCACAGAAAATCTGACAGGCTTTCTGTGTGGTCAGGAAAAAAACCAGCAACAGGTGTTGCACCGGAACGCAATCCATCAGTGGTTCTGTCATCGACATTCACAAAAAGATTACTGTTGTACTCGTAGTCTTTTTCTTCCTGTATTCCGCGCCAACCGAGATTCAGCTCCAGTCGATCGGAGATATCAAAATCAATTTGCGCAAAGAAAGAATAAGAATCGGTTTCCAGAAAGGCATCGACAGCACCATCCAGAAACAAACCAGCGACACCGGCTCCATTTGGTGGAGGACTTGCACCGAAGATATTTACGCCGCCGATAGTATCACCAAGGTTCTGACTGTATTCGCCGTCAATGGTGAGGAAATATAATCCGGCAATCCAACGGAAGCGATCAGTTTCTCCTTCCAGGCGGAGTTCCTGACTGAACCAGTCAATTTCCGAGTCATTGGCTACAATGAGTTGCGGCGCGGCACCGGAGTCAACGTCGAGAGATTGGCGTTTTGACTGATCAGAATAACTGGTTACCGAAACAAGTCTTGCGAAATCCATGTTCCAGTCAATCTTACCGGTTATACCGAACAACTCTACTTTATCGAAATCTGAAACCGCGTGGTCAGTCGAGGTGGTCAGACCTTCTGTGCCATCAGGGTCGACATAACCGAAAAAGTCACCGTTTGGTGTCGGTCTGGTCGCATCGAAATCCAGATCAAGCGGTTCACCCGGAAAAGGCTGACCAATCAGAGAACCGTCAAAACAGCTGGTTGACCCAGCATTAAGAGTTTCACAGGAATTTGGATTAGTTGAATTGTTTGAGAACAAGGTATTCACTAAACGGCCCTGTGCGTCTCTTTCACCTACCGTGGCTACGCCCTGATAAGGACCAGAGGCTGGAGTTTGTTCTGCGTATTGCACAGACAGTGACATTTCCAGATCGTCACTTGGTTCAAATAACATCTGACCGCGAACTGCAAACTGATCGTCATCCCATAAGTCATCGGCACCTGAGTTGGAACCGTTCAGCGGGCCTCGCCCCTGACCTGCGAGAAAACCGGGAGTCGGAGGTAAATCAGCATCAGTAAAGGTATTTTTCAATATCGGGTCATGGCTACGATGAAAACCGGAGACACGAGCACTCAATGTGTCAGTCAGACTTCCGCTGACAGCGGCTTCTGCTCTTACCTGATCGTAGTTACCGTAAGTTACGTCTCCGTATGCTTCGAATTCTTTTGTTGGCTTTCTCGTTACATAATGAATCAGGCCACCAGTTGCATTTCTGCCGAACAACGTTCCCTGAGGGCCTTTCAGGATTTCAACCCGTTCCATGTCGAAACTGGCAAACAGTTGTGCCTGACCGGATGCCTGATACGCTTCGTCAACATACATAGCGTTAGGGGCTTCTGCCAGATCGAAAAAGTCATTCTGAGTCGCACCCCGAATAGTGAACTGTTGTGTAGAGCCACCATTGTTGCCTGACATGTGAACACCCGGTGTGAAGGCGGTAAGTTCTGTACTGTTGGTGAAGCCAAAAGCGTCAAGCTGTTCGCCGGAAAATGCCGTAACGGCAATACCAACATCCTGCAATGACTGTTCTCGTTTTTGCGCGGTAACTACTACTTCTTCCAGTAAAGAACTTTGGGCAAATGACTGGGAGGCAAAACTAAAAACAAAACCGGTAACCAGTACCCGTTTTAGAATCGGCGTTGCCTTGATCGGAAAAAACTTAAACATGTGTAACCCCCTCGGATTTATAAAGCACTGACGTTAAACACTCTATTGCCCTTCTAAGCAGAGACCAGTAGAGTTTCAATATAATTTCAAGCGGTAATTTATATGTAAATCATCCACCTTGCAAACTTTTATCACTATTTACAACGAGATGTATCTTTTTTGATACATTGTCCTTCAACTCAGGAAAAAGAGGATATCACCGCAAACTCGGGTAATATTCCCGACTTAAACTGGGCTTAATTTTAAGAATAATAATGTCATTAGTTATATCCACCGACGTAGGCGGCACCTGCACCGATACAGTTATAGTCGAAAATGGGCAATCTATTACCATCGGAAAGGCCTTATCGACTCCGCCAAATTTTGCCGAAGGGGTCATTGACTCGATAAAATCTGCTGCAGAAGCACTCGATTGCGGCCTGCCAGAGCTGTTTTCTAAGACCAGCCTGTTCACTCATGGCTGTACTGTAGTCGATAACGCCATGTTTGAACGCAGCGGATCGTTGACCGGTTTAATTACGACTGCTGGCTTTGAAGACACACTACATGTAACACGAGGTGCCTACGGCCGCTGGTCCGGTTTAAGTGAAGAGGGTCTTAAACATCCGGTTGCCACAGATAAACCCACACCGCTAGTCAGTATGGAACGAACACGAGGTATTCCAGAACGTATTGATTACAAAGGAGAAATCATAAGAGAGCTTGACGAAATTGCAGTTAGATCTGTAGTAGAATCTCTAATTTCAAAGCACAATTGTGACGCCATTGCCGTTTGTCTGCTCTGGTCATTCAATGAAAACAGGCATGAACAGCGAATTGGCGAGATAATTCGCGAAATCTCTCCTGATACCTATGTTTCCTTATCTAACGAAATCGCACCAGTACCAGGCGAGTACGAACGCACTTCAACCACAGTCATCAATGCCTACGCCGGTCGCGTTGTAAATGACTACCTCACTGAATTGCAGAATCTACTGAGTGAAAACGGCTATAAGGGCCCGCTTCTCGTTATGCAGGGTTATGGTGGATTGCTGCCGGCAGAAGAAGCGGCAGACCGGGCTGTGAATATGCTCGAATGCGGTCCGGTCGCTGGTGTTATCGGGAGTAAGTTTCTGGGTGACCTAATGCAGGACAGGGACATTATTGCCGCTGATATGGGTGGCACTACTTTTAAAGTGGGTATTATCCAGAACAGTGAACTTGAATACGCTCGTGAACCCTTAATAGATCGTTTTCATTACGCAGTCCCGAAGATCGATGTTGTCTCTATCGGCGCCGGCGGTGGCAGTCTGATCAGTCTGGAAGCCGGCACTGGAGTCCCCATTGTCGGCCCAAGAAGCGCCGGTGCCCGCCCGGGGCCGATTTGTTATGGCCAGGGTGGCGAAGAGCCGACTCTGACTGATGTGCTATTACTTCTTGCTACATCGATCCCGAACGCTTTCTAAACGGCACAATGAAACTCGACGTAGATAAGGCCCGTCATATTTTCGAAGAAAAAATAGCGCGACCGATCAATCTTTCCGTTGAACAGGCTGCTTTCGGAATATTTCGTATTGCAAATGCTCAAATCAGCGATTTGATTCACAAAATAACAGTCGAACAGGGTCTCGATCCGCGCGATTTTGTTTTACATGCCTTCGGTGGTTCCTGCCCAATGATCGCAAGTAGTTTTGCCCGCGAATTAAATGTTAAAAGAATAATTGTTCCCTATGCGGCCTCCGTAAACTGTGCCTTCGGTCTCGCTACCGCAGATATCGTTCATGAATATGCTCATATCGAAACCCTCAGCGTACCGACCACAGCAGAAATTATTAACAACTTGTACGAGCCTATGCTGGAGCAGGCCACAAGTGCCCTTAG
This sequence comes from Gammaproteobacteria bacterium, assembly GCA_012103475.1. Classification (GTDB taxonomy): domain Bacteria; phylum Pseudomonadota; class Gammaproteobacteria; order Eutrophobiales; family Eutrophobiaceae; genus WLWS01. Next base: position 167,205 of record WLWS01000002.1, on the reverse strand, counting down.
TCAGGCCGGCTTTACAAGTAATCGGATGCAATTTAAATGGTCGGTTGGTTTTCGTTATGCACTACAGGTACATGAGATCATTACCCCGATTCGGGGCGAGACTCCATTGAACGAACAGAGCATGAACAAGCTGGTAGTGGATTTTGAACAGCTGTATGAAAGTAAATACGGTAAGGGTTCCGCTTATCGAGATGCCGGAATAGAAATGACTCAATTCAGACTCACGGCCAGTGGATTAATCGATCGACCTGATCTTCTACCCCGTCCAATAAAAGATTCTGATGCTGGTCCTGCCAGGATTGGAAGAAGAAAAATCTACGTAGACAATCACCCTGATTTAATTGAATCCGACGTTTATGATTTTGAGCTGCTGGAAGTTGGAAACGAGCTGGATGGTCCGGCTGTAATTCATACTCCGATCACCACTATTGTTATCCAGGATGGCCAGAATGCAAGAATGGATGAGTATCAGAATATAATTATCGAGGAAGCAAAGTCATGATCGATCCCATAACTTTTTCTATCATTCGGCATCGTCTCTACCGGGTTGTTGATGAAGCGGTTATAACATTGAAAAACGTTTCCGGCAGCGCCATCACCAATGAGGGGCATGACCTCATGGTGTCCCTCTACCGCGCGGATGGTTCTCTACTTATGGGTGGTGTTGGCTTTCTTCACCATCTCACCAGTGCCGCAGAGGCCTGTAAATCAATAATCCGACGCTTTGAAGGCCGTATTAACGAAGGGGATGTTTTCTTGCTTAACGATCCCTATACCGCCGCCCTGCACACCTCTGATGTGTATCTGGTGGCTCCGATACATTTCGATGGCAAACTGGTGGCCTGGAGTGCCTGCTTTGTGCATGTCTATGATATTGGCGCCACCAATCCCGGCGGTTTTTGCCCCGATGCGGAAAACATTTATACGGAAGGGTTTAGTTCACCCGGTATGCGTCTTGTCGAAGCAGGTGAAATTAATAAAGACCTGTTTGATACTTTTCTGAACATGGTGCGTTCACCTGAAATGGTCGCACTCGATCTTAACTCCATGATCGCCTGCAACAATGTAGCTCGTAATAGAATGATCGCGCTGGTAGAAAAGTACGGGAGTGATATTGTTGATCAGGCCTGCCAGACTCTGATTGAGCAATCTGAAACGCAATTACGTGAACGACTCCGCGAATTACCTGATGGTCAATCGCAAGCACGGCAGTACATGAGTGTGAAAGGTGAGATTTCGCGGGTCATGCTGACTATGACGAAAAAAGCAGATTCTTTGACTTTCGATTTCAGCGGTTCAAGTCCGCAAAGCAGTCATGCAATTAATTGCACGAAGTGGGCTTCCTTAGGTGGCTTATTCGCGCCTCTGTTTCCACTTTTGTGCTACGACATTACCTGGAATGAAGGTGTGATAAAACCCATTACCATGATTGCGCCGGAAGGCACAGTCGTAAACTGCCTGCGTCCCGCCCCTGTCTCAGTTGCCACAGTCGGGGCAATTCAATCAGTTAACAACGCTGCCTGTTCGGCGATAGGCAAAATGCTCAACGCAAGTAAAAAGTATCGCCAGGAAGCGACTGCAGTCTGGCACGCCAACCATTTTGCGGTTTTTCTATTTGGCCGGAATCAACATAATCGACAGGCCATCGGAATCCTGATAGAAACCTTTGCCGGTGCTGGTGGTGCACGCTCCTTTGCAGACGGTATAGATGTCGGCGGTGAAATACCCAACCCGATTTCACGCATGGCTAATGTTGAAACAATTGAGTATTCGTTTCCGATTCGTTATCTGTTTAGAAGGAGGCTGGCAGATTCCGGCGGTGCCGGACTTTACCGTGGTGGTGACGGTATGGAGCTCGCATTCGTTCCACACGATGCACCGGATGGCGGCATGCATTATGTCGTCTCAGGAAAAGGTTCCATGTTTCCGATGAGTGACGGTCTGGCAGGTGGCTACCCCGGTTCACCAAATGCCTATGTCTGGATTCATAACAATGATCTCGATGATGAATTGAAAAAGGAAGTGGATTTGTCTTTATGTCTGGACAGTCTTCCCGGTGACAAGGAACCCATAGATTGGGGCGTTTATCCGCTGATGGGTGATGATGCGCTTTACGTTCGCTGGAATGGCGGCGGTGGTTACGGCGATCCACTTTTGCGCCCTGCCGAAAATGTCGCCAGCGATATCGCTGCCGGACATACCTCTTCTCATCTGGCTGAAAAAATATACGGTGTCATTCTACATGACGATGGCGCTCTTGATCAGAAGTCTACTGAACAAGCCAGAGCTAAATTATTGAAACTACGAAAATCAACAAACAAACAGGCGGCCTGATATGCAACTCTCTCAAACCCTGTGCATTAAGGATCAATCAATACGTTGCAGTCACTGCGATCATAGTCTTGGTAAACAGGAAAAAAACTGGAAGCACGCTGCCAACCTTGATGAAGTATATTTGCAGCAGCTCGGCTCGCCTTACACCACAGGAGACGAAGTCGTTCTCAGGAGATTTTCCTGCCCCGGATGTGGATATTTGCTGGACTCAGAAATTTCAATGCCTGAAGATCCCTATCTTGAAGATTCGTTGTTTGCTTCATAGACGCCTCTGAAATTTATAGCCAATTACAATCAGGAACGATCATACAAAATGCATAAGATAGGTATAAGTGATGAAATAATTGAACGTGTCACAAAAAGAAGGGGCCGTGTGCATCTGTTTGACTCGATTGATGCTAAGAAAACCGCGCTGATTGTGATTGATATGCAAAATGCGTTTTGTAAACCCGGTGCTCCCGTAGAAGTACCTCTCTCACGTGACATCGTACCTAACATCAATCAGCTTGCTGACAGCCTACGAAAACTCGGCGGAGACGTTGTATGGATTGTCAGTGAATTCGCGCATCACGGCGGCGTAAGTGAATGGGAGAATTTCTTCAATCATATCGTTGCCAGTGAAGTTCGTGAACGCACCATGTCTTATATGGAACCAGGTGCAGAAGGCAGCGTTCTCTGGCATGAACTTGAAGAAAAGGAAGGTGACATATCACTGGTAAAAAACCGTTACAGCTGCCTTGCTTCAAGCGCGTCACAACTGGAGAGAGTGTTGAGAAGTCGCGGTATAGAAACACTTCTGATTGCAGGTACAAAAACTAATATCTGCTGCGAAACCACCGCCCGCGATGCCTTCGATATGGATTTTAAAGTCGTTTTGGTCAGCGATTGCTGTGCGGCTTTGTCGGACCGAGAACATCAGGCAACGATGGAGTCAATAATCCAGCAATTCGGAGACGTTCTTAATACTGCTGAAGTTGAAGAACGTCTGAGTTAGAAATGCAGGAACATAACAGCTACCTAAGGCAAGCCATAACAGTGGCGAATGCCGCTCGCGAACACGGCAATCATCCTTTCGGAGCAATTTTAGTTAATACTGCCGGGGACATACTCTTAAGAGCCGAAAACACGGTAGTAAGCGACAATGACCCGACTGCACATGCAGAATTAAACTTGCTACGCCTTGCATCCGCAAAATATTCTGTTGAGGAACTTGCAACTTGCACCCTCTATGCCAGCGCTGAACCCTGCCCAATGTGTGCATCAGCGGCAGTTTGGAGCAATATACGATCCATCGTATTCGGACTGGGAATGGACAAGCTTTATTTACAATTTGGCGACACAGGTGAGGCAGCTACTTTAAAATTGCCCTCACGAGAAATATTTAAATTTGCACCCTGGCCGGTAGCAGTCAGCGGTCCTCTTCTGGAAGAAGAAGCAACGCAACCACACAATAATTTCTGGTAAACCCCGTAAAATAAAAGGAGAAAACAGATGTCAAAACAATCATTACAACCCAGCGATCTTTTCCCAAGCGCGGACTATGGCTTTGCGCAGGTAGTCGCAGCAGAAGGAAAGAAACTGGTGTTTTGCGCAGGTCAAACTGCGTGGGATAAAGATAATAATCTTATCGGCGGCGATGACCTCGGCAAGCAAATGGAAAAAACTCTGGAGAATATCAGCATTGACCTCGCAGAAGCCGGTGCGACAATGCAGGATGTTTGCCGTCTGACTATATATATCGTTGATTATCACCCGGGCTTGCTTGACACAATTGCTGCCGAACTCGGCAAAGCCTTTGACAAGGACTCATTGCCAGCAAACACACTGCTCGGCATTCAGGCCCTGGCCGTTCCGGAATTTCTGGTTGAGGTGGAAGCGACAGCTGTTATCGACGTATAAAGCCGCTTAGTTATGAATTGCTTATGCCAAGTTCAGACAAGCTGGCTTCTATTGCCTGAATCGCTGCACGCATCAAATCTGCATCAAGATCACCTATACAGCCGATACGAAAAGTATCGGCTTTTGTGATCTTTCCCGGATAAATTAAAAAACCTTTTTCAGCGATCAGTCGGTAAAACAGTTCAAAACTGAACCTGTTATCTGACGGGGTAATGAATGTCACAATGATCGGTGCCTGTAACTCGTCTGCTAGATAAGTCCTGAAACCCAAAGCCCGCATGCCTTCCTTGAGAACATTACAGTTCTCCTGATACCGTTCCAACCTGCCTTCAACACCACCCTCTTCCTGCAATTCCAGAAGAGCCTGAGACAATGCCAACATGCAATGCACCGGTGGCGTAAAACGCCATTGTCCATTCTTTCTGAAAGCAAGAGCCTGTTCGTATAAATCGAGGCTAAGTGATTTCGCATTACCTTTACATTGCTCAAGGGTATGAGAGTTTATCAGGCAAAAGCCCATACCCGGTACTCCCTGCAGGCATTTATTACTTGAAGCCGCAAGAGCACTAAAATGTAGTTTCCTCGCATCGACTGGTAAGGCACCGAAGGCACTCATGGCATCTACCAGTAACGCACGTCCATGTTTGTAGACGATTTCAGCTATTTCTTCTAAAGGGTTTAAAATGCCTGAGGTAGTTTCACAGTAAACAATTGAAACATGAGTAATATGTTTATCGTCAACCAGAGTTTTCTCTAAAGAAGCAAGATCAATAGCTACATTCTCAGCCGATTCGTGAACCAGATATTCGCGCCCGAGATAGTCACATATTTCTGAGATGCGATGTCCATAGGCACCATTGACAAGATTCAACAGTTTTCCTTCGACTGGAATCATCGTCGCCAACATGGCCTCCACCGCAAAAGTACCACTCCCCTGTAATGGCACACACACATGAGTCTCTCCAGCATGGGCAATTTCCAGTAATCTCGCGCAGATCCGTCCGTTCAACTCGATAAAACGCTCATCCCTCGAACCGTAATCATGCAGCATCGCCTTCTTAACACTCGAAGACGTAGTCAGAGGTCCCGGTGTAAGCAAGTAAGGATCATCTTTTGAATAGCTGACTGCATCTTTGTTATCAGACGATTTGTCACTCATAATTTCAACACTCTGTGGTATGGCGATGACAGCTTAGTTTCGAATAATTCATGTCGCAAGGGCAGAACCTTCAATTAGGGCGATCTGACAAAAATTCTTAATTTAAAAACTGATAATTTTAATGGCATCCTTGTACTATTTCGGTTCAGAATCATAAACTTGAAAGGCTGATATAAAATATGAGTAAAAACTATATTGATAATCACATCGAAGATATCCGGTCTGAATTTAAATTGCTGCAGCACTGGGTTTACCTGAATGCCGCAGATCAAATGATACCGGGAAAATACTGGCTTGACGCTGTTCGGGATTTCTATAATTTTGTTGAATACGGCAGGATGGAAGATATTCCTGTTGCTGATATTGCCACTCATCCTTTTTTGCTGTCAGCTTTTAGCGAAAGCATAGAACGCAGCGCCCGCTTTATTAACGCCGACCCTGACGAAGTTACCAATACCTATCGTCCTGCCATTACGGCCAACCTGATTCTCTACAACATGTTCGACTGGTTCGAGGGAGACAACGTCGTCATCACCGATCTCTCCTACCCGGCCATTCCCTATATATTGCAGGATATCAGTAGACGTTATGGTGTTGAGTTGCGCATTGCACGTAATGTCGATGGTGAAATTCTCATGGAAGATCTTGAAAAACTCGTAGATGACAAAACACGCATGGTCTGTGTAGACCGAACAACCGCGTTTTGCGGTTTCACCTTCGATATGAAAGAAGTCTGCCGGATTGCACATGAGCACGGTGCTCTGGTTCTTGACGATGCGATGCAGTCACTTGGTGCTATTCAGATTGATGTCAAGGATGATGATGTCGACATCCTGCTCTCCGGTACCTATAAATGGCAGTGTGGCCCCGAGGGTGCCGGAATTTTTTATATCAAACGCTCCGTCATGGACTCTATCGATGCGCGATATCGTAATTATATCTGGGCAGATGTTCCGGGTGTTCCTTTTGCCGAGAAAGATCACGACACTCTGGAAAGCTGGAAGGCTCAGCCTGTCAACAATGCCAATCAATTCTCACAGGATGTCACAATAGGCCCTGCACTCTTCGGCTGGATCGCGACACTGAAATTTTATGACAAAATCGGTATGAACAATGTAGAAGAGCGGGTTAAGCGACTGGGTGGTTATGCAATAGACCGCTTACAGGAGATTGGATGTAATGTGACCAGTCCAACTGACCCGGCGAAGCGTCATGGCCTGATTACCTATACTACTGGTGACTATGATAAAGACACAGCCTTTTTTAATCGCTGTTACGCGCCCGGCCGTTGTATGCGCCCAATCAGGATTTCCATGCGCGCGCTTGGTGGTATCGGTAATTTGCGCGTCTCCACTCACTTTTTTAATACCGAAGAAGACATAGACTATTTGATTGACCTGCAGAAACAGATGCTCTGATTCGGGACTGATAGTTAACTGAGTACTTAACTAGTTCAAATCCACGGCATATTGCTTTAGCAAATCCATAGGTATGATTTCCAGTGCGCGAATATGGGTTCGCGTCAGGTGTACACGTGGGGCCATATCATTTTCATGGGCTTCGAGCCAACGAGATGCACAAAGACACCAGCTGTCTCCAGCCTTCAGACCTTTGAATTCGTATTCAGGAACAGGGGTAGAAAGATCGTTGCCTCGAAAACGTGAGAATTCAAGAAATTCCGTACTGACTTGCACACATACTGTGTGAGAACCAAGATCCTCTGCGCAGGTATTACACTTACCGTCGCGATAAAAACCGGTGAGCGGATCATCACCACAAAGAACAAGCGCCTCACCCAGCACATTGACTGATTCATCCATTTCCATCGCGCAGAGCTCCTGATATTCCGGATTGTCGTTTCTTAAAATATTAAAATAATGGATCCTTAGGGTCCAGCCCGAGCAACATCCGTCCGGCCTGAATGTAGGTCAGATCGGAGAATCTGATATGAGTCGCCGCAGTGTGAATATCGCGAAACATGCGATCCAACTGGTTCGGTTTGTATACAGCACTTCCGCCGGCGTTCTTGTACATCATATCGACAGCTTTCACCGCATTATCAAGTGCATAAGTGCAACTCAATCTGAAACGGGCGCGTTGCTCCCAACTGAGTTCCTTGCCAGTGTGTAGACTATTGAGAAGGTCGGCAACAACATCTTTTACATAGGATCTCGCCGCACTGGTCATAGCATCTGCTTCTGCAACTCTCAGCTGTACGGAAGGATCATCACATAAAAGCATTGGCCCGCGTCTTTTTGTAGAGGCTATTTCTCTGACTGTCTCAATCGCCTGTCTTGCCATCCCCACGGCGATTGCTGCTAGCTGACAGAATGGAATGGTAGGAAAAGTAAAGACCGGGTTGGACAATTTATGCACAGTTTCTCCGAAAACAAAACTCCAGTCGGCTGGCACAAATAAATCCTCAATAACATAATCGTGACTGCTGCTCCCTCTTAATCCAGTCGAGTCCCAGCTGTCCATCTGAATTTCACAGTCTTCTATTTTGTGAATAAGCCATCTGATTTCCGGCTCACCATTCTCAAGTCTGCATAAAGTCTCACCTTCATAGACCATACAGCCACTAAGAAGATATTGGCAATGTTCGGAACCACTGCCATATCGAAAACGACCAGTGACCTGATACCCTCCTTCAACTTTTACAGCTTTGCCTCCGGGCATCAAAGTCCCTGCAGTACAGGTATTAATGTCCTTGCCATACATTTCCTGCCAGACATGTTCATGCAGGGAATTACCGAACAGATAGGGATTGGCTGAAATGATAAGTGTCACCCAGGCCGTGGAGGCATCAGCTCTTGCCAGTAATTCCAATGCATCAAACATTAGCAGGGGATCGAGTTCGGGACCTCCAAACTCTTTGGGTACCGCTACTGAAAACAATCCAGCGTCGCGTATCTGATCAATCAATTTGTCAGGAATTCTTTGATTTACTTCTATGGACTCGGCTGCCGCCGTGATATCTGGTAATAATGATTTAGTGGAGCTCAATAAGGGGTGATCAGTCATATGAGAAATATCCTTAATACTATTAATTTGAATCTGGTTTTTTATTGTTTTTTAGGGGCGTACAAGTCCGTGATCGTGCCTTCAAACATTTCAGCGGCGAAAGCAACTGTTTCAGACAAGGTCGGATGTGGATGTATGGTAAGGCTCAGATCCGTCGCATCACAATCCATTTCGATAGCGAGTGCGACTTCGGCAATAAGATCACCAGCGTTTGGCCCACAAATACCTGCGCCAAGAATACGATCTGTTTTTTTATCAAACAATAACTTGGTCATCCCCTCATTTCGACCAAGACTGAGAGAGCGACCACTGGCAACCCAGGGAAATACGCCTTTCCCATACTCTATACCTTTTTCTTTTGCTTCGGCTTCCGTCAATCCGATCCAGGCAACTTCCGGGTCGGTATAGGCAACTGATGGGATGACACGCGCATCGAAAGCGCTTTTCAGTCCGGCAATAACTTCCGCAGCAACCTTGCCTTCATGCACAGCTTTATGCGCTAACATTGGCTGACCAACGATATCTCCTATAGCGAATATATGCGGAACATTTGTTCTTTGTTGTTTATCGACTTCAATAAAACCCTGTTCATTTACATTAACGCCGGCTTGCTCTGCACCAATTTTAGACCCGTTCGGGCGTCTGCCTACTGCGACCAGTATGCTATCGAAAATTTCACTTTCAGGGGCTTTCGGACCTTCAAACGTTACTTTGAGACCAGTCTCTTGCACCTCTATAGAAGTGACTCGTGTACTTAAATATATATTCTCGTATTGTTTCTGTATACGTCGTAACAACGGTTTTGCCACATCATTATCCGCACCGGCAATAATACTATCGAGCATTTCAACTACGCTGACGCGGCTACCTAATTCGTGATAAACCGTGGCCATTTCCAGGCCAATGATACCGCCGCCAATAATCAGCATACGCTCAGGAATACTTTCCAGTTCCAGAGCACCGGTAGAATCAATAATTCGCGGATCTTCTGGAAAAACGGGGACTTTAGTTGCCTGCGAACCCGCAGCTATGATCGCCTGTTGAAAATTTATTGTCTGCTCGCCCTCTTCACCCGTGACTCTCAACTGATTGGCTGAAACAAACTGTCCGACCCCTTGCACCAGCTGCACTTTACGTTGTTTTGCCAGTCCCTCCAGTCCTTTGGTCAGCTGCCCGAGTACTTTTTCCTTCCAGCCGCGTAATTTATCCAGATCAATGTCAGGCTCAGCGAAATCGATACCAAATTGTTTCACTTCTTTAGCTTCGCTGATCACCTTTGCCGCATGTAATAGAGCTTTTGAAGGAATACAGCCTACATTCAGACAGACTCCGCCAAGAGAGGGGTAGCGTTCTACTAGTACAACCTGTTTGCCCAGATCAGCGGCCCGGAAAGCCGCCGTATATCCTCCAGGGCCGGACCCCAATACGAGAACTTCAACCTCGATTGCAGCACCATTATCAGAAGATGGAGCAAGCTGAGCCGATACAGAGTCATCCTTCGTCTCCGTTTTTACAGTTGATTCCTGCAAGCTCAAAATTACATCACCCTCTGAGACTTTGTCCCCGACTTTAACCAGAACAGAAACGATTTCACCGCTTGCAGGTGATGGAATATCCATGGTCGCTTTATCTGTTTCCAGAGTCAGCAAGGTCGCCTCTACTTCAATTTTTTCTCCAACGGAAACCGCTATTTCGATGATTTCAACATCATTAAAATCGCCAAGATTCGGAATCCTTACCTCTGTTGTCATTACCATTAATCTCCAAAGTTCAGGTGTTTTAAAGGGCGAAACTCTTGCCAGTTTTCTGCTGACCGGCAAATCATTTTGTTGTTTTCGACTCTATGTTAACCCATCTGATTCTGTAACTGTGCTGCATGAAAAATTTAAGCGTAATATTTTTGCCATATTTGCAATTTTTTTTCTTTAAGCACTCTTCATTTCGAAAATTGCGTGAGCCAACTCTGTTGTGATATTTCATCTCTCAGCAAAGGCTTTGTCCAAGTCAAACTATAAGTCACTGAATTGGTTAAAGATGGTGCTACGCAACATATACCCGGGCAGTTTTCTCCCCAACTTATCCACAGGAAAAAAGACCTTAGTTCACAGCTAATTCCACAATATGTCGTAGGGTAAATACAACTTGACCACAATTTGTAGTGGTGGAATAATTTCCCTTACGTAAAGAAGTTCATCTTATTTCTAAGTTCCAGAGCGATAACAATAATAGTTAATTATTAGCCTTTGTCAGGAGGGGTTATGGGGGTTGAAAAAGCCGTATTTGCAGAATCCGTTTTAAGCACGAAATCAGCAGTCCACACTGAAGAACAAAATCTCAATAAAGAGGCAGAGCAGAGCGATCAGCCCATATCGCAACCCGGTGAATATAAGGTTATTCGTCGAAATAACAAGGTAACCAGTTTCGATTCCAGCAAGATCAGTGTTGCCCTAACCAAGGCTTTTCTGGATGTGGAAGGTGGTACGGCAGCTGCGTCCACTCGAGTTCATGAGACTGTTGATGCCCTTTCCGAGCAAATTACGCGGGCATTAACCCGTCGTATGCCAGGTGGCGGCACCTTTCATATAGAGGACATTCAGGATCAGGTAGAACTGGCCCTGATGCGTGCCGGCGAGCAGAAAGTTGCCCGCTCTTATGTGATCTATCGTGAAGAACGCAGTCGCGAACGTGCTGTTAAAACTGCACAGGACAAGAATAAAGCAGGGGAAACAAGCACCGATAGCATTATCAAAGTAACGCTTGATGATGGCTCAGTAAGACCTCTCGACATGAGTCGCCTGATGGCCGTAGTCAATGAGGCCTGCCAGGATCTTGATTATATTGACGGGCATTTGATAATTGATGAAGCATTACACAATCTTTTTGATGGTGTGAATGAAACAGACGTTAACCCCGCTCTGGTAATGAGTGCGCGCACACTGATTGAAAAAGAACCAAACTACAGCTATGCCGCCGCTCGTTTGCTACTGGACGATATGCGCAGAGAAGCACTGAGCTTTGTTGAAGGCAGGAATATCGAAGCAACTCAGCAAGAAATGGCAGCGCGTTATCCGGTTTATTTCAAGAATTATATTCAGTCTGGTACAGAACTCGAATTGATTGATCACGAAATAGCCAAATATGATCTTGATAAGTTAGGAAAAGCACTGAAACCCGAACGCGATCATCAATTCACTTACCTTGGCCTGCAGACTCTCTACGATCGTTATTTTATTCATTCGAATGAAACACGTTTTGAGCTCCCACAGGCTTTTTTCATGCGGGTTTCTATGGGCCTGGCGATAAACGAACTGGATCGGGAAACCAGAGCAATTGAGTTCTATGATCTGCTTTCATCCTTTGACTTCATGAGCTCAACCCCGACTCTGTTTAATTCTGCGACACTCAGACCACAAATGTCGAGTTGTTATCTGAGCACAGTACCGGATGATCTGGATGGCATTTTCAGCGCTATCAAAGACGACGCCATGCTTTCAAAATTTGCTGGCGGCCTTGGTAATGACTGGACACGTGTCCGCGCTATGGGAGCTCATATTAAAGGCACAAATGGTAAATCTCAGGGTGTAGTCCCCTTCCTTAAAGTCGCCAATGACACCGCAGTTGCGGTTAACCAGGGTGGTAAACGCAAGGGAGCGATGTGTGCCTACCTGGAAACATGGCATCTTGATATCGAAGAGTTTCTCGATCTACGCAAAAATACCGGTGACGATCGTCGTCGGACACACGACATGAATTCAGCTAACTGGATTCCTGATTTATTCATGAAGCGTGCATGTGAGGAAGGCGACTGGACCTTATTTTCTCCAGACGAAGTGCCAGATTTACACGAGCTTTATGGGAAAGAATTCGAAACCCGCTATGTCGAATACGAAGCGATGGCTGCGCGGGGTGAAATCAACACCTACAAAACGCTACCTGCTGTCGATTTATGGCGAAAGATGTTGTCAATGTTGTACGAAACGGGGCACCCATGGGTAACATTTAAAGATCCGAGTAACCTACGCTCACCGCAGCAGCACGCTGGTGTCGTTCACTCTTCCAATCTTTGTACTGAAATCACTCTGAACACTTCTGATGATGAGATTGCGGTGTGTAATTTAGGCTCAGTCAATCTTGCTCAGCATGTTGATGAAAAGGGTTTGAATATAGAGAAACTGGAAAAAACCATCTCCACCGCGATGCGCATGCTGGATAACGTTATCGATTACAACTATTACAGTGTCCCTCAGGCACGCCGCTCTAACTTACGTCATCGTCCGGTGGGCATGGGTATCATGGGTTTCCAGGATGCTCTTTACAAAGTCCGCACCCCCTATGCCTCAGAAGAAGCAGTAGAATTTGCCGACCGAAGTATGGAAGCTGTCAGTTACTTTGCCATTAAGGCTTCATCTGAGCTTGCTGACGAACGTGGCGCCTACTCCAGTTTTAAAGGCTCTCTGTGGGATCAGGGAATTTTACCGATTGACTCTGTAAAAATACTAACCGATGCTCGTGATGGCTATCTCGAAGTAAATGATAGCCAGACACTTGACTGGAAAAGCCTGCGTAAGAAAGTACAAAAAAGCGGAATGCGTAATTCCAATTGTATGGCAATCGCACCAACAGCAACCATTTCCAATATTTGTGGTGTAACTCAATCTATTGAACCGACTTATCAAAACCTCTTTGTAAAATCTAATTTGTCTGGTGAGTTCACCGTTGTTAATCCTTATCTTGCGCATGATCTTAAAGCCCGCGATTTATGGGATGACGTAATGGTTAACGATCTGAAATATTTTGATGGCAGCGTGCAGTCTGTTGATCGCATCCCTGATGACCTGAAAGAACTGTACTCGACAGCTTTTGAGATTGATTCCCGCTGGCTTGTAGAAGCTGCATCGCGCCGGCAGAAATGGATCGATCAGGGTCAGTCTTTGAATTTATACATGGCTGAACCGAGTGGCAAGAAGCTTGACAACTTATACAAATTGGCCTGGATGCGCGGATTAAAAACGACCTATTACCTCCGCTCTCTTGGCGCCACTCATATGGAGAAAGGCGCTACGAACAGTTCAACAAAGCAGGAAGAGCCACTTGCCACAGCAGAGGCCCCACAAGCCTGTTCGATCCTTGACCCAGACTGTGAAGCTTGTCAATAAATTGGAATGTTATCTAAGAGGAATATGTAAATGTTGAATTGGGATGATCCAGTAGCGAAGCCGATGCAAAAACCGGAAGAACTCGAACCCATTATTGCCGAGCAATTATTAAATCAACCGGCAGCTATAGAACCAGGTGAAGATATCACTCTGAGTCCTACACCAGCTACCAGTCAGAAACCTGTAGACCCGGATGACAAGCGTGTTATTAATGGGCATACCGATATCAATCAGCTCGCGCCGTTTAAGTATCCATGGGCCTGGAATTATTTCCTGAACGCCAATAAGAACCACTGGACTCCGCTTGATATTAATATGGCTCAGGATGTGACCGATTACCGTTACAAGCTCACTCTTGAAGAGAAACATGTTTATGAAAATGTCCTCTCTTACCTGACAACATCGGACATTCTGGCAATGCGTAATATTGGTCTTGCTGTTATGGAAAAAATGTCCGCCCCTGAGTTACAGATTTATCAGGCCCGGCAGGTTTATGAAGAATCTCTTCATACCTGGACCTATCAACACTGCATTGAAACGATCGGCCTGGATCAAAGTGAAATTTATAATCTCTATCGTGTCGTGCCTGAAATTCATCAGAAAATTTCTGTGGCAAATAGACGTCTGGATTCGATTATGCGTTCAGATATCGACCTGACTGATCCTGATGAACTGCATAACTTTGTTATGGCTTATATTTTCTTCGCAGCTATTTTTGAAGGCTGCTGGTTTTACAATGGTTTCAGTCCGATATTTGCCCTGCAACGTCGTGGCCTTATGAAAGGCACCGCTGAACAACTTCAATACATTATGCGTGATGAAGTCATGCATGCCTCATTTGGTATTCGCGTCGTCAAGCAAATAATTTATGAAGAGCAACTAAAAATCGATATGAATCAGATCAGGCAAATGTGGGAAGAAGCACATGAAGCTGAAAAGGCTTATACCAATTACATCTTGAAAGACCCCATTCTTGGCTATTCTGCAGAGGTGCATATGGGTCAGTTCCAATACATAGCCAATCGTCGTGCGGGCCAGTTAGGACTAAGCGAGATTCCTTTTCCAGGTGCAGAAGAAGCAACTCTGCCCTGGCTTGATGAACAGGCAAATTTAAGAAAAGAGAAAAACTTCTTTGAAACCAGGGTGACTGAATACCAGACAGGAGGGGCACTTAGCTGGGACTGATTTAGGGTTACTCTACTCCACTGACTTAGCGGGGAGCCAAGAAGGATCTTGGCCATTGCCTGGTATCTCCAGCCTCTTCCAGATACCAGGCCTTCTTATTTTCATCTCAGTCCCTAACCGGGACTGAGTTACTTGGTGCGCCTCAAAAAGAAGTAATTCCAGATTCTGTTAATTACTGTTGAACGGCAAATGTCTTTAAAGAGGGAGAGAGTATTGAAAGATACTCATCCTTATATAACCAGTAAACGTTCAAATCTTTTTCTTGAAGTAAGTTCCCAAGATAAACATCAACCAGTCCCTGTCTGGAGAGATCATGCCAGCCGGAGTATCGTTGCGGCAATCTCGCTGACTTAACCAATGTTAAGGAATCTGCCTCAATTTCAAGTGCTAACCAGGCCCCCAGACTATCTGATGTAATATCCCAACTTGCTGGAACTGAGTTCTCTGAACTAACCATTTTATACGGTAGCCAGAGTGCAACCCCGTTTTCAGCCAGACATTTATAAATTGAGCTCAGGCTGTCTGCTGTTTGTAAGCCCGGCGTCAGGGCTGTCAGATACCACGCAAACTGTTCCATGGCCAGCAGGGCCATCCTATGAGCATATTCATCTGCAATTCCAGTGCTAAGCTGAAGTTCACGGACAGCATTAGCGAAACTACCCCCTCCAGGAACAATGACTGTCTGTCCTTTGCCCCCCTCAAGCAAACAATCAAGCAGTTTTTTAAGCTTGTCCGAATTTTCCAGACTGCCGCCAATCTTGATTACTCTCACAATGATTACAGCCCTTGTTCCGCTCCGCCTGGCGAGGGCATCCTCTCCTGAAATAATCTAAGCATGGCTGCCGCTTTTTCAAAACACTCCTGATATTCTGACTCCAGCTCTGAGTCAGCAACTATTCCACCTCCGGCCCAACAGTTGATCTTGCCTTCAGTGTGAAGCATGGTGCGAATGGCTATATTGGTGTCCATATTACCGTCATAACCAAGGTAGCCAATGGAGCCGCAATAAATATTGCGTCGGTTGGGTTCGAGTTCTTCAATGATTTCCATAGCTCGTAATTTTGGCGCTCCAGTAATAGAGCCTCCTGGAAAACACCCTCTTAATAAATCTATTGCGTGTCGGTCTTTTTTCAATCTGCCAGTTACGGTGCTAACAAGATGATGAACCGTCGCGTAACTCTCCAGAGCAAACAGTCTGGGCACTGTAACGGAACCGGTTTCACAATTCTTACTGATGTCATTCCTCATCAAATCTACAATCATCAGGTTTTCAGCACGATCTTTGTCACTTTCAAGCAACTGCTCAGCGAGTGCTTTATCTTCATTGGCGTAGCTTGCCCGGCGAATAGTGCCTTTTATAGGCTTAGTCTCAACATTACCATTGACAATACTCAAAAAACGTTCGGGAGAAGAACTTAAAACACATCCATCAGGAGAGTTGAAGTAGGCCGCAAACGGTGCAGGATTGTTCTGCCTTAACTTTATATAGATATCCCAGGGTTGTCCCTGAACGCCTACACTGAATCTTTGCGTCAGGTTTACCTGATAGCAGTCACCTTCCTTTATGTAATTCTTGATTTTTTCAAACGATCTGGCGTATAGAGATTTGACTGTATTTGAAACGATACTGGATGTTGGCTTGAAATCTTGCAGACGCGAACTGGCTTTACTATGGAAAAGTTTACTCAACTCGTCCCACTCTTTTTCAGTATTTTCATCACGGCACTGACTCGCGAGCCAGGACTGACGTCTATGGTGATCCACGACAACAACCCAATCGTATAGCCCTATTGCCATATCGGGTGTACCAAGATCGTTTTCAGTAGACTCAGGAAGAGATTCAAAGCGTCTACCAAGATCGTAAGCAAAATATCCCATTGCTCCCCCGCAGAAAGGCAGATCTGTCAGGTTAACTACTTGTTCACCTAATTCCTGCTTAATGAGTTCGAAGGGATCCTCTCGGGAACAAAGCACCTCATCCCCATCACTAATAAAGGTTTCATCGCCATAGCATGTCAGTGTTTTGTAAGGTCGAGATGAAAGAAAGTCGAAACGCCCTCTATCAATGGCTGGGTAACCACTATCCAGAAAAATACTCCAGGGTTCATCTACAATGAGACTGAACAGTTCAGCTGAGTCTCTCAAATAGGGTATTTCTCTGCGTTTTAGCGTCATAACTTCAACTTCACTCTAGCAAGCTGAGCAACGGCTAATGCAGCAGCGCAGTCGCCTGTCTTTGCAAAGAGCGATTCGTTTCCACTGATTAATGATTCAATATCGATATAGGCGTAGTTTCTGGCTTCCGCCAACTTACGGGCCAAATGCCTGCCTGTTCCCGCGCCAACAATATCAGGTCGCTTAGCAAGGCTATAATGACAATGTCGAAGCATTTGGTCGAGATTTTCTTCAATAGTTTTTAATTGTTGAGCGGCAATGTAATGCGCAAGCGGTAGATATCTGTCCTGATCTTCATATTCAAGCGCATCGGCTCCCAGCATTCTTGCAAGGCGTCTAATACTGGCTTCCCGAGTCTTTTTACCCCCATCCGCTGCCGGCATTAGATCCTGATTTTCATGCAATTCTCCTGTGATTCGATAAACATCTGCCATTGTCGCGAAAAATTCCGCCGCGATTGATTGCCACACGCCTTCAAACTGAACTTTGTTTACAACTGCCATCACCGGGGTACGAGTAAAGCCAGTGTAAACCAAACTTGCTTCACGCATCCTTTCCTGATCCGTATAGGCTTTGTTTATCACTCGCCCTCTGTCTACCAGAATTAAATCGGTTGTTGTACTTCCAATGTCAATCAGAACAAATTTTTCGTTCTGCAGGGCTAGATAACTTGCAGTTGCATGCCAGTTCGCAGAAGCAGCTTGATTGTGTTTTTCTATTGACTCAGCTATAGCTAGAAAACCAGATTCACCACAGTAAACCATTGACTCCGTATTCTGATAAACCGAAGCGAAAACTGATAATAGCGCTTCAACACCATCCTTTCTGTTGTCGAAAATATCCGACAATTCACCTGTAATCGTTAATGCATGAACTTCATTGTCGCTGGTGTGCAGATTTTTATTTTGTTCAAACAAAGATTTCAGGATCTCCAGTCCTTGCCAGATCGGAGTTGCATATTGTTTAGCTTGAAGAACATTACCCTGTCCGTCCACCTTCACCATTTTCAGATGAGCGCCACCAATATCCCAGCCAACAAAATTACTAGCGACACTCATATTTAATAAAATTTTCCAAAATTAATTCAGCAACATTAAAACCAAGTAGTTCGCTTAGTCCTGCATAAGAAGTAGTAAGGCGCGGGTTTATATCAAGAATCACTGATCCTTGTTCGTTTAATACAATATCAATACCGATGTAACCTTTCAAACCAGAAATATTTTTTGCCATGTCTTCTATGAGAGTTTCAAAAATTTTTTCACAGTCACCACCAGCTTTCCTGCTTATCAATCTATTTCTTAGGCGATGATTTTGTTTATTGCAATCCTGATAGTTACAGGAAAGTAGAGTTGCGTGACTATCAAAAACCAGAGCAGATAAACTTAAATGAATACCTTTTAGAAAGGCTTGCTGAATGAAAGTCCGGCTATCTATTCCGGACCGCGCAAAGTGTTTTATGGATTGCTCATCTTCAAACAGATAACAATCTTCACTACCTGCTCCATCATCAGGTTTAATCACCCATCCTGTGTCGCTGACCACTAATGCCTCACCAAGATAACGTGTTTCCGGGACAATATAGTTTTTACTTCTCAGAAACTCGTAAGTGTTCATCTTACTCGACGCCAGGCGAATAGCCTCTGGACTGCAAGCAATGACCAGCCCACCGCAGGTTCTCGCCATTTCAGTCAGTCTTAACAATTCTCCATTCGATTCCGGGGCAATAATCCAGATCAGATCTGCCTCAAGCATGAGAGCCTGCCAAATCACTGGCACATCGTCATTTTCTTTAATTGATTGCCTCGACTCAACTATAGGACTCAATCGTGAGTCGCGACAGGTGAAGACCTCAAGGTCAGGAACCCTTTGTAAATCTGTGATTAAGGCTTGCACCATGATATCCGCATCTTGCACCAATGAAACAGGCAATTCGACACTGTGCATTCCTCCACAGGTGATAAACTCACAAACAAATATATTTTTCATTTCAAATTATTGTCAACAACTCAAATGTTACTGATACCGGTTATTGATCTTAGTGCGGGACAGGTTGTGCATGCCATAGCTGGTAAACGTGATTCTTATCAAAATATACAGAGCCCCTTGTGTAAGGGTTCCTGCCCCTTGACAGTAGTCGAAGCAATGCTGAACCTTTATCCTTTTCGTGTATGTTACATTGCCGATCTTGATGCTATCAGAGAACAAGGCGACAATGCCTCTATAATTTCTGAGATTTTGCAACGATTCCCAACCCTGACAATCTGGCTCGATACAGGAAAAAACAGCTATCTTGATGAGCTACCCACCAATAGAGTCAGACATATCCTCGGTTCTGAAACCGGAATATCAAGCGAAGACCTCGCAGGGTGTAAAGCCCGAAGCATGCCAATATTATCTTTGGACTTTCTTGAGGATTCGTTCATAGGACAACAGGAGCTTTTGGACAGGAATGAGCAGTGGCCGGATAAAATCATCGTAATGTCACTTTCTCATGTTGGCACTGATAAAGGCCCGGATTTTGAGAAAATTCTGGAAATAAAAAAGCGTTCAGAACATAGACAGATTTTTGTGGCGGGTGGCGTACGCAACGAAGGAGATCTGCAAACTCTTTTTAATCTAAATGTCGCTGGTGTATTGCTCGCAACAGCCTTGCATAGTGGAAAAATAAGTCATTCAGACCTTGAAAAATATGATCCAAAATAATATGAAAAGCAAAAAAAACCCCGGCCTTAGCCGGGGTTGTGTTGTTGCCTGGTTTTAAAACCTGGCGGGGGTCAACTCTTTTTATTTATGAGTGGGCCTGGAACGGGTGATCTGCTGCTCCACGCTTACTCAATACTTCAGATGCTTTAGGTTCACCAGCAACTGCTCGTTTGATTGACAACTTAACCGCTTCATAGTTGTAATCCTGAATCTTCGCATCATCTTCTGCCAACCAGTGGATAAATACACCTACTGCAACAAAAATATCATCCGCTTCATCAGCTGGAATAGTGCCATCTTCAACACAATCCATAACAGCCATGGAAACTGCACGCTGAGCTGGTCCAAACATCTGCACAGCCTGTGTTGCACCTTTAATGGTCACTTTGTTGAACATAATGGTGTTAGGCTTACAAGCCAGGTTTGGTGATACAACGGCTAGCAAAGTGCTGAAACCATCTTTGTTATTGGTTATTGCATTACAGAAAGCTGTCTCTGCAGCACTTCCTCTTGGCCCCATAATCAGGTCAATGTGAGCAACTTCATTTCCGTCGCCGACCAATGCTTCACCAACTAATACTTTATCAATCACTGCCATTTTAAAGTCTCCTCCAAATAAATATTCCAAATAAAATGTTTACTATTCCTGCTTATGTTAAATGTAGAAAATAGCCCACTTAAGTCGCCAACCCTCAGAGCATCTCTCTGCTGATTTGCAATTTTTGTTACACAACTATGTAGAGACGGGTACACCCGGGTTTTGCACAATTGTTGTAAACTAATCTAGTCATCTCAGTGCATAAATAAGCAAACTTGCCGCAGTTAGGTCAGCAGAAGTGCCTGGGTTAATGCCTGAGTCCTTCAATTCCTTATCAAATTCCAGCAATTCGGGCTTAGCCTCGACTGGATTCTTATTATTTATAAATCGCTCGTAAACAGTTTTGCTCCTGTTTACGATCTGTTTGGCTACATCCTCGCCAAACTTACGCCGGATATGAGAATCCGGAAAATTCACCATCAACGATAGATAGCATGCTACGGTTGCCCATTCTACACTATTCCAGCGTTTATCAAACTCAACTAAGCTCTCCAGACCAATATTAAATACCGTTTCAAAGCCGGACACATACTGATGAGCGATCATATCCCGCTCAGCCGCCAAAGCCATGGCTTCTAACAAGCTGATATTAGGGCTAAAATTGACATCCTCTTTCTCTACCCGACCTAAACCTCCCGGTTGCGCCAGGCGAATGGCCTGATATACATTTTTGCCGTCATTTTGATCAAGATGTTCCAGCACGTTCTTTAAGCTACTCCTTACAATCTCGCCTTTATTCTTTGTTTTATAAGCTTTAATTATAGGGGCGAATAGCAAAAGCATACCCAGGTTTGTATTGCAGCCGACTTCTTTTTTAGTCGCCTCCACGCAACGAAAGATGCTTTCTCCAAGTCCTAGTGAATCCCTGCATAGTATTGGACTACATATATTCGCGCTTGCTTCAAAATCCCGGTAGCTCATGTCATGACCGGCGGCATATCTGCTTACATTCCCAGGTTTCAGGGCATCTATTTCTTGTATGAAACTGTTATGCACTATCGCTTGAAGTGCAACATTAGAACGCTTGGTCATTCTCAGGATAGCCGAGGTTTCACGAATGGAAGTGCTACAGATTAGCGCTATTGACTGTTTTATGCCGCTAAGAAAAAGATTTATTCAGAAGCTTTAAATCGAGTTTACCTGCGTGGAATGTCTCCCCACTCTCAAGCGATGTGACAGCGACACTAGCCGGGCTAAACAACATCGGATCAATTTTATAGAAGTCATATTCGACAGATTTAAAAATTTCACCAAATGGTTGCCCGTAATCTGCCGAGGCGCTACTGGGCAATTTGTTTGCCAGTTCCTCAGCTTCAGACGCGCCCGCCTGGACAAAGAGCTGTACCTGGCCGGCAAAAAGAATGGAATCATTAGTCCGGCTCATTGCCTTCAAAAAATCAGGCGATGGTGGACACAGAGGCGCAGAACCCGCCCCATCGATGACCCTTTCTAATTCAAAGCCCAGAGCATGAGCCTTGTGCAAAGCCGTTTCCAGAACTCTGGCGACGATTTGAACACAGCCGGCGAGGCTTGAGGTCGGGGTCAAAATCAGATAGAGATTTTCAGGGGCGATATCACAACGCCTGGCAATAATGTCGGCGATTTCAATCGGTGGTATTTTGTCTACTTCGATCACCAGAAAAGCGTGTTCATGGCGATCCCGATAAGCTAACTCGTCAAACAGGTCTTCTTTGCTACCCATTGCACGTCCAGGTCCTGATCCAAGGGCATTGAAGGCCTGTTTGCCCTCACCGTGGGATAGACTCCAACCTGCATACTGGCTGCCCAGACAGGCCAGTACAGGGTTTGCCGAATACACATTTACTTGCCAGGGCCAAAGTTCACTAATATTAGATGCGCTCAGACTGACCTTACCCATTCCTCCCATACAGATTTCGGCGATTCGTCTACCCGCTTCCAGCCCACCCGGGCGATCTATGCCCGCATCGATGATAGTAGTCTGGTTTTCCAGTTTCGACACACCAAGCCGTAGTGCCGAAGCCTGTTCCAACATATCGAATACATGTTTTTCTGTCAGCTTATTTAAGCTAGGGAGTGTGCTTATATCTTTGTTATTCATGGTTTTTCTAATAGGCTGCGAGCTTTCTGGCTGTTTCAAATGCTTTTATATGATCCAGATAAACTGGTTTATCTGCTGTTTTCATTATTTCGAACAATTGATAATGCACTTTATATTTAAGATTACCGATGGCCAGTGCGCCTATTCCAAGCGCCTGCCCGGAATTAGTTTCCAGTTCAACGCCAGAATCATTGACACCAATACCTTCGATACCTGCTGGCGGGACGGCATTCACGTCAGCAGCTACCAACAAACTGCTTGCCTGCTGTAGCTGAGCTGCCGTCAGGATACGTATACCCGCCTTTGCCGCGCCGATGAAGACATGGGATTCAGAGAGATATTCCATAATATCCTCGTCTGTACCACTGCCCGCTCCGCGCATATTTACGCCGTAACGACCATTGTATTCATCCGCTATCCTCTGCGCGACATCAGCGCCACGATGACTGGTTATACTGACTTCTGCCTCACACAATAAGCTGAGAATACCTGCACAAATCCCAACCGGTCCGGTACCTCCAAAAATATGCACTTTCTTGCCTTTAAGATCGCCCTTCGAGTTCTGCCTCAGGCATTGCTCAATTGAGCCTACTACGGCTGCAGCTGTCGTGATCGCACCGCTCGGGTCGGCGAATACCGAAACTTCGAAGGGTGGGACCATTGCGCTTTTCGCCTGATTTAGCATATCAATTGCAAGACCAAACTCTCTTCCGCCAATAAAAATGCCCGTACGCTTTACTCCGGTGGCGCCACGAGAAAAAATAGTATCCTGTGTCAGTGCATAAACTTCATCAACAGTCCATTGCTATAAGGGATGACCCCATCGAAGTCTGCTTCATAAGCCATATTTACATCAAAAGGGCTGACATTTTTAGTGGGATTAAATATGTGCAGCAAATAAGGGTCTTTCATAGCGATTGTGACTTCTGGTTTTGATCAATAATTGGATTGATGAGGTTAAATAAATCTTGCTTAAGCGCCCTTGGTCACTCGAATATTATCTTCATTGTCGGCTGTCTCAACGGCTATGTCGGCTTTGTCGTTTTTCGCACTACAGATCATAATTTCCAGTTCAGATTTCCAACGCCAGTTTTTTCGTACTTTTTTAACCGCCTGATAGGCATCGGTCTCACTGGCAAATATGGCAAAACCGGTTGGTCCCCATGAACTTTGGCCGATACCGCTTGCACCTTGCTCCTTTAATTGAAAAAGGGCCTGACCGACATCGGCACTTGTATATATTCCAGATTGAGTACTGGAAAAATACTCTCCCATTGCCAACTGAATCTCTGATACAGCCTCGCCAAACCTGAAACAGTTCTGTTCGACTACGGCTGGCAATAATTGCATCAGCAAAACTCGACAAAGATGGGCGGAAAGAGACTCATCCATTTTCTCAAGCTCAACAAAGGCCTGACTTTCTTTTTTGCCATGTACACCCTGTTTGTTGGGATCCAATACGAGAACAAAGCGCCAGCTATCTGGATAATGCAGGCGGCTTATGACTGGCGGGACTTCCGTTTCAGCACTTCGCCCTGCATCAACTATAAATCCACCACTCGCAAAAGATCCTATACCGATACCCGAACGATTACCCCGATCCAGTATCCTGGCAATCGACGCGAGGGACAGGTCTAGCTTGAACAGCTGATTTATCGCCTCCCCTACCGCGAGCGCCATTTGCGTTCCTGAGCCTAAACCTGCGTGCTCCGGTATAGCACGATTTATATGGAGCCTCACGCCGCTCTGAATATTCATGTGCATGAGCATTTCATCAGCATAACGGTGGGCGCGAGAAGCTCCCGGTCCTGACACCAGTAATTTTTCGGCGTGCCGAGCCTCAATGTCAGTAGAAATATCTGCAAGTCCCACACCCAGGCTACCGAAAAGTCTGTCCAGACCGCCATGCAGGTCCAGAAATCCCAAATGGAGACGTCCTGGAGCGCTGACTTTTACTATATCACTGCTTTGTTCCTGCATTATTATTCTAACTAACTCCCCTCTCATCCCACGAAACTGTGAAAAAGATAATTGACCACTTCATGTTAAAATGATAATTAAGTAGTCGGGTTCAATTGATTGAAGGCGCTGGCTTTATCTTCCCCATAGTACAGTTATTTTATTAACAATTCATGCTGCGCCGCAACGGAGTCCCCATGTCTGAAACCATGCTGTTAATACCCGGCCGTTCCAACAAGCAAGGTACGTCCCTGAACAAGGGCAAATTAAAAGAAGAATATCTTGAAGTCACATCGACTGTTGAAATGAACGAGGATGATATGCAACGACTACAGCTAGAAGACGGCGACCGGGTACGTCTCAGCAATTCCATCGGTGAATTCACGGCCTCTTGCAAAAAGAAAAAATCGAAAGATCTCCCTGAAGGAATGATATTTATTGCTTACGGGCCATCTTCAAGTCGACTAATGGAGAGTGATACCGGTGGTAGCGGCATGCCCATCTCAAAAAATATTGAAGTCGAAGTCGAAAAAGTAGCGGCATGATAGAATTAAAGCTGGCTACTACAGGCAAAGAAAATCATGAGCGATAACATCAAGACTGTAAAAAACGCTACCTGCACATTTTGCGGTTGTGTCTGCGATGACATGGAATTAACTGTAGATTTGGATGCCAAGCGGATAACCAAGGCAAAAAATGCCTGTGTACTGGGACGAGCCTGGTTTGCAGAGCACACTATCCAGGATGGTCCAGCCGCAATGATTGATGGCAAAGAGGTTACTCTCGAGGAAGCTATTGAGGAAGCGGCTCAGGTATTAACCAGTGCAAAGTTTCCCATTACTTATGGATTAAGCGACACCACCTGTGAGGCTCAGCGTCAGGCAGTTGCCATCACCGATTTTATCCGCGGTAGCATCGATACGACAACCTCTGTCTGCCACGGGCCTTCCGGCCTCGCATTTCAAGGCGTAGGGGAAAGCACCATGACACTTGGCGAAGTTAAGAATCGCGCTGATTTTATCATGTACTGGGGTGGTAATCCGGCAGAATCACATCCTCGGCATTTCACCCGATACACCGTCACACCCAAGGGAATGTTCACACCAAACGGCAAAAAAGACCGCACAGTTGTTCTTGTAGACGTAAGAAAAACACCCAGCACACCGGTTGCTGATATTTTTCTTCAAGTTAAACCCGGAAAAGATTTTGAGTTAGCCTGGGCCATGCGCGCTCTGGTCAAAGGCCATAAAGTTGATTCGTCCATAGAAAATGAAACCGGTGTTTCTCTGGAAGTTCTGGAAGATCTGGTCCAAAGAATGAAAAACTGTAATTACGGTGTGCTATTCATGGGGATGGGTCTGACCATGACCAGAGGCAGACACTTTAATTCCGG
The DNA here is from genome assembly GCA_012103475.1 of Gammaproteobacteria bacterium. GTDB lineage: Bacteria > Pseudomonadota > Gammaproteobacteria > Eutrophobiales > Eutrophobiaceae > WLWS01. The sequence continues at coordinate 141,540 of WLWS01000002.1, read as the reverse complement.
AGCAATAATGGCTCTGGCGGCAGATTTAAATGAATTCACCCATTTTGTTGCGAAACCAGTGCGCGGGCATGGAAATGTAACGGGCGCCGATAATGTGGTCTCCTGGCAAACCGGCTATCCCTTCGGAGTCAATTTCAGTAAGGGATATCCCCGCTTTAATCCGGGCGAATTTACCACCGTTGATACGCTGTCCAGATGTGACGCAGACGCGGCCCTCATAATCGCCAGTGACCCAGCAGCGAATTTTCCTCAGGCCGCGATCAATCATTTAGGTAGTATTCCGGTAGTGAGCTTTGATACAAAAGAAACGGCAACAAGTAAATTGGCTCATGTTGCTTTTCGAACATCTACCTATGGCATTAATACTGGTGGCACGGTATATCGAATGGACGATGTACCAATAACTTTAAGACCGGCTTTTGAATCTCCATTCCCTTCGGATGAAGATATTCTTACTCCGTTGCGAAAACGGGTACAGGAAATCGTTATCGGCAAGAGCAAAGCCAAAGGCGCTGGAGCTGGAGTGACACGTGCAGCCTCTCCAGTTAAATAGAATTAGATTACTTCGCTTACGAACATAACAATTTAATTGGTAAAAACCACCTCATGTCTACCAGTACTCGAATTTTGAATGGCAAAGTCTACGATCCAATCAATAAGGTCGATGGTGAGATAAAGGACATCTGCATAAAAGATGGGAAAATTGTCGAGTCAGTCGGTGATGATGCCACAAGAATTGACGCCGCCGGAATGGTAATTATGCCCGGTGGTGTCGATATCCATTGCCATATAGCTGGCCCAAAGGTAAATCTGGCACGTAAACTACAACCGGAAGATCACCGTCACGATCCTCATCCCGGAACCCCATTCACTCGTTCCGGCAGTGGTGGTACTGTGCCCTCGACTTTTGCTACCGGATACCGATACGCGACGCTTGGTTATACAACGGCAATGGAAGCCGCAGTCACCCCTATAGGCGCCCGACACACACTTGAAGAGTTGCACGATACTCCGGTAATTGATAAGGGTTTTTATGTACTGCTCGGCAATAATATATTCCTCCAGCAACTACTGAAAGAAGGACGTAAAGAAGAATTCAAACACGCAATCGCCTGGTGGATAAACTCAACAAAAGCGTTCACAACAAAACTGGTTAATCCAGGCGGCGATGAGCCATGGAAAGGAAAAAAGAATTCAAATGTCTCGGATATTGATGAGAAGCCGAATTCCAATGACATCAGTCCTCGACAAATTATCGAGGCTTTCATCGAAGCCGTTAACGAATTGGGCCTGCCACATCCTCCGCATATCCATTGTAATAACCTTGGCCATAGCGGAAATTATAAGACCACATTGGAAACCATGCGCACTGCTGGTGACCGTCGCGCACATCTCGCTCATATACAGTTTCACAGCTATGCGGGTGAACTAGGCAAAAACCCCACATCAGCTGCACGTGAAATAGCAGATTATATAAATAAACATCCCAACATAAGTTGTGACGTTGGTCAGGTGATGTTTGGAAAATCAACCATCATGACAGCCGACGCACCATTGGCCTACATGCTAAGAGGCATTGCCAAAGGTAAATGGGTAAACGCAGATACAGAGTGTGAAAGCGGCTGCGGCATTGTCCCTTTCAGTTATCAGGAGCATGTTTACGTTCATGCTTTGCAATGGGCAATTGGTCTGGAGCTGTTTTTACTTTCTGAAGACCCGTGGCGAATTATTTTGTCAACTGACCACCCGAATGGTGGCTCTTTCATGAATTACCCCAAATTAATAAAACTTCTTATGGACAGTAGTTTTCGCAAGGAGGAACTATCCAGAGCCAATCAGAAAGCTGTTAACAAGACCTTGTTGCCTGATCTTGAGCGTGAATACACTCTGAACGAAATTGCTATTATTACTCGTGCCGGCCCTGCTAAATGTCTCGGTCTCAATAACAAGGGGCATCTTGGTCCCGGCGCAGATGCCGACATCACTATCTATGATGATCAGGCCGATAAAGAAATCATGTTTAACGCTCCCCGTTATGTTTTCAAATCAGGCACGCCGATAATATCAAATCACGAATTTTGTCAGGACCACGATGGCCGCCTGTTACACGTAGCACCGGCTTACGATGAGACGATAGTTGATACTGTCAGACCTTTTTTCGAAGATTACTATTCAATTGAATTTGATAATTACGCGGTCGATGACAGTTATCTGCACGACCATGAAATTATCCCGGTCAGAAACTAGTCGGTTATATTTTCAAGTTAATAATGAAAATCAAATCAACTCATATTGACGACACTTTCGCTGAAGCCTTTAAAATGTGGGCAGCGCGAATTGTAATTACAGCAGAGACAAAACAATGGGCTATGGCTGCTGCAACATCAATGACCGGATTTGCGACATCCGTAATTGGTTGTAAATGTGAAGCTGGTATTGAAGCTGAACTGGTTGCGGAGGATACCCCTGATCGTAGACCTGGTGTAAGCGTATTATTGTTTGCAATGGATGTTAATGGACTAGGAAAAAGACTGGTGGAACGTGTTGGCCAATGTGTAATGACATGCCCGACAACCGCCTGCTATTCAGGGCTTGAGTCAGATGAAACAGTAGTCGTTGGCGGGCAATTGCGATACTTCGGTGACGGTTTTCAGATAAGCAAAAAACTCAGAGATAACAGACTCTGGAGAATTCCCGTGATGGATGGTGAGTTTCTTGTCGATGAGCGTTTCGGCGTACAAGAGGCTGTTGGCGGTGGCAATATAATTATTCTAGGCAAAGACAGTAAATCCACTTTGCGGGCGGCGAATGCTGCAACAAAGGAAATGCGAAAAATAGAAGGTGTTATCCTGCCCTTCCCCGATGGCGTTGTACGCAGCGGTAGTAAAGTCGGCTCTCGCTACAAAAGTCTTATGGCTTCTACAAACGAAAAATTCTGCCCTACTCTTCGTGGACTTCAGGATGACTCTCTGCTCGACGAAGGTATAAACTGTGTTCTTGAAATCGTGATTGACGGTCTTGACGAATCTTCGGTAGAGCAGGCTATGAAGGCTGGTATTTACGCAGCGGCGAAGCCGGGGATCCGGCGAATATCTGCCGGTAATTATGGTGGTAATCTTGGCCAATTCAAAATTAATCTGCAAGATCTTCTGGATAGTTAGCAGGCATGAGTATTAATCTAACACTGCACACCTCCCCTGAAGTCCCTCTCGAAGCAGAGGTCTTATGCACTGACAAATTAATTGGTTTGACTGGCTCCGAAATCGAAAAGCTGCCAGTGGAACATGGAAACCGTCAGGTTTCAGTTGCTGATTTTTTTACCGTTAAAGGTAGTCCCGATGATTCAATTAGCATTGAGGGCGATTTAAGCAAAGTAAAACATCTTGGTGCTGCAATGGCATCCGGTAAGTTGACTATTAGTGGTAATGTCGGCTCTCATCTTGGCGCTGGAATGACTGGCGGCAAGATCCTTGTAGAAGGTGATGCCGGTGACTGGGTCGCACCTGAAATGCAGGGTGGTTCTGTTGAAATAAAAGGCAACGCTGGTCATCTTGTCGGTAGTGCCTACAGAGGAAGTCCCATTGGCATGTCAGGAGGCGAAATTCTTGTTCATGGCGATGCAAAAAACGAAGCCGGCCATGCAATGCGAAACGGCATAATTGTGATTGGTGGAAAATCCGGCGATTTCGCCGGTGTGAATATGCTGGCCGGCAGCATATTCTTGCTGGGAGAAACCGGGATTCGAATCGGTGCTGGCATGAAACGCGGCACTCTGGTAACGATGAGCAAAACATCTATGCTACCAACATTTTCTTATTCCTGTCGTTACCAGCCGGCTTACTTACGCATGTACCTGATATATTTACAGGAGCTTGGCTTTAGCGTTTCAGATGAACAATTGTTCGGCTTCTACCATCGCTGGTGTGGCGACGCGATAGAGATGAATCGTGGCGAAATACTGGCACATGATTTTTAAGCCCAAGTACGTGTCTCGTTTAAATAATTATAATCCTGTTAGGAGTAAGAGAGAAAAATGACAACCATAGTCACAGACAACTGTCAGAAGTGCCGTTTCACGGATTGCGTCACTGTTTGCCCCGTCGAATGCTTTCATTTTGATGATGAAATGCTGTATATCGATCCTGATGTGTGTATAGATTGTAGCGCCTGTATCCCGGAGTGCCCTGTTGAAGCAATTTTTGAAGTTGATGATTTACCCGAAGATAAAGAAAAATGGATTGCTATCAATGCTGAAAAAGCTGCTCAATTGCCAGTATGTGAAGAGCAAATGGATCCACTGCCGGGAGCTGATGAAAGGAAAACAGCGTTAGGGTTTTGAGATTCGCTAGAATAGCCTTGTATAATCTGTACTTAATTCCTGACTAATTAGATTTAAAGAAAAAATGTCCGAACTCGCCACCGAGAATAATCCCTTACTTGTCGCTATAGTGGGTAGTGGGCCAAGCGGCTTTTATGCCTGTGAAGCATTGCTGAAGTCTGATCTGGCTGTAAAAGTAACCATGCTGGAAAGATTGCCTTCTCCCTATGGGCTAGTTCGAAGTGGTGTTGCACCAGACCACCCTAAACTTAAACAGGCTATTCAGGTCTATGCCAAAATAGCTGAGGATGAAAACTTCCGCTTACTTGCCAATGTTACTGTCGGTAAAGATATCAGCGTAGCAGAACTGCTAGATACTCATCATTTTGTCATATTTGCAAATGGTGCCGAATCGGATCGTAAACTGGGAATTCCAGGCGAAGATTTACCTGGGAGTCACACCGCAACCGAGTTTGTCGGCTGGTATAACGGACATCCTGACTATCGCGAAACGACTTTTGACTTATCTCATCATACCGCAGTAATTATCGGACAAGGTAATGTTGCCGCTGATGTTGCCCGTATCCTGTCTAAATCAGTCGATGAATTACGCCATACTGATATCGCTGAACATGCCCTGGATGTCCTCTCCGAAAGTAAAATCAAAGAGATACATGTTGTAGGGCGACGCGGCCCTGCTCAGGTGAAATTTACACCGAAAGAATTACGCGAATTTGAAAACCTTGAATTGTGTCAGACCATTATAGATCCGGCGGAATTGATACTGAACCCTGAGAGTGGAGCCGAATTGGAGGATAAGAGTAATTCTGGTCAACGAAAAATTTATCAGCAGCTGAGCAAACTTGCTGACATACAAGGCCCGAGTAAAGCTCGTTCCTGTCAATTCACCTTCTTGAAAAGCCCTAGCAAACTACTCGGTTCCGAGCGTCTTGAGAGAATTGAATTTGAACGAAATGCACTCTCCGGCGAGGCTCTTAGTCAGTCCGCCCGAGGAACTGGCGACACTTTTGAGTTAAATGCGGGACTCTTATTTCGAAGTATTGGATATCGCGGTGTTGCTATGCCTGGTCTGCCCTTCGATAACAACAAAGGACTTATTCCTAATATTGAAGGTCGTATTGTCGAAAACGGCGAGCACTTGACTGGATTGTATGTCACGGGATGGATAAAACGGGGGCCGACTGGTATCATTGGCACCAATCGAGCAGACAGTGTGGCCACAGTTCAATCCCTTATGGAAGACTTGAAAACACTGGATGCTGAGATAGATAAAAGCGGCGCCGATGGGGTGTGCAATTTACTACTATCCAGGAACGTCCGCTATGTTAGTTTTGAAGAATGGAAAAAAATCGATCAAAGCGAAATTGATCGAGGCCAGCCAAAAGAAAAGCCCAGAGAGAAATTTACCTACATCAGGGAAATGCTCGAACTCATCTGACCGTGTTCTCAGACATGTCTAGTCTGATGTTCAACTGTATTACCAGGAATTCGCCATAACTAACCCGCCTTATTCCGGTTCGGATTCGTATTAGGAAATGTCTACTAAAAATCAAACTCATCTATACAAAGACCTTGCCTGTCCATTTTGCAGTCTGCATTGTGATGATCTGGAGGTACGGAATTCTGCAGGAAAGTTGATTGTCGAAAAAAATGCCTGTTCTATAGCTACCAGCCAGTATGAAAAACCTGGAATTCTCTCAACTCCAATGATCTTTGGAGAAAAAACGACTCTGGATAAGGCACTCGCAAAAGCAGCGTCAATCCTGAAAAATTCAAACCAGCCTCTATTTACGGGTAGTGCAAGTGATGTAAATGGCTGCAGATCACTGATGGCATTAGCGGATAAATCCGGTGCAATCGTAGATCATCTTCACGGTGACTCAATGGTCAGTAATCTTCGTATTCTTCAAAACAAGGGCTGGATAACAACTACACTGACAGAAATCAAAAATCGCGCCGACTTGCTGATTTTCATTGGCACCGATGCTTCATCTCGTTATCCCCGCTTTTTTGAGCGTCTCGTATGGGACCAGCCCTCACTTGCCGGTCTGAAGAAAAACAAAAGGCATATTACATATATTGGTGATGATCTGGATATAGAGCAGGGAAAAAACCCGAACGGTAACAAACCAACATTAATCAAACCTAACAGAGAGAGTATTAACGAAACTCTTTCAATTTTACGTGCGCTACTTAAAGGAACTAAAATTGAAGAAAATTTGATCGACAGCCAGACTTTAACCCGATTGCGAAAGCTTGTAGATCTTATCAGAGCAGCCAACTATGGGGTTTTAATTTGGGATCCCGCTGAGTTTTCCTCAACAGATGGTGAGTTAAGTGTTCAGATAATTTCTGATTTACTAAGAGAACTAAATCAGAAACAACGTTTTGCTGGTCTCTCTCTTGGTGGCAGTGACGGAGGCACTACATTCAACAGTGTATGTACCTGGCAAAGTGGCTTTCCACTTCGTGTCAACTTTAGTGAAAAGCGCCCGGTTCATGACATGTTTGCCTATTCTACAAAAAATTTGTTGAATCGGGCTCACGTAGATTCACTATTGTGGCTTAATAACTTTGATACATCTCTTAGTGTTCCCAGGACAAAGATACCTAGAATAATGATATCCCGTGCGACGCGAAAAATATCTGAGAACATAGACGTTTATATTCCCATTGCTACTCCCGGATTAGAGCATAAGGGGAATTTGATGAGGATGGATGGTGTGCTCAGCTTGCCATTGAGAAAACTTAGAGAGAGTGAACACTTGAGCGCAGCGCATATACTGGATAAATTAAGAGAATTGGCCTGATATCATGTTAACCAGACTAAAAGGTGGAATAATTTTTGACCCGGCTCGTGGAGTTAATGGCAAGAAAAAGGATATCTATATTAGAGACGGAAAAATAGTTCGTAAGCCACCAGCGCAAAGTAAAATTGATAGTACGATTGACATAAACAACAAGATAGTCATGGCCGGTGGTATTGATATTAACACGCATATCGGTGGTGGCAAAATTAATATCGCCAGAATGCTGGTTCCTGAGGATCATATAGAGAACACGGATAACTCTGCGAAAATAAAGCGTTCCGGAAGTGGTTACTTCACACCTACTTCACACCTACTACTCATAGCACTGGTTATCGTTACGCAGAAATGGGATACACCAGTTGTTTTGAACCGGCTATGTTACCGATCAACGCTCGTCAGGCCCATATGGAAATGGCTGACACACCGATTATCGATACTGGTGCATACAGCTTACTGGGTAATGATGATTTTCTTCTGCAGATGATTGCCTCAAGAAAAACCAGAAACTGATCAATGATTATGTCGCCTGGACCATGCACGCCTCGCAGGCGATGGCAGTAAAAATAGTCAACCCCGGCGGCATTAATGCGTTTAAATTTAATCAGCGTGCCCTGGATCTTGACGATAAAAACTCTTTTTATAATTTATCTCCGCGAAAAATACTAAAAGTACTGGCAACGTCTTTATATGAACTTGGGGTGCCTCACCCCCTCCATGTACACGGCTGTAACCTAGGAGTGCCCGGTAATATTTCTACTACTTTGAATACAATCGATGCAATGGAAGGCTTGCCAATTCATTTGACTCATGTTCAGTTTCACAGCTATGGAACAGAGGGAGATAAAAAGTTTTCTTCCGGGGCAGCTCATATTGCGGAAGCACTGAACGACAATGAAAATATTTCACTTGATGTAGGGCAAATTATGTTTGGTCAGACCATAACTGCCTCAGGCGATTCAATGAAACAACATTCTGGCAGTTCACACGCTCATCCGAATAAGTGGGTATGCATGGATATTGAATGTGATGCCGGGTGCGGTGTTGTCCCCTTTCGCTATCGTGACAAGAATTTTGTGAATGCACTTCAGTGGTGTATTGGTCTGGAAATATTTTTATTGGCAAAAGATCCGTGGAGAGTTTTTCTAACAACGGATCACCCTAATGGTGCACCGTTCACAATGTATCCCCACTTGATTCGTCTCTTGATGGACAAATCGTTCCGGAACGACATGTTACATGGCATAAACAAGAGTGCCCAGTCCGCATCAGTATTGGGTTCAATAGACAGAGAGTACTCTCTCTACGAAATAGCGATTATGACCAGAGCCGCACCTGCCTTGAGTTTAGGTCTATCTGACCGGGGGCACCTTGGAGAATCAGCAACTGCTGATATTACTGTATACAGCGATCATGAAAACAAGGAAACAATGTTCTCCAAACCAGATTACGTATTCAAGAATGGTAATATCGTTGTTGAAAAAGGGAAAGTAACAAAAACTCAAGCAGGCAATACTCATGTAGTGAAACCGGAATTCGATAAAGGCATTGAAAAACATTTGAAAAAATATTTTGACCGTTTCCACACGGTGAAAATGGGAAATTACAAGATCAGCGACGACGAACTTGAGAGTTATTCAAATAAATCAATGAGTACTCATCCCTGCACTACTCGATAGAGATCAATGGAAATAAACGGAGTAAAAATCGATAACACCTTTGCTGAAGCTTTTCCAATGAAGGCTACCCGCTTGATCATTACGGCAATGACACTCAAGTGGGCTTACCGTGCGGCAAACTCGCTTACCGGTTTTGCTTCATCAGTTATTGCCTGTGGATGTGAAGCGGATATAGAAAGAGAACTTTCCCCAGATGAAACACCCGATGGACGACCCGGGATAGCTGTAATAATTTTTGCTATGTCTAAATCGGCACTACAAGACCAATTAACAAAACGAGTTGGACAGTCCGTGATGACTACTGCAACGAGTGCATGCTTCTCAGGAAGTCACAGCGACAAAATGATTCCCTTGGGTAGAAGTCTTCGCTATTTTGGCGATGGTTATCAGATTTCAAAGAAAATTGACGGTATCCGCTATTGGAGAATACCCGTTATGCATGGAGAATTCGTCTGTGAAGAAACCACTGGTATCGTGCCGGCAATCGGAGGCGGTAATTTCATGGTGCTGGCCAAAACCTCCCGTCATGGCTTAACAGCCTGTGAGAAGGCTGTAGCGGCTATAAGAAAAGTTCACGGTGCTGTGACTACTTTCCCGGGTGGAATTGTTGGTTCTGGGTCAAAAATTGGTTCCAAATATAAATTTATGCCTGCATCCACCAACGAAGTTTTTTGCCCCACTTTAAAAGGACAGGTAGATACCGAACTAGATGATGAAACCGGTTCAGTGCTGGAGATTGTCATAGATGGGCTGAATGAGGAGGCAATAAACAAGGCCATGCATGATGGTATCCATGCTGTTTGCAAATTCGGTCGAAAAAAAGGTATATATCGAATCAGTGCTGGGAACTATGGAGGCAAACTCGGACCACACCATTTTAAATTATGGGACATACTCTCGTGAGGCCACTTCGTTTCACACTTCAAGCTTCTCTCAAGTATGAGTTAAACATTTCATCCTTGACTCCTGATAATCTCAAGGGAAAATCCAAAAAACAGATTGCTGCCATGAAGCTAAAACTTGGCCGTTCTACGGTAACAGTTGCCAGTTTATTCTCGATTTCCGGTTCCGATAGCCAAAAAATAGTATTTTCTAATTGCGAGAACAAGCTCATTCGTATTGGTGAGAATATGACTCAGGGTAGTATTGAGATTTCAGGTAATGCTGGTGATTATCTGGGGCAGAACATGAAAGGTGGATATATTGAAGTTAAGGGCAACTGTGAAAATTTCGCCGGGGCAGGAATGACTGGTGGAAAAATCGAAGTCCATGGGGATACTGGTGATTTTCTCGGCGCCGCCACAGTCGGTAATATCACAGGAATGAATGAAGGTACGATAATTGTTCATGGTAATGCAGGCAGCCGAATAGGTGATCGAATGCGCCGCGGAATGATTGTCGTATTTGGCAATAGTGGTGAGTATTGTGCCAGCAATATGCTTGCAGGCACTATTATCATTCTCGGGAAAACAGGTGCTTATCTGGGCTTCAATATGAAACGGGGAACTTTGGTACTTGGCAAGAAGCCAATACATCTTATGGCCACTTTTCGCGATTGTGGTTTGTTGAAGATAGAATTCCTGAGATTATTATTTAAGCAACTTGCTCTATCATGTGAGCAATTTAAAGTATTCAGTGACTTTGGTCCTGAAGCACTTCGTTTTGCTGGTGACACGTCCACTGACGGAATGGGTGAAATATTGATATTGAAAAATGCCAGAAATCGCAGATGAAAAATAAAATTCAAAGTAAAAGCCGTAATAACCATCGACTGCACGATAAGAAATCGATTCAGGAAGTCTGCGATCTGATTGCGGACATGCCAAGGCGCCGAGATCTTCTAATTGAATATTTGCATAAAATTCAGGACCATTACCATTGTATTTCAGATAAACATGTCCAGGCTCTTGCCCATGAGTTAAAAGTACCAAGCGCCGAAGTATATGAAGTCGCGACCTTTTATCATCATTTTGACGTAGTGCTGGAAGGTGAGACAAAACCTGCCCCGCTTACAGTAAGGGTTTGTGAATCACTAACCTGCGAAATGTTCGGCGCTAAAGAATTACTGAATAATTTGCAGAAAATGAATCTCGAAGGTGTCCGTATTCAAGCTGTGCCTTGTGTTGGTCGTTGTCAGGACGCTCCAATTGCGGTTGTGGGGACTAAGCCTGTCGCAAAAGCGGATGCAGAGAAGGTCAACTCCTTGCTTAAACAAAACGATACAAGGATCAAAGTTGGGAAATATATTGGTGTTGATGAATATAGAAAGGGAGGTGGCTACAAAAGCTATCAGAGTTGTCTGAACGGAAAATGGGAGGCCGATAATGTTATTAGTATTTTGGAAAATTCTAATTTACGTGGTCTGGGTGGCGCAGGCTTTCCTGTAGGGAGAAAATGGCGAATATTAAAATCACAGGCAGCGCCGAAACTTATCGCTATCAATATTGATGAAGGTGAACCCGGAACTTTTAAGGATCGTCATTATCTGGAAACTGACCCTCATCGCTTCATAGAAGGCGCATTAATTGCCCACTGGGCTATTGAAGCTGATGACATATATATTTATTTACGCGATGAATATCCGGCATGTCTACAGATATTACAAAAAGAAATAGCTGAGTTAGAAAAAATCCCGGAATTCAATTTACCTGAAATTCATATTCGACGTGGCGCAGGTGCCTACATCTGTGGTGAAGAATCCGCAATGATCGAATCCATTGAAGGTAAACGCGGTATGCCCCGCCTGCGTCCTCCTTACGTTGCTGAAGTCGGTTTATTTGGACGACCAACGCTTGAACATAATATGGAGTCTCTTCACTGGATAAGAGACATACTCGAGAAAGGCTCTGAATGGTTTACCGGACATGGCCGAAACGGTCGTAAAGGCCTGCGTTCTTTTTCAGTCAGCGGCCGGGTTAAAAAGCCCGGAGTTCATCTAGCACCGGCCGGGATTACGGTTCATGAACTGATTGATGAGTATTGCGAGGGTATGCTTGATGGACATAAATTCTATGCTTACTTCCCCGGGGGCGCTTCAGGAGGAATGCTACCTGCGAGACTTGGGGATATTCCCCTCGATTTTGACACTCTTCAGGAACATGGAAGTTTTATCGGCTCTGCCGCAATCATTGTAATGTCGGAACATGACAATGCTAGAGACATGGCCTTGAATGCAATGCGTTTTTTTGAACACGAGTCATGTGGCCAGTGCACTCCCTGTCGTGTAGGCACAGGAAAAGCTTCAATACTCATGCGCAAGAAAAACTGGGATGTTCCATTATTGGAAGAATTGGCGACTGTCATGGAAGATGCTTCTATTTGTGGGCTTGGTCAGGCGGCCCCCAACCCCATGCGTAACGCTATAAAATATTTCCCAGAGGAGTTTGAATAAATGTCAGCGAGGCCAGATTTTGTTGATGAAACAGTAACATCCTTTACTCTTAATGGTGAAACTGTAGAAGCATATGGTGAAGAAACCATTCTACAGGTTGCCAGGAGAAACAAAGTTGATATCCCTCACCTTTGCTACAAAGACAATTACCGGGCAGATGGTAATTGCCGGGCCTGTGTCGTTGAAATAGTGGGGGAACGCGCTCTTGCACCCTCGTGTTGCAGAAGACCAGCTGAAGGCATGAACGTGCAAAGTGACAATGACAAAGCCAGAACATCACAGAAGCTGGTATTGGAACTGCTCTTAAGCGATATGCCTGAGCAAGGTGTCTCACCATATTCCCATGATTCTGAACTCGCTTTCTGGGTAGACCAGATGGATATCGATCAACCACGTTTTGAAAGACGAGTGCAACCCGCCGCGGACATCAGTCACCCTGCCATGGCGGTCAACCTTGATGCCTGCATTCAGTGCACTCGTTGTGTACGTGCCTGCAGGGAGGAACAGGTGAATGATGTTATAGGGTTTGCCTTTCGGGGTGGGGAAGCAAAAATTGTGTTTGATATAGATACCCCTATGGGTGACAGCACTTGCGTCGCATGCGGGGAATGTGTTCAAGCTTGTCCGACAGGAGCTTTAATGCCTGCCAATAATGCTGCTTTGGAAAAGCCGGATAAAAAAGTCGATTCAGTTTGTCCTTATTGTGGCGTTGGTTGTCTTCTTACATTCAATATAAAGGACAAAAAAATACGTTCTGTCGATGGACGAAATGGTCCTGCCAATCAAAGTCGTCTTTGTGTCAAAGGTCGGTTTGGTTTCGATTATATTCATCATCCCGATCGTTTAACCAGACCTCTCATAAGGCGTAAAGATGCTCCGAAGACCTCTGATTTGATTGATAAGCAGGATATTGACAAGTATTTTCGTGAAGCCAGTTGGGAAGAAGCTCTTGATTTGGCTGCCAGAGGTTTGCAGGAAATTCGAGATACTCGTGGTTCTCACACGTTAGCTGGCTTCGGGAGTGCCAAGGGCAGCAATGAAGAAGCCTATTTGTTCCAAAAACTGGTTCGTACTGGTTTTCAGAGTAACAATGTCGATCACTGTACTCGCCTTTGTCACGCCTCCTCTGTCGCCGCACTGCTCGAAACAATTGGCTCTGGTGCGGTATCCAATCAGGTAGAAGATGGCACAATGGCAGAAGTGATGATTGTTATTGGCGCTCGCCCTAATTCAAATCACCCCGTTGCTGCGACCTTCATGAAAAATGCGGCAGAGCGCGGTAGTAAATTAATAGTTATTGAACCCTACGGCTCAGAGCTGATCAAACACGCTTCACATTTTTTACAGCTTCGCCCATCCACTGATGTGCTCTTACTCAATGCTATCATGCACACGATCGTTTCTGAAGGTCTGCAAGACAAAGCCTTTATTGCTGAGCATACTGAAGGATACGAAGCGTTCGCCACAAACCTTGAGAGCTATAGTCCAGAAAAAGTCTCCCCGATCTGCGGAATAGAACCAGAGACGATAAAAGAGGTTGCTCGCCTGTATGCAACTGCCAAAACAGCCATTATTTTCTGGGGAATGGGTATATCTCAGCATATACATGGCACTGATAACGCCCGCTGTTTAATTTCTCTCGCGTTATTGACTGGCCAGATTGGACGTCCGGGTACTGGCTTACACCCTCTCAGAGGACAGAATAATGTTCAGGGTGCTTCAGATGTTGGTTTAATCCCGATGATGTATCCTGACTATCAACCAGTTAACAATAAACTCGCCCAGGAAAAATTTGAGGCTCTTTGGCGAACCTCACTGGACTCAAGACCTGGATTGACCGTCGTAGAGATTATGCATGCAATTCATGACGATGAGTTGCATGGTATGTACATAATGGGTGAAAACCCGGCCATGTCAGATCCAAATTTGACACATGCTCGTGATGCCTTGTCGAAACTGGAGCATTTGGTCGTGCAGGATATATTTTTTACAGAAACCTGTAGCTATGCCGATGTAATTCTTCCTGCATCCGCCTTTGCTGAAAAAGACGGAACTTTCACTAATACCGATCGACGTGTTCAGCTTGCGAGAAAAGCGATAGATTCGCCAGGAGAAGCCAGACAGGATCTCTGGATCATCTGTGAACTGGCAGCGAGACTTGGTCTTGACTGGACTTATGAGAAAGCCGAAGACGTTTTTGAAGAAATTCGTGTAGCCACGCCGAGTATGGGTGGAATCACCTGGCATCGTCTGCAAGAAGAAGATTCACTGACATACCCACTCATCAATGAGCAGGATTCTGGTCAGGCGGTTATATTCGAAAACGGGATTTTCCCGACGGACGATGGTCTGGGAAGGTTTGTACCTGCCGAACGTATCGTGCCAGATGAGCTACCGGACGAAAACTATCCGGTTGTTTTTATAACTGGCCGTCAACTCGAACATTGGCATACTGGTACGATGACGCGACACTCCCGGGTTCTTGATGAACTGGAACCAATCCCAACAGTTTTTATTAACCCGACTTTATTAGACAAACTTGAAATCAATGATTCAGCAAGGATTAAAGTTGAGTCGAGACGAGGGCAGCTTGAGGCTCAGGCTCGTGCAGATTCGAATATACAAGAAGGAGTAATAATGATGTCATTCGCCTTTCGAGAGGCTGCAGCAAACCTGATAACAAATGACGCTCTTGATCCTTTTGGCAAAATACCCGAATTTAAATACTGCGCTGTTAATGTGTCACCAGCTGACTGAAGGCGGAACATCCCCAAATCACAATCCCCTGGAAAAGCGTTAACCGGAAAAAGACGCGTTTTTCAAAGTGAGAATTTCTTCTATCAGAGCTTCTTTGTCAGCACCGCTTTTATCCGGAATGATTGTTTTTATCTGATACAAGCTACCTGGCACCTGTTTGGAAAAAATAAATTCATAACGTTTATCTGCAAATTGCTCGAATTGTTTTCGACGTGGATCATTAACGTACGGCGTGATGGTAATCTTTTCTCCAGCAACTTTTTTTCCTGCAAAATCAAAACTTATGTCATCAATTTTGGCACTTTCTGATATGGCAATTTTTATGCGTTTATGAAAATAACGCCAATGGCCATCTGTTAATCTGTTCATTTCGACAACATCACCCTGCATATAAATCCCTATTATCGGGTTGCCGGTAATGTTAGATAAATTATCTTTATTGGCCGCCTGTTGTCTGTCTGCAGTAAAAAACTCCAACAGAGCATTTTTACTGCCGTCATCATTGATTTCGAGAATATCCAGATATACGGCATCTGAAAAACCTTCTTCATAAGTTCCGCTTTTCACAAACTCGTAGTATAAGCGTGCAGGTTTTTCGACATTCCCCAGATGATCATTAAGCCACAGTTTTCGCTCTGCATCAGAAAAGTCAAACTTTTCTGCATCGACAATCACCGAGTCTCCCATCCTGCCAATATTCGGTTCAATTTCTTCCTTTACCTTATCAACATCTGAAACCGCCAGTGCTGAATTTCCCGTAACAAGCATAAAACAGCAGCTCACGACAACTGCAGGTAGTAATCTTCTTTTTTCCAATTTATTCATTCTTCTTATTCTAATCATTATCTTCTGCACTTTGTTTAACGGGAACGACCGGGATACCGTAGTCATCCAGAATAGCTTTAATCTTATCCTTGTTCCTGTTAATCAGTTCGTTAACTGCACCCTTCCATTTGTTTTCTCCATATCGGACAGCCATTGACATGTTGTAATCGAATTTCATTTCCGGGTTATCT
This sequence comes from Gammaproteobacteria bacterium, assembly GCA_012103475.1. Classification (GTDB taxonomy): domain Bacteria; phylum Pseudomonadota; class Gammaproteobacteria; order Eutrophobiales; family Eutrophobiaceae; genus WLWS01. The sequence goes on along the minus strand of WLWS01000002.1, from coordinate 125,551 downwards.
TTACCGCTAGGCAAAGGAATGACTTCCAGATCCGCTTCACTGTTTTTCGCATAGAAACCCGCAATAGGTCCCCAAATAACAGTCGCGTCTATTTTGTCCGCCACAATGTCATCAAGAATATTAATTGGATTAACCCTTACGTCTCCGGATTGCGACATATAGGGCTTCATCCTAGCGAAAAGGCCATTTTTAAAGAGCCAGAGTTGGCCTGGTCCCCTGTCAAAAGCGCCAATTCGAATTTTTTGTTTTGCCTCGTCTGATATCTTGCTGATATCCTTCGGCTCTTTCATTTCGTCAAGACCGCGTCCTTTCGCATACACAAAGGCGTAGGTCGATGCGTAGTATGCTTTGGTCGTCGCCGCCAACTCGAAGCGATCTGGAACACCTATGACTAAATCACACTTAAAGCCGCCATCTGTGCCTTCTGCTTTTAGAGTGTTTCTTATGAAACCCATCCGCTGTGGAAACCACTCATATTTGAGAGGCACGCCTAAATCGGCCGCGAACAATTCGGCGATTTTGTTTTCAAAGCCCTCACCATCTTTATTCGAGTAAGGAAGATTATAGGGGTCAGCACACACTTTGAGTGCGCCAACACCAGGGGTAGGAGCGGCGTTCACCTGCAGCATAAGTAAACTCAGACCTGACAGGAGCAGAGATCTTTTTATAAACATAGTTATTCCAGTTTGTAGCAAATTATCTTTCTACTTGGGACCCTGCACTTTCTTTAACTTACCAAGTATTCGTCGATATGGTCCCTGTAACTCCAATGCAGCCGCGCGCACAGCTTCCAGGTTTGTGGGCTCTCCCACAATAATTAAACCAACCATACCAAATCCAAGATGAGGCTCACACACGTAAGCGTAGACACCTTCTATATCCAGAGTCAATTTAAGGTTTTGCCCTAATTCACTGCGCCAGGGTTCGGCACCTTCAGGTATCAGGCCATCAATCGACACGGTGTTATGTGATGTCATGTTGATCCAGCCAACTGTATCACCGGGTTGAATATAAGCTATATCCGCAACGAAACGTCGAGCTTCGGCGTTGATGGTATGAGTTTCGGCAAATACAGAACTTGTAGATACTATCAGGGAAAACAAGGTAATTGCTGAAAAAAGGAATCTGTTAATACTCATTGCTAACTATCTCCTACTTAATTTGTTGGTTGATGGCGAACCACCAAAAAATATTTTTTTATATCGGGTCAAGGGCGCCGATATTTTAAAGGATAAAATAACTCTTTGCACATCACTATAGATATGTTCTTCAAACATTCATAATGATGTGACCTTGGAATAAAAAACAAGTTTCACACCGGCTTTATTTCTTACTTCGATAAAACAAAAATCCCCGGTACCTTTCGATACCGGGGATTCATACTACTTTTAAGCGTGACTTAAAGTCAGCTTACGGCAGGCTAAATACCATCAACACGCCCGAGTTACGAGCTGAGTTGAGTAGGTCGCGATAACCACCAACTGCACCAAGAGCTGCAGTATCCGGTGCCGCGGCTAAGCCAGGTATAGCAACAACAGCGCCAGCCCAACCACCGATTCCGGAGAGGATGCCGACATATTGCTTACCTTTATGCTGCCAGGTATTGAAGTTTCCGATAATTCCGGAAGGTGTTTTGAACTTCCAAAGCAACTTACCGCTTTTCGCGTCAATTGCTTTAGCATAACCTTCGAGAGTACCGTAGAAAACGACGTCACCAGCTGTTGCCAGCGCGCCACTCCAAACCGACCACTGCTCAGGAATAGACCATTTGATCTTACCTGCGCTAGCATCCCAGGCAATGAAGTTACCCATGTTGTCAGTACCGTCTTTCATAACGGCTCCGGCAGGGTACATTGTCAGGTTTGCGTTAACGTATGGCTGACCAGCAACATACTGGTTACCACCAGCAGCATAGCTGACTGGCTCATAGGTCATACATACGTGGTTGGTTGGAACATAGAACAAGTTTGTACGTGGGCTGAAAGCAGCTGGTTGCTGATCTTTCGTACCCAATGCAGCAGGACATACGTCCTTGGATACCACATCTTCACCGTTATGGTGAGTACTGTACTTGTCTACGGTCTGTGGATAGCCTGTTTTCATGTCAACATGAGTTGACCAGTTAACAGCTGGGTCATACTTCTCAGCAACTAGCAAAGCGCCAGTCTTACGGTTCATGGTATAGCCATAACCGTTACGATCGAAGTGAACCAGTGCAGGTGTTTTCTTACCTTTAACTTTAATATCGGCAAGAATCATTTCGTTGATGCCATCATAGTCCCACTCATCATGAGGAGTCATCTGATAAACCCAACGAGCAACACCAGTGTCGATATCACGTGCAAAAATGGTCATAGACCACTTATTGTCACCAGGACGAACGACAGGGTTCCAGGTTGAAGGGTTACCTGACCCGTAATAGAGCAGGTTTTCTTCAAAGTCAGCTGGCCACCAGCCCCAGGTTGAACCACCACCAGTTTTCCACTGATCGCTCAGTCCTTTACACTTGCTTGGACCACGAGCAGGCGCTTTCCAGTCGCTGTTAGAACACCAGGACTTCAGGGAAGAGTCTTTACCGACTTTCTTACCTAAAGAAGTAGTGTTTTTATCGAAGAGAATATCTTCATCAGGACCCATGCTGAAAGCACGCCATGCTAAGGAACCATCTTTAGCATTGTAAGCAGCTAACCAGCAACGAACGCCAAACTCAGCACCAGAACAACCGGTGATGACTTTATCCTTCATAGGATGTGGAGCGTTTGTGTTGGACATACCTGTTTTAGGACTGTGAGGTCCACCTAGTGATGCTGGGATATCCCCACCATTCCAGGCGTGCCATACTTCCTTACCGGTTTTTGCGTTCAAAGCAACCAGTTTGGAGTCAGCCTGCTGCAGATAAATCTGCCCCATGCTATAACCCAAACCACGGTTAACAATGTCACAACACATAATCGGCACAGTTTCTGCTTCGTTTTGTTGTGGCTCATATGCCCAGGTAATGGTTAAGTCATCAAGATTGATGGCGAAAACATCATTAGGGAATGATGAGTGAATGAAAAGGTGATCTGATCCCAGACCTGTCGCACTCGACGGCAGAACCAGAGGACCACCTTCATGGCCTTGTAAACGACCTGTGGAAAACGTCCACGCCGTTACAATGTTACCGGCATTCTTATTGTTGATTTGCTTCAACTCAGAATATCGCCAGTTGTTGTAATCGCCACCCGGAAAAGCCCAGTAGTTTGGATTGTCAATCAGCTTACGAACTTCATCGTTCGCAGAACCAGTCAACGGAACCACCAGGGCCAGGACGGCAATCATCCAATACTTCAAGGATAATTTACTCATGACCTCCTCCTCTATATTTATTAGTTGATCATGTTATTGATCTCGAATTTAGACAAAAAAACCCTCGGATGCCTCGAGATCAATCGACATCAAAGAGTTAATCACTACAAGTGAATTAGAAATAAGCGGTCTGGAACCAGACCGGCCAAAAGATGAAACTGTTTGCGACACTGACGTGTGAGTAGCGTCACTGAGAGATATAGGCAGTGCTTGTTGCTCGGGCATACTATTCAGTTTCGCCAAGCGTTTAATAACGCGGAAAATATCATGTTAAAAAAACTGTAAGCAACACATTTGGAATGCATTTTTATCATAGTATCGGTACTGGTTATATCCCTTTTAAAATTCAACAAGAAATCACAACGCTCAAGCCTGCCTTACCAGACTTTCCCCCGAACGGGGCCGTTTCACATGTTTTAATGTGTCAAGATTGTAGGCACATCTACCAATACAACACTTAATATCCGTATAACCGCTTAATTATTATGACTGCTTTAAGCTGTGGTTATCTTAGGAAACTTTGAGGGCACAAGCAAGCTAATATTGGCTCCCAGACTGATTCGGACGCTAAAATTTAATGTGCAAACGCACATAAATCTTCGTGCTTGATTCTGGTGCCTATGGAACGCTACATTTCGTGATTGCGGGGATATTTTTCCGATAATTCCGGTCTATTTAATCAACCTTAAAAATCAAACAGGCAAGCCAGTCCATGCACAAAAACGCGAACATTCAAGTATTTATCTGGAAACTCCTTATATTGTTACCCTTCGCCCTTGTTTCTCAGTCCGGTATTGCAGATGTCGCCCCTGCAGACTTCCGTCAGAAACAATCCGATGCCGTTTGGGAAAAACTCAAAATTGGCGCGTTTCAGTCGAGACAAATAATTGAAGGTGCGGAGCAGAATGTTCTGGAGGTGAAGGCACCATATCGAGCTGAAGACGCGACGATTGTTCCCATTTCTGTTCACACAAAAATGGACCAGAACACAGATTATTACATCCGGAAGATACACATATATATTGATAAAAACCCTTTGCCGCTGGTAGGGGTTTTCGAACTCTCACAAGATAGCGGCAAGGCCGACCTTGCTATGCGCGTCAGGGTTGATGATTTTACTTTTGTTCGCGCTATCGCTGAAATGAATACGGGAGAGCTTTTTATGGCTAAGAGCTTTGTCCGGGCAACTGGTGCATGCTCTGCCCCTCCACCAAAAAGTATCGGTGAATCAATTGCCAATATGGGAAAAATGAAAATTCGCAATGTAGGCGAATTGGAATTATCCAAACCGAATTTGGTGCAGCTTAAAATAAAGCATCCGAATATCACTGGTCTTCAACCGATGAGGATTGGTTCACGAGTAATGCCCCCACCACATTTCGTTCGTGAAATTAAAGTCGATTACGCCGGTAAAACTGTCTTGAAAGCTCAACTGACATTTTCAGTCAGTATGGATCCCAGCTTCAGGTTTTATTTCCGACCAGAGGGCGAAGGGCTGATGACAGTTGAGGCGGTGGATACTCAGAATAACCAGTGGAACACCAGTTACGAAATTAAATCTGCGTCTTAAACACAACTTCAGGTAAGTGGAAGAATAGCAAAAGCTGTTCTTCCACTCCTGGTTTAATCCTGTCTATTTATCCTTTACCGATCTCGTAACACGTTTGGCGATCGGGCAATTGTCCTCCGCTGTCTTTACCGCAGCTTCATATTTTGCACGTACTCCTTTGGTCGCGTTACCGAGATCTCGAAAGACTGCGCCTTTTTCACCTGGCATCGCCTTATTCCGAACAAAAACGGAAACATCTTCGTATTGCTGAAAAGTCACGGCTTTACTAATAGCATCGAATCGACAGGTGCAGGCGTACAGGTTTTCTTCGTTTTGTCCGCCATTGTCTACCATACAATTCACAACATACCGAACGGTCTCGATAGTTGGATAGTCGTTGGCTGAAACAATACCTGAAACAATAACCAGCGCTGATAAAACAAATAATCTAATTATTCGCATTCTATTCCTCTCCAATTTGCGTCTAATTCGCACGGCATGCTATCAAATTACACGCTTATTACATATAAAAAATCAATAAAAACTGAATACTCGTCCATTATAATTCTTAGATAGTAAGCTTAGTACAAGTTCAATTTATATGTTCGCTTATTAGTTCAAGAGTCTGGTTAGTCCCCCCTCGATTTTCTTCAAGGACTCGCAAGGCATTATCTGACATTAACTTAGCTCTCTCCGGTGATGCGAACATAGAAAGTACTTTTTCTTCAAGTTCCGCTTCATCAGCTACTGTATATAAGGCGTCTGCAGACCGAAGTTTTTCTACCACATCCTTAAAATTAAAAGTGTGTGGCCCGGTAATAATTGTGGTTTCCACACTTGCCGGTTCCAGAAGGTTGTGCCCTCCCACTTGAACCAGACTCCCGCCTACGAAGGCAAGATTAGCCACAGCATAATAGAGCGGTAAATCCCCCAGACTATCCAGCAAAAAAACTTTCATTTCCTGCGTAAACCTGTCAGAAGCGCTCTTTCTTGTAACTTTGAAATCGTTCTCCATACAAATCCCATGTACCCTTTCGAATCTCTGAGGGTGACGTGGAGCGATGATTAAAACCGCTTCCCGATTATTTGACAGTAATTTTTTATGAACAGATAAAGCCAGCTCCTCTTCTCCCTCATGGGTGCTTGCCGCAATCCAGACAGGTCTTCCTGAAAAATAATCTCTTTTCAGTATTTCAGCTTGTTCTCTGAGGTCTTTTTTTACTTCCAGATCGTACTTCAGGTTGTCAACTACTTTAAGTTTGTCTTTTTCACAACCCAAAGCCAGAAACCTCTCTCCATCGAGTATGCTTTGAGATGCTACAAGTTTTGTTTTACACAGCGTTTCTCTGGTTAATCGCTTTATCCTCATATAGCCTTTAAAAGAGGCATCAGAAATGCGGGCGTTAACCAATAATATTGGAATATCAGTGGCATCAGCATGATGGTATAGATTAGGCCAGATTTCTGTTTCCATAATTACACCTGCAACCGGGCGAATATGTCGCAGAAAAGACTTAACTGCATAGGGCAAATCGTAAGGTAGATAGTAATGACGAATCTGATCTGAAAATCTCGTTACGACAGTCTCGGCACCCGTGGGTGTCACCGTCGTGATAACTACCCGATGATCTGGGTATTTGATTTTTATAGCTTTGATTAACTGCACGGCAGCTTCTACTTCACCCACTGAAACCGCATGAACCCAAATGGCAGGAGAGCCCAAATTCGCATCGCTATACAGACCCAGGCGCTGCATCCATCTCGAACGATAGCCAGGATACCCTAACATCAGAACTGACAATCGAATTAGAGTGAGAGGAAGCAACAAAAAGAGTATGAAAGTATATATATATCTCAAATTTATATCGCAACCAGTCTTTATTCAGCTTATTTATGGATTCAACCAGTTAAGGTATTCACTCATGCCTTTTTCCAGTTCTTTAAACTTGTGATTACAGCCTGCCTTACGTAAGCGAGTTAAATCAGCCTGAGTATAACTCTGATATTTACCTATTAGTTTCTCAGGGAAGTCAATATATTCAATCTTTCCATTTTGATGCCAGCTTTTTACACTTTGAGCAACAGCATTGAATGTTCGAGACTGGCCGCTACCTACATTAAAAACTCCAGACATATCAGTGTTGTCCATGAACCATAAGTTTACTGAAACGGCATCGTCGACGTGCACAAAATCACGCTGCTGCTCGCCCTCTTCATATCCATCTGTTCCCCTAAACAATCGCATTTCGCCACTATCGAGTAATTGTCGGTTCAAATGAAAAGCCACGCTGGCCATATGTCCTTTATGTGACTCTCTCGGACCGAAAACATTGAAGTATCTCAGACCAACAACTTGAAAATCAGTCATGCCAATCTTGCTTCGAACATAATTGTCAAATAGCAATTTTGATTCAGCATAAACATTAATCGGTTTTTCAAACTCAGGCTGTTCCAAAAAGCTTTTGCTATTTCCATAGACGGCAGCGCTAGATGCATATATCAAAGGAATCTGAATTCGCTCACAATATTCGAATAACTGCACAGAGTAATTGTAGTTAATGTCCAACATATACGTCCTGTCGCTTTCTGTAGTATCAGTACAGGCTCCCTGATGAAAGATCATATCTATATCAAAAGGACAATCGTGGGAGATCAACATCTCCCTAAAGTCATCGATACTCACAAAATCTCGAACAGTGCATGAAGACAAATCATTCTTTTCAACATCATCGTCCGAATCTACAACAATAATATCGTCAATTCCTCTATCGTTTAACGCTCTTACCAGGTTGTTGCCAATAAATCCTTTACCCCCGGTAACAACTATCACTCGTCGTTACTCCCATGCATAGTCAATATTGTTTCCACTATGCTACTTGTCGAAGATGTATTTTCTATCTCAATGGTTACGACTTCACCACCGCGGGCCATAACAAAGTCAGCACCGGCAATTTGATCCACAGCATAATCTGAGCCTTTAACCAGCACATCAGGTTTTACCAGTTCGATTAATCTTTCCGGTGTATTTTCTGAAAACGGGCAAACCCAGTCTGTCGCTTCGAGTCCGGCTAGAACGAGCATACGATTATCGACGCTATTGATTGGCCGGCTATCACCTTTTAGATCTCTGACTGACTCATCACTATTTACCGCAACAAGCAAACGGTCTCCTAAGGCTTTCGCTTTCTCCAAATAATCAATATGACCAGCATGCAGAAGATCAAAGCAACCGTTGGTCATCACTATTTTTTCGTGTCTTGCACGTGCTCTCGCCAAGGTGTCTGCTAATTGAGCTTCGCTTAAAACGGATCCTTTCGTTGTAGTATCATTATTTTCATCAATACTTTTATTCAGCTCTTCAGGTGTTACACTCGCAGTTCCAATTTTCTTTATTACCAGAGCAGCCGCCGTATTAGCAAAATATATGGCCTGTTCTATCGTATGAGAGGACGCCAGTGCGGCTGCTAACGTTGCGATGACTGTGTCACCTGCCCCTGTAACATCGAAAACTTCATGCGAACGTGCTGGCAGGTGCAAAATCTTGTTGTTTTTGGCATCGAAATAGCTCATTCCATCCCCGCCTCTGGTCACCAAAAGGCTTCCGAGTTCAAGCTCCGCACAAAGATCTTTTGCATTACTCACAATATCTTCTTCATCGGAGCAGTCCCCTACTACTGCTTCAAATTCCTTAAGATTAGGCGTCAGCAAGGTTGCACCTTTATAAGGGCTAAAATCGCTGCCTTTCGGATCGACAAGCGTAATAATATTTTTGCGAGATGCTTGTTGAATAAAATCGCTGGTGAATTTCAAACTTCCTTTTGCATAGTCTGACAGCACAATAATAGCTGCGCTGTCGAGGTGTTTTTTGTAAATATTACTAAGCAAGGACAAATCGACTTTATCAGAATCATCTTCGTAGTCGAGCCTCAGCAATTGCTGGTTTTGACTTAGTACACGGAGTTTAGTAACGGTCGGAAAACTCTCCTGTCGGATAAAATCATAATTAACGCCAATATCACTTAGCTTATTTGATAAAATATCAGCATAACTATCATCACCCGTAACACCAATAAGTTGCACATCGAGGCCCAGAGCCCTAATATTTGCAGCAACGTTTGCCGCCCCTCCCAGACGTTCTTCAGTTTTTTCGACTTTTACAACCGGAACCGGGGCTTCAGGGGAAATGCGATCAGTTCTGCCATATAAATATCGATCAAGAATAACATCACCGACTACAAGGACAGTTCTACCCTCGGCAGGTAAAAAATAATCAATCATCATAAAAAATTACCGTATTTTCTATATTCAAATACAGAAAGTTGAATCTTAACATAGGGATAATGTCATAGTGTGTAATATGTTCAGGATTATAACAATTGTAACCTTCGCTTTTATGAGCAGTTTTTCTGGTCTCGTGTATACGCAAGAAGAAAAACCAAACCTGTTCGAAGCTGAATATTCAATTCTCATGAAGGGTGCAAAAATCGCGAAAATGAACCGAAAGTTTACTCGAACGGAAGATGGAATATATCAGTATTACTCAGAAACACGCACCACCGGCTTTATTTCACTGTTTCGTAAAGACCATATTATTGAAACCAGCAGATGGCGTTTCGATGACAAAAAACTCACCCCTATTGACTATTACTATGACCATAGTGGTGGCAAGAAAAGCAGGAAAGTAAAAATAGCATTCGACTGGCAAAGTAACAAAATCACAAACTCAATCGATGGTTCTTCCTGGAAAATGCCGACTTCTCCTAATGTTATGGATAAGCTCTTGTACCAACTGGCGATCATGTATGACCTGGAAGCGGGTAAAGAGGAGTTACTCTATACAGTTGCAGATGGCGGCAAAACCAAAGTTTATAATTTTGAAATTCTTGGCGATGAAACGATTGATACGCCAATAGGAAAATTTGAAACAGTGAAACTGGAGCGCCACAAGCCAAACAGTCGAAGAAAGAGCACGCTCTGGTGTGCGAAAAACCTCGGTTACTTGCCGATAAAGGTGGAGAATATCGAGAAAGACGGAAAAGTAACAACAGCGCTCATCAATTCACTTCAGGGTCTGGGCTACTGACTATTTAAAGCCTGAAGCAGTTTATCTGGTGGTAAATAGCCAGACAAGGATTGACCTTGTTCTGTATAAATTGCCGGTGTACCTCTCACACCCATATCCTGACCAAGTCTGAAATGACGGCTGACCGGGTTAGTACAGGTTTTATCAGCGACCCGCATACCTTGTTTTGCTTCATTCATTGCCTTGGCCGGGTTACTAGAACACCAGACGGCTTCCATTTGTTTGGATGTTTTCGTTCCTATGCCAGAGCGTGGAAAAGCAAGATACCTTACTGCAATACCTCTTCTATTCAGAGCCTGCATATCCTTGTGTAATTTACGACAATAACCACAATCGATATCAGTAAAAACATAGACTGTATGCTCTGGTTTGGCAGGTGAGTATTCGATGTATTCGTTTTCTGGAATATCTGCCAGCAATTGTTGTCGTAGACCAGCTCGTTTTAATTCACTCAGGTTACGTTTTTGCTTTAGATCGATAACGTCACCTTGAATAATATACCGTCCATCAGGACTGGCATACACTAAATCAGGACCAAGCAATACTTCATATAGTCCGTTCACAGCCGATTTCTTGACACTTGTAATATCCAGTTCAGGAAATGTCCCTGAAATTGATTGTCTAATTGCACTTTCCGGTGTCATTTCCGCCTGTACTACAGAAAACTGAAAGCAGAGCAGAACTGTCATTAATTTGATTAATCTCATATATTTACCCGATACCATATAATTTGTTCACAAAAACCCAAGCATAATCAGCTATGATCATAGACCACATAATTAAACTATATTTTATCAGACCTGTTTATCGCTTGTCTGTTCAATTATTGAACTATGAATACAGCAATTAATTCCTTATCAGATGGTAAATTAACTCTGGAGTTCGTCCTCAAAGGACTGAAAAAAGATAAGCTTATCAGTCAACAACAGGCGGCTCAGTTGAATGCCCGTCTAGCTAATTCTGACGAAGATGAAAATGAGCATCCCTTAGTCATCATTGCTGAGCAGGGATGGCAGAGCGTAGCAAACCCGCCTTTCCCTCTCTCTCTGGAAAGGCTGACACGTTGGCTGGCCGAATCTTCATCCCAGCAGTATTTTCGGATAGACCCGCTTAAAGTGGATGTCGCTAAAATCACCAGCGTCGTTTCTCAGGCTTACGCAGCAAAACTTAAAATTCTCCCGGTTATGGTCTCAGAGACCCTACTGACAGTAGGCACATCCGAACCTTACGTTACGCAATGGGAAAATGAGCTTGCAAGAATTGCCAAACTGAAAGTGAAACGGGTTGTAGTGAATCCAAAAGACCTCGACCGATACCTTATTGAGTTTTATGGTCTGAGCCGATCCATGCTGGGAGCCGAATCAGAAAGTGAGGACAAGCCTTTAACTCAACTACATAACTTTGAACAACTGGTGGAAGTTGGTAAAGTCGGCGAGCCCGATGCCAATGACAGGCATGTCGTCAGTCTGGTTGACTGGTTGTTACAATTCGCCTTTGAACAGCGTGCCAGCGATATTCACCTTGAGCCCCGCCGGGACAAAGGCAAAGTCCGATTTCGCATAGATGGGGTGCTACATCTGGTTCATGAATTTCCTATCAGACTAATGGGTGCAATCACCAGTCGTCTGAAATCTTTAGGAAGAATGGATGTAACAGATAAACGTCGCCCTCAGGATGGTCGGGTAAAGACCAAAACACCTTCTGGCAATGAGGTTGAAATGCGTCTTTCCACCATGCCAACGACTTTTGGCGAAAAACTGGTCTTGCGAATTTTCGATCCTGAAATGCTTATGAAAAGTTTTTCAGATCTGGGGTTTACCAGTCACGATCAGAAATGTTGGAATGAACTCGCCGATAACCCTCATGGAATAATTCTGGTAACCGGTCCCACCGGATCTGGCAAAACCACGACACTATATTCTGCTTTAAAACAACTTGCCCGCCCTGAAATAAATGTCTGCACAATAGAAGATCCTATTGAACTTGTGGATTCACAATTTAATCAGATGCAGGTTCAACCGGGCATTGATGTAACTTTCGCAAGCGGGGTCAGAACGCTTTTAAGGCAGGATCCGGACATCATCATGATTGGAGAAATACGAGACAAGGAGACAGCAGAAGTTGCCGTACAAGCTGCTTTGACTGGGCATTTGGTTTTATCAAGTTTACATACAAATGATGCTCCGGCGACAATTACTCGTTTGATAGAAATTGGTGCACAGCCCTACCTTGTCGGAGCAACCTTACTCGGTGTATTAGCACAACGACTTATCCGGGTCCTTTGCCCACATTGTAAGATTGAGAATAAAATCGACACCAGAGCCTGGCAAACTCTTATCTTCCCGGCAAAAATTAAAATTCCACACAATACCTATCAAGCCGTCGGCTGTGACGAGTGTCGTCATACTGGCTATATGGGACGAATCGGTATATACGAAGCCCTTCCGATTGATGGGAACATTCGTAAGCTGATAAATACCTCAACAGATTTGTCTGAATATCATAATGCTGCTGAAAAGCAGGGAATGAGAAATTTGAGGATAAGCGGAGCACAAAAGATTGCTGAAGGGCTGACCACTCTAGAGGAAATCTATTCGGTAATACCCCCGCAGAAAGATAACAAGTAATAGCAATCTACCGAGCTCTCAACCTCGAGGATGGTGCTCAGCATGCAATTCTTTCAATCGTTCCCGTGCAATATGTGTGTATATCTGAGTGGTCGATATATCACTATGACCAAGAAGCATCTGGACAACCCTGAGATCTGCGCCATGATTTAAAAGATGAGTAGCAAAAGCATGTCGAAGTACGTGTGGAGATAAATTTTTCTGAATCCCCGCGATTTGTGAATATCGTTTAATTGCATGCCAGAACGTTTGTCTGGTCATCATCCGTCCCCGTTGACTGGGGAAAAGTACATCACTCGCTTCCTCTTTAAAAAGCTCGACCCTCGCCCTACTCTGATACTTCTCAAGCCAAAAAACAGCTTCTTCCCCTAACGGCACTAAACGTTCCTTATTGCCTTTACCCATGACACGTACGACACCCTGACGTAAATTTACCTGACCAAGACGCAGGCCAACTAATTCAGAAACCCTCAATCCTGTCGCATAAAGAACTTCAAGCATTGCCCTGTCGCGCAGTCCCAGAACGGTATTGGTGTCAGGTGCTTGTATCAGCGATTCCACTTCATCTTCGGTAAGTGATTTTGGCAAAGGCCTGCCCAAGCGTGGTGACTCTACATTTGCTGCGGGATCATGCAACATATTGCCTTCCCTGACGAGGTACTCATACAACCTGCGCAGGCTGGAAAGTCTTCGGGCGGATGTTCTGGCAGAACGTGTACCCTGCTCAGCAAGATAATCCAGAATTTCTATAGTTTGCACATCGACTATACTGGCTTGACGCTTTGTCAGCCATACTGCAAAAGCATAGAGATCGCTTTTATATGCTTGAAGGGTGTTTTCGCTAAGTCCACGCTCCATCCAGAGTGCGTCAAGAAAGCTATCAATAATCGTCTGAGACTGTTGCAGCAGAACGGTATTATCCTTGCTCATGTAAAACCGGGGATAATCCAATCAAAAATGAATGCTACATTGTTGGCTGAAAATCCTGGCTGGTAATTGTACAAAAACGAGCCAGGCTTATTCTGTCCAGAAAATAATTATTTACTAGAAGGCTTCAGTTTTTCTTTAATACGTGCCGCTTTGCCTCTCAACTCTCTCATGTAATACAATTTGGCCTGGCGAACTTCACCTCGACGCTTTACTACGATTTCAGCAATGGCCTGACTGTAGGTTTGAAAAACCCGCTCAACCCCCTCGCCATAAGATATTTTCCTGACCGTAAAAGACGAGTTTAAGCCGCGATTTTTCTTGGCGATAACAACACCTTCAAATGCCTGCAAACGCTCGCGCTCGCCGTCCTTTACTTTGACCTGAACTATCACCGTGTCTCCCGGCCCGAAGTCCGGAACCTCTCGTGTCATCTGTTCAGCTTCTAATTGTTCAATTATATTGCCCATTACTGGCTCCACTTGTATTAATAATTATCTTATTCACTTTTACCTTGCTGTTGAATAAATTCTTCCAGCAAAGCACTTTGTTCTTCGTTCAATTCAATTTTTTTAATAAATCCGGTCGTCTCAGCCAGGTTCGTCCCAGCGACTGCTGTTTGCGCCACTGTCTGATTTTCTCATGATTCCCGCTAAGTAATACCGCCGGAACATCAAGACCAAATACGCTCTCAGGACGCGTGTAGTGTGGGCAATCCAGTAAGCCCTCGAAAAAGGAATCCTGTGCTGCTGAGTCTTCATGCCCAAGTACTCCGTCTACCTGTCTGCTCAGGGCGTCAATAACAACCATAGCCGCTAATTCACCACCACTAATAACGTAATCGCCGATTGACCACTCCGCATCAACTTCCGATTGCAAGAGTCTTTCATCGACTCCTTCATACCGTCCTGCCAGGAAAATCCACTCGGCAGTACTTTCGGAAAAGCTCAAATCACTCTGTTCTAAGCGTTTTCCCTGAGGTGAAAGATAGACTACTTTCGCCTCAGGAAGTGCCTCTCTGGCCTGCTGTATAGCTTCAAGCAGAGGTTCAAAACGCATCACCATACCCGGCCCGCCACCGTAAGGTCTGTCATCCACTGTTCTGTGAATGTCACTCGTATAATCACGAGGGTTATAAAAGGTAAGCTGGAGATAATCGTTTTCTACAGCTCTACCAGTCACGCCAAAATCTGTTAGTGCACTGAACATCTCTGGAAAAAGAGTTATCACTGCTACTCGGAGCATTTATATGTACTCACCATCCCAGTCGACCAGCATTTTCCCCTCATTCAGGTCAACGGCCTTAATAACACTGCCTTTCAGCACCGGAACCAGATATCTGGTCTGTCCTTCAACTACTAGCACATCGTTGGCACCGGTTTCTTTAATTTCCGTAATTTTACCCAGTACCAGATTATTCTGATTAAGCACTTCGAGCCCAATCAGATCACACCAGTAATATTCATCATCAGCCAATGCCGGCATGGCCGAACGAGTAACTGCCAGTTCCAGACCCAGATATTGGCTTGCAATCTCCCTGTCAGTAACTCCTTCAAATTCTGCTATAAGGCCTTTTCCCTGAGTTTTCCAGGCCTTTACCCGACATTCTCGCCAATCTTTTGATGCAAACTTAATCTGCCATGGACTGTAAGCAAAAATATTTTCCTTTGGTCTGCTATAGGAATAAATCTTCAACCATCCACGGACACCGTACAGCCCGTTTATGCGGCCAAGAATGACCATTTTATCTTCGAAACCCGCGAGCTTCATTTTATCAGGTCAAAGTTTGGGGTAGACTCAAACTCGTCCAGAAAAAGAAATCGTTCAGGCTGCTGCCTGACTCTGTTTGAACAAGTTATTGACTCGCTCGGAGGTCTGAGCCCCCTGCTCCAGCCAATATTTCGCGCGTTCATGATCAATGCGCAATTTTTCTTCCTGTCCGGATGCAATAGGATTGAAAAACCCTATGCGTTCGATGTAACGACCATCGCGCTTATTACGCGAATCTGTCACCACAATATGATAGAAAGGTCGCTTTTTAGCACCTTTGCGCGATAATCGAATTGTAACCATACTAAAATCTAGCCTCGTTAATAGCTGGGCGGCAATATGCCGACCGGGAAAAAGGACGGTATTGTAAGGGATATAATGTAAAAAGAAAGTACAAACAGACACTTATTGCTAAAGAACATGTACGACCAGACTGACAAGTACTAAGTAAGACAAGCAAATAGTGAGACAACTTCCACTAAACGTAACAAGGCAACCCTTCCATTAATTAATGTAAACTAATCGATATAAGTCATAATTTATTGTTTTATATGACTTAAAATATTTCATTAATGTAAATCATGAATGTCGTAAAAAATAAGAAATCAGAACTTAGGGCCGAGTTGAAGGCCGCTCGTCAAAAGTTGACGGATGCCCAGCGCATACAGAAAAATCAGTTGATTTTGCGAAATCTGTTTAAGCTCGCTCCGGTTCAGGACTGCAAATCCGTATTTTGCTTCATTTCTACGGTTAATGAGGTGGATACACATGCCATTATCAATCACTTTCTGGAATCGAAAAAACACCTGACGGTACCCAGAATCTCTGCTGAGAAGAACATGCAGGCTATTGTGTTTCAAAGTTGGGCTGAAATGGAAAAAGGTCAATTGGGCATTCTAAGTCCAAAACATTCAGAGCCAATAGCCTCAAAAACTGATATCACACTCACTCCTGGTCTTGCCTTCTCAGCTGCCGGCGCACGTCTGGGCTATGGTCGTGGCTACTACGATAGATGGTTCGTTGAGAACGACGGAGGCTTGAAAATCGCACTCGCTTATGAAATACAGATTCTTGAAGAAATTCCAGTCGACGAACACGACGTTATCATCGATATCATAGTCACGGAAGACAGGGTAATTAATACCGCCCAGTGAATTTTCTTCCACTGGATCCAGATATTACATTCTCTCAACAGTCTCTATCCCCAGAATATCGAGACCGTCTTTCAAGATGCGCGCGCATAAATCACTGAGAGCTAGCCGGCTCTTGCGAATACTTTCAGGCGTTTCCTCTTTCAGTATCGGGCATGCCTCGTAAAATGCGTGAAATAAGGCTGCCAATTCGTATAAATAGGTACACAGACGATGTGGCTCCAATCGATCAACCACCGCGTAAATAGCCGCTGAATACTGAAACAATTTCAAGGCTAGAGCTTTTTCAGCCGGATGTGATAATTCAAATTTAGCACTTCTGACTGATCCTCTATCGATTTCGCCTTTTCGAAAGATAGAGAGAATACGAACATAAGCATTTTGTAAATAAGGTGCAGTGTTACCATCAAGAGCCAGCATGCGATCCCAGTCAAATACGTAGTCTTTAATACGATCATTCGACAAATCAGCGTATTTTAACGCAGCCAGACTAATCGTCTTTGCCAGTTCCTTTCGCTCAGAAACCGGCAATTCCGGGTTTTTCAGCTGCAGTACCACTTCGGCCCGTTTTTCAGCTTCATCTAGTAAATCAATCAGTCTGACCGTCCCGCCTTCCCGGGTTTTAAAGGGTTTTCGATCCGCTCCCAAAACACTTCCAAATGGCATGTGATCAAGTCTTACCTCTGTGCTTGCCCAACCGGCTTTTCTAACAGCCGCAAATAACATGGCAAAATGTTGGGCCTGTCTCGCATCGGTGATGTAAATGATTCTATTCGCGCCCAAGTCTGCGCAACGATAGCGAACCGCCGCCAGATCGGTCGTTGAATAGAGATAACCACCGTCGCTCTTCCGTACAATCATAGGTAAGGGTCTTTCGTCACGATCTTTAAATCCATCCAGAAATATAACCTCGGCCCCGTCACTTGTCTCGAGCATGCTCTTATCCGCAAGTTCTTGCACCGTACCAGCCAGCATAGGGTTATAAAAACTTTCCGGACAATTGTCCGTCTCGGTTAGTAACACACCCAACCTTTGATATATTTCCATAAAATGCTGGGTAGATTCTCGTACCAGATAATTCCAAAGTTTAAGAGTGTAGTCATCTCCACTCTGTAGAGCGACAACACGTTGCCTGGCTCTTTGATTAAACTCTGGATCAGAATCAAATTTTAATTTTGAATCCCGATATCGCTGTTCAATATCGGCTAATGAGTCCTGACTATCCTGTTCAGTCCAACCGCCATCAACAAGAAATTCGATAAGCATTCCAAATTGAGTTCCCCAATCACCCATGTGATTCTGACGAATCACCTTATGCCCTAATTTTGTGAAAATTCGAGCTGCGGCGTCACCAATCACAGTCGAGCGCAAATGGCCGACATGCATTTCCTTGGCAATATTCGGGGCTGAGTAGTCAATCACAATAGTCTCGGGAGAAAATTCCCTTGTGACACCGAATTCAGGACTATTCGCCAAAGTTTCCAGGCGTTGATTAACGAATGTGTTTTTAAGATATAAATTAATAAAGCCCGGTCCGGCAATTTCAATCTTGTCGCAAATACTCGGCATATCCAGCTCTTCTAGCAAGGCATGAGCTATCTCTCGGGGTTTTTGCTCCAGCTTTTTCGCCAGACTCATAGCCAGATTTGCCTGATAATCACCAAATTCAGAGTTTGTAGTTGGCTGTATGAGCGGATCTAAATCACAATAATCGTCACCGTAAAGTTTAACGACTGCTGCGACAATATGTTCTGATAGTTCTGATTTTATAGTCTTCATGGCGACGCTATGGTGTCTGCTCGATAGTTCAAGGTCAATATTGCTTGTTATTGATTTACTCAGGAAAAATCGAAAATGGTCTTCGGCGGGCGATATGATTCAAGTTCCAGTCGCCATTCACCTTTTGCAAATGCCTGATTGCTGCTGGTTTCCTTAATTACTGATTTCACCAGGCCCACTCCCGGTGCATACCAGTTCAACTGATCTATTTCCACTAAAGTACGCTCGCTGAAACGACCGCCTTTATGAAAAGAAAACCCTTTAGTTGATATTTCCAGACAATTATTAAACCTGCCGGCAGCTGTTGTTACGACTGCATTCGTATTCTCTATTCTATTATTAACAGGAACGCTTGCTATCATTTGCGGCACTCTCGCCTCACTTGAATTCCATTTATGTCCCAAAGTCCGAGTTTTCATCATACTTTCCCACTCATAACCCACCTCCAATTGCTTTGGCAAAAGCATGACCCTGTCAGAAACAAATTCGTCTTCTTGTTTCTTGTGCCTCAAGTATCCCTCTTGTTCCAGTCCATCTTCCGTTGATCTATATAGATAGAGAAGTCCTGTAAGTGAGCGTAAGACGAAATAGCTTTGGCCATCAATTTCCCGAGGATCAAGACTATGTAAAATAATCCGTTGTTCATGAACCCCATCTGTGGTCAAGGCCAGTACTTGATAATGCCACTCGTAACCTGATGAAAGCGGAAAATAGCTATTATCTTTTTTGCCACAGGCAGTTAGGCCAAGACACAATAGAATTAGAACAAAATCCTTTTCAATATGTCTTCGTTTCAAACTAGCCATGAAGAGACTTACTTTTCTTTAGATCTCTGGCGCTCCATATTCCCGCCATTATCGACCCGGTAATATTGTGCCAAATACTGAACAATGCACCTGGCAAGGCAGCTGCTGCGGAAAAATAAGAATGGGCGAGCGCTACGGCCAGTCCTGAGTTTTGCATTCCGACTTCAATCGCTATCGTTCGACATTGGCGCTCGTCCAGACCGAGAATTTTGGACACATAATACCCACTGAGCAGGCCCAGGAAGTTATGCCAGAAAATAGCCGCAAGAACTGGTAGAGCCAGAAGGAAAAATTGCGATCTATTAAGTGATACGATAATTCCAATGATAAACACAATGGCAAGAGCAGAAACGAACGGAAATACTTTCTTAACAATACCCAGCTGTCGCGAAAAGTAATGATTGAGGGCAATTCCAACGCTGACAGGTAGTAAAATAATTTTAAAAATATTTATTATCATATTCACCACGGGTACTTCGACAGATTGTCCGACGTATATCCACGTGAGGACAGGTGTCATAATAACAGCCATCAAAGTTGACACTGTTGTTAAGGAGATAGACAGTGCAAGGTCACCTCGGGCTAGATAACAGATAACATTAGAAGCGGTTCCTCCCGGACACGAACCAAGCAACACCATACCGACCATCATAGCTTCCGATAGACCGAATAAATGACTGACTATCATGGCAATCGCTGGCATCAAAAGGAACTGCAAGCTCACACCGATTGCAATCATTCGGGGTCGCTTGAGAATTTCCAGAAAATTTTCTGGACGTAAGGTCATTCCCATCCCTAGCATTACGATCCCCAGTAGAGGCACAATAGCCCCTTTGAAGGGCGACAATATATCCGGTTGAACAAGCGCCAGAATGGAAATTAGAACCGCGCCCAAGGGAAAAAGGAGTGTCGCTGACATTCGGATATGGTATATTTTTTTATTTAAAAATCAATTAATTATGAATTATTTTTCAGTAACTTTGCGAATTCAATTTGGGTTCATTATCGGACTTCTTTCCGTCTTAGCTCTGACAAGTCCTGATGCCTACACGGAATCAAAGGATGCTGAGTGGCGGCTATACGGACGCGAATACAATAATCAGCGCTATAGCTTACTATCGCAGATCAATGACAAAAATGTTCACGGGCTAAAATTAAACTGGCGCTTTAATACCGGGAAAATCGGTTCTTTCCAAAGTTCGCCACTCATTGCCGACGGCGTCATGTATGTCACCACCCCTTTTAACGATGTCCTTGCCCTCAGTGCCGACAGTGGCGAATTGATTTGGCGTTACGAGCACGAGTTGCGTTCAAACGATTATTGCTGTGGTCCCGCCAACCGTGGTCCGGCAATCGCAAATGGGAAAGTGTATACCGTAACAATCGATTCCAGATTGATCGCTCTTGATCAAATTACCGGTGAGCTTATCTGGGATAAAGCTATTACAGACACTAATGCGGGCACGGGCGAAATATTGGAACCTCTTCTCGGAGTTAAAGAACTTAAAGGCGCTAAACAGACTGGTCAGACTGGCTACTCGACCAATCTTGCACCACAGGTATACGACAATAAGATATTTGTTGGCATCACCGGCGCCGGCTACGGTCTCCATTTAAATATTGAGGAAAATGAAGAACAAATATTATCTGTTGGTGGATTATCGGGCGGCGGTCACGGCCTGAGAGGATTTTTGGTGGCCTATGATCTCGACTCAGGCGATGAAATCTGGCGTTGGTACTCGGTGCCTGAAAATAACTGGCAGGGAGATTGGAGCAAAAAAACCAGTTATGGCGTTGATTTAAATAGACACATGCCATCAGAACGTCAAACTTATGAGCAGTATAAAGACACCTGGCGTTATGGTGGTGGATCCATTTACACGACTCCTGCAATCGATCCGGCACTCGGGCTGATTTACATTGGCACCGGTAACCCATCTCCTCAAATGGATGACTCAACTCGTCCTGGCGATAATTTACACACTGTCAGTCTTGTCGCTCTGGAAATTGAGACCGGCAAACTACGTTGGCACTATCAACAAGTGCCTCACGATCGCTGGGGATATGACGTTGCTAGTCCACCGGTGCTTTTTGACTTCGATCAAGACGGAAAAACGGTTCCCGCAGTAGGACAGGCCAGTAAACTAGGTTGGTTTTTCATTCATGACCGACTCACCGGTAAATTATTAAAGATGTCTGAGCCTTTCGTGAAGCAGGAAAACCTGTTTGCACGGCCGACTGCCAAGGGTGTTCGTATTGTACCTGGAACATTGGGAGCCGCTTCCTGGTCGCCAGTTGCCTATCATCCTGAGTTAAAGCAGGTCTACATCCCGGGTATTTACCAACCATCAATGTTTTTTTCGCGAACACTTACCCCGGAGCCGGGCAAGCCCTGGGCAAGTTATACATTTTTTCAAAAGAGTAAAGAGCCAGACTGGGGTAGTTTTACTGCTATAGACACAAACAGCGGTAAAATAAGCTGGCAAGTGAAAGTTGATGATCCAATGGTCGGAGGCGCAATAGCTACTGCAGGCAATCTTGTTTTTACCGGAGAAGGTAATGGATATTTCAAGGCCTACAATGCCACTGATGGCAAGGTAATTTGGCAATACAAAAGTAAATTCGGTGTCAACGCACCACCTGTGACGTATATGCTCAAAGGCAAACAATACATCGCAGTCGCCGCGGGAGGAAACAAACTATTTGGCTATAAAACCGGAGACGCGATTTTGGTCTTCAGTCTTGATTGAATTTATGCTGTCCCCATAAATCGTATTCGCTTGTACTCTCGATTTCAACTTCAACCAGATCTCCAGCTTGCAAATCCGCTTTACTAGTGACGTAGACCACACCGTCTATCTCGGGGGCATCGGCACTACTTCGACCGACGATTTCGTCACCATTAACTTCATCAATTAGAACACTAATTATACTTCCCACTTTACGCTGAAGTTTTTGCGCGCTTATCTCCAATTGAAGCTGCATGAATTGTTCCCACCTTTCTTGCTTCACTTCATCAACAATATGATTTCCGAGTTTATTCGCCTCTGCCCCGTCAACAGCGGAATATTGGAAACAGCCTACTCGATCTAACTGAGCTTCTTTCAAGAAGGTCAGTAACTCTTCAAATTCCTTGTCGCTTTCACCCGGAAAACCTACGATAAATGTGGAACGAATGGTTAATTCAGGACATATATTCCGCCAGGTTTGAATACGTTTTAGAGTGTTTTCGGTAGCCGCCGGACGTCGCATTCTTTTCAGCACCTGAGTGCTGCCATGTTGAAATGGTATATCGAGATAAGGCAACAAAGCGCCCTCATTCATTAAAGGAATGATTTTGTCCACGTGAGGATATGGGTAAACATAGTGCAATCTAACCCAGATACCGAGACTTCCCAGAGCCATGCAAAGATTCTGCAAATCAGAATTAATTGCTTCTCCTTTCCATAGCCCGCTTTGATACTTAACATCAGAACCATAGGCGCTGGTATCTTGAGAGATGATTAAAAGCTCCTTTACCCCAGCCCTCTGTAAGCCTTCAGCTTCCTGCATAACTTCATCGATTAGTCGACTTTTCAATTTGCCTCGCATGGAAGGAATTATGCAAAAACTACATTTATGATTACAGCCTTCTGATATTTTTAAGTAGGCGTAGTGACGTGGCGTCAATTTGACTCCCTGCTCGGGCAATAAGTTCGTAAAGGGATCGTGCTTTTGTTCCAGAGGTGCATATTGCCTGACTGCTCCAACAACTTGCTCATATTGCTGGGGTCCCGTTACACTGAGCACTTGTGGGTGAGCTTTACGTATTTCTTCTTCGTGAATACCAAGACAACCTGTGACAATCACTTTGCCGTTTTCATGAATTGCCTCACCTATCGCTTCGAGAGATTCAGCTCTGGCACTATCGATAAACCCACAAGTGTTGACCACAACAACATTTGCCTCATCATATTCCTGACTAATTTCATAGCCTTCAGATCGCAGCTGCGTCAAAATTCTTTCAGAATCCACCAGGGCTTTGGGGCAACCCAGGCTTACGAAGCCTACTTTTGAAGAGGTCATATCTAGAAACCGGTTTCGCGAATTAATACCGTTGCGACTAAATCATAGGTCCTAAAGGCGAAGCTTCTTGGCTCACCCTGAATATGTATTATTCCCTTTACCACTCTCGGAATTACCTTATCTATCCCATCTGGTTTAAACCTGATTTTATAAATTGATGTTTCAGGTACCAGTTCTTTATCATCATTTTCTCGAACCGCAATTTCTCCACCATAAGTAGAAGCAAAATAAAGTGACTCAATCGTTTGCATATTTGCATCTTCAATCTGAACCACTTTTGTGTCAACGATATCAAGCTCAGGTTCGTTTGGAATAAAAACCGCAGTCTGGTCTATCCCTACCTGGTCCAATTTTCTACCTTCAATTACACCCTGTACAGTAACTGTATCCAACTGGGCAATTTGTCCGATTCGCATTGAACTATTAATCCAGCGACCCGGGTGCAGATTATCTTCCGTATCCACAAGAGTTCCCGTAATAGGAGCTCGAACAGTCAGTTCTTCCCGGAGTTTATATAGGCCGTTTAAACGGGAATCCAGTTCCTGAAGTTGTTGCAAGGTCACTTGCATATTGGCGAGATCGGCAAGATTGCTCGCACGTCTTTGAGACCTGAGTTCAGCAAGTTCCTGTTGCCTCAGAGTGCGAGCAATTTCGTCCTCCAGACTCGGTGAGTCAAGCACTAGCAGGGCTTGTTCCTTTTCGACCATCTCGCCTTCATGGACAAGAACTTTCTTGATTACCCCAGGTGATAGACTATGAATTACAGCTTTGCTTTCCGCATGCATTATGGCAGGAGTAGTAATTCGAGTATTCCAGGGGATAAAAAACAGGGACAAAATAATAAATCCAAGGACAGTTACCAAGCGGTATCTCTGTGACTCTCGAATCTGGAGTTTCATCTCTCTCCACATTTTGACCTCCTTGACTATAGGTAAGACTATAAACCACATGATTTCAACTATGAATAACAAAACCCCAAGCAACTTAAAGAAAAAATGATAAACAAGTAGGGCAATACCAAGAAAAAGAAAAAAACGATATATCCAGACGCCCCATGCATAGATGATTAGCTTTCGCCTGATCAGAGGAGGAAATTTCCCGGGAGAAGGTAATCCTAGATCAAAAAGTAATTCCCTCAACCGCCATTTACCAAGAGCAAATGATCTGTCTTGCAGGTTTTCTACCCCTAGCAAATCGGAAAGAATGTAATACCCATCAAAGCGCATCAAAATATTCAGGTTAATAGCGAGTGACATTATCCAGCTGGTTGTGGCCATAACAAAAGCCGCACTTCGCATTAAACCATCAGGCAGAAAACTCCAGAGAAGGGTGAAAATGACCGCCAGATATAGTTCTACAAACATACCGGCCGCACCAATATGCAAACGCTGTTTTCGTGAGTTCAATCGCCAGGCATCTGTCGTATCGCTGTATAAAACAGGCATCATAACCATTAACGCCACTCCCATGGACGCAACTTTGCTACCATATCGGGTGGCTGTATAGGCATGCCCTAGCTCATGCATCACCTTGATAAATACCAAGGCCAGAAAATAGAAAACGGCACCCTTCGCATTAAAAAAATACAGAAATGTCCCTATGAAAACTTCCCATTGTCTCGCCACAAGATAGAGTCCGACCAAACCCAGAACTATCATCGTCAGGTAAACTTTTTTTGAATATAAAGGCTCAATCAATGGCATCGTTCTATTCAGAAAACGATGTGGTCGGCATAAGGGTATTCTCATAAAAAGATAATTCTTTACCAACCACTTATACCAACTGGTTTGAGTCGCCTCGACCTGGAGTAAATAATCGTTACTCGATCCACTGGCTGAATCTCTCGTCAAGTTATTGGCATGTAAAAAAGTTATTACGGCGTTAACATCCTCTTCGTCAATCTTCGCAGTAGTCTCGTTTGAAACTTTATCAAGTACCCCATTTAACGTTCCAACGTTCCAACGGGATAAGATTTGAAATGCTGCCCAACCGATTCGAAAATATGAATTGCAAACAGGATCATATATATTCCAGGTGGGAGAACCATCAAGGTCCGCAGGCCCCTTGAGTAATTGCAGATCTTCGCGTAAAAGAGGAAGATAGACGGCCTGCTGAGGCGATGTACTCATACACCCAGAAATTGTCTCAATGCGGAAATTGGTCGTCTGAACAGGTAATAAAAGAGGCTCACCTTTTCTTCATATAGTTTCGCTGTTCCCTGCAATCCTATTCGTCTTATCTCTCTATCATCGCTGAATTCTGCATCGATTTTATAGGCCAGCACGCCTTCTGGCGTCAAAGATGCTTCGTAACTCGTGTGTGTCACCACTCCAGGCAAGGAACTTAAAGGATCAACATCAAGGAAGATTTTTACATCCGCGCCTTTCTTCAAAAATATTGCATCATCTACAGGTAAATTTATCCTTAATTTCACTTTATTTGGATCAGCAATTTGCATGATTTGCTCACCCACCTGAACGGGTCTCCCAATCCAATCTGATTTTTCTGAATAGATTAGCAATCCGTCTCTTTGTGCTTTCACTTCTACCTGCTCAAGTAAATCCATCGCGTATTGGCTTTCAGCTCGACTCAGTTCAACCTGGGCCTTTAACAAAGCAACTTTGGCGTTACTCTGTACGTCTCGGAATGCTTCTTGCGAAGCTTTGCGAAATTCTGCTACTGCCACAGCAAGTGTTTTTTCAGCCACTTCATATTTATTGCGCAAGCCTGTGTCTTCGTACTTAAGCAATATCGTATCTTTGCGAACCATCGAATTTGCATCGACAACGACATCTGCGATCACGCCATCCATCGGTGCACTGACGATTGCAGGAGCATTTGCAACGACCTCAACAGGCGCCAGAGCAGAAATCCTTACTGGTATAATAAAAAAACTAATAATGATAAAAAGAACGGAGCCAAGTATCAGCCGCTCATAATGCGGTGATTTCTTTAATTTTTCTTTACCTTTCAAAGCATACCAGGCGTGTGCATAGGTATTACAGAGCCTGCTGAATAGACTTATTTCGTTGTCAGTCCAGGCAGTTTCGCGAGCAAGCCATATTCCGCCAAGTTTAGTCCCATCAGCCAGCACCAATGGACACCATAATACATATGGCAGGGAATACTCTTTCCATTCCTCTTTCAATTCATCAGGGCATGAACTTGCATCAAAACTCCGAATTTCCTCCATATTAGAATCTTTGTGGAGTTGGTTTACGCAGCTTTCCAGCCAATTCACAAAAGGAGCATTACGATCAACTATTGCAATACTTGAAGCTGAGTTTAATCGGTATTTATTAGAGTTAACTGTGTCCGTAGCTAGTAAAAAGGCTTGTCGGTAAGAAAGAAGATGTCTGGTTTCGTTTACAATCATAAACTGCAGGGCTTTGATTGATTCAGAATCTCGCGCCATTGATTCCAACTGCATTAGCAGTGATAGACGGGACATCTCTGTTTTTTTACTTTCAGTCATGGCCATAACCTACTTTTCAGGTTGTTTGAAAATTGCAGTGCCACTCATTCCGGAGAGTACATTGTCCGCTTTACTTTCAAATACTCCTTTTACCCTTATAGTCTGACTGACAGGGTCAACGCTGGCACCCAGTTGAGATACTCGTGCCTGATATCGTTGACGCGTTTCATCAACGTGAAATACAAAAGTCACTTTTGATTTCAACCAGTTCAACCACATCGACGGGATTATTAGCTCAATTTCAAGTATTTTATCGCTAAGGATTGAAAGCAGATCTTGATCCGGACCAACACTCTCATGCTCGTTTACAAAAGTATCAACGACCCGCCCATCATAAGGAGCTCGAACTATGCAGCGTCTAACTCGTACATCCGCTATTTGTTTTTCAGCTTCAGCTTTCTTTACACCGGTTTCTGATATATCTGTTTCAATTCTACTGATTGCATTTAATTCAAGCAGTTGCTGATTATTCTCATACTTTTTTTCTTCAGCATTAAGCGTTGCATTAGCTGCCGCCAGCTCCGCTTTGTATAGCGCACAATCAAACTGCACCAACACCTGTCCTTTTTTGAACCTGTCCCCATGCTTAAAAGGTAATTTCAAAATTCTTGCGGGAATTTCGCTGGATAGAGTGGCACTAGTTAATGGCTTGACCAAGCCTCTTATGTTACTTAAATCACTCTCAAGAGGATCAAGTTCCTGAGCTTGTAATGACATACAAAGCATTAATAAACTAAAGAACAG
Source organism: Gammaproteobacteria bacterium (assembly GCA_012103475.1). Lineage (GTDB taxonomy): Bacteria > Pseudomonadota > Gammaproteobacteria > Eutrophobiales > Eutrophobiaceae > WLWS01. Next base: position 98,227 of record WLWS01000002.1, on the reverse strand, counting down.
GAACCCTGCTAAACTTCTAATTTGCTCTATCATGATATTTACCTTCATGATTATTTATCGGATAGGTTCAATTAAACTGAACCCAATGATTCAATAGATCATTTCAATGCGTCAATTCTTAGAGACATATTAACGTCTTCATTACTGATACTGGAAAAATGTTTTTCAAGTGCCTCACTCAATGCCTGAATTGATTCTTCTCCACCTTGAACCGGCACTGGATCAATACCAATGGCACCTAAAAGACTTGCGTAAGAATTCTCTATATCAGCAAAAGCAACATCGAACTTCACTTCAGCAACCAGCGTATTCATCTGCTCCCGTATTAATGACTGCTCATTTACAGATTCTGCCTGTCGTGCTGATTCGATTTGGTTTAATATTTTTCGTTGCGTCTCAAAATATTCACCTGCGGTTAAATACTCTCGTTTGGCATGTTCATGTTGGGCAATGCTGACATGGACCTGTGTCAGTACAGCCATGCTCAATGCCAGCCGCTCGGCATCAAGAACAATATTCTTGGCTTTTATAGTTCGTCTGGTTGAAGGGATTTTTAGTACATTCAATAAATTCCAGCTAATTCTCGCCCCATAGTTTAACCAGTCATTATTGAATAAAAATGAATTACTGTTGTAATTACCGCTAAAATCGAGATCCAGACCTGGCAATAGATTTAATAAGGCGAGCTTTGTCTCTTTCGCGTTGATTCTTTTCTTGTATAAAAGTTCTCGTATTTCTGATCTATTCTCTAAGGCCATTTGCTCCATCATCTGCGGCGAGAAATCAACATCTCTTATTGCATTATCTCGATCAGGAATTTCCAACTCATATTTCTCACCCGGGCGTAAATTCATCAATGCAGCAAGTTGGATTTTGGCCAGCGACAAATTCTTTTGTAATTGTTCTAGCTCACGCTTAATACTGATTAATTCTCTTTGATAGGTAAGCGCTGTCAATGGCCGATCTAGTTTTCTTTTTTCCACTTCTTTTGATTCGGCAATCGCTTGTTTTACCCGAACCATTAAATCTTCGAGTTTCATTATCAGTCGATCATTGCTAACTGCACGCCAATAAGCTGTTCGGACATCCTGAACTATCCTGTTAACTACTTTACGTTTCCCCTCTTCGGCAATCAAACGCTATCCGCAGCCTGCTGAGCACGTACATACGACACACCAAAATCCAGTATATTCCACGAGAGTTTCAAATCAGAGGTATAAACTCGTCTATCTGAGGAAGTTGAAACTCCCAGAGACTCTTGACCTGTAATCAGAGATTGGCTGTTAGATCCGCTGAAATTACTTCGATCGGCATAGCCGAGATTACTGACAAAACTCGGTAGCATTTCGAAACGGGAGACTTCTAGTTCACGCCTTGCCAGAATTTTTTCCTGTAGTTCAAGACGAAAATCAAGATTATATTTAAGGGCTCTGGCGATCGCTTCGTATAAAGATATCGGACCGCTTACTTCTGCTTGATCCGCCGTGACGGCCTTACTATCAAGCGCTGCTTGTTCGGAAATTTCTTCCTGTGTAAGAGGAACAGGAACGAGGGAGCAGCCACTGATTAGCAGCAACACCAGAAGCCAAAGCAGGTAGAAAGTTCTCCTTTCGGGCATGTTCCCTAAAATCACGGTCAAAATAATCCAATATCTTACTAATATTAAAGGGAAAATAACATAATGAATTGAATATATTTTGTATAGATAACTATCAAATTCCGTTTCAAATCACATTTATCTTACTTTTACAGCAATATTTATTGCTTTAAAGCTGCTAGCAGATCGTCAGCGGATTTTTCAAACTCGTTCATCGCAGAACTCATTTGCCCGCTGAAAGGCTCAGTGCCTGCAATATTGTCGCTATTCGTAGTTAACATAGCCGATATTTCACCAGTAAACGTATCAACAGAAACATAGCGCACAACGCTGCTTCCATCACTTAACTGAACCTCGACTTTTAGCTGGACATCCTGAATATCGACAGGTGGTTCTCCACTTATTAACCCACCCTTATCATCCAGCCTCAGCCAAGATGGAAGCGGATCGCCATTTGCCAGCGTTACCGTATAGGACGATGTCTTTATATCGGGATTGGATACCACAATATAATTTACTTCAACATATAGCATGCGCTCGCGTAGCAAGGAGCGAATCACAAGTTGATCGGTCTCCTCGAGATTAATTTCTGACTCCAGTTCACTTTCTACGCCCACACGCAGAGGAAACAGGCTGTCATCCTGTGGAGTAGAAGGGCCGGAATTAGTTTCGGTCAGTGCAAAACTCACTGAAAACCCTTTTATCCCTTCAACATCGAATGTACCGAATCTGGTACCTTCCCGACTTCCAAACTCATCATTGATAAACTGACTATCACTTGATGCCTGAGCGACCGCTTCCAGAACTGCACCTTCAAACACACCAGGCCCAGCGCCTTCTACTGTATTTCCAGTCAAATCAATACCGTCGTCAACAGGTGGACTCGATTCCGTGTTATCGGCATCAAATAACTGATCGGGAATTACGTCCTGATTAGATGGAAACTCTGAACTATTTCCCTGATTATTGTTTTCATCAAGATTTCCTATCGTAATGGTAAAGATATCGACTCTACTCAGACCACCTGCATCCGTTGTTGTAATGCTAATATCCATTGTCGGGCCATCAGCTTCAAAATCCAGTGATTGATCTGCCAGCAGTTTTAATTGTCCTCCGACTACTTCAAAACGTGGATCATCAATTGTGAAGAAATGAGTGTCCCCACTATCTTGATCAAAAACGCTGAGACTACCTATTACCGCACCACTACTATTTTCTTGCACATTGCTGTTGTTTAGACTCACCTGTGTTGCTAATTCATTGACATTTAAGACGTTAATCACAACCGTTTCTGTGTATACGAGTCCACCTGCATCAACTGCCGTAATATCTATGCTGATAGTCCGTCCTTCCGTCTCAAAGTCCAGGCTTGTACCTGCTGTTAGTTTCAACTGACCTCCCACTACTTCAAAGCGTGGATCACTAGTCGTAATCGTATGAGTATCGCCCGCATCAACGTCCACGACAGACACGTTTCCTATGATTGCTCCAACCTCATTTTCCGCAACACTGTCGTTACTTAACGCAATATCCGCCGGAGCTTCATTCACGTTTGTCAAAATGATACTGATCACTTCCTCATGCGTTAATCCACCCGCATCTGTAGTCTGTACTCGAACACTCAAAGGTGAGCCCAAGGCCTCAAAGTCAAGGCCTGCATTCACCCGGATTTCATTACCTACTATCGTGAACAAACCGTTATTCGTGTCACCCGCACCTGATACTAAAGAGTAGGTGTGCGTGTCACCTGCGTCCACATCCGTACTACTCAATGTGCCAGCAACCGTGCCAGGCGCGCTGTTCTCTGCCACCGTATTGCCCACCACTCCTATCGCCGTTAGTGTCTCATTCACGTTGCTTAGATTAATAGTTATCGTCGCCGTATCAAGATCCCCACCAGCGTTCGCCTGAATAACTAAGGGAAAACTGGTCGTACTTTCAAAATCCAGCTGACTCGCGTCATTAACCGTGATTTGCCCTGTATTTGGGTCAATGGCGAATGCGCCACCTCCAGTACCATTACCACCTATAATACTGTAAGTAATTACATCGCCATCAGCATCCAGATCGTTACCAGTTCCCGCATCGTTAACGTTAAAAACATTCGTTGCATTTATCGTGTTCTCAGGGATAGACACGGTGCTGTCACTTATCAACGGTGCATTTTCGTTTGCTATGTCGTTTACCGTAATGACAAAGGTCTCGGTATATTGCAACCCACCTGCGTCCTCAGCCGTAATATCTATACTGATAGTCGGTCCTTCTGTCTCAAAGTCTAGCGAAGTACCTGCTGTCAGTTTCAACTGACCTTTTACCACTTCAAAACGCGGATCATTTGTCGTAAAAGTGTGACTATCTCCAACATCAACATCCACGACAGACAAGTTGCCGATGATGGCTCCGACTATATTCTCAGTGACACTCGTGTTACTCAAACCAATATCTGTTGGAGCATCGTTATCTGAGACAATCGTGATGTCCAGCGTGTTCGTGCCACCCGTGTCCGTGTTGTACGTGATCTGCGGCACGCTGCCGTTGTAATTCGCCGCCGGACTGAACGTGTACGTACCATCACTGTTCACCGTGATGTCGCCCACTCCAGGGATGTTCGTTAAGGTGTTCGCCGCGATACCACTACCACCGCCCGCGATGTCATACGTTTGCACGACCTGGCCCGATTCATCGTTCGCCAACACATCGCCCGTCACATCGCCCGCATCTTCCACTCCGCTGTTCGTGTCGAACACCGTGTCCGCGTTGTCATCATTGACGTTAATCGTGGCAATTTCATTTATGTTAGTTGAAGTATCTGTACCGCCACCGTTATCCGTAATCGTATTAAGGGTTAGCGTGCGGGCAATAGTGGATGGGCTATCATCTGCTGGATCGATACCATAGGTAATGCTGTTCAGCAGGTTTTGAGCGGTTATGGCATCTGTGCTAGCTGAAAAAGTAATCGTTACTACACCGCTGGCCTGGGTATAAATATAACTGTGCCCACCAGCGATCGATCCGCTGCTGTCACTACCAAGATTAGTAATCGCTGTGCCACTAATTGTGAGTGTGTCAGTATTTTCCACACCACCGCCCAGAGTTAACTGTGCACTTGTAACATCATCACCAGTCTCTATCGGATCTATACTTGTTCCTGTAAATAAATTTCCTGATGTCGTGTCTGTGTTTTCCGTTAGCGTGTCATTCACTGATGATGAGGTCAGAACGGGAGCATCATTTACACCGTTGATAGTTATAGTGACCGTCGCTGTATCAATGGCACCTGATGCATCTGTGATAGTGTAAGTAAAAGTATCTGTGTCGGTATCTCCAACCGCCAAAGACTCGAATACACCATTGGGATCATAGGAGTAGCTGCCATCTGCATTGACAACAATCAGCCCGCCTTTATCACTGGTTCCGGTAAATACGCCTGTTGGTGCTTCAACGGTGTTGGTAACGTCGGTAACAGTGATCGCTCCCTGGGAGGCAAAGTTTTGATCAACGGCTACATCGTCAAAATCAGATTGATACACACTGAAGGAGGCGATATCTCCTTCAAAGTTGGTCCAGCTTGCCGCTGTGCCCCCAATAACTGCTTGAGCTGCATTACTGCCAACAGTTGTACCTAAACCTGAGTTCTCAAAATTATCATCCCAGTTAGTAACAGCCCATGCTGCTGTTCCTTGTGATGCTCCATTGACAAACAATTCAATACCTGTGCCAGCATCTATGGTGCCAACCACATGAATAAAATCTGTAGTGACATTAGCTAAACCACCTAAAACAGAAGATAGATCAGCGGTGACAATTCCCGTAGTACCAAAACTATTAACAACAAAACTTAGATCATCAAAACCACCTGCGCCATCTGCATCTGCATCATGTGTTACAAACGCGACACCAAGTAATGAATCATTATTTTCAAAAATAGTATCTTGATCAGTTAAGTCATCAAGTTTTATCCAAAAATCAAACGTGGTATCAGCATTGCCAGCTACAGAGCCACCACCAGCTACGGAACTCAAATTACCACCTCCAGCTCCAGTAAGAGATAATGTCTGTGTGATGCCCGGGTAAGTTGTTGAGACAACATTTTCGACAGTCACAGAAGCATCTAAAGCTATATCTGTCGCAGCAGAACCACCAGAGACTGAGTCATCAAAGGTTCCATCATTGGCACCTAAACCCTCATTTTCCGCGTTGTAATTCAACACGAAAGTAGTATTCATCTGTGGAAGCACATCGTTCGATATAACACCAGAGGCGGCAACATTAATTGGAGTGTCCTCATTGGTAACAGCTGAATCCGGATTCGCAGTTAGCACGTTCACAAGATTTACTGTCACTGTTGCCAAACTACTTGTCGCACCATCACCATCTGTCAATTGAACCGTCACACTGGAGGCGCCGGTTGCGGTGCCGGTGTTTTCATAGGTAATCGCCTGCAACAAGGCACTTACTGATGTGGGGTTTGCGTCGGCATCAAGAGTGACTACAAGGTCAGTACCTGCAGTACCCCCGGCAAAGGTGGCTATTTGAGTGCCATTAAAACTTATCGTACCTGCACCCACTTCTATGCCAACACCCGGTGTGCCTGAATCCTGAATACCCAGGTTCTCATTTGTTGCGGCGGAAGGAGTGGAAATTGTCAAAACTCCGGTATCAAAGTCGGCACTATCCGCGTCAGTTACAGTCGCCATTGTACCGACATCCAGAAACTGAACGCCGCTGCCTACAACATAACCAAGTGAATCACTGTCAAGATCACTGATATCCGGCGCATCGAGAGTTTCATTCACCGTCACTGTCGATGTTATGTTCGGGTTAGTGGCATCTACGCCACCGTTGGAGACACCTCCACTATCCTGAATATTGGTAATAGTAACGTCGCGGGTGCTGGCGTCTGTCGGATTTTGATTATCGTTTTGATAAGTCAAAGTGTCGATCAGAGTTTCAATATTGGCAGTCGATTCACCGCCACCGCCAAGAGTGGTATCGATTGTCAGGGTCGCTGTTGAACCAGTTACTGATACGCTAACTATGTAGCCAGAACCGGTAACCACATTCGTTGCATCAGTCAAGGTTATGGCGCTGCCGTCAATAGTCAGAATTTCATCGACACCATTTTCAAGATTTGTGACAGTCAGCTCCAATTCCAGAATTGTTTGTCCTATTTCGACAGTGCCCACTGAGACAGTATCGAAAAGATCTACAGCTGGTCCGTCTTCGGTAAAGGTCGGATCAAGATCTGTCGCAGTCAGGGTCGGAGCATCATTTATCTCGATAAGCGCAATGATGACGGAATTGCTGCCTTCTTCACTTGTGGGGGTACCAGAAAGTCCGGGATCATTTCCCGTATTGCCCTCATCATTAACCGTCACTGTAAAAGTAGTCGTCGGACTGGGCACACCCGGTGCTGTGTAGGAAATGGAACCGCCACCACCGCCATTGGTTAATAGATCATCAATTTCCGCTATCGTGCCTGAAATAACAACGGTGCCAGATCCGTTACCGGAATCAATACTGACTCCGGTCGTTCCTGCCAAAACGTTGATAACACCTTCACCTACGTCGAGCGTCAAGGTGGCTCCTGCACCCTCTTCGTCAACATCGGTGACCGTAAAACCAGTACCATGAATGTTAATTGGGTTTGTGTCCGGTGCGCTCAGGTTTCCACCGGGTGCCAGTACAACGGGGGCATCAGTTACAGCGGCAACATTGACTGTTGCTACTTCCCCATCAGCGGTTGTTCCGGAACCCGAGTCAGTAACGCTGGTTAGCGTTATCGTGCGCGCAGTGGTCGTAGGATTGTCATTTGATGCGTTGTCAAAACTGGTGCTGTTCAACATGGCATTGACGGTGCCATCATCTGGCGTACCCGTATTGGTAATAGTGACGATGGGTGAGCTTCCGGCGCTAGATACTGTATAAATAAAACCATTCGCATCGGCTACGCCAGCGTTGGCGGCACCATTGGTATTTAAATCGACTGTGATCGCACCGAAGACGAGCGTATCACCGGCTTCCACATTGGCAAGAGTAAGAACGACCTGGCTAATAGTGTCGGTCGATTCGATGGTGTCTATATTCGCTGTAAAAATACCACCGACCGTGCCGGCATCTTCGGTAAATAGAACGGTGTTCCCAGTAACATTAATATCAATAAGATCGTCGGCAACCGCAACGTTAATCGTCGCCACTTCACCGTCTGCTGTCGTGCCTGAGCCGGAGTCGGTGACGCTGGTCAGTGTCACTGTTCGAGCCGTCGTGCTCGGCTCATTATTGCTGGTGTTATTAAATGCGGCACTGTTCAACATCGTATTAACGGTGCCGTCATCAGGCGTGCCTGTGTTTGTGATGGTAACAACAGCAGAAGCCCCGGCGCTGGAAACGGTGTAGATAAAACCGTTCGCATCTGCCACACCTGCGTTTGCCGCTCCATTCAAATTCAGATCAATCGTGATTCCACCAATTACGAGCATATCTCCAGCTTCGATATTGGCCATAGTGAGAACGACTTCACTGATAGTGTCAGCAGTCTCAATGGTGTCGATACTGGCAGTAAAAAGTCCACCCACCTGACCCGCATCTTCGGTAAATAAAACAGTGTTGCCAGTGACATTGACATCAATCGCATCGTCAACACCGTTAATCGTAATTACGACATTCGCCGTTTCTGAATTTGTCCCGTCACTAACGGTGTACGAAAAAGTATCTGTCGTTGATTGCCCTGCAGTCAGCTGCTCGAATTGACCATTTGGATCGTAATCATAACTACCATCCGCGTTCAGCGTTACCGTCGCTCCTGAAGTAAGTGTATATGCTCCACCACCAACCGCAGTAAAACCACCGGGCCCACCATCAACATGAGTAACAGTCAAACCTGCAACAGCATAAAAATTAGTTTGAATATCTGCCGCTGATAATTCGGTGCTTTCGTGATAATTAAATATGGCGATATCACCGACAAACTCCTGTGCGCCTGCAGCCGAAGCAACGACTTGCTCTGCCGAACCACCCACCGCTGCTGCATCTCCATTACTCCAATCACCCAGGATTGCGGTACCGGCAGTCACGTTTGTGCTTGTCGTTAATGCATTACCATTTACATAAATGGCGACCTGCTCCGTTGAAACATCCAGAGTAAACGCGATTTGAACAAAGTCAGAAGTAAGATCAAGCTCCGCCGGCATTGCGGCCGTCATCGTATATCTGCTTGTGACGCTATCATCGTCATAATGAAAGACCAGACTATCTATGCTCGAATCATAGGTCAGCGCAATACCACCTCCTGTATCACCCGTTTCGAATAAGAAATATTCGTTCGCATTACCGATCATCGACGCATCAAAGCGAAGCCACATTTCGAAAGTCGCATCAGCGTTTTCAGCAAGCCCGGATGAACCGTCACCAAAACCATCATCAGTACCATCGTTATCGTTGTTATAGGCTAAAGAACTACCAGCCCCATCCAAAGTATATGCACGAGTAATTGAGGTACTCGTTGTGGCAGACACATCTGTATACGAGACATGACTAACGTCATAAAACAGATCATCATAGGAGCCTCCAACAACATCTTCCCAAACACCATCATTATTCGTTTCATTTGATGCATCAAAATTTAAACGAAGGCCTGTTGTTATGGATGTTGGTGAATTCAAATCGGAGTCGTTGGCTAATACACCTAATCCTGCACCAACAGAGATCGGAGTGTCTTCATCAGTTGTCGCAGTATCATTTTGAGCGACAATTTCTGCGCCTGTCGCTGCAATAACGGTAGACAAGTCAATTGTTTCTTCAGAAAAGATACTGTTGCCCAGAACGCCGATATCTGCCGTGATATCGCGACCCGTTCCCGCCGTAAAGCTTGATTGTGTAAAGGTAATGTTTAGTTCTGGCGGCGTTGCTCCTTCGGAGGAATCAAAATCGACACCATCAGTTCCCGTATTTACAAAGGCGAAACCGGTATTAGGTGAGTTACCATTTATCCAGTCCCGCACAAGATTCTCGCCCGCACTATTCAAGGTGATTTGCTGTGTGCCATTAGCGAACGCGGAAAGAGTACCCAGCAGTGTTCCGCTATCAGCGTCGTCTGCACTCGCCCAAAGTGCATTCGATTCATTCCACATGGCATCATCGGCAGCATAGATATTGACCTGATTACCCGTGTCGAAAATATCGATTTCTATCTCTACCGTGTCAATAGTAAAGCTTCCCGCCGCCGCACTTGGAAGGGCGAATCTTATTAAAGTGCGTTTATCACCCGTGCCATCAGAAGCATCCGGGTTTAAGGCTGTTGCATTAGCATTTTGCCCTGCTGTAGTGCTCGCCTGAACGTCAATATCATCCGAGCTTACTGAATTTACGGCCGCAGTCTCTGACCATAATTTCACCTGTAGGTCGCCGGGGGTGCCAGCATATGAAGTATTTACCGGTACAAAGCGGAGTAGATCGGTACTGTCTAAGAGCAAGGCATTGCCGTTTGTCAGTGTGCCTCCAGAATCGACATTAGCCCATGAAGTCCCGCCATTAGTAGAGTATTCCCAAACCCCTTCTGTCCCAGCATTCGCAACATTACCGACAACAGCGATACCCTGCATTTCATCCAGCGCATCAGCATCTGAGAAAAGACTTGAGAATAAATTTTCAACTGTATCACCAGGTGGATCGGTTTCTGTTTGTACTACAGGCGTCAGATCGGCATCCGTATCTGTGGCTACAGGCGCGGCAAGCAATGTGCTGGTCTCATCCAGATTTTCCTGGCTGAGGATTGTTTCGGTTTCAATTGTGCCAAGTTGTACTTCCAGCTCCGCATCACCACCGAGATCGACAGCTCCTGTTAAATCATCTGAGGCCGCAATATCAGCACCAGTTGCCTCTGCTAAAGATTCTGCTGCTGACTTACCCAATTCGCCTTCGGCAAAATTACAGCCATAAATGAGAATATCCGCCTCTTCATCAAGCGCAGCTTTGATAGTCTCTAATTCATCGGCGTGTTCACCCCGCATAGATGCTTCGGTCAAAGTGCTATTGCCAAGTTGTAATAGGCCCGCATCACCGTGAGCAACAATGTGTATGGCATCAATGTTTTCACGTTCAGCCAGAACATTGGCAATTTGTTCAAGTCCATCGCTGTTGGCATCGATAAACACCAGCTCTGCATTACTGTCTATGTTCTGAATGAGTGCTTCGTAATTTTCAACACCGGTATCAATGAAGATGATTTCGTTTGTGTCATTGTCCGGAGCGTCTACCAACGAGAGTGCTTCGAGTAATTTTTCCGTTGATTCAACTACCGCCGGAGGCACTGGCTGGACAGGGGCTTTATCTAACGAGGCTTCAGCTTGCTCCTGTGCCACTGTTTCTGCCGCGACTTCTGCTCCGGTTGCGACCCCGGCAGCATCAAACATGAACCTCGGCTCGAGTGGAATAAGGGAATCTGCGACCGAATCCTTTGGCAATACCTGTCCGTCATGGGCTCCGTCGTAATAGAGTTTAGGACGGGTTTGCTTAGGTCGTTTCAATCTTTTTAACAGCGCGCTTATCATAACTTTATATTTATCAATTACTTATGTTAATTAAAATATCCTCTCGGATATTAAGCAAGTTTTACTAGTTCAACTATTCTGTATCGACTTACAGACCAAGTTCTTGATTTGTCTGGGTTCTGTATTTGATTTTCTGTATCGGAACCTACACCGCATAAATAATGCCAATTTTCCTATAAGCCTATTATGATTAGGCCTTTCGTACTAATACTGTGCGTCAGTGCTCATTTCTTGAAAACATGCTCTCCACAAATGAGACTTGGTTATCAGTTTAACAATCTCTAAATAGCTGAAAAATAAGCGCTTATCTCTGCTTTTCAACATGAACCTAGAAATTTGTCGGGTAACAACGACAAATTTTAGAACGTGGAATTATAAACTATTGATATTAAATGATTTAACAAGATGCTTATACTCTTATCAAAGTGCTAAACGCGTATGGGAAAGACTCTAATTGGGAACATTTAGTGTTTCTCACGCGGTATGGTTACCGAAAATAAAAAAGCTATTGTTATCAATAAATTATCGGTAGTAGTATAAACTTAATTAAGGTTAAAGTGGAGGACGAACTATGAGTATGAAAGAAAATGCCCAGAATAAAGATACCTGGCTAAGAGGGCTGTTTATTATTGTCTTTGGCGTGATTTTTTACGTTCTATATATAGTGATCTGGTTAACGGTTATTTTGCAATTCCTGACCAAAGTTCTCACTGGCGATTTAAATGCGAATCTCTCAAGTTTCAGCGAAAGTCTAACGCGTTTTGCGTTTCAAATACTGCTGTACATTACCTTCCAATCGGAAGAACGACCCTTTCCTTTCAGTCCCTGGCCAGAAAATAATCCAGAGAGGAGCCTGCCCGGAGCAATTGACGGCGCAGAAGATCCCACCGAGGTGAGATCAGGCAAATCCGATTCAGAATAATAGATCAGTCTTTGGCCAAAGGGTTCGCCGGATCAATGCCTTCGCGAAAAGGAAGCCGGCGATCCAGATGCGTCAACTGATAAACTTTGCCAATCCAATTATTGATAACGGCCTCGCCACTGTCATGCCAGGTGTTGTCAAGCGCAGGAATGATAAGATCCTCGGGAAAGTCCGGGGCGAGTGTACCTTGATCACGTGCCAGACAAATGTGTTCCTGAAATTCTTCAAGAATCGCTTTATTTCGTAAACCAAAATAATTCTCGGGAAATGGCGGATAAATATCAGTTTCTTTATACAGAAAGCGACCGACTTCACGCTTATATTCTTTCAGAAGGCTGATCGTGTCGTATTCCGGATGTCCCTGAAAAAACACGATACGAAAATCGTCTTCACTGACAGCCAAATGAACATCGCCTTCTTCCGTTTCTACAAGTACCGTAATACCTGCCTCGTCAAACTGGGCGCGATCGACCTGATTGAATCGAGAATGAGGTACATCAAAACGGGTATTCACTCCTGCCACCAGAGGATGACTTCGATCACTTACCCTGTGCGAATAAACGCCCCAGCGCTTACCAACTAGTGCACGTCTTTGCTGCTGATAACGAAATTGCAGAACGGCATGTGTGGCCAGGCAGGAACACAAAATGGACGTGACGTTTTCCACGGCCCAGTCAAATACTTCAATAAGCGGTTTCCAGAAAACCTGATTGGATAATTCCGGGCCAATGACATTGGCGCCGGTGATAATCAAAGCATCGAGACCTTCCGTTTTGATTTCGTCGAAATTTTTATAATACTCATCTACGTGTGCCTGTGCAGTGGCGTCACGCTCCAGTCCATCAAGGCTGAAGGGGTGTATATAGAACTGCGCTATCTGATTGCTTTCACCGATTAACCTGAAAAACTGTCGCTCGGTCGCCTCCAGCGCCTTGCCTGGCATCATGTTCAACAAGCCGATGTGAAGTTCCCTAATATCCTGACGCACAGCGTCGTCCCGATGAAGAATCGTTTCTCCTTCGTTTCGTAATCTGACAAAACTGGGTAAGTTGGTATTGGCAACCAGCGGCATAATTTATGTGCTCATCAACAGGTTAATTTTCAAGGACATCGGTTAGCATCGAAATAAAATCTTCTTCGTTCTTGATTTTGGCAATAGCACTGGCGCTTACGGTATAACCGAATTCTGCCGCAATCGCCTCGTATCGCGGAATACGCGCGTAAAACAGTCGTGGGAAAACCCAGCGAACAAATTCATTCGGGTCAATCGTCGCAACATAATCAAGCTCGCGTTCAAGCATAAAAACTTCCAGTTGTTCATCCAGAAATAATTCCTGATAGTACATCGGTTTGGGTGAGGTCTCTGCCCGTTCTATCAATTCCTTTTCATCACTTTCAGAGGCTTTGATATAAACTATCAGTGTGTTTTCAGCCAGACATTCAAGAACATCGCGATCCTCAAGTTCACAAAGACTGCCTCCAGCATCATTTATAAAATTATCGTAGCCATAAACATTGCGTGCCTTATGGATAAATTCCGGGACGTCTTTCATAGCCGCAATCTCTGCTTTACGATGTAATTCCTGACGTCGTTTAAATTCTTTCAGACCAACTCCACCCAATTCAGGATCGCCGACCTTTCCCAGAAAGGTGGACAGAGGGCTTAAATTATCAATGCCGATGTTATTGGCGAGGTGAATGGAGTCTGAGCGTAACAAGTCACGCAAAAAAGGAATCTGCATCACCTGTTGCTTGAGATTGTCAATTATTGGTTCGTCGAGATAATGTGTACCTATCCGGTAATCACCGGAATAGTGAAACCATTGATAATTACGCAAGACGTAGGCGAGCCGGGTTTTTCCGACACCGGACATGCCGAGAAGGGTAATCGACTTTTGCTGCCAATTTAGAAATTCTTGCCTGTTTAACTTCATGACTTACATCGTTTTACACAAAGTGCGAATCCTACCGCAAACAGCGCTTACGAAACATGCGATTTTAACCGCTCTTGAAAGAGTCGAAGAGAAATAGTGCTGCTCGGTCTTAAACTGACAGGCGTAAGCCTTGCCCGATTAAGGGTAATTCGCGATAACGCTGGCCATTGGCTGCAAAAATAGCGTTACAAAGTGCAGCCGCTGCTGGCGGTACACCGACTTCACCCATACCGCCGATTCTTTCACCGCTTTCGATGAAGGTCACATCGATGCTCGGAGTTGCGCCCAATCGAAGCATGTCGTAATCAGGAAAATTACTCTGCAGTACCCGCCCCTTTTCCAGGCTAATCTTGCCGTAAAGTGCGGCGGTCAGTCCAAAAATGATGCCTCCTTCTACCTGCGCTTGTGCAGTATCCGGGTTAATGACTTCATCTGAATCAACAGCCGCACTCATACTATGAAGTTTAAGCTCGTCATTTTCTGTCACACTGACTTCCAAAGCCTGGGCGACAATTGTGCCAAAACTTTCTACGATGGCGATGCCAAGACCGTGATTTTCAGGCAATGTTTTTCCCCAGCCAATTTTCTCAGCTGCGGTTTCAAGCACCTTGTAAAAACGGGGGGCCTTCTCCAACAGTGATAATCGATACTGGAGGGGATCTTTTCCGGCTTTATGAGCGAGTTCATCTATAAAAGACTCGGTAAAAAAACCCTGTGCCGAGTGTTCAACGCTGCGCCAGTAACTAACTGGTACCGGTGTTTCATGTACAACTCTGCCTATTTCCTGATTAGCAATGGCGTAAGGATGAATTGCAGCCGCGGTATCATCGTTAATGCCAATATCTGTATATGTGTTCTTCCAGACAGCCGGAAAAGCATCAACACCGAGACCACCCTGAAAACGACTTTGCGCAGCCGGCCGATAGTAATCGTGCTGGATATCTTCTTCACGAGAGTAAATCAATTTCACCGGGTAATTCACCTGCATAGCAACACTCACAGCATCTTCAATGTAATTCCCGGTAGTCGGCAGTCGGCGGCCGAAACCGCCGCCCAATTGCACGGGATATACGAGCACCTGCTCGGTTTCCAGATTGGCGATTTCTGCAGCAAATGCTCTGGTGGCTAGTAGATCCTGTGTACCTGTCCAGACTTCCAGTTGACCATTATGAAACCAGGCCGTGCAATTCATTGGTTCCATAGTGGCGTGAGCCAGAAACGGTACTTTGTAATCTGCTGTGATCAGCTCCTTGCTTGTCGCTAGTATCTTGCCAGTATCGCCAGTCGTAAAATCAATCTCAGGTTTTTCCGAGGTCAGTAGGCTGTCAAATTTATCGAACAAATTCCTTGAATCAAATTCGCCGTGTTCACCACTGCTAAACTCAACAGCCAAGGTGTCCAAAGCAGATTTTGCGCGCCAATAGCTATCCGCAATCAGTACGATGGCATCATTAAGCATAATAACCTGCTCTACGCCGCGACGGGCCTTAACAGCCGACTCATCGAATGATACGGCTTTGCCACCGAATACAGGGGCATGACGAACGGCCGCATATTTCATATCCGGCAATTTGATATCAATACCATAATTGAGATCGCCAATGACTTTGGCAGCGGTGTCAAAACGAGGTAGTGGCTGACCACAAATTGTGTAATCTTCTTTTCGTTTTAGCTGTGGATGTAGAGGTGTTTCATACTGAGCAGCCTTTGCTGCCAGATCGGCAAAGCTCGACGATTTTCCACTGCCGCTATGATGGACATAACTCAATCCAGCTTCACATTCGGATTCGGCCACCTGCCAGTTTTCAGCTGCGGCCCGGATTAACATTTCTTTTGCCGCGGCTCCTGCTCTTCGCATACCAGCCTGTCCGGTGAAACGAACACTGGCACTGCCGCCGGTTATTTGCATGTTCATAAGGCCGGCAATTTTGTAAAAAGCATAATCGACATGGCGCTGTAATATGGCAGGAGGTTCGAGATCGTCGGCCACAAAGCCTTTAATCATATCACCGACAGCAAATACAGATTCCGCCGGGGCTTGCTCCATATTTACCAGAGACCAGTCTGCTTCCATTTCTTCGGCCAGCATCATTGGTAGAGCCGTGTGTGCGCCTTGTCCCATTTCAGCATGGGGAACGAAAACGGTAATACTATTGTCCTTATTGATTCGAACCCAGGTTGCCAGCCAGGCGTCTTCATCGTTTGCAAAAGGGTGTAAAGACAAGCGATTGGGGCTCGCGATGAAACCGAAGAGAGCACCGCCACCAAGTACTGCGCCACTGAGCATAAATGCTCTGCGTGTCAGTTTACCCATGATCAGATAGTATCCTCATCGATGTCCGCAAGCGCTTTACGGATAGTCTGATAAGATCCACATCGACATATGTTACTAATGCTCTTGTTTACTTCGTTTTCGCTCGCCTGTGGCTGACGTTCCAGAAGTGCAGACACAGCCATGATCATTCCCGACTGACAATAACCACATTGGGGTACCTGATGTTTGATCCAGGCACGTTGAACCGGGTGCAATCCGTTTTTACCCAGACCTTCGATCGTGGTTATATCAGCGCCATCGACTGCCTGTATCGGCAAAACGCAAGTTCGCGTTGCCACTCCATCAACATGCACAGTGCAGGCGCCGCAGGCGGCTACGCCACAACCAAATTTTGTACCGGTCAAACCGAGCTCATCGCGTAGTACCCACAAAAGCGGCATATCGGGCTCTACATCAAGAGTTTTCGGGTCTCCGTTTACGGTTAATTTGAAACTCAAAAGCTGCTCCCTACAATATTCTTTTCCATTCAGATCTTATATAAGTTCAATGATAATTCCGACCAGCGCGCCGAGCATCAGAATCATTATTGACATAAAACCAATCATCATGCCGACGCCTCGTGAATCCGGATCAGCTATATAAGCTTTGAAATATACCATCCGTCCGATGAGAAACAGTAAGCCCAAAGCCGCAGCGCCCAATGCATGCATATAGACGCCAAAACAATAAATGCTGGGAATAAACATAACGAGCTGCTCAAGCGTATTTTGATGAACGCGATAATAGCGTTCAAACATTTCATCGCCGGTTGTCGCTGGAGCTTTAACCGAATAGTCCCCTCTTGCCTTGCCAACCATCCCCATAAAAAAGAAGTACTCAAGAATTGCCAGTACTATTACTAACGCGACATAATCCATCACCTATCTCCTTTCAAATTTCAATCTGAGCAATATACACAAAAGACCTATTACTGACTAATCCACCTGTGATTATTGAGCTATTTCAGGCTTCAGTTCCTGAATTGCGTTTTCCTCGAGGTATCCCTTCAATTCAATATCCGGGTAAGCTCTCGAAAATGCTTGTAAGGATTCTTCAGCTTCTTCTCTCTTCCCTTCTTTCCAGAGTTTATTGATTTTTTTCAACCACTGCTGCGGCTCCAGGTCGATACGCTCAGTTGCCATGTTTGTATCTGGAATGATACGTTTTTCGGTCTCTTTTCTTCTCATCGGTTCTGCTACAGCAGAAAACTGTTCAACTGAACCGGAAGAGTCTCTATCAGATAGTTGTTTTTTCGGCTTGCGAGGCATTACATCAGAAATCTCCGTCGGGCGCGGAGCGAAGTCCTCCGAGACAACACCCCTGTTTTCATTCAAAAAAGGTAATTCTTCTTTTAACTCTTCTACGCCTGCGCTTGACGGTAATAGCTTTTTATTTTTCTGTTCGATCTTCTCCATTTCACTGAAGGCTTTTACCTGTACAGTCTGGTCTTCTGCCGGCGAGTTAAAATTACTTTCATGATAATCCTGCTGCATTGTCAGAAATACGCTTACAGATAACACAAGCACAGCGGCAAGAGACAAAGGGACCTGCCATTTCGAGGCGAATGGACTGCAAGCGTAATCCGGCCCTGTTCCGAGTTCACGGCGAGAAGCCGCTCGTATCGCATCGTCAACATGCAGCGCAGGCTCTTCCTTAGAGCCGGACCGAAAAATTGCGGAAAGATCCAACTCACCTTTCAGATAGAGCTCAAGTTCCTGCTCTTCTTTATTCTGAGTCATATGCTGTCAAACCCTGTTTTAATTTGTTGATGGCATAGCGTAAGCGGCTCTTCGCAGTTTCCGCATTGACCTCCATCGCTTCTGCTATCTCATCAAGACTCATACCGGCTTCTTCACGCAACAAAAAAGCCTGTTTTTGCTCCTCAGGAAGTTGATCTAACAAATGGAAAAGATGAGCCATCTGTTTTCCTGTTTGCGTTTGCTGCTCCGGTTGTTCATCAACTCTTGCGGTTAAATCATCTGGCTCAAACTCGTCCGTTTTCAGACCTGAACCTGCCCCGGGTTTTTGTCGTCTATAGTGATCAATCAGTTTGTTTTGCGCTATCTGGTACAACCAAGTCGTAAATTTTGCCTTTACAACATAGCGTTCTCGAGCCTTGATAAGATTCATCCAGACTTCCTGAAATAGCTCTTCTGCTATCGCCTCGTTCCTGCAATGTCTTAAAATATAACGATAAACGGCACCTTTGTGACGCGAGTAGAGCCTGTCAAAGGAGACCGCATCACCATTTCGGTACGCCAGCATAAGGTCTTCATCGGCAACATCTCTCTCCATGGTTGGAGTGTAAGAACATCAAAGCGCCTGTGTCAAAATTTGAGGCGGAATTTCCGGCTGAATTTCTGCCTCTTGACTTGTGAAACGTAAATTTTTCAGAAAAGGGTTAATGCAGGCGAAAAAAAAGGGGTCAAAGACCCCTTTTTCAAAACTCCATCAACAAGATCAGCCTTCTGTAACCGCCTTCATGCTAAGGCGTACCCTGCCCTGTTTATCCACTTCAAGTACTTTCACCTTAACCATATCACCTTCGGCAAGCTTATCGCTGACATTCTCTACTCTTTCTTCACTAATCTGAGAAATATGAACCAGACCATCTTTACCCGGCAATATGTTAACAAAAGCACCAAAATCCATGAGCTTTTGAACCCGGCCTTCATAAATGACACCAACCTCAATATCAGCGGTTATCTGCTCGACACGTTTACGGGCATCTTCGCTGGCTGCTTTGTCCACGGAAAAGATTTTTACAGTGCCGTCGTCATCAATATCGATTGTGGCGCCAGTTTCTTCGGTGATAGCACGAATTGTCGCACCGCCTTTACCGATAACATCGCGAATCTTGTCCGGATTGATTTTAATGGTGGTTATGCGTGGTGCATGCTCGGACATTTCCTGACGCGGTGAGCTAATCACCTCGTTCATTTTGCCCAGTATGTGCATTCGCCCGTCTTTTGCCTGTGACAGTGCAGCTTCCATGATCTCTTTGGTAATACCGTCGATCTTGATGTCCATTTGCAGGGCAGTAACACCATTGTTGCTTCCTGCCACTTTAAAATCCATGTCGCCAAGATGATCCTCATCACCCATAATGTCGGAGAGCACAACAAACTTATCTCCCTCCTTAATCAGACCCATCGCGATACCGGCTACTGGCGCTGAAACGCTGACACCCGCGTCCATCAGTGACAAACTGGTACCACAAACAGAAGCCATTGAGCTTGAACCGTTAGACTCTGTAATTTCAGACACTACACGAATAGCATAGGGAAACTCGGCCAGAGTCGGCATAACCGCTACCATGCCGCGCTTTGCCAGTCTGCCATGACCAATTTCTCTACGTTTAGGTGTACCTACCCGCCCAGTTTCACCAACACAGTAAGGAGGAAAGTTGTAATGCAGCATAAACTGCTCTCTACGCTCACCTTCGATAGCGTCAATTATCTGCGAATCACGTTCAGTTCCAAGCGCAACCGCAACCAGAGCCTGAGTTTCACCACGAGTAAACAAGGCTGAACCATGTGCACGCGGTAGCACGCCAACTTCGACAGTAATTTGCCGGATAGCATCGGGCACTCGGCCATCAATTCTGTTTTCACCTGCAACGATACCGCCGCGGACAATATTACTTTCAAGTTTGGCTATAGCTGACTGGATTTTGCCTTGTGGCCAGCGATCTTCATGTTCTTCCTGCATCGCTTCCACAACCTGGCTTCGGATTTCATCAAGGCGATCACGTCGACTCAATTTGTCGGTAATCGCATAGGCCTCGCGAATCAGATCACTGCATCGACTATCAATTTCAGAAGTAAGATCTTCGTCTTGTTCCGGTGCCTGCCAGTCCCAGGATTTGGCGCCTACTTCCGCTGCCATCTCGGCGATATTTTCGATTACCACCTGCATCTGCTCATGACCATACATTACGGCACCCAGCATAACTTCCTCGGAGAGTTCCTGCGCTTCTGACTCAACCATCAGCACTGAAGTGCTGGTGCCGGCAACCACTAGATTCAGCTCGGAGTTATCCAGCTCATCGAAACTTGGATTGATAATATAATTACCATCACGATAACCAACTCTGGCCGCGCCAATCGGTCCGGAAAATGGCATCCCGGTTATGGATACAGAAGCCGATGCACCTATTAGTGCAAGAATATCCGGATCAACATTTGGATCCAGTGACATCACTGTAGCGACGATTTGTACTTCGTTTTTGAAGCCCTTTGGGAATAAAGGTCTGATAGGTCGATCGATTAGTCTTGAGGTAAGTGTTTCTTTTTCAGATGGTCTGCCTTCTCGTTTAAAAAAGCCTCCCGGTATTTTACCAGCTGCGTAATTTCTTTCCTGATAGTCGACTGTTAAGGGGAAAAAATCACGACCAGGATCGGCATCTTTTCGCCCGACACAGGTGACCAGCACTACTGTGTCTCCCATGCTACACAAAACCGCACCTGTTGCCTGTCGCGCAACTCTGCCTGTTTCCAGGACAACCGTTTTATCACCAAACTGAAATTCTTTTTTGACCACGTTCATTAGTTTTATCCCGACATCCTATGGTGTGAAATTGATAGTAAGATAGAACGACAATTTTAGCTTTGGAATGCTCTGAATTGTCGAATTTGAAAACTGGATTTTAGATGAGTGAATCGTGTGGAGTGAGCGGGCTATTTACGCAAACCAAGTTTTGAAATTAAATCACGATAACGGTTTACATCTTTATCCTTCAGGTAATCCAGAAGTTTACGACGCCGGTTCACCATACGCAGTAAGCCTTGTCTGGAATGATTATCCTTTTTGTGCACTTTGAAGTGCTCTGATAAATCCGTAATATTCGCTGTTAATAACGCGACCTGCACCTCGGGCGAACCCGAATCACTTGCTGAACGCTGATACTCGCTGACGATGCCAGCTACTTGTTGCTGATTTAATGCCATAATTTAAGCCTGCTCCTGAATTTTCCACTCGCAAAAACGCGCGTATTGTACCGAGGCACCTGCATGCGAACAAGGGAAAGTCACCGATATAGTCAAGTTTTTTGGTGCTTTTCGCCTCAATTTGAATAAATCACAAGCTTATCAGCCTGCGAGGCCTGATTCTTCCATCATCCAGCACCTCTCCAAGACCCAAAAAGCGCTGCCCATTGTCGTAAAGCCGAAGCAAACCCTGAGACGGTGCATTGGGTACTGTCACCGCCTGCCCCTGACAAAGATAAAACGCAACACTCTCCGTGAGGCTCAGTTCCGGCAGATTTAACAAAGCCGTATCAACTGCTAACAACTTCGCATCCAGGCTTTCTGTTCCTCCTTCTGCAAGTTGTTCCAGAGCCTGCATATCGATCATACCGGCTGCCGAGAATGGGCCTGATCCGATGCGTCTTAGCTCGCCTACATGGGCTCCACAACCAATTTTTTTGCCGATATCCTCCGCCAGTGTGCGAATATACGTACCCTTGCTGCAGAGAACGTCAATCTCAAAACTACCCACCTCCTTGTTTATCAGATTCAGCTCTTTTATGTAGACAGATCGTGCTTTGCGCTCCACTTCGAGGCCCTGATATGCCAGTTTATATAAACGCTGACCATTCACTTTCAAGGCTGAGTACATTGGCGGAACCTGCTCTATTTCACCTCTGAATTGTGTCAGTACCTGTTCCATCTGTTTTTCACTAATGTCAGGAACCGGATATTGATTGATGACTTCTCCGGCGGCATCGCCGGTACTGGTTTCAGAACCCAATATGCAAAGTGCACGATATTGTTTGTCCGCGTTGAGCAGGTGTGAAGAAAATTTGGTCGCCTCACCAAAGCAAATCGGTAATAAGCCGGTCGCCGTCTTGTCCAGACTTCCTGTGTGACCAGCTTTGCGGGCATCATAAAGGCGCTTCACTTTCTGCAAAGCATCGTTGGAAGTAATACCTGATGGCTTATCGAGCAACAGAACTCCATGGATATTACGGCCCTTATTGCGACCCCGCTTACTCATCAGAAAATGACTTTATGAAATAATTACCGTTAATCGCTGCTATCAGCCTCAGGCTGAACAGAGTCAATCAACGCCGAAAGTCTGGTGCCATGCTCAACGCTACCATCAAAAACAAACTGCAATTTTGGAGTTTTACGTAGAGGTGAATCTTTTGCCAATTCATGTCTAAAGTGACCAGACATATCGTTGAGGGTAGCCACCAGCGTCTGTTTGTCACAATCATCACTCATACTGGTGACAAATATTTTAGCGTTGAGTAAATCTGGACTCACATCAACAGCCGAGAGTGTTATCAGTCCAAATTCTTTATTATGAACTTCACGCTGAATAAGCGTGGCAAGATCGCGCTGGATAAGATCTGATACACGCCTGTTTCTTCCGAATTCTTTAGGCATACAACTGCTGACCGTCGCAGTTAAGATTCAATAAGTTAAAAATGATGATTCTAGTGATAGCTCGCAGGCGATTGAACATTAGATACTTCGCGCAATCTCGACCCGTTCAAATACTTCGATCTGATCACCTTCTTTGACATCATTATAGTTTTTCACGCCAATACCGCACTCAGTGCCAGATTGCACCTCGTTAACGTCATCCTTAAAGCGTCGCAATGACTCCAGCTCGCCCTCATAGATAACTATATTGTCGCGTAGAACTCGAATCGGGTTATTCCGTTTAACAACTCCACTCGACACCAGACAACCGGCTATATCACCAAACTTCGGTGAGCGATAAACTTCCCTGACTTCGGCTATACCGATAATCTGCTCACGAATTTCAGGTGATAACAGTCCGCTGATTGCTGCTTTGACATCATCAATGACATCGTAAATAACACTGTAATAACGAAGATCAATTCCCTCTTCATCTATCAACTTACGCGCTGAACTATCGGCCCGAACGTTAAAACCGATAACGACACCTTTTGAAGCCATGGCCAGATTGATGTCAGACTCGGTAATGCCACCAACACCATTGCTGATAATATTAACGCTTACTTCGTCATTACTTAATTTCTGCAAAGCTTCACTCAAAGCTTCCGAGGACCCCTGAACATCTGCCTTTATCAGAAGGTTAACACTCGCGCCTTCGGCACTGCCCATGGATGACATCATGTTTTCCATTTTTGAAGCCTGCTGCTTTGCCAGTTTGACCTCACGATACTTACCCTGACGGAACAGGGCTATCTCACGTGCTTTTTTCTCATCAGGCACGACAATCATTTCGTCGCCCGCATTTGGTGTACCCGATAAACCGAGCACTTCGACAGGTGTTGAGGGCCCTGCCGTGTCTACTTCCTGCCCGCCATCGTTGATCATCGCTCTAACCCGACCGAACTCATGACCACTAAGAAGAATATCTCCTTTTTGAAGTTCTCCGCTCTGTACCAGAATAGTCGCTACCGGACCGCGCCCTTTATCCAGCCGTGATTCGATTACCACACCGGTAGCGGGACCTTTTTCGCTAACTTTGAGCTCAAGTACTTCGGCCTGCAGACTGATGCTGTCAAGCAAGTCATCTATCCCTTCTCCGGTTTGAGCTGAGACATTAACAAACATGGTATCGCCACCCCAATCCTCTGGAATAACTTCGTGTTTTGAAAGTTCCTGTTTTACTCGTTCCGGATCAGCATCTGTCTTATCGATTTTATTGACTGCTACGATAATAGGCACATTACCTGCCTTGGCGTGAACAACCGCTTCTTCGGTTTGTGGCATGACACCGTCGTCTGCGGCAACTACAACAATAACAATATCTGTGGCTTTAGCACCTCGGGCACGCATTGCTGTGAAAGCCTCATGTCCGGGTGTATCAAGGAAAGTAATCGACCCTTTTGAGGTCTCCACGGAATAGGCACCAATGTGCTGGGTAATGCCCCCGGCTTCGCCTGCGGCAACCTTCGCTGTTCGGATGTAATCGAGCAAAGAGGTTTTACCATGATCAACGTGCCCCATAACGGTGACTACCGGCGCTCTGGAAACCTCCTCACCTTCAATCCGGGTGGCCTGGATTATCTGTTCTTCTAGTGCGTTTTCCTGCAGAACTTTCGCTATATGCCCCATCTCTTCAACGACAATGGTCGCAGTTTCCTGATCAATCGTCTGATTAATTGTAACCATGCTGCCAAGATTCATCATAGCCTTGACCACTTCAGTGCCTTTAACCGACATGCGCTGAGCCAGTTCGGCAACGGAAATACTTTCAGGAAGTTCTACCTCGCGAATTACAGGAGCTGTTGGCTTTTCAAAAGCATGCTGCGTTGGCTTGGTCACCACGTTACGGGTACGCTGTTTCTTTTTCCGCCGGCCAGATTTATCAGTCGCTACATGAAGCTCCTTTCGATGAAATTTGGGCGACTTCTTATCGGCAGCTTTCTCACGGTTTTCCTTTGTAGGCACCATGTCAGGCGTGGTTGGAATCACTTCAGGTTCTACCACGGGTTCTGGCTGTGGCTCTGCCGGAGCGAGCTTCTCGGCTGCGGCTGCTTCAGCGGCAAGTAATTCTTCCGCTTTCTTTTGTTCTTCTGCCAACAGGGCAGCTTCCGCTTCGGCTTTTGCCCGGGCTATAGCTTCCTCGGCTTCTTTTTCTTTAGCTTCTATCGCATCACGCCGGGCTTTCTCTTCATCCGCCACCTTATTTGCTTCTTCTTCGAGCATACTTCTTTTGGCATAGGTTCTGCGTTTACGAAACTCAACACTCACGGTTTTTGAGCGTGGTTTACCACGACCCTGAGTACTGATCGGGACTTTCAATTCACTAACTGTCTTTCTTTTCAGGGTGATTTTTTTCGGTTCGGATTCGTCATCTTTGCCACGTTTGCGGCGAAGATGTCCAAGCAATTCCGCTTTTTCGGCATCCGATAACTGATCATCCGCTGAACGTTCCGAGAGACCGGCTTCATTGAGCTGCTCCTGCAGTTTCTCAACCGTTATGCCAATCACATCAGCGTATTCTTTTACGGTGACTTCAGGCATCAGCAACCCCCTCTTCAATTGTTTCTTCTTCGTCCGCAAACCACGGAGCGCGAGCTGTCATAATTAACTCACCCGCCCTTTCGCTTTCCAGACCTTCAATTTCCAGCAGCTCATCAACTGACTGGTCTGCCAGATCTTCCATTGTAATAATGCCGCGTCCGGCCATTTCATAGGCCAGAGCTTTATCCATACCATCCATAGTCAATAAATCCTCTGCTGGTTTGGCATCAGCCAGTTTTTCTTCACTCGCAATTGCACGGGTCAGCATCACATCACGCGCTCTCCCGCGTAATTCATTAACAAGATCTTCATCAAACTCTTCTACGTCCAGCATTTCATTTTCGGGCACATATGCTACTTCCTCTACGCTGGAGAAGCCTTCCTGAACCAGAATAATGGCAATTTCCTCGTCAACATCGAGTTGTTCCATTAACTGCTGTTGTAGGGTTTGCGCTTCCGCTTCATTTTTTTCTTCTGCCTGTTCGACAGACATCACATTTAGCGTCCATTGCGTCAACTCACTCGCCAGTTTTACATTCTGACCTCCGCGACCAATCGCCTGAGACAGGTTTTCCTCGGCAACTGCGACATCCATACTGTGTGAATCTTCGTCCACCATAATTGAGGCCACTTCCGCCGGCGCCATGGCATTAATAACAAATTGAGCAGGGTTATCGTCCCACAGGATGATATCGACACGCTCGCCGCCAAGTTCATTGGAGACAGCCTGCACTCTCGAACCGCGCATACCCACACATGCACCTATCGGGTCGATTCGTTGATCGTGAGCCCTCACCGCAATCTTCGCTCGAGAACCCGGATCGCGGGCACCACTGAGCAATTCAATCATGCCTTCATTTATTTCAGGAACTTCTATTTTAAACAATTCCATGAGCAGTTCCGGGGCGGTGCGGCTTAGAAACAATTGTGGCCCGCGAGCTTCTGGACGTACATCTTTTAGATAAGCTCGCAATCTGTCTCCAGAACGAACAGCCTCCCGGGGAATCATATCTTCACGCGGTATAAAGGCCTCGGCATTGCTACCCAGATCAAGGATAACGTTTCCACGTTCAACTCTTTTCACGACACCACTGACCATCTCACCCACGCGATCCTGATAAGCTTCGATGACCTGATTGCGTTCAGCCTCGCGAACTTTCTGAACAATTACCTGTTTTGCGGTTTGGGCTGCAATTCGGCCAAACTCAACGGAATCCATCGCTTCCTCAATAAAAGCACCTTCTTCGAGATCATCAGCCTGTTCGACGGCATCTTTGATAAAGATTTGTCGAGTAGGAAACTCAAGAGGTTCTTCTGAATCTGGCATAATCTCCCATTGTCGGAAGGTTTCGTAATCACCGGTTTCACGATCAATCGCAACGCGGACTTCAATATCTTCTCGATGACGTTTTTTCGTAGCCATTGCCAGAGCGGCTTCGATAGCTTCGAAAATTATGCCTTTGGCTACTCCTTTCTCATTGGAGACCACATCAACAACCATTAAAATTTCTTTGTTCATCTGTCGCTCTTTTCGTTGTTACCTTGCTGATTATGCTTTTAAAATGGCAAAAGCCTTGCCTTGTCTATCATTTTCTCAGAAACAGTAAACTGCTTTCCTTCACAGATGATAGTCACCGCATCTTCTGCGACCTGAGCAATTTCGCCTTTGAGTTGTCTTCTTTCCTCAAGCTTCTCGCGCAAATGCACCTGTGCCCGCTCTCCCTCAAACCGACTGAACTGGGCCAGACTAAAAAGAGGCCTGTCCAGGCCAGGAGAGGAAACCTCAAGGCGGTAACTACCACTTATCGGATCTTCTACATCCAGCACCCCGACCACTTGCCTGCTCACACGAGTGCAATCTTCAAGGTCGATACCTTCACTATGGTCAATGTAGATTCTCAATAAAGAGTCTCTGCCATCAGGAACTTGCTCAATACCCCATAACTCGTATCCCATCGCGCTGATGACGGGTTCGAGCATATTTACTATCGTTTGGTTCTGTCTATACATCGACCTAAAAAAAATGGGCACACGGCCCACTTTCAAACAAACTCCTATTATTAACTGGGCAATTATAGCGATTTACTACAAAACTACCAGTTTCTGCCCTATTCAATTACCTTTCCGCACGATTTAATCGAACAGAGAAAAAAGGCCCCAATTGGGGCCTTTTCAATACATTTGGTAGCGGGGGCAGGATTTGAACCTGCGACCTTCGGGTTATGAGCCCGACGAGCTGCCAGACTGCTCCACCCCGCATCAACGGTGGCGCAGTCTACAGTGCCAGACTGTTATTTTCAAGATAGATAGTAATATAGCTTTGCTCAGGACCTTCTAAGGTCAGGCCAATCTGACAACCTGTCTTTTTGCGCCCCAGTTTCCGGCTTCTTCTTCAAATACGCCCTCGCAAGTTGTCCCGCAATGAGGACACCCTCCCTCAGCAGTTAAGCACCAATGATTGAGTTGATACCAATTTCGGACAATCAACAGTTCATTGCATTGATGGCAATAAGTACTGCCCCCCTGTATATCATGAACATTGCCAGTGTAAACATAGCGTAAACCATTTTTAAGCGCGATTTGACGGGAGCGTGTGAGAATCGTCGCTGAGGTACGTTCCTTATCTCTCATCTTCCAGTCCGGATGAAAGGCCGTAAAATGAAGAGGTACATCCGGGCCCAGATTTTCAACGAGCCATTCCGTCATCATATTTATTTCTGCTTCGGAATCATTTTCTCCAGGAATTAGTAAATTTGTAATCTCAAACCAGACAGAGGTTTCATGCTTAAGATACGTCAGGGTTTCCAGCACCACCTGCAATTCACCGCCAGCGATATTGCGATAGAACTTTTCAGTAAACGCTTTCAGGTCAATATTGGCAGCGTCAATATGCTGATAAAATTCAATCCGTGCCTCATCACATACATATCCTGCGGTGACCGCCACGGAGCGTATATCTTGTTCTTTGCAGGCACGAGCCACATCAATTGCGTATTCATGGAAAATAACCGGATCGTTATAAGTAAAAGCGATAGAGCGACAATTTAACTGCTTTGCCGTAAACGCCAGTTTCTCCGGTGATGCGGCATCTGCCAGCGTCTCCATCTGACGTGATTTGCTGATGTCCCAATTTTGGCAGAACTTGCAGGTAAGATTGCATCCGGCTGTTCCGAAAGACAGTACAGGCGTGCCAGGCAGAAAATGATTCAATGGCTTTTTCTCTATCGGATCTATGCAAAAGCCACTTGAACGACCATAGCTCTTCAGAACAATCTGCCCTTGTTCACAGGCACGGACAAAGCACAAACCCTTTTGCCCCTCATGTAATTTGCAGGCTCGCGGACACACGTCGCATTGCACTCTTCCATCGTCGAGGGTATGCCAGAAACGAGTGTTAACAGTAAACTTATCCGGAGTTGTCATATTCTCTGCAAAGCTTTTATACGATCTCTATAATTCAGTATATATTTTTCAGAAAAATAAATATGTCAATCACTGACACCAATATTCGACTTTCTGACTTAGACGCTACAGTCAGGCCGCCTGCTCTCGCCGGCTCATTTTACCCGGCAGCATCTCTCGAACTGCAACATCAGATAGAATCTTTTTTAAAATCGTCTGTGACTAATACGAAACCACCTAAAGCCATTATCGCACCGCATGCCGGATACATCTATTCAGGCTCTACTGCGGCGGCGGCTTACGCCAGTCTCAAACAGGTCAGTCGCAGTATTCGCCGTGTAGTGATACTAGGTCCGGCACATCGTGTGTATCTTGACGGTATGGCGATTCCTACTACTTCATATTTCACAACGCCTCTTGGTCAGCTCAAGGTGGATCGGGCAGTTCTCCGTAGCCTGCGACATCTGGACTATGTTCAATTCATGGATGAGGCACATGCCGAAGAACACTGTATCGAAATTCAACTCCCGTTTCTGCAGTTGAGCCTGCACGATTTCACAATAGTACCCATCGTTGTTGGCAATGCCAGTCCAGAGCAAGTCGGAACATTACTCGAACTGGTTTGGGGAGGGGAAGAAACTCTGGTTGTTATCAGCACGGATTTGAGTCACTTCCTCGACTATGAAAGTGCGCTAACTCGGGATGCACATACAGCTGAACTAATTGAGGAATTGGCTTACGCTGGTCTGAGTCCCCAAAAAGCCTGTGGTGCCCGCCCACTTGGTGGTTTGCTTAAATATGCAATGAAAAAAAATATGACAGTTTTGCGATTAGGCTTATGCAATTCTGGCGATACTGCGGGAAATCACGAACGTGTCGTTGGTTATGGTGCCTGGGCGCTTTACAACAACGAAATATATTCAGACCGACACAAGCAAATTCTACTAAAACTCGCTCACAAGAGTATTGAACATGGGATGAAAAACTCTGCACCGCTTAAGGTGAACAGCGACCAGTTTCCAGTAGATTTACGTCAGCCTGCAGCCTGCTTTGTCACCTTGAAAATTGATGAACAGCTACGAGGTTGTATCGGACAGATGGAAGCTACACAGGCCATTGTTCAGGCTGTCGCGGACAGTGCGTTCAAGGCAGCGTTTCGAGATCCACGTTTCAAACCTTTGACTGAGCAGGAGTATGCCAATATTTCACTGAATATTTCTATACTCTCGCCACAGTCAGAGATTAGTTTCGAGAGTGAAGACGATATTATTAAACAACTGCAAGTGCACAAGAATGGTTTGACCATCAAGAGTGGAAGGCATCAGGCCACTTTTCTTCCCGCTGTTTGGGAAAATTTACCCGAAGCAAATCAGTTTCTTGCTCAGTTGAAACGCAAAGCAGGCATCAGTTCTGAGCAAAAAATTGAGCAGGCCTGGATATACAGAGCAGAATCAATTTATTGATAATAGTGTCCAAATAAGTAAAGTTCATGCCTGAACTGCCGCTTTATTAGTGATGATAGCGCAAAGTTTATCCTCTCTGCCCTCTGGGCTACATATTTCACCGATCGTCCAGACAAAACAATGGCAAATCGGCCAAATATTGAATGCTATTGTGGACAAAGCTGATAAATCAAAGCTGTTAGAAGTCCGTATCAATCAACAAACACTTAAAGCCAACGGTCCTTCAGGGATAAAGGAAGGAGACCACCTGCAGCTGAAGGTGATTGATACAGGACCGCGGGTGGTCTTGAAAATAGTCTCCCATAACAGACCTGAGATTAAGTCGGCCGGTGCTGAGCAACAACTTAGGCAAGATCTGCCAAAACAAAAGAATATTCTTAACCTTGTCGAGACGATGGTTCAACTTAAGAATGGCAAAAGCCAAAATGTGAATCGTCCGTTGTTACCCCCGAACATCCATCGGCAAATTGCTGAATCTGTAAAATTGCTTCCAAGTCTCAAACAATTGGCACAACCTCAATTGTTAAAACAAAGTATCAATGACTCGGGCCTGTTTCTGGAAACCAAGCTAGCGCAAATGGTCAAGCATAATCCTAGCTCGTTAAGCAGCGTTCCCCCGGCAGATGTTAAAACAGATCTAAAAGCATCGCTTTTACGTCTTGAAAATGCCATCCAAAGCGAAGTAAGTATTACGAAGGAAAAAATGATGCCGCTTGTGAAACTTCTGCCTATGTCCATAGTTTCGCAAAACGCTCCTGCCCCACAACAGGCTTTGTCAAATGATAAAAGTCCGGAGATAAATTTATCCAATTTAAGGAATGCAGTTCAAGGTGCAATATCGAAAGTTCAAGTGAACCAGTCACAGACCATCATTAATAATGAAAACTCCATGCCTCAATGGCTCATTGATTTGCCATTCCTAAATAACAAACGTGGAGGATTACTGGAATTGATTATTAATCAGGAAAAGTCTGGCCACGACAGAACCTCGCCAGCGGATAAGTGGACTATTTTCTTTTATTTGACCCTGGATTCTCTGGGTAAAATCGCAGTCCAGCTCAGCCTGTCCGACAACAATTTAAGCACTACGCTCTGGGCCGAAAATGAATCTACAAACCAGCAAATCGATAATAATCTAGCGTCGCTAAGATCCCGGTTTCAAGAAACTGGCCTGAACGTCGTATCGCTTGAACATCATCCTCTTACGCCGGTGCAAACTGGCCTCGAGCTCAGACATTCATCTCTGATAAAGGCAAAAATATGAATTCTCACAATAACGATTCGGCACAGGCTATTGCTTTTATCTGCGACGAATCGGGAAAACCTGCAATGAGTGCAAAGGGTGATGGTGAGTTTGCCAGTCAGATTATCGCCGTCGCTGAGGAGCACGGCGTTCCTGTCAGAAAAGAACCAGAGCTGGTGAATTTATTAAGTGAGGTGCCTCTGGGAGAAGATATTCCGGAGCATGCACTTGTCGCCGTCTCCGAAGTATTAGCCTTCATTCAATCTCTTGAAGAAAACTCTGATCCTGAAGTTTACGCTTCAGACGTCTAACACGCTCTGCAGCAAGCCTTGCATCATCATGATTGCCTGCTGCGGAATTTGCCAGATATATAAGTTCCCAGTTTTTAAGTTGTAGTGCATAGTCACCAGCGGCAAGACTATTCGATTTTTTGGCCAGATTTAGTGATTGCTGCCAATTTTTCTGTCTTAGACGAATCTGCCCGAGACGATGCCACAATAAAGCATTCTTCGCATCCAGTCGCAATGCCCGTTCCAGACCGGCCGCTGCCGCAACATCGTCGTTATCCCGTAAACTTGTATTTACCTCATCCAGCAGGGCTGTCACCACTGGCTTTTCAGATTTGGTATCGAGAGAGTTATTTTCAAAAGTCGAAACAGAATCTGTATTACTTTCTTTATCGGCTTCTGTTCTTTTAACAGTGTCAGTAACTTGCCCATGTTCACTTCTGCCTACACTGCGATCCTCAACGGGAACAGGCGCCAGAACTTTGCCTGAATTTGTGGAACAGGCATTAGCGAGTAAAATCAGGAATACGAGGGCAAATCGTCTGATATCCGTATTTGCCAAAAGAAATGGAGCTAATTCTTTATTCAACACGACCTGGTTTCCGGCTGGTATCCATTAATGTAAGGTATTGCATCTAAGTGCTGACAACTACTCCGCATAAGAGGTAGCCAATTGATCTCCTCCGGGGCAAGCAATTCGAGTTTTTTCGATTTCGTTTTTTTCATGAATGCTGACCATACCTTCATGGCTCCACTGGCACCACTCAGTTTGGTAGATGAATTATCATCTTTACCAATCCACACGACCGCCAGAAGATCGTCTCCGAAACCCGCAAACCAGTTATCCCTCAGGTCGTTTGTCGTACCGGTTTTTCCTGCCATAGGTAATTGGCCTGGCATTGATTCAACAAGCGCTCTGCCTGTTCCCTGACTTACAACCTGTGTCAGTAAAAAATTCACCAGGAATGCCGGTGCCGGTTCAAGCACCTGATTCACACGCAGGGGGTAGCGATGAAGCGGAGTACCTTTGCTATCCAGCACTTCGCGTATGGCGTGACTTGGAATTTGAAAGCCCCCGTTAGCAAAAGACTGGTACATTTGCGCAACTTCATAGGGACTGACATCAAGTGCTCCAAGCAATAATGAGGGATAGCCTTCGATTTTCGAACTTAGCCCCATACTCTCAAGTATATCCACAAGAGCATTGACTCCCAGCTCCAGGCCAAGTCTTACAGTAGCCTGATTATATGATCTGGACAATGCACCGAGTAAATTCACATTCTCATGAGTTTTTCTATCATAGTTCTTCGGGTTCCATAGTTCACCTGAAGCCTGACGAAGCGAAACCGGGGAGTCATTCACCGGACTCAGGACATTGTACTTTTCAGGCTGGCGCAAAGCCAAATAGTATACGAGTGGTTTAATCAACGAACCTAATGGGCGTTTTGCGTCCAGCGCTCGATTAAAGCTTACATTTTCTTTGTTGCGACCCCCAGATATAGCCACTACCTCACCACTGCCGGGATGCAAAACAACGATAGCAGTTTGCAGTGAATCCCTCGCGTGATTCTTGCTTTTTTCAAGACTGAGAAGCTCAGATTCAACTACGCTCTCCAACTGGTCTTGTAGTAGGGGCTGAAGGCTTGTAAATATGCGCAAACCTTCATTGCGGAGATCTTCGAGTTTGTAGTCCTGTAACAACTGACGTCTGACAAGGTCAAGAAATGCCGGATACTTCGCCCGACTCCAGCTGGGTTTGGCGGTAAGGTTTAAGCCACGTCTGGTCAATTTCTTCATCGTACCGGCGTCTTCGTATTTCAAATTACCTAGTAATTCCAGAATAAGATTACGTCGCGCCACCGACCTTTCCGGATGTTTGAACGGGTTGTAAAAAGACGCTCCTTTTACCATACCTACCAGCAAAGCTATCTGATCCTGACGTAGTTCCTGAAGTGGTTTGCCAAAGTAAAATTCTGCGGCAGTACCAAAACCATGAATACTTCTGGAGCCATGCTGACCAAGATAAATTTCATTGATGTAAGCAGATAGTATATCTGCCTTGGAGTAACGATATTCTAGTAAAAACGCCATTAACATCTCATTGAACTTCCGCCAGTAAGTACGTTCCTGATTCAGGAAAAAATTTTTGACTAACTGCTGAGTTAAAGTGCTTCCCCCCTGGCGAATACCCCCCTGTCGTATATTCGTCAGCATTGCCCGGGCAATTCCACGCAAATCGACACCACTATGTGAAAAAAATTTTCTATCTTCCACAGCAATCAGGGCCGAAATCAGAAAAGGAGGAACTTCTTTATAAGGAATAAGAATACGATCCTCATTGTGGCGCGGGTAGATTTTACCAATTAATTGAGGTTCAAGCCGGATCCCGCCAATAGCGGTATTATCCGGAATACTGGTTATGGAAACGACTTTGTTTCCCCTGAATTCAATTCTTACGTTTATTGACGGTTCATTTCCGTCCCAATAGTCAAATGAGCGCTTTTTTAACTCCAGGACATTTTCACGCTTTCTGTATCTTCCAACTGAAATTAATGGTGACTCCGGTCGGTAGCCTGAATTCTGAAGTGTCTTCTCCAGGAGCTCAATTGATAAGTGCCGTCCAACATAAATTTCAGTAGGGCTTGCATAAACTCGGGCAGGCAATAACCAGCGCTTACCTTCAAACTCACTTCTTATTCTATGGTCCAGCCACAGTAGCCACATACAAGATATACAAAAAGTAACAATGAAAACTCGGACAGTTAGAAAAATTGAAAATCGTTTCAAAGGTGAAGAACTCAGCTTCGACTTACTTCTTCGTGAAGAAGTTTTTTTAGTGACCTTTTTGGACAATCTATTGACTCAGTTAGAAGTGTATATCCCGAAGTATATCAACAGTAAATCAATTGCTGACGATATTACCAGATACAGAGAAAATGCCAGAAAACCAGAATTAAAAATCGTTTTATTGAGACAGAATATCGGCTTTAACTGGACAAAAAAAAGCCCCACTTTTGTGGGGCCTTATGTAATGTTTAGGCTTTTAAAATCAGGTAGTTGGAGTTAAGCAGTCAATTTCCTGATCATTGCCCTTCGTCGTGTTTTTTTTGCTTCTATTGCAGCTCTGGCAGCGCGCCTTCTGGCGCTTTTCTGTTGAGTTGCTGTCAGCGGCGACGAATTATTTTTTTTTGGCTTTCTTCTTAGCAGCCTTTTTCTTTGTTGCCTTCTTTTTGGCTTTTTTCTTCGTAGCCTTTTTCTTTGTTGCCTTCTTCTTTGCTACTTTCTTTTTAGCTACTTTCTTCTTCGCAGCCTTTTTCTTGGCTGGACGTTTCTTTGCTTTCTTCTTTGCCATGGTATTTTGACTCCCCTAGAACCTGAATTAAATTGAAACAACTTAACCTAATATACAACAACACGAAAACATTATAGTAATGTTTTCAAATAATTCAAACTTTTATAGTCTTATTCAAATCTGCCGGATTAGTATTCAATTTATTTTCTAAAAATTAAATCTGTCAGAGATGTTTCGCAATAAAGTATGAGGTTTATCACAAGAACTCTTTACCAAGCGAAAAGTGTAAACTATTTCACACTTTTCAGAGTTTCAAAGCAGTAATTATGTTCTTTTTTATTTCTTCAACCTCTCCCATACCGTTGATTTGTACGTATTTCAAAGTCGATTCATCCCTTCCAGACGCTAAAGACGAGTAATAATCTATCAACGGCGATGTCTGCTCGTGATAAACCTCTAAACGTTTCCTGACAGTGTCTTCTGTATCGTCGTCACGCTGAATTAACGGTTCACCAGTTTGATCATCGACATCTGCCACAAGAGGCGGGTTAAATATCACATGGTAGGTTCGTCCTGACGCAGGGTGAACTCGCCTGCCACTCATCCTTTTAACGATTTCATTATCATCAGCCTGAATTTCGACAACATATTCGATCGATACACCAATTTTCCTCAAACCTTCTGCCTGAACAATAGTTCGTGGAAAACCATCAAAAAGATAACCATTATTGCAGTCATCTTCATTAATTCTTTCTTTGACCAGATCCAGAATAATTTCATCAGAGACCAGTTCGCCTGCGTCCATAATTTTTTTGGCTTGCAGGCCCAGGGCTGTTCCAGCAGCAACAGCAGCCCGTAACATATCTCCAGTTGAAATTTGAGGAATACTGAATGCTTCTTTGATAAAGTTAGCCTGTGTACCTTTACCCGCCCCGGGCGGCCCTAACAATATGATTTTCATGTAAAATAAATCTCCATAAATTAAAAGTTAAAAATTAAAATCTGTTTACCAACAAAATAAACGATGAAAATTGAATTAGATAGTCTTGCCGATTCCTTGAACAAAGTCAGAGCTTATGAGCCCGGTGAAATCAATATTGCCGGCAATAATTATGTCCGGAGTTTGCTTGTCTCTCCTGATTCTATCGTTTCCGATTGGCCTCCCCTTAAATTCTCAGATCTACAAATTAACGACTTTGAACAGATCTTAACATTGGCTCCGGAGATTGTGATACTTGGCACAGGTAAGACACTGACCTTTCCGGACCCTTCCCTGATTAATCCTATTACTGAGGCTGGTATTGGCATAGAAGTGATGGATACGGGTGCAGCCTGTCGCTCTTACAATTTTCTGCTCGGAGAGGGTAGGCATGTCGTGGCGGCTTTGCTCATGATTCAAGATTAATTAGTAGTCATTTTTTTGACTAATTCCCCGAATCGAGCATTAGAATCAGATGCCAGACCAACATTCACATTTAATCTTCATTAAACAGAGCATCAACTGAAAAACCTTCTCGCTCCAAAATTTGTCTTAATCGCTTAATAGCCTCTATTTGAATTTGTCTTACCCTTTCACGAGTCACACCCAGTTCACTGCCAATTTCTTCCAGAGTACTTACTTCTCGCCCATGCAACCCAAAACGACGTTCAACAACCGCGCATTGTTTCTCACTCAGCTGATTTAACCAGATATCAACATGCCGTTGAACGTCACTATTTTGCAACAGAAGGGATGGATCGGTATTTTGTTCATCCGGAATACTATCAAGCAATGATTTTTCAGAATGTCTGCTGCTTGGCGCATCTACCGATGCAGTTCTTTCATTCAGACCCAGCATGCGTTTTACCTCTGCAATGGGCCGGTCTAGCATTTCAGCAACGTCCTCGGGGCTAGGTTCACGATCCAGTGTTTGAGATAATTTTCTGGCTGCACGAAGGTAAATATTGATTTCCTTAACAACATGGATTGGGAGTCGCACCGTGCGAGTCTGGTTCATCAGACCTCTTTCAATAGTTTGTCTGATCCACCAGGTAGCGTAGGTCGAAAATCGAAATCCTTTTTCCGGATCAAATTTCTCAACTGCTCTAATCAGCCCCAGATTGCCCTCTTCAATCAGGTCCAGCAGTGCCAAACCTCTATTCATATAGCGTCTGGCTATCTTAACGACAAGTCGCAGGTTACTTTCGATCATGCGTTTACGTGCGCTTTCATCTCCGGCTAAGGCTTTACGGGAAAAATAGACCTCTTCTTCAGCTGTCAGTAATGGTGAAAAACCGATTTCATTCAGGTATAGGCGAGTTGCATCGAGCTCACCTGCACTCAAATTTGCTGAAGATTTAGCGTATTTTACCGGGGGTTTTTCAGGCGTAACCTGTTCGTCTGAGTCGTCTGCCTCAGTGACTGTGTTATTAAGCAGTTCATCGGATTCAACTTCAGTGGCATCAAACTCATCCTCTATATCTTTCTGCGCATCGGATATTGGTTTTTTCGCCATCGCGGGATTTCTATTGCTGTTATGAATCAGCTGCTTTTCGGTAAATGCGTGAGCGGATTGACAGGTGTGCCATCTTTACGGATTTCGAAATGTAGTAATGGCCGCCCTTTGTTTCCCGCTCCCATCGTTGCGATTGCTTGCCCTACTTTCACCTTATCACCTTCTTTAGCGTAAACTTTCTCATTATGGGCGTAGGCGCTCAGGTAAGTATCACTATGCTTAATGATAATAAGCTTTCCGTAACCTAGAAGTCCACTACCGCTATAAACAACATCTCCATCTGCAGCGGCTTTAACTTTCTGCCCTAGCTTACCTGCTATATCGATGCCTTTCTTGGACGTCGGCGTATTCAACTTGACCAGCTTGCCCTTTGTTGGCCAGCGCCAGGCAATATTTTTTGTTAAACCTGATTTTGTCTGCTTTGGCTGCGATTTGGCCCGCACTACTGTATTTTTTTTCTGAGTTATGGCGGATTCTGGTGTTTTTTTGCTTTGCTGGCGAGTCTCCAGAGGCCCTGCTTGCAAAGGTCTGGCTTTTTTCCTGTCTGGTTTCAGTCGGATAAACTGGCCAGGGTAAATCACATAGTTCCCGATAATATCATTCCAGACCGCTACATTTTTGTAGTCAAGTCCATATCTCCATGCGATCGAATACAGAGTGTCACCTTTTTCAACAATGTGATACTCACCTTTATTAACCTGATTAGGCTGAGCTATCGATTTGCTATATCCAGGTCGGGTTTCTGAATCAGGAGTTTTGCTTCGACTATCAACCGGTGCTTTCACGCTGGACGTGCAGGCAGCAAGCAGACAAAGGCAATACATAATTAAACAACAATTCAACAGAATCGTTTTAGGCATCTTGGTCTACCCTACACCCTCCAGCATGGGGACAAAGCTGACTGTATCGAGAATTTTTTCCTCATAAGCCATTTCGGTTCGTTTGATTAAGCGAAGTTCCTGACCGCCGCTTTTACCAACAGGTATAATCAGACGTCCGTTTACCGCTAATTGTTCAAGCAGCTTTTCCGGTACGCCGATAGGCGCCGCTGATACCACAATTCCGTCAAACGGGGCTTTTGCCTGCCATCCCAGATTCCCGTCACCGTGTCTGGCACTGATATTGCGAGTCCGCAGATCATTAAACCTTTCACGAGCTTTGAATAACAACGCTTCAATACGCTCGATAGTGTAAACCTGCTTTACTAAGCGTGACAGCACCATCGTTTGATAACCACATCCCGTGCCAATTTCCAGAACATTTTCAGGAACGCCGTCAGCAAGTAATGCTTCTGTCATTCGCGCTACAATATATGGTTGCGAGATGGTCTGGTTATGGCCAATTGGCAAAGCTGTATTGTCATAAGCCCGACTGGCGAGTGCTTCATCAACAAAAATATGTCTCGGCGTGGTTTTGATTACATCAAGCACCAATTCGGATTCAACTCCCATCTGCTGCAACTGCTCGACGAGACGATTACGCGCCCGTTGGGAGGTCATACCAATACCCTGATGTTCTTTATTCATCTGAAATTGCGCTTACCCATTCCTTGACAGCTTCAACCGCATTGTATCGCGTTAAATCTGTCTGCAAAGGCGTGATGGACACTTTATTCTGCTCAACAGCGTAAAAATCGGTGCCTTCCCCGGCATCATCCCCAGCACCGGGTGGGCCAATCCAGTAGATTTCCTGATTTTTGGGATCGCGCATTTTTATTGCCGGTTCTGCTTTATGGCGATAGCCAAGACGTGTCACTTCATACCCTGCAATCTTCTCATAATTCACATCCGGAACATTCACATTGAGTAATAAATCACTGGCGAGCGACTTATTCGCAATTAAAGCAACTATATTACTCACGACCCGTACTGCTGACTCAAAATTAAGCGGAGAATCGCCAGCGAGTGATACAGCCAGTGCCGGGCAACCGAGAAAGCGGGCTTCCATTGCAGCCGCAACCGTCCCCGAATAGAGCACATCATCACCTAGATTAGCGCCGGAATTCACACCACTAATAACCAGATCGGGCTCCTCATCAAAAAGGCCTGTAATCGCAAGATGAACGCAATCAGTTGGAGTTCCATTTACATAATAAAACCCGTTCCTGGCGGTATTAACATACAGGGGTGAATCGAGAGTTAAAGAATTACTTGCGCCACTTCGATTTCGGTCAGGGGCGACTACATTAACTTCACCCAATCTCGCCATGGCGGCTGCCAACATTTCTATGCCCTGGGCCTGATAGCCATCGTCATTACTAATTAAAAATCGCATTGAAATTTGTTGGCCTGAGCTGCAGAATGGTTATATAGCAGAAGACTCATTTAGCACAAAGCTCATTTGAGAAGAAACTCAAGGAGTGCTTTTTGCGAGTGAAGTCGGTTTCCAGCCTGTACCCAAACCACACTTTGTTCACCATCAATAACCTCCGCTGTGACTTCTTCACCGCGATGAGCAGGCAGGCAATGCATAAATATTGCGTCGTCTGCAGCAAGCTTCATTAAATCAGATGTAACCTGATAGGGTTTGAATACCTGCATGCGTTTTTCTCGTTCCTCTTCCTGCCCCATGCTTACCCACATATCTGTAACGACCAGATCGGCCCCACTTACCGCAGCGCGCGGATCGCTGCCAATATCAAGATTAGTTCCGGCCGTCGCCACAATCTCTTCATCTGGATAAAATTCGGGTGGACATGCGACTGCCAACTGAAATCCCAGGATATTCGAGGCGTTGATGTAAGAATGACACATATTATTGCCATCCCCCAGCCAGCTTACTTTTTTCCCTTTGATATCACCTCTTAGTTCGAAGTAAGTCTGCATATCAGCCAATAGCTGACACGGGTGATAGGTATCAGACAGACCGTTAATGACAGGTATGTCCGAATTAGCTGCATAGCGCTCGAGCTTTTCATGATGAAATGTTCGCAGCATAACAGCATCGACCATTTTAGATAGCACTCTGGCCGTATCTTCAATTGGTTCACCACGGCCTAGCTGTGTGTCATCGGGCGAAAGGAAGATAGCATGACCACCAAGCTGCGCCATTGCAGCTTCGAAAGACACTCGTGTTCGAGTCGATGATTTTTCAAATATCATAGCCAGCACTCTACCTGGCTGGCTCTGTTGCATCCGTTTCTCCTGGAACTCTGTTTTGAGCTCGCTCGCCCGGGTCAGGATATTTTTTAGCTCTTCGCCAGTAAGGCTGTTAAGTGTTAGAAAATGTCTTGTCATATGCTTCTTACTCTTTTAGATATTCTTTTATTAAGTCACTAACCGTTTGCACGATTAAATTCAGTTCTTCGTCATTCATAATAAGTGGTGGCAAGAGTCGAATGACATTGCCTGCCGTTACATTAATCAGTAATTTTCGGTCAAGTGCGAGCCCAACTAAATCTGCGCAATCTCTATCCAGTTGTATGCCGATCATCAATCCCAGGTTTCGGATATCGCGCACTTCCTTAACTTCACCGAGATTACGTTCAAAATCCGCTCTTATTCTTTCACCGAGTCTGGTTGCTTTTTTGGCAATATCATTTGAAGACATATATTCGATAACTGCCAGCGCAGCCCTGGCTGAAAGCGGGTTTCCACCAAATGTTGAACCGTGCGTCCCAGCGGACAACACCTCACCCGCCTCTGCATTGGCAAGACAAGCGCCAATGGGTACTCCATTCCCTAACGATTTGGCGATGGTCATAACATCAGGGACAACTTGCTCATGCTGACAGGCAAACCATTGGCCGGTTCGACACATTCCGGTTTGCACTTCATCGACCACCATCAGCCAATCCTGCTCGCTACACAGCTTTCGTACTGACTGAAGGTAGCCCTTATCAGGTACGACTACCCCTCCTTCTCCTTGCACAGGCTCGAGCATCACAGCAATGATATTAAGCGACCCTGTGGTGAGTGCTTCCAGAGCCTCCAGGTCATTGTAGGGTATGTGGTGAAAACCCTGTAAAAGAGGCGCAAATCCTTGCTGCACCTTTTCATTACCAGTTGCACTGAGAGTAGCCATCGTTCGACCATGAAAACTACCCCGCATAACAACAATAAGTGCATCATCCATGCCTCTGTCATTTGCACTCTTACGGCAAATTTTAATCGCCGCCTCATTGGCTTCAGCCCCCGAATTACAGAAAAAGACTGTATCAAGACCTGACATCGTGCAAAGCCTGCTTGCGAGTTTTTCCTGCAAAGGGATTCGATAAAGGTTTGATGTATGTAATAGCTGACTGGCTTGTTGGCTTATTTCTTTGCCAATATGTGGATTCGCATGACCAATATTGCACACAGAAATGCCACTGAGAGCGTCCAGATATCTATTTCCGTCTTCATCGATTAACCAGCACCCTTCCCCCGCTTTAAAAGCAACGGATTGTCTTGTGTATGTTGGCATGACTGAATTACTCATAATGTCTATAAATTATAGGGTCCCATAAATAATAAGCCCGGCGTTTAGCCGGGCTCATGTGTTGTGTTACTTAGCTTTAAATTTAAAAAGGCAGACCATGCCCCTGCCCCACCATACACATCAACATCGGAATAGAGAGAAAGGTGTTTGTTCTGGATGCCATCAGCGCGACAAATTTTGATTTAGCTTTCTCATCATCTGTAGCTTCCACTATGCCAAGAATTTTCTTTTGATTTGGCCAAATCAATACCCACACATTAAACAGCATGATTGTGCCCATCCAGGCGCCCAGACCAATAACCTGCGCTCCTGCCTGAAGAGTGAAGGCATTCATAATTCCGATGCCCATGGCTTCAAGTGCTGCAGCCCCGCTTAACCATGTTGCCAACGCTGCCCACCGAAACCATAAGAGTGCCAATGGTGCTACGTATTTATTTATCGCAGCTGGTCCCGGGCCATCACTATCAGCTGTGCCAGCAGCTACAGCTGGGGCCTGTACAAAATTAAAGTAATACAATAAGCCAATCCAGATTACGCCCGCAAAAACATGCAACCAGGTCACGAGTGACCAGAGATTAAAGCCATTTCC
This sequence comes from Gammaproteobacteria bacterium, assembly GCA_012103475.1. Taxonomy (GTDB): domain Bacteria; phylum Pseudomonadota; class Gammaproteobacteria; order Eutrophobiales; family Eutrophobiaceae; genus WLWS01. Next base: position 55,750 of record WLWS01000002.1, on the reverse strand, counting down.
TCCAAGCAGTACCATGACCACAATGGCCGTAACAAAACCAAGCACTAATGTGCCTGTAATCGATTTGAGTGGATTCATAAACCGCGCCCCCAATAAATAAAAAATTTAAAATAGATCCTAGAAGTTCAAGAGTATACTTATAAGCCTAGGTATTTTCACCCGCATTACTTTAATCAGTGCCAGTGCTCGCCAATAAAATGACAACTCTCAATCTGACGCACATATTTACTAACGCCGGTGGATTGGTTATACTAAAAGACCTAGTAAAATACTCAAGTATTATTTTCCAGTCGTACCGAGGACATGTAATGGACATTATTGAACAAATTAAAAGCACTATTGCTGAAAACCCTGTGTTGTTGTTTATGAAAGGATCCCCCGAATTTCCACAATGTGGATTTTCAATGCGCACAGCAGAAGCACTCAAAGCCTGTGACGCAGAATTCAGCTACGTTGACATACTGGCAAATCAGGATGTGCGTTCAAACCTGCCCAAAGTTTCCAACTGGCCGACATTCCCGCAAGTTTTTATAAAGGGTGAGCTCGTCGGCGGCTGCGATATAGTTCTCGACCTGTATCAGAAAGGTGAACTCAAAACTATGCTGGAGGCGGTTAATAACAGCGAAAGCTGATGCTATACGAGGAGTATCGCAATCTGTACCATTTGTGTTCAGGAAGAGTTTACTGTTCTGTTTTATTCCAGACGCTCACTTCTCCACTCACTTTTTCAATCAGTTTAAGAATCTTATGATGAGCTTCCAGTTCATCATCCGATGGTTCAATAGTTTTTAATAAAGCCCGTTCGGATTTTATACGCAGTGGCGTATGCTCTGAATCAGATTCATCATCTTCCTCTTCTTCCAGAGATAAACTTGTCTGACCACCGGTCATGGAAAGATACACATCGAGCAATATCTGGGCATCAAGTAATGCTCCGTGTAACTCTCTTTTCGAATTATCTACTTCATATCGTTGGCAGAGCGCATCAAGACTATTCTTTTGTCCAGGATGCAACTGTCTTGCCATAGAAAGCGTGTCCAATGTGACACAATAGTTTTCAAGTTTACCCCATTGTTTTCCCAGTCGTTCAAGCTCTGAGTCAATAAAGGCAATGTCAAACGGAGCATTGTGAATAATGACTTCACTATCACGAATGAAGTTTATGAGATCTTGAGCTACTTCGGAAAATTTCGGCTTGTCTGAAAGAAATTCATTGCTTAATCCATGCACGTCAAAAGCACCATCTTCAATTTCTCTCTCAGGATTTAAATACACATGAAAGGACGAATCCGTTTTGCGTCTATTGATGATTTCAACACAGCCAATCTCGATAATTCGATGACCATCTCTGGGTTCAAGGCCGGTAGTCTCAGTATCGAGTATGATTTGTCTCATATGATTAATTTGGGTTTGAATTGTATGTCTTTAGTCTGGTCCTACTGGTTTCTGGAATCCAACATTTGGTCAATTGCCCTGTTTGCCAGTTGATCCGCTTTTTCATTCTCCGGATGTCCGCTGTGTCCCTTTACCCAGCACCACTCGATTTCATGAGACTGGCAAGCCAGATCCAGTTCCTTCCAGAGATCGACATTTTTTACCGGTTTTTTACCGGCTGTAAGCCAGTTTTTTCGCTTCCAGTTCACTATCCATTCAGTGATTCCATTCTTGACATAGACTGAATCGGTAGTCAGACGAACCCGACAGGGTCTGGTCAGGGATTGCAGCGCTTTAATAGCAGCCATTAATTCCATGCGGTTATTTGTTGTTTCAGGATCTCCTGCAAATAGTTCTTTTTCAATGCCGTCAAAACGCAAAAGCGCACCCCATCCTCCTGGGCCCGGATTACCCCGGCAAGCACCATCCGTAAAAATTTCCACCAGTTTACTCATTTTTAGTTTCCTAAACAGAAGCACCAGGTTCGACCAGACCCGACGCAATAATTTTCCAGCGAGCGTGCCAACGCATTTTCATTGGTGTCAACGGAACCACCCGTTTTTTCGCCAGAATAACATATGCTCCACCCAAAAATGGCCAGCAATGTTTTCCGAACGACTCGAGGAAAAATATTCTATCCATCCATCGAATATTCTTAAGAGGTGGTCGATAAAAAAAATATTCGTTTTCCAACAGCTCGAAATCCAACAATGACAACCAGTCTTTGATTCTGGCTGGACGATAAAAATGTCCCTTCCAGGGTCTATTCTCTCGCCAGAATAATAACAAACGCCACATCCCCCAAAAGCTCCACGGGTTGAATCCAATCATCAGGAGATGCCCTTCTCCAATCAAAATTCTTTCAACTTCACGTAATAATTTATGCGGATTGTCAGAGAATTCCATGACATGAGGCAAGACCACAACATCCATACTATCGGAGGCAATCGCAAGAAACTCCTGATCACTTATCAGACTAGCATTTGATGCACTCTGGCTCTCGGATTTGAAGCCCATCAATATTTTATGGGAGATACTACTACTTTCCAGTAATTCTGGATGACCAAGCTCATCAAGCTGCAACAGGTGATAGCCAAATAGTTTCATCAGGTATTTGCTGCAGCGATTTTTTTCCTCTTCCAGCAGCAATGTAGCCAGTTCACTGCTGAACCAATCGTTTTCTTCAGATTTTGTCTCGTTGTTTCCTGATTTTTCCTTACTATCCATACGCTCCCACACTGCTGTAAGAATTCAGAACCGATTGACCATTTTCTTCGCCGGAACCAATTTTGCCATATTCAAAAGCGAAATTGAGATTATGTTGAGTTGTACTTGATTTAATTATGCTTATTGTCTGTTTTTTTTAAGTTTTCAAAGGATATTTACTTGACGCTGTAGGCGGACATGCCTAGCATTGCGCCATGCTGAAATTGCGTATATTACTTTTTATGGTGATCGGCAGTCTGGCCGCATGCACCAGTCTCCCAAGCCAGGATAACGCATCCCGGACAGAAAGCGCTGAAGCTCCGCTGAAACCTGAGTCTATCGTTCGCGATAAGCACGAAACTACCCACACTGATCCTGCAAATATTGCCGTCACTACTGAAAAGCTCTCTCATGATAGCCCTGAATATGCTAAATACGAGGATGTCTGGTTGCGGATTAGTGATCAATTTGTCATCGACCGTGAATTAGACAGAAGCTCGGTCAAAGCACGTCTAAAATGGTACGCAAAACATCAGGCCTATATCGACCGAGTCGTAGAACGCGCCCGACCCTATCTTTTTCATATTGTCGAGACGCTCGAACAACGAAATATGCCTCTGGAGCTGGCCCTATTACCGATAGTTGAAAGTGCTTACCATCCTTTTGCCTATTCGAGGAGCCATGCCTCCGGAATCTGGCAATTTATACCTGGTACAGGTCGAAATTACGGACTCAAGCAAAACTGGTGGTATGACGGGCGTCGTGACATTGTCGCTGCAACGGACGCGGCGCTGGACTACCTGGAAAAATTACACAAAGAATTCAACGGCAACTGGCTTCATGCCCTTGCTGCTTATAATACCGGTGAACGAAATGTTGCAAGAGCCATTACTCGAAATAAGCGAGCCGGTAAACCGACGGATTTCTGGTCATTGCGTCTGCCAAGAGAAACCCGCGGATACGTTCCCAGCTTACTGGCGGTAAGTGAGTTACTAGCAAATCCGAAAAAGCATAATGTAGTCTGGAATTCTATAGTAAACACACCATTTTTCTCTATTGTACCTGTCGAAAAGCAAATAGACCTTGCCACTGCCGCAAGCCTGGCTGAATTGAGTATGGACGAGATATACACACTTAATCCTGCGTTTAATCGTTGGGCCACTGATCCACAGGGGCCACATCATTTGCTCATTCCGGTCGAAAAAAGCGATAAATTTAGTAACGCTCTTGCCGGATTATCGGAAAATGAGCGTATTTCCTGGAAACGACACATAATCAAAAAAGGCGAAAATCTGGGTTTGATTTCCAGAAAATATCACACCAGTGTTGCGATTCTTAGAGAATCAAATAAGTTAAAGGGCAACTTAATCAGAGAAGGTCAATCCCTGTTAATACCCAGCGCGCGACTGCCAATGACCCATTACACTTTGAGTATGGATTCTCGCCGCTTTCGGGGTTTGAAAAAATCCGGCGACGGTAAATCTCATATCTATACGATACGACGTGGAGATACTCTTTGGGATATAGGTAAACAATATGGAGTTAGCATAAAGCAATTATGTGCATGGAACGGTATTCAAGCCAGAAGCGTATTAAGGCCTGGTAAAAAACTAAATCTTTGGCTGGCAGTTGAGGAGAAAAACACTACTAAGGCTCTGCCCGCGAGTTTTGAGCGAGCCAATGAGCTTCGCTATACGGTCAAAAAAGGTGACTCCTTGTGGTTGATTGCGAGGCGATTTAATACAAATGTAAAAAAATTGACATCCTTGAATAATCTGCAAGTAAGCAGGCCTTTAAAACCAGGACAAACCCTGATTATCAAGAGTTCAAAAACTCAAGCAACCGGCGTTTAGTACAATTCTCAAAACTCTCATCAGTCGGCGAATAAAAATCCGGTGATATTCGCCTAACTGTCCCGAAGTCAGTAATATATTCACATGATAAGACTGGCCAAATTTCTTCTACGCTGCCTGCTTCGCCTGCTCTACCGCGTCGACGTTCGAGGCATGGAACACTATCACGAGACCGGTGACCGGGTTTTGATCGTAGCCAATCATACGTCTCTTCTAGATGGCTTGTTACTTTATGCATGGCTACCGGAAACACCCACCTTTGCCATTAATACGCAGATAGCAGAAAAACGAATTTTTAAGCCTTTTCTGATGTTCGTAAATCTCTTCATTATGGATCCAAGCAGCCCGCTTTCCATTAAATCGATGATTAAGTTTATTAAGGAAAACAATAAGGCAGTTATTTTCCCGGAAGGTAGAATTACGACTACCGGTTCGTTAATGAAAATCTATGAAGGACCAGCATTGATTGCAGATAAGGCAGACGCTTCGATATTACCCATCGCTCTTGATGGTTGCCAACATAGTCCTTTTTCATACCTTGGTGATCAACAAAAAATAGTCCTGTTCCCTAAAATCTGTATCACAGTCTTGCCTGCAAAGAAGATTTCGATCCCTAATGAAATCCAGGGACACGCCAGGCGTAAGGCCGCTACATTGTTTCTGCACAGATTGATGTATGAGATGGTCTATTCCACCTTTGATTACAGAAGAACCGTGTTCTCTGCCTTTCTCGAGGCCGCGAAGAAAAATGATTTCCGTCGGGTTGTGCTTGAAGATATTAATCGAACTCCACTCACCTACAGACAACTGCTGACAAGAACTTTTATTCTTGCCAGAGAAATAAAAAAAGAAACAGTAATTGGTGAACATGTTGGGTTATTGTTACCTAATGTATCCACAACCATAGTTTGTTATCTTGCTCTACAGTTTTTAAACAGAGTGCCCGCCATGCTGAACTACAGCGCGGGCGTTCAAATTCTTATTAGTGCTTGTGAAACAGCCAATATAAAAACTGTCTACACATCCCGGGCCTTTATTGAAAATGGCGGTTTTACTGAACTGGCTCAAGAGCTTGAGCAACATGTCGAGCTCCATTATCTTGAAGATACAGGCAAGCGCATTTCGATCTTCAAGAAAATTCTTGGATTAGCTCGTAGCTACTACCCGAATTTACATTACTCCAGTAATTCTAAAAATACCGATCCGGACTCAGCTGCCACTATTCTCTTTACATCCGGTTCCGAGGGCTTACCAAAAGGTGTAGTCCTGTCGCATGCCAATATGTTATCTAATTATGCACAGGGTAAATGCTATATTGATTTTGGTCCACGTGACGTTATGTTTAATTGCCTGCCTCTGTTCCATTCATTTGGGCTCAATGTGGGCTGTTTAATGCCCTTGCTTGCGGGTAGTAAAACTTTCCTTTACCTCACCCCATTACATTACCGCATCATTCCAGAGTTAATTTACGAACTGGGAGCGACAATTTTTTTCGCAGCCAATACTTTCATGAAGGGCTATGCTCATCATGCCCACCCCTACGATTTCCAAAGTCTTCGTTATGCACTCGCAGGAGCTGAAAAACTGCGAGAAGACACACAAAAATTATGGATGGAGAAATTTGGGATCAGGATTTTGCAGGGTTATGGTGTAACTGAAACCAGCCCTGTTATTGCCGCTAATACACCAATGATGAACAGAAGTGATTCAGTCGGACACATAATTCCTGGAATGGAATACAAAATCGAAAAAGTAGACGGCATTGAAGATGGTGGTCGTTTGCTGGTCAAAGGACCCAATGTCATGAAGGGCTATCTTATTCATGATTCAAATGGCGAAATTCAAGTGCCATCGGCATCTTATGGCGAAGGTTGGCATGACACAGGCGATATTGCGAATGTAGATGACGAAGGTTTCTTCTATATACAGGGTCGTGCGAAACGATTTGCCAAAATTGGCGGAGAAATGGTTTCCCTGCTCGCCGTCGAAGAGTTAGCAACGCAGACCTGGCCCGAATATGTTCATGCGGCCGTTAGTCTGCCGGATGATCGCAAAGGTGAAAAAATTGTGTTAATTACTAATTGTTTAGACGGGAGCAGAAAAAAAATACAGGAAACGGCCAAACACATGAAATATGGCGAACTGTATGTGCCCAAAAAAGTTGTGTTAGCCGAAGAACTCCCCCTGCTTTCGACCGGGAAAATTGATTATGTCAGCCTGACAGAATTAGCTCTAAATGAGGACAGAAGTGGTACAGGCCTGATCAGTAAAATTGCTAATCTGGTGGGAAAATCAGCAAATGTGGAATCTGAACCTGATTCCACTTCCACTTCTACATCTGAATCAGAACCTTAAAAACCAAACTTTTAGGTATTGGATTTATGGCAAGTTACACAAAAGAAGACTATATAACACTTATTGAAAAAAACTATTTTGCCAGTGTCAGTTCGGCCAATATCGAGAAAATACTGGAATGTTTCAGTGATGACTGTCTTGTTACAATTCGCCACGGCGATAATCCGCTTCGTCTTTTTCGTAAGAACCCTGAAAATGACGAGAAGCCTCTTGTCGATTTTTATCAGCATCTATGTGGCAATTTTGACGCGTGGTTTGGTGATTTTGGGCATTATATCGACGCAGAAAATGCCAAGTGTGCCAGTACTTTTACAGTCAAACTAAACCCTAAAAGTGATTCCAGTTATTATCCTGAAGGCTTACAAACCCTGCATAACTGTAATTTTTTCCAATACAGTGATGCCAGGATTACGGAAATGACGATCTACTATAGCAACGTAGAGGCCGGTCAAAAATCAAGCCAGGCTTTGAAAGGAGCTACCGGTTATCCGAAACCCTAGTCACTAATCCTCTCTAGTCAGCGGGACAAACCCAACTGGCAGGATGTCTCTTTTTTTAATTTCGCCCTGCTCGTTTTTTTCAAATACTCTCAAAGTTTGAATACTTCCCTGCTGACCAAGCGGAATAACCAGTTTGCCTCCCGACCTGAGCTGTTCCAGTAAGGCTTCAGGCACAGTCTCCGGTGCAGCCGTCACCAGGATGGCATCAAATGGTGCAGCTTCAGGCCAGCCATGATAACCATCACCTATTCGAAGAGAAACATTCCCGTAGCCTAATCTCTGCAAAATCAAACTCGCCTGTTCCCCAAGCGATTCAATTATTTCCACACTATAAACCTTACGGCACAACTCAGCGAGTACCGCCGCCTGATAACCCGAGCCAGTACCTACTTCCAGTACCGTGTCTTCTTCGTCCACGTCGGCAAGATCTGTCATTAGCGCAACAATGTATGGTTGTGAAATCGTCTGATTACTGGCAAGAGGCAAAGCATGATTCTGGTAAGCGAAAGCACGCATATCGGCACTCACAAACTCATGTCGCGGCACTCTGTTCATAACATCCATCACTCTTTTTGATAAGATGGTTTTACCTGTTAAATCACTGGTGTAACGAGTCATCTCATTGATTTCTGCGACCATTGCATCGCGAGCTGTAGCAAAATCATCTCCAGCCAGAAGTGGTGAAATACATAAAAAAACTAAAAATAAATAAAACCGCATTTCTCTCTGCCTCTGGTATTTGAACGATGTTGAAATAATACCATCCTGATTATTGTCTATACCCGCCAGGAATATTTTAGGTATGATTAAACTCAAGTAATATTAACACTAACGATGCTAATGCAAAAAATTCAAGACGCCATAAGAAATATCCCTGACTTCCCTAAAGCTGGAATCCAGTTTAAGGACATAAGTCCACTACTCAAAAATCCGCTACTACTAAACAAAGCGGTCGAATTGCTCGTTGACCCCTTTCGTAGCAAGAAAATAAGCGCTGTGGCTGGTATGGAAGCTCGCGGTTTTATTTTTGGAAGCCTCGCCGCCGCAAAACTAGATGCCGGTTTTATTCCACTTCGTAAACCCGGAAAACTTCCATATAAGGTAAATTCCAGCTCCTATGAGCTTGAATACGGGTCGGCTTCACTGGAAATTCATAGTGATGCACTCAGCTCCGGGGACAGAGTTTTAATAGTCGATGACCTGATTGCTACCGGTGGAACAGCGCTGGCCAGCTGTGAGCTTGTAAGTGGACTTCAGGCAGAAGTTGTAGCATGTGCTTTCCTGATTGAACTTGATGGACTAGGCGGACGAGAAAAACTGAGGGACTACCCTGTACACTCAATAATTCACTACTAAGCACAAGCAGTACTCATGCTTATAATACATCCCAAGAAAAACGCTCCTGCGATTTTTTTTATTTTACCGTTTAAACTGCGTAAACACCTCAACTGCCTGACCCTTCTGATTCTTGTTATGCATTTGTCGATCTCTTCGGCCGTTGATATAAATCTGGATGCTTCGTCACATTTCGCAAAGGGAGTAGACCTTTATGAAAGCGAGAAATATAAAGAGGCCTTGCCGGAGTTTCAATTGGCGGTGGAGCTTGATCCATCAAATTCTCATTATCATCACATGCTTGGAAAATGTCATGGACGAATCGCTGAAAGTGGCAACTGGATAACAGCACTGCGTAATGTCGGCAAAACCCTATCCGAGTTCAGAAAAGCGGTCGAACTGGATGCCAACAATATACAGGCCTTAATCGACCTGGAAGAGTTTTATCGACGCGCCCCGGGTTTTCTCGGCGGAAGCGCTAAAAAAGCCAAGGAAATTCGTAAACGACTGGAATCACTAGAGAACATGGGTGCCCCCGAATCTACAGTCAACAAGCACTAGTAAGCCTTTCCGGCTGTTATAGGTCAGACAAAGCGTTATAATCGGCTTTTATTATGCCCATACAGGCGAGAATGGAACCTCAATAGTATGGCATGCGTCCAAGTTATAAATATATTGTCACTGAAACTAATGAAAAATAATATTGCTTTATTGTTGATAAGTCTCTGTCTGTGTGTCCCGGTCAAGGCAGAAATTCCGCAGGTCTCAGCTTCCGAACTGCAATCCGGTCGAAAACATGAGAAAGCTGTTGAAATGATTACTCATCTTATCGATGTTTATCATTATCGGAAAAAGTCCCTTAATGATGAACTTTCTACGCAAATATTCGACAATTATTTTAAAAGCCTTGATCAGAACCATAGCTTTTTTACTCAGGCCGATATAGATGAATTTGAAAAATATCGTGACACGCTGGATGAGGCATTAGAAAGAGCGGAATTGACGGCAGCTTTTGATATTTTCAAGCGCTACTGCGGACGGATTGAAGAACGAGTTGAACATGCTCTTCTAATCGTTGATTCTGATTTTGATTTTGATTTTTCTATCGCAGAAGAATATCAATTTGATCGACGTGAATCCGAATGGGCAAAGGATAGTAAAGAGCTGAATGAGCTTTGGCGAAAACGCGTTAAAAATGATTATCTAAGTCTGTTATTGGCTGAAAAAGAAGAATCTGAAATCAAAGAAACTCTTAAGAAACGTTATTCGCGCCTAAAAACCAGCACCTTTCAACTTGATGCTAATGATGTTTTCCAAACTTTCATTAATGCATATACAACTGCAATAGAACCACATACCTCTTATTTTTCACCACGTACATCTGAAAATTTTGATATCAGTATGCGCCTGTCTCTCGAAGGCATAGGTGCCGTACTCAGGGCCGAAACAGATTACACTCAGGTCCAGAAAATTGTTCCCGGTGGCCCGGCTGACCTTAGTCAGCAGTTGTTTGCCGAAGACCGGATAGTTGGCGTAGGTCAAAATGCTGATGGCGATATTGTTGACGTCATTGGCTGGCGTCTGGACGATGTTGTCGAGTTGATTCGCGGCGCGAAAGATACGACTGTTCGGCTCGAAATCCTGCCAAAAAATACCGGGCATAAAGGACCAAACCGAATAATTTCCATTGTTCGAGATAAAATCAAACTTGAAGAACAGGCAGCGAAATCTTCCATCATCGATATTACTGACAGCGCTGCAAAGATTGGCGTGATTGATGTTCCAACATTTTATAGCGATTTCGCTGCACAGGCACGTGGTGAGAAAGATTATAAAAGCACAAGTCGCGATGTTCGAAAACTCCTGTCTGAAATGGATAAAGATGGAATCGATGGGATTATTATCGATTTGCGTAGCAATGGCGGAGGGTCCCTCTCAGAAGCGCTTGAGTTTACCGGTCTATTTATTGAGTCTGGACCAATTGTACAGACCAAGGACACTACAGGGCGTATAGAGATAAACAATGACCCGGATTCAGGAATTGCCTATGCCGGCCCACTTGCTGTGCTGGTTGATCGAAATAGTGCTTCTGCCTCAGAAATTTTTGCCGGAGCAATTCAGGACTATCGCAGGGGTATAATAATTGGCGAGCCGACATTCGGTAAAGGTACGGTTCAGCAAATTATGGATCTGAATAGATTTGCTGGAAGCAACAACAATGAGCACGGTCGCTTGAAAGCCACAATCGCCCAGTTTTTTCGCATAAGCGGAGGAAGTAACCAGCATAAGGGCGTGGTACCGGATATTGTATTCCCAACTGCAGTGACGGCTAAGGACCATGGCGAACGAGCCCTGGATAACGCCCTGCCCTGGGAAAAAATTAAACCGGCTCGCTATATTTCTGCAAGTGCTCCTGTTGATAGTTTTGAGCGTGCCAGACAACAATTCGAACTAAGATTGAAGTCGAACAAGTTATTCAATTTACTACTTGAGCAACAGTTACTCAGTCAATCTGCTAGTGAAAAGAAAAGTGTTTCTCTTTTGAAGGAGGCTCGAAGTAGCGAGCGGGAAGAACTGAAACTTACTCAGTTAACACTTCAGAATGAATTCCGCCAGGCGCAGGGTCTGGCACCACTAGTCGAAGGTGAAGAGGCCGATGATGATGAGGATATTGAACCAATAGATGTTTTGCTGGAGGAAGCCGCACAAATTTTATATGACCTTATATCTCCAACGCATTCGACGGCGCAACTCTGATTTCACAGTTAGTCCACGAAACCATACTTTTTTCAAAGCTGTTTATCCAGAGTTTCCTTATGAGTAAGCATTCCTGAGCAGATTAATGCTTGTACCTGATATATCACATTGAGAAAAACACAGAGGTAAAATTTTGAAGACCGGGTTTGTTTACGACGATGCCTTTCTAGAACATGACACCGGACAAGGACATCCTGAATGTCATCAACGTTTGCAAGTTACCAACTCTCATTTGCAATCTCTCGAATGGTTCCATCAATTACAGCAAATTACTGCTCATCGTATAGACGAGGAATGGTTGCTGACAACGCACTCGAAATCTTACGTAGAAAGAGCCCGTAAAGCCTGTGTAGATGGCAATAGCTGGCTTGATTCCATGGATGTGAATATATGTAAAGAGTCTTTTGATATCTCGTTGCTCGCCGCCGGTGCCTCGATCGGTCTGGCTGATGAGATCATCAACGGTTCGTTGCACAACGGTTTTGTACTGGCCCGCCCACCGGGTCATCATGCAGAACAGGATCAAGCTATGGGTTTTTGCCTGTTTAATAATGTCGCCATTCTGGCGCGATATTTACAGAAAAAACATGGCGTAGGGAAAATTCTTATTCTGGATTGGGATGTTCATCATGGCAACGGCACTCAACACTCCTTTGAAGAAGACCCTTCTGTACTCTATGTGAGTACACACGAGTATCCCTATTACCCTGGCACTGGCGCTTATTCTGAAACAGGAAAAGGTAGAGGTTCAGGTGCTACTCTGAACTGTCCGATGCGGGCCGGAAGCAACAATCAAGATTACGAAACTGCCTTTGTGCAAAAAATACTGCCTGCAATAGACTCATTCGCACCCGATTTTATTATTATCTCAGCTGGTTTCGATGCTCATATTGATGATCCACTCGGCCATATTTGTCTAAGTACGGAATTTTATAGCTGGATGAGCTTACGACTAATGGAAGCTGCAGAAAAAAACTGTCAGGGACGGATCATATCCGTACTGGAAGGTGGTTATAATCTGAGTGCCTTGCCTCTTTGCGTGGCGGAACACCTGAGTGTTCTGGCACAGATCTCAGTTACGAAATAGGCCTGTGGCAGAAAAACCAGATTCGAATATAATCCTGCCTCTCATTTTGCTTTTAATCACTAATTTACGCTATGCGAGTTGCCCTGAATACCCTTGGCTGCCGGCTTAATGAAGCCGAACTTGAAAACTGGAGTAACGGGTTTCAACGACTTGGTTATTCGATTACCAAGCAAACTGCCGATGCAGATCTGATTGTCGTCAATACCTGCGCGGTAACAAAAGAAGCAGTCAAAAAATCCAGACAATTACTCAGAAAGTCACATCGCCTTAATCCTCAGGCAAAGCTGGTAGTAAGCGGCTGCTACGGCACGCTCGATCCTGAGGCAGTAAATGGTATTGACGGAATCGATCTATTAATACCTAACAAAGACAAGGATGATTTGGTGAAAATAGTTAGCGAGCAACTATTTCGTGAATCAATGCCACTTATGGCCACTGAAGCTGGTGAGACGCCATTATTTTCGCGCGGTCGCAACCGGGCCTTTATAAAAGTACAGGATGGCTGCCGCTATCGCTGTGCTTTTTGTATTGTCACTGTGGCTCGCGGTTCTGAGCGTAGTAGGTCTCCGGAAAAAATCGTCAGTGAAATAAACCTGTTAGCAAGTCAGGGCATCAAGGAAGTTATTCTGACTGGAGTACATATCGGAGGTTACGGAAGTGATATAAATACTTCTATCTGCGATCTTATTCAAACGGTACTTAGTGAGACAGATATTCCAAGGCTCAGATTAGGCTCCATAGAACCCTGGGATCTCGGTGATGACTTCCTTAAGCTTTTCGAAAACCCCAGGTTTATGCCACATTTACATCTGCCGCTGCAAAGTGGCAGTAATACAGTTCTTCGCCGCATGGCAAGGCGCTGCCTGGTCGAAGAATATGAAAAACTTATCTCTGAGATTCGCTCGAGTATCTCCAATTTCAACCTGACAACAGACATCATAGTTGGCTTTCCGGGTGAATCTGACAAGGAGTGGCGGGACAGTCTTGATTTTATAGAGTCATGCGAATTTTCACATATACACATATTTCCCTATTCTCAACGTGAGGGGACTCGAGCGGCAATATCAAGAGATCAGCTTAGTCCGGCAACGAAAAAAGCCCGGACTCAGGAATTACACGCACTTGCCTTACAATCACGACAAAGTGTACTCAATACATTCAAGGGACTTGAGTTTCCCGTATTGTTCGAAAACTCTTTTCCAGACGATATCAGGCAATGCACAGGATATACTGGTTACACCTCAAATTATCTTAAAGTTAAAGTGATGTCGAACTCTGAGCTTTCCCTTGAAAATGAGATTGTCCCGGTAAGGCTCATCAAGTTTGATGAAACATCCAATATGTTGGAGGCGGAATTACTCTGTTGAAATTTCTGTAGCGCGTTTTGACTCCAGAATTAATTCCGCGCCTTCCAGCCCGGTTTTCATCGAATCAATTTTTCTCAGCTCACGATTGATTTCCGCCAGATCATAATAAGCACCAAGCATTGGAGGATTTTTCAAGTATACGAAAACCTCGCGCATGCTGTGACTTATCTGTTTGGCCTCGGCCGACGGTAGCTTAATCCCCCAGCTTAAAGATTTGAGCAGGTTGGCTTTAGACTTAAGTGCTCGACGTGCCTGCACAAGCTCTGAATAGGCTTTTTCCATTTTCTGACGTCTGTCTAATTCTACATCCTCTTTCTCATTCGGAAGAGGAACAGAAATTCCCTTAGTTGCAATCGGCAAGTCCTGTCCCGGTTCAGTTACAATCTTGTTGTCGCCAGCTGGTGGACTAATCCAATATCCATAAAAAATTAGTAGCGCCGCGAGAACGACCACGGCTATTGTCAGTGAAGCTGAAGTTTTCATATCTGCTTATTCGCCTGATTTTCGGCTTCAGTACTCATTGAATGTTCTCTATTCTCGTCTGCATTAGCCTTAATTATTCTCCATAAGATCAGCACCTTATCAACAAATGTGAATTTTATCAGCAATGAGCGAGATTGCATTTTTCTATTCAGGCAATTGATTAAGCCAAAACTTATATATCTTTATATTCAATAACTTATAGGAGTTATTTACATTAATATTATGACTATATACTTCATATTAATTATATAACTATAAGATTTTTATAATATTTTACTTGATATTTTTTCATCGGTGGTCTAAAACTAACAATTCTTGGCGAATATATGTGAAAGGGGAAATTCATGGGAAGTCATAGACTTAACCAATATAAGAAAAAGCTGGGTAAACCGAGAAACGCGGCTTTACAGATGCGTAGCAATCAGACCACATTGATCAGGGATGAGCAAACCGGCTTTATTCATCATCCTTCCGGTTTTCCAATCGAGTGCAAGCGGCTCTGGTTCGCAGGAACGGACGAGCAATCGGAGCCCGTTGCCAGCGATATTGGTCTGATTTTTGATTCAGAAAAGTATATTCGTCCTGGTGTCACAATAGAAATCACCATACCGCTAAGAAACGAAATCGAGAAATTTCGAGGTAAAGTAGTGCTGGTCAGGCACAACGGAGAATTTTTTGAGATCGGAATCTGGCTGAGGCGTCAGGAGGATGCAAGCCGCGCTCGAATTGTTGAGCAAATTTGCCACATCGAGGCCTATCTCAAAGAGAAAAAATTCCGGGAAGGGCCATATGTTATAAATCGTGAGAGAGTCGCTGAAGAGTGGATAAGTAAGTACGCGAGTAGCGTCCCAAGTCTTTAGTCTCACTCGGGATTAATTTAGACAGCCTGATCAAATTTGACCCCGATACCGCCGATGCCACAGTAACCCGCAGGGTTCTTCGCCAAATACTGTTGGTGATAATCTTCTGCATAATAAAACTCGGGCACTTCTATAATCTCTGTCGTTATGGCAGCATGCCCCGACTTTGTCAGTAACAGCTGATATTTATCACGATGAGCCTCCGCAAGTTCACGCTGTTCATCACTGAAGTAGTAAACCCCTGAACGATATTGTGTCCCCGTATCATTGCCCTGTCTCATACCCTGCGTAGGATTGTGGGCTTCCCAGAATTGAGTCAGTAGCTGAGCATAGGAAATTACCTCAGGTTCATATACGACAAGCACCACTTCATTATGGCCTGTCTGTCCACTACACACTTCCTCGTAGGTCGGATTTCTGGTAAAACCACCTGCGTAACCTACGGCTGTCGAATACACACCCCTTGTTTCCCAGAATTTTCGCTCCGCTCCCCAGAAGCAGCCCAGACCAAAAAGAGCTTTATGCATGTGCTCAGGAAATGGTGGTTGCAAGGAATTACCATTGACGAAATGCTGAGCGCTGACAAGTATCGGCTGGTCACGACCTGGCAAAGCGTCTTCAGAGGAAGGCATTGTCAATTTTTTCATATTTCTGTTGTTCCTGTTCTACCAATACGGATTAATTCATGAATATTATCACTATTTTCAGATAATTGGTGCTTGACCGAAATCTCTCGAAATAGCTTCAAAGCAAGCCAGACTGGCAAAACTAATTAACGCACAATCTGTCATACAATGTATAACTAACCAGGAGAACAGCATGCAGGCAAAACTCTTTTTTTTATTCTGTACCCTCGTGCTTCCTCTAAGCGGGTGCAGCATTGATGTCAATGCAGACGGAAAATCATCAACTCTCAGTACGGAAACTGCTGTATTTGCCGGCGGCTGCTTTTGGTGCATGGAGCCTCCCTATGACAAACTCTCCGGAGTTATATCTACCATTTCCGGATACAGTAACGGTCATACGAAAAATCCTACTTACACTGAAGTTTCATCAGGTCGCACCGGTCATGCTGAGGTTCTTCAGGTTACCTATGATCCATTAAAAATTTCGTATGAAGAGTTATTAACTGTCTTCTGGCGTAATATCGATCCAACCAGGGACAACGGTCAGTTTTGTGACAATGGCAATCAGTACCGTCCGGGAATTTATTACTTGAATGATGCGCAACTCGCTTCGGCGAATAGATCAAAGGAGCATATTATCGCCAGCAAAATATTTCCTGACTCCATTAAAGTAGAAATTGAGAAAGCGAAGAAATTTTTTCCCGCCGAAGAATACCATCAGGACTATTACAAGAAAAACCCGGTAAGGTATAAGTATTACCGCTACTCTTGTGGTCGTGACAAAAAACTTAAAGAATTATGGGGCGATAGAGCCGGTTGATTCGGACGTAGCCGGGTTTCGAAGGTACACATCCTTGTATGATATGTAAATGCTACTAGTTAATACTGGTATTAGAACAAACCAGCCAAGCATAAACGGAATAGTCGCAAGAATCATCAGAACCATGACTACGATTCCATAAATAAGAAAGGGCAGCACGTTGTGCAAACAGCCTCGAATGCTAAGGGAAATAGCCTGTATTGCAGTTACATCATGGAAAACAATAAGAGCAGGGGCAAACCAGAGTGCCATTACAACTGGCAGATACAAAGACAGGGAAATCAGCACGACCAGAAGAATGTTAAAAATATTTCTGATAACCAGATCTGGATCCTCGGCAGATAACTGGGAAAACCCTTCAAACCCACCTAACACAATTAGCATGAGAATTATCGCTACTATAATGATCGCTATGTTGGCGAGAAAATAAAAAACTCCCACTAAGGCCAACTGTGCAGGATTGTTTGAAAAACCTGAGAAAATACTAGAGATCGAAATTTCACCGCCCTGATCCTGCTGATGGCAAGCTAACATCAGGCCGCAATGATAATTGGAGTAAGTACGGGTGATAGTATGTTTACACCAGGAATAACGGACACAATCATCGACAGAACTATCAGCAATACCGTAAGCCCGACCCATGACAGCCAGTCTTTCTGAAAAAAAACAAATCCTTCTATTACCCAGGCACTTCCCCTCCCTGCATCAACCGCGGATACCTCGATTTCACTGGTATTCATTTCCTCTCCTGAATCTGGACAAAGTTAAAACAATCTACTCATTGCTTTGCTTTTTGTAGGTATTATCTGACCAGTTCAAATGATAAATCCCAACAGGATCAGCAAACCCTTTCATATTGATATATTTCGGCACATCGAAATGTAAATCAGAGCCTCTGACCTGACTGACAATGTCTTCAGAAACATCAATGTGCATGGCTTCAGCATAGCTACATAATCTGGATGCCATATTCACAACCTCACCTATTACCGAATAATCCAGATGTTCAGCCGAGCCGATATTACCGACCAGAACATCACCTACATGAATACCTATGCCAAGCGGAAAAGCGCTGCTGTCTCCCGACGCCTGATTACGGCGTGTAATGTCCATTATGCTTAAGGCACATCGACAGGCGCTTTCGACCATATCATCGCCGTCGAAAATAGCCATTAAGCCATCGCCTGAGAATTTGTCTATGTATCCACCACAGCCATATACCGCATCAACCTGCATACCCAGATTCTTGCTTAGGCCCTCAAACAATACTTCCAGATCAGTTTTCTGACTCATTGATGTGAATCCGCGTACATCGGTAAACATAATACAGACTTTATGTTTCTCCGGTGCAGGCAGCAATCCTGTCAGCGAATAAGCTTCTACAATTCGTTGAGTTTTCGATGATATGTAACGATTAACATAAAGACGACTTTGCTCCATTTCGGTGTAATGCCTGACCTTTTGCAAATGGGCCTTAAGTCTTGCTTTGAGAATAATCGGATTTGCGGGTTTGCTGATAAAATCGGTAGCTCCGGAACTGAACACTTCTTCCAGATTGGCCTCTTCTTCCATAGAAGTGATGCATATGATAGGGGTGAATTTATATCGATCAATTGAACGAATGCGTTCACAAATTTCAATCCCGGACAGACCCGGCATATTGATGTCTATCAGAAATGCATCAATATCTTTTTCCAGAGCGAGAAACAAGCTCTTCTCACCCCGATCGCCTTCAATAACATGATAGCCCTCGTTTTCAAGAACCTTTTTCATTACCAGACGAGTAGTACGATCGTCCTCAGCTACCAATATCGTTTTGGTTTTTTTAATCACGATTTTCCCGTTGTTAAGATGTTATTTTTATAATTATAATTTCATCCATGTCTTGTTCCGCCTCCAACATCCTGGCCGACAAGCCCAACGAACCACTGCTACAGATAGCTTACACACTGTGCTAGGCAATTAAACCTAAATTTGTTTAGAAATAAAAGCAATATCGACGAATTACAGGTTTCTATATTAATTACTGCTTGCGCAGTCAATACAAACTGGTGTTGCTGGATCAATTTCCAGACGTTTCACACTAATATCCTCACCACATCTGAGACAATAGCCAAATTCGCTATTCTCTATTCTTTGCAAAGCACTCTCGATTCTCAGGAGTTCAATGTCTCGCCGACGGTTGGTTTCCAGAGACATAGCCTGTGCCTGCAAAGCGTCCATTCTTGAGAGGCGACCTACTTTAGTCTGATCCAGTTCTACGACTTCTGCGGCGCCGAGAGCGGTTCCTTTTACCAGCTCGAGAGAATTTTGTTTATCCAGCAACATAGTTTTAAATGCCTGCACGTCTATCAGAGAGTCTGCCGCCATTAGCGAAAAACCTCTCTTTGTTTCTCGCTCGTAATCTTCGATTTATCAGTGGTCTTTCTGGCAGTATCAGTCATCATTTTTTGTATTAGTTTCCAGTCCGGTTCGAATACTGGCAGAAGCAATAGCAACGCCAATCTCCGTCTTAATATTGACTAATAATTCTTCGCCCAAACTCTCAGAATTTGAATTCCTGTTCAAGTTCGTCATACCCTTTAAATCTATATGAGGAAGCTCAAAACTCAAACTCTTTCCCTTCAAACGCTGGTGCTCGACTCGAACTTCACCCGTATGAATGACCAAATTATCTATACCGATAAAATCCCTCGAATTAGCGTCATTTTCATTCTTTCTAGTGTCCATACTAGCGCTGGCATTTTCTATCAGCTGTTCTATATTACTGCCTGATTTCGAGAACTCATAGACTATTTCCGGATTGCTTACCTCGATTTTACTAATAAGTAATTGTCCTTCTCCGATGGAACCGGGATTCAAGGATACAACTATATGTTCAAATTTCATCGCGTAGTCGCTGGTAAACCCAGGCGGGTTACCGACACTCAGATGTTCAAGTGTCACTTGTGCTCCTGCAATATCAAAACTTAAATTACCAAGCTGGACATCAGCATCGAGTTTCTTAGTACCAATGCTTTCAATAGCAAGTTCAGTTAATTCGTCTACCGAGTTCCACATCAGGTATCCTGCAGCCATCACAAGTGTAAACAGTGCTAAAGCTATGACGCGGCTGGAGTGTTTAATCTTCATTATCTATCACTGACTCTGATTGCCTTTATTAATTCAGTTTTTCAGTCCGGTTTAAGCAGGAGCTTTATCCGCTCTAAGGCATGGAGTATAAAACTCAAAACAGACAGAGTTTATGAAAATGATTAAAACCAGAGAAATCCTTACATGTGCCTGTATTTTTCTATTCGTTCTTTCAACTTTTCCAACCTTGGCTGATCAAGAGAAAAGCTATGATAAACATCGCTTTAGTAGCGATCTTCACGAGCTACAAAGTCACTTCGAGATTCCTGCGATGGCAGTCCTCGTGGTCGATTCGAAAAAAGATGTTTTTTTTCAGGTATCAGGCTTTGCAGATAGAGAATCAAAGCGGCTGGCAGATGCAGAAACGGTTTTTCGTATTGGCTCCATCACTAAGATGTTTACCGCTATTGCAATTCTGATTTTGCAGGAAAAAAAGCTCCTGAATCTGGACATGAAATTTCGTACGCTCGTCCCGGAAATCAAAATAAAAAACAATTGGCAAAAAACGCATCCGATAACACTGGCTCACCTTCTTGAACATACCAGTGGGTTACCGGGATTAACTAAAAAAGAGATGAATTACGATCGGCCCCTGTCAATTGAAGATGCGCTGGCGCTTAACGCTGATAATCGGTCAACACAGTGGCCGCCTGGCTATCATTATTCGTACTCTAACCTGAATGCCGGTCTGGCAGAAATGGTCATAGAGAGAGTCAGTGGTAGCGATTACGGTCAATTTCTACATGAACAATTGTTTATGCCTTTGCATATGGGCTCAGCCACGATAAACCCTGATGAAAAAACCATCGCCCAACTTGCGACGGGTTACGACAGTGACGGTTTTAGCCCTCTGCCCTACTGGCATACGTTATTTCGTGGCTTCGGCGCAATTAATCTAAGGGCCGCAGACATGGGTCCGTTTTTGCGGTTTCTACTTAATGAAGGTAAACACAGGGGTAGACCCCTTCTACAAAAAACATCAATTAAACGTATGGAGACAGCAAAAACCAGTCTGGCCGCAAAAACCGGTCAAAGCTATGGGTATGGGCTTGGCAATTATCAATCAATGCGAAATGGCTGGGTATTTCATGGTCATGGGGGTGATGCGGATGGTTATCTGGCCAGAATCGGATATAACCGCGAGTTGGGCCTCGCATATTTTGCTGTTATAAACACTTTCAAGAGCAAAGCATTAAAAAAAAATCCGTCATAAAGTAGAAGATTTCATTATTGCCGGGTCCAGCCGAGTCGAACCTCCTCACTTCATACTGAAACCAGAATCATTAAATCAAATTACCGGGCAATACAAGCAAGTCACCTACAGATTCCAGCCTTCCTTTGAAACACTAAAAGCCGTTAAAATCACAGAAAAAGATACAATATTGTTGCTAAATGTAGGTAAAAGACAATATCAGCTCATTCCGCTGAACGCTTCTCAGTTTCGTCATGAGGGTGAAAGCGTCGCCACTTCCTCAATCGTTACTGCCGCTGACGATAAGGTTTATTTTCAACATCCCAGCGGAAATTTTGTGAAGATTTTAAAATAACCAGATTGTAGAATTCTTATGCTATTGATTATTAAGTGTTTTATCTTCGCATTTCGACGCCAAAGGTTTTATAATCTTTTCGGATAATATTGTTGCAACGCACCAAAGAAACTATTATGATGCAATGCAACAAATATGTACAAACCAAGTCATGGAGATAACATTATAAATACACAATTTGATCAATTCGCAGCACCCTTAAAAGAAATTAACGAATTATCTGTCAAAAACTTCGAAACCGTTGCCGACCTCAACCTTAAAGCAGCCGAAGAAAACGTAAAAATCGGCATTGAGCAGGTAAAAAATGCAGCTGGCGTTAGCGATGCAGAGAGCTGGAAGAATTACCTGGCCAGTCAGGCAGAGGTAACTCAGGGTCTTAACGACCGCATGGTAGAAAACGCCAAAACAGTAGTTGAGCTTGGCAATGCTTATGCTGCCGAGATGCAACGCATCTTTAAAGACTCTTTTGCTGTCAAATAAGTTGATTTAGAACCGCTCTACCTCCTCATAAGGACAGCGGAATTATTGGCCGCCTCTGTGAATACGGAGGCGGCCTTTTTTATGTCTTAATCAGGGGTTCCTTAAGCGACTGACTCTTAATATCACACCAAACAGTGGATGATCAAAGTAGTTTATCTCGTTCAATCGTATTTTTCTGGTCTCAGTCAAGCGCACATAGTCAGCCTGTTGTTCTACAAATAAATTACTATCTGCCGATTGATTATTCTCTTCAATCGCAAGACTCTCGGGAAAGTAAGCAAAATCAACATCCACGTGCAGGAATTTTGAGCTGCGCAACCTTAGTGTGCCATCAAATATTAACTCAGGCGGCTCATAATATTCATTCGACAGTTCGCTGATCTCGTTCATCGATTCAATACTCTCAGGTTCCCTATCGCTCAATTCAATAGTTTCTTCATATTTTTGTAGATGAATTGGGCGTGCACTTCTTGCATTGAGTGCAGGTTGTTGCCAGGCGATGTGCATGAGTGGCCGATATTCGCTGGATAATTTTAAAACACGCTGTACCCCTTCAAGCTTTAGCCTGCTTTTCGGCAGTTGAAGATAGGCTTGCAACCGCCCTTTACTCTTGCTCAACTCAATGTTCGAGTTTATCGTTTGCTCCTCTGATTGTTCCTCATTGTCGGCTTCAGCCAATTCACTTATCAACTCAATGGATTCGCTTCGATCTGGCAAGCCCGGGTTTTCATACCAAATTTCGCCATCAGAGTCCGGGTTAAGCTGATCAAACACTATCACTTCAACGTGATACCAGGCAGCGTTAACTGAAACAGGCAAATAGAATAAACAGAAGAATATGATTACTCGAATTAGGTTCAAGCTGCACTCCTCATCGTCAGAGAGTCCAGTAATCTATTAAGAATATCAATTCGATGAATAGAATCTGGCATGTCCTGCGTTACCCTCAGTTTGCTTTGCCCATCAAGCTTATAAACAGTCGGCTGTGACTGTATCAAATTAATTAGCTGGGCTGTATCAATATTAGTGTGCTCATTAAAATGAAGACGTCCTCCCTTTTCTCCCAAGTCAATTTTTCGTATACCCAGAGGTCCCGCTTTCATTTTAAGTTTTGTCACCTGAAAAAGGTTCTTTATTGAATCCGATAACAGTCCAAAGCGATCTATCATCTCCTCCTGTAAATCACGCATCTCATGGGTAGTAGTAACACTGGCTATTCGCTTATACATAATTAATCGGGTATGCACATCCGGTAAATAATCCTCAGGAATAAGAGCTGGAAAATGCAGATCTATTTCGGTGCCATGATCGAGAGGTCTGTCTAGTTCAGGCTGCTTACCTTCTTTCATAGCGCGTACGGCACGATCAAGCAGCTCCATATATAAACCGAAACCAATTTCATGTATTTGACCACTTTGATCTTCTCCGAGTATCTCACCCGCTCCACGAATTTCAAGATCGTGTGTGGCCAGCGTAAAACCAATACCCAGTTCTTCCAGTGATTCGATTGCTTCCAGTCTTTTGTGCGCATCTTTGGTCATAGCTTTACGGGGTGGCACAACTAAATATGCATAAGCGCGATGATGTGAGCGCCCTACCCTGCCTCTGAGTTGATAAAGCTGTGCCAATCCAAATTTGTCTGCGCGATTAATTATTATGGTGTTTGCACTTGGCACATCAATGCCAGTTTCAATAATCGTAGTACACACCAAAATGTTGAATCGTCTATGATAAAAATCCAACATAACCTGTTCCAGTTGTTTTTCCGGCATTTGGCCATGAGCCACATCTATTCGTGCTTCAGGGATTAACTTTTCAATCTTTGCCGCCATTTCATTTATGTCTTCAACTTTATTGTGCAGCACATACACCTGACCTCCGCGTTTTATTTCTCGTAATAACGCTTCCTTCAAAAGGTTCTCATTCCATTCCTGAACAAATGTTTTAACCGCCAGTCGTCTGGAAGGTGGACTGGTTATAATTGATAAATCTCTTAAATCGCTAAGAGCGAGATTCAAGGTCCTTGGAATTGGAGTTGCCGTCAGAGTCAATACATCGATTTCAGCTCTTAGTGACTTAAAAGCTTCTTTCTGTCGCACACCAAATCGGTGCTCTTCGTCAATTATCACCATGCCGAGGCGCTTAAACTCGATATTGCCCTGCAGTAATTTATGAGTTCCTATTACTACGTCTACTGTTCCATCAGTGAGCCCAGCCACCGCATTATCCTGTTCTTTTTTCGACTGAAACCGGGACAACACTTCAATTCTTACAGGCCAGTCCGCAAAACGATCTTTGAAGTTTTGATAGTGCTGCTGAGCCAGAAGTGTAGTTGGAACCAACAAAGCAACCTGATGATTGTTATTTACTGCGATAAAGGCTGCCCGCATTGCCACTTCAGTTTTCCCGAAGCCGGCATCGCCACAAATTAGTCTGTCCATAGGACGACCTGCTGTCATATCTCCTATTACATCTTCTATAGCTTCAACTTGGCCGGGCGTTTCTTCAAATGGGAATCCCTGAGCGAAAGCTCTGAGTGCCTCCTCGTCCAGATGGAATTTTTGCCCTGATCTGGATGCCCGTCTGGCATGCAACTCAAGCAATTCCGCAGCCACATCTCGAATACGCTCTGCCGCTTTTGACCTCGCTTTTTGCCATTGTCCGGAACCAAGTCGGTGCAACGGAGCATGCTCCGGATCAGCACCCGTATATCGACCAATCAGATCCAGTGCCGAAACAGGTACATATAGTTTATCGCCCTGGTCATATTCCAGGTAAATATATTCGGCCGGTATCTCGTCAACGGTTAAGGTCACAAGACCAAGATAGCGTCCGACACCATGATCCTGATGCACAACCGGGGAGCCTATTGTGAGTTCAGTCAAATTACGAACAATAGCATCAGTATCCTGTTTACCACGTTTGCGTCGTCGCTTTTGCTGTGCTCGATCGCCAAAAAGCTGCGCTTCGCTAATCACAGCAATTCCAGGTTCTTGTAAAACAGCACCTTGTTCAAGCGGCGCAACAGTAAGTCCTGTTTTCGAATCCGAGTTAATAAACGTTTCCCAATCAGGATACTGTTTTAATCTTAATTCGTGTTCAGAAAATATTTCTGAAATAGTTTCGCGTCGACCCGTTGATTCTGCGACAAACAGAACTCGGCCCTCGAATTCCTGTAAGAAACTCGTTATCCGACCAATTGGCTCGCTCGCTCTCGCATCGATACCAAGGTTAAGAGGCAATTTACTTGAGTAATTATAAGTCCCGTTTCGTTTTTCATCCTGTGCCATGCTGCTGACGTGTATCTGCGCAAATGGTTTAATTCGCGCAAAAATATCATGTACATTATAAAACGCATCTACAGGTGGCAATAAGGGGCGCTCGACATCGTGGCGTCGCTGCTCATAACGTTCTTGCAGATCTGACCAGAAATTTTCCGCTTCAATGCTAATGTCCTCGTCGAGTACTACTACAGATTGTTCACTCAAATAGTCAAAAAGGCTGTAAGTTTCCTGATAGAAGAGCGGAAGATAGTACTCGATACCGGCAGGTGCTATACCGTCGCTAACATCACGATAAATCGGTGAGTTGTTCGGATTACCTTCAAAACGGGTTCGCCAGTTTTTGCGAAACTGCGCTACGTAATCAGCAGTCATGGCGACTTCGCGAGCAGGTAGCACCCGAATTGTTTCTACCTTATTTAACGAACGCTGACTTTCTGAATCAAATACACGAATGCTGTCAATTTCCTGATCAAACAGATCAATTCTATAGGGCTCCTCCGATCCCATTGGGTAAATATCAATTAATGAACCTCTAATCGCGACATCACCGTGCTCGTTTACCTGTGAAACAATTCGGTAACCATTGCTTTGAAGGCTTTTACGAAATTCATCAATTTTCAATAACTGTCCGATTCTTAGATACAAACTATGTGAAAGTAAATATTCCTTTGGAACCAGTCTATGCATTGCCGTGCTTATTGATACAACGACAATACCTACCTTAAGATTGATTATCTCCAGAAGCGTAGCTAATCTTTCTGAAATAATGTCCTGATAGGGTGAAAACAGATCGTAAGGTAGAGTCTCCCAGTCCGGAAAGGTGAGGATAGGATAGTTGAGCGAATCAGACTTATAAAACTCAAGTTCTTCAACCAGACGGCGCGCACTATTTATATCTGCCGTCACAACAACCATTAATGATTGGGATTTTTCAACTGCAGAAACTAAAGCGAGTGCTTTGGCGCTGCCGTACAAACGTCCCCAGAAATAACGCGTGTGGTTTTTCTCAGGAAGCGCCGGCTCCAGAATACTATTACCGTTTACAGTCATGAAATAACAAAAGTGAACTTCAATTTACTAGCTAGCACTTACAGATACAATTTCCTGTTCAATATTCGAAAGTGCCTGCATAGGGTCATTCGCTTGCGTGATAGGTCTTCCGATAACAAGGTAATTACTACCAGCCGTAATAGCCTCTGCCGGGGTCATAACACGTTTTTGATCATCATTATTACTATCATGCGGCCTAATTCCCGGAGTAACTAACTTAAAATCCTTACTAAGGCTTTTTCTTAATGAATCGACTTCTTTCGCAGAACAAACTACTCCATCCAGAGCGCAATCTTGTGCAAGGCTAGCCAGTCGCAAAACCTGATCTTCCACAGTTCCACTAATTCCAACATCATGAATATCCTGAAGACCAAGACTAGTCAGTACAGTGACCGCAATCAGCAGGGGTGGGTGATTCGATTTATCGACTGCCTCACGCGCCGCATTCAGCATGGATCGACCACCAGTCGCGTGAACGTTTAACATCCATACCCCCATCTTTGAAGCGGCCCGGCATGCTTTTGCTACCGTGTTGGGGATATCGTGAAACTTCAGATCTAGAAAGACATCAAACCCGGAATCGATCAGTTTTTCAATAAAATCGGGGCCAGCGCTGGTAAACAATTCTTTTCCTACTTTCAGTTTACAACGCCCTGCATCCAGTTTGGCCACCAGGACTAGTGCTTCCGCAGCATCCGGGTAATCTAATGACACTATTATTTTTGAATCATTCACTCTTGACTCCGGCAGTTGGCTTTAAGGTAGTCCAGTTCTTACAACTCGGGCATTGCCAATGCAATTGTTTTGCCTTAAAACCACATTGCTGACATTTATAGGCAGGTCTATTTTCCAATAGTGACTCGGTTAACTCTTTAATTGTCTTTAGTCTACTTCTGTCTTCTCCCTGTATATTTCTCAAAGAATATTTCAGAAGTCTGTCGACGCCTCTGACAGTCGGTCGGTCACGTAATTGCTGAGCTATATAATTTATTCCTTCCTCTTCTCCCTGTTGTTCAATAATTAACTCAGTCAATAACAACATGGAATCAGTACCGCTGTGCTTTTCCTGTGAGTGCTGTAAAAATTCCAGGGCTGCTTTAGGTTGCTCCAATTTCTGATAGCACTCAAGAACAGACTCAATTACTTCGGGCAGATATTCAACATCCTGTTTTTCAACTCTTTTGTAAGCTTTCAGAGCCGACTTGAGCTTGCCATCCTTCTTCAGTAACGTACCCTCAAGTATACTGGCACGCACGCACGCCGGGTCTTTGTTAAGCGCTTTTCTCAATTTTTCTCTGGCCTCCTTGTCTTCTTTCTGTGTGATATGGTCTTCCGCCAATTCACAATAAAATTGGGCGATAAGCGGATCAAATGTACCATTCGAACTCGCTTCCAGTTTCTTTGCAAAAAATATCGCGTTTTCCCAATCTTTTTCCTGTTGATAGATATCAAGTAAATGTCGACAAGCCTGCAGACTGTATTTATCCAGTTCAACCAGCTGCTTAAATAATCCTTCGGCTCTATCCAACAAACCTGAACGCATGTAATCCAATGCTAACTCAAGCAATGCCAAAGCTTTTTGTTCCTGACTCAGATTTGGTCTGGCAATTAAATTCTGATGAATACGAATTGCGCGATCAACTTCTCCACGCCTTCTGAACAAATTTCCTAATGCCAGATGAGTTTCAACGGTTTCACTGTCCACTTCAAGCATTCGTACAAAAACTTCAATAGCTTTATCGGGCTGCTCATTGAGAACATAATTTAATCCTTTGAAATACTCAGGGTTGATTGACGAGTTTAACTCCCGATTCGAATTAGATTTTTTTGATCTCGCTAACCACCAACCGGACAAGAAAGCGACTGGTAGTAATAATGCTGAGACTGTCAGGAAATCAATCTCATTCATATTTCATCCTTAACAGGAATCACACGTAGTGCGTTCAATTCCTTTGTCGACATTGAAATATCTTTTTGTAACCTGATGTTTTCACGCTTTACTTTTAATTTACCGGGTATTCCAACAATGTAGCCAAGCGCGACACCTATGGCCAGAGACACTACGATAGAAGCAGAAAATACTACTTCGATACTATCAAGATAATAATCAACCAGAACGTATTGATCATTACGTAGGTGAAATACGAGTCCAAGCAGGACAATAAAAAGAAAAATGCATAGTTTCAATATTCTGGGCATGTTGGACTCCGATAATTCGCCGGGACAATCCCGACTGGGTATTTTAACGAGTTACTAGAATGAAGAAACAAATATTAGGGCCATCGTATTCGCCTGAAAGAAAGCAAAACCAATACACAGCTGACATCATAGGTTAAACCTGCCGGACACAGGTTAAAGAAAGGAGAAAAGTAAATGCTTTAAGTGAAGTTTATAAAAAACCTAGAAAGTTTCTTCCGTATCAGCCGCTTCGACAATCTCATTTTCCATGCCGTCTACACGTTCTCTAAGCTGTTTACCGGGTTTGAAATGAGGGACATATTTCGCTGGCAGGGACACGGGCTCACCAGATTTCGGATTACGCCCAACACGAGGTGGGCGATAATGGAGTGAAAAACTTCCAAAACCTCTTATCTCAATCCGTTCTCCGTTGGACAATGTATTCGCCATATGCTCCAGCACTGTTTTTACGGCCAGTTCCACATCCATGTATGCCAATTGAGATTGGCGTCTGCCAAGTGATTCTATTAGCTCAGATTTAGTCATTTTAGCTTTTCTCTCGTTTATTCAGGTTTTTATTAAACTTATTTAAAATCAAATATTTACCCTGAAATTCCGAAATTTCTCCCCTTCTTGGTGATTTTGCCTAATTATTTTCCAACTGCTCCTTTAACAAATCTCCCAACGTCGCACCACTTGATGTTTCAGGCGCATATTCACGAACGGCCGCTGATTCATCATCCGATTCTTTCGCTCTGACTGATACAGCAATTGTCCGTTTCTTACGATCGATAGCGGTAATCTTTACTTCCAGCTCTTCACCTTCCTTTGTCGCCGTTCTGGCATCTTCAACTTTCTTATCGATTGAAAGCTCCGAAGCCCTCATCATCGCTTCTACACCTTCTGCCAATTCGACCATCAGGCTGCTTTGTTCAACAGATATTACCTTACCCTGAACGATACTTCCTTTAGCGTTTTCAGCAACATAACTTGAAAAAGGATCTTTTTCCATCTGTTTTATACCAAGAGAAATTCGCTCACGTTCTGCATCAACAGCAAGAACAACAGTCTCAATCTCCTCGCCCTTCTTGAATTTGTGAATAACATCTTCACTTTCATCTGTCCATGACACATCAGATAGATGAATCAAACCATCGATTCCGCCTTCAAGACCAATAAATATACCAAAATCGGTAATCGATTTGATCATACCGCTTACTCTGTCACCCTTATTGTGCAATACCGCAAATTGCTCCCAGGGGTTTGCCTGACACTGCTTCATACCGAGGGAAATACGACGGCGCTCCTGATCGATATCCAGAATGACTACATCAACTTCTTCACCGATATGCACCAACTTCGAAGGATGAACATTTTTGTTGGTCCAGTCCATTTCCGAAACGTGAACCAGGCCTTCCACACCTTCTTCGAGTTCTACAAAACAACCATAATCGGCAAGATTTGTAATCTTTCCACGTAACCTGGCGCCTTCAGGATAACGTCTGGTCAAGTCAGACCAGGGGTCATCACCCATCTGTTTGAGGCCTAGCGAAACACGATTTCTTTCGCGATCGAATTTCAGTACTTTTACTTCTATCTCATCGCCAATATTGACAATTTCACTCGGATCTTTGACCCGTTTCCAAGCCATATCAGTGATATGCAATAAGCCGTCAATGCCACCCAGATCAAGAAATGCGCCATAGTCGGTCAGATTTTTCACCACACCGCTCACTGTGACTCCTTCTGTCAGCTTATCCAGTAGCGCATGGCGTTCAGCCGTATTTTCACTTTCAACCACTGCACGACGTGATACCACGACATTGCTTCGTCGTTGATCGATCTTGATTACTTTGAATTCAAGCGGTTTGCCTTCAAGATAAGTTGTGTCGCGGACAGGGCGTACATCAACAAGAGAACCAGGTAAAAAAGCGCGAACCTTTTCTACATCCACTGTAAATCCGCCCTTAACCCTCTCCGTAATAACACCAATGACTGTTTCATTAGCTTCATGAGCTTTTTCCAGAGTTGTCCAGGCCATAAGACGCTTGGCTTTTTCTCGCGATAAGCGGGTTTCACCGAACCCGTCTTCCACAGCATCCAGAGCAACATCAACTGCATCACCCACACTCACTTCCACCTCGCCAAGCTCATTATGGAACTGATCGATTGGAATCAAACCTTCTGATTTCAACCCGGCATTGACTATGACTGTGTCCTGGTTTACTTCCACTACCGTCGCGCTGACGATAGTCCCCGGCCGCATTTTGGCCTCAATTTGGCTCTGCTCAAATAACTCCGCAAAAGACTCGCTCATGAAAATTAATATCCTGTCAGCCTGCGTTTCAAATAACGTGGCTTTTATGTAACATGTAATAGTTAGTGAATTTAACGGGTAAAACCGGGCTGGCTACCAAATCGTTCTTCCACTAAAGCAGAAATTCGATTTATAACCCGCTGAATCTTAATGCCAGTAGTATCTATAGTAAC
Organism: Gammaproteobacteria bacterium; assembly: GCA_012103475.1. Classification (GTDB taxonomy): domain Bacteria; phylum Pseudomonadota; class Gammaproteobacteria; order Eutrophobiales; family Eutrophobiaceae; genus WLWS01. The sequence goes on along the minus strand of WLWS01000002.1, from coordinate 24,906 downwards.
GGCATCTTCAGCAGGCCTGAGTGGTGAGGCAACACGCTCTTTATCCCTCCTGTCTCTTTCGGCTATGTCCGCCGAAAGGTCGCGGAGGTTAACATTAATTCCTTTTTCTATCAACTGTTTATACCTCCTTGTCGCCCTCTCCTCCGCGCTCGCAGTCAAAAATATTTTAAGTTGAGCGGTCGGGAATACAATTGTTCCCATATCCCGTCCATCTGCAACCAGCCCAGGGGCTTGACGGAATTTTCGCTGTCTTTCCAGTAATGTCTGTCGAACTTCGGGCAAGGCCGCGACCAATGAGGCTGCATTACCACAGGACTCTTCTCGAATATCCTCGCTAACATCCTGATCATTAAGAATTATACTGGCACCTGAATACTCAGTCGCGCTCTCGAAACGTAAGTTTAGCGTAGTCAGGAGTTGGACCAGTTTGTCCGTATCATTCAATGAAATCCCGCTATTCAGAGCGGTCAACGCCAGGACACGATAAAGCGAGCCACTATCGAGCAAATGCCAGCCCAATTTTGTTGCTAAAATACCACTAACTGTGCCTTTGCCCGTACCACTTGGGCCGTCAATAGCAATCACTGGAATATCAGGCATTTTTTAGCCTGTGCACAGTCATCGACATACCGAGATCAGTGAAACACTGTTGAAAACTGGGAAATGAGGTATCGACATTGGCGCAATCGTTTATGACTACAGGGCCGGAGGCGGCCAGAGCAGCGATGGAAAAAGCCATGGCGATTCTATGGTCCTCATGACTATATACCGTTCCAGAGGCAAACTCCCCGCCTCTGACAGTCATACCGTCAGCTTTTTCTTCAACCTCGATCCCAAGTACATTCAAACCTTCACACATGGCTTTGATGCGGTCACTTTCCTTGACCCGAAGTTCAGCGGCGCCGGATAATCGAGTCTCACCCTCCGCGCAGGCGGCTGCGATCATTAGTACAGGCATTTCATCAATGGCAATAGGCACCAGGTGTTCAGGAATGGTAATCCCCACCAGCTTACTATGACGAACACGAAGATCAGCTACAGGTTCACCCGAATCAGCTTTCAGGCTGTCAATTTCAATATCTGCGCCCATTGAGAGCAAAATTTCGATAATGGCATCTCGACTTGGATTCAAACCGACACCTTTCAAAAGAAGATTTGAACCGGGGATAATACTGGCTGCGACAATAAAAAAAGCTGCTGACGAAATATCGCCCGGAACAATAATATCCTGGCCAGTCAGGGTATTTGCTTGCAGGCAAATCTCACCGTTTTCTGTCTCCAGTGTACACCCGAACTGACTCAGCATCCGTTCACTATGATCGCGCGTTACCGATGGTTCATGCACACATGTTTTTCCGTCTGCATACAAGCCCGCCAATAAGAGTGCTGACTTCAGTTGAGCACTTGCGACAGGCAGTACGTAGCGAATCGCTGATAAATTTTTCGTCGGGACAATTTTAATTGGCAGGGTTCCGTGTTCAGAACAACTTATCTGTGCTCCCATTTGCTGCAAGGGCTCGACAATCCGCCGCATGGGTCGTTGCATTAAGGACTGATCACCAAGCAGTTCTGTAGCAAATTGTTGGCCTGATAATAAGCCGGCAAAGAGCCGAACCGATGTACCCGAATTGCCGAGATCAAGTGGTCGACCTGGTGCATGAAGACCGTGCAGACCGACTCCTTCGATGCGCAGATTATTGTTATCTTGCTCTTCGATATTGACACCCATCATTCTCAAAGCAGCCATTGTCGCTTTGATGTCTTCACTATCAAGAAAACCCTGAACTGTAGTTGTTCCCTCAGCAATCGCGCCAAGCATCAGGGCCCGGTGTGAAATTGATTTATCTCCGGGCACACGTAATTCACCTTGTAGAACGCTTCCTGGTCGAACCTCGAAGTTCACTGTTTCAACAGAATTCATTTTCCGACGACATATTCATCACGGGACTGTTTCGCGCGTGAAAATATTTCCAGAACCTTCTCGCTATCACCATTTTCAATTGCCTGTTTCAGCGCCTGCAAATGATCCTCGAAGTTTCCAAGTACTGTTAGCAGACTCTTACTGTTCGAAAAACAAATGTCATGCCACATTTGCGGGTTACTTGATGCTATACGGGTAAAATCCCGGAACCCTCCCGCCGCAAATTGAAATACATCTTCGTTTTCCTGCATGCTTGTCAGGCAATCAACCAATGCATAAGCGAGCATATGAGGTAAATGACTGGTCGCAGCAAGCACAGCATCGTGATGTTCTACCTGAAGTGTCGTGACATCTGCTAACACCGCCTCCCACATTTGAGTCACGACAGATATGGCGTTTATGCTTGTATCACCCAGAGGAGTAAGGATGACAAGGTGGTCTTCAAACAAATCAGCAACGGCCGCGTCCACACCGCTTTTTTCTTTACCGGCAATCGGATGGCCTGGAACAAAATTTGGGAAATTACTACCTAGAGTCAAGCGTGCGGCATCGACCACACACTCTTTAGCACTGCCGACATCTGTTATTACCGTGTTGGAACCAAGTGACGATGCAATTGCACTGAAAAGTTTTTCATTGGTTGCCAAAGGCGTTGCCACTACGACAAGGTCGGCTCCTGTCGCAGCCTCTTCCGCGCTCGTAGTAAATTCATCGATAACACCCAGTTCTTTAGCTCGAAGCAGGTTATCACGGTTGCGTCCGTAACCGATGATGGTCTGACACATATCTGCCCGTCGAAGACCTAGTGCTAGTGAGCCACCGATAAGGCCAACTCCCAATATCGCAAGTCGTTTAAATTTCATAAAAGAGGTACTCAGCGGCTAACGTATAAAACAGACGCCTTAGAGCGGGGCATGCGGATACGAACCCAATACTTTAATCATTAGAGTATGTTGTTTCAGATCTTCCAGCACTTTTTGCATCAAACTGTCATCAGCATGTCCTTCAACATCCACAAAGAATACATACTCCCACATTCCGTGCTTTGAAGGTCTGGATTCAATCCGGCTCATATTTATGTTGTTATCTGCAAAACAGGCCAGACTCTTTTGCAAAGCGCCCGGTACGTTAGCGTTTGCGAACAGTATGGAACTCTTATCCTGACCACTTGCACGTGCATTATTCTGTCCAATGATCAGGAAGCGGGTAGTGTTATCAGGTTCATCCTCAATGTTCTTTTCCAGTATCGGTAACTTGTAGTGTTCAGCAGCGATAGATCCGGCAATGGCAGCGCCAGTGATATCTTTTATCGCTGTCATGGCGGCTTCAGCGTTACTGCTTATCGCTATTCGTTCAACATTGGGTAAGTTTTTATCCAACCATGAACGACACTGCGCTAGCGATTGCTCATGCGACCAGACCTTTTTGATTTCTGCAAGAGATTCTGCTGGACTCATCAAATTATGGTGAATTGGAAGTTGCACTTCGCCACAAATCTTCAAACTCGAACTGATAAGTAAATCAAGCGTTTGATTAACCGAACCCTCTGTGGAGTTTTCGATAGGCACAACACCATAGTGACAAACACCAGACTCCACTATACGGAATACGTCAGCGATACTCGTCTGGGGATTAGTATTAACGGCATGGCCAAAATGTTTAAGTGCCGCAGCCTGAGTAAAGGTTGCAGCGGGACCGAGAAAAGCAATCTCCAGCTTTTGCTCAAGAGCCAGACAAGCTGACATGATTTCACGGAAAAGACGGGCGACTTCGAGATCATCAAGAGGTCCGGGGTTATTCTTGATAATTTCTCTTAGCACCTGCGCTTCGCGCTCTGGCCGATAATACTCAACCTGCTCTGAATCAGCTCGCTTTATCTCAGCTACTATAGTGGCCAGACGAGCACGCTCATTAATAAGCGTCAGAAGCTTATTATCCGCGCTATCAATTTCTTCACGAAGTTTTTGTAATTCAGATTCTTTACTCATAACAGGATGAGTTATATATAGACATTCAGATTGAAGCTATGCGTGTTGCTTCTCAAATTCACGCATAAAATCCAGCAAGCAGTTAACCCCATCTTCAGGCATTGCGTTATACAGGCTGGCACGCATTCCTCCGACGCTACGGTGACCTTTGAGCTCGACCATACCCGCATCATTAGCCAAATTGAGAAAGCTGTCGTTCAATTCATCATTTGCAAGCGTGAAAGGCACGTTCATTCTGGAACGAAACTCGGGTTCAACCGGGTTGGCATAAAACTGACTTTGATCAATGTAATCATAGAGTCTGCCTGATTTGCTTTCGCTATTAGCCTGCATCGCAGCGATACCGCCCTGGCTTTTTACCCATTTAAAAACAAGCCCGGCCATATACCAGGTAAACGTTGGTGGCGTATTATAAAGGGAGTTTTCCTTGCTCTGAATTGCGTAGTCATAAAGGCTGGGAATATTATCACCAGCATTCCCCAGCAAATCTTCCCTGACAATTACAATAACCAGGCCGGCAGGACCAATATTTTTCTGCGAGCCGGCAAACACAACGGCGTACTTAGAAAAATCAACAGGTCTTGAGAGAAAATTGGAGGTCATGTCACTCACGAGCGGAACGGATCCGACATCCGGCGCATCAGAAAACTCTAGCCCGCCTATTGTTTCGTTATCCGTGTAATAGACATAAGAAGGCTCCTCGCTTAATGACCAGGTAGCTTGTGGCGGGATTGTAAGAAAGTTTTCCGCTTCAGAACTGGCGGCAACATTGGCAAGACCAATTTTTTTTGCCTCTTTTATCGCTTTACCAGACCATATACCTGTATGAATATAATCCGCACTTTGCTGCTCTCTCAGAAGATTCATGGGCACCATAGCAAACTGGCTACTCGCTCCACCTTGCAGGAAAAGAATACGGTGCGAATCAGGTATGTTTAGCAACTCGCGTAAATCAGATTCAGATTCTTCGACAATGCCGGCAAAGTGTGTACTGCGATGACTCATTTCGATGACGGATATACCCGTACCTCGCCAATCAAGCAATTCCTGCTGAGCCTGTCGCATAACTGCTGCAGGTAACATAGCCGGCCCTGCACCAAAATTAAATACATCCCTCTCAGTAGTACTCATTGGAGTACTGGCTAATTCGGATACAGAATTATTCATCATCTTCTTCTTTGTACTCAACAATTCGTTCAAGGCTGGCAAGACTTTCGCCCTCGCCTAAAGAAACCAGCGTTACACCTTTCGTGTTTCTCCCAACTACAGATACTTCGCTTACCGGTGTTCGAATAAGCGTACCTTGATTACTGATAAGCATAATTTCATCATCTTCGTTCACCGTAACGGCGCCAACAGCTTTGCCATTTCTTTCGTCACATTGAATAGCAATCACACCCTGACCACCGCGAGCCTGTTTCGGGTAATCCTCCATCGCGGTTCGCTTGCCAAATCCGTTTTCAGTCGCAGTCAACACCCTCGCTTCTTGCTCAGCAATAATAAGCGAAATAACTTTCTGCTGATCTGGCAGACGAATCCCGCGGACCCCTCTGGCTGTACGGCCCATCACCCTGACATCGTTTTCACTGAAACGAATAACTTTGCCAGCGTCACTGAAGAGCATGACATCCTGCTCGCCATCGGTCAGCTCAACGCCAATCAGTTGATTACCATCGACCAGATCAACAGCGATAATGCCGCTTGGTCTGGGTCTGGAAAAATCTTTTAAGGCTGTCTTCTTAACTGTGCCATCCGCTGTCGCCATGAATACAAATTTATCTTCACTGAACTCACGGATTGGCATAATCGCATTAATTCGCTCCCCTTCAACCAATGGAAGCAAATTGACGATAGGTTTGCCCCGGGCCGCCCGACTGGCCTGTGGCAGCTGGTAGACTTTCATCCAGTACAAACGACCACGACTTGAGAAACATAGAAGCGTGTCGTGAGTACTGGCAATAAAGAGTTTATCTATGAAGTCCTCGTCCTTCATATTGGTAGCCGATTTACCCTTTCCACCACGACGTTGAGAGCGATAAGTATCGAGTGATTGTGATTTGGCATAACCTGCATGAGAGAGGGTCACTACAACATCTTCTTCCGTGATCAAGTCTTCCATACTCAGATCTTCTTCGGACTCAACTATTTCGGTTCGTCTTTCATCACCATATTGTTCCCGAATCGCAACCAACTCACCCCTGATCTCCTCCATAAGCCGCTCAGGACGGGCAAGAATGTCGAGTAAATCCGTGATTTTCTCGATAATCTCTTCGTACTCAGTAATGATTTTTTCCTGCTCAAGCCCGGTCAGTTTTTGTAATCGTAATTCAAGAATGGCCTGAGCCTGGACTTCCGACAGCTGATAGTTGCCTTCAACAAGCCCGAGATCCGATCCCAGGTCGTCAGGTCTTGACGCATCAGCTCCTGCACGCTTGAGCATGTCGACAACAATACCCGCCTGCCAGCTTTGTCCGAGCAATCCGGATTTGGCCTCAGCCGGGCTAGGTGACGCTTTAATCAAGGCAATAATGGGATCAATATTAGCAAGTGCGACCGCCAGACCTTCCAGTATATGCGCACGAGCACGAGCCTTGCGCAAATCGTAAACCGTCCGGCGAGTCACTACGACTCGTCGATGCTGAATAAAAGCATCCAGCATGTCCTTTAAATTAAGTATTCTTGGCTGGCCACCATCAAGTGCAACAATATTGATGCCGAATACATTCTGCATCTGGGTTTGCTGATACAGATTATTGATAATGACGTCCGCTACTTCCCCACGCCGAAGCTCAATGACCATACGCATGCCATCTTTGTCTGACTCGTCACGTAATTCTCTAATACCGGTCATTTTTTTGTCTTTGACCAGTTCAGCAATTTTTTCAAGTAAGCGTGCCTTGTTAACCTGATAAGGCAATTCGGAAACAATCAATGATTCCTGTCCGGATTTTTCGTCCGTCTCTATATGTATTCGGGCACGAACCCGTATCCGCCCTCGGCCGGTTCGATAAGCTTCGTGTATTCCACGTGATCCATTAATTATTCCTGCGGTAGGAAAATCGGGTCCGGGAATGTGCTTCATTAGTTCTTCGACACCCAGCTCCGAATCGTCAATGAGCGCAATACAAGCACCCACCACTTCAGTGAGGTTATGAGGAGGTATGTTGGTAGCCATACCTACAGCAATGCCGCTGGAACCGTTAATCAGTAAATTGGGAATCTTTGTAGGTAAAACTACCGGCTCGTGCTCAGACCCATCATAGTTTTCAACAAATTTGACTGTTTCTTTATCAAGATCTTCAAGTAATTCGTGTGCAATTCGAGACATACGCACTTCGGTATAGCGCATAGCCGCTGGTGCATCACCATCAACTGAACCGAAATTTCCCTGACCGTCTACCAGCACGTAGCGCAGAGAAAATGGCTGAGCCATACGGACGATTGTGTCGTAAACTGCAGAATCACCGTGCGGGTGGTATTTACCGATGACATCACCAACCACGCGTGCCGATTTTTTATAGGGTTTATTCCACGCGTTGCCCATTACGTTCATGGCATAAAGAACACGTCTGTGCACCGGTTTTAGCCCATCCCGGACATCAGGCAGGGCGCGGCCGACGATGACACTCATCGCGTAATCCATATAGGACTGACGCATTTCGTCTTCGATATTGACTGGAAATAGTGAACTGGCTATGTCGGAATCAGGCATACAACTCTCGGGAACTTCAAGGGGCTTTAAGGTCCTTTATGTGGGTTAAATAGTGCAAATAAATAAGCTGAGAATCCTATCATAATTTGCTGATTCTTTATAGACTTATATGCGTTTTTAATCACTCTGGCGGATCGAATTTCGCTTGACAAAAAACCCATTAAGCTAGTCGATTTTTTATCCTCTCTCAGGGGTCTGGATTCGGCGTCAAAAATCAATTCTGGAGAACAATTTGAAAATAGACAGTTTAATAAATGCACGTTGGCTGATTCCCATTCAACCTGAAAAAACAGTACTCGAAAATCATTCGCTTGCTCTCAATGACGGAAGGATAATTGACATCCAGCCACAGCAGACCGCGGCACAGCGTTATCAGGCCAGACATAACTATCAACTTGACCAGCACGCCTTGCTCCCGGGGCTGATTAACAGTCACACACATGCAGCCATGAGCTTGTTTCGCGGACTGGCTGATGATTTACCCTTGCAGGACTGGCTTACCAATCATATCTGGCCAGCGGAACAACACTGGGTATCACCTGAATTTGTTGAAGACGGCAGTCGCCTCGCAATCGCCGAAATGATTCGTTCTGGCACAACCTGTTTTGCAGATATGTACTTTTTTGCAGATGTGACCGCTAAAATTGCAATGGAGGCAGGTATTCGTGCCGTTATCGGCTTAATCGTTATCGATTTTCCGACCGCATGGGCTAATACCCCGGATGAGTATTTCCTGAAAGCAGGTCAGGTCCATCACAAGTTCAGAAATACCCCGCTGGTTAACACCGCGTTTTCACCACACTCGCCCTATGCTGTCTCAGAGCCCGCTTTGTTGAAATTGAATACGCTGGCAGAGGAAATGGACATACCTGTGATGATGCATATTCATGAAACAGCTGATGAAGTGAATCAAAGCCTGAAAGAACACGGTAAACGTCCTTTGCAAAGATTGGAAGAACTGGGATTGCTAAGTCCCCGACTTCTCGCTGTGCACATGACACAAATTGAAGGCAGCGAGCTTGCGATGCTTAAGCATTACGGAGTACATGTTGTTCATTGCCCGCAATCCAATTTAAAACTAGCCAGTGGTTTCTGTCCGGTTAACGACTTGCAGTTGCACGACGTAAATGTTGCTATCGGCACAGATGGTGCAGCCAGTAATAACGACCTTGATATGATGGCGGAATTGCAGACAACCGCGCTACTCGGCAAGGGGGTCGCGCAAGATCCGCAGGCAGTAGATGCATTTACAGTACTGAAAATGGCGACCATTAACGGAGCGAGGGCGCTTGGTCTGGATGAACAAATAGGTACTCTGCAGAAAAACAAGCAGGCCGACATCATTGCCATCGATTTGAGTGAGTTGGAAACCCAACCTCTGAGTAACCCTATGTCTCAGATTGTTTACGCCAGTAATCGTAATCAGGTTTCTCACGTCTGGGTGGCGGGCCAGACACTGTTGCAAGATAGAGAGCTGCAAACTATCAATGAAGATGAGATTAAACTGAATGTAGGTAAGTGGCGGGAAAAACTCTATTCCTGAAGCAGATTGATTAATTATTGGCTGTCCAACCAGACTTCAAGACCCTGAACGTTCAAAGCAATATCCATCGCGAGCAAGGCTTTGCAGGCTGCAGACGGCAAGGGACAACCCGCTGCTTTTAATTCTGTGAAAGTCAACTCTGCTATTCTGGATTCCATTACTTTGCTTCGCGAGGGACTATAACGATTAGCTTCTGCAATATCCACGTAAGCTTTTATTCTCTGTTTTAGATCGACGGCCAATTTTTTGACATTTTCCACCATACCGTAATGAGTCAAAAACATGCGTTCTGGTTTGAATTCTAGATATCGTTCCAGAGTGGAGTACCAGGCAACAGGATCAAATTGCACTGGCGTTGTCGTGGGCATAATGTAGGCCTGCTCTGCAGGTAATAACTCCTGATATGCCATACCGAAAGTATCACCAGTAAAAAAACCATTACTGCGTTCATCGTATACTGAATAGTGATGCCGGGCATGTCCGGGAGTATCAATAAAATGTAGTGAACGACCCGCAAGATTTAATTTTAAATTATCGTCAGCCCTTATTATCCGTTCCTCTTCCACCGGAAGTAGCTCGTCATACATACGATGCATCGCATCTTCTCCATATACCTCAAGAGTGCCATTCCATAGTTTTCGAGGATCAATCATATGTCTGACACCTCGCGGGTGAACAACCAGCGAGGCATTAGGAAGGAGCTGCATCAGCTGTCCCGCCCCACCGGCATGGTCAAGATGTACGTGCGTGGGCATAACGTACAGTACTCTATCAAGCGGAATCTTTTTTAATTCAAGCACTGACAGTATCATCGGAACAGAATAGGCTGTACCAGTTTCAATGATTCCGGCGCAACCATCATCTTCGATTAAATAACAGGCTGCCAGTTGAGGGCGAATGTAACCTGTATCAATGCAGGTAATGCTTGCCGGAAGTTCAGTGATCCGGCGTGTGACCGAACCTTGTAAACCAAAATCCACTAGTTACCTGCTCCTCTGAATTCGAAATGTGTATCTATTTTCATTTTCTACCGCACCTTCCCTGTCATATGTTCTTTCGGTAAACATCACCTCGGCTGAATTATCTATCGTTATGACAGTCGACACTCTCGTACCATAGTCCTCCGTCTTGATAAACATGGGCGATAATTTTCTTTCCCAATCAATTCCTATATTGGTGTCAGGAAGTTGCTCATCAATAGCGACTTCTCTGTTAGCAAGTATGTTTAACAACTCAATATGATCAATGACCCCGGCGTTTTGAACAACATCATCAAGTTGCTCTCGTGCGGCACTCACCTTCGGCCAATCGGAATCAATTTCGGCATTACTGACGGCATAGACTCCATACCCAAGTTTCCGATGATGTGAATCACGATTGCTTAAATAATAGATACCGTTTTCGTCACCAAGTAAAAGATTGAAGCCTCCATAATTTTCAGCTTCAGCCTGGCAACTCTCAATGTAAGATGAAAAAGAAGCGTCATTACGTAAAAACTCACTCACCAGCAATCCGCGTGAGCGTAGTGCTTTTTTATCAGAGAGACCTTCACGGAAATTTGTTACCGCAGCAAATCGGCCCCGTCTGTTTATACCCAGCCAGCTGCCATTTTTTTCAAGATCCCGGCCCGCTAATATATCCGGATCGGTATCCCAGAATTGAGCCTGGACGGATGCACGCTCGTAGGATTCATCCCGATTGGCAATCAGTACCAGGGGGTAAGCAGTAGATCGTCGATGCGAAAATGCAATCAGACACATGCCACTTAATTTGAGGTCATTTCCTGCCAACGATTGACAATAGTACAAAACAACTCAGAGGTACGTTCAGCGTCATAGAGCGCAGAATGCGCTGCGCTGGTATCCCACTCGATACCTGCTTTTTCTGCCGCCCTTGCCAGCACGGTCTGACCATAGGCCAGTCCACCCAGTGTTGCAGTATCGAAGGTACTAAAAGGATGAAAAGGATTGCGTTTTATTTCCGAGCGGTCAACCGCGGCATTTAAAAAAGCAATATCAAACGCTGGGTTGTGACCAACCAGGATGGCCCGTTTGCAGTTATGTGTTTTAAGCTTTTTTCGGGTTAGGTTGAAAATGTCCTGCAAAGCAATTTTCTCTGCTACGGCTATTTGTTTTCGAAAAGGATGTTCGGGATCAATTCCATTAAAGTCTAATGCCGCTTTTTCCAGGTTCGCTCCTTCGAAGGGCTGCACATGTCGATTTATGCTTTCGTCTTCTGACCAGACACCTTCATCATTCATCGTAATAAAAACAGCGGCAATCTCCAGCACAGCATCAGTCGCTGCATTAAAACCCGCTGTTTCTATATCGACAACAACCGGTAAATATCCTCTGAATCGCTGCGCTACTGCATCTGCATTGGTCATACCGTTTTCAATTTCCAATTGCACTTCTCGCCTGCCAGGAAAGGCACAATTTCCGAATCGGCAAAAGCAAACGATTCAGGAATGACCCATTCAACTTTTTCCAGAGTGATTTTGCCGGTATTCCTTGCTAATCCATAAAAATCTGCGCCATTAAAACTGGCGAAAGCCTCGAACTTGTCCAGAACTCCCAGTTCCTCGAAAACAGAAGCATATAATTCAATTGCACTATGCGCAGAATAAACGCCTGCGCATCCGCAAGCACTTTCTTTCGCCTCTCTTGCGTGTGGTGCACTATCACTACCTAGAAAGAAACGCGGATGACCACTAGCGACAATATCCAATAGAGCTTGTCTATGGGATTCTCTTTTCAACACCGGTAAACAATAATTATGGGGCCGAATGCCATTTTCGAACAATGCATTCCTGTTCTGAATCAGGTGATGAGCCGTGATTGTTGCCGCCAGTGTCTCAGGGCCATTCTGAACAAACGCTACCGCGTCGCTGGTTGTAATATGCTCAAGAACTACGCGCAGATTTTCGAAGCGATTTATCAACGGCAACAGTGTCTGTTCGATAAATACCTTTTCCCGATCGAATATATCAATTTCAGGGTCGGTAACTTCACCGTGTATAAGGAGCGGTATGGATAAATCCGCCATATACTCAAACAAAGGGTAGACCTTCTCAATGTCGGTCACACCGTGATCCGAGTTTGTTGTCGCACCCGCAGGATAATACTTAATCGCGTGTACGTGTTCGTTCTCAGCTATCTGTTTAATTTCGCTTATCGCCGTATTGTCTGTCAGATACAGAGTCATTAAAGGCTGAAAATCGCTTGATTCGGACAGGCAGGACAAAATTCGCTCACGGTAAGCTTCTGCCTGTCTGACTGTCGTAACCGGCGGTTTGAGATTAGGCATAATTATCGCGCGGGCAAATTGTCTGGCCGTATCCTCGACAACACAGCGCATGGCATCTCCGTCGCGCAGATGTAAGTGCAGATCGTCTGGTCTAATGAGGCTTATTGAGTCCATATTCTAGAATGTATTTCAGGTCGAAAGGCTTGTTGGCGAAAGTTACCACATGCACTTGTGTTTGTAAGCTTTTAGCTAAGAAGATAAGCTTGTAAATCACAGACAAAGTGTGAAAAACCATACTGTTTACTCATAACTTTGCTCAATCCACATATGCCTGTTGATGGCGAACAAATAATATGAAATACAATCAGCTTGGACAAACAGATATAAGGGTCAGCAACATCTGTCTGGGCACGATGACATGGGGCGAGCAGAACACTGAAAACGATGCGCACGCACAACTGGACCTTGCAATTGATTCTGGGGTCAATTTTATCGATACCGCCGAAATGTACCCCGTGCCCCCAAAACAGGAGTCTCAGGGTCGCACGGAAGCAATTTTAGGAAGCTGGCTCCGCAAAGGTGGTCAGCGTGACAAGTTAATAATCGCCAGCAAAGTGTCTGCCAGAGCAGACTGGCTGCCCTATTTACGAAATGGCAAGGCAAAACTGGATCGCGAGAACATTGAAACCGCTGTCAATGCAAGCCTGCAGCGTCTGAACTGCGAATATATCGACCTCTATCAAACACACTGGCCGGAAAGAGATAGCAACTACTTCGGTCAACTGAATTACTACCATGCCCCGGATAAGGACGGTGTTCCAATAGAAGAAACTCTGGGCGTGCTTGATGATCTTGTGACTCAGGGTAAGGTCCGACATATTGGAGTGAGCAATGAGACGGCCTGGGGAGTAAATGAACATTTGCGCCTTGAAAGAGCTGGAGCCGGGCCCAAAATTGTCAGTGTTCAAAATCCATATAGCTTGCTGAACCGAAGTTTTGAAATCGGCCTGGCCGAGATTGCTCATCGTGAAACAGTGGGCTTGCTTGCATACTCGCCACTTGGATTTGGTACCTTAAGCGGCAAATATCTAAATGGTAAATCACCAGCAACAGCCCGACTGAGCCTTTTCGGAGAACGTTATCAGCGGTACTCAACGGCCACTGGTATCGAGGCTTGCGCAAAGTACGTCGAATTGGCCCGATCTTACGATCTGGATCCGGCTCAAATGGCGCTTGCTTATGTCAATTCAAGGCCGTTTTTAACCAGTACAATTATCGGCGCTACGAACACGGAACAACTAAGCGCTAATATAGACAGTATAAATATTGAGCTACCGAAAGAATTACTGCGTAAAATTGAACAGGTGCATGTGGCGCTACCCAACCCATGTCCTTAGAGATACCAATCATTAATATAAAGATCAAAAATTATTATGACTGAACTCCATACCCTGCTGGCAATATCTCCTGTTGATGGTCGCTACGCCAACAAGACAGATAGTTTACGATCAGTTTTTAGCGAATTTGGCTTGATCCGTTATCGTGCATTGATCGAGGTGAAATGGTTACAAACACTGGCTGCCAATAAACAGATTACTGAAGTGCCGGCTTTCAGTGATGCGGCAAATCAACAATTGAACCAGCTAATCGAAACGTTCTCGCCCGAAGACGCCGCCCGCATAAAAGAAATTGAACTTACAACCAATCACGATGTGAAGGCAGTCGAGTACTTTCTTGCTGAAAAAATTACATCTAATGACGAGCTTGCCGCTGTATCTCCGTTTTTGCACTTTGCCTGCACATCAGAAGACATAAATAATCTAAGTCATGGGCTAATGTTAAAGGAGGCGCGTGAAACCCATTTAGTACCAGTTTTTTCTACACTTCTGACTACGCTTTGCGATTTGGCTGAGCAAAATGCTGATCTTGCTATGCTGGCCCGAACTCATGGACAGACTGCATCTCCAACCACTCTGGGCAAAGAAATTGCCATTTTTGTTTATCGGCTGCAGCGTCAAATCGAACAACTCTCAAATACACCTGTACTGGGTAAGTTTAATGGTGCGGTTGGAAATTTTAATGCCCATCTGTGTGCCTATCCCGAACTTGACTGGATGTCGATTTCAAAATCTTTCGTTGAATCACTCGGTTTAAGCTGGAATCCACACACCACTCAAATTGAATCCCATGACTACATAGCCGAATACTTTCATTGCCTGAACCGGCTAAATATCGTATTGCTGGATATGTGCCGTGATATCTGGTCTTACATTTCAATTGCTTATTTCAAGCAAAAAGCCGTCGCGGGTGAAATCGGCTCTTCGACCATGCCGCATAAAATTAATCCCATTGATTTCGAAAATGCTGAAGGAAACCTTGGTATAGCCAATGCTCTCTTTTCGCATCTGTCCGATAAACTGATGATATCTCGCTGGCAACGCGATTTAAGCGATTCGACAGCTTTACGTAATCTGGGTGTGGGTGTAGCCCACACTCTCATCGCCTGTGAATCCTGCCTGAAAGGACTCCGAAAGCTTGAGGTTAATGAAGGCAAAATTCAGTCTGATCTGGATGCCGCCTGGGAAGTGCTCGCTGAACCCTTACAAACCATTATGCGTCGTCATGGCATTGAAAATGCCTATGAGAAATTAAAAGATCTGACCAGAGGTGAAACAATCGACAAGGCAAAGCTGGTAGCCTTCATCGATTCCCTCGAACTGGATGAGACAAGCAAAGAACAATTGTTAGACCTGTCCCCCGCCTCGTATACCGGTAACGCAGCCGAACAAACCAGATCCATAGTTTCCAAAGCCAGGTCACTCTGAAAACCAGACCAGAAACCAACATGGAAACTGTCATTCCGGGCGGGATACCGACGAACGAGTTTCTCGAATTTTACTGGCAAAAAAAGCCTTGCCTGCTACGACGCGCCTTCCCGGAATATCAGGCGGATTTCGACAAACAGAGACTTCTTGAAACTGCCTGCCTGTCGCAGGTGGAATCACGCGTGGTTCTCGAAAAAGATGGTGATTATCCCTGGCAGGTGCTCCAGGGCGTATTTAATATAGAAGATTTTGAAGAATTGCCCCTTAGCCATTGGTCACTGTTGGTACAAAACGCTGAACACTATTTCCAGTCAGCAAGCTCTTTGCTAAGCAAGTTCAACTTTATCCCGAACTGGCGTATCGATGACCTGATGATAAGTTACGCACCCGATGCTGGCAGTGTCGGGCCGCATTTCGATAGCTACGATGTCTTTTTATTTCAGGCCAAAGGTCAACGCAAGTGGTCGATTAATTGTAAAGAATACAAAGACAGTGATTGCATCGATGGTCTGGATCTGCGAATCATTGAAGATTTTCAAGCAGACGAAGAATACATTTTAGAGCCGGGCGACATGCTATATCTGCCTCCCGGTACTGGCCATCACGGTGTTGCCATTGGCGAGAGTATAACCTGTTCAATCGGCTTTCGAGCGCCCTCCAATCACGAACTTCTGGCCGGATTCGTCGATTATGTTTTGCAGAATCAAATGGAGATACGCTATAGCGATCCAGAGCTAAGGAAAACTCAGTACTCTGGAGAACTCAGGGAAGTCGAATTACAAAAAATTGATAGCCTGTTCCGTTCAACGCTGCCTGAGCCTGACGCCCTGGCCGACTGGTTTGGTCGATTCATCAGCTCCAATCACGAGATGGAGCTTGAAACGGAAGTCAAAAACGGTATAGACAGGCAGGAAACTATCAATCTGCTAAAAAAAGAAAAGAAGCTCTGTAAACCCTCAGAGCTAAAAGCTGTATTTATACGAAAAAAAACAGATATTGTTTTATACATTTGCGGTAAAGCTTTTGTATTACCGGGACATTATCTACAGTTCGTCGACGACTTCAGCTCGAAACAGACCTTCCCAAATCCTGTATATGGTACAAAAAATGACCATGATCAGGTATTAAGTCTACTTCATTACTTGTATTGCAGTGAACTGATTGCCCCTCTGCTGTCATGAAAGTCGTAACTGCTCGACATTTTTGTCCATAATAATTGTCCACCCGCTTAAGCTGGACTATTATTTACACGAATCAGTGAGCTTACTTTAAAGATAACCGAACTATGCATGCTTTTGAAAACTATCGTCTGGGAATTGACGAGGAAGATCTTGAAATCTCATCAAGCGAAGAACACCGCTATGCTGCGACAAAAATGGCTCAGCAGTGTAGACGTGAAATCAGTATCATCAGCCGCCAACTCGATCCTATGGTGTATGACATTCAGGATTTTATTGACGCTGTAAAATCTACAGTACTGGCCAATCGTCGAACCAGAGTACGAATAATGGTTTTTGAATCTCAATTGATTGCGCGACGTGGTCATATGTTACTTAATCTGGCCGGAAGCCTGCCCAGTTATATTGAATTTAGAAAACCCGGCAAAGAATATGCTCATTTTAATGAATCCCTTTTTGTCGCCGACTCCACGGGATATGTATTTCGTAATAATGCTGAAAGATTCGAAGGTAATGTAAACTTTAGCGATAAACGCAAGTCTAAAACCTTTATGGATGTATTCGAAGAAATGTGGGCACGTTCCACCCCTGACGCGAACTTACGGGCACTAAGGCTTTGAAATCAAAACTCATATCACTTGCAACAGGCTGTTTGCTGATGAGCATATCTTTCGTTTACGCCGCGAACATGTCATTGGAGCTAATTCCCTTGCAGTACCGGACTACAGATGAAATTATTCCCATTATCCGGCCTTTGCTAGTCGATGGTGCGTCGTTATCAGGAGCGAACAATCAGCTTATTATTAAGACGACATCTGCAAACCTGGCCGAAATCAGACAAATACTTGCCGGCATTGATATTGCCGCGAGGCGGCTGTTGATAACGGTGAAACAGGACGTTGAAGGACAAATTGATCGGCGTGATCAGGGCATATCCGGCAAATATTCAACCGGAGATGTGAGTATTTCCAGTAACAACCGACGCGATAATAATCGCGGCATTGTTTTGTCGGCCAAAGATAAAGAAGGAAACAATATTCGATATCGGGATTTAAGCACCCGCTCTGACCTTGATGATGCCAACACTTTTCAGGTGCAGACAGTTGACGGCAAAGCGGCTTACGTGCAGACCGGACAGCAGGTACCAATAGCGAATCAGAATGCCTTTCTCACACCCGGTGGTGTGGTGATTCAGGACACCATTAACTATCACGATGTCAGCTCAGGATTCTATGTGCTACCCCGTGTTAACGGAGACCGGGTTACCTTGCAGATTTCACCCCGGTTATCACGAGTCCAGCCTAATCAGGCGGCCATATTCGAAGTGCAAAATGCAGAGACCACGACCATCGGTCGTCTGGGTGAGTGGATACAAATAGGCGGTATAACCCAGCAGTTTAATAGAAATAAACGGGAAAACCTGCGCAGTACGCGTCAAAACGGTCAGGAACAAAGAAGCATACTGGTCAAGGTAGAAGAAATACCTTAGAGAACTGTTCCTTTCAGGCGAATAGTTTCTGATATTGAAAAGCCTGAAGTATTCCGGACTGTAAGCTCTTTAATCATCTGCTAGAATGCGCAGCCTAAATTAATTCTCGGGCTCCTACTCCGCTAATTCACGCAGCAATGAAATTAAAGTTCTAATCTCAGATGTTGATCCTGCCCGGCAGCGCGGCCCTTTCAGACTTTCGGCTTGCAAAAGCCCTCGACTCAATGCGGAGCATCAGCACGCACATCGCGCGCGTTCAGACTGAGTACCTGCACTTTATTGATCTCGCCCAGCCTTTATCGAAGTCAGCTGAAGGGAAGCTGGCGCAACTAATTGATTACGGTTCTCATCAGAAAAATAATCCGGCAGTGGCACAATTATCCTATGTCGTTATTCCGCGGCTCGGCACAATTTCTCCGTGGTCTAGCAAGGCGACTGATATTGCTATCAATTGTGGACTAAACGAAATCAATCGCCTGGAAAGAGGTATCCGCTGGAGTCTGGAGCTCGACAAAAATACTTCGCTAACGACTAAAGAAATTATTGCGATTAAGAACCTGAGCCATGACCGAATGACTGAGGCTGTTTTCGATAAGACTGATGATGTCAGTAAATTATTTCAACAGTCCGCACCTGATAAACTAAACCAGATAAATATCAACGAAGCCGGTCGACAAGGCCTCGATGAGGCTAATCTTAAGCTAGGTCTTGCTCTGTCTGCAGATGAAATCGATTATTTGTTTGAGTCTTTTACCACACTGGGTCGCAATCCTCACGATATTGAGCTAATGATGTTTGCTCAGGCGAATTCTGAACACTGCCGGCATAAAATTTTCAATGCAGACTGGGTAATAGATGGTGAGAAACAGACGAATTCACTATTCGATATGATTAGAGAAACGCATAAGCAAAATCCGGGTGGCGTATTGTCAGCCTACCACGACAACGCGGCCGTAATGAACGGCTATCAGGCTTCTCGTTTCTTCGCAGATGCTGCTGATCAACGCTATTGCTATCGTCAGGAAGATACGCATTTGTTGATGAAAGTGGAAACTCATAATCATCCTACCGCTATTGCTCCCTATGCCGGTGCTGCCACTGGTGCCGGTGGAGAAATACGAGATGAAGCGGCAACCGGAAGGGGGGCGAAACCGAAAGCCGGAATGAGTGGCTTCACTGTTTCCAATCTGCACATCCCTGAACTTAAACAAGCCTGGGAAGAAAAACCAGGTAAACCCGATCGCATCGTCTCTGCGCTGGAGATTATGCTTGATGGCCCCATTGGTGCCGCATCTTATAACAATGAATTCGGCCGCCCTGCTCTGACAGGCTACTTTCGAAGTTATGAACAAAATGATGTCTCGAGCGGCATAGTTCGTGGCTATCATAAACCAATCATGTTGGCCGGTGGATTTGGCACCATTCGACCACAGCATGTGGAAAAAAATCGAATACCGGTAGGCGCTAAGCTAATAGTTCTGGGGGGACCGGCAATGCTGATTGGACTTGGAGGTGGTGCGGCATCCTCTATGTCTTCGGGTGATGGCGATGCTGATCTCGATTTCGCGTCTGTGCAGCGAGATAACCCGGAAATGCAACGGCGCTGTCAGGAAGTTATCAATCATTGCTGGGCCATGGACAAGGACAACCCGATTATATCTATTCACGACGTCGGTGCCGGTGGCCTGTCCAATGCACTTCCAGAACTCATACACGACAGCAAACGTGGTGCGATTTTTCAACTTCGCGACGTACCCAGTGATGAGATCGGGATGTCCCCGTTGGAAATCTGGTGCAATGAATCTCAGGAACGTTATGTACTTGCTATTTCCAGCGCATCGCTGACTCTTTTTGAGCAATTATGTCGGCGCGAACGGGCCCCCTTTGCCGTTGTCGGAGAAGCTAACGATAGTGGTAATTTGCTTGTCGAAGACAAGTTCTTTCACAATCAGGTTATCGATATGCCGCTGCAAGTTCTTCTGGGCAAGCCACCTCGCCTGCAGAAAAACATCAAACGCTCATCTGTTAGTAACATCAGCTTTGATTCAAGTGGTATCGACATTGAAACGGTCATCGAGCGAGTATTGCAGCTACCCAGCGTTGCCGACAAAAGTTTTCTGATTAATATTGGCGATAGAAGCGTCTCCGGATTGGTAGTCCGGGACCAAATGGTCGGTCGCTGGCAAACGCCCGTTGCTGATTGTGCCATTACCGCGAGTGGGTTTGATGCTTATGTCGGAGAAGCAATGGCAATTGGTGAACGCAGCCCAATAGCGGTGACAAATGCTCCTGCCTCGGGTCGCCTTGCACTTGCTGAAGCAATCTTGAATATTTGTAGTGCCCGGATTTTGAAGCTTGACGATATTTCGCTTTCGGCAAACTGGATGGCCGCTAGTGGACAACTTGATGAAGATGAAAAGTTGTACGACACCGTTCAAGCTGTATCGAAAATGGCAATAGAATTGGGAATAGCGATCCCTGTTGGCAAAGACTCCCTGTCAATGAATACCGTCTGGCAGGAAGCTGAGGAATCCCTACAGGTAAGTTCTCCGCTCTCAGTTAACATCACGGCATTCGCCCGGGTCGCAGATATACGCCGGACCCTGACACCGGAATTAAAGACAGACGAAAATACCTGCCTCTTGCGCGTTAATCTCAATAACAATAGACAACGTCTGGGTGGCTCAGCACTGGCACAGGTATTCAATAAATCCTCTACGGACACACCGGATCTGGATAACGTTAAAGTTCTGAAGAGCTGCTTTGAGGCAATTCAACTTCTGAATGAATGCAGCTACATAAAAGCCTACCACGATTGCTCTGATGGCGGAGTTTTTGTGAGCTTGTGTGAAATGGCATTTACTTCCAGAATAGGTCTTGATATCAATCTCAGCGGTAAAGCAGACAGCGCAATATCAGAACTATTTAACGAAGAACCCGCTGTCGTTATTCAGATTAACGTAAGCGACAAAACGGCAATCATGCAAACTTTTATGAATGCCGGCCTTGGTTCGGAATACATCAATGAAATTGCACGAATTAATAATTCAAAGCAAATAAATATCAATGCACAAGGGCAGATAATTTACTCATCAGACATGCTCACTCTGCATCGAATCTGGTCAGCAACCAGCTACCACATGCAAAAGTTGCGAGATAATCCGACCTGCGCCGAGCAGGAGTACTCCCGTCTGCACGACAAGGACGACCCCGGCCTGAGTATCAAAACCAGTTTTGACCCGCTTGAATTAAATTTCGCGCCTGTCGTCATCACTGATAACAAACCAAAAATAGCGATCTTGCGTGAGCAAGGTGTAAACGGGCAGATCGAAATGGCAGCTGCCTTTGACATCTCAGGCTTTGAAGCGAGCGACGTGCATATGAGTGATTTGCTGGAAGGCACTCAATCACTTGAAGGTTTTTCAGGTCTCGTCGCCTGCGGAGGGTTTTCTTACGGTGACGTGCTCGGTGCTGGTGGCGGCTGGGCAAAAACGATCCTGTTTAATGAATCATTGCGCGATCAGTTCAGTCGTTTTTTTGAAAGAAATGACAGCTTTGCTCTGGGAGTGTGCAATGGTTGTCAAATGTTGGCCCAGTTGCATGAGCTAATACCGGGCGCTGAAAACTGGCCCGAATTCATTCAGAATGAATCGGAGCAGTTCGAATCCAGGCTGGTGATGGTAGAAGTTATGGACTCTCCTTCATTATTTCTCGACGGAATGAGTGGCTCTATACTGCCAGTTGTCGTTGCCCATGGAGAAGGCAGAGCCAACTTTAAAAACAAACAGAGCCAGGAAGAGTCTTTAGGCATACTTCGCTATGTCGATAATTATGGCGATGCCACGATGAAGTTTCCCTCAAACCCGAACGGCTCCAAGTCCGGTTTGACCGGTTTTTGCAGCGAAGATGGCCGTGTTAGCATCATGATGCCGCATCCTGAACGGGTATTTCAGTCCCGCCAATACTCCTGGAAGCCTGAAGAATGGCAGCATGAATACAGCCCCTGGATAAAGATGTTTATTAATGCCCGTCGCTGGATTGATCAATAAGATTTCTCACCCGAGTAGCCTACTAACAGCCAGCAATCAAGCGTTAATTCTGTGACGAAAGTCATATTTTTCTCAATTTCCTGACTGACAACTCGAAAGTAGTGATATAAGCTGCTGTCAAACCGAGACTTTTCAAAGAGTATATTGATGTCAGAACAAGAAGAAATTGAAAAGTCGGACAGTGAGTTATTTCGTGAGGCTATCGGCCGGGTAAACCCGGTTAAACATGATGTGCATGTCGAAGAAACGGAAAAACCCAAACCCTGGCCGACCCAACGCGTTGCCGATGAGCGACAAACTCTGCTCGATATGGCGTCAGGCCTGCACGATCCAGAAATACTGGAAACCGGCGATGAACTTTATTTCAAGCGAGAAGGCGTGCAAAATCGGCTGTTTCAGCGACTAAAGCGTGGGCAAATTCCATGCGAGAGAGTCCTTGATCTGCATGGCATGACAATTGCGGTAGCTAAAGAGGCCTTTTGTGACTTTTTACTCATGGCCAGAAAAACGAATTGGCGCTGCGTTCGTATTATTCACGGCAAAGGTAAGGGCTCTCGGGACGGAATAGCCGTTCTGAAAGGCAAAGTTGAGCACTGGCTCAGACAGCGAGATGAAATTCTGGCCTTTTCGACGGCTAGACCTGTGGATGGTGGTACCGGCGCAATGTACGTACTAATACGCAGATAAAACTGGACGCTAAGAGAATTCGAAATATAAAACAGAAATTTTTAATTAAGCATAGACACCAGCTGCCGATACAGTTGGCAAAGTCAGGTGCGGAGATCGCCCCAGACTACTTAAATTCAGAAGATTAAAGATAATTACGACATGACAATTTTATTCGATCATATGAAAGATCATCCGATGGTTGCTAACGTGATGGTGATAGATGATCAACTAACCAGCCGTATCATACTGGAAACAATCATCCAGAGTATCGGCGACAATATAAAAGTAAAAGCCTACGATAACGCTCTGGCAGCGCTTGAAGTTGCGGCCTCAGACCCGCCGGATCTAATCACCGTCGACTACAAAATGCCGGATCTTGATGGCGTCGAATTTACCCGCCGGCTCAGACAAATTCCAAGTTGTAGTGATATCCCCATAATCGTAATCACCATTATCGAAGAAAAAGCGATTATGTATCAGGCACTCGAAGCCGGTGCCACCGATTTTCTGAATAAACCCGTTGATCATTATGAATGCAAAGTTCGCTGTCGAAACTTACTGACTTTACGCCGGCAGCAAATCATCATTAAGAACCGGGCTGTGTCTCTGGAAACAAAAGTGAAAGACGTCACAGAGCAAATTCTTATTCGCGAGAAAGAAACTCTTTACCGTCTTGCCCGGGCTGGAGAGTTCAAGGATGGCGTGACCGGCTCACACTTGCTGCAAATGGCACGAGTATCCAAATTGATTGCAGAAGAAATTGGATTAGGCCAGGATTATTGTGACACTCTTGAAATCGCCGCACCCATGCACGATATTGGCAAAATTGGTATTCCAGATACTATACTGCTGAAAGAGAGCGAACTCGATGAAGCCGAATTTGAAGTCATGAAAGGCCATACCAACATCGGATATGAAATTCTCAAAGACAGCCCTTCCCCCTATTTACAAATGGGCGCAATCATCGCACTGAATCATCATGAAAAATTCGATGGCTCCGGCTACCCGAATGGGCTTAGCAAACATGAAATTCCTCTGGAAGCACGAATCGTGGCGGTTGCCGATGTATTCGATGCTCTGACTACTGCGCGCCCCTATAAGAAAGCCTGGAGCATTGATGACGCCATCAAACAGCTGGTGGCCCAAAAAAACAAGCACTTTGACCCAGAATGTGTAAAAGCCCTGCAGTCTCGAAAAGAGGATATTGTGGCCGGGCGAAACATTCAACGGGTTGGAACAACATAAGCCTTTAATACCGGCACGCACGCTTTACAATAAGCTGATGTTCGCTCAACTCAAACAACGACTGCAACAACGACAGGATTCAGAGCATGAGCAAGCAATTGTAAGGTTAATATGTTGTACAATTCTTGCCGTTTACACGTCAATAGCATCGGCGTTCGGAGAAATGGATTCATTGGTTGTCTTAATGTATCTAGCTTCAATACCCTATTGTATTTTTATTATTCTCTGGACTTTCTTTGACTTAAAAACTAATCACACAAGACGTCTATTAGGTATGCTGGCAGACGTTGGTACAACTACTTTTGCACTAACCGCTGGCGGAGAAGTTGCCACACCGCTCATAGCTTTTTATTTTTGGGTCATATTCGGAAATGGTTTGCGCTTCGGGCGTACTTACTTATTTATTAATACAGTACTGACGCTTTTTGGATTTACATTAGTTTCTTTCTTTAGCTCCTATTGGTCGAATCACTTATATTTGAGCGGCGGAATAATGGTGTCCTTGTTAGTTTTACCACTATATGTCGGTCATTTATTAAAACGATTGCAAGCAGCAATTGAAACTGCGGAAACGGCCAATTCTGCGAAAAGTCAATTTCTAGCGAATATGAGTCATGAAATCCGAACACCGTTAAATGGTGTGATTGGCATGAGCGGAATGCTCTCTTCTACTAAACTATCTGAAGATCAATCCGATTATGTAAGCACGATTCAGAATTCGGCACAGTCTTTATTATCGCTAATTAATAATATTCTTGATATCTCTAAAATCGAGGCCGGCAAGCTCGAGCTCGAACATGACAATTTTGACTTACACATTTTGATGAACACCATATTCAAAATGTTTAACCCACAAGCTACTGCAAAAAACCTTCATTGCAACTTGCATATTTCCGCAGATACTCCTTATACGTTTATGAAAATCTCGACTTAGGTAGACAGTTTATACTGTTATTGAGCTATAAAGGAGTCGAGTATAATGAATCGAAGAGCAGAGCATGACATAGCCAAAAAGCTGAAGGTTTTAAACTACGCAAAAGA
>WLWS01000009.1 GCA_012103475.1 Gammaproteobacteria bacterium | reverse complement strand
TACGAAGCTATCAAACGACAAATAATGTCGAGGGCAAAGGTGGCGCGATTGATGGCCCCGGTCCGACAGTTGTTGATGGCATGCTCTACCTCAACTCTGGCTACGGTCGTCTCAATGGTGAGCCTGGTAATGTTCTACTTGCTTTCGAACCGGGATTGAAAAACGAGACTGAATCAGAAAAATAGCCACCTACTTACATCAAAGGGCTTTGTCGCACATTCATGCTTTATCCACCGTAAGAATAACTAGATTGCAAACCAAGTGGCAGTCCGCTTCCCCAGTACAGCAGCAGAAATATGGTCCAGCAAATAATAAAGGTTACCGAATAGGGCAGCATCATGGCGGTCACTGTGCCAATGCCGGTATTCTTAATGTATCGCTGGCAATAAACCACCACCAGCGGGAAATAAGGCATCAGTGGCGTGATGATGTTAGTGGTGGAATCACCAATGCGATAGGCGGCCTGTGTCAGATCAGGCGAAATACCGAGTTCCATCAACATGGGTACAAAGATGGGTGCCAGCAATGCCCACTTGGCTGAAGCCGATCCAACAAAGAGATTCAAAAGACCGGTAAGGATCACAATGCCGGTGATAGTCAGCGCCGATGGCAGACCAAGAGCCTGCAGCGCATTAGCACCTTCTAAAGCCATCAATACACCCAGATTAGATTGGCCAAAGGCGTAAATAAACTGGGCAATGAAAAACATGATAACCAGGTAGTAGGCCATGGTCTCCATGGTTTTGCTCATGCCATCGATGATGTCCTTGCTACTGGTGACGGTACCAGCGCGAATGCCATAGACCACAGCTGGAAAAAGAAACAACAGGAAGATCAGCGAGACTATAGATGACATCAGCGGTGCCCCCAATTCAGTCAGGGATCCACCAGCACCACGCCACGCGGAGTTTTCCGGCCATGCTGTTATGACTAATATCACTATACCAGCCAGCAAAGCGACCATGGCACTCTTGAGACCGCGTGATTCGGCTTCGCTGAGCGCCTCCATCGACTGTGTCTCCTCAATATCGCCATCCAGAGGATTATCTTTAAGCCTCGGTTCCACGTACTTATCGGTAATCAGCCAGCCAAGTGTGATGATTAGCAGGGAGGAAGAGGCAGTAAAGAAGAAATTGTTAAGAGGGTTGAGCGTGATAGAGGAGTCGAGAATTTGTGCTCCGGACTGGGTGATACCCTGCAGTAAGGGATCAATAGCAGAAGGAATAAAATTCGCTGAAAATCCACCTGATACGCCGGCAAAAGCAGCCGCTATACCCGCCAGCGGATGGCGCCCAGCGGCGTAGAAAATCACACCACCCAGAGGGATCACCATCACATAACCTGCATCGGCTGCAGTATGACTAACAATACCAACCAGAATAATCATAGGAGTGAGCAGCCATTGAGCTGTGACTCTCAACATGGCGCGCAGAGCACTATTAATAAACCCGGTGTACTCAGCAACCCCAATTCCCAGCATTGCCACCAACACCACCCCTATCGGATGAAAGTGAGCAAAATTCTTTACCACGGCTGACATAAAAGCCGTCAGGCTTGTACCGGAGAGCTGGTTTACCACCCGCAGAGGTTCACCCGTACGCGGGTCAATCACAGCCCATTCAATAAAGGAAAAAAGAAAGGACAGCATCCATACAATCAAAAGCAGGGCAATAAACAAAACCGCTGGATCCGGCAAGCGGTTACCAGTGCGTTCAATAAATGCGAGGATGCGTTGGGTTCGATTGATACTTTGAGAGCTGTTCATAGGAGTCATAATAAATGTGCTTAGATGAAAAATACCAGTATTTGATCTAATTTTACATCACGAAGCGAATATAAAGGTATATCAGGGCAAAAAGCGTCAAGACCACAATACTAATTGTACTAAAACGCAAAAAGTTTTTTGATGGTCGATAAAGCTCAGGGATCTCGCTTCCCTGTATACACCGATGATTCAAAAACGCCAGAATCGGCGCTGATACAAAAGCGGCAGTGGCCCCAAAGTCTACGATCTTTGTAAACGAATCCATGAATAAGCCAGCTAGTATCATTGGCCCCGTCACGAACAAACAAACCGCAGCTACATACCATTTATCATTACTGCTGGCGTAATGTAAATTGCTACTGGATTCCGTTGCGCTGAATCGATCAATGACTACAGCAAAACTTCTGGGTACAGCATCCAAACCTACAAGTAACGAAGAATACATTACCGATAAAGCACCTATTGCAATTACAGGTTTTGTCCACTCCCCCAAAACATCGGTATAGAGCTTAATGAGTTGTGCGGTAAAGGCACCTGCACTACTTTCAACAGGAATACCACGACTATGTATCAATCCCGCTCCCAGAAGTAAAAAACATAGTGCGAGAATCACACAGCCAACATACCCGATAATAAAATCCTTACTTACATCTTCTTTACTGAAAGATTTTCCAGCCGCTTCGGCCTTGGCACAAGTCCAAAGTGATTGCCAGACGGAAGCATCCATAGGTGAAGGCATAAAACCAACCAGGGCTGCAATAAAAAGTAACTCCTTTAGCTTCAATTCACTTATTGATCCCATTGAAGCCGCAGTCCATTTGATGTCCGGGATAACCAGAATCGCAGCAAACACCGTAGTTAAAGAAATGATAACGACCAATACTTTGGTTATTCGTTCGAGCCATTGATAATGACCTATCATCAGAATTATTGCTGTTATCCCCAGCACAGTGCTTGCAAGCACTGCGGTGTTTATAGTTAATCCCAGGACCGTTTTGATAAGTCCGGCAGCTAGCAGTGTGATCCCGGAGATGGCGAAAAAACTAACCACGCAGGAGGTAATACCGAAATAAAGTAGTGCCCATTTCCCCTGACGGCGGTAACCTTCAAGTAGCGACTGTCCAGTTGCTGCGGCGTAAGTTGAACCAATTTGAATAGCAGGGTACTTAAAAACATTAGCGAGGATAACAACAAGAAAAAGTGCCAGACCAAACATGGCACCCGCTCGAGTTGATTGCACCAGATGAGAAAGACCGACGGATGTCGCTGCGAATAGCAAGCCAGGGCCCAGCGAACTCATGTTGATGAATTTGGAAGTTCGCATTTTTAATTTTCGGATCGTTGTAATATCAAAACACAGAGCAGCTTTGCTATGAAATTCTCTTTACATCTGTATGCCGCTTAAAAATCATTCGACCCCAGGTATCAAAAGTGGCCTGTACTACCATCTCCTGTAAAAGAAAATCTCGTGCTTCCTCCGCCAGGCTCTTATCAACCGACTTGATGGAGCCAACCGCGCTCGCCGTCATCTGTAGCCGAGCGGCATTTTCCAGAGTGATAGCGAGATAGAGTGCTTCGGCTAAAGATTTGCCTGTAGCGATGATGCCATGGTGTCCGAGCAGGGCCGTCTTATTCGTTTTTCCAAGGGCATTCGCAATCAGTTCACCTTCGCTATTGCCAACAGGTACGCCAGGCCATTCTGCAACAAAAGCGCACTGACCATAGACAGGCATTGCGTCCATATGAGCGACTACTAATTCCTCTTCCAGCATCGAGAGGGCCGAAGCGTATGGCGGATGGGTATGTACGATTGCATTTATGTCGGGACGATTCTCGTAGATCCAGAGGTGGAAGCGAACTGCGGGATTAGGCATCGCTTCACCTTCCACTACCTCCATTTGCCGATCAAAACGAATAAGATCGGCATAAGTAACTTCAGCAAAATTTTTCATGAGATCACTCGTCCAGAATGTATCTCGTTGTTCATCTCTAACTGTTACCTGGCCGGCCAGAAATGGCGAATGTCCATCATCCGCCAATTTTCTAGTCGCGATAATTATGCTCTCTGCAAGTGTAAAGTTCGCCTGGCTGGCGTGTTTCTTCAAATCTTGATCGAGACGTTCATGAATACCTTCTTCACTTTCGTTTCTAAATGTTTTCGGTGTTTCAGTAGACATATCCTATTTTATCTCTTTAAGAGTGAAGTCCGATAAGGGATTTTACGAGTTCAGCTGTCATATTCCAACATTGTGCGAATTTAATCATCCTCAAATGAGACCTGTCGCCGAGCCTGAGACTTGGACTCTACCCTGGCAAAACCTCCTCCAACACCCGGTTTAGCTATTATGACTATCTGCTTTGTGCCAGAAGCGGACCTTCACTTGTATTCAGAAAGTTCTGTTTTCAATTGTTCATATAAGTCTTGAAACCAGGCAGCATCAGATACCGTAATTTCTGAAATATGTCGTGAGCGAAAATCGATTGGTACGGATATAACCTTCATATTTTCAATCCCTACATCATTAGCTAATGTAAATATCTCTTCTATTACTGAGTCACCCATTGCCAGACAACCGATTGACGAAGCGCCTCCATGGATAAATATATCTCCACCAAGCTCAGAACGACCATCTTCTTTTGCTCGTTGTAAATCATATTCATTTGGGTAATTCAATCGCAGTGAAACATGGAAGTTACTATTTGGATTGAGACTTTCAATATCATAAACACCTTCTGGTACCTGATAATCACCTTCCTTTAGTTTTGGCCCAAGATTGCCACTCTGCTTTAAAACACTGTACCTGTGTATCGATACAGGAGGTCCTGATAAAGGATGGGCAAATAGCTCTAGTATACTTTCATCTTTCACTGCAATTAGAACGACCTTTGTAGGTGGGTAAGCAGTATCTTTCTCTCTAAACTTGGTTATTAAACGTGTTCGTGCAGAATCCCCGAACTCGACAATACGATCTGCTGTGGTTTTCTGCCCCTTTAATTTTTGAATTAGTGGTTCAGTAACATGATATATCTGTTGCTTAAACAGAAGACTAAGTACTAAGCACGTGAGGATTGCAAGTAGTGCGAATGTTCGTTTATTCATTCAAATATGAAATATTTAGCTTGAGAACTAATATGGTGGCTATGATTTAGATTCTAATGCACTAAACACTTGTATGTCTCCTTTGGGTCGTATGCTGACCCTGAGAAAACTTCCAAACCTGACCTTCTGAGGGTCTGCTATGTGCCAGAAACGGATATAAAGTCGGGCAACGTTCGAACACTTACCAAACGGGTTGGATCCAGCGTCTGGCATAGTCCCTCATCACACAGAAAGTGAAGCGCTTGTTTCCCTGTGCGTTCAGGGTGCAGTTATCAAGCCTCTTTTGCGCTTAGGAGTGGTGAATACTCATGGTCAATACTTTACTGTAGTGTCTCGCTAGACCCCAGCGCCTGCTCAAACCAATCGCGTTCATCTTTATCTGTTATTTGCTCAAGCAACTCAAGCAAGGCCGGTGTGGTGCGAACGGGTTGGAGAAGCCATGCCTGCGTGTATTGCATAAATCGATCACGACCAATGCGTGTTTCCAGTTCTGCCAATAGCAGAGGTGCCTTGCGGTACTGAACAAGATAAGGCCCGCGTTTCGTGTCGCCTGACACCCAGACTGGAGGCAGGTCTTTGGCGGTGATATTGTCTCTAAACGACTGCAGCATCTGTAGATATGCTTCTTCGCCCAGATGCTCGCGCACCGCCATCACTCCGATATACTCGGCAAAGGCCTCATTTAGCCAGTTTTCGACAGTTGTAAAATCCGCGCCGATGCTCCAGTAGTGCGCGAATTCGTGACATACAAAGCGTGTGAGTGGACCTGTCTCGGCGCTGGAAATATCAGTAAATACAACATAGTTTTGTCGCGCGTATCCACTGGATGAGCGCTTGGTGATCAACAGTTTGCCGCGCGGCAGGGGCTTGACGGTACCGAATTGACGATCCAGATATTGCTTACAAACTCGTGCTGCCTCCATCAGTTTTTGCAAGCCCTTACTGTTGTCTCGCTGGTCATAGACCGTGAAACCATCCGCTTCGCTGATGCGAAAAGATTGCGATAAAGTCATGGCAATATCCTGACGTGGATCAGTATTCAAAATATGAACACCATCTTCAATGATTTCTACCTCACCTGTTGTGACTCCTTGCCACTCACCGTCGACTATCACTGTTAAATCCGCGGTTAGTAGTTTATTGAAGCGCGCATCAATCGGAAACCAGAATGAATCAACATTAAGCTCGATGCGCCCGGGTTCAATGGCATTGATGAGGTTGTGCATTGGTTCAGGCAGCAGCACGCCGGCATAAGATATGTGAATGACTCGCGGACTGGGTTGCTCTGCCAACTCGAACTGTAACTTCCTGAAGGGCGCAGTTTCCAGACCTTCCACCTCCTCTCCCTGGCTGATATCGAAGCGCTTGATACTGGCTCCCTCTACTTCGACCTCTCCCAGTGTATTACGTAAAAAGAACGTGATGTTATTCTCGGTATCGTCCAACACGGTGATCTGCCAGTTCGCGCGTATATGGCCGGTTCCCGGGATGATGTTGAGTGTGCCATGGTAGTTATAGTCAGCCCCAGCCAGAGCCGTGATTGGAAGGAAAGATAGCAGTAATATGTTTGAGAGGTGCTTTTTAATCCAACACATACGCTGCGCCCTCGCCTGATTTTAGAATATTTGAATCCATTATGCATGGAGATTGGTTCGGTCACAAAAGCTGATTGCGCCGTCTGGTTTAAAAAAAGTTTACGAACAACCAGGCTATAGGCTTGATACTTACAGGATCAGAGCAAACTTTCCCACTACTCTGTCGTAGAACAACGTGCGGATCTTTGGAGATAAACAGTGAATGTACACTTCATGTTTTCCCTATTCCGGCTTAGGTCGATGGGTGTTGATGGAATTAATACCGGCAAGCCCGTTCTCGGTCGGGATGTCCTTACAATTTGCGCCGAGTTGAATTCGCCCGAACAACTATTATGGAAATGTGTAATTCTCTTTCGCAAAGGATTCAGATATATACCCCTCCTTCAAGTCTCTTTCTACCAACTCTGGAGTTCGTTCCTTCGGATCCCCATAACCGCCACCACCGCCACAATGAATAGCAATCTTGCTACCTTTGGGTAATTGCAATCCGGTTATCTTGCCGATCTTTTTCTGTTTGCCATCGGGGTAAGTAATGGTAACGCCGTTGGTCATGCCCTGTTTGCCGCCCTGGGCGGCCCAACCGGGAACCTTTGTGCGTTCTACTGTTGATATTAATGAGAAGTCTTCAAGTACTTCATAGACGATATCCAGCCCCAATCCACCGCGGTGTTCACCAGCGCCTGCGCTGTCCTGGCGTAGTTCGAACTTTTCGAATATCCAGGGGTAGAGGGCTTCCCATACTTCCACTGGGGGAAACCGGGCTGCGGCTTCGGCGACGTGGATCATAGTGTCGCCGTCACCTTTTGCAAAACCACCCTGTCCCATCGGGAAGGGGCTGCCACCAAACCAGGGTTCGCCATACTTTTTGTCTTTTGAACCCCAGACAAGTACCGCACAGATATCTGCGGCTGATCCGGCGGGGACGTCTGTTGGGACTGCTTTTGCTAATGCTTCATATATTCCTTCCATTGCTGAGATGGCGGACCAACCATAGAGATAACAGGGTGCTGGTGGTAAAGGATGAAACATGGAGCCTGGTCTTGTAATGACTTCGACTGATCGTAAGTGACCTTCGTTGGGTGGTTCACCTGCACCGGCTAACATGGTGATGGCAACTCTTGATGCAGATACTGTTGAAGGTAGAGGACAATTAATTGGGCCGCGTTGAACGTCCGGTGCGCTGGAGTAATCCATGCGTACAGTTGAACCGTCGACTTCGACAATGACATCAAACTCAATCAGATCGGTATCGACGCCGTTATCGTCCATCACACCGTGACCGACATAGCGACCATCATCAATGTTCTCAAAGTATTTTCTGATAACTAACTCACCGGCGTCAAACATGCGTTCGACTGAATATTCAAAAGTTTCTTTTCCGAAGCGGTTTACTACTCGAAGTAATTCTTTTGCACCGACGCGAACACTGGCGATCTGTGCATTGATATCGCCGAGTACACCAACCGGCATACGCGAGTTGGCTTCCACCATTTTAAAGATGTCTCTTACTTTCTCGCCTTTGCTATAGAGTTTGACGCCAGGGAAGATGACGCCTTCCTGAAAAATATCCGTGGTGTCAGTGCAATAGGGTTCTTTGGCGGCGATGTCCATCCAATGGGCTTTGTTGGTGGCATAGCCAACTAAAGTTAAGCCATCATCCAGGAAGACGGGCATGACGATGGCGGCGTCCTGGGCGTGGGAGCCGGTGCCGTAGGGGAGGTTGTATAAAATCACATCGCCCGGTTCGAGGTTCTCTTCACCACCGACGCCTTCTACTGCAGCTTCGATACAGAAGCTCATGGTGGCCATGAAAATGGGGAGGCTGGGGGCCTGGGATAATAATCTTATTTCTTTATCGTAAAGAGCAACAGCGAAGTCCAGTACTTCATAGACAACCGGTGAGAAGGACGCACGGACGAGGGTGCGCTTCATTTGATTGGCGGCGGAATTGAGGGCATTGCGGACGATTTCGGTGGTGACGGGATCCTTGTCTTTTATGCCGCTGTGTTCGCCTCTACCGGCTTTGTAAATTTCGATTTCTTTTACTTTGTCGTCCATTTTTTTTGCCTCTTTATGATGTACCGCCTCGCGGCTATATATTGTCTGGATCCCGGATCAAGTCCGGGATGACGTCGTTATTTTTATCGCTATCCACGTTTGATTAACAAACAACCGTTATTTGCGCTACTGAATGAATCGTTACTGTCTATATATATTGTTGTAGTTTGTTCAGTGACTATCGCTGGGCCTTCGCATGTCTTGCCGCTTTCAAGTACTGCTCGGCTGTAAAGTTTGAAATCTTGCCATTCACCTTTATGAAAGGAGAAGGCTTTCAAGCTTTTGGCCTTCTCCGTCTTACTTTCAGTATAGTCGGCTCTAGCATATTTTCTTGCTGGAAGTGATTGTCTCAGGGTTGCGCGGAGAGAGACGATTTCGGTGGTGGCTTCCAGGGTACCGCCAAAGGAGGATTCGTAGGCGTCCATGAATATTCTTGCGAGTTCTTCTGCACTGCTGTCTATTTGTCCGTTTTTGATTGGTGGACTAATTGAAACGGAATGTTCCTGACCTCGGTAGCGCATGTCGACGGCAACTTCTTTTCGCCAATTGGCACTGTTGTTGTCGCTTTCGCGGCTTTCAAGGTCGGCGAATAATTCGTTTAATATAGTGTTGCCGTAAGCCAGGTTCTCATCGTTTACTGGCATGATGTGGCTACGGGCACTTGCTCTAAGTAAGTCTGCACCTAGTAAGCCCCAGGCGGAAAAGTTACCGGCGTAGGGTGGGATGATGATGTTGGTGATGTCGAGTTCTTCGGCCATGATGGAAGCCAGTAAGGGGCCGGCACCGCCGAAGGCTAACAAGCTCATGCTTCTTGGATCGTTGCCTTGCTCTATGGTTATCTCGCGAATGGTTTCCGACATGCTGGCACATGCAATACGGATAATACCGCGTGCGCACTCTTCTTTGCCCATCTCTAGTTGTGTTGCGACTTTGCTAATGGCTTTTTCTGCTTTTTCATTATCGAGTTTAACGCCTGAAGCCAATTTGCCTTCGCCGAGCATGCCGAGGAAGAAAGCCGCATCGGTTACTGTCGGTTCTTCGCCGCCTCTACTATAACAAGCCGGACCTGGGACAGAACCGGCGCTTTGGGGGCCAACTTTAAGCAGGCCCCCGGCATCGACATGGGCTATCGAACCGCCACCTGCTCCGATGGATCTGACATCTACCCAGGGAGTTTGCAAGGGCAGACCGATGACATTGCCCTGGTATAACAACTGCGGTCTACCATCGATGATGAGACAGGTATCGAAACTGGTTCCACCGACATCGGCGGTGATTATGTCTCCAAGTTTTAACGCCCTTGCTAACTCGCCTGCGCCTTCAGCACCCGCGACCGGGCCGGACATGATTGTTTCAAAAGGTCGCTCTTCCGCTTCGCTGAAGGTCATGCAGCCGCTACCGGAACGGGTGATCAGACATTGGCCTGAGAAGCTTTGAATTCTGAGATCTTCTTCCAGTGCCTGCATGTAACCGCGCATGCGATTACGGACGAAGGCATCGACAACAGTTGTTGTTGTTCTTTCGTATTCGCGGTGTTCGCCAGAGACTTGGTGGCTTACGGAGATAGCGCCGGTGAAACCTGCATCGCGTAATATTGCTTCGCTACGTAATTCATGTTCGGGGTTGACGTAGGCATTGAGGTAGGTGATGGCGATGCTGTCTACGCCTTCTTTATTAAATGTTTCTAATGCCTGTCTAACATCGTCTTCATTCAGTTCCATATGTATCTTGCCATCTGCAAGCATGCGTTCGGTGACGGGCAGGCGCAGGTGGCGTGGGACGATGGGTGCGGGCGGTGTCCAGATCAGGTTGTACATTTCCGCACGGTCGCCTCGGCGGATTTCCAGTACGTCTCGAAATCCTTTGGTGGCGAGGAGGCCCACTTTTGATCCTTTTCTTTCTAGCAAAGCATTGATGCCGACTGTGGTACCGTGCAGGAAGTATTCGGTTTCTTTTAACAGATCGTTTGGGACGGACGCACTAATTGCATTGAGGCAACCTTGCTCTGGGTGATCGGGGACCGTAGGGACTTTTTCTACTATGTAACTGTTTGTCTTGTCGTCATAGAAAAGTAAGTCAGTGAAGGTGCCGCCTATGTCTACGCCTATTCTTTTTGCCATATGTGTTTCCTAGTTCGTGTCTTTGCACTTTGATAGTGGAATATCATTTTTATTTTTATATATGTTTGTAGACAGGGTCATCTCGCCTTTGTATTTCGTGAAGGCGTGCTGGAGATTACTCGCCTTCCAGAAATATTGCTTACCAACTATGGTGAGCTTGAAGTGTCGTAATTCATTTTTTGAGACAATATCATGGGTTAATTTCACCTGACCATTTTCTGTGGTGAAAATAAACTTGCCTAGTTTAGAATGCTCCCAACACTCAGGCTTGTTCACAATTTTTTCCTTTACTGGCTCTGACTCTGGCTCTGATTCAATGACAGGGGAGAGTACCTGGACAGGGTCTTCAAGTGGCTCGGAAACGGAAATTTGTTCTTGAACCGCGACAATAGTTTCCTCTTCTGCAACCTGCTCCAGTGCTGCGTTTTCTTTTTTAGTCGTTTCTTCGATTGGGTCTGACACAGGACTTTGTATTTGAACATCGATAATGGTTTCTTTTATCGGAACCTGTACCAACTCTTCCTCCTCCGGTATACCTTCGACGATTTCAGGTACGGGAATAGTTGTCTGCGGCGCCACAACCGTATCAGTCACTGGTAATTGTTCCAACTCAGGAAGTTCACTTCCACCAAAAATATTGTTACCGATATTCTGTCGTCCCTTCATGCGACTGAATCTGTTAGCCGACAGCGAAATACCTCGATTGCCTATTTCCGATTTAGCTTTGTCTGAGACATTTCCACTTACCCGCGCGGCTTTGTAAATTGACTGTAACTCATCAAGCAGCTTTTCAAGTTCAGCGGTCCATAATAAGTTGTCTGCAACGATTGCGACAACCTCGTTATCGCCGGTGTCTCGCCAATATAATTGATCATTACTAATCCACAAGGTGTTGATTTTTTTTCTTCGCTTGTAGTCCCATGCCAACTCCATCATGTGCATTCTTCTACGGCATTCATTTTCATCATCAGCGTCGAGGGCCCAGGAAAATAGCTCTTTATTTAACTCTGGTAGTTCTATGCTGGTCAGGACACCGGCTACGGTTACCGCATGCCGTAAAGAACATTGACTGGTGTTTAGTAGCTCCTCGATCTTTGCTGCCGGGAAGTTATTATCAGAAAGATGTTCGTTGATTTTAAATTTCAGTATTTTGGGAGATGCCAAAAGATAGTGTTGTGCACCTTCTTGCATCATCGACGCTGTTTTTCTCACCGCACTGGCGGCTCCCGGTGCTGACTGTAAAGCGACGTCCAGTGATGCGCCTCCTGCAACAACAGCCATTGAAAGGTCCTCAAGATGTTTTTGCAGCACCTCATTTGATGAGTAAGGGTCCACACCAAACTCAACCGCAAGTTTGCGTTTTTCACTATAAACACCCAGGTACTGCTTTATCATGCTTTTATCTGAAGTCTTTGTACCAGAGTCTTTAGTCACACCCTTACTATATTCTGAAACGGTAGCACCGACATTATCGAGAAAGCGTGAGAAACCTTTTTCCAGGTTCTTTACCGCTTTCTCCGGATCATTTAACGCTTGTTCTGCAGCCTTCATGGTCGTGTCTACTGAGGCCTGGAAACCTTTCATAAATGCATCTGTCTGCTTGATTTCTCCAATAGCCTTGATGATGTCCAGTTCGTGGAGCCGCTCTTGTGCAAATTCATTTGAAGCAACATTAGACTGAGCAGAGTCCTCAGTCAGGAGTTGGTAATGATTAATAAAACCATCATTGCGTACATTCAGAGACAGATTCTGATTCTTTAGGAAATCACTATTTTCCGGAGAGAAAGTTTCGTAGCCAGCTGCTTGAAGAAAAAGCGGCGAAAGCATAGATACACAGCTGATAAGGAAGAGCGAACGGAGTCTGATATCAAAATAATTATTCATATTATCTCTAAAAAAAGAATTGAGAATATCAGCCCCAGCTTATACAAAAGAATCGTTTTCAGCGATGTATTATTCGTTTTTACTTCACTGTATTTCATGTCGTAACAGTATGTATAAAAAACTTCATTGCTATTTACACACCTTTACTATTCGTTCCAGTGCCTCTTCCAGTACTGATCGCGGGCAGGCAAGATTGAGCCTCATGAAGCCATCTGCATCCGCTACAAACATGTTGCCACCTTCGAGGATGACGCCAGCATGCTTTGCAAAATAAAAAGTCAAATTCTCTTTCTTCGGGAAATAAGCACGCATATCCAGCCACGCGAAATAGGTGGCCTCCGGGACTTTGAAAATCGCTTCAGGTAAATACTCTGCCAAATAGTCTTTTACGAAGCTAAAGTTCTCGTCCAGGTATGCGCTTAGTTCGCTTAACCATGGCCCGCCTTTACCATAGGCTGCTTGCGCGGCCGCAAGACCCAGAGGATTTTCAAACAGGTAGTGTTTGCGTTTCCATGTTTTGCGCAGTCTCTCATCCGGAATGATAATGATGGCAAAAAGCAGACCAGCGAGGTTAAAGCTCTTACTGGGTGCCATACAAGTAATGATATTCTCATTCTCGGGGAACAGTTTTGCTAATGGTGTGTGATGTACGCCTGTTCTAGTAATGTCGCAATGAATTTCATCGGAAATGATAGTGACATTATTTTCTATGCAGATGTTTCCAAATTCCCGTAATTCCTCTTCAGTCCACAGTCGACCTGTCGGATTGTGCGGGTGACAGAAGATACATAGTTTTACTTTTGGATCCTTTGTTTTTTCCCTGAAATCGTCAAAGTCCATGCAGAATTCGTTTTGTTCGTTGACTAGGGGTGAATAGACAATATCGATATTGTGGTAATCCGCTGAACGTTTGAAATAGGAGTAAGCCGGTGTGAAAGTGATGATCTTATCGTTCGCGTCGCAAATATATTCAATCAACGAGTACAAGGCAGGGATGACGCCTGCCGTGCTCAACAACTCTTCTTCCTTACACGTCCAGTCATAACGTGAGCGCGTCCAGTTTGCAAAGTTTTTGTAGAAATCTGAATCGAGGATTTTTGTGTATCCGAATATAGGGTTATCCAGTCGCTGTCTAATAGCGTCGACGATTTCTGGTGCTGAGGCGAAAGCCATATCAGCAATCCAAAGTGGAATTAGTTCTTCATCGGGATATGTGAATTCCGCGACCTGCGCTTCGGTGAAGATATAGTTTTTAAAACCGTGTTGGGCGACCGCATTTCCGTCTTTGCGTTCGACCAGGTCATCGAAGTTATAGTTACTCGATGTCATGATATATTCCTATCCCGCTTTATAACCGTAGTCCAGACTAGCCTGCTCCTCGGTTATGTAACCGTTTTTAATGTCTGACGTTATTTTCTCGCGTGCTCGCTTTTTCGGATCACCAACACCGCCGCCACTGGCAGTAAATACTCTGATTAATTCATTCTTTTTTACTGCCACTGTCGTGCACATATGATGACGCTCAACATCTCCATCGTGACGGTGTATTTCTGCATAGTTGTTCGAGCCCTCCTGTCCACCATCCATGCTCCAGGGTCTCGATTCTGTCCGGGTCGCTGCGTAAGTGAAATAGGCCTCGTCTGAAGTTACACGATAATCCAGTACTACACCTTTTCCACCACGATACTCTCCTGCCCCACCATCTTCATTATGAAATGCATACTGCTCGACTTGTAAGCCGTAACGGGATTCGAATAACTCAATGGGAATGTTGTAAGTCTCTCCATTACCGCAACAAAATTGTCCGTTATCGCCGTCTAGTTTGGTAGAGGCGCCCCAGCCGCCTACCAAAGGCTCTCCCATGACAAAAAACTTATCTGTATCTGGGTGCATGCCACTAACGAAAGTTGCTCCGACACTTCGTTGATGTCCTGCCGGGAGTCTATCCGGTACGACTGGAGCCATTGCCTTCCACATGACATCGATAGCAGCGATGAGGGATTCGTAATAAATAGAAACAGGTGCTGGAGCAACTGCGCTGATAAGCGTACCTTCCGGACAGGTGACTTCCAACAGGCGAAAGCAACCTCCGTTTGCGGGAATCTCCGGATTGGTAATGGCTTTAAAAATACATCGCGCACCGGTAACAAGACCTGTGAATGAACAATTGAAAGGACCCGGTACCTGAGGATCGGTACCGCTATAGTCAACAAGTATTTTGTCTTCACTTATAACTACTTTTGCACATATTTTAAACGGTCCATTTCCGAGGCCGTCGTCTTCTATAATATCTTCAGCATAGAATTCGCCTTTCGGCAGTTTCTTCAATTCTGCTCGTGTCATGCGTTCGCCATAATCGAGTAATTCCTGCATAGCGTGAACCACATTGTCTCGATTGTATTTGCTGAACAGCTCAATGATACGATTTGCACCTACTTTTGCTGCAGCGACACCCGCATACATATCTCCCATTGTGCTATCCGGAAGGCGTACGTTACTTCTAATAATTTCTTCCAGTACTGCATTAATCTTCCCATTCTCATAGACTTTGAGAAAATTGAACTGTAAACCTTCCTGGAATATTTCAGTTGAGCGAGTGGATACACTACCTGGCTCTGCGCCACCTACTTCAGTCCAGTGTGCCTTGTTGACTGTAAATGCAACCAGTTCGTGTTCAAAAAAAACCGGGCAAATAATAACGACGTCAGATAAATGTGAACCCCCGCCTGCGTAAGGAATATTCGTAATGAAAATATCACCTTCGTTTATGTCTCCCTTATTAGGATACTTTTCCAATGTAGCAACCACTGCTGTATCGAGCATGGCGAGAAAAGCGGTAACACCATTACCTTGTGCCAGCAAATTTCCCTTTGCATCCGTCGCGCCCACAGCAAAATCATTACTCTCATAGATAATCGGACTCATACTGGTCCTTATCATGGCGTTGAACATCTCTTCACCAACAGCAACTAGTGCATCCTTAATTACTTCTGCTGTGAAATAATCTTTATTCATGACTGCCCACCTCTAAGGAGTACGTGATAGTTACCGAAATTATCAACCTCGGCATTGTGTCCTGGAGAAATGACCAATGTGACTGATGGTTCCTGAATGATCGCCGGACCTTGTAATCGCATACCTGCCTCCATTTCCATGCCGTTGTAAACATTGGTTTCGTGAATACCGTGATGGTCAAAATCAACCTGACGCGAATGCATGAATGTCGCCTCCATTTTTTTACCCGTGGCTTCCTTTCTTGCCAAAGTTGGCTTATCTACATTAATTATTGCAACCAGATGAAAGTTAACAACTTCGATATCAGTATCAAGTGTATAGGTATAACGTTGTTCATGAGATGAGTGAAAGGTAGTGGCAATTTCACTCAGATCAAATTTACCTGCACTACTAATTGACGCTGGCACTTTGACTGTATGTTCCTGACCGTTGTAGCGCATATCGAGATAATAATGAAACTCTGCATCGTCAGTATGATTATTGTTTTTTTCTGCTTCGAAATCTGCTTTAGCCTGTTGCTGCATGCCATCGAAAAGTGAACCGATTTCATCTATTCCATCAGTATCAAGACGTAATAATTTCGTTTGTACATAATCGCGTCGAATGTCGGTAAGTAACATACCCAGAGCAGAAAACACGGCAGAGTTTGCAGGTACGATCACGCGGGGGATATTCAGTTCTTCTGCTAAAGCTACCACGTGCATTGCACCACCTCCGCCAAAGGCAATTAGCGTAAACTCACGTGGATCATGACCCTTATTAGTTGAGACCAGGCGCAAGGCATTCGTCATATTTGAATTGGCGACTCTAACTACGCCCCGCGCAAGTTCTTCTCGCGACATATTTAAACTTTTTTCGAGTGGCTCAAAGGCTTTATAAACTGCATCCAGATCAGGTTCGACTTCACCGCCAACAAAATTATTTTTATCAATACGTCCCATTAAAAGATTTGCATCTGTGGTTGTCGGGAACGTACCCCCCTTTCCATAGGCTGCAGGCCCAGGCATTGCACCTGCAGACTGTGGCCCAACATGCAGCTTTTTGCCTTCATCAACCCATGCAATACTGCCTCCACCATTTCCGATCTCAACGATTTCCGACACAGGGGTTTGAATCGGGTAGCCAGGATCAGTATTGGTCTTTTCAATGTGATAATCAGTCGATACACGTATTTCACCGTTTTCAATCAAGGTGCATTTTGCTGTAGTGCCACCAATATCTAGCACCAGCAAATTATTAATGTCGATTTCATTACCTAACCACGCAGCCGCAAAAATGCCGCTAGCTGGACCCGACTCAATCATACTGGTGGGGTTTTCCAATACCGCCTTGACACTGCTGATACCAGTATTCGATTGCATCAAATAGGGTGGTTGCTCGAATCCTCTATCGACCAACCTTGCCTGCAAAGATTCGATATAGGTTTTTGCGACAGGATGTATGTAGGCGGAAAGTACGGTTGTATTCGTTCGTTCATACTCACGCCATTCACGGGAGATTTGATGTGATGCGAGTACTGATACTTCTGGCCACAATTTTGCTATGGCTTCAGCTGTGGCTATTTCGTTTACCGGGTTGATATAGGCATGCAGAAAAGCGATGGCGATAGCTTCAACTTTCTCTGCCTTTAGGAAATCAAGTAAATCAGTCAAAGAACCCAGATCAACCTCTTTGCTAAGTTCACCTTTGTAGTTAACACGTTCATCGAGTTCGAGTCTCAAGTATCGTTCAACAAAGGGTCTGGGTTTACGGAAATTGAAATTAAACAGATCCGGGCGATTACCCCGCGCGATTTCAAGTACATCGCGAAACCCTTTGGTGGTAATCAGAGCAGTTTTAACACCTTTTCTTTCAGTGATGGCGTTAATGATGACAGTGGAACCGTGGGCGAAAAACTCAATAGCTTTCGGATCGAGTCTGGCTTTATCCAATGTGTTCATTACACCGGATTCGAAATCAGGTGGAGTGGTATCAACCTTGGCAGTGTGTAGCTGTCCTTCAACACTATAAACAAGATCGGTAAAAGTACCGCCTACATCTGTTGCTACGCGCATTTATTAATTACCTATACTTTGCAAATCGACATTATGCGATGCCATGAATGAAATATTACTTAGGGTCAACAATCGAGCCTATTTTCAGGAATAGTAGCCGGAAGTGTCGCTTCGCTCAGCTCGAGAACTGTGAGTGAGTTTTCGATACTGAATTTTTGATAGATTACTTGTTTGTAATTTGTCATATTTAATAATGTACCGCTGTTCGTCGATAATGTTTTACTGCTCCCCCGCTGACGTTCATGTCCAAAAAGACGTGGGGATGACGAAAAGTACAAAAACGTCATCCAGGGCGGTCAAAGGGACGACTATGAAACAAAATCGGCATTCCTGTGTCTCTCCGGGCATAAATTCCGACGGAAAACCATTCGATAAATTCCGCCACAGGCGGCTCACTTCTAATCCTTAAGCTGTCTTCTTATTTTCTTTTCTATCCGGAAACGAATATCCGACAATATCTTTCTCCGGTGGCGTCTGATAGGCATGGTGAGAATGTGAAAGATCACTACTCACCATCGCCTCTGCCATTTGAATCGCGGCTACGAGTGGATCTATAACAGGCACGTCCAGACCTCGATCAAGCAATTGCGTTCGAATCCCCTGTGCGCAACCAAGCATGCCGGTACAACCAAGAATAATAGAGTTGGCTTGCTGACCCTCAATTAGCATCACAGACTTTTCAGTCATCGCTTTAACAAGGCCGTCGAGATCGGCTTCCAGATCCAGTACCGAAATATTGACGTAGTCGAAACCAACGTAACGTTCGCTTAAACTGTATTTCGCCGCAAGATGTTCTAGCAGCAGTCGTACGTTATCAAGTACCGAGATAACAGCAAAATTATCGCCCAGCATATTTGCTAAATGCATCGACGCCTGATAGGGTCCCACTACCGGGATGTTAACTATTTCACGTGCTGGATTTAAGGCAGGATCGCCAAGGCAGTTGATGACAATAGCATCACAACCCTCTTCTTCCGCTTCCAGCACTTTTACAAGTGTGTCCGGTTGCGCCAGAGCTTCATCAAATGTTGATTCGATGGAGGCCGGACCTTTGTCAATGCGGGTATGAGTCAGCCGTATGCTGTCCGTTGCATACGGCTGTAATTGTGCTTCTGAAAACAAATCACTGACTATCGGCGTAATAACGCGGATATGGTGACTCATCGCAAAATTCCGTTAGAAACTCTGCCTAGAAGTTATACTGAA
Organism: Gammaproteobacteria bacterium; assembly: GCA_012103475.1. Classification (GTDB taxonomy): domain Bacteria; phylum Pseudomonadota; class Gammaproteobacteria; order Eutrophobiales; family Eutrophobiaceae; genus WLWS01. The sequence continues at coordinate 2,755 of WLWS01000009.1, read as the reverse complement.
CATCTACTCCGTAGGTTCTACCTCTTGCCAGGAAGCCAATGTCACCAAAAGCGCCTGAGAATGTTGCAGAATTGTAATCCTGCCAGTATGAGGTGTCACCAATGTTCTTACCCCAAAAACTCAGAGTAATATTTTCAGTTTCGAAACTCAGTCTGGCATTTAACAAACCGAAAGGATCCATTGAGTTAGCATTATCGGGATGCCAGTACTTGCGTCCACGATGTTCGTAATCGACACGCAGACGACCGGTTATGTCACCAACGGTTTGCACATATTGGGTGCCGACGTTCAATGAGTACTTCTGGTTCTTAGGAGTATTGTTGCCTTGATCCTGCGGCCTGGCGACGGAGCGCTTAATCTCGGTATCGGTTAGACCAACGGTACCGTAAACTGACCAGTCGTCAGTCAACAAGGCCTGTACTTCAATTTCGCCACCGTAAATATCGACCTCTTCAATATTAGCAATGACCTGTGATGCTGTTACCAGGTCGACAAAGAAGAACTGGAAGTTATCACTCAGACCATAAAAGAATGAGGCGTTCAATCGTAAACGCCCATCCATAAGATCTGACTTCAGACCTATTTCAAAGTTATCCAGAGTTTCTTCATTGAATTGCGGGCTTCCGATAGCGGGACCGTTGAAGCCACCCGATCTAAAACCACGGCTGTAACCGGCATACATCAGCAAATCATCGGAAAAACGTTTTGTGAGCACGGCTCTTGGCTGAACATCAGAAAACTTCTGTCTTGGCGCGGTGGTACCGCCACCAATCACTCTGCCGTTATGGCGACGTTTATCTTCGTCATAACGCAAGCCAATGGCGAGTTCAAGGTCCTCGAAAATATCATATTCAACCTGACCGAATACAGCCCAGGCATCGTTATCGTTTTCTTCTGCAAGGTCGACAAACGCAACTCCAGAGAAAGCATCTCGGCTAAAAATAGGCGTTGTAGGAGTGAAATCGAAATCACCGGTAGTGGTCAACCGACGTTCAGTCTCAAGATAATAAAGACCGCCAATCCAACGTAGGCGTTGATCCGCAGCTGAGGCAAAACGCAATTCATGGCTGGTAAACTCAACGTCAAGTAGTTGTTGTTGATTGGCTCCTACGGGCAAACCACCGAAGAATACATTGGTAAATAAAAAACCAAGACTATCATCAACACCTTCCGTGAAATCAAGATCGGCAAAATATTCTTCCTCAACATCGCTGTGATTGAAAATATATGTAGCGTCGACTGCACCCAGATTCCAGTTAATTTTGAGTGTTGCATCAAAATTCTGCAGCTTGTCGGTTTTACCGCGGACGTTCATCCTTGGTTTATTATATTCATTGTTATTTGGAGTAGATATGCCAGTAGGGTTTGGTGCATTTCCAATTAGCTCATTGAAAATGAAGGTATCACTACAGCAACCACCATCCGCATCGGAATAGGAAATTCTGCCTTCTACTGTAATATCGTCTGTCGCATTCCATATCAACTTGCCACGAATATCCTTGGTTTCAAAAAAATCCACTGTCTCATTAAGAAAGGTGTTGTCCACGACGCCATCGAAATCCTTATAGGCACCAGCAATTCTGAATAATAGTTTATCGGGAATAATTGCTCCGCTTAAACCTCCGCTGAATTTCTTCTCGTCACCATTACCGTAGCCGGCTTTTACAAAACCTTCCAGCTCGTTGGTGGGTGCTTTAGTTACAATATTGATGGCACCACCGATAGCATTACGTCCATAGAGAGAACCCTGCGGTCCTTTCAAGACTTCGATACGTTCAATATCAAATAGCTCTTGTTTAAACTGTTTCTGGTTATTCTGAGGAACGCCATCAACAACGATAGCGATTGGAGAGTCGGCATTATTGATCTGCGCGACACCGCGAACCTGCACAAAGGTATTACCCAGTGTAAAGGAATCATCGAGCGTGACGTTTGGCGTCAGGTTAATGAAGTCCTGTGTGCTCTCGATACCAGCGCGGGTAATTTCATCAGCACTAAATGCCGTTACCGCTACAGGCACATCCTGTAGATTCTCTTCACGGTATTCAGCAGTGACCACGATTTCTTCGAGAACACCTTGTGCCTGAATTGTCAGTGGCACTGCCAGTATCAGACTCAGAGCCTGGATTAATATTAGTTTAGTTTTACTAAACAATGAGTTAGGGTTTAACATACTCTCCTCCAATGACGCAATTGTTGCGATTAACTTACAATTATAAATTTAAACAACATTATGGATCTGTTCGATCCGTAAAAATTCCTCTTCAATCCCAAATGCATGAGGTCCAAATACTGCCAATGCTTCGGGCGTTCTCATGATTGGGGCTGCGCTGGTACCGATGACTTTTACTCGCTGTCCATAGGCGAGACCCTCAGTGGTAATCGTCTGACCAGTCTCCCGATCTACTACAGAAATGAGATCCGGCACTATAGCGACCGTCTTACCGTTTATCCGAGCAACAAGGTTTTCATTTTGAAATTCAATGTGCATTTTATCACTACCACCATCAATTGCCTCTACGTGACAATGACCAATGGAAAAGCCACGGGTTGTTTCTCGGCGGACATCAGATATCTTGCCATCGAAGAGCACGACACAGTGATTGTAATATTGAGTTGACTTGAGAAATTCCTGCATGGCCTGTACCGGTTCGCCGCGTTGCCTACCTTCTACCAGGGCTCGACCAATACCAAGAGCAATACGCAGAGTACCGGTAACGCCGTAGTCCTTTACCTGTTTACCAGTCAAAGGGTA
>WLWS01000008.1 GCA_012103475.1 Gammaproteobacteria bacterium | reverse complement strand
AGGAAGCTCTGATCAAGTGCCTTCGTCGTCATGCTGGTGAATACCAGCATCCAGTAAACAATTGATTTAACTGGATTCTGGCCTGCGCCAGAATGACGGCTTATTGAATATGTGAACTTAATCAGAGACTACCTAACACTAAATGATTATCAAACTAATTTGAAACTCAATTTATTCGTCGCGGAGAATAGACATGACCTTTCGTCCACCCAGTGCAGAAGATTTACAGGAGCTCGGTAAGAAACTCGAATTCAATCTGGATGCAGAACAAGCTGAACGATTCCTTTCCTTCATGGGACCCTTTTTCGGCTCATGTGAATTGCTCGACAACGAACCTGCTGCGCTGCCTGAGATAAAATATCCTGAACGCACACATTACTTCCCGGATGCGAAAGAGAATAGTTACGGCGCCTGGTATGTAAAAAGCAAGATAGAAGGTGCTGCCAGCGGCCCACTCAAAGGTCGCAGTGTTGCGATAAAAGATAATATTTTTGTCGCCGGTATTCCGATGATGGACGGTGCATCTGTATTGGAAGGATTCGTCCCCGATTTCGATGCGACGGTTGTGACACGATTACTTGATGCCGGTGCGACCATTACCGGTAAAGCTGTATGTGAGTATTTTTGCATTTCCAGCGCTAACTTTACCGGCAGTGGTTATCCGGTAGACAATCCCAGAAAAAGGGGCTATTCAACAGGCGGTTCATCCTCCGGCAGCGCAGCGCTCGTCGCCGGCGGCGAAGCGGATATCGCACTCGGTTGTGATCAGGCTGGTTCCATACGTGTGCCTTCAAGTTGGTGCGGAATCTATGGTATGAAGCCTACTCATGGCCTGGTTCCTTATACCGGGATTATGGGAATGGAAGCAACGATAGATCATGTCGGACCCATGACAACGAATGTCGCTGATAATGCACTGGCATTAGATGTATTGGCAGGTTACGACGACATTGACGGGCGACAACGACACCTGCAGATACATGATTATTCAGCTGCGCTCGGTAAAGATGTTGCAGACATGAAAATAGGGGTCGTTGCAGAAGGTTTTGGCATGCCCTATTCAGAAGCTGATGTGGATGAATGCGTGCGTGCGGCCGCAGCAAAATTTGCGGAGCTTGGCGTTAATGTCGAGCCAGTATCCATTCCTGTTCATCCAGAAGGTATTGCAGTGTGGAGTACAATCTTTACAGACGGATTAAGAGAAACACTTAAGCTCAACGGCGCCGCTTCCAATATCCATTCGGCCTGTTCGCCGGCCTTATGGCAGGCAGCAAACGGCTGGTTAAATCGTTTGGATGAGATGCCACAGAATGTACAGATCATGTTGTTATTTGGACAGTATCTGGAACGCTACAACGGTTACTACTACGGCAAAGCAAAGAACATGATGCGTCGTTTGGCCGCCGCCTACGATTCTGCCCTTGCGAACTATGATCTCCTGCTTATGCCAACCTCTTCTGGAAAACCTATGGCAAATGTCACCTCACTTGCCGATGCCAGTACTGAACAGGTTATGGAACACGCACTAAATGCAATATTTAATACCTGCCAGTTTGACGCCACAGGACATCCGGCAATGTCAATTCCCTGTGGCGAAAGAGAGGGTCTGCCCATCGGTATGATGCTGGTTGGCAAACATTTTGATGAACCCACTATATATCGGGCAGCTCATGCTTTTGAACAATCGTTTGACTGGTTGAGTTTATAACTGGTAAAAGATGTAAAACGCTCAGGCAAATCTACACATGAAATATTTTGAGCCTACCAGTATTGACGAGGCTGTCGCTATTCTAGCGAGGGAAGATGACGCGCGTTGTGTCTCCGGTGGCGCTACACTAGTGGCGATGATGAATGCAGATTTACTCTCGCCTTCTACCCTGGTTGGTTTACGTCGTGTCAGCGGTATTGAAGGCATAACAAAAAACCAGCAAGGTTTACGCATCGGCGCCATGACCACGCATGCAACAATCGCCAAATCTGGTTTGTTTGTAGCCGGTATGAACGTCATTAATCGTGCGGCCAATCAGATTGCCCATCCCCCTATTCGCAATATGGGTACTATTGGTGGTTCGATCAGTCACGCTGATCCCGCTGCTGATTTCCCAACGGCCCTGATTGCTGCTAACGCCAGTATTGAAGTAAGCGGTATGGATGGACAACGTTTAATCCCCGCAGATGAATTTTTTCTTGGCTATTATGAAACTGCAGTTGCAGAGAATGAATTTGTTACTGCCATCCTTGTACCCAAAGGACCGGAAAATGCAGTCGGCGAGCATGTCAAGGTAACCCGTGTAGATGGTGATTTCGCGACAGTTTCCGTTTCTCTTGTTCTGGCTTTCAATGAAAACCAATGCAGCTATGCGCGCATCGCAGTCGGCGCTGTTGCCGCAACTCCCCTGCATCTTGATGAAGCGGACGCAGTGCTAACAGACTCTGCGCTTACTGACGAAGATATAGACAATGCAGCTGCACTTCTGGTTAAAGCGAGCGACCCAATTGATGATGTACGTGGTAGCGCAAATTACCGGCGCGCATTAATCCCGCGCCTGTTAAAACGTGCAGTGTCTCTCTTAAAAACAGATGCATAGAACTCATGAAACATAAACTCTAATTATCATGTCAACAGACAAACAAGTTATCACGCTTAATATCAACGGTGAATCGATTGAGTTACTGCTCGATGGTGGTGAAACTTTATTAGAAACCGTACGTGAACAACTCGGTATGACTGGTTCAAAACGTGGTTGTAACCAGGGTGTCTGCGGTGCCTGTACGATGCTTGTTGACGGCGAACCAGTACGTGGCTGTCTGGCATTATCATCAGCTTGTAGCGATCGTTCTATTACCACGATAGAAGGTATTGCCGATGGTCTGAATTTATCGCCAATACAGGAGGCCATGGTCGAGCACGGCGGTCTACAATGCGGCTTTTGCACCTCCGGCATGGTGCTCACGCTAAGCGCATTTCTGGCCGAGAATCCAAAACCAACTAGAGAACAGGTTCGCCATGCATTATCAGGTAACCTGTGTCGTTGTACTGGCTATACTAAAATTGTTCATGCCGCCATGCATGTAGCAGAGGCATACAGCGCATGAGTATGCCAAACACAGCCGTTGGCCATGATGTACCACGCATCGATGGCCGTGAAAAAGCCACCGGTGCCGCAGCTTTCATCGATGATATGTCACTTCCCGGTATGTTATACGGCGCGATGGTCTTTAGCGACTACGCCCACGCGCGTATCCTCAGTTACGACACCAGTGAAGCCCTTAAGCTACCCGGTGTAAAAGCCGTCATCACCGGCGATGACTTCGATGCTGTCCTGGGAGGGGTGTTTCTCAAAGATGAACCCCCTATTGCAATGGGTAAGGTCCGCTATCTTGGCGAACCCGTGGCCGCAGTTGCCGCTACCGATTTGAAGACCGCTCGACTGGCAGCCCAATTAATAAACATTGAATACGAAGCACTACCCAATGTTTTGTCGGTCGATGAGGCTCTTGATCCTAAATCGACTCTGATACATGAAGACCTGTCTGATTATTTTCGTCTCAAACCCAGCAGTTTCGAAGGCAACATATTGTGGAAGGCCTCGATCAGCGAAGGCGATGTAGACCAGGTCTGGTCAGACTGTGATGTGATTGTCGAAGGAGAATTCCAGACCCAGGCACAACATCATTTATATATGGAACCCTGCGGCGCACTGGCGAAACCGGAACAAAATGGCGGTATCACGATCTGGTCCAGTTGCCAGTCGGTTTTTATCGTGCAACAAAAAGTTGCTGACTACCTGCAGATGCCGATGGCGAAAGTACGTTCGCTGGTACCTCATGTCGGAGGTGGTTTCGGCGGTAAGGGTGGGCTACATATTCAGACCCTGGTGGCAAAACTGGCAATGACATGCAGTCGACCGGTTAAAATGACACTAACCCGCACTGAAGATTTTGAAATCGTACGTTCACGTCACCCGATTCGTATACGTATGAAGACAGGTGCAAAAAATGACGGCACCCTCATCGCGCGCGAAATTGATATGGTCCTCGATGGAGGCGCCTATGCGGACGAAAGTCCGGCGGTATTAAACTGGGCTGTGTTTGTTGCAAGAGGCCCTTACAATATTCCAAACGTGCGTTCCAATGGTCAACTTGTCTACACTAATAAACTCCGCGCAGGACCTTATCGAGGTTTCGGCAACCCACAAGTCACGCTCGCAGGTGAAACACAAATTGATGAAATTGCGCAGAAGCTGGACATGGACGGGTTCAAATTACGTCAGCTCAATGCTGTAAAAACTAATGATGCCTGGATCGGCGGACAAAATATCGATGCCTGCGGTTTTGATGCCTGCATGACAGGCATGTTGGAGGCCACAGCGGGAGCTGAGGCCGAAGCAGCGGCGGCATCAACTTCAAATAAGCGTCGGGGCATCGGCTATTCTGCACTCACACACATGTGCGGTATTCAATCGACCTCAGCCGAGGTGCATTTGCGCGCAGATGGTTCCGTCGCTTTAGTGACCGGGGTTGTAGATATCGGACAAGGCTCTAACACCATACTCTCGCAAATTGTCGCTGACTCACTGGCGATACCAGTTGAGCGAGTTTCTTTTGCAGCACCGGATACTGATTCATCACCCTACAACTGGAAAACTGCAGCGAGCAGAACTACTTACATGAGCGGACGTTCGGTACTTGGTGCTGCAGTAAATGTTCGCGAACAATTATTCACACATGCTGGTGAGATGCTGGAATGTGCCGAACATGATCTGGAACTTAGAGAAGGCGGCTTCGTGGGCGTCAAGGGTGTAGCAGATGCACAGCTCAGCTTTGCACAAATTGCCGGGCGTGCCATGGCGTGTGTAGGTGGTCCCATTGCGGGAACTGACACTCTTGTCTTTGACGGCCCTACACTTGATCCGAAGAGAGCAATAGTAGATGGCTTTGCCTTTACCAATGTCGGCATTTATACCTTTGGCATGCAGGCGGTGGAAGTCGAGGTTGATACCGATACTGGCGAAGTTAAGGTCTTACGCGTCTGGTCTGCACACGATGTCGGGCGTGCGATCAATCCCGCTATGGTTGACGGCCAGGTACATGGTGGCGTTGTACAAGGCCTTGGTCTAGCACTGACTGAAGAGATGGTATGGGGAGAAAATGGCAACCTGATCAACCCGACCTTAATGGATTACAAGATCCCGGGCATCCTTGATGTACCTGATTTTATTCAATCCATTATCATAGAAGCAGCAGAGCCCACAGGACCATACGGCGCCAAAGGTATGGCGGAAAACTCCCTCGTGGGTATCCCCGCCGCTGTCTCCAATGCGATTGCCAATGCCTGCGGTGTCAGGCTGAGAAGTTTACCTTTCACATCTGAGCGCGTGCTCAGGGCACTCGACGCTGCAGGAAAATAATCTAATCAAATTATTACAATTTTAACTAATTGTATTGATCAGTTCTTTAACCGACTTGCTAGTAAAAAAACGTATCGACTCTGAGTGTCTCATTCACCCTTGCCAGTATTAGTACGAGCAACCGTGAAACGATGAGCTGCTGTCGACCCACAGCGGACGATTACTTCAGATAGTCTTTGAGTAGAGTGCCTGGCTTCATGGAAGGATATTATCCTTCCCGTCTGCTATGCTTCAAAATCTCTCTTTCGTGAATGTCATTGATAACAAAGCATACCCCAAGGAGCTGAACCATTTCCCGGATTGAAAAAACCTTGACCATGGTGTTGTTGTGCCTGTCCGGCAGCTTCATTTTTTGGCTGCCTTATTTTGTCGACACCTTCTATATCCCGATCCAACGCACCTTCGGGTTTTCCAATACCCAAATCGGTGTGCTTTCTGGCACCTTCGGCTTCACTTCTTTGTTGAGCTATGCACCTGGAGGCTGGCTGGCGGATCGCTATCCCGCGCGAAAACTGATGAGCACCGCGCTGTTGGCTTCCGGGATGGGCGGTTTCGTATTCGCGCAGATTCCTTCTTTCGAGATTTGTCTCTGGCTATACGGACTATGGGGAGTATCGGCCAGCCTGATCTTCTGGTCCGCTATGATCAAGGCCACCCGCAGCTGGGGAGGTCAGGATGAACAGGGTAGAGCGTATGGCTTCCTCGAAGGCGGGCGGAGTATTTCGGACGCTGCTTTCGGTGCCTTGTTTCTGGCCATCTTTGCCTGGCAAGGGGCCAATTCGATAGCTCTATCCAGCAATATCAAGCTGACTTCATCGTTCCTATTAGTTATGGCTGCGCTGGTTTGGGTAACCATGAGGGATACCCCGGTTTACAGACCTGATGTGCATGTAGAGGGGGCCACGTTTTCCTGGGACGAGGTGCGAATCGTCTTGAAGATGCCGTTTTTGTGGCTTCTGACTCTTGTCATCCTGGCCACCAACTGGGGAATGTGGGGAACCATTTACTTAACACCTTATGCGACAACAGTGTATGAACTGGGCGATGTTTGGGGCGGCGCTGTTGGCACGGGAAAATACTGGCTTGCGGCATTTTCGGCAGTATTTGCAGGCTTCATCGCCGATCGGATCGGTGCCGCCAGGGCGATAGTCGGCCTGTTTATACTTATGACCTCTGGTTTCCTGCTGTTCGCAACGGTGCCTGGTGCAGCGGGCCTCGTACCAATGCTGGTACTTAATTCCGCGCTGGTTGTCACAGCCGTGTATGCCCTTCGCGGGATCTATTACGCATTGTTGGAACAGGGGCATATCCCCATGGCGCTCACAGGAACCGCGGTGGGTCTGGTCTCGGTCATCGGCTATACGCCCGACACGCTAGCGCCGTTGGTATTCGGTTTTGTGTTAGATGCGTGGCCGGGCGCTATGGGGTTCCAAATTATATTCGGGTTGATTGGTTGTATTTGTCTTATTGGGTTGTTCGCCGCGATGCTTATTTACCGGATTGTGCAGGCACCGCGACCGGATCACTCAAGTCGCCTTTGAACCAAATCGAATTCGTCGAAATTAGTGAAGATGATGTATTACCTCTTCTGGCGCTAAGCAGCCAATCGCTGAACAATTTAACGCTTGTGTTGCATTGACTGAGCGAAAGCGCAAACCAAAAGCGGGTCTTCAATAAATCTCACAATTCGTAGCGAATAGTCCAGATATCTGGAGAAACCCTGCTAGGATTTAAGAATAATCCCTTATCCGGAATTTCAATGTTAAGAAACATTATTGCTTTGTTTTTAGTTTGCTCATTATCAACAATCGCATTTGCAGACCCTGAGTCTGCTGCTAATCCTGTCAATACAAATGATAGCGAATATACATTTAATGAAGTATTACTGTCAGCTTTAGAAGGGAATGCTGAAGCCCAAATTGAACTAGGACACCTATACCGCGAGGGAACAGGAATCCACCAGGATTATACCGAAGCGTTGCGGTGGTACCGCGAAGCTGCGTCGCAAGGAAATGCCAATGCAGAGAACAACATCGGTGTGTTGTATCAAAAAGGTCTGGGTGTTAATCAGGATAATGTCGAAGCAGTTAAGTGGTATCGCAAGGCCGCGGAACAAGGGTTTGCCCTTGCCGAGAACAACCTTGGTTTTATGCATCTTAAAGGAATGGGTGTGCCACAGAATTATGCGGAGGCAGAAAAGTCTTTTCGAAAAGCAGCAGAACGAGGATTGACCGAGGCCCAGTTCGAACTAGGTAGCTTATACCTTGCGGGAGCAGGTATTCGCCAGGATTATGCCGAAGCAATCAAGTGGTATCACAAGGCCGCGAAACAGGGGCATGCCTCAAGCCAGTTTAACCTCGGCTTTATGTATCGAAAAGGATTTGGCGTTAAACAGAATTATACCGAAGCGTTGAAGTGGTATCGCAAAGCCGCGGAACAGGGAGATGCCTCGCGCCAGTTTGACCTTGGCTTTATATACGAAAAAGGCTTTGCTGGGGAGCAAGATTATGTCGAAGCAGTCAAGTGGTATCACAAGGCTGCAGAACAGGGGGATGCCTCAGGCCAGACTAACCTGGGCTTTATGTATCGAAAAGGATTTGGCGTTGAGCAGAATTTTACCGAAGCGTTGAAGTGGTATCGCAAGGCCGCGGAACAGGGAGATGCCCAAGGCCAATCTAATCTTGGGTTTATGTATGAAAAGGGCTTCGGTGTCGAGCAAGATTACTCCCAAGCAATCAAGTGGTATCGCAAGGCCGCGGAAAAGGGGAATACCCAAAGCCAGTCTAACCTTGGGATGATGTGCCAAAATGGTTTAGGCGTTGAGCAAGATTATACCAAAGCAATGAAGTGGTATCGCAAAGCCGAGGAGCAGGAACATGCGAGAAGTCAGACTAAACCTGAATAGATTACAAAATCCCCGTTATCCTTGATGTGCCCGACTTTATCGAATCCACCATTTTTAAAACAGTAGAAGCCACGGGACCATACGAAGCCAAATGTTTGGCGGAAAACTCTCTGGTGGGTATCCCAGCCGCATTCTCTAACGCGGTTGCCAATGCCTGCGGTATCAGATTGCGAAGTTTACCTTTCACATCTGCACGTGTGCTCATGGCACTCGATGCTACTGTAAAATAATCTTGTCGAATTATTACAATTATATTTAGTTGTAATAATCAGCTCTTCAACTGCCTTGCAAACAAAAGAATTCATCAAGTTTACATATCTCTTTCGCCATTACGATTTCAACCGACCGAAACCAGGCATTCAGAGGCATATTTTGAGTAACAATTGGCAAAGCGAACAGATTTTGACTCCGTTCCTTTCAGGCGCACGATTTTTCTATTTTCTTTCTCTAATCAGGTTCGCCCTGATTTGAAATTAATCTTCGTAAATGGATAGGTAATCTGAGTTTTCCACAACTTCGCAATTGGAAACCGTTATTGAATAGTCACCTAGAGAGATAGAGGCAGATACCCAGGTATCTGGTAGTCCATCCGCCTTTGGCGAACTAATAGAACTGCGGCTAAGTTCTTCCACAATTGCGAATTTACACCCTGTTTTCAATATGTAGGGAGGTGTCTTTCCAGTGGAGCTTGGATACTTAGGAGAGTCATCTGAGCAGCCGCTAGAAAAAACGGTGATTGCAAAAAGATAAAAAATTAAGTGGTTGTCTATTTTCATGGGATAGGAATATCTAGCCAATCATGAATCCAACTATGATGAATAATACGCCAATACCGATATAAAAAAGAGATGTCTCCTCAATTTTCTCTAGACACGAATCAGACGGGTTATCCGGATTGTAGAAAACATCAACTTCAGCACCTTCATGATATCTGTCTGCTAGTTCATTCGCTTTAGACGGCATAGAACTGGCGTAGCTGCCTCCAGCGTGAATCTTATTGTTATTATAGTTACGTTTTCCCACCTGGTATTCATACTTAACTGTAGCGGAGTAATAGGTATTATGTGAACCATACGTATTACTGGAACTTTTCCCCGCTTTTGATTCAGCTATGACACCTGTCACAGATGGCCATGACGTTGTTCGCGCAACCTTCCACCGTGGTACTACAATTCCGTAGACTACTGCACATGCACCCACAAAGGGAAATATTGAACCTATAATTTCTTCCACAGTGGTCTCCATGCAATGGGTTTAAATGTCGTCATTATAGTTATAACGGGCATAAATACTGAACCTTTAGTTTCGATATTCCTGTTGTTGAGGTTTTCAGTAGAACAGAGTGCGCTTTCAACTTAGGTTATATTTGACCCATCCTTGCAGGCTGAATAAGAACTAATGTAATTTACGCGTCGTCGGCGGGACAGGGCATTTGCTGATCTGCTGGACCTGCTGCTGGCGTGAATGAAGGTCTATCGACGAGGCGTTCCATCCATGCGCTGAGCCTGGGTTTATCAGCCCAAAGTTCATGGAACATCAGGCGTTGTAGTCGATTGACAAATGGTGCGTAGGCCATATCCGCTAAGGTAAAATCTCTACCTACCAACCATGGACCGTCATCAAGTGCTGTTTCTAAACGAGTGAGTACGGGTTCAACCTTCTGCCTGGCCTCCTCCACTACTTCCGGGTCAACCGGTCCAGTGGCCCATTTTAAAAAGTGTGAGGCCTTTTCCGGGTTCGGATGGACACTCACCAGCTCAGCAATTTGATCACGACTTAAATTTGTCAGCATTCGCTTGACCATTAACTGGAAGGCAGCGGGACGTTGCACATGGTAGAGAACATCATCCTGCAACTTAACCAAAGTACGCATCTTTGCCCGTGCAACAGGATCCGCAGGGATAAATGAAGGTGTATTGTACTTGTCATCCAGGTATTCATTGATGATGGTCGATTCAATAATAATGTTCTCATCATCCTTCAATGTTGGTACTACGCCGTTTGGATTCAGTGCAAGATATTCTGGCTGCAAGTTGTTGAATTGAATTAGATCGACTACGTGACTCTCATGCTCGAGATTTTTCTCGATTAAACACATGCGCACTTTGAATGAGCATACAGAATCCCAGTGATGGTAGAGAGTCAGCATAAAAGTCTCCTCGATGTTGGGCTGGATAAACGAAAAGATTGGACTTCGATATCCATATAGGCGAATAATTGCCTAAAGCATATATACTATTTTTGCTTCCAACAACAAGATAAAGCACTTTCGGGGAATCAACCATGAGCACGAATAAACTTTTTTACGGTTGGAAAATTGTAGGAGTATCAATAATAGGTCTGGCTACTGGCTGGGCTGCTATCGGTATATTTTCTTTCGGTGCCTTTATAAAGCCACTCGAGCTTGAATTCGGATGGCAGCGTGGCGAAATATCTCTGGCCCTTGCCGTTATCAACCTGACTGGAATCGCAATGGCTCCTATACTTGGTTTCCTGGTGGATAAGCATGGTGTCAGGAAGATATTACTGCCCTCCTCTTTGATGCTTGGTTTGTTGACTGCCAGTTTATTTTTCCTGAGTAGTAACCTCTGGCATTTTTATGGCATCTGGTTTCTTGTTGCGGTTCTCGGTTGTGCTGCCACGCCACTTAGTTATTCCAAAGTCATTGTAAAGTGGTTTGATAGAAAGCGCGGCATCGCCCTTGGTCTGGGCCTTGCTGGTGTTGGTTTTGGCGCGGCTCTGATGCCTCCCTTTGCGCAGGCGCTGATCAGCGCTTACGGATGGCGAGTTGCCTATTTTGGTCTTGGTGCCCTGGTCGTTTTTATAGGTTTCCCGATGTTGTTTTTCTTTCTGCGCAACTCACCAGAACAGATGGGTTTGAGATCTGATGGTGACCCTGTCACCAACGAAACTAAAACGAACACTCTTCTCATAGGCTATACAGTGCAGGAGACGATCAGGCAAAAGTCCTTCTGGCTAATGATTGGTATCTTTCTTTGTATTGGTATGGTCGTGACATCAATTATTGTGCATCTTATTCCTATGCTGGTGGAACGTGGTTTTGAACCATCCAAGGCTGCGCAAGGTCAGGCTTTCCTGGGATTGTCTCTCATTTTCGGACGGGTGTTTGCCGGTTATCTGATGGATCGTTTTTTTGCACCCCATGTCTCTATCGCTTTTATGATTGGTCCGGCAATTGGCGTAGCTATCCTCGCCAGCGGTGTCAGTGGCCCGATAGTTTTTCTTGCTATTATTCTTGTTGGCATGGCCATTGGTGCTGAATTTGATGTGATGGGGTATTTAACAAGTCGTTATTCAGGCTTGCTAAGTTACGGTCTGATTTTCGGTTTTCTTTTCTCAGCATTCGAATTGGGCGCCGCCATCGGTTCGGTAGCCATGGGTTACTGCCATGACATCACTGGAGAGTACACAATAATACTTTGGATCATGTCCGGTCTTGCGCTCTTCGCATGTTTCCTCACTTCAATGCTAGGGGCCTACCCAGAATTACCTGAAAAAGAACTCGCCAGTGCTGGCCAGACTGCGTAGCGCGATTAAGTACCGTTTGTAATATTGCATCGTTCATAATCGATAATCGGAAGAACCTATGTCTGATAAGAATGATATTAAAGGGCTTATCAAGAATTACGTCGATAACGGTATTTCCAGGCGTCAATTTTTAACAACGTTGAGTGCCATTGGGCTGAGCACAGCTGCGGCAAATTCTGTTGCAAAAGAATTTGCACCTTTTGTTTCACGAAAAAGTGAGACGAAGCCCCTACCTGCATGGGCAAAGCGAGTCAGCGGTACTGGCGGTAAGTTACTTGTAGAACAACTAAAGGCTTCCGGTCATAAATTTCTGTTTGTTAATCCTTCATCAGGCGAAGCGCCTATTTTTGATGCGCTGGTGGATGAAAGCGATATCCAGATTATAAAATCTATTCATGAGGGCGCATTAGTGGCAATGGCAGATGGCTACGCCAAAGCTACGGGCGAGACGCCCTGTGTGATCATATCCCGCCCCGGTATCCCCAATGCCATGTCAATGATGTTCAATGCCTGGAAAGATTACACCCCAATGCTGATCATCACCGATGACGTCAGCGTAGCGATGCTGGCGCAGGACGGCTTTGAAGCGATGGACCATATGACTTCCATGACCCAGACTATGACCAAGTGGCATTGGTCTATTCAGTCGGCAAAGAAGATTCCGGAAATAGTTCGCCGTGGGCAGAAATTTGCCTCGACAAAACCCTGTGGACCGGTGTTCCTCGCCACTCCTTCCGATCACTTATCAACTAAGACCGAAGCAGCCGTGATCGAGCAGGAGAAATTCTCCATCGCGATGCAGATTAGACCGTCGGCAGATGATATTAAAAACGCAGCAAAACTAATTCTAAGTGCGGATAACCCTCTTATCCTTAGCGGAGATGAAATCCGTTATTGTCAGGCTGAGACTGAGCTACTGGAGTTAGCTGAGCTACTGGGTGTCTCTGTGGTAAAGGACTGGTCTGCTTCCTGGTCCAAACATTTTCCCAATAAGCACCCTTTGTATTACGGTATTTATAGCGCCACTGCCCGTTTTCCATCAAAGGTTGATGTACTACTTAACCTCGGTTCACGCATGCCGCTTGCGGGTTCGCAATTCAGAATTGAGTCTCATGTCAAACTAGTGCAGGTAAGACTGGATGCTGAAAATCTGGCGCGTGTGTATCCCACAAACTTGTCCATTGTTGCCGACTTAAAACTGGCCATCGTCGATTTGATTGAAGAAATCAAAAGTCAATCCTCTTCACGTAAACTTAAAAGAGTTGCAAACGAACGTCTTGAACAGGCAAAAATATTCAAACTGAAAAATGAAGAGGTCTACCAGTCGATTGCCAGGAAGAAATGGAATAATGATCCAATCAGTGCTGAACGCGTAGTCCTTGAATTGGAGGAGCTGCTGGAAAAAGACAGTGTCATCGTTTCCGATAATGATACTTACTCCTGGCCAATTGATAATTACCTAAGCTATGGCCCGGATGAGAAAGATTTTTATTTTAATACCGGCTTCACTTTAGGTTGGGGCTTGCCCGCAGCCTTTGGGGTCAAGCTTGCTCTGCCGGACAAACAGGTTGTGAGCCTGGTGTCAGACGGTACCTTTCTGTTTAGCGGTCCACAACCGCTATGGTCATATTCCAGGTACAAGGCACCGGTGATAATTATTGTGATGAATAATCAAAGTTATAACAATGAACGCAATCGTATTATGTCTCGCCGTGGTCGTTCATATGAAACCGGACGTGACATGGTCTGTTATCTGGGCGAGCCTGATGTCGATTATGTCAAACTTGCAGCAGGCTTTGATGTGGAAGGTGAAGTAGTCGCTTTACCGGCTCAGATTAACGCTGCTATAAAACGCGCGATAAAGGCTACCCGGGATGGTCAACCTTACTTACTTGATATGCACGTTGAACGCACGGGTAATCTTGCAAATTCCACCTGGCATCCGGAGTATTCCATTGCAGCAACAAGAAAACGAAAGGTTTGATTAGACTCGTGAAAAATTCTAGCGCTTATAAGCTGGTAGTGAGAACTACATGCCTTTTTATACTGTTGTCAGCCGGTTTTTCCTCTGTTCGTGCCGATGAAAATGCAGGTCGACGATTGTATGAAGCGGCATGTGTACAATGTCACGGCCTGGCGCAGATAGAACAGACACGCAACGGTCGAGCAGGATGGGAAGATACCGTGCACAAGATGGTAATCACGGGAGCACAATTAGACATTGAAGAAATGGAATTGGTGATCGATTACTTATACCAACAACATGGGCCTGATGCCTCTGATCCAATGCGAACAGGTGTTTTACCCTTCGATTCGCCGCTTAGTAAAGATGGGTTAATAAGTAGTGAGAATATTGTACTGCCCGACGCCAAAGGTAAAAACCTGATAGAGGGATATTGCATGATGTGTCACGACCTTGGTCGAGTTGTCGCCACTCGCAGGGGAGATAAAGAATGGAGAGGTTACGTAAAGGACATGCTTAGAAGAAACAGTATGAACATTAGTGATGACCAATTGAATACAATGGTGTCCTATCTGAAGCAGAATTTTGGAAAATAAACGAGCACAAAACTTACAATTGACTTAAGTACTAACTAAGGGGCAAAGACGTCTATGCCTCATGAGTCACTCGTCCTCCGAGTACCGTTCGTAAAACTTTAATCTCTTTGATGCTATCTGCATCGACTTCATGTGGATCCTTTTCGAGGATAACGTAATCCGCGAGTTTACCTGCGCTCAGAGAGCCTTTACTATTTTCTTCGAAAGAAGCATAAGCGCCATTCATTGTGCAAATACCTAGCGCTTCAGAGACGCTGATACGTTGCTTCGGACCCCAGACCCTGCCTTTAACATCTTTGCGTGTAACCATACTCTGAATAGCCATCATCGGCTCATAAGGACCCGGCGTGAAGTCCGATGCTGGCGCGACGGGAATGCCTGCATCGAGAAAACTACGATGGGCAAACATCCATTGCATCTTTTCGTGTCCGTATTCCGGCCATTTGTTGCCATGGAAATGTGCATAGGTATAAAAAGGTGTGGGAATGGCACCTGTTGCCTTGATCCGTGAAAGTATTTGCGGGTTAACCAATGAACAATGTTCTATACGAAAACGTGGGTTAGGACCTTGCCAGTTTTTTAATACTCGCTCATAGGCATTAAGCACCATATTAATGGTGACGTCCCCGTTAGCATGTATTCCTATCCTAAAACCATGCGCAACAGCGTCATCAACGGCATCGTCAATCTCTTGCTGACTCATGGTCAATATGCCGTAATCATCCGGACGATCTTTATAGGGTGTACTCATTCGCATCGTACGTTCAGAGGCAGATCCATCGGCACCGTATTTGACCGCGCCAATTCGGAGCATGTCATCACCGAAGCCAGAGGTAATACCAGCTTGTTTCAAGCCTTTGAATATCTCGCTCTTACCTGCCGGCATATAGGAAATACGCAAATACAGTTCTTCAGCAGCACGGGCATCCTGATAGGCGGTCAAATCCTCGTGATTGTCAGCAAAACCCGGAAACCCGCCGAATGAGTCAGTGGTGGAAGTTAGTCCTGCTGCCGCCATGTTTCGGGTAGAAAGAGCCACGCTCGTTTGCCATAACTTTCGATCCATCACCGGCCAGGTACCAAAAGCTAGAAATGCTTCAGTTGCATGTTCCGCGACCTTGCCAGTGAACTCGCCTTGATCCCGATAAAACTTACCACCCGCTGGATCGGGCGTGTCCATCGTAATACCAGCGATTTCGAATGCTTTCGAATTAACAACAGCTGTGTGTCCTCCCCGATGTTGAACATAGACCGGATGATCAGGTACAGCTTCATCTATATCCCTGCGATTCAGTGCGCGCCCGTCTTCGAACTTGGTATCGTCATACATCACACCGCGTACCCAATGCCCTTTTGGCGTATCCGCAGCTTTTCGCGCAAGCGCTGCTTTGACATCCGCTATGCGCGGCAAATTGACGTTCGCACCAATTGCCTCCTGTGCCAGCAAGGGATGACTATGTGCATCAATGAAGCCCGGTGTCACCGTCATACCAGTCGCATCAATCACTGTTGTATTCGGTCCTGCGAGATTACGTATATCCTCATTCGACCCAACGGCCAGAATGTGATCACCGGCTATGGCCATAGCTTCTGCCCGAGGTCGTGATGAATCCATAGTCAACAAATTACCACCGACAATAATACTATCCGGCTTGCCCGCCATATTCTTTGCCCATGCAGATGAAGATGTTGTTGCAAGACTGAAACCAAGGGGCAAGGCCAGAGATGATCCTAAAAACTTTCTGCGTGTGAAATTAATCATTTTTTATTTACCTAAGGTACATCTTACGTTTCACCTAATCATGTCATGTTCGTACAGAAAGTGTTAATCGACATAGGCAATACAGGTGATTTCAATAGCAGCACCTCTCCACAATCTGCCCACTTCAATCGCAGTTCTGGTTGGAAAGTTTTCATTGAAAAACGACGGCCAGATTTTATTTAGCTCTGGCCATTCATCAATATTCGCCATGTACAGTGTGCACTTCACAAGCTTATCGAGTGACGAGCCACTACCTTTTAATGTATTCTCAATATTAAGCATCGTCTGTTTTGTTTCGGCAACGAGACCGCCCGGGACCAAGTCCAGACCTGCTTTGGAAAAATCGATACCCAAGTTCCCTGATACAAATAACAAGTTGCCTACTCGGACTGCCTCAGAAAGTGGTAGTTTCTTTTCGACGAAAGTCTTGGATCGAAAATATTCCACATCAGTATCTGCTGTTACGGCATTAGTGGAGAAAAAGAGAAGCGAGGAGATTGCAATGACTCTTAATAACATAGTCTTAATCCTGTTCATAAGTTCCGGGGATAGTTTACTTAATTAATCGCAGCCTGACCGTAATTTCTGAATTAAGTAAACTGTCACCGGAAATTCGCTATAATCGGGCTTCTCAATAATAACAATTAGGACAAAGCCGATGAGCAGCCGCGACGCAATCGAACAATTATTTGCAGATTATGCCTGGCCCCTGGACACTGGAGAATGGGATGGGTTTGAAGACTATTTTACCGAAGATGTGAATGTGTCAGTCAGCATCGCTGGAGAACAGGTAATGGGCCCTCTGCTTGGCCGTGAAATCGTTGCAGAAACTCTTTCCGGAGCTGCCAAGGCTCAGACCGATGTGCGACGACACGTGATCAGTAATCTGCGACTCAAACCAGTCAATGATAATGAAGTTGAAGCCACTGCCATTTTGACCTTGCTGGTAGTTGATGAAGGTGAACTGAATGTACGCAGCAGCGGTCTTTACCTGACACAAATAGTACAGGGTGATGACGATAAATGGCGCTTCAAGGAGATGCAGATAGCATTAGATCTTGCGTTTTAGCTTAAGAATATTCGTTCCTTTAAGGTTCGTGCTTCGTAGTCAGCAGGTGTATGATTAACAACACCATCATAAAATGGAAAATGATATGGGTAAAAAAATAGACAAAGGTGGGCAGTTTCCTGAAATCGAACTATCGATAGCGGGTGGAGGTAAGCTTTCCATTCCCAGCGAAATTGATACACCTTACGCATTTGTGCTTTTTTATCGCGGTCATTGGTGACCCTTCTGCCGCCGTCAGTTAGTCGGCTTTGAACAACAACGAGAAGCTCTGGCGGAGCTTGGGGTTAGTATTATTGCTGGTAGTGTGGATTCGGAGGATAAATTGGCCGAAATTTCTACTGATATTGGATTCCCCGTTGCCTGTGGCATTACGCGTGAAATGGGGAACAAGATTGGCGCATGGTGGGATGAGGACAGGAACTTTATACAACCCAGTGAATTTTTCATGACAAATTCCGGCATGGTACTAGCTTCATCCTATGCCAGTTCTCCCATTGGTCGTATGGATCCAGAAGATGCATTAGTGCTGGCGAAATTTATCATTGAGAAATCTGCATAAACGAAGTTGAATTAAAATTTACGAGCACTCATTTTGAATAGCGATGACTTGCTTCCTGCCCGGAGATCATCTTTAGTATCCAACTGATTGGCAGAAGACGAACCAACATAACCACTAACTTGTAGTTCCACCCTGGGATCGACACGATTTTGCCTTTCTCAACGTCCAGCAATGATTTTTTTACGACAAACTCTGAAGACCATGAACGCATGATCCCTCGATCTTTGTAAAAGCTATCTGGGTCCAGGCCAATCTTTTCATGAAAGTCTGTAGTCGTGAAACCCGGGCAAAGTGCCTGTATTTTTATATTTCTATCTTCGTATTTCAACGCCAGGCTTTCTGAGAAGCTTCGAATAAATGCCTTGGTCGGTCCATAAAGTGGACTACTGGGTGTGGGTAAAAAAGATGCTACCGAGGAAACATTGATAATCGTCCCCAGATTACTTTCAGACATGACCTTTAAAGCTGCATGACTTAGTTTTAGCGTTGCAGTCACATGCACATTCATGATGTCCTGATGCAAGTGCCAATCCATCTTGTGATATTCCCCATCTTCAGCATAACCGGCATTGTTTACCAGTATGCTGAGCTGCGCTTGTTCTTCTAATTGTTGTGCAAGTTGTTCAATAACGGATTCATCGGACAAGTCCATAATCATCACATGCGTCTCACTGCCATATTGAGCATGCAAGCTCTCTGCTAATTGATTTAATTTTTGTTCACGTCGACCAATCAACCACAGGACTTTATGCGTCGCCGCCAGCTGTCGGGCAAATTCAGCACCAATACCACTGGTAGCACCAGTTATAACAGCAAGCTTATCCATGCGGGTGAAATCCATATAACTTGGATATATGCCATATGCCATTCATCATTATCCGCTTGAGATTCTGTATTGATTTCATCTCAGGTTTGTTCATTAAATATCGCATCACTTTTTTCTACAATAATAGGTTCGATATTGGATAGTTTGCCATGTAGAAGATGTTAATTCTCATATTTAAAACTATTTACTGATTCTTTCAGCTTAAGGCTTTCCTCTGGTATATTTGACCGTATGCAAAAATTATTGATATTTATTGTCTGTGCTATTGGCGCAGTACTAAGTGGTTGTCAATCTAGTTTCGGCCCTCGCGCGCTAGAACGTACTCATCCTGCCTACAATGAGGCTATTGTTAGTTCGGTTAACGAGCAGATGCTACAAAACCTTGTACGCATTCGCTATCGTGACGTGCCGTTTTTTCTGGAAATCGGAAGTGTCACGGCCAGCCTCTCATTAGCTGGCAATGCCGGTGTCGGTGCAAATGTCAGTCTCGGTGGCAGCGATTCGCTCAGTCCAAGCGTTGGTATCTCCTATGCTGATAACCCGACCATTTCCTATACGCCATTACAGGGCGAAAATCTTCTGAAAAGCATCCTCAGCCCTCTGCAATTGGAGTCTATCCTTGTGTTGACTCAGTCGGGGTGGAGTATCAGTCGTGTATTTGGTCTTTGCCTCGAACGGGTTAACGATCTCTATAACGCACCAACGGCATCTGGCCCCACGCCTGAAAACGAGCCGGATTATCGTGATTTCAGCCAGCTCCTGGAATTGTTACGAACATTACAAAATAATCGTCTGATAGAAATCGGTGCACAAAAGAATGCGGACACTAACAATATTGTTATCAAGCTTATCTCTGATGATGTAGATTTCAAACATGAAATCGATCAGGTGTATACGCTGCTCCAACTTGATCGAACTCTTGCTACTTTCAAGTTAAATACGGATTTCCTCAAATTGGAAAAGACAGAATGGACTGTACGTCCACGTTCCATGTCGAGCCTACTCTATTATTTATCACAGAATGTAGAAGTCCCATATCATCACCGAACAGCGGGTCTTATTACGGTGACATCTGCAATAGACGGAGGTAGTTTTGATTGGGGAAGTACGCCTGCCGGAAAAATGTTCAATGTGAAATCAGCTTCTGAAAGACCACCCAATGCCTACATCGCCACTTTCTATCGTGGTAATTGGTTCTACATTGATGATGCCGATTTAAAATCCAAATCTACGTTTATATTGCTACGACAATTATTTGATCTACAGGCAGGTCAGACAAAATATGACGGTCCAACATTAACGCTGCCAGTGGGTGGAAGATAATAATTGGTGATGAGGATTAGCTTATAGGCTCTTACTCATTTTTATAATGACATTATCAGAGCCATTTGCGGCGATTTGCGTTTCACGTTCTATCTCCACATAACCTCTATCCAGGTAAAGCGGCTCTCCGGCAAGGGTTGAACCAAGTTCTATTGTTTTGAAACCAGCCTCTCGCGCAGCCGCCTCACCAAGATCAAGTAACAATGTTCCAATACCGCGACGAATCCAATCCGGGTGTGTGTACATCGCACGAATACGCGCGGCATCTACTGTTGGATCACTAAGGCTGTCATCTCGACCAACTGTTTGGTCGCTGCCATAAAGTGTCTTACGTTTCCCCCAACCACCGCAACCCACCATGACAGTTTCATCATCGTGCAGTGTCTCAATCACGAAATAGGTCTGATCCTCCAACAGACTACGATCAAGACCCATGGTCTCCTGTGCCGCAACTATCTCTGCAGGTGTAAGAAATGACTTCATGTTCTCTGCAATCGAGGCATGCATAAGCCTGATGATAGCGGGCTCGTCGTTTGCTTGAGCGAGACGA
The DNA here is from genome assembly GCA_012103475.1 of Gammaproteobacteria bacterium. Classification (GTDB taxonomy): domain Bacteria; phylum Pseudomonadota; class Gammaproteobacteria; order Eutrophobiales; family Eutrophobiaceae; genus WLWS01. The sequence goes on along the minus strand of WLWS01000008.1, from coordinate 1,989 downwards.
TGTTTTAGAGTAGTCGTGTGATTTTTGATGTGTAGGTTCACTATTCTTGCAGTCCCAGGTATCAGCTTTTCACGAACCCAAAATATTTGATATGAGTCGTTTAGCTAATTCCAATATGAGATCGCTGGATTTTTTCAATGCTTGTTGCCCCGGCAAGTTGCATCGTAATTTCAAGTTCTTTTTGCAATAGTTCCAGGACTTTTTCAACACCAGGCTGACCAAATGAACCCAGGCCCCAGAGATATGGTCGACCAATTCCCACTGCTGAAGCCCCCATCGCCAAAGCCTTAAAAACATCAGTGCCGCGTCTAACCCCGCCATCTATCAGAACCGGGATCTTGTTACCAATGATCGGCATGATTTCAGCCAGGCTATCGATAGTACCTCTACCACTTTCTTCCGCTCGTCCGCCATGATTAGATACGACGATTCCGTCTATACCGTTTTTTAGGCAAAGCTCAGCATCTTCCCAGGTAACTATCCCTTTTAATACTAACTTCATATTGGTTTCGTCCTTGAGTCGTTTAACAAAATCCCAGTCAATGAACATTAAATCCATATCCGCCATCCCCGACATACCTGTACCTCGAAACATCGGCTTTCGACTTAAATCTTCATCGATTCCCTGATGACACGCGCTACAGTCCCGATCATCCTGCCTGACCAATCTTTTGAAGGTTTCCCTGTTCGATATGGGCACATCGACCGTCAACACCACTACCCCGGTACCAGCCGCTTCCACGCGACGCAGGATTTGTTTAGTTATATTCCACCTGGGTGTTGGGTAAAGCTGGTATATCGCAGGCCTGCCCAGGGCCGCATTGACCTCCTCGATGGAAGTCGATGTGATGGTAGACAATAGCATGGGGAAATTCATTTTTCTGACGGCTCTAGCCGTTGCCAATTCGCCGTCTGCATGAAAGGCCTTTTGAGAGGCCACTGGTGAAAGAAAAATGGGCGATGCGTAATGTTCGCCAAACAGTTCTATCCCTGTGTCGATTTTTCTAACATCAATAAGTCGTCTTGGTCGCAAATAATAATTACTGTAAGACTCATGATTACTATTTTTGGTCACATCATCATCGACACCTGTGGTCAGGTAGCCATAATGAGATGTCGGTATGCTATGACTTGCGACACGCTGAAAATCAAAAAGATTAATAGCTTCATCAGTTGTTTTGATTAGTCTTTCAATATCCGCCTTTAACAGTGCCGTGTTATCTTTTGCAGATAGACTCCCTGTTAGTGACCCGAGGATGGCGCTACAAAATAAGGGTGATGATGCAAGGTATTTGAGCAGAGAACGTCGGTGTGTAAAAATTGTGTTTGTATTTTTATTCATAGCCGAATAATTCCGTATGTATATATTATTCAGTCCTGATTCCCATACAGAGATATAATCAGACTGATCTTCGTTTATTAATTTACTAACCTTTTGTATACGACTCCATCTCGCATCACAAATACAACTTTTTTCATTTCCTCTATATCAGAAAGCGGCGATTTCGCGACTGCAATGATATCCGCCGCATATCCCACTTCCAATTTGCCAAGGCTGGCCTTCAAACCAAGCGCCTCTGCGGCATTACTAGTCGCCGATATCAGTGCCTGTGCCGGTGATAAGCCGGCCTTGACCAATTCTGCAAACTCATAGGCATTATCACCATGTTCAATCACCCCGGTGTCAGAACCAAAGGCGATGTTTACGCCTCGCCTATGTGCTTCAACGACAGAATAGGGATTGTCTCTTACTGACAGGAATCGTTGTAAAACAGGTTCTTATATCCACTGATTGTTGCCGCTGAGTAAAGACTCGTCAATATCGTCGAACGAAACCTCAAAGGCATAAAGATGAGGAACAAAATAAGCCCCGGTTTTTTTCAGCAATCTCCAGCTCTCTTTATCCGGCCATGGCACCGTATCAACAATATCAGCACCGGCCCGCAAAGCAGCATTGACACCCGGCGCAGTATGACCGTCTGCTATGAC